>NZ_JAJEKD010000002.1:0-49414 GCF_021029645.1 Priestia sp. TSO9
TGGTGGCGATAGCGAAGAGGTCACACCCGTTCCCATACCGAACACGGAAGTTAAGCTCTTTAGCGCCAATGGTAGTTGGGACTTTGTCCCTGTGAGAGTAGGACGTTGCCAGGCACCTGAAAAAGGATTAGCTATTTTAGCTAGTCCTTTTTTTATTATTCACAGAGTATAAGCTATCTACATAAAATGGGGTAAATGAACTGCATAAAGAAGTTACATCTTGTCGATACTTAATTAGTGGAGGTGGAGAGTAATGGAAAAACAAATTAAGACATGTTCCGTTTGTCATGAACAGCATACACAGGGTATTGAGGTGTTTTCCAGCTTTATATGCCAACACTGCGAGGTAGAGATTGTAGAGGTGGATTCATCTCATTTTCGTTATCAATTGTTAGTAGATCAATTAAAGAGAATATCAGGAGCGTTTTCTTACTAAAAGCCCTTTTTTATAAGGGCTTCTTTATATGGCTCAAAAAAATCAACTAAGTTTGTTATAATGAAAGAAAAATGAATTTTGATAGGAAAAATACTTACATATTCTTTTATCAAGTTAACAATGTTATATTTACAAAAAGTAAGGAATGGATGTATGGATACATATTTACCTTTATATAACCGTTTAGTAAGGCACAGCGAAAAAAGGTCACTCTCTTATCACGTGCCCGGCCACAAAAATGGTCAAATTCTACCTTCACATATTCAGTCTTCTTACGCAGACTTTTTGCAATACGATCTAACAGAAATTAGCGGATTAGATGATTTACATGAAGCAGAATCTGTTATTAAAGAAGCACAAGAGTTAACGGCAAAGTTGTATGGAGTAGATGAAAGCTTTTTTTTAGTTAATGGTTCTACTGTAGGCAATCTCGCCGCAATTTTATCTCTTTGTCAAGAAGGAGATAAAATTGCTGTTCAAAGAGATTCTCATAAATCTATTTTTAATGCTATTGCTTTATCAAAGGCATCGCCTATTTTTTTAGCTCCTGAAATAGATTCAAAAACACATCTTAGTACAGGTGTATCCATTAAAACAATTAAAGCAGCTTTAGAGGGTTCTCAGGATATAAAAGCATTTGTATTAACAAATCCTACTTACTACGGGGTAGCGCGAGATTTAAAGAAGATCATTGATTTTATTCATGGCTACAATATTCCTATAATTATTGATGAAGCTCATGGAGCCCACTTTATTTTAGGTAATCCTTTTCCGTCGTCAGCTGTTACGTATGGAGCGGATCTTGTTGTTCAGTCAGCACATAAAACGCTGCCAGCTATGACTATGGGTTCTTATTTACATATGCAGGGGACGTTGATAAATAAGCAAAGCGTTCGGCATTACCTACAAGTACTGCAGTCAAGCAGTCCCTCATACCCTATTATGGCTTCTCTCGATTTAGCAAGGTATTATCTGCAGCAGTTTACTCAGCATGATATTGATAGAATGACTGACAATATTCATTCGTTTGTTGAAAAGATTAATGAGATTGATACACTTTCAACTATTGATGTGGAAACAGATCAAACTGTTACCGACCTTTTGAAAATGACGTTGACTTGTTCGGCTGCAACAGGATATCATTTGCAAAAGGAACTGGAAAAGCAAGATATTTATACAGAACTAGCTGATGTTAACTATGTATTGTTTGTGCTACCTTTAAGCAGCAGTTGGGATTTTAATGATACAATTAAGCGGGTTAGACAAGCAGTAGAGAATATACAGCGTAAGTCATATGAAAAACCACTAATCAAACCATTTCGTTTTTCAAGAGCAACGGTTCTCCTGCCTGTGGAAGAAAGAAAACTAAGATCAAAGCATATGTGTTCGTTTGAAGAAGCGATTGGGCGTGTAAGCGCACAATCTGTTATTCCATATCCTCCTGGAATTCCTATTTTAATGGAGGGAGAAACGATTACGAGCAATCATATTGACTATATTTTGCATATTCAAAGGTTAAATGGTCATATTCAGGGCGGCTCTTGTATGGAAGAAGGAAAGATAGAAGTATTTAAATAGAGAAAGGAATTTATACATGTCAGGAACGTTTATTACATTCGAAGGGCCAGAAGGTGCTGGTAAGACGACGATCATCCATATGGTTCAACAAAAATTAATACAAGAGGGCTATACCATTGTATTAACAAGAGAGCCTGGAGGCATACGAATTGCTGAACAAATTCGTGAAATCATCTTAAATCCATCTAATACGGAAATGGATGCCAGAACCGAAGCACTTCTTTATGCTGCGGCTAGAAGACAACATCTTGTAGAAAAAGTGATTCCTGAGCTAAATAAAGGGAATATAGTATTATGCGACCGTTTTATTGATAGCTCACTTGCTTATCAAGGAAATGCGCGGGGTATAGGCGTAGAAGATATTTTTGCTATCAATCAATTTGCTATTGAGCAAACGATGCCACAGGCCACTTTATATTTTGATATTGAGCCTGAGGTAGGGTTAGAAAGAATTAATAAAGGTCGAAAAGATGAGATTAATCGATTAGATTTAGAATCCTTAGACTTTCATTACAAAGTACGAGATGGATATTTATCTCTTTTGAGTGAATTTCCAGAGCGTATTCGACGAATTGATGCAAATCAATCCGTTGAAAAAGTCTGTGAAGAAGCTTATAAACAAATAAAATTGATTTTAAAATAAATACAGATGATCGTTATTCTTGCTATACTATTCTTAACAAAAAAGTAAAATGAGGTGTTATTCATGAAATTAGTAATGGCCGTTATTCAAGATTCAGATAGCTCAAAGCTTTTAAATGCACTTGTAGAAAGAGGGTTTCGTTCAACCAAATTATCAAGTACGGGCGGATTTTTAAAATCAGGGAATACAACAATTATGATTGGTACAGATGATCATAAAGTAGATGAAGCACTTGATATTATTAAGGGCCAATGTGAAAACCGCAGACAGATGATTTCTCCTGTGGCACCGATGGGTGGTAATGCAGATTCATACATTCCGTATCCTGTTGAAGTTGAAGTGGGCGGAGCTACAGTATTCGTACTACCAGTAGATCAATTTCATCAATTTTAAGAGAGAAGATTTTAAATAGAAAGTGATGATTGAATGAGAAATACATGGGAACAGCTTGAAGCTCTTCAGCCGAACGTATTAAAGATTTTACAAAACAGCTTACTTAAAGAGCGAGTTGCTCATGCTTATTTATTTGAAGGAAGCAAAGGAACAGGTAAAAAACAAATTAGTTTTTTGTTTGCTAAAGCGCTGTTTTGCCAAAATCCAGTTAATCATAGGCCATGCCATGAGTGCAGTAACTGCCGGCGAATTGATTCAGGTAATCATCCAGATATTCACTTGATTGAGCCAGCTGGTTTATCGATTAAAAAAGAGCAAATTCAATTTTTGCAATCAGAATTCACAAAAACCGGTGTTGAATCTAATAAAAAGTTATATATTGTGAATCATGTTGATAAAATGACAGTAAGCGCAGCAAATAGTTTACTGAAATTTTTAGAAGAGCCTGGCAACGGAACTTATGCAGTTTTATTAACAGAAAATATACAGCGCTTATTAGATACGATTATCTCACGTTGCCAAGTAATATCATTTCGATCTCTTACACCAGAACAGTTAGCTGAAAAACTAGTAGAAAATGGCCTTTCCGCAGTAGATGCGTCCATCTTGTCTAATTTAACAAACAGCATTGATGAAGCAATTGAATTAAGTAAAGATGAATGGTTTGGACTTGCAATAAAGTTAGTGATACAATTATATGAAGTGTTAACAACGAGACCTCAACAAGCTCTTCTTTTTATTCATGAAAAGTGGGTAACACATTTTAAAGAAAAAGAACAAGCACATATTGGTTTAACTTTATTGATGCTTCTTTATCGTGATTTGTTGACGCTGCAAGTTGGACAAGAGTCTAAAATCGTCTATCGTCATAAAATAGAAGAATTAAAACAGCAAGCTCTTCAGACAACGCAGGAAAAAGCGATTTATCGCTTAGAGGTTATCTTGAAGGCCAAAAATAAATTAAATTCAAATATGAATCTACAGTTATTAATGGAACAGCTGGTGTTGGATTTGCAGGAGGGATAAAAGCTTGTATGATGTAGTAGGCGTTCGCTTTAAAAAAGCGGGAAAAATATATTATTTTGACCCTGGAGAACTTACAATTCCAGATGGTGAGTTTGTTATTGTAGAAACAGTTCGTGGTGTTGAATTTGGCAGAGTGGTTATTAATAAAAAGCAAGTAAGTGAAAACGATGTCGTACTTCCTTTGAAAAAAGTAATCCGCATTGCCGAACAAAAAGACAGGCTGATTGTGGATGAAAATAAACAAGCTGCTAGAGAAGCGTATGACGTATGCGTGCAAAAAATTCAATCACACGATTTAGATATGAAGTTAGTAGATGTAGAATATACGTTTGATCGTAATAAAGTCATTTTTTATTTTACAGCAGACGGCCGTATTGATTTTAGAGAGTTAGTTAAAGATTTAGCTGCTATTTTCCGTACGCGAATTGAGCTTCGTCAAATCGGTGTACGAGACGAGGCAAAACTGTTGGGCGGGATAGGTCCTTGTGGCCGTATGCTATGTTGCTCAACGTTTTTAGGCGATTTTGAGCCGGTTTCTATTAAGATGGCCAAAGACCAAAACCTATCGCTTAATCCAACGAAAATTTCTGGTTTATGCGGACGTTTGATGTGTTGTTTAAAATATGAAAATGATGAGTATGAAACGGCAAAAGAACAGCTTCCTGATATAGGCTCAACAATTAAAACTTCAGATGGTTCAGGACGTGTAGTGGGTTTGAATATTTTGGAAAGAATTATTCAAGTGGAACTGTCAGATCACGAACAAATTTTAGAGTATACTCTGGATGAGATCAATAATGAAGGTGCTGTTTCGTTTCAAGCCACAGATTAACGAGGTGGGCAAAGGTGGATAAAAAAGAGATTTTTGATTCGGTGACAAACATGGAGGAACAAATTGGTCATTTATATAAGCAGTTAGGTGAGTTGAAAGAGCATCTTGCTGAGCTAATTGAAGAAAATCATCACCTGCAAATAGAAAATGATCATTTGCGCCGTCGCCTTGACCAGACAAACTTCGAAACGAAGCTGAAAAATAGACATTCAAAAGCAAGCGCTCAAACAAAAGAGCAAAAACAAATTGATATCGGAGAAGGATATGACAATTTGGCTCGCCTTTACCAAGAGGGTTTTCATATTTGTAACATTCATTATGGAAGTGTGCGTAAAGATGGAGACTGTTTGTTTTGCTTGTCATTTTTAAATAAAAAGTAACAACACCTCTCCCTTTTGGAGAGGTTCTTTTTATGAGTAAAAGATGTAAATAATAGATGTACAAGGAGAAGAACGACTATGGTTGAGTTATATGGAGATGAACGTTTAGATTATCTATTAGCCGATGAGGAGATGCGCATTATTCAAAGTCCGTCTGTCTTTTCCTTTTCATTGGATGCTGTGCTTTTATCTCACTTTGCTTATGTCCCAATTCGTAAAGGTAACTTGGTTGATTTATGTTCAGGAAACGGTGTAATCCCACTGTTTTTATCTAAACGAACAAAGGGAAAAATTATTGGTGTAGAAATTCAAGAGCGGCTACATAGTATGGCGCAAAGAAGTATTGCGTATAATCAGCTCGATGGGCAGATTAAAATGATACATGGTGATTTAAAAAATGCGCCTCAAGAACTGGGTTATGGAAAATATGATGTTGTAACATGTAATCCTCCTTATTTCACCACATCCAATAAAGAAGAGATAAATGAAAACGAACACTTTGCAATCGCTCGCCACGAAATTCATTGTTCGTTGGAAGATGTGATTAGAGCCAGCAGTCAACTAGTGAAGCAAGGCGGAAAAGTGGCATTAGTTCACCGTCCAGGAAGACTGTTAGATATCGTTACGTTAATGAGGCAGTACCGTTTAGAGCCAAAGAGACTTCAGTTTGTCTATCCTAAAGATGGGAAAGAAGCAAATACACTTTTAATTGAAGGTACGAAGGATGGAAGTCCAGATTTAAAGATTCTTCCTCCGCTGGTGGTCTACCAAGATAATGATGAATACACGGACGAATTAAAAAGGATTTTATATGGAACAAAATAATCATTATTTTTACGTAGTTGAATGTAAGGACTGTACGTATTATGCTGGTTACACGAATAATTTGCAAAAACGTATTTCTGTCCATAATGAAGGAAAAGGGGCAAAATATACGAGAGCAAGAAGGCCTGTTTCATTAATTTGGCATGAGGTATTTACTTCTAAAACAGAAGCTATGCAAAAAGAATATTGGTTCAAACAGTTAAGCAGAGTGCAAAAACAGGCTTACATTCGAAGGGAGCAAGAAAAGCAGAATGAAATCACAAAAAAGTTATGATGTATCGAATGAACGAGGCGTTTTATATTTAGTTCCCACTCCTATTGGAAACTTAGAGGATATGACGTTTCGTGCGATTCGGATTTTAAAAGAAGTTGATTATATTGCCGCAGAAGATACGAGACAAACGAAAAAACTATGTAACCACTTTGAAATCGATACGCCTATTACAAGTTATCATGAACATAATAAACATACAAAAAGTGAACAGCTGTTAAGCGACTTAGACAGTGAAAAAAATATTGCTTTAGTAAGCGATGCGGGTATGCCTTGTATTTCAGATCCTGGTTATGAGTTAGTGGTAGCTGCCGTTAAAGAAGGATATACGGTTGTTCCGCTGCCGGGGCCCAACGCAGCATTAACAGCTTTAATTGCTTCTGGTTTACCTACGGGGCAGTTTTATTTTTATGGATTTTTAAACAGAAACAAAAAGCAACGTAAAGAACAGCTTCAAGAGCTTCAGTATATTAAGGAAAGCATGATATTTTATGAAGCCCCTCATCGACTAAAAGAAACGCTAAAGAGTATAGAAGAAATTTTAGGGAACCGATCTATTGTGTTATGTAGAGAGTTAACAAAACGCTATGAAGAATTTTTGAGAGGAAGCGTATTAGAAGCAATTGAATGGACAAATGCCACAGATATTAGAGGCGAATTCTGCTTAATTCTTGAAGGGACAAATGAAGAAGCACCAGATGAAAGTAATCTATGGTGGGAACAGCTCACCATTATCGAGCATGTTGATCACTATGTAGAAGAAGGGCTTTCAAACAAAGAAGCTATTAAGCAAGTGGCAAAAGACCGAGATGTGTCAAAGCGAGACATTTATAGTGAATATCACGTACATTAAAAAAAGCTGTCTATCATAGACAGCTTTTCGTTTTATTTAGAAGCTTGTAAAGAATCTTGAAGTTCTTTCATAATTTGTTCTGCACCTTCACGGCTTAGAATTAATTTGCCGCTAGCAAGTTGAATGTTATCATCAGATACTTCACCTGTTACTTGGCAAGTCATGTTTGGTTTGTATTTTTTTAAGATGATGCGCTCTTCATCTACATAGATTTCTAGAGCATCTTTCTCTGCAATTCCTAATGTACGACGTAATTCAATTGGAATTACTACGCGTCCTAATTCATCAACTTTACGAACAATACCTGTAGATTTCATGTTAATCGTTCTCCTCTCAGTAATCATTTTTCTATGTTATTACTTTCGTCATTATTCGACAATTTCAACGTACTTTCATAATACCAGCGTTTCCAAAACTAGTCAATCATTTTATATGTAAAAAAATGTAGCTGGTAAAAAAATTTTTTCTCGACTTGTTTACAAGCTAATTGTGACCGTCAGTCAAGGAATGACAAGGGGTTTCATTGGAAAAAAGATTAATTGTCTAAATAGCTTGATATTAACTATTTTGAAGATAGGGTAAATATAATTCGACATAAAACGACAAAATTAGAGCTATTTGTCGTTTTCATCAAAGTGACTTTTTGAATGAGGGTATATTTTATATAAAAATAGGGCGAAGCTGATACAATTAACAGGATTATTTTTTGGGAAAATAACGATTATTTAAAAATGAAGTGAATCCGTCATATTCCCTTGTATATAGGAAGAGAATGTTTTGAAATTATCATGTAAAATAGTATGATAGATAGTAGAATAAGAAGACAGGGTTTATATGATTACGTACATATAAATCAAAATGTTGAAATGGAATGTTGGAGGTTATGAACATGGCAGATGGAAATAATACATTTTATATTACTACGCCGATTTATTATCCGAGTGGTAAATTACATATAGGGCATGCATACACGACAGTAGCAGGAGATGCAATGGCTCGTTATAAACGTTTGAGAGGGTTTGACGTACGTTATTTAACAGGTACAGATGAACATGGTCAAAAAATTCAGCGAAAAGCAGAAGAGAAAAACGTGACACCTCAGCAATACGTAGATGATATTGTATCTGGAATCAAAGAACTGTGGGATAAGATGGATATTTCGTATGATGATTTTATCCGTACAACAGAATCCAGACATAAAGAAATCGTGGAAAAGATTTTCGCGCGCCTTTTAGAACAAGGTGATATTTATCTTGATGAGTATGAAGGTTGGTATTCAGTTCCCGATGAGACGTACTATACAGAGCATCAACTAGTAGATCCAATCGTTGAAAATGGAAAAGTTGTAGGCGGAAAAAGCCCGGATAGCGGACACCCTGTAGAGCTCGTTCGAGAAGAGTCCTATTTCTTTAAAATGGGGAAATACGTAGATCGTTTACTAGCTTTTTATGAAGAAAACCCTTCATTTATTCAACCAGAGTCCCGTAAAAACGAAATGATCAATAATTTTATTAAGCCTGGCCTTGAAGACTTAGCTGTTTCTCGTACGACGTTTGATTGGGGGGTAAAAGTTCCAGGTAACCCAAAACACGTTATTTACGTATGGATTGATGCGCTTTCTAACTATATCACCTCTCTTGGGTATGGTACAGAGAACTATGAAAACTATCGGAAATATTGGCCAGCCAATGTACATTTAGTAGGAAAAGAAATCGTACGTTTCCATACTATTTATTGGCCAATCATGTTGATGGCACTTGATTTGCCACTTCCTAAGAAAGTATTTGCTCACGGCTGGTTATTAATGAAAGATGGAAAGATGTCGAAGTCAAAAGGGAATGTAGTAGACCCAGTGACATTGATTGACCGCTATGGACTAGATGCCCTTCGTTACTACTTACTTCGTGAAGTTCCATTCGGTTCAGACGGTGTATTCACACCAGAAGCGTTTGTTGAACGTATTAACTTTGACTTAGCAAATGACCTTGGCAACCTAATTAATCGTACAGTGGCGATGATTAATAAGTATTTTGATGGTGTTATTCCGACTTATGAAGGCAATGTAACAGAGTTTGATGCACTTATCGTCCAAGCACAAAAAGATACAGTGAATAAATATGAAGAAGCGATGGAAGATATGGAGTTTTCAGTGGCTCTTGCTTCTATCTGGCAATATGTAAGCCGCACGAATAAATACATTGATGAAACGCAGCCTTGGGCGTTAGCAAAAGATGAGAATAAGCGTGCAGAACTTGCTTCTGTTATGACACATCTAGCTGAATCAATTCGTCACATTGCGGTATTGCTGCAGCCATTCTTAACACGTACACCTGAGAAAATTTTCGCTCAGATTGGTGTAAAAGAAGATGTATTAAAAACGTGGGAAAGCACGACGCGTTTTAATATGCTTAAAGAAGGCACAAAAGTAGAAAAAGGTGAGCCAATGTTCCCTCGTCTAGATCGAGAAGAAGAGGTAGCGTTTATTAAAGAGCAGATGCAAGGAAGTGCTCCAAAAGACGAAAAACCTGTTGTGAAGGAAGAGTCTTCTGAAGAGATTACAATTGATGATTTCATGAAAGTAGAGCTTCGTGTAGCGCAAGTTACGCAAGTAGAAACAGTTAAAAAGGCAGATAAACTATTAAAGCTTCAGCTTGATCTTGGCTATGAAAAACGCCAGGTTGTATCAGGGATTGCCAAGTTTTATAAGCCTGAAGAATTAGTAGGTCGAAAAGTAATTTGTGTAACCAACTTAAAACCTGTGAAACTGCGCGGTGAACTATCACAAGGAATGATTTTAGCGGGTGAAGATGAGAATGGTCTTTCCCTAGCAAGCGTAGATCAAAACTTAGCAAATGGCACGAAGATAAAATAAGTATAGGCAAAAGGGGCGTTTCACGTGTAACATGCGAGGACCCCCTTTTATTCATGGAAAGGATCGATTAGATGTTATTTGATACACATGTTCATTTAAACGCAGAACAGTATGAAGATGATTTGCAAGAAGTAATTAATCGTGCGTTAGAAAAAGGTGTTCAAAACATGGTAGTTGTGGGATTCGATGAACCTACCATCAAAAAGGCTATTCAAATAGCTGAAACGTATGACTTTATCTATGCTAGTGTAGGATGGCATCCAGTAGATGCAATTGATATGACGGATGAGCACTTAGCTTGGATTGAAGAGTTAGCTCAGCATCCGAAAGTTGTTGCTTTAGGGGAAATGGGATTAGACTACCATTGGGATAAATCACCTAAAGAGGTTCAAAAGGACGTATTTCGCCGTCAAATTCGCTTAGCTCGCAAAGTGAATTTACCTATCATTATTCATAATCGTGATGCAACGGAAGACGTGGTAACCATTTTAAAAGAAGAGCACGTAGAAGAAGTAGGCGGAATTATGCATTGCTTCACGGGCAGTATTGAAGTAGCGAAGCAGTGTATGGATATGAATATGTATATTTCTTTTGGTGGACCTGTTACTTTTAAAAATGCGAAAAAACCAAAAGAAGTTGCTACAGAGCTTCCTTTAGATAAACTATTAATTGAAACAGACTGTCCTTATTTAACTCCTCATCCATTCCGCGGCAAGCGCAATGAACCTGGTTATGTTTCATACGTAGCAGAGCAAATTGCAGAGTTAAAAGGGATAACGTATGAAGAATTGGCCGAGATTACAACAGCTAACGCCAAAAAGCTATTTGGCATTAATGATTAAAACTTTTTCTCATATAACAATCATTTTCGTGTTAAAGTAAAGGTAGGCGCAGAGGAGAATGTTATCCTCTGCCTTTTTCAGTTAAAATAACAGGTAAATGCTTTTTAATTTAGTTGATAATAAGATAAAACGTTGATTTCATAGCAGAAAAATGATGTGCGTAACGAGCATTTCATTTTTACTGAAAAGCAAATGAACAAAACTGAATGTTTTGGAGGAAGCAATGAAGATTAAAGAAATTATTGTAGTAGAAGGCCGAGATGACACTGTAGCGATTAAACGTGCAGTGGATGCGGATACCATCGAGACAAATGGATCAGCTGTAAATGAAGAAACCATTGAAAAAGTAAAATTAGCTCAAAAAACAAGAGGCGTGATTATTTTTACAGATCCAGATTATCCGGGACAGCGAATTCGAAATATTGTTTCAGAACGTGTTCCAGGATGTAAACATGCATTCTTAGATAAAGAAGAGGCTCGCCCTAAAAATGGCAAAGGCATTGGAGTTGAACATGCTTCTATTGCGTCTATTCAAAAAGCACTAAAAGATGTGAAGCAAGAGTGGATGGGGGCAGCTATGGAGATTTCTCAAGAGGATTTAATCGTAGCTCGTTTGATAGGAGATAGTAAAGCCAAATCTCGACGTGAAAGAATAGGAAAGTTATTAAAAATTGGCTATGCCAACGGAAAGCAGCTCCATAAACGCTTACAGATGTTCCAGATTTCAAAAGAGGACTTTATCAGAGCTGTTGAGCAGATAAATAAGGAGGAAAAGGGATCGTGTTAAAAGATATTGCAACGCCTAATCGAACCAAGGAAATTTTAAAGAAATACGGTTTTACATTTAAAAAGAGTTTGGGACAAAATTTTTTAATTGATACAAACATTTTACATCGTATTGTTGATCATGCGGAAATAACAGAAGAAACGGGAGCTATTGAAATTGGACCTGGTATCGGGGCCTTAACTGAACAGCTAGCAAAGCGCGCAAAAAAAGTACTGGCATTTGAAATCGATCAGCGTCTGCTTCCGATTTTAGCTGATACGCTTTCTCCTTACCCAAATGCAAAAGTTATTCATCAAGATGTGTTAAAAGCGGATTTAAAAGAGACGCTCGAACAAGAATTCGAAAACATAGAAGATTTAATGGTCGTTGCGAATTTACCGTATTACGTGACGACACCCATTTTGATGAAATTATTAGAAGAGCAAATTCCGGTACGTGGAATCGTCGTTATGCTTCAAAAAGAAGTTGCTGACCGTATAGCAGCTAAACCGGGAACAAAAGAGTACGGTTCACTTTCTATTGCGATTCAATACTATACAGAGGCTGAGACGGTTATGATTGTGCCTAAAACAGTGTTTAATCCGCAGCCTAATGTAGACTCAGCTGTTATTCGATTGTTAAGAAGACCGAAGCCAGCGGTAGAAGTACAAGATGAAGAATTCTTCTTTCAAGTTGTACGAGCAAGTTTCGGACAGCGTCGAAAAACAATTTTAAACAATCTAGTGAACAACTTACCAAATGGGAAGCAGAAAAAAGCGGACATTGAGCAAGCACTTTCAACTGCTGAAATTGATCCGAAACGAAGAGGCGAAACGTTATCTATTCAAGAATTTGGAAAGTTAAGTGATCAACTTTTAAAATCATTTCGCTAAATTATCACATTTTTATCATGAAGTCATAGGCTATGAAGAGAATTTATTTTTGAAGTAGCAAAGACGGAGTGAAGCATATGAACATCAAAATTGGTGATATAGTTACACGACCTTCTTATCAAAGAGATTTGCTTTTTCGTGTTATAGCTATTAATGACAGCGAAGCGGGGAAATATGCGACTTTAATAGGAGAAGACGTTCGGTTGATTGCCGACGCTCCTTGTACAGATCTAGAGGTTGTGGATGCTAAAGAACAGGATCAAAGAAAAAAACAAGAAGAAGAACTTTTAGAAAGATCCTTGGAGCTTATTCAACAGGATTATCGGCTCGTTCGAGAGAAAACTGAATATAGCATGACAAATGGATACAGCCATTCACATCGCTTATTTCAAATTCCAGGAAAGGTCCTGCACGTAGACGGAGACCCTAATTATTTACGTAAATGTTTGTTGGTTTACGAAAAAATTGGTGTTCCTGTTTATGGTGTTCATTGCGTTGAGTCAGAAATGCCGGAGAAGGTTGGAAAGCTAATTGAGGATGTAAGACCTGATATTCTAGTGCTGACAGGTCATGATGCCTATTCCAAAGGAAAAGGAAATAAAGATGATCTCCTTGCTTATAGACATTCCAAGCACTATATTCAAACAGTCCAAGAAGCAAGAAAAAGAGTTGGTAATTTAGATCAGCTGGTGATCTTTGCAGGTGCCTGTCAATCGCATTTTGAATTATTGATTCAAGCTGGAGCAAACTTTGCTAGTTCACCTTCACGTGTAAATATTCATGCTCTTGACCCTGTGTATGTAGTAGCAAAACTAAGTTTTACTCCTTTCACGGATCGTATTAATGTATGGGACGTCTTACGTAATACATTAACGGGTGCTAAAGGTTTAGGAGGAGTAGAAACAAAAGGGCTGCTTCGCACGGGCATGCCTTATGAAAGCGATGAGTAGAAATAAAAACAACTGGTTACAGCATGTACACGCATGATGTGCAACCAGTTGTTTTTTCGTATGAAGCCAAAGTATACGCTTAATTACACAAAATCATTTTCAATATTTGCTAAAGATATACATATTTCGTTGAAAAACGAGCATACTAACAGCGAAATGTAGATTCATGTTGAAAATTATTTATTGACACAATTAGAGATAGATTGTTATAATTTTATGTTTTTGACTATTTTTCTAACATGTGTTACACTATACATAGTGAGGTGGACCAATATGGCGAAAACTTTGTCTGATATTAAGCAAGCGCTGGATTTGCACCTAGGCCAACGATTAACTTTAAAAGCAAACGGTGGTCGTAGAAAAACAGTAGAACGTTCAGGTGTATTAACAGAAACGTACCCATCTGTTTTTATCGTTGAATTAGATCAAGAGGAAAACTCTTTGGAGCGCGTTTCGTATAGTTACGCAGATGTGTTAACGGAAACAGTGCAACTAAAATTTTTCTAAGAATGACATAGGCAATATAGCAAGTGGTGATGAGCAGTGGACATTGGTTTACTGCTTTTTTATTGGTCTTTTTTTCAAATTATATATGCAATATTTTTTATACATACTATACATATCGTCCTCGCGTTTCTTATGTAAAAGAGCGAGGAGATTCAGGTTGAAATTTCATTTTATACGTAAAGGAGCCATGTGCAATGTCAAGGCGTAGAGGGATTATGTCATCGAAGCTGAAAGAAGAACTGGCTAAAGAACTTGGTTTTTACGATACTGTACAAGCAGAAGGCTGGGGCGCTATTCGGGCAAAAGACGCAGGCAATATGGTGAAGCGAGCTGTAGAGCTTGCACAGCAGCAGCTAAAGCAATAGCATAGTGAAAATCAATGCTTATACGATTATTTAAAGTGAAATGAGGAAAACCGAAGTGTATAACCGCTTCGGTTTTTTTGTCCCAAAATGAAAGATAAAAAAGAGGATTAAACAAAGATGTTTAAATGAACAGCTATATCTTGTTCATTTTATGATAAAATAGCGTTAAACTCGATAAGATGAAGTAGGTGAAGTAAGTTGAAATTAATGGTGAAAGCACCGGCTAAAATAAATTTGTCACTTGATGTGTTACATAAACGTCCAGATGGTTACCATGAAGTTAAGATGATTATGACAACAATTGATTTAGCGGACAGAATTGAACTTTCTGACCGTGAAGATGGACGAATTGTTATTTATTCTCATAATCGCTTTGTTCCAGATGACCAGCGAAATCTCGCTTATCAGGCAGCGCAGATTTTGAAGCGACGTTATAACATTTCAAAAGGTGTAAATATATTAATTGATAAACATATTCCAGTAGCTGCTGGATTAGCTGGAGGCAGCAGTGACGCGGCTGCTACATTACGCGGTTTAAATACGTTATGGGAATTAGGGTTATCATTAGACACACTTGCAGAAATAGGGGCTGAGATTGGCTCTGACGTATCTTTTTGCGTGTACGGAGGGACAGCTCTTGCTACAGGGCGCGGAGAGATTGTAGAGCATATTGAGGCACCTCCAAGCTGCTGGGTGATTTTGGCTAAGCCTGAAATAGGTGTTTCTACAGCAGATGTATATCGAAACTTAAAAATTGAAGAGATGGATCATCCTAAAGTAGATGAGATGGTTCACGCCATACAATCAGGAAATTATGATGAAATGTGTAGCCTTGTCGGAAATGTATTGGAAGCAGTAACGCTGAAAATGCATCCGGAAGTAGCTCTCATTAAAGAACAAATAAAGCGTTTTGGCGCCGATGCTGTGCTCATGAGCGGCAGTGGGCCAACTGTATTCGGACTTGTACAGCATGATTCACGTATGCACCGCATTTATAATGGATTACGTGGCTTTTGTGATAAAGTTTATGCAGTTAGGCTACTAGGTGAACGAATAACGCTTGAATAAATCCGTATGTTAATGTTATATTTACATTACAATATTCGGATTTTCAGGAGGATGTTATGAAGTTTCGACGTAGTGGACGATTAATTGATATGACCAACTATTTCATTCAAAACCCTCAGCGCCTTATCCCTCTTACGTATTTTGCAGATAAATATGATTCCGCAAAATCATCTATTAGCGAAGATATGGCGATTATTAAACAAACTTTTGAACAGCAGGGTATCGGAACTTTGGTTACGCTACCAGGGGCTGCCGGCGGAGTTAAATTCATTCCAAAGATGACGAATGAAGAAGCCGGTCAGCTTGTTCAAGAATTATGTGGGTTGATTGAAAAACCTGAGCGTTTATTGCCAGGTGGATATTTATATTTAACTGATATTTTAGGGAACCCCCGCGTTGTGAATAAAATCGGTCGCTTGTATGCGTCGCTTTTTGCTAACCGCAAAATCGATGTGGTGATGACTGTAGCAACAAAAGGTATTCCTATTGCGTATGCGGTTGCTCAGTATTTAGATGTGCCCGTTGTTATTGTGCGCAGAGACAGTAAAGTAACTGAAGGATCTACCGTTAGTATTAACTACGTATCGGGTTCATCTAAGCGCATTCAAACGATGCTGTTAGCTAAAAGAAGTTTAGCGGTGGGGTCAAATGTACTCATCATTGATGATTTCATGAAAGCTGGCGGCACTGTAAATGGAATGGTTAGCTTGCTTGAAGAGTTCGATGCAACTGTTGCTGGTATTGGAGTTTTAGTAGAATCAGAAGATATTGAAGAACGTTTAGTGGATGAGTATGTGTCCCTTGTACAATTAACAGATGTAAATATCAAAGATAAACAAATTCGTGTACAAGAAGGCAATTACTTAAAATATATTTGATCAAGTAAGGGAGAGGAACATATGTTACAGGTTCAAACAAAAAATGCACCGCAAGCTATTGGTCCATATTCACAGGGAATTGTTGTGAATAACTTGTTTTACAGTTCAGGTCAAATTCCACTTCGTCCAGATGGTACGTTGGTCGAAGGAGATGTTCAAGTACAAGCTACTCAGGTATTTGAAAATCTAAAAGCAGTTCTTGAAGAAGCTGGAGCTTCTCTAAATACAGTTGTAAAGGCAACCGTATTCATTAAAGATATGAACGACTTCGCAGCGTTAAATGAAGTCTATGGCGACTACTTCGGGGACCATAAGCCGGCACGTTCATGTGTAGAAGTAGCGAGACTACCTAAAGATGTACTTGTTGAAATTGAAGTTATTGCGCTCGTTAAAGGGTAATCAAATTAACAAATTTCTAACAAAAAGCAAGTAACTTCCAATTGTTCACTTTTTTTGCGAAAATTTTCTAAAAATTTTTTCTGAATAGCAGGAAAACACAAAATTCTGTGGAATTAAGTATGTAAAGCTTCGCATAGAAAAAGGTGGTGAACAAGATGGAAGTAACTGACGTAAGATTACGCCGCGTGAACACTGAAGGACGTATGAGAGCGATTGCTTCAATCACATTAGATGGTGAATTTGTTGTTCATGATATTCGTGTGATTGATGGTAATAATGGCTTATTTGTAGCCATGCCAAGTAAACGTACACCGGATGGTGAGTTCCGTGATATTGCACATCCAATCAATTCAAATACTCGCGGAAAGATTCAAGATGCTGTTTTAGCAGAATATCATCGTTTAGGTGAGGTAGAAGTTGAATTCGAAGAAGCGGGTGCTTCGTAAACATATGATACATTAAGAGTCTACTGAAAAGTAGGCTCTTTTCTTTTTGATTACCACTTATATAATTTCACACCTTTGTAAAACTTTAGCATTACCAAAAAATAAAATTCATGACTTATAAATGATTCCTTGAAATGCTGTCATTTTTGATATAATATTCTTAATGGATAAAAAGGTAAAATTGGAGGCCTGTTATGTCAAAAAGATATGCAGTCATATTGGCAGCTGGTCAGGGTACACGTATGAAGTCATCTTTATATAAAGTGTTACACCCTGTGTGTGGCAAACCGATGGTGCAACACGTAATTGATCAGTTATCACGTTTAGATTTAACAAATTTAATTACAGTTGTAGGTCACGGTGCCGAAAAAGTGAAATCACATGTTGGAGATAAAAGCTTATTTGCTTTACAAGAAGAGCAGTTAGGAACAGCTCATGCAGTGATGCAAGCAGAATCTTTACTTGCACATGAAAAAGGTACGACAATTGTTGTATGTGGAGATACTCCGCTTATTACAGCTGAAACAATTGAATCTTTATTAAAGCATCATGAAGCAACAAATGCAATGGCAACTATTTTAACAGCTCATGCAGAAGATCCAACAGGATATGGACGCATCATTCGAAATGAACAAGGGTCTGTTGAAAAGATTGTGGAGCATAAAGATGCCACAGAACAAGAACGTCTTGTACAGGAAATTAATACTGGTACGTATTGTTTTGATAATGAGAAATTATTTGAGACACTTTCAAAAGTTTCAAATGATAATGTACAGGGAGAGTATTATTTACCTGATGTTATCGAAATTCTAAAAAATGAAGGTCAAATTATTTCTGCATATCAAACATCCGATTTTGCTGAAACATTGGGCGTTAATGATCGATTTGCTCTGTCTCAAGCAGAAGAAACAATGAAGAAGCGCATCAACAAGCAGCATATGTTAAATGGAGTGACGATTGTGGATCCTTCTAACACGTACATTTCAGCAGATGCTGTTATTGGCAGAGATACGGTTATTTATCCTGGTACGGTTATTCAAGGAACAGTTGTAATTGGAGAGAATTGTGAAGTAGGCCCTAACAGTGAAATTAAAGACTGCAAAATAGGTAATAATACTTCTATTCGCCATTCTGTTGCTCACGATAGTGAAATTGGTCACGAAGTCACAATTGGCCCATTTGCACATATTCGTCCTCAATCATTAATTGGAGATGAAGTGCGCGTAGGAAACTTTGTAGAAATTAAAAAAGCATCTTTTGGCAAAGGTAGCAAAGCTTCTCATTTAAGTTATATTGGAGACGCAGAGGTCGGAAAAGGTGTAAACTTAGGGTGCGGATCTATTACAGTTAACTACGATGGGAAAAATAAATTTTTAACAAAGATTGAAGATGGGGCATTCGTAGGATGTAACTCAAACTTAATTGCACCTGTAACAATTGGGGAAGGCGCCTATGTTGCAGCTGGTTCAACGGTAACGGATGATGTGCCAGGAAAAGCATTATCAATTGCTCGTGCGAAACAAGTAAATAAAGAAAACTATGCTGAAAAGCTTGATATTAATAAAAAATCCTGACGGAGGTTTCACAATAAAATGTCAAATGTATATGCTGATGAAAATTTAAAGTTATTTACGCTAAATTCAAACAAGGCTTTAGCTGAAGAGATCGCAAAAGTAATTGGTGTGGAATTAGGTAAATGTTCGGTTGATCGTTTCAGTGACGGTGAAATTCAAATTAACATTGAAGAAAGTATCCGTGGTTGTGATGTATTTATCATTCAATCAACAAGTGCTCCAGTTAACGAACACTTAATGGAATTATTAATTATGATTGATGCATTAAAACGTGCATCAGCTAAAACAATTAACATCGTTATGCCTTACTATGGCTATGCTCGTCAGGATCGTAAAGCTCGTGCACGTGAACCAATCACTGCAAAATTAGCAGCAAATATCATTGAAAAAGCGGGAGCTACTCGTATTATCACATTAGATTTACACGCTCCTCAAATTCAAGGTTTCTTCGATATTCCAATTGACCATTTAGTAGGTGTTCCAATTTTAGGTGAATACTTTAAGAGTAAAAACCTTGATGACGTTGTTGTTGTATCTCCGGACCACGGTGGCGTAACGCGTGCTCGCCGTTTAGCGGAACGTCTAAAAGCGCCGATCGCTATCATTGACAAACGTCGTCCTCGTCCAAACGTAGCAGAAGTTATGAACATCGTTGGACAAGTGGAAGGAAAAACAGCAATCTTGATTGATGACATGATTGATACAGCCGGTACAATTACAATTGGTGCAAGTGCATTAATTGAAGCAGGTGCAAAAGAAGTATATGCTTGTTGTACACACCCAGTGCTTTCAGGCCCTGCAATTGAGCGTATTCAAAACTCTACAATCAAAGAGCTAGCTGTAACAAACTCTATTGCTTTAACAGAAGATAAGAAAATTGGTAAAGTAACAGAACTTTCAGTAGCTCCGTTAATCGGTGAAGCGATTATTCGTGTTCATGAAGAGCAATCAGTTAGTACGTTATTTGATTGATAAACAGAACCTCTTTCCAAATGGAAAGAGGTTTTTTTGAAAAAAATTAAATGCGCTAATCCTTTGTTTTAAAGGGATCTGGACAGGATGAACAAAGATATATTAATGTTCAAACTGGGTTTCATGTTTAGCAACCTTCTAAAAAGGGTACATTTTAAGTAGAAAACATACTGGAAGGTGAATAAAATGAGTATTTCAATTCAAGCAAATAAAAGAACGGATTTCAAAAATTCTACAAATAGAAAGATTCGCGACGAAGGAAACTTCCCAGCGGTTGTTTACGGAAATAAAACAGAATCCACAGCTATTTACTTAAACAGTGCTGATTTTATTAAGACTATTCGTGAAGCAGGGCGCAATGGAGTGTTAACATTACAAGTGGATAAGCAAAAATATTCCGTAATGTTACATGATATTCAAACTGATCCATTAAAAAACGAAATTGTCCACGCGGATTTCCAAGTGGTCGACATGAAGAAAGAAATTGATACTGAAGTTTCTTTATCTCTAGTAGGAGAAGCAAAAGGAACAAAAGAAGGCGGCGTATTACAGCAGTCTCTATATGAAATTTCATTAAAAGGCTTGCCGCAAGATATTCCATCATCTATTGATGTAGATGTATCAGATTTAGGAATTAATGATACAATCACAGTAGCGGATATTAAAGTAGATAAAAAGCTAGAAATTACGCATGATGCAGAAGATACAGTTGCTTCTGTACTACCTCCTCAACAGGAAGAAGAGCCGGACAGCGGCGAAGTTCAGGATGCTGAAGGCAATGTTGAAGCAACAAAAGAAAAAGATAACGAAGAATAATATAAAAAGACGTAACCAAAAGGTTACGTCTTTTTGTGTGAATTGATTATAATAAAAGTGATACTATATAGTAATGTAAAACATTAAAGACATTTACCTATTATGTACAACTTACATAGAGTGGAAAGGAGTATCTATTTTGAAATTAATCGTTGGTTTAGGGAATCCTGGAAAAGAATATGACCGAACTCGTCATAACATAGGATTTATGGCAATTGATAAAATTGCTGAACAGTTTATGATTTCATTAGATAAAACAAAGTTTAACGGAATATATGGAACAGGTATAATAAAAGGAGAAAAAGTCATATTATTAAAGCCTCTAACATATATGAATTTATCAGGAGAAAGTATTCGCCCATTAATGGACTATTTTGATATAGACGTCGAAGACTTGCTTGTTATTTACGATGACTTAGATTTACCGTGCGGAAAAGTAAGATTGCGTACAAAAGGAAGTCCAGGCGGCCATAACGGAATAAAATCAATTATTCAGCATTTAAAAACCCAAGAATTTAACCGAATTCGTATTGGAATTGATCGTCCGCAAAACGGTATGAAAGTAGTTGATTACGTACTAGGGCGCTTTACAGCAGATGAAATGGTTCATATGGAAGAAGCGATGAAAACGTCTATACACGCGAGTGAAGATTTTTTAGGTAAACCGTTCTTAGAAGTAATGAATCGCTATAATTAAGTAGAATAAAATTTCTCTCAATCGTCCATACTAACACTAAAAGATTTGGGAGGATTTGTATGTCTATTCATTATTTCTGTAGACATTGTGGCGCAAAAGTCGGTATGATAGAAAAGACAGCTCACAATACGGAAGCACTCGGTTTTAATCACCTGACCGCAGATGAACGAAAAGACTTTATTCACTACCACAATAGTGGAGATATCGTGGTTAAAATTATTTGTGAAGACTGTCAAGAAGCGCTAGAACGAAATCCAGACTATCATCAGTACGAAACATTTATACAATAAAAAGCTTTGGTCTCAAACCAAAGCGTTTTTCTGTTTAGTTTAGACATATCATGGGAGGAGGGAATTCCTTTGCGAGGGATTAGACAGCAATTTGAAGAAAATAAAGAAATTGGAGCTGTTGTCAGCAGTTTAGAAGAAGGTTTGAAAGAACAGTTAGTAACGGGAATTTCCGGTTCAGCTCGATCTGTATTAATGGCACTCTTAAATGAGGATAAAAAATACCCCTTATTAGTAGTGACTCATAATTTATATCAAGCTCAAAAAGTGTATGAAGACCTTTTGCATCTTTTACCGGAAAAAGACGTTTTCTTATACCCTGTTAACGATTTAGTTGCTACAGAAGTGGGGATTGCAAGTCCAGAATTAAAGGCTCAGCGCATTGAAGTACTCAATTATTGGAGTCAACATACAGGTGGAGTAGTTGTAACACCGCTTGCAGGAATTCGAAAGCTGCTGCCTCCTAAAGCAAGATGGGAGCAAACACAGCTGCCGTTTCAAATGGGGATTGACATCGACGTTGATCATTATTTAAAAAGGTTAGTTGAGTTGGGCTATGAGCGGGCATCGATGGTTTCAGCTCCGGGTGAGTTTAGTGTGCGCGGAGGAATCATTGACATTTATCCGTTAACAGAAGAGCTACCTGTCCGAATTGAACTATTTGATACGGAGATTGATTCCATTCGTACTTTTACAATCGAGGATCAACGCTCTCAAGAGCAGTTAAAAGAAATTTCAATCGGCCCTGCTACGGAAATCATTGTGAATCAAAATGAAGTAGCCCAAGGAATTGAAGAACTAGAAGCGCAGCTGGCTTCGACGCTGCAACAAGTAAAAAACGCAGCACTAAAAGCTACCTTAACAGAAAATATTAAAGGTGAAATCGAACAGCTGCGTCAAGGTCAACTTCTTGAAAATATGTTCAAGTATTTATCATTCTTCTACGAATCGCCTGCTAGTTTACTAGATTATTTACCAGAAGGCGGCCTTGTCATCTTTGATGAAACCACTCGAATTCAAGAAACGTCTGATCAGCTTGAAACAGAGGAAGCTGAATGGATAACCGAATTATTAGGACAGGGGCAAATTGTTCGAGACGTTCAATTATCTCATAAGCTCCCATCTCTTATTCAGCGAGCAAAACATCAGTTTTTATACTTATCGTTGTTTTTGAAGCACGTATCGTATACGAGTCCGCAAAATATTATTAATATTTCATGTAAGCAGATGCAGCAGTTTTACGGCCAAATGAACTTATTAAAAAGTGAAATTGAACGTTGGAAAAATGCTAATTATACGGTAGTCCTCTTAGGAGCAGATAAAGAGCGCGTGAAAAAACTTGAAGGTGTGCTGGCAGATTATGATATTGATTCATCTATTTTAGATGGAAATGGTCAGCTTGTGCCAGGTCTTGTTCAAATCATTGAAGGCGATTTACAAATGGGCTTTGAACTGCCGATGCAAAAATTAGCTGTTTTAACCGAGGAAGAATTGTTTAAAAAACGGGTAAAGAAATCAAAGCGTCGTCAAAAGCTTTCCAATGCAGAGCGTATTAAAAGCTATTCAGAGTTAAACGTAGGTGACTATGTCGTACACGTGAACCACGGTATTGGCCGTTACTTAGGAATGGAAACGTTAGAGATTAACGGTAATCATAAAGATTATATCCATATCAAATATGAAGGCTCTGACAAGCTGTACGTTCCTGTTGAACAGATTGATCAAGTACAAAAATATGTAGGCTCTGAAGGGAAAGAGCCAAAAGTATATAAACTTGGCGGAAATGACTGGAAGAAAGTGAAACGAAAAGTTGAGTCTTCTGTTCAAGACATCGCTGATGACTTAATTAAACTGTATGCAGAGCGTGAAGCAAGTAAAGGTTATGCATTTTCTCCGGATGGCGATTTACAGAGAGAATTTGAAACAGCGTTCCCTTATCAAGAAACCGAAGATCAGCTTCGTTCTGTACAAGAAATTAAAAAGGATATGGAACATGAAAGACCAATGGATCGTCTGCTTTGCGGAGACGTTGGATATGGAAAAACGGAAGTAGCCATTCGTGCTGCGTTTAAGGCTGTGACAGATGGAAAACAAGTGGCTATTTTAGTGCCAACCACTATTTTAGCTCAGCAGCATTATGAAACCATCCGTGAGCGTTTTCAAGACTATCCAATCAACATTGGGCTATTGAGCCGCTTTCGCAGCCGTAAACAGCAGCAAGAAACAATTAAAGGGCTAAAAAACGGGACCGTAGATGTAGTGATTGGTACACATCGTTTACTATCTAAAGACGTGATTTATAAAGATTTAGGATTGTTAGTTATCGATGAAGAGCAGCGTTTTGGTGTAACGCACAAGGAAAAAATCAAGCAAATGAAAGCAAACGTTGATGTCCTTACACTTACAGCAACGCCTATTCCACGAACATTACATATGTCTATGTTGGGCGTAAGGGATTTGTCTGTTATTGAAACGCCGCCTGAAAATCGTTTTCCGGTTCAAACATATGTAGTGGAGTATAATCCGGTGTTAGTTCGTGAAGCGATTGAGCGTGAGTTAGCGCGTGATGGCCAAGTTTACTTTTTATATAATCGCGTAGAAGATATTGAACGAAAAGCAGAAGAAATTTCGATGCTTGTGCCTGATGCTAGGGTAACGTATGCCCACGGAAAAATGAACGAAACCGAACTCGAAGCGGTTATTTTAAGCTTTTTAGAAGGCGAATATGACGTGATTGTGAGTACAACCATTATCGAAACGGGAGTAGATATTCCAAATGTGAATACGCTTATTGTCAACAACGCTGATAAGATGGGATTATCACAACTGTACCAATTAAGAGGGCGTGTAGGTCGTTCAAATCGCGTGGCATATGCGTACTTTACGTATCACAAAGACAAAGTACTGACAGAAGTAGCTGAAAAGCGTCTGCAAGCTATTAAAGAATTCACCGAATTAGGTTCTGGTTTTAAAATTGCTATGCGTGATCTTTCAATACGTGGCGCCGGAAACTTACTGGGTGCTCAGCAGCATGGATTTATCGATTCTGTCGGTTTCGATCTCTACTCTCAAATGCTTAAAGAAGCGATAGAGGAAAGACGCGGGTCTGACGGAGAAAATGTGAAATTTAATGTAGAAATGAATCTGGACTTAGACGCGTATATTCCTGATCAGTACATTACAGACGGCCGCTTGAAAATTGAGATGTATAAGCGCTTTAGAGGAATTGAAGCATTAGAAGATATTCAAGAATTGCAGGATGAAATGATTGATCGTTTTGGAGAGTATCCGGCTGAGGTAGAGTATTTGTTTAAAGTAGCGGAAACAAAAGTATATGCAACGCAGAACTTAGTAGAATCTATTCTTCAGTCAAAACAAGAAATTTCTATTCTGCTGTCTGAAGAAGCGAGCTCAACGATAGACGGCCAAAAATTATTCATGCTAGGTGATCAATTTGGCAGAATGGTCAGCTTAGGTATGGAAGGCAAGAAAGTAAAATTAGTGGTTAATGTAAAAGGACTTGCTCAAAAAGAATGGCTCAATATTGTGTATCAGTTAGTAAAAGGAGTAGCCACTGTTAAAAAAGAACAAGTTACGAATTAAAAAGAAGGCTCATTTTTGAGCCTTCTTTTTATATAGCCGAAATAAAAACCGCCAAATCCCCATGTTTTGGCGGTTTTTTGGACATTTTTTTAATAAAAGCACACTTTTTAACAAAAAAAGAGATGGTTGGTGAATAGAAGTTGTAGAGTGAAGAATACTAACCTCAACAAAGGTGAACCTTTTATCATATAGCCATCAGTGATATTCACCAACTATTTTAATCATCATATGAAAGAGAGGCTTCAATGAATGAAAGCAACAGGTATTGTTCGTCGTATTGATGATTTGGGTCGCGTTGTGATTCCAAAAGAAATTAGAAGAACGCTTCGCATCCGAGAGGGAGATCCGCTAGAGATTTTCGTCGATCGCGATGGAGAAGTTATTTTAAAGAAATATTCGCCAATTAGTGAATTGGGAGACTTTGCAAAAGAGTATGGCGAAGCGCTATACGACAGCTTAGGTCATCCTGTACTTATTTGTGACCGCGATGTATTTATTGCGGTAGCAGGAAGTTCTAAAAAAGAATACTTAAATAAAAACATTAGTTCGTTAGTGGAATCTGTTATGGAAAGCCGCAGTTCTTCTTTAGTAACTGATGGCAAAAACCTTGAATTTGTCGATGGATACGAAGAAAATATTTCTTCTTACACAATCGGTCCGATTATTGCAAATGGAGATCCGATTGGAGCTGTTGTCATTTTCTCAAAAGATAAGTCTCTTGGTGAAGTAGAGCATAAAGCAGCCGAAACAGCAGCTAGCTTCTTATCTCGTCAAATGGAGCAGTAAGCGTAATTATCTTTATTTTACATTATTTACTGAAAAGGTAGCAGTTTCTGCTGCCTTTTTTCATGCTGTCTTACCTTAGAAATAAAGAGAACATGATATAATGGTACGGTATTTTATTTATTGGAAAGTGCAGGATGTTTTATAAGAACAAAGCTCTATTCTAGTGTGGTTAGCGGCTAATAAAAAGAGTTGTTCATATCATTACAAGCTGCAGGTGAAAGGTGTAGGAATGCAGAAACAATCAAAGCTCTATTCTATTTTTAACGGCGCCGTTATTTTAACGCTCGCAGGTTTATTTACGAAAATCTTAAGTGCCACTTATCGTATTCCATATCATCATATCGCGGGAGATATAGGGTTTTATATCTATCAGCAAGTTTATCCGCTATATGGAATTGCGCTACAGCTAGGTACATATGGTTTCCCTGTAATTATTTCAAAGTTAGTAGCTGAGTATGCGGTAACAAATCGAAGAAAGGAAATACGGGGAATACTTCAAGTTTCGTTTGCTTTTTTGTTTGTAGTAGGCTGCACGATATTTGCGTTTGAATATATTTTCGCAGAAACGATTGCCGAGTGGATGGGAGATCGTAAATTAACGGTTCTCATTCAAATTATTTCATTTTCCTTTTTACTTATTCCGTTTATTGCTGTTATTCGTGGTTATTATCAAGGATTACATAATATGTTTCCTACAGCGCTGTCTCAAATTGCAGAACAAGTTGTACGGGTAGGGACTATTTTGTATCTGTCTATTTTCTTGATCCGACATGGTTATGATCTATATACTGCAGGGGCGGGAGCTATTTTTGGTTCTATAACAGGCGGTATCACATCCCTTATTATTTTATTTTTATTTGTTTTTAGAACAAAGACAAATTCTAAGGGAGTATTTCAACGCATAAAAAAAGCAGACATCAAGAGAATATTTAAAATCCTTATTATTCAAGGCTTATTAATTTGTATTAGCGGTATGGGTCTGCTGTTTATCCAGCTTATTGACTCCTTTACTTTATATTCTAGTCTAACGGCGCACGGCATGGCTGAAGAAGCAGCACAAATTTTAAAAGGTATTTATGACCGCGGGCTTCCGTTGATTCAATTAGGTACAGTAGTAGGTACAGCTTTTTCGCTTTCGCTTGTACCTGTTATTTCTTCAGCCATTGCGAAAAAAAATCTGTCATTTGTAGTTGAAAAAGTTCAGCTGTCTCTCCGTCTATCGCTTGTAGTCGGAGTTGGAGCAGCTTTTGGCTTGATTGCGCTGATGAAACCCATTAATATGCTTTTATACAGTGACTCCCACGGAACGGACGTTTTACAAGTTTTGAGCTTGTTAGTTATATTTACAACAGTAGCAGCAACTGCTGGAGCTGTACTGCAGGGGATGGGAGCTGTTATCGCGCCTGTGATAGCTGTTATCGCTGGCATGGCAGTCAAACTAATATTGAATCTTTGGCTAATACCAGATTTTCAAACTATAGGAGCAGCCATTGCTTCCTCAGCTGGATTCGCGATCGTTGCAGCAATCAATCTATTTTGTCTATATAAAAAGCTTGCTGTACCTCTTGTTCCGAAAAAGGCGAGTGGAGGTATTTTTATAACGGGCATAGCAATGGTCGTTCTTTTGCAAAGCTATTTATTTTGTTTACATCACTTTGTATGGTCTAATGGTTTAGATACAAGCAACCAAGTGGTTGAAACCGGAGCTGGTGTTTTAATAGGCGGTTTGTTTTATTTGTTTATCATTATAAAACAACATATTTTTACCGAAGAGGAATTACGTTTACTTCCAATGGGAAGTGTTTTAGCTAAATACGTATTAAAAAATAAATAAGAAGGTGAAGCAATGACAGGGAAAGTAACAGTTATTGGTTTAGGAGCAGGCGATTTAGAACAGCTACCTGTAGGCATTTATCGCTTGCTACAGCAGGAAAAGCATATTTATATGCGTACAAAAGAACATCCTGTAATCAAAGAATTAGAAAGTGAAGGCTTGACGTATGTATCCTATGATGGCGTATACGAATCGTATGATGCATTTGAAGAGGTATATGAACATATATCAAATGATTTAATCGATAAAGCTTCAATAGAAGAAGTGGTGTATGCCGTTCCTGGGCACCCTTTAGTGGCAGAACGTACGGTTCAATTACTTTTACAAAAAGGAAAAGAACGAGGCATTCCTGTTGAAATTAAAGGAGGACAAAGCTTCTTAGACCCAATTTTTGGTGCGCTGAAGATCGATCCTATCGAAGGGTTTCAGCTGCTAGACGGAACAGATTTAAAGCGAAGCGAAATAGAGTTAACCGGTCATGTTCTAATTGCTCAAGTGTACGATCAGTTCGTTGCCTCAGAGGTAAAGCTCACGCTGATGGAACACGTTCCTGATGATTACCTCGTTTACATTGTAACAGCAGCGGGAAGCAGTGAAGAAAAAATCCAGCCGGTCAAGCTGTATGAATTGGATAGAGAAATGTCGCTCAATAACTTAACGACTATTTATGTCCCTCCAGTAGCAGACGAAACAATTTTATACCATCAATTTGACGCATTCAGAAGGATTATTGCCACGCTCAGAGGGCCAAATGGATGTCCTTGGGATCAAAAACAAACGCATGAATCGCTCAAGCGCTATTTGCTAGAAGAGTCTTATGAGTTATTAGATGCAATTGACCGTCAAGATGACGATAATATGATTGAAGAGCTCGGCGATGTATTGCTGCAGGTATTGCTTCATGCACAAATCGGTGAAGATGAAGGAATGTTTTCAATTGATGATGTCATTCGCAGTGTTTCAGAGAAAATGGTAAGACGCCATCCGCATGTATTTGGGGAAGAGAGCGTGAATGATGCAGATGAGGTCTTGAAAAATTGGGATGAAATCAAAAAAGAAGAAAAAGGAGAGGAACCTTCTTCTCTGTTAGCTTCTGTACCTGAGGCTATGCCTTCTTTAATGAAAGCGCATGGATACCAAAAGCAAGCTGCAAAAGTTGGTTTCGATTGGTCAGAAGTTGAACCTATGTGGGAAAAAGTACAGGAAGAACTTGCTGAATTCCAAGAGGAAGTACAGCATGCTGATAAAGAAAAAATGAGCGATGAATTTGGAGATATTTTATTTGCTTTAGTGAATATTGCAAGATTTTATAAAATTGATTCTGAAGCTGCATTAGCTAAAACGAATACAAAATTTTTAAATCGATTTCAATATATTGAAGAAAAAGTGAGAGCTTCTGAAAAACCATTTGAATCTTTTTCGTTAGAAGAGTTAGATGAATTTTGGGAAGAAGCCAAAAAAACAGGTTTGTAAAACAGGAAGGTGAGGGAATTATGAGGTTAGATAAATTTTTAAAAGTATCACGTTTAATTAAGCGCCGTACATTAGCAAAAGAAGTATCAGACAAGGGCCGTATTACCATTAATGGTATCGTTGCAAAAGCAAGCACAAATGTGAAAGTAGGAGATGAATTAGCGATCACATTCGGCACGAAGAAAATTACCGTTAAAATAGAGGCTCTTCAAGAAGCAGCTAAAAAAGAAGAAGCAGCTAATTTGTACTCAATTGTCAAAGAAGAGCGTGTTTCATCTGAAGTATAACTGATGAAGGCTTGTTCTAAATCACCTTTCTCATTCATATGTTTTAAACAACAGATAACAAGAGCGAATGCTCTTAATGAATGAGGTGGGGATGAAGATATGAGCCAATTTTACGAAACAAGCAATTCAAACAAAGACCATACTCCAAATCATGATTTAGTGATGAAGGGTCGGCGTCTCTTAGATATCACGGGTGTGAAGCAGGTAGAGAGCTTTGACAATGAGGAATTTTTACTTGAAACAGTGATGGGTTTCTTGTCAGTTAGAGGGCAAAATCTGCAAATGAAAAATTTAGACGTTGATCAAGGAATTGTATCGATAAAAGGAAAAATCTTTGATATAGTTTACTTAGATGAGAACCAATCGGAGAAGGCTAAAGGATTCTTTAGTAAGTTGTTTCGATGAGTTTAAACATTCAGCTCTATACAATGCTTGCGATGGTATCGATGGGAAGCGGTTTAGGTGCTTCTCTCGATACTTATCGTTACTTTGTTAATCGCTCTAAATCACGCCCATGGTTTGTATTTGTGAATGACGTATTGTTTTGGATGGTGCAAGCTCTTCTCATTTTTTATGTGTTGTTTTTAGTGAATGAAGGAGAACTGCGTTTGTATGCGTTTCTTGCTTTGTTTTGCGGTTTTGCCGCGTATCAAAGCTTATTTCAATCACTGTATTTAAAAGTATTAACATTTACTGTCTCGAGCGTATTAAGTTTATATCGAGGTGTTTTAACGCTTAGTAATATTTTTTTGGTCAAGCCTATCCGCTTCTTTATTCATATTCTACTTGTAGTCGCTTTAGGGATCTACCGAGCCGTTCATAAGCTGCTCGTATTCTGTCTAAAGCTTATTTACGTACCGACCAGGTGGGTTCTTTTCGTATTTTGGAGAATGATGCCTAAACCTGTAAAACGATTTTTACATATGGGTTTTCGGTATATAGAAGGAATTTACAATCGTGCAAAGAATATGATAATGAGAATCGTTGCATGGGTGAACACTTTAAAAAACAAGGGGGACGACTAATTCAATGAGTGCGGTACGAAAAAAAAAGGTCGCGAAGTTAAATACTGATTATAGCCATAAACAAGAGCAAATTAAACAAAATACAGATCGAAAGCGTATCGGTTTAATTAGGCGTTTGACTGTTTTTGGAGTGTTGGCCTTAATCATTGGTGGATTGATGGTATCAGCTTTAATTACGCAAACCTCAGCTATTGAGAACAAAAAAGCTGAGAAGGTGAAATTAGAACAGCAGCTGACAAAATTACAAAGCAAGCAAAAGCAGTTAAAAGGTGAAATCGTCAAGTTAAATGACGATGATTATATTAAAAAAATTGCCCGCAGAGATTATTTTTTATCAGAAGACGGGGAAATTATCTTTAATGTAAAAAAAGACTAAACGTATGGTTCGTTGACAGTGTATTTTTGCTTTTTGTATAATATAATAAATTGATTTCTTTTATCATTTAAGGAGGAGCATTTTTTTTATGTCAATCGAAGTAGGCAGCAAGTTACAGGGAAAGGTAACAGGTATTACGAACTTTGGAGCTTTTGTTGAGTTACCAGGAGGTTCAACAGGCTTGGTTCATATCAGTGAAGTAGCTGATAATTACGTAAAGGACATTAACGACCATTTAAAAGTGGGCGACGAAGTTGAAGTCAAAGTAATTAACGTTGAGAAAGATGGTAAAATTGGTCTTTCAATTAAGAAAGCGGTAGACAAACCAGAACGTCCGGAAAGACCGGAGCGTCCTGCAAGAGCGCCTCGCTCAGACCGTCCACGTGATTCACGCCCACAACGTAATAACAATCGTGGTGGCGGTAATGATTTCCGTACAAAAGAAACATTCGAACAAAAAATGAATCGTTTCTTAAAAGACAGTGAAGAACGTTTATCTTCCCTAAAGCGCCATACCGAATCAAAACGCGGTGGACGCGGTGCAAAACGCGGTTAACTTGCTGCTTATATCAAATAGATAGCGAGTTTTTGGAAAGTACCTTTTATCTAAAAGGTGCTTTTTTATATGTAAAAAAGAGTAGAAAAAAAGCATGTACTGTTGTACATGCTTTTTGATGACCCGTACGGGATTCGAACCCGTGTTACCGCCGTGAAAGGGCGGTGTCTTAACCGCTTGACCAACGGGCCGTTATTCGAGTAGCGGCGGAGGGGATCGAACCCCCGACCTCACGGGTATGAACCGTACGCTCTAGCCAGCTGAGCTACACCGCCATTATACGTTCTCTAAAAGACATTTATAATAATATAAAAAAGCTGGGATATTGTCAATAACTTTTTTGATATTTTTATAGACTATTATTTACTTTTAAAAAAGAATGATGAGCGTAGGCTTTCTCTGAGGCAAACAGTATCTCTGATATTTTTTAAATTGCCATGTAAGATTGTACATCTTTTTGTATAGTTTTCAATATAATACTAGAAAATAGTCGAACGATTATAGGTATTTTGCTAGTCCGTTTGACAAAATTTCACCTTTCGCCGCGATATAATAATGAATAAGTATAATTAGCGGGTGGTGGGAGAATGCAAAAGACGGAAAGAGATTTTGCAAGTCCAACAACAGAGGCGGTATTTAACCGAACTAGATTAGAAATGTCCCGTGTGTTTACAAAGGCGGGTATGAAAACGGAAAAGGTGTTATTTCAATGGGGATTGTTGCTGCTAGTCGTAGGTTTTTTATTAGGACGAGCGTTAATTTTAATGAAAATCATGCCATTTGCTTTGCCATTCTTTGCAGCTGTAATGGCTATAAAGAAAGAAAAAGCACCGCTAGCAAGTTTAGCCGTATTGGCAGGGGCATTTAGTGTTTCCATTCAAAATGGAGGTACCGTATTTGCTACACTATTTGTTTTCTTACTAATGCATCGATTTAGCGGCATACTGACAATGGATCCGTTAAAGAAGCTGCCGTTCACTGTATTTAGCGCGATGTTACTTACAAAACTAACTATTTTTTATGTGTTTACCAAGGAATTCACCATGTATGATTTTACATTTGTGGCAGTAGAAGCAGGGTTGAGCTTTATCTTAACCATGATTTTCTTACAAAGCGTGCCTTTAATTTCATACCGAAAGCGAAAACAATCATTAAAAACAGAAGAAGTGATCTCTCTTATTATTTTATTGGCATCTGTTATGACGGGGACAATAGGGTGGATGATTTACGGGCTTTCGGCTGAACATATATTATCTCGTTACTTAGTATTAGTTTTTGCGTTTGTATCTGGCCCTACGATAGGAGCTACGGTGGGGGTCGTAACCGGTTTAATTTTAAGTTTCGCGAATGTTTCTAGTTTGTACGAAATGAGTTTACTCGCTTTTTCCGGCTTGCTTGGAGGACTTTTAAAAGACGGTAAAAAGCTAGGGGCAGCTCTTGGGCTAGTTGTTGGTTCATTGCTAATTGGCCTATATGCTCAGGCAGATCAAGGATTGACGACTAATTTGTATGAATCACTGACGGCCGTTGTTCTATTTTTATTAACCCCATCTTTTGTTTTGAAAAACTTAAGTAAATTAGTACCAGGGACATCTGAGAATATGCTTGAACAACAGCAGTACGTACGTAAGATCCGAGATGTAACAGCGAATCGCGTAGAACAGTTCTCAAATGTTTTTCAAGCACTTTCCAAAAGCTTTACGCAAAATGGGTTTTATGATGAAAAGCCAAGCGCAGATAAAGAAGTTGATTATTTCTTAAGCAGCGTTACCGAAAGAACGTGCCAATTTTGTTTTAAAAAAGAACAATGTTGGGCACAGCAGTTTGATACAACCTATGAATATATGAAGGAAATTATGCTTGAAGTTGATAATGGCACGCTTGAACAAAACCCAAGACTAATTCGAGAAATGGACAAACATTGTGTGAAATCGAAAAAAGTCATCGATGTGATTGAGCATGAACTTACGTATTTTAAAGCCAATCAGCACTTAAAAGCCCAAATTCAAGAAAGTAGAAGGATTGTAGCAGAACAGCTTCACGGTGTTTCTGAAGTCATGGGGAATTTTGCAAAAGAAATTAAGCGAGAGCGCGAAAATTTAAATGTACAAGAAGAACAGATTTTAGAAGCTCTTCGTAACTTTGGGATGGAAATCAATCAAATTGAAATTTATAGCTTAGAACCTGGAAATGTAGATATTGAAATGTGGGTGCCATATTGTCACGGAAGAGGAGAATGCGAGAAGATTATTGCACCAATGCTTACAGATATTTTAGGTGAAAGTATTGTAGTAAAGAACGAAGAATGTGCTAAATATCCTCAAGGCTATTGCCACGTTTCGTTTGGCTGTACAAAAGCGTACGTTGTTGATACAGGCGTAGCACATGCTGCTAAGGGCGGAGGGTTTGTATCCGGTGACAGCTACTCCATGATTGAGCTAAACGCCGGTAAGTATGCACTAGCTATTAGCGATGGTATGGGAAATGGAGAGCGTGCCCACTATGAAAGCAGCGAAACGCTTCAGCTGTTAAAACAAATTTTACAAACAGGAATAGAAGAGACAATTGCAATTAAATCGATTAATTCTATTTTATCGCTGCGTACAAACGATGAGATCTTTTCTACGTTAGATTTAGCGATGATCGACTTACAAGATGCCAATGTAAACTTCTTGAAAATCGGTTCTACGCCAAGCTTCATCAAACGCGGAGATAAGGTGATTAAAATACAGGCAAGCAATTTGCCAATGGGCATTATTGAAGAATTTGAAGTGGATGTTGTGAATGAACAAATGAAGGCGGAAGACTTATTAATCATGATGAGTGACGGCGTATTTGAAGGACCAAAACACGTTGAGAACTACGAAATGTGGATGAAGCGAAAAATTGGCGAGCTTCAAACAAACGATCCACAAGAAATTGCAGACTTAATTATGGAAGAAGTTATTCGAACAAAATCAGGTTTAATTGAAGATGATATGACGGTAGTTGTGGCAAAACTTCAGCACAATACCCCGAAATGGTCATCGATTCCTTCTTACGCTTATCGTAAAAAAGCACAATAGTTAGATAGAAGTATATTTTATCTCCTCCTCGTCTATCATGTTAATACTGATAATGAGGAGGGGATTTTTTTATGAAAAAAGGTACTTTGAAACAGATGTTGGTCATTACGGACGGTGGTTCGAATACAGGTGAAGATCCGGTAGCAATGGCAGCGCTAGCTAAAGAACAAGGAATTAGTGTAAACGTTATCGGTGTGATGGAAGAGGACACAATTGATGAACAAAGCACGAATGAAATAGAAGGCATTGCTATGTCAGGCGGTGGCGTGAGTCAAATTGTTTATGTAAAACAGCTGTCTCAAACTGTTCAAATGGTTACAAGGCAGGCAATGACGCAAACACTTCAAGGCGTTGTAAATAAAGAACTTCAGCAAATTCTAGGTTCATCTAATTCAAGATTAGAAGAGTTATCTCCTGAGAAGCGAGGAGAAATCATGGAAGTTGTTGATGAACTTGGGGAAACGGTTGACTTAGAGATTCTTATTTTAGTTGACATGAGCGGAAGTATGAAAAATAAGCTTCCTACTGTAAAGGAGTCGCTGTTAGATTTATCGTTAAGCTTGAATGCTCGCATGGGGCATAATCAATTTTCAATCTTTTTATTTCCTGGGAAAAAGAAAGATGTAGAGAAGCTAATGGACTGGAATCCAAGATTAGAGTCGCTTTCAACGATTTTTCCGAAACTAACAGCAGGAGGTATTACGCCTACTGGACCTGCTATCAAAGAGGCTACTCATTATTTCACCAAAAAGCGCTCATTGAGAGGGTTGTTAAAAAATAATGAACAATACATTGAAGAATCAGGTATGTAACCTACCTCCGGGAACAGAAATTCAAGGAAAATGGCATCACGTCCATTATAAAATTCTTGAGAAATTAGGCGTGGGGGCAACTGGCGTTGTCTATTTAGTTCAATTAGTAAACGGAACGCTAGCGGCGTTAAAAATAAGCTTTTCCAACATGTCCGTTACAGCAGAAGTGAATGTATTAAAAAAGCTCTCTCAAGTCAAAGACAAAGTGCTAGGACCGCGCTTACTTGATGTAGATGATTGGAGCTATGGTTCTCACGCTCTTTCTTTTTATGTAATGGAGTATGTGAAAGGGCAGCCTCTCCTTTCCTTTATCTCCACAAGAGGGACGGAATGGCTACAAGTATTTGCAAGTCAGCTCTTAACAGACTTAGAAAACCTTCATGAAGAAGGGTGGGTATTTGGTGATTTAAAACCAGAAAACCTGGTCGTAACATCTAACCCCGTAAAAGTTCGATGGATTGACGTCGGAGGAACAACTCTGCAAGGGCGGTCAATAAAAGAGTTTACCGACTTTTATGATCGGGCACACTGGGGGCTTGGCTCCCGAAAAGCAGAACCAACCTATGATTTGTTTGCTGTATCTATGGTTTTGATTCACGCAGCTTATGGCAAGCGAATTAATAAAACCGACAAACCGGCTGAACAATTAAAACAATTTATATTAACAACAAAGCAGTTGGAACCTTTCGGGGACGTTTTGTATCAAGCGGTTACGGGAAAGTATAAGTCAGCTAAAGAAATGAAAACAGAGGTGTTATCGGTCGAAAAAAGAAGAGGGGCAAAAAGTAAAGGAACAAAGCCTCAAAACGTTCGTCAACCGTCTGCCCCTCGTGTTAAAGTAAAGAAGAAGCGTTCTCACGTGTTAGAGACGCTACTACTTTGTACGTCTGTAATGTTGATTTATATTTTGTATCTATTTATTCAAGTGCTATAAAGTTTGGAGAAATTGTGAAACTTTCCTTATAGTCATTCGTATAAAGTAAATTAATGATACATTATTGCGTGTACATTATAAGGATGAGTCATTCCTATGGAAAAGCAAGTGAACAATTTTATGACAAAACATCAGTTATTATCCGCAGGCTCTACGGTGGTTGTAGGTATTTCTGGTGGTCCTGATTCTTTAGCACTACTGCATTTCTTATGGAGTCTGAAAGAGCAAAAATCTCTCACGATTATTGCTGCTCATGTTGATCATATGTTCCGGGGCAAAGAGTCACAGCAGGATATGGAATATGTGCAGAACTACTGCAAACAATTGAATATTAAATGTGAGGCGAAGCAGATTGATGTTGTTGCCTATCAGAAGGAAAGAAAGTTATCTTCTCAAGTAGCAGCCAGGGAATGCCGCTATACATTTTTTACTCATGTTATGAAGAAGCACAAAGCAAATCTTCTTGCATTAGGACATCACGGAGATGATCAGATTGAAACGATGTTAATGCGAATGGTTCGAGGCAGTACGATGAATGGATACGCAGGGATGCAGCCCAAGCGGCCATATGGGGATGGATTTATTATTAGGCCGTTCCTAGCCGTAACGAAAGAAGAAATCAATCGCTACTGTAAGCTACATGGGCTTACCCCTCGGGTTGACCCGAGTAATGAGAAAGATTCGTACACGAGAAATCGGTTTCGTCATTACGTTTTGCCATTTTTAAAGCAAGAAAACGCCGCTGTACATGAAAAATTTCAACAATTTAGCGAGAACTTGCATGAAGATCAAGCATACTTAGAGGAATTAACGACCGATGTGATGAATAAAGTAATGAGAAAGAAATTGCAAAATGAAATTCTCATTGATAGAGATTGTTTTCTAAGGATACGCAAGCCTTTACAAAGGCGTGGTATTCAACTAATATTAAACTATCTCTATAAAGAAATTCCTCCAACCCTTTCCTCAGCGCATGTTGACATGTTAGTAGGATTTTGTGAAAGTGAAAAACCGTCTGGTACGCTTGACTTTCCAAATGGTTTGCGCATTATCCGATCTTACAACGACTGTCTTTTCACCTTTAATGAGGGGAACATCGAGCCATATGAATTTATTGTTCCGATTCCAGGGGTCGTCGAGCTTCCAAATGGTCACCAGCTTATTTGTGAAATACATAATAAAGTCGAAGATATAAAAGGAAACGATGTTTTTCTTTTAGATGAAGCTCACGATTTACAATCATTAAAGGTAAGGACACGAAAAAATGGCGATAAAATGCGAGTAAAGGGCATGAAGGGACATAAAAAAGTAAAGGATATTTTTATCGATGAAAAAATCCCTTTACAATTCAGAGATCATTGGCCGGTAGTGGAAGATAGCCAAGGAACTATTTTGTGGCTACCTGGTTTGAAAAAATCTGCTTATGAACTGCATACACATAAGTCCAGATATGTTATTTTATACTATAAGTAGCGAAAACTTCTAGGAGGCAAGTAAGGAATGAAGCAGGATATTCAAGAAATTTTGATTTCAGAAGAAGAAATACAACAGAAAGTAAAAGAATTGGGTAAGCTATTATCTGAGGAATACGCTGACCGTTTTCCTTTGGTAATCGGTGTATTGAAAGGCGCTATGCCTTTTATGTCTGATCTAATTAAGCGTGTTGATACATATTTAGAAATGGATTTTATGGATGTATCAAGTTATGGCAATGCGATGGTTTCTTCTGGTGAAGTAAAAATCCTAAAAGATTTAGATACATCAGTTGAAGGTCGAGACATTCTTATCTTAGAGGATATTATCGACAGCGGCTTAACGCTTAGCTATCTTGTAGAGTTATTCAAGTACCGTAAAGCTAAGTCAATTAAGATTGTCACACTCTTAGACAAACCAACAGGTCGTAAAGCATCTATTAAAGCAGATTACGTTGGATTTGAAGTACCTGATGCATTCGTAGTAGGGTATGGATTAGATTATCAAGAGAAATATCGTAACCTGCCGTATATTGGGGTTCTTAAACCGCAAGTATACAGCAATTAATAAGCACATATCCAAGTGCAATTTATTGGATAGGATAAATGTTCTATGTTAGTATTGAATACAGTATTTGTTTATCGTGGGAGGAGGTAAGAAATGAATCGGATCTTCCGTAATACCATCTTTTATTTACTTATATTTTTAGTCATTATTGGCGTGGTAAGCTTCTTTAGTGGCTCTAATCAAAAAGCAGAACCAATGAGATACGATACATTTGTTCAACACTTAGACAAAGGTGATGTGAAATCACTCTCTATGAAACCTGAAAGAGGCGTGTATGTTGTGCAAGGGAAGTTAGATTCTTACAAAAAGGATCAAACGTTCCAAACTTACATCGTAGATGGTGATAAAGCACTTGATCGTATTGACGCTGCTTCCGAAAATAATCAAGTAGAAGTTGATTTTAAACCTGCTGATGAAACAAGCGGCTGGGTAACGTTCTTTACGTCAATCATTCCGTTTGTTATTATTTTCATCCTATTCTTCTTCTTACTGAACCAAGCTCAAGGTGGCGGAAGCCGCGTTATGAACTTCGGTAAAAGTAAGGCTAAGCTTTACAGTGAAGAAAAGAAAAAGGTTAAATTTAAAGACGTAGCTGGTGCAGACGAAGAAAAGCAAGAACTTGTGGAAGTTGTTGAGTTCTTAAAAGATCCTCGTAAATTCGCAGAGCTAGGTGCAAGAATTCCGAAGGGTGTCTTACTTGTGGGACCTCCTGGTACTGGTAAAACATTATTAGCAAGAGCTGTTGCTGGTGAAGCAGGCGTTCCTTTCTTCTCTATCAGTGGTTCAGACTTTGTTGAAATGTTTGTTGGGGTCGGTGCTTCTCGTGTTCGTGATTTATTCGAAAATGCGAAGAAGAATGCTCCATGTATTATCTTTATTGATGAAATCGATGCTGTAGGTCGTCAACGTGGCGCAGGTCTTGGTGGCGGACACGATGAGCGTGAACAAACATTGAACCAATTGCTTGTTGAGATGGATGGTTTTGGTGCTAATGAAGGTATCATTATCATTGCAGCAACAAACCGCCCGGATATCTTAGATCCAGCGTTATTACGTCCAGGCCGCTTCGACCGTCAAATTACGGTAGATCGTCCAGATGTAAATGGCCGTGAAGCAGTGCTTAAAGTACATGCTCGCAATAAGCCTTTAGATGAATCAGTAAACTTAAAAGCAATTGCTATGCGTACGCCAGGTTTCTCAGGTGCAGATCTCGAAAACTTGTTAAACGAAGCTGCCTTAGTAGCTGCTAGACAGGACAAAAAGAAAATTGAAATGGTTGACATTGACGAAGCAACAGACCGCGTAATTGCAGGTCCAGCTAAGAAAAGTCGAGTTATTTCTAAAAAAGAACGCAATATTGTTGCTTATCATGAAGCAGGACATACAATTATCGGTGTCGTATTAGACGAAGCTGATATGGTACATAAAGTAACCATTGTTCCACGTGGGCAAGCTGGTGGATATGCTGTTATGTTACCAAAAGAAGATCGCTACTTTATGACGAAGCCAGAGCTGCTGGATAAAATTGTTGGATTGCTTGGTGGTCGCGTAGCTGAGGAAATTATTTTCGGCGAAGTGAGTACAGGTGCTCACAATGACTTCCAGCGTGCAACAAGCATCGCTCGTAAAATGGTAACAGAATACGGTATGAGTGAAAAGTTAGGACCAATGCAATTCGGTCAATCACAACAAGGCCAAGTATTCTTAGGTCGTGATTTACACAGTGAACAAAACTACAGTGATGCGATTGCTCATGAAATTGATAATGAAATCCAACGTTTCATTAAAGAAAGCTATGAGCGTGCGAAGCAGATCTTAACGGAAAACCGTGACAAGTTAGAGCTTGTAGCTCAAACATTGTTAGAAGTAGAAACGTTAGACGCTGAGCAAATCAACCACTTAGTAGATCATGGAACTCTTCCAGACCGTTCTAGTCACGTAACAGATGAAGATGTTAAAGTAAACATCCAAACAAAGACAGACGATGAAGAGCCAAAAGCATAAGACAATAAAAATCAGTGGAGATATTCTCCACTGATTTTTTTAATGGGCAAAAGTTAGGTTTGGTAAAAGGTTTTCGTATATATGGTGGATAAGTAGGATATCCACTAGAGAATCGTGTCATTATATTCCTATTTTATCTAGAATATACACGTCTATTTACCAGTTATGGTATGATGGTTTCAGTGTGAATACTGAATTTATATAAAGTGGTGATTGAAATGATTTTTGTATTAGATGTTGGAAATACGAATACGGTATTAGGTGTATACGATGGAGATGAATTAAAGTATCACTGGCGTGTAGAAACAAGCCGTAATAAAACAGAAGACGAGTATGGCATGACAATCAAAGCCTTGCTTGAGCACGTTAGTTTATCTTTTAAAGATATTCATGGTATTATTATTTCCTCTGTTGTTCCTCCTATTATGTTTGCATTGGAGAGAATGTGTCAAAAGTATTTTCATTTAAAGCCGCTTGTTGTTGGTCCTGGAATTAAGACGGGTTTAAATATTAAATATGAAAATCCGCGTGAAGTGGGAGCAGACCGTATTGTAAATGCTGTTGCTGGAATTCAGCTATACGGAAGCCCTTTAATTATCGTTGATTTTGGTACCGCAACCACGTATTGCTATATTGATGAAAATAAGCAATATATGGGTGGTGCGATTGCCCCTGGTATTAATATTTCGACAGAAGCTCTTTATTCAAGAGCATCTAAGCTTCCGCGAATTGAAATTGCGCGACCAAATAGCATTGTGGGAAAAAATACAGTATCTGCGATGCAAGCAGGTATTTTATATGGATACGTTGGACAAGTAGAAGGAATTGTAGCAAGAATGAAAGAGCAAGCAACAGTAAATCCTAAAGTTATTGCTACTGGAGGACTCGCAACATTGATTGCTAAAGAGTCGGATATTATTGATATTGTGGATCCATTTTTGACTTTAAAAGGATTGCAAATAATTTATACAAAAAATATGGAGTAAGAGGTGTATATTATGGGTGACTATTTAGTAAAAGCACTAGCTTACAATAGTCAAGTTCGCGCTTATGCAGTAAAAACAACGGATACAGTTGGAGAAGCGCAGCGCCGTCACTATACATGGCCTACAGCCTCTGCAGCATTGGGACGTTCAATGACTGCGGGAGTCATGATGGGGGCTATGCTAAAGGGTGAGCAAAAGCTAACAATTAAAATTGAAGGCCGCGGCCCAATTGGCGTTATCTTAGTAGACAGCAATGCTAAAGGGGAAGTGCGTGGATATGTAACGAATCCACAAACGCACTTCGATTTAAATCAGCATGGAAAATTAGATGTAGCACGTGCTGTAGGTACAGATGGCACGCTGAGTGTCGTAAAAGATATCGGAATGCGTGATCAATTTAACGGACAAGTACCTATTGTATCGGGAGAATTAGGAGAAGATTTCACGTATTATTTTGTGACATCTGAACAAGTCCCATCTTCAGTAGGTGTAGGAGTACTTGTTAACCCTGATAACACGATCTTAGCTGCGGGCGGATTTATCATTCAGCTTCTGCCAGGAACAGATGATAAAACGATTACAGCTATTGAACAACGCTTACAGACGATTGAGCCAATTTCAAAACTGATTCAAAAAGGTCTTTCTCCTGAGGAAATCTTAGAAGAAGTTCTTGGAAAAGAAAATGTAAAGTTTCTGGAGACAATGCCTGTAGAGTTCAAATGTCAGTGCTCAGAAGAAAGAATTGCCAATGCTATTATCAGCTTAGGACAAGAAGAGATTCAATCAATGATTGAGGAAGATGGCCAAGCTGAAGCCCAGTGTCATTTCTGTAATGAGACCTATCGTTTTGATAAAAAGCAGCTTGAAGAAATGAAAGAACAAGCAATTTAAATGAAATAAAAGATTCTTAAAAGGCGTCATTTTATAAATGAGCGCCTTTTTTTATAGATATTAAGTTCTATTTCTGTATATATTGATCTAAAAATATAACAAAATTAGGTAAATGGAAAGACAAAATGATTGACAATTTAGAAAACATCTGATAAATTGTATACAAAATCAATAAAATTAGTTGGTATTAGGAGTGGTCATATGGCACGTATTGCAAATTCAATTACAGAGTTAATTGGTCAAACACCAATCGTAAAACTAAACCGTCTAGTTGAAGAAGATATGGCGGATGTATATTTAAAATTAGAATTCATGAACCCGGGAAGCAGCGTAAAAGATCGTATCGCATTAGCGATGATTGAAGATGCGGAAGCAAAAGGTGTGTTAAAACCTGGCGACACAATCATTGAACCAACAAGTGGTAACACAGGAATTGGCTTAGCAATGGTAGCTGCAGCAAAAGGATACCGTGCTATTTTAACAATGCCTGAAACGATGAGTATTGAGCGTCGTAATCTGCTTCGTGCGTACGGTGCAGAGTTAGTGTTAACACCAGGTCCAGAAGGAATGAAAGGGGCGGTTAATAAAGCAACTGAGCTTGCAAAAGAGCACGGCTACTTTATTCCTCAACAGTTCCAAAACGAGGCGAACCCAGAAGTGCACCGTCAAACAACGGCTAAAGAAATTATCGAGCAGTTTGGCGATCAGTTAGATGGATTTGTGGCAGGTATCGGTACTGGCGGTACTATTACAGGTGCTGGTGAAGTGTTAAAAGAAAAGTACCCAAATATCAAAATTTATGCGGTAGAGCCAGCTGATTCTCCGATTTTAAGCGGTGGTCAACCAGGACCTCATAAAATTCAAGGAATTGGTGCAAACTTTGTTCCGGATACGCTTAACACGGAAGTATATGACGAAGTTGTCGCTGTTCAAAACGACCAAGCTTTTGAATATGCCCGTAAAGTAGCAAAAACAGAAGGTGTACTAGTAGGTATCTCTTCTGGGGCTGCGATTTATGCTGCGTTAAAAGCTGCAAAACAGCTTGGAAAAGGTAAAAAAGTGTTAGCGATTATTCCAAGTAACGGTGAGCGTTACCTAAGTACTCCATTGTTCCAATTCGAGGAACAAACACAAGCATAAAAACGATAAAAAAACAGCTTCTATATGAAGCTGTTTTTTTTCATCTAAGAATCATGTAAAATGAAAGCAGGTGATTTATTTTTAGGAGAGTGAACAAATGCAGCAAAGAATGACTTGGGGCGAATCTATTTCTATCTCTAAAAACCAATGGTTCAAAAAATATCAAGAGTTGTCAAAAGAGGAACCGAATCATATCCTGCTTGAAAGCGGTCGAGGCGGAAAGTTTCAAATGATGGGATTAAAACCTGTAGCCATTTTGCGAGGCGAACAAAACGAGCTTCATATCAAAACGGATGACCAAGCTACTGTTCAAAAAGGTAATCCGCTTCATCTTATGCGAGACTGGGTGAAGAAGTTTGAAGCAGAGGTGAATCCAGATCTTCCTCCTTTTCAAGGTGGAGCAATTGGCTTTATTAGCTATGATTATATCCGCTATGTAGAAACCATACCTGACCTTGCTGAAGATTCATTGAAAACGCCGGACGTTTATTTCCTTATTTTCGATGACGTATTTGTATACGATCAAGAAAAGGAAAAGCTCTGGATTATCGTTAATGACGAAGCAGATTGCAAAGAGCAGGCACATAAGCGTATTGATCAATACAAAAAGGACTGGATGGAGGCAAGTGATGAAGGACTCTCATATGAGCGGATTCATCGTGTTGCCGAAAAGATTGAGGTTTCGATGTCTGAAGCTGCTTTTTCAGATGCCACTACTCGCGTACATGAGTACATCGGGCAAGGCGATGTGTTTCAAGTGAACTTATCTGTTCGACAGTCTCAACAGCTTCAAACTCATCCTATGCATATCTACGAACAGGTACGAAAAATCAACCCGTCTCCTTACATGTCTTATATGCAGACAGAAGAATTTCACATTGTGAGCTGTTCACCAGAACTATTAGTGAAAAAAGCCGGTGATGAAATCAGTACGAGACCGATTGCGGGAACGCGCTCTCGCGGTAAAGATGATCAAGAAGACCAACAGTTAGCGGATGAGCTTATTCACAACGAAAAAGAGCGTGCAGAGCATGTGATGCTTGTTGACTTGGAGCGTAATGATCTTGGTAGAGTAAGCGAATACGGTACTGTGCATGTTGACGAGTTTATGGTTATTGAAAAATATTCACATGTGATGCATATTGTGTCTAATGTAAAAGGCAAGCTCGCGCGCAACAAAGATTTTGTAGATATCGTAGATGCGGTTTTTCCTGGAGGAACGATTACTGGAGCACCTAAAGTTCGTACAATGGAAATCATTGAAGAACTTGAACCAGTTCGACGAGGAATTTATACAGGATCGATTGGTTGGATTGGGTTTAATGGAGATATGGAATTAAATATTGCGATTCGCACTATGATTATTCAAGACGGCCAAGCTTATGTACAGGCTGGTGCGGGTGTTGTGATTGATTCAAATCCGAAACACGAATACAAAGAATCACTGAAAAAAGCAATTGCACTATGGAAAGCAAAAGAGCAGAGCGAAAATGAGCTGAGTGAGGGTGAGTAAAGATGATATTAATGATTGATAATTATGATTCTTTTACGTTTAATTTAGTACAGTATTTAGGTGAGCTAGGGCATGAGCTTCTTGTAAAAAGAAATGATGAAATTACACTTTCTGAAATTGAAGTGCTAAATCCAGATTTCTTGATGATCTCCCCGGGACCATGCAGTCCTAATGAAGCGGGAATCAGTCTAGAAGCCATCGAGTATTTTGCAGGTAAGATTCCAATATTCGGTGTATGCTTAGGGCATCAGTCGATTGGGCAAGCTTTTGGAGGGAATGTGATTCGTGCGGATAAATTAATGCACGGTAAAACATCTGAAATGCATCATGATGGCCGTACTATCTTTAAAGATCTTGATAATCCGTTCACGGCAACGCGATACCATTCTTTGATTGTAGAAAAAAGTTCACTGCCGGATTGTTTTGAAATTTCAGCGTGGACAGCAGAAGATGAAATTATGGCGATTCGCCATAAATCATTACCTATTGAAGGAGTACAGTTCCATCCTGAATCTATCATGACTTCTTACGGTAAAGAAATGTTGAAGAATTTTATTGAAACTTACGAAAAAAAGCGAGTGTAATGATATGTATATATACGTAAATGGCGAAGTAAAGCCTGCGTCTGAAGCCACTATTTCTCCGTTTGATCACGGATATATGTATGGCCTAGGGCTGTTTGAAACGTTACGAGTTTATGAAGGTCATCCATTTTTAGTGGAAGACCATCTGGATCGACTGCGTAGCAGCTTACGTGAATTAAATATTGTATGGGACTACTCTACACAGGACGTGTTGGAAATCATTAATAGTCTGTTAATGAAAAACAATGAGAGGAATGCGTATGTTCGATTAAATGTCTCAGCAGGAAATGGCGGAATTGGCTTGCAGGTGGAAGAATACGACAAGCCATCTACAATAGTATATATGAAATCAATGCCTCATCCATCGAGCCCCCTTGTAAAAGAGGGGCTTATTCTTGAGACGAAACGAAATACGCCTGAAGGAACCATGAGGTTAAAGTCTCATCATTATTTAAATAATGTACTAGCTAAGCGAGAAGTTGGTTCAGACTTAAATAAAGAGGGTATCTTTTTAACAAAAGAAGGGTTCTTAGCCGAAGGTATTGTGTCCAATTTATTTTTTGTAAAAGATGATTGTGTATATACGCCGTCTCTTGAAACAGGTATCTTAAATGGAATTACGAGACAGTTTATCTTTACGCTTTTACAAAAGAAAAACATAGAGGTTGTAGAAGGCTTATTTACGGTGGAACAGCTCTTGGAGGGTGATGAAGCTTTCGTTACAAATTCCATTCAAGAAATCGTACCTCTTCGAAGTATAAAGGATAAGCAGTTTTCAGTAGGAGACCATACGCTGACAGCTCAGTTGCAAAAAGAGTATCGCTCTTACACTATGTCGCTAATGAGTCGACACGAGCTACATGTATAAAAGCGAAAGGAGAGACTAAAGATGGATAAAATTTATGTGAATGATATGCGTTTCTATGGCTATCATGGCGTATTTCCAGAAGAAAATAAATTAGGGCAGCGTTTTCACGTGGATTTAGCTGTGGGACTGGATTTAAAGCAAGCTGGTACTACGGACAATTTAGAATACTCGGTGAGCTATGCAGATTTATACCAAACATGCCAGGAAGTTGTAGAGAAGCGCACGTTCAAGTTAGTTGAAACGGTGGCTGAAACGATTGCATCTGAATTGCTTGCTAATTACGAACTCGTGCAGGCTTGTACAGTAAAAGTATATAAGCCCGATCCGCCAATTCCCGGTTATTATCAATCGGTAGCTATTGAAATTAAAAGGAGCCGTTGAATGACAACAGAAGCATATATTGCATTAGGATCAAATATTGAAAATCGAATGGAACATTTGAAGTCAGGAGTTACTGGCTTGATGAAACACTCTGAGATTAAGGTAGTGGCTGTTTCATCTGTTTATGAAACGGCCCCGGTCGGGTATACGAATCAAGCAAGCTTTTTAAACATGGTAGTAAAAATACAAACAACGTATTCGTCAGAGCACCTTTTAGATTGTTTGCAAGCCATTGAACAAACGGCAGGCCGAAAAAGAGAGATTGTATGGGGACCTAGAACCCTTGATTTAGATATCTTACTTTATAGTAATGAAATCATTCATACGGATAGACTGAGCGTCCCTCATCCCCGAATGTTTGAACGAGCGTTTGTGATGGTTCCTCTAAACGAACTAGCTCCATCTCTTATTCTCCCTGTAGCAGAAGAAAAAGTTGAAACCATCACAACACGTTTATCAGATTTAAAAGATGTAAAATTATTTCAAGAGCAAACAACGGGTATACTAGATATGTTCGAAAATAATCGTAATGATTTACATAAGTGAAAATGAATCTTATTAGTTGATTCATTTTTATATTGGCGTAAAGTAGAGTTCTGAGTAAAAACTTTGAGGTTTGGGTTCGCAGGTTGTTGGTTTATTCGGTAGCTTGTTAGAGAAATCGAAGAAAAAGAGAAGCAAAGCAAGAATAAAGCGATTTGACATAGAGAAACGACTGAACCTATAATAATTTTAAAGAAACGTAGTAGTTGCCAGTAAACATGCTGGCCTTTTTTCTGTTTCGGAAAACTTAATTATACGATGGAGATGAGTAAACGATGAGTCATGAAGAATTAAATGATCAATTTCTCGTTCGTCGCGAAAAAATGAGCAACCTACGAGATCAAGGTATTGATCCGTTTGGTCAACGTTTTGAACGTACACATACATCACAGCAATTAATTAGTGAGTATGACGAGTTAACAAAAGAACAGTTAGAAGAAAATGAAGTGCCTGTGTCACTAGCTGGTCGTATTATGACAAAGCGTGGAAAAGGAAAAGCAGGTTTCGCTCACGTTCAAGATTTAACAGGACAAATTCAGCTTTATGTACGTAAAGATGCAATTGGCGAAGAACAGTACGAAATCTTCAGCAGCGTAGATATTGGTGACTTGGTAGGGGTTGAAGGTGTTTTATTCAAAACAAAAGTTGGCGAACTTTCTATTAAAGTAAAAGATTTTACGTTACTAACAAAAGCGCTTCGTCCACTTCCAGATAAATATCATGGTTTAAAAGATATTGAACAGCGCTACCGTCAACGTTACTTAGATTTAATTACAAACCCAGAAAGTAAACAAACATTTATCTCAAGAAGCCGCATTATTCAATCGATGCGCCGTTACTTAGATAATCATGGATATTTAGAAGTTGAAACACCGATGATGCATTCAATCGCAGGTGGAGCAGCAGCTCGTCCGTTTGTGACACACCACAACGCGCTTGATATGGAACTTTATATGCGTATTGCGATTGAACTTCATTTAAAACGTTTAATCGTAGGTGGATTAGAAAAAGTATATGAAATTGGCCGTGTATTCCGTAATGAAGGTATATCTACACGTCACAATCCTGAATTTACAATGATCGAATTGTACGAAGCGTATGCGGACTACAAAGATATCATGGCTTTAACAGAGAACTTAATTGCACACATTGCGCAAGAAGTACTTGGCACAACAAAGATTCAGTATGGCGATCAAGAGGTAGATTTAACTCCAGAATGGACAAGACTTCATATGGTCGATGCTATTAAACAATATACGGGCGTAGACTTCTGGGGAGAAACATCTGTTGAAGAAGCTCGTGCTTTAGCGAAAGAACACGGGGTAGAAATCACTGAACATATGCAATATGGACATATTGTAAATGAATTCTTTGAACAAAAAGTAGAAGAGCAGTTAATTCAACCAACGTTCATTTACGGACATCCTGTAGAAATCTCTCCATTGGCTAAGAAAAATGCGGAAGATCCGCGTTTTACTGACCGTTTTGAGCTGTTTATCGTTGCACGTGAACACGCCAACGCATTTACAGAGCTAAATGATCCAATTGACCAACGTGAGCGCTTTGAAGCTCAGTTGAAAGAGAAAGAACAAGGAAACGATGAAGCACATGAGATGGATGATGACTTTATTGAGGCATTAGAATATGGTATGCCACCTACAGGTGGTCTAGGAATCGGTATTGACCGTCTTGTTATGTTACTAACAAATGCACCGTCAATCCGTGATGTACTATTATTCCCACATATGCGTCAACGCTAAAAAAGAGATGGCTACGGCCATCTTTTTTTAGTTAGTAATATTAGAAAATTTAAACTTTTAATTTACCTCTTGTTTTTATGAAAACGATTTGGTATATTTATATCTGTTGCTAACGCAGATAAGCGAAAACAACAAAAAGAAATAAAAAAAGTTGTTGACATTACGTTAATAACTTGATAAGATAGTAAAGTCGCTTAAGAGCGGCAGTTGAACTTTGAAAACTGAACAAAGCGACAAACGTCAACGTTAATTTTTATTTTTTTAAATTGAGCAAGTCAAACATTTCTTCGGAGAGTTTGATCCTGGCTCAGGATGAACGCTGGCGGCGTGCCTAATACATGCAAGTCGAGCGAACTGATTAGAAGCTTGCTTCTATGACGTTAG
>NZ_JAJEKD010000017.1:0-48471 GCF_021029645.1 Priestia sp. TSO9
TCCGCCGCTAACGTCATAGAAGCAAGCTTCTAATCAGTTCGCTCGACTTGCATGTATTAGGCACGCCGCCAGCGTTCATCCTGAGCCAGGATCAAACTCTCCGAAGAAATGTTTGACTTGCTCATTTTAAAAAATAAAAATTAACGTTGACGTTTGTCGCTTTGTTCAGTTTTCAAAGTTCAACCGTCGCTTTTAAGCGACTTTGCTATCTTATCAAGTTATCAACGTAATGTCAACAACTTTTTTATCATCATCAACATCGTCTCTTTTAACGACGCTTTATTATTATAATCTCATTTAATTCAAAAATCAATAGTTTTTTGTTTTTTTCAAAAATATTCTCTAACAAACAAATCTAATTCGGTACAATACTTGTCTTAATGAAAGTTATATTTGGATTATACAGTTTAGAATATAACTTAAAATCAGCACTTTAATGGAATAGTGTTCCATCGTTTAACCGAACTAACGAAAATACCCCGCCCTATCGGCATAATATATGATAAAACAAGAAAGAAGCAAAAAGATTAATCTTTTTGCTCTGAGTGAATTACCCTATATAAAACGCAAGCAATTAGTATTTAGAAGTAAAAGGTATATTAGGTATGCAATTCGGGATTTTAGGCATACAATGCGGAACATCAGGTATACATCTTGGTATATTAGGCACACAACTTGGCACTTTAGGTATACAATGTGGAACATCAGGTATACATCTTGGTATCATTTTTGTCCCTCTTTTCAATATTCATTTACATATTATATGTATAAACCTAAGGACAAGCTTGTACGCTTGTCTAATATATAGAAATTTTTTCAACCTCAATATATTAACGCAGATAGAAATAAACTGAGTGTAATTTCCTAAATTCTATAATCTTTAGTTACCGTAATAGATTCTATATAAAATGAAAAACATTAGAATCATTCATTTGAACAATTTTTATTATGTATAAATATGTAAGGTCTCCCTTTATCTTGACCATAACCTTTCTAATTAACAAGAGTTTCTTTTCTAAAATATATTACAAACAATACCTTTATCTATCCTCATTAATAACCTTGTCATATATTTTTGAGTTACTAGATAACTCACCCAAGAGTTTGTCCGGTTTTTACATATATTAATATCGGAAATCTAATGTTCATTAGGAGTGAAGTATATGTCAACACATTTAACCGGACGAGTCATCTTCAAAGGAGACCCTGGCTATAAGGAAGCAATTAAGAATTGGAACCCTTATGTTGATGTCTGTCCCCTTGTTTTTGTTTTTGCACAAAATTCATACGATGTCAGCAATGCTATTAAATGGGCCCAAGAAAATAAAGTGCCTTTGCGTGTCAGAAGTGGGCGCCATGCTTTAGATAAGAACCTTTCAGTAGTAAATGGAGGAATTGTTATTGATGTAAGTGACATGAATAAAGTTTGCCTTGATAAAAAAAGTGAGATTGCAACAGTTCAAACGGGAATTCATGTGGGTCCACTTGTAAAGATGTTAGCTCGAGAAGGTTTTATGGCTCCTTTTGGAGATAGCCCCACCGTTGGAATTGGAGGAATTACGATGGGGGGAGGATTTGGAGTACTTTCACGATCAATCGGTCTTATAAGCGATAACCTTCTTGCACTGGAAACTGTAGATGCAAAAGGCAAGATTCTTCAAGCAAATCAATCTTCCAATGAGGACTTATTTTGGGCTTCCAGAGGTGGAGGCGGCGGAAACTTTGGATATAATACCGAATACACGTTTAAAGTTCATCGTGCCCCTAAAACTGCAACCGTCTTTAATATTATTTGGCCATGGGATCAATTAGAAACGGTATTTAAAGCTTGGCAAAAATGGGCACCGTTTGTAGACGAACGGTTAGGGTGCCTACTTGAGATTTACAGCAAAGTAAATGGTTTGTGTCATGCAGAAGGAATTTTCCTCGGTTCAAAAAAAGAGCTGATTAAATTGTTAAAGCCTTTACTAAATGCTGGAACCCCAGCACAAACAGTTATAGAAACATTATGCTATCCAGATGCTATAGACTTCTTAGACCCTGACGAGCCAATCCCTGGTAGATCCGATCAGAATGTTAAATTCTCCTCTGCTTGGGGACTTGATCTATGGTCGGAAGAGCCTATTTCAATTATGAAGAAGTTTTTAGAAGAAGCTACTGGCACAGAAGCCAACTTCTTTTTTATAAATTGGGGTGGTGCTCTAAGCAGAGTACCAAGTAATGAAACAGCCTTCTTTTGGCGCCGTCCATTGTTTTATACAGAATGGACGGCTAGTTGGGAAAATAAATCACAAGAAGCTTCCAATCTTGCATCAGTTGAAAAAGTACGTCAGCTCATGAAATCATATGTAAAAGGTTCGTATGTTAATGTCCCAGACCAAAATATTGAAAAGTTCGGAAAAGCATACTACGGCTCAAACTTCGCAAGACTTCGAGAAATAAAAGCAAAATACGATCCTGATAATTTATTCCATTTCCCACAAAGTATTCCACCCTTTTGTTGATCACTAAAAATCAATTAGATATCCATTCTTATAACTGAACGTTTTATATAACTTGGTTAGTATAGAAGAACTATTACTGCTTTTGCTGTTAATAGTTCTTCCTATATTCAAATTATATGTGATATATAAAGCTGGTTAATACTACGGCTCCTATATCGTACATAAAAACTTTTGTATCTTAAAAAGAAACCAGCTTTACTGTTCCATACCACCTCTAAACCATTTTGCTTTCACAACCGCCAGATTTTTTTAGCAGCAGTTTCTTAGATCAACAAAGCAATGTTTCCTATTAAAGCTTCTTACGCTAAAAAACTTTTTTCACCAAATATAGGCTTTTACTTGTTGCAGCTTGTCTATCTATGAATACACTATAATGATGAATTAATTCATTTACAGCTTTTAATTAATTCATCATAAAAAAGAGGTGATTAAAATAGAAATGTATACTTCTAACTATGATAAAAAATCTAGTTGCAGACCGAAAAACAAAAAGAAAAATAGAGAAAAAAACTGCACTCACATTAACATTTATGTTTATAACCATGCAGAGACTGGAGGACAAATTAGTGGCAATCATAGTCAAAATGCTAATCAGGGTGGACAGATTGCTAAACAAGGTGGACAAAATGCGAACCAAGACGGTGTAGTTGTTAAAGAATGTGGAAGAAAAAATAAACATGCTAAAGTAAAAAAACTCAGTTTTGAAGATAAAATGAACAACAAGCACTTCTAATCCTATCCCGTAAAACCCCTCTAAACTCAAGGTGTATAGAAAAGGTGATTAAAATAGAAATATATTATATGGCGTATAATTTAAAAAACGGTATGTATTATGTAGACAAGTCTTTCCCGCAAAAAAAGAAGAAAAGAAATAAAAATGTTAACTCGACAGCAGAAACAGCTAATCAGAATCCTAATTCTAAAGTAGCTACTCATGCTTATAATGTAGGCTGTGAATTTAAAAACACTGAGATAATTTCCTCAAGTATGATTGTAATAGATGGTGGTATGAGGTTTTAATGATCACGAAAACTCCATTATATATAGGGGCTTAAAAGAGATTTTTATATAACAATTCTCTCTTAAAGCCCTTATTTTCAAACAACAAAAAATATTAAGTTAAAATGATTAAATAGTACAAGCCCTTCCTTACAACTTACATATAATAAACTAAATATAGATTAATATAATCTGTATTTAAATTTATTATACAGCAAGGGGGGATACTGATAATGATTCAAGAGGTTTTAAGAATCCTTGATCCTGGTACACCAATTGCAAGTGTAATTTTAAGCGGTACTCAAATTAATAACGTTATATTTTCAAGCTTCGACGAGGCAAGAGCTTTAGCTTATTTTGCTACTTCAGCAGGAGTTATTGTTGTAGACGCTGATGAAATCCAAGGTCTACAAACTGCTTAAATTTAAAATTAGGACAAGCACTTAATAGGGAAGACTGAAATTATGCTTCCCTATGTGCTGAATATATATTAGATACAAATTCGGTGGACAAAACCATTCACTTAGAGCCAAAAACAAAAAAATTTGTAGGGGTAAGAGTTTTAATAACGAGTCAGTTATGGAATAAGCAGATTTCTATACATCTTGTATTTATCAATGCACCTCCAAAGCCTATAATAAAAATGGAACTTCGAACTATAAGGAAGTTCCATTTTTATGTTTATAATTAATTATTTGAATTTTTCCGAATCAACTCAGTAAACAAGAATCTGCTTTGTATACGTAGTAAAATCACTTAAACGTTTTTCTAAAATCTGCTGAATAATATCTTGATTAATGGCTTGATAATCGTGAACAGCAATATTTCGAAAACCTACCATAGCTTTCATTTTCTCTTTTTAACAAGGTAGCTAACTCTTGTGTAAGCATAAAAATTTCATATTTATCTATTTTTCTATCCTTCGCATAAAACCCAATATCAATATCACTTTCTTGATGGGTAGTTCCTTTTGCAAAGGATCCAAACATAAGGATAAAAGAAGGTTGTATGTGAGTATGTAAAAACTCCTTAATGGTTTGAACGATGGTACGGTCCATAGAATCCCTCCTTTTGTTGCTTCTATTGTAGCAAATTTTATTTCTTTGGATAAGAATAGGTTCCTTACGTTCTTTTTCCTTTTAAATATCATCAAAGTACTCGATGTAACAGTTATGTAATCCGCACTTACTATCTCTCATTATAAGCGAATCATCGCCTTCTTATTTTCATCACCAATCTTATTAAAATTACTTTTTCCACCTCAATATAAGTTCAACCAAACAAACCTAATTGTTGATATATGTAAGTTTTTGATGATAAATAAGTTCAACTAAAAGATTGAACAACCTCTTTTTCTCTTGTATAATTAGTCCAACAGAAGTTCAACTAAAAAATGAGGTGTATAAATTATGAAAATTTCACGTTTTAATAAAGACTGCGGGAACTCAGTCGACATGAATATTGTCGATGGTTATCTGTTCGATTTCCCAACTAACGTAGTAGAACTCCAAAAAGAAGCTGCTGATTCATTCTTTACAGATGCAGTAACAGCACCAGAGGAATTTAAAAAGCGTATCTTACTTTCCACGACTATTGGTGACGAAGAGAAAGAACGTTATTTCTTAGTTGGTGATATCGCAGCAAGCCAACAACTTGCGAATAATCACATCAATCGTTTACATAACAAAATTACAAGCTATATTCCTTATGTAACATTTTTAGCTGCTATTGCATACTACCATGCGTTGCATGCGAAAGATCAAAAGGATAATACCATCGAGATTGACTATTTCTCTACGATGTTACCAATCTGGCTACTAAAAAAAGAAAGCACATTTGGTGAAGCGCAAAAAGCCATGGCAACTCGCTTTTTAGGTGACCATGCTTTCCGTATTCATACGCCAGGGTTCGAAAAAGAAATAAAGGTATCTGTAGAAGAAAGTGCATGCTTAAAAGAAGGCGAAATTGCACGCTTTGCATTAAAGAAAGACCTAACGCTTCAAGACCGTGAAGATGCCAATGCATATGTAGAATGTGAAACCGTGATGGTCGATATTGGTGGAGGATCCATTGATGTTGTGATTTTACCTGAAGGATTAAAAGCTGCAAACAGCCGTGAATCATTCCAAAGTATCGAAGGTATTCCATACCTAGCGCACATTGATAAGTTACGCAAAGAGAAATTCCCAGAGTTGTTTACCGATTTACGGGCATTTGATCAATTTATTTTAGATAACTATAGCAAACAAAAGTTTGAATTAAAAAATGAAAACACAGGCGAATCCATTGATTTGACAGTTCAAATTACATCTTCTCTAAGAGATTATGTAGAGATTTTACTGGCGAAGTTAAATGATGTGGCTCCACCACCGGCCAATAAAATTCGTAAATATGTATATAGTGGCGGTGTTGCTCCGACACTAAAAGTAGCCATTATGAACAGCATGAATGAAAAAATCGGTGAAGAACGTACAGAAAAATATCATAAAGTGCCAGAGGATAGTCGTCACTTGAATTTATTCGGCTTAGAAATTCGAAGCATTGGATATCTTCAAAAGAAACAAGCCGAGAAGAAAGCCGTTAAATCCTAACAGCGTAGGTGATAACCATGTCAGAGCGTCAGAACGCCTTTACGATTAAAACCAACCAGTTAAGTGATGAAGTCTATGACATACTTGCAAAGTATGCGAAATCTCGAAAATTAGGGGATTATATTTCATCTTTAATTGTTCGAGATCTCCATCGTGCATCTATCAACCGAGTAGAGACAGGGCACAGAACAGAAGAACTTCTCGAGCATATCAATTCAGAACTCCAGGAGTTAAAACAGTTAGCTCAGGCTAATAGATTTGCCGGTAAACGAGAGAATATAGAAGAGAAACCCGTAGAGGATCACATCATCAAAGAAGGAAAGGTTGCAGATTTAGAACATGTGTCTGGATCTTTAGATGATGATGATCTGGAAGAATATAACGATTTTTAAAAGAAAAAGTCACTAGATATACTAGTGGCTTTCTTTTTTATAATAAACTTCACGCTTTAAAGCCGAACACAAGGCTCACTTCCCAAGAATAAATGGTCATATAGGATAGGTCTGATCTATTAGTAAGCTATTTTAAAATACATATTTATTTGCTTAAATAATAACTTTGTCCAAACCCTTTCAATAAATCGCGAATAACCTATAAAGAGTGCGATTTTCAGGAGGGAACGAATGTTTAATTTACCAGCCATTACTTTATCAGTTTCTATTATTATACTGTTATTTTATACAGTGAAATATATTATCAAGGTTTTAAAGCAACAACCGTTAGAAAAGTTAAAAATCGACCAAATAAAAAATACATCACAAATATTTAAGATTAGTGACAAAGCTAATATCAATGAATCTGCAGCTGATGCTTCCCAATATTCAAGCCAAATCATTGTAAAGTTTAAAGATAATGTGTGCTCTGAAAAACAGGCAGCCATTCATCGTAAAAATAAATGTACCCTTTTACATCGCAACAAAGATCTTGATTTTCAGGTCTTACGCTCTAAAAAAAAGATTGATAAACTGATTAAACGCTATAGCGAATTAGATGAAGTAGAATACGTAGAGCCAGACTATACACTTAGCGCCTCCTATACCCCCAATGACACCTTTTTCCCCTATCAATATGGACCTCAAAAGGTACAAGCTCCTGATGCTTGGGATGTTACTACTAGTAATGGAAATATAAAAATTGCTATCATAGACACTGGAATTCAGCTAAATCACCCTGAATTATCTATTAAACTCTGGCCTGGCTATAATTTTGTAGAAGGAAACTTAGTACCTAACGATGGTAATGGACATGGAACGCATGTGGCGGGAATTGCTGCAGCTCTTACGGAAAATGGTTTAGGTATTGCAGGAATGGCTCCATCAGCATCACTAATCCCCGTTCGTGCCCTTGACAACAGTGGAAATGGTCTATTGAGTAATATTGCAAATGCAATTACTTATTCAACAAATGCAGGAGCAAAAGTAATTAATTTAAGTTTAGGTTCATCCCAAAGTTCAATTACTTTAGAGAATGCGGTGAATTACGCTTGGAATCAAGGAGTAGTAGTTATAGCTGCGGCTGGAAATGAAGCTTCTAGTACACCAACATACCCAGCTGCTTATCAAAATGTAATCGCTGTGGCCTCTACAGATAACAACGATCAAAAATCTGACTTCTCTAATTTTGGTACTTGGGTAGATGTAGCTGCCCCAGGTTCAACGATTTTATCCACTTATATAGGCAGCTATTACGCATATCTAAGCGGTACTTCTATGGCTGCTCCCCATGTTGCAGGACTTGCAGCCTTGCTAGCAGCTCAAGGACAAACCAATCTTCAGATTAGAAATACTATTCAATCCACATGTGATGTAATACCAGGGACCGGAGTATACTGGACTTATGGAAGAATTAATGCAAACCGAGCAGTTCGCTAGCATTAACAGTTAAAGAAGTCACCTATTACAGCCGTTAACTATTTTATTTCACATGGATCTATAAATAATTAAAAGGCGCTGACTTCGCAATCGATTTTCAGTGCTTTTTATGTTGTAAGAGCAAATGAATCAATAATTATATGCACGTCATCCAAACAAATTTTTTATCTAACATATGTATAAAAACTTAAATAGTAGGAGGATTAATTTGAATTTACATGATGTTAAAGGACATTACGATGTAATTATAAGTTTAGGTAGTGCCTGTAATCCTGCACTACAACTGAATCGATTGAATTTAAGAAGTTTTACTTCAAGTCCACTTGATTGGAGCTATTCTCCGTTTCTTTCAGATGTAAATCGGCTACTTCAAAATAAGTTCCATGGGTATATGCAGCTTAAAAATATGCGTTTAGTAGACGACAGTGGCGAGTATGTATATTTTAATGATAAAATGCTTAAATTTCCCCATCAAAATCTATACAGATCAAACAAATCATATATCATACAGGATACTTATTATAATATCTTCTCAGCTCATGATTTTGCTATAGTGCCGAATAAAGACTGGACTGCTATGTATCCGAAATTTAAAAGAAACCTTGATTATAGGATAAGCAGGTTTATGAAAAAGATGCTGAGCAGTAACTCAATTTTATTTATAAGGTGGGGAGCTACTTATGAAGAAGCAATTGAATTACAAAAAACATTATTAGCTCTTACAAAAGGTCAGTTTAAAATACTTATCTTAAATCCCTTAGAGGACATACAAGTTCCCACTGAAGTAAACTGGGAAATTGATAACGTTTGTATAGTTAATGTACCAGAAGATCCAAATGATATTTTAACTTGGGACTATGTTCTAGATGGTGTATTATTACGTCGCTAAATGTATGTTATATAAGGTCCTCCACTTAAACGCTCTTTAGCCCCCATGTCTTTTTTACCAATACTTTCTTATAAATATATAGTTACTTTGTCCAATCAAATGTACAAGGTTTAGCATTTACTATAATAGAATTGCTAAATGCAAAGGGATGATTATATTGAATTTACAGGATATTAAAGGATCTTATGACTTAATGCTAGGGCTAGGTAGTTGGTGTGGTCCCTCCCTTAATTTAAGAAGGCATAATTGGAGAAGATTTTCATTTCCTTTAGACTGGATGATATCTAATTCAATTGCTGATGTCAGTAGGTTGTTACAAAATAGATTTAGTGGATTTATGGACCTTCAAAACCTGCAGCGAACTGATGGATATGCTCATTTTCTTGATGACGGAGTCGCAATTTTCCCAGAAGAAGGTGGAACAGAACCCGTTAATGCTCACTTTATTCACGATATGCATTATAATATTATTTCTGTTCATGATTTTCCCATTATTCCAAATGTAGACTGGACCGTAATGTATCCCTCTTATAAAGAGAAGCTCAATCAACGTATAACGAGATTTTTTGAAAAAATTGAGAATAGCTCATCTGTTTTGTTTATTAGGTGGGGAGCAGCTACTCCAGAAGAAGCGATAGAATTAAAAACCACTTTATCAGAATTAGTAAATGGTTCATTTAATATACTACTACTTCAACCTCTAGAAGGATTAAAAGGCGTAGTAGATATGAACTGGACAATTGATGGAATTTGTTCAGTTCAAGTCCCTCTAGATAATCCAAATGATGAAGCTGTTTGGGACTATGTGCTAAATGGATTAAGCCTAACTAATTTTTGGACTTAATTACTACAACCATCTTCATACAGTCTCATGTAGTAAGGATAAAATCGAGCATAAAAGACCTTGTTTTCCTTTTGAAAGGGGAACAAGGTCTTTTCTTATTGCAAAAATCTATATTTGCTCTTTAAATATTCATGTTTGACAGCCTGAGGCATAAGATTTAAGCCATTAGAAGAGGAATTACAGTGGAATATTTATACATAAAACCACAAAAAAGCGGCCATTCTTTTCATTAATTTAAAGAGAAGCACTTCTTATTTTAGACTTATCACTTTTTATTGGGAAGATTAATAGATTAGCCTATAGCAAGAAAAAAGGAAAAGCATATTTTAATAAATAAGGGGCCGAATGCGCATTAGGAAAGGGTAATTATGCTTATAAATAAGGTGAATAGGGTGTGTAAAAAATGAAAGTTATGACTATTTTGGGTACAAGACCCGAAATTATACGTTTAAGCCTCATCATTAAAAAGTTAGATAACTATGCTTCACAGCACATTTTAGTGCATACAGGCCAAAATTTCACTCCTTCATTAAGTGAAGTATTTTTTCAAGAGTTGAATGTACGAAAACCAGACTATATACTGGCTAACCAGCAGCTGTCATTAGGTGAACAGTTATCGAAGATGTATAAAGAGCTAGAACAGCTATTTTTAAAAGAGAAGCCGGACAAAGTTTTAATATTAGGCGACACTAATAGCGGTTTAAGCGCGATTCTAGCAGAGAGAATGGGTATACCAGTTATTCATATGGAGGCCGGAAACCGTTGTTTTGACTTAGAGGTGCCAGAAGAAAAGAATCGTCGAATTATTGATGCAATATCGAGCTTTAACCTCCCCTATACTCCTCAAAGTAAAGAAAATTTAATTAAAGAAGGTATTCCCTCAAATCGTATTATTACTTCTGGAAATCCAATTAACGAGGTTTTAAAACATTATGAATCTTCCATCGAAAACAGCAACATTCTTAATGAACTATCCTTAGAAAAAAGTGACTATTTTCTAGTTACAGCACATCGTGCGGAAAATGTAGATCATGAAGATCGACTGTTGGAAATCATGAAAGGTATTAATATGGTAGCTAAATTTTACCAAAAGAGAATAATATGCAGTATTCATCCTCGTACTAAATCCCGGATAGAAAATATTCCACTGCTAGAAGTCCATCCATTAGTAGAATTCCATGAACCTTTTGGTTTTTTTGATTTTGTAAATCTCGAAAAGAATGCTTTTTGTGTCTTAACAGACAGCGGAACAGTTCAGGAAGAATGTTGTTTGTTTCATATTCCTACGGTAACTATTCGCAAAACAACTGAAAGACCAGAAACTATTCAGTGTGGAAGTAACATGCTGTCAGGAATAGATGCTAACCAAATCGTAACCTGTGTTCATGTAATGGTTAACCAATTAAAAAATTGGTCGTACCCTGAAGGATATGGTCATGTAGATGTTTCAGACAAAGTAATTAAAGTGGTACTAGGAGGAATGAAAGGTGTTTAATAATAAGACAATTTTAGTAACAGGTGGCACAGGTTCTTGGGGGTATGAACTTGTTAAACAATTACTAACACATAACCCTAAAGAAATACGTGTTTTTTCAAGGAATGAATCAAATCAATTTACTATGAAGCAAGAATTTGATAATCATCCTAAGTTAAATTTTATTATTGGAGACATTAAGGAAAGAGAAGCACTAATTGAAGCGTGTCAAGGCGTAAATTATATCTTTCACTTAGCTGCTTTAAAACATGTTCCTGTATGTGAAGATCAACCAATCGAAGCCTTAAAAACCAACGTACATGGTACTCAAAATGTAATAGACGCAGCAATAAGCTGTGATGTAGATAGAGTGGTTTATATTTCCACTGATAAAGCGTCAAATCCAGCTAACTTTTATGGTTTATCAAAAGCAATGGGGGAAAGATTAATCATTCACGCTAACACATTAAATACTAAAACTAAATTTGTTTGTATACGTGGAGGAAACGTTCTAGGGACTAACGGAAGCGTTATTCATGTATTCAAGAAACAAATTCAAGAAAAAGGGAAAATAGGTATAACTGACCCCGGGATGACTCGCTTCTTTTTAACATTAGAGGATGCGATAAAGCTGGTTTTTAAAGCCACATTTGAAAGTCTAGGTGGAGAAATATTCGTCATGAAAATGCCCACTTGTCGAATTATTGACTTAGCAAATGTATTAATAGAAGCTTCTGGAAAAGACAAGATTGAAATTGAAATATTAGGTATACGACCTGGAGAAAAAATTCACGAGCTTCTGTTATCCGAATATGAAAGTGCAACAACCGTTACTTACGATGATGAGTATTATGTGATTTTACCTCCAATTTATATTAAAGGCTTAAAAGAATACTATTCAAACTATGCTCAAGTAAACTTAGAAAAATATGATTCAAGTAAACAAGTGATTAGTAAAGAGGAAATTAGAGAGATGTTGCTGAAAGGCGGGTTTATCTAAATGAAAGTACTAATTCTTGGTGGAAAAGGAATGGCAGGGCATGTAATTACTAAATATTTTATACAGCATACAAATCATGATGTTTTTTGTACATCAAGAGACCCGAAAGATAAAGATACTATTTACTTGGATGTAACTGACTTTAAGCATGTTGAAGAGACTATAGAATCTATTAAGCCCCATGTCCTCATTAATTGTATCGGAATTTTAAATGAACACGCTAGTCATAACCCGATGCGTGCTTTTCAGGTAAACAGCCTGCTCCCACATCAGTTGGCTAAATTTGTTGAACGTCATCAAGGAAAATTAATTCATATCAGCACAGACTGTGTTTTTTCAGGGGCAAGAGGAGATTATACAGAACATGATGTTCCGGATGGTACCTCTGTATATGCTCAATCTAAACAGCTTGGTGAAATTATTGACGAAAAACATTTAACAATCCGCACCTCTATAATAGGACCTGAGTTAAAGGAGGATGGCATTGGCTTATTTCTGTGGTTTATGAAACAGAAGGGTACCATTAAAGGTTATAAAAAGGCATTATGGAATGGAGTAACAACATTAGAATTAGCTAAATCGATTGACTTCTTCTTAGAAAACAATACTTCTGGACTCTACCATTTGCATTCACAGAAAAAAATATCAAAATTCACATTGCTAGAATTAATTAAAGATGTTTTCATGAAAGAAGATGTGCAAATTATTCCCGATGAAGATGTTGTATTAGATCGTACTATTATTAATACCCGAACAGATTTTTGTTATCTAACCCCTGATTACCAACAGATGTTAATGGAACTGAAAGAATGGATGACAAAATAAATAGCACTAACTATGAGTAAAAGAAAAACATAATAAAATGAGAAGCACTAAAAATGATTTCTCCTTTATTGTATTATGATAAACAGGTAATAAAATTCGTTTTATACTTCTACAAGTCTAAAATAGACAGCTAGACTATTTCTATTAAAATAGCTTAGCTGTCTATTTTTATCCCAATTTATAGAAAAACAAAAATAAAGTTACATTAAAAACCAGAACCAGATTTTTCAACATGCTCAGGTATAACATATGCGGTAAGACCATAACGTTCTTTTATTTCTTTTGCAACTTGTTCTGCTATAACCTTATCAACAAATGCCCCTGTTATAATCCGATAGCGTTGTCTCGAAGTCGTATTGTGTATATCCTTTGACTCCATTTGCTGTTGACTCACACCCTTCCCCTCCTTAACTAGATAATAAATTATTTTCTCTATACATTTCTTCTTTTTAGAGGCACCTCGAAAAGCACCCTAATATCTTCAAGAGAAAGGTGTTTTGTTAGACTGCAACAATTTCAAGTAATGTAACTTGTCCATTATTATTCTGTAACGGCTATATGTATGGTTAGTATTGGATTTTCAGGCAGGTTTCAAAAGGCAGGTGAGTATGCGTGGTAAGCAATAATGGCACGTTATGATAGAGAGACCCATAAAGAAGTATTCCTCTTACTCAAATTGCTTAATGTGAAGCTATAAACACAAAAATGTAGCCTTTTATAAGCACATTAAAAAGATATCTAACGTACCTATAAAAGGGAAACACCATCAAGTATCCTTTTCCAATAATGATTATTTGCATTCCATTTATCTTGATTTGGTAATTCAATAACACAAACTTTATTTAGCGACCACTCTTTTTCAACTAACTCATTTACATCCGTATGATTAATAATTAGAATGCTAAAGTCATTTTTAATCATAGTAGATAAAATACGCTCAAGCTCTGCAGCTTCTTCACGGCTAGCTTCGGTTCTAATAAACAGAATACGCTGTCCAGTAGATAATTTCTCTAAAAATCGTTGAATTCTCCTATCGTACTTTTCTTTAACCTCTTCGTATCCTCCTAAGTGAGAAAGTGTATTTTTATCAGTCTTAAAATCGTGGTTAAACCCTATATTATAAACCTCATCCCACACCAATAAATCCCATTCGGATACATATTGGATTATCTTTAAATTGTTTGGATTTAAAAAGTCAGCAAACTGATTTTTCAAAAGAAGGTTGACCTTTTTTAAATCGTGTGAGGATACCCAATCCAAAATCCCCGCAAAGTTTCTTAGGTTGTTTTCTCTTAGTTGAATAGACGTCAAACATAAGTCGCCTAAACTAAAAATGGCACTATATGGTCCTTTTATTCCTTCTAATTTCATATTGGTTGCCCCTTAAAGAATCGTATTGTACAAGTCTATATATAACATTAAATGCAGACCTCTTCTAAAATGTTAGGGCTAATGAGCATATAATTAATAAAATAGACAGCTACTTTAAGGAACGCGGAATTTTTTTGGAATTAACCTTTTTCACTAGAAAAAATATACGTTTCCTTTAATCCTTCTAAAACAGATACTTTTGAAGACCATTTTAATAGTTTTCTTGCTTTTTTACTATCAAGACAACTATGTTTAATATCGCCGGGCCTTCCTTCCGTATAAACAACATCGATATTGGAACCATGAATATACTCAAGGTTTTTCAATAAATCATTTACAGAAGTTTTTTTTGTAGTACTAGCATGAACAATCTCTTGATGGCCTTTCTCAATAGCTGCAATATTAGCTTGAACAATATCTTTTACATATATGAAATCACGTGTTTGTTCACCATCACCATGAATGTTAAAAGAAAGACCCTTTTTCAACCTTTCTAAAAATACTGCTACTACTCCCCCTTCTCCTTTTGGTGTCTGCCTTGGCCCGTATACGTTTCCATATCGGAGAATTGTATACTGTAAACCATATAAATAGTGGAACAACCGTATATATGATTCAGCAGTCAATTTGGACAATCCATAATAAGAGACAGGAAGAGTTAAATCCTGCTCGGTAATTAATTCTTTTTGTAAATTTCCATATACAGCTGAAGTAGACGCAAAGATAAACTTATTCACTGAAGCATCCCTACAAGCTTCCAGCAGGTTTATAGTCCCTTGCACATTCACATCTGCGTCGTATTGAGGATCTTGAATAGATCGTGAAACATCTGCCTGAGCAGCTAAGTGAAATACTACATCGGGCTTTTCATCTACAATAATTTGTTTCGCTTTATCACTGCATATATCTTCGATATGCAAAGTAGCAAGAGGGTGTATGTTGTCATACTTTCCGGAAATCAAGTTATCAATTATGTGCACATTAAAATCTTGTCTAATGAGCTCTTCTACAAGGTGGGAACCAATAAATCCTGCTCCGCCAGTCACTACAGCCTTCATATACTATTCTCTCCTCTTTCAAGTTTTAATAGTATATGTCACCTATAAGGCTCCTGTATAAGTTACCCACCCAATCTATTTCAAAAAAGCATTTGGATTCCTTTTTTGACTTACTTACAGGTTTAACGGTCTTTATACGAAAGAACATTTTCATAAACCTCTAAGATCTTTTGAACCGCATCTTTTTGAGACCAATGCTTTAAAGCCCATTCTTGAGCATTTGCTCCTAACTTATCTCTATATGTCGCATTTATTAGTAAATCATAAAGGTTTTTACATAATAATGTGGTATTCCCCGCAGGAGAAATTAATCCTGTAGAGCCGTGCTGAACCATTTCAGGCAATCCCCCCGCATCACTTACTATTACAGGTTTTTTTGCAATTTGAGCTTCAATGACTGATAAAGGTTGATTTTCTATAAGACTTGGTAAAACAAAAATGTTAGCAAGGGAGAGTAAAGCAGGAACGTCATTTCTATTACCTAAAAATAGAACTCTTTTTCCTAAACCTAGTGCTCTACTCTGAGCTTTTAACTCAGCTTTTTGATCTCCATCTCCGACTATCCAGCATACCCACCCTTTTTTTATTTTTTTTAATTCACTAAGGGCTGTTAGTAAATGATGAATGCCTTTAATTTCAGCTAATCTTCCCGTATAAATAATTACTTGTTGACCCACTGGCGGATGAATCTTAGATGGAGTCTGCATTCGTTTAAAAAAAGAAGCAATATCATACCCGTAATGGAATACTTTAAGTTGAGCCTCTTCAACGCCAAATTCTTGAATTAAAATTTCTTTTAACCAATTATTCGCTACTATGGTACAATCAGCAGCCATGGCACCTGTATGTTCAAGTTCATTAAAATATTTAGTAGCTATATCAGCCGTAGGGGCCTTCAAAATATCTTTGACGTATCGATTTAATTCATGAGCAACACAACCATGTATAGTGGCTACCATAGGCGTAGTAATAGTCTTTAAGGAACGAATACATGCAGTTGCTACAACATCTTGTGTGTGAATTAAATCATATTGGTTGATATCTAAACGAGCAACTCCCCTTGTATAACCAATACGTTCTTTTTCATAGAATTTTACTACTGGATCTTTATATAAAATAGGATTATTTTTTTCATGTTGTTCCAATTCTTCTAATAACGATAGCTCATCTTTAACTATTTCAAGGTTTCTATTAACAATATGAACTGATTTATTTCCAATTCCATGTCCAAGTAAATCTACTTCATGACCTAACCCTTCAAGCTCCTGCTTTAATTGCTGCATATAATTCCAAACTCCACCTACATGGGGAACTTCCCAAAATGTAGCAAGCAGTATTTTCATTATAACCTCTCCTCTTTTCATAACATTCACGTTCTAAAAGTCTCTCTATATAGGTATTCATGGAATTTGTTAATGTTATAGACCTCTGCCCGTATTTTCACCCTATGTTTTGTGATAGTGACCTATCGGGCAGCGGATGAAATATTTAGCTTTTTTAGCATACATCTAATAATAAGTTTTATTTATTAAATTCTTCTTATTATTTAAGGTGAGGTGTCATTAATGGATAAGAAACCTACATTACTAATTACCGGTGCTAGTGGATTTACTGGATATCATGCATGTAATTTTTTTTCGAAATTAGAGTTTGATGTCATAGCTATCACAAACGCAAATTCTTTTTCTCATAAGAAAATTAAGTGCAGAACTTGTGATCTATCTAATAATGAGTCAGTAAAGAAGTTGATTTCAACAACCAAACCCGACTACCTCCTTCATTTAGCAGGTCAAAATACTGTAGGGTCATCCTGGGATAATCCCATTCAATCTTTAGAAGTAAATGCAATGGCTACAGCATACTTACTTGATGCTCTTAGAAAAGAAATGCCTTCCTGTAAAGCTGTTATTGTAGGTTCAGCTCTTCAGTTTGATCCAACATCTCCAGCAACTTTTAATCATCCATATGGCTTGAGTAAGACCATTCAAACCCTCATTTCTCAATTTTGGTCCAATCTATATAATATGAATATTGTTGTCGCTAAACCATCAAATCTTATAGGTCCAGGTTTCTCTAAAGGAGTTTGTTCAATTTTTGCTAAAAAGATTGCAGATATGGAGAAAGAAGAAGAGGAAAAGTATCTGAATGTGAGTAATTTAAATAATCGTTTTGACTTCTTAGACGTACGAGATGCTGTTAGAGCTTATGAGCTTCTGCTTAGAAAAGGAGAAACTGGCTGTTTATACAATGTCTCCTCTGGAAAAAGCTATTCTTTAGAAGATATTATAAATATATTTAAAAAGATAACTCCCGTTCAATTCCAAGTAAAAGTAGATAATAAAAGTCCGTTAAATAATTTCACCACTTTAAATCCTACAGCATTAACCAAGTTGGGTTGGCAACCAACCATTACCATAGAATCTACTATCAGGGACATTGTTGACTATTATCGTTAGAGAGTCTTTCTCTCATTATAATTATCTACTCGGCTTTACGAAAATTCAGATTTATATGACGTAGACAATACTGATTCTCCCATAAAACCAGGACTTTTATATTAATGAAGTTTCTAAGAAAGCATGTCACTTAAGAAGGTTTATGCATATTCTAATCAAGAGTGTGATTCCATTAATGAACTTAACTTTATAATCTCTAGCTTTTATGTATCTGTAACACTAATGGTTCAGACTATGTTTCACTTGTGTTATAATACAATTTTTTGGAGGGGAAACAATGGATCCAAAAGTATCAATAATTATTCCTTTTTATAACTGTGCCTTTGTCGATCAAGCAATCAAAAGTGCCTTAAATCAAACGTATGAAAATATCGAAGTAATTGTAGTAGACGATGGTTCTACGACTTACACTGAGAAGGTTAATTCCTTTAAAGATAAAATTGTTTATATAAGAAAAGAAAATGGAGGGACGGCAACTGCAATAAATACTGGTTTATTTGCTGCTACAGGAGAGTATATAGCCTGGTTAAGTTCAGATGATTACTATGTTCCTGAAAAGATTTCTAAACAATTGAACTTTATGAAGCAAAAGAACATAGATGCCAGCTTTACTAACTTTGACTATATTAATAAAGATAATCAAATTTTAATACCATGGTGTTGTAAGCGTTTCTCAAATTTAGAAGAAGTATATAATGCATACTTAACTTACAATGCTATCAACGGATGTACTATTCTTATAAAAAAGAATATTTTTGAAAAAATTGGGATTTTCTCTCCGGATTTTCGTTATACTCATGATTATGAGATGTGGTTTCGTATGCTGGTCAATGGTTATGAAATCCATTATTATGATGAAGCACTTACAAAATTTCGTTCGCATGAAAACTCAGGCACTAGCAGATATCAGAATGAGATGAGAGAAGAAATGAAAACTATTGAGTTCCACTATCGTCCCCTACTAGAAAAATATATGCGTAAATTCCAATCGGATCCGTCATAAGATTAGGGCGCAGTTATTTCTCTGTAATTGCTCACTATATCCTCCCACTTCCTTACCATAAATAACTCTATAAACATTCACGTTGGTGGCTTAGATTTTAAAAATGGAGTATATAGTAAGAAAATATAATTATTACTTATTCTAAATGACTTTACATTGAGATGTGTAAAGTTTATTACATACAAATCTGTATTGATACTTAAATTAATACACTTTGTAAGAGGAAATTTTGCCCAGTAATTTTGATAGTGTATTTACCTAACAATAGTATGCACTCGTCCGTGCCAATTAAAAATTTTGGACATATTATAGTAAATAGAAAGTTGTAAGTTTATAACACTTTAAGTAAATATTGTTTTCTACAATTTCTATGTAAAGAAGGGACATAAATGAAGGATGGTAACAATTCGTTATTTGATGAAAAATTAATTAAGTTTTTAAATGAGGTAAAAACTAAATTACCCATAGATTATAAGATACCTGATCCTGAAGTTGTGAATATAATTCTTACTCATACCCAATGAGCTGTTTTACAAGCCAAAAATTCTTATCCCTCCCTCTTGCCTATTGAATAGAGAGAAAATAATTAAAGGATGATTATAAAATGAAGATTTTATTAGTTTCCTATTACCCACTTCCTTATACCGGAGGTGTTTGGACATTTGTATCCTCCCTCCAAAATTCACTTAATAATTTAGGTCATACCGTGCATATCCTTAGTCAGACGCCTGATTTAAATAAATATCGCATCATTGGCCAAAAACCAGAAATAGAAATTGATGAGCTTTCCCCCTATATTGAAGAAAAATTAGCCACTGAGCTTCCTTCACTTCCAATGAAGAGCTGGATATACAACACTGAATTATTCCGTTATAGCTTAGAACTCTCCGCAGCATATTACAATCTTAAACAATATGATCTTATACACGCACTAGATGTCACAGCAGCAAACGCTATAAATAGAGTTAAACCTTCTCATATTCCACTTGTTACTAGTGCCCTTGGAAATCTCTCACGTGATATTTTTTTCACACTTAAAACCATGCACCCTCACAAAACAGACGAACAAATAGAGGCTACATTTGAATATCAATATCATCAAATAATTGAGAAGCTAGGATATCAAGCGAGTGACTTTATTCATAGTCCAACTAGATGGATGTCTCATAACATAGTGGATAATTTTTCTATTTCTTCAAACAAAATTGTTACCTTTCCATATGGAATTAATAATCAAAACTTCCTTGTAGATTCCAATGAGAAACCTCTTATAGGACCTAAACAGAGTAAAAAAATTATTTTGTACATGGGAAGGCTCGTTTATTTAAAAGGAGTTCAACACCTACTGGATGCTCTCGCCCTCTTGAAAGAGGACAGACAAGATTGGGAATGCTGGATACTGGGAGAAGGTGAAATTAAAGGAGAATTAGAAAAACAATGCACAAACTTAGGACTAAAAGATAAGGTTAGATTTTTAGGTGTTTCAAATAACGTTCTCCATTTCCTCAGAGAAGCTGATATTTTTGTTCATCCTAGCATTCACGATACTCAGCCTTATTCTGTTATGGAAGCTCAGCTTACGGGTCTTCCAGTTCTTATTAGCAATACGGCTGGCTTGCCTGAAATGGTTGAAGTCGGAAGAAGTGGTTTAGTCTCTTCTGTAGGCAATATTTATGAACTGTGCGAACAATTAAGATATTTGCTTGCAAACGATTTTCTTCGCAAACAGCTAGCTTCTTGTACAAAAGAATGGGCTAAAGATAAATGGGATCTTAACAAAATGGTTAATAATTTTCTGTCACTGTATGAACAAGCAAAAAGGCTTCACACAGAAGATGAAGAAAAATAAAATACCAGATCCTAAAACAGATCTGGTATTTTATCTAACTACTATGATTTAGTCCTAATGATTGAACCATTGAAACAAAATTTACACAGTATAAATCTGGACTGAAGTTTATCTTTACATGTTCAAAAGCATTTATGCGGATTTGTTCTCTTAACTGGGAATCTGTCATTAACTCCTTTGCCTCTTTAATAGCTTCATTAATGTCACCTAATGTATAATATTTCCCTGTCTTATTATGGATAATTGAACTTCTTACACCATCGGAGTCAGTTGTCAAAACAGGACATTTACAGCTCATCGCCTCAAGAAGAGAGTATGGAGCTCCTTCTACCTTTGAAGTGGAGCATAAAAATCCCCCTGATTCTCCTATCATAGAAAAATAAACTGCCATTTGATCATTCGGAACATTTGCGTGAAGAAAAAGTTGTTTTTCTAAATTTAACTGTTTAATTAATTTTTCAAATTGAGCTCTTTCTTTAGCTTCGCTTAAAGTAGGATCTTCAAACATATGTAATCTTATGTCTGAATTATAGTTTTGGATTAATTCGCTACCTATTTTTAGAAACTCTCTCCAGTTCTTATTATCTTCAATTCTCCCAATCCACGCAATGTTAGGCTGATGACTGGTAGGCACAGCTTTATAGGAAAACTGATTAGTATCAAAACAATTGTTAAAACTAAATTTTGGAAACGAGGGGTAAAGTTCATCTAATAATTGCATAATATGGGGAGTCTTAGGATTAAGGAAGCCCGCAGCATAGTTAGTGACAAGAGGTATAGCATCTGTAAGAACAGATTTTGCTGTACTTTTTGGCCCATATCCCTGTATTTCTATAATCATTTTCCCTTGATACCCAAGCGATCTAAAACGAGGTAAAGCTTGAAAATCTGAGACAATGACGATAAGACTGTAATTGCCTTCATCTAATATTTTTTTTATTTCACTATCTTCATTCGTTACAAACGTTTGAGTACCATGGTCATTTATGCTTTTCTTTCTATTTTCATAATAAAGGCAATGAGCATTAATGTTGTACTTTTTAAGGGCTTTACACCTCTGACGATTTAATGTCTCTACTCCTCCACTAGGAACATAAAACACAAATAATATATTCATTTTCCCTCTCCACCTTTACATTTAGAATTAATAAACTTCTATTTCATATGTAAAACGTGTTACATATGTTAATAAATGCGATTTTAATTTGTTAATTTATAAACCAAAAGTTAAAATTAAACATTTGTTATTACTTCTTGAAAGGAGAAGTGAATATGTCAAAAGTATCTATTATAGTACCTTTCTTTAATTGTCCTTATATTAATCATGCATTGGATAGCTTAATTAAACAGACATACACCAATATTGAGATTATAGTAGTAAATGATGGAGCTACTCAGCATACAGATAAAATCCCTCCTTATTTAGATAAAATTTCATATATAACTAAGGAAAATGGTGGGACAGCAAGTGCTTTAAATAGAGGAATTCAACAAGCAACGGGTGATTATATATGCTGGCTAAGTTCTGATGATATTTATGATTATCAAAAAATCGCTATACAATTAGAGTCCATGCAAACTAACAATGTCCTTTTTAGTCACACCAATTACTATGCTATTAACTATAGAGGACGAATTATTAGTCCACCTTTAGGCATTCAAACATTGAATAAATTAGATCTCATCACTCGAATAAGTAAAGGAAATATTATCAATGGCTGTTCAATTATGATTCATAAAAGTGTATTTGACCATGTCGATCTTTTCGATGAGACGCTTCTTTATACTCATGACTATGACTTATGGCTGCGAATCATTCAAATATTCGATTTGCAATACATTCCTCACCCTCTTTTGTTATCAAGGATACATGAAAGTATGGGAAGTAAAAAATATGCTTCTTTAATAAAAGAAGAAAATAAAGTTGTAATCAATCGTCATAAACACGTAATGGAACTACTAGCGCTAAAATATAAAGAGCACTCTTAATAGCAATTTAGTTTTTGTTTCTTCTATAAGAAATGCGGATTTTTAGCTAAATTAGGTAAAGCGCCGAGCACCATGAAATCGGATAAGCATATTATAAAACATAGATAATAATGCAAAAATTTTGCTTTAAGAAAGGATGAATTCTATTGGCACTATCAAGTGAAGCAAGAGCAGCGTTGTTAAGAAACCTGCTTACATTACCCCAAACAGTCAACACAACTACTACTTCTGCCACAGATCTTTTAAATGCTGTCAACCCTGCTACTACTGTAACCAACGCTTTAAATACTATTAATCCTACTACTGTTGTAACAGATCTTTTAAATACTGTTAATACAACTACAACTGGTCTTTTAAACACCGTTAATACAACTACAACTGATATCTTAAACACTACTACAGGTCTTGTAAGCACTACTACTACTTCTGCTAGTGATCTTTTGAGAAATCTTCTCTCCATATTAGCAGGGCTACCAATTTCATCTGGTTCAGCCCCGATTAGAAACGACTTAAAAAATCGTGTTAATCAAACAGTTCAAATATCTACACCGAATGAAACCATTACAGGTGTTTTACTTGCTGTTTTATCGGACTACGTGGCAGTTGCCGAAAGTGACGGATCGTTAAACTATATCCCACTTTCTAAAGTTGAAACAGTATCATCACTTTAAGGAAGGAGTCATACTATGTTTGAAAGTACTTTAGTAGCTGAATTAACAAAGCGTATTGGTACACCAGTCGAAATTGCACTAGCAGATGGCTTTGTTGAAGGAATTATCACTGCTGTAACAAATGGCCTTATTACAATCCTTCAAACTGTGGGATATGGATATGGCGGAACTACTCTTCCTTTAACTATTGCTCTTCCATCAATTACTTCAATTAAAATTTCACCGGTTGCGTAAACTAGTCAAGATATTTTAAGAAATCACTCCAATTGGAGTGATTTTTTTTCGTAATACTTAACGGATGTTCCCTTACGTTATAAACTGTCATATCTCTATATAACAAGCGATGTGTTTTTATTAAATCATTCAACACGCTTACATCCTCATACATTCGTCCGTCTTCGAAATCAGTTAAAGGAAACCCGTTATTGTCCTTTAGAGTTAATGTACGATAGATGCGAGGCCCTAAAGGAAATACATAAGAAAGAAGGTCATTTCTATTAAAAACTGAACGTCCTTTCCTTACTCCTTTATACCTTATATTTTCTTCTCCGTTCTGCTTCCATGCTCTTAGATTCCCGTAGAGAACAGCTACATCTTCATTTAAATTCTCTAAATCTCTTTTTACAGTGTAACAAGCATCTGGGTCTAGCCAGTCATCGGCATCTAACTCCATTACAAATTCTGTTTCTACGTATGGAAGAACTGCATTGAGAGCCCTTGCCTTTCCAGCGTTATTTTTACTAAAAAATCTAAAACCTGGAGCATTTTTGAACTCTTTTATAATCTCCAGAGAATGATCGTTTGATCCATCATCAACTACTATTATTTGTTCTGGAGGGCTACTTTGCAGAATACACGAGTTAATAGCTATTCCTACATAATTAGCCATATTGTAATTAGCTATAATAACAGCAATTGAAGGAGCTAAGTTCTGTTTCTCTAACCTTTGCTGATACTTCTCTATAAAATTTAACTTTTGAAGATTACTACTGGTTTTATCTATGAATGTTTGATTAACTAATTTAGTTGGTGAAGAAGCGATAGATAGCTCATCTACTGTTGAAAGCCAAGATGGAAGAACAGATTCTTTAAATGGAACGTGGCATCTTGAAAAGAAGGGATTTTGTTGGAGAAAAGAAGCCTTCGACAAAAACGGTCGCTGTATAACTTTATTATTAATTGTGATATCGTAAGTCATCACAACTTTCTCATCACCTAATGTTAATTGATGCTTCGTAATACTATTATCTAAGTAATCATAACTATACAAGAACATGACATATTCACAAGACAGTGATTGAATGTGATGGTTTAATGTTAACCCTAAATCATTATCAAGTAAGTTCATACATTTTGTCTTTGCATCTTCAAAAGTCAATCCTAATTGGTTTAAAGTCTCCGGTATGTCCAAGATAATAATTTCATCTATACGATTATTAATAAGATGCAACGAATCTATAGCTTTCTTTATTGAACTTGAATTTACATATCCAATTAAAAATACATGAATATCCTTCATATATACTCCTCCGCCTTTGAGAATTCTAACCATCATGAGACCTCATTAAGCTGTTTTCCTGACACCTAATTATTGCTTTACATATGATCATTCTATGTGTATCTCTCAGTATGTATGGTTTAAATTTAAACACTTTCTCATTAAAAGAATCCTTAATCAGATGTTAATCTAATTAATAACAGTTTAAATAACCCTATAAGGTAATTAGTTTGTCCAATCACTACAGGTCACCATTTCATATAGTAGTAGTACATAGAAAGGAGGTTAAAAAATACCATGACGATATTATTAGATTCTAGAACATCTCAAAATGCTAGTATAGCTAACTCTATTTCTATCCCTATTACGCTTCTCTCCAATCCGGGTCTATTCGGTCAAATTGGCCTCAACGTTACAAGTGCTACAGGTCCTATTCGTACTCAATTAAGTGGTACTGTAGCTTGCCAGTTACCCCTTCTCCCCGTCGCAACTACTGTTACAATCACTATCGTAAGAGGTACTGCCTTCAGCGATCCTATTGTCTACTCTTCATCTGAGTCCCTAAACATCAACCTTTTAGGACCACAACTTTTCACATTTACTGCTTCAGATTTTAATGTACCAAAGCCAGCTTCTAATCTTTTAATTTACACAGCTTTCATCACTTCTAACATCCTAGGAACTGTGAGGGTTGGACCAGAAAGTTTCAATGGAGTTGCTTATTCGGATTAAGAATATTGTTCAATTTTATGTAATAAAAAAGTCTTCGCATTTACAAACGCGAAGGCTTTTTTACTTTCTTTTATTTACTAAAACATGCACGAATAAATTTAGCTAAATGCATTCACAGAATAAAAACTCCTCTTTATTCTGTTTTCCTATATAGGATTACAATAATTTCCCTTCCTTGTTTTTACGCTCGGAAGGTTAGTTACATATTAAAGGATGTCAAGTGTAACTAAAATAGCAATTAGTACTTGTAGTAGTACTTGAAGATTTACAGCGATATCTGTGTCAGTAGCTGTAACATTTACATTTGTAGAGTTTTCAATAATTGTTTTTTGAGAATTTTTTTGTTTAATACTAGCAAATTGTTTCAGTTCTTCAACAACGCTGTCTCCTTGTGTGTTATCACCGATTGTAATACGGACCACTACTGCAATAGCTATCTGTAAAGCTACTTGAATGGTCGCTGCAATTTGAGTATCTGTCGTTTGTACTCTAACACCTTCTGAATCTTTAACAATAATTTTCTCAAAAGATTTTTGTTCAGTAGCAGCTATTTGATCAGCTTCTTGCCATACGTCTCTACCACTGAACCGTTTATTTTCACAATGGTCTAGTGCTCTCCATTTTCTTTCACCCATTTTTCTCACCTCTTTTAATTTTTAATTAAAGAACATCGACAAGTACAATAATAGCTACTAGTACTTGTAACAATACTTGAACGTTAAGAGCCACATCTGTATCTGTCGTTGTAATTTCTACGTCTTTAGAATTCTCAATATAAATCTTTTGTTTATTGGTTTGCTCTATTTCAGATAGCTGTAATAAGTCTTGAAGCACACCATCTTTTTGAGCAGTATCGCCGATGGCAATACGGATTACAATAGCGATTGCTACTTGGATAGCCACTTGAATACCGATAGCTGCTTGAGTATCTGTTGTAGTGACATTAATATCGCAAGAATCCTTAATCCAAATTAATTCATCTGATTCTTGATCAATTAAAGAAAGTTGATCTGCATCTTGAACTACTTCTGCATTAAAATTTTCGAAGCTCTCGTTGCTTTCGAAACTCTCACGACTATTATAGTAATCATATTCTGTAGATTCACTTTCATAGTGATCTACTTTATAGCCATCTTTACAATGCTTCTTAGAATCATCTTTTTTATGTCTGCTTTTGCATTTTTTCTTTACATCGTAAGAATAATACTTTTTAGATGACATAACTAACACTCCTTTTTCATGGTATGTATTAATATATGAACATACCAATCAATAGGATTGGGCCAATTGATCATTGAGTGCAACCATTTTAAAAAACAACAAAAACGCCTATTTGACGGCGTTTATGAATAGTATAATTTATTTCTTTTTGTTGGCAGCATTTGTTTGTTTTACAAACTCATCCACTCGTTGTGATAAATCTTCAACCATCTCTTTAAGCATTTGTTTCTTCTCTTCAGATAGTTTTCCTTTGATTTGTTCTTTATCTATGCCATGTTTAGAAAAAACATCATTTACTAATAAGTCCATTAACTTATTTGGAACAATCTCCGGTCTTTTGGGTGAATCACTCATATTAATCGCTCCTTTTGTATAAGGTCGTATTCATAACAACATATGCAAGAATGGCCTAAAAGGCAACAATTCCCCAGTATTTTCATGTGTTATTGAAGCGATTTTTTATTCACCTATATTTTCATTTAAATAAAACAGCAATATTTCTACCTTAGGTTAACTCTAATAGTCATATCGTTCTTCTGAAAATTTAAGATAATAAAATAAATTTAACATCATATATTTGTACATAAGGTAAGTGCCTTATGTTTTCAACAATTTTCTTAACAGTATTTATGAAAAGAGTTGAGTTAAATGGGAAAAAAAGCAAAGGTTGTGCATGTTGCAGGTGATTTTTTATCTCCAAGAGGAAAATCATCTAATAATCAAATTTATATAATAAATGAGGATAACAATACGGTTTCTGTTATGGATGGATTAACAGATGAGTTAATTGCGACTATAAATGTAGGGAGACATCCAGTAAATGTAAACGGGAATCCCTCTACTAATCGAATTTATGTGACCAATAAAGGTGATGATACTGTTTCGGTCATCGATGCGGAAACAAATACGGTCATCGGGATTATTCCAGTTGGAGATCAACCATCAGGTGTAGGAATCAATCCCTATACGGATAGAGTTTATGTAACAAATACAGGTAATGATACCGTTTCAGTCATTGATGGCTCAACAAATATTGTTATTGCGACAATACCTGTAGAAACCCATCCAATTAATCTAGATGTACACCCCTATATTAACCGTATTTATGTAGCTAATAAGTTTAAAAACACAGTCTCTGTCATTGATGGATTAACTAATACAGTAATGGCTACAGTTCCAGTCGGTGACCAACCTACTGATCTAGGGGCTAACTTATCTAACAATCGTATTTATGTAGCTAATAAGAATAGTAATACTGTTTCAGTGATTGATGCAGGAACAAACGCCGTGATTGGGATAGTGCCCGTCATAGATCAACCATTTATAATTGATGTTAATGCAGCTAATAATCAAATTCACGTAACGAATGAAGAAAATAGTGTAGTCTCCGTCATTGATGGGGCAACTAATATTGTCATTGCTACCCTTCCAGTCGGTGATCAGTCAATTTATACGATAACTGATACCTAATATAAGAACATAAACGTGGACACTTATGTTCTATAAGAGGTGGCATAACAATGATTTTATCCTATAACATGTAGCAACAATAAACGTATTACCACACAATTATTGTTGCTACAATTAATGACGTTAAATACTTATCGATAAATTTATTCTTGATCGAAACTTCTCCATTTTTGATAAAGAGATGGGCGGACATCTTTAACATAGAATAAAAATTCTTTTGATAATTTCAATTCCTTTAATTCAGTTAGTAACTTAATGGGAATAGGTCGGTTAGAAGTAAAAGCTCTTTTAAGGTCAATTACTTTCAAATTTCCCTGTTCATTTATTAGAACATGTCGTAATTCTGTATCTCGTCTACTAAAGTTTAACTTTTTCAATTCATCAAAAAGATTTATAAGTTGTATAACTATAGACTTTGTTATGTGTCTATTTTTCTTTAGATATTTTGCCAAGGAAATACCTTTTATATACTCCATGACTATGTAATTTGGTCCATAATCGTAGAGACGAGGAATAATAGAAGACGACTGCCCTACTTGTATCGCTTCCAACTCCTTTTTATATACTTCTTCCTTAAAAAATACTTTTATACATTGATTAGGAGTCAATTGATAAATAACTCCATCTTTCCCTTTTCCAACTACTTCATACTTTTTAAAATCTATAAGTACGTTCTCTTTTTCCCCTATTAATTTCTGAGAAGAATGCCCGAATGTTTTATCACTTAACAAATCGATTTTTTTAATGCTATTAAATAAAACAATCTGAGCATTATTATTACCACTCAGCAACTGATATTTTTTCTTGTCGTACCTTTTAAAGAAAGCTGCTTTAGGTAATCTATAATCTCCGTTATAGTCACTATGATAATGAAAATAAGGTTTTCCCATGCTGTTCCTCCTTCCCCATTTATTATTCTATTCCTTTACGAATAAATTGCTTGTATACTTATCCATTTACATATAAGTTCATGAAAAATTTTTGTTAAAATCCAAGACAAGCACCCTCTCCAGTTACTAATGGTTACATATTATAGTAAGGAAAGAGGTGATATTGGTATGGAGTATAAAGAAGATTGGACTTACGAAGAAAAGGCTCATAAAAACCCTTGTAAAAAATGTGAGAAACATAAAAAGCAAGATTCTTGTAAAGATACTTGTAAAGAAATGAGAGTTATAAATTTATGGAAGTTAAATTCTAAGTATTAATTTTAACTTTTAAAAAGAAATAAGACCTCTTGACATTTAACAACAGGTCTTATTTTTTTTTATGATTTTCCCTTTTTCACTAGGAATTCATAACAAAGGAAGCAACAAATACGTCTTCTATAGTTACTAATATATCTCTCCTAATTTTTAATTCTCCGCCAATGACGGTTTCTAATATCTGGATATACTCATATATTGTTTATAGTACAAGTATCGAAGAAAAAGCTACAGGAGGAACAGATATGAGCGATTGTATATTAGTAATCGGGGCTCATCCTGACGATGAACTATTGGGAACTGCAGGAACCTTAAAAAAATTTATAGCTGAAGGGTATAAAGTAATTTCAGTAATTACTGCTTTAGGCCGAAAGGAAGAAGCTCATCATATTCAGAAATTTGGCCGACTTGCTAATAAAGAAATTGGTATCGAAGAAGTAGTGTTTCTTGAGCATATCAATCTGGAGTTAGAGATGATTCCTCTTCACAAATTAACAAAAGAGATTGAGCAGCTTATCAAAAAATACAAACCGGTTAAAGTTTTTACGCATCACTATGGAGATTTAAATAGAGATCACCAGATTACTTTTCAAGCTGTTTTAACTGCAACTAGACCACTCCCTTATACACCCCCTATAGAATTGATTACCTTTGAAACCGTTTCATCTAGTGAATGGGGTGCTTTCACTTGTGAAAAGACATTTAAACCTAATTATTTTGTAGACGTTACAGCTACCATGGAAAGTAAACTTAGAGCACTTAAACATTATGATCTCGAAATGAGAGAGTTTCCTCACCCTCGTTCTTACGAAGGTATTGAGTATTTAGGAAGAATAAGAGGCATGAGCGTTGGCGTACCCTATGCTGAAGCTTTTGAAATTATAAGGAGGGTTTGGAAATGAACAATGAGATTGCTTTTCCCTATCCTTATGTAATCGAAACGCTAGATCAATATTATGGGCTTAAATCACATTCCTCTAAAAAAAGAGTTTCAAAGGAACAATCTAAAAAAAGAGTTGTTTCGAAAAAGGCTACGAAAAAGAAATTCTCTATTTTAATTGCTACTTTTTGGAGCTTTCCTCATGTAGGTGGACTTTCTAATTATATTGCTACTTTAAGTAAAGGTTTAAAAAATCAAGGACATAAAGTAGACATTATTTCTCCTAATCAATTTTCAACTTCAAAAGTAAAGCAATTTCGAGAAATTGTTACCCCAAACTTAAAACATTTTTTTACAAAGCGCTATGGAAGTTACAATGACAGAATTTTAAATCATAAAAGACTTATATATGTATACGAAAAAATGCTTGAAACGATAGACTTAGAAAAATACGATATTCTTCACGCACAAGATTTATTTACAGCAAATATCTTAGGAAGATTTAATGAATTCTATAATAAACCCTTATTTTACACGCCCCATGGCATGTTCACATCTAATAGACTAAGATTTAACATTATAAAAAAAGGTTCTGTAGAAGAAGCGTATTTTACAGAGCTTGAAAGTAAAGCAATACAATATGCAAGTCACATTATTGTTTTAAGTGATTCGTTTCGTGAACCATTAATAAAGCTAGGAGCAAAAAATAAAAATATCACTACAGTCATTACAGGAATTGATTATCCAGTCAACCGAGGGCAGGAAAAAGAAACTAACTCCCAAAAGCTTGTCATTACATGTGTAGCTAGGCTTGGTCCACGAAAGGGACATAATCATCTATTTGAAGCACTGACACACCTAAAGAAGCACACCTCAAATGTTGAGGTATTAATTGTTGGTGATGGGCAGATGAGGGAAAAATTAGAAAAGCAGAAAAAAGCTTTAAATTTATCCATGGTCAAATTTTTGGGATCTAGAGACGACGTACCTTCAATCTTAAACAAAACAGACATTTTTGTGCTCCCAACAGTCAATGATAGCTTACCCCTTTCAATAATTGAAGCCATGCACAGTGGCATAGCTGTAATTTCCACAAATTGCGGAGGTATTCCTGAACTGATAAAGCATAATAAAACAGGAATTATTGTCGAACCTGGAAGTCCAGAGCAGCTAGCTAATGCATTGAAATTTCTCATTAACCATAAGGAAGAAAGAGATAAAATGGGGACGAATGCAAAAGTTTATGCTAAAAACCACTTAACGATAGACAGCATGATAGGAAAAATAAAACATCTATATACCAATTTTTGGGAGATGAATTAAAGTATGAATCATGAACATTCCGCAGTTATCCTTGACCTCAGTGCTAACGGGGTTGGTATTATTAGAAGTTTAGCAAGAAAAGGCATAAAAGTTTACGCTTTTGACACAAAAAAACCGTATAAAATAGGGAAATCACGCCTTGCTACTTGTGGTATATGCCCTAGTCCTTTAACAGACGAAAAAAAACTATTAGATTTTTTAATTAAATTATCTAACAAGATTGGTTCAAAACCCGTTTTATATACAGGAGCAGATGATTATGTACAGTTCATTTCGAAAAATCGAGATGAACTACTAAAATACTTCTTATTTTTATTTCCTGATAATTATTTAATTGAACAAGTTCTTGATAAAAACAAAACTTATGAGCTTGCCGTCAAGCATAATATTCCATGTCCAAAAACTTATGTAATAGATGATAAAGAAGAACTTGAAGATGCTATTTTAACTCTTGATTTCCCCTGTATTTTAAAACCTGTTCTCGGCCATGAATTCAGAAAAAGGATTAATAAAAAAGCTATTGTATTCGAAACTCCTGAACAGTTAAGGAGTGAATACCCCTTTTATAGGGAATGTGGACAATTAATCATTCAAGAACTAATTCCTGGAGATAACCAGTGCTTTTATAAAGTTGCCACTTTCTATGATGACAATATGGAGTTACTTGCATTATTTTCCTTACAAAAAAATCATCAATTTCCTGCAGAATTTGGAACAGGTGCTCATATTGTCAGTAAAAAGTTGCCTGAACTTATCGATATATGTATCCCATTTTTTGAAGAGATAAAGCTTAAAGGTATTGGCATGGCTGAATTCAAGAAAGACCCGAGAGATGGAACTTATAAATTTATTGAAATAAACCCTCGCTTTTGGCTAACCCATAGCCTTACAGGTCCCTCAGGCGTTGACTTTGTCTACATGTATTATTTATACCTAACTAATCAAAATCCAGAACCCAGATTGAATCAAATAGATGGTATTAAATGGATTTATCTTGTAAGATACTATCTCACTTTCCTTCAAAAGAAAAAAAGATCAGAAATGACTTTTAAAGATTTTTATCAAGGGTTGCAAGGTCAAAAAGAGTTTGCTTTATTTGCATGGGATGATCCAATGCCGTTTTTTAGAAGTGCATGGTCTCATTTAATTAATGCGTGGAAACGTAAGCGAAAGGAATGAATACTGTGTATGATCTTAAAGCACTCTATTATCAGTTTAAAGATTTAAAAATAGCTGAAAAGCTTTCTTATTCAATGGGTGAGAAAGTGTCCATTGTTCCTTCAGAAATTAAGTGTTTAAAATCAACAAAACGAAGTGGTATATATAAATTACTGCTTCAAAAAAAGAATGGTTATTATCCAATCATCTTTAAGGTTTATAATTCAACAGCCTACAAAAATGAAGTGGAAATTAATATCTATAAAAAAGCTTATCCAACTTTAAAAGAGTTTTTGCCTCGCATTTACCTCATAGAAACGGTAAAGAACGAAACATGGGTATTCATGGAATTTGTTAATCAAATACGCGGACAATTGATCTTCTCTCCATCTCACTTTCAATATATTATTCCCAGTATAGCTAAACTTCATAGTCAAACTTTTGAAAGTAGATTCAAAAAGAACAAAAACATTTGGAAAGACTGGCTTCCTGTTTATACCTCTACGAAACAAACTAGAGTCAAATATATGAATCAAACAATTAACCTATTACATGCTGCAATGAAAGATAACCGGGTTAGCCACATCATAAAACCTTACTTCCCATCATTAATCAAATTATATAATAAAGGACCCGATTTCTTCCCTGAATTAATTGAAAATGGATCATCTATCACGCATGGTGATCTTCATATGCAAAACATATGTAGTAAAAATGTCACTCAACATACACCATGGCCTATTCAATTCATTGATTGGGAGTCAGCTAAATACTCCCCAGTATGGTTTGATATGGTTATATTAGTGGAACTATTGTTGGGCTTTAGAAAAGATTGGCAACCAAATGCAGAGAAAATAAGAACTCAATGTGTACGTCTATATGTAGATGAAATGAAGAAATACGGCATTACCTTTAAGACCAATCCAATGACTCTTTATAAAATGGCCTATCTTCAGCGGACTTTAGAAAGAGGCCTCCATACTCAACTAAGAAGGATTGTTGATAACCGTGAAGGTGAGCTCTTAAGTTACCATCTTGAAAAAATTTCAACGTGGGGTAAAGAGTTAGGGATATACCAATAAATACTCTTTTTAAACACTGCTTTTAAACATGGCTTTTAAACTATTAACTTAAAAATAGTCTAAAAGCCATTTTTACCTCAATGTACAAGCAATTTGTCTGTTTGAAAATAGAATATATAGAAACACCAATTTTAACTAAAGGTAGGGAATTCATTTGACTAAATTTTATTATGATCACAATGATGAAAGTAAACACTGCTTGAAAGCGATGTATGACCTTCGTAAAAATAACGATGAAAAAGACTATGGCAAAGATAAATGCAAAGACAAGCATGGAAAAGACTATGGCAAAGATAAGTGCAAAGACAAACATGAAAAAGATTATGGCAAAGATAAGTGCAAAGACAAACATGAAAAAGACTATGGCAAAGATAAGTGCAAAGACAAACATGAAAAAGATTATGGCAAAGATAAGTGCAAAGACAAACATGAAAAAGATTATGGCAAAGATAAGTGCAAAGACAAACATGAAAAAGATTATGGCAAAGATAAATGCAAAGACAAACATGAAAAAGATTATGGCAAAGATAAATGCAAAGACAAACATGAAAAAGATTATGGCAAAGATAAAGTTGTCTTTTATGAGAAAGACTATGATAAAAACAAATGCAAATGCAGTAAAAGTTATTACAATTAAGCTGTCTAATTCTAACTGTATTTACTTGTAAATAAATAATCAGGAAAGACTATTAGCTCTCGAGTTAATAGTCTTTTTTCTTGCTCAGCTAATTCTTAAGAATCTAGAGTAATTACACTACTCTGGATTTTCTAATAATAAAAAACCACACTGCACAAATGTTATTTGTGCAGTGTGGTTTTTTATTACTATCTTAGAAGCAGCAGCCTTTATTTTGTTTTTTATTTTGACCATTACAACCAATACAAAATGTTTTTTGGATAAAGACATTTAAAGTTCCTGCCGTAGTAGGAGAAGGGTTCGAAACAGTTAACCTTTCGAAATTTTCAACTTGAAAAGCTCTTGTAGAACCTGCAGGTATAGTTGCGGAAATAGGTAGTCTAGAGCCTCTAACAAAAATTGACACTGTAAGACCAGTAGTTACAGCTGATAACTGAAGAAGCGTTTTGTTATGATTTTTAGTGAAATCTTCAAAAACATTTACATCTGTCGCATTAGCAGGAACTGCGATAGTTAATGGGATATTTCCTGTTAAATTGGTTCCAGAACCTTCGATTGTATGATTTTCAACAAAAAATTTTTCATTATCTTTTTTCTTACTATATGAACCTCTATATGGGTATGATGCTTCTACATAATATACTTCATCGTTTTTATTGTAATGACGATAGCTTTTTATATTAATCACTCCTTTTTTATTTATATACTATTTTATTCATTTATTTATAGATTGTTTGTGTGCTTGTCCAATAATAGTAAATTTCATAAAAAAAGTGATTATTCGATTACGTAATTTCAATTTAGAGAAATGGTAGAGAAGGTACTTTTGTGTAAAAGATAATAAATTTGTGATAGAAAACTTGCAGGGGCCAGCTGTTCAATAGATGAATAAAAGGAGTAATAATGGAAGCTTCACCTGTTTTTCAATTGTTGAAGGGAAACCTGGTTCATTTAAAACTACATTGCTTTAGTAATTAGAAAATTCACCTCTTATTCTACTTCACATGTTTTTCAAGAAACAAAAGGTGAATTTTTGTATTTATATAAATTATTTACGTATTTAGTTTACGTTCATTAATCATTTCATAAACTATATCTGCATTGCTTTCTAAGAGTTCTTTAGTCGTTGTACTATGGTTTTTTGCATGGCGAGAAAAATTTGCTTTGCTATACCATTGGTGACATAAGGGACAAGGTAATTCGTTTTCGATTTCGTAATCAATTGACGTCCACCTTGTAGAAAAAGAAGGAGATCTAGCTGTATTTTCCTTTGTATACAGAGTTTTTTCGTAATGTATAGGATTTTGTATTCGCTGTGTAGTTGCAGCAATTTCATCTGTATTTGCATTGTATAGACTATCTTCTAATTCTTCCTTAATGAGCAAGTATCCAGCTTCAGACATAGACAATCCTAACCCTTCGCAACATTGTCGAAATCGCTCATATACACTTTCAGGTAACCGAATAGGCAGAACTTTACTTGGTTCTTTTAATTTTGATTGTCGAGCGTACTTATCTAACTTTCCCAACCTTATCACCTCATTTATACAATCTGTATATACATTCAACACAAACTTATGTCGTTCCTGCTAACTATTCAACTACATACTGTATACACTTTGTAGTTAATGAGTTTTATGATAAAACTTATTTACTTAATAAACTTAAAGAATGAAGTGATAAAAATTGTATTAATAGTATTGCTGAAAGATGAGTCCGAATGATTATAATTGTAAGAAAGCTTCAATCTATCCAGTTTATACCTTAACTCTTAGGTTTAAGATTACATAACACTTATACTATCATTAGGCGCTCATTTATGAAATAAATGAATAACATAAATATTGGAAGTTACATTTGAAGAAATGCCTGAAAAACTTAAATTTATTCCAATATTCGTTAATAAAATGCAGAGTAATTTCAGGTAAAGAAGGTACCTCTAAATGCACATGTCAGGTAAAAGTCTCTAAAACGACATTAAATTTACCGACTACTGATTACTTACCTTTTCCTTATAGCAACTAAAAGAAGCTAATTTATAATCAACTACTCCGATGTATGAAGAACTTTGGGGTTGCCTTTCTTCTTCACTCTTTTTGTATGTTTATTCTCCCCTCACTAATTTAAGTAGATTACATCGTAATAAAAGGAGGTGTTAACAATTGACAAGTAGATGTGTTCAATTTAAAAAAATTTCTCATAAAAAAAAGAAGCGAAAAACTCATTGTCACAGATCACCCTACTCTGTATATGTTTCCACTTCACAATCCATATTAGTGTTTTGTTCTATTCATAACCTATGTGATCAGAAATATAAGGGTCCTCGGGGGCTACAGGGACCTCAAGGACCCCAAGGACCCCAAGGACCTCAAGGACCTCAGGGATCTCAAGGACCTCAGGGACCCCAGGGATCTCAAGGACCTCAAGGACCTCAGGGATCTCAAGGACCTCAGGGATCTCAAGGACCTCAGGGACCCCAGGGACCCCAGGGATCTCAAGGACCTCAAGGACCTCAGGGATCTCAAGGACCTCAGGGACCCCAGGGATCTCAAGGACCTCAAGGACCTCAGGGATTTCAAGGACCTCAGGGACCCCAGGGATCTCAAGGACCTCAGGGACCCCAGGGACCCCAGGGACCCCAGGGACCCCAGGGACCCCCATTCTCAGGTCTAATTCCCTCCACTAATTTATTATATTTTACTTTTTCAGATGGTCAAAAGCGCCTGTATACCAATAATGATGGGATAGCTCAATATGGAGTTACTGAAATATTAGCACCTGATGAAGTTTCTTATATCAATTTATTTATTAATGGTATTCTCCAGCCTCATATTAATTATCAAATTCAAAAAGGCAGCTTAGCTTTACTCACAGAAGAAGTACCTTTAAAAGGTGTCCCCATTATCATTCAGTTTGTTTTAATCAATAAGGAAGTATACAAAAGTTTATGAATTCTAAGATAGGCATACAAAAAGAACTGACTTTCCAAGTTGATAAATAAGTCTAAAAATGGAATGAATTAATTAATTTACAACAAACTCAACTACAATAGGGGTAGCAGATGCAAGGGTGTCTCCATCGGGAATAATAATAGAGGTAGTAGTAACTGTTGAAGTATCACCTGTTTGGATTTGACCGTTAATATAAAGATTATAATAAGCAGGAGCAGTTGGAAAAACTGTAGCAGCTGTTCCTCCATCAGTAGTAAAAGCTGTGGCAAGAATGCTGTAGGTAGCACCAGTACCTGTTCCTGCCCCTGCTGTGCTACTAAACCTTAAAGAATTCATAAAGGGCTTAACGATGGGCATTTATAGTCCCCCTTTCCTAGTTATTAAACGATTTATTGCTCTTTTTTAAACAATTTCAAAGTGAGGCTTTACAAATGTACTTTGAAATGATTAGAGAAAACATAAAACAATGTCAATTCTCTATTTATTATTCTTCTGCTTTGATTTAGAAACGGCAAAAGACCTAAATTGTAAAAAGATTCTTGACCACTTAAAAATTTGGACTAACTCTATAGACTATTGACCGTAGCAAATAATAGAAATCTGACTATTAATAGATAGAGGGAATATTAGCATTCTTTCTACACCCATGCTTCGAAAGGAGAATAAAACATATGCCTATTATTAAACCTGTGTTTACAGCCACTAGTACAATTGCTGGAGATATTACAGTAGCAACAGCAACGAGTGTGGCTCCTACCCCAGCAAGATTTACAACATTTGTAACGGCCCCAATGGTTGCAGGAGGAGTCACATCGATACCTGCTGGAAGCTTTATTGATGATGTAGGAGCAACAATCACAGTTTTGCCTGATGTAACAGCTAATTCTTACGCTAACATATACATCAATGGAGTCATGCAACCTACTAATGTCTATACCTTATCTACAACAGCCTTAAATATTGATGATACTGTAACTGTTGGAGCACCTGTAATTGTAGAATTTGTCACTCATTCTGCAACTTCAACTTCAACCCCAACTAGTACATTATCTGTCACTACCGTAATTAATACGTAATCCTATATAAAGTAAAGAAACATGACAAATCTTTAATTTTGTCATGTTTTTTATTTTATATTAGAATGTCACATTTGAATTTCCAATATAAATAACTGCTCTTTATATAGAATCGTAAAAAAGATTCTTTTTAAATATGCCTTTCATTGTCCAATCAACTGAAAACCCTATTCTATATACTATAGTGTAAGAAAATAAAGGAGTGATTAATATAAACTTACAAGATATAAAAGGCTCTTATAATTTGGTGGCTGGCTTAGGAAGTTGGTGTGGCCCAGCGCTTTATTCCGAACGTCACAGCTTGAGAAGGCATTCGTTTCCTCTTGATTGGATGCAATCTCCTTTTCTCCCTGACGTAAATACATTATTAAGAAACAAATTTCAAGGTTTTATGGAAGTAGAAAACATAATTGAAAAAGACATACTAGCTAATTATGTAGATGATAACGGATATCCTATTTTTAAATCCGGCACTTCCGAATCAATAAGATCCCATTATGTTACAGATATTAAATATAACATTGACTCTGTCCACGACTTTCCCATGGTTCCTAACCAACACTGGTCTGTCCAATATCCACCTTATAAAATAAGATTAGATCATCGTATTCAAACATTTCTTAATCAAATTGCACAAAGTAAACGTACGTTATTTATAAGATATGAATGGATGCCCACAAGCTATGAGGATGTAATTAACTTAAAATCAATTTTAACAGACATGACTAATGGGAACTTTAACCTTCTGCTAGTTGAGACTGTCGACGAAGAATTACATGGAGTAAAAGAAATGAATTTTGGAACACCTGAAGACAAAATTTGTTGGGTTCAAGTTTCTCGAGATAATTGTACCAATGCTGCTGTTTGGAATGATTTATTAAACGGAATAACACTATTGAATTAAACATTACTCTTTTTCCTATAATATATAAAAGAAAAGGGACAAGTATACAAGCAAACCCTCTTAATTTTCATATTAATATAATAGAAACATATAAAGGAGGTTACACTTTGAGTTGTTCTAAAAAAAGAAAGTGCTACTGTAGTTGTCTAAATTCCAAACCTTCAAGAAAAAAAGAGGAAAATTGTAAAAAAACAAGATGTGCAGAGAAAAATTTTTTTTGTTCTAATAGATATAACAATGCACTCATTGAAACTGATACAAGACAAGAGATCTTCAATGACCAAGTTTCTGATTCAATCATTCTTGTGAAAAATTCCTGTGATGTTACTATTACTGCAACAGATACACAGACAACCATATTTCTTCAAAGCTTCATACAAATATTAACCATTTTCTTACTTTCAATAGGTCTCGATGCCAATTCAATAAGGCTGTTTTTACAAGAAGTTTCTCAGATCGCAAGGTCAATTCAATTGAATAGACAAAGAGTTATCGTAAAAAACAGTGAAGGTGTCAATGTAACAACATCAAATAACGATACAGCTATTTTTATACAAAACTTTTTACAAGCGTTGACCTTATTATTAATCCCTTAGAAAACCCTTGATCCTTTAATGACCTATTAATAAAGTTGTTAAAAATAATATACTACCAAATTCATCACAGGTAGTATATTCAACATACCCTTATAAACCAGCTAATAGTGTACAAGCTATAAAAAAATCCTTTGCTGCTACAGCCTGTACACTATTTTATTACAGAGAAAGTTATCTAAAGCCATTACACTTATAGAATTCCTATATTACACCAAAAAGTAAACCACTTTTTATAACCTCTATGTAAACGATTTCCCATAACTATAAAAGAGTTTTTCATTCATCATAAATACATATGAAATACTCATAAAAAAGAAGCGTGTTAGCACACATTTCATATCTGGGGATAAATAAGTAACGCTTGAAGAAAGAAATGGATTAATTTAGTAACTTATAAATTACCTATGAGCAAACGTTTTTTCTATCCGTATTTCCCATTTCTTAATGTAGCAAGTAATTGTTCTAAATTATATTTTCTCGCAATAGGAAATAAGCTTTTCCCTGATTGTCCTTCATACTTCTGAAAAAGATCCAATATAATAGGTCGGTTTTCTTCATGAAATTTATCTATTTTGTAAAAGCTTTGTTTAATCAATTTTTCAGTTATTTTTGTATGCATTTGTTTATTCTGTTCTCGTATTAAAAATCGTTCTTTAGATTCTTGGGGGACAACATCTAAAAAAATAATAATATCGGCTTTACTAAAACGTACATCATACGTATCTACATATCCCCATCCCTCAACAATCCAACTCGCTGTATTTAACACCCTTTCCAACTTTTTTTTAAAATATCTCTTTCGTTGCCTAATTTGCGATATTTTTCTCATTTTAGGTTCTCTGAACCACAGATCTAAATGATGGATAGGTATATTTAATTTTTCACCTAACTGTGTAGCTAATGTAGTTTTACCAGAACAACAATTACCAAATATCACAATTTTATACATTAATATCACCTCAATTCATATATAAAATTAAATCAAGCTATTTATTACCAATTGTAGACATTCAATTATGCTCGCTACGTACAAAACATCATGAACCTTATTTCAAAAAGCTATCCAACAAATAACTTGTTGGATAGCTTTTTAATTGTTAATTATTTTCTTATAACAAATTTAATAGTAACTTGAACCGATACCCCTTCTATACTGATTACCTGCACAACAGCTGAATCCTCTCCTGCAAAGTTTACGTTAGGGAGGTAAATAAACTCACCTGTCTCCGTATTAAGTTTAAATTTACCGTTCTTCGTCCCCTTGAAGATTTGATATTTAAGAGGTAGGTTTTTGACTGTACAAGCATCAATTTCACCACATATTTTCTTGTTAATAATTCCCTTTATACATTGATCAGATACCTTTATAGGACATTTACTTTTTGATTTATTTTTACGCGGATCTCGCAACGATTTCTTTTTAGTATTAGATTTACCTGGAACTGGTGTCGGTGCTGGTGATACTCTTCTTTCCACAATAAAAGTAAGTGCTGCGTCACTTGAAGCTCCATCCGAATTAGTGACCCTTATAATCACTGTATCAGTCCCCACAAAATTAACATTAGGGATGTAAATAAATTGGCCTGTATTCTGATTAATCCTAAACTGTCCGTTTTGAGCACCTGTTATAACTTGATAAGTTAGTGGTAAAGAATTTGGATCAATAGCAATTAACTGACCAGTAGTAAGAGTATTAACAAATAATTTAATTACTTGCCCTACCACATTAGGAGGCTGAGGGTTTCTGCCTACTACAACTGTTACCACTACAAGTAATTCTGTTCCTAAATCATCTCGTACCAATACAGTAAAAGTATCTGTTCCTACAAAATTAGGTGCAGGCTGGTAAATAAATCTTCCATTAGAATCAACTGTCACGCTACCACTTAAAGGAACTGTTGCTAGTGTGTAATTTAATGGACGTTCCAGTAAATTAGTTACCTGAATATTACCAACTACTTGAACACCCTGCAAAGTAGCAAAGGTATTATTTCCTGGAGTAATTATATTATTGCTTGCGGTAGAATTAACAGTAACAATTGAAAACGCTTGTTGCCCTTCACTGTTTCTTACAGATACCACAAACTGATCCTGACCAATAAACCCTAAATTTGGTGTATAACTAAACGTTCCATCTGCTCGTAGTACAAGTACTCCATTTGTTGGTGGGGTAGCCACAGCAAAGGTAAGAGGTCTTCCTAGTGCGTCCGTTGCAATGATTTGACTTTCAATAATTTGGCCAGTTGGTGTGGTTAAAAGCTGATTTTCCACTGTAATTGGATCATTAACTCCCTGAATCAAAACAGTAACACTAGTTGTTGCTGACTGACCAAGATTATTTTGAACAATTACTGTGAAAGAATCTATTCCAGTAAATCCTGGATTCGGCGTATAGCTAAATGAACCGTCCCGATTAAAATTCACTGTTCCGTTTGCTGGTAGACTCTGAACTTGATAGGTTAATGGGTTCCCCAATACATCCACTGCCGTAACTTGACCGGTAACAGGTTGATTTGTTACTCCTTGAACAGTAAGAGGGGTCACAACAATGCTATCTTGGTTTTCTTGAACAACTATCCGTACAATGCCAATTGCAGAGTCACCTCTGTCATTTTGAATCAACACAGTAAAAATATCTTCTCCAAAAAATGCTGGATTTGGTGTATAGCTAAACGTTCCATCTGCATTTACCACAGCTGTTCCATTAGATGGAGATGCATCTAAAGAAAATCTAATTGGTCTCCCTAGAGTATCCGTTGCCAATATCGTCCCTGAGACACTTACACCTTGCTGAGTTTGTACTGTAACGTCTTGCGGTGTAATGACACTTTGAGCTGGATCAATAATAATTAGAACTGGAGCAATCGCTTGATCTCCTTGATCATTTTGAACAAGAACTTCAAATTGATCTGTTCCATTCACACCAGGGGTCGGTGTATAAACAAACGTTCCATCTGGATTTAAAATAACCGTTCCATAAGCAGGAATAGTGTTAAGGCTGTAGGTTAATGGCCTATTTAGCTGATCTCGAACTGAAAGTTCACCATTTACACTCTGCCCTTCTACTGTGCGAACAGTAGTAGTATTACTTACTACAATTTGATTAGCCAATTTTGTAACAGTTATTTGAACCGTAGTAGCTGCATTTAAACCCGTTTCGTTTTGAACAGACACTGTAAAAGAATCCGTTCCTACGAATCCTGGGTTTGGCGTATACGTAAAAGTACCATCTGGATTTAATATTAAAATTCCATTCACTGGTCCGCCGAGTAAGGTATAAGTTAATACTTCTCCTTGTGGATCAATAGCTCCAATACTTCCTGTTACAGGCTGCTGTTCGGTTGTTGATAGTGCTTGATTGGCTACAATTGGCGCCTGTTCTATCGGTCCCTGAGTAATAACAGAAATAGTTGCAACAGCTGTATTGCCAAGAACATCGCTTACAAGCACTTGAAATTGATCCGTTCCAAAGAATCCGGTATTTGGCGTATAACTAAATGTCCCATCTGGGTTAACTATGACAGATCCACTATTTGGATTAGACGTAAGCGTATAAAACAATTGGTTTCCACTCAAATTTGTAGCACTTACTTGCCCAGAAACTGGTGTATTAAATGAAGTCGTTATTTCACTATTTACCACCGAAATTCTATCTCCTACTACTACTGTCACAACAGCATTCGCAATACTTTGATTTCCAGCTGAATCTATAACAACGATATCAAAGATATCTTCTCCTGTGAATCCAGGATTTGGCGTATAAACTAAAGTTCCATCTTGATTTAATATAACGGTTCCATTTAATGGCGGTATGGCTACAGCATAACTTAATGGAGAGCCTGCTGGATTCACAGTAGCGATAGATCCACTTACAGGTTGATTTGCTAAAGTAGTTAAAGTTAGCCCTTCAGCGCTAATCGGTAAATCCTGAGACTGAACTTCTACAGTAATAGTTCCAAACCCCTGGTTTCCAAGAGGATCCCTGGCAAAAACAGAGAATGAATCTGTTCCTACAAAACTTGGGTTCGGCGTATACGTAAATGTTCCATCTGAATTAATAATGGCGGTACCGTTAAGTGGCGCTAAATTTAGACCATATACTAGTAAATCTCCTTCAGGATCAAAGGCAGGAATTTGCCCTGTTACAAACTGACCCTGTACAGTTGAAAGTGATAAATCTACGACAATCGGTGGTTGGTTCACTCGAATTACACTGATAGTTACAAGAGATTGTGCACTAGCTCCGCGATTATCCCTTACCTCTACTGTGAAAGAATCCAAACCAATAAAATTAGGATTTGGATTATATAAAAAGGTACCATCTGGATTTACCACAGCCGTTCCATTAAAAGGGGTACCCGATAAACTAAAAGTGAGTAGATTATCGTCTGGATCTGTAGCAAAAACTTGCCCATTAATTGCTACATTTTCTATAGTCTGAAGGATAACATCACTCGTAATTGGCGAATTGTTCACGTCAATAACTGTAACATTTACAATAGACACTGCTGTAAGGCCTGTTGAATCTTCTACGATAACCGTGAATAAATCTGGACCTACATAATTAGAATTAGGTGAATATATAAAACTGCCATCTATATTTACTATGGTGCTTCCATTAACTGGAGAAGTTCCTAAGCGATAAGTGAGCAGATCTCCATTCGGATCACTTCCTACTACCTGGCCAGTTACAGATTGATTTTCAGGAGTAGTAATCGAATAGTTAGGTACAATGGGTGGCTGTTCAACTGGTATAACAATAACAAATACATTTGTAATAATAAACTGTCCAGTTGGATCGGCTATACGTACAGTAAACGTATCATTTCCAGCAAAATTCTCGTTTGGTACATAAGTGAATAACCCTTCTTGATTGATTACTGCTGTTCCATTAGTCGGTAAATCTTGTAAGGTGTACGTCAGGGGATCTCCTTCAGGATCAGTTGCAACGATTTGGCCTGTAACAGGGCTTTCTTCAAATGTAGTAACCGTAATAACATTTGGACCTACTGGTGGATCATTTACTGGCAAGATCGTAATTGTAATCGTTGAAACGGCCGTTCCTCCTTGGCCGTCGCTTACTACGACGCTAAAGCTATCTACCCCGTTGTAATTTTCGTTTGGTGTATACGTGTAGGTTCCGTCTGGATTGACTACCACTGTTCCATTTACTGGACCTGTCAGTAACCCGTACGTTAGTGGATTGCTGTCCACATCCGTTGCCACCACTTGGCTACTTAAACTCGTGTCTTCATTGATCACAAACTCATAGTTCGGCACCACTGGTACATCGTTCACTGGCGTGATCGTCACAAATACACTCGTCACTATAAATGCGCCCGACGGGTCGCTTATTAGCACCGTAAATGTATCCGGACCATTATAATTGCCATTCGGCGTATAGGTGAACGTACCATCTGGATTTACCACTGCCACTCCGTTTGTTGGCGGATCTTGTAAGCTATACGTCAACACTTCTCCATCTGGATCAAACGCTGTAATTTGACTCGATACTGCCGTGTCTTCATTGGTAACCAACGTTACCACCACCGGACCTACTGGTGGATCATTTACTGGCAGAATCGTAATTGTAATCGTTGAAACAGCCGTTCCTCCTTGGCCATCGCTTACTACGACACTAAAGCTATCTACCCCGTTGTAATTTTCGTTTGGTATATACGTGTAGGTTCCGTCTAGATTGACTACTACTGTTCCATTTGCTGGACCTGTCAGTAACCCGTACGTTAGTGGATTGCCGTCCACATCCGTTGCCACCACTTGGCTACTTAAACTCGTATCTTCATTGATCACAAACTCATAGTTCGGCACCACTGGTACATCGTTCACTGGCGTGATCGTCACAAATACACTCGTCACTATAAATGCGCCCGACGGGTCGCTTATTAGCACCGTAAATGTATCCGGACCATTATAATTGCTATTCGGCGTATAGGTGAACGTACCATCTGGATTTACCACTGCCACTCCGTTTGTTGGCGGATCTTGTAAGCTATACGTCAGCACTTCTCCATCTGGATCAAACGCTGTAATTTGACTCGATACTGCCGTGTCTTCATTGGTAACCAACGTTACCACTACCGGACCTACTGGTGGATCATTTACTGGCAGAATCGTAATTGTAATCGTTGAAACGGCCGTTCCTCCTTGGCCGTCGCTTACTACGACGCTAAAGCTATCTACCCCGTTGTAATTTTCGTTTGGCGTATACGTGTAGGTTCCGTCTGAATTGACTACCACTGTTCCATTTGCTGGACCTGTCAGTAACCCGTACGTTAGTGGATTGCCGTCCACATCCGTTGCCACCACTTGGCTACTTAAACTCGTATCTTCATTGATCACAAACTCATAGTTCGGCACCACTGGTACATCGTTCACTGGCGTGACCGTCACAAATACATTTGTCACTATAAATGCGCCCGACGGGTCGCTTATTAGCACCGTAAATGTATCCGGACCATTATAATTGCCATTCGGCGTATAGGTGAACGTACCATCTGGATTTACCACTGCCACTCCGTTTGTTGGCGGATCTTGTAAGCTATACGTCAGCACTTCTCCATCTGGATCAAACGCTGTAATTTGACTCGATACTGCCGTGTCTTCATTGGTAACCAACGTTACCACCACCGGACCTACTGGTGGATCATTTACTGGCAGAATCGTAATTGTAATCGTTGAAACGGCCGTTCCTCCTTGGCCGTCGCTTACTACGACACTAAAGCTATCTACCCCGTTGTAATTTTCGTTTGGCGTATACGTGTAAGTTCCGTCTGAATTGACTACCACTGTTCCATTTGCTGGACCTGTCAGTAACCCGTACGTTAGTGGATTGCCGTCCACATCCGTTGCCACCACTTGGCTACTTAAACTCGTATCTTCATTGATCACAAACTCATAGTTCGGCACCACTGGTGCATCGTTCACTGGTATGACCGTCACAAATACACTCGTCACTATAAATGCGCCCGACGGGTCGCTTATTAACACCGTGAATGTGTCCGGACCATTATAATTGCCATTTGGCGTATAGGTGAACGTACCATCTGGATTTACCACTGCCACTCCGTTTGTTGGCGGATCTTGTAAGCTATACGTCAGCACTTCTCCATCTGGATCAAACGCTGTAATTTGACTCGATACTGCCGTGTCTTCATTGGTAACCAACGTTACCACCACCGGACCTACTGGTGGATCATTTACTGGCAGAATCGTAATTGTAATCGTTGAAACAGCCGTTCCTCCTTGGCCATCGCTTACTACGACACTAAAGCTATCTACCCCGTTGTAATTTTCGTTTGGTGTATACGTGTAGGTTCCGTCTGAATTGACTACCACTGTTCCATTTGCTGGACCTGTCAGTAACCCGTACGTTAGTGGATTGCCGTCCACATCCGTTGCCACCACTTGGCTACTTAAACTCGTATCTTCATTGATCACAAACTCATAGTTCGGCACCACTGGTGCATCGTTCACTGGTATGACCGTCACAAATACACTCGTCACTATAAATGCGCCCGACGGGTCGCTTATTAACACCGTGAATGTGTCCGGACCATTATAATTGCCATTTGGCGTATAGGTGAACGTACCATCTGGATTTACCACTACCACTCCGTTTGTTGGCGGATCTTGTAAGCTATACGTCAACACTTCTCCATCTGGATCAAACGCTGTAATTTGACTCGATACTGCCGTGTCTTCATTGGTAACCAGCGTTACCACCACCGGACCTACTGGTGGATCATTTACTGGCAGAATCGTAATTGTAATCGTTGAAACGGCCGTTCCTCCTTGGCCGTCGCTTACTACGATACTAAAGCTATCTACCCCGTTGTAATTTTCGTTTGGTGTATACGTGTAGGTTCCGTCTGGATTGACTACCACTGTTCCATTTGCTGGACCTGTCAGTAACCCGTACGTTAGTGGATTGCCGTCCACATCTGTTGCCACCACTTGGCTACTTAAACTCGTATCTTCATTGATCACAAACTCATAGTTCGGCACCACTGGTGCATCGTTCACTGGCGTGACAGTCACAAATACATTTGTCACTATAAATGCGCCCGACGGGTCGCTTATTAGCATCGTAAATGTATCCAGACCATTATAATTGCCATTCGGCGTATAGGTGAACGTACCATCTGGATTTACCACTGCCACTCCGTTTGTTGGCGGATCTTGTAAGCTATACGTCAACACTTCTCCATCTGGATCAAACGCTGTAATTTGACTCGATACTGCCGTGTCTTCATTGGTAACCAACGTTACCACCACCGGACCTACTGGTGGATCATTTACTGGCAGAATCGTAATTGTAATCGTT
>NZ_JAJEKD010000004.1:0-47572 GCF_021029645.1 Priestia sp. TSO9
ATGAGATTTCCCATAGCGCAAGCTAGTAAGATCCCTGAAAGATGATCAGGTTGATAGGTCAGAGGTGGAAGCGTGGCGACATGTGTAGCTGACTGATACTAATCGATCGAGGACTTAACCAAACTTTAAAAGCGTAAGCTTTACTCAGCAAACTGTTACCTAGTTTTGAGAGAACAAAACTTTTTAAAAAAGTCTTGCTTTCTTTATCAAATCATGTATAATATAATATGTCTGGTGGCGATAGCGAAGAGGTCACACCCGTTCCCATACCGAACACGGAAGTTAAGCTCTTTAGCGCCAATGGTAGTTGGGACTTTGTCCCTGTGAGAGTAGGACGTTGCCAGGCTGTTATTATTCCACAGTAGCTCAGTGGTAGAGCTATCGGCTGTTAACCGATCGGTCGTAGGTTCGAGTCCTACCTGTGGAGCCAACTGGCCCGTTGGTCAAGCGGTTAAGACACCGCCCTTTCACGGCGGTAACACGGGTTCGAATCCCGTACGGGTCACCATTTATTTTTATCTACATAATAGTGGAGGATTAGCTCAGCTGGGAGAGCACCTGCCTTACAAGCAGGGGGTCGGCGGTTCGATCCCGTCATCCTCCACCACCGTGCCGGTGTAGCTCAACTGGTAGAGCAACTGACTTGTAATCAGTAGGTTGGGGGTTCAAGTCCTCTTGCCGGCACCATTTATATCGGAGGGGTAGCGAAGTGGCTAAACGCGGCGGACTGTAAATCCGCTCCTTCGGGTTCGGCAGTTCGAATCTGCCCCCCTCCACCATTTTTATTGGGCTATCGCCAAGCGGTAAGGCAACGGATTTTGATTCCGTCATGCGTTGGTTCGAATCCAGCTAGCCCAGCCATAGAGAGCCATTAGCTCAGTTGGTAGAGCATCTGACTTTTAATCAGAGGGTCGAAGGTTCGAGTCCTTCATGGCTCATTTTAATAAGCGGAAGTAGTTCAGTGGTAGAACACCACCTTGCCAAGGTGGGGGTCGCGAGTTCGAACCTCGTCTTCCGCTCCATTTCTATATAAAAAAGATTTTGGGGCCTTAGCTCAGCTGGGAGAGCGCCTGCCTTGCACGCAGGAGGTCAGCGGTTCGATCCCGCTAGGCTCCACCATACATATAAACGTATAACCTTTAAGCAATTTGCTTAAAGGTTTTTTTGTGCAGTTTCTACAAATTAGAATTGTATATATATTCAAAAAAGTGTCGAGTTGAGCCATCGCTCATTTAGCCGTTACAATAAGAGAGTAGCAACATTTGTGATGGGGGGACATATTATGAATAAGCTTTCAATTATTGGAGTACCAATGGATTTAGGTCAAACTCGCCGTGGGGTCGATATGGGGCCAAGTGCGATACGATATGCAGGTGTTATTGAACGCATCGAGAATATTGGCTATAGTGTAGAAGATAAAGGGAATATTGAAATTGCCTTAGCTGAACGAGTACATAGTGATGAAAATACAAACTTAAAGAATTTAAAAGCTGTAGCAGATGCTAGCGAGAGGCTTGCTCAGACCGTAAGTGATGTTATTACAAATAAAAGGTTTCCTTTAGTGCTAGGGGGAGATCACAGCATCGCTATCGGAACACTAGCAGGAGTAAGTCGTCATTATCAAAACTTGGGCGTGATTTGGTATGATGCACACGGAGATTTGAATACAGCAGATACGTCTCCTTCAGGAAATATTCACGGTATGCCATTGGCGGCAAGTATAGGTATAGGAGACGACGCATTGACTCGAATTGGCGGTTATACACCTAAAGTCAAGCCGAAAAATATTGTGATTATCGGAGCACGTTCTTTAGATGAAGGAGAAAAAGAGCTAATAAAGGAAAAAGGGATTAAAGTGTATACGATGCATGAGATAGATCGAATGGGTATGACAAAAGTAATGGAAGAAACAATTTTATATTTGCGTGATAAAACAGATGGGGTTCATCTATCACTCGATTTAGATGGACTAGATCCACATGATGCACCTGGAGTAGGAACGCCAGTGATTGGTGGAATAAGCTACAGAGAAAGTCATTTAGCTATGGAGATGTTGGCAGAATCTCAGCTAATCACTTCTGCGGAGTTTGTGGAAGTGAATCCTATTTTAGATGAACGGAATAAAACAGCTACTGTAGCTGTTGCATTAATGGGCTCACTTTTAGGAGAAAAATTAGTATAAAACATTAGTACCTACCAAAAGGTACATCAAACATATATGAAGATAAAAAAAAGAAGCTCTTAGTTCGGATTCGAGAGCTTCTTTATATAGAGAAAAACTTTTCATATTCATTTAATAAACCATCTAACTCTGAACTTACTCTTACCACTGTTAGTGATGATAAAGGGTTTTCTGCTGCAAGAGTGACCATGTTATTTCTGCATTCTTCAATTTGATTCAAAAGGTTCTCTTTTGTATGAGTCAAGCTTTCCACTCCTCTTCTTTTCATCTATACTAATTACATAACCTACGTACGATCTTTTTAAACATATTTGACAAATTTTTGTTAAAATAATTAAGCATAAGTGAAACTTTATGATAAAGTACACGTATATATACTATCCCGCAATGGGCGGAGGTAACCGTTACATGGATTTATTATTAAAAAGGAAAATAAAAAAAGTAAAAAAAGGTGACCAGGATGCGTTTGCTGACATAGTAGAATATCACAAGGATAAACTTTTTCATCTATGTTATCGAATGTTAGGAAACCGGGAAGAAGCGCAAGACGCTGCACAAGAGGCGTTTATTCGAGCCTATGTAAATATTCATAGCTATGACACGAGTAAAAAATTTTCCACCTGGTTATATCGAATTGCTACAAATCTTTGTATTGATCGAATTCGTAAAAAAAAGCCAGACTATTATTTAGATGCAGAAGTAGCCGGGACCGACGGGTTAAATATGTACTCTCAAATAGCTGCCGATCAGGCCTTACCAGAGGAAGAACTAGAGCAAGTAGAATTGCAAGAATTCATTCAGTCGGAAATATTAAAGCTACCTGAGAAATATCGAACTGTCATTGTCCTAAAATATATAGATGAGCTGTCGTTAAAAGAAATCAGCGATATTTTAGACCTGCCGCTTGGTACGGTAAAGACTAGAATTCACAGAGGACGTGAAGCTTTAAGAAATCGACTTCGCCACTTGTAAGGAGTGAACTAAGAATGAAATGTCCAAAAATGTATGTAAATCTCATTCATGAACATTTGGATGGAGATATTACAAAAGAAAATGAACTATTATTAAAAGAGCATTTGCATCAATGCAAAGGTTGTCAGCAGCATATGCATCAGTTAAAAAGAACCATTGCATTTGTGCAAAGCACTTCTCATATAGAATTACCTATGAACTTTACAGCAGGTGTTATGGCTGGGTTACCACGTGAGAAGAATCGAATTCGAATGAATAGATGGTTTACAAACCACCCGATTCTTAGTGCAGCCGCTGTATTTGTGCTGTTAATGTCCGGCACGGTGTTTTCAGCTTGGGAAACGGATGAAGACTTTTCTGTTTCAAAGCAGCCGAACTTGGTCATTCACGATAAAACAGTCGTTGTACCAAAAGGTGAGACCGTCGAAGGTGATATTACTGTGAGAAATGGCGATATTAAAATTGAAGGAAAAGTAGATGGAAATGTTACTGTTATACATGGTGATAAGTACCTAGCTTCTGCAGGAGAAGTGACAGGCAATATTGAAGAGTTAGACAAGATTTTTGACTGGGTGTGGTATAACGTCAAAACTCATGCCAAACAAGCTGTTGACTTTTAATAGTTGAAACATACAACCGTCCGCTTATCTTGTTAGAGAGGAATAGTGGACGGTTTTATTTATATAAAAAGAAGGCTACATTATATAGGAACAAGGATTTAAAAATAAGATGTAATTTACAGTGTAATTTTGTTTTATGGTATAATAAAACGGTTATGTTATCTTTATTACATATATAGAGGAAGTGAGAAGATGCCTATTGGAGACCTGCCAATCCTCTCATATTTAGGAAAAATTGTTGATGTTCTCCTGGTATGGTTCGTCATATATAAATTAATTATGGTCATAAGAGGTACAAAAGCAGTACAGCTTTTAAAAGGAATCACGGTGATTTTAGTTGTCCGCTTTATAAGTAACTTCCTTGGACTAAATACGCTCCAATGGTTAATGGACCAAGCGTTAACGTATGGGTTTTTAGCTATCATTATTATCTTCCAGCCAGAGCTGCGCCGAGCGCTTGAACAGCTTGGGAGAGGACGTTTGTTTTCACGCAGCAATTTGCCTGAAGAAGATGAACGTACCGTTACGATTGAGGCGATTATAAAAGCAACGCATTATATGGCTAAAAGACGCATAGGTGCATTGATCTCAATCGAAAGAGAGACGGGTATGGGTGACTATATTGAAACAGGTATACCGCTCAACTCTAATATTTCTTCTGAATTATTAATCAACTTATTTATACCGAATACACCACTTCATGATGGAGCGGTTATTTTACAGCGGGATCAAGTAGCCGCTGCAGCATGTTACTTACCTTTATCTGAAAGTCCTTTTATTTCAAAAGAATTAGGTACTCGCCATCGTGCTGCTGTAGGAATAAGTGAAGTAACGGATAGTGTGACTGTCATTGTATCTGAAGAAACTGGAGGCATTTCCGTTACCAAAAATGGTGAATTGTATCGTGAATTGACAATTGATACATTGAGAGAAATGCTCGAAAAAGAATTAGTCACAATTTCTAAAGCAACTTCTTCCACTCGTTGGCAATGGAGGTTGAAGAAGAATGGATAAATTGATGAATCGATCGTGGGTTATGAAAATTATCGCGTTGCTATTAGCCTTCATGTTATATTTATCTGTTAATTTAGATGATGGTGCCAGTTCATCAAATAAGTTTCTGAACCGAAGCAGTTCTGCCAACACCGGAGTAGAAACATTAACAGATGTTCCAGTTCAAGTATCCTATAATGAGAAGAACAGAATTGTAAGAGGTGTTCCGGATACGGTTATTATGACACTGGAAGGTCCTAAAAATATTTTGGCTCAAACAAAACTACAAAAAGATTATCAAGCTTATATTGACCTTGATAATTTAAGCTTAGGGCAGCATAGAGTCAAGGTTCAGTATCGAAATATCTCTGATAATTTAAACGTAGTGGTTAAGCCTGATATTGTAAACGTAACAATTGAAGAACGCGATTCAAAGCAATTTTCCGTAGAGGCAAGCTATGATAAAAACAAAGTCAAGAATGGATATGAAGCAGGGGAAGCAATCGTTAGTCCAAGAGCCGTCACGGTAACGGGCGCATCAAGTCAATTAGACCAAGTTGCTTATGTGAAAGCTATTATTGATTTAGATAATGCTTCAAAAACAGTCACGAAACAAGCAACTGTTGTCGCACTAGACAAGAATTTAAATAAATTGAATTTAACAGTTCAACCAGAAACGGTCAATGTAACAATTCCAGTGAAAAATATTAGTAAAAAAGTGCCGATCGATGTGATTCAAGAAGGCACGCCAGGCGACGGTGTCAACATTACGAAGCTAGAGCCTAAAACAGATACAGTGAAAATTATCGGTCCATCTGATTCTTTAGAAAAAATCGATAAAATTGATAATATTCCAGTCGATGTTACCGGTATTACGAAATCTAAAGATATTAAGGTGAACGTCCCTGTTCCAGACGGAATAGATAGTGTAAGTCCTAAACAAATTACCGTTCATGTGGAAGTAGACAAACAAGGTGATGAGCAAGACGCAGAAGAAACGGACGCAAGTGCAGCTGAGACTAAGTCATTTAAGAATTTACCAGTTTCTTTAACTGGTCAATCCTCAAAGTACACGTATGAACTGCTTTCCCCTACTTCAGTAGATGCGGATGTAAAAGGACCAAAATCTGATTTAGATAAGTTAACGAAAAGCGGCATTACCTTGTCAGCGAATGTAGGGAATTTATCTGCCGGGGAGCACACGGTTCCTATTATAATAAATAGTCCCGACTCTGTTACATCAACTCTATCGACTAAACAGGCAAAAGTTCGTGTAACAGCGAAAAAACAATCAGAGACAAATGATGAGCAAACAGATAAAGAAACAAGTGGAAGCACGAGCGGTAAAGAAACAAAGCCAGACACGGGAACTGGATCAGGAACAGGAACAGGAACAGGAACAGGAACAAATCCTGGGACGGGAAATTCAGGTGATTCAGCTGATAAACCAAGCGAAGAGACCGATACACCTGAAGATAATACAGATACACCAACAGATAGTACAGAAACTGGTGACGACAGTAGTAATCAAAGTGATGAAAATTCTACACCCGTAGATGGACAGACAGATAATACATCAGGAAACTAAATGTTTTGACATAAAGGAGAGAAAATTAATGGGTAAGTATTTTGGAACAGACGGAGTACGAGGAGTTGCCAATAGTGAATTAACTCCTGAGCTTGCTTTTAAAATTGGACGCTTAGGTGGTTACGTTCTAACAAAAGATTCAGAGCGACCAAAAGTATTAATCGGACGCGATACACGCGTTTCTGGTCATATGTTAGAAGGAGCGCTTGTTGCAGGATTGCTTTCAATTGGAGCAGAAGTTATGCGACTAGGCGTTATTTCAACTCCAGGGGTAGCGTATTTAACAAAAGCACTTGGCGCACAAGCAGGAGTCATGATCTCTGCTTCGCATAACCCAGTTCAAGATAACGGAATTAAATTCTTTGGTCCAGATGGATTTAAACTTTCAGATGCCCAAGAGAATGAAATTGAAGCGTTAATGGATAGTGAAACAGATCAATTACCAAGACCTGTTGGGGGAGACTTAGGTCAGGTAAATGACTACTTTGAAGGTGGACAAAAATATCTTCAATACTTAAAACAAACGGTTGATGAAGACTTCTCAGGTATTCATGTAGCATTAGACTGTGCGCACGGGGCAACGTCATCGTTAGCAGCACATTTATTTGCGGATTTAGATGCAGATATCTCTACAATGGGAGCATCTCCAAACGGATTAAACATCAATGACGGTGTAGGATCTACACATCCGGAAGCATTAAGTGCCTTCTTAAAAGAAAAAGGAGCGGATGTTGGATTAGCATTTGATGGAGACGGAGATCGTTTAATCGCAATCGATGAAAAAGGCGAGATTGTAGACGGTGATCAAATTATGTTCATTTGTGCAAAATACTTATATGAACAAGGACGTTTAAAGAAAAACACGCTTGTTTCTACCGTTATGAGTAACTTAGGCTTCTATAAAGCACTAGAAGCTAGCGGGATTGAAAGTGCACAAACTGGTGTAGGAGACCGTTACGTAGTAGAAGAAATGAAAGCTAATCAATATAACCTAGGTGGAGAACAGTCAGGTCATATTATTTTCTTAGATTACAACACAACAGGTGACGGTATGCTTTCAGCTATTCAGCTTGTAAACATTATGCAAGCAACGAAAAAGCCTTTATCAGAACTAGCAGCTGAAATGAAGAAATATCCTCAGCTTCTTGTAAATGTAAAAGTAACAGATAAGCATCATGTTACAGATAACGAGAAGGTAAAAGTGGTTATTGAAGAAGTGGAAAAAGAAATGAACGGTAATGGCCGAGTACTTGTACGCCCTTCAGGAACAGAGCCGTTAGTACGTGTTATGGTTGAAGCACAAACACAAGAAGAATGTGAAACTTATGTAACACGTATCGTAGAAGTAGTAAAAGAAGAAATGGGCTTAGAGTAATTCATTAATTATATGCATAAGCGGTGACGTTTCAAGCTGCTTATGCATATTTTTATATTGTTGAGAAAAATTCTTGGAAATTATCTAATGCTAAAGGCTGTTTTTACAGATAGTAAAGAAGATAATTGACGTTTTCTCACTTCTTATTGTAATATTAAATCTGTTCGTCTCTTAATTTATGTAAAGGAGTGAACAATCTATTTTAAAATTGAATACAAAGCGCCTGAACTAAGTAAAGGGACGGAAACGACTTAGTTGACGAGGAGGAGGTTTATCGAAGTATCGGCGGATGCCTCCCGGTTGTTGATTATCACGGCCGAAAACTTGATGTGAAAAACAATGAGGTGACTTATTGGACAAAAGCATTGAGATGATAATCATTGATGATGAAAAGAGACTCTCTTTTCATACATGAAGGAGGATTTTATCTATGTGCGGAATTGTAGGATATATTGGAACAGAAGATTCGAAAGAAATTTTATTACGTGGTCTTGAAAAGTTAGAATATCGTGGCTATGACTCAGCGGGTATTGCAGTTGTTAACAATGAAGGCGTACACGTATTCAAAGAAAAAGGCCGTATTGCAGAATTGCGTCAGGCAGTAGATCACAGTGTTGTAGCACCAGCAGGTATCGGTCATACGCGTTGGGCAACTCATGGTGTACCAAGCCAAGAAAATGCTCACCCGCATCAAAGTACATCTGGACGCTTCACACTTGTGCATAACGGTGTAATTGAAAACTATGCTATTTTGAAACGTGAATATTTACAAGATGTAACGTTCAAAAGCGAAACGGATACAGAAGTAATCGTTCAGTTAATTGAAAAAATCGCAGCAGAAGGCTTAGATGTAGAAGAAGCGTTCCGTAAGACAGTAAGCTTGCTTCACGGTTCTTATGCACTAGCTCTTGTTGATAACGAAGATAAAAATACAATCTACGTAGCTAAAAACAAAAGCCCGCTTCTTGTAGGTGTTGGCGAAGGATTTAACGTTGTAGCGAGTGATGCTATGGCAATGCTTCAAGTAACAGATCAGTACGTAGAATTAATGGATAAAGAAACAGTAATTGTGACAAAAGAAGGCGTAACAATTAAAACGCTTGATGGTGAAGTGGTAGAAAGAGCACCTTATACAGCAGAGCTTGATGCAAGTGATATTGAAAAAGGTACGTACCCTCACTATATGTTAAAAGAAATTGATGAGCAGCCTTTAGTTGTTCGTAAAATCATTCAAGAGTACCAAAATGAGAACAATGAACTGCACATTGATGCAGACATTTTAGGAGCAATGGATGAAGCAGACCGCATCTATATCGTAGCATGTGGAACAAGCTATCATGCAGGCCTAGTAGGTAAACAATTCATTGAAACGTGGGCGAAGGTTCCAGTAGAAGTGCACGTAGCAAGTGAATTCTCTTATAACATGCCGCTTTTATCTGAAAAGCCATTGTTTATCTTTATCTCTCAAAGTGGAGAAACAGCTGACAGCCGTGCAGTATTAGTTCAAATTAAAGAACTAGGTTACAAAGCGTTAACAATCACAAACGTTCCGGGATCAACATTATCTCGTGAATCTGATTATACGTTATTACTTCATGCAGGTCCGGAAATTGCTGTAGCATCAACAAAGGCTTATACAGCTCAATTAGCAGTCCTATCAATTCTAGCGGCTGTAACAGCAAAAAAACGCGGCATTGAATTAGAATTTGATTTAGTTCAAGAGTTAGCAATCGTAGCAAACACAATGGAAGTACTTTGCGACGACAAAGAAGAAATGGAAAGCATTGCTCTTCAATTCTTAGCAACAACTCGCAACGCATTCTTTATTGGACGTTCTGTTGATTATTATGTAGGTTTAGAAGGTGCGTTAAAACTAAAAGAAATCTCTTACATCCAAGCAGAAGGATTTGCTGGAGGAGAGCTTAAGCACGGAACAATCGCTTTAATTGAAAACAATACGCCAATTATTGCATTAGCAACACAAGAACATGTAAACTTAAGCATCCGTGGTAACGTAAAAGAAGTAGTAGCACGTGGAGCTAATCCTTGTATCATTTCAATGAAAGGATTAGAAACAGAAGAAGATCGCTACGTGATTCCGAAAGTTCATGAAACACTTTCACCACTAGCAGCGGTTATTCCTTTACAATTAATCTCTTACTACGCTGCATTGCACCGCGATTGCGATGTAGATAAACCACGTAACTTAGCAAAATCAGTTACTGTAGAATAATAAGGTTCTAGACACCCTTCTATTATAGAAGGGTGTTTTTGTATATAATTCTCATTGAGCTAAAAAATATATTTGCTTGCTCAATTTATTTTATATAATAGAGTAGGTAAATGAACGAAACTCACTTATAAAAAAGGAAGTGAAAAGTATTAGTGGAGTAGCTCAAAGTATAAGGTACGTGTTGCGAGGCATCTTTTTTGTCTTGTATTTCCCCTTTTATTTTGTATTTCAAATTTTGTGTAAGCTATGGATATATTTTATCGCTAAGCCCCTCATATGGATAGGAACAAGAATTATTCAACCTGTCATTGATTTCATTTGGAGATACATTATACGTTTCTTGTTCGTTTATCCTATTTCTTGGCTATGGAGTGTCCTCATCTATCCTTTTATTCTCTTCGTTTGGAAACGATGTTTTTTGCCTATAACTAGATTTATATGGAAGTGCGTTTTATACCCTGTGTTGTATCTAGTTTGTTACCCTTGTTATCTTTTCTGGAAATATGTTGTGCTGCCATTTTACAATGAAATTGTTATTCCTGTGGTTTCATTTTGTCAGCGTATATTCCTCTGTTTCTGGAAAGGAGTTAAGTGGATCATAATTCATATGATCTACTATCCTTTACGGTGGATTTGGATGAGATGTATATACAAACCGCTTAAAGATGTATATACAAAAATCATTCAGCCGGTTATCAAATGGTTTTCTCATTTATTTAGTTAATGAAATATACCAAAAGATTGCTTTTCTTTTTTAAGTATTAAACTCGAAAGATAAGAGGGAATTGATGTATAATAAAGACGGATATATCATTGCCTATTTATTTTATTAGATTCAATTTTGAAAGAGAGTGAAACAATATGGGCCGTAAGTGGAACAATATTAAAGAAAAGAAAGCTTCAAAAGATGCTAATACAAGTCGTATATATGCCAAGTTTGGCCGTGAGATTTATGTGGCTGCGAAACAAGGCGAGCCAGATCCAGAATCAAACCAAGCGTTAAAAGTTGTATTAGAACGCGCGAAAACATACAATGTGCCAAAAGCAATTATTGACCGTGCGATTGAAAAAGCAAAAGGCGGATCAGAAGAAAATTACGATAATCTTCGTTACGAAGGTTTTGGACCAAATGGCTCAATGGTTATCGTAGATGCTCTTACGAATAACGTAAACAGAACAGCTTCAGACGTGCGTGCTGCTTTTGGTAAAAACGGCGGTAATATGGGAGTAAGCGGATCAGTAGCGTACATGTTTGATCCAACAGCTGTTATTGGTGTAGAAGGTAAGGATGAAGAAGAGACGCTAGAACTGTTAATGGAAGCAGATGTAGATGTGCGTGACATTTTAGAAGAAGAAGATTCTGTAATTGTTTATGCTGATCCGGATCAATTCCATGCGGTACAAAAAGCGTTCAACGATGCTGGGATTACGGAATTTACAGTAGCTGAGCAAACGATGCTTGCTCAAAATGATGTAACTCTTCCTGAAGATGCACAAGCTCAGTTTGAAAAAATGATTGATGCATTAGAGGACCTAGAAGATGTGCAGCAAGTATATCACAACGTTGATTTAGGATAATAGTGAAAGAGGCAGACCTATCAAAGAGGTCTGTCTTTTTTTATAGGCCGTGTGAAAAGCATCTATTGACCCTTTCCCTTCGTTTGGAATATGGTAAGATAATGAATTAAGAATAGAAAATAGTAGAATTTTATAAGAGATAAATGGAGGGAAAGCAGTTGAAAAAATTAATGGTGGGGATGGCGTTAACAGCTACACTTGCAACGGCTGTAACGCCTGGCTTTGGCTCAATCGTGGGAAATCAAGAAAAGGCATATGCAGCGACAGTTACATATAAAGTAACGGCAAGCAAGCTAAATGTGAGAAGTGGAGCGGGAACGACTTACGGGATTATTGGCAGCGTAGTGAAAGGTCAAATGCTATCTGTGGTGAGCAAAAGCGGAAGCTGGTACAAAATTAACTACAACGGCCGCACGGGCTACGTAAGCAGCGATTATGTACAAGCATCAGGAACAACAACCCCACCAGCAGAAAGCACAACGTACATAGTAACGGCAAGCACGCTAAATGTAAGAAGCGGAGCAGGCACCAACTATGCATCCATAGGAAGTGTGACAAAAGGCCAGAAGCTGTCCGTGGTGAGCAAAAGCGGAAGCTGGTACAAAATTAACTACAACGGCCGTACAGGCTACGTAAGTAGTGACTACGTACAGGTATCGGGAACAGGAGCAACGCCGCCGGCAGAAAGCACAACGTACACAGTAACGGCAAGCACGTTGAATGTAAGAAGCGGAGCGGGCACTAGCTATGCATCCATAGGAAGTGTGACAAAAGGCCAGAAGCTGTCTGTGGTGGGCAAAAGCGGAAGCTGGTATAAAATTAACTACAACGGCCGTACAGGATATGTAAGCAGTGACTATGTACAGGCTTCAGCTACAGCGTCTCCAAAGCTCGTAGTCGATTCTTTTAAAACGTTAGGTAACGCTCAGCAAGTCATCTTGGTTACAGCAGATAACTACGATACGAAGTCTGCTAAAATTCAAACTTTTGAAAAGGTCGATGGAAAATGGAAGCAAGTTTTAACTGCGAACGGTGTACTTGGACAAAAAGGATTCGCTTTATCTAAAAAAGAAGGAGATATGGAATCTCCGACAGGGAAATATACAATTGGCACAGCATTTGGACGCTATGCAAATCCTGGAACTAAGCTTCCATATCGAAAGATTACAGCAAATGATGTGTGGGTAGACGATTCAAAAAGCTCTCTATATAATACGTGGCAGCAAAAGCCGGCGAATGGCCGCTGGACAAGCGCTGAGAACATGGATATCCCGGCTTATGATTATGGGTTTGTCATTAATTATAATGAATCTAGAACCCCAGGAAAGGGAAGTGCAATCTTCTTTCATGTAGGAACAAATTATACCGCAGGATGTACGGCCACTTCTAAAGAACAAGTTGTCTCTATTTTAAAATGGTTAAATCCAGAGAAAAATCCGGTGATTATTCAATCTCCTGTAAGTGAATTAGATAAATATTAAGTTAGAAAGCAGCTGAATTCGTGTAATTCAGCTGCTTTTTTATGTAATTAAAAGCTTTGTCCGTCTGTGGTACGACAAAGTTAGTTTTCCTATTCATTGAATGAAAGCGTTTAATCTCTTACGATTAAAGTATCATCACGTAGAGAAAGGAAGAGAGCAAATGGCTCAATCTAATATAAAAGTAGCTGTACAAAAGTTTGGGAACTTTCTAAGTTCAATGGTTATGCCAAATATCGGAGCATTTATTGCATGGGGACTTATTACTGCTTTATTTATTCCAACAGGCTTTTTTCCAAATGAAAGCCTTGCCAAACTAGTGGATCCAATGGTCAAGTATTTGCTTCCGCTGCTAATCGGCTACACAGGAGGAAAGCTTGTAAACGATCAGCGCGGAGGCGTTGTAGGTGCTATAGCGACCATGGGCGTCATCGTTGGATCTGATATTCCGATGTTTCTAGGCGCTATGATTATGGGACCGCTTGGCGGTTATATCATCAAGAAGTTTGATCAGTTTATTGAAGGTAAAGTCAAAACAGGATTCGAGATGTTAATTAATAATTTCTCAGCAGGTATTCTTGGAGGAATTCTAGCGATTCTAGCCTTTTTAGGAGTTAGCCCGGCTGTTGATGGATTTACAGGTGCACTTGTAGTGGGTGTAGATTGGATGGTTGCACATGGCCTTCTTCCACTTACAAGTATTCTAATTGAACCAGCTAAAATTTTATTCTTAAATAATGCTATTAATCACGGTATCTTATCTCCGATCGGAGCAGAACAAATTCGAACAAACGGACAGTCCATTCTATTGTTATTAGAAACAAATCCTGGTCCGGGATTAGGAATTCTGTTGGCGTATTGCTTCTTTGGAAAAGGAACAGCAAAACAGTCAGCGCCGGGAGCGGCCATCATTCATTTTATTGGCGGAATTCACGAAATTTACTTCCCTTACGTTTTAATGCGTCCTCTTCTAATCATTGCGGCTATTTTAGGAGGAATGAGCGGCGTATTTACATTTGTTCTTTTAGGCGGAGGCTTACAAGCGGTTGCTTCACCAGGAAGTATTTTGGCTATTTTAGCTGCTACACCAGGTAATGCAGGCAGCTATGTTGCAAATATCTCAGGTGTTCTTGTTGCAGCCGTCGTATCGTTTATTGTAGGTTCGTTAATTTTAAAAACGGGCAAGCAAACAGAAGATTTGGACGAAGCAGCTCGCAAAATGCAAGAGATGAAGGGCAAGAAGAGCTCTGTAGCAGGAAGCTTTACAAAACAGCAAGGCGACGTACCAGCAAGCGTTCAAAAAATTGTTTTTGCCTGTGACGCAGGTATGGGATCGAGTGCAATGGGCGCCTCTCTTCTTCGCAAGAAAGTTAAACAAGCAGATTTAAATATTTCGGTAACAAATACAGCTATCAGTAATATTCCAAGTGATGCTCAAATCGTTATTACACAGGAAGAGCTAACGCCAAGAGCTCAAAATAAAGTTCCAGATGCGTATCATATCTCGGTTGATAATTTTCTATCTAGCCCGGAATATGACAAATTAATTGATCAACTAAAAAATGATCATACTACTTCTAAGGCGGAAGAAGAAAAGAACGTATCTGTAGAAAATAATACAGATAGTAATGATGGTTTATTAAAAGAAGAAAACGTTTTCTTGAATCAGCACTTTTCTTCTAAGGAAGAAGCAATTCGATTTGCAGGAAGTGTGTTAGTAAAAGGCGGATATGTAGAAGAAAACTATGTTGAAGCGATGATTGAGCGCGACAATATGACTTCTACTTATATGGGAAATGACGTAGCGATTCCGCACGGTACGGAAGAAGCGAAAAAGAACGTTTTAAGATCAGGTTTTACAGTGATTCAAGTTCCAGAAGGCGTTTATTTTGATGGTGAGAAAGTTCGTTTAATTTTTGGAATTGCCGGAAAAGACGGCACCCATTTAGAAATTTTATCTGGTATCGCGATTACATGTTCTGATATGGACAATATTGAAAAGATGGTTCATGCCAAATCAGCTAAAGAATTAATGGCTATTATTCAAAGTAACTAACGGGATAGAAAGGCATGGAGATGCCTTTTTATCCTTTGTTTATAAATAAGAAAAGAGTTGATGTTCTTGTTTATTACTTCAAGAGAAAAATCAATCATTGAGTTAATTATTAAAACGGCAGGAAAGCATACAGCACTTACACTTGCTACTTTTTTGAATGTAAGTGTAAGAACCGTTCACCGAGATTTAAAGGCAGTTGAATCAATACTTGAGAAATTTGATTTGAAGCTGATTCGTACACAAGATGAAGGACTAATGATTGAAGGTAAAAATGAACAAATTTTTCGTCTTATCCAAGAGCTGATGAAGATTAAAACGACGGATCAGTCTCCACAGGAAAGAAAATTAATTCTTTTAATTCTTCTTCTAGAAGAAGGAGATTCATTTAAATTACAAACGCTGGCTAAAGACTTAGAAGTAAGTATTACTACACTAACTGCTTATTTAGATGAACTCACGGAGTGGTTAACCACATTTGACGTTTTTCTTCATCGAAAAAGAGGGGTGGGAGTAGAGGTTCAAGCTACTGAAGCCAATAAAAGGAAGGCATTAGCTAATTATTTTCTTGTTCACTTTAATGAAGAGTTAATTGAGTGCTTGTTTCTAGTAGAAAATCAGCAGCATACGAATGAAAAGATTTTGCATTATTTTTATCCGGATTATTTGGCAGAAGTAGACCGAATTGTACATCAAGCGATTAATCAGCATCATTCTAAGCTGGCTGACAGCGATTATATAGGGCTCATTGTTCATATTTGCATTATGATACAGCGAACGAAAAAGCAAATGTATCTAGAAGACGACGGCGGCCAAACGGAAGAGCTGGCGAGTGAACTGTTCTTAATGAAGGATATTTGCCGCGAAATTGAACGGGTATTTTCTCTTTCTTTCACGGAAAAAGATATTCATTTCTTAGCAGTACGGCTGCGTGCAGCAAAGTTCCAAACTACTAGAGACGTATATTACGACAGCGTAGTGGTTGGGCAGATTATTAAGAATATGATTGCTCATGTTTCTGTTCAGCTTAACACCGACTTAACCGGTGATTTTTCCCTTTACCAGGGGCTGCTTGCTCATATGGAGCCGGCAATTTTTCGTCTTAAGCAAAAAATGGAGCTTTTTAATCCATTAACAGAAGAGATTAAGAAAAAGTACCCGGTTTTATTTATGGCTGTGAGAAACAGTATCGATCAAGCGCTGCCGGATTTAGTTTTTCCAGATGATGAAGTAGCATATCTTGTTTTGCATTTCGGTTCCACGCTAGTGCTAAAAGAAGAAGTCATGGAAATTCAGGCACTGATTGTCTGTCCAACTGGAATTGGCACCTCGAAAATGTTAGCTAGCCGTATTCGTAAAGAGATTCCGGAGATTAATTCAGTTGTCGTTAAATCGGTAAAAGGAATCAAAGAAGCCGCGCTTGAAGGGTATGACGTAGTGATTTCAACAGTAAGACTGCCTTTTTTAAATGTCGATTACATTTTAGTCAATCCACTCTTAACCGAAGAGGATATTCAATCCGTCCAGAATTTTTTACAGAAAAACATTCAAAAGTTAACCAAAGATAAGGACTATCGGTCGTTCCAATATAAAAATAAGACCGCTTCTACAGAAAAAATGTCTTTTGAGGAAACGATGAAGCAAATTAAAGATGTGCATGGAAGTATCGAATCAATTCTTCAAAACCTTAGAATGTATCGATTTTCGGATGCAGTGAGTCACGATCAAGTGATTTCGCACGTAGTAAGAGCTGCTGAAAAAGAACGTTTAATAACCAATGCTAACTGCGTTATTCATCAGCTTAAGGAACGAGAAAACAAAGGCGGTTTAGGCATTCCGCAAACGAGCATGGCACTGTTCCATTGCCGTGAACATCGCGTGAACGAGCTGATATTTCAGGTTTCACATTTAGAACAACCTTGCACAGTTAAAGGTATGGACGGAACAAATATGCAGGCGCGTAACCTTCTATTAATGCTCGCACCTGAAGAGTTAAGTGAAGCACAGAAAGAAATCTTAAGTTTAATTAGTACCAGTTTAATTGAAGACCATGAAGCAATGATGATTTTTTCGTCTTCGAACGAAGAGATAATTCGCAAAAAGCTAGAGGATACGTTTCATGAGTACCTTCGAAATAATTTGATAAAGGAATGATTTTTGTGAAACAAGCAGTTCATTTTGGAGCAGGCAATATCGGTCGAGGATTCATTGGGGCATTGTTTTCTCAAAGCAACTATCACGTCACATTCGTAGATATTGCTGAAAAGATTATTAATCAGTTAAACACAGATGAAGGGTATAACGTAGTGACAGCTGCAGAGCACCCGGAGACATTAGCTGTTCAAAACGTATCTGGTTTAAATAATCTAACACAAGAACAAGCGGTCATTAAAGCGATTAAAGAAGCAACGTACATTACGACGGCCATCGGACCGAACGTTCTGCCTCGCATTGCTCCTTTAATTGCTAAAGGTTTGGCTGAACGTGTAAAAACAAGCGACGAAAATGTATATGTGATTGCGTGTGAAAATCAAATCTCTGCGACAGGTTTATTAAAAGGCTATATTTTTGACGCGCTGGATGAAGAGACAAAAGCTCATGTGATAAATAAGGTCTTTTTCTTTAATTCAGCTGTAGATCGTATCGTGCCTATTCAGCATAACCAAGGTTCGCTTGATGTTTTAGTAGAATCCTATTATGAATGGGTAGTAGAGGCACCTGAAGATATTCCTTTTGTAGAAGGAATGACGATTGTGCCTGACCTTGCCCCTTTTATTGAAAGAAAGTTATTTACAGTGAATACGGGACACGCGGTGATTGCATATTTTGGTTATTTAAAAGGAAAAGAAACGATTGATCAAACGTTAAGAGATTCAGATATTTATGAACAAGTACAGCAAACGCTACAAGAAACAGGAAACTATCTAATTAAAAGATATGACTTAGATAGAGAGGAACACGAAGCCTATATTACTAAAATCATTGAACGCTTTAAAAATCCTCATTTAAATGATTCAGTTAAAAGGGTAGGAAGAGCGCCAATTCGCAAGCTTGGACCTCAGGATCGTTTGATTCGTCCAGCGCTAGAAGCAAAAAAAGTGGGTCTTTCTTATACCTATTTAGCAAAGGCTATTGCCGCTGCGCTTTTATTTGACCCGAAAGAAGATAAAGAGGCTATGAAGCTTCAAGCGAATATTCATGAGTATGGTATTGAGTATGTCTTAAAAGAGATTAGTGGTTTAGAGGCAAGTGATGATTTAACAAAAGAAATCATTGCTCAATACAATGCTTTAAAGGCGTGAATGAATTTAGTCTGTGTAAACAGTCCATTTTAAATGGGCTGTTTTTCTTTTAGCAGAAAGGGAATGTTTGTGTATAGGAGGGTGATAAAATGGTAGCTATTACGCACGTTGGATTAGCTGTGCCTGATGTAGAAAAAGCCGTGCAGTGGTATGAAAAAGTTTTAGGTTTTAAGCTGATTGCCGGACCCTATACGTTTAATGCGGAGGAAGAACAAGCTGAAAATATGACTCAAGATTTACTGGGGTCTCATATCAAAAAAATGAAAAATGCTCACATGACAGCTGACAACCAGATAGGCATTGAACTGTTTGAATTTAATAAGCCGCAAATGCCGCTTGTCTTAAAAGACAGCGATGAGCAGTATCAAAGTTATTTTCATATGTGTTTAATAGCCGATGACGTGGAAAAATTAGCGGATAAAATTGAACAATCAGGCGGTAAAAAGCGCAGCCAAGTATGGAATACAAGACCTGGAAAACCTTATTACTTAATTTATTGCGAAAATCCGTTTGGGAATATTATTGAGCTATATTCACACAGTACGGAGCTCATGTATGGGAATAGAGAAGAATAAAAGCTTATCCAAGAAATCTGGATAAGCTTTTATTTTTTCATGGCTGCCCGTAGCCGTATACTTTTGTCAGCTCTTCAAAGGTTTTTGATGAATACGTAATAGTTACAGATGTTCCTACTTCCACTTTACTGAATAATTCTTCGACATCCGCATTATGCATTCGTACGCAGCCGTGGCTTACATATTTGCCGATGCTATCTTCTGAGTTATTGCCGTGAATAGCGTATGTGTCGCCGGTTGTGCCGTTTGCATTAAGCCCTAGCCAGCGAGAGCCAAGAGGGTTATTAAAAGCTCCTCCTGCAATATGCCCTGTATAGTAAGGGCGGTTTTTAATTTTGTTAACAATCTTGAAAAAGCCTACCGGCGTATCGCTCCATGTTTTTCCCGTAGCTACTGAATACGTCTTTTCTAACTTTCCATTATGAAAATAAGCAAGCTGATTTGTTTTTTATTAATAATAATTAAATCTCCACTTGCTTCGTTTTCACTTGCATTCGTCGCACTGGCTGTATAAGAAATGCTGATAATAGCTGCGAGGCATAAAGCAGCTGCTCGCAGTATAATTTTTCTCACGTTCTAGCCATCTCCTCTATTGTTCATTTACATATTTGATGAATTACATGTTATTAGTGTATAAAAGAAAAATGGACTGAATATGAATCTTTCCTGAATGAAAACTGAAAGTGCATTTTATTTATAAGCGAATATAAAGTAAAAATCTGGGCAGAAATACAACTAAAGGTCTGGTACATATCTCATGAAAAAGAGAAAAGTGAAAATGCACCTTGTCTGTTTAATTTAGGATGTATTATCATGAAAGTTTGAAATGAAGGGCAGGAGGTGGAACAAACAGATGCTTAAAGAATTTAAAGAGTTTGCTTTGCGTGGAAATGTATTGGATTTAGCTGTCGGTGTTATTATTGGAGCGGCATTTGGGAAAATTGTAACGTCTCTTGTAAATGATATTATTATGCCGCTGATTGGTTTGTTGTTAGCAGGGATAGACTTTAAAGATTTATCCTTCACGGTTGGAGATGCTACGGTATTATATGGATCTTTTATTCAAACAATTGTTGATTTCTTAATTGTCGCATTCTCGATTTTCTTATTTATTCGTTTCTTTAATCGTTTTAAGAGAAAAGAAGAAGAGAAAGTAGAGGAAGAAGTGGCTGTTCTGTCAAAAGAAGAAGAGATTTTAACAGAAATTCGTGATTTGCTAAAAGCACAAGCAGTGAAAGAGCGTTCATAACAGCAATTTTTTACATACGTATAAAACGGCTAAGAGGCCCGTCTTTTCATAAGAAAAGCGGGCTTTTTTCGTGTGAAATTTCTCGGGAAATGTTAGTGGTATGATTATGGGAAAATTAGGAATGAAAGCGAGAGAGATAGGAATGTTAAAATCATATTAAAAGTGTTAAGATATTGTAAATAGGAGGCTTAAGGTTATGTTTAAACATTTGTATCGTTCTTTGCCAATGCTGGCAGCGTATGGCCTGCTTAGTGTTTTTTTATACAGTGTTGTTATGTTTAATGTGTCAAATGACACAAAAATGTTGTTTGATTGGGCCCAAATCCATACAGCTGGTTTCGTAGTATTAATAGGAGGATGTTCACTTGTTTTATGGGCGCTCACTTTCTATTTGCTGCTTCGATTTAATCACATAGAGAGAATACAAGATTCGCAGTGGTATGCCATTTTTACGGCAATTGTGTTTTCAATTGCCGTAGCAGCCGTTTCTGCTATGGTTTTTGTTATCTATCATATTGATATACATAATCCAGGCAAAACAATAGAGTGGATGCAAGCATATCCTGAACGCTATCTTTTTACGGTATTTTTACTTTCGCTGTTAACACTAGCGATCATTATGCTAGTAGGGGAAGCTTATTTAGGAGCTGGAATTACCTTTGTTCTGTATTTTATTTTAGCTCTTGTAAACTATTATAAAAAAATCTTTCGAAATGAACCATTGTTCCCGAATGATTTTATTCAGGCGAGTCAGTTAAAAGAAGTTATTCCGATGATTAAAGACTCGATTTCAATTCCTATTGTAATAGGAGTTATTGGATCCATTCTCGTACTGGTCGCTCTTTGGTTTTTCTTGCCGAAAATTAAAATTCGATGGTTTCTTCGAATTATTATGATTCTGCCGCTCATCTTTTTAATGAAATCATTTTTATTCTTTGAACACTCGTTTGCTCAACAATATTATGATCAATATGCTGCGCTGATGCCTTGGAATCAGCAAAACAATTATTACTATAATGGACCTGTTATTGGCATGATTTCAAATGTTAAAACAGATGTGCTGCAAGAGCCGGATGACTACTCAGAAGAAGCTATGGCAAAAGTGGCAAAGCGTATTCAGTCAAAGGAAGAGAAAACACAAGAAAGCAAGACTGAAGTCAAACCAAACGTTGTGTTTGTGATGAACGAAACATTTTGGGACCCAACAAAGCTTAACGTGACGTTCTCTGAAGATCCAATGAAAAATACAAGAGAACTTCAAAAGAAATATCCTTCCGGATGGTCTTTAAGTCCTTCGTTTGGCGGGGAAACAGCTAATGTGGAGTTCGAAGCGCTGACGAGCTACTCTTTGTCTTTCTTTAACCCTGGAGGCCTTCCTTATCAGCATGTATTGAGTAAAAAAGAATATCCGTCTTTTGTTTCTTATTTAGAAAAGCAAGGCTATGCTACAACAGCTATGCATCCAAACAGCGGCATGCTTTATATGAGACAAAATGTATATCCAAACTTGGGATTTGATCAAGTGAAGTTTATTGATGAAATGAAGCATACACAAAAAGATAACAAAGAGTTTGTTTCTGATGAAGCGGTAGTGGATGAAGTACTCGATACGCTTCGTCAGTCGAAAAAGCCTGCATTTGTGCATGCTGTAACGATTGCAAATCATCTTCCTTATTCAGCGGATAAATATAATGGTCAGGAAACCATTAAAGTAACCGGTAAAGGGCTATCACCGGAAATGCAAAAGGAAATTGAAATTTATGCTGAAGGAATTAAACGTTCAGATGCTGCTTTAAAACGATTGAACGATGAAATTCAAAAGCTGGACGAGCCGACCATTGTAGTATTTTGGGGAGATCATTTGCCCGCGCTTGGACAAAACCTTCAAGCTTACAAAGAAACGGGTTTTGGAAACGAGAAAACGCAGCAAACATCTCAAAAATTTTATGAGACGCCGCTCTTATTTTTATCTAATTACGATACGAAAATAGATAAAAATCTCGGTACGATGAGTCCCATTTATATTGCTCCGACACTTGTTCAATCTCTTGGTTACAAAAGTAATCTGTTCTACGATCAGTTGAATCAAATGAAAACAGAAGTGCCGGCTTTTCGTTCAAATATGTATATAGATTCAAAAGGAAAGCTAGTAGATGATCAAGCAGCGCTCTCTAAAAAAGCCGCAAAAGACCTTCAAGATTACCATGAAGTTGAGTTTGATACATTATCCGGGAAACAGTACGAAACGCATAAGTTGTATAAATAAAAATAAAAACTCCTTTTAAATAAAAGGAGTTTTTATTTTTTAAGTGTTTAAGGTTGTACTAAAAAATAATTCATGTATAATATTTTAAGGTTAAAAGTAAACTTTAAGTTAAGTAAAACAAAACTTGAGTTTGGAACAGCATGAACAATCATTCATGCTGTTTGCTAATTTTAAATACAGTTGAGGATCGAGAGTATGGAAATAGGAAAGAAAATTAAAAATTTACGATTAAAAAAAGGTTTAACACAAGAAGAGCTAGGAGAACGTACTGATTTAAGCAAAGGCTATATTTCGCAGCTAGAGCGCGATTTAAGTTCACCGTCTTTAGAAACATTTTTTAGTATTTTGGAAGTGCTAGGGTGCGAACCGAAAGAATTCTTCGAAATTGATACGCATGTTCAAAAGGTTGTATACAGAGAGGAAGACTACACGAGTTATTGCGAAGATGAAAAAGGTTACCATATTCAGTGGCTTGTGCATGAATCAAATGAAAAAGAAATGGAGCCAATTCGTCTTATTCTTCATGAAAAAGGCGCATTTAAGAGATTTGAGCCTTCCCTTTCAGAAACGTTTGGCTACATTTTGCGCGGGTGTGTGAAGGTAAAGCTTGGAGGCAGAATATATGAAGCCAAACAAGGAGAAACCATCTATTTTCAAGCTTCTGAAGAACATCAGATTTTAAATGCTCATGACGGAATAACAGAGTTAATTATCGTGGCGACAGAGTCTTATTTATAGAACAAAAGAGGTGAAGTGAAATGACATCTACGAATACAATTATTCAATTTGAAAATGTGACCAAGCAATATGATAATGATTCAGTTGTATTGGATCATGTAAGCTTTGAAATTGAAAAAGGGAAATTTTATACCCTCTTAGGTCCATCGGGATGTGGAAAGACAACGATTTTACGATTAATTGCAGGCTTTACGGAAGCCTCAAGCGGAACGATTTATTTTAATGGGAAAAGAATTAATGATGTCCCGGCTAACAAACGACAGGTTAATACGGTTTTTCAAGACTACGCGCTTTTCCCCCATTTGAATGTATTTGAAAATGTAGCATTTGGTCTTCGAATCAAGAAGATGAAAAATGCTGGTATTGCAATAAAAGTTAAAGAAGCCCTTCGTTTTGTTAACTTAGAAGGATATGAAAACAGAGAAATAAAGGAAATGTCGGGCGGCCAAAGACAGCGTGTAGCAATTGCACGAGCAATTGTAAACCAGCCCGAAGTCATTTTGCTGGACGAGCCGCTTTCAGCTCTTGATCTAAAATTGCGTACAGAAATGCAATACGAGTTAAGGGAATTACAGCGTCGTCTAGGTATTACGTTCATTTTTGTTACGCACGATCAAGAAGAAGCGCTTGCGATGTCCGATGAAATCTTTGTTTTGAACAAAGGAAGAATTCAGCAGAGCGGGGAACCTACAGATATTTATGATGAGCCAATTAATCGTTTTGTTGCCGATTTTATTGGTGAATCAAATATTGTACCAGGTAAAATGATTGCTGACTTTTTAGTGGAGTTTGGCGGCCAGCAATTTGAATGTGTCGATCAAGGATTAAACCAAAATGAGCAGGTTGAAATTGTGATTCGCCCTGAAGATTTAGCCATTACAAGCTCCGATCAAGGAAAGCTGCAAGTTCGTGTAGATTCACAGCTGTTTAGAGGAGTCCATTATGAAATTTTAGGCTATGACCATGCAGGGAATGAGTGGCTCGTTCACTCTACGAAAAAGGCAACGGTTGGAGAAGAAATTGGCTTGTACTTTGAACCTGAAGCTATTCATGTTATGCGATTTAACGAAACGGAAGAAGAATTCGATAAGCGACTCGAAGGTTACGAAGAGGATTACGATGCAAACTAAATCAAGAAATATTTACTTAGTCCCGTACGTGTTATGGATTTTGCTTTTTGTAGTTGCTCCCATTGTATTAGTTGTCTATTATTCTTTTTTCAACATCGATAATGAGCTGACGCTTGAAAACTATAAGAAATTTTTCACCCCAGTTTATTTACAGATGACGCTGAGTTCATTTTGGTATGCCTTTTTAATTACGTTATTTTCCTTGGTTTTTTCTTATCCTACAGCTTATTTACTAACGAAGCTTAAGCACAAGCAGCTTTGGCTTCTACTGATTATTTTACCGACGTGGATTAACCTATTATTAAAAGCTTATGCTTTTTTAGGTATATTTGGCACGTATGGTACGGTTAATAAGTTTACTGAATTTCTAGGACTTGGTACTCATCAAATTTTATTTACTGACTTTAGTTTTGTATTTGTATCGGTGTATATTTTTATCCCCTTTATGATTTTGCCGATCTTTAACTCTTTAGAAGAACTTAATCCCTCGCTTATCTACGCTTCGCGAGACTTGGGGGCATCTTCATGGGTGACATTTAAGCGCGTGGTATTTCCGCTAACGCTAGAAGGGGTTAAATCAGGTTGTCAGGCTGTTTTTATTCCAGCACTATCACTCTTTATGATTACGCGTTTAATTGCTGGAAACCGCGTCATTACACTGGGAACAGCGATTGAACAACATTTTTTAGTGACGCAGGATTGGGGCATGGGCGCCACCATAGCCGTCTTTTTAATTATTGCGATGGCCGTTATGATGCTCATAACAGGCACTGGAAAGAGAGGTGTGTAAAATGAAGAGAAAGTGGAAGTTCAGCCACCTTTATTTATTTTTTGTATTTTTCATTTTATACGCGCCCATTTTTTATTTAATGTATTACTCTTTTAACAGCGGAGGAAACATGCGTGAATTTGAAGGGTTTACGTTAGATTGGTACAAAGAAGTGTTTCAAGACACGCGTTTGCTTATTATTGTCTTGAATACCCTTATTATTGCTCTACTGTCTTCAGGTATTTCAACTATTATTGGCGTGATAGGGGCACTTGCTATCGTATACGTGAAGCGCAGACGTGTTCAAAATACGCTGTTAACATTTAATAATGTGTTAATTGTGAGTCCAGATGTTATTATTGGCGCCTCTTTTTTAATTCTATTTACCATTATCGGTGTAAAGCTCGGGTTTATATCCGTATTATTAGCGCATATTGCATTCAGTGTACCGATTGTGGTCATCATGGTTCTGCCTAAGCTGCAGGAAATGAGTCCGACACTGCTCGATGCAGCCCGTGATTTGGGCGCAAGCCGCTTTGAAGTACTTTCGAAAGTGGTATTGCCATTTATTCGTCCGGGTATCTTTGCAGGCTTTTTTATGGCTTTAACTTACTCTTTGGATGACTTTGCGGTTACGTTCTTTGTGACCGGGAACGGTTTTTCCACGCTTTCAGTAGAAATTTACTCATTAGCAAGAAGAGGGGTCTCGCTGAAAATTAATGCTCTTTCTACGCTTATTTTCATGTTTACCGTGCTGATTGTAATTGGTTATTACTTTATCAGTCAGCGATATAGCAATAAAGTGAAAGGGGTGGCGACTGGAAAATGAAGCAATTAGCAAAGCCGTTTATCTTCATCGTCATCCTTTCTTTCGTTCTCATGTATGTGGTTCATCATTTGAACAATGCCGAAGGATACTCTGGAGGAAATACGCTGACCGTCTATAATTGGGGAGATTATATTGATCCTGATTTAGTGAATCAGTTTGAAAAAGAAACCGGAATTAAAGTCATTTATCAGACCTTTGATTCGAATGAAGCAATGATGACCAAAATTGAACAAGGCGGTACGACATTTGATATTGCTGTGCCTTCTGAGTACGCGATTAGCAAGATGCATGAAGAAAATTTACTATTGCCAATTGATCGTTCGAAGCTGCCTAATTTAAAATACATTAATCCGCGTTTTTTAGACTTATCCTTTGATCCTGGCAATAAGTACTCTATTCCTTATTTTTGGGGAACTGTGGGTATTGTATATAACTCTGATATGATTCATGGCAAGAAGATAAAAAGTTGGAATGATTTATGGGATCCTAAGCTGAAAAATCAAATTTTACTTGCAGATGGCGCTAGAGAAGTGATGGGAATGGGACTAAACAGCTTAAATTATTCATTAAATGATACGAATAAGGCCCATCTTCAAGAAGCAAAAAGAAAGCTTGATACATTAACACCAAATGTCAAAGCCATTGTAGGAGACGAGATTAAGATGCTTCTAGCAAATGAAGAAGCGGCAATTGGCGTTGTTTGGTCAGGCGATGCTTCTGAGATTATGAGCGAAAACGATAAGCTGAATTACGTTGTTCCAGAAGAAGGTTCGAATTTATGGTTTGATAACATGGTTATTCCAAAAACGGCTAAAAACGTAGAAGGCGCACATAAATTCATGAATTTTATGCTAGATCCTAAACACGCTGCTCAAAATGCGGAATATGTAGGGTATTCTACGCCTAATAAAAAAGCGTTAGATTATTTGCCGAAAGAAGTAGCGGAAGATGAACGTTTTTACCCAGAGGAAGAACTAACAAAAAAGCTTGAAGTATATAATAACTTAGGCAAACGAATGCTTGCTTATTACAATGAGTTATTTTTAGAATTTAAAATGCACCGTAAATAAAAGGAACTTAATTAGGTCTTTATACGTAAGTTCTTTGTGGTTTTTGTAAATTCAGTTGCATGATAACAAGAGGAAAGATAAAATACAAACGAGTAAAGCTAATAACATTTATTTTATGTTATTAGCTTTTTTATTTGTAAAACGGGAAAGATAAGAGAAAATTGAATGTTCTACTATTCATCTAGAATTCATATTTCACATTATATAGGAGAGAAAAAGTGAAGCAAAAACAAAAGCAACATATTCAATCCATTTACTTTTTACGATTATTCGCTATGATGATGGTTGTGCTCGTACATGTAACAGCAGCATATGCAACGGTACTGCCATTTGCAAGCGAAGCTTATCAGAAATATCATTTTCTTAACCGAATCGTTCGAATTGAAGCAGGAATCTTCATTGTGATCACAGGTTTAGTTTTCTTTTATAGTTATATTAACAAGCCGTTAACAAAGGCTTTATGGAAAGCATATTATGCTCGAAGAGTGACATATATTTTGGTTCCCTATATTATTTGGGCACTTATTTATGAATTTTATTCGTACTATGTAGGAGCAACAGAATTGAATGCATCTGATATTGTGAAACGTATTTTACGTGGAGAGTCCTACTATCAGCTTCATTTTATCTTTTTAATTGTACAAGTCTATCTCGTGCTGCCGGTTTTTGTATGGCTAGCACAAAAAGTAACCATTTTTAAAAAATACATGTGGCTGTTTGGCATTATCATTCAGCTTGGTTATTTAATGCTTAACAATACGTATCATATCACTTCATTTAATTTATTTTTAAATACAATGGCTACGTTTTTACTCGGCGGTTGGATTGGCATTTATTATCGCGAGCAAGTGGATAAAAAGTACAGTCGTTCGAATATTGTATTATTTCTAGTGACGCTCGGATCGGGAATAGCTATTTCACTGTTAAATTATCACTTGTACACAATGAAGACAATCCAAATTTCAGGCTTTACGTATGAGGCTGTTAATACGCTTTATTTGGTTGCTGGAAGTTATTTCTTCTTCCGGATTGCAGAGATATTAGCTGAAAAGCTTTCTGTGAAGTCCGTGACGATTGTTAAAAATATTGCCATGTACTCGTTTGGATTTTACTTGATTCACCCAATGGTTTTAAACTTTGTGGCAAAAGCAGTACCAATACAAGGCAACTACATGTTTCACGTTGAAATCTTGGCACGCTATATTCTAACATTAGCGGGCTGTTACCTCATCATTTGGGGATGTCATCGTCTTTTACCGTTTGCTAGCTTTTTGTTTGGTAAACTGCCAAAAGAAGCGGTGTTCATTTACCGACGTCCTGATCATAAATAGCGTTTAGTTAAAAGTTATGTCTGCTTGCAGGCATAACTTTTTTTATAAAGTATAAGAAAAGCTGATTTTAAATAATAAAGGTAAGCGATGGAATTCCTTTCACAAGCCTAGCTATTTTGACATACGTAATAATAGTTAATATTTCTGTTTACTATCTAAACGTGCATGATAAAATAGAAAAGATGAATATGTGTTAGGAGGAACATCAGTGAAAATTAAGCTTGGCCTTTTATACGGAGGAAAATCCGCTGAACATAAAGTATCTTTACAAACAGCTCTAGCAGTTTCAAAAGCAATTAATCACGATAAATATGAAGTGCATCCAATTTACATTACAGAAACAGGAAAGTGGATTCGCGGCACACAGCTGACTGGTCCGCTTGAAACAGTTGCTCAATTAGAAATTCAAGATAACGGAACAGCTATTTCACCAGTTTCATTAAATACGGAAATGTTTGCATTAACAGATTCAAAAACAGAGGATCAGCTAGATGTTATTTTTCCACTTCTTCATGGTCCAAATGGAGAAGATGGTACGGTACAAGGATTATTAGAATTATTAAATATTCCTTATGTTGGAAACGGTGTATTAGCTTCAGCAGCTGGTATGGATAAAGTTGTAATGAAGCAGCTGTTTGCACAGGCAGGTCTGCCTCAAGTAGAGTACGTATCATTTATCCGCCGCGAGTGGGAAGCAGATCGAACGGCTGCTTATGAAAAAGTAGAAACACTTGGATACCCTTGCTTTGTTAAACCGGCAAACTTAGGTTCAAGCGTTGGGATTAGCAAATGTGATAACCGCGAAGAGCTAGAAGCGGCATTTGTTGAAGCTTTCTTATTCGATCGGAAAATCATTGTAGAAGCAGCAGCAGTTGGTCGTGAAGTTGAAATTGGTGTGTTAGGGAATGATGAAGCAGCTTGTTCAGTAGTTGGAGAAATCTTACCTAAAAAAGCGTTTTACGATTACAAAGCCAAATATGAAGACGGCGATACAGGTCTTATTATTCCAGCTGAAATTACAGAAGAACAGCATCAAGAAATGTCAGCACTAGCAATCAAAGCATTTAAAGCAATTGATGGATCTGGTCTTGTACGTGCAGATTTCTTCTTAACATCAGAAGGTAAATTCATTATTAATGAAGTGAATACGATGCCTGGTTTTACACCTTTCAGTATGTTCCCGTTATTGTGGAAACACGCGGGCGTTGAATATCCAGATTTAATCGAAAAACTTGTATCACTAGCAATTGAACGTCATACCGAAAAGCAGCAAATTAAACACACAATGTAACTCACACAACACTATTCATCATGAATAGTGTTTCTGTGTTTAGTTTCAATTAAATAGGATCCATAGTTTACTTTATATCGAGAGGAGCAAACCAACAATGATTAAACGTACGCTTACACAGCTAGCTGCAATGATTCCAGGAAGTGTATTTCATAGCGGGGACAAAGCAGATGTAATTGAGGGAGTCTCAATTGATACGAGAACCATTCAGCAAGGCAATTTATATATCCCAATTAAAGGGGAACGTTTTAACGGGCATACATTTGTTCATAAAGCAATTGAAAACGGAGCGGTCGCTACTCTGTGGAACAAAGATGAAGAAAACCCACCGACAGACATTAGTGTTATTTTAGTCGATGATACGCTAGAAGCTCTTCAGCAATTAGCGAAATCCTATCGTCACGAGTTAGATATTAAAGTAGTGGGCATTACAGGAAGTAACGGAAAGACAACGGCAAAAGACATGGTAAAAGCTGTGCTTGATACAACTTACCGTGTTCTGAAAACAGATGGAAACTTTAATAATCATATTGGCATGCCGCTTACTATTTTGCGTTTAGATGAAACTCATGATATTGCAGTTTTAGAAATGGGCATGAGCAGCCGAGGGGAAATTGAGTTTCTTTCTAATTTAGCGGAGCCTGATGTGGCCATTATTACAAATATCGGAGAATCGCACCTTCAAGACTTAGGAAGCCGTGATGGAATTGCGGAGGCAAAATTAGAAATTACAAGCGGCTTAGCTCCAACAGGTCAGCTGGTCTATAACGGTGATGAGCCACTTTTAACGTCGCGCGTTGTTAATCCAGTATTTGAAACGGTGACATTTGGCAGCTCAGAACAAAACGATTTGTATCCAAGTGCTATTTCAGCTGAAGAATTAGGCACCACATTCACTGTTTCACGTGAAACAACATATTCATTCTTTATCCCGGTATTAGGTAAACATAATGTTCACAATGCGCTTTCTGCTATTGCGGTAGGTCATTATTTTGGACTAGACAATGAAACAATCGCTAAGGGATTAAAAGAATTAAAGCTAACCAATATGCGTATGGAGCTCGTGAAACGAACAGATGGCCTGACCTTCATTAATGACGCATATAACGCAAGCCCAACGTCTGTTAAAGCTGCTATTACGTTGATGCATGATTTAGAAGGCTATAAGCAAAAAATTCTTGTTCTTGGGGATATGCTTGAATTAGGCGACCAGGAAAAAGAGTTCCACAAAGAAGTGGGAGAGTTTATTCAAGCAGAAAAAATTGATTATGTTCTAACATACGGTCCCTTATCTGTTGAAATCGAGCAAGGAGCAAAAAATAATTTTGCAGAAGATAAGGTAATACACTTTGAGGAGAAAGATGAGCTTGTTAAAAAATTAACAGCGATTACAACAAGAGAAGATGTGGTTTTAGTGAAAGCATCTCGAGGGATGAAGCTTGAGGAAGTTATCTCAAAAATGATGCATAAATTACCGTGATATTAAAAAGAGTATAAGTAAGCTCTATTGCAAACGGAAAGCCATAGTGTTATGATGTAGTCTGAGTGTCTTGAGGCGCTTATACTCTAAACGTTGAATTTATTGAAGTAGTCGTTTAGAGCATTTTCCGTTTCCTCGGAGAATGCTTTTTTTTGTAAAATATAGATAGTCTAAATATAAAAGGAGTTTGAAAAACTTGGCATTATTTCAAGATTTAGGATTAAGTCAACAGCTTAACAAAGCTGTGAGTAAAATGGGTTTTGAAGAAGCAACACCAATTCAATCAGAAACTATCCCATTAGCACTAGAAGGTCACGATTTGATCGGACAAGCACAAACAGGAACAGGGAAAACAGCGGCATTTGGTATTCCTCTTATTGAAAAAGTTGATGTAAACGTAGATGCAATTCAAGGGTTAATTATTGCTCCTACTCGTGAACTTGCTGTACAGGTATCTGAAGAACTTTACAAAATTGGTCAAACAAAGCGCGTACGCGTGCTATCAATTTACGGTGGTCAAGATATCAGTCGTCAAATTCGTGCATTGAAAAAGCACCCTCATATCATCGTAGGGACACCAGGGCGTATGCTAGATCATATTAATCGTCGTACACTTCGTCTACAAGATGTTCATACGGTTATTTTAGATGAAGCAGATGAAATGTTAAACATGGGATTCATCGAAGACATTGAAAAAATCTTATCAAACGTACCTGAGAACCACCAAACACTTTTATTCTCAGCAACAATGCCTACTCCAATCCGTCGCATTGCTGAAAAATTCATGAACGAACCAAAAGTGGTAAAAGTACAAGCAAAAGAAGTAACGATGCCAAACATTACGCAGTATTATTTAGAAGTACAAGAAAAGCGTAAATTTGATATCCTTACTCGTCTTTTAGATATGCAATCACCTGAATTAGCTATCATCTTTGGTCGTACAAAGCGCCGTGTTGATGAGTTATCAGAAGCATTAAATATGCGCGGTTATTCTGCGCAAGGTATCCATGGTGACTTGACGCAATCGAAACGTCTATCTGTACTACGTCAATTTAAAGAAGGTTCTATTGATGTATTAGTTGCAACGGACGTAGCTGCACGCGGACTTGATATTTCTGGTGTTACTCATGTATACAACTTTGATATCCCTCAAGATCCAGAGAGCTATGTACACCGTATCGGACGTACAGGACGTGCTGGTAAAATGGGTGCTGCTATGACATTTGTAACGCCAAGAGAAACTGGACAGTTACACAATATTGAGCGTACAACAAAACGTAAAATGGAGCGTCTTACTCCTCCAACGCTTGATGAAGCAATGGAAGGTCAACAGCGTATTGCAGCTGACAAATTAACAGAATCTGTGACACAAGGCAACTTATCTTACTACAAACAGTTGGCAGAAGAGTTACTTGAAGAGCACGATTCAGTTTCATTAGTGGCAGCAGCAATCAAATTATTTACAAAAGAACCAAACGAATCACCAATTCAATTAACTGCTGAACCACCGGTAATTGCAAAAGGTGATAAAAACAAACGTGGAAATGGCGGAGGTCGTTCACGTTCTAACTCTAAAAACTACTCACAGCAAAATCGTCGTGGAAACTCAAAGCGTTTTGGTGACAAGCGTCGCGGTGGAAGCAACGGTAGTGATAGTAGAAATCGTAATAGCAGCAGTAATCGTAAAGATTCTCGCAGCAAAGCGTAAAATAAAAACGAGCCTTAACAGGCTCGTTTTTTTTATGTGTTAATTGCTGTTTTATTGGTGCACACTATGAGTAAAATAAAATGGGGTGTTCACTGATGTCGACCATTGTACGGTTAGGTTATGTGGCGATGAGCGTTCATTTGGAAAATAGTTCTCCTTCTCAAACAATGACTTTTGCACAATTTCAGCGTGTGAAAGACCATGAAGCGGCCATTCGCAAGCTCGAACGTATTGCAATATCCAACTTAGAAAACTGCTTACGGTTATTAAAACATAATGCGTGGAGTGAAATTGAGTTTTTTCGATTCAGTTCTAAGTTAATTCCATTAGCTAACCATGAGGCCCTAAAAGAGTGGAACTACATAGCTCCTTTAAAGGATGCTCTTCAGCGTATTTCTGTATTTTTGAAGGAACATCCAATGCGAGTAGATTTTCACCCGGATCATTTTGTTGTTTTAAACTCAACGGATAAAGAGGTTTTTAAGCATTCTATCCAAACTCTTCGCATGCATCAAAAGTTGCTGAAAGGAATGGACATTCCGCTTCAAAATCGCTGTGTTTTACATGTTGGAGGGGCTTATAATGATAAAGAAAAAGCACTGGAGCAGTTTATTCATAATTGGGGGCTTGTACCTCAATCCCTTCAGCAAATGATTATGTTAGAAAACGACGATACAACCTTTCATATAAAGGACGTCTTGTATTTATGTGAAAAACTAAATGTCCCAATCATTTTTGATCTTCATCATCATCAGGCAAACAACGACGAAACTTCATGGCAAGAGCATTGGGACCGTATCATTAGAACATGGGAACAGGAAACGCTTCCTCTAAAAATGCATATATCTAGTCCTAAAAGTGATAAAGAATTTAGAGCCCATGCAGATTATATCGATGTTCACGGGTTTTACAGCTTTTTAAAAGAAGTAAATGGAACGATACCGCAAATTGATTGCATGATTGAAGCTAAGAAAAAAGATGAAGCGCTCTTTCAGTTAGTAAGAGACTTGAAGTCTTATGAAGATGTGGAATTTATTAACTCATCCACTTTTTATATTAAATCTTAAAGCAGGCCTCATATCTGTGGCTTGTTTTTCTGTTTGAACGCGAGAAAAGCGAGAAGAAATCCAGCAATACCTCCAGCGAAATGAGCTGTGTTGTTAGTTCCTGGCGTTAGCAGACCTGAAAGTAATCCAATAATTAAAAAGACGACAATGATTTGCTGGTTGCTTTTAGAAAGCATGTGCTTTTGTTTTATTACAAGGTAGAGGTAGAACCCAAGCAGCCCGAAAATGGCACCGGATGCACCCACATGGCTGTAAAAAGAAGATTGGATTAGAAATGTAACGATATTTCCAAGCAATCCACACGTAAGGTAGAATAGAAGAAACTTATAAGAAGAAAGAATACGCTCAGCACCTGGCCCTAACAAGAACAATGAAAATGAGTTAAAAAGAAGGTGTGAAAAGCTTAGATGCAAAAAGATAGGTGTGAAAAGTCGCCAGTAGTCTCCTTGAGAAATTAAGCTATTCACACCAATAAGCTGATGTATAAAAGATTCTGCAAGGTGTGAGGGAAGAGCGGCAAGTAACCATAGCGCAATGTGGATGCAGATAAGCGTGAAGGTAACAGGATAAAAACGTTTAAATTCAGCTACATTTTCTGTGCGTACGAACATATTTGTCACTCCTTTTTATAAAGGCATTTTTATATACTATTCTGTAAGAGAGGATTAAATGAAAATGATTATAGGAACTGGAATTGATATTACAGAGTTAGAGCGGATTGAAAAAATGGTGCAGCGTCAAAGTGCTTTTGTTACTCGGATTTTAACAAAAAATGAAAAAGAACGCTATGAAAAGCTATCAAGCCGACGTAAGGTCGAATTTTTAGCAGGAAGATTTGCTGTGAAGGAAGCATATTCGAAAGCTCTTGGAACAGGAATAGGAAAAGATTTCAGCTTCCAAGATATAGAAATCGTGAATGATGAAAGAGGAAAGCCCCACATTGTTACAAAACAACCACTGGACGCGTCCGTACACGTATCTATCTCCCACAGTGCCCACTATGCGATTGCTCAAGTAATTATTGAACGCTTGTCAAGCTAGTCTGCATATTCACTATTTCTTGTTCATATATTCATAGTGTGGATAGGGGAGACAAGATATGTTCTTGCTTCTCCGTTTAGCTGTGAATATACGAAATAAAGGAGTTGGGGAAATGCATAAAAAATGGATTGGCTTATTTGTTTGCGCCTTTTTTCTCTTAGCCTTATCAGCATGCGGTGAAAAAAGTCAGCAGGATGTAACAGATGCATTGGATGCCAAGGTACAAGAAATGGCGGGTTATAAATCAGATGCTAAGATGACATTAAATACAGGGAAAGATGCTCAAGTATACGATGTAGAGATTTGGCATAGTAAGCCTATGTATTATCGAGTGAATTTGAAAAATACAAAGAAAGATCAAAGCCAAATGATTTTGCGTAATGATGAAGGGGTTTTTGTTCTAACGCCTGCCTTAAATAAAAGCTTTCGTTTTCAAAGTGACTGGCCGCAAAATAGCAGTCAAGCTTATTTGTATGAATCCCTCGTCCAAGATATTGTGAAGGATGAAAAGGCAAGCTTTAAATCAACGGATAAGCATTATATTTTTGAAACAAAAACCAACTATCAAAATAGCACGATGCTTCCTAAACAAGAAATTACGCTGAATAAAAGTGACTTAGCGCCTGTTTCGGTTAAAATTATGGATACGGATAATAAAGTGTTAATAAAAGTTGATTTCTCTAAGGTCAAATTCGATTCTAAGTTTGATAAAGGGGCTTTTGATACAAAAAGAAATATGACAAGTGCAAAGATTGACGTTCCGACATTAGCGCAGCAAAAATCATTTAGCGTTCTTTATCCTAAGGATGTTCCAAAAGGTACAAAGCTGTCCAAGGAAAAGAAAATTGAGACAGAAAATGGCGAAAGAGTCGTTTTAATGTACAAAGGAGAAAAGCCGTTTACGCTTGTACAAGAAAAAGCGCAAGTAGCTAAAACAGCGACATCTACAGTTACTGCCGGAGAGCCATTTGATTTAGGTTTTACTGTGGGAGCTTTAACGGATAAAAGTCTATCTTGGACATATAATGGAGTAGACTTTATGCTGGCTTCTGATCAGCTAACACCAGATGAATTGAGTACAGTTGCTAGATCTGTGCAAAGTCAGATGGGAAAATAAGAGAAGCTTACAAGCCTGCATATATGTAGGCTTGTTCTTGCTTAATTTGAATAAAGATCGAGATGAAGTTTGGCTATAGATGTATTATACTAACAGAGGAAAGTACGTTTAGAATGGTTCTGAAAAAAGGAAGTGTCGTAGTAATGGATGCATTTTATAGAGAAACATGGGCAGAAATTGATGTAGAAGCCATTTTTCAAAATGTGAATCATGTAAGAGAACTGATACCGGGGCATAAAACGTTAATGGCCGTAGTGAAGGCGAATGCGTACGGGCATGGAGATAAAGAAGTAGCAGAGATTGCGCTTCAAGCTGGTGCTGATATGCTAGCTGTAGCTTTTTTGGATGAAGCTATTGCTCTTCGGAAAAAAGGAATAAAGGAATCCATTTTAGTATTAGGAGCCGTGCCTACCCTACACATTCAAACCGCCTTGGACTGGAATGTAACGGTTACTGCTTATAGCAAAGCTTGGATTGAAGAAGCGGCGTCCATTCTAGGTGAAAACAGTCAGCTGCATATGCATTTAAAAATAGATACAGGCATGGGTCGCTTGGGAGTTAGAACAAAAGAAGAATTACACGAAACGCTGAAAATCATCGCTTCTCATTCGGGATTCGTGCTGGATGGAGTGTTTACACACTTTGCAACAGCAGACGAGCTAAACTCATCTTATTTTGAAGAACAATATACATTCTTTGAAGAAATGGTTCAAATTGTGAAAGAATATAATTTTACACCTCCGATGATTCACTGTGCAAATAGCGCAGCCTTGCTTCGTCGTCCGAAAGATATCTTTAATGGCGTACGCTTAGGTATCTCTATGTATGGCTTGAGTCCTTCTGAGGAATTAAAAGAAGTCTTGCCAATTCCGTTAAAACAGGCTTTTTCGCTGCACAGCCGTATCGTGCATGTTAAAAAAGTCAAAAAAGGCAGTCATATCAGTTACGGAGCTACTTATGAAGCGAAAGAAGATGAATGGATTGCTACTATCCCATTAGGATACGCAGACGGCTGGATCCGTAAATTAAGTAATTTTGAAGTATTAGTAGATGGATTTAAAGTGCCAATTGTTGGTAGAATCTGCATGGACCAATTGATGATTAAATTACCTAAAATGTATAAAATGGGTACAAAAGTAACGTTTATTGGAAAACAAAAAGATGCTGAAATTACAATTGATGAAGTAGCGAAGCATCTTGAAACAATTAATTATGAAATCCCTTGCATGATTGCAGCAAGGGTTCCGAGGGTTTATACAAGAGAGTTGCAGCATATTGATGTTAATAATTATATCTTGCGCTGAATATACATCTTCCTGAGTCAACATAAAAAGTCTGCGAACAAAAGACAATAAAATAATAACTTCCATGCATAAAAGAGGGTATCAATTGACGATAATAGTGTAGAAATTGACAGAATTAACTTTCCATTAAAGCTAATCAATGTTATGATAAGGAAAGATGAGACTATTGGTGTGTGTATTGATGTTGGAGGTGTATGTTTGTGTCTGAAGCGAGCGCAACTACAGAAATCCTAGTAAGATTACCGAAAAATTTAGTATCGGAGCTCGATCTTATGGTTAAACAAGAAAATGGCAACCGAAGTGATTTTATTCACCAAGCAACAAAATTGTACCTTCGTGAGCGAAAAAAACGCCATATTCGCGAATCAATGAGACGTGGATATATGGAGATGGCAAAGATAAACTTAAATATTGCTTCCGAGGCTTTTCTAGCAGAGTATGAAGCTGATCATACTGTGGATCGTTTAGTAAGCGGGGGGTAATGACTTGGTAGTCAAACGTGGCGACGTTTATTTTGCTGACCTATCTCCTGTTGTTGGCTCAGAACAAGGAGGCGTTCGCCCTGTACTTGTCATTCAAAATGATATAGGCAATCGTTTTAGCCCAACTGTTATTGTAGCTGCGATCACTGCTCAAATTCAAAAGGCAAAGTTACCTACGCATGTTGAAATTGATGCAAAGCGCTATGGATTTGAGCGAGATTCAGTTATTTTACTAGAACAAATTCGTACTATTGATAAACAGAGGCTAACAGACAAGATTACCCATTTAGATGATGAAATGATGGACAGAGTGGATGAAGCCTTGCAAATCAGTGTAGGACTTATCGACTTTTAGAATTATACTTCCATTTATGCTAAGTTGCTCCTTTATGAGCAACTTTTTTAATTTGACTAGGAATAATCAGTAAACGTATATTGTAATAAGAAACGTTTTAAAAATGATAATATATATATAGATATAAATGAGTGTATTGACTCACAAGGAGGACCTCATGAATCAAGATTTATTCAATTATATACAAAATCATAAATCAGAAATTTTTGATCGATGGCTAGTGTTAATGAATGATGTGGAAACAGAGCGGATTAAAAACATTGTATCCGAACAAGTGTACGTAAATGTAAGCTCTGATTTTGTAAATTTACTTTTGGCAAAAGCATTCCGTGATCAGGAAAATTTTGCAGAGGAACTAGAAGAAGTAGTAGGACGAGTTGTGAGTTTAGGATGGCCTCTTGCTTATTTGACACAGGGTGTACGTAACTTGGGTCACGTAGTGGTTGAAGGGTATGTAAACAGTGAACATGTGAAGGCTGACCAAACTCATTCTGAATTATTCTATCGGTTTGACAAGTGGTTAAGCCCTATTTACAACAAAATAGTAGAACAATACTCCAACTCGTGGGAAAATACAGTTATGTTGCAAAAAGTTGCACTTCAAGAATTGTCTGCTCCATTAATACCGGTATTTGATAAAATTACAGTAATGCCGCTTGTAGGAACAATCGATACTGATCGCGCAAAGAAAATTATGGAAAACTTACTGCAAGGTGTCGTAAAGCACCGATCAGAGGTCGTATTAATAGATATTACCGGAGTACCAGTAGTGGATACGATGGTTGCCCATCATATCATTCAAGCTGCTGAAGCCGTACGTTTGGTTGGAGCCAAGTGTTTGTTAGTAGGAATTCGTCCGGAAATTGCTCAGACTATTGTGAACTTAGGTATTAACTTAAACGAAATTATTACGAAAAACTCCTTAAAAAAAGGCGTAGAGTTTGCGTTAGAAATGACTGAGCGGAAAATAGTTGATATAGAATCGGAGGAATAAACGTGAGAATACCCATTTTGAAATTGTACGACTATTTATTGGTATCCATTCAATGGGAGCTGGATGATCAAACGGCTATTCAATTCCAAGAAGATTTGCTAAGTAAAATTCATCAAACTGGAGCAAAAGGAGTGGTAATCGATTTAACTTCAATTGATATGATCGATTCATTCATCGCAAAAGTGTTAGGTGACGTGGTTAGCATGTCTAATTTGATGGGGGCTAGAGTAGTATTAACAGGTATCCAGCCTGCAGTAGCTATTACACTTGTTGAGTTAGGGATTGGCCTAAATGATGTTCTTACTGCACTCGATTTAGAAAAAGGTCTTGAGAAACTCCAATCGGAATTGGGGGATTAGTATATGGAATTCCAATCCAGCGTAAAAATCGTAACAGAATGGGACATCGTAGCGGCACGCCAATTAGGTAGAAATGTGTCGAAAGAGCTAGGGTTTGGAACAGTTGACCAAGCTCGTATTACAACCGCCATTTCTGAATTAGCTCGTAATATTTACCTATATGCGGGTAAGGGTCAAATCTATATTGAGAAATTAAATCGTGGAGGAAAAAACGGTCTTCTTGTCGTAGCAACAGATGAAGGGCCAGGTATCCCCGACGTTCGCAAAGTAATGGAAGATGGATACTCAACATCGGGTGGACTAGGAGCTGGGCTTCCTGGGGTAAAACGATTGATGGATGAGTTTGACATCGAAACAAATGTCGGAGAAGGTACTGAGATTAAAGCAGTTAAGTGGCTCCGGTAGGAGGAAATAGATAATGTCTTTTGATAAAGAGATGAGAGATTTATACAAAGATATTTTGGGGAACTATATCCAAACACAAAATGAACAAATTTTGTATCAAGGACAAAAACTAAGTAGAAAATCTTTAGAGAATGAAATATCGCCAGAAGATATTGTGAGCATTCATAAAGAAGTAATTGAAGAAATTTATTCTGATATTCCAGAAAAAGTGCTGCATTCTCTGGACTTTTTACTTGAGGTAATGATTAGCTACGGTCTTGCTCTTCGTGAGCATCAAACATTAAAAAATAAGCAGCGGGAACTTCGTTCTGAGATTGAAGTTGCTGCTAACGTCCAGCAGACGCTGTTGGGGACAAAGGTTCCGGCTAGTTCAACTTTAGAAATTGGTGCGATTAGCGTACCGGCTAAACAGATGAACGGAGATTATTTTCACTTTGTAGAAGAAGAGCACGGCGGGTTAAGTATTGCCATTGCCGATGTAATCGGAAAAGGAATTCCAGCTGCAATGTGTATGTCTATGATCAAATATGCAATGGACAGCTTACCGGACTCAAGAAAAAATCCAAGTTATGTATTAGAGAACTTGAATAATATTGTAGAGCGAAACGTAGATCCAAGTATGTTTATTACGATGTTCTACGGAAGCTATAATCCCGAGACAAACTTATTTGATTATGCTTCTGCAGGGCATGAGCCAGGTTTTTATTATGATGCCAAAGCTGATTCATTTGAAGATTTGGAGGCAAAAGGACTCGTGCTAGGAGTCGATCGCCATGTGAAATATCTTCAGTACGAGCAGCAGCTTTCAAAAGGCGATATGATTGTTCTGTTAACAGATGGCGTAACAGAATGCAGAACTGAAGAAGGATTTATTGAAAGATTGGACATCATAAAATTAATTCGAAAATACATGCATTTGTCTCCTCAAGAAATTGTAGAATCTGTATATAAAGAGCTGGAGAAATTACAGCATTTTCAATTGAGGGATGACTTTACATTGATTATTTTGAAGAGTTTAGTTTAAGTATTCTAAAAAAGGGTACAGAAAAGATAGCACAAAATTAGAGGGGGTCTACTAATACGATGAATTTAAAAATAGATATACAAAAGGACGGTCAAGCATATCGTATTAAGCTGGCTGGAGAGATTGACGCATATACAGCACCTAAGCTAAAAGAAAAGTTCATGGAAATTACTGAACATACTGAACCGGAAATTATAGTCGATTTAACCGATGTATCATACATGGATAGTACAGGACTAGGTGTATTTATTGCATTGTTAAAAGCCAATAAGAAAAATAACGGCTCTTTGAAATTTGTTGGTGTATCAGAGCGCATCAAGCGCTTATTTGATATTACGGGCCTCACAGACATTTTAAACGTGAATTCACAAGTAGAAGGTGGCGTAAAATGAAACAGCCTTATGACTTTGTTGAGATGAAGATTCCTGCTAAGCCAGACTACGTAGCGATTATTCGACTGACGCTGTCTGGTGTAGCGAACCGGATGGGTTTTTCTTATGATGAAATTGAAGATATGAAAATTGCTGTGAGTGAGGCATGTACGAATGCCGTGCAGCATGCTTACAAGAATGAAGAAAATGGTGAAGTGAGAGTAGGTTTTGGTTTATTTGATGACCGTTTAGAAATCATGGTGGTCGATAAAGGTGAAAGCTTTAATTTTGAAGAGCTTAAGGAACATATAGGACCTTATGAAACATCAAAAGAAGTTGAATTTCTTCCTGAAGGTGGACTTGGTTTATATTTAATTGAAACACTAATGGATGAAGTGAAAATGGTCAATTCAAAAGGTGTAACGCTAATGATGACTAAGTATGTGCAAAGAGAGCAGGTGGAGAGTGATGAAAACACAGTCTCAACCTATGAAATTAACTAAAGAACAGGTTCAGGAACGAATTGAGCGCTTTCAAAAAACGCAGGATGAAGAAGCACAAAGTGATCTAGTAGTACATTACAAGAACCTTGTTGAATCTATTGCACGTCGTTATTCAAAAGGCAGAAGCTTACATGAAGATATTGTGCAGGTAGGGATGCTAGGACTGTTAGGAGCTATTAGAAGGTATGATGCTTCATTTGGAAGAAGCTTTGAATCGTTTGCTGTTCCTACAATCATTGGAGAGATTAAGCGATTTTTACGCGATAAAACGTGGAGTGTTCACGTGCCGCGCCGCATCAAAGAATTAGGTCCTAAAATTAAAGCAGCTGTCGAAGAGCTAACAACCCGTTTACAGCGATCTCCTCAAGTGAAAGAAATTGCTGATCATATCGGAGTGACAGAGGAAGAAATTTTAGAAACGATGGAGATGGGGCAAAGTTATCAAGCGTTGTCTGTTGATCATTCCATTGAAGCAGACTCTGATGGAAGCACTGTGACAATCCTTGATTTAGTAGGTGAACAAGAGTCGGGTTATGAGAAAACTGATCAGCGTTTAGTGTTAGAAAAGATTCTTCATGTATTAAGCGATAGAGAAAAAGAAGTGATTCGCTATACCTTTATTGAAAATCTGAGTCAAAAAGATGCCGGTGAGAAGTTAGGGATTTCTCAAATGCATGTATCTCGACTGCAAAGAAGAGCGCTTGATAAGCTAAGGACTGCAGCTCGCTCAGATTCTAACGATTCGGAGTATATGTCGTGATGACAGTAGACCCTAATACAAAGTCGATTCAAACTCATATATACCAAGAACCAAAGCAAGGGAACGTATGTTGTGGAGATAGTTACTATGTCAAAGAAACGGATGACTATTTTCTATGTGCAGTGGCAGATGGATTAGGAAGCGGTGAACAAGCCAGAGCCGCTTCTGTAGCTGTTACGGATGTAGCGAAAGCTCATCATCATCTAGATGTGGATGAAATCATTTCTAAGTGCAACAAAGCTACTCGACATACAAGAGGCGCAGCAGTAGCTATTTTGAAAATTGATAAAAAACATAACGAATTTCATTATACAAATGTAGGTAATATCCGCTTTTATCTGTATTCTCCGGAGGGGAAATTAACGTATCCTCTGCCAATTCAAGGTTTTTTATCAGGGAAAATTCAAAAATTCCGCACACAAACCTTCCCATATGACTCCGGGTCTAAATTTTTGATTCATACAGATGGCTTAGAATTAAAAGAGATTAAATCTGTTTTTGCTAACTCGATGAATGTAGATCAATTGTCGACACGGCTACAGGCAGCTATTCGATCTCATAATGACGATATTACGTATATCGCTGGTCATCTTCCAACTGCATAGCCTTTCTTTTTAGCTCACATGTGTTATTGCATGTGAGTTTTGTTACAATAGAGACAAAGTTTCATTTAGGTAGGAGGATAAGCTGTGTCTGTTGCAACGAAATTAGATAATCAAATTGTTCAACGTGTAAGTAAAGAGGTGGAGATTTCACAGAAGCAAGTACAAAACGTAATTGCTTTAGTAGAAGACGGTAATACAGTTCCCTTTATTGCTCGATATAGAAAAGAACAAACTGGTGCTTTGGATGAAGTCCAAATCCGGAATATTTTAGATTCCTGGAACTACTTAATGAATTTAGAGGAGCGTAAAGAGGAAGTTCTTCGATTAATTGAAGAGCAAGGGAAATTAACTGAGGAACTGGCTGCTCAAATTCATCAAGCGAAGAAATTGCAGCAAGTAGAAGATTTATACCGCCCTTTTAAGCAAAAACGACGTACAAAAGCAACTGTAGCAAAAGAAAAAGGTCTTGAACCATTAGCACAGTGGCTACTAAGTTTTCCACATTCTGACGTGAAGAATGAAGCGCAAACATACATAAATGAAGAAGCGGGAGTTCAATCTTCTGAAGAAGCTATTCAGGGAGCCCTAGACATTGTAGCGGAACAAATTTCTGACGAAGCATCTTACCGTCAATGGATTCGTACGACCACTGTAAAAGATGGCATAATTATTACTTCAGTTAAAGATCCGGAAAAAGATGAAAAAAATATCTATGAAATGTACTATGAATATACAGAAGCGGTAAAGCGAATCGTTCCTCATCGTATCTTAGCTATGAATAGAGGAGAAAAAGACGGTATTTTAAAAGTGAGTATTGATGCGCCTACAGATCGTATTCTTTCATATTTACATAAACAAGTAATCAAAAAAAGGGATTCTTCAGCCGAAAGTTATATCATCTCGGCTATAGAAGATGCTTATAAACGCTTAATAGAACCATCTATTGAACGCGAAATCCGTAAAGAGCTATCAGAAAAAGCGGAAGAAAGAGCCATTCACATCTTTTCTGAAAACTTACGAAAACTGCTTCTCCAACCTCCATTGAAAGGGAAGGTGGTATTAGGAGTAGATCCAGCTTTTCGAACAGGCTGCAAATTAGCTGTAGTAGATGAAACGGGCAAGGTATTAAAAATTGATGTTATTTATCCACATCCTCCTGTGAGAAAAGCAGCTGAAGCGCAAAATAAATTAAAGAAAATGTTCGCTGAATACCCTATTGAAGTAGTAGCAATCGGAAACGGAACGGCATCTCGCGAAACGGAGCAATTTGTAGCGGATGTTCTTAAAGAAATTGAAAACCCAGTTTATTATTTGATTGTGAATGAAGCAGGAGCAAGCGTATATTCGGCTTCTAATGTTGCTAGAGAGGAATTTCCTGATTTTCAAGTAGAAGAGCGAAGCGCTGTATCGATTGCCAGAAGGCTGCAAGATCCGCTGGCTGAACTTGTGAAAATTGATCCTAAGTCCGTAGGGGTAGGGCAGTATCAGCATGATGTGTCTCAAAAGCAATTAAATGATTCACTGACTTTTATTGTAGAGACAGTAGTAAATCAGGTAGGAGTAAATGCAAACACGGCTTCTGCTTCCCTTCTACAATACGTTGCTGGTCTAAATAAGACAGTTGCTCAAAACATTGTAAAATATCGTGATGAAAACGGAAAATTCTCTAACCGAAAACAGTTAAAGAAAATTCCGCGTTTAGGTGCTAAAACGTATGAGCAGTGTATTGGGTTTTTACGTATTATAGAAGGTGAAGAACCCTTAGACAGGACGGGGATCCATCCTGAAACATATGGAGACGTTAAAAAGCTTTTAAAGAAGGCGGAAGTGAAAGAGACTGAGCTTGGAACGGAGAAAGTAAAAGAAGCATTAAAACATATCTCTTTACCCGAAATATCAGAAGAACTAAATATAGGGGAGCTTACTTTAAAAGACATTATAGAAGCGCTCGTAAGGCCCGAAAGAGATCCTCGTGATGAACTGCCAAAACCTTTGCTCCGTCAGGATATTTTGAAGCTAGAAGATCTTGCCAAAGGTATTCAGCTTGAAGGTACTGTGCGAAACGTCGTAGATTTCGGAGCGTTCATCGATATAGGAGTTAAGCAAGACGGTCTAGTCCATATTTCTAAATTAACGAATCGGTACGTTAAGCACCCCCTCGATGTCGTTTCAGTAGGAGATTTGGTGAATGTGTGGGTAGAAGAAGTAGATATGAAAAAAGGAAGAGTCGCACTGACGATGATTCCACCCCATCAATAATAAAATTGCCTTTTCAGATTTTCTGAAAAGGCAATTTTATTTGTAAAAAGAAGTGATTTAAGAAGCGGAGTTATTTTTTTGATAAAAAAACCAACATTGATTGAGCAATTTTATTTGTGCACGGTCTTTTTCAGAATAAGCGCGCCTCATTTGTTTTTGTAGCCACATTGGCATAAGGACAATCACTCCTTTTCATTTATGATAAGGTAAATAGTGAGTATGTAATGAAGTGTATGCCCAAAGAGCTAGTCAGGTGATTTCATACAGTGGAGGAGTATATAAGATGAATGATAAGGATTTACAAATACTTGTAGAAGAAATTTCATTGAAGCTGTTTCACACACCATTTCGTCATGAAGCCACTTTTAATTCTCGTTTACGTACGACAGGTGGAAGGTATTTATTACGTACATCTAATATAGAAGTAAACTACAAATACTTTGAACAATATGGCAGACAAGAAATAGTAGCAATCATTAAACATGAGCTCTGTCACTATCATTTGCATATTGAGGGGAAAGGGTATAAGCATGGAGATCAAGACTTTAAAAGCCTAATGAAAGAAGTAGGTGCCCCCCGATTTTGTCAGGCATTGAAAAAAGAAAGTGATGGAAAGAAAAAAGAGCACATATATGTATGTATGCAGTGTGAGCAAAAATATGTTCGAAAAAGAAAAGTGAACACGGTTAAATATGTTTGTGGGAAGTGTAAAGGTAAATTAAAAAAAATGTAGAAGATGCTTGACTAAAATAGATTGATTATGATAAATTAATAAAGCCGTCTCAAATGAACGGTAAAGAAATCACAAAAACTTATTGACATTACATATAATGTCGATTACAATGTAAGAAGTCTGATAAATATTATTCCACAGTAGCTCAGTGGTAGAGCTATCGGCTGTTAACCGATCGGTCGTAGGTTCGAGTCCTACCTGTGGAGCCATATGGAGAAGTACTCAAGTGGCTGAAGAGGCGCCCCTGCTAAGGGTGTAGGTCGTGTAAGCGGCGCGAGGGTTCAAATCCCTCCTTCTCCGCCATTTTATAATGGCCCGTTGGTCAAGCGGTTAAGACACCGCCCTTTCACGGCGGTAACACGGGTTCGAATCCCGTACGGGTCACCATTGATTTTCATTTGCATATTCTGTGGAGGATTAGCTCAGCTGGGAGAGCACCTGCCTTACAAGCAGGGGGTCGGCGGTTCGATCCCGTCATCCTCCACCATTTGACTGTTTTATACATAATTTTGGATGGTCCCGTGGTGTAGCGGTTAACATGCCTGCCTGTCACGCAGGAGATCGCGGGTTCGATTCCCGTCGGGACCGCCATTTAAATTATTGGGCTATCGCCAAGCGGTAAGGCAACGGATTTTGATTCCGTCATGCGTTGGTTCGAATCCAGCTAGCCCAGCCATAAAGAGCCATTAGCTCAGTTGGTAGAGCATCTGACTTTTAATCAGAGGGTCGAAGGTTCGAGTCCTTCATGGCTCATTTTCATTTCTTGCGGGTGTGGCGGAATTGGCAGACGCGCTAGACTTAGGATCTAGTGTCTTTACGACGTGGGGGTTCAAGTCCCTTCACCCGCATCTTATTCATTTTATGTATTTAGCGGTCGTGGCGGAATGGCAGACGCGCTAGGTTGAGGGCCTAGTGGGGGCGACCCCGTGGAGGTTCAAGTCCTCTCGGCCGCACCAAAAAACTTTTTAAAAAAGTGTTGACATAAGAAAACAGAAATGATATTATAATAAAGTCGCCAAAACAACGGCGGTAAACATCATAAGAAGCGCCCGTAGCTCAATTGGATAGAGCGTTTGACTACGGATCAAAAGGTTAGGGGTTCGACTCCTCTCGGGCGCGCCATATTGCGGGTGTAGTTTAGTGGTAAAACCTCAGCCTTCCAAGCTGATGTCGTGAGTTCGATTCTCATCACCCGCTCCAAATATATTGAACTTTGAAAACTGAACAAAGCGACAAACGTCAACGTTAAATTTTATTTTTTAAATGAGCAAGTCAAACATTTCTTCGGAGAGTTTGATCCTGGCTCAGGATGAACGCTGGCGGCGTGCCTAATACATGCAAGTCGAGCGAACTGATTAGAAGCTTGCTTCTATGACGTTAGCG
>NZ_JAJEKD010000007.1:0-36552 GCF_021029645.1 Priestia sp. TSO9
ACGGGTTCGAATCCCGTACGGGTCACCATTTATTTTTATCTACATAATAGTGGAGGATTAGCTCAGCTGGGAGAGCACCTGCCTTACAAGCAGGGGGTCGGCGGTTCGATCCCGTCATCCTCCACCATATATTATCATCGCGGGGTGGAGCAGTTCGGTAGCTCGTCGGGCTCATAACCCGAAGGTCGCAGGTTCAAATCCTGTCCCCGCAACCAAGTGGTCCCGTGGTGTAGCGGTTAACATGCCTGCCTGTCACGCAGGAGATCGCGGGTTCGATTCCCGTCGGGACCGCCATTTTAAATTTAATAAGGCTCGGTAGCTCAGTTGGTAGAGCAAAGGACTGAAAATCCTTGTGTCGGCGGTTCGATTCCGTCCCGAGCCACCATTTTAAAAACATTTGTTTTTAAAATGCCGGTGTAGCTCAACTGGTAGAGCAACTGACTTGTAATCAGTAGGTTGGGGGTTCAAGTCCTCTTGCCGGCACCACAGTTATTGTGGAGGGGTAGCGAAGTGGCTAAACGCGGCGGACTGTAAATCCGCTCCTTCGGGTTCGGCAGTTCGAATCTGCCCCCCTCCACCATTTACAGGGGCATAGTTTAAAGGTAGAACTACGGTCTCCAAAACCGTCAGTGTGGGTTCGATTCCTACTGCCCCTGCCAATTATAAAAATAACATTGCATATATACGTGGCGATTGTGGCGAAGTGGTTAACGCACCGGATTGTGGTTCCGGCATTCGTGGGTTCGATTCCCATCAGTCGCCCCATTTATAAACGATATGCATATTCCAATATTGGGCTATCGCCAAGCGGTAAGGCAACGGATTTTGATTCCGTCATGCGTTGGTTCGAATCCAGCTAGCCCAGCCATATTTGCGGAAGTAGTTCAGTGGTAGAACACCACCTTGCCAAGGTGGGGGTCGCGAGTTCGAACCTCGTCTTCCGCTCCAATTTAATTTTAATAAAGTTACTTAGTCTTGAGTAAATGGCGGCATAGCCAAGTGGTAAGGCAGAGGTCTGCAAAACCTTTATCACCGGTTCAAATCCGGTTGCCGCCTCCATTTATTTACAAGCTGCCGGGGTGGTGGAATTGGCAGACACACAGGACTTAAAATCCTGCGGTAGGTGACTACCGTGCCGGTTCAAGTCCGGCCCTCGGCACCATTTATAATTTTAACTTGCCTTTTTTATTTTGCCGATGTGGCGGAATTGGCAGACGCGCACGACTCAAAATCGTGTTCCTTCGGGAGTGTCGGTTCGACCCCGACCATCGGTACTTTAGCTTTACTTGACAGGATGCTTCCTGTTTTTATTTTTACTTATCGGTCGACAAATTTTGATAATATTTGCGGGTGTAGTTTAGTGGTAAAACCTCAGCCTTCCAAGCTGATGTCGTGAGTTCGATTCTCATCACCCGCTCCATACATATTGTTATCACAACGCAGTGTCTCGCTTTCCAAGCTGAGATGTTGCGTTTTTTATTTTTAGCATAAATATAGCGTCTATCTTTTCAAGATAGACGCTATATTTACGTACATCAGTTAATGACTTGATAGGTTGCTTCGCCGCCGTGAATTTGAATGAACATGTCACTTAGGGATTTAGTTAGTTTATAAGCCTGTTCTTCTGAAAGTGAAGGCTTTAAATAAATGAACTGTACAGCTTCTGTTGTCTTTTCAGTTACGTACGCTCGGTTAGAATCGACATAAGGGCTTCCGAAAGCTCCTAGGGCATCTTTTGAAATGATTTTATTTTCTAAAGAAATGTTACGTTCATTTAGAGCTTCATAAGACTCTTCTTTTTTACCGATAGTAAATTCGATGGGAGCTTCTAAATTAGAGGAATCATAAATTCCAATTGGGACTTCATATTGCAATGAAAAAAAGTTATTAATGTCCACTGCAGAATTGATAGAAGGCAAATACGTTTGTTTTCCTATTCTTCTAATTAAAGCTTCTATAGAAGGACGGTATTTACTTGGATCAGTTCCAAATGTTTTGAAAAGCTTTCTCCACTCGCTAACACCTTCAAATTCTGTTACTTTTTTTGACTCAAGGTCGAAATAAATGGATTCTTGAAAGAGGCGTAGACGTCCTTTTAGCATTTGAGGAGAATCACCAACTTCAATATTTTTATACTGAATGATTCCCATTTTAAAAGAAGGGCAAAGCTGTTTAATAGTGGGCGATAATGTAAAGTTCATTTTTTTGATCCTTTCTATTATAATTAGTATTTGTTCGTTTATAGATACCATCCTATCATTTCATTGAGTGAGAAAACAGTTCAATGCATGAATATATAGAATTTCTTAGAAAGGAGGCCATTACTCACTATGAATGCGTATCAGTTGAAGGAAGAAATTATTTCATACAGCAAAGAGATTGGAATCGATAAGGTTGGATTTGCGAGTGCTTCTATGTTTGATGAGTTAAAGAATCGATTGTTAGCACAGCAAGAGTTAGGTTATGCTTCAGGCTTTGAAGAACCTGATATTGAAAAGAGAGTAGATCCCACATTAGTTGTTCCAAAAGCTAGATCTATTATTTCAATTGCACTTGCATATCCTTCTAAATTAAAGGATGCACCAAAGAGCACAAAGGAAGATCGCCGAGGAATCTTTTGCCGTGCTTCTTGGGGGCAAGATTATCATACGGTTCTACGTGATAGGCTTCAAAAGCTTGAAACCTTCATAAAAGAAAAAGTACCTGCAGCTATCCTTCAATCAATGGTAGACACAGGCGAGCTGTCGGACCGAGCTGTAGCAGAAAGAGCTGGTATTGGCTGGAGCGGTAAGAACTGTGCCATTATTACACCTGAATTCGGTTCCTACGTGTATTTAGGAGAAATGATTACAGATATCCCGTTTCCTCCTGATAAACCGATAGAGGACGGTTGTGGTACTTGTAATAAGTGTGTGGACGCGTGCCCTACCGGCGCGCTTGTAACAGGCGGTCAGCTGAATTCGCAGCGATGCATTGCCTTTTTAACTCAAACAAAAGGATTTTTAGCTGAAGAATTTCGAAGTAAATTAGGCAATCGTTTATATGGCTGTGATACATGTCAAACTGTGTGTCCTGAAAATAAAGGAAAAGACTTTCATTTTCACCCTGAGATGGAGCCTGACCCAGAACTTGCGAAGCCTAAATTAAAACCGCTCTTAACGATGAGTAATCGTGAGTTCAAAGAGAAATTTGGACATGTTTCAGGTTCTTGGAGAGGGAAAAAGCCAATTCAGCGTAATGCCATTATTGCACTGGCCCATTTTAAAGATCAAACCGCCGTTCCAGATTTAATTGAGTTAATTAAAAATGACGTTCGCCCTGTCATTCGAGGAACAGCGGCATGGGCGTTAGGCAAAATTGGCGATAAAGAAGCGTTAGATACACTTATGAACTTAAGAGAAAAAGAAAAGGATCAAGAAGTAATGGAAGAAATGTCAAAAGGTATAGAGATGCTTCAAGAGATCTAAACCGTATTTTTATTGATAAAGTTAGCTAATGAGTCATAGCGTATAATAAACGCTTAGAAAAGTGGTGACATTATGCTAACAAAAAGGAATGTATTATATACTTTAATTAAAGCGCGTGCGGACAGCTATGTAAAAGGTGAGCTTCATGAAGACTTTAAGCCTTTCATTGAACAGCAGTGTGAGTTAAAGCGGTCTCTTATAAAAAAAAGAGAAGTTGATGTTTTAAAATGTAATATGAAAGGTTCTATTCAATCTGCTCATACGGATCAGGAAGAAACAAGAGTATTATATAAGGTCCACATTCAGGCATTTTTAAAACAAGACGATTTTTTCTATATAGAAGAAGAAATTGAAGATCGTTTAGCTCTTTTTTATAAAGATACGCTTATTCAAGATGAGCTGCTGGTAAAGGATTTTTCTGAAGATGAAGTTGAAATGGATGTAGAAGAAGTAGAGGAAGGCGAAGAAAGAGCCTCTTATTATGATCGTCTTGCGGCTGTTCAGTATGCAGAAAAACATTGGGATAAACCTAATGAAAGTTATAAGCAGTTTGAGGTAAACTGCACCAACTATATTTCACAGTGTTTGCATGCAGGAAAGGCGCCGATGCGGGGATATCCTAAAAAAGCAAACGGATGGTGGATGAGAGGGAACGCCTGGAGCTATAGCTGGGCAGTTGCTCATTCCATGCACAGCTATTTAAGTAACTCCAAATCAGGACTTCGGGCAGTGAGGAAATCTTCAGCAAGCGAACTTGTCCCGGGAGACGTTATCTGCTACGATTTTGAAGGAGATGGAAGATGGAATCATACGACCATTGTTGTAGCAAAAGACGGTCACGGTATGCCTCTCGTGAATGCGAACACGTATAATAGTCGAATGAGATATTGGGCTTATGAAGATTCAACGGCTTACACGCCAAAGATTAAGTATGATTTTTTCCATATCGTTGATCGGTAAGACTTTCGTTTTAGCAAGTTAGTGGTATAATGATGAATAGATTTGTTAGCAGAGGTGAAAATTTGTGGGAGTACACGTAGTGTTATTTCAACCAGAAATTCCAGCAAATACAGGAAATATTGCGCGAACATGTGCAGCAACAAATACGACGCTGCATTTAGTTCGGCCGTTAGGCTTTTCAACAGATGATAAAATGTTAAAGCGAGCTGGATTGGATTATTGGGAATTTGTCAATGTGGTGTATCATGATTCATTAGAAGAAGTATTCGAAAAGTATCCTGAAGCAGGTTTCTACTTCATCACAAAATTTGGTCAGCGGCCACATACAACATTTGATTATAGTGACTTAGAGCAGGATCATTTCTTCGTATTTGGAAGAGAAACAAAGGGTCTGCCAAAGCACATTATTGAAGAGAACATGGAAAGATGTCTTCGTTTACCGATGACAGAAAATGTTCGTTCTTTAAATTTATCTAATACAGCAGCTATTTTAATCTATGAAGCGCTGCGTCAACAAAATTATGCTGGTTTATCTTAAGTAAAAAGCGAGGTTCAAATTTTATTGAACCTCGCTTTTTTATTTATGTCGACGATGATATGTAGTGGTTATTTTTTAACGCCCGGTTTATCATTGTATCCCGCTCTGAAGATGGATGCTAAAAAAGCAATTGTTACTCCTAATACTAAAAGTAAGCGCATTGATTTTCCTCCTCAATCTAATTAAAAGGATTATATAGCTACTGCAGTTAAAACCGACTTCCCATATCTCATGATGATAATAATGCCAAAATAACTTTTCTAGAGACATAAGTTCTCTAACAAAGTTTAACCGTTCCTTCTTACTCTTTTATTATAGCCAATAAATACTTCACTGTGAATGCCTAGCAAGGACAAATTTCTGAATTTTACAATTTAAAAAGCATGTTCAAACATTTTGCTGCATAGATTGTATTAATCTTGTTCACTAGCACCATAACTAGTAGGGGAGGTCCTTTAATGGATATATTAAAGAAAGTTGAAAGATACCGCGAAGAAGAGAATCGTCTTAAGTGGGAAGGGACATTTGAAGAGTACCTAAAGCTGATTAAAGATGAGCCTTTAATTGCTCAGCCTGCACACTCTAGAGTATACAACATGATAAAGGATGCAGGAATTGAAGAGGTAAATGGTAAAAGACATTATAAATTTTTCAGTGGACAAATGTTTGGACTTGAAGATTCGCTAGAACGCTTGGTGGAAGAATATTTTCATCCAGCTGCAAAGCGCTTAGATGTTCGTAAACGTATTTTACTTTTAATGGGTCCAGTAAGTGGTGGTAAATCGACGCTAGTGACCATGTTAAAAAGAGGGCTTGAAGCTTATTCGCTTACTGATCGAGGAGCTGTTTACGCTATTAAAGGATGCCCAATGCATGAAGATCCGCTGCATTTAATTCCACATCATTTACGTAAAGACTTCTTTGAAGAATATGGTATTCGAATCGAAGGAAACTTATCTCCTTTAAATACAATGCGATTAGAGGAAGAGTATGGCGGCAGAATCGAAGACGTCATTATCGAACGCATTTTCTTCTCAGAGGACAAACGAACGGGAATTGGAACGTTCAGTCCTTCTGATCCGAAATCTCAAGACATTGCCGACCTAACAGGAAGCATTGACTTTTCAACAATTGCAGAGTATGGATCTGAGTCAGATCCGCGTGCTTACCGCTTTGACGGAGAGCTTAATAAAGCAAACCGGGGAATGATGGAGTTCCAGGAGATGTTAAAATGTGATGAGAAATTTTTATGGCATTTACTCTCTTTAACCCAAGAAGGAAACTTTAAAGCAGGAAGATTTGCTTTAATTAGTGCAGATGAATTAATCGTAGCGCATACAAATGAAACAGAGTATCGCTCGTTTATTTCCAATAAGAAAAATGAAGCTTTGCATTCACGAATTATTGTAATGCCTGTTCCATATAACTTAAAAGTGAGTGATGAGGAAAAAATTTATGACAAAATGATTCGTGAAAGTGACGTATCAGATGTTCATATTGCCCCTCATACGTTACGTATTGCGTCTATATTTACTACATTAACGAGATTAAAAGAGCCTAAAAAAGGCGATATTGATTTATTAAAGAAAATGCGCCTATACGACGGTCAATCTGTAGAAGGCTATAACGATGCAGACGTAGAAGAGTTACAAAAAGAGTATACGGATGAAGGAATGAGCGGTATTGATCCTCGTTATGTCATTAATCGCATTTCATCTACCATCATTCGAAAAGATATTAAATCAATCAATGCATTAGATGTACTGCGTTCATTGAAAGAAGGGCTGGCACAGCATGCGTCTATTTCTGCTGAGGATCGAGAGCGTTACCTGAATTATATTTCTCTGGCGCGTAAAGAATATGATGAAATTGCTAAAAAAGAAGTGCAAAAAGCGTTCGTTTATTCGTACGAAGAGTCCGCTAAAACATTAATGGATAATTATTTAGATAATGTTGAAGCATACTGCAACAAAAATAAGCTTCGTGATCCGCTAACAGGAGAAGAGTTAAATCCAGATGATAAATTAATGCGTTCAATTGAAGAACAAATTGGTATTTCAGAAAATGCAAAAAAAGCATTCCGCGAAGAAATCTTAATTCGTATTTCCGCTTATGCACGTAAAGGAAAACGATTTGATTATAATTCCCATGAGCGCTTACGCGAAGCGATTCAGAAAAAATTGTTTGCGGATTTAAAAGACGTAGTGAAAATTACAACGTCCACTAAAACACCAGATGAGCAGCAGCTGAAGAAAGTAAATGAAGTAGTGGCTCGATTGATTGATGAGCATGGATACAATTCAGTATCTGCTAATGAACTGCTGCGCTATGTAGGAAGTTTGTTAAATCGATAACTCAGTACTAACAAGAAAACATGGCACTTCCGATCTGTGCCATGTTTTTCTTATCTCTTAAAATAAACCCTGCATAATTAGGCTAATGTGTAGTACGCATTGCACTTAACCATCATATGATAAGTCATAAACATATACATGACACTAGACACTATAAAATGAATAGTTAATAGTGAAAGAATTAGTTAGCAAGTATACCATTCTTGCGCATAGGATAAGAGTAACCAACCTTTGAACTAAAGGTATTTGTCAGAAACTTTCGGTATAGCTTATGCATGCCGAGTAAAAACGTGCAGGTGTTTTTTTAATAAGGAGGGGAATAGCGTGGGAAAAGAAGTAGATAAAAGTTTTGCTGTCTCAAAAGAAGACTGGTCCCTCCATCGTAAAGGCCACGATGATCAAAAAAGACATCAAGAAAAAATTAAAGAAGCAATTAAAAATAATTTACCGGATTTAATTACAGAAGAAAATATCGTGATGTCCAATGGAAGAGAAGTTGTTAAAATTCCGATCAAATCATTGGATGAATATCGAATTCGGTACAATTATGATAAAAACAAACATGTGGGTCAAGGTGATGGAGACAGTAAAGTTGGGGATGTAGTAGCACGTGACGGATCTGCTGGAGATGGTCAAAAAGGAGCAGGAAAAGGTCAAGGAGCAGGAGACCAGGCTGGAGAAGACTACTTTGAAGCGGAAGTGTCACTCATGGAGCTTCAAGAGGCTTTATTTGCTCAATTAGAATTGCCTAATCTTCAGCGAAAAGAATCTGATCAAATTGTTGTGGAACACATTGAATTTAATGATATACGACGTACAGGTTTGATGGGGAATATTGATAAAAAACGAACGATGATGAGCGCTTATAAGCGAAACGCAATGACAGGAAAGCCTGCTTTTCATCCTATTTATCCGGAGGATTTAAAATTCAAAACGTGGAATGAAGTTATAAAGCCGGAATCGAAAGCAGTCGTCTTAGCTATGATGGATACGAGCGGTTCGATGGGCATATGGGAAAAATATATGGCACGAAGCTTTTTCTTTTGGATGACACGCTTTTTACGTACGAAATATGAAACAGTGGAAATTGAGTTTATTGCCCATCATACAGAGGCAAAAGTAGTATCAGAAGAAGACTTCTTCTCCAAAGGAGAAAGCGGGGGAACCATTTGCTCATCTGCTTACCGAAAAGCGCTTGAATTAATTAACCAAAAGTATGATCCGAGCCGCTATAATATTTACCCGTTTCATTTTTCAGATGGAGATAATTTAACTTCAGATAACGCAAGGTGTGTAAAGTTAGTAAATGAATTAATGAAAGTGTCAAATATGTTTGGGTATGGAGAAGTGAATCAGTACAATCGACATTCCACTTTAATGTCTGCTTACAAAAATATTCAAGACGAAAGTTTTAGACACTTTATTTTAAAACAAAAATCAGACGTTTTTCACGCGATGAAAAGCTTTTTTAGAAAAGAAACAGAAGACCAGAAATATGCTTAACCTAAAAGGCCTAGACTTGTTATCTAGGTCTTTTTTATGCGGTTTATTCAGCGCTTCTTTGGAGATAGTAAAAGTACGACTTTATCCAAAAGGAGAATAAGTGAATGAACGAAAATATAAAGAGCGAAATGCAAAAACATCAACAAAATGAGCGGTTGAACGCAGCTGAGTTAGGTTACTTATGGGCGCAATATTTAGGCGATACGCTGTATGTATGTGTTCTTGGGTATTTTCTATCTGTTGTAAAAGATGCCGAGATTAAGGAGCTCTTAAAAAAAGCCCATCAGATTTCACAAACTCATGTAGACGAATTGACGGAATTATTCAGTTCGGAAAAAATTCCAATACCAGTAGGTTTTGGGGAACAAGATGTGAACAAAGGAGTTCCTGCTTTATTTGATGATATTTTTATGGCTATTTATGTAAATGAAATGGCAATTGGAGGTATGAAGAAATATGCTAGAGCGCTAAGCGCAGTGAGAAGGCAAGATATTTATGATCACCTGTCTCGATGTGTAAAAGAAAGCGACAGCCTTTTAGAGGATTCTAACCACGTTATTTTAAGAAAAAGCATGCTGATGAGACCTCCGGTTATTCCTTATCCTGTAAAAGTAAATTTTGTGGACGAGAAAACGTTTATATCACCATTTTTCTCTCAAATGCATCCTCTAACTTCTTTGGAGGTTACGGCTATTCAAGAAATTGTTAATACAAATGTATTAGGTAAAACGCTGATGCTGGCATTTAGTCAAGTAGCTACCACACAAAAATTACGCTCTTATTTTTTTGATGGAGTCAAGCTTGCGAGTAAGCAAATCAAGCAATTCACTGAGTTATTGTCTGAAGCTGACCTACCAAGTCCGCGTCTGCTTGATGCGTATGTAACCAACTCAACGATTTCACCGTTTTCAGATAAACTGATGATGTATCATACTTCCACAGCTGTGACGATCGCTATTGATAACTGTGGTGCTGGCTTGTCTATGTCGTTCCGTTCAGATGTCGCAGTAGAATTTTCTCAGCTAATCGGGCGTATAGGGAAGTATGGAAAAGATGGAATTCGGATTATGATTGAGCAAGGTTGGATGGAAGAACCTCCAATGGCAACAGACCGTAAGAAGTTGGCGGAGAAATAATAAGGAGTATGTTGTAGATTATCAGTAATTTTGCGGTACTGAAACATATATAGCTAAGCGAAAATAGGTTGCTCTAGACCCACTTGAATGAGCAGTGATAAGATAAAAAAGCTGATTTTTCAAGAAGTAAGTCGAGGTGTGCAAATGAACAACAGTATAAGGGAGTCCATTGCGAAAAAAGTAGCATGGATTAGCGTATGGAGCAATATTGCCCTTACGCTAGGAAAAGTAATAGTAGGATGGATTGGAAATAGTGATGCTGTATTTGCTGATGGTATTCACTCTGCAGCGGACGTATTTGCCTCTATTATCGTCTTGTTGGTTATACGAGTAGCAAATAAACCAGCAGATGATGACCATCCATATGGACATGGAAAAGCAGAAGTGATTGTCTCAGGAATCGTAGGAATTATTTTATTGCTTGTATCATTTTATGTGGTATTTGAAGGAGTCGTTGGTTTATTCCATCCGGTCGTATCTCCAAATATTTTAGCTATGTGGATTGCTGTTATTTCATACATAGCAAAGGTATTGTTGTACCGTTATTCTTTAAACGTAGCGAAGCAGCACCACAGTAAGGCAATTGAGGCAATTGCCTTTGATCATAAAGCGGATATTGTTGCTTCTATCGCAGCGGCAATTGGTGTTTTATTATCGATTATTGGTGATAAATTGGATGTTCAACTGCTGTTATACGGAGATAAAATAGCCAGCATCTTTGTTGCTTATTTAATTTTTAATATTGCCAGACAAATGATGGGAGAGTCTTTTCAAATTTTAATGGAAGGCAATATTGATGAAGAGCTACTGAAAGAACTTGAAGAAAGCATTTATGAATTTGAAGATGTGAAGCGGATTGATCGCGTTCGAGCAAGAGAACATGGCCATTACATATTAGTGGATGTACGTATTTCAATTGACCACTTTAAAACAATTAAGGAAGGTCATGATTTAGGACGAGAAATTAAAGCAACACTTATGAAAAAACATGATAATATTCAGGAAGTATTAATCCATTTGAATCCTTATTATCCAGACTAAATAAGAAGCAGCGAATTGTTATATCGCTGCTTCTTATTATTTATAGATGTAGAAATTAGTGAAATAAGTATAATAAAATAATGAGGTTTTATAATCGAAAATGTATAAGGATTCTTATTTTTTACTTATAAAGAATCAAGTTTAATAAAATTGTATAAAAGGGAATTGTATTTATTTATTGATGTGATAGGATAAAAAAGCATGTAAATACATTCACTACGAATGAAAGCAGTGGACGGGTACATATAGATAATAATAAATGGTTTTGGGAGTCAAAGAAGGTGATGTTGAAGTGAATGTAAGCATCAGATCAATCGTTAAAAAAGTCATGTTCACTCTATTTATTGCGTATGCGGCAGTGGTCATCTATGCTACTCTCATACGGGAAAACGAACATGTTTACGGAAAAGCAATGAACTTGGATTTATTTAGCACGATCCGGCTGATGTGGGAAAGCGGTAATATAATGCTCACTCTGACAAATATATTAGGAAATATTGTGATGTTTGCGCCGCTTGGAATGTTTATTCCTTTGTTTATGAAGTGGTTTGATGGTTTTATTCAAGTGTTTACGACGGGTTTCTTAATCAGTTTTCTGATTGAAATTTTACAGTACAAGCTAACGGAACGAGTATTTGATATTGATGATATCTTTTTGAACACTCTAGGTACATTTATAGGCTGGGTTATTATTAAAATACTATATTGGATTAAGAACATGCTGAAAGCACGTTTCAAAAAAAGATGAAAGGACTTCTTTACGAAGTCCTTTTTGCATCTTGTTGATAGAAACACTTAATACAGCGCTTTACGGAAGAATGTGAGGATTCAACGATAATGTGCTGACAATTTTGCTGAACAAATAATAACTTTCTTTCAAGCAGCTTAATTTGTTCTTTAAGCTGTTCTACTTCATTATTGATAGATATTTGAACCACTGTTAACAAACTCTTTAGCTTTTTCTTTCATTCCTTCTTCTCTTACTTCGTTTACATCTTTTTCATTTTGTTGAGCCATGTTACGAATATCCTGAGAAATACGCATCGAACAGAATTTAGGTCCACACATTGAACAGAAATGGGCTGTTTTAGCACCTTCAGCGGGAAGTGTTTCATCGTGATATTCTTTTGCGCGCTCTGGATCTAGTGACAGGTTAAATTGATCATTCCATCTAAATTCAAATCTTGCTTTAGACAGCGCGTTATCGCGTTTTTGTGCTCCTGGATGGCCTTTTGCTAGGTCAGCGGCATGCGCAGCAATTTTATAGGTGATAACGCCTTCTCGAACGTCTTCTTTATTCGGCAGACCTAAATGTTCTTTTGGCGTTACGTAGCAAAGCATAGCTGTCCCAAACCAGCCAATCATTGCAGCCCCAATACCTGATGTAATATGGTCATAGCCTGGAGCGATGTCGGTTGTAAGCGGTCCAAGAGTATAGAAGGGAGCTTCTTGGCATATTTCCATTTGTTTATCTACGTTTTCTTTGATGAGGTGCATAGGGACATGTCCAGGACCTTCAATCATAACTTGAACATCGTGTTTCCAAGCAATTTTAGTTAATTCACCGAGCGTTTCTAACTCACCGAACTGTGCCTCATCATTAGCATCTGCAATGGAACCAGGACGTAGTCCATCGCCAAGGGAAATAGAAATATCGTATGCTTTACAGATTTCACAGATTTCTTCAAAGCGAGTATATAAAAAGTTCTCTTCATGATGAGCTAAACACCACTGCGCCAAGATGGATCCTCCGCGTGAAACAATACCTGTCGTACGTTTCGCTGTCAGAGGAATATAGCGTAAAAGAACACCTGCGTGAATAGTAAAGTAATCAACACCTTGTTCTGCTTGTTCAATTAATGTATCGCGATATGCTTCCCACGTTAGATCTTCTGCTACGCCTTTTACTTTTTCAAGCGCTTGGTAAATAGGAACGGTCCCTACAGGAACAGGCGAGTTGCGGATAATCCATTCGCGCGTTGTGTGGATATCCTTTCCTGTTGATAAATCCATAATTGTATCGGCTCCCCAACGCGTTGCCCATGTCATTTTTTCTACTTCATCTTCAATAGCTGAACGAATAGCTGAATTTCCGATATTAGCATTGATTTTCACGTGGAATTTGCGGCCGATAATCATCGGTTCGCTCTCAGGGTGATTGATATTATTAGGGATAATGGCACGTCCTCTTGCTACTTCTTCACGCACGACTTCAGGATCCATCTGTTCACGAATAGCGATAAATTCCATTTCGGGCGTGATGATTCCTTTTTTCGCATAGTGCATTTGCGTTACATTTTGATTTTTTTTCGCGCGCAGCGGTAAACGATTAGTGATAAAGCGCTCGTACTGATCTCTTGGATCACCATCATAATAACCGTTATCCTGTGGCTGAACCGTACGGCCTTGATATGTTTCTACATCGTTTCGTTCTGCAATCCACTTTTCGCGCAGAGCCGGTAATCCTTTTTGTAAATTAATTTCATAACGGGGATCTGTATAAACACCGCTCGTGTCGTATACACGTACGGGACTATTTTCTTCTTCCCCAAAAGATCCTGTAGTAGGAGACTGATGAATTTCACGCATAGGCACTTTAAGGTCTTCTCTGGATCCTTGGACATATACTTTGTGACTGTTTGGAAAAGGCTTTTTCATAGAAACTGATACATTTTGTTTTGACATTACATATTCCTCCGGTTTCGCATAAAGTGTAGCTATACCGAACCATAAAAAAATCGGGTTCTGTGATAGACAGAACCCGATGGAATAGGCGAAAAAAGAATAAACATATACTATTCTTTTCAAGACTACTTCCCTCCGCTGGTATAACCCAAATCAGGTTCAAAGGGTTAAAGAGTTTTATTGCACTCTTCTCTCAGTCTGAGCTATCAGACACCCCTAGTAGAAATAACATTCAAATTATTCAATTTACGGCTTAAGTTTACCATCATTCGGTAAAAAATCAACCCTTAAATAAAAAAAGCTAGACAATTAACGTTGTCTAGCAGCATCGATTGCAATCACAATAGCTGTAATAATGTGCATGATAAACCCTAAAAATGGAATCCAAGCAACCAGTGAAGTAACAATCCCTAGTATGTTTCCATAGGAAGATAACCCTCTTCTATTAGCTAAAATGAGCGTGATAGCATGAAGAATAAATCCAATAAAAAGAGGAGTATAACTAAAGCCCATAACAATCCCCGCGCCAATTAAAGGAATTCCAAGCAAGGCTTCATACCCAGCAGTCACCCATTTCATTGTACGTACATTTCCATTCATAGTAAAAAGCCTCCTAAAAAAGATACTACTATAATACGAGTAAAGAGAGAAAAAAGTTTCAAATTACTTAGGGGATATGCCGTATAAGCAAGCACTAGTTGATTAAAATGATAGATGACAGTAAAGGGGATGGAAAAAACATAATGATTTAGTCATTTTTGTACACTAAAGAAAAATAGTCTAGATGATTCATTTTTAGCTAAGGGACCGGAATTTATACCGAACATAGTGACTGCTTTCTAAAATAAATAAAAGCTGATATCGTGTTTTTTGGTTCTAGCATGTAAGGTTTTTATTACAAATTATTAAAGATTCTTATCTTTTTGCAAATACACATTGTATTTCATAGTTTTAACAATTATGATAAAAAAGCAAGTGTCAAAATAGGAAAATAGTTGAGCATGTAAAACGAAGCGATAAGCTTATTAATTTGAAAGAAAGGCAAGGTATATAGCTTTATGTGGGAAATTATTGTAGCAATCATTTTAGGGATTGTAGAAGGTTTAACAGAGTTTGCTCCTGTTTCGTCAACTGGGCATATGATTATTGTGGATGACCTGTGGTTAAATTCAAAAGAATTATTTTCATCTCCAGTAGCTAATACATTTAAAATTGTTATTCAGCTAGGGTCGATCTTAGCAGTAGTTGTTATTTTTAAAGATCGTTTTATTAATTTATTAGGATTGGGAAAAAAACCAGCTGCTCCAATTGGACCGACAAATCGCTTGAATTTAATGCAGGTAATTGTTGGTCTGTTACCCGCAGGAGTGTTAGGACTTTTGTTTGATGATTACATTGATGAACATTTGTTTTCTTTAAATACGGTGCTAATTGGCTTAGTAGTCGGAGCTGTATTAATGATTCTAGCAGATTTGTTTGGACCTAAACGTCCGCGTGTAGAGACGGTGGACCAAATGTCTTATGGACAAGCACTGGGTATAGGACTGTTTCAATGTATTGCTCTTTGGCCAGGTTTTTCTCGTTCAGGCTCAACGATTTCAGGAGGGGTTCTTCTTGGAATGAGCCATAAGGCAGCCGCAGATTTTACATTTATTATGGCAGTGCCAATCATGGCAGGAGCAAGCGGACTTTCATTGATTAAAAACTGGCAGTACTTCACATCAGATGCACTACCGTTTTTTATTGCCGGTTTTATCAGCGCCTTTATTTTTGCGCTAGTATCCATTCGTTTTTTCCTAAAATTAATTAATCGCATCAAATTAGTGCCATTTGCAATTTATCGAATTGTTTTAGCAGCTATTCTATATTTTGTATTTTTATAAAATAAATACGGGTGTTCTTTAGTCCCTTAAACTTCTAATAGAGACTCAAAGAGCAAGAAAAAGCTATTGCAATGTTGCAATAGCTTTTTTGCATAAATATATATTATCGCCTTTTGAAAGCGTTTTATAAACATAGGTATTGACAAAACGTGTCGAAAAATAGTAAATTAATATTTGTGCAGTATAAAGTTAAGTAAAAGTAAGACTTCTGTTTAGTTTTATTGACTGTAAAAAACGTATGACAACGTATAGATCGTTTTAATTTTATAAAAACTGAATAATAAGCTTAATCGTATAGAGCGGGGGAATCATTATCGGCAGTAAAGCTGCCTTGGGGTGAATCCTTACAAAAGGTAGGAAACTCTCAATTCCGAATCCGACAGTTAACCCCGTTTGCTTTATTGAGAGAAAGAGCCCAAAATAGCGTAAGTAAAAGGCTGTTCTTTCTTAAGAATAGTCTTTTTTTGTTTTTTCAGAAAAGTATATACAAATGTCATACATCTTTGGGGAGGTACATCTATGAAAAAAATTCGTTTTGGTTTGGCTACGCAGATTTTTACCGGATTGATCCTCGGTGTTCTTGTAGGGGTAATTTGGTTTAACGATCCGCGTGTAGTAACATACCTACAGCCGCTAGGAGACCTATTTTTAAGATTAATTAAGATGATTGTTATTCCAATTGTTATCTCAAGCTTAGTCGTTGGAGTGGCAGGAGCAGGGAGCGGTAAACAGGTCGGAAAGCTCGGCGTTAAAACCATTCTCTATTTTGAAATTATTACGACTTTTGCAATTGTAATCGGTGTATTGATTGCTAATATTTTTCATCCTGGGCAAGGTGTAGACATTCATTCAGCACAGAAGAGTGATATTTCACAATACGTTGAAACATCCGAACAGCAAGAAGGAAAGTCAGTGGCTGAAACTTTCTTACACATTGTTCCGACAAACTTTTTCCAGTCAATTGTTGAAGGAGACATGCTAGCAATTATCTTCTTTACAGTGTTATTTGCACTTGGAGTAGCGGCAATTGGGGAAAGAGGAAAGCCAGTTGTACAATTCTTCGACGGCGTTTCTCACGCAATGTTTCACGTGGTAAACCTTGTAATGAAAGTGGCGCCAATTGGTGTATTTGCTTTAATTGGTGTAACAGTTTCAAAATTCGGCTTAGAGTCACTCCTTTCATTAGGAAAGCTTGTTATCTTAGTTTACTTAGCGTTAATTTTCTTCCTACTTGTTGTATTAGGAGGAATTGCGAAATGGGCAGGAATTAACATTTTCCACTTATTCCGCTATATGAAAGATGAACTGTTGTTAGCATACAGTACATCTAGTTCTGAGACAGTTCTTCCGCGTATTATGGAAAAACTTGAAAAGATGGGCTGTCCGAAAGCTATCGTATCGTTCGTTGTACCAATTGGTTATACATTTAACCTGGATGGTTCCGTTCTTTATCAAGCAATTGCAGCGTTATTCTTAGCGCAAGTGTATGGTATTGATTTAACGATCGTTCAACAGCTGACGCTCATTCTTGTATTGATGGTTACATCTAAAGGAATGGCTGCAGTGCCAGGAACATCATTTGTTGTATTACTAGCTACTCTTGGAACAATCGGTGTTCCCGCAGAAGGATTAGCCTTCATCGCCGGAGTAGACAGAATCATGGATATGGCACGTACGGTTGTTAACTTAGTAGGAAACACACTAGCAGCAATTGTAATGTCTAAATCAGAAGGCAAATTTGACCCTAAAAAAGGTACAGAGGTCATGAGGGCCGGCTAATTTATAAATTAAAAAGCTACTTATTCTATTCAAAAAATTAGAATAAGTAGCTTTTTTCATAATAATTCCTTTATTATTATGGGAATTGACCCTATAATATGTAACATCAGGTATAAAAATATCCAAATTTTATTCTTACATAAAAGCAGTCACTGGTTCCTTTCTTTATCAGTAAATATAGAGATAGCTTAGCTAGTAGGGGGATAGTAGAGTATGTGGAAAAAGCGAATATGGGTCATCGCCTCGATAGTAATCGTATGTTTGTTAATCCCTTACAGTTTACCGATTGTGTTTGCTTTATTAACAGCATTAGCGCTTGAGGGTATTGTTCAGAAATTGCATCAATCTTTTAAAATGAAGAGAGTCTATGCAGTGCTTATGACCTTCATTTTATATGTTGTTTCGCTCATACTTATTGGATTTTTTATTGTTCGGACAATCGTTACGCAAGTGGTTGCTCTTTCAAAAATAGCGCCTTCCTTTGTAAAAGAAATCTATGAAACCGCGATTTATCCAACTATTATTAAGTGGAAATACTATTCAAACGCTCTTCCTACAGAAGTGATTTCTTCTATTGAGCGCACGCTTGAAAAGACCGTAAATTCATTAGATTCTCTATTAAAAAGTACCGTAGAAATCATCATTAGCTTTGCCGCTACTGTTCCTGGGTTTCTATTAGAGTTTCTTATTTATTTAGTAGCGCTTGTATTTATCAGCCTTGAGCTGCCTGCTATTAAAAATAAAATTAAGTCATTTTTAACAGAAGAAACGAAATATAAGCTACAAGTTGTCATCACTCAGCTTATCCAAGCGGGGGTTGGTTTTATCAAGGCACAAATTATCTTAAGTGTCATGACGTTTGTAATGGCTTATGTAGGGCTTTGGCTATTAGATGTTCCGTATACCGCGCTGCTTAGTTTATTAATTGTAATTGTCGATATCTTACCAATCCTTGGGACAGGCTCGGTGCTCGTTCCATGGGGAATTTTTGCTCTTACTCAAGGGCATGATTCACTTGCAATCGGCTTATTTATTCTATTTGGAGTCATTACGGTAGTAAGACGTGTAGTAGAACCAAAAGTATTTTCTACAAATATGGGTATTTCACCTTTGGCTGCACTAGTTAGTTTGTACATTGGATTTAAACTTTTAGGTTTTGTCGGATTATTTTTAGGACCGGCTTTAGTTATTTTATATGATGCTCTTCGTAAAGTAGGTATTATTCAAATTAACTTTAAACTATAAAAGCGCTGGATAAAACTAGCGCTTTTTTTTTTTATTGAAACTTTTGTAGTACGTCATACGTAAAGAGGGAAAGGAAAAAACTATGCCGCGTTGATTTTTATCTATCAATCGGCTAAATTCTAGTTTTGCAGTCTTAGATTTAATGACATGAGGAGGAGAATTTTTGTTAGAGTCGGTTTTACTTTCTTTAATTGAAGCGCTAAAACAGCTCTCTTATTTTGGCGTAATTTTAGCATTAACGTTTGAATTTGTCCCGGCAGAGCTTGTTTTACCTTTAGTGGGATATTGGGTGTATCAAGGTGATATGAACTTGTATCTGGCTATCCTTGCAGGTACAGTAGGCGGTGTTTGTGGACCGTTGACTCTTTATGCACTGGGACGTTACGGTGGACGACCGCTGGTTTTAAAATATGGAAAATACTTTTTGGTGAAAGAAAAAGAAATTGACGCCGCCGATCGCTTTTTCAATAAGTACGGCAGCGGGGTTGCTTTTTTTGGACGCTTTATTCCAGGAGTGCGCACGGCTATCTCTTTTCCGTGCGGGATGGCAAAAATGAATGTATGGCTGTTTTCTATTTATACATTTGTGGCGATGCTTCCAGTAACGGCTATTTACGTATATTTAGGATATAAGTTAGGACCTAAGTGGAAAGAGGTGGGACCGATTGTGTCTCAATATATGCAGCCTATTGGAATCGGAATTGTTGTTTTAATTGCATTGTTTTTTATCATTAAATATGTGCGGAATAAACAAGTAGGGCAGAGCTGATAAATCGAGGAAAAGAGTGAGAATATGTCAGAGCATGAACAGTTGAGAATAGAATTACGAAAAATTGAAAAGTGGGAGAAAGACCAAAAAGGACTTTTTTTCTGGGAGCGGCTGGCTCGTTTGCCTTTTTCAGCTTTAGATAAAGTAACGCCAAAGTTCATTCATCAAAAAATAGAAAAATTATTAGATGAAATTGCTAAGTATGTTGATAATGGAGGCCAGTATTTAGCTAATACGTCTGCCACGCTAGAAAAAGCATCAGCACAATTACAAGAAAAGAAACAGCTTTCGATAGAGGATATTCAGCATTTATCTCTGCAGGAAATGGATGAATTGGCAGAGCATTTTATTGAAGTCCGAAAAAAGAACGCACAGCTGCAAGGAGCTACAACCGGGGTAGGCGGGATTTTTACACTGGCGATTGATGTTCCTTTTGTATTAGGGCTTACACTTAAGACACTGCAAGAAGTAGCTGTTTCTTATGGGTACGACCCCACTGAGCAAGAGGAACGAATTTTTATGGTCAAATGCATGCAGTTTTCGTCTTCTGACATTGTAGGGAAACGTGCGATTTTAGAAGAATTAGCAAGCGGAAATCGAACGCAGAGCTTGCAGCAGCTGCAAGGGTGGAGAGAAGTGTTTCTAACCTACAGGGACAACTTGGGCTGGAAAAAGCTGTTCCAAATGATTCCTATAGCAGGAATGGTATTCGGAGCGTATATTAACAAACAAGCGATTAATGATATAGGCGAAGTTGGAATGATGCTTTACCGTAAAAGACGTATTTTAGAAAAAGTCTCACAATCGCAACAATAAAAAGAGACTGGTACGAAAGTATTTTAGTTGAAGAAAAATCCGAACGAGTTTGATTCTTGGTTGAGAATCAAATACGTTCGGATTTTTTTATTGATATAGTAAATGTAGCTTTCATGTGTTTAGTTGCCTCTAGGTGTTGATTAGAGGGCAAGGCGAAGACTCCTGCGGAAAAAGCGGAACAGATGAGACCCCGCAGGAGCGCAAGCGACGAGGAGGCTCAACGGCCGCCTGCGGAAAGCGAAGCCTTGCACGGAAATCAACAGCGGTGTAACGAGCGATTCATATTAGATCGTTTACCTTTTTTTTGTTCGTGTTTAGATGGGATTGATTTGTTTATGTCTCAATTACTTTTTTTCGACATTATTTCTGGGGAAATATGTCGAGGTGTGTTAAGCCTATTTCCTTAATCAAAATGAAAAGTAGGAATGGTAATAGTATTTTTTCGTCTAGCAATCAGTAAATAAATAATTCCGATTACACTCCATACAATACCGATAAATAAGGATGTTGTTTCTAAGTTAAGCCACATAAAAAATAAAAATAAACTACCGAGTAAAGGCATAAGTACATATAAAATATATCCACTGAGAGATCGTTTGTTTTGTTGAATAAAATAATGGATAAAAACCGCTATGTTCACTGAACTGAACGCAATTAAAGCACCAAAATTAATTAAAGAGGTAGCTTTTTCAAGAGAAAGACCTAGTGAAATTAAAGAGAGGCCACCAATAATCACCACGTTCCAAATAGGCGTCTTTGTTTTAGGGTGAATATAGCCAAAAATTCTCCGAGGCAGATAACCATCTTTCCCAATTGCATAGAGAAGTCTTGATGCACTCATATGTGAGACAAGTCCAGAAGCAATAGTTGAAGTCAAGGCCGCTGCTACAAAAATAGATTGAAAAAGCTGGCCGCCAATTTTATAAGCGATTTCCGCTGATGCACCTTCTAAATCATGAAACAAAGAGGCTGAAGGGAAAAGAAGCTGAGCAAAGTAAGAAACCGTGATAAATAAGGCGCCTCCCGTACATGCAATAATAAGAATCCCTTTAGGAATGGTTTTCTCAGGCTTAAGTGTTTCTTCGGCCATAGTGGTTACAGCATCAAATCCTAAAAAAGAAAAGCATAAAATAGCTGCTCCGTTTAATAACAGAGATATAGAAGCCGATTCACTTATAAACGGCTTAAATGATAGCTCTTGGCCTTGAGTTGTAGCACTCAAAATAATAAAGATAATAGCGACTAAAATTTGAAAAGCAACTAATAGCGTACCAAAAGAAACGGTTAAATGAACGCTGAAAATATTCATGATAGTCATGATGACAACAAAGCTGATAATCCATATGGCCTTTGGAACACCTGGAAACAGAGAGCTTAGGTAAATATTTGTCAAAAGCGCATTAATCATTGGCAGAAATAGATAATCAAGAAGAGCCGTCCATCCTACCAAAAAACCAATGCTTGGATTCATTACTTGCTGTGCGTATGTATAAGAGGAACCAGCTCCGGGAAAAGCTTTTACCATCTTTCCGTAACTAATGGCTGTAAATAAAATAGCAATCAACGTGAATGCATAAGCGCCTGAAACATGTCCATCTGTTGATTCAGTTACAATGCCAAATGTATCAAAAACGGCCATAGGTGCCATGTAGCCTAACCCTATCACGACGATATGCCATAATTTTAGTTGTTTAAGAAGAGAAGGTTCATGATTCATATTTGTCATCCTTTCTGTGTATAATCATTCTGCATTATTTATTATTATACTATATTGTTAGGTTTGTCATCTTTTTTTGAAAAAGAAGAGAAAATTGCGCGCTAAGAGATAAAGAGCGTTTAATTGATTACTAGATAAAGCAAAAAAATGCTTTTTTTCACTTTGATTTTTACCATTGAGTCTAGAAAGTATTTTACATAAAATGAAAGAAAGTAAAAAAGCTTCGTTTAGGGTGATCTACTTGCAATAAATACGAAAACGAATTTTTGAATACGGTTACATTTTTGTTGGTGTACAAAGTTAAGAATGATGGTGAAGGAGATGAAGGAAGTGATTGCTACACCCTATATAAACTTGGAGATAAACAAGGAACCAGGTGTGCATGTCGTATTGGATGAAACAAAAAAAGATGGTGTTTATTTTATTAAATTAACGGTCAAGTCGGTTAAAAAAAGAATTCTTCCAAAAATGAAATTAAAATGGAGCGTTCCATTGTTAGATATCCAACTGTATAAATCTTTACAAACTAGTAAGGGCGATGTGAATGCCTCTTTTGTTCATTGTTTTATGAATAAGAATGGTTCTAACCGCTACACCATTGCATGTTCAGACATGCATCATCCTATTCTGTGTGCTCCCAATTGGAAAGACATGTGTCTAGATGTAGAAATGACCTTATTTAGTGAAAGCACTTGGTCTCTTCATAGCTATGAAACTGAACTGCGAATAGACACAAGAATGGTTGAAACAGAAGAGTTATTCAAAGATTTAGCGAAATGGTATGAGAGAAAAGAGATTAATCTAGCATCTGCTTTTGAGCATGCAACGGCAATAGATGAAAAAGGAAATGTCTCGTTAGATATTTGATGGTAGGGAGAGGAATAAAGTGGGAATCTTATTTAATGAACGTACAAAGGAATTTCACCTGCAGGGACGCGATGTAAGTTATATCTTTTTAGTGTTGAGAAACGGGCAGCTCGGTCACTTGTACTATGGAAAAAAGCTTAAGCACCGTTCATCTTTTCAGCATTTTTTACGTGTAGAAACAAGAGGAGCTAGTGCTTCAGTATATGAAGGAGAACTAGCATTTTCTCTTGAAACAATCAAACAAGAGTATCCTTCTTATGGAACAACAGACTTCAGAGAGCCAGCCTATCAACTTCTTCAGCAAAACGGAAGCCGAATCACAAATTTTGAATACGATAACCATAAAATTTACAAAGGCAAGAAGCCATTAAACGGCTTACCTGCTACATATGTAGAAGAAGAAAGTGAAGCCACAAGTGTAGAAGTTGAACTGATTGATAAATTGCTCAATGCCTCACTTATTTTAACGTATACCGTTTACGAAGACCGAAATATTATTACGCGTCACGCACGATTTGAGCATAGAGGAGAAGAACCAGTCGATATTTTGCGCATCATGAGCGGCAGCATTGATTTGCCTACATCAAATTATGAGATGGTTCAGCTTTCCGGTGCGTGGATTCGAGAAAGACACGTGAAAACACGAATGCTTCAGCCTGGTATTCAAAGTATTTCTAGTGCGAGAGGTACAAGCAGCAGTCAGCAAAACCCATTTTTAATTTTAAAGAATCCAGCTGCAACTGAACACAGTGGAGAAGCGTATGGTTTTAGTCTTGTATACAGCGGAAACTTTCTTGGACAAGTGGAAGTAGATCATTATGATATATCAAGAATAACGATGGGCATTCATCCTTTTGATTTTCAGTGGCGACTAGAAAGGGGCCAAACTTTTCAATCACCAGAACTAGTACTGGCTTATTCAAATAGCGGGCTAAACGGCCTTAGCCAAGAGTATCATGAGCTTTATCGCAAGCGTCTTGCTAGAGGAAAATGGCGGGATTTGGAGCGACCAGTTTTAATTAATAACTGGGAAGCGACGTATTTTGATTTTAACGAAGAGAAAATTGTACATATTGCCAAAGAAGCGCAAAAGCTAGGCGTTGAACTTTTTGTATTGGATGACGGCTGGTTCGGTAAACGTAACGATGATACAACTTCTCTTGGAGATTGGTTTGTAGATGAAAATAAGCTTCCGGGCGGTATGAAGTCATTGGCTCAAAAAGTAACGGATTTAGGTATGGACTTTGGGCTATGGTTTGAACCTGAAATGATTTCAAAGCAAAGCAACTTGTATGAAAAGCATCCAGATTGGTTGATTCATGTGCCAAATCGTCATAAGTCTCATGGGCGAAATCAATATGTGCTTGATTTTTCAAGAGAAGAAGTAGTGAATTATATCTATGAACGAATGGAAGCTATTTTAAGTGAAGCACCTATCTCTTATATAAAATGGGATATGAATCGAAATATAACGGAGATTGGATCTGTTGGGCTGCCCGCGAATCGCCAGTTTGAAGTAGTACATCGCTATATTTTAGGTGTGTATGATTTGTATGAGCGACTAACAAGGAAGTTTCCGGATATTTTATTTGAATCATGTGCAAGCGGGGGCGCTAGATTTGATCCGGGAATGCTTTATTATGCTCCCCAAGCTTGGACGAGCGATAACACGGACGCGATTGAACGTCTAAAAATTCAGTACGGCACGTCTTTTGCCTATCCAATCAGTTCAATGGGAGCACACGTATCGGCCGTACCAAATCATCAAGTACGCAGAGTAACAAGTCTAGAAACAAGAGGAGACGTTGCGTATTTTGGCGCATTTGGTTATGAGTTAGATGTTACGCTGATGACAGAAGATGAAAAAGAAACCGTAAAACAACAAATTCAGTATTATAAAAAACACCGATCTCTTATTCAAAATGGCATATTCTATCGTTTAAAAAGTCCGTTTGAACAAGATGGAAATGTGACGAGCTGGATGGTTGTTTCATCCGATCAAAAACAGGCAATCATCGGTTATTATCAAATATTGTCTAGACCAAATCCTTCTTACGAACGCATTGAGTTAAAAGGGCTTCATCCTGATTATGAATATACAGTGATGGAAACAGATCAAACAGCTTATGGAGATGAGCTCATGTACGCAGGTATTGCTCTAACTCATGAGTATCCGGGTGTTGAAGCATACGATGAAAAATCTGGAGACTTTGTATCGGTTATTTACACACTGCAAGCGCAATAAGCAAAAAGCCACTTCTATCATAGAAGTGGCTTTTTGAGTTAACTATTATTCATACAGTGTTGACATAAAAGGAGAAGTAATGGTAACTTTTAGTTATAATTGTTAACTTTATATTTTTTAAGTTTACTAAATTGGAGGGGAATCGATGGAAATCACAAGTGTAAGAGATTGGAAAGCACTTGCTCAGTCTATTATTAAAGGGAAAGAAATTACATATAACGAAGCGCTTCAACTTCTTTATATACCGGATGAAGAAGTGTTAGAGGTCATGAATGCCGCGTACTTAATTCGTCATCATCATTATGGAAAAAAAGTAAAGCTTAATATGATTATTAATACTAAATCGGGTTTATGCCCAGAAGACTGTGGATATTGTTCGCAGTCGATTGTATCAGAAGCGCCGATTGATAAGTATGCGTGGTTAACAAAAGAGAAAATTGTAGAAGGTGCTTTTGAAGCTCAAAAAAGAAAAGCAGGTACATATTGTATCGTGGCATCAGGCCGCCGCCCTACGGACAAAGAAGTAGCGCACGTAGTGGGAGCAGTAAAAGAGATCCGTCAAAAGACAGACTTGAAAATCTGTGCTTGTCTAGGATTTTTAACAGATGATCAAGCACACGAACTAGTCCAGGCGGGTGTTCATCGCTATAATCATAATTTAAATACTCACGCTGATAATTACGACAATATTTGTTCTACGCATGGCTATGAAGATCGAGTCGATACGGTTACTACATCTAAAAAAGCAGGTTTGTCACCTTGTTCCGGTGCGATTTTTGGAATGGGCGAGACAAATGAACAAGCCGTGGAATTAGCTTTTCAAATTAAAAAGTTAGATGCAGATTCTATTCCATGCAACTTTCTTGTTGCCGTTCCAGGAACGCCTCTAGAAGACAAAAAGGCGTTAAAGCCAATGCAATGCTTAAAGCTGTTAGCGATGATGCGTTTTGTAAATCCAACGAAAGAAATTCGAATTTCAGGAGGCAGAGAAGTCAATCTCAGATCACTTCAGCCGCTTGGTTTGTTTGCTGCAAACTCAATTTTTGTAGGGGACTATTTAACGACTCAAGGTCAAGAACCTACAGCTGACTGGGGTCTGATTGAAGATTTAGGATTTGAAATTGAAGAATGTGCACTGTGAAGCCGTTGAGAAATCAACGGTTTTTTGATTTTTAGGCGATTTACAGGAACTATATGGTTTTTTTACAAAACTCAACAGCTTCTTTATATTTCCTTCATAAATAACCATTATTATAAAACATGTGAACGATAAGTGAATAGTTACTAAGGTTATGAAATTGAGAAACCACAAAAAACAATAGGTCTATATCAATACCCTATGCGTTTTTTGTGGTTTTTTGTGAATGAAAGGAAGGCATCGTTTTGAATAAGGAAGCAGATTTCTTACAACAGCTTGGGCAAGACCGTTTGATTGCATCCATTAAAAGCCCGAAAAATTTAGAACAATTTTTAGAAACAGAGATCCAGGCCGCCTTTTTATTAACGGGCAATATTAGTGTGATTAAACGCTATGTAGATTTACTCAAACAGCATAATCGAACGGTTTTTTTACACGTTGAAAAAATTCCAGGGATTAGCTATGACCGAGAAGGGCTTAAATTCCTTGCTAAGTTTGTAAAACCTACAGGTATCGTAACCACTAAAAGTTCACTCATTAATTACGCAAAGCAAGAAGGACTGGTTGCTATTCAGCGGCTGTTTCTAGTGGATACAGACGCGGTAGCACAAGGGTTGAAAACCGTTCAAGATATTAAACCGGATGCATTAGAACTAATGCCAGGATTAATTCCGGAGATGATAGAGAAAGTCGTTAAAAAAACAAGTATTCCTATTATTACAGGTGGACTCATTCAAAATGAAAGCCATATCCAAGCTGCTTTAAAAGCAGGAGCTACGGCAGTTTCTACAGGGAAATCATGGTTGTGGAAAAAATATGAATGAGAGGGAAAGGAGCGTTTTTAATGAAAAAAGTAGAGCTAGTTAACATTGGGAAGTCATACGATCAAAAAACAAATGTTATTCAAGATATTAACGTCACAATTGAACCGGGAGAGTTTTTCGTACTAGTAGGTCCTTCAGGATGTGGGAAAAGTACAATGCTGAGAATGATTGCCGGATTAGAAGAAGTCACGCAGGGAGAGCTACTAATTGGAGATGTAAAAGCAAATAAACTGCTTCCAAGTCAGCGCGATTTGTCAATGGTGTTTCAAAACTATGCCTTATATCCGCATTTGACAGTGGAACAAAATATTCTTTTTGGCCTGCATACAAAGAAGATTTCAAAGCAAGAACAGCAAAAGCGCTGCAGGGAAGCAGCAGAGATGCTTGGTTTAAGTGAATATCTAAAGAGAAAGCCTAGACAGCTTTCGGGAGGACAGCGTCAGCGTGTAGCGCTTGCACGTGCTATTGTTACTCATTCGCCTATTTGCTTAATGGATGAGCCGTTATCAAACTTAGATGCGAAGCTGCGCGCGAAGATGAGGTCAGAAATTCGCCAAATTCAGCGTAAGTTAGGTATTACGATGATTTATGTCACGCACGATCAAACAGAGGCGATGACGATGGCAGATCGAATGATGATTTTAAATGGAGGAAATATTCAACAAGTTGGACGTCCGCTTGATATTTACAATGCACCAAAGAACACGTTTGTAGCATCTTTTATAGGTTCTCCCCCTATGAATTTATCAAACGTTTCTATAGAAAATAACTTACTAGTTTTTGAAGATAGAAGAGCTATTTCTATGAGTACACCACACAGTAACCTTAACGGTAAAAAAGAAGTTGTGGTTGGAGTGAGACCTGAGCATATACAGCTTGCGACAAACGATAATACGAGTTTTATTGTGGAAATAGATAATGTAGAAATTCTAGGCACGGAAACACTGCTTACATTTCATATGGGTGACAAGCAGTGGATGGCTAAGTGGAACGGTCAATGGACTATAAAGGTGGGAGAGCGAGTTCCTATTTTTATCGATCCAAAACACCTGTTTTTATTTGATGGCGATACAGGTTCATGCTTGCACTACGAACCATCAACAGAAGATTTAACTGTAAAGGGGGCATTCATATGAGTGCTGTTACCAAAATAGCAAACTCACCTGTTTCTGTTTCAGCAAAATCAAAAGAAAAAAAATCAATGCCTACTATCATTGTTGGACTAGCTTATTTACTGCCATCATTACTGTTATTTAGTGTATTTCTTTTCTACCCAATGATTAAGACATTATATTTAAGTCTTTTTATTACGGACACACAGGGAAATCCCTTAAATTTTGTAGGACTGCAAAATTTCTTCTATCTATTTACAGATCCGAACTTTTTACAAAGTATGAAAGCTACTTTTCTATTTGTACTCTACACAGTGCCTATTGGCTTAATTATTGCCTTATTCCTAGCGCTAATTGCAAATGAAAAGCTGAAAGGGATTGGTTTTTTCAGAACAATGTTTTCATCTACGATGGGAATGAGCGTAGCGGCTTCTTCTGTGATTTGGATGTTTATGTATAATCCGACAATCGGGGTTATCAATAAAGTATTAAACCTTGTAGGGATTCATGACGTGCAGTGGTTATTAGATCCTAAGTATGCATTGGTTGCTGTGTCTATCTCTACAATTTGGATGAACATTGGGTTTACCTTTTTAATTTTGCTTGGCGGGTTGCAAAATATTGATGAAAAGCTGTATGAAAACGCGCGTATTGCTGGAGTTAGCTATTGGTATCAGCTCCGTAAAATTACGCTTCCTATGCTTTCGCCAACGCTGTTTTTTATTATTACGGTTTCCTTTATTAACGCGTTTCAAACGTTTGGACAAATTGACATTTTAACAAAAGGCGGACCTACAGATTCCACAAATGTCATTGTTTATTCAATCTACAAAGATGCATTTGTAAACTACAATGTTGGTTCTGCAAGTGCTCAAGCTACAATATTATTTTTCTGTATTCTACTGGTTACCGCTCTTCAATTCAAGCTTGGAGAAAGGAAGGTACATTATCAATGAGCATCACGAGAAAATGGACAACTTATTTGTTACTCATTGCAGCTACTTTAGTATTGATGTTTCCTATCCTATACGCTTTTTCCATTAGTTTTATGAGTGGAGCGGAAGTGTTAGAAGGGAAGATTTGGCCGTCATCTTTTTCATTTGAAAACTATCGGGACGCTTTTGAAAAAGTTCCGCTGCTTCATTATTTAATTAACAGTTTTGCTGTGTCTATCTTCGTCATGGCTGGGCAGCTGTTAGTTTCAAGTTTGGCCGCTTTTGCATTTGTGTTTATTAAATTTAAAGGAAGAGATGCTATTTTCTTTCTCTTTATTTCTACGATGATGATTCCATGGGAAGCAACGATGGTTCCTAACTTTTTAACAGCACAAAAGCTAGGATGGATTAACAATTATTTGGGATTAACGATTCCTTTTTTTGCTTTAGCGTTTGGGACATTTTTGTTGCGTCAGCAGTTTAAAACTATTCCGAATGAGTTATATGAAGCTTCTCAAGTTGCAGGGATCAGCCGCTTTCGTTTCTTTTGGAACGTCGTGCTCCCTGTGTCTAAAACAAGTCTAGTTACGCTTGGCGTATATAGCTTTTTAACAACATGGAATATGTATTTATGGCCACTATTAGTGACAAATACAGAGGATGTTCGTACCGTTCAGATTGGTTTAAAGCAAATGCAAACGCAGGAGATTTCAACTGATTGGGGAGTGGTTATGGCCGCTGTCGTTGTTGTAATCTTACCGACATTATTACTATTATTCCTAGGTCAAAAACGTCTTCAAAAAGGATTAACCCAAGGTGCAATTAAATAGGAGAGTGAATGTGATGAAAAAGATATTGGCTATCGTAACGGCATGCTTGCTAGTTATTCTAGGTGCTTGCTCAAATTCAACTGGTTCTTCGGAAGCGCAAGAAACAGAAAAAACAGCATCAGGTAAAACAGAAGTCGTATTTTGGCACGCTATGAGCGGTGACCTTGAAAAATCACTCAATAAAATTGTCGATGAGTACAATAAATCTCAGGACAAAGTGGAAGTAAAGCCTGTTTTCCAAGGAACGTATGAAGAAGCACAAACAAAATTTAACACAGTAGCAGGAACAAAGGATGCACCGGCTATTATGCAAACGTTCGAAGTAGGAACGAAATTCATGATAGACAGCGGTAAGATTCAGCCTGTTCAAAAGTTTATCGATCAAGACCACTATGATACTTCACAGTGGGAGAAAAACATTTCAAGCTATTACCAAGTAGATGGAAAGCAATACTCAATGCCGTTCAACTCTTCAACACCTGTTCTTGTTTATAATAAAGATGCTTTTAAAAAAGCAGGGTTAGATCCTGAAAATCCTCCAAAAACGTATGATGAATTAAAGGCAGCTGCAAAGAAATTAACAGAAAAACAAGGAAATAAAACATCGCAATACGGTTTTTCAATTCTAAATTACGGATGGTTCTTTGAAGAGCTAGTTGCTTCTCAAGGCGGCTTGTATGTAGATCACGAAAACGGCCGTAAAGGTGATGCTGAGAAGGCAGTATTTAATGGAAAAGAAGGACAAAACGCATTTAATTTAATCAATGATATGTATAAAGAAGGTACATTCTACAATGTAGGACAAAACTGGGATGATATGCGCGCAGCATTTCAATCTAAAAAAATTGCAATGTTCCTGGACTCATCAGCAGGTATTAAAACACTAGTAGACAATGCTCCATTTGATGTAGGCGTATCTTATATTCCTGTCCCAAAAGAAGAGGATCGCCAAGGAGTAGCTATTGGCGGAGCATCTTTATGGATGTCTAAAGGAATCAGTGATGAAACATCAAAAGCAGCCTGGGACTTCATGAAATATTTAGCAACACCAGAAGTTCAAGCAAAATGGCACGTAGAAAGTGGATACTTTGCAGTTAACCCAAAAGCGTATGAACAAGATATTGTGAAAAAAGAGTGGGAGAAATATCCGCAGTTAAAAGTAACGGTTGATCAGCTTCGTGAAACAAAGCCTACTCCAGCTACGCAAGGTGCTTTAATTTCTGTGTTTCCTGAATCTCGTCAAAAAGTAGTAACAGGGATGGAAAGCCTATATCAAGGAGTAAAGCCAAAAAAAGCGCTTGATCAAGCAGCAAAAGAAACAAATAGAGCATTAGAAGTAGCCAATCAAAAATAACGTATGATTACGAAGCTCGTCTTTTAAGTTATTTTGAGGACGAGCTTTTTACTTAGTGAATGACTAGTTAGGAGAGATAGAGGACAATGAATAGTTCAATTGATCTTTATGCGCATCGCGGCTTTAGCGGACGATATCCTGAAAATACAATGATTGCATTTGAAGAAGCTAGGAAAATGCAAGTTGCAGGTATTGAATTAGATGTACAATTAACAAAAGACGGGGAAATAGTAGTTATTCACGATGAACGAATTGACAGAACGACGAATGGAATGGGGTATGTTCAAGAATTTTTATACAAACAGCTGCGTTTATTCGATGCTGGCAGTTGGTATGACTCTCGTTTTTCTAAACAATCGATTCCCACATTAGTAGAAGTGTTTGAGTGGATGATGGACAAAAAGACAAAATTAACGGTGAATATTGAATTAAAAAATGACCGAATTTACTATCCAAAACTTGAAGAAAAAGTTCTTCGTCTAATCGATGAGTTTGATTTAGAAGATCAGGTTATTTTGTCATCTTTTAACTATGATAGCTTGGCTAAAGTGAGATCTCTCCATTCATATATACCAACAGGTTTTTTATTTGAAGGAGTGAGCGAAGATGCGATTGGAAAAGCAAAATCGATAGGAGCGCACCTACACTGTGATATGTCGTTTGTTCTTTCTTCATACGGGAAAAAAGCAAAGCAAGAAGGATTAGACTTACGGGTATATACAATTAATGAAATGAATGACTTTTTGAAGCTCCAGCAGGCTTCAGTAAAAGTAGTGATGACAGATTACCCTAACCGTTTTTCCTCTACCATGTTCAAAGGATGACGTAGAAGGAAGCCGGGACAAAATTACTTGACCCACAGTGAAAAACGAGCCCTTGATCAACATGTTTGATTAGTGGTTCTTTTTTTTGTTGCGGTGTAACAAGCGGTTCAGCTCATGTATCCCATTTGTTCGTCTTTAGGTTGGATTAAGTTTGTTATGTCTCAATCTCTTTTTTAAAAAATATTACTTTATTCTGAATAGTATAAAAGTTATATTGTGAAATTGTTTTATAGATGATATATTGAGAATAGATTATAATGTTCCTTATGAAAGCGAATACATGTTGCGTAGCTCCGCAAACGTTCATTTGCCGGTCCCTAGCATCGTCTGTTATCTCTTTTAGGAGGAATAAAAAATCATGTATGATCAAGATACTATCTATATTATTGGAGATGCCAAAGCTCCTCAAAGCAATCCGATTACTAAAAAATTCAATCAGTATTTTTTAGGGTTGGTAGTTGATAAAACAAATGGGAAAATTATTGATGTGGAATGCTCAGCGACGATTGAGTTGACCGTTCGATTTGTTCAATCGATTTTTATTGGACGTCACATAAGTGATCCCACCCTTATAGACGAAATTAACAGCCGCTATTTCGGTTCTTCCCAAAAAGCGCTGGTGGTAGCGTTTCATGATGCACAGAAAAAATATCAGCAAATAACAGCTGCTTTGTCTACATAGACCTAGACGAAATCCAGCCTGACGTTTTCAAACGTTGGGCTGGATTTTGTTTTGTATAAAAATATTTTCGTGGAGATGAAGGGGGAAGAATAAGTGATTCAAGATGGATTTATGTATGTGAGTGTGTTAACTGCCTTTGCTGCGCTCATGGTAGGGATTGAAAAAAGATTTAAAGCCAATCGATTTTTTAAATTTATCCCGGGTATTGTACTTATTTATATAGGAGCTGCTCTTATGCAAACGGCAGGGGTATTTGGGGATAGCGAATCAAATGTCGCCATGTATACGGGCGTTAAAAATGCACTGCTTCCGGCCATGCTGATGCTTATGCTGTTAAAGTGTGATGTTCGAAGTGTAATTAAACTGGGTCCAAGAATGCTCGGAGGATTCATCGTTGCGGTTTTTAGCATAATGGTAGGTTTTATCCTCGTCTATGCCATCTTTAAGAATTTCTATGTAGAGGACACGTGGAAAGCTTTTGGTGCTTTATCAGGAAGTTGGACCGGAGGATCAGCTAACATGGTTGCTCTCCAAGGGATTTTGGATGTTCCAGAAAATATATTTGGCTACGCTCTTATGATGGATACGATTAACTATGCCGTATGGGTTATGTTTATGTTTTGGCTTGTACCATTTGCATCTAAATTTAATAAATGGACAAAAGCAGACGTCAGCTTTATTGAGAATAGTATAGATGAAGTCGCAGCAACTTCTGAAAGCGAAAAAAAAGGCCCGCAGTTTCAGCATCTTCTTTATTTACTTGGTCTAGGTTTGTTCGTTTCAGCATTTTCTACATTTATCGGAGGGCGTTTGCCTGAAGTGGGAGCGGTTATTAATGCAACGAGCTGGACGATTATGATTGCTTCTGTGGTTGGTCTAGTGCTTGCTGTAACCCCAGTGGCAAAAATTCCAGGTACGCTCGATGTATCAAACGTTATGTTATACATCGTTGTAGCGTTAATTGCTTCTCAATCAGATTTTTCAAATTTAGCTCAGGCTCCTATTTACTTAGTATCTGGTTTTCTCATTATGTTCGTGCACTTAGTGATCATGCTGTTGCTAGCTAAACTATTTAAATATGATTTATTTACGCTCGGAGTAGCAAGTTTAGCTAATATTGGTGGAATGGCGTCTGCTCCAATGCTTGCAGCTGCCTATAACCGTGCACTGATTCCGGTAGGAGTCATTATGGCTCTGATGGGTTCCTTCTTAGGTACTTATTTTGGTATGATGATCGCCAAAATTTTAGGGGCGATCTAAGAATAAATCAAAAATACGTATGAAAGAATATTTGTGCTGAATCGAAAGGAAGCGATTGAAATGATAATTAAAGACATAACTGTAAAGCATCAAACCGTTCCACTGCTCGTTCCGTTTAAAACAGCGCTTCGAACAGCAACAGAGATAGACAGCATAAGTGTAGAGATTCAGTTAGAAAACGGAATAAAAGGAAAAGGAGCGGCTTCGCCAACATATGTTATTACAGGCGATTCTTTAGAAGGCATTCAAGCTGCACTTCAAGGACCTATTAAACTAGCGCTAATAGGGGAGGATATACGTCAGTTTCAAAAACTCTTAAAAAAAATTCAAAGCTGCTGTATTCACAATTCAAGTGCTAAAGCAGCTGCTGATATCGCTTTGCATGATGCTTATACAAAGTTTCTCAACATTCCTTTATATGCTTTCTTGGGCGATAAGCAGCCTATCTCTACGTGTATGACAATAAGTGTTGATACACCTGAGAAAATGGCTGAAGACGCACAAAAAAGTGCAGTGGACGGATTTGACATTTTAAAAGTAAAGGTAGGTTCAATTCCTGAGCTAGACCTTGAGCGTATTAAACATATTCGATCTGTCATTCCGGATCATGTAAAACTTCGTTTGGATGCAAATCAAGGATGGACTCCAAAACAAGCAGTGCAATTAATTAATAAAATGGAAACTCTCAACTTTGGTATTGAATTGGTAGAACAACCTGTCCCTGCTCATGATTGGGAAGGATTAAAGTTTGTGACTGAACGAGTAAATGTACCCATTATGGCAGATGAGAGTTTATTTTCTGCTAAAGATGCATTAAGGCTTGTAAGCGGGCGGTACGTGGATCTTTTGAATATTAAGCTAATGAAGTGCGGAGGAATTAATGAAGCAAGAAAAATCGCAAGTATTGCTGAGGCGAACGGTGTTGCATGTATGATTGGAAGCATGATGGAACCATCACTTTCCGTGGGAGCAGCTGCTCATCTGGCAGCCGCTCATCCGAATATCACGTATTTTGACTTAGATGCTCCTCTTTGGCTTTCAACGGAACTGGATGTGTTAAAGTACAGCGGTCAAGAGGTTTTCTTATCAGATCTTCCTGGAATAGGAGAAATTACTGTTCCTATCTCAAAATAAAAGGATAGTAATATAGTAGAAGGAGAGAGACGATGAATATAAAACGTTGGTTTTTGACGGCAATAACAGTTATTTTAGCTACATTTGGGGTCAGTGCAGTTCCTTCTGTTCATGCTTCTGAAGAAAAAGAAACTGCTTATATAGATGTCGCAGCAGCTACTCTGTGGACAGCACCAAACACCTTGCGTGAAGTGGACGCTCCGTCAGCTACTAATCCTGTAGATATGAGAAAGTGGACCACATCGATGAATTTGAAACAGAAGCAGCAGTTATCTAGCGATGGGATGCTTGAGACACAAGCGTTATATGGAAACAAAGTAACGGTTTTAGACGAACAAGGAGACTGGGTCAAAGTAGCTGTAGACGGACAGCCTACTTCTCGAAATGAATTAGGATATCCCGGATGGATGCCTACTAAACAATTAACCTATAGCAAAAGGTACGAACAGTATGCAAAGAAGCCTTTTGTAATGGTGACAGCTCCGACTACTTATCTATATCATTCGTCTTCTTTGAAAAAGAAAGGTATTGAAGTTAGCTATAATACGCGCTTACCTCTTTTGGCAAAATCAAAGAGTGCATATAAAGTATTAAAACCAAATGGAAAGACAGCATGGATTTCTACAAAAGCAGGAAAAATCTACGCGTCTCAAAAAGATATTCCTGTACCAACTGGCACGGAGCTTGTTGAAAGTGGAAAGGCATTTTTAAATCTTCCATATTTATGGGCTGGCATGAGTGGTTTTGGATTTGACTGCTCTGGATTTACGTTTACGATGTACCAATCCCATGGTATTACGATTCCACGTGACTCAGGGCCACAGTCTCGAGCAGGGAAACCAGTAGATATGAACAACCTTCAACCTGGAGACTTATTGTTCTTTGCCTATAACCAAGGAAAAGGAAGCGTCCACCATGTAGCAATGTATGCGGGAGATGGCATGATGATTCATTCGCCGAACTCCGAGCGGACAGTAGAGATTATTCCTTTAAACACAAAGGGATATATTGAAGAGTATGCATGTGCACGTCGTTATTTACCTTAATCAGTAAGATAGGAAAGAAGCTCTTTTTGTGAAGGGCTTCTTTTTAATATAGAGTATAAATAAAAATTAGAAAATTTAGTTTATTTACGTTTAACTACTTCTCAGTAAGGGAAGAAGTTAAACAAGAGAAAAAAATCATTTTTCTTCTTGAAACATATTGACTTTATATACAAAGCGTTATATTATTATAAAGCATCGTTGAGACATACTCTTAATAACGAAGCTAAAAAAAAGAATTTTAAAAAGTTGTTGACATTACGTTGATAACTTGATAAGGTAATAAAGTCGCTTAAGAGCGGCGGTTGAACTTTGAAAACTGAACAAAGCGACAAACGTCAACGTTAAATTTTATTTTTTAATTGAGCAAGTCAAACATTTCTTCGGAGAGTTTGATCCTGGCTCAGGATG
>NZ_JAJEKD010000011.1:0-28035 GCF_021029645.1 Priestia sp. TSO9
TGGGTTGATAGCTAAATGTTCCATCTGCATTCACCACGGCTACTCCATTTACTGGTGCAACCTGTAGCTGGTAACTAAGAGGGTTTCCATCCACATCGGTCCCTACCACTGCTCCTACCACAGGGCTATCTTCCTGCGTGCTGAACGTGTAGTTTGGCACCGTCGGTGCATCGTTTACAGGTGTAACAATCACCGTCACCGTTGAAACCGCCGTTCCTCCTTGGCCATCCGACACCAATACCGTAAACTGATCCGTCCCATTAAAGTTCAAGTTCGGCTGATAACTAAACGTTCCGTCTGTATTCACCACAGCTACTCCGTTGCCTGGCGTTGTTTGCAGGCTAAACGTTAACGGGTCTCCGTCAGGATCTACCGCCACTACTCGATTAATTAACGTGCTATCTTCCGCAATCGTAAAACTGACATTAGACGTAATTGGGGGATCGTTTACGGGGATGACGTTGATGGTTACCGTTGAAACTGCCGTTCCTCCTTGGCCATCTGAGACTAATACTGTAAATTGATCACTTCCATTAAAATTTAGATTTGGCTGATAACTAAATGTCCCATTTGCATTTACTACGGCAACTCCATTTGTTGGCCTATTTTGCAACTGGTAACTAAGAGGGTTTCCATCCACATCGGTCCCTACCACTGCTCCTACCACAGGGCTGTCTTCTTGCGTGCTGAACGTGTAGTTTGGCACCGTCGGTGCATCGTTTACAGGTGTAACAATCACCGTCACCGTTGAAACCGCCGTTCCTCCTTGGCCATCCGACACCAATACCGTAAACTGATCCGTCCCATTAAAGTTCAGGTTCGGCTGATAACTAAACGTTCCGTCCGCATTCACCACGGCCACTCCGTTGCCTGGCGTTGTTTGCAGGCTAAACGTTAACGGGTCTCCGTCAGGATCTACCGCCACTACTCGATTAATTAACGTGCTATCTTCCGCAATCGTAAAACTGACATTAGACGTAATTGGGGGATCGTTTACGGGGATGACGTTGATGGTTACCGTTGAAACCGCCGTTCCTCCTTGGCCATCTGAGACTAATACTGTAAATTGATCACTTCCATTAAAATTTAGATTTGGCTGATAACTAAATGTCCCATTTGCATTTACTACGGCAACTCCATTTGTTGGCCTATTTTGCAACTGGTAACTAAGAGTGTTTCCATCCACATCGGTTCCTACTACTGCTCCTACCACAGGGCTGTCTTCTTGCGTGCTGAACGTGTAGTTTGGCACCGTCGGTGCATCGTTCACCGGCGTTACTGTCACTGTTACTGTCGAAACCGCCGTGCCTCCCTGACCATCTGAGACTAACACGGTAAACTGATCGCTTCCGTTGAAATTTAAATTTGGGGTATACGTGTAAGCTCCACTATTAGTTACGATAACTGTTCCGTTTGTGGGTGGAGATTGTAATTGGAAGGTAAGTAAGTTACCATCTACATCTGTAGCTTGTATCTGACCAACTAAAGGGGTATCTTCATTAGTGATAACTGCATAATTTTGAGTAACAGGATTATCGTTTACAGGCGTATTGATTATGGTAACTACAGAGGTAGCTGTTCCTCCTTGCCCATCGTCTACAATAACTGTAAATTGATCCGTTCCGTTAAAGTTTAAATTTGGGGTATAGACAAATTGGCCATTAGGATTAACAGTTACTATTCCATTAGTCGGCCTCGTACCAACACGATAAGTTAGAGGATTCCCATCAATATCACTGCCAATGACTGTCCCAATTGCTACAGTATCCTCTGGATTTGTAACAGTATAATTAGGAACTGTAGGAGGCGTGTTAATAGCTGTTACACTATTGACAGGCGAAGCACCTGATCCTGTTAATACATTTCCTGGTGTACTTTCAAATTGGTAATTAATAAAGACTTGATTACCAAGAGAAGAGACTGATGTTAGGGGACCAGCTACCCTAACCTGATATGTCAAAACCCGAGTTTGATTAATACTCAATGTACCAAGTGACAGACCATTTCGGATATCTGCATTTGTCTGAGTAACGCCATCCACTTGCAAACTATTAGGAATGAAGGTTGTTGCTGAAGACAATGGATCTGTAGCTATTAAAACATTAGCCGAAGCTGTACCAGTATTACTTACTTGGACTGTATAAGTAATAATATCTCCTGTTCGAGCAGATGTAACATTAGCAGACTTTGATACATTTAAAACAGGTGCATTAATATCTACTTGGAGGGCTAAAGTACTAATAACGTAAGTATCTCCACTCGTCGTTCCACGTACAACGGCACTGGTTTGGTTATTTGATAAACGAGCTGAGACATCAATATTGGTAATATCCCACCCCTGCCTCGCACCGGATAAGCTGCCTCCCGGTGTGCTATTTAAACTGCCAAATTGTCCACTTGTATCTAATACACCACTATCATTATTAATTTGAGAAGCAAAAAAGTTATTTATAGGGTTATTCGGTCCCGAAACTGGTTGCAATGCTGCAACCGTAGGGCCAAATTGGAGCTGATCACCTACTATAGCTGAATCCCCTTCAATAGCACTTACTAATAATCTACCATTTACTGTTCCTGTAATAGGCGTACCAAATCCAGTTACAGCTGCCGTAGAGCTTCCCGTAGCTGAACTTGTTAATTCTGCCCCAACAAAAATGGATAAGTTACGAGATTTTTGTAAAGGGTCAGCGTACACTACGGCCAATGTCCATCCAGCTGCATTGGCATTGTTTTCTGTTGTACTTTGTGTTCCTGGAACTCCTAATACTGCATACATCCCTGCTTGAGAAATCAAATTTGTCACATTTGCGCTGCGCACGTAATAAAAGCTTGAAGTTGTTAAGGTAAAACGTGTAGCCGTGTCTGGCTGTACACTAACTGTTCTGGTAGGAGTAATAAAAGTTACAGCGTTATTTAAAGCTGCGCTAACATCTTCTCCACCATAAAGATAGCTTCCACCCCATATTAATTCTGCATAAAGAATTTGAGTAGTGGTAGATGGGAGCCTTAAAACTGCACTAGAAGAGTTTTGCAGATAATTTGCCGTAGTCCCTGTAGGAAACGATCCATCTATGGAGCTTGGGTTTACACTGAAAAAAGTTCCTATTGATCCTGCTGTTCCAGGAGCATTAGCATTGGCTTGCTTATTTAAGCCAAAAGTGTTTCCTGTAAATGTAACAGCCCCATTAGCGTTGGTTAAAAACCGATTAACATATGGCATTTACTCACCTCTGATAACAAAATAAATCGTAACAGTATATGTAAAGTACCAATAGAAATGTGTATATAGACCCGTCTTATTTTGGGTACAGAGATAAAGTTTTTCAGGTTGTTAAATCGTAACAACACTCATTCTGACTTAAAATATGTATAAATAATATTATCTGTTTTCTAATTTAGGAGTCTAAAAAGTTATAAAACAGCTTACTATCACCGTTTCGCTGAACTTCTTTTCTACGCTCAATAACAAATATTCCCCGAACTGTTCCAAAAAAATACGCTGCAAAATTATTCTTTATACGATTTCTTTTATAAGCAAAAACTGTCTCTTTAAATGCTTGAATAGCGAGGGAAATTACATCTTCTAACGGCCTTTCTAAACAGCTCATTTTGTGGGCTAACCGAACTTTTCCCCACAATTCATAAATATCGTCTGCATATGAAAAGAAAGGTCTTACAGCATCTTTAAAAGATTTCGGTATATAAGACGGTACATAATCCGACGAGAGTTTAATATTCACTTTATTACGTATATATTTATTTAAATCTTTTAAAGATAAATTATAGGTAGACTGTTTTTTTGTGTCTTTATTCTTACTCTCCCAAGCGTTCTCAGTATTTTCTGCTTTAACATCTGCTTCAACATTAGATTCTAAGTCAAGCTGTAAATACTTAACCCAATGATTAAAAAAAGGGTGGTTCACAAATAAGTGTACTGGATTTCCCTTTCCGTTATTACGAGGACAGCGACGATATACAGTAACAATTTGCCCTTGTTTTCGAAGTTCTTTTAAATGACGATCAATTGTTCCTTTTGACTTTTCGTATGTCTTACCTAAGTATGTACTACCAGGAAAGCAAAATCCTTTTTCTGAAGCAAACCAACAAAGCCGGTCTAAAGCTTTTCTAGTTCCTTCGTGGAGACGGTAAAATTTCTCTCCGTAAAGGTTGATAATTTCTTTAAGTAATTTTCGTTTCATTGATTGATGTTGAGAACGGTTTTCGATGAAACTCTGATAATTTTTCATATAATCAAATTCTTCTGTCGTAAGCATACGCGTAGTAGACATTAGTCTATCCTCTCCTTTTCAGGAACAAAAAAAGACATCGCATCCCAAGGAAATAGGAAAACGATGTCGGATTTTTTGATAGACTACGCCCTTGAAATAAATCTAATTATCCGATAAAATAAAGGCGTAACTAAATTTATGTATTAGGACTTCGACAGGTGTTTCCCCTAGCTGTTTTAGGGTTAACGGTGTAAGGGTGTTGGCGCACCACTTGCACACGTTGGAGTCTTTTTATATTCCGCACTGTTTTGGTGACTCTATTATACCGTCTATTAATCTTATAATTCAATAAGAATTCGTGAACTCCTCATAAAACCTCCGTATTTTACTTTACATATGATTAAAAATTTCTTCGCTGGGATATACTGCTAATATTCTAAAAACCTCACTACAAATGGATTCCTTTACTTAATTATTAATCTTTAAAGTTATAAAGTAAAAAAACAGCTACTTTCTTATGTTGTTTTACTGTTTTATATATTGTTTTATATATTTGTTTTATTGTTTTATTGTTTTAGAGAGCCCATAGACACTGATATTACAACGTTTATAAGCCTAAACTATCACTAATTTTGCGCGAACTATCACTAATTTTGCGCGAACTATCACTAATTTTGCGTGAAACTATCACTAATTTTGCGTGAAACTATCACTAATTTTGCGCGAACTATCACTAATTTTGCGTGAAAAATGCAAATATGGCTTAAGTATCACTAATTTTGCGTGGACAATCTAGATGTGCTTTAAGTATCACTAATTTTGCGTTGAAAATGCAGACATGCCTCAACTATCACCAATTTTGCGTGTTAAAATGAAGATTGAGTTTAATAAATCAAGAATGAGTAAGGTTTCTAAAGTTAACAAACCTCATGAAGTATCACTAATTTTGCGTGATATTTAATTTCTAAGGACAGGTTGCTATTTAACATGCAATTTACACAGTATCACTTTTATGATATTTTAGTGATAGTTTAGAAAAATATGGGGGATTTTATGAAGAAAACGACTGTCGTTCAACCATATGATCTGGAAAGTATAAATATAAAAAATTGGGTAACTAAATCAAACATCCTCATTGAGAGTACATATAAATTGTCTTTACAAGAGCAAAGAATTCTTTTAATCATGGCTTCTAAAGTGCAGCCTAATGATGAAACGTTGAAGACCTATAGATTTCGGGCTAAAGACTTTATCGAAATCGTAGGCAATAAGAAAGGAACGGGTTTTTACTCTTATTTAAAAGAAATTGTGAATGGCCTTCAAACAAAAATTCTTACGATAAAAGAAAAAGGCAGACAAAGAAATTACAACTGGGTAATTACGTCTATTTATGAAGAAAACGAAGGATACATAACATTACAATTTCATCCTAGCTTAAAGTATCTGTTTTTGGAGCTTAAGGAAAAATTCACATCGTATCAATTAGAGAATGTAGTGAGACTCAATTCGGTCTATTCCATTCGTATTTATGAGCTGCTTAAGCAATATGAGCGCTTGCGAAAAAGGGAACTGACTCTTGAAGAATTACGTCATTTTTTAGCTATTGAACCTACTAAGTATAAACAGTATGGCCATTTTAAAAGTAAAGTATTAGCAGTAGCTCAAAAAGAAATTAATAATAAAACGGATATCCACTTTGAATTCGTAGAAATAAAAACCGGTAGAAAAGTAACATCCATAGAATTTATCATTACTAGTTCACCCGCGTTGAATGATGCTAGCGCTATTAAAGAAAAAAAACTAGAATTAAATCAACACTTAGTGGAGTTAGAAGATCACGAAAACAGTGTTCAAAACGATTTAGTGGACTTAGGAGTCAAACCGGAAAAAATAGAGTGGCTTTTATCAGAATTTACAAAAGAACATCTAGAAAGAAATATTAGATATACACAAGATCGTTTGATTACTGGAGATGTTACTCATCCTCATTCCTACGTAGTAAAAGCGATTCAAAAGGATTACGCCAAGCTTTCACACGAATCAAAGCTCCTTCAGTCTAAAAAGATTGCAAAAAAAGAGTTAGTTCCAGATTTTATGGTAGCAGCTAGAGAAAAACAAGAAACTTTTAACGAGTCTACATTAAAAGAGAAGCAAGAATTGTTCCTTGAAGAGGTTGGAACTCAAATAGAATTTGAAGAGAGGCTTCTTCAGTTTCAAGAATTAAAAAGAATGCTGATTTTAAGTTCAGATCAACCCACTGAAGAAGAAGTAAAAAAAGCTGAAGAAGCTGGCTTACAAGAAGTCATTCGAAATATGAAAGAAGACTTCAAAAACCATGAAAAATTGGGTCTAGAGCCAAGACTTGTTAAGGACTTTAAAAATAAAGAATTAAAAAAGATTTATAAAGATTTTTTACAAAGCAAAGTTTTAAATAGAAACTAAATATTGAAAAAAACATGTAAATAACAGAGCTTTAAAGGCTTAGTTTTTACATGTTTTTTTATGGATAGGTAAATTTAATATACAGAATACATTTAGTAAGCTTGGTTATCATTTTTTGTTACAATAATAGTATATTAAATTTACCTAAAAGATCGGATGTGTCTTATTTGGATAACTTTATTTTACTTCAGGATTTCCTGTCTCATTTAGTCGATTCTAAAAAGAAAACTTCTACAATTTCAATGTATAAGCATGATCTAAAGCAGTTTTTTGAATGGTTAAATCGTTATCACCCTAATATACCTCCAGAAACTTTGCCAGGAGACAAGAAATATTACGAATTATACTTCACCTATCTAAAAGAAAAAAACTTGTCAGAAGCTAATCTGAGACGTGTAGCATCACATTTAAACGGATTGTTGAAATATTATAACCTCACAAGTGATATTGATCTTTTACAAGCAACAACAAAAAAACAACGAGAATTAACTGATACTGATTTTATAACTCAATCTGATACTTTGATTCTTTTAGATTCAGTTATAAGTGACGAACATTTAAGTGATATTCAGTTACAGATACATAAATATATAGGACCTCGTAATCATTCTATATTCATCCTGCTGCTCCGTTACGGTCTTACCATTAATGAAGTTGTATCTTTAACTATAAAAGACATTAACTTTGCACAGAATACATTAACGATTGACAATAATAAAACAAAACGCACCTTGGAGCTTTCTAAACATGACAAGAAAATCATATATAATTATTTATCAACGATCCCTTTGTTATTTAGACCTAGAGATTATACAAATGATCCGTTATTTATTTCTTTTCACCCTCAAAAAATGGTTTATTGGTATGATTACAGTTTAAGTCAACCTAAAAGGATTAGTGTAATTGGTACAAAACGTATGATTGAAAGAGAAGTTAAACGTTCTGGCATAAAAGCGATCGTAAGATCTACTCATTTTCGAAACAGCTGTATACTAAAGAAAATTTATGAGGGATATTCCAACGAACACATTATTTATTACTTTGGATTGTCTAGCCGCCACGCTTTATATCGGTTTAAGCGATATCTAAAAACAAAATGAAAAACTTTCTTGAAATTAAGTTCAACTTATTTCCTAATTAAATACCTTTATATCAGTATTTTCACCTTATAGGTTGAACTTAAATTCATTTTTATTTTAGTTCTTTTTAGAAAAAAACGTGAAGTTGAACTTTAGTTAAACTTCACGGTTCACATTTTGGAATTTACTTGTTTTAAAAAGGGAAATGTTATGGCAATAGTTTCTCCATGTATTATAAATCTATAGTTTAACGGCCATACCTCGATTGTATAAGAACGGATTTCTTGCAAAATCATCTAGAATTTAATTAGATTTATTATTCTTGATTAAATTCTAGCGGAAGTTTACTCTAGATTCTTTAAAAATGCTTTATTATCAATGTTCATTATATTCTAGCTTTCATTGTAAGGTCTAAATAACTTAGAGAAAATTAATGTTAGTTTCACATTAATAAAATACTTCTATAAGAATTGTATAAATAAAAAAAGGAATTTTATTAAATCACTGCGATAGATTGATAAAAGGAAGGGATATAACGCTTATATTCTTTTGTAAAGAATACTCAATATGGTATACAAAGATCTTGATTTAAAGCTAGAGAAAGTACATTCTAGATTTATCTAAAACCTTTTTACATCAAGCTCTATAGACATTCTAGTTTTTTCAATTATAGGAAAGGGAAGGATTTGAATTTTCATCATCAAAGATATTTCTTAACTGATGAAGCTCATTTTTTTGGAGACATCCGGTAAAACAAAAGTCTAATTAAGGAGGGGCAATGGTTGACTCTTAAATTATTTTTTGAGCTACATATGTAATTTATCTACGATTAAAATAAACAGTTTTACTCTTGCAAAGTTCATGTTTTCATCTAGAATTGAAAAGGAAGAATAAGAAGCTTAGTGAAACAAAAGAAAAAATATACATAAAAAACAGGAATATAAAGTAATTAATAGAATTTTACTAGAAATGTAAAGCTTGAATAATATCTCGTACAACTACATTCTAGAATCGCCGTTAATATCGATATATCAACTTCAAGGTTCATCTAGATTTTTATATAGAAAGGAGAATTCTAGAAAAATGCTTGAAAAAAATGAGAATGAAGTAGTTTATACTTTAAAAGACACAGTAAAGCTAACTGGATTAAGTGTGGATCTTATTCGCTTGTATGAAAAAGAGTTCAACCTCCAAATTCAACGCACAGAAGGCGGACATAGAAGATATAACAAACAAAACATTGATTTATTAACCGAAATAAAAAAAAGAATTCAAGAACAAAATTGGAGCTATAAGATGATAAATCAATGGCTTCAAGGTGAAATTGTGCCCGAAGCAGTTGAAGTTCAATCGAATCTTGAGAAGAAAGTAGAATCTCTTGAAGATAAAGTTCAAGAATTGCTTAATCGCTCTGAAAAAGATGAGCAATTTCAACTAGCACTTATCCAGCGGTTAGATGAACAAGGAAGTCTTATAAAGAAACTTACAGAAAAGCTAGACCATCAAGACAAATATATTGAAAACAACCTAGAAAAACGAGACGAAAAATTGACTAGTGCTATACGTGAAATTAGCGATACAAAAAAACTGATCGCGGCCGCCCAAGAAAATCTAGATTCAAAACCAAAAGGATTCTGGAGTAAGATTTTTGGCGGTTAATATGTAACTTAAACTATAAAAGCAGCAGGATTTTTTGTGCATTACAGAAAACCCTGCTGCTTTTATAATTTATTTTTAATGATTAAATGTTGAATTTCGAAACTTTATGGTTAGTTGCCAGAAGGAATTTATTATTGATAAACAATCTTATATAGAATTGAAGGGGAATTTACAGGGGAGGCAGCTTTTAATAATACGTTTGTCTATTTGATGGAATCTTACTTTGAACACATAAACTTTGGTTTCTTCTCTGAGAAAAATATTTTTTGACACTCTGGTTAAGTGACAAAAGATAATAGCAAGGATGCCTTAGAAACCGTCTATTTGCACTTTATGTATGCGTATTAATCTTATTCATCATAAAAGATGCATATAATATATCATTACTTATAGATAGCATTCACTATTGTAAGCGGTTATCGTATAGAAGGGAGTACACTTTAGAATGGAGAGAAAAGTTGTTATCTTTATGCACATTCCTAAAACAGGAGGGACAACGCTTAATAATATTTTTAAAAGGTCCTACTCTAAAAATGAGATATACGATCATATTCCTTTAGAAGAGATGAATAAACAGTTTAGCCAATTAAAAGAAGAAGATAAAAAAACACTAAAAGCAGTATCCGGCCATCACTTCTATGGAATACATGAAATTTTTTCTAAGCCCTATGTTTATTTTAGTATGATGCGTCACCCGATTGAGCGTGTCGTATCATTATATTATTTTTTAAAATCGTATCCAGGGTACTATGAAGAGAAAATGAAACATATGTCTTTTGAAGACTACATTGATTGGGACCCTCAAGCTAAAAATGGCCAAACTCAACAAATTTGTGGGGGAGAATCTCAACTAAGTGTAGAAAAAGCGAAAGAAAACTTAATGGAATTTGAATTAGTAGGAATAACAGAAATGTTTAACGAATCGCTTCTGTTACTAAAGAAGAAATTTAAGTGGGGAAATATTGAGTATAAAAAGATGAATGTGACAAGATCTCGCCCTTCACTTAATGAAGTACCTATTGAAATCATTAAGAAAATAGAAAATCACAATGCGTTAGATATAGAGCTGTTTGAATATGCAAAATCAAATTTCATTAAACAATTAAAAGAATCCTAGAAATGAATTTGAACTTTTTTTAACCATCAATTTAACTTTTCTTAACGTTAGTAAAATCAAATCTATATTCTAAACGGGTGTACATTTAAATTGGCAGGGTAAATTCCTGTCTTTTTCTTTTCATATAGACGATTGGAATCTCTCTTTACATTAAGTATAATATCATGATAAAAAACTAAAATCATGAATTATCTTACGATAAACTTATGTTTTAAAGATACTGAACAAACACTTGGATATATTAATTCTTGTGGAGGTGATAGTAATGGAAAACAATAAATATTCCAACAAGACTGCCTCAGGAACAGATGTACAACATGTGAAGCAAAAAAAACGCTCAAACATCTTCTGGCAAGTACGGTACGGAATTTGCTAGTGAGACTGACGTACAGCACGTTAAACGCCAAAATGCTCAAGCTTCTGCTAACAAAAATCAAAATTATGGTCGATAAAAGAATTTACCTTAAAAGGGTTCTTCCATAGTCGTTGGAAGAACCCTTTATTGTATTCATTTTTCTCTTTACTTGTACTAGAACATATTGCACCGATCAAACCTAAATAAAAAAGCTAGCATAGAACTAGCTTTTTAAAATTAAAATAATTTTAAAACATTAGCAACCTCCGGCAAAGCCACCAAAACAAGAAGCACCGATAATGATTAATAAAATAAACAGCACAATAATTAAAGCGAAACCACTACCAAAACCACAGCCGCCTCCGCCGTAACCATAGCCGCAACCGCCACCATAACCTCCAAAGCCCATACTTTCACCCCCTATATGCTTAATACTTTTAAGATATGTATAGAAAGTGAAAATGCTCCGGATATTCTTTAACCATAAAAAAAACTCATTAACTGTATATAACCAGTAAAATTAATTTTATGGATATGTAAACCTTTTAGATTTATTTACATAGAATGAAGGAAACATACTGTTTAGTTTAAGCAGAACAGTTCACCTCCCTGACTGATATGTATTTACTAAAAAACAGAAAAGCTCCTACCGCCGGGAGGATTTCTGTTTTTTTTATGGGTATTATGGAATATAAAAACATTACATAATAGCTGCAGTCTTTGAGCAAACTACTCAAGATGGATAAATCATCAAAAATAAGATTGCGTTACAGAAAAACTCCCCCGAAAAATTCACTGAACAATTAGATAGGGGAATTTTTCTGTTTTTGAGCTGTATATGATATACATCTTTGTTTAATATAATGTCTCTTTCCTCTTCTAAAGCCCTAGCCAAATCAGATTGGTTTAAAGAAATTGGGTCGTTCTTCTTCACATCATCGACTATACAATTCGATGAAAAACCTACAAACTCTGAAATATCTACTAAAAAACCTTTCTCAGCCAAAGTTAGATAACCTTCTTTTCTTAAATAGCTGAAATTATGCTGGATAATTTGAACAAAAAAAGTGTTATTCTTGATTTTACGATCAGGCACAAGCTTCATTCTTTTAGCTTTAACTTGCAATTCGTTTGCAAATTCCATTTCTTCATGATTAAGTAATTTTCATTTTGAATATTCTTGAATCGAGTTTTTTTATTAGCTTTGTCTAACATCTTGCCTAAAGATAGATTATTTTCACTTTTTTCCATACTAATTCCTCTCTTTATGTGGCAGGAATTAGTCCCTTTCTATGTTTGAGAAACCGCCTGTCATCCAAATCATGAGCGGTTTTTCTCATTTTATACTACATTCAACAATGTCAATATCTTCTCTGTTTTTCTGCTCTTTTTGTAGCCTTTCAGCTAATTTCGCTAACAATTTATCATCTACTTGTTGAGGTTTATAACTCATACTCTCTATTAAAATACCTTCTATAACCTTCATACGCTTCATATAAAGCCCATATTGCTCCTCTGAATAATTTATTATTACATGGTCAATTTGAGGGCTCTTACCAACATTTTTAAGCGTTAGCATCAAATCATAAGCCTTTATCCTTTCTTTACGTACTAAACGCAGTAAAGCTAACAAATCATACGTATGAAAGCATGAAAGTTCATTAAAAGACTTCTCAACGTCCTCTAAGACCACAAATTCTTTTAGTTTGGGTCTTTTTACATTTAAATTAGTTCCACAAAAAGAGCAGCTATCTTCTAATCCTTCTGTCCCACAATAACTACATATCAAGCTATATTCAACCTCGTTTACTAAAAGGAAAAGTAGGCTTGAGCCTACCTGCTAGCCTTAAAGGCTATTTTAGCTTTTAGGGTTTTCCTTATCTAGCCGTTTTTGTCGTTGATTCACAATACGTTCACTTACAACTTTTTTGGCAAGTTTAGTTTCTTCTAACTCTTGAAGATCCGTTGTCATAATTCCCTGATAGCCATGGTGAAAATACAATCCATTCATGAATTCGATAAGAATTTGTGTATTTTTATCGGCACTATTTGTTCCTAATCGAATTTTTTTAAGTTCATTTTTTAATACACCATGAAGATTTTCACTAACGGTTTCCGTAATGTAGTCTAACGACCATTCTTTCTTTTTTTCTTCTCGATACTTTTTACAGATATCCATAATCGCTTCTCCTGGGAAACGAAGTTTATGTTCAGCCATATAATCTTGGATATATTGATCCGTTTCTTTATCAAGTGTAATCATACGTCGTTGTGTTTCCATTACTCCTCTACATCCCCCATCAGTTCATAGATAATATCATTCATCTTTTCAATTGATATCGCACATTGTTTCATCATTTCGATGTTCTGTTCAATGATAGCTTCTAATCTTTTTTCTCTTTCTATTTGCTCATCAAAAAAAGCTAATACTTCAAATTGTTCTTTCAAAAATTGTTGACGAGACATCCCATTTTCTTTCGCTAGTGCATCAACTTTTTGCATGGCAACCGGATCAATATTTCGTAAAAAGATATCCATGAAATCATTCCTTTTCTATCAAATTGCAAAATTTCCAGTACGAGTAGAGAAGAGCATAAGGGGTTTTTGATATCACATGGCTGTGATATGCTGGGCAAAGCCCAGCAAAACAACGTTTTCACCCTCAAAAAAGTGACCCCATGAAAACTTCCAGACTGTCGACCTGCTGTTGACCTAAAAAGTAAAAAAAGCACTTAATGTTGACCTAGTGTCGACATCAAATCTTACACTTTTTTGCAAATGTTGAACTACTGTCCACTCAAAGTACCCTCAACTTTTATGAAGTTTTAACTATCTTTTGAAAGATTTCTTGATGAGAATTCGTAAAGTTTCGCGAAGAAATCTGAGTAGTTTTTTTATAAAAATCGATTGCTTCTTTCATCGATGAAGCGTTTAATTTTTGTAGAATGCTGCGTCTCTGAGTCTTAATTGTGTTCTCTTCTTTGAACAAAATATCTTGCATTTCTTTAACAGAATGGCCCTCAAGAGCAAGAGCAAAATCGTCTTGTTCTGAAATGGTAAATTGCTTCAAAAAAAGTTTTTCTTTGAGAATCTGACATTTTTCTTCAACACGTTTGAGGCGATCTACTTCTTGTACTAAATCAGACGCCACACTTAAAATATTCTCGATACCTATTAACAATTTTTCGGTTTGATCCATGATAAGACCCTCCTATTTTTTAAGGGCAACCCATGTTATAATACTAGTGTTAAGTAAAGTATTATGTTTTTTACATGGGGTATTTCTCTGCCAGGAGAAATGCCCTTTCTTTGTTTACTTTTCTTTTCTTACTTTCTTCACATGCTCTTCTAATAAAGCCTTTACATACTTCGTAATACTTGTATCATTCTCTACAGCTAAGAAACGCAATTCCTTATGCAATTCTTCTGGAATATCACATGTAAGTCTTCGATTTCCTTCTTTAACCCTACTCATATACTCTCCTTTATAGCAACGTATTTAAGTTGCAACGTTGCTTTTAGTTAATTTTAAAGGATATAATTTCCAAAGTCAATAAAATAATCGTGCTGTCATTGGACAAGCATACAAGCAAATTATTAGCAATTACATAACTTGTACTAATTATATAAAAGGAAGTGCATTAATTGAAAAAATCAAGAAAGAGAAAATATAGATATAACTATAGTTACTCAGTCCAATCGCAGGGTGATCCTTCGGTTAATGTTTATGGTATCTTTACTCCCGGTTCTGCACCCAGTGATAGTAATGGCCGGCAAAATAGATTTAATCGAGACATTGCCTCAGCTAATCAGATATGGAATAGTGGAGGTGAATGTAATATAAACTTTATTTCACAACCTATAATCGAAGTAAATACAGTAATAGATGCGACCAATTTAAGTACTAATGAAGCATTTAGAGGACCTGTTGAGAATCTAATCAATCAAGTTAAACAAATGAATGGGAATCAACCTGGCATATACGTTGTTTACACAAGTGGCAATGATTTTGCATCTCCTTCAGGTAATAGTCGACCTATAGGTGTCGGTGGAGTAATAATTGAGAATTTTAGAGTTGAAAACGGTGTACCTCAATTTACACTCTTTGGATCCATTGCATTGAGTAACAGAGCTTTGAGTGCTCCTTTTGCATTTGCACATGAAGCAGGACATGCTTTATTTACTCAGCTTAATAATCAACCTGTTAACAATGTATTCATGTTTGAATCTATAGATCCTACGGGTCCTTTTATTGATTCTGCAGGAAATATTGATCCAGCCCACAGTAACCTTACAGGTAATCTCATGGCCCCTATACTTCCTAATAGCACTCCAACTATTAATCCATTACAGTGTCAAAAAGCTAGCATGAGTAGAATATTTCAATAATCTTAATAGGAATTCAAGATCCTTATTGTTAAATAAGAAACCACTCACCTTTTATTTAGGTGAGTGGTTTTATTTAGTCTAATAATCCTTTTTCCTTGAATACATTGCTTAGAGCTTCATTCACTAATTCAGATTTATAACTTTTTGGAACACGATCAATAATACTTAAAACGTCTTCATCAAAATAAAATCCTCTATATACCCTTTTAGAACGATCTCTTGGATCCTGTAGCAAGATATCAATTGCATCTACTTTGCTAGTAGTTGTACTAGCTTTTAAAGAACTAGCACTAGTGCTTTCACTTTCATTTAAATAGCTAATACTAGCTGCTACTTCGCTATTAGCTAGCTTTTGTTCTGCTGGCATTTTACTGTTTTTAGAAATAAGGGTACTGAAATCAACATCTACAGGTTCTGATTCTTCTCCAACATAGCGATAAATACTTTCCTTACTGTCCCATTCATAACCTAATTTCTTAATCTTTGATTGAATGGTACGAGTACTTACATCATATCGATCAGCTAATTCTTTAATGGTGATTTCTTTCATCATAATTCCATTTAACATCTTTTTTACCAGCATCATACTAGCCCCCATTTTCGTTTTAAGAGTATAGTACTAGTATTCAAATGCAACATGATATTTCCTGCTAAAAGAAACAATCAAATATAGAACCATAAACAAAAAAGCTCAAAGAATCTTTGAGCTTTTCTCAGAGTGAAACTCTCTCATTAAACAATACTCTGACCAATAGGGACATGTCTAAGGAGCATACCAATTTAATGAAATATTCGTGTCACATTAACATGATATGTGGGATATAAGGCACGTGTACCTAAAGGGAACAAGACTATTGGATATTTTTATATATGTAAAATTAAGTAAAAAGCTATGCTCTATCCAAAATAAACATAGTATTTAAAAGGAGGACTCAACAACCTTACAAAATGAAACAGAAATAACACTTGTTCTCATAAGATCAAGTGTTATTTCTGTTTTAGATGAATTAAAAAGCATATTCAACGCAAATTAAAAAAAGAAGAAGCTTTTAGTATCCATGAATGCGCATTAAAAAAGGAAAAATCACTTGAAGAAATAAGTGTTTTTTTCTTTTGTTGAAAGGAATCAAAATATGAAAAATTTATTTAAATATTTGTTCTTTTTAATTGGCGGAACAATTTGGCTTAGCGTTTTAATATTTTCTATTTACACTGATCTTGCTAATGTTTACGGCTATAACCCCGCACGTATAGAGGAATAAAGAAGTAAAAAGATTCAAAACTATAAAGAAACATAAAAATAAACAACCTGAATATCAAAAAATACTTTGAGCAAACTATTCATGATGCCTACTAGAGAGTGTCTTCCACTGCAACCTAATAAAAAAGAAAGATGTCCTCCCTGACGTCTTTCTTTTTTTATTAGGTACTTAAGGCATAAAATTGGTTAGTTTAAACAAACTACTCATGATGATTAAAGTCACCAATAAAAACATAGTTTGCAATAGAAGAAACTACTGCTAGTCCCAGTGGTTTCTTCTATTTTCTATTTGTAATTTTCGATTTTATAAGAAGAAGTAACTGTTAGAGATTTTCATTCTAACAGTTACTTCAAAAATTTACTTCTTTTGATTATTTGCTACTGAAGAATTTGTATTATTATCTTTATCCTTGTAATCCCCTTTATTTATTGTACGATTTACGTTAATATTTCCATCTTTACTGCAGTAGTTAATGTCCATATTAAAAATATTTATTTTGTATTACATCCTCGTATCTCCTTTTATCGCCTTGTGAGGCATTATCGTCTTTTTCATCACTATTTGTAGAATCATCTTCTTGCTCTTCATTGCTTTGTTCTTCACTTTCTTCTTGAATCTGTCCAATTAATGAAATAACAGATCCAACAGCCTGAATCCAACTTCCCGTAACATCTAATGACCATATCGTGTTATTATTATCCTGTTTTTTCTTAGACGTTTCTTTGTTCTCTATATAATTGTCTTTTAATTCATTTATACCACTTAAAGCTTGTAGTGAATTCCCAATAATCTGAAGTAAATTTCCAATGATATTATAAATTTCATTTATATTTGATGTATCTTGAAATTCATCTCCTAAAGCAGCAGCGCCACCTAGAGCTTGAATCCAGTTACCACTAATAATTAATTTCTGTTGTATTATGTCGTCAAAATCTATGACAAGCCCAGAAATAACGGTCACATTTCCAACAGATTGAAGTTCATTTCCAACTTTCTCAAGATTCTCTTCTCCTTGTCCATCAGCCTCTAGAGCATTTCCTACGGCTTGGAGTTCGTTTCCAATTAAGCTTAAATCTTTTCTAAAACTTTCTCCTAATGAACGAAAGGGAGTGCTCCCTACAGCAGCTGTAACGGTTCCAATAGCTGCTAACCAAGCACCAAAGATTTCTTTTAACTGATTATCCATAATGATCTATCCTGTCGTTAAAGACATAATTTCTGACAATAAAAAGTACCCATTAGAATCTAAAATCCAAAGGGTACTTTAAAAAAAACAAAATATAAGGATTCTAGGGCAATAAACTTAATACTAAGAGCAAAGTATAAGCCTATATTATTGTATTCATTAATAATCATATAGGTAACTTGCCTATACGAATAAAACTTCACTTTTCGAGAACACTACCCAAGACGATTCATATCATCGTTTCGCCTAGCGCAATCCATGAAAAACTCCTGAACAGGAACCAGGAGTTTTTTCTATTTTTTGAATGCATATCACATACAAACCTAGTTATTATAATGGACTTCATTACCAACAAGCTTTAAAATTCATTTCGTATAGTACGATTGCAACCATTAGTATTTAATAGGAGTGATTAACAACTTGGCTCAGTTTTTTTGTCAGATTTGTGATTCTGAATTTAAAAGCTATAACAAAAATGCGAAATATTGTTCTCAGAAGTGTAAAGGAAAAGCATATATCAAACATTCAATAAAAAAATGTAAAATTTGTAGAAAAGAATATAAACCAATACGAGCTACAAGTAAGTTTTGTTCTCTTAAATGTTGTGCTGCAGATAAGAAGAATAAAGTTATTCTTCTACCCTTTTTCATATCTACAAGATATGCTGATTTAATTAATATGATAGACCTTGAACACTTTTCATACTAGCTCACTACATTTCAAAATGTCCTTATAAACCTTAATGAATAAAAATTTATATAGAGAGAAAACTACTCAAGATGAATGCATCATTGTTCTAAAGCTAACTCCTAAGGAACAGAAAAAACTACTTCTCGGACTCAGAAGTAGTTTTTTCTATTTCAAGCTTTATATAGTCTATAAATGTAGTTAACATAATGAATTTTATACCTTAAAACAGTTATAGCTGTTTTTTAATTTTCTTAAAAGATAATTTACACATATACATGAGACTCCATAATTACTTATATAAAAACACCTTTATATTGTCATTCTTATCATCTATAGTTGCTAATAAAATATTTTTTATCTCTAGCCCATATACTGTTCTAATGTGATTTTTTAACCATTCTTCTTCTTTACCGGTTTGTTTTAATTCCTCAAAATCAATCTTCCCATCTTTAATAATTGTAATAGGCAAAGAGAAAGACTTTGTCATCAGCTTCATATCTTTAGGAGTTAGTGTTTGATACTGGGATTCTAAAAAAAATGAAATAGTACCATCTGATTCCCATAATGCTAAAGCAACTTGTTGAATATCATATATTTGTTTTTTTCTTAATTCTGTTAGTAAAACATCAATAGGTATTCTAGCTTTAGTTAGACCTTTATAGAGTATCTCCCCATTCTTTATAAGAGGAAGAGGCGAAGGATCAACAAATTTTGTGAATCTTAACCACTTAAGACTTAAAAATACTAAAATAAGATATAAAATAACTAATACACCTATCGTTATCATAGAACCCTTCATTCCTAAGTGTTGGTCTGATAAAGGATGAGCAATAATATTTCCTATTGATAAAGCCATTATAAAATCAAGGAGCCTTAACTGAGACAGCGATCTCTGTCCCATTATTTTAGTAACAACGAGTAAAAAGAAAAAAGAAATAACTGCTCTTAGAATCCATTGAACTGCAGTAAGTGATTCTTGACTATAAAAAAAATCCAATACATTCACATCCTAATTGTTAGTCGGAAATCTTAATAAGTATCAACTATTAGCTACTAATTATTTACATAAAAGTATCTATCTTATACAAATGGTTAATTTCTAATACTTTGAGCAAACTACCCAAGACGCCGCGAGGCATCGACTACTTTCGAACCCTTATTAGTTTCTCTAAACAGAAAAACCTACTGATCTCTGTCAAGTAGGTTTTTCCGTTTTTTAAGCTGTATATCGTATACAACGTTAGTTAACATAATGTTAGTTATCGGAAATAAAGCCGTTGGAATTATTCATTCCAACGGCTTTACTTGCACCAAGACAGACATGTTCAAACTCTTTCTACTCCATAACATAAACTAATTTTTTTCGGAAAGTATGGTGAATATATATTAAAAATTATTGGTGCACCTGAAAAGCATTCCAAGTATTTGCTATAGTTGTGCAATTTCGTGTAGTTGGAGCTGTATCAACTGTAACTTCACAAGTCCCTAAATTTACACTCTGTAATTCGACAGATGGAGTACCAATTAGCTCAATGGTAAAAGCTTGTGCATTTCCCCAACCATTAGCAGTCTCCTGTTGTAAATTATAATTCAATAAGTCACAGATGACATTACAAGAACCAGCTACGTCATTACCACTTGCTCCACCATTTTTTCGTACTTCATAAGAAATAAAATTTTCAATTTCTTTACATGATAGTATTACAGTCCCAAATGGACGTTGAACTGAAACCTGACATGCGGATAGATCCACGGCTGTAATAGGAAACTGACCACTCACATCAGGCATTTCAAGTACAAGAGTCCATCCAAAATTCTGAGCCGCAGTAAAGTTCACTCCTAGTACTTGGCAAATTGCACTATTACAACCGCCGCCACCACCACTAGGAGGCTTTTTCCCTTTTTTCTTAGGCAATATAATCACTACTTTCTTAGATTTTAAATTCATATAAAAATATAAGAGGAAATTTATTAAATGACGTTAAACCATAGAGGAGACTTATCTTTAGGATCACCATTGTAGTTTATAGTGATTTCTTCATTTTTCTTAATGTCAACAATACAGTAAAACTCTATCGTTACTTTTTTTTCATTAGTATAATAGATACAATTTGGAGAATATGAATGATTGAACAAGGAACCATAACCCAAAGCAATTGCTGTATCATTACCTTCTTCTCCCCAATAAAAGCAATAATATGACATTACAGTTTTTTCTAAGTATTCCCATTCATTTTTTGGTGAAATTACAACGGGAGATACTTCTATAAGCTCCCCTTTTTTGATATCACGTAAAGCATATATTCCTCTACCATATTTTTCGGTATCCTTAACATATATTGATATCAAATTAATAACTCCCTTTTAAAATTAAAAGTTATAACAATGTAGAAAATATCTACTTTAATATTCTATTATTTTTTATCTATTTGGTTTGTATGCTTGTCCTAATATTACTTACATTAATTAAAAATTATGTATACGATATACATAATTAGTTGACATAATCACAGTTATCGGTAGCATTTCTAATATTAATGTTTAAAATGATAGTTAATTAAATAAGATTTAATTTTTATCTATAAACAAGAAGGGATACCGTTTAAATGTTTAATATTCATATTATGGATTGGGCAAAGAAAAGACCTAAAAAGCATTACAATAATATACATGAGCTTAGGATTTTCGAATTGATTTTTTGTAGGAAATTGAAGGATCTAGGATTCGAATTAGACGAACTTAATAGCATTACTGTATATTGTTTAGCTAATCCCAATAAGGATGTATCATATTCAGAAGAGAAGGCCATCCATGAGGTTGAAATACTTCTTCCAGATGATTATATGTTATTTACAGAATTAGAGTCAGTTGAAGAAAAATATCAAGCATTTTGTAACATAGTTAGAAAATATATAATACCTACTTTGGAAAAGTACTCTTCATTTTCTTTAGTAACTATACAAAAATATGTAGAAGAAGCTTTAAAAGAAATAGTTAGACAAGATTATGAAGCCATTTTTTTAGCTGCAAAAACACCAAAGAAAAGCCCTAACCGTAAACTAGTAGCAATGTTGAAGGGAGTACATAGATATTCTGGCTTTCAGTTATGGTGTGAGGTCTACAATGAAAGAGGATTAAGAATAATTAATGAATTACTCGTAGAAGAGGTTGGAAATGAAACTGTATATGCCAGATTCCTAGGAGAGTTGAAATGGGAAAGCAATCAGTTAATTACGGTTAAGTCTAAAACAAGTAGTTGGACGAAAGAAGTCCATGTTCCTTTATAATGCATTTTCTACTTGTATACGGTATACAGGTCTAGTTTACATAAACACTCTTTCCGGAACACATCACAAAAAGAACCCCTTATGGCACAAGGGGTTTAAGATAATATGACGACTTACTTTATGCAGCTTTTTATACATCCTTGATTTGCCGACGTTCTTCAGAAAGGTGATTACTAAAAAATGTATAAAAAGTGCACCATTTATACATATGCTGATCCTAAGAATATAGTCTTTATAAAGAATTCATGGTAAGATTTACATTATCTACTATTAATTCTTTGCTAAGTTTGAATCCAAAGAAGCAACCTCTCTCCAATGCCACGGGATATGAGGTTGCTTCTCTTATTTTGAAACTCTTCTTATGCTTTCATTTTATTGTTTTCTAGAACTTAATGTTATACCTTCTAAAACATAATTCCATGTTTCCAGGTCATTAGGGAGTCTCGGTACTTTGACTGCACATACTTTATCAATTTCCCAATTAATTTCACTTACACCGTTGAATCCTTCTTCAGGGCATAGGATAAGAATATTAAAATTACCTTTAACAATCTGTTCTAAAATTGCTTGTAATTCTAAAGTTTGCTCATAGGTAGCAGCCCATCTAATAAATAAAACAGATTCAGAAGTTGTGATTTTTTCTATAAAACGATTAATTCGATTTGTAAGTTTTTCTTTATAGGAGGTGTATGTGGCACTCCAATGTTGATGTGGAATGATTGGGAAATCGTGGACTGAAATAATATTATAATGAGTATCCTCTATTAAATAAGATTGTACCCCTTCAATTAAGACCCCATCATCAGCAAATGCAAACGCTCCATCAGTCAGTTGCATGTTTTCAAGTTCCATAAAATTGCTGAATTTATTTTTCAGTAACCTATTAACATCAGAAAGTGATAGAGATACACTCCAGTCTAGTGGCCCAGAGAATGTCCTTAAATTTAAGCGTTTTAATTCCATTGCAGGATTACAAGCACTGCCTAAGCTAACAATTATATCGTATGATCCTTTGATTTCTTTTAGGTTCAACAGAATTCTCCTTTTTTATGACCTACTATATTAAATAGTGAATTGAATAAATTGAATTGTACTAGTTGTAAAAAAAGATTAAATGCAAAAGTAAAATTATAGGTAAAAAATCCTTTTTAAACATTCTTTAAGTGCTAATAGTTTCTTTTATAATTATTCGTTTTGTATATATCATGCACTACTTTCAAACTAGTTGATTTAATTAAAATATTTATAGAATAAACTATCGGGTACATTGAGCTTTTTAGGTTGATAACTTCTCATAACGCACATTGGACATTCAGAAACAAAATAATTTGTAACTTTAGGGTCGTCGTAACCACCCCTATGGAGCCAAGCATGAAACATAGAGCCTATAAGCAAGCCGGCAGTTACATTCGGTTGTTGGAGTTGGTATACATTAACAATCATAGATAACGGAGTTTGAGTCTTAGTGACTGTCTGTGGTAGTTGTATTGTTATAGGAGAAGGGGTGTATATCCAATCTATCCTAGCTCTTTGGGATCGGCGAAACCCATTGTCTTTAATGACCTCTGTCAATTGCTCCATAGCTAAATCTGTAGCCCGTTTCCCGTCTGTAACATTAATACCAAAATAACGTAAAGGCTGTAAGTTTTTCATCGCATATGTGTTCGTGCAATCAGCTAATTGTGATACACCATTATTAAATCCATTGTTCCATTTTTGTGTTAGATGCAACGACCAGTTAAATAATACACCATTGATAGTGTCTTGAATTTTTTGTACCTGGTCTGGGGTAAATCGCTTAGAAATATCAAAGAAAATAGTTGGTGGTAAGCCAGAGATGCCCTGCGGGATAGGGACTGCAAAAGCTATTTCGCTATAAATTTTTAGTGGAAGGTATTGTAAGAATTCTTTATCTTGATTTTTTTGAATAGATTTCTCTAAATTTTGTTTACTATTCGTTAGCAATGTTATGTTCCCCTTTTTAAAAAGGTATTTATATTAACAGAATATGCTACCAACCAAAAAGAGTTTGGACATGCTTAAAAAGAAAATATTTGTTATTCTACTTCTATTAAATAAAGAAGCATTTTTATCATCGTACAAGCAGTTCTTGATTTATTGAATAATATATCAAGAACAATAGACAGAAAGGGTGGTAAAAATAATTAAGAACGATAAAGGTAAAAGAGAAAATGACTACGTTCAAAATCAACCAGGATCCCCACTAGCTACTACAGTTAATTTAGCAGTTGTGGGTGATAGCCATGTAGGTTTTTTAAACAGTCAAAGTATGTTTAATACCCTTTTGCAAAGAGTCGTGAATAATGGTAACAAACGATATATCATATTCGGTGGAGATGATGTACACGCTTTAGGTGCTTCTTCAATACAAGTAGCTGAAACATATTACCAACAGTTCACTAATATTTTGAATAATGTTTTAGGAGCAATTCCCTTCAGATCTTCTATAGGAAACTGGGAGGCTACTAACAGAAATAACAGTAGAGCTTTATTTCGACAGTACATCAATCGTTATTTAACTGGCTATAGAGTTATTCCTGGAACACAAGGGTTAGTGCGTCATGTTTGGTTAGATAATGGTCAAGGAGGGGTATTTAGCCGGGATAGCTTAAACTTGCTAAGTAACTTAGATCCTAACTATTATTACATTATTGATTTTCATTGGCCTTTGAGAGTTCCAGGTATAACTACGGAAATACATGGTGATCATGTTACGACTCAAATGCAGACAAACATGTTTTTTAATGCTATACCCTCTAACGTAAGGAACAAAATTTTAGCGATTTTCACTCATCATGCACATAAATTTTTTGCTAACTCAGTTACAATCAATCCTAACTTTCCTAATACCTCATTTTTTGTAACTGGATGTTCAGGGGACTATGCATGTATATCCAGCGAGAGAGGATACTATGAATTAAATTTAACAGTCCAAAATAATATAGCTATTTTGCAAACCATAAAAACTCTCGTTCAATAACTTGAGGAATAAAGAAGACTACATTAAGAGTAGCTAGGATAACCTTAGGTAGCTTTCCATTCTCAAAATGCAGCTTTTCGCCAGCTTATATAACTAGCGAAAAGCTGCATTTATTATTTCATTTGTATAAGTTTACTTTTTATAACATATTGTCTCCTTCCTCTCACAACTTACTATTTCTTAGTACGTATGATCGTGTTATATTGAAAGATAAAACTATTCCTTTGATCTTTAAGGAATATAGCTTTATCTTCTTTTTACAATATATCTCCATCAATCCGGAAAAGGAGGATTTTATGAGTAACATTATTAACTTTAATAAGTTTCAAAGACATAAAATAATGAGGAAAGTTCTTCGTTTCGCTTTAGTAACAGGAACAATTATGATCTGCTGCATGCTTGCTTATGTACTAATCTTAATAGAAATACATTTTCCTGCTCATTATCCCATTTATATTGAAGCTAAACCATAATAATTATGTTCTTAACATCTTATGAAAGATACTCAGTCAGGTTTGTTTATATAATGAATTCCTATTTCCAATTATTTATTAAGATACAAATTTTAGTTCATACGTTAAACGCAAAAAAGCTTCTTTGTCTTTATTCTTTAAGGACAGATCAATTTCTTCAAGAATTTTACCCTTTTTGAATTGTTTCGTTACTTGACTTAAAAACAATTCAGCTAATATTTCTTCAGATATATTTTTTTCAATTTGACTCATTTCGTTGGATATATTATTTTCCATAAACAATTAACCCCTTTATCATTCTCTTTTAAAAATAGTGTTTCCTTTTTTCATTGTTTTGATACGAGGTTAATAGATAAATTAGTATATAGAAAAGTGTGTAATAAAAGATAACTTGACACAAAGAATAATATTTATTTCAAAACTCTAAAGATAAAACATAGATTAGCTTAAATAGTTTACATATTCGTTGCATTCTCATGTTGTTTTACTAATTTATAAAACGTTGTCTTTTTTACATTCGCTTCTTTCATTGCCTGTACGGCTGTAATTTCATTTCGTTTCCAACGGTTATAAGCCTCAATAAAATCTTGGCTAACTTGGGCTTTAGGGCGGCCAAAAGATATACCGCTCTTCAGCGCAGCATTAATTCCTTCTCGTTGGCGTTTACGAATACGATCTCGCTCTTCTTGAGCCATCCAGGACAAAATTTGAAGAACCAAATCTGCAATAAAGGTTCCCAAACTATCCTTATACTGAGTCGTATCAAGCAAAGGCATATCCAATACAACAATATCTGCCTCAATTTCCTTTGTGATAGCATTCCACTCTTGTAAAATTTCTTCTTTGTTACGCCCAAAACGATCTAGTGAATGAATGTAAAGGATATCCCCTTTACGAATCATTCGTTTTAGTAATTGGTACTGTTCTCGATTGAAATTTTTTCCACTTTGTTTATCCATGAAAATATCTCGAGGAGAAATGCCCACTTCTTCCATGGACTGAAGTTGTCGTCCTTCATTTTGATCTCGGCTGCTTACACGGATATATCCAAATTTTCTATTTTCCATTTTTATACTCCCTTTTGTGTCTATCTTCCTTTTATTCTATCAAAAACGTTCGTAAAAGTGTATGAAATAAAGAGAACGTTCGTAATCATTTTTCTGACTTAAACGAACGATAGAAACAGTAGATTTCTTATATAAAAGGAAAGTTCGTAAAAGTATACTTTTACGAACGTCGTATTTTTTTTATAATTAATGTTAAATTTATATAAATGATAAATAATCAAATAAAAGACATTATAGAGTATAAATAAGGAATTGATCCTGAGGACCGTTTGAAGGAGTTATTAATAAGAAATTAAAAAAGAAATTATTTTTCGCTTCTTACTTTATTAATATTAGAATGAAAGTCTAAAAAGGTAGCACTACATACTGTATACTTGCTGCATTACTTTTTACAAACTTAAAAATCTAAATTTGTACAAATAATATTTACATATTAATAAAAGACATACTATTGGAGGTCATAACTCTTTAATTAGTGAAGCTCTGCAAAATTTGAATAATAGTGCTAAGTAGGAACATATTGCTGCTTCTATGGCTTAAACCTATAACCATTATGTTATATTATTGATTTAATTCAAAGAATATTTTTCCATAGTTCCCTTAACACATACACTTTAATTGTCGACTATCTACCACAAATAAAAGAGCAGTTTGCATTTGCAAACTGCTCTTTTGATGACCCGTACGGGATTCGAACCCGTGTTACCGCCGTGAAAGGGCGGTGTCTTAACCGCTTGACCAACGGGCCATGATTATTTTTTAAGTTTAACTTAACTGTTTATTATACTGGTGGGCCTAAGTGGACTCGAACCACCGACCTCACGCTTATCAGGCGTGCGCTCTAACCAGCTGAGCTATAGGCCCTTTACTTGGAGCGGGTGATGAGGATCGAACCCGCGATCTCCTGCGTGACAGGCAGGCATGTTAACCGCTACACCACGGGACCAAAATAGAAAATGGAGGAGGAAGAGGGATTCGAACCCCCGCGGGCTTTAACACCCCTGTCGGTTTTCAAGACCGATCCCTTCAGCCGGACTTGGGTATTCCTCCGTATACTGTATGGTGGAGCCTAGCGGGATCGAACCGCTGACCTCCTGCGTGCAAGGCAGGCGCTCTCCCAGCTGAGCTAAGGCCCCATCATGGTACTGATACTGGTACTCGTGGTCGGGAAGACAGGATTCGAACCTGCGACCCCTTGGTCCCAAACCAAGTGCTCTACCAAGCTGAGCTACTTCCCGTGTATGGCGCGCCCGAGAGGAGTCGAACCCCTAACCTTTTGATCCGTAGTCAAACGCTCTATCCAATTGAGCTACGGGCGCTTATTAAAATGGTGCCGAGGGCCGGACTTGAACCGGCACGGTAGTCACCTACCGCAGGATTTTAAGTCCTGTGTGTCTGCCAATTCCACCACCCCGGCAGGACTTATACGTGGAGGCGGCAACCGGATTTGAACCGGTGATAAAGGTTTTGCAGACCTTGGCCTTACCACTTGGCTATGCCGCCAATATATATGGAGCGGAAGACGAGGTTCGAACTCGCGACCCCCACCTTGGCAAGGTGGTGTTCTACCACTGAACTACTTCCGCGCATTTATCTAAAACGTCATAAGACACTAGATCCTAAGTCTAGCGCGTCTGCCAATTCCGCCACACCCGCGTGTAAATATAACTGGTGAGCCATGAAGGACTCGAACCTTCGACCCTCTGATTAAAAGTCAGATGCTCTACCAACTGAGCTAATGGCTCTCTATGGCTGGGCTAGCTGGATTCGAACCAACGCATGACGGAATCAAAATCCGT
>NZ_JAJEKD010000012.1:0-23315 GCF_021029645.1 Priestia sp. TSO9
ATAAAGTCCACTCCATCATTAATTTTGGTAGCAGCTTTTGCTATAGTTAGTGTATTTCCCATATGGACACCTCCTCATTTGTAATAGAGAAAGGAGTCTGAAAAAACTAAAAAAATTTCCAAAAAAAATAATTTTTTATTTCCTAAAAAGTACTAGATTTTTACTTCAATTTAGGAGATAATAAGAACACTTGTTCTTCAAATATTCCAAATTTCTCTTTTATTACACAAGATTCCCTATAAAAAGGAGCATTTTTATGGCACAATATACTCAATTTACTTCCAACAATAAATGTGATGAAGCTAAAGGGAAAAAGCGATTAGTGTACACGCAGAAAATACAAAAGAGACTACCTTTAGTATTAGAAAACCCCGTTATTCAAGAATTTTTAAAAGATGAAAAACACAAAGAAGCGATGCACGCAGCTTTTAAAAACCCTTCTCAAACCGACATCAATTTACTTAATCAAACTTTCAAAACATTTTATAGAATTAATCGAGTAGTTAGATACTGCTCTGTTCTGATCCGTGGACGTTCCCAAGATTTCGATAAGAGAGAACGAAAAAGAAATTTTAAGCAATTACTAGTATTTGATAAAAATGCTTTAGAGGATAATGCGCCCTCTATTAAGACAATTGGAGCTGTACTAGATAGTAATGTAGAAAGCCCTGAATTATCCGTAATTGAAAAGGTAGAGGAAGGAACAGTTATTCCTGTAGTAAACGAGGAATTATATAAGGCAATGCGGGCCTTAACTGATAAGCAAAGAAAAATTTTGTATTACCGTTTTGAAAAAATGCTTACAAATAGACAGATTGCTGAAATTTTAGGAGAAACCGAACAAAACATAGGTTATTGGGTTAAAAAAACACTGAAACAATTAAGAGACTCCCTGCAATAAAGGGTCATCGTACACCATAGGTTATATAACGAATATAAAGATTATGACCATTAACTAACTGAAAAGGGGAAATGTGTATGTCAGTAGAAAACACTCAAAAGCAACAAGAAGTACAAGCTATTATTGATCAGTTGGAATTTAAAATTCTAAAGCACGCTCAACAAACGATATTTAAAAACCGTGAAGAGCTAATGCAAGAGGTTAAGGTATTAATTGTAGAGAAGGCATATGAAATGTTGGATGAAGAGCCTATGGGCTTCTTTGAATTCATAGAGAAAGAAATTTTAAAAGAAGAGATAGTTTTTTAGTACACAAAAAGTATATTTTGTGTACCTTAAAACCTTGATTTTATAACTTTTATGATTGATAATATAATAGTTATAAGAAAATGTGTACCTCTGTGCACGTTTTAGGGAGGTTTTTTGATGAAATGCGAACCAATTAAAGATGAAAAAATAGTAAAACAATTCATAGAAGTTTTAGGAACAAAAAGAAACGGATTCGTTTATTCACTATACTTTGAATTTGCGCTATCAACTGGATTGAGAGTGTCAGACATCCTTGAATTAAAAAAGAAGGACGTAAAGAACGGTATTGTACGTGTGAAAACGCAAAAAACAGGGGACGATAAGCGAATTGCATTAAATGATGCGTGTAGAAGAAAATTAGAAGTCTACTTGGACACTAAGAAAGACAATGATAAAATCTTTGATTTTAATAGATTTTACGTACATAGGTTATTAAAGTGGGCTGCGGATCAAATAGGTTACAATAAGGATATAGTTTCTACTCATACAACTCGAAAAACGGCAGGATGGTTTGTATATTTAGATTCAGGAAAGGATTTAGCGCAAACACAAGAGTTCTTAGGGCATAGAAACCCTAAAGATACAATGGTTTATCTAATGATTAAAGAGGACGAGGTAAATCAAACTCTATTAAAAAGATCCTGGAGCTAATGCACAGAAATTTTTTCACTGTTAAGAGATCAGATACGTTAAGATAGAATTATAGAAAAAAAGAGGTAAATAATAGATTTCTTACAATGAAAAAGGTAGAGTACGAAAAGAAGACAAAAAAAGAAACGGTTCCTAGGCCGTTTCTAATGCGACTCTCCAACCCAACACCAACCCATCAACCGACTAAAGTTAAGAGCAGTAGTAGTAAAGAGAGATTATACACTTATGAAAAGTTACATATTAATATTAACGCTTCATAACTTACTTTTCAAGTTTTTTATGATTTTCCTTTTTTTCAATGAAAAATGTGTTGGGTTGGGGTAGTCGCACTTTCTTCTTTAATTTGTATAGGAGAGGTGTGAATTTTTGTGGCTATCGAAAAAGATGAGCTTCAAGAAATAGAAAATGCTGTCCAAGGTATTTGGGGAGATCGGAGCAACCTATTCTTAATGGGAAGCAGTTTAAGAGAAATTAAGTATCTTGACGTTCCTCGATACTTTGATACATTTTCAGAACAATTAGAGTTATATTTTGATTGGTTCTTAGAAACCCAGGATAGACGCACAAGGCGAATAGTTAAGAGTCATCCAATAGAATATATGAGAACAATAGAAACCGATAATAAGAGCTATAAGAAGCTCTTAAAGGCATATAAAGAAGGTACTATTCAAGCAGAAAGAAATAAGTTACCTACTTTGGCTTTTAAGGATTTACGTAGTGCTCAAAAAGTTTATTCAGACTTAGTAATGAAAGCTGTAGATATGATTGCAGCCGGTGTCTCGGAATTAGATTTATACAATGAATTTGTTACTAATGGTGATGAAAGACACCAAGAATTTGCTAAGACATATGGAAAGATAACATATAAAAAATATCTACAAATAAAAGTAAACGGATGGAAAGACCATTTTTGGACATATGATTGGGCAATTGCCAATGGTGGAAAGCTTACAGACGGCAGGGAAACACAGTATTTAGGGTGTAATCCCGTATTTGTTATAGGCGAAGATAAAAGAAGGTTGCAAGAACGCGTAACTGAATTACATATGCTCTACACAGAGCTAGATTACTATAAGTTAGATGAATTTAAGGGTATGTCACAAGATGAAATGGAGAAATTAATCCTTGAACGACTTGACGAATATGCCTTCCCTCATCCAACTGAAATTCTTCGCTCAAGAGGTCTACAGTTAATTTGGAGAACTAACCCAATAGGTCAAATAAGACATACATACTGGTGCTTTTTACAGAAATATATATACGAAATGTTAAAAGAATATGGTGCTGATGGTGCCGTTGTAACGGATTCTGCCCGTGTTTTAAGAGCTGTCGGTTCAATTCATAAGTCTACACAGAAAGTAATAACAGGGAAGACCTATGTTGAAGTGGGAGAACGTTTAAAATTTGACGAGTTACTAGAATGTTTTGTGTGGGACCAAGTCCTAACTCATCAAAAGACACTTGAAGAAAAGCGTCGCAAAGGTCGTGAAAAGTACGAAAGATATCTAAGATATCTTGAACATAAGCGACAAGAAGACCAAAAGAAAAACGCAAGAAAGAAAGCATTTACGGCATTAGATGGTGGAAAAAAGGAATCTCCAGAAGAGGATAATTCAGCAATTATTAAAGATCCTTGGAATTTACGTCATCAAAGAATTATTCACGACATATTTGCTCTTTCAGAGCATCGTAAAGGTAGAATGAATGGCTGTCGTGAAGTTGCTTGCTTCTTGGTACGTTATTATACGCTCTGTACAACAGCAGGGAATAAAATAAAGGCTTTAAATGAAATGGAAAAGCTATATAACTCTTTTGATGATTTTTATGATAAAGATGCAGTCGTATACCTTTGGGATACATTGTGCGATTTAACTAAATCAGCAGAAAGAGGCTACGAAAACTGGGTAAGTGGCGAATATGATCACTTAGGGCGTAGAAAAGGCTATAACTATAGCAAAGAAAGACTACGTGAGGTTTTACAAGTAACCAAAGAAGAGGATAGTATATTAGTTGCTCTTATTAGCGATGAAGAAGCAGAAAGAAGGGCTAAAGAGCGTGATTTAAAGAAGAAAACAAAGAAGAACAGGGCAAAAGGGATGAAACCTAAAGAAGAGTATTTAGGTGCTTTTCATAAGGTTAAAGAGCAGGGTATTGAATTGAAGGATCAAGGATTCAAATACAAGGAAATTGCTGAACAGTTAAATGTGTCTATCAATACAGTTAAAGGTTGGTTCAGAAAAACTAAGAAAAGTGTATGATGTTTCCCCCCTTATATTAGTGCTATATGGGTGCGGCGCTTTTGGGCTTGTCTCTACGAGAGAGTCTTTAGAGCACAAGGAGTACTAGTGGACACGCTAGTGCTCTTTTTATTGGGGGAGAATATCTCTTCTTTTGGGCTGTTCAAAAAAAGTCGCCCTTATATTAGTCCTGGGGTGAGCATCAACATTTCCCTTAAATGCTAAACTTAATTAGTCTACATTAGGCAGTTCATAAAAAAGTGTATGATGTTTCCCCCCTTATATTAGTGTTATATGGGTGCGGCGCTTTTTCTCCTTCCTAAGAAGTTATTATATAAAGACAGAAGTGAGCATTAGTATACTGGGCTAGTGCTCTTTTTTAGTGGGGGGCCATCCTAGAATAATTAGGGCAAAAAGTTTCCCCCCTTATATTAGTGCTATGGGGTGCCTGACCTCTGTCTCTTTCCACAGAGAGGTCTTATAGCTTGGAGCATTAGTATATAGCTAGTGCTCTTTTTGTATTGGAGGACGTAGCTAACTCTACGTGTTCAAAAAAAATCGCCCTTATATTAGTGCTATATGGGTGGGGCGCTATTGTGCTTTGTATCTTTGCAGACAGCACAAGGATTTTAGATTTTGAGAGTACACCCAATCTGCAAGTTTCCTACTTTTCTAAGTTATTGTTAGCTTCTCGTTCTTACTCTATACTAGGGCTATGTAGTTTATTAAGGGGATGAGAATGTGAAAAATACAAAGATAACAGTTACTGCTCTGAGGGGAATGGTTAGTGTAGCTGGTAGCCAAAAGATAGACTCTGTTTCATTACCAGTAGCTTTGGTTGATGATATTGCAGATCAATTGGAAACATTAATTTCAATCATAGAAGAAAATGATCTCGAAACGGATAAATTTGAGGACTACCTGTTGGAAACAAAGAAACGTGCTAAATTGAAGAGGGAAAAACCTATTAATATTCACGGGGGAATTCCACGTGGCGGTTAATTAACCTTCTATTTTGGCTTGTATAGCTATTTTTCTCTCTTTTAATATAAGAAACTACAAGTATATAAAAATACGAAAATAAGGCTTCTATAAGGTTTAAAAGTGCTTTTAAAAGAGGGTATTAAAAATAGCCACCCCGGAAATGGTGGCTATTTCTTTATGTTGTCTTATTCTTGTCGTTGTCTTCTTTTTTCGTAGTAGTACCAAAGCTAATTTTAAGTTCAAAATTAAATTGACCTTTTAATAATACAAACACAACAGCAGCAATGATTAAATCGCTGATCGACATTCCTGAAAGAGTTTGTACCATTTCTGCAACACATAAAAATAAATTAATATTAGTTAAGGAATTCATCCCTCAACACTTCCTTTATTAAAAAGCCCATAATTAGAATAGCAGCAATTTTAAAAGATAACAATATGTGTAATGTGAGCCCCTATAAAAAAGAAGCGCTTTTTTAAGGCACTTCTCTTTTATAAGGCTTATTTTTTTCTCTCCAGCTCACCTAAACCAATTCTCATTAACTCAGCCATAGCACTAACACGGCTATTTAAGTGATTATCTACCTGGTATTGATCCACTTTTTCTATAAGACCCGCAGGAAACTTGACGTGAACAGAAACCGTTTGTACTTCTTTCTCTAACGTTTTTTCTTCTTTTTTTGTCATATTTAAAACCTCAAATCATTCAATTAATGTATCTATATAGTATCAATAATAAGAGGAATTAGTACATAAATACAAGATGAACCTCCTTAATACATACTTTGAACATATTAAATAAAAAAAGAACAAGCCCACTAGGAGCTTGTTCTAAATAGTATTGTTTGGTCTGTTTTGATTGTTACTTGTAACAATGAGATATGCTGCTGCTACCCCAATAACCAAAGTAGCAATGAGTAAACCTAGAAAGACCCCGGTTCCTCCAGCTGCAATTGCCACTCCATTCTTTACAAAGAAGTTAGGAAAGCAGGCATAATATAATGCTGTTGCAGTCCCGAAAATAGTAGCTAATATCCCTAATATCGTTCCTGCCACTTTACACAAACTTTTAATACTTTGTCCCATTTTGTTACCTCCGTAATTTTAGTTTTTTACACCTGTTCTGGTGTACTTATAGATAAGAGAAATAGGTACCATTTACAGGTGCATTCCAGAGAAAAATGAATTTCTTTCTCCTGTAATTCATTAATAGTAATTAATCGGAGAAATTTCTCATCTTGTCTTCCATTGCTATCGGAACCACTTGGAAACTAAAAGTCAACCCTTTCCTCCAATAATTTGTTTCCTACTACATAAGTGAACTAGAAGCATAAAAAACAAGTATGTATGCCTGATTTTTTCACCAATAGACCAAACGTTTTTCTACTTCACATACAATATAGAACTTCGTTCAGCAAATCGGCCCAAAATAGCGTAAAAACGAAAAAAAATTATCTCTCTACTTATTCTTTTAGCGCACTTGAACTAAATAGGTCATTTTTTTTTTTTTTTTTCAAGCACAATTATTAGTAATAAGCGCAGCCTAAGATTTCAACGAAGGAGAAATATAAAAGAAATCTTAGGCAACAACAAAAAAGAAGAAACCCTGCGGGGTTTCTTCTTCATTTTGATGAACCAAATATATAAGCAATCTTTTCACGTAATGTTTTGGGCTTCTTCTCCATCTGTTCTTGATACGTAGTAGCTATTTCTTTATGACTTTGTTGTATTTCTCGTACCGATGTCAAAAGTTTTTGATCACGAGTTCCCAATTGCTCATCAAGCTGCTCTTTAAGTAATCGCTCGTACTGCTTTCGGTCTTCTTCTCTTTGTTTTTCAAGCATTTGTATCATAAGCTTGCGATCTTTCTCTCTTTCTTCTTCAAACATTTGTAGCATATGCTTTCTTTCTTCTTCTCTTTGCCTTTTATCTAACTCTCTATCTTGATTTGTTTTTTGAATTACTACACGAAAAGCCTTTTCTAACTGTTCATATTTTGTTGCCAAATGTTCGTATTTCATTTCATCTTGCGTTTTAGGTATATGAGTTGTAAAAACAGTCTCTTTACCATTCAACCACTCTTTAATTTGCTGTACAGACCACTCATCATTCTCTCTTTTATCTTTAATTGCCAAGAGGACTTCTATGTTATGTGCTGTATATCGACGATGACCACCTTCAGTTCGTGGCGTTTCAATATCGTACTCATTACACATCTTTTTTATTGAATCAGCTTTATATCCAGTAAGTTCAGCAACTTCTTTACCCGTGTACAATCTACCAGAATCCAACTGAAGTTGTTTATTCAAATCTTCTCACCTCCAAATAAAATCGTGATGAGAATCGGGATGAATCCCGATTCTCTATCCCGGTTCTCATCCCGGTTTCTACTCAATCCCTTTAATAACAAGGGTTGAGAACGACCATCCCGATTTCCATCCCGATTTAGAAACCGGTATCTATCCCGATTTCCATCCCGATTTTCTGTATTTCATCTTATTTCTTTCTCCGAAATAATGCAATATTCCTTTTCTCTTATTTTTAAAGAGGCCAAGTTAGTACATTAGAGAATGAAAGTATTTGAAAAAATGTCAGTAAAGATGGTGAAAAACTTAATTGGACGGCCATCCCAATAGATTGCAATTAATCATCGTGGGTGAATGGTTATTCATTTTTTTATCGAGTTAATTATAGACGGTTTGGTCGGCCACGTATTCAAGTGAAAAAGGATGTTTAAAAGAACAGTATAGTTGCCAAAATGTTAACAATGGAGATTTGTAATAAAAATTAAAATGGATGTACCTATACGTGGTTGTATGGTGGAAAGCAAAGATAACTCACAGTAAGGATAAAAAAGAGGAAGAGCAGGAGCGAATTAAAGAAGTGTTAATCCTCTTAAACTGACCCAAACTAGGGATGAAAAAGAGAAAGAGCGAGAGCGACTTAAGAAGCGACAACTATTAAACTAACCCACACTAGAGATTAAAATGTTCTTTCGACTATCAACTTCAAGAAGGACATTTAAAGTAATCCACACCAGGGATGAAAATGAGACCATTGCAAGTACAGGAATGATCTGTGCTTTTAAAATAACCCACATTAGGGATGAAAATGACCGTATCATTGGGCAAGAGATTGTCCAAGCACTTATAAAAGTAACTCATAATTGAGAGAAAAGACCTTAACTATAAAATTAAGGTCTTTTTGCCACTTCATCATAGTATTTTTGAACTTCTGAAAATGTGGTATAGAAGCTCGTAACAATGTCTTTTCTGAAATGTCCCAGGTCGACACTTACTAAAAAGATAGCAATCTCGTCTTTTCTTAGCTGACGAACTGTATTTCGAGAAGCATTAATACGATTCTCCATTGTTTCTATTTTGCTTTTTAGTTTAGTATCGGAATTTTTTAATTGTTGCACGTACTCCTGTAGCTTTTTAGGATCACTAGGAATCTTTTTTAAATACTCGTGGCATCGCTGGAGCGCAAATGACTTGCGGAAGCTATGTGGCGTAAATTTGCGTGGTACTGATACATATTTATATTTTCCATCACGGTCCTTCACTCTTACTTTTTCAGTACGAGCAAGATCACGACCGGCAGCAGTTATGATATTCGTTACTGATTTACGCATTTCTGTAACTGAAAGAAAAGTTCCGTCCTTACGCTTAAATGAAAACAAGCGCTCATTCGGTTTTTTACCTTCGGTCAATCCCTTTAGAAACTTCATTGTGTCTTTATCGGTTATTTCTACTGATCTTGTAAGACCGCCTTTATCTTTCAAAAAGCGTATTTTATTAGTTTTTTCATCAATTTCTATATCAGAAGGCGTTAATTTTAATATCGAAGATATTCTCCCGCCTGTTCCAAGTGCAATTTGAGATACGGCGGCCGCCGTATCTCTTGTACGAGTATCATAACCACTTCTTTTAATGTTATCTATGACTTTTAATGATTCTTCTGGTGTAGCACGTAGCGTCATAGATGCTTTACTGTTTCTAAAGACGTTTTGTTCTCTTAAAGAATTTCTCATACCACTAGGATCCCCGAACTCTAAATCTCTTTTGAATATATTTGTTTCCTTGACTCCAAGATTAAAAGCAGCAATAGCAGAAGTAATGCCATTTAAATTACTTGCTTCATTCGTATTAGAATCGTGGTATTTATCAATGCGTTCCTGAAATATTTCAGCGACCTGCTCTTTTTTTACTTTAGTTATGTCAGCCACACCATATTTGTCGTGAAGATCACGCATTAAGGCAATTGTTAAATCAGCATACGTTTTTACCGTTCCTTCCGACATTGGACTTTTACCAACATAAATTTTCTTGTAATACATTTTTTCAAATACCTTTTCAATTTTTGTTAGTGAAGCATTTAATTTTTGTGTTCCACCTTGTCTATTTTTTCGTCTATTTTTAAACAAAATTATCACCCCCAACGTTTTTATTTATTGTAATTACTTTTGTTGCATTCGCAACTTTAAGTACGAAAAACGTTGTTAAATCAACGCTATCCCGATTTCTATCCCGATTTAAAAGACGATTTTCGCCCGTGTTTTATTTAGCTCGGCCGAAAGGCCTTATCTAAATAAAAATGGGAAGAACGTTTACTTGTAAATTCTCTCGCAAGATAAAACCACGCATAAAATCGTTCCTCTTTTTGCTTGGCCGTTTTATCTTTCTTAATCATTAACAATTAAATCGAACTTCCCATTAAAAAGCTTCTTTTTTCTAAGCTCGGCCTGTATATCCTTCGCTAAGAAAAAAGCTCACGCCGTATTGCGGAAAAATCTAAGTTCACTTGTAATTTTAAAATCCTTAAAATGAATCGTTTCTCTCTCATTTTTAGCGTCTTTTAAAATTCCTCGTTCACTAAGTTTTTTAGCGCACTCCTCCCCCTCACCAGTGCGTAGCAACTGGTTAAGTCGCATATTCAGCGTTATCGCTGAATACACCACTTAACCGTTGCTAGACGTAGCTTTAGCTCACTTTCTAGCGAAAACCCAAACCTCACAGCTTCGCTGTTTCGGCGGCCATCCTTCCTTCGGATGGATGGACAAAATACTTCGTATTTTGTTCTGTACTTTGCTTCGCAAAGTATTCGCTCACTTCGTGCGCTCAGCAAAAACATTCTTCACTTCTTCGAAGTGAATGCTCAACAATGCTTTGCATTTTGATCATTTTTAGGAGTTATCACTCTCCCCCTCGCTTACGCGATGTTGTGGTTGTTCCCTTAATTGAGATACAGTGTTACCTTTTGATTCTCCATTTGCTGTTGAGTAGCAGGTTGGAAGGTGTCAGCTTCGGACACGCGGACCCTCTTACGTTTGTTTCATTTTCTTGCAACGTTGCAATCTAACTCACTATTTTTCTAATTAATTGATTATCCTCTCCTTTTAAATTTTGTTGTATTGATATTAGATTCGATAAAGCAAATCCAATTTTTCTGTATAGATTGTTATTATCACTTCTTCCCAGAATGGTGATATCTCCTTTTTACCTCTCGGTATTGTGTAAAGAAAAATTATAAAATTTTGCTCTTTAACATTATAAATAAATACACGGTTTAAAAAGAAAAAAGACAAGATATTACTCTTGTCTTTCAGAACTGAAATGTTTGATTATCCGCAAAAGATATTCTTCTTCCGCAATGATACTAGAATGTTCCTCAGTACGGTAAATACGCCTTTCAGTTTCGGCTATGTTTGGGTATACCTCTTTAGCTTGCACATCGTACCCGACGAATCCCAAGAGAGGATCATAACTAGCAAATTTGGTTGGTCTAGGAGTTAAAAACCTTTCCAGTTGGTCCTTTGGACCATTTTGCTTCACGAACTCTTGCTTTAATAATTCTTCCTCTGAACCACCATCTAACCCATTCCAATTAAATAGCATTGGATTTCCCCCTGTCCTACCTTGGATTAAGATAGCCATACGTTCAAGTATATCTGTACCTAATGTTATTGCTTCTTTCAAGTTATTAATTTCTCGAATCAATTTATCATATTCAGTTAAAGTAATCTCAGAAAAAACCAACTTAAGCTTTAACCATTTAGGTATTGTATCGTTTAAAAAATCTTTATAATTGAGCATATAAGATAACGCAGCCGTTATATTTTCTTGCGTAGTTGTAACTCCATCAACAACTAACACATTGTAACGAGTATCTTTAATTACAAAGAATTTATCTTCACATAACTCTTTCTGCTCTTTTAATCGGTTCTTTATTTCTTCTGTTAATTGCTCTCTTCTGAAATATTCCTGTACTCGTTCAGGACTATCCTTAAAATCAAAATTAGGATCTCGAAAAAGAGCACGGCGAGCTTCAGCCATTTGTTTATCATCCACGCCAATGTATTGCTCTGAATCAAAATCATAGTAGAAAGATTCTATATGTTCATATGCTCTATTGTAGTTTAAATGCTTAAATTCGTAAGGTTTCCTGGAAGCTACAGCACCTTCAAAGTAAACGTCTAGTACACCAAACGGTTTAATATCAATTCGAGAAGTCATTTTCATAAAACCGTCTTTTGGCATTCTGTCGTAGAAACCTTCTTTAGAAAAAACGTTTACTTTAAAATGAGAACGCTCTTCTTCATCGACAATAGGTACTTGAATGAAAAAGAAATCTTCCTCATTTCCATATTTAATTCGTTTCTTTATATGAGCAAATCTAGGCATTACTATGCGCTTAGACAAATCGTGCATTTCCTCTTTGATAAATTTCACAGACTTTACTTCTGTAAATGATTTATACATCAATTCCAATAATTCATCATCTTCTACAGAACCAATGTTATCTAATGTTAGGTCTTTAAAATCCAAGTAGCTCCCCTCCTATTAACAGCAAACTCACTTCGTTCATTAAACATTACAAATAGAAGACGGTCTTCCGACCCTCTCCCACTTGTAACGTATAAAATGATTCTAATCATAACGGACGATAAATAAAGAATTTTAGTCCAATAAACCTTTTTCTTTAAAGACTTTTCTTAGCGCTTCATTCACCAATTCGGATTTATAACTCTTTGGGACACGATCAATAATACCTAAAACATCGTCGTCAAAGTAGAAACCTCGATACACCCTTTTTGAACGATCTTTTGGATTTTGTAGCAAAATATCAATTGCATCTACTTTGCTAGTATTAGTGCTAGCTTTTGTAAAGCTAGCACTAGTGCTTTCACTTTCATTCATATTACTAATGCTAGCTGCTATTTCACTATTAGTTTGCTTTTGTTCTGTTGGCATTTTACTGTTTTTAGAGATAAGTGTACTAAAATCAACATCTAAAGGCTCTGATTCTTCTCCAACGTAGCGATAAATACTTTCCTTGTTGTCCCATTCATATCCTAATTTCTTAATCTTTAATTGAATGGTACGAGTGCTTACACCATACTGATCAGCTAATTCTTTAATGGTGATTTCTTTCATCATAATTCCATTTAACATCTTTTTTACCAGCATCATACTAGCCTCCAATTCTGTTTTAAAAGTATAATGCTAGTATTCGAACCGTAAAGTAACAATACCTGCTTTTACAAAGATGTTAGTTAACATAAAACACGTTATCGAAAATAAATGGACTTGTGAAAAAGTATATCTGCTATGATAAAACAATAAAGTATTTAATCTTTTCTAAAGGATGAAGTCTATGAAGGAGTTTTTATCTAGCTTTCTACTTATAACAAGTTGGCTTATATTTGCTATAAGTGCATATTTGTTCGTTATTGTTTTAATAGCACCATCTTATGCATTCATTACTTTCTGTAAAGTACTAGGTACTGGATTAGTCTGCTATTATTTATCAAAAAAGCTCAATAAAAATTCTAAAATTAGTTAGTTTTAAACCATCTACTTTATACATCTATGGTTAACATAATCCCGATTACAGGAACCAATTAAAAAACATATCCATTGTTCTTTACAACGGATATGTTTTCAAATGTTTATATCTTATTAATTCACCATTCGAATTAACTACAACTTCATCAATACCATAAGTTATATGTGCACGATAAAAAGGCTTTATTTTCAACGTTAGTTCATATAATCCGCCGACACCATACAACTGCTTTATCTTAAGGATTTTTGCTCCAGTTGTATCCCATCTAAGATCTTGTGGTGCATTTATATCATTCTTATAGATTTCTACAATTGCTTTATCTACTGGATCTCTTAGGCTGCTCATAAGTGCATAATTTAGAGTTTCACATAACTTGGTATCAGCTTCATTTATTGTTTTTGCACTCACATCTGTTGCGGATATTATCAAAAACATTATTCCAATTGTAATCGTCATTGTAACTCTCTTCACGAATATCACCCCATCTTAGTTTCTGAAAACTAAGATGATTTATTCAGCAGCCTTTTTCAACTGTATGTGATATACAAGCTTAGTTAACATAATGTGAATTATCGGCGCTTTTCCAATTTAATGGAAATGTGATATTGTTAAATTATAGATAAAGAATGCTTGTCTTTTTTAATTTAACGAAATGATTTGAGGTGTAATTTTGGGCCAGCTTACTATTTTAATTATTTGCGCTATCTGCCTAGTACTAGGGATATTTATAAAAAAGAAGAACGCTTAAAACTACAAGTCTTTATGTATACGATATACAGAGCTAGTTAACATAATGTCTCTTTCCGGTACACACGACAAAAGAGAACCCTTATGGGAGTAAGGGTTCTAACAGAGTCATATTTATAGAGTATGCAGCTTTTTATACATCCTTGATATGCCGATGTTTCTTCGAAAGGTGATTACTGAAAGAATGTATAAAAAGTGCACATTTTATACATACGTAAATTAGGTAAAATATAGAATATATGGTAAAAAATATGATAAAATTTTATGTGCTGTGGCATTCATTCTTCAACGAGTGTGAATCCAAAAAAAGCAACCTCGATCTCCTATGACAAAAACGAGGTTGCTTTTTTTGTATGCTGTTAATTTTAGAAATGTCCCTTTCTGTAACGCAAATAAAAAAAGAACCCTCGTGGGAGTTGGGTTCTAAGGTGGTTACGATCTCTGTTTTACGCAACCTTATATATATATGCTTCCACGGAAAAATATAGTACATATGTAAAAAATATGATAAACTTCTCTTGAATCGATTTTTTATACGTTTTACGTGTGTAAATCCTGATAAAAAGCTATCCCATTTCTATGCAAAGCCTATGCCAATAGAAATGAGATAGCTTTTTTATGCTTGCAAAACCTATTCATTGCTCCTAAAAGCTTCAATAAATGGAGGAGAATTTTATGTTAACTAAATACGAACTCTTTCTATTCAACAGAGAACTATTATTTTTATTGGAGCAACATTCTTCCTGTCCGGATCCTGATTTAAAAGAAATCTTATTAACTCAAATTGACCTTTTAATTATTGTTCTTAGCCAAACACTTTAAAGTCTCTATTTATGTTATGTAAAAATGGAAAAGATAAATGGCCTGACAAACATTTCTGTTTTTCAGGCAGAAACCTTATTATTTTAAAAAGTAAAATTATCGAACGTTCCATATCGCTAAAATTGCAAGGAACACAGATTATAAATCGGGCGTTAAGTAGAACTTAAGTCTAACTAAATTTATGTATTTAATAAATACATAATAGATACATAATAAATACATAAAATTAGTACAACTTATATTATTATTAGTTAAACTAGGTGTGTATTTGATACATATTATTATTTGCCTAGTTAAACTTAAGTTTAACTAAAAAAAGCTGAGAGAGAGCAAAAGAGGGAGGAGGGGAGCTGTATTAGTTGAACTATATAAAAAATATATAAAGAAAGGCGCCAAGAAACTACACGATTTATTCACCAGGTTTAACGAGAGATGAACTTATTAAGATTGTTTGTGGTATTCGTTAATTAATGCAGATGAGCATATGTTTGTATATTTTTTGTTGTTTGGGTATATAATTTTTACAGAGGGTATCAGAAAAATTGGTGTAACTATAGATATATGAGCATCTACCTTGTCTTGCTAATGGAATTCTGGATTTTGCATAGAATTTCTGAATTTAGCTTAGGAATTCTGAATTTCCCTTGAATTTTCTTATCATTATAGATATAATAAATATTACAAATGTGTACTTAAAGTACTGGGGATTAAAAAAGTTTCTGCCTGTAAGACTGGGATAACTTTTCATTGATCAGTATGGAGTTAAAAAAAACTTCCACGGCTGTTGGAGCAGCGCGAGGAAGCTAATTGTTTCTAAAATTAGATTTTGAAGAAGTTTGCAATTTTTTCCCATTGGAGTGGGAAGAATTTTCTGAAAGCAAACACTAGAATAATAACTACTACTAGAATAGCTACTGTAGGGATTGCGAATCCACATAAAGTAATGGTATGTGGAAGAAATGTAAGAATTGTTTGGATGAATAGTTCTTTAAGAAATTCTCTAATCATAGTGTATTACTACCTCCTTTCTACCGAAAGGATTTAGTAAGTGAATATTAAGTTTTGGAGGACTTGATATTTGTCATCATCCTTTCAGTAATTTTGTACAGCGAACATAACCATTAGGATAGTTGCTGTCAACCATAAAACAAGAGTAACAAACGATATATATGAACAGGGTTGGAGCCCTGGAATTTGCATAACAAAAAAAGCCGAAGATAGGCTCTTTTTTTTGCCTAAAAATCGGTAGATTCTATGTATTTTGTTTAAATAAAGGAAAACGGACATACTTGTACAAATTCCGCACCTATAGAATTTTAGTTTACCAAAAAAATGATAGACTGTCAACTTTATGTATTACGATTGACAAAAAAATAATAGATTATGAATTTAATGCAAAAAACTTCATATACATTAGACATATCAGTAGCATAAGCTCGATTAAGCTATTGTACAGTGCGAGCTCAAGTAGTGAAGATTCCAAATGAAAAATAATTTTATATTTGGTTAAAACGTGACATACTAGAAACATAGAATTTACACTGATCCAATGCAAACAAGACGTTTGCGGCGACTTGTTTGCATTCATTGGAATAGTGGCTTAATAATTAGATGATGTTTTGAGAAGAACTGTGCTGGTTTTGCGGACCGTTAGCACGGTTTTTCTTGTTTATAACATAGGAACAAGAAATAACAATAATTAAACAAGAAATGTAGCCTAGAATCAAAGCTGATATGCCCGTGGTAATTGTAATGCTATGAGTAGAAAAGAAAGTAGGGAAGCAGCTACTCAACAGATCATAGAATAATCCCCAAAGTATGACGATAACACCAGTAACTTTGCTAGTTAAAATTAGGACTTCTTTCAAAACTCTCACCTCCTTTCGCTTACTATTTATTATAAGCGAGTTGCCTCAATTTTTTGAGCCATATAAAGAAGCCCTTATAAAAAAGTACTTTTTATAGATACAACTGCTTAATGATTAAACAAGTAAGGTATTAGTATTTCTCTTTTATTTTATGGTAGAGAAAGCTAATACATTCGTAGAGAAAATTCCGAAGTCTTATAACCTCAATAAACTCAAGAAATTTAGCTTAGAAAAAATATTCTCTAGGTGTTTCGGTGGGTTTGGGCATCGTATTATCACTATCAATGGTGTGGGTGTTATCTTTGTATGCCATATATTATTAAGCAAAAATCATTCAAAATATACCATCTAAAGAAAACATAGAAAAAAGCCTTATTCAGAGATAGGGGATCACCCAAACAATCTCTGAATAAGGCTTTTTTTATGATTACTAGATTCTTGAAGTTCTTTTTCAACTCTTTCTAGTACAGTATTAAGGAGTTTTTTCTATTTATCTAAAAAGGAGCAACAACTGCAAAGCTCTACACCGTAGACACTTTCAATTGATTCCTTTATGCTTTTAAGTTGTTTTGAATAGTTTAAAGCGATGTCTTGATAAATCTCTTTTTCATCCTCACTACAACAGTCGATGCATTGAGAAATTTTCATTAAATCGATTTTTACTTGATTATATTTAGTAACTTTTTCTTCAAGTTTTTTCACCGTCTCAACCTCGTTTACTTTGAAATTACTTCTGACGATAAGATCTTTTCGATTTTCTTAGTTGCAGCAGCTCCTACAATTTGATGTGTTTCATTATTAGCAGTAATGAAGGTTGTTGGAGTGTACTTTAATCCGTGTTTTAAGAACTCTTTTTCGTGTTCTTCATTAGTGACAATATCTTTCTCAGTAAACGTTATATCCTGCTTTTTAAGCCATTTCTTTAACGTTACACAAGCAGGGCAATGCGTCATTGTAAATACTGTAATTTCATAGTTATTTGTCATAATTTATACCTCCGTTTTGTTCTTTCAATAAGTAGTAGAGAAAGATAGACGAAAAAACTAAAAAGATTAGCAAAAAAAAATAAAAAGTTTTTTTCACCATTCTTTTTAGTTTTTAGTGACTTGCTTCTCTACTACCCACGTAAAGCAAAAAAGTACAGAGGAGTGTTTTTAAATGTCAGAAGACATCATTGGTAAGTACGTAACAGATCCAGTAGAAGTAGAAAGAATTGTAGCAGAGGTAAAGGCAAAAGAAGATTATAAAACAATCATCTTAGAATTAGGAAAACAGAGAGAATTTAGTGAAGCTGAATTAGTGGAAACTGAAATTTATGAGTTTGATACTTTAGGTAATGAAAATGAAGTAATTAGTAATAGAACAGTTTCATTGCAAACTTCGGATGGTACAGTAACAGTCGATTTTGTTGAAAATACTAAGGAGGGCGAGCATTTAGAATGGTTTGACGGAACAATTACGAAAACATTCGGTGATGACGAAATGCTCATTGGTCTTCGTGTGTTAGATGGTTTGCCTGAAACTGTTTTTATTAGACCAGTAGAACTAGAGGAAGATCTTTCTGAATCAGATGAAGAAGATCTTCCTGTTGAAGAACTTCCGAACGATGAAAATTATACACCTGGTATTTTAGCAGAGGTTGTTGCAGAACAAGGTATTTTTGATTTCTGCTTAAAAAATCAAAACGGTAAAAAATATCATCACTGTGGATTGAAATGCGGAGACGGGAAACACGCTATTGATGGCGGAGGTTCAACGATTAATTCAATTGATAGTTGCTGTAAAACACACGATTCTTGCTACTCTAGTAAAACTAAGAATGCTTGCTGTGACAAAAAGTTAGTTAACTGTGCGTTCAAATACAGAAAGCAAGATTTTTCAACCTACAAAAAAATTAACGCTGTATTTGGTTGGACAATGCCATTTTGTTAATTTCTAAAAGCCTAGCGAAAGCTAGGTTTTTTTATTTTGTGTTTTGGAAATATTTATTATGTTTTTTTCTTAATGTATAGTATACTATACAAAAAAAGAGGAGGAATTTATCAAAAATGAAAAAAATACACATTTTTAATATTATAGCAGGAATCATTATTATTGTTTCGATGGGCTTAGTAATTGCAGGAGGGAGTAACAGTTTACCGTACTTTTTAATTGTTTTATTTTTTATCTCTTACCTTATGCAAATTAAAAACTTTGTTAGAATCGCGTGGGTAATGGTCACAAGTATATTGGTAATTTGGTCATTAGGAAGCTTACTACCGCACTTTTTCGCACCTTAATGTAACAAGCATAAAAAAAGAACGTTTAAAACGTTCTTTTTTTTATGTTTGTTTTAGTTTTTAGCAACTTGCTTCTCTATTACAGGTAGGAAAAATGGAGAGGTGAAGGTTATGAAAAGATTGACGATAGATGCAGGACACGGCGGAGAAGATCCAGGCGCAGTAAGTGATAAATTGCGAGAAAAGGATATTACTTTAAAAATAGCCCTTTATGCTGAAGAGTTCTTACGTAAAAACTTTGAAGTGCTAATTAAGATGACCAGAAGTAACGATGTGTTTGTAAGCTTAAATGAGAGAGCTAGAATAGCAAATCGCTTTAAATCGGATTTATTTGTTTCTATCCACGTCAATGCAGCTGCTAATGGAACCGGATTTGAAAGCTATATATATCCTGAAACTAAACAAAAAACAAGGGAATTTCAAAAAGCCTTGCATAGTGAAATAACAGCAACAATAAATAAGCACAGAAATATAAAGGATAGAGGATTGAAAACGGCTCACTACTTAGTCTTAAAAAAGACGAGTATGCCTGCTGTCTTGACTGAAAATCTATTTATAGACCTAGACGGCGATCTTCTTGCTAAAGAAGAATTCTTAAAAGAGATAGGGGAAGCGCACGCTAAGGGGATTATGAACTTCTTAGATTCTATGTAAAAGAAAATAAAAAGACAGCTATTATTTGCTGTCTTTTTTTTATGGACAATACCATACCCAATTACCATAAGGGGTCATTACCCATCTGCAAGTAGGTGGAGGTGGTGGAGGTGGCATTGTATGATCCGGTCCTGTAGTAGAAGTAGGACATTTAACACCAATATATTTAAATTCAACCATATCATCTTGATGCACAGTATTAGGTTCGCCATTCTCTATAATATGAACCGTTCCATCAGCATCCAATCCAGTTAAATTAAAAATATGGTCTTTGCCCTTCCAATAGGAACCAAAGCATTCTCCGTGGTGCATTTGCAATGCATTTTTAATCGTGTCAGTTGTAACCTTATATTGGGCTGGTCTTGGTGCATAGGGGTATTGATAAGAGGGGTATTGATAAGGTGAATTATAATAATTGTAATAATACATAAGTAACCTCCTTGATTAAAGTCTTAATAAATTATGAACAAGATTCTTTAAAGGTTTGTAACGGACAAATTAAAAGTAGCCTATTTTCAATTTAGTGAATTTGACGCGAGTAAAAAGGCGTATGTTCTTCAAGTGAAGAATGTACGCCTTTTTTTATCAAAAAAACTAAAAAGATTTCAAATTCCTTTTAGTTTTTGGTGACTTGCCTCTCTACTACAAGCGTAAGGGCAAGAAAAAGTGAAATGATGGCATAGCCAAGTGGTAAGGCAAAGGTCTGCAAAACCTTGATCGTCGGTTCAAATCCGACTGTCATCTCCAATTACGGCGGTAATTATTAAAGTCACCTCGATGCCGGTTTAAAACCGGCTACCGCCACCAAAAAAATAAAAGTTTTTTACAAATTCTTTTTAGTTTTTAGTGACTCGCTTCTCTACTACAAGCGTAAGGGCAAGAAAAATTAAAACGATGGCATAGCCAAGTGGTAAGGCAAAGGTCTGCAAAACCTTTATACTCCGGTTCGAATCCGGATGCCATCTCCATATTACGGCAGTACATCTTTTAGAAGATAAGCATATTCCTCTTGACTGGTTCGAATCCAGGTACTGCCACCAAAATAATATATAGGGGTGTTTGTGAATGGGACAATTACAAACTTTATCAGTAGAAGAGCAAGAAACTTTATTGGACAATGCTCAAATTAATGCAGTAGCTGCAAAACAATTAGTACAAAAAATGTCTCAATTCGTTGGTGGATATGAGCTTAATAATCGCAAAGGTTTTAAGTTTGAACAAGATGATGTTTCTATTCAAACAGTTATCTTAGCTAACGCAGAAGATACAATTAAAGTAATCTATACAAACCTTAATAACGAAGAAGCTGTTTCAGGTAGCGTTATCGTTGAAAAGGATGATAAGAAAATCCTTAAAGGTTATGATATTATCGAAGATGAAGTGACAAAAACACTTGAAACTGAAATCGACGATGAGTTCTTAGCAGAACTTAAAGAATTAGAAAATCGTGAACTTCCAGAAGCAGATGCAGATCACGAAGAGGTTGTTGCTCAACTTCCTTGTATCTACGGTAAATGGTGTGGCCCAGGATGCTCAGGTCCAGGAACTCCAATCTCTAAAGTAGATGCTTGTTGTAAAACACACGATGGTTGCTATGGTTCTCGTGGATATTTTGCTTGCTCTTGCGACAAAAATCTTCACACTTGCTTAGCTCCATATGTAAAAGCAGGTTCAGAGTGGGCTATTACAATCAACTCATACTTCTATGCTCAACCGTGCAATCCGTTTAAATAAGAATGATAAAAAGGCAGACCTATCAAGGGTTCTGCCTTTTTTTATGAAAAATTTTAATTATTTCCTTTACATATCTATCCAATGTATAGTATTCTATACACAGAAAGTATAGAATACTATACATTCAGTAGTTCTAATTGGGATGAGGGTGACTGAATGAAATGAAGATTGTAACTACAAATAATGTGAAAGAACGCAGGGAGCAAGCTGGATGGACTCAAACTGAATTAGCCGAAAAGGTGAGTACAGTAAGACCTACAATAGCTTCTCTTGAAAGGTCAAAGTATGAGCCGAGCGTTGGTTTAGCAATGAGGATAGCGAAAGTATTTAATTGTACGGTTGAGGACGTATTTACAGAGGTGAAGAAGGATTGAATTACCTTTACAATTTTTTAATTAAAATAGCAATTAGTCTTTTATTGATGGAAGCCACTTTTCATATATGGAAAATGGAAGCAGGAGACCCGAGTATTTTATCTTGGGTGTTACCTTTAATCACAATCTTTTGGGTTGTCATAACGGTTATTAACGGAGTTCAGATTAAAAAAGGTAAAAAGTGGTTAAAGGAAGAGGAAGAGGACGAAAGAGATCAAATGATTAGATATAAGGTAGGTTATATTACGTGTTGGTCGAATATGGGCTTCTTGGCATTATTATTCTTCTTTTTTGGTTCGTTTGGGTTAGAGATATTTAGCCCTGTGTATGCACTTGTAACAGTCGTCTTCTTAAATATTATTATTTATTACGGAACGAAAGCGTATCTTACTTATTTTGAATAATGAAGTGGAGGAACTTAAAATGGCAAACAGCAACGTAGAAGTGAAAAAACAAGGGAAAAGCAGTGTATTAGGTGGAATTTCAATTGCATTCGCAGTTGTGTTAGCAGCGTTAGTATTAAACTTTTTAACAGGATTAATTCCAATGGATAAACTGCAAGGACTACCAATGGTAATGCCTTTAGTTTTAGGACCGATTGGCGCAATTATTGGTTTTGTTGGGTACAGAATGAACAAAGATAAACTGTCTTTATGGGGAATCATTCTTAATATTGTAATATTCTTAGTACCAATTGTTTATAACATCGTAGGAACTTTAGTTTCCGGCGTTTAATATACAGAAAAGCATCGGTTAAAATGACCGATGCTTTTTTTATTTTTCTTTTTCTCTTGTTTCTGCAACTTGCTTTAGCTCGTTAATTGCAGTAGTTAAAACTTCAATTCGTTTTTCGAATCTGATTAAAAGATAAATAGAAATTACGATTGGAAAGCCAAAGTTTCCAATGGATGCGCTAAACATTTCAAAAGGGCTCATAGTAATGTCCTCCTTATAATTTTAGGACGCCATTTCCTTGTGTTTTGCTTGTGTATCCATCCAAGAAAACAGAATGAGATACAAGATACTGATAAATAATATTTTGGGAGATTGGCAATTTCTTAGCTTTAAATAAGGAGAGAATTAATGAAATTGCTCCTGTAATGTGTGGTGTTGCCATTGACGTGCCTGTAAGTCTCAAATAAGAGTTTTGTAGGTAGGTTGAATAGATAGACTCCCCAAGTCCTAAAAAGTCTATATTCTTGTTTGTGTTGCTTATAGGGGATGGTATAAATTTTCTTCCAACAGATCCGACTTCAATTACTTCTTCGTAGTAACCAGGATAGAGTATTTCGTCAGTAAGCTCACTTCCATCGCCGTAGTTACCGGCAGCAACTACAACAAAAATATTCTGTTCTAATGCCTGATCAATAACTCTTCGTAGCTCTGGAATATCTTCTTTTATTCCTAAAGAAAGATTCATTACATCTACTTTTTCTCCATTTTCGCCTCTCCAATTAACAGCAAAGCTAATGGCTTTAATCAAGTTTTCGTGAGTAGAAATACTAGTATGACCAATAGCTTTAATAACTAAGAGTTTAGCCTTGGGGGCTATTCCAATGGTGTGCTGTTTGTTAGTTGCGCCTATAATGCCAGCTACGTGTGTTCCGTGGCCAGTATAGTCCGTTGCAACGTTAATTTCTCCATTATCGTCAGCAGTAAAGTTGAATGTATCAATGATGTTGTCTTTTAACTCTTCGTGATCAATATCGCAACCTGTATCAATTACAGCAATGATCGTATTTTGTCCGTGAAAACCTCTTTCCCAATAGCTTTTAGCATTTATAAAGTCCACTCCATCATTAATTTTGGTAGCAGCTTTTGCTATAGTTAGTGTATTTCCCATATGGACACCTCCTCATTTGTAATAGAGAAAGGAGTCTGAAAAAACTAAAAAAATTTCCAAAAAAA
>NZ_JAJEKD010000005.1:0-19265 GCF_021029645.1 Priestia sp. TSO9
CGCAAGCTAGTAAGATCCCTGAAAGATGATCAGGTTGATAGGTCAGAGGTGGAAGCGTGGCGACATGTGTAGCTGACTGATACTAATCGATCGAGGACTTAACCAAACTTTAAAAGCGTAAGCTTTATTCAGCAAACTGTTATCTAGTTTTGAGAGAACAATCTCATATAAATGTCTAGTGATAATGGCAAAGAGGTCACACCCGTTCCCATACCGAACACGGAAGTTAAGCTCTTTAGCGCCGATGGTAGTTGGGACTTTGTCCCTGTGAGAGTAGGACATCGCTAGGCATTTTTATTTTGCTTTTTTTATCATCGCGGGGTGGAGCAGTTCGGTAGCTCGTCGGGCTCATAACCCGAAGGTCGCAGGTTCAAATCCTGTCCCCGCAACCAACATGGTCCCGTGGTGTAGCGGTTAACATGCCTGCCTGTCACGCAGGAGATCGCGGGTTCGATTCCCGTCGGGACCGCCATGTTTTAGAAACGAAACAATGTGTTTCGTCTTTTTTATTGTTTGAACCATTTTTATATAAAACTTTACCGTCCTTAGGAGCAATCCTAAGGAATTTTTTATATACAAAGAAATTTCTTTATAGAATTGCGATGTTAAAGATTGTTGGATTTCTTACTGGATATGTATAGTCCACAACGTTTACAATATATATATACAGATTGAAATGAGGTTCTGAATGAATGACAGAGATTAACGAATTTACGTTTATGTCTACGTCTCCTGATGAAACTAATCAGCTGGCTGCTCGTCTAGCAACTTTATTAGAAGCTGGTGACGTGCTGCTGCTTGAAGGCGATTTGGGAGCTGGAAAGACAACATTCACAAAAAGTTTAGCTAAAGGATTAGGAATTGAACGCAATGTGAATAGCCCGACATTTACGATCATTAAAGAATACAAAAGCGGTCGCCTTCCTCTTTATCATATGGATGTGTACCGTCTAGGGGATGAATTTGAAGACCTAGGGTTTGATGAGTATTTTGAAGGAGATGGCGTGACGGTCGTGGAATGGGCTCATCTGATTGAAGAGCAGCTTCCTAATGAATATATTCAAATCAATATTTACCATGAAAACGAAACGGCTCGTAAAATCCTTGTAAAAGCGATAGGCAGTCGGTACGTTGAAATATGTAAGGAGCTTTTTAAAAGATGAAAATGTTAGCCATTGATACATCCAATTTTGTCATGGGTGTTGCTGTCGTTGAAGAAAACAAAGTAATTGGAGAAATTATTACGAATCTAAAAAAGAATCACTCCGTTCGTGTGATGAACGCTGTGGAATCTTTGTTAAAGGATTGTGATATTGCGCCAAGCGAGCTAGACCGTATTGTAGTAGCACACGGTCCAGGATCTTATACAGGTGTACGCATTGGCGTTACCATTGCCAAGACACTTGCTTGGACTTTAAATATTCCTTTAATAGGTGTATCTAGCCTTGAGGCACTATCAGCAAACGGTCGCTATTTTGATGGATATATCGCTCCGTTATTTGATGCGCGCCGTCAACAGCTTTATACAGGACTATATGAATGGAATAACGAGAGAGGTCTTGTAGAAGTTGAAAGTGATCGACTTGTTATTAATAAAGACTGGGCGGAACATTTAAAGTCATACAACAAACCTATTTTATTCATAGGCAATGATCTTCCTATGCATGAAGAGGCGTTAAAAGAAGTGCTGGGTGAACAAGCTGTATTTGCCCATGTTCAGCAGTTTAATCCAAGACCAAGTGAATTGGCTTTCTTAGGAATGAAGAAAGAGCCGCAGTCTGTGCATACTTTTGTTCCGAACTACATTCGTTTAGCTGAAGCCGAAGCCAACTGGCTTGCTTCACAGCAAAAAGGATAAAAGAAGGTATAAACATGAAACTAACAATTAAGTTTCGTTTAATGGAAGTTAAAGATATTGATCAAGTAGTGAAAATTGAAGAGAAGTCTTTTACGACACCTTGGAGTTCAGAAGCGTTTCAAAATGAGTTAACCAATAATCAATTTTCAACTTACATTGTGATGGAAGAAGGAGAAAATATTATTGGGTATTGCGGAACGTGGATTGTTATTGACGAAGCACATGTAACCAACATTGCGCTATTGCCAGACTACCGAGGTAAGGGACTCGGTGAATTGTTGCTGCGCAACGTGATGGACGTGCTTCGAAAACTAGGTGCTGCGTCAATGACATTAGAAGTGAGGGTATCTAATCATATTGCACAATCATTGTATCAAAAGCTAGGTTTTAAACCTGGAGGTATTCGTAAGAATTATTATTCTGATAACAATGAGGATGCATTAGTTATGTGGGTGAATTTATGAGTGAAAATCAATTAATTTTAGCATTAGAAACAAGCTGTGATGAGACAGCAGCAGCCGTGATTCGAAACGGTCATGAAATTGTAGCCAATGTGGTGGCCTCTCAAATAGAAAGTCATAAACGATTTGGCGGTGTCGTACCGGAGATTGCATCTCGTCATCATGTGGAACAAATTACGGTGGTAGTTGAAGAAACTTTAAATCAAGCGAACTTGACGTTTGCAGATATTGATGCAATAGCTGTAACGGAAGGACCAGGGCTTGTGGGAGCACTTCTTATTGGCGTAAATGCAGCCAAAGCGCTAGCATTTGCACATCAAAAGCCATTAATTGGTGTTCATCATATTGCAGGACATATTTATGCAAACCAGCTAATCAAAAAATTAGAATTCCCGCTTTTATCGTTAGTTGTATCTGGAGGGCATACGGAGCTTGTATACATGGAAAGTCACGGTCAGTTTAAAGTGATTGGTGAAACGAGAGATGATGCAGCAGGAGAAGCCTACGATAAAGTAGCCCGCACGTTAAACCTTCCATATCCAGGGGGACCGCATATTGACCGCCTTGCACATGAAGGAGAGCCATTAATTGATTTGCCGCGTGCTTGGCTAGAAGAAGGATCCTATGATTTTAGTTTCAGTGGGTTAAAATCAGCAGTTATTAACACTGTCCACAACGCGAAGCAAAAAGGTGAAGAAATTCTTCCACAAACGCTTGCTGCTAGCTTTCAAGCGAGTGTTATTGATGTGTTAGTAACTAAAACCGTTAAAGCTGCAAAGGAATATAACGTTAAGCAAGTGTTAGTAGCAGGAGGAGTTGCTGCTAATAAAGGACTTAGAGCAGCGCTAGAAGAGGCATTTGCACCATTATCAAACATCGAACTTATTATCCCGCCGCTCTCTCTCTGCACGGATAATGCTGCAATGATTGGAGCAGCAGCAAGTGTACGATTTGCTCAAGGAAAACGTTCAGATATGTCATTAAACGCAAACCCCGGTTTAGACTTGGAAGAGTAAGAGACGAATGAGATTTAGTTCTCATTCGTCTTTTTTTGTGGATAAAAATAATTTATCAACAATATTCAATAAATTTAGAATTAACTGTGGATAATTATGTGGAAAAGTCCGTGCGCTCAGTACACGGACCTGTTATCAACAAGTTTTAATTATGAAAATCAGACAGATATCCACTGTTTATTCACAGAGTGGATAAAGCTTGTTCTAAAGCGCACGAACAAGTAAATAGGATGAATAAATACGAAAAAATATAGACTATTCTTCTAGAAGAAGCTGTAATTCTTCCCACTCTTCCATTAATGTGGATAACTGTGAAGAAATTTTTTCGTTTTCACCGTTTAATCTTGATACTTCTTCGTGGTTTTGATAAATTTCAGGGTCACAAAGAAGTTCTTCATTCTCTGCTTGTGCGGCTTCTAATTTGTTTACTTCAGTCTCAATTTCTTCAATGCGGCGCGTTCGCTGCCTCATCAATTTTTTTTGTTCTTTATCTTGTTTATAGGACTGTTTATCTACTTTTACCGTGCGTTCTTCGTTTGCTTTTATATTTTCTAATTCTTTGATTTCCTCTATTTCTGCTTTCTTTTCTACATAATAGTCATAATCTCCAAGAAACTCTTCTAACCCTTCAGGAGACAGCTCTGCTATTTTGTTTGCAATACGATTAATAAAATAACGGTCATGTGAAACAAATAACAGAGTTCCTGGGTAATCGATTAACGCATTCTCGAGTACTTGTTTGCTATCTAAATCAAGATGGTTAGTAGGTTCATCTAAAATTAAGAAATTAGCTTTTTGAAGCATAAGCTTCGCAAGAGCCAAGCGTGCTTTTTCACCACCGCTAAGCGTGGAAACGATTTTCAGTACATCATCACCTGAAAACAGAAAATTTCCAAGCGCTGTACGAATTTCTTTTTCAGGTTTGGATGGGTATTCATCCCAAAGCTCATTTAAAACGGTTTTATTAGACGTTAAATTGGCTTGCTCTTGGTCGTAATAACCAACCATTACGTTTGAGCCAAAGGAAATGGTTCCAGTCTTGAAGCTTAGTTTATCCACAATACCTTTTAATAAAGTAGATTTCCCAACTCCATTAGGGCCAACCAACGCAAGGCTTTCACCTTTTTTAATCCGAAGGTTTGCCTGCTGAACGATATATTTGTGTTCATCATATCCGATAGACACGTCTTCAAGATTTAAGACTTCATTTCCGCTTTGACGCTCAATTTCAAACGAAAAACTAGCTGATTTTTCGCCTTCGTTAGGTCGATTTATTAACTCCATTCGATCGAGCTGTTTCCGTCTGCTTTGCGCACGTTTTGTAGTCGATGCGCGGGCGATGTTTCGCTGAATAAAATCATTCAGTTTTGCGACTTCATCTTGCTGCTTTTCATACTGACGCAACTCTTTTTCATATCGCTCTGCTTTTTGTACAAGGTATTTAGAGTAATTGCCCGTGTACTTGACCGTTGTTTTTTGTGTGACTTCATACACTTGATTTACGACTTTATCAAGGAAGTAACGATCGTGTGAAACAATTAAAATAGCTCCTTCATACCCTTGCAGAAACTGTTCCAGCCATGCTAAAGTTTCAATATCTAAGTGGTTGGTAGGCTCATCGAGAATAAGCAAGTCTGGCTTTGTTAAAAGCAGTTTTGCAAGAGCCAAGCGCGTTTTTTGTCCACCGCTCAAGGAGGAAATAGGGGTGCTATAGTCAAAGTTTGAAAAACGGAAACCGTGAAGAATAGACCGTGTATCCGCTTCATATTGATAGCCGCCTAAATCTTTGAACGTTACTTGAAGCTGGTCGTACTCTTTGGTTAGTTTTTCGTATTGAACTGAATCATTAAAAATGTCTGGATCACCCATCTTCGTTTCAAGCGTACGTAATTCTTTTTCCATTTTCTTTAACGGAGCAAAGACCGTCATCATTTCTTCCCATATGGAGAGTGTTGACTCAAGAACTGTATCTTGTCCCATATAATCAATGGAAACACCTTTAGGTTTAATAATTTCTCCGCTGTCATAAGAAAGCTGCTCAGCAATAATTTTTAATAAAGTTGATTTACCAGCACCGTTTCGTCCCACTAGGGCAATGCGGTCTTTTGATTGTACTTCTAACTTTATATTCGATAAAATGGGTTCTGCCCCATAGTATTTTGTAATACCGTTCAATTGTAGAATAATCATTTTTTCACCTCTAGTAGTATATCCATAGTGTATTTTAACATATTTTCAACTACAAGTTCTTCTTACAAGCGTTTGTAATTTGTAGAGGGACAAGGACAAATGATGAAGCGAATGTTTTGATTCATGAAATAAAATGATTTTACCTGCACATTTTATACAGGATACTATGTTAAAATAAGAGATAAGTGCATCTCTGAACTTATATATGATGGATGTAGAAAACCCGTCATGACTAACAAACGAATCCTTTGAAGGGCACATTGCTTCGTTCTAGCTACCGACTTTAAGTAGTGCTGGATAGACAAAAGGCGTCGGGGTGTGAAGCGGAGTATATATAAAACAAGAGAAAAGAGAGAGAATTGGAAGCGCTACCTCAAAGCGGTTGAGGCTTTGTGAAAGGTAATGCAATATGACTTGAAAATGTTAGTAACGACATACATGAACTGAGGGGGTACAACGTGAACACTGAACAATTAAAAATACCACAAGCAACGGCTAAACGATTGCCGCTTTATTATCGTTTTTTAAAAAACTTGCATGCTTCTGGTAAACAGCGTGTTTCGTCAGCGGAGTTAAGTGAGGCAGTGAAAGTTGATTCTGCTACTATTCGCCGGGATTTTTCTTACTTTGGAGCATTAGGGAAAAAGGGATACGGCTACAATGTGAATTATTTACTTACATTTTTCCGTAAAACGTTAGACCAAGATGAAGTAACGAAAGTAGCACTGATTGGCGTAGGGAATCTGGGAACGGCCTTTTTAAATTATAATTTTATTAAAAATAATAACACCAAAATTGAGTGCGCTTTTGATGTGATAGAAGATAAAGTCGGTACAAAAGTAGGCGACGTGCCGGTTTATCACCTTGACCAATTGGAAGATTATATGAGTGATGATATCTCAGTGGCGATTTTAACCGTTCCTGCCACTGTTGCTCAGCAAATTACCGATCGTTTAGTGAGTTGCGGAATTAAAGGGATTCTAAACTTTACTCCTGCACGCTTAAACGTACCGGATGAGATTCGACTGCACCATATTGATCTTGCTGTAGAATTACAGTCGCTTGTCTACTTTTTGAAAAATTATCCTGTTGAATAAGGCGGACTATGTTACGATTTCCTTAAGTCTAAATTAATAAGGAGAGTGGGAATATGGGGATTGGAGCAGGCAGTTGGATTATTATTGCGATTGTAGCACTGCTTATTTTTGGACCGAAACGGTTACCGGAGCTAGGAAGATCAGTGGGCCAAACGCTTAGAGAGTTTAAGCATGCCGCTAGCGGTGCATCAGAAGATCGTGAAAAAGATAAACAGCGTCAAGTAGATGACAAAGAGTAAGAGGGTGATCATAGTATGACCGAACAAGAAATGTCAATATATGATCATATAGGAGAGCTGCGAAAACGCATTTTAATTGTTTTATTTTTCTTTGTGATTGCCACAATTGGCGGCTTCTTTATAGCGGATAAGGTCATTGTCTATTTACAGCATGCTGATGAGGCAAAAAATTTAACGATGAATGCATTTAGGCTAACAGATCCAGTTAAGATTTATATGCAGTTTGCTGTTATTATCGGCTGTGTACTTGCAGCTCCTGTTGCACTGTATCAACTCTGGGCATTTATTAGTCCTGGTTTATATGAAAAAGAGCGGAAGGTAACGCTTGGATATATTCCTGTTTCCATTTTTCTCTTTATCGGCGGTGTCTCTTTTTCTTATTTTGTGTTGTTTCCATTTGTCGTCGATTTTATGACGCGCGTTTCTGATGAGCTGAATGTAAACCAAGTGATTGGCATTAATGAATACTTTTCTTTTTTAATGCAGCTCACACTGCCTTTTGGCCTGTTGTTTCAGCTTCCTGTCGTCGTGATGTTTTTGACGAGATTAGGAATTATCACGCCTATGTTTTTATCTCAAATTCGAAAATATGCCTATTTCGTACTGCTAGTTATTGCCGCACTTATTACACCACCGGAATTGCTCTCGCACATGATGGTGACAGTGCCGCTCTTAATTTTGTATGAAATCAGCATCATTATTTCCCGCATTTCGTATCGCAAAGTGTTAAAGGCAAGGGCAGAGCAAGAAAGAGAAGATGTTAGTATGTAAAAAAACCACTGAAACAGTGGTTTTTTTATTTAGATGAATCATCTTGATTTTTATATTGCTGCTGCAATTTTTTAATTTTGTAGTGCAAGATAAAGATGCGAACCGCAAACCTGAAATCGAATGCGGCTACGAGTGCAAATAAGATTGTGGGGAAATTCCACACGGTTTCCTGAGCATTTTGAATTGCCAAGTAAGTAAATAAAATCCCCATAATAATATAAATAAACCCTCGTGTTAAAGGGATATTCTTCATAAAAACATGCCTCCAAAAATAAACTGCATTTGTTCTGCTTGTTTTTGCATTTCTATAATTTTATCTGCAAAAATAGTTTGAGATAAAATAACGATTGTATTCATCAAAACATGAGCAATAATAGGTACAACAATTAGTCTTGTTCTTGCATAAAGGAATGCAAATACAAATCCCATGGCTGTATACACAAGTAAATGTTTAAAATCCCAGTGTACCGCAGCGAAAATAAGGGAACTAATAAATGCAGAGATAAAGAAATTGTATCGTTTGTGAAGAGAGCCGAAAATAATCTTTCGGAAAATAATCTCTTCTAGTATTGGTCCAATAACAGATGTAACGACAATAAGGAACGGTGTTGCTTTAACAAGGTTAACAATATTTTGTGTGTTTTCAGATACTTGGGTAATGCCAAGAGCGTGTTCGATCATACCTGCTACAGCTTGACCAGCCATAGCGAGAAACACCCCAAGGACTGACCAGGCAACAGCAATCGTTTTTCCAGCATGTTCTATACGCATGGACATGTCACGACGCAGCAGCAGTAAGACAATAAGTAAGCCAAGGATAAAGCTAATGATAGTCCAATAAGTCAAAAGCAGGACATTCGCTGTTCGAACTGGATAGTCATCAAACATTCCTGTTAATTTTAACAGCGGTATACCAACAACTCCTGAAAACTGCATAAGGATGTAGGTGAGGATAACATACCAATAACGTTTTTCCAATCTTCTATACTCCTTTAAAAGGTTTTTATGTATATATGTCGAAGAAGTACTGTAAAGTTAGTAATTTCTTCTTGCTCGTATTGTAACATACATATTATTGAACAGAGAAAAGAATGCTTTATTTCTCAAAATCGTCGAAATCTAAGACTATTATATGTAGTTGTCGTAAATTTTAAATTTTTTTTGTTTAATACTTGCAAAAAAAACCCACTTTGTTTTAATATAATAATTGTGTTAGCACTCGTCGAGGTTGAGTGCTAATAAAAATGCAAACATATTATTTGAGGAGGTTGTTTCACTTGTTAAAGCCATTAGGTGATCGCGTAGTGATTGAACTTGTAAAATCTGAGGAAAAAACAGCAAGCGGTATCGTGTTACCGGACAGTGCAAAAGAAAAACCACAAGAGGGTAAGATTGTTGCTGTTGGTACAGGCCGAGTATTAGAAAGCGGTGAGCGTGTAGCTTTAGAAGTAGCTGCGGGCGATCGTATCATCTTCTCAAAATATGCGGGTACTGAAGTGAAATACGAAGGTACTGAATACTTAATTTTACGCGAAAGCGATATTTTAGCTGTAATCGGCTAATTTTAACCACAAACTTATCATACGTAAAAAATAGATTATTAAGAACATCTTGAGGAGGTCAAAGAACATGGCAAAAGACATTAAATTTAGCGAAGAAGCACGTCGCGCAATGCTACGTGGTGTAGATACATTAGCAAATGCTGTAAAAGTAACGCTTGGACCAAAAGGTCGTAACGTTGTATTAGAAAAGAAATTCGGTTCACCGCTTATTACAAATGATGGTGTAACAATCGCAAAAGAAATCGAATTAGAAGACGCATTTGAAAATATGGGTGCTAAATTAGTAGCGGAAGTTGCTAGCAAAACAAACGACGTTGCTGGTGACGGTACAACTACTGCAACAGTTTTAGCGCAAGCAATGATCAGAGAAGGTCTTAAAAACGTAACGGCTGGTGCTAACCCAATGGGTATCCGTAAAGGGATGGAAAAAGCAGTAGCTGTAGCGGTTGAAGAACTAAAAGCAATCTCTAAACCAATTCAAGGTAAAGATTCAATTGCTCAAGTAGCAGCTATCTCAGCAGCTGACGAAGAAGTAGGTCAATTAATTGCTGAAGCAATGGAGCGCGTTGGTAACGACGGCGTTATCACACTTGAAGAATCAAAAGGTTTCACAACTGAATTAGAAGTGGTAGAAGGTATGCAGTTTGACCGTGGATATGCATCTCCTTACATGGTAACTGATTCAGATAAAATGGAAGCTGTATTAGATGATCCATACATCTTAATCACAGACAAAAAAATCGGTAACATTCAAGAAATCTTACCGGTATTAGAGCAAGTTGTTCAACAAGGCAAGCCTCTATTAATCATCGCTGAAGACGTAGAAGGCGAAGCTTTAGCAACATTAGTTGTGAACAAACTTCGCGGTACATTCACAGCTGTAGCTGTTAAAGCTCCTGGTTTCGGTGATCGCCGTAAGGCAATGCTACAAGACGTTGCTATTCTAACGGGCGGAGAAGTAATCACTGAAGAGCTTGGTCTTGACTTAAAAACAGCAAGCATCGATCAATTAGGTCGCGCTTCTAAAATTGTTGTAACAAAAGAAAATACAACAGTTGTAAACGGTGCAGGAAACGCAGAAGATATCCTAGCACGCGTAAACCAAATCAAAGCTCAGCTTGAAGAAACAACTTCAGAGTTTGACCGTGAAAAATTACAAGAGCGCTTAGCAAAACTTGCTGGTGGCGTAGCTGTAATTAAAGTTGGTGCGGCAACTGAAACTGAGTTAAAAGAACGTAAATTACGTATTGAAGATGCATTAAACTCTACGCGTGCTGCGGTTGAAGAAGGTATCGTAGCTGGTGGTGGTACTGCATTAGTAAATATCTATAATAAAGTAGCAAGCATCGAAGCTGACGGTGACACTGCTACAGGTATCAACATCGTATTACGTGCGATTGAAGAGCCTGTACGTCAAATCGCTCACAACGCTGGTTTAGAAGGATCAGTAATCGTTGAGCGTCTAAAAGGCGAAGCAGTTGGAACTGGATTTAACGCTGCAACTGGCGAGTGGGTAAACATGTTAGACACTGGTATCGTTGACCCAACAAAAGTAACGCGTTCAGCTCTTCAAAATGCTTCTTCTGTAGCGGCTATGTTCTTAACAACTGAAGCAGTTGTTGCTGACAAGCCAGAAGAAGGCGGAGCACCTGTAATGCCTGACATGGGCGGCATGGGTGGAATGGGCGGCATGATGTAATAACTGCCCTACCTAAAAAAGCGACCAAGTACTCACTTGGTCGCTTTTTTGCGTGCATTAATATTTTCAGATTTTTTTAAAATTTGTTAAGATAGTACTATGTTTATTGAAAAACATACTAAACTCAAGGCTTAACTGAGTTTTAAGGGGGAGCTTCGTTGATTCAGCTGGATCATATTAATAATAAATTAAACCAAGTATTAGAAAACATCGATCAAATTGTAATTGGAAAGCGTCATGTATCTACGTTGAGTTTGGTTGCTTTGCTTGCAAAGGGGCATATTTTGCTTGAAGATGTGCCGGGTGTGGGGAAAACGATGCTCGTGAAGGCACTGGCCAAATCGATTGATGCAGAATTTAAACGAATTCAATTCACGCCCGATTTGCTGCCGTCCGACGTAACAGGTGTTTCTATTTACAGTCCAAAAGACATGGAATTTCATTTTCGTCCAGGTCCTATCATGAGCCACATTGTACTCGCTGATGAGATTAACAGGACTTCTCCTAAAACACAATCGGCGCTTTTAGAAGCAATGGCTGAGCATCATGTAACAACCGATGGTATCACCCGGGAAATTCCAGCGCCTTTTTTTGTGATGGCTACTCAAAATCCTGTTGATTTTGATGGGACCTATCATTTGCCAGAAGCGCAGCTGGATCGATTTTTATTCAAATTAAGCATGGGGTATCCTACGCAGGAAGAGGAGCTTCAAATTTTAAACGGCGTATCGACTCAAGTTAATCTTGAAGATGTCAAACCCGTCATGAGCATTCCAGAATTAGTACAGGCTCAAAAAACTGTAAGCAGTATTTATGTAGATGATGCGATCAAGCACTATATCATCGAAATCATTCGCAAAACGCGCTCTCATCCACATGTTTCGTTAGGTATCAGTCCTCGTGGAACGGTTTCCTTTATGAAGGCCGTTCAAGCATATGCGTTAGTGAAGGGAAGAGATTACTGTCTTCCTGATGATGTTCAAGAGCTTGCTTCGTATGTGTGTGCACATCGATTAATGCTAAGATCTGATACCCAGTACAGCGGCTTAACAGCGGATGATGTGATGAAGCAAATTATGGCTGATACGAAAGTACCTGTTAAAAGGTAAGAGGTACTTTATGAAACAGTATATAAAAGTGATATGGAATAAATGTAGGGACTGGTTCGTTTTATTCTGCATCTTTGCTGCTACGTTTTCTTACGCGATGTTTCAAGGGGGCTTTGTCAGCTGGTTTTTATTTTATAGCTTCTTACCTTTTGGATTATATGCGGCAGCCGTTTTGCTTTATCCGTTAAAGAAGTGGAATGTTACTCGTGATGTGAAGCTACAGCCTCGATTCGCTGGAGATCATCTTTCGTATGACATTCATATTACACGCTCCTCGGGTTTTCCTGTTTATATGGCAGCAGTGAAAGAGGAGAGTAACCTTTTAGATCAAGAAGAAAGAACAATTTATCCGCTTTTTCAACGAAATGCTGTTATTCCGCATGAAAGATCGTTTGTAGAAAGAGGAGAATATGAATTTTTTACGATTTCGATTGAATTGAGTGATTTATTAGGAATTGTAAAAAAGAAGGCATATTATCCGCTGCAGCAGCGGTTTATCGTATATCCTCAAATCCATGAGATAGATATCCCGTTTCTTTTAGCGGGAATAGAAGAAGGAAAAAATGAAGTTTCCACGGGGAATCAATCTACTACGTTAGTGACAGGCATTAGAGAATACCAGCCGGGTGACCGATTAGGATCTATCGATTGGAAGGCGACGGCTCGTAAAGCTACGTTGATTTCTAAAGAGTTCGGTCATTATCATGAACGGAGTATGATTATCATTGCAGATGTTATAAGCTCTCTATACTTTGAAGAACGAATGAGCTTTCTGGCATCCATGCTCATTCATGAAGAAACCAAGCGTAAAAAAATCGATTTTCTTTTAGCTGGAGATGCACTTTTTTTACCAAAAACCTCTGAACAAAGTGAGACTGATAACCTGTTGTATCACTTAGCGCGTGCACAGCCTGTTAACAACCGAGCGTTCGAAACAGAATTTAAGAGTATTGCCATTCAAAAGCAGCATTCTTTTATGGTCATTGTCAGTCAAGTTACAGGGGCTCTCATTGGGCAGGTTCAATCTAAGCTAAGTCTGCATGCTAAGGCATCAATAATTGTCGTTAAAGATGAAGGAGCAGGGCTTAGTGACGAAGAGACGGTTATTGTAAATGGAATACAATTTTCTGCTTTAACGATTGAAGTCGTTAATATTCCTCTTCCTCTATCATCTAAAGGAAGTGAGGGCGGAAATAAGTGAATAAATCAGCTTTGTATGTAAAAAACATCTTATTGTACGCGGGAGCATTCTTTTTATTAGTGGAATGGCTTCTTCCTTTAAATGAAGTGACGGATACTAATCAAATTCAGTACTTTATCTTGTTTGTTGCTTACTGTTTTTTGTGTTTAACGTTTCGCTTGCCGTTTATCGTGATGGCGTTAGGGAGTATATTGTTTATTTTGTTTTCGCTTCACAATCTCTATTTCCAAGGAGCATTCTTTTCTTCAGACTGGCTTCCGAGACTTTTGGAGATTCTTCAGTCAGATGCACAAAGTATCATGGAGTGGAATATAGCGAATTTATCATTTGAAATGAGGAGCACTTTATTTTTTGTGCTGCTTTGGATTATGGCTTATTTAATTCGATATTGGATCTTTTATCAAAAAAGAATTTTCTTCTTTTTCTTCTTAACCATTTTGTATATTACCGTGTTGGATACCTTTTCTACTTACGATGCGGGAGCTGCTATTATTCGCGTGACCATTATTGGATTTTTATTAGTAGCCATGCTTCGCATAAATCCTGAACGCATAAAAGCTACGAGCACTGAGCGTTTAGAAAATAGAAAACGATCATTTCTTTTTCTAGGCAGCTTTTTAGCTATCGTCATTGTGCTGGCTTATCTCGCTCCTAAACCAGGGCCGCAGTGGCCAGATCCCGTACCTTTTATCACAGCGCATACAACAAATCAAGGACAGGGAGAATCTGCAAGCGGTCAACGAATTGGCTATGATATGGACGATTCTAAATTGGGGGGATCGTTTGTTAATGATGATACGGTTGTGTTTACAGCCAAAGTAGAGGATGAGCACTATTGGCGTATTGAAACGAAGGATGTTTATACAGGTAAGGGGTGGGAGCTGTCTAAAGAGGAAGAAAAAGTATCCTTTAAAGGAAATGAAAACTTACTCCCTCAATATGACTCAAGTGTAGCAGGACAAGTAAGAAAAGCAGAAGTTACCTATTCGCAGCCTTCTGTTCATCTTATGCATGTTCCTCAACTGCTGTCGCTAACCTTAAAAAATGGCATTCAAACCGATGTTACACCGACAAATGAAAAATTATATCCTTATCAAAATGACAAGCTTGTTACTGTTCAATCGTATGAGATGACGTATAAATATCCTGTATTTAATATTGGACTTCTTCAGCAAGCAGAGGAAAAAAAGGCAGAGAGTTTAGAGAATAATAACGAATTCATAGCAAGGTATACGCAACTTCCTGCTAATTTGCCGAAACGAGTAAAGGATTTAGCTCGTGAGGTAACAAAAAATAAGAACAATCGTTATGAAAAAGCGAAAGCCGTTGAAGAATACTTCCGATCAAATCCATATGTATATGATACTGAAAATGTTCCAATTCCTACGAAAAATAAAGATTATGTGGATCAATTTTTATTTGATACAAAAAGAGGGTACTGTGATAACTTCTCTACTTCTATGGTTGTGCTGCTTCGTTCATTAGATATTCCTGCTCGGTGGGTAAAGGGCTATACAGAAGGTGATGCCACCGTCATTTCAGGAAGTAGTAAGTGGACAACCTATGAAATCACACAAAATAATGCTCATTCTTGGGTCGAAGTCTATTTTCCAGGAGCGGGTTGGGTACCTTTTGAACCAACAAAAAGTTTTTCTAATCCTTATGATTTTGTAGATAGCCAACCTAACAACTCTAGTGAAAATAGTCAAAGGGAAGAAGAGAAACAAGAAACGCAAGTGAAGGAGCAGCCTAAGGAAAAAGAGCTTCCCGCACAAGAAGAAAGAGCGAAAGAAAAAACAGCTTCTCTTCAAAATGCTAAGTTGTCTATGAAGTGGAAAGTGCTTTTCTACGGACTGATTGTAATTATGTTAATAGTAATATATCTCAATCGATTTAAATGGTTTTTACCTTTTTATATCTCTTTTTATAAAAAGAAAGAGAGTGTGGAAACCTTTGAATCAGCGTATGCTTTTTTACTTAAAAGACTTGCTGCAAATGGACTAAAGCGGCAAGAAAGTCAGACGCTGCGCGACTTTGCAAGAGAAGTAGACGAAAAATTAAATACGGTAAATATGCTACAATTAACGGAAAAATATGAGCGGGTGTTGTATCGAAATGCAGATTCCATAAAAGAATGGAAAGAGTCGATTGAATTGTGGGAAAATTTAATCAAAAAAACGAGTTCTTGACCATTGTTTCGCGGATTGATAGAATATTCTCGAACTTACTATAAATGTTTCGTATACCTTCATATATCCTCGATAATATGGTTCGAGAGTCTCTACCGGGTCACCTTAAACGATCTGACTATGAAGGCAGAACAGTCTATTTGACAATGAACGTCGTGCTCAACTAGACTTCTGCCTTTGTTTTTTGAGGGAGAAGTCTAGTTTTTTTTATATTTTAGGGCATAATAACAAGTGATTATTTACACATTCGGAGAGGTGAACAAGATGGAAGGCATGATTGTTGTATTAGATTTTGGTAGTCAATATAACCAACTGATTACGCGTCGCATTCGCGAGTTCGGAGTATATAGTGAATTGCATCCGCACACAATTACAGCAGAAGAGATTAAAGCATTAAATCCAAAGGGAATTATTTTTTCTGGAGGCCCAAACAGTGTGTACGGTGAAAACGCATTTCACTGCGATGAAAACATTTTTGAATTAGGTATTCCTGTGTTAGGTATTTGTTATGGAATGCAATTAATGACTCATCATTTTGGCGGGAAGGTAGAAGGTGCTAGCCATCGTGAATATGGTAAAGCAGCGATTAACGTACAAAACGATTCATTAATGTACCATGAGTTGCCAAAAGAACAAGTTGTTTGGATGAGTCACGGTGATTTAGTTGTAGAAACACCAGCTGGTTTTGAAGTGGACGCAACTAGTCCATCTTGTCCAATTGCCGCAATGAGTAACAAAGAAAAGAATATGTACGGAGTGCAGTTCCATCCAGAAGTTCGCCATTCAGTGCACGGTAACCATATCTTAAAGAACTTCGTGTTTGAAGTATGTCATGCTGAAGCAAACTGGTCAATCGAGAACTTCATTGAAGTTGAAATGGATAAAATCCGTGAAACAGTTGGAGATAGAAAAGTACTTTGCGCACTTAGCGGCGGAGTAGACTCTTCAGTAGTAGCTGTATTAATTCACAAAGCAATTGGTGATCAGTTAACATGTATGTTCGTAGATCACGGTTTATTACGTAAAGGTGAAGCGGAAAGCGTAATGGAAACATTTAGCGAAGGCTTTAATATGAACGTAATTAAAATCGATGCAAAAGATCGCTTCTTAGAAAAATTAAACGGCGTATCAGATCCTGAACAAAAGCGTAAAATCATCGGTAATGAATTTATTTATGTATTCGATGACGAAGCTGCTAAATTAAAAGGGTTTGATTTCCTAGCTCAAGGTACGCTATACACAGATATTATCGAGAGTGGGACAGCTACAGCTCAAACGATCAAATCTCACCACAACGTAGGTGGGTTACCGGAAGATATGCAGTTCAAACTAATCGAACCGTTAAACACGCTATTCAAAGATGAAGTACGTGCATTAGGTTCTGAATTGGGTATCCCTGATAACATCGTTTGGCGTCAACCTTTCCCAGGACCAGGTCTAGGTATTCGTGTACTTGGTGCAATTACGGAAGAGAAGTTAGAAATTGTACGTGAGTCGGATGCTATTTTACGTGAAGAGATTGCAAAAGCTGACTTAGAGCGCGATATCTGGCAATACTTTACGGTTCTTCCTGACATCCGCAGTGTAGGTGTAATGGGAGATGCTCGTACGTATGATTACACAATCGGTATTCGTGCTGTTACATCGATTGATGGTATGACTTCTGACTGGGCGCGTATTCCTTGGGATGTGCTTGAAGTTATCTCAACGCGTATTGTAAACGAAGTTAAGCATATTAACCGCGTAGTGTATGATATTACAAGTAAGCCACCTGCAACAATTGAATGGGAATAATATGTAAGAAAACCGAACAAACGAACATTCTTTTATAAGAATGTTCGTTTTTTGTTGACTTTTTTAAAAAGTTAATGGTAGGATAGTAACATAAAACAGCGAGATATAGCTTTAATGTCGTATAATCTTGGGGATAAGGCCCAAAAGTTTCTACCGAGCTACCGTAAATGGCTTGACTACGAGAAAGTAATACATGTATGTGTAAAAATCTTTTGTTTTTTTGGCTCATACATTTCTCTTTTAGTCGATCTTATGCCTTTACGCGCCTAGTGTAGAGGCATTTTTTATGGCTTGCCTAAGTGCATGCGGCTTCTATAAAGGGAGGAAAAAACGTGAAGAAGTATTTTCGTTTTGAAGAGCTGGGTACTAGCTATCGAAAAGAGTTTATAGCTGGCCTTACAACTTTTCTATCTATGGCTTACATTTTATTTGTTAATCCATCTGTGCTATCACTAAGTGATGTAAAGGATCTTCCTGACAGTATGAGAATGGACCAAGGGGCTGTATTTACAGCTACTGCTTTAGCGGCAGCTTTGGGATCAATTGTTATGGGAGTGCTTGGTAGATATCCAATTTCATTAGCTCCAGGTATGGGATTAAACGCATTTTTTGCTTATACAGTTGTTCTGACAATGGGAATTCCATGGCAGACGGCTTTAACGGGTGTTATGATATCAGGTGTTATTTTTATTCTTTTAACATTAACAAGCCTGCGAGAAAAAATTATTAATTCTATTCCTATTGAATTAAAAATGGCTGTTGGAGCAGGTATTGGTTTATTTATTAGTTTTATTGGTATGAAAGGTGCCGGAATCATTGTCAAAGATGATGCCACATTTGTTGGACTGGGTGATTTAACTAACCCAACAACGTTACTTGCGGTTTTTGGCATTGTCATTACTATTGTATTAATGGTGCTTCGAGTAAATGCAGCTGTATTTATCGGTATGATTGTAACGGCTGTAGCAGGTATGGCTTTTGGTTTAATTGATACACCTAAAGCAGTTGTTTCATCAGTTCCTAGTCTTGACCCGACGTTTGGGGCAGCTTTTCAAAATATCGGTGATATCTTTACTGTAAAGATGCTAGTCGTCATTTTAACTTTCTTATTTGTTGATTTCTTCGATACAGCAGGTACAATGGTTGCTGTAGCGAGTCAAGCTGGGCTTATGAAAGATAATAAACTTCCGCGAGCGGGCAGAGCGTTATTGGCAGATTCTAGTGCGATTGTAGTTGGTGCTGTTCTTGGTACCTCATCAACAACAGCTTATGTAGAGTCTACGGCTGGAGTAGCAGCGGGCGGACGTTCAGGATTTACTGCAATCGTAACGGCGGCGTTTTTCTTAGTTGCACTGTTCTTTTCTCCATTGTTAGCGGTCGTAACACCAGCTGTTACTGCGCCGGCTTTAATTACGGTAGGAGCTCTGATGGTGTCAAATTTAGGAGAAATTAATTGGAAAGAGTTCGAAGTAGCAGTTCCCGCATTTTTCACGGTAATTATGATGCCACTAACATACAGTATTGCAACAGGTATTGCGGTTGGTTTTATCTTTTATCCTATTACAATGTTATGCAGCAAGCGTGGAAAAGAAGTTCATCCAATTATGTATGCTCTCTGTATCATCTTCATACTCTATTTTGCATTCTTAGCAGAATAGTTTAAATAAAAAAGCTCAGTTTAATGACTGGGCTTTTTTTTTATGGTAAGATAAGAAAACTGCATAGCGGCTAGATTGCTATTGTAATAGAGAGTATTCAATCATTATATTGAAGGTTTACTTCATTAACTTTTTTATTTATAAAGTTTTTTAGAAAAACGATTGACTCTATATATTATATATGGTAAATTATTAAATGTCGCTGATGAACAGCGCAGTTGAGAGAAACATCTTAAAAAAGATGTTGACATCAAAATGATAGAATGTTATACTAATAAAGTTGCTTCAGGGCAACGGTTGAACTTTGAAAACTGAACAAAGCGACAAACGTCAACGTTAAATTTTATTTTTTAATTGAGCAAGTCAAACATTTCTTCGGAGAGTTTGATCCTGGCTCAGGATGAACGCTGGCGGCGTGCCT
>NZ_JAJEKD010000001.1:0-15873 GCF_021029645.1 Priestia sp. TSO9
AATCTCTTGTCTGGTGGCGATAGCGAAGAGGTCACACCCGTTCCCATACCGAACACGGAAGTTAAGCTCTTTAGCGCCAATGGTAGTTGGGACTTTGTCCCTGTGAGAGTAGGACGTTGCCAGGCACTTAAAAAAAGACTAGCTATTTTAGCTAGTCTTTTTTTGTATGTTCATTTAAGTAACAAGAAATTAGGTAGGGAATCTTTTGAGCCGTAACTTCAAGGAATCTCAAGATAAATGGGTAATCTTTCGAAGAGTATGTATGCAATAATTCATACCACCACTCTGTTTCATAACGTGAAATCATACTTAAATTATAAAGTAATAAGTAATGTGCCAATATCTCAGGGAAATATAAGCAGCTATCTTTTTCCAACGGGGCATGCAACGTGTTAGCTTGGAAATTGTACATAAAAGGTGAACAATTATACAAACTGCTTGAAGGGTCAAGAATACATACCTGATCTTCTGACAGAGACAATGATAGATGGGAACGCTCTTTTAAAAAAGAATAGAGCCTTTCGTGATTCATATGATAACACCGTGTAACTTGTTCAGGAATAGGCAAAGAGTTAGCTGGAAGCGATCCAATAGTTGTTAAATGGGAAAATGGCTTCGTACCCAAATTTAAAAATAATGTCTCTAATTCAGGTACACAAGACAATAGATAATTCATTGTATATTTACTACCTTCCAGTTGTTTCACATGAAACAATTCTTCTCCTACTTGTGAAAACAAGCCGCTTTTTTGAATCTTAACTTCATCATCTAAAAAATCATAACTTTGTTTTTTTCTTTTTCGTGTTGATACTCCATGTGCTAACACCGCCGTATTTTCGGGATATACTGGGTTTTGTGTTAACAAACTGGCTTTTAACAGCTGTGACATTCCATAAAATAATAAAACTGGTTGAACTGATACAGGAGATTGTGCCGCAACTTGATAATAATTTTTACTGTGTTCCAAATAATAAATAAAGGGGTAACTGTTTTTAAAGCTATGTTGCTCTGCATCGCTATAATTCAATTTTTGATAGCGCTTTTTTAAAAAGTCTTGTACAAAAGGAACAGAGAAAAATAAATTGTAGGACGTCCAAACATCATTAAATTTATGCAACTAAATCACCTTTTCCTTTTATTAGAATTATCTGATATCTAGTGAAGTTATTGACAGGTACATATCTGCTTGTTAATCTACTAATAATATTCTGTCGTTTAAAGGAGGATTCTATAATGTGGGAAAGCAAATTTTCTAAAGAAGGCTTAACATTTGATGACGTTTTACTGGTGCCAGCAAAATCTGAGGTACTACCTAAAGACGTTGATATGAGTGTTGAACTAACAAAAACATTAAAATTAAAGGTGCCGTTCATCAGTGCAGGAATGGATACAGTTACAGAAGCTGAAATGGCTATTGCGATGGCTAGACAAGGTGGTTTAGGTATCATTCACAAAAACATGTCGATTGAACAGCAAGCAGAACAAGTTGATAAAGTAAAACGTTCTGAAAGTGGTGTTATCACGGATCCTTTCTTTTTAACTCCTGAAAACCAAGTATTTGCTGCTGAACATTTAATGGGCAAATATCGTATCTCAGGTGTGCCGATTGTCAACAACGAAGAAGAACAAAAACTAGTTGGAATCCTTACAAACCGTGACTTGCGTTTCATCCAAGATTATTCAATGCAAATTGCTGATGTAATGACAAAAGAAGAATTAGTTACTGCTCCAGTAGGAACGACTTTAGAAGAAGCAGAGAAAATTCTACAGCAATACAAAATTGAAAAGTTACCTCTTGTAGATGACAATGGCGTATTAAAAGGTCTTATCACAATTAAAGACATTGAAAAAGTAATTGAGTTTCCAAATGCAGCTAAAGATCAACAAGGTCGATTATTAGTTGGAGCAGCTGTTGGCGTAACAGCTGATTCAACTGTTCGTATCGAAAAATTAGTACAAGCTGGCGTTGATGTTATCGTTATTGATACGGCGCATGGACATTCACAAGGCGTTTTAGATACGGTACGCAGCATTCGCGAGGCATATCCAGAATTAAATATTATTGCTGGTAACGTAGCAACTGCTGAAGGTACAAAAGCATTAATTGAAGCTGGAGCAAACGTAGTAAAAGTAGGAATTGGACCTGGTTCAATTTGTACAACTCGTGTTGTAGCTGGTGTAGGCGTTCCACAAATTACAGCAGTGTATGACTGTGCAACCGAAGCTCGTAAGCACGGTGTAGCTATTATCGCAGATGGCGGTATTAAGTACTCTGGAGATATCGTAAAAGCACTTGCAGCTGGTGGACATACAGTAATGCTAGGAAGCCTTCTAGCAGGAACGACAGAAAGTCCTGGCGAAACAGAAATCTACCAAGGAAGACGCTTTAAAGTGTACCGTGGAATGGGCTCTGTAGGAGCTATGGAAAAAGGAAGTAAAGATCGATACTTCCAAGAAGATAATAAAAAATTAGTTCCAGAAGGTATTGAAGGCCGTTTGCCTTACAAAGGACCTGTAGCAGATACTTTATATCAAATGATTGGCGGTTTACGCGCAGGAATGGGTTACTGTGGTTCAGCTAACTTAGAAGCGTTACGTGAACAGGCACAATTCATTCGTATGACTGGAGCAGGTTTAAGAGAAAGTCACCCACATGATGTGCAAATTACAAAAGAATCTCCTAACTATTCTATGAGATAATCATGAATGTTTAAAAAACACGTTTCCCTATTAGGGAAACGTGTTTTTTATGTCATGGATCGTGAATGTAACAGTACTTCTTTATCTATTTTTTTAAATTTTAGTATGATAAAATTACATTTATGTGAGTTTACGTTTGGAGGGTATAGAGTGAGAAACGCAGTACAGAAACAATTAATTTGTGTCATTGCTGTTATGTTAATGGCCAGCGTATTTTTTGTCTCTACACAAGCATCAGCTGCTTCTAAAACAGATGATATTGGTGTTGAAGCAGATGCAGCCATTTTAGTAGAGGCAAGTACGGGGAAAGTGCTATACGGGAAAAATACGGATGCTTTATTAGGTATTGCAAGCATGACAAAAATGATGACGGAATACCTAGTATTAGAATCCATAAAAGATAAGAAATTATCTTGGGATCAACGTGTGCCAGTTAGTAAATATGCAGCTAAAATTTCTCAGGATTATGGATTATCAAATGTACCGTTAATCGAAAACCAAAAATACACGGTGAAAGAATTATATGATGCCATGGCTATTTATTCAGCTAATGGAGCAGCCATTGCTTTAGCTGAAGCTGTCAGTGGTTCTGAAGAAGGTTTTATTAAGTTAATGAATGAAACGGCACAAAGATTAAATATGGGTGAATCAAAATTTGTCAATTCTACAGGTCTTTCTAATTCATTGCTAAAAGGAATGTATCCAAAAGGAACAAAGGAAGAAGATGAGAATCTTCTATCGGCTCGGGCAGTTGGTACCCTTGCTTACCATTTAATTCATGATTATCCAGAATCTTTGGAAGTAGCTAAAACTCCTTCTAAGATGTTTAGACAAGGGCAACAAGGCGAAACAAAAATGAACAATTGGAATAAGATGCTCCCAGGTTTTTCAACTGCCTACAGCGGCGTAGACGGCTTAAAAACTGGTCATACAGATTTTGCAGGTCAATGTTTCACTGGGACTGCAGAGCGTAACGGGGTAAGATACATAACAGTTGTAATGAATGCTAAGGAAAACGGCAAGTCTACGGAAGCTGCTCGTTTTTCTCAAACGAAAAAGATATTAGATTATGCTTTTAGTCATTTTCAGTTAAAAGAAGTAGTGCCTGCTAACGGCCAGATTAAAGGGCATGAAACAATTGATGTTGCTAAAGGGAAATCAAAAGAAGCTTCCGTTTCTCCAAAGAATTCGGTAAAGATTATTACCGAAAAAGGTCAAAAAGATCATACTAAAATCAACTTTAAGTTAAACGATAAAGTTGTGAAGGATCAGAAAGTTGTAGCTCCTATTAAAAAAGGAGAAACAGTTGCTTATGTGAGTGCAACAAACAGTAATCTTAAAGATCTAGGCTATGTAGGAGGTCAAACTACAGATAGCATGACGCCGGTTGTGACAAACGAATCCGTTGAAAAAGCTGGATGGTTCTCTCTCGCTATCCGCAGTATTGGTAACTTCTTCAGCGATATTTGGATGAATGCTGCAAATACAGTGAATAATTGGTTTTAATGATAACTCAAGAGAAAGAAGAGATACTACAAGAGAGTATCTCTTTTTTTATTTTTAGATTTGTTTGTATATAATCTATAAATTAGATAGGAATTTTCCGAAAAATGCGGTAAAATAGACACTAAGTTTTGAATTTTGTATATACACTAAAAATTATTGTGAAACACTTGATACAGGAGGAAGACAAACATGAATAACATTACAGGTACTGATCGTGTAAAACGAGGAATGGCGGAAATGCAAAAAGGTGGCGTTATCATGGACGTGATCAATGCAGAGCAAGCAAAAATTGCAGAAGCAGCAGGTGCTGTTGCCGTTATGGCATTAGAGCGTGTTCCAGCTGATATCCGTGCAGCAGGCGGCGTGTCTCGTATGGCAGACCCAACAATTGTTGAAGAAGTGATGAATGCTGTGTCCATTCCAGTTATGGCAAAAGCTCGTATTGGCCATATTGTTGAAGCACGCGTGCTAGAAGCGATGGGTGTAGACTACATCGATGAAAGTGAAGTGTTGACTCCAGCTGATGAGGAGTTTCATTTAAATAAAAATACATTTACGGTTCCATTTGTGTGCGGTTGCCGTGATCTTGGCGAAGCATCTCGTCGTATTGCTGAAGGAGCTGCAATGCTTCGTACAAAGGGCGAACCAGGGACAGGAAACATCGTGGAAGCAGTGCGTCATATGCGTCAAGTAAATGCTCAAGTACGTAAAGTTGTAGGCATGGACGAAGATGAGTTAATGACAGAAGCTAAGCTATTAGGCGCACCTTATGAGTTATTACTGCAAATTAAACGTGAAGGTCGTTTACCAGTTGTAAACTTTGCAGCAGGCGGTGTAGCAACACCAGCAGATGCAGCGTTAATGATGCAGCTTGGAGCAGACGGCGTGTTCGTTGGATCAGGAATCTTTAAATCAGACAACCCTGAAAAATTTGCTCGAGCAATTGTTGAGGCAACAACACATTATCAAGACTATGAGCTTATTGCAAACTTATCAAAAGGATTAGGAAGTGCAATGAAAGGGATTGAAATTTCATCATTATTACCAGAAAACCGCATGCAAGAGCGTGGATGGTAATTTAAAGGGAGTTTTGACAAAATGGTAAAAGTAGGCGTGTTAGGATTACAAGGTGCCTTTCGCGAGCATGCACAAGCATTAGAAGCAGCAGGCGCTGAAGCCATTATCATAAAAAAAGTTGAACAGCTAGACGAAATAGATGGTTTAATCCTACCGGGCGGCGAAAGCACAGCGATGCGTCGTCTGATTGACAAATATGACTTTATGGAACCTCTTCGCCAGTTTGCACAAGCAGGTAAACCAGTATTTGGTACGTGTGCGGGTTTAATTTTACTCGCAGGACAAGTTGTTGACCGTGAAGAGCCCCATTTAGGTGTTATGGATATTACGGTAGCTCGAAACTCGTTTGGGCGTCAACGGGATAGCTTTGAAGCTGCCCTAAATATTAAAGATATCGGTGAAGATTTTATAGGCGTATTTATCCGTGCTCCGCATATTGTAGAAGTAGGAGAAAACGTTGAAGTCTTAGCCATGCATAACGACCGAATCGTTGCAGCAAGACAAGGTCAATTCTTGGGATGTTCGTTTCATCCAGAATTAACAGATGATGCTCGCATGGCGCAGTATTTTGTAGCAATGGTTGAAGAAGCTTCAAAAAAACCTGTATAAATGAATTGCATCTTGTACAGACTTGTAGTACATTATGATTAATAAAAATGATATTGGTATAAAGCGTTGATAGGAAATAGTAATAAGATTTTTGATTTCAAGAGAGTCGATGGCTGGTGTGAATCGATAATCAATTCTTATGAATCCGTCCTGGAGCAAGCTGTCGAAAAAGTAGTAGGCAGTTTCGGTTCATCCGTTATCTGGTTTAAGAGGAAGGCTTATTTTAGCTTTCAATTAGGGTGGCAACGCGGGTAAACTCTCGTCCCTTTCATGGGGATGAGAGTTTTTATTTTGCCCTTTTATACTAAAGGAGGTACTAAGTATGTTAGATTTAAAATTTTTACGTGCTAATTTTAATGAAGTAAAAGAAAAGCTCAAGTTTCGTGGTGAGGACTTAACGGACTTAGGTCGCTTTGAAGATTTAGATGCAAAACGCCGTGAGCTAATTGCTCAAACAGAAGAGTTAAAAAGCAAGCGAAATGAAGTATCACAGCAAATTGCACAATTGAAGCGTGAAAAACAAGATGCTGATCACTTAATCGTTGAAATGCGTGAAGTAGGAGACCGCGTAAAGCAATTCGATGAAGAGCTTCGCAGCGTTGAAGAAGAATTAGAACGATTGCTGCTTTCAATTCCTAACGTTCCACATGAAAGTACGCCTGTAGGTGAAACTGAAGATGATAATGTAGAAGTTCGCAAATGGGGAGAAATTAAACAATTTGATTTTGAACCAAAACCGCATTGGGATTTAGGAACAGATTTAAATATTTTAGATTTTGAAAGAGCTTCGAAAGTAACGGGAAGCCGCTTTGTATTTTATAAAGGGCTAGGTGCAAGATTAGAACGCGCCCTTATTAACTTTATGATGGATTTACATATGGATGAGCATGGTTATGAAGAAATCCTTCCTCCATATATGGTAAATCGTACAAGCATGACGGGAACAGGGCAGCTTCCTAAATTTGAAGAAGATGCCTTCAAGATTAAAGAAGAAGATTATTTCTTAATTCCTACAGCTGAAGTACCAGTTACAAATTTGCATCGTGATGAAATTTTAAGCGGAGATCAGCTTCCAATTGCTTATACAGCGTATAGTGCTTGCTTCCGCTCAGAAGCAGGCTCTGCAGGAAGAGATACACGTGGTCTTATTCGTCAGCATCAGTTTAATAAAGTAGAACTCGTTCGCTTTGTTAAGCCAGAAGATTCTTATGATGAATTAGAAAAATTAACGGGCCATGCTGAAAAGGTTCTTCAACTATTAGGTTTACCTTACCGAGTTCTAAGCATGTGTACAGCTGACCTAGGTTTCACAGCAGCCAAAAAGTATGATATTGAAGTTTGGATTCCAAGTTATGAAACGTATCGTGAAATTTCTTCTTGTTCAAACTTTGAAAGCTTCCAAGCTCGCCGTGCTAATATTCGCTTCCGCCGTGATACAAAAGCAAAACCAGAGCATGTTCATACACTAAACGGCTCTGGCTTAGCAATTGGTCGTACGGTAGCTGCAATTTTAGAAAACTACCAGCAGGAAGATGGATCAATTCAAATTCCAGAAGTGCTGCGTCCTTATATGGGAAATAAAGAATTTATTTCTAAATAAAAAATAGAAGATGTTCATTAAGAATTAATTCTTAATGAACATCTTTTTTAAAAAAATCAATAAAAGAGTTGACTTCATTATTTTTATATGATAAATTAATACTTGTCGATACGGAGGAATACCCAAGTCCGGCTGAAGGGATCGGTCTTGAAAACCGACAGGGGTGTTAAAGCCCGCGGGGGTTCGAATCCCTCTTCCTCCGCCATATTTGACTTATAATGCAATTAACATAGCGCGATAAATTGGAGATTGGAAAACCGTTACTTATAAGTAACGGTTTTTTATTTGTTAAAAATGCCGCTTTAATAGATAAAGCGGCATTTTTTTATAGATGACGGCGTTTTAGCTTTTCATTATGTTGTAAAAAGCGAGCCACTTTTTCAACAATTGATTCAATTGAATCAGGATCCTTGATAAGGTCGTATTCTCTAATATCTAAACGAAGAATAGGGCAAGCCGTAAAGTTATTAATCCAGTCTTCGTATCGGGCGTGCATCTCTTTCCAATAATCAAGAGGCGTTTGCTGTTCCATTGGTCGCCCTCTTTCTTGAATGCGATCTACAATATCTTCGAAGCTGCCTTCCAAATAAATGAGCAGATCCGGATGAGGGAAATATGGAGTCATAACCATTGCATCGAACAAGCTTGTATATGTTTCATAGTCTACTTTAGACATCGTTCCTTTTTCAAAATGCATCTTAGCGAAGATACCGGTATCTTCGTAAATGGATCTGTCTTGGATGAAGCCGCCACCATACTCGAAAATTTTCTTTTGTTCTTTAAAACGTTCAGCTAGAAAATATACCTGTAGGTGAAAGCTCCAACGTTCAAAATCCCCATAAAATTTGTCCAGGTAAGGGTTGGAATCTACTTTTTCAAACGATGTGCGAAATTGGAGAGCATCAGCCAATGATTGAGTCATTGTAGATTTCCCAACTCCAACTGTACCCGCTATCGTCAACACAGCATCATTAGGAATGTTGTATTTAGATCGTAAGTTTACCATTACATACTCCTTTTTAACATACTCTCTTGAACCTCTGATAAGATTCTATTTAAGTGTTGTTTATTTTGTACAAAATCTATTTCATCACCGTCATAACGTAAAATGGTTACATCAGGGTTATTTTGTTCAAACGCCGTCATAGCCTTTTCATAATCATCACTTAGCCTCGCAAGGTAGTGAGGATCGATGTTTCGTTCAATTTCTCTTCCGCGCATTTTAATACGCTTTAACAAGGTATCTAAACTGGCATTTAAATAAATAATAATGTTCGGAGCTGGCATATCAGCCGTTAAGATATGGAAGATTTGTACGTATTTTTTATACTGTTCATCTTTTAACGTTTGCTCAGCAAAAATCATGTTTTTCATAATATGATAATCTGCTACAACAGGTTTTTTATAAGATAAGAACCCTTTTTGAATATCCTCCAACTGCTTATATCGATTACATAGAAAAAACATTTCGGTTTGAAAACTCCACTCGTTGATATTTTCATAAAATTTCCCGAGAAATGGATTTTCATCTACAATTTCTTTTAAAATTTCGAATTGAAATGCTTGTGCAATCTCTTTAGCTAGAGAGGTTTTTCCGACACCGATGGGTCCTTCTACTGAAATAAAAGGTGTGCCTTGCATTCATTTGCCTCCTTCATGACCACTCGTTCAAAAAAAACAGACAAAAAATATTTTAACATAGAGAAGGAGAATAAGGGGAAAAGAAATTTCTTCTAGTAAAAAGAATAACAAAAAGCCTACTGTTCACAGTAAGCTTTCCCTATTTATGGCTGTGTCACTCTTTTGGTAATTTTGAAGTTGTCTTCAATCAAGAGCCAGTTTTGCGGGAAATCCAAGCCTAGTTTCCAGTAGGCCATTCCTCTAAGTTTTAGTTCTTTGATTAAATCAAACTTGGCCTGAATAGACCTAGCGTCTTCAAACCATACTTCGTGGGTGCGCTGCTGTTCATCTTTATACCGGAAGAAAGGAGCTTGTGCTTTATTGTCGTATTGAATCGCTACTTTATAGCGAGCTGCCAACTCAATAGCTCGTTGAGGGCTAATGGCTTTGGCATATTCTCCTCCTGGTTTATAAGGAAGTGTCCAATCGTAACCGTATAGGTTTTGACCCATGATAATTTTTGAACTAGGTATTTCAGATACTGCATATTCTAAAACATCACGTACGGGACCAATAGGAGAGACGGCCATAGGAGGCCCACCGCTATATCCCCATTCATATGTCATCGGAACAACGAAGTTAGCAATCTCTCCGATGGCTTTATAATCATGTGCTTCATACCATTTGCCTTTTTGATCTCGACTTGTTTTCGGAGCTAAAGCCACAGACATAAGAAGTTGCTCATCTTGAAGCCGCTTTTTTGCTTTCTGTAAAAATGCAATATAGGCTTCTTTATCTGCCGGACGCAAAAATTCGAAGTCAAAGTGAATGTCTCTGAAATTTTGTTCTTTCGCTGTTTTTACAATATTATTTAAGAGCGTATCTTGAACGTCTTTATTATTTAAAATTGCTCGGCCGACTTCGTCACTGAATGCACCGTTTTCAATATTAGCCAATACCATTAAGAAAATGACGTCATTTTCTTTAGCAATAGAACCTAAATTGTTAAGTGGAGGTGCCTTTAGAGAACCGTCTTTTTGCACTTCGAAGTTCGCTGGCCCGAGATAAGTAAGGTATTTTGCATTTTGATTAATCATTTTCTCTGTTTGAGGAGTGATTTTTCGATTGCTTGTTTCAACATACCCTAAAAACTCACCGTTTCTTTTGTTTGGAGAAGGGGGAATTAAGATGCGGCGGCCAGGTGTTAAGGGTGCTGTAACTGAAACATTGTTCGCATTGGCAATAGCCTGATAGCTAACGCCTAATTTTCTTCCTATCTTCCATATAGTGTCCCCAGCTTTTACTGTGTAGTAAGTACCGTTGATTGGAATAACCATAGATTGCCCGATGACGAGTTGACTTGGATTAGGTAATTCATTTGCTCTTATAATTTTTCCTGCGTCAATGCGGAACTGTTTTGCAATACTATATATACTGTCACCTGCTTTAACAGTGTAAATTTGCATAATAAAAAGCCTCCATTTCATATGACTTACTTCCATCATATGAGAAGGCTTTTTACTTAATTCATCAACTCGGTATGTTTGCAAATACGAGCATTTAATACATTATGCATCATTCTCAAAGCAAAGGTATTGTCTTCATCTGCGTTTGAAGCAATACAATCTTCAGGCACAATTAAGTTATATTCACGCATATAAGCATCGTTGGCTGAAAAAAGTACGCATATATTTCCCGCAATTCCTGTTAAAATAAGTGTATGCACATCGAGCTGTGATAGCAAAATATTTAAAGCTGTCCCATAGAAGATAGAATGCTTTGGTTTAATTAAGAAGTAATCAGCGTTTTGTGGTGAAATATGATGTAGAATGGGTGAGCTTACCTCATTTGTACAGTGTGTTAAAATGGTTTCTAAGTTTGCCTGCCATAGCTTATAGTGGTCATTCACATAGATAATAGGGATATGTTGAGACGATGCGTACTGTTTTAACTGGGCAATGTTTTGAGCAATGGATAAAGATTTTTCAGCAAGTATTTTGCCGTTTTTAAATTGAAAATCGTTTAGCATATCAATAATAATTAAAGCAGTTTTAGCGTTCTTCACACAAGGTCTCTCCTTTTCCTGATGTACATAGTAAATAGTTTGACTCAGAAAAAATATAATATGTAAGGTTGGATAAAAAGTGTTAAATGATGAAAAGTATATGAGGTTGGCAATTGATGAAGCATTAAAAGCCAAAGATAAATTAGAGGTTCCCATTGGAGCAGTTATTGTTCAAAATGATGAGGTGGTTGCTTCAGCTTATAACTTGCGAGAAACAGAACAGCGATCAGTTGCTCATGCGGAACTTTTAGCAATTGATGAAGCATGTAAAAAACTAGGAACATGGAGATTGGAAGACGCTACGTTATATGTCACCTTAGAACCATGTCCGATGTGTGCAGGTGCTATTGTATTATCAAGAGTAAAAAGAGTTGTGTTTGGCGCTTATGATCCTAAAGGTGGCTGCGCGGGAACGTTGTTAAATTTATTAGAGTTTGAAAAGTTTAATCATCAAGCAGAAGTAGTAGGAGGTATGCTAGAAGAAGAATGCGGGAGCCTCTTAACCACCTTTTTTCGTGAGTTGCGTCAACGAAAAAAAGCTGGAAAATAGCGCTAGAAAAGTAAGTTTTCTATAGCAGTTGCATTTTCGAATGAAAAGACGTATACTTGTAAATGCATCAACTTGATGCCCAAACTATTGGTTTCAACTTTGCCGTGCTAAGCGGGGAGGTAGCGGTGCCCTGTACTCGCAATCCGCTCTAGCGAGGCCGAATTCCTTCTTGAGGTTAGCTCATCTTAGGGCCTGCCTTAAGTAAGTGGTGTTGACGTTTGGGTCCTATGCAATGGGAATCTGTGAACCCTGTCAGGTCCGGAAGGAAGCAGCAGTAAGCAGAACCTCTCATGTGCCATGGGGTCGCCTGAACCGAGCTAACTGCTTAAGTAACGCCTGGGGTGGCTAATCGACGGAAGGTGCACGGCAGTTATATACATAAGTTTAGTCTACTCTGTTGGAGTAGGCTTTTTATTTTATCTCTCACTATTTTGAAAAAAAACCTCATAATACGCTATAATGATAACTAATGAATTATATTAAAAGGAGAGGATGTAGTGGCATATCAGGCTCTGTACCGTGTATACCGTCCTCAAAGCTTTAACGACGTAGTCGGTCAACAACATATTATCAAAACACTTCAAAATGCCCTTGTCCAAGAGAAATTTTCGCATGCGTATTTATTTTCTGGGCCTCGAGGGACAGGAAAGACAACAGCTGCTAAAATTTTAGCGAAAGCCGTTAACTGTGAAAAAGCACCCATTGCTGAACCCTGTAATGAATGTGCAACTTGTCGGGGAATTACTGATGGTTCCATTTCTGATGTAATTGAAATTGATGCAGCTTCTAATAATGGAGTCGATGAAATTCGAGATATCCGTGATAAAGTAAAATATGCACCTAGTGCTGTTCGATACAAAGTGTACATTATTGATGAAGTTCATATGCTTTCAATTGGAGCTTTTAACGCTTTGTTAAAAACGTTAGAAGAACCTCCTGCACATGTTATTTTTATTTTAGCTACAACAGAGCCGCATAAAATTCCATTAACGATTATCTCTAGATGTCAGCGCTTTGATTTCAAACGCATTTCGCCAGAAGATATCGTATATCGAATGAAGGAAGTATTAGGTTCTGAAGAGCTAGAAGTAAGCGAGGATGCTCTTTACGAAATTGCGAAAGCTTCAGAAGGCGGCATGCGAGATGCACTTAGTCTTTTAGACCAAGCCATCTCGTATAGTACGGAGAAGGTGAGCTTAGAGGATGTTCTATCCATAACAGGAGCAGTATCACAGGCTTTTATTGTGAAGATTGTCCAAGCTATCTTTAACGAAAACATTGTAGAAGCGCTAGACTCTGTTGAAAGTTTGATCAAAAACGGAAAAGATCCAGCGAGGTTTGTAGAGGATCTCATCTTCTATTATCGTGATGTTCTGCTTTATCAAGCTTCTGAAGAAAATGCATATTTACTTGAAAAAGCAGCGGTTAACAAAGAGTTTAAAGAACTGAGTTCAAAAATGGATAGTGCTTTTATTTATAAAGTCATTGCTGAATTGAACCAAACTCAGCAAGAGATGAAATGGAGCAATCATCCTCGAGTGCTACTTGAAGTAGCTTTAGTAAAATTAGCTCAAAGCTCTACAAATCAAGAGAGTGCTCTTCCATACCAAGACATTTTGCAAAAAATGAATCAAATGGAAGCAGAACTGCAGCAGTTAAAAGAAAAAGGCATTCAAGTTGATCATACAGCTCAGGCAGCGCAAACAGAGAAAAAACAGACAAGACAGTCAAGAAGTCAGTATAAAACGCCTGTTGGGAAGGTAAATGAAGTTTTAAAAAATGCCACTCGGCAGAATTTAGAAACGATTAAGCGATCTTGGGCGCAGGTATTAGAGACATTGAAACAACAAAATAAAGCTTCACATGCAGCGTTGTTATCTAACAGTGAACCGGTTGCGTCTTCAGATCAATCATTTATACTTAAATTTAAATATGAAATTCATTGCAAAATGGCTTCTGAAAATAACAACAATGTACGTGATAATTTAGAGAATATCTTATATACTTTAATTGGCAGCAAGCGTGAAATGGTTGCAATTCCAGAAAGCGAATGGGATAAAGTAAGAGAAGAGTTTCTTCAAGGGCAGCAAAGCGATGGGTCATCAGGTCAACCACAGGAGGAAGACCCTTTGGTTGCAGAAGCGAAAAAGCTATTTGGAGAAGACTTAATCGAAATTCAAGAGTAAATTTAGGAGGAATGTTCATATGATGAAAGGCATGGGCAATATGCAAAAAATGATGAAACAAATGCAAAAAATGCAAAAAGATATGCAAAAAGCGCAGGAAGAGTTAGCTGAAAAAACTGTTGAAGGTACAGCTGGCGGCGGAATGGTAACAGTTGTAGTTAACGGTCAGAAACAAGTAATTGATGTAAATATTAAAGAGGATGTAGTAGATCCTGAAGATATTGAAATGCTACAAGATTTAGTACTAGCAGCAACAAATGATGCATTAAAACAAATGGACGATTTAACAAATAACACAATGGGTCAATTTACAAAAGGTTTAAATATTCCAGGACTTTAATAAGGTGGTTGCCACGTGCATTATCCAGAACCAATATCCAAGCTTATAGATAGTTTTATGAAGTTACCCGGCATTGGTCCAAAAACAGCTGTTCGCTTAGCATTCTTTGTTTTATCTATGAAAGAAGATACAGTATTAGATTTTGCAAAAGCATTAGTCAATGCGAAGCGAAATTTAACCTATTGTTCAGTTTGCGGACATATCACAGATCAAGATCCTTGTTACATTTGTCAAGATCAGCGCAGAGAGCGAAATGTGGTATGTGTCGTGCAAGACCCTAAGGATGTCATTGCAATGGAGAAAATGAAAGAATATAACGGCTTGTATCATGTCCTGCATGGCGCAATTTCACCTATGGAAGGAATAGGACCTGAAGATATCAAAGTACCAGAGTTATTAAAAAGACTTCAAGATGATGAGATTCAAGAAGTGATTTTAGCCACTAACCCGAATATAGAGGGCGAAGCTACGGCTATGTATATCTCTAGGCTCTTAAAGCCGACAGGAATTAAAATTACTAGAATTGCTCATGGGTTACCCGTTGGAGGAGACCTTGAGTATGCAGATGAAGTAACATTATCTAAAGCCCTAGAAGGTAGAAGAGAAGTATAACGAGGTACTCGCATATGTTTTTTAAAAGAAAAGGTTGGTTACGCAAAGAGTATGATGATGAATTTGTGAAGACTTTTATGCAAGTAAAGCAGGAATGGAGTCACAAAACTTCAATGGTAGAAAGAAGTGTAGATCCTTCAGAAGAGGTAATGGTAGATATTCGATTAGCCAAAATGAAGTATCTTTTTCTATTAAAAGAAGCCAAGCATCGAAATATTTCAATTAACAGGATGTCATAGAGGCATCCTGTTTTGTTGTCTTTATAAAATAAGGATTTCTCTCTGTGAATAGTGCTTTTTTTGAATGCTTGGACATACATATAAGGTAACTTATCTGCTTTAAGAAGGAGGCAACATGCTAAATCATCCCATTGTAGTTGTGTCTTTTTTAACAGGACTAATCATTCTACTCTTAGTAACAGGTGGTGTTGAAAAAATGCTTCGAGTCATTGGAAATTTATCGATTAAGCTGATTATTGGCGTTCTGCTGCTTTTCTTTATTAACATCTTTGGGGTACAGTTCGGTATTCATATCCCTATTAACTTCCCCACAGCCATTGTTTCAGCTATTTTAGGCATTCCAGGAATAGCTGCCTTACTTGTTATTAATAATTTCATATTATAATTTGGAGGAATATCCAAAATAAAAGTTTTCTGGAATCTTTTCGAGAAAACTTTTATTTTTTTTGAAAAAGTTGTTGACCAACAAGTTAACAGATGTTATATTTATATACGTCGCTAAGACAACAATAAAAAATAACTCAAAAACAACTTAATGAAAAAGTTGTTGACAAGTTATTCTCCAGGTGGTAAGATAAGAAAGTCGCCTTGAGACAAGAGTTCTTTGAAAACTGAACGAAATAGTAAACGTCAACGTTAAAATTTATTTTTTAAATGAGCAAGTCAAACATTTCTTCGGAGAGTTTGATCCTGGCTCAGGATGAACGCTGGCGGCGTGCCTAATACATGCAAGTCGAGCGAACTGATTAGAAGCTTGCTTCTATGACGT
>NZ_JAJEKD010000018.1:0-10378 GCF_021029645.1 Priestia sp. TSO9
ACCTGGTATTATATCAATCCGATGTCGCGCTTTGGTCAAGTAGGACTAATGGTAAAAAAGTTGATTTCGCTATTCTCCAAGACGATGGTAATTTTGTCATTTACGGAGAGGGTGGAGCATTATGGTCAACCAAAACAAGTGGGAATAGAGTAAATTATTTAGTTGTACAGGATGATGGCAATGTAGTAATTTATGATGTTAATCTAAAGCCTTTGTGGGCATGGAAGGATGAGGTAACAACTGACGATGAATTAGTTGTATTAACTAAAACTATTGCTTCTTTTCATTATCCTCATACATTAATTGAAACAAGAAAATATCGTATTTATTTAGAAGTTAAAGTACCAAAGGCTATAGCAAATTCTACTCAACAAACTTTAGATTCCTGTATGGAAAGTGCAAAGCAGACAATATATGCTATTATAACTCCATTTTTAACACCAGCCACTATGGGAGGTTTAGTAGGTGCAATTCCAGGCGCTTTGGCAGCCGGAACAAAAACATTTACATCATGTGTAGCTAGGGATCCAAAGATTTATCCCCACATAAATAAAATAAAGGTTGAACTAAAAACAAATAAGAATGCCTAAAAGAGAAATCCCTAGTAGAGGATTCCCAGGTAGTATATTTATACTATTAGAGAAAGTTGAACCTTTTTTATAAAAAGCTAAGTGACTATTTTTAGTTTCTCTCTTTAATAGGAAAATTTCTATTTAAATAATTATTAAAAGCAAAGGGAATATTCTTTTTGCTCTTTTCTCCTTTTATAGAAATTGCTCAATCTATAGAAAGAGTGCTTGTACTACTAAAATATGCAGTTAAATGAAAAGAGTTTGGACATGTTAAGATACAAAAAAAGCCGTTGAAATCATTGATTCCAACGGCTTTTTATTTCCTATAACACTCATTATGGTAACTACAATTTTATAATGTATTATTTAAATTTATTATCCAATCTTTCTTACAACAAGAGTAGGGTTTATATAAGAATGAGTACCTGGTGTTACATTAGTTGCTCGAACTGTAATAACATCATTAGTATTTAATGCAATAAGTATTGTTTTAGCTCCAGGATCTAACGAGTCAGCACCTCCCCCTCCGCCTCTTTGAAAAAATATAGTTGAAACTATAACATTAGTTGTATTATTAAGAAAGATACTATATTGAATAGGAACTCCAGCTACAGCACCTCGGTCAGTTAGAGAGAAGTTAATTTCGTATACCCCAAAGGTATTTACTGTAATACTATTAGTTAGAGGGTTAGCAATCATCCCAGAAGTTGGGCCAGCAGTACTAAATTCTAAATTTGTATTATCTACTGGTGAAATAGTAGTATTCTCACCAAAAAGTGATCCAAATATAGGCTGTGGAGAGATGAAAGAAGAATTACAACAAGCAGAGTTACACCCCATGATAAACTTTCACCACTTTCGAAACGATTTTATACAGTTTATGCTCTTTAAATAAAGCTTGTCTGTGCTTATATATTAAATAAGTGAAATTCTTTATTTAGTATAAAGATTAAAATTTGAGGCTGACTTATCTTATAGGTTTACATATTGTTTATTTTAATTATTATGTAGGATTGAGGTTAGTAAGATAGAGCACTTAGGTAACTAGTGCCCTAAAATCATTAAACTATGCACGAACTCGTTTATACAAATTTATACAATACGTACCACTTGCCCCTGCAGGTGCTGTAATATTGAAAGTTACTGGATTAGTAACCGATCTAGAAAGAGTGAAACCAGGGGGAACAGTTATAACAGTATTATTACCATTAACATCAATAACATTGCCAACTACATTACCAGTACTACTTGAAGAGTTGAAAATTTGAAATGTTCCCTCAAAGTATTCTCCTGTCTCTGCAGTTGCCCATACAATTTGGCTTCCTGGGGCGAAATTTCCACAAAGCTCTTCTGTAAAGAATTGAGCTGGGGGACAACACCCTCCGTTAAAACTCCCTTTTGAACTACAACTCATATTCAAACCCTCCTTTTTATTCAATCCACTTATAAAATTTAAGCTCTTACACGTTTATATAGGATGACGCAGTAAGTCCCACTTGTTCCTGCAGGTGCTGTAATGGTGAAATTTACTGGGTTAGCCGTTGATCTTGTTATAGTAAAACCAGGTGGTACTGGTGGAAAATTTGTGGGCCCCCCAATAGCCAGGCCAACAAGACCATCTACTGATGCAGAGCTACTTGAAGAGTTGAAAATTTGAAATGTTCCTTCAAAGTATTCTCCTAATGCGGAGGTAGCCCATACAGTTTGAGGGCCGGTACCGCCTACAAAATTCCCACAAAATTCTTCTTTGAAGATTTGGGCTGAAGGACAACAATTTCCCCCATTCTTGTCAGAGCAACACATAACAGATCTCTCCTCCTTATTTATATTTTGACACTCTATATGAAGAAAGTTTCTATATTATAAAATGCGACAGAAAATAATTGGTCAGGTACAGATGTGGAGTTTACTAGATTTTTGTGGATGAAGGTATAAATCAGTTGAAGATAAAATGTAACTCTTTAATATTAATTGCAATATTTTATAGGGGAATTCATTAAAGGGAATGGGGAAAATTTTATGAAGAGGTGTAACTGTATTAATTGTTCTAAACCTAACAATAATGGATTTGATAAACATAAAATTGATTCATGTGAAGTGGTATGTAATGAAATCTGTGGAAATTTATTGTTAGACGATTCGATACCCAATCTGGAAATTTGGAGAAAAAAGATTGTAGAAAACTTTATTATAAATATTTCTGTTTTCAATAGTGCTATAAATGTTTCATCTATTAGGGTCTTGATAAATGATAATAAAGAGAACAGAACTGAATTTACTGTTCCACCAGGAAATACTATGTCAATTATGCTTGATAATGTAGAATCCATTGAAGTCATACGCATAGGCAAGGGAAAAGCTGAAGGAAAGTACTGCTTAGGTTTATGTTTTCAGATTAAGTGTAAAGAAGTAGAGGTTACAGATTGTAAAAAACATAAAAAAATTAAGGAAAATGTTTATACAACCTCCTCTAAATATAAAAGTAAAAAAACAAAAAGATGTAAACAAATAAGGAAAATCAAGTAAAGGTTAAAATCTAAATAGAAATAGTTAGGATCTTTTAATAAAAAGCCTTTAAAGATAATCCTTAAAGGCTTTTCGAGATAATGTTTAGAAGATCATTCAACTTAAAGTTGAACATTAATTGCCTTGAGGCAATTTTTTCTGTTTAAAGGCTAAGGTCTGGTCCTTGATTTTTCGATCTATTTATATTTGTACTTCTTATTGTTCTTAGATGATGTCTTTGCTGAGCTTGTTCTTCGTTATGAGTTGCTTGTTGAATCGCATCAAAGATGCCTGAGACTGTTTCTATGACGTGTTCTTTGACTTTTATGTCTTTTTCTATAGTTGGGATTACTTTTTGCTCAAGTTCTCTAATTTCGCTTTGTCGCTTGTTTAAATCATCTGGTCCTTTATATCCTTTTTCCTTAAGGTTCTCTCGGTAGTGATTGGCTTCATGTTGTAATTCTTCATAGTGCTGACATGCTTTATTTGAAACCAAACGTTTGGTTGCTTCACCAGGACTATTACTTAATGTATCAAGTTCTTTTTCTGTTTTTTCGAGACTAGTAACTTGGCTCTTTATCTTATTGAGATGATCTTTTTCAGTTTGAAAGATTTTTAGATCTTTCTTTAGTTTGTACAGGTCATCTTCTTGATTTTTAATTGCTTTTCTAATGAAATCTAACGTTACTGGAGTCTTTTTCGCCATATCTACATGTTTCTCTAGTTTTAATGCATTTTCATAGCTCAAGTACTTTCCAGCTGTTTTCAAGTCTGGATAATGAGAGCTTACTTCACGAATCTTAGCCATTTTAATGGCTTCTTCTGCTTGTAACAGTACTTTAGTTTCCACTTTAATCTGTTGCTTCTCATACTTAATTTGGTGCAGGCGGTTCTCTTTTTGTTGAGAGAATTCCGTATAACGTTCGTAGAACTCTTCCTCACTCGAGAAACGAAGGGATTCTTTATATTTTTGAATACTGCTTTCATAGCTTAATTTGTTGCTTTCTAAATCAGAGATTTTATCAAGATGACGTCGTTTCATCATGTTATTTTCTTTAAGTTTAAACGGATTAAGTGATCCTTTGAGTTCGTCTACCTTTTCCTCATTCTGTTTAATTTCATGATTCAAATCTCTTACACGATCATAGTAGTTGCTGACATTTAGGAACTGTTGCTGCTGTACGTGGAAATGGCGTTCAATTGGATCATGACGATTACTCATTTTGCGTAGTTCTTCCTGGCGTTTTAAGATATCGTCTAAGGAAATGATTTTTTGATTTAAAAGCGACGCAGCCTTTTGGATATAAGTCTTTTCAATATCTGTAGAAAAGCTAAATTGCTTCTCTTTTTCTTTCATCTTTTTTACGTAAGCTTCTTTTTGACGACGATAAGTCTGTAGATCAATGACAGCTTGATTATACTCTTGGCGTTCTCGATTAATCTGGCCACGTTCGCTTTGTTTTCCTTTCTTCTCCATGTCATGAGCGACATGTCCTAAGTGAATGGTTGGAAGGACTTCAAGTCCGCGGTTTTCATGAGAAAGGTGCGTAATACGCTCTTTACTTTGGGCTTGTTCTAATGCTTGATTGGCATAGTTCGCCCACTGTTCACGAATGGATAAGCAGCCTTCGCTATTTTTTACGTACCCACGATTGTTTTCTTTGGCATTGGCAAAATCAGCATTCCAGTCACGATTCTTTTTGCCGAAACCATTTTCATCAAGATTTCTCATCGTTAACATGATGTGGGCATGAGGATTATTGGCATCGTCACGATGGATGGCAATATCAGCAACCATTCCTTTTTGAACAAACTCATTTTGAGCAAAAGATTGAATGAGTTCTTTTTGTTGATCATGTTTTAGTTCAATTGGTAATGCAATGTTTAATTCCCGTGCTAATTGTGAGTCTTTGCGTTTCTCTACTTTTTCAACTTCATTCCATAAACGGTTACGATCTTTCATCCATTCTGGCGCATTAGAAGGAGTCAGAATCATGGTTTCTGGTTGTACATCACGAGCATAAAACTTTTGCTCGTCAGTACGTTCATCATGTAGTTTTTCGCCACTGCGGTAAGCAGCTGCAGCGACAGCTGATTGTCCTTTTGAACGGCTGATAATTTGCATCGACAGATGATAAATAGCCATGATTCATTCCTCCTTTCTTGAGAATGGGTTTATGTTTTAAGGATAAGGTGATGAGAGCACAAGGTGCGCTAATCACCGTTTTTGATGAAATCAGCATCATGAACACTGAAGGTGTCAGATGGTGATTTCATCTTTGCCGATAGGCAAACAGATTTTATGAAATTCGCCACCAAGGCGAATGGGTCTTTGGTTTTGTCTTTTTGTTCCTTCGGAACCGCACACATCGGTACGATGTATAAGTGCGCCCTTATCTCTTTGATCTAAGGGAATTATACCATATCATGGAGAGAGAATCTATGCTAAGGATACCAATTTATCTCAATTTTTGATATACTCAATTTAAGCATTAGGGAACAGAAAAAGGAGTTGAGGATGGGTGCCGAAGAAGCGAACAGATGAGGAGATTCTTCAGGAGTTAGAAGAGAAAATTGAGAAGATGAAAGCGAAGAAACAACAAGTTGAAGCGCGTAAAAAAGAAAAAGAAAGAAAAGAAAGAACACGACGACTGATTCAAGTCGGCGCGATCTTTGAGAAATACTTTGAGATTCAAAGTAAAGAAGAAGCTGAAAAAATTGCGAAGGCATTGCAATCTTATGTAGGAAAAAACAAAGATAAGATTTTGCATCATGATGTGGTTATAAAAGAAAAAAAGAAAGCAGCAGCTGAAGTAGCTACTGCTAAAGAGTAATTTACAATGTAAGCTTATAGAGTTTCAAATCGGCTATTTTAGCTTGAATAAACTACTCAAACTAAAATAGCCAATTTGAAACCTTGTAGTTCTTATACTATTCAATATCAATTTCTCGTTCTTTATTCGGAAATTCAACTAGATTGTCTGTCGTTTTTTTCTTTTTTGGCTTTTGAGTTTTCGGTTTTTTGACTACAACTCCCTCAATCTCATCCCCATTACTATCGACTAACGTCACTAGCTCTCCGTCAGCATTACGGAAATTGATATATAAATTTGCTTTTGAAAGACTTACCTCATACTGTTCCATCAAACCTTGTAATGTACTGGCAATAAGTTCAGGTGTAACTGGCTCTTCAAATTTAATTCTCATTTCCCATCACCCCATTTTTTGTTATAGCTGACATCTATATAAATTAGTCTTGTATGCTATCTCCAAAACTCCCACCATTTCTTTTTGTTTTCTTCCTGGGAAGCAGCCAACATTTTTTTGGTTTCCCTGATGTCCCGCATAACTTGAATAAGGATTTCGTCTCTTTTTTCAGTTCCTGCATCGTCATTCATTCTTTCAAGCAATGTTTTTTTTAGCTCATAAACTTCTTGAGTTTGATTATCTTTAATAGTCTGTATCTCATTTTTAAATGTTTGTTCTTGCTCCTGAAGAAGTCTTACAAAGCGCTGCTCTTGCTCTTTTAAAAGTACATTCATTAACGTCATAGCGTCATGACTACTAGAATCCTTTTCGGTCATGATGTCATGACCATCTATGTCGCTTCCAGGCATGACATCATGACCCGTGGGCTCTATTTGCTTCTTGTTGGCCGTGCCTATCTTCCTTGCTACAGACTCAATGGTCATACCGTCATAACTGATTAGCTCTAAAAACATCTCCAAAGCTTTTATGTCTTCCTCTGTAAAAAGGCGATGTCCTAAATTGTTTCTTCGAAAAGAATACCCTTCTTTTTCAAGGCTAAAAATGTACTTTTTGAAGACAGAATCCTTGAGATCTAACCTCTTTAAAACTTCACCCGTTTTATAAACAAAGTTATTCGTTTCAGACATAACGTCATGCCCCCTCTCTAATTCATTCGTCATGACATTATATTAGCCCTTCAACTAAAGAGCTTGCAAACGAATATATTTAAAACTTGCCGTGATGAATGACGGCCATCTTACTTTGAGATTATATCAATTTTCAAGAAGTCTAGTATTAGATTAATGCTATAAAGGGCCTCTTTGTTTAAGAGGCCATACCTTATACCCCCGAATGTAGAGGTTCGTTTTTAAGGTATTTAGTTCGTTCAATAAAACTATCTACAAAGCTGGCCATTGCTTTTGTATCATCACGTTCTGAAAGTTGGTTATAAGCAATAGTATAAGCTAACTTGTGCAATTCTTCAGAAGAAAGGCTACGTCCTTGTTTTATGTAATCTACGAGTTTATCAAAAGCAATATGAGCGATTTCTTGCATAATCGTTTTATCAATTGATACACCAAAGTTCTTCATAGCTAGCCAAATACGTCCGTATAGAGACTTGGTTTGATTACCAAAAAAAGCTTGATACTGTTGAAGTCTTTTAGGAACCATTTTTATATAAGCTTTACGTTTAGATGTTTCTTTGCTCATATTTAGATGTTTAATATTATGTATTTGTTTTAAAAAGGTTTTGTTTTCTTGGTGTTGCATTTTTGAGCTTTCTTGTGTTGCATTTTCTTCAATTTGATTAATTTCTTTTACAGATTCTTCTGTTTGAATTGGTTGAATAATAACGGCATTACTTGTTTGTTTCATGTCACTACTGCGTTTCATTTCTAATTGTTTAATAATGCCGAGATCCTCTAAATGGTTACACACACGAATAATGGTAGCACGACTTTTACCAACCAATTTACCAATATTTCTTTTCGTTAAGAAAGAAACTCCTAGGTGCTTCGCTGAATAGCCATGTAAGACTTTTAATACAGCAACATGGGTTTTATTCAATTGATCCTTAAAACGTTCTATATAGGACCGTACAGCTTCGTTTAGGGTATCAATAGATTCGAAGCTTGATAGATTTTTATATGTTTCTACACTTGCGATAATCTCAATTTTTTCTTTTGCCATTTTCATTCGCTCCCTTTTATGGAAAACGAAAAAAGACGTGATACCGTTTTACAGGTAAACACGTCTTTTAAAATAATAAAAGAGTATAGAACTTCCCCTTGTTTTTAATGTAATTCTATCGTAAAATGAACATAGAATTACACTAAAGAAAAGGTGAAGCAGGTGTTTACCGTAGGTGGTTTACGGTGGACGGTTGAAGAAGGGCCCTAATCCTTCGACAACACGCTTTGCCTTTTTCGATTTTCCGATCATTTAATTGATTTAATCATAGCAAACTCTACCAAGTTTAACAATGAAATTTTTAGATAATTTAAGTGTATAGAAGTTTTTTTTATTTAAGGCTGTATTTTGTGATACAGCTTTTTATATTTTCTTGCTAAATAAAAAAGAGAACCTCTATTTTGGGTTCTCTTTTTTATTTTTTTTGATATCCCATATACCAAAACAAAATGTAAGGAAAAGAATTACATAAAGAATGGTATTAATTAAATCCATATAGGAATATGTTTGAGTTACTCTTAGTACCAGCTTCAATAATACTATTACAATGAATGCTAGTAACATAGCTTTGTAACGAAAGGAAGATTCACTTACTTTTTGGAACATATATAACAAGCCTCATTTCTTTTTTTCAGATTTTAGCTTATCATACATTATAAATTATGCAACTTACGGAATAAAAGTTAAATAATACCTAATTAAGATTTAATTGCTACGTATGGAGGTACATATTTTGCTTGAAGAGTTAATCCTGGCTTACCTGCTCTGTCTGCTACTTTTAAAGTAGGTATTCCAATTCCTAAGATAGCAGCAAAGGCAGGTTTTGGTACCATTTTATATAAAAACCATGCTACCCCTGTTAATGTTCCTCCGCCACTTTCTATTGCTAGAACTAGATCTTCTACTTCTTTATGACTTAATCTAAAGCTATGTCCCCACCAATAAGTTTTATGAGTAACTTGAGTTGTAAAAACAGGTTCTACTTCCTTGTTTGCTTCTTCTTCTAATTTTTCTTTGTTCAATGTGAATTTAACTTGTCCATCTATTACTTCTACATTAAAAAGTCCTTCATCGATGCTTTGGTTGGTGAATTCTAGCATTTCTAAGTATTCATCGTAAGTTTCTTTAGAGATACCAAGTTCGTTTAAATCATTTGTTTTTAAATAAACTTTATCACCATCATATGCTAAAAATTTATCTGGTTTTGCAAATTCTTCGAAATTGAAATCACTAAAGAAAGTATCTTCTTCTAAAGATTGTTGGGTTGCTGTTTGATTAGATACAGCTGCTTCTACTTTGTTACTGTTAGATGGAGCATAAATACTTAATCCTGCAAATGTTGTAATAGTTGCTAATGAAGTTAATATAACTTTTTTCACGATAAAAATCCTCCAAAATATGTATAATTTAAACAACATTTGAAATTCTAACAATAATACCCAAATATTTATATAGTAAAAATTTACTAATTTAGAAGAATGCTATTTGGGGGGACTTGCATATGTATAAAAGGTGCACTTTTTATACATCAATTTCATTCTCGCCTACTGAAGCAACGTTGAATTCTCAACGATGTATAAAAAGCTGCATAAAAAAATAAACGCGTGTTCGATCAGACCCTACTGCCACTAGGGTTCTTTTTTGTGGTGGGTTCCGGAAAGAGTGATTATGTTAACTAATTTTGCATATCATATACACTATCCATTGACGAACACCTTTCATAATTTCTCCTCTTATCATCTCCATAATAGATATGATTATTAAGAAGATCAGTAATCAAATAGAAATAGTAAGTTTGATAGTTTCTATTCCTATACAATCCATTTTTCAATATTTAAATTTATTATAAAAATGATATCTGTAAACTAAATTTAAATATTTAAAAGATAAGCTACAATTTATACATTTTTTTCATATGGTACATTGATGTATTTTTTTTATAAAATCGGTAAGAGGAGAAATTTTTATGTATAACTATGTTAATCCAGATTTTTACCAGTACCTTTTTTATCAAAATATTCCGTACTACTTTGACAGTAGGAGTTATTATAATCAATATCAATTTAATAATCTAGCCTTTTATCCAATGTATAACCACTGGCAATTTAATGCGCCTTATACCTATAAAATAAGGCAAACAAATAAGGGGGATAGGTTAAGCCCAGGTGAAAGACTTTTACCTGGTGAATCACTTCAGTCAAAGAATGGCCAATATATACTTAGGATGCAGGGAGACGGTAACCTGGTATTATATCAATCCGATGTCGCGCTTTGGTCAAGTAGGACTAATGGTAAAAAAGTTGATTTCGCTATTCTCCAAGACGATGGTAATTTTGTCATTTACGGAGAGGGTGGAGCAT
>NZ_JAJEKD010000019.1:0-9855 GCF_021029645.1 Priestia sp. TSO9
AGGACGAGCTAGAGAAGATCAACAACAACCTGGGGAGCAAGTTCGACAGCTTGAGCGCGACAGCGAAGGCGGAACTCAGCGAGGTCGAAAAAAACAGCAAGACTATGATTTCGAACGCTAAGTTAGGTGTGGCGTTTAATGGTTGGTTAGACTGGGTGAAGTATGGAGCTGGTGCAGCAATCTTTATGGTACCTGTATTCTTCTTGTTTAAGTGGTTCTTTGGGTTGTTTGGTATAGAGTTAGGATAACATTTTAATTAATTTAACTTGTCAAATAACAGCTTTCGTTATAATCTAATTGATTACATTGCATTGCATTGCGATTGATTAGATTAAATTGTATAATGTTGTATATAGAAGAAGTTGGAGGTATTAACATGACAGAGAAAAAGACGTTAAAAACCACTTCCATAAGGCTTGACGAAGATGAATTAGTAATGGTTCAGGAGTTAATTAATTCATTTAATGACTTTAATGATTTTAGTTTTAGACCCATTACTCAAAATGATGTTATACGTTTAGCTTTAAGAAGGTTATATGAGAAAGAAATACCTGCAGAATCAAGAAGTATAAAGAAATAAATAATCAATGAAATAAAGGTGTAGATGATTTAAAATTAAAAATAAGAAAAGTCCTCTAGTTTTAGCGGGCCAGAGGACTTTTAACAAAACATTTCGAGGGATTAACCTCTTGTTGTTGTGCAACCTATTTAATTAATTTTATTTTAACACAGGACGGTTAATTCCTGCTAGAGGAGAGGAATTAACAATTGAAAAAAAGAAAATTCAAAATTAATTTTGATGATGCTGAACAAAATGCTAGGTTAAGAGATTTAGAAAATGAAAAAGAAAAATTTAAAGAAGACTATCATGGCGTTGATCAGGATGATGTTAACAAAGCTATAGAAGTATTAAGTAAAGCGACTGGAGGAAAGGAGATTTACGTTGGAACTAAACGTTCTCCAAAATCAAAAGTGAAATTTGCTCAATTTATTCAGGATAATTGGGATTATGCTTTAGAAAATGATTATTTTACTGATGAACAGATGCTCTTCTTACTTCGTATTCAAAGATATATGCAATTTAAAAGTAACTGTATTGTAGATAATATTCACTCTAGAAGTGCAGTTCCATTGACACAGAAGGCTATTGCTGAAAGATTAAAAACTAGTGCGCCCAAGGTTAGTAGAATTGTAAATCAGTTAGTTGATAAAGGAGTAGTTGTTAAAGCTCAAGGTCAAAAAACAGAAGGGAATAATGCCCGTACATATGCCTTGTTTATTAACCCGAATATTATTTACAGTGGAGAACGAGACAATATAGAAACAACTTTAAAAGCACTTTTTGCTAATGCTAAGCCTTTATTTAAAAATTTTCCAGTGACCCTTTTTTAAGGGTTACTTTTTTTTATATTTTCGTAGTTATCTAATTCGGTAACTATAGTTATCTAATTCGGTAACTACGAAAATCAGTATAAACCCTTGGTATTAAAGGGTTTATTACTGCCTTAGGGGTTATTTTACTCTCACTCTCTATTTAAATAGCAATTCGCTTATAGAATTGCAAGGGTCTTTTTATAATTTTTTCGTTAGAAAATTAATAGCCTAAAGGCTAAAAAAACCGTCTCAAGACGGTCATCTTTTAATTAAAAAAACTACCCAATCTATTTGAGTAGTTTAACGTAACCATAATTGCCACCATTTCTTCTTGTTTTTTTCTTCTGACAAACTAGCAGCTATTTCTTTTTGTGATTCTTGCATTTCTCTTAATGTTGAAATCAATGTTTTATCTCGTTGTTCTAAACTATCTTTTATGTATGACTCTTGTTTTAAAAACTGTTTTTTAAAGTCTTCTTGTTGTTTCTCTATAATTTCATTTTGGTTCTTCACTAACTTTTTTAACTCTTCTAGCTCAGTCATAACCGTTGTGACTTGATTAGTTATAACCGTTATATCTTCTGTTGTAACAGTTATGTCGGTTATATCGGTTGTGTCAGTTATAACTTTGCCTTTTGCAATTTCCTTTACAGCCTTTGAAACGGTCATACCTTTTTCATTTTTTAAAAGCATTAATTCTTTAAATAGATTTATATCATCTTGTGAAAACAAGAGTTGTCCTTGCTGATTACGTTTAAAGTTATAACCATGTTCTTCAAAAAGTAAATAATATTTCTTTGCAGTTGAAGTCGTGACTCCAATAGCTCTTGCTAATCCATCTACTTTTTCATAGAATTCCATGTACATAACAGTTATAACCTCCAATTTATTAAGGGTCATAACTATTATAACACCCTCTAATAAGATGTTAGTGTCTTAAAGAAAATAAAAAAGCATGAACAGGACTTAGAGAAAGAATAATTTTCAAGCCTATCAACCATACTATTTTTAAAAATAATATGGAGTGTTAGCTAGTATGTATTTCACTGTACTCAAAAATTCTATAATATTAACTATTGGGTATTATTTATCAATTATTGTTTTACCGGAAATGGTGAAGGTGAATGCCATTGTTTCAGAATGTTTGTTTTTTATACCTGCTGGCTTTTGGATTATGAGCTTAACAGATAAATGGTGGATTAATACGATTTCTATACTTTTAGCTGTAATACTTTCCTTTCCTCTCATAGATAGTTTCTTTCAGTAAATAGATAAATTATTTATGTTAGAAGAAATGAAAAAGACAACCTCATCTCAATGGCATTGGAAAGAGGTTGCCTTTTAGGGATACACTTATGAAAGTGTAAAAAATCAATTCGTTTAAATAGTACCATATTTCCCCTCTATATACGATATTTATCCATAAGAACATATGTATAAAAAGAAGCTCCAGTCTAACGGACATATTACATAGCAGCTTCTCTTTGATTTTTTAACAGATTAATCCGTTAATAGATCATTTCAGCATTCTTTAAAAAAACTTAAAGATCAGAATGGAAAAAAAGTAAATTTACCAGTTAGATTTTTTTAAATAAAACTATCTAGGCCGTATCAATTTGGTACGGTCTTTTTATTTATATTGGAAATATTTAGGTGTCATGTTTTCATGACACCCCAAAAAGTCCAACAAACTCAGTCATACCAAGGCTTAACACCACTTTTAAAACTTTCTCTCTATTATCACTATTGTTTAGTAGCAATTCGCCACTAGAATTGCAAGGATCTTTTTATAATTTTTTCGTTAGAAAAATGTTAGCCTGAAGGCTAAAAAAAATAAAAGGATACCTATTTTTAAAATCAGGTATCCTTTTATCTTAAGGGTTTTGACAACATTACAAATCATAAAAGTAGTCAGAATAATTTTACAACTATTTTATAATTAAATCAATGTAAGGCAACTTTGAGCATATGAATAAAAGGTGCACTTTTTATACATTCGTTTGGGTTATGCCCTAGTATGAAACCCTTACGCGTCAAGGATGTATAAAAAGCTGCATACTGCTATAAAGGTGGCTGTTTTGAAACCCTTGTCTCCCAAGGGTTCTTTTTAATGATGTGTTCCGGAAAGAGTGATTATGTAAACTGATGTTGTATATCATATACAGCGTAAAAATAGAAAAAACTGCTGGGCTCAACAGCAGCTTCTTCTGTTTCTTGAAAGGTAGTCGTAAAGTGATGATCCAATCCATCTTGAGTAGTTTGCTTAACATAGTCAGTAACTATACATCATAAAAAAGAAAGTCTACTGGGGATCTCAGTAGACTTTCTTTTAGTTCAATTATAAAACCCCGAAGTTATTTTTACTTCTTGTTATAAGAATATGTACGTTTGTTCTTTTTATAACCTGTACCAATATATAAAACCAGTTGAAAAAGTGGTTCTTTCACTGGCTTTATACGAGGTGTATTTATTTAATGCATTTTAGAGCATCGTAGATAGTTTACGCAAATTCATTTTGTATTATAAATACTGGTTCTTAACTACTGCTGATTTTCATATACTATAGAACTCGGAAAAGCTAATCTTCTTTTGGGACTAAATCTTCAAAAGTAGAGGCAAAACACCCTGACTATTTAAAATATAGTCAGGGTGTTTTCGTTTTGGTAATACTTATTGAAAACAGAAAAAACTACCGGCTCATCAGGGACCAGGAGTTTTTTCCGCGACATAATTAGAAGTTAGTTTTGATGTTTTTGCACATCATAAGTAGTTTGCTCAACTGTTTTAATCCTATTCTTTTTAATTTAAGCTAAGTGAGGAGGAGGAGAAGGATTATCATGTCTTCTTAAATCTTGAGGTGGGGTATCATGAATATATGGAGGAGCTGGTTTTAATTTTGGTTTACCACCAAATCCTTCTGGACATTGTACATATTGGAATACTCCTTCTCCATCCATACTAGGACCACTTGCCCAACGTCCAGTAGCACTTTTCTCTCCCTCAGAAAAATTAAAGAGAACATGAGATACTTCCCGTTTTTCCAAGTGTCGAGGGAATGTACTTGGAACAACTACATTTTCTTTTTCTTCTAGTTCTTTAATTGCTGCAATCCATTGATTTTGATGCATCGTATCTCGAGCAATTAACCAGGATAGCATATCTTTTACTCCACGGTCACTAGTGGATTCGTAGAGGCGTACAACTTGGAGGCGACCTTGTGACTCTGCGTTTAAGTTCGCTCGAAAATCTGCGAGAAGGTTACCACTTGCTATAATGTAATCTGCAGTCCATTTGTTTCCAACACTATCAGTTGGCATGGCACCAAGACCAGAAACAATAGCATGTTGGGGATTCATTCCCCCAAGAATAGCTCCGATAATAGGATCTTGAGCTGCTTTCTCTAGATCTCCAATGGGTGCTCCATCAAGAAGTCTGGCAATCATTGTAGCTAACATTTCAATATGAGCTAGTTCTTCAGCTCCTGTATCCATAAGTAAATCTTTATATTTACCGTTACCTCGTACACTCCATCCTTGGAATAGATACTGCAGTGCTACAGAGATTTCACCAAATTGTCCGCCTAAAACTTCTTGCAATTGCTTTGCAAATAATGGATCTGGACGATCGGGTTTTGAGTGATATTGAAGTTCTTTTGTATGAAAGAACAATAGAATCATCCTATCTGTTTTAAATTTAAAATAGCCTATATATAAGCTATTCAAGTTGTAAAGATAGGTGCCTATTTCATTATTAAATGTGAATAAGAGGATCTAAGTACAAGGAAAAACCCCACAGATTAGAGATTCTGCAGGTTATTGAATCTAACATAGGGTTTATCTTACTAATTATATATGTACATATAATTTTTTATGACTACCTATAATGTTGATTATATTAACTACCTTTGTATATCTTATACAGCTTAAAAATAGAAAAACCCACCTTCTCTCTAAGGTGGTTTTTTCTTATTACACGACTTTATCCAATGACACCTATTGGCATCTTGAGTAGTTTGCTCAAATTATTGTTTGATATTCAGATTGCTTATTAATAGGCACTGCATTCATGTTAATTTGTCTCAGTACATCCTCATATTTAAAATCCTGATCAATCTCTAGAATTATTTTTTCTGAGTCATCTTTATATTTTTGAATTAGTTTTAATAGCAATGGACGTACATGTTTATCAAATATATTTAACTTTGTTACACCTCGTTTTAGAACTTCTAAGTCATTTGTACCTAACCTTTTATGACAGCGTTCTAAACACACTTGAAAAGGTACATCTAGAAAAATAATAATATCTGCTTTTTTAAATCTTTCTTCATAAGTTTCTTTATAACCCCAACCTTCTACTATCCATTTATCTTTATCTAATAATTTGTTTAGTTCTCTTGAGAAATGTCTGATTTGTTGCCTAGTAGGAAAAGGAGCTGTTTTTAAAAATTTAAGTTTTTCATCCATTTCAAAGAATGGAAGTGAAAGATCTTGGCTTAACTTTTTTCCTAGTGTAGTCTTACCAGCACAACCGTTTCCAATAATACATATCTTAGACAATTTTTCACCCTCCTCTTTGGCAATAGACAGCTAAATTACTGTCCTAATCAATACTATGTATATGTGCCATAAGAAGTTAATCACTAAGTTTTTCAATAATTTTTTAACAAGTTCTTTATTAAAATAGAATTCATTATGATGACTAGAATTTAATCTCTTTTGATAGTGCTTAAAATTGTATAGAGGGCTTGAGAAGCAGTATCTACATCGTAATAAAATGAAATTTCGCCATTTATAAGAGTAGTTACTTGAAAACACCGAGATTCCTTACAATATATTAATCTAATAAATCCAGGTATAGTATGTATAATTTTGCTATTTTCATATTCAATTAAGATTCTAAGCATTTTTTTGATTTCATCTATACTCATAAATAAACGTACACCTGCCTATTATGGGGAATTTTCAGTTAAACAGACCCAATAATTTTTTTATTTTCCCTACATTATCACAAGAATGCTTAAAAGAAAAATTTAAACTTGTTTCTTACAGTACATTTTATGTTAATAAATAAAGGAAGTAATAGCAGGAAATATTACTTTGCATTTGAATACTAGTACTATACTTTTAAAACGAGAATGGGGGCTAGTAGGATGCTAGTAAAAAAGATGTTAAATGGCATTATGATGAAAGAAATCACCATTAAAGAATTAGCTGATCAGTATGGTGTAAGTACTCGTACCATTCAATCAAAGATTAAGAAATTAGGTTATGAATGGGACAGTAAGGAAAGCATTTATCGCTATGTTGGAGAAGAATCAGAGCCTTTGGATGTTGATTTTAGTACTCTTATCTCTAAAAACAGTAAAATGCCAGCAGAACAAAAGCTAGCCAATAGCGAAGTAGCAGCTAGTATTAGCTATCTAAATGAAAGTGAAAGTACTAGCACTAGTTCTTCAAAAGCTAGCACAGTAGATGCAATTGATTTGTTACTACAAAATCCAAAAGATCGTTCAAAAAGAGTGTATCGAGGTTTTTATTTCGATAATGATGTTTTAAGCATTATTGATCGAGTTCCAAAAAGTTATAAATCTGAACTAATAAATGAAGCACTAAGAAAAGTTTTTAAGGAAAAAGGATTGTTAGATTAAAAAAAGCCACTGGGGTACCCCAGTGGCTTTTTTTAGTACTTACAGGGAATAGGAATTGTTATGGACGATGCTCATTGGAAACATCTTCAATAGTTTACTCATAATGAAATAAATTTAATCTCAAAAATGATTTATGAAGGCAAGTTACCTATATAGATTATGCTGAATACAATAGTATAAGCTAGTTGCTTTTCTAGTAATTCCTTTTAGCTCCTCAACTGTTTATAATTCTTTTTAAAGATCAAGCATTAGACTTGTTTCACTCTAATGCTTGATCTTTATTAATTTAAATAGACTACAACTTATTTTCCTTTAGATTTTTAGAATCAAATACTAATTTATAACGGAGGAGAAGATAAAAATGCCATCTGTCGTAGGTGCAGTAAATATTGGTAGCTTATCTGGATCAGCACCAACAGTTGAATTTGGTGATTGTTTTAAGATTGCACCAAAAAGTGCAGATACAACAAAAGTAGGTTCAGGATCAGCTAATACAGGAAACTTTATGAATATCACCAATGAAAGAAGTACAACTAACAGTAAAAATGGTAGTATATTCAGTCAAAATATAGCTGGTAATTTGTAATAAGAAGAAATTACTTTTATTTTAGATCTCTATAAATGTAAGCTATTTTTCATACAAGGTACGAGTCGTATTTTTTAAGAAACACACTTAAAAAATCTCCACTCTTTTCTCCTTGCATAAAAAATTTCGGCAGGTTTGGATCTCTCGCCAAGCCGACATACCCAAAACGAAGGAGTTAGGGAATCGGCTTGTTTGAGCAAGTATACCTGCCGAACCGCCAGCTCGGCCGTCCAAAAATGTTCATCTTACTTTAAGGTGAGCATTACACTTAAAAACATAAGAAGCCAGCCTCTACCCCAAAACAAAGGGGAAGATAAGCTGCGTTGTCAATGGTAAGCGGACCGTAGGGAGCATTAAGGAATTGACAACGTCACTACACCCAAACCCTCTTGGCACTCAAACAACCACGTTTGTTTGACGCCAACCGGCGAGGGAGCCCCCTCAAAGTTTTGAGGGGGTTGGGGGTGTTTGTAGAAGCCATTCCAAAGGAGCTTTCCTTTGGCAGGTGTGGACAGCGTCCGCGGTTTGGCTCCCCCTTGAAAAGGGGGTTGGGGGGATTGTTATGCCAGGCATAACCAAGCTCAATTGGGTACCAATTGTAGAGCTTGCCTTATTCCGAATGTTTGGTGTATTATGGAAGCATACAGCTGGAATTTTACACCAAGTTCACCACGTCCAGTAGGTGAACATAAGGAGGAATAAAGGGATGAGCGAGACGAAAGGCGAGCGTAGGAACGAGCCTAAACAGGTGAAGTTCCGTGTCACTGAGGAGGAATTCGAACGGCTATCGCTGATGGCGGATAACGTAGGAATGACGGTGCCTGCCTTTGTGAAAGCAAAGGCACAGGGTACCCGTGTACGACAGCCGAAGATCAATCGTGAGGGTGCTCTAGCAATTGCGAAGGAATTGCGTGCCGTGGGTACCAATGTGAACCAGATTGCGAGATGGTGCAATGCACGAGACATTGAACAATTGAGTGAACAGGAGCTTGAGAGATTGGTATACAATCTCGACGAAATTAAAAAGGGATTGGCTGCAGCATGGCAACAATTAAGCTAAGTACGACGAAAAATGCCAATGCGTTACTGAAGTACGCTGAGAAGCGCTCTGAGGTATCAAATTCGCTTGATTGCGATGTGGACTATGTTCGGAACCAATTTAAGGCTACAAGGGAAATATGGGGCAAGAACGGCGGCATACAAGCCCATCATATCATTCAATCATTCAAACCAGATGAGGTGGATCCCCAACAAGCCAATAAAATTGGGTTACAACTGGCTGAGAAGTTGGCAAAAGGTCATGAGCTTGCCGTCTATACGCACACAGATAAAGATCATATTCATAACCACATTGTGATTAATGCGGTGAACTATGAAGATGGCCGAAAGTTTCATGCACATGGCCAAGAGGCTATTGACCATGTGCGCAAAATAAGTGATGAACTGTGTAAGGAACATGGGCTGTCCATTGTAGAAGAGCGCTCGGCCGATGTTCGGTACACATTAGCTGAACAGTCATTACTTGAGAAAGGTGAGTCTAGTTGGAAGGATGAAATTCGAACGGCCATTGATCAAGCCAAGGAGCAGACAGCTAGTTTTGAAGAGTTCCAGGAACGTTTAAAAGACCAGGGCGTCCAGGCGGCTTTAAGAGGTAAAAACATCACGTATGAGCATCTAGAATCGAATAAAAAGGTACGTGGCACTAAATTAGGGTTGGCGTATGAGAAGGAGACGATTTTACATGGCTTTGAAAGACAAGTTACAAGAGAAAGAGAAACAGCAGGTTCAACAGAAAGAGGAGTTACAACAGTTACAGCAGTTATACCAGGAGATGATCTTGCGTCTCAGAACGACAGAGGGCTATCTCTCGACGTTTTTGAAAGAAAACATGAACAAAGAGATGATGATCGAACAAGAGCTCGAACAGATCAAACAGACGAGCCAAGACGTGCAGCAGGAAATGAGCTTAACTTCGATGACATTGCTGAGCAAATTAGAGAACGACATCGAAACACACAAGCTGCATACAAACAAAACTTTGGCCGAGATGAAGACGGCCATCAGAGTGTTACAAAGCGAAATGAAACAGAATCAGGAGTTTCTGAGCAAAGAGTTTCAAATAAACAATCAAGCGATCAAGGACGAGCTAGAGAAGATCAACAACAACCTGGGGAGCAAGTTCGACAGCTTGAGCGCGACAGCGAAGGCGGAACTCAGCGAGGTCGAAAAAAACAGCAAGACTATGATT
>NZ_JAJEKD010000015.1:0-1878916 GCF_021029645.1 Priestia sp. TSO9
CCCATGAAGGAGAAGATCCTATCCGGTATTAGCTTCGGTTTCCCGAAGTTATCCCAGTCTTACAGGCAGGTTGCCCACGTGTTACTCACCCGTCCGCCGCTAACGTCATAGAAGCAAGCTTCTAATCAGTTCGCTCGACTTGCATGTATTAGGCACGCCGCCAGCGTTCATCCTGAGCCAGGATCAAACTCTCCGAAGAAATGTTTGACTTGCTCAATTTAAAAAATAAAATTTAACGTTGACGTTTGTCGCTTTGTTCAGTTTTCAAAGTTCAATGTTCAATGTTCAAATTATAAGTTGTCGTTTCAACGACGCTTAATAATATTAAAACATATTATATGAAACGTCAATAGTTTTTCTAAAAAAACATTCTTTTTTATTTCCATTGTATTTTACACATCACGGTAACAACTATTCATTAAACATTAACTATTGTCTCTTAAAATCCCCACTCCACTTTTTTAACTATGAAATTGGTGCTAATAAAATATGAACGAAAGAAAAAATATAAAGTATCTACGCTCTCTTTATAAAGCATACTTATAAAGAGAGGAGTAGTGATTAGTATGTATTATAGTAAAAGAAATCAAGAACCTCCGGTTCAAGAAGAAACAGAAATTTGGAAATGTACAGTAGAAGAATGTAAAGGCTGGATGAGGAAAGACTTCTCTTACGATAGTCATCAGAAATGTCCGTTGTGTAAAAGTCAGATGGAAGCTAAAAAACGCCTTATTGATAAAATCCCCCGTAATCCCCATAGAAAATAATGTACACCTATGCTTTTTAAAAGATTAAACACTACCTATACATAAAAAAGCCTTTGTTCATATTTGCTTTCTATTTCTATTGTATGTTATAACTAATTAACCTTGTATCGATCGTCTTGTCTAAACCCCAGGTTTTTTAAAACCCTGGGGTTTCTATTCAATTACTGGTAGATAAATCATGGTTTTCTAATTATAAAACCATAAAAAAAAGACTCCTGTACAGGAGTCTTTTTTGTGATTACTTTTTATTATGCTTTGTGAACGTTAGCAGCTTGTGCTCCACGTTGACCTTGCTCAATATCAAAAGTAACTTTTTGACCTTCTTCTAATGATTTGAAACCTTCACCTTGAATAGCACTGAAATGAACGAATACATCGTCTCCGCCTTCAACTTCGATGAAACCGAAACCTTTGTCTGCATTAAACCATTTTACTGTACCTTGTGTCATAATGTTGCCTCCTGCTGTGGAATGATCCACAAATGTATTACCAATCTTGCCCAAACATACTATTTCAAGATAAAAACTTCTAATTAGGGTTTTTTCTTTTCTCAATATACCGAACAAAAATAAGTTATCCGTAGTGTAACACATAGTAGGATGGATAGCAAATAAGAAAAATATCCCCTTCAACAAGTTCTAACTATTCATCTTCCCCCTGCCAAGACTTATGATAGGCACATGTAGCATAGCTTTTTGATGCTCTAGCACATTAAATAAAATGAATAAGTACATATATTTACTTATTATAGCTCTTCATAATAAAACTTCATTATTTAATCTTTCTTATAAATAAAGGGTACATGTAATCCAAAAAACCCCTGTTAGCTTTACTGAATTATAAATAGGCTATTGGGATATTCTATTTAGGGAAGAAGGAAAACAAGTTATTGATTACAACTAATCATTACAAAGCTTCTTACATTTGGGATGAGGTGTCTACAGCAGGCATATTTCAGAAAACCTTATTGTAAATCGATGTATGTTTGATTCATAAGGGGATGGTAATCATGAGCGTAGTAAGAATATATATAATGGGTAGACAATAACGTTCATTTATAACTATGCAAATGAGGTGTTTGTCCCAGACCAAGAACGATTTCGTTCACATTGTATATTTTTTTAGTTCAATGCTTAAATGAGGTGTTTGTTAAAGAGAATATACTTTTTCAAGTTACTGTTTCATTAGGCAATGCAATTACGTAAATGAGGTGTTCCTTAAAGATCATATGCTGCATTAAAAGCTATTTTTTCCTTCTTCACATGACGGGATGCATAATCGTTTGCATCTCGTTTTTGTTACATACAAAAAGAATGTTTATTCTCTTTTCATGGGTTAAAGAAAGGCCTGTATCTGTTTAGATACAGGCCTTTCTTTCGAGTTCAGTTACCACAAACCTCTTTATTTAACTTTTGTTTCATCGGAAAATAATATAAGATCGCGGGAACTATTATTCCAATTAGCCAGGCAATATCTGCGCCACCAAATGCCTTTGCTACGGGACCAATGTAGAATGATGTGTTAATAAAAGGAATCTCTGCAACAATTGATACAGCAAATGCCATGCAAGTGATTCCGTTTATTTTTCCGTATTGACCATTTACATCGAAGATATCTTTCACATTATATTGACCACGGCGTAATAAGTAGTAGTCCACAAGATTGATAGACGTCCAAGGAATCAAGAAATAACTAATGAAAAAGATAAAATTTAAGAAAAACGATAGAAAATTACTTTGGCCTAATAAACATAGGATAGTACCTGCCAATGTAACACAAAACATCATCCCTACTCTAACTTTTTGTGTTACTTTCAGCTTCCAAAAGGGCTCTATAGTTGTAACGGTTGACATGAAAGCACCATATAAATTAAAAACATTAATAGCTAGTTGACCAAAAATAATGATCAAATACATAAAGATAGCAAAACTTCCGAATAAGTGAGCTAAATTCCCACCAGAATGATCAAGGAAATTAGGAATAGTAGTTGTTAAAGTTGCTCCTAAAATCATCATCCATACAGTCCCTACAAATGTACCCAGGTAACTATACCAAAAGGTTTGTGCAGTTGATGTATTAACGGGCAGATAGCGTGAATAGTCTGCTACGTATGGTGCATATGCTAATTGCCATGTTGCTACAATGCTGATAGCGAGTAAAAATACAGGTAAATCCAAACCACCTAATGAAAAACTTCCTGTCGGAAGTGGTAACTGAAATATAATAATTGTTGCTGCTAGATACACAACAAATGAAGACCATGATAATACTTTCTGCATTTTATGAATTAAATCATGGCCAAAAATTGCAACAATAAAACAAAGAATATTTAAGATTATTATGGCCCAGCTTTGATTAATGGGTATTAAACTGTTTAATGTTTGTGCTGCAAGCACACTACTACTTGCGAAAAAACCTAAATACACGAACATTACCAGAAATAACGGGAAAATAGCTCCGATTACTCCAAACTGTGCTCGACTTTGAATCATTTGAGGAATTCCAAGTTTAGGTCCCTGAGCAGAATGTGAAGCCATAAAAATAGCACCCAATAAGGTTCCAAGTATAATAGCTGCGAAACTCCAAAATAAATTAAGGCCTAAACTAATTGGTAATGCACCTGTTACAAGAGTTGTAATGTGCATGTTTGCTCCAAACCAAATAGGGAACAAATCTTTTGCTTTTCCATGACGTTCGTCTACTGGAACAAATTCAACGCTACGTGTTTCAACTTTCAATAGATATACCACCTTGTAAGATATTTGCTGCTTGCACTCTAAGTCAAACTATATAATTCAACGGTTTAATACTTACTTATAGTGGGTGATGAATCATTCGTATAATTAACATGTATTCCCTTGAATCATTTGATATAACAGCTATATAAGACTTCGCTACGTTTAATTAAGTAACAATTTTATCTGTGCTCCTTTTATAAATTGCTGTTCATAAAAAAGGTGGTGCAATGGAGGGATAAACTTTCTTAATAAGAGGAACTGCAAGGTTTTAGTATCTAACTGCTTAGGTATCTTCTTATTTAATTTGATAATTTTTTATACGGTCTCTTAGAGCATTAGTATACATAATAACATAGATGCATCTTCTATCAACAATTTCTTTAGGACCGTCTAATACTACTTGAGGTATTGAAGTTGCTTTCCCTGCGTCAGCTCCTCCACTCTAACTTATTTATTCTAATATCAAACTTCCTTTTGTTTCATCAAAAATGTTCATAAAAGTGCATAAACATATGAAGACGTTCGTAATTTGTTTTAAAACTAAAACGAACGATCAAAGTGATAAGTTCCTTATATAAAAGAAAAGTCCGTAAAGGTATACTTTTACGAACTATTTAATTTATCTAGATTGTCTTTATATGCAAAAAAGCCCTGTGAATTTTACAAGGCCTTCTAATTTTCCTTTTTTACATAGTCTAATTCAGAAAGTTTCTCTACGTTAATACGCCATACTTAATTATTTTTTTAAGCTGAAGGCCTTTCTAAAGACTTATTGCTCGGTGCAAACCAACCTAGTAGAGCAATACCAACTAATACTCCATAGAAGATTAATGTCCAAATAGTACTATGGGGAAAATGAGGGTCTAAGACACCTATATCTTTATGAGCAAGTGTAATAACAGCAAGTTTGACACCCACCCAAGCAACAATGGCATATGCTGTAGTTTCCAAGGCAGGACGCTTTTCGAGGAGTTTTACAAACCAGGTCGCTGCAAACTTAATCAAGATAAGACCTGCAATTCCTCCCAAAACTACAACTGCAAATTGTCCCCCATCCATACCACCAATTTCACCAAACTGTGAATCTGGAAGACCAAGGGCTATAGCTACCGCAGCTAAAATAGAATCAATCGCAAAAGCCAAATCAGCTAACGCAATTTTTCCTACTGTCGGCCAGAATCCTTTTCCAGCAGACTCCTTTTCATCATCATTATGAATATTCTCGTTGTGTTTCCCAAGCCGTGCCTTAAGGACATGCTTCAAACCTAAATACAGAAGATAAGCTGCTCCTACCGCCTGAATCCACCAGACGTTGGCGATAAATGAAATAGCGAAGAGAGCACCAAATCGAAAAATAAATGCCATAAGAATTCCATAATTAATTGCTTTTTTCTTCTCATTATCCGGTAGATGTTTAGCTATGACTGCTAGTACAAGAGCATTGTCAGCTGATAATAAACCTTCTAAACCAATTAGAATTAACAATGCCCAAGCGTATTCGATCCAGATAGAGTCCATCTATTTTCCTCCTTTCCAAATTATAATTCATTATGTTAAAGAATTTGCTTACATTAGAATGACCATCTATATGAACGGTAATCCTAGAGAATGGAACTTTCATTATTTTAACACTAATTCTCTAAATAATATTTATTAAAATGTAAATATTCAGAAGTTTTCAGGCAACTTTGTTAGTGCTCCTTTTGAGTATTATAAACACTTTTAGCCTTTCCATAATTACCGCATCTTTAGTGAAAGAAAGCCAGGTTACTACAGTAGGGTTCTGAGGAAGCTAAATTGTATATATGTGAAATACATGTAAATAATAGTATTACTTATATAGAACTGGAGATTTCAATATGAAGGTATCAGTAAAGTTAAAATTATATGTTCTTGGACTGTTACTGCTAATTAGCTTTGTTTGTACTGGTATCTTAGTTGAAATGGGCAAGTTTAGTGAATTTGACAAATGGTTATCATCTTTTATCCATCATAAACGATCTTCTTACTTAACGCCTATAATGAAATTTTTTGATTTTATTGGATCAACTTACTGTGTTATCGGAATCTGTCTTGTAATTTTATTTTACCTTTATTTTGTAACTAAACGTCGTTTTGCCTCTGTTCTATTCATTGTTGCCATGATAGGAGAAAGACTGCTTAGCGAGGGTCTAAAGTATTTATTTAGCCGTTCACGACCAGATGGATCTCATTTAGTAGAGGTGGATAAACATAGCTTTCCTAGTCAACATGCTATGAATTCCTTTGTTCTTTACGGTATACTTCTATTTCTGTTATGGACACATTTAAAGAGCAATAAAATAAAGGCCGTATTTTCCTTACTAGCAAGCATTCTTATCTTAGCAATGGGATTCAGTCGTATTTATCTAGGTGTACACCATCCAAGCGATATTTTAGGCGGATACCTTATTAGTGCGTTTTGGTTCATAGTTATAATGCTATATACAGTTCATTATAAAGAAAAGAAAAAAATGTCTAACTAATTAATTTCAATTTGGTGACAGCAAGGTCTCATACAAAGATAGTAGTTAACACAAGAATAATTATGATTATTCTTGTGACTATGCTATATAACTTCTCCGGTTTTAAAAAAGTAATTTCGTTTGGTTTTTTAAAGAATAGGCAATATAAATAAAAACAAAGAAAAAGGAGAAATAAGCTATATGAATAAAAAAATGGTAATGCTTTGTATTTCATTAGCCGGTACTTTAGCTACAGGATCTCTTGTAGGATGCTCTAATCAAAATGAATCATCGCAAAATACATCACAAAGTGAAAATAGCTCTTCTGAAAATAAATCAAATTTACAACAGTTCTCCAAAGATCCGGATAGTAAACAGCAAGGTGAAGACTTTGATTTAGTAGGAACATTAGAGAAAGAAACGAACGATGAGTTAACACTTGTTATCGATGGTAAAAAAGTAAAGATACCTAAAAGTAAGTCGTTTAAAAAAGAAAAAGATACACCTAAAGATATTAATGGAAAACAAGTAAACGTAGAGATTGATGCTAAAAATAATAATGCAGAAAGTCTAGAGTTAACTCCTCAAGCAAAAGCAGATTCAAATGGTATATACGAAAAAGATGCTGATGGAGATTACAGCATAATTGGAAAATTAATTAATGAAACCGATAATGATGTAACAATAGAAGTGTCTAGTGGAAAAAAGACTTATAAAAAAGCTAAAGACTTTGAGCAAGATGACGACAATATGCCTGGAGATAGTAAAAACAAAGTTGTGCGATTAGAAGTAAAGAAGACTGATGAAGTTGAAAGTCTCGAGGTAGATCCACAGGATCAATAAATGAAATAGAGAATTTAAGTAGCTTATTTGTGTTACCTACAATGTATGTTTTGTTCTTTTTAAAAAGGATAATGACCAAATAAGATCATGTTAATGCTTTAATTTAGCATTCTTTCCCTTTTTCCCAACAATTTTGTTGGATATAGACGCCTACTATGGCGTCTTTTTTTTTTGCAAAAAAGGCAATCCACTCCGGTTTCATGAATATAGATAGGAGAATAATGAAGAAGGGGGAAGGTGTGAATGATAAGAAAGTTATCTATTCCTATTTTAATTTTAGTGATACTATGGACAATTATTCTTTGCATAGAAAAACAAGTTATTGCAGCCTGCTTTCTATGGATCATTTATAGCGCCTTGCAGTTTTTTCGAAGGGAATAATTTTCATCTTCTAAATAAAGATTTTTAGTAAAGTATATGAATCATACATAAGAGGATTTCTAATAGCCCTTTGAATTCCTTTAGTAATACTACAAACTTAACCTTTCTACATAAGCAAAAGACACTGGCTCTTAACCAGTGTCTTTTGTTTATAATTTTATTTTATCCTCAATAATTTTTATAGAAATGTCATTCATACAAATCATTAGATACTTTTCAGTTTCCTTGGATCTGTTACTTTGTGCTTGTATTTCTTTTCAAATTTATTAAACATGGATATATTCGCTAGTACTCCTACAGCAAACATAAGCAAGGTAAGAGAAGAACCGCCATAACTTACAAAAGGTAACGTTACACCTGTAATAGGAAGAATTCCCGTTACTGCTCCAAGGTTAACAAATGCTTGAATACCTATCATAACGGAAATACCGATAGCTAGTAGTGCCCCAAAAGGATCATTAGATTTTCTTGCTATTTTTAACCCTTGAAGGATAATAAAAAATAATAGTCCTAATACAAGAAGTACTCCCCAAAAACCTAGTTCCTCCGCAATAATTGCCATAATAAAATCTGTGTGAGATTCAGGCAGATAACCTGCCTTTTGAACACTTTGCCCTAATCCCATGCCCGATAGTCCACCACTCCCTATTGCCAAGTAGGAGTTAACCAGTTGGTACCCATTTCCTTGTTGGTTCTCAAAAGGATGTAGATAGCCAGTAAAACGAGCTAAACGAACAGGCGAAAACACGGTGTCTATATGTCCCGTCACTAATAAAACGACTAACATAATAAGGATGCCTATTACTCCTAGTAAGGCAATCTTTAGCATTGATTTCTTCGAGATACCTGAACATAAAACAATAGCTGCAACTGTACCTAAAATAAGTAAAATCCCACCGTAATCGGGTTGTAAAGCAATTAAGAAACAAATAAACAATACAACAAGGGTAGGTGGAATAACAGAGCGCTTTAGATCATTGATATACTCTTGTTTATTCGCAAAAACAGCCGATAAATATACAATGATCGTTAGTTTCGTAAATTCTAATGGTTGTATTCTAATCGGGCCCAGGATAAGCCAGCTTTGTGCATTTCCTGCCGTATGTCCAAAAATAAGGACCAAGGCAAGGAGTGTAATCACTGTTATTAATAAGATTTTTAATACTTTTTTCTCTCGATAAATTTTATAAGGAATAAAGGCAGCAACACAGAAAAAGAAAAAGCCTGCTATCAGAGCAAGTTTTTGCTTTTGATAAAAATAATCCCCTTCAACACCGTAACGACTAACCGCCGTTACCATACTAGCACTGTAGACCATGACTAAACCGATGAGGCTTAGAACAATTAAGGCTACAATAAATTTGTAATCATAACATTTTACTATTTTCTTAAACATAAAAACTCCTCGTTCCTTGCAAGTGTAAAAATCTTATTTTTATCATAAAACAAAGATTCTTAGTAGATTATATAGAGTAAAAAGAACACTCAATAGTATAATAACAGTTCCTCGTGCTTTGTTCTTTCCTACGATATAATCATTTATACCATGTAAGAGAAAAGATACTGAAACCATAAGAACGGCTATATTGTACCAGTAATCGCTATCAAAAAGCCAAGCTATACTCATACAAATAAGCAATACAATCAACGTTGCATTTCGAATTCGATTATCAATAAAAATTTGTGCATATTTCATAAAAATCTCCCACTACTATCTCTTTTATTATATATCGTTACGTTTTATCCTTTCCTCTCCATCTCACCTTATTAACTTATACACTTCTTAGACGTTCCTGTTTTAAGATTAATCATTCTCTTTCTTCCAAAAAATCAGGACATATAGAACATTTTGTTATATAATAAGTTGTTTTTCATGTTTTAATTATAAACATTAGGATAAGGAAAACAATAAAAAGCGAATCCTTTCTTTTATATGCTATTCGTTATTATACAGCTACATTGATTTTAGAACTTTTTGTCCCTGATTAAAATATGAAGAGAGACTTATTTAGTATTCTCACACTTAAACGTGAGAAATAAGGAGAATTACTATGTCATTGACTACTACAGATGATTTCTTTCATTTCTTAATACTAGATATCATTCTTAGTTTCCTCCTGCTTTGTTTTATTATTTTTATAGATAAATATTTTGGTAAGAATAAAGATACAAGTGAAGAAAAGAGAAGAAAGTATCAGAAAGATTTCATTGTCTTGTTAGCAGTTGGATTAATCGTTTATTTTATGTAACATACTATAATGTATAGAATCGTTAATCACATGGAGGAGCAGCAGTATGATTCGAACAATAGCTATTACACAAGACCTACAGGTTAAAGAAGATGTGCCCCTTGCTCACTTATCTGATTCCTCAATTAAATGGTTTTGGGTAGACTTTTCCTCTCCTTCTGAAGAGGAAGCAAAAGTGTTAGAGACGTTTTTCCACTTTCACCCTTTAGCTATCGAAGATTGTCTTCACTTATTACAACGCCCTAAACTTGATTATTATGAGGGTTACAGCTTTTTAGTTCTTCATTATTTAAATAGCCACACATTAGATGTTGAAGAAGTGGACTTATTTATCGGAGATAATTATTTAGTAACCTTTCACCTTAAACCATTACTCAGTATTGAAACAGTACAACAACGTCTTTTACAACATCCTAGTGGATTTAATAAAGGAGTGTCCTATATCGCTTATGCGGTTCTGGACCAATTAGTGGATGATTACTTCCCAATTGTGTATGAAATTGAGGATAAATTAAATGAAATTGAAAGCAAAGATGCCAAAAAGTCAATTGCTTTACTAATGAATGATGTTTTTGATATCCGAAGTGATTTATTAAAGCTCAGAAAAACCGTTCTTCCTATGCGTGATCTGCTATATCGAATTATTAATTCTGAGCGTTTACATATACCTACAGAGCAGAAAGCCTATTTCAATGACATCTATGATCACTTAATAAAATTAACAAGCATGGTGGAAGCCAATCGAGATATGACATCAGATATGAGAGATAACTACCTTTCACTTAATGCCAATCGGATGAATTCTATTATGATGACACTAACAATTATCTCCTCTATTTTTATCCCCCTTACCTTTGTCGTAGGGTTATATGGGATGAACTTTGATCATATGCCTGAACTTCACTGGCACTACGGATATTATATTGTTTTAGGAATTATGGCTTTAATGACCATCGGTATGATTCTCTGGTTTAAACGAAAAGGCTGGTTTAATGTCAATAAATAGGAAGGGCTAGAAGGAAGACTTTCTAATACTTTTTTCAAATAAAAAGCTGCCATCTACGATTTGCCACTGCTTTTTAATTATGCTAGTATTTACTCAATGGTTATCAATTTGCTTACTTTATGCATTGAGTGTTATAAAGTGAAAATTGAAACAAAAAACACATCTCTTAGAGATGTGTTTTTTGGCTTTATTATATGTATATCTTCTCACAATTCCCTACGTCTGTCCAAAGATAATGATTACACAAATATATATTTTAAAAAGTATGTCTTACAAAGAACAAATAGAAAACTACCTCGGGTCGTCAGGTGAGGTAGCTTATAAGACATAGCGAATTTTCGCTATAAATACTATCTTTTCCATTACAAGCATATGAATAAAACGTGCACTTTTTATTCATCCGCCTCCCACTTGGGTATCGAGTAAAGGCCGTCATATCAAGGATGTATAAAAAGCTGCATACTCCGGAAAAAGAACCCTCGGCAGAACCGTTCTGCGACAAGGGTTCTTTTTTGGTATGTGTACCGGAAAGAGACATTATGTTAACTAGAAATGCATATCATATACAGTTAAAACAAAACTCTTAAGACTGTATTTTTTCGTTTAGCTCTAACTTTTCGATCAATTCTTCAGTTGTTAAAACTGTAGCAAATTCATCGTCTAAAGTTGCTAATGACACATTATGTATTTGTTCAGCTGAATAATATGTATTATCTGCTCCTTTTATTGCAAATGCAGCTGTGGCATCTGATACTAGGTACGTTTCAAATCCTAAATTACCACTCATTCGAGTAGTAGTTGATACACAATGTGGAGTTGTTAATCCTACTATTACGACTTTTTCTATTTTATGTACTTTTAAATGATTCTCAAGTCCAGTTCCTATAAAGGCACTGTTTACTTTCTTTTTAAAAATTGTTTCGTTTTTAACTGGAACTGCAATATCTTTGAAACCCGAACTTTGTTTACTAGGGTGGAAAATGGATTGATCGTTATCGGACAAGTGCTGGATATGTATAATAGGGTATTCTTTTTCTCGCCATGTCTTTAAAAGATTTTGGATATTCTCCTCAGCATTAAGGTTATTTCTTGTGCCCCATTTCTCATCTTCAAAAGCTCTTTGAACGTCAATGACAATTAAAGCTGTATTGCTAAAGTCTTCTCTCATGTGTAGTTCTCCTTAAGTGTTTTCTACATATTTTAACATTTATGTTAGATTGGTGTATTAAAAATAAGAATTTGATTTAAGTTTTTTAAATTCCTAGAATTTTGATTATGGTAACTAGATTTTTATGCAGGATAAACCTTCTGTTAAATATTGACACAGATAGTAAGTGCACGTATTATTAATAATACGTGCACTTACTATTTTAGGAGGTCTTATTATGTGGAACTACGAACATGCTATTTTTACTACTTCTAGCCCTACATCTATTTGGAATCTGTATCAAGATATATCTAAATGGTCAAAGTGGGATGACGAAATTATAGAGGCTCATTTAGAGGGTCCCTTTACAACGGGGAGTATTGGAACTCTAACAGTTCTCAATCAAAAACCTAGTACCTTTACTCTTAAAGAAGTGAAAGAAAATCGAAGCTTTACAAATGTTATGGTAATAGACGAACAAAATATACAAATTGCTTTTTACCATTACATAAACAATGCTGATTCCCAAACTAAAATTACTCATGGCGTTAGCATTTCAGGTCTTCATGCTAAGGAAATAGGAGGTCAGATAGGACCCTTGTTAACAAAAAATATCCCTCATTCTATAGATAGACTTGTTAAATTGGCAGGTGAAAACGAATGACTAAAATAAGATATTGGATAGGTGTAGTATCTGAGGATCATGTAAGAATAGGAGAGGAAAATGGCTTTGCTCAACTATGTCATGGTAAAGCATATCCTTTAAAACGAATGAAAGCAGGAGATTGGCTCATTTATTATTCACCAAAGACATCTTATAAAAATGGCTTACCTTTACAGTCTTTTACTGCTATTGGTAAAGTTAAATCCGGGGAGGTTTATCTTTACGAAATGAATCCAAACTTTATACCGAATAGAATAGATGTAGAGTTCAAAGAATGTCAATCTGCTAGTTATTTAGAAATTAAGCCTTTATTAAATTTTGCCCGTATGACCCCAAATGTAGGTTTACTCTTTAGAAGAGGGCATTTTGAGATAGAACGGGAAGACTTTTTAATAATTGCTAAAGCTATGGGGGTAAAACAACATGAAATGGGTTTCCAAATTTAATAATCCAGAAGATAGCTCAGGATTTCTATTATGGCAAGTAACACATGCATGGCAAAGACTCATAACAAAAGAACTGAGTAAGATAAATGTTACTCATTCACAATTTGTGTTACTAGCAGCATGTGATTTTCTACAGACTAAAGGAGAAAACGTGACTCAAAAAAAGCTTGCTGATTTTACAAAGTTAAATATTATGATGGTTTCTGATGTAGTACGTACTATTGAAACAAAAAGGCTTTTGGAGCGAAGTAAGAACCCCTTAGATAAGCGAGAAATTTTATTATCTATAACTGCAGAAGGAAAAAATAAGGTTAAACAAGGGATTCCAATTGTAGAAAAAGTAGATGAACAGTTTTTTAATAATATCAAAGATACTCAGGAAGACTTTAATGAGATGTTAAATTCTTTATTATAACTAAGTTGGTTTCTAGAATAGCTCATACTATTTCCGATAAATGTTTTATGTTAACTAAAATCATATACAGTTTAAAATTAGAAAAAACTCCCTCCAATAAATAGGGAGTTTTTCTACAGGTTAATGAGATTTAGATCGAAGATAATTCTCAGCACCTTGAGTAGTTTGTTCATAATAAAAAGAGATATTCGTGGTTTAGGCTACTTGTGCCTACATCATGAATATGTTGACCAAATTATATATTTAAAATAAATTTTTAACCAATAAGAATCTTTTCTTCTGCATACCTAATTTTAGATTGTTTGTTTGAACGAATCGCAAGTACAAAGCCAATGGTAAGAGGTCCCACTCTGCCAATAAACATCATAATTGTAATCAGAATTCGGCCTATAGGACTTAAATCTCCTGTAAAGTTAGCACTTAATCCAACTGTTCCAGAAGCAGAGAACGTTTCAAACAAAAGGGTAGACATGTCTATACCTTTTTCTGTGATTGTGAGTAGAAAGAAAATAATAGAAACAAAAATAATGCCAGAAGTAGCAATAGAAAAAGCTCTATACACAAGCGATTTAGGAATTCGGCGTCGAAAAACATTAATCTCTTCTTTATTTGTCAATACTGACCATAAAGCAAACAATATTAAGACAAACGTAGTTATTTTAATTCCACCGCCTGTTGAACCTGGGGCCGCTCCAATAAACATAAGACCCATTATATACACTTTTGAAGGCAATGTGAGCGCCCCGATATCCAAGGTATTAAAACCAGCAGTACGAGGAACTACACCCTGAAAGTAAGCTGCCCACCATTTATCCCCCATGCTTAATTGACCTAAAGTATGAGAGTTATGATATTCTAGAGTAAAAATAATGAGTGTACTCACGACATTTAGTAGGATAGTTGAAACTAATACAATTTTAGTGTGAAGAGAAAACTTTCTTATGTTTCGTTTCTGAAAAATGTCTGCAATGACAAAAAATCCAGTCCCTCCTATTATGAAAAGTAACGTAATCATAATATTTACGGTTGGATCTCCTACCCATTTGCTTAAATTATCTGGTTCCAAACCAAATCCTGCATTATTAAAAGCAGAGATAGAATGGAATATGCCATAATAAATAGCCTTTCCCCAGCTCATTTCTTGGGACCAACGAATAGCTAGGATAAGCGCTCCTATACCTTCCACAGCCAATGTAATTAGCACAACACGTTGGACTAATGCAATAACGCCTTGTAGCGAAAAAGCATTTAGAGATTCCTTAAGTATTAATCTTTGTTGTAATCCTATTTTTTTACCTAGTACAATAAACATGAGTATACCAATAGTCATGAATCCCCAGCCACCAACTTGAATGAGCACAAGCAAAATGATCTGTCCAAATAAAGTAAATGTTGTCCCCGTATCTACCACGGCTAGGCCTGTTACACATACAGCAGAAGTGGCTTCAAAAAGAGCATCAATAAAGCTTAGATGATGTCTATCGCTTGTAGCAGCAGGAATCATTAATAAGCCGGTGCCGAGCAATATTAATCCTAAAAACCCCACGAACAAGATACTTGCAGGTTCCAGATGCTTCACTTTATGTTTTTTACGTGGCTTAGAAATTATCATATTACATTTCCCTTCAAAATGTTTTGATTAAAGATTTATTATATATCATACCCATTTATTTCAAAAGACGGTCATTACTTTTATTACCTTCCTATCTTCCCAGAAAGTACGTTACATTAAGTAAATAATAAAGTGTCTAATGTTAATATACTTTAAATAAGATAAAATTTATTAAAAATAAAAAGATCACATCTTCTATGTAAAGGAGTAAAATAACAAACTAAATTATAAAAAGAATAGTTTTATAAGGCTCTGTTAAACTTTATTGTTGATTTTTTGAATAAAGAAAAACACTATATGGAATAAAACATAGTGTCCTTGTTTCTGATTGTTGATTATCAGCTTGGCGATTCTAACAATTCATCTATTATCTTTAATTACCTTACCCTTTCCTTTGTTGAGGAATCTAAGGAGTTATGTGTTAGAAGATTTGTTACCTTTATTGCGTAGTCACTGCTAACCATTGCCTGTCTTCTCATTTGTCCTGTTGCTATGGCTTTGGCAAATGAGCGTGCAGAATATTTACTAACGTCAGATTTGGAGTCTTTAGCCAATTCATTTACAATAAATCCAACTTTTCGTAAATCAAAAGCTCTAATACTTTCTTCTATTCGTTTTTGCAAAGTTTCTATTCTCAAATTTATACATAGTTCATCTTTTAAATGGTCATCGAGAAAATCTAATCCTTTTTATTGTCCTAAATCATCCATGCTATCAGGTAAATAAAGTCACGCTATAACAAACCTAACCTTTTTAATGTAGCAACCAACGGGGGGGGTATTTTCTATTTGTAGAAAATACCTTTTATTTTTATAATCCTGTTGATACACGTGCATATCCAATAAACGCCTATTATCACTCTTTCTTATTTTTCTCTTATTTGATTGTAATATAAAATAGAATAAGAAAAGTTATTGAACACAGAATACTGTACAGAGTTCCATTACAAAAAACACTAAAAATCGACTTTTCCCACTTAGAATGTAGCGTGTTCAGAAACAGATAAAAAAACAATTATTTTTCACAAAGCTCTAACAAGCGTTTGTGTATCCAAATAGCGGCTTGTAAACCTTCTCCCATCGCTACCGTAACTTGTTCAGAATGAGCCACAATGTCTCCTGCTGCCCACACGTTTGAAACATTTGTTTCTTTTGTACGCGAATTTACGATAATGTGCTGATTTTCTAGGAGTTCTACTCCGAGCCCATGCGCTAATTCTGTCCGAACTTCATTTCCTCCGAACGCTAAAAAACCTCTTTCTCCATAGATAAATTCATCGTTTTCGAGGATGACTCCTTTTAACCTTTCTGCTTCAGCTATGAGTTTTTTTATTGCCCCTTCTTTATAGGTAATTCCTTTTTGCCTCAAGGTATCTGCTAAAGGTCCAATCTCTTTTTTGTCATGATTAATATACGTAATGTCATTTGTCCAATATGTTAACGTAAGAGATAAACTTGCTCCTGCTTTTCCTGACCCTAGTACCAATACCCTTCTATTATTTACTTCATACCCGTCGCAGTCGGGACATACATATACCGTTTTTCCCATGCACGGATATAGCTCTTGCTGAAGTTCAGAAGGAATCCGGTCTACGACTCCGGTCGCAATCAGTAAAGTAGCGGCTTCGTAGTTCGCAGAGTTTGTAATGACGTTAAACCCTTCTATTTCTTTTTCACACTGAAGGACACGCTCTTCTGCAAATTGAATGCCGTAGCTTTTTGCTTGCTGCCTTCCCGTTTCTCTTAGAGTTTGCCCGCTTATTCCCTCAGGCCACCCCAATATATTTTGATAATTTTTGCAAAGATTGGAACGTCCATCGTTTGAATCAATAACCACTACACTGCGCTTATATCTTCCAAGCTGAATAGCGGCTTGAAGTCCGGCAATTCCTCCACCTATAATGACGCAGTCATACTTATCTGCCACAGCACATCACCCCAGCTTTTACTATTTTTAAACGAAAGCTTCAGTTTTTCATTATCTGTTCTTCTATTATTTTTATACGCTTTACTGTCTTTATTTTTTGAAGTCATTCTACATACAAAAAAACCGCCTCGGCAGCTGGCCTGCCTAGAGACGGTTTTTTATAAAATGAAAAAAGACGATATTACTCATTTTTCTTTCCTGCTTCTTTTTCATTAATTTTAATAATCAGCTCTTCTTTATATACTTCACTATCTTTCCCGTAGCGTAGACGGCTATGACAGTTGGGACATAGTGCCGCAGCGTCCTTTGGCTTAGCGAGTCCGCTCTCTGAAAGCTTTGAAAGATGGTACATTTGCAAAAAGGAGCTGCCATCTTTTGCGATAAACGGCGCGCTTTCTCCGCAGGCTTCGCAAATACCTGCTGCGCGTTTGTGAACATATTGTTTAAGAGCTGCCGTTTGTTCGTAAACACTTATCTTTTTTTCTTCTCCTAATGCTATATGACGAAGCTGTTCAGTTGAATAAGGTGAAACATCCAGCTTTGCTGCTTTTTCCTCGATCACGGAATTTCGTTCAAGTTCAAAAATAATGGCTTCACGAAGCTCTCCGTCTGAGTCCCACATGATTTCTAATTGATGATTAATATACGTCACTTCATCAATGAACTCTACTACTCCAGGCTCCACGTAGTGAAACAAGTAAACGGCTTTTCCTGATAAAAAATGTTCACGAAGCGCTTTATTGCCTTTAATGAGCTGCATCGATCCCCTTTGGCCTTCTCCCGTATAGAAAAAAGCGGTTTTATCTCTGTTCCACCCGTGTCCCGTTCCGTATTCACTTCCGCTTTCTTTTGTGAAAATAAAAATATATGGATGCGCTTTTGGCGTTGATATTTCGCTTTGTTCCTGTCCTTTATAAAGCTTATGAATTTGTTTTCTGCGATAACGATGTCCTTTTTGAAAGAAATCTCCGCGCTGTAAATCCGTAATCAATGAATTGCCTCCTACTGCGGTCCTGCTTTTATAGTACTTATAGCTCTACTATACACTAATTTTTGTTTTCTTTGCAGATCGTTTCTTCTATCTATTGGATTTATATCCTACAAAAAAAGCAGCTGTATGGGCAGCTGCTTTTTTGCTATAGTCAATTTTGCACCGTATAGTCTTCTCCTAGCCATTTTGTGCTGAGTTTTTTTAACGTACCGTCTTTTTTCAGCTTTTTAATCGCCTGATCGACTTCCGACTTTAACTTTTCGTCTTTTTTGTTAAACATAAAATATACTTTTGAATTAATCACGATATCTCCAACCGTTTTTTGCTGAAATTTCAGCGCTTGATTGCTAAAGTCGATAGAAAATGGAGTCGCAAGCGTAGCATCTGCCCGGCCTGTTTTTAATTGAGTTGTGGCATCATCCGCACCTTGACCGGCGTAAACTACATCGATTTTATTGCCGTGTTTTTGATTGTATTTGTCTAGGTAAACCGCCGCATTGCTTGTAGCTCCTACAATCATTTTTTTACCTTCTAAATCTTTTAAGGAATGAATATCGTTTCGATTTTTAGGAACTGTTACATAAAGCGGCGAATAATTATATGTTTCATCATTAAATAAAAACTTTTTCTTTCGCTCAGCGTTCTGAGCCATATTATGAGCAATCATATCAATTCTATTACTTTCTAAGCTGAGAAGCAGATTTGAAAATTCCATCGTTTTAAATTCAAATTTATAATCCTTTAACTTTTTGTCGATTGCTCTTACTACTTCTACATCATAGCCGGTCAGTTTTCCTTTATCATCGATAAAGCAAATATTAGGAAACTGAGTGCCTGTTCCAACAACAATCGTTTGAACATCTTTTTCTTTCTTTTCTCCTGCACTTGAAGATGCGTTTGTTCCGCATCCTGCCACGCTCACAGCTACTACAATTGAAAGTAAAAACAGCCAATATTTTTTCATACGTTCCTCCCCTAAATCCCTATATTATGTAATAAAAAGAGGCTCTTGAGGAAGCAGCTGCTTCCTCAAGAGCCTCTGGTTAACCAGTGGGCTTACTTCGTGTAAGATTATTCACATCATAATACTAGTTAACCGATAAATCAAGTGGGTTTTTAGAAAAAGATTATCTTGACAGCTCGGTGTCTACCACTTAAGATACAACTAATAAAACAATAAAACTACATATCTACCAGTCAACTGGAGGCAAATGGACACGATAATGCGTGTACGTTTGCTTTTTTTATTGTCGTCCACCATTTTATCTTTTGGAGGTAAAACGTATGAAATTTGCTTTATTTAGTCTTATTCAAAACATCCCGAACCCGGTTACTGGAGAAACATTCACTGCTCAAGAAAAGTTTCAGCATGTGTTAAATCAAGCGGTGCTGGCAGAAAAGTTAGGTTTTGATGCTTACGGAGTCGGCGAAAGACACGGAGCTCCTTTTTTGTCTTCTTCTCCTCCCGTTGTTTTAAGTGCAATTGCGGCTAAAACGTCACACATCCGTCTCCTTACGACTGTTACCGTTCTAAGCATTTTAGACCCTGTACGAGTAGCTGAAGATTATGCAACGCTTGATCACCTATCGGGTGGACGCCTTGAACTGATTATCGGAAAAGGCAATGACCCGCGTCATTATCCGCTTTTTGGCATTACAGAAGAAGAACAATGGGAGTCTCTTGCTGAAAGATACGCTCTTTTGAAACAGCTTTGGACAGAAGAAGATGTCACGTGGAGCGGCCGTTATCGTCCGCCTTTAACTAACGTTACGACTCAGCCTCGTCCGTTTCAAACTTCTATTCCCGTTTGGCATGGAAGTGCGTCAAGCCCGCTGTCTACAGAACTTGCAGCTAAATATGGAGAGCCCCTATTTTCATCTAATTCCTTCCACCCTCAGGCTAAATATAAAGCGCTGATTGACCATTACCGCGAACGCTTCGCTTATTATGGGCATGATCCACGCAAGGCCATCGTCGGTTCGGGGGCAAGCAGCCTATATATTTCCGATACAACGGAAGAAGCAATTCGCCGCTATCGCCCGTACTATAACGCATTTAGCAATACAGAAGCAGCCAAACATAATCAATCGCCGTTCACGTCACTAGAAGATATCATTCAACACGGTCCTGCTTTAGTAGGAAGTCCGGAGCAAATCATTGAAAAAATAATAGACTATCACCGCGCTTATGGAAACGAAGTGCTGAGCATCAGCGTAGACGGTCTAAGCGAAGCAGAACAGCGCGAACAGCTAGAGCGCTTTGCAAGTGATATTGCACCTGTTCTTCGAAAAGAAATTCCCAGCAGCGTGTGGGAAAATAAAAAAAAGAGATTGAGACATAATGAAATCAATCCAATCTAAAGACGAATAAATCAGATACATGAGCTGAACCGCTTATGACACCGCCGTTGATTTCCGTGCAAGGCTTCGCTTTCCGCGGGCGGGCGCTGAGCCTCCTCGCCGCTTGTGCTCCTGCGGGGTCTCACCTCTCCCGCTTTTCCCGCAGGAGTCTTCGCCTTGCCCTCCAATCAACGGCTAGAAGAATCTACATACATAAAATTTACGTTCACCATCACACTATGAAAAAATCCGAACTAATTGGATTCTATATCAAGAATCTCGATTAGTTCGGATTTCCCTTCAACTAAATTACTTTTGTCCCAACCTCTTTTTAATTAGAAATAATTCGCACGTTTAGTTTATTAATTTTTAAACTAATAAACTACTCTGGTTAAGATGCCTGCGTGTATGTATCGTAAATATTGGCTGCTCATCTTACTTCGCTTCTTTGACAAAGTAAGATGAGCAGCCAAATGCCTCCGATAACTGGAACAAAGTTAATTAAATACCACCAGCCGCTTCTTCCTGTATCATGCAGTCGGCGAACAGTAACGGCAAGTGAAGGCAGAATCATTGCTACTCCATAGAGCAATATTAAAATAGATACAAGTAGAGCAATTGAATCAATAAAAACCAAGGCATATAGAACAAGCGTAAAGATATAAGCAAATAATGTAAACATCCAATACTCCGTACGCGTTGCTCTTCCTCGAAACGTTGCATAATTTTTTAAAGCTTTTATATACCAGTGCATGATAAACCCTCTCTTTTTTCATAAAATTAAACTACCTAACCGTTAAAAGCCTACGCAACTTTATGAGGTACGTCAAAACGGTTTAACTGCGACTCACTTCTTAGACAAAGAAGAATTAATAGACAAATAGCTCCTGCAATCGGAATAATACTAATGAGCTGCCACCAGCCGCTTCTTCCTATGTCATGCAGTCGGCGTGCCGTCACAGCAAGAGATGGAATGAAGAGTGCAACAAGATAAACTATACGCAAAAACGGAGGCATACCTGTTATAAGTTCAATAGCTGAAAGCACACACCATATAATAAAATTAAATAAGACAAACATCCAATACTCTTTACGCGTTGCTCTTCCTTGAAACGCTGCATAATTTTTTAGTACATGTAAATACCATTTCATACAAAAACCTCCTTTTTTAAAACGTTTTTTGTAAGACAAGCTTACTAGCAGTAATTACCTTAGCATACAAAAAATTAATTTCATATCCTATTTTTTGAAAAAATCCCAAATGGTAATATAGATATAGGAGAGAGATGGATAATAGTTAGTAATAAATACCCATTTTTTCAGATCGAAGACCATTTTATACCTAAAATTACTTTTAATTAATAAAATGTTCTTTTATAGAAAAAACTGTCATGTTGATAAACACGGCAGGCTCTATCTTTACTTATGTGCGGTAAAAGTAAGGTCCACATGAGCTTTCATGGGTAATCACGTAAGTCCACGTGAAGTTTTTATCAACCACATATAAATCTTCTAAATACATGTTTGTATTTTCACTTAAATCAGCGCTTGTTAGATGCTTACATTTAGATAGCTGCAGCACTCGTTCATCATGCTCAAACAGCAAATAACAGTCGTTCATTATTTGCTGTTCGAACGCTTGAATCGCTTGTTCTCCTTGCAAGCAAGGAAGCTTTTCATAGCTAAATGCATGCCATAAAAATTGGTCCATATAAATTTTCTTTTTTTGCGATGCGCTTAAAGCACTTGCAAATTCATTTTCCCATCTCTTTCGAAAGAGTTCACCTTGATTCGATAATTTTTTAACAAACATTCCCTTTTTCTTTAACGCATCTTTCATTTTCACTGTACTTTTCCATCCTTTATCCTGTATTCATTTCTTTTTATCGGCTTCTTAGCTTATTTGTCCACTAATACCTGTACGTTAGATTTCTTGCTTTTTGACCAAATTCACTTTATAAAACGTCGGCTTTAACGTGTACAAAAACAATACAATTGTACTTAAAAGCATAACCAGGCTTCCACCAATTACAGCTCCTTGAATCGAAAAGATGTACGCAGCCATGCCGCAGAAAAAAGTCATGATAATGATCAGGAGTGACTCAAGCAGTCCATAGATACTTCCTACTCGACCCATCATGTGAACGGGAATACTGTTTTGATAAAAGGTTTGAAAACCAGCACTTGCAAAAGCTAACGCAAAGGATAAGCTAAAAAATCCTGCTCCGATAGTTTGAAAAGAAGACGAACACGCATACAGCAAATAGCCAAGCGACACTCCTACACTGCCGGCGCCTATGAGAAAGTTGGTCGACAGCTTTTTAGCAAACAGTGTGTTCACAACTGCTCCAATCATAATGCCAGCGCCTGCTATGCTTAATAAAAATCCGTATTCACTTTCGGACAAATGAATGACTTTTGTTGCAAATGAAACTTCAAGAGAATCAATTGCCGTGGCCATGACCATTAAGAAACTGAATAATACATAAATGGTGATAATGTATCTGTTGGCTCTACTGAAACGAAATACCGCTTTCCAATCTTCTCGAATGGTGTTTACAGACAGCTTATTTTCTTTAACTTCTGTTTTTGTATCCAGGTTCGGCATAAACAAAGTAACTATCCCTGACGATACCAGCGCTGCAGCAGTAGCATAAATGGCAAACGCAGGCGTTCCAATCATAAATAGCGCACCTGCTGCGGCTGGCCCAATAAGAAAACCACCTGAGTCAATCAAACTGCGCAGCGAATTAAATCTTTGTCGTTTTTCACGTGGAATAAGCTTTGTGATATAAACCATCGATGCCGGCCGAAACATTGAACTTGCCATACTGATGATAAATATCAGCACATAAATGATCAGTATGGATGAGAAAAACGGAAGGCAAGCAATAATTCCCGCGCGCGTCCAATCTAAAACCATCATAAGCTTCCGTTTGTTCATGCGGTCAATTAAGCTTCCAGACCATATATTTGTACATAGCGCAGCAAGCGGCTTTATCATGTATAGCCCTGAAACCGCAAGCGGCGCATTCGTCATATCAAGCATCATTACATTTAAAGCAATTAAATAAATCCAGTCGCCGATATTGCTAGTGCCAATTCCAAACAGCAATAAACACGGGTATTTCCAAGACAACAGCTTATTTTTCATAAAAGAAAGGCCTCCGCTTCACTATTGATTTCGGTCAATAAAAAAATCCCACCCCCAAGACATGTGTCTTAGGGGCGAGATTATGAATCGCGGTGCCACCCTAGTTTGTTCATATGTCGCCATATAAACCTTATCGAGTACGGCTTTCGCTTATACTCTAGCTTTGTAACGGAAGCAGCCGTCGCACTATCACGTTAGATCCAATGCGCTGCTCAGAGGCTTGTTTCAACAGCATTTTTCTTGCTCCTTTTCAGCTTCCGGAGCTCTCTGCTAAGAATAAGCGCTGTCTACTTTTCTCTTCACGGCATTTAATTTCTAACATCTTACCATTATTATCTATTTTTTGTAAATACTTTATTTCAAAATCATTTTTTGCGGCTGAGAAAAGAATAGTCGATACCCTAGATATACGAAATAAATGATAGACGCCACCAGCACAATTCCCCACATATTGTACATATCCTTATTTCCCCATACGCCTGTTAGTGAAAACAGCGCTGGAATCGTCAACGTCACCCACGACTGGACGATCGCCACTTTCCCCACATATGCAGATACATCTTTTTTGCTCGTATTAAGCACATAAAATAAAAACCATAAAAACGACCAAAGAATCCATGTAATGGCGTTAACTACGTCATGATAGTGAACAAGAGAAACGGTCACGTACACTAAAGCGATAATCGATACCCAAAGCGAGTAATAGCCAAGTCCTGTTCCCTGCATTCCTTTTAATACCGTCACCCCTACATACAAATACGTAAGGCCAAATAAGAAGATTGCCGTTCTTTCATACAAAATCCAGTTGCTTTGATCTGACGTAATAATTAAATAAAACGGAACAATAACTTGAAAAGCTCCAACAAATAAGTTAAATACGCCTACGTTTTTTTCATCTGCTTTTCCAAGCAGCATCAGTCCGTTTAAAAATAAAGCTGCACCTGACAGCAACAGTCCAATTTGATCCATTTTTCAGTAAGAAAAGCCCCCAGCTTTTCTTGTCCTCCTCTGCGTCTATGTTTTTCTTTAGGATGTACGGAGTTGTGGTTTACATGTAAAAAAGAAAAAGCAATTCCTTTTAAAAAGGAAACTGCTTTTCTTTCTGTTTCTATTACACTTATAAAATAAAGCTGACAACAATTGCTGACAGTACGCTTACAAGCGTAGCTCCGTATAGTAAACGAAGACCAAAGCGCGCTACTGTATTTCCTTGCTTTTCGCTTAAGCCTTTAACAGCTCCTGACACGATTCCAATTGATGAGAAGTTAGCAAATGATACTAAGAATACAGATACAATTCCAAGCGTTTTAGCACTGAATGTTGAAGCCATATCCGACAGGCTCATCATTGCCACAAATTCGTTTGTTACAAGTTTTGTTGCCATAATTCCACCCGCTGCCACAACTTCTGAAGCAGGAACACCCATGATGAATGCAAACGGTGCAAACACATAGCCAAGCAGATGCTGGAACGATAGACCAAATAACATTTCAAACACGTTATCAATCGCAGCCATCAGCGCAACGAAACCAATTAGCATTGCACCTACGATAATCGCTACTTTAAATCCATCCATAATGTATTCGCCAAGCATTTCGAAGAACGTTTGTTTATGACCAGTTTGTACTTCTAAAATATCTTCTTGATCCGTTACTGTGTAAGGGTTAATGATAGAAGAAATAATAAATCCGCCAAATAAGTTAATCACGATTGCTGTTACTACATATTTTGGTTCAATCATTGTCATATAAGCACCGACAATTGACATTGAAACAGTCGACATAGCTGATGCACAAAGCGTATATAAACGGTTTGGCGGCAGTTTGTCTAGTTGCTTTTTAACAGTAATAAATACTTCTGACTGACCTACAATCGCAGAAGCTACTGCGTTATAAGACTCTAATTTTCCCATTCCGTTAATCTTGCTGAGAACTAAGCCAATCCATTTCATAATGAAAGGAAGAATTTTAAAGTGCTGTAAAATCCCAATCAAGACAGAGATAAAAACGATAGGAAGCAGCACGTTTAAGAAAAACGGCATTGATCCTTTATTCGCGATTCCGCCAAATACGAACTCTACTCCTTCATTTGCGTATGAAAGCAGCTTTCCAAAAACGCTGGCAATCGCATTGATAATAATCAAGCCAAACTTTGTGTTTAGAAGTAAAGCTGATAAAAGAACTTGAATCACAACCATAATAACGATTGGTTTATATTTGATTTCTTTACGGTTATTACTTGCAAGATACGCTAATCCAAAGACAACGAGTAACCCTAAGATGCCAATTAAATATTTCATAGTATCCTCCACTGCTTACTTATTTTTGTAAGTCTTTTGATGAAAAATAGCCCGGTAAGATTTCGTTGATGTTGGTAATCACAAAATCTCCTTTTAGGTTTGCTAAGATAATTTGTGTGTGATCATCACAGAACTCAGCTAATACTTGTCTGCATGCGCCGCAAGGAGAAATTGGGCCGTCCGTATCTCCTACAACTGCGATAGCTGAAAACTGCTTGTCCCCTTCTGAAACAGCTTTAAAAATAGCCGTTCGCTCAGCGCAGTTCGTCAATCCATAGGAAGCGTTTTCAATATTGCATCCACGATAAATCTTCCCATCGGTTGTTAAAAGAGCTGCACCAACATGGAATTGAGAATATGGTACATGTGCTTGTTTGCTTGCTGCGATTGCTTCATCTATTAATTGTTTTGGCTCCACCGTCATCATCCTTTGCTTAGTTTACAGCAGGTTAGCTAGTACTAACCTGCTGTCATTTATCAATAATCAGAGTTGCTTAATTGACCTTTTGCAATTGATACGCCAGAGCTTGCACCAATACGTGTTGCACCAGCTTCAATCATTGCTTTTGCATCTTCTAAGCCTCGAACGCCGCCAGAAGCTTTTACACCTACATCTGGTCCAACCGTTTTTCTCATAAGCGCTACGTCTTCTACCGTTGCACCTCCTGTAGAGAAGCCCGTTGACGTTTTAACAAAATCAGCTCCAGCTTTTACAGCTAGCTCAGAAACTTTTGCTTTTTCTTCGTCTGTTAAAAGAGCTGTTTCAATAATTACTTTTACTAGCGCTTTGCCTTTTGCAGCATCTACTACTGCTTGAATGTCGCTTTGCACTAAGTCATAGTTTTTATCTTTTAACGCGCCGATGTTGATTACCATATCTACTTCATCTGCACCGTTTTCGATTGCATTTGTTGTTTCGAATGCTTTTACTGCTGAAGTAGTAGCTCCAAGAGGGAAACCGATTACCGTACACACTTTTACTTCTGGAGCATCTTTTAATAACTCAGCTGCTTTTTTTACCCACGTTGGATTTACACAAACCGAAGCGAATGAATATTCTTTTGCTTCTTGTGCTAAAACCGTAATTTGCTCTTCTGTTGCATCTGCTTTTAATAATGTATGATCAATAATACCCGTAATGTTTTGACTCATTTTGTTCTTCCTCTCTGTCTCTTAATGAATTTCTTTATAAATTAACGTTGGAGCTTCCACTTTTTCAGCGACCGTGCTGTAAGAATCATAAACGATATCCATTACTTCCTGTACATCTTCACTATTGCTGTGAATTGTAACAAGAGAGTCGCCTTTTTTCACTGAATCGCCAACTTTTTTATTAAGCATGATACCAACTGCTAAGTCGATTTCAGATTCTTTTGTTGCACGTCCTGCACCTAGCTTCATTGCTGCTACGCCGATTTTTTCTGCAACGATTTCTGAAATGTAGCCATCTTCTTTTGCTGGCACTTCAATTTTGTGCGCTGCATCAGGTAATTTAGACGGATCGTCTGCAACAGAAGCGTCTCCGCCTTGTGCGCTTAAGAACGTTTTGAACGATTCTAATGCTTTTCCGTTTTTAATTACTTCTTGAAGCATTGCACGCGCTTCATCTAAGCTGCTTGCTTTTTCAGCAAGTACAACCATGTGACTTCCTAATGTTAAGCAAAGTTCTGTTAAATCTTCAGGACCTTCGCCTTTTAACGTGTCGATAGCTTCTTTCACTTCAAGCGCATTACCAACCGCAAATCCTAGAGGCTGGCTCATATCTGAGATGATTGCTTTTGTATTTCGGCCTACGCCTTTTCCGATTTCAACCATTGCTTTTGCTAATTCTTCAGCGTCTTCAAGTTTCTTCATGAATGCGCCGTTCCCCGTTTTTACATCCAAGCAAATAGCATCTGCTCCAGCTGCAATTTTCTTACTCATAATTGAGCTTGCAATTAACGGAATCGAATCAACCGTTGCTGTTACATCACGAAGCGCATAAAGTTTTTTATCCGCCGGCGTTAAGTCTCCGCTTTGACCGATAACGGCAATTTTATTTGTATTTACTAAACGAATGAATTCTTCATTTGTAATTTCAACGTGGAAGCCAGGCACTGCTTCAAGTTTATCAATCGTACCGCCAGTGTGTCCTAAGCCGCGGCCAGACATTTTGGCAACTGGTACATCAACCGCAGCTACTAAAGGTCCTAATACAAGTGTTGTTGTATCACCTACGCCGCCTGTGCTGTGTTTGTCTACTTTAATACCTTCAATTTTTGATAAGTCGATTTGATCGCCTGATTCAACCATTGCTTGCGTTAAATTTACGCGTTCTTCCTGCGTCATTCCTTGAAAGTAAATCGCCATCGCAAATGCCGATAGCTGATAATCAGGTAAATCCCCTTTTGTATAACCTTCGATAATAAAATCGATTTCAGCTTTATTTAATTCATGTCCATTACGTTTTTTTTCAATTAAGTCAACCATTCTCATGACGTTTTCCCCCTAAAAGTATCTGCATATTGTGCATCCACTAAAACGTTTTCAACAACTTACACCCTTACTATATAATAGCTTTGAACAATTGTAAACAGATATATTTACATTTGTTCAAAAATATTTATAGCCGCTGTTTTAGTGAATAAAAAAAGACTTCCGCACTCGGAAGTCTTCCCTTATTTTTCAGCTTTTATCACAAATGACAACATGATTAGATACTTATTCTTTACCTTTTTATAAGGAATTAATACATATGGCTAATCAAAACGTTCAATTCCTTTTTGATTAGCACCAGGAGAAAAATACATTCTTCCCCACCGTTTAATAATATAGCCTGTGGTTCCTTTGGCAATCACCCCGTCTTTTGAGACGTCTGTGTGAAAAGGATACCGGTTTCGCTGCTCCTGCAGAGATGGCGCCGAATAAGATACAATATCTTCTACTATTTCGATTCAATGAAGCTTTTGCTCTTGAAAAAACAGCTTCTTCATCTCCCTTACTCTTGTTTATCTAACAAAAAGCGCGCCGTGAACTGATCCGTAACGAGTACATTTGCAAATTTCCCTTGCAGCGCTCCATAAATGCTGTCAATTTTCTGATCCCCGCCCGCTACTAAAATGGCGTACTCTTTCTTCTTTAGTTCGTCCAAATCAAGTCCAAGCGTCCGTTCATCCAGGCTTTCATTGCAAATTTGTCCATCTTTATCAAAAAAACGTGAACAAATGTCTCCTACCGCTCGCGAGGAAATCATCTCTACATCTTGTTCGGAAAAGTAGCCAAGCTGAAAAAGCAGCGAATCCGTTTTAATGGGTCCCGTAGTAAAGACGGCAATATTGGCTTGTTTGCCTAAATCTAAAATACGCTTAATATGACGATCCGTTTCCATTGCTTTTTTGACTACCACGTGATCGACAATTACAGGCAAAGGAAGATGCATAGGAGGCGTATTGTATGCCTTTCCAAATAAGTACATAATTTCAGAAGCATACGTGCTCGTTTCCGAATGGCTTACTCCGCCTTTTAACTGCACAACCTGCACGTCATTCACATACTTTTGTTTTAAATCGATGGCCACTTGATAAAGAGTTGTTCCCCACGTCACCCCAATAATATCTCCGTCTTTTACGATGTCATAGAGATAGTCAGCTGCTGCCACGCCTAGATGACTTTTAATAATGTGATTTTCATATTGAGGCACCGGTGTGACGATTGCTTTTTTTAAATTGAATTTTTGTTCAAGTTGAGAAGACAATTTTTCACTATTGATAGATGAATCCACAATTTTAATTTGAACAATGCCTTCTTCTTTTGCTGTCTGCAGCAATCGAGAAACCGTAGGCCTTGATACACCAAGCTTTTTTGCAATTTCACTTTGATTATAATCAAGAATATAATACATCCTTGCCGCTTCAATCACTTTATTAAATTTCTCTTGATCCATCTCCATCGACTTGTTCTCCCCTACCTCATGAATTTCTTATCCCAATTTTACCAAACTTATGTCTTTAGTTTACTTGTTTGGTGAACAAAATTTCAAGAGGGGATTTTGTAACTGAAATGAAAAGAGAAATACTCGGGGTTAAGGAGACCAGTTTTCTACGTATCCATTCATTCCAGCAAACTCATAAAGAGCTTCTAACTTACGCTCCGAATAATAGTTAAAATCATTGTGAACTGCTGTTAATTTAAGATTATCGTTACGAACATACATCTTCTCGAGGTATACACTCTTAGCAAGTTTATTGCTCTTTTTTGTGTTGCAGCTTTGACAGCTTAACACCAAATTCCACATATTATCTGATTGGATATAACTCCATGGAATAAAATGATCTACATGAGTAGCGATGCGTTTGTCAGAAAGAACTTTCCCACAATAAAAACATTCTTTTGTTTCGTATTTCCAAAGTATGTTATAGAATGCATGCAGCGATTCGCGTTTTGAAATATTCTCCACTTTTAACAAGACATCTTCTAACTTATTTTTGTCATTATGCTTTTCTAAAAATTTCGCCAAATGATAATTGGTTAAATGAGTAACAATTTGTCTATACTTTTGCAAAAAAATATACATACTGCTATTAAACTTTATGTATTCTGTTCTTTTATCAAACTCATAAATGGAACCTTCCATATCTCCGTATAACGCCCCTACTACATACCTTGCCCCCACTTTTTTAGTTCTTTCTACTAACTGCAATTGAAGATTACTTGGTAAACGATCAAATACTACTTTATTTGGGACACCATGCATTAACTGAAATTCCTTTAACTCTTTTTGAATTCCAGCTTGTCTATTGTGTGTATTTAATTGATTTAAATCATGATGAATAACCAAATTCCAATATATTTTAGCAAAGGAAAAATACACTTGATCAAACGTGAGTACTAACCGATTGTCAACGTTATATAGGTTTTCAATTAAAGCTTTCATTAATCCATATTTATACGTTGTGGTAAAGTGACCATTAGCGAAAAATTGATTAATGATCTTCCAAATTTCTTGTTCTGTTAAATAAGCTTTTTTTATTTCTCCTACTTTTAAATTAAAACTCACCTGCCACCGCTCGCTCCTTCCACTATTGCACCACCAAACTACCCTTCTTCTGTTTCCACTAAATAAATCCGATCATCAAACTTCCCGCGCTCCTTCGCCTTCTCCTCACGCACTTTCTCCAGCTGTTCTGGCGTGGCCCCGTGCACAGCTGCTAGCGCCTGCATAACTTCCAGTAAATCTGCGAGTTCTTCAATGGCCTCTTGGTGCGTTTGGGCTTCTATATATTCTTGAAACTCTTCTTTTGCTTTTTTTATCAGCTCATGTTGATATTCCTCTTGCTGCAGCACGCGTGATTTGAAGGTTTTTCCGCTTTGTTCAACAATCGCAGGAATTTTATCTCGCACTAGCTTGTTATAAGTAGGCATTATTTCCCCCTCCATCCCTTACCTTTCTAGTAAACTAGTATTTTTCAAATTCTGCTTGATTTCCGTTAAACACATTTAAATCAATAAACGTTTCTTTACCTTTGTAGCCGCTTAACCGTCCTTTGTCCGTATACTGCCAAAACGTCCATTTCTGCTGTTCTTCAAGAGTAGGCTTTTTCACAACATCACGAATCCAAATATCACACTCAGGATATCTGTTTTTAATATACAAGTCATACGCTTTAGGCGTCGTATAAAGAATAACGCGCTTGTCATAATGAGATTCAAGACGTGTAATCATACTAGAAAGCTCCTTGTATACATGTTTCTGAGACGGAAGGTTTTGTTTTTTATCTCCGTAAAATTCTACATCAATCACTGGTGGCAAATCGTTATTTTTAAGAGAGACCGCTTTGATAAAATTAGCCGCTTGTGTGGAACCTTTGCTATCGTAGCTAAAAAAGTGATAAGCTCCGATCCGCATGTTTTTCCGATTTGCTTGTTCCCAGTTTTGTTTAAATAAAGGATCTTGAAATGAACTTCCTTCCGTTGCTTTGATAAAAGCAAACTGAATATCTTGTTTACTCAGCACATTCCAATCAATCTCCCCTTGATAAGAAGATACGTCTACGCCTTTTACATCATAACGGTTGGCACTTATCGCATTAGGAATTACCCATCCTTTACTCCATAGTAAAAATATAAAGCTTACAAGAGCGACTACTATGAGTCCTACTGTAAAAAGTCTTTTGTTTTTTTGATTGGCTTTGCCTATTATGTTTACCCCCTTTTTTAGAAAATACTTCTAATATTCTAACATAAAAAGGATTTCCCAAAATAATATAGCCTTCAAGTCTGTGATAGTAAATACAAAAAACCACCTAAAAATCAGGCGGCTTTTCTTTTATGCTGCGTCTTCAGATGGCTCGTTATCTTTGGCTGCTTCTATCAGTAAGAAAATAGCCGTTAAGATATGCATGATCATGCCCACAATTGGAATCCACGCAATAGCAGAACAGACAATTCCCATGATATGCCCTGTCCGAATTTTGTTTGTTTTAATCGCGAATACTAAACCTACGACATGCAATGCGAGCATTAGAATAAGCGGCGTGTAGGCTAGACTTATAACCAGGGTGCCGCCTAGGAGGGGAATCCCCCAAAGAGCCTCTAATCCTCCGCTGACCCATTTCAATATACGACTTGTTTTTCCCAATGTATCCTCCCCCTTTGTCTTCAATGTATGCACAGAGATTTTGTTTCTGAACGTTTGTATATGAAAAAAGTGGCAAAAATACATGTACTAAAAATAAATCAATAGTCCCTCATAAAGATACGTTTTTGTGTAGCACTATTGTAATAGTGGAAAATGTATGAGAGGAAAAGGCATGGTTTTACATGTAATAACGAGAAGCTCTTCGTAAAGAAAACGAATTAAACATAAACAAAAAAGCCGAACTCAAAATGTAAGCTCGGCTTTTTTCTATATAACAAATAGAAGTATTGTAAAATGTTTTTCGTATTAGTGTTCTCGACTCTTCTCAAATTTTTCAACAGCTTCAAAATCAAGCTCGGCTGATATCCAATCGCCTTTTTCCGGGAATTCTAGATTGCGCACGACTATTTTATTCGGCACCTTTTTTTCTAAAATTTTCGCCTGGCAGTTTTTGTACATAACTACTTCTCGTTCTTTGATATCTGTCCACAACAAGTGCAGGACCCCTTTCAACTTTAAGAAGTTAATATTTCGAAACACCGTTTTACATTTTATTATATTTCTTTTGATTTGTTAATTTCTTTGTCTTATTTTTTATGAAAAAATATTAAAACACATTTCTTCTAATACAATATACCCAAAATATCTTTTAATCCTTAAACATTTATGTTATATTTTAAAAATTGTATTACAAGTTTTTATTTTTGTAGAGAAAATCAGAACGGCTGATGCGCAAAAAACTTCGCTAGTGTTGTAGCAAGTTTTTTATTTTTGCCTTTCCGCCTACTCTCTTTTCTTTTTTTACATATTTATAATGGACATATGGATTCGTCCTAATACGTAGGAAGGCTTGAAAATCCAAAAATATCTTAACATAAAGTCATGAAGCTATTCCTCTAAAAATATAGTTGAATTTACAAATGCTCTACCGAAACAGCCAGCAACCTCTATTCATACAAAAGACTGCTTTTACCGCGTTTATCTTTTGTAGAGATATAAAAGACTACCTTCCACAATTTACTCGCTGGGAAGCAATACATACTGATAGAAGTGTTCAGAAACAAAATAAACTTTACTCTTGATATCTTGCTATAAAATGAATAATAACGACACAATTTGAGGTGCCAACGATGAACGTATTAACAAACGCTATAATTATCTTATTAGCTTATTTAATTGGATCCATTCCTTTTGCTTTAGTGATTGGAAAGGGCTTTTACAAAACCGATGTTCGCAAGCACGGAAGCGGTAACTTAGGAGCCACTAATACCTTTCGTACTTTAGGAAAGAGAGCAGGTATTATAGTATTGATCGGCGATATAGCAAAAGGCTCGCTAGCCGTCTGTTTACCGCTTATGATGAATAGTCACTTGCATATGCTTGTCCCTGGATTTATCGCTATTCTTGGACATAGCTATCCTGTTTTTGCAAAGTTTAAAGGAGGAAAATCTGTAGCGACTGCGGCTGGTGTATTCCTTGCATTTTCACCATTAGCTTTCATTCTAGGAATTCTTGCTTTTTTAATTTCTCTCAAAATTTCTAAATACGTATCCTTATCTTCACCTATTGGCGCATTGGTTGCCTTTTTGGCCTCACTCTATATAGGTGATGTAGTATTGATGATATTTGCAGCCGTTATTTTTGTTTTCATTACATGGAAGCATATTAAAAACTTCAAACGTATTAAATTAGGTACAGAACCAAAAGTTAATTTTTAAGCGTACTAAAGTTAGTAATCTTTAAATGGTGTTACCAAAAAGGTGTTCAGGAGTTGAACACCTTTTTTAATTATTTTAGTACGTCTTGTCCCAAGATAGACGTAAATTATGAAATTTCTTAAAAAATGCTCTTAATTATAGACTAAACAATACATTTTGCTGCTTTCTATATCTCATTTTGTAATTTGATATTTACTATTTAATAACTTAACATAGTAATCTTTTTAGTAAATTTGAATAAATAAATGAAACCTTTCCTCTCCTCTGACCGTATACCTATCATGCACGTATTAGTTAAAGGAGGAAGACTTGTGCTAAAACGAATTTCACTGTTTATTTTCGTTAATATTTTAGTATTAATTACAATCACAACGATTACATCTTTATTAGGTGTTCAAAGCTATATGGGAAGCAGCGGTTACGGCGGCCTGCTGGCATTTAGCGTCATTGCCGGCTTCAGCGGCGCGATTATTTCTCTTATGATGTCACGCGTGATGGCAAAGTGGATGATGGGTGTTCAAGTTATTGATGAACGTTCTCCTCAAGGTGAATATGAACGATTTGTTTTAGAAGAAACGCATCGACTTGCATCTGTTGCAGGATTAAGAAAAATGCCTCAGGTCGGAATTTATCATTCAGCAGAAGTTAACGCTTTTGCAACTGGGCCAAGTAAAAGACGCTCGCTTGTTGCCGTTTCAAGCGGAATGCTTGAACGAATGGACCGCGATGCGATCAGCGGCGTTATCGCTCACGAAATAGCGCATATTAAAAGCGGTGATATGGTCACAACTACGCTTCTGCAAGGAGTATTAAATACATTCGTTATTTTCTTCTCTCGTTTAGTAGCCAAAGCGGTGTCAAACTTTGTGCGAGAAGAGTTTGCGATGGTTGTTTATTTCCTTACATCGATTGTATTTGAGATTCTCTTTAGTATCTTAAGCAGCCCAATTATCTTCTGGCATTCAAGAAGACGTGAATTCAAAGCCGATGAGCTTGCAGCTAAACTCGGTGGTAAAGAAAAAATGATTTATGCGTTAGAATCGCTTCGTCATACTACTTCATTAGTAGATGACCGCCAAAAATCAATTGCCGCTTTTAAAATTAGCGGCAAAGAAAAATTCTCACGCTTATTCTCTACTCACCCGCCGCTTGAAAAACGCATTGAGCGCTTGCATTCACTATAAGCATAAAAACCAGCTTCTTTATAGAAGCTGGTTTTTTATGTTATGACTGAGGAGCAAGCACACGTGTAGTTTCCCACAGCAAGACGCCTTCTTCACTTTTTGTTAATTCAACGTATCCTTCTTTCTCTAAATACGTAAGCTGACCGTACACTTCTGAGAAAATAAAGTCCGGTGCTTTTTGATACATATCCGGGAAAAAAGCTGCGCTGACTTCAAGCGTTGTTTTCTTTCCTTCCCCCATCGCTTGTAACACGCGCAGCGCCCATTTATGCTGCTTTTGAATACGTTCCATAATTAAAGAATGAATGTCACTAAGCGGTTCACCATGTCCGCTATAAATCAAATCAATGTCGTAGTTCAACGTTTTTTCAAGAGACGCCAAGTAGTCCAATAGCGGCGTTGGCTTAGGATTTTGAATGGTTGGCTCTAAATATGGATTTGACGGTACTTTTGGCAAAATATGATCTCCGCCAAACGCGACTTTTTCTTTTCGATTGTAAAACATCAGCTGACTCAAGGAATGTCCCGGCGCTTCAATCACTTCCCAATCACTCGCATACGGAAGTGTATCTCCTTCCTGTAAATACCCGGTTAGCTTCTGCCCTTTAGGTGAATACACTTGAATCGCAGCCGTGGCTTTACGAAGCCATTTTCCCATTACATCATCACTAACTCCAAACTCCATAAGAAAATTACGGTATAACTCATTATGCTGCTGAACAAACTCTTCATCTTGATAAATCCAAGGCTCTACAAGCTTATGACCGTAAACCGGTATATCACCCGGCAGCCATTCTAAAAATCCAGTGTGATCCGGATGCTGATGAGTAAGAATCACTTGTTCAATATCTGTTACTTTATATCCTTCTTTACGAAGCGCCTCTTCAAAAATATTCCACGCTTCTTCGGTTTTCATCCCTGCATCAATTAACGTTAACTTGTCTGCTTTTAATAAAAACACATTCACTGGTCCAATTGGAAATGGCGTAGGCAGCTCAATGCGTATTACTTTATGATCTAAACTCATTTTACCAAACCCCTATATCTGCATTCTTTTATATAGTCCATTTACTGCTAACTTTCACCTTTTTTAAAAGTACCCTGAGCATCAATAATTGAATGACTCTTTGTACTCCCACAAACATTCTACATAAACTCATACTATTAATAGTTTAGCAGGTTTGAAGACAAATTGATAAAGGAATGCTTTCCAGTGTACTTATTTAAAACGAGCAAATGGTTCATCAAACGAAAAAAGTAAGATAGAATAAAGAGATGAAATGATGATATAAGGAGTATAGTTTATGATTAAAGCAATTTTTCTTTTTATTTTAGCAGGTCTTGCTGAAATTGGCGGAGGCTATCTGATTTGGCAGTGGCTGCGCGAAGGAGCATCAAGCTGGTTAGGGCTTCTAGGCGGTATTGCTTTGGTGCTGTACGGCGTCATTGCTACGTGGCAGTCGTTTCCGGACTTTGGACGTGTATATGCAGCTTACGGCGGTATTTTTATTGTTTTAAGCCTGTTTTGGGCGTGGTGGGTTGATAAAAAAATGCCCGATACATACGATTGGATCGGCGGACTTGTGTGTCTGATTGGCGTAGCGGTTATGCTTTGGCCAAGAAGTTAAGTAATCACACAGGAAGGAGCGCGTTTTCTCCCCTTTTGTTAAGAGAAACCAAAATAAAAAGTAGCCTATATATTGGCTACTTTTTATTTATTACTTATTGAACCTGCCGAAAAAGCCTTTTCTTTTTTCCTTAAACGTATTAGGTCTATGTAAGTTAAATAGGTGTTCGATGCCATTTTCCATCATCTTTTCTAACAACGCTTCTTGTCCATGCTGGAAATAGTACTCCATTTCTTCTTCGTACAAAGGAAGAAGCGTGTGGAAATAGACTGGCCACTCTCCGTCAATTTCTTTTCCATTTTCAAGATACGGCATCGTAAATGCCTCTTGGCACTGCGGCAGAGGCGGCACGACCATAACACCACAAAAGCCGCTTTCTGGTGAATACGGTTGAACGTGTAAAGGCAGCTTCACCTTTTCACCTGTTAACATTCGTTCATAAGTATCCACGTAGCGATCCAGCTCTTGATTTGGAAACACCATCCACTGACCAATCCAATTCATATGGTTTACCGCAAAGCTTCCTACTTGATGCATGACTTGTGGAATCCAGCTGTACTTTTCATCTTCAAACGGATCTTGATCTGCATGCATCACCAGTTCAACGTACGCGCTGTCTAATCCAGGGGGTGTCGGCAGGCGAAGCGTACTATAACCATGTGTTGCGACCGTATAAAACGGCACTGATTCTGTAGGAGCCATTTCATAAAAACCTGCCTCTGTCACCTCAGCTGATTCTGCTTCGACACGGCGTATAATGGGCCCATAATATGCTTGTAAGTGAGCTTCCACATCCTCATCGAGTGATTCCCGAACAAATGGATTTACCTCTTCAACTGATGCTTCTTCTTCTTGTGATGACCATACTTCATAGAAAGTAAAACCGGTTAAATCACTTTGAAGGATATAATCGCGTACGTCATCTGATACATAAATTTCTTGAGAGATTATTGGGAAATCTCCGAAACGATGCTTGGTTGATTTTGTACGGAAAATATGACTCTTTTTCAATTCGTTTTCTATAAATGCTATTTGTTCAAAACCACCAAACTTATTAGGTATCGAATTTTCATAATCAATACATTCTAAAATATTTGTAATATTAATTGCATAATAATTATCATCATTATGAACTACCGGTAGTATTTCAGCACTGTCTGTTAAATAACGGTCTAAATGCTGAGTAGCCTTTTGTGAGAAAATAGGGGGATTCGAACGCCCTTTATATGTTATATAGTCCTTATACTCTCCTTCTTGAAAAGTTTCCATTACAATAGATTCCCAGCTGTGCTGAAGAGACTCTCCCATAAGTCCCCTATCAAAAAAATCTTCATTCTTTTGTTTATTCTTTGCTGTCAGTTGAACAGCTTCTTCGGTGCAATACATTTGCCATATTTTCATAAAATCACCTCTGTTTTAATTTTTATATAAAAAGTCTATTCTTCCGGTAAATAAACCTTCTCTGGTATCCTCTAATAACTCTAAAATTAAATCTTTTTTCATTAAAGGTGAAATATTCAAGCTATCAATTCGACGCAATTCTACATCCAAATGTTTTTTATAAGCTTTCCCATGCCCCCAAAAACTCTTTCCAGTTAGCCAATAATCTCCATACAAATGGTGGACAACTTGTCCTGGCCAAAATTTAAACTCTTTTGCGGTTATAAAAACTCCGTTAGCAGCAGAATTAATATCTATACCATATTTCTCTAAATACTCTCTCATCCCTCCATCGTTTACAGGAACGATATGATGAGCTTGAGAATTTTTCGGCCGTATAATACCGGCATTCTTTAATTCATCGCTTAGTATTACAGAATCTTGTTTGGATTTACTATGTGTTTTCTGAAGAGTCCAAGCTTGATTTTTCCTCACTTGATTAGCGTATTGTTCTGCTTTTTTAGCAGCCATTAACCTTAATCGCTGAATTCTATCAGCATTCACCTTACGTTTTACCGGTATTATCTTTAATATTTTTTCTTTGCTTAAACGTAAATTAATCGCTTGAAGCTCCCGGTTAGTTAGGTGTGTAACATCTTTACTAGGAGCTACTAAGCTACCTTTCCAACTTGCTGGGTCAACTAAACCCTCTTTTACAGCCGCTGCTAATTTGGCCTTACTAGCTTGATTAAACTCTAGTTTGTTAATAATATCTAAGTTCTTTGATAAAGTTTCAGCAGATCTAGTTTCTGAGTTAACAGCCTCAAGACTTTTTGAAGATTGAGAGCCTCTTCCATTACCTTTCGGTGGTACATTCCAATCAGAAGTAGTTTTATAAATATTGTTTTCTAGATGAGATGAAGACTTGGAATATAAGCTTGACTCAGACACTGCACTTTCTCCAGCAAATGCTAAGTGTCTTTGAACGCCTGTAGTATTGGCTAAATTAGAGGTTTCTTTAAACGTATGCTTTGCTTGTTCACCTAGCACTTTTGCTCCTTTAATGGCTTCTTTCGTATCTTTGGCGACTTTCTGAGTAATTACTGCACCAGCTCCGCTTCCAAATAGCCCTCCAAATGCTCCTATTAACGCGCTTTTACGCTCATCTTCATCTAGCTTATTTCCAAGTACATCTTTTCCTGTTACATATTCGTACGTCCCATTCGTACCTACAAGTCCGTAAAGACCTTTTTCGGTGTTCTGAAGAACATGAAACGATTTAGGATTTTTATATGCAAGCAATGCATCGTGAGCCGCATTCATTCCTTTACCAGCTTTATATACACCTTTTGCTCCTTTTGCTCCTTTACCAATCCATCCTACTACTGGAATAAAACCAGCTGCAGCCATTGCCGCTGCAGTTGCTCGCTGAGTGGCAGAGAGCTTTTTACCCGTCACAGGATCTACACCTTCGGTTGCTCGCTTATAATCATAATATCCAGTCGCTTCTCCTGTAAAGGTTGAAACGACTTCCCATGTTTTTTCATACCATGGTTTATTCGCTTCAATTTCTGCTTGTCTTTTATTTTCATAGTATGTTTTTTCTTCTTTTTTTGCTTTTAAATAACTTTTAGTATTTTGGCTGATTTTTTGCTGTATTTTGTATTTTTCACTATTATGATAGGCTTTAGTGTCAAAAACAACTTGATAAGCTCCACTCCCTTGAGAAGTTAACGCTTCTAGCTCATCAACACTGCTTTTTACAGATTGGTAATTTTCATCTAAACTTGCATATTCAGTAGACCAATTATGATCTAGTTTTTCTACTGCAGTAATGGTACTAGCTCTCTTTTTATCTGCGCTCTTTAGCTTCGATTGAACATCCTTTGTTGAAAAAGCGTCCAACGGCAAAATATCATGTATATCATTCAAGATATCTTTTAAATCTTTATGTTGTTCTTCAATCATTTGTGTTGCCTGATTATTAGCTACTTCGAGTTCATGTTCTAAAAAAGATACATCAACAATTGTGTGACCATCTAATTTTTCTTCATGTGCACGTTCTGACAATACAGAAAAATAGGCATGGTTAGCAGAAACTAATGCTTCCCAATAGCCAACCACGTCTACCTGCATTTGATAAAATTTTTTAATTTGGTCTGCACCTTTCCCTTGAAATTCGGTATCTAAGTTTGCTACACCTTGTAATGCTTTTTTCAGTTCACCTAGTTCTTGATTAAGCTTTTTATATGTACTTACACGCTCTTTTGCATAAGCAAGCAGTGAACTTGCTTCATACACTTTACCCATTAAATTCCCTCTTTTATCACTGTAATTAGAAAGCCATCAAATTTTTTGTATTTAATCTAATTTTTCCCTATATTATCCATTATAAAGTTTCAGCTAACCTATCTAAATAGGAATATCTAACCTTTTATACACAATTAATTTCTATAAAAAGGATAAAGATACAAAAATATCATATCTTTGATTCCACAAAAAAAAGACAACCCAAAGGTTGTCTTTTTCATTACTTCAATTCAGCCCATCTTTTATCTAATGATTTTAACAGCTCATCTTCAGACGTTTGGCCGCCGATGTATTCTTGTACATCCGCTCCGAATTTTTGCGTTACGCCTTCAGGGAATTTTGTCCATTCCCAAGGAAGCGTTTTTTGATCTTTAGAATATTTAAGAAGTTCTTCACCTAGAGGTCCAATGTCTTTTGCTTCGATTGACTTAAAGGCTGGAATGTACTTGAAGTCTTCTACTAGCGCTTTTTGGCCTTCTTTAGATGTGACCATCCAGTTTAAGAAGTCTTTGGCTGCTTTTTTATCTGCCGCTGGTGCTTGTTTGTGAATAACCCAGTTGCTTGGAACGTCAATTGCAAGCTTGTCAGCTACAGCTGCATCATCGCTTAACGGCATAGGCAGAATACCTACATCCATGTTCGGCGTAATTTTATCAAGCATTGGCTGAATCCAGTTTCCTTGCTGAATCATCGCTGCTTCACCGTTCGCAAACTTCGTTACTTGCGTGTTGTAGTCCGTCGTTAACGGATTTTTGTTTCCGTATTTTACCGTTAAATCAAGCAGCTTCACATACTGTTTGAACTGCTCGTTTCCTGCGATTTTCGTACTGCCGTCATTTAGCCCTTTAATAAATGCATCCGGATCTTTTTGACTAGCAAATGGAATATTTAAGCCGTGGTTTCCAAGCACCCACCACTCGCCGTAACCGATAGAAAATGGCGTAATGCCGGCAGCTTTTAGCTTTTTAGCCGCTGCTTCTAATTCTGAATATGTTTTTGGAAGTTCTTTGATGCCTGCTTTTTTGAACAGTTTTTTGTTATATGTAAATCCATAGCCTTCAAGACTGATCGGCTGTCCATATACTTTACCGTCCATCGTCATCGGTGTAAGTGTGTTTTCGTACGCGTCATCAATCCAAGGCTGATCGGATAAATCTTCTAATTTATTTTTCCACGTTTTTGCCTCTTGATATCCGCCGTTTGTGAAAAGGTCAGGTGCATTCCCCGACGCAAACTGCGCTTTTAAAGCTGCTGCACCGTCAGCTCCTCCACCAACCGTTTGGATATTGAACTTCACATTTGGATGTTCTTTTGTGTATTGATCAGTTAGAGCTTTTAGCTGATCAGCGATTTCTACTTTTCCTTGAAATACATCTACTACTACTTGATCTCCGCCGCTTTTTTTATTACCCGATGCGCTTTCGTTTGAACACGCGGTTGAAAATAAAAGCGTAGCCGATAAAACACCTGCTGCTAAAGGCCATTTTTTCATTTTAAATGCCATTTTCCGTTCCTCCCTATTTGCTGCTGGTTTTGACGCCACAGCCTCAAAACCAGCCCTGTTGCCGATACTATTATTTAATTGAACCGCTTGTAATTCCTTTAACAATGTGTTTTTGCATTGCAAAGAAGAAGATTAATAGCGGGATAATACTGATTACAAGTGCTGCTAGTGCTAAATCCCACTGCTTTGTATACTGACCAAAGAAGAAGAATGTCGCAAGTGGAATTGTTCTTAGCTCAGGATCTTGAAGAACAAGAGACGGAAGTAAGAAGTCATTCCAAATCCATAGGCTGTTTAAGATAACTACGGTTACTGTAATTGGTTTTAATAACGGAAATACAATTCTCCAGAATACGCCTAGACGTGAGCATCCGTCGATGATTGCCGCTTCTTCTAGCTCAACTGGAATTCCTTTAATAAATCCGTGGTACAAGAAAATCGTCATACCTGAACCAAAGCCTAAATACATGATCACAATACCCCAGATGCTGTTTAACAGATTTAAGTTTCCTGCTACTTTTACAAGTGGAATCATGATGGATTGAAACGGAATAACCATTGCCGCTACGAATGCCATAAAGATAATGCTGCTGATTTTTTTCTTTGTTCGAACCAGCATGTAAGCTGCCATTGAGCAGAAGATGACTAGAACTGCGTTACTGATGACTGTAATGATCAGCGAGTTGCTAAGCACTTTTAAGTAATTCATTTGGTTGAATGCATTAACAAAGTTTTGAAACTGAATCGTTGTCGGCAGCGCCGATGTGTTTGATAAAATTTCTGCAAATGACTTCAGTGAGTTTGAAAGCACGTAATAAAATGGAACCAAGAACACTAGTCCAAGCAGGACTGCTAAAATTTCAACAATAAAGGTTTTGCTCGTATATTTGTTTCCCATCACGATTCAACCTCCTTCTTCTTGGTGTATGTTACTTGAATAATTGTAATTGCTGCTACGACGATGAAGAAAATTAAGGCTTTTGCTTCACCTAGACCGTATCTGTTATTAACAAATGCTTCTGTATAAATGTTAAGCGCTAACATTTCTGTTGATTTAAATGGACCACCGTTTGTTAATGATAAGTTGACATCAAATACTTTGAATGACCATGAAATCGTTAAGAATAAACAAACCGTTACTGCCGGTGCTACCATTGGAATTGTAATGTGACGAAGAATTTGCCATCTGCTTGCTCCGTCAATTTTTGCTGCTTCAATTAGCTCTTGCGGTACGTTTTGCAGTGCTGCTGTGTAAATAAGCATGATATAACCCGCTCCTTGCCATACACTTACAATCACGATGCCCCAAAATGCTGTTTTTGCGTCTCCCAGCCAAGGAAGCTCAAAAAGCGAAATTCCCGTGATTTGTCCGATAGATGCAAATCCTTTTACAAAAATGAACTGCCATACAAACCCTAGTAAAAGTCCGCCAATTAAATTCGGCATAAAGAAAACCGTACGTAAAATGTTTCGTGTTTTTAACATTTGAGTAACAAGGATTGCTAACACGAACCCAACCACATTCGTTAAGATAATTGCAACGACGGTATATTTTGTTGTGATCCAAAACGATTGCTGAAACTGCTTATCTTCAGTGAATAAGTACTTAAAGTTATCAAGTCCCACCCAGTTAATTGTACCGTTTACTCCGTTCCAGTCTGTAAATGAGTAATAAATTCCTGTAAAAAATGGTATAAGTACAATCACACAAAATGCTAATAGTGCGGGTCCTACAAATAGTGCAAATAAACCTACATTTTTCAAATTTTTACGTCTTTTCGTATTAATGGATGGTTCTCTTTTAAGTTCTTGCTCTAAAGGAACATATTCTGTCTCCTGTAATTTACTTTGGCTATTCATCTTACTAGCACCTCCCTATGTCTTATTTTAGCGAAATCAGTTATTTATGAAACCGCTTTAATTGACGAGTAGGGTGTAAAATATTGACCTTTGTGCAACATTTTCTCCCCTGTGCACACTTTACGCATTTTTTTAAAGTATGCGTGAAAGAAAAGCTAGAAGTGGACGGCGTATCTTCTTATCTTATACACTAGAAAAAAGATGTAGTTGGGAGGAACATACGCATGACAGCCAAACGAGCGTTAATTACGGGTGCCAATTCTGGAATGGGGCTGGCCACAACGATTGAACTAGCTAAAAAAGGATTCGAAGTCATTATGGTATGCCGAAATGAAGAAAGAGGAAATACGGCTTTAGAAGAAGCGAAGCGTCAAAGCGGATCGGATTCCATATCTCTTATGACCTGCGACTTAGCTTCTCTCGCTAGTATCCGGGCTTTCAGTGATGACTTTATGTCTCGCTACAGTATGCTTGATGTGCTGATTAATAACGCGGGCGTCGTGACAGTTAAGCGGGAAACAACACAAGACGGATTCGAAATGATGCTTGGTGTTAATCATTTGGGTCACTTTTTATTAACTAATTTACTTTTAGATCCGCTGAAAAAATCTCAGCAAGGACGCATTATAAACGTTGGGTCCGGTGCCCATAAATCTGGAAAAACAGACTTCAACAACCCTCACTTAACAACAGGATTCGGAATATGGCGAGGATACTCTCAGTCTAAATTAGCGAATAATTTATTTACGGTCCATTTAAGTAAAAAGCTAAAAGATACTTCTGTAACCGTAAATTGCCTACACCCCGGTGCAGTCTCTACCGCTATCGGCGTTAATCGTCAAACGGGTTTTGGAAAAAGCGTTCACGCCGTGCTTCGCCCTTTCTTTTTAACACCTCTTCAAGGTGCCGAAACAGCTATTTATTTAGCAGACAGCCCTGAAGTGACGCATATTAGCGGCGCTTACTTTTATAAAAAACGCGTGACGCCCCCTTCTTCAAGAGCAAAAAATGAACGGTTTGCAGAAGAATTCTGGAACTGGAGTGCACGCGAAGTTGGCTTATAATGTAGAATAAAAAAAGGTCAGCTTTTCAGCTGACCTTTTCGTATTAGAAAAACGTTAGTCCTATAGCAAAAATAAAGCCTGATACAATTAAGGTCGTCACGCAGTAGCCCATTATATCGCGCGCTCCGAGCCCTGCGATAGCTAGTGCGGGCAGTGCCCAAAATGGCTGCGCCATATTCATCCATGCTTCTCCGTAAGCAATGGCCATCGCAGCGACTCCCGGATCTACGCCAAGCTGTTCAGCTGCCGGCATAATAAAAGGTCCTTGTACAACCCAGTGTCCTCCTCCAGACGGAACAAAAAAGTTCACAACGCCAGAACTTAAAAACGCAAGAAACGGAAATGTCGTTTCATTTGAAATCGAGATAAAGGCGTTCGTTAGCTTCCCGCCTAAACCTGATAGCTCCATCATGCCTTGAATACCTGCGTAGAATGGAAACTGAATCACAATCCCAGCGGTTCCTTTCGCAGCATTAGAAACGGCATTCATATAGGATAAAGGCGTGCGGTGAAGTAAAATACCCGTTGTAAAAAACAATAAGTTCACTGTGTTAATATCCATTTTAAAACCGTTTGTAGCAAAATAATAAATTAAATATGAATACCCAAGAAGCGCAATCGTCAGACTTAAAAACCTGCTGTTTTCCATCCGTACAGCAAATGTTGGCTTAGAAGAAGTGGTCTCAACAACTGTAGCCGGAGCCATTTCATCTTCCGCCAGCAGTCTTGGATCAATTTCTACCACTTCTTTTCCCGTCGGCATCATCAGTCTTGTCATAATAGGAAGGACAATTAATAACCCGAGGGTAATAAATAAGTTGTACCCTGTAAAAATCGTGTCTGACAGCGGAATAAGTCCAGCCGTTTTTTCCATTGGGTTTCCAGGTGTAGCAGCAACAAGAGGAATCGAACCCGACAAGCCTCCGTGCCATGTTAAAAACCCTATGTAAGCACAGGAAATTAAAAACCGATAATCAGATCCCGGCACGCGTTTCGCTACTTCTTTCGCAAACAGCGCACCTACAATTAAACCAAACCCCCAGTTAATCATACAGGCCATAGCTGCGCCGAGCGTGACAAGAATTACCCCTTGTGCCGGAGTTTTGGCTAACAGCGCTATGTTCACAAGCCACTTCTTTACAAGCGGCGAGCTGGCAAGCGCATGTCCCGTGACAAGCACTAAACTCATTTGCATCGCAAATGCTAAAAGGTTCCAAAAGCCACTTCCCCAAAACTGAACCATTTCAATCGGTCCGTGAGGAGTAAAAACAATACCTGATACAAATAAAATCAGCGTCAAGATTAAAGCAAATACAAACGGATCAGGTAAAAAACGCTGCACAAGCGCCGTAAAGAAATTAGATAACGCTTTCATTTTACTCCTCCTTTACAGGAATACTCCTGTGAATAAATGTCGACAAGCATCTTTAATTATACATAATTTGTTGAAAATTGTTAATATTTAGTTTAAATAAAAAACCCTTCTGTTTTTCAGAAGGGTTTTACACACTAAATGTTTGAATAAGAGTTGGCTCTCCGTCAAGTTCAATTTTCTTTTCTTGAAAGGAAATATGTAAGCTTTTATAAATATGTTTCCAAAATGAAATAGCCCGCTTATTCCCTGCAAGCTCAATAATCATATACGTTCCTTTTCGATGAGAGAAAATGTCTTTTACCGTTTTGGAAGCGATGCCCTGCCCTCGGTATTTGTTTAAGATAAAAAAATCATTGATGCAGTAATCTGCTTCCTGCTGAAGTGCGGGCTGTTCAAGAAGTAAAAAAAAGCCCGTCAGCTTATCATCTACTTTAATAAAGTATGGCGAGAGGCCTTCTACTTTCCAAAACAGCGGCAGCTCTTCAAAGTGAAAAGCTCCATCTTCGCGAATATCTAAAGAAGGTGTATACGCAGATAAATCGTGGAGATAAAGAGAATACAAATTTTGCAAAACGCCCGCTTGGTTTTTAGGTACTTTTTCAATCGTAAGCATTCTTAGTTCATCCCCTTCTTTTCCTATCATAAGGGTTTTTTGTGAAAGTTTACAGTAAAAATGTTTGAGCAAAGTGAAGATGGATAGTCAAAAAGCTCTTTTTTCATTTTGTAGATGTATGAAACGCAATAAAAAAACGATCATCTCCGGTACTGTACGCTCCGTCTGATAATCGTTTTTTATGTTTTGTTTGCTGATGCTGAAGTTTTTCCTTCTTTGTTTTGGTTTTGCGGGTTTCCATGTCTGCAAATACAAACAGGCTGCGGTTTAATTCTGGATTTCGCTTTCCTTCACGCGTCATTTTATCACGCATTTTTTTTGCTTTTGACTTTGCCATGTAACTTCCTCCCTATATAAACGATGTATACATATCTTACTGCTTTTTTATAAAATGTCAAGTACAGAAGCACTGATGTATTGACAGTGCTTCTGTATAGTCAAGACTCTTTATTTTTTAGCATATCATCTAATCTTTGCTCTATTCGCTGAAGCCTTTTTTCATTTCCTCCCTGCCTTTGAATCAATCTTTTTACACCTATAATGAATGCAATAATTATCCCTGCTCCGCCTATAAGAATCAGCAGCATAAGAATTTGAAAAATAATATCACCTGTATTAACCATAACTCCACCTTTAATCTATTTTTTTACATTATATCATTTTTTTGGTTGTTTTTGCTTTAGTTTATAAAAAAAGCTCTCAATGCTGAGAGCTTCATTTACTATCTTCATCATAAACTGTCCACTTTTCCTGTTTGATTTGATTGGAAACATCAATCAGTTTATTTTTCACTCGGTCCTTTTCCTCACCTGTTAAAGGCGTAGGTCGGTAGTCGTTTCGCGCTGTTGTGGAAGAAATACGGAATGGAATGACGTTGATGTCTTTATTCGTCGTTAGCTTTCCATCTTTAATCGTAAACTTCTGCTGAAATACAAATGTATCTTTATCACTTGGATTTTTGTTTCCACCAAACATAAAGTTTCCTAAGCTATAGACAATAAATTTATTTTTGTACTCTTCAATTCCTTGAACAACGTGAGGATGATGACCTAAAATTAAATCTGCTCCGTTATCAATTGTATATTTCGCCAATGCTTGCTGCGCTGTATCAGGAACATAGTGTCGTTCAGATCCCCAGTGGAAATGCACAATGATAATTTTAGCTCCTTTTTCTTTTAAAGACTTAATTCCGTCTTTAATCTGGCTTCTTATTTCTTTGGTGTCATCCCAGCCTGGATATCCAAGCAACCCTACTTTGACTCCTTTTACCGTTGTGACGTATGTATCTTCATAGCCAAAATAGCCTATTCCGCTTTTCTTCAAGTTCTCTCTTGTATCATCATATCCTTGCTGTAAATAATCACGTGTATGATTATTAGCTAAGTTAACGGTTTCAATACTTCCTTGTTTTAAAATATTCACAAAAGAAGGATCACCTTTAAAACGAAATGTTTTACTTGCTTTTTCAGTCGCAGTTGTCAGCGTCGTTTCTAAATTAACCGTTGTTAAATCATCTTGTTCAAAAATCGACTTTACATTTTGCGTAAAATACGGAAGGCCATTTCTTGCCGCTACGTCATTAAAAGTAGAATCATAGCTGAAGCTTTCATCATTTCCTAAAGTAAAATCTCCCGCTGCGCTAATTTTAATGGTTGTATTAATGCCCTCTTTTTTCTCTTTTTTTGTCGCTTCTTCTTTAGATTTTACAGCTTCTTCTTTTTTCTGCGGTTCAGAAGATGTTTGTTCTCCTGCTCCTCCGCACGCTCCCAGTAAAAAACACAAACTTCCATAAATAACAGCTTTTTTTAAATACTTGTTCATGTAACGTTAAAACCCCTTTTTACGTTTTAATAACTGTGTTTGGACATGGTGTTTAATGTACATTTCGCCAAATACATACAATCTTCCTGTTATATCGGCAAAATAAGTGAAATTTTTATAAAAAAAGGAAGTTCCTATCTTCTTTTTGGATTAGAACAAGAGGTTTTTGTAATACAAGCGCTATGAAGAAAACTGATTATCTTTGATAAACGTCAAGGAATTTACAAAAATATAGAGATTTTCAAACATCACCTAAAATAAAAAACCTCCTTTGCTCATGCAAAGAAGGTTTTATCTAAACTTAACAAATCGAATCATTAGATTTAGGGTTTTTGAGTCCAAATATCGGTCGGATAAATAGTGCTACGCCTGTGCCAAGCATCGCCATCACCATCCATACCCATCCATGAAGACTGAATGAAGCAATGCCGCCAAAGTAAGCGCCGATGTTACAGCCAAAAGCAAGACGTGCACCATATCCCATTAAAAGGCCGCCAACAACAGCTGCTCCTGCAACTCCGGGCTTAATCTTTCCTGGTTTGAACGTCCCTTGCGCCGCTGCTGAAATGAAAGCGCCTAGTATGATCCCAAAGTTTAACACGCTGGTAGAGTCCGCTAGCACACTTTGCGTTAGCGCTTCTCCATTTGCACCTTGAAAAAATCCCCAGCTCGATACATCTATCCCAGCTGCCATCATCGCTTTTCCGCCCCATAAAGCAAAAGCAGAGGTAATTCCCCAAGGATTTCCTCTTACAGCAAGCGTCAATGCATTTAACACGGCCAGTACAATCGCTGCTGTGAATAGAGGCCAAGAGCCGCGAATAATCTTTTTCCACCCTTTTGTAGTAGGAAGCTGTTTCATCATAGGCGGATTTTTCTTTTTGGCAATTTGAATCGTAATCCAGTAAATCGCTGCGAACGCGATAAGCTGTACAATCCAAGCTCCAAAATAACCAAGACCTGTCGATTCAGCTAATGAGATAGGGGGAAGCGAAGGTTGTTTTTGCCAAAATGGCAAATGATACGCCCCAAACATAGAACCTACAATAAAGGCTAAAAGCGTTAAAATCATGGAAGAGGAGCCGCCACCTAACGAATACAGCGTCCCTGAGGCACATCCATTTCCTAACTGCATGCCAATTCCAAACATAAACGAACCAACTATCACGCTTACTCCTACAGGTGAAACATATCCTTTTGGCGTTACCCCTGTAAAGCTAAAGCCTGTACTTAAAATAATAGCAAACAGCGTTGACGCAATTGCAAGCATAAGCATATGCGCTTGCAAGCCTTGAACATTGCCGACAGACACAAGGCGGCGAAATGCTGATGTAAAGCCAAACCGTGCGTACAAAAGCGTCATCCCTAACGCTAGACCGATCATAAATAAAACACCTTGCGTCCAGTTAGTTGTTAGCACAATCGCAAGAAGTAAAATAATCGCTGCTATAACTCCTCCTGCAAATAATGGCTTTTGCATAGGGCTTAATTCTGTTACAACAGTAGTAGGCTTTGATTTATATGATGAGTGCAACGTTTGCGCCACATCATCCACTCCTTTTCTGATAGAAATACTAAGAATTAATATTTATCATCTTATAGCACTTCCCTTCTCCTGTAAACTGTTTAGCAAAATGAAAGTGAATTGTTTATTTTTAAAATATTCTTACCTTTAGTCATACAAAAAGCAGAAGCTTCTATCCTTCTGCTTTTCGCTGCTAAGCGTAAATAGAATGAATCTCTTTTACCGGAGTAGGATGAGGCTTTGCAAAATAATATCCTTGAAACAAATCATATCCCATCTCTATCAGGCATTTTAAATCTTCTTCTGTCTCTACTCCTTCCGCAAGAGCCTTCGCCCCCATTTTATGGGTGATAGCTAACATCTCTTGGGCCACTTTTTTCTGTTTCTCATTTTTACTGACTCCGTTTGTGAATTCAAATGCTAACTTCACCACGTCAGGCTCCACTTCTAAAAGCCTCTTCAGCGTGTTATAACCAACCCCTACGTCATCTAAAGCATATTTAAATCCGTGGGAACGATAATAATTCAAAATGTTTTTTAAATGCTCAATATCTTGAACATCCTCGGTTTCAATCACTTCAAACACTATTTGTTCGGGTTTTATATTCAATTCTTGAATTAACGCAAATGTAGATGCCAAGCAATGCTCGGGATTATATATTGCTGTAGGAATAAAGTTAATAAAAATCAGCTGACGATCAATAATACTAGCATTTTTTACAGCTTCTAAGCGGCAGGCTCGGTCAAGAGCGAAGGTTTTATTTCTTATTTGAGCAGCTTCAAACATTTTAAAAGGCGGGATAATACTTCCGTCTTCTTCTAATCCTCTTGATAAAATTTCGTGGCCAACGATATGCACGCGTTCGTGATCAATCGATACAATCGGCTGATAATATGAGCAAATTCGCTTGTCTTCAATCAGCTCATCAATCCACAAGGCATCTTTCATTTTTTGAAAAACGGTGATTGGCTCCATACGCCGCAGGTTTTCAAACGGGCTCCGCTGCTTGGCTTCTGCAGCCCACACATGCCGAGGGTCTAGATGCTGATGAACATAATCCATAAAACTCCAAAAGATATCTTCCCTCATCCAGACCATATCTTCTCCAAGAGTCTTCCATTGGCTTTGAGAAATATCCTTAAAGTATTTTTCCAATTTCTTCACATCGCTGGATTTCTGAAAAGAAACCGTATATCCTGTCCTAATTGGCAGACACGCGTCGCACCCCATAGCTCATCTTCTCCCTCATTTATCATCAGTTTTTTGTATGTACACATGAATAGTTCTTAGGAACTATACCACTTTTAAGAAACTTACAAACCCTATTTTTCCGCTAAAATAGAATGTATCAAAAAGTTTTGGTAAAATGATAGACGTGTTTTATTGTCTACATCATAAGACGCACCTGATAAAAGGAAGTGAACCATACATGAGCAAAAACCGTTTTACGAAGTGGTTTTTATTTTCTTTAATACTCTTTGCCTTAAGTACCGGAGCAATGTATTATACGCTCTATATATCGTACTGGGCGTATTCTATTAAGCTGTTTTTAATTGTGGTGCCGCTCTTTACCTTATTATCGGTTGCTTTTGGCTCGTTGGTGATCGTACATGAACGCAAAAGAAAACGTGTATTTCATCTGCAAAACGACGGAGGTAGTCCTAAAAGTACGTTTATTCAAGGCTTTTCGGAAATAGCGGTAGGAGCAGGAGGCATCTTGCTGTGCTTTTTTCTTTTTCTTTACTTTCTAATGGATTATTGAGTACATATAAAAAAGACGAGCAGGCAGCTCGTCTTTTTTATTTGGATCTTTCTAGAATATCTCTAACGCTTGCATGATCAAGCTCTTTATAAGTTCCAACACCTGGTTTTACAAAGGTCTTTTCAACAATCGCATCAAATTCAGAATCATCAATATCATAATCACGCAAGCTGTTCGGAGCTCCTAATTCATTCCAGAAAGTGCGAAGCGCTTTTGCTCCTTCCATTGCTGTTTCTTCATCGCTTTTTCCTGCTGGATCAATGCCAAATACATTTACAGCCAATTGTTTTACACGAGAAGGATCTTCTTTTAAGACGTGCTCCAGCCAGTTAGGAAACAAGATAGCAAGACCGCCTCCGTGGGGAATATCATATACGGCCGACAGAGCATGTTCAATACGATGAGTAGCCCAGTCTCCCCCGTCCGTTCCGTTTGCTAAGCTTCCGTTAAATGCCGTCGTGCTGATATACATCATTGTTTCACGATACTTATAAGAAGTCAGGTCTTTAAGAAGCTTAGGACCTTCTTTTACAGCCGTTCTTAGTAAAGATTCAATAAAGCCGTCGATCATCGGCGTATTTTCCGTGCGATGAAAATAGTGTTCAAGCGCATGCGACATACTGTCAACAATTCCATAGACGGTTTGATCGCGCGGCACTGAAAATGTGTACGACGGATCTAAGATAGAAAAGACGGGAAATACGTGAGAAGACGTCCAACCTAGCTTTTCTTTTGTTTCTCAATTTGTAATAACAGAAGTTGAATTCATTTCAGATCCTGTTGCTGCAAGTGTTAAGACCGTTCCAAAAGGAAGAGCACCTGTAATCTCTTCTTTACGTGTAATTAAGTCCCATGTATTCCCTTCATACACGGCTCCAGCTGCGATAGCTTTTGTACAATCGATCACACTTCCTCCCCCAACGGCTAAGAGAAAATCAATGTTTTCTTTTTTACATATGTCCACGCCTTTAGCAACCGTAGTCAAACGAGGGTTCGGTTCTACACCAGACAGCTCGTGAACAACTGTGTCAATAGACTGAAGTTCAGCTTTCACTTCGTCGTATACGCCATTTCGTTTGATGCTTCCTCCTCCGTATACTAACAGAACCTTTACTTGTTTATGATAAGAAGCAAGCTCTTGCGATAGCTTCGTAATTTGATTTTTCCCAAAGTATAATTTTGTAGGATTGTGCTGCAAAAATATATTCATGTTCTACACCTCTAGTTTCATGTCTTATAAAAAGTGTAGCACGAAAACAACTTCATCATTATTGAAGATTCTCTATATCTATTATCAATATTTTTGATAACCTTCTTGAACAAGTGAAATAAATTGTTGAATAGGTGCCGTCAGCCATTTTTTCTTTTTGAATATGAGCTGTGAATAAAGATAAAACTCTTCGTGGTCAAACGGGACTTTAATTAGTTTTCCACTTTCCATCTCTTGTTTTACCGCTATTTCCGGTACAAGAGCAATACCTAAATTATCCACTACGCACTGTTTAATCGCTTCAAGACTGCTAAATGATATGACCGATTGCATATGAATACCGCTGCTGCGCATCATCTCTTCTAAAAGCGTGCGATAAGGGCAGCCGCTCTCAGTTAAAATGATGGTCTCTCCCTCAAATTCTTCCATTAGAACGCTGTTTCTTTTACTAAAAGAATGGGAAGGCGAAGCAATCATAACCATCTTTTCTTTTCGAATAGGAATTACTTCTAAGCTTGAAGATGCTTGAAGGCGATCAAGCAAAACGGCTACATCATACTTTCCGTCAATAATCCCTTGTGTTAAATTTGGACATAACCCCGCTTCTAGCATAATCTTTAGAGAAGGGTGCTGCTTTTTTAATTCACGAATATACGGTGTAATAAAATAAGCGGCCAGCGACTCCACGGTTCCTATTGAAACGGTTCCTCTAGCATCTTCGTTCGTAGCAAGGCGCTCTTTTGCTTCATTTAATAACTCGGTTACTTGATTCACATAATAAAGCAATTCTTCACCAGGCTGAGTCAGCTTCATTTTTTGTCCTGTTCGTTCAAATAGTTTTTGACCGTAATGATCCTCTAATTTTTTTATATGAGTGGTAACGCTTGACTGAGCATACCCTAACTCCTCGCCCGTTCGTGTATAGCTCCCCCACTTCGCTACTTCTTTAAATGTATATAAATAATTAATATCCATATGCTGCTCCTTATGTACTGCTGTTTGGTTTCGTTGTCCATATGCTAAAGCTGTTCTAGTAATTAGAACTTATACGTAAATAGAATCACAGTACAGTATAAGCGAACTCGTTTTGCCAAGCAATTTTATCAACCTTAAAAATTCTTTTTATATTAGGCAATTACGCCGTTTTTTGTTCATAGAATGAAAAACAAACCTATGAAAAGAAAGGGTGTATCTCGTGACAGCCTACAAAGAAGTATTATATAAAGGAAAACGCTTTGTACTAATTCACGTATATGATTCAGGATACTGTGAAATTCGACCGATTGATCATGCTTTTAAAGTCGAACTTGTGCGATTAGATGAGATAGAACAATGTGGATAACAGTCATGAACGCAGCTAATGTAGCTGCTTTTTTGTTTGTATTAAAAACAAGTGGATGAGATAAAAATAGCTGAATTGGCTGGCCTTTTACATAATTTCTTCCTGTATACTTTGTAACTAAGGATATTCGCACTTATTTAGTTTCTATACTTACTCGAGGTGATTACATGAAAAAAGGCTGGCTGGAATGGATATTATTATCCGTGGCGTTAATTTGGGGAGCCAATTATACAATCGGAAAATTTGGAGTTGCTCATATGTCTTCCATTCAATTTAGCGCACTGCGTTTTATAATGGTTGCTCCTATTCTTTTACTTATTACAGGAATAGTAGAGCGAGGCATTCGGATCGAAAAAAAAGACTGGGGACGTTTAATAGCGGTCAGCATAGTAGGCGTTACGCTCTATCAAACGCTGTTTATGGTATCTGTTAAGTATACGACAGCTACAAATGCTTCTTTACTTATTTCCATGTCTCCTATTTTCACAGGAATCCTAGCTATATTATATAAGCATGAAGCTTTTTCGTTAAAAACACAGCTAGGCTCTGTGCTTGCTTTTTTCGGGGCTGCGTTTGTACTACTGTTTGGTCACTCTAGTCATGCGCTGTCGCAGCTTGCATGGTTCGGAAACATCATGGGGATTGTGGCAGCCATTGCTTGGGGCTGGTACCCGATTTTAGCAAAACCTTTAGTCGTAAAATATTCTGCCTTGCGCGTGACTGCGTGGTCTGCTTTAATCGGCGCTATTCCGCTTACTGTCTACTGTCTTTTCACCTATCAAACACTTGTATGGCCCACAGATATAGTCAGCTGGAGCTCTCTGGCATACTCTGTTCTATTTGTGACGGTGTACGGACTCGTGATGTGGTATGTAGGAATTGGAAAAATTGGCTCTACAAAAGTAATGGTTTATATGTATGTTATTCCTTTGTTTGCCGTTGTTTTTGCTGCTGTAGCCATTGGAGAGACCATCAATGCTATGCAGCTACTTGGAGGACTTATTATTTTTAGCGGTTTATATATTGTCAAAAAAAGCCCTGCTCCTAAAACAGCTCTTAAACTAAAAAAAGCAAACTAAAAAGAGTAACAGGTTTGGTCAATACGGAAAAAATGCTAAAATCCATGTAAATAGAAACCTAATTGGCAATATGAATGGTAATGAATAACGCTCAGATTTTTTCTGAGCGTTATTTGTATAGAGAACGAGACTGTCATAATAATTCTCGGCATAGTGAATAACCTCTTTTAAAAGTCGCTTGCCCATACCCTTTCTCCGAAACTGAGCTGAAACATAAAACCTTCTTACTCTTCCAACGTTAGCACACTTACTGTAAGGATCTTGATTAAGGCCCGCTACGGCTATTAATTGGTTTTGTTCACCGTAAACTCCCCACAACCTTTCTCTTGTTTTGTTAAATACGTTTTGACCATTTTTATATTCTGCTATTAGCTTTGTAAGAAAGGCAAAACCTTCTTGCTGACTTTCCATTAGCAGTTCTTTTATATCATGCTCCATAAGATACGTTAGCCTGATGATTTTCATATATTCTCTCTCCGTTCAGCAGGTGATTTTATTTCAATAGAATGCTTGTTATACACTAACGCTGCCATGCCTATCAGAGCCGTTAACAGCAGCATGAAGCTTGAAAATAGATATACAAACCTTACCCCAAACAGATCGGCTACTGTCCCTACAAATGCTATGGAAAGTATAAACACAGCCTGTACAAGAGTTGATTTTGCCGCTATTACTTTAGGAAGCATCCCGTTGCTGCAGGTATTTTGATAAATGGTTTCCTGAGCTACATCTCGAAGCTGATAGGCAGGACCCATCATTATCAAAAGTACTAAAGCTAGATACGGGTTCGTTACTAGACCGTAAAAACCGGTTAAAACAGCATAACCAATTGAGCCTAAGAACATAAAAAGCAAAAGCCTTCCTCTTACCATAGAAGACATTCGGTACACAATAATTCCTCCAACTATGCTTCCAAAATAATACGCACCGTTTATATATCCCCACCACGCTTCTCCTTTTTCAAGCACTTCTTTCACAAAAGAAAGAGTAATAGCTCCAATCCAAATGGTTCCAAAAAGCGACTCGATGATGTCCATTATAACGAGGGCTCTGATGCGTTTATCTATCCATAAAATGCGCCATCCTTCCATTAGTTTTGCCACTCTTCGATTTTGTGTTTGTTTGTATGTATGGACTTCTTTTATAAACAGTAAGCAAACAAATGAAATCGATAGAAGACCTGCCGTTATAAATAGAGACTGAGTGGATCCCGTTAAGGACAAAACGAAACCACCAAGCGACCACCCTGCAAACAGAAAAGTTTGATCAATTGTTGAAAGCAAGCTATTCGCCTGCATTCTTTGACTGTCATTTACTAAGCTGTGTACAACTGACGTTTTAAAAATGGAAAAAAAGCCGTTCAAAAAAGAAATGATTCCAACAATGATAAAACCCATCGTTAGTACTGTGACTGTAAATTCTTGTGTAAGCAGCACATACAATCCAACAAGCATACCTATCTGCATCATTTGAACAGACCGCATAATGTGAAGGGATTTATACGTATCGGCTAGTAAAGGTACGCTAAGGCCGCTAAGGAGCCGTGCAAGTAAGCTCGTCATCGTAATCATCGACGCAAGAGCTGTTGAACCGGTGTTTTCCTTTATATAAGAAGTGACGGCCATTGTATAAAGAACAAAACCTACATTTGCGGTTACTTGACTTGCTGCTAAAAGATAAAAACGCTGTGTCAATTCTTTCCTCCTTTCTGTTAGACATAACATGTAAAAAGATAATTCACTTTTTGTTAATTTTTACCTTTTATACTATAACACTATTTGACGAAATCCAAAACTATCTATAATTTAGTAGATGGAGGTTTTTATGTTTAAATATAGTTTTCTTATTGTTCTTATCGCTTTTTTACTTATTAACTTTAACGGTCAGGAAAATCAAATTGTAGGAGGCAAAATAAAAAAGGAACGAAGTGAGGTTTTCTTTGGCGAATACGACAGCTTTACGGGCCGCTACTCCCGGAGCATTAAACTCAAAAAAGGTGTAACCTACGCTTTTACGCTATCTAAAAATACCAAAAGCGGAGACCTGTCCCTGTACGTAGAAGATCCAAAACAGACACGATTTTTTGAAATGACTAATAACTCTCTTTATTTAACACCTGAAAAAACGAGGAGATATCGTATTAATTTTGTAGGCTCTGAGCATAAAGGCTCTTTTCAGCTTCATTGGAAAAGCAGTAATCAAAAAGAGAGCGAAAAATTCGTGTAATACCATTTTAGACAACGCTTAAACGAGGAGGAATGGTTTATGATCATTAATCAAGCTGTCCTGTACACCCACTTATTGGACACAATGAAGGATTTTTATGTAAATTCTCTCGATTTTCCATTAACCGCCGCTTCACCGCGTTCTTTTTCCATCAAGGTTGGTGAAAGTGAGCTAACCTTTAAAGAAAGTTCTCTACATACAAAGCCCTTTTACCATTTTGCTTTTAATGTTCCAGCAAACCGGTTTATGGAAGCAAAGCAATGGGCTACTCAGAGAGTCATACTCAATACGGAAGAGAAGAAAGATGAGATTTATTTTGAAGCGTTTGATGCTCATTCGTTTTATTTTGAAGACCCTGCTCATAATATTGTTGAATACATTTCAAGACATTCGGACTGCCCGTCATCCAAGGACCCCTTTTCTTCTAAGTCGCTTTTAAGCATAGGAGAAATCAACTTGACAACTCCTCATGTCCACTCTGTAGGGACACAGCTTATTAACTCCGGTATCACCGTGCGCAATACCAGGCTATTAAACGAGACCTTTAACTTTTTAGGAAGCGGCAGTGCGTTTTTTCTTGTAGGGACGCCTAAAAGACGGTGGTTTTTTTCGAACCGAGACTCTGAAGTTCATCCATTAATGGTAAAGGTTAATCATTCTCTAACAGTTGCGCTCGACGAAGAAGGAATGTTGAAGATTACGCAAAAATGATTGTTTTTTTAATAAAGCCACGTAACAAGCGAACTTGTTACGTGGCTATTTTTGTTCAAAATTCAGCACATACTCCCCTTATAGGTTGTATATATAGTTCTCGATGTCCTTTCTGTTCATCAGCATAAAAATCTTGCAATCCTCATCATTTTTAAGCTTTTTAAACCGGTTTCTCATCTTTTTTTGCCGTTCTCGATACGTAGTAAGAATAAACGTAAAAAATGACCAATCTACTTTTTCAGGGCATCCTTTTGCCATATCTTCACGCGTTTTTCTTGCATATACGATTCTTCGCTTTATTACTCGGTACACACAAACGATTAGCGGCAGCTCTAAATAAATAATGGTATCTGCACGCTTCACTCGCACGTCATACGAATTGCTATAGTTCCCGTCGATAATCCAGCTGTCTTTTTTTATAATGTGCTCCTGCAATTCTCTAAAGCTATCATTGTCTCTTTCCATCCAGCCAGGCTGCCAATACAAGCTGTCTAAATGATATACTTCTAGATCAAGCTTTTCCCCTAATTTCTTGGCAAATGTAGACTTTCCTACTCCTGGAGAAACGCCCATTACCAGTACTCTTTTCATCTCATCACCTTACCTTTTTAAGAAATAAAGCTGATTGAAGAGAAGGCAGCTTTATAAAACGGCTTCATGTTAGGATTTTTATCCCCATAATTTTCAGGCAACCTATAAATATTCATCATAAATTCCTATATTCCTTCTTTCTTTGTAGTAAATAGGTTGCTTTTATGAATCGTTTCCTTTACCTTAAATGTGAGTATATAAAAGTAAGGTGAAAAAAATGAATGCATCTATGCTAAAGAGATTTTTACGAAACCTCGGTATTTTTATTTATATTGTCATTGCAGCTATTAATATTTACTTAACGAGAAATGATCTGGGCGATATGCTTACCCGCCTTGTGCTGCTAACTATTTTACTTCCTTTGTTTTTTAGTTTTGTGTATGCGTTAGGAAAATCACATTTTAAGAGACAAGAAGGGCTCGCTGAACAAGAGAAGAAAAAAGAGTAAAAAAAGCCTTTTATCGAGGGGTGATTCCCCTTTCTAAAAGGCTTTTTACTTTTTTTCATATAGCTGAACATTAACTACATCAGGATGAACGTAATACTGTTTGGCAACTTGATTTACCATTTGCTGAATTTCCCTTTTCTTATGGGAAGAAAGGTGTTCGCGGGGTAGAAGAATCAGAATTTGAGCTTCCGCATAGTTATTCAGCACCCTAACTTCTTGAAAGCCATGCTGCGTCAAAAAAGCTTTTAACACTTTTTCAAAGTCTGTGCTTTCTTTTTGAACAACTATAGAAGGCTGATCGTAAGAAAATAGCGAAACCTCTTTCTCTTCAGGCTTTGTATACACCGCCCAAGCAGTTATGAGCACTGTGACAGAAATACCCACATTTAACATCCACCTTTTCATACCACGAACGCTCCTTTTAATTAAGTTTGTTCATGATATGAAAAAATTCGTTCATTCATGCGTTATCTTCCTAGCCATCCTCCGTCTACAGCAAGTAAGTGCCCATGAATATAAGCAGATGCATCAGATGCTAAAAAGACAACCGCTCCTTTAAAATCATCTGCTTGCCCCCATCTGCCTGCGGGAATACGTTCAATGATTTGTCTGCTGCGCGTTTCATCGTTAATAAGTGCTTCATTCATATCAGTAGCAATATACCCTGGTACAATTCCATTAACATTTACGCCTTTTGCTGCCCATTCATTAGATAAAGCCTTTGTAAGCTGAGCAACTCCGCCTTTTGCTGCAGCATAGGCCGGAACGGTAATACCTCCTTGGTAAGAAAGCAAAGATGCCATATTAATGATTTTTCCGCTTCCTTGTTTAAGCATTTGGCGGCCTGCCTGCTGACATAACAGCCATACGGTTTTTAAATTAACATTGATAACAGCTTCCCAATCTTCTTCTGCAAAGTCTACAGCGGGTGAACGTCTTTGAATGCCCGCATTGTTCACTAAAATATCGAGCTTGCCAAAATAAGCAACAACCGATGAGATCGCTTCGCTTACTTCAGAAGCATTTTCTAGATCGCAATTAACAATAAAACATTTTCTTCCGAGACGTTCAATTTCTTCTTTTACTCCAAGAAATTCCTTTGATCGCTGCAAAAGAGCTATATCCGAACCTGCTTCTGCCAAAGCAATCGCCATTGACCTTCCAATTCCTCTTGTTGCCCCCGTAATCGCTGCTACTTTACCATCTAAAGAAAACAAATCTACTGTCATTGTTCATTCCCCTCTCCGTTTGGTGCAAATAAAACCTTAAGTGATTCATCAGGCCGCTGCATAAACTCAAACCCTGCTTGAATATCTTCAAGCGGCAGCTTATGAGAAATTAAAGAATCTGCTGCTATTTCACCGCTTGCCAGTAAATCAATAGCCGTCTGAAAATCTTCCCTTGTATAACATCTCGTTGTAGTTAATGAAATTTCTTTAAAGTGCATCGCTGCTAAATCTACTTCTGGAGCTTTTTTGTATACGCTCACCACCACAATCTCTCCTTGAATACGGCTTGTTTCAACCATTTGTTTTGCTGTCATTTGATTTCCGGCTACTTCAAACACAACGTCTGCACCAACGTTGCTCGTAAGCAACTGTACTTCTTTTACAACGTCTTTTTTTGCTGCATCAATAGGTATAAAGCCAAGTTCTTTCGCTTTAGCTAAGCGATAAGAACTAATATCTGAGATCATTACTTTTTTTGCTCCTGCTCGTTTCGCAATCATCCCGATCAGCAGTCCAATAGGTCCTGCTCCTAAAATGACAGCTTGGTCTCCTACTTTCAACCGCGAGCGTCGTACTGTATGTACGGCAACTGCTACAGGTTCTGCAAGAGCGGCATGCTCGCTAGACAGTTTCTCTGGCAAGAGGTGAAGGCGGTTCACTGGAACAGCCACGTACTGCGCGAAGCCTCCATCTTGATCAATGCCAATTAATTTTAACTTTTTACAGACGTGAAACTGTCCTTTTACACATGCTTCGCATATTCCACAGCTAAGCGTAGGTTCAACTGCTACGCGGTCACCTAAAGAAAATGTTGTTTCCCCTCGGATCTCTTCTATAACTCCGCTGAATTCATGTCCCATAATAAGCGGCGCTTGTGCTCTAGGATGTTTTCCAAAATAAATCATCATATCCGTTCCGCAAATTCCAGCATGAGATACTTTTACAAGCGCTTCTCCTTCTTTTATAACCGGTTTCGCTTTTTGCTGCATAACGGTTTTTGTTTCTGAAACGTAGACACCTGCTTTCATTTCTCCATCCCCTTTGTATACTTGTCGACAACTTGAAGATAAAAAGGTCCAAAACATTTTGAATTTTTTATCCCTTTTTTATGCTTCATTCAAAAGTGAAGCTGTTATCGTATTTCGCGTGTCTTCAAAGTGACGCTTCACTTCATCTTGAATGCGTTCTGTATTTTGAGACTTTAATGCTTTAATCATTTCATGATGCTGCTTTATCAGTGGGAGCACAGCTGCTTTATCATCTCGAAACCTTTTTTCAGTGGTAATTAAAAGAGCAGCTAAAATAATTTCACGGATGCTTTCCCACAATTTTAATATCCGCTTGTGGTCTGCTTCGATAATCACGAGCTCATGAAACCGCAAATCTTGATAAGCAAACTCTACATAGTCATCGTATTTAGCTGCCATGTTCATTTGATCAATGCTTTGCTCAAGCTTTTTAATAAGCGAATCATGGTTGACTTCAGATAAACGTTCTAAGACAAAATGTTCTAAAAGCAGACGAACATCGTACAGCTCGTTTAAATCCCTAGTTGTTAAACCAATAACAACTGCTCCCATTCGCTGCAATTCAATAAGCCCTTCGTTTGAAAGGACCCGCAGTGCTTCTCTTATAGGAGATCGACTCATTCCAAACTCTGCCGAGAGCTGATTTTCCGATAGAATGGTTCCTTTCTTTAGCTCGCCGCTCATAATTTGAATTCTTAATTTGCTAACAACTTGTTCTCCCAGCGAGGCTCCGCGAAGCCATCTTTCCGGGTAGGTTACCTTTTTAATGTGTCATCACTTCCTTAGCCAACTTGTATACAAGTATTCAAGATTTAGTATATAGATAAGAAACCCAATTGTAAACGCTTTCTTTATAGAATGTATATTTTTACAATTCTTTCTTACACTAAGAACTACTGATAAATAAAAGGTGGGAAGATGAATGAATCAAATGATATTATGGGGGATTCTTGTTATTCCATGGTTTTTACTGCTGCTGCTTGATAAACAGCGTGTTAAACGATTTTTTACTGTAGGGCTATTTGCTGCATTAATGATGACAATCGCCTATCAAGTAGCGGAAAAAATGCACTGGTGGACGGTTCAAGAAAACGTATTTTTTCTTACTAGCATGGGAGCAACGATTTATTGCCTTCATATTGTGATTACGATCTTTGTCTTTTACCTTACGTATCCCGGGTTTATCTTGTACATAATTGTTAACATTATTTTGGATTTGATTCATGGTTATGTTATTGTTCCTTTTCTCGCTAAAATTGGGCTTTATAATCTGTATGATATCAGTCATTTTGGGCTTTTCCTTGTCATGACTACCGTAGCCATTATCCTTTACTTGTTTCAACGGATGCTTGACTTTATATTTGAGGAAAGCCCTGCATAAAAAGCCACAGCAAACGCTATGGCTTTTTAATCAATAAAAAAATGGAATAACCGTATCTCCGCGAATCGGTTCAACGGCCGCATGAAACTGAATTTGCAAACTTTTTGACGTTTCGATGTCAGAGGCATCCATGACGTGAAAATGAATGTGAGGTTCGGATGAATTCCCGGAATTTCCACATCTTCCAAGCAGCGTTCCTTTACGAACCACGTCTCCTTTTTTCACAGAAACCGTTCCTTTCTTCAAATGTGCAAGCACGCTGTATTCTTTTCCTTCATGCTCAATGATAACGTGATTTCCTAAAGGATTTTTTTTATTCGTGTGTCCAATTTCATTATCTTCTTGACCATCAGCTGCTGTGATAACGACTCCTTCAAGCGGCGCTACAACTTTTTTTCCATAAGCATAGTAATCTTCGTTTTTCGTTCCATCATTTTTATAGCTTTGCTTTCCTTTTCGCACGACTAAATCATACGCATACCTTTGGTTTTCGACTGGATGGTGATAGTTCAACACCTCATGCTTTCCTCCCCAATAGACAAACCATTCACTTTGAATCGGCATCGTATATTTGTTTGTACTCCATCGATCTCTCTCTGAAAATGATTCTATAGGAGCAATCACAAGTGCTTGTATAATGTTATGTTCATCAAACATGACGCTGATGAATTTTGTCTGCCTAGAATTTAACCAAATAAACTGCTCAATTTGAGGAGTTAAATAGAGATTTGTTTCTAGTCTGTAGAACTGTTCTCCTTGATTAAACAATTTGCTCTGCTCTAAAAATTGCTGAAGCGAAACTTGACGTTTAAATTCTTCGCTTACACAATCATAAAGCTTCTTAAAATCCCCTTGTGCAAATAATGTTCCAAACTCTTCTCTGATGTTCACTTTTCTCTCTGTATCCATCATTATAATCCACCCTTTTATATGTATTTCAATTTGTTTGAATTATCTATAAGTAATACGTTTTACGTTGTGAAAAGGTTTCATTTTCCAGTTATTCTATCTCAAAATCTTCTTCTATGCCGTATTTACAATTTCCTCAATACATTTTATACTTATTTTACAAATATTTGAAAGGAGGTGCAGCATGATGAAAATAACGTTAAATAAGAAAATCAAGCTGCGCCGAATAAGTGTTTTTGGCGCTTAGATTTTAAGGAGATTTCACAATGAAAGTAGCATTAGTACGTCATTACAAAGTAAACAAAGGGCTTCCAGAAAACAACCGCTTATCCACTGATGAACTAGTGACTTGGTTTCAGGAATATGATGAATCAGATATTACGTATGGAGAGACTGATTTGAATAATATCGAATGGAAACGCTGTTTTTCAAGCGATATGCCGCGAGCACACAAAACGGCAAAGCATATTTATAAACAAGAGATCACGCTTCTTCCGGAACTTAGAGAAATACCTATGCCTATTATTCCAGTAAAATTTAAACTTCCTTTTATCCTCTGGGCATTACTGTTTCGCATGTCCGGACTCATCAACAAACAAGCTCGTAAAGATATGGCTGAGACTAAGAGAAAAGTAGCAGCAGTGCTAGATCGCGCTATTTCCGAGTCAGAAGAAGATTTGCTGATTGTCAGCCACGGAGGCATTATGAAGTTTATGCGTAAAGAACTTATAAAACGCGGCTTTAAAGGGCCTCGGTTTGATATTGCTGTTAACGGAAAGCTTTATCTTTTTGAAAAGCAATAGAATGAAACTTACTAGAAAAAGTCGCAGAGACTACTCTCTGCGACTTTTTAATAACCATTTTCTTCAATTGTTAATGCTTCACGCAAAGCGATATCTTTTCGGATATTATGAGCGATTTCACGCGTGATTTCTCCTTTTTCATAAAGTTCTTGCACCGTTTCCCGCTCGGTATGAAACGCTTTATAACATAAATCTCTCGTTGCTTTTTTACGTTTTCCCGAATTATACTCCGTACTCTCTTTTCTAAGTCTTGCCATGGATCTATGGTATTCACTAATGATAGCAAGTGAAATCATTCGATTTTCTTCGTTCATATTTTCTTTAATGACCTTTATCGCTTCTTCCATCATTTGAATACGTACTTTGTTCACTTTGCTTCTTCTTCGCAAGCTTTGTTTTCTTAACGCCTGCTTATTCGGTGAAAAAATTCGGACTAGTAATAATAAAACTTTTTTAAACCTCATCCAACTCACCAATAATTTGTACCTTACACGATTGGTTACAGCCATTTCAAGCTTGTGCGTATGTTCCAAACAAATATACGCTGTCTCACGGTCTATGTTTTCCTCTTTTAATAGCTTTTCCACCAATTTCCCCTTGGCCTGAAGAGCCAGCAATCGAATTTCTTCTTCATACTGTTTGTTTTCAGAGGCTTCTAAAGGATGAGTTTTAACAATGATGTTATTAATCGTTGTATTATACGTTGAAATTAACGAAAGCGCTGCTCCACGATTTTCCTCGGTCATTTCTCTTTTTAACCGCTGAATAGCAGCTTTGTGCACTTTAATGCGTGCTTTAACCTCTTTTGTATTGCGCTCAGGCTTTTTCGGCGCCTTTTCTGTTTTCGCAATGACAGGTAAAAGAATACTTGCCGCAACTAAGGTTAACAATATAACGCCTGCTGCTAGAAAAATAATCAGAGAGCGTTCCGGAAAATCACTGCCGTTATCAAGCGTATATGGAATCGAAAACGCTCCGGCTAACGTAACAGCTCCTCGTACACCTGAAACCGTGATAATGCCAATAGACCGAGGCTCAGGTTTTAGATGCTTGTTATTTTTGTAATACCAGCCTACTGACCATGACACCATTACCCAAATAAATCGTAGTACAAGCAAAAAGACAGTAATAATCAAAATATAAAGAAGCACTTGTCCATTATTAAAGTTTGGATCTTGAATAATTGCTTTCGCCACTTTTGGTATTTGCAGACCAAGCAGTACAAACACCAAGCCATTTAACAAATATAAAATAACCGTCCAAGTACTTTTTGATACTACTTTAAGCTGCTGATTAGGTGATTCCTCTCGGTCGCGCTCAATCGCATGCACAATCCCGCCTGCTACAACTGCCAAGATTCCTGATAAATGAAAATGCTCAGCAATGTAGAAGACAACGAATGGAGTTAGAATTTGTATTAACATATGAATCGTAATATCTTCCATTCCTAAACGTCGAACAAGTACACGCAGTCTGATAATCAGAAAAGCGATAAATGCTCCTACAAACAAACCTCCCAGCGCTACCCAAAGGAACTGAAATGTAGCATCTACTATCGAAAAGACGCCCGTTACGGTAGCAGCTACTGCTACTTGAAACGCTACAAGACCAGAGGCATCATTCATCAGCCCTTCGCCTTCCAGCAAATGCATAATTCGCTTAGGCAGCTTTACTCGGCTCGCCATAGCTCCAACAGCCACTACATCTGTTGGGGACAAAATAGCCGCTAGTGCAAATGCAGCCGGTAATGGAATGGAAGGAATGAGCCAGTTGATTAGATATCCCCCTACTGCCACCGTTACAAAAACCAGTCCCAGCGCTAGTAATAAAATAGGTGTACGAAGCTTCCAAAGAGCAGCTCTGGACACGTTTTTCCCATCATTAAATAATAGCGGGGCAATAAATAAAATAAAAAATAATTCAGGCTCCAAATGGACATCTCCGCCAAATGGCAAGATAGCAAGCCCTGCTCCCAAAGCTATTTGAACTAATGGAACAGGAATAAATGGTACAAAATGATTAATGATATTAGATAGACCAATCAAAGCCAATAAGACTAATATCGTCAGAAAAAATTCCATAAAAACAATCGACTCCTACTTCTATTTACATCCTTTTAAAGTATCACGTTATCTCTTTTCGTTCATTTTATAGTGTTTAGTTTACACTTTTTCTGCCAAAAAATGTTGCGGGTTATTAAAAAGTGCTCTTTCTTTTCGGTAAGTTTATTTCTACGGAGATTAAGGGAACAGTATACATGATATTCTTTATTTACCATATAAATCAGCTCATCAAACTTTTATAAAGGAGGTGTTCCCTTATCCGTTTCAACGGGGTAAGGAGATAAATTTGGAAACAGTAAATGTCATCTTATTCATCGTATTAATCATATTAACAGCCTTTTTTGTTGCAACGGAATTTGCCGTCATTAGGGTACGGTCGACTAGAATCGACCAGTTAATTGAAGAAGGGAACCGGAACGCTTTAGCAGCAAAAAAAGTAGTATCAAATTTAGATGGTTATCTTTCAGCCACACAGCTGGGCATTACGGTTACCGCACTGGGTCTAGGCTGGATAGGTGAACCTACGGTAGGTCATTTATTAGAGCCGCTTATTGACATGCTTCCTTTTGCTACATCACTTTCGCATGTCATATCTTTTGTTCTTGCTTTTTCGATTGTCACATTTTTAAATGTGGTAGCTGGAGAACTTGCGCCCAAAACGGTGGCAATTCAAAAAGCCGAACAAGTGACGCTGTTATTTTCCCGTCCCCTTATTCTTTTTTCTAAGTTACTTTATCCGTTTATTTGGCTTTTAAACCACTCAGCCAGAGGCGTTGTAGGATTATTCGGCCTGAAGCCAGCTTCTGAAAATGAAGTAGCTCATAGTGAAGAAGAGCTTAGAATTATTTTATCTGAAAGCTATGAGAGCGGTGAAATTAATCAATCGGAGTTTAAGTTCATGAATAATATTTTTGAATTTGATAATCGTACGGCTAAAGAAATCATGGTGCCTCGTACAGAAGTTGTTAGCGTATCAGCAGATGAAACAATAGAAGAATTCTTAAAAATGGCTAGAGTAGAGCAATATACTCGCTATCCAGTAGTTGTAGATGGAAACAAAGATCAAGTGGTGGGATTAGTTAATATTAAAGAAATATTAGCGGATTACATAAAAGAAGATGATATTAAACCACGTACCGTGCAAACGTATATGAAGCCCATCATTCAAGTCATTGATTCCATCGCCATTTACGACTTATTGCTTAAAATTCAAAAAGACAGAATTCACATGGCCATCTTAATAGACGAGTACGGAGGAACAACAGGGCTTGTAACGGTAGAAGATATTTTAGAAGAAATTGTTGGTGAAATTCGTGATGAATTTGATGATGATGAAATACCGGACGTACACAAAATGAATGAAAATCACTACGTACTCGATGCGAAGGTGTTGATTGAAGAAGTAAATGATTTACTCGGAACAACTATTGAACAAGAAGACGTTGATACCATTGGCGGCTGGATGCTGACCGAAAAGTTTGATCTTGCTAAAGGTGATAGCATCACACACGAAAGTTTTTTGTTTAAAGTCATTGATATTGAACATCACCATATCAAACGAATCGAAGTCACAAAGAAAAAAAGTACGGATAACAGCTGATTATCCGTACTTTTTTTGATGCTCTTTTTTTAACTGCAAGTACTCTTTATTCTCTCGTGCTTCCTTCCATTTTTCCATAAAAATAGCCGCCGATTCTGCTTTTTGTTCATCAATTTGCCTTTCGTTACGCTCTCCGTCTTTGCTGTATTTTCTTCCACCTTTATAGTTCGCGTAGCGCCTGGATCGCGTGTATCCCATTTGGAGAAATTTGCGAGCCATATCCATTCCAACAAAATCGTTTTTTTCTTTGTAGGTTAAAAAAAGTTGATAGATAGCATCCGCGGATTCTTCAGCAATTTCAGGTGTTCGAAATCGCCAATGAGGAAGAATTTCACTTTTATAGGGCTCAACAAGCAGAACTCCTTGCTCGCCTTTTCCTACTCTATATTTTTCAGGATGTTTTCTAAAATCGACATGCTCAAAATCAAGTGAATAATCAAATGCCACGGCTCTTCCCTCCTTTTTAATCTTTACCCTTTACAAATGAATGACAAAACTTTTCTTAAAGAAGTTTTTCCCCTGCTGATGCGGGTAATAATAGGGGGATGAGTATGACTACCTTTTTTTCTTCGAGTTAAAAGAAGTCCGAACTTATTAAATCATGATACGGGAGATTTCGTTATGTCAATAAAACTGCAGCAAAATCGAATCAAAGCTAATTTTTGGATTACTCCTTCTATATACGGAATCGTTGCTTTTGTTTTAGCCACTATTAGTACGTTTATAGACCGATTTTTAACAGCTCATAAACAGTGGTTAAAGTTGGTTCCTTCTGTATTTCTAACGGATAAAGAGCTTGCTCATACTATTTTGAGTTCAGTGTCAAACTCCTTATTAACGATGACGACGATTACGTTTTCTTCTGTGTTAGTGGTACTGACTACGTTTGTAGGCCAGTTTTCTCCTAGAACGATTCAAAATTTTAATACAGATGCCAAAACCCAGCGTGTGCTTGGCACTTTTATCGGTGGGTATGTGTACGTGCTTGTACTACTTATTCAAGTTCGAAGCAATCAAGTCAGCAACACTTTCATTGTTCCTTCACTAGCCATTTTGGTAGCTTTCATTTGTCTAGGTATGTTTGTATTTTTAATTCATCATGTCATTAACTGGATTAAAGTCGGCAACTTAATTTCAAACATTGCCCAAAAAACGATGCTAACCATTGAAGAACGGCAGCTAGAACAGCAAAAATCACCTCAATCAAAAAATGAAGAACAGCTTAATTTTGATAGTGAAAACACGCTGCAAATTAAAAGTAACAAACAAGGATATATTCACTATATTGAACTCAAGCATTTAACTACACTAGCATCTAAACATAATGTTATTGTGAAACTTGAAAAAGCACCCGGTGAGTACGTCGAAGAAGACACACCTCTGCTAAGCGTGATCCATCACGATCAATCATTAGAACACGAAAAATTTCTTCATTGTTTGTTTATTACAAATGATCAAGAATCGATTCAAGATGTGAAGTTAGGGATTCAAAAGCTGAGTGAAATTGCATTAAGAGCTATTTCACCCGCTATTAATGATCCTGAAACAGCCATTAACTGCATTGAACAGCTCACGCAAGTGTTTATTAAACTTGGAAAAAGCTATTCTTCTTCCTCTTATTATTACGATGAAGAAGGGTGCATTCGCGTCATGCTAGAAAAACCTTCTTTTATGGATTATTTGTACAAAGCATTCTACCAAATTCGCCATTATGGGAAAGAAGATGTTTCCGTGATGTCTGCTGTCATTAAGGCATTAACCGTAATCGCTGAAACAAATCGCTCTGCCATCAAAAACGACGTGTGGTTTTTTTCTTCCTATATCGTAGAAGGGCTGCAAAAAGAAAAGTGGCTTAAAATGGACAAAGAGTTTCTTAATCAGCTGCTCAAAAACCTTGCAAAAGCTTGTGAAAAAAAAGGCGCTTCTATGTTGATAGAATAAAAACCAAAAAACGCCGCTCATCAACTGAGCGGCGTTTTCTTACGATATAAAGTGCTCTATCTCTTCTCTCTTTTTCACTATTATAAGTTTATCGTTATATGACGTACGAAGGATATGCAAAATTTCAGGTTTACTTTGCTTTTCAAAATCCGCATTCCACTGAAACATTTTAATGAAAATAGAAAACGTCGGTGCATAATTTGCTTTTTCTATTTTAGCTTTTTGCAGAACATACCTTTTTATAATAAACCATATTCTTTTTAGATAATAGATGTCGAGAAAAATAATAAGGTCAGCTCTATTAAAACTTTCATTCACCCACGTATAGTGTACGCCTTCTATAATCCATTCTTTTGAAGCTGAAATATGATGTAAACACTTTTTTCTATCCGCTTCACTTCTTCTTTTATCTCCTTCATATGTTCGTTCCCACATAATAATAATATTATCAAGTTCGTAGTGAGGAACTTTTAATTCATGGGATAATAAACGAGCAAGAGTTGTTTTTCCACTTCCAACAGATCCAACGATATGTATTTTTTTACATAAAGCGCTTTGAATACTTCATCTCCTCCTACTTCAAACCTGTTTTTTTACACTTATTGTATAATTCACGTTCTTTTTCTCTAATGCAAACCAGAACATTTTATGCTAGTATTTTATGGTACTTGACTGACAAAAGGAGTGAAATCGCAGTGCCTAAAACCCTTTTTGGAAAACTTACGCTGTTTTGGATTGGGCTATTTTTATTGATTACAGGTCTATTTTTTTATTATAAATATACAAATCAAGCGTTTACCGCTGCAGATTTATTCTTTCGCGTCTCTCCTCCATTAGCTACTGTTGGCTTCCTTTTAAGCGTAGCCGGACTATATGAAGAACGAGGAAAAAACAAGCTAATTCCTCTCCTTGTACTCAGCGTTAGTTTTGTCATGCTCTGCCAAGCAGGCTATCATTTTATACATATGCATACTCCACCGCCGCATCCCTGACTTTGTCTCATTCTCATTTATAAAAAAGCTCTTCGTTTAGTATATTAAACGAAGAGCTTTACTCTCTATTCAAATAAACGCACAAGCTTTTTTGTATAGGGATGCCTGTTTTTATCAAATAGCTTTGCACGTTCAAACTGATCAATAATCTCACCTTGCTGCATAACTATCATGCGGGTACTCATAAAATTTACCGCTGCTAAATCATGCGAAATAAACAAATAAGATAGCTGAAACGTCTCCTGCAAATCTTTTAATAAATTTAAAATTTTCGCTTGTACCGTAACATCAAGACTCGCTGTTGGCTCGTCTAATAGCACCAGAGACGGACCTACGCTAATGGCACGCGCAATCGCTACACGCTGAAGCTGTCCACCGCTGAGTTCATGAGGATAATTCAACGCATATTCTGCGCTAATCCCGACTGTTTCTAACAAATAAAAAGCGAGTTCTTTTTCGTTTCTGCTCACATGAGATAAAAATGAAGGAACGGTTCGCTGCTGCCGCAAAGGCTCGAGCAAAGAATCGATGATTTTTACTTTTGGATTAAAAGAAGCCGCGGGGTTTTGAAATACAACTTGCATGCCTAGACGAGCTTGCTGCAGTTTTTTTTCTTTTAACCGGTGAAGAGGTTTCTCTGCAAACCATACTTCTCCCTGCTGAATTTCTGTTAACCTTAGCACACTTTTTACAAGCGTACTTTTTCCGCTGCCACTTTCTCCAACAACCCCTAAGCATTCCCCTTTATCGATATGCAGGGAAACATTATTTAGCGCTTTAACGTCTTTATACTGTTTCACCAGCTCCGTGACGCGTAATATACTTTTTTCTTTCATATCTTACTCCTATATCAACACTTTTTTCTGCGTATCTAACAATCGATCAGGCGTTTTCTGTAAAGAAGGAATGGCGTTAAACAGTTTTTTTGTATAAAAGTGATCCGGAGCTTGAAACAGAGATTCGATACTGTTTTCTTCCACGATTTCTCCTGCTAACATAATGGCTGCTCGGTCTGCATATTTCCGCACATGACGCAAATCATGGGTAATGAATAAAATGGCACAGCCTGCTTCTTCTTTCAGCTTATACAGCAGCTGAAGAACTTCAGCTGCTGCCACGCTATCTAAAGCAGTAGTTGGCTCATCTGCAATAATCAAGGCAGGCTTCATCACCAGTGCTAAAGCAATCGCTGCTCGCTGAAGCTGTCCACCGCTCAGCTGAGAAGCATAGCTTTTATACACGCGTTCATTCGGTAAATTCACAGCTTTTAGAGCCTGAAAAATAGCAGCTTTCCTATCTTTTTTAGACAGTTTACAATGTGTACGAATCGTTTCATCAAACTGCTTTCCGATTGTTAAAAAAGGCGTAAAGGCGCTTCGATAATCTTGAAAGATATACGAAATATCTTTTCCAAGGATAGGCGCATATCCTTCCTGCTTAAAAGTAATAGAGCCTCCTTTAAGCGTGACACCTGACGGCAACAACCTTCCTATTGATGCAGCAGTGATACTTTTACCGCTTCCGCTTTCTCCAATGAGCGCCATCCACTGTCCTTGCTCGATTGTAAGAGAAATGCCTTTTACAATTTGTTTTGTTTTATTATGAATGACTAGATGTTTTATTTCTAAAACGATGACAATCACCTCTTTTACCGACTAACTTGATATTTTCCTCGAATATATTCACCTAAAGCTGTAAACGTCAGCACAAATAAAATAATGGCCAAGCCTGGTATCAACATTAACTGCGGAGCATTGTAAAAGTAGGCCCTGCCTTCATTTAGCATCGTTCCCCATTCCGGAGTAGGCGGCTGAGTCCCTAGTCCAATATAGGATAGTGAAGCCATCATTAAAATAATTTTCCCTATATCCAGCGTAGCAAGAACAAGAATATGTCCTCCCACATGAGGAAGAAAGTGGCGCAGGATTAAAGGCAGTGTTCCCACTCCGTTTAATTTAGCGATCAGCACATATTCTTTTGACTTTTCTTGAAGCACAATACTGCGCACTACCCTTGCATAACTAACCCACTTTACAATAACCATCGCAGCAATTAAGTTCAATAATCCAGGCCCTAACAGTCCGCTTAAGACGATGGCTGCAATATAGTCAGGAAAAGCTAAAAAAGCGTCTACAATTCTCATTAAAAAGCGGTCTATTTTTCCTCCAATATACGCTGAAACTAAGCCAACGGGTACTCCAATCAAAAGAGAAAGAGCTAAGACAAGAAAACTAGTCCCAATTGTGGTCTGAGCTCCAGCTACGATTCGTGAAAAGAGATCTCTGCCTAAGTGATCAGTTCCTAACCAGTGATCACCGGTGGATTTTTGAAGCCGGTCTTGCATATTGACTTGTGTTGGATCCATCGGTGTTAGCTGACTTCCAAACAGACAAAATAAAATAAGCGCAATACCACACACGCTTACCACTACAAAAGGAAGCTGCGGCTTTTTCACGTTTTATCCCCTCCCTTTACATAGAGCTGGGGATTTACATATTTGTAGCTCAAATCCACAAGTGAATTAATTAACACAACAAACAGGCCCATCCACAAAATATACCCTTGAATCACAGGATAATCGCGATTCATAATCGCATCAATAACTAATTTTCCAATGCCAGGATAAGCAAAAAGCACTTCAATGATGACCGTTCCTCCAAGCAAACTGCCTAAGCTCGTTCCTAAAATGGTAAGGATGGGCGTTAAGCTATACCGGAACGCGTGAAAAATAAAAATGCGGCTTTCACTTATTCCTCTTGCTCGAGCGGATCGTACAAAATCTTGTTTCAGTCCTTCTAGCAGACTAGCTCTAACCATTCGCATATACACAGCGGACATGGCAAAACCAAGTGTTAAAGAAGGCAGCACAAGATGAGCTGCTGTGCCTGTCCCCATCGAAGGAAGCCATTGAAGACGCACGGAGAACAGCTGTATAAACAAAAGACCGAGCCAGAAGCTGGGAATAGACGCTCCAATTAAGGAAATACTTCTGCTGAGATAATCAATCCACTTATTCTGGTATAGTGCTGACAGCGTGCCGAGTGGCACAGCCATTAGCAGCATCACAACCAAAGATGCAGCCGTTAAGCGCAGCGTAGCCGGAAACTTCTCGGCTAATTCATTAATGACAGGCTCTTTTGTCATATATGAAGATCCTAAATCAAACTGAAAAAAGCGCTTCAGCCACTTTACATATTGAATATATACGGGTTCATTAAACCCTAGCTCTGTTCGCAAACTATTTATTTGTTCCTCAGAAACTGCCACGTCATCTACGCGGAGCATTTGCTTAACTGGGTCTCCTGGAGCCAGCTTCATCAAAACAAAGCTGAGAAACGATAGGATAACTAAAAAAATGAGTAATTCTATTATTCTTTTACCAATTAATTTCATATCTATTTCACATCTAAATCCTTTGTTATCACGTAGTATTCACTTTTGGTTGTGACCCAATTTTTCACATTGTCTCTATAGGCCACAAAATTATTCGGATGAACAATCGAAGAGTGCAGCGTTTCCTTTTCTGCTATTTCTCCGGCTTGTCTTGCTAACTTATTGCGCTGTTTTTGATCAACGGTTTTATTAAGCTCATTAATAATGGATGCTAATGCTGGTTCATGAAAATGCCCAACATTAAATGCTCCTCCCTCCATGTAAAGAGCATTAAAGAAGTATCCTGCATCTCCTCGCGGCGCGGTTACTAGACTATATGTAACGATTCCCCATTCATCTTTTGTTGTCATATATTCGTCCATATTTTCTACTTGTTGAATGTCTATTTTTACACCAATTTTTTTTGCTTCTGACTGAAGCATTTGTGACATTAAAGGCAGCTCTGGACGATAAGGGTATGTAACGAGCTTAAAGGAAAGCTGTTTTCCATTTTTTATTGCTTTTCCATCCTTGAGTATATAACCGGCTTTTTCTAAATATGTTTGAGCCTCACTCGGTCCATAGGTTTTCGTTTTTTGATCGTTCGAAAAATCTAAACTCTTTAAAAATGGACCATTTGCTGGGGATCCTTGACCTGCAAGCGCTGTATCGACAACGTCTTTTGGATTTAATAATACATCAAACGCTTTTCTAACATTTTTATCTTTAAACGCTTCTTGCCTTGAATTATAGAAAAGCATTTGATTTCTCAGGCTCGGCTGTATATCTACTACGATAGAAGAATCTTTTTTTAATGTGTTTAAGCTTTCAATAGCCGGACGGTATACAATATCGGCTTCACCTGATTGCAAAGCGGACGTTCTTGCATTTTCATCATCATTAAATGTTAACACAACTTCATCCAATTTTGGTTCCCCGCCCCAGTATTCTTTATATTTTTTTACTTTCATTTCATTATCCTGTTTAAACGAAGCTACTTTAAATGGCCCTGTTCCCACGGGTTTACTTTTTTTATTTGGAGCATCAGCATCAATAATTGCTGTATTTGGATGAACAAGTTCAGAAGGCAGCGTGGCAAGCGGCTCTGTTGTTGTAATGGTTAAGATTTGGCCACTGGCTTTCATTTCTTTAATTTTAAGTGCACTTTTCATTGCTTCGCTTTCTTTTATCGTTCTTTCTAACGAATGTTTCACAGCTTCAGCATTCAGATCCTTGCCATTTTGAAACGTAATCCCGTCTCTAATCTCAAACACCCAGGTCGTCCCATCATTTTCTGTTTTCCACTTTTTTGAAAGCCACGGTTCAATCTGTAATTGCTCATTAACTTTCACTAACGTTTCGGCAATACCGGCTCGTACAGTTGTATAATTTAACTGTGGATCGAGCGTGTCACTTGGAAAATTCGATACAAAAGTAAGTGATTTCTTTTCACTCTTTTCTTCGGTACTCGCAGAGTTAGCCGAACATGCCACTAGCATACCTATCGCAGCAAGCGTTAAGCATAGCAAACTTATCCTTTTTCTCATATAAAACCCCTCCTTTATTCAAAACTATCTTTTTTTATGTACGGTTTCTAACTATAACTTCCCCCTTTTAAATCGTAACGATTATTATTATCATAAAAAGTTTAATTTGTTTACCTTACTTTGTCAACAAAGGTTTTTGAAGGATATAGGCGCTCCAACACTTGTTTTCACCCGTTATGATGATTAACGCATACAAATGAGCATAAAAAAACAAAGCCTTATCGAGGCTTTGTTTATGCAGCGTGTTTTTTTCTTTTATATTTCCACATCATATATCGATAACGAATCGTGCAGCCTATACAATATCCCATCAGTGCTACACCAGCAGCAAGAATGACCATTATACTAAATACATAGCCGACAAGCGTATAACCCACTAAAAAAGAAATGAAAGCAACTCCCATACATATCGTTGCAATCCATTGGTTAAAAAGCTGCTGATCCCGGTCTTCCATTTGATAAGAAGAAGCAGGCTTTTTGAGAAGCGTTTTCCCTGCCATAATTACGGGATTACGCTTTGTTGCAAGTGTGACTACTCCAACGAGAAAAGGCAAAAGTAAAAGCCACTTTGCCGCAAGTAAAGCGATCAAAACCGTTATAACGATAAAGAGTTGATTAAGCTGAACTAATGGTTTGGGAATGCTCATGGAACTCCTCCTTCTTAAAACCTATTATACAAATTGGTTTACTAAATTAAAAGAAAAAGCACTCCAAATCAGCGATAAGACTCATATAAAAAAGTTACATAATTTCACTAACGTACTTTAAGATCAGTATCGTAAATAAAATCAAGACAACGTATCGTAAAGAACGAATTCGACGTTGAAGAAGACGTTTTACATGCCTTTTATTACGCATATGGGTTCTTCCTTTCGTATATTGAATTGTCTCTAGACACACTTATATCATACTTTTCCGGAGAACACCAACGTCAGAAAAAATTGCCAAGAACCACAGCATTATGCACTTAGAAAGCCTTTTCCAATTACATCTCGTACATCGTGTACAATCACAAATGCTTCATCATCAATTTTTTTAATCAGCTTTTTAAGTTTAATAAGCTCTTGTTTATTAATGACTACATACAAGATTTCTTTTGATTCTTTTGTATAGTTTCCTCGACCGTTTAGAATCGTTACTCCGCGATCAAGCTGTTCATTTATTTGATCCGCTACTTCGTTTTTGTTGCTTGAAATAACGGTAACGGCCTTTTTGGCATCGAACCCTTCAATAACGAAGTCAATTACTTTTGTTGTAATGTACAGCATGACGATTGTAAATAGTAGCTTTTCGATTCCAATAATAAAATAAGAAGCCAATACCACTAGTAAATCAACCATTAAAAGTGCATGACTGACTTTCCAGTTTAAAAACTTATTTAGAATTCGAGCAATAATGGCTGAACCTGCTGTTGTTCCACCAACTCGCAAAATCATCCCAATTCCAACGCCTAGCAGTACACCGGCAAAAATCATGCCAATGAGTTCTTCATGAAGATGAAGACCCCAGCCTTCAGTTACATGAAGAAAAATAGATGTAGCGATAATCGTAATCATCGTATAGACGATGGTTTTTTTCTCTAAAAATTTATACCCTACGATAAGCAAGATACCGTTTAAAATAAAGTTAGTGATGCCCGTTGAAAGATGCGTTGTATAATATAAAATAATTGATATACCCGTAACGCCGCCTTCACCTAGTCCTATTGGAATGACAAACATGTTAACTGCAAGTGAAAATACAAACGAACCTATTAATAAAAAGATGACATCTTTTACTGTTTTACTCATCGATTAAACCCTCCTCGGCATAAAAATTCACATAAAAAAGCCCCTTCTCCAAAAGAGAAGAGACGCTTATGTTTAGTTTTTATATTACGTATTCTTAAATTGCCATGTATGACTATAATATGTTCAAATACGTTTGTCAAACGGAAAGTTTATGCATTATGTGTAACCAAGGCTATGAGTCATTTATCTTTTATGTATACTAGGAATGTTTTAATTTATTTAAACAAAGACGTATGCAGGAATTAGTTGACTCAATTAATTCTTTATCGCCTTTTTTCAATCGAATTTCTAACGCACGTTGAAAATAGTGATGTGCTCTGGAAACAACCCGCTGATCAAGTAAACATTTTCCATAATGCTGATAGACAAAGTCTTCATATATGTGAAGGTCTTCATCTGCTTTTAATTGTTCAATGAGTAGCTGAAACGTTTCATTCGCTTTATCCCACTGTTCTTGCCAGTGATATGTATGTCCAAGTCGGATCGTATTCAAAAATTCACCTATTGTATCAGCATGCCGGTCATATAGATAAATGGCCAGCAGCAGATGTCTTTCACTGCTCGTTAATTCTCCAAGTATGCGCTCATATACACCAATATGTCCATATGTTTTAGCAGCGGCACACTCATCCTCTTCTTCAAGAGCTCGTTTCTTTAAATAGATAATTCCCTGCTTCATTTGGTGTGGGTTAACCGGAACTTCTCGAAGCTGTTCATTAAATCGATAACTCATATTAAACGGAAGATCTCTGATGTTCATGCACGCTCCTTTCATGTGGCACATCAGCAAACATACTTTCATGACCGCTTGCTTATGGTCCATTGGATGTAGGATTCTTTCCATTTTGATACGTTTACGCGATTTACAGGAAAGCTCAGCAAAAGTGCTGAGCTGTTGGTTCTTATTATTTTACTTATATATCCATTTTATCACAAAAAATACTACCGTAAAGATGCTCAGGCAGTCTTCATATAAAAAAATGGTTTTTTATCAATAAAAATGGTTTTATACTCTTGAAAGCCTATACGCTGATACAATTTTTTGGCTTCTAGGTTATTATATTCAACGTTTAACGATAAAAACATCTTACGCTTTTTGGCTTCTTGCTTGGCTACATTTAAAAGAGCCGTTCCTATCCCTTTTCCACGGTAAGCTTCATCTACACATAGAGAGTCAATATAATAATCTCCATGTTCAGTTTCTATATCAATTTCCCACGCTGGATTATTAAGTTTAGCACGCACAAAACGCTTAACTGGTTCATAAAGCGTTTGTAACATACTTCCTTCGTAGCAAAGCATAAGTCCAACTACCTTCTCATCGACTTCTGCGACTGTAATATGATGATAGCTATAGCGATTCTTCTCAGACAGAATAAACGCTTTAAGTCTTAAAAGCGCTTCTTCATTCGTTGTAGCCGCTGTGTGAGAGCGCGCAATACTGCCAAGCATGTCATAAAGTAATTCCGTTACAGCAGAAGCATCTTCTTTTCTTGCTTTCCTTATTTTCACGATTTTCAAACTCCCTTTATTCTCTTCGCTTGCGTTATTTGTAGCAAACCTTCTTACCTATCTACTTTAACACGAAAAAGAAAAGAAAGAAAAAATTAACTCCTAATCTTCCTTTCATTGTATAATTAATGTATATTTTCAAATGAATGGATGATGACTATGAAAAAACGCCGTCAGCAGAAAGATACTACGGTAAGTGGATGGGAAGTTTTAGCAGAAATTCTTTTACAGGTGCCTCAGCTGCTCATATGGCCACTGCGTCTTCTTATACGGATTGGTCGCTCTTTGTTGGATGGTATTTAGCCAATCCTATACACATACTTACGGAACTCACAAAAAAAGAAACTCAGCAGCTACTGAATTTCTTTGTTAGTTTTTTGCTTTTGTGTATCCTGCTTCTTGCGCATCTTTTTCCGTACAGAACCAAATGACGTTGTTCATGGTTTGGCTGTAGTGTGCCCCTGTTGGCACGTGATAAATTTTAGAGTTTTGATTTCCTTTTATTTTACCTTCACAGCTTTTGGCAGACTGAGTATCCTTTTGTTTAGAAGAGGACTGATTTTTTACAGCATCCGTGTTATAGCCTTTTTCTTGGGCATAGTTTTCAATACTCCAGATGCCTTTTTCGCTTTTTCGAGCCTGCTCCTGTATTTTCTTAAATTCATCTACGTACTTTGTATTAGGAGGAAATACCGCTACGCGGGCTAACCCTTTTGCTAGCAGCTCTTCATTATACAGCTCATTGTCTATCCATACATACGCAAGCAAGCGTCCATATTGATCACGTTCCTGCACATCAAATTCAAGAGTGATTTCCTGCCCTTCTAGCCTTTTTTTCGTGTAAGCAGATGCTTCTGGACCAAAGGGCTGTACGCCTAGTTTGGGATGCTTTGTTTCAGGGGTATCGACAAGAAGTAGTCGCACTCGATCTCTCTTTCCGTTCAGCATTTTCACTTTAAGCGTATCACCATCCACCACTCTTTCTGCCGTAGCTGCCTCACCTACTACATCTTCACGACTTGCTTTAGAAGGACTATGATCGTCTTCTTGATCTGATGAACTTTCTACTTGAACTGCTTGTTTTGTATCCGTAGAAGATGTGGTTGAATGACTTGCCTGCTCATCGCTGCATCCAGTAAGAAGCAGCATAAACGTCGCGAGCATCGCGTAAATAATTGCTTTTATTTCTTTCAAAACCCGGGTCCTCCTTTAACACGTTCCCTATCTACTATATAAAAGTAAAATGATTTTATAAATAGTGTAAATCACCTAAAAACAAAAACTCGTGAAAATACCTTTCACGAGTTTTTTCGTGCACCTGTTATAAAAATTGGTTACCTGTTTTAAAATCATTATTTAAATGGCATCTATTTTATTTTTATCTCACGAACACATTTTTCGTTTTCGTGTATCCAGATTTTTAATCATGAGGATATTTTACACTACAAATACATTTATCGTCTACCGGCTTATAAGAATAAGGAATAGCCGCACAAATAGAATAAGTATGAATATTTCAATATAATAACTAGCTAACATGATTGCTATTTTTTCTGTAACATAAATAAGAGCCCTCATTAACAATAGCTAATAGGGCTCTTCAAACCTTTGTTTTTACGATCGAATTTTTTGTTTGCGCATCCACTGGGTAGCGACCCACTTTTCTCCTTTTATAACAGGAGCTCCCCCGTGGAGAGTACGGTCATTAAGTTCAGCATCACTATAAAAATATTCAAAGTACACGGCCATTCCTTTTGTTGGAGATACGGAAAGACCCAGCTTAGGAAAATAAGTTTCTCCTCCTTCTTCGACATCGTTTAAGTACATAACCAATGTACTAATACGGTTATTTTTAGATGCTTTACTTGCAGAAGTGAAATAATCGTGATGTGCTTTGTATTCTTGATCAGGCAAGTATTTTAAAACTTGAAGACCTTCAGCATATTCAATAGAGGGTCCCATTATTTTAGAAAGTCTTCTTTCGATTTGATGTACAAGCTCGTTTTCGCTTTCTTCAAAAAACATGCCGCTGCTCGTTCGAATACTGTTTACTTCACGTGCAGCACCAATTTTTGATCGCTGCATTTTATCTTTGGATAACTGTATAAGTTCGTCACATTCTTCGTTACTTAGTACATTTCCTAAAACTAGAACAAGAGGCTCTTCAAATCGAGCAACAATATTAATCTCTCTGTCTTCTAATTTAACTTTATTCCCTGTATGATTAAAAATCGTTTGTTCTTTCGTTAGTAAAGATGTATTAGTTAGAATCATCTTTTATCGGCTCCTCGAAATAGCTATTTTCCAATTCTTCACTCCATTATATGTAAACGCTTACTAATAAGAATTATATCATGAATACGAAGTAAATTCTGCTAGCAAAGGAAATAAATAAAAAGAAGCCCGTCATATAACGGAGCTCCCTCATTTTTTCTTATAGATTTCACCTATATTTTTAATACTTTACAACAGCTCCTAAAAGATTCTTTTAATCTAAAGCACATGTGTCAAAAGCTGCTTAAAATCATCGGTACACAAGTTCTTTTTTACTTAAATCAAGCGTTTGTGCTGTAGAAGCATGAATTTCGTTAAAAAGCGCTGGATTTTCTACCAGTGACAAGCCGTAAGAAGGAATCATTTCTTTTATTTTTGATTCCCATTTCTTCATATGCTGGGGGAAACACTTTTCTAGCACTTCAAGCATAACATGAACGGCAGTCGAAGCACCTGGCGAAGCCCCGAGCAATGCAGCAACGGAACCATCAGCTGAACTCACAACTTCTGTACCAAATTGAAGAGTTCCTTTACCTCCGGCTTCCGTATCTTTGATTACTTGTACACGCTGACCCGCTACGACGATATCCCATTCTTCGCTTTTTGCGTTTGGAATAAACTCGCGAAGTTCTTCCATACGCTTTTCATTGGACAACATCACCTGCTGAATCAAGTATTTCGTTAGGCCCATCTCTTTGACGCCTGCTGCTAACATCGTCAAGATATTATTCGGTTTTACAGAATTGATTAAGTCCAAATTTGAACCCGTTTTTAAGAACTTTGGTGAAAATCCGGCGAAAGGTCCAAACAGCAGTGTTTTTTTGCGGTCGATATAGCGTGTATCAAGGTGCGGAACCGACATCGGCGGAGCCCCAACCTTCGCTTTTCCGTATACTTTCCCGTGATGCTGAGCTACAACTTCGGGATTATTGCATACCATAAATAATCCGCTTACCGGGAACCCTCCAATATGTTTGGACTCGGGAATACCCGTTTTTTGGAGTAAAGACAGACTTCCGCCTCCTCCTCCAATAAAAACGAATTTCGCCGTGTGATATTCCTGTTTGCCGCTATGAATATCATGTACTTTTACTTCCCACGAGCCATCTGCGGTACGTGTCAGATTTTCAACGCTGTGGTTATAGTTTATTTCTACGCTTTTACTTTTTAAATGTGTAAACAACATACGAGTTAAAGCTCCAAAGTTCACATCCGTCCCTGAGTCAATTTTGGTTGCCGCAATTGCTTCAGTCGATGTACGGCCTTTCATAACAAGCGGTATCCATTCTTTTAACTTTTCAGGACGATCCGAATACTCCATCCCTTGAAACAACGGATTATTTGATAGCGCTTCAAAACGTTTTTTCAAAAAGGATACGTTCTTTTCTCCTTGTACGAAACTTATATGAGGGATTGGCATAATAAACTCTTGCGGCTGATGAATTAAATTACTGCTTACAAGATACGACCAAAACTGTCTTGAAAGCTGAAACTGTTCGTTGATTCGCACTGCTTTCGTAATATCTATAGATCCGTCAGCTTGTTCAGATGTATAGTTCAACTCGCACAGTGCAGCATGGCCCGTCCCTGCATTATTCCATTCATTTGAGCTTTCTTCTCCTGCATCTGCGAGTTTCTCAAATACTTTGATTTCCCATTCCGGCGCTAACTCTTTTAGTAAAGACCCCAACGTTGCGCTCATAACTCCGGCCCCAATTAAGATAACGTCTGTTTTTTTATATACATTGCCCATCACAATCTTCCTTATCTTTTGTATTTTTAAAAAGCACCTTTTAGCAACACGCCTGTTCTACCTGACCCTCTATAGATTAAGTATGTCTGACAAGTTATCTGTCTTACATAATGGGAGTTTTTATACATACCCTTTCATCTTATCTTTTTTTAACATGCTCAATATCACTTCAGCGGTTTCTTCAACTGCTTTACCTGAGACATTAACAATAGGACAGCCAATGCGCTTCATAATTTTCTCAGCATAGTCCAGCTCTTCAAGGATTCGATCTACATTGGCATAGTTGGCTCGAGACGCTAAACCTAAATTTTTTAATCGTTCCTTTCGGATTTCATTGAGCTTATCCGGTGTAATAACTAAACCAATACATTTATTTTTCGGAATAGTAAAAAGTTCATCAGGAGGCGTCACTTCTGGAACTAACGGTATATTCGCTACTTTAAGACTTTTATGAGCTAAATACATAGAAAGTGGCGTCTTTGATGTTCTCGAAACACCAATCAACACTAGATCAGCTCGCTTGATACCTCTGAAGTCTTGTCCATCATCATACTTAACAGCGAATTCAACTGCTTCTACTCTTCTAAAATAGTTATCATCTAATTTTCTCGTTAATCTCGGTTGAAGATTAGGTTCCTTATTAAAAGTTTGGCTAAAGGCACTCATAAGAGGAGTCATTAAATCAATGGCTACAATTCCTTCTTCTTGTGCCTTTTTGTCAAGATACTGTTTTAAAGGTGGAATGACGATGGTATACGCAATGATGGCCTCATTATACCTTGCTTCAGCAATGATATTATCAATATTTCCCTCATCTTCTACGTAAGAAGTATTTTGAATTTCAATATCTTCTCCACTAAATTGAGTTAAAACTGCTTTTACCATCAGCTCAGCCGTTTCACCTACTGAGTCGGAAACTATATAGACAATTTTTCTTTTATTCACATTAAATCTTCCTATTCTTTGATTTTAATAGTTTAATAACGCTAGTATTTTTTGTTTAACTATTATTTAGCAGCTTGCAAGATACATATTTTATTCGTAATGAATGGACTAATATTTTGGACATGTGATTATAAACACTTCAAAAAAAACGATCTAATTCAACGTTTATGTCATACTAATTATAAAATAAAGCTAAATATGCTATACTATTTTCGTTAAATGTTATATTAGCATTAAATATACGGAGATACAATCCCTTTTCTACGCATTTTATAAAAAGTTTGAAGAAAGAAAAAGTTTAGATTTCAAAATGTTTTATGCTTTGGCATGGTGGCACTCATCAGGGCTGAGAGGCGTTTTGCAGGAATAGGCACGAGAATAGTTATGTTGTTTATAACATGATTTTTAAATTATAGAAGATTTATTCTTATCTATTCTTTTTAGCTAAGAGTGCTATAACTAAAAATAATGAACGGTTTACTTTTTACCTTATACATACTAAAAACACCGCCTAAAAGACGATGTTTTGAATAGTTGGTTATATGTCGTAAAATAGATTAATTTTTATAAAACGGGATTACTTCTAGTAGATTTTTGCAATAAAAATTTAGAAAGATAATGAGATACGCCGTTTTCGTCACAGTTAAATTCCGTTATGTCATCGACAATTTCTTTAATATGATCCGGCGCGTTTTTCATAGCTACAGCGTAGCTGGCAAACTGAAACATTGGTAAATCATTGTTGCTGTCGCCAATTGCTAGAATGTCTTGCTCGGGCAAATTAAAATGTTTTAGCATTTGCTGAATTCCCGTTGCTTTATTTACGTTTGCCACCATCACTTCAACATTGTGTTTAGATGAAGTAGAAGTTGTAAAGTCGATTTTTTGCTTGAGTTTTTCAAGCTCCTCTTTCCAGTTATCGATCTGCTCGTGCGTTCTTGCAAAGAAATAGAACTTTGAAAATTCGCTTCCTTCTACGGAATCTGTCCAGTCAATTTCTTCTTTAATTGCTTGTTTACGGGAAAGCCATTCGTTAATTTCCACACTGGCTGGCTTTGGCTCTCTAATTTCATTTTCAACATACGGCTGATCTTGTTTTAACGTCACGCGAGGTGTGCCGTACGGGAAAAGCTCGTAGTATACCTTGTTCGCTCTTGCTTTTTCAATAATGGTTTCCACCAACTGGAGCGAAAGCGAATGCTGAAAGACTGATTCTTTTTCTACGTACCCTGCCATACCATTTGACGTGATAAATCCATCCACTTGAAAGCCTTCAGGAACTAACTCTTCTATTTCATCAAACGCTCTTCCCGTAGCAATAAAAACAAAAATTCCCTGTTTTCGTAATTCGTCAATGATTTCTTTTGTTTGAATACTTACTTTGTTGGAGCGATTTAATATCGTACCGTCCATATCTAAAAAAATTGCTTTAGGTTTTAATAACATATTTATTCCCCCTATTTGTAAAAAGAGTGTACTTGGCAAGTATAAACTTTTCCATTTTCAAACTCAATGAATGTACTTTGCTTTTCGCTTCTATAAAGCTACTATAATACTCTCTTCATATCAAAAGTACGTAACTATATGGAGGCCCCACAAAAAGCTATTTATATTTACAATAAGTCTTTATATACTAATAGCCGGCTGGGCTTATTTGGTATAAAACAGCTTTCACAAAAATGAATTTTCCTTTTAGCCTTTAGAGTATCGTTCAAAAAAGATATAATAAGATTGTTACAGATTAAATACATACAGAGGAGGTCAACATGAAAGAACCATCCAATTTTTCTCCTTACCTTATTAAACAAATCAGCGATGCGATCGATGACAATATCAAAGCAAAGTGTATAGACTTTTTATATGATTCTCACTCGTTCTTTTCGAATGAAAAAGATTTTATAGAAGACTACATTTTAAATATATTGCAAGATACGTTTGTTTTAGAGAATAAATTAATAAATCCTAAGGAAATCAGAAACCCTGCCTACAAAAGAAGACAGTCGAATAAGAAAAACTGGCTGCAAACATTAAAAAAAGATATTAAAGCAGAAAAGCCTAACCCTATTTTTGAAGACATTGAATTGGCCAAAAAAGTGATGGATAAAAAAGTGGATACCGAACACTTAAAAAAGCTGTTTGGCGTGGAAAAGCCTGAAGATATTTTAAAGATAAAGTTAAAAGAAGTAGAGGCATGGGCTAAAAGTAAAAAAACAAATATTACCGATTTTCCTTATTTAGATTCAAAGATGAATTATCAAATAGAGAAAGCATTTCACACAGACTTTACTTTTTTAATTGCTGAAATCATACTAGAAAAATACAATGGAAATTTGAGTAACTGGATTGATAAAAGATTAAATTCGTGGGTAGAGGCCCCTATCTTCTCAAATGAAAGTCATTCTCTTAAAACCAATATGGAAGTTAAAACAAACTCCCAAGAAGTCGTTTTATATAATGACTATAAAGTTGATGAAGAATATTTCATTCGCACCATTATCCCAGTGAATGATAATCAAACGGTTCTTTCCAAACGAAATATGGTTTTAGACCCAAAAGATTCCCAAATTATCCAGTTTGCTCTTTCACAGCGCGACGAGATGTTTTATAAAGAAAAAACGGTGACTCTTGATTTAGCGGATATCGTTAAGGAAATTTATAATTCAAAAGGTGTAAAAAACTATGAAGCGGTTGAAGCCCGCATTATGAAAATTGCCAGATACCACGTAGAAGGTGTAGCGAAGAAGAAAAATTCCAGAGATACAAAATTTGCGATAAACTTCTTCCAAAAAGCTGTTATTGAAACCGATGAAGTAACGGGCAGACGATATGCAACCATCGTATTTAGCGACGATACGCATCAAGGCTTTTTAAATCAGCAGTTTGTACAAATTTACAGTGACGTTATTAAAAAGTTTAAAGATAACTCGCTGTCTTCTTTACTGCTGTATGCATTTCAAAAAGAGCGATTAGATTGTTATTTACAAGAGAAGTCTTACACTCATTTTTACCCGTATCAATATTTTGCTTCAAAAGTTCGTTTTCGTTCAAAGAAAATTGATGTCAATCTAAAATTAATTAATGAATCTCTAGCAGAGTTTGTTAGCAATCAAGTCCTGATCCAAAGTTATCAGCAAAAACTTCAAGGATTTGAAATCTCTTTTATTCCTCTTCAAAATTATGAAATTCAAGACTATTTTGGAGGAGAACATAGAGAAACATTGGAAGGGTAAATTGTTCCCTTCCTTTTTTATTTGATATTTTGCCACTTTCAGCTTATAAATACAAAATATCCCTCTACTTTTATTTCATAGTTTGGAAGTTTTGTCATTTTTAACGTACTAACCAGAAGCTTTGGCCGTTTTTGACGTACTCCTTCGCTTCTTTTGCCGTTTTTAGCGTACTAATTACTACCTTTTGCTGTTTTTGACGTACCACTCTGATTCTTTTGCCATTTTTGACGTACTAAATGCATTTTATTTACTAATAATTACTTATTAATTGTTAATTATTCGCTTTTTTCCGTAAAACAATCCTACCTTTTGCCGTTTTTGTCGTACTCCTTCGTTACTTTTGCCGTTTTCTGCGTACTAAACATTGCTTTTCCCTTTATTATTGCCTTTTCAAACCCCATTTTTTATTTTTTTCGCAGCATATATAAAGCTTTGGCCGTTTTTTACGTACCAAACGATAAGTTTTGCTGTTTTTGTCGTACTACTACGTCGTTTTTGACGTTTTTCACGTACTAAAAATAGCTTTTGCCATTTTTGACGTACCAATAAAATTCATTGTGTTATGTACAAAGATTAGAGAAGCGATTTTTTTACCTTTTTTTAGGTGAATCGAGGTAGCTTTTGCTGTTTTTAGCGTACCATTCTTCACTTTTGCTATTTTTAGCGTACTATACTGAAACTTTGGTCGTTTTTTACGTACTAAAACGCATAAAGTTTTTTTTGGTTTTTACTGATCGTAACAAACACTGTTCTACCGGTACTTGCTTGCTTTTGCCGTTTTTGTCGTACTAAAAAACCTATACTCTGAACCCCTTGATACGACAGCATTCTTTGAACCTTTTGCCGTTTTAAGCGTACTACTCGTTCGTTTGCGATTCTGTTTCTTATTGATATAATTTTCACAAGGTATTCTTTGTTATTTTACCCTAATAAATTATTGTTGATATGAAATAGATTGGAGGGATTCTCATGATAAAAAAAGAATTTGCGAAAATTGGAAAACAAATTATTCGCCAATTGTCTAGCACCGTAGAAAAATATAAAGATATTGAAGATCACATGGACCTAGACGCTCATGGGAACCCTACAATCAAAACAGTAGCAGAACATCACCGTTTATCTAAATCTCAAATTTCACAATTAATTTTTTATCACTTCCTTCATGTTGATGAAAGAGGTATTATTTGTGATGTTTCTGAAAAAGAGATTGCAGCCGCTTTGAATTGTACAGTTCGAACAGTTCGCAACAACAATGTAGTATTAGCAGAAACAGAATTAATTTCCTATTCTCGCAGCGGCAAAGGAATCAATATTTGTATTGTTCCCTATCCTCAATATTTTGAAGAACACGGCTTTGGGTTTATGGAATTAGAATATACTCGCTTTGAAGAGCTTATTCTAATTGAAAACGTAAACGCCCTTCGCTTAGAGCTGCGCAAAGAATTGGTTTATGACAACGATACGATTAAGCGTCAGTTTAATCCTGGAGAAAACACTTCAAAAATTAGCTTTAATGACTATAAGATTTTTACGCCGAAATATACTCACTACAAAGGTATGATGCAAAAGATAGCTGAAACACAGACGAGCGCATTTAAAACCGTTGTCCAAGGATCTACTATTTTCTTTGTTTTAAAAGACGGAGCGAAAAATGGCAAGATGTCAAAACAAGAAAAGAAAGATCAATATAATGCGGCGATTCGACGTACTATTGAAGAAACTTTTGCAAAATTATCTGGACACAGCACAGATTCTACAGGAATTGTTATGTCTTCATTCCAAAACGAAGACATCGCTGATTTGGTTCAGCTTTCTTTTGAATATGGTATTGAACGAGTGAAGTCTGCCCTTTATACATTGATTGAACAGGCCTTCTTCAGCCATGACGCTCAAGTCGTTGAAAATTATGGTGGAAAAATCCGTACGCTCATTCGAAAAGAGCTTTCAAAAAATCTTCAAGATCAAGTCCCTGCCGAACTTACAGCTTCATAAGGGGCTTATTTGGCATGCTTTTTTTTTTATTTTATCTCCCTTCTCTTCTCTTTTTGATACAAATAGCGCAAACAAACACCCATTTTTGCAGCTCTCCAATTCCATTATCCTATCCATATAAACGTAATGAGTTCAAATAAATGATATTTCTTGTGTATAACTACGGAATATTACTAAAAAAACACCTTCATACTTATCCACAAAAGAAAGAAAACATATTCAATGACTGTTATATCATCCTCTTTGTTAATAAAAACATCCCTTTTATTTTTTTATTAACGATAATTTCCAGGTTATTTACTCTTTAACACAACTACTTTTATCCACAGTGGAAATAATTCATACTTTTAACAGCAATCTTCATACCATTGATTTTAAAATCCCTCTATTGCAGGAGAAAAAACATAGTAAATAAAATATATTACATATTTACTACGATAAAAAACATCCTTTAGCTAAAGGATGCTGTTCACAAAAAAGGTCTATTTTCCACACAGTTATTTATTGAAAAGCTATTTTCTTTCTAACCCTTGATATCATTGTGTTTTTAGAAGATTTTTCTTTCTTTAATATCTGTATATAATGTTTGCTAATAAGATCTATACTAATATCTGCTATAATTTTTTATTTAATCTTTGTATAAAGAAATGCTTTAAAAATCTCTATACTTGAAGATTTCTCTTTTTCTAAATTAAGGAATTTTTATTACATATACCAGATACAAATAAATTAAATTAAAATAAAACCATACAATCGTTCAAACTTACCTTAATAAATTCTAGTAGTATATTTTTTAAAATAAATTATACTATTCAGTAGAGAAAATTTTATAAAGCAAGAAAGGGACTTAGTCATGAAATACATACAGTGGATACAGCAAACTCTATTTAATACCGGTAAGTGGATTGACATTAGTGAAGTAATCATAAAGATTATCCTCATTTTTATCATTGCTCAAATTGTCATCCGGTTTGCTCGTAGTGTAATTAATAAAATCTTTGATTTCAGATTTAAAACTAAGCTGCTGAGGTACAATGAACGTAAAGAAATAACGCTCAAAAAACTTTGTCTGAGCATTGTCATGTACGTCGTGTATTTTATTGTACTTATCACATCTTTAGAAGCAATCGGAATTAATATGAAAGCACTTTTAGCTGGTATTAGCGTAGCAGGGTTTATTACAGGCTTAGGTGCACAGAATTTAATTAAAGATATTTTAAACGGTTTTTTTATTCTGTTTGAAGATCAATTCTCAGTAGGAGATCACGTATCCATAAATGATACAAAAGGAACTGTTGAAGAAATTGGATTGCGCACGACAAAAATTCGCGGAGTTGACGGAGAGTTTTACTTTTTTGCCAATAGTAACATTACAAAAGTAGCGAACTACACGCTCGGTGAAATTCCCGAAATACATACACCTGAACAAATAAAAACTCGTGAAGAATAGCTTCACGAGTTTTTATTTACGACCGTTGTAAAGAATTGATCATATGATGTAAGGTGATAATCTGCTTCAATATCGTCATTTTGAAATGCACATGTTTTAATTCCCAGTTCACGAGCAGGTTTTAAATCGAGCTCGCGATCTCCAATCACTAAATCGAGCTGATACTTATCGTGAAGATATGCATAAGCGCCGCTATCAGGCTTTCGTTTGTAGCCATCATCCTTTGTAATAATCTCCGTAAAATAGTGCTCCATATTAAAAAATGCAAGAATATCAAGAGTAGACTGTCTAGATTTATGCGTAACAATTACATTTGTATCCGCAAAGCTCAGTACGTCTTCTACGTGAGGAAAAGCAGGCTTATCTTTAGGGTTGATTTTCTGTTCGACCACATGGAAGTGTTTATCAAACAAAGACTTTTCAATATTGAAATGCTTAATTGCTACGTCAGAAGAAACCTTCATTTGTCTTAGAATATCATCTTCTGAGATTGTTTGATCTGTTAGTAGTTCTTTAAATGCTTTTACAATAGTCGGATAGGTATCAAAGATGGTTCCATCAAAGTCCCATAAAATATTCATTTTCACTGTCTCTCCTTTTTAAAAACGTAACGATTATACCAAATTTTTCATTGCTTGTCAGTTAACCTTTTTATCATTGTTACATTTGCAGTAAAAAAACTCGCTTTATACGAGTTTTTTCACTGTACTAGCTGCTGCTGCACCCGCTCCCGCAGCTAGAGCTTGAACAGCTTGAGCTGCTGCCGCTGTCATGATGATGGTGACCTCCGTCGTGGTGATGATGACGGTTGTCTTCCCATGGACTTGAACAGCTATAGCCGCTGTACGAGGCTGTATCTCCCGCATAGATTGTCTTTTTGTATAGCAGCAGTTCATTCATATGTCTTGAAAAGTCGGTAGCTTCGTAAAGTGAATAAAAAACAAAGCCTTGAAAAAGAAGTTCGGTTGATACATTCCCTTTTGTTAATGCTTTTTTAAAGTACGACGATCCTTCGGATTTCATTCGTTTTTTTGCATCCTTAATTTCTTCTTTTAATGTTTGAATCAAGTGCCTCTGTTGTTTTTCCCACTTGCCGTTTCTTAAAAAATAGCGATCTAGTAATTCATCTTCTGATAACCTTTGAAAATCTTGAAGCGTACTTTTATCAAGCGGATGCTGAAAAAATTTCCCCCAAAGCAGTCGGCTGTTACCCGTTATGTCAAACAAATGAGCATACATCCAATCAAAGAACGCTCGCTTATTCGGCTGTGGGGATGGAATTGTCTCTACATTTGGCTGGTGATGCAAAAAGCGGTTGAAAAAACGGTCTGTAAAACGTTCATAATCCACTGTAAACATAATCATTTCATGCCATACTTCATCCACTTTTGCACTAAACATCGGTACGTCTTTGATGACTGCATTTAATAAAAAGTAGCGCTTCATCTCAAAAAACGTCCATTCTACTTCATCGGCTTTTGTATTTTTCCCTTTCATACGCTGTTTCACCTGTTGAACATAGGCTGTGTGTAAAGAATCTTCTAGTGAATGGACAATATCTTCAAACCCCTGATCTTTATGTATGCCGAGCTCATCTGGAAGCTCCTCTTTGTACAAGCGAAATCCTCTCGACTTTGCAATTCCTTTACTAATCAAAGCTAAAAGAATTACCGCTCCTACTATAATGGCTGCTATCATCTTCTCCCCCCTATATCGTACTGTATATTCAATATTTTACCACATTCGTAAAATACAAAAAAAGAGCTCAATTAACTTGAGCTCTCTTCATCATCGGGCATCTCGTCTACCTTTTCTACTTTGACTAGACCTTTCGTGCTATATTCAAGATCAAAGTATGCTTTAACGATATCCCCTTTTTTCAAATTGCTTGGAATCGGTTCATTTAAATTTTTATCGGAAAATTTAATGCCCGTTCCTTCTTTTGTTGTTCCGCTGTATGTACCATTTTCGATTTTTTCAATAGTAATATAATACACTCGATATTTGTGCGCTTCCTCGTCGCCCTTTGCTTTTTCTTTAACGGTTTCTTGTTCAGGAAGCTTACTCAGTGTTTCTTGGGCCTGTTCAGAAGTGGGCTCTGCTGATCGATTTATGAATTGCATCACAACTAACACTAAACATATAACTACTAAAACTAATAATAATATCTTTTTTGCTGATAAAGACAATGAACTGTGCCTCCTTACACCTTTATGTATATCATGCTGCACACAAGAGATTATACACGATAAAGGATTAGAAATTGGGATAAATTCTATAAAAATAGTAAAAATATGAGAAAATACCTAGAATTTTTTAAGCTTTTCTGCACTTTTTTGAGATAAAAAAGAAATTTGGTACCTTATCCTTAAATTGTAACTGATTTGCTTCATTTTCGAAAAGAGTTTTGCCCATTTTGTCGTAAAAAAGTCATAATAAGAAGGAATATCACACCATATTGTCGAACGTATGTATATACTTATAATGAACTGCCGAACTGCTTTTCTCTATCCTCATTGTTGAGGCAATATGGCAACTGAAACAGCTTGCTGTTAAATTCAGATTACACATCTATACTCAGGAGGTGGAATGCAAAATGATGTTTGCACTTATTGTTGTGGTTGGTATCGTAGCACTTGGCGTAGCTAGCTTCTACGTCATTAAGCGGCCTCAAGGCGCTGTTGATCCTGAGGATCGCAAACCGCTTGTTTCTGTAAACGGACATGTTAAATTTGCAGAAGGGATTAATCAAATTTCCATATCTAAAATTGACATGTACGATCAGCGTCTTGTTATCAATCAAGTAGCTATTATTCCATTTAACCGTATTCAACGAGCAGAATTTTCAAAGGTTGTCAAAAATGAAAAAGGCCTTCACGGAGCTCCTGTTCAACGCTATTTCGGTGAACTAACCATTCATTTCACAGACAAAAACGGGCAAGAAACATACATTCGCTGTGAAACACCGAAAAAAAATCAATTTCACCTCATCTACCAATATGATTTAATGAAAAGACAATTAAATAAGCGTCTTGGTCTTGAAGATCAGCAGCCTTATCTTACTCTCCAAGAACCATACGAACTATAAGAAAAAACCTCCCTTTTTCACATATTATTTCACTTCCCTGTACATACTAGAAGCGAAACTGAAAATGGGAGGTCATTCCAATGGATTTCGTCCGTTTTTTGCAATATTTTTGTTCAATCGCCGGCGCTCTATGCTTAGGGTTTACCTACTATCACATGTTCAAGCGTGACGCTCCGGTTAAAAAAGAAGAATCACAGCAAGGTGGAACTGACTAACGTTCACCTTGTTTTTTTATGTGCAGGCATGTGTACTTCGCATTCTGTGGTTGAAAGTTAGATTACTTTAATCATTTGTAAAATCACGGGTGATTTTTCTAAAGGAATATCCTCTGTGTTAATCATAAGAAGTCCTTTTTGGACGCTGTAATTGGAGGAAGGCTGTAACACACCGTTGATAAATAAATTACTGTATGAATAGTTCTCAGGATCCAATATATGCTGCGTGCCGTATTCTTTTAACGCGTCTTGATCTGTAAAGATGCGCTTGCTGCCTCCGGCTACCGTATAGTATTCAAAGATGCGAACTTTTTTCAGGAATATATACCTAAATTCCTGCTGAGGCAACACGGGAAGCTTAATAAAAGGTGTCGAACAAGAGGATGCATACTGATCGCAGCCGTAAGATTTTTTCTTCAAGAAAAAATCTCCTTCACAGATGTACTTAGTTTAGTTATAGTCTTTAAGAATTAAATTTATGCCACTAAACCTATTCCTTAGAAGGAACGAATGCACATATTGAAGGATAGAACATGAAAGGAGGTAACACATTTATGCCTCTTCAAATTATGAAACTCGCTATAGCCGCTACTACCACTGTAACAGTCAGCCCAACCGTCTCACGTTTCTTTTATACAGCAACTGCTACAACTACGGGTGCAGCCACTTTAACAATCGATGCCGCTGACTTTTTTGGCGATACGGGTGCAGCTGCTACTGAACTCCCTGCTTTAGCTACGGATAACAGCTACTATAATGTGTATATTAACGGCGTTTTACAAATGGCTGGCGTTTCAGCTTATACAGCGGGAGCTGCAGGTGTTGGTTCTTTAGCCATTACTGTTCCTGCAGGATCTACCATTTTGGTTGGTTCTCCTATAGTATTAGAAGTTACAAACTTTGCTCCTGATTCTGATACAGATGTACTGACTTAAAAATGACTATGGTATTGTTATAAAGCGTAATTACGTGTAAGATATATAAAATCTCAGTTTTACAGAAATTTAGTGCTCATAACAAAAGCTTCTGCGGATATAGCGCAGAAGCTTTTATTATTGTTATTTATTTAATTCAAAACGCCCAGTTCCCTTTTCTAAACACAGGCTCGCTTGTACCGTCAGCTTTGATGCCGTCGATGTCCATTTCAGCTGAGCCAATCATGAAGTCAACGTGGGTGATGCTGTCGTTTGCTCCGTTTTGTGACAGCTCTTCTTTAGACATAGTTTTTCCGCCTTCTAGACAGAAAGAGTACGAGCTGCCGATGGCTAAATGGTTGGATGCATTTTCGTCAAACAGCGTGTTGTAGAAAATGATATTTGACTGAGAAATTGGCGATTGATGCGGTACTAAGGCTACTTCTCCTAAGTATTTGGCACCTTCATCTGTTTCAATTAGGTGCTTTAACGTTTCTTCGCCTTCTTCTGCTTTTACATCAACAATTTTTCCATTTTCAAATGTTAGCGTGAAGTTCTCAATTAAGTTTCCTGCGTAGCTAAGCGGTTTTGTGCTCGTTACTTGACCATTTACGCCGTCTTTTTTCGGAAGTGTGAATACTTCTTCTGTTGGCATATTGGCCATGAACGAGTTGCCGTCTTCATTAACACTGCCTGCGCCAACCCAAATATGTTTGTCAGGAAGCTCAATTGTTAAATCTGTTCCTGGCGCTTTATAGTGAAGCTTAGCAAATCTTTTTTCATTTAAAATGTCTACTTTTGTATGTAATGAAGCGTTATGCTCTTCCCATGCGGCCACTGGATCTTCTTGATCTACGCGCACGGATTTAAAAATAGCTTCCCACAGTTTTTCTTGCTGCTGTTCTTCTGGAACGTCAGGAAATACTTTAGCTGCCCAGTCTTTTGAAGGAACAGCTACAATGGACCAGCTGATTTTATCGGATTGGATCGCTTCACGGAATTTTTTCATTGCTTTTCCGCTTACTTTTTGGAACGCAGCAATACGTTTGCCGTCTACTCCTTTTAGTAAGTCAGGACCGCTTGAAATTACAGATAAAACAGCGCCTCCGTTTTTCACAAGCTCTTCTCTTGCTTGAGCTTTCCAAGCAGGAAATTCATTAAATACAGATTCATCCGCTTTTTCATATTTCAAACGAACTAAATGATCGTCATGCCAGTCTACATCAACAGACTTTGCTCCGGCTTCGTACGCTTTTTTCGCAATTTCACGAACAAAATCAGCGGAAGAAATATCGGCATTAATGTTTAATACTTGCCCTTTTTGAATGTTTACACCGACTTTTACAGCCAGCTCGGCGTACTTTTCAATATTGCGCTCAAACTGTTCCATAATTTATCTCCTTTACGTATATATTCTAACAACTTCATTGTATCATGAATAAAACATCAATTAAAAATCATAGCCTATAGTTTACATAATATAATTACGTTATTTTACAGATTATTATATAGCAAAAGTTTGTTCTCGAAGAATCAGAACAAACTTTTGTCTTTCACAGATTCAGTTTTGTAGCCGAGCCGCTCCGAAATGTTCTTACCTATATCAACCATGCGTTCCTGAAGATACGTTAATCGCTCATTTGTCATACGCATCGTAGCACCGGAAATGCTGACTGCGGCAACGACTTGACCAAGGTGATCAAAAATAGGCGCTGCAATGCAGGTAATTCCATATTCATTTTCTTCTAAATCGAGCGCGCATCCCTTTTGCTTCACTTCTGAAAGTTCTCGAAGAAAGCTTTCTTCATCTGTAATGGTGTGATCGGTATGAGCTGGTAAGCCTTTTCTTTCAAGAATGCTTGTTACCGTGTTAAGCGGTAAAAAAGCTAGGATAGCTTTACCGACAGACGTACAGTGCATAGGGGCTCTTTTCCCCACTTTTGAATGCATGCGCAGCGTCTGATTGCCTTCTAATTTTTCAATATACACTACTTCACCTTGATCGTAGACAACAAGATGAATAACTTCATTTGTTTCACTTTCAAGTTCTTGCAAAAACGGCTTTGCTTCCGTTCGAAGATCAATAGAATCTAAAAGTTTTGAACTTACTTCTAAAAACTTATACCCAAGCTTGTACCGCCCGGTTTCTTGATCTTGTTCAATATAACCGTACTGAGCAAGGGTAGTTAGAATACGGTATACGGAGCTTTTGTTGATGTCCATTTGCTTTGCAATTTCTGTGACGCCTACCCCTTCTCTTTCCATGCTGACAATTGTGACGATATCCAACGCCCGGCTTACAGACTTCACCATATTTTCTCTCTCCATTTTTTTCTCTCCTTTATGTGTCGTGTTACTGCCGGGCATTTTGTATCACTCTTATACGTTTACACGTTCTTTCTCTGCAGCAAACGGATTTTGGAGAGTTCCAATTTCTCGGATGGTGCATTCAATGACATCGTTTGCGCTTACCAGCTCCGCGCCGACCGGACTTCCTGTTAAAACCACATCTCCCGGCTTAAGGGTCATAACAGTAGAAAGGTAAGCGATCATTTGCTCAACGGAAATAATCATTAAATCTGTCGAGCTATTTTGTTTTTCAACGCCATTTAAAAACGCTTTTACATGAATGGATTTAAAATCAAGCTCCGTTTCGATTACGGGGCCAAGAGGCGTAAATGAATCAAAGGATTTTCCAATGGTCCAGTGCCCGTCTTCATGAAAATAATCCGGAGCCGTTACATCGTTTCCAATTGTATACCCAAATATATAGTCCAGCACGTCTTCTTTTGCGATGTTCTTCGCTTCTTTTCCAATAATAACTGCAAGCTCGGATTCAAACTTGACGTGCTTAATCGCGGTTGGGATGACAATGGCCTCGTTTGGACCGATCACAGAGGATGTGGGCTTAAAAAAGAAGACAGGAATAGAAGGCATTTCTCCTGGCAGATCCGACTTTGCAGCTGCATAATTTGCGCCTATTCCAATAATTTGATTTGGCTCTAAAGGAGCCAAAAGCCTTACTTCACTCGGTGAAAAAGTCTGCCCTGTATAGTCCCATTTCTCAAATATATTTCCTTTAATGACGCTGATCGTATCCTCTTTTAGAACACCTGTATGACGGCTATCTTGTACAGCGAACCTTACAAATTTCATAACATAGCTCCTTTTCCCATTTGCTTAATTTTAATAAGAATAGTAGATAGTCAGATTCTGAAGGTGTAAGTACAGCCTGCCATCTCTATGCTGACAGGCCGTTTGTTTTACTGTTTTATAGCTGCTTTTGCCTTTGCTTCGATACGGCGGCGGTGTAAAATGGGCTCCGTATAGCCGTTTGGCTGATCATAGCCTTGAAATACTAAATCGCAGGCTGCCTGAAAAGCAATGGATGCGCTGTAGTTCGGTGCCATTGGCTGATACAGAGGATCATTTTCATTTTGTTGATCCACTACTTTTGCCATTCGCTTTAGCGTTTCCGTTACTTGTTCCTTTGTACAAATTCCATGATGAAGCCAGTTAGCCACGTGCTGACTGGAAATACGAAGCGTTGCCCGGTCTTCCATTAGCCCTACATTATTAATATCCGGTACTTTTGAGCACCCTACTCCTTGGTCGACCCACCTTACTACATAACCAAGTATTCCTTGAGCGTTGTTGTCGAGCTCCTGCTGAATTTCATCTTTGCTCCAATTTGGTTTTTCTGCTACAGGAATTTGCAAAATGTCATCTTGTAAATCAGCAGACTGAGTAAGCAATTCGTTTTGAACATCTCTTACATCAATTTGATGATAGTGAAGAGCATGAAGCGTTGCTGCGGTTGGTGAAGGCACCCATGCCGTATTCGCTCCTGCTTTTAAATGCCCCACTTTTTGTTTAAGCATTTCCGCCATCATATCCGGCATTGCCCACATTCCTTTTCCGATTTGAGCGCGGCCTTGGAATCCGCTTGCTAATCCTACATTTACATTAGACTGCTCGTAGCCTTGAAGCCATTTAGACGCTTTCATATCATTTTTACGGATAACAGCGCCCGCTTCCATTGAGGTATGAATTTCGTCACCTGTTCGATCCAAGAATCCAGTATTAATAAAAGCCACTCGGTCTTTTACTTCTTTGATACACGCTTTTAAATTAAGCGTCGTGCGGCGCTCTTCGTCCATTACGCCAATTTTAATTGTATGACGCTCAAGCCCTAGCATATCTTCAATTGAATTAAATAACGTATTGGCAAAAGCCACTTCTTTGGAGCCGTGCATTTTCGGTTTAACGATATAGATAGAGCTCTTTTTAGAGTTTTGATACGTACCGTTTTTAAGCAAGGTGTGTTTGGCAATTAAACTAGTAATCACGCTGTCTAAAATACCTTCATAGATTTCGTTGCCGTTTCGATCTAAAACAGCGCTGTTTGTCATTAAATGTCCAACGTTTCGAACAAACATAAGCGAACGGCCAGACAGTGAAATCTTTTTCTTGTCGGGAGAAACATAAGTACGGTCTGGATTTAAACGCCTTGTCATGTTTTGACTTCCTTTTTTAAAAGCAGACGTCAAATCACCTTTCATTAATCCCAGCCAGTTGCGGTAAACATCTACTTTATCTTCTGCGTCTACTGCCGCTACTGAATCTTCACAGTCCATAATCGTCGTAAGAGCTGCTTCCATTAAAATATCTTTTACACCCGCATCGTCTGTTTTACCAATCGAATCCGTACGATCAATTTGAACTTCAAAATGCAGACCGTTGTTTTTGAATAAAAGAGCATCAGGGCTTTCTTCTTCTCCTTGATACCCTGCAAATTTCTCTTCTTCCTGTAATTCGGTTAAACTGCCATCGTTTAATTGAGCGACAAGCTTTCCATTTTCAAGGCTGTACTGAACCACTTCCGCATGAGAAGACTGAACGAGCGGAAGAACTTCATCAAGAAAATTCTTCGCAAACGCAATAACTTTTTCTCCTCGAATTGGATTATAAGAACTCGTGCGCGAAGCTCCATTTTCTTCACTGATTGCATCAGTGCCGTAAAGAGCATCATAGAGACTTCCCCAGCGTGCGTTAGCAGCGTTAATAGCGTACCGAGCGTTATTTACTGGTACAACAAGCTGCGGTCCTGCCTGATAGGCAATTTCGCTGTCTACTCCTTCTGTACCAATAAGAAAATCTTCTGTCTTGTCTTCTAAATAGCCAATTCTCGTTAAAAACGATTTGTATTCGCTAAAGTCACCGTCAGGGTTTTCATGATGCCACGCATTAATTTGAGCTTGCAGCTGATCACGCTTTTCTAACAAACGTTTATTTACGGGTGTTAACTCGGTTACTAACGCTTCAAAATCAGACCAAAAATTTTCTGTACTTAGGCCGCTGCCCGGAAGAGCTTCCTCATTGATAAATTGATAGAGAACTGGAGCTACTTTCAGATTTCCAACTTGTTTGTAGTTTGTCACCGTCTGTTTCCTCCTCTTACTCTTTTACATCTTTAAATTTGGACGCGCTTTCATTTCTTTTCGACAAAATGATTAAGACGAACATATGCGGCACTGTTTCTTATTACAAAACAGTGTTTTATTTTTGTTAAAAAAATCATATCATCGAGCGAATATATTTTCAAGAATTTTCTAAAAATATTCTGTTTTTTTCATTTCTTTTTTGACTTCAGCGCAGCGGCTTGGACTTGGAAAAAGCTTTCCTGCATTTAATAGATTTTTAGGATTAAATACTTCTCGTATATTCGTTTGTGCTTGAATTTCATCTTCATTGAAAACAAATCGCATTTCTTCTTTTTTTTCAATGCCTACGCCGTGTTCGCCGGTAATCGTTCCTCCTACTTCTGCACATACTTGCAAACATGCGCTTCCGGCGTCGAGTGCTTTTTCCGTTTCCCCGGGCTTTCTAGCATCAAATAATACAAGCGGATGCAAGTTCCCGTCTCCGGCGTGAAAAATATTGGCAATGCGAAGGCCAGATTCTTCGCTAATTTTGTTAATTCGCTTCAGCACTTGAGGCAGTTTACTTCTTGGAATAACGCCGTCTTGTACGAGATAGTCAGGGGATATGGCTCCCATCGCTCCAAATCCTGTTTTACGATTTGCCCACCACCTCGCGCGCTCTTCTTCACTTTCAGCTACTTTCACCTCCCGTACGTTTTGTTTTTTACATACGTCTAAAATACGAAGGATTTGCTCTTCGATACCGGCTGAAATGCCGTCTACTTCAATTAATAAAAGAGCTTCAATATCTCTAGGGTGTCCGACTGGAAACGCAGCAGCTTCCACTCCTTCAATGGCGGTTTTATCCATCATCTCAAGCGCAGCAGGCACAATGCCGGCTGATATAATGTCTGATACCGCTTGGCTCCCGTCTTCTACGCGGTCGAAATAGGCAAGAACCGTTTGTTTTGCTTGGGGATTTTTCAAAATGCGTACCGTAATTTTTGTAACGATTCCTAACGTCCCTTCTGATCCTGTTAAAAGCCCTAATAAATCATATCCCGGTTCATCTGGAATACCTTGCTTGCCAAGCTCAATCACATCTCCATTCGGAAGCACCACCTCTAGCCCTAAAATATGGTTGGTGGTTACTCCATATTTAAGACAGTGTGCCCCTCCTGCGTTTTCCGCTACATTTCCACCAATGGTGCAGCAATATTGACTCGAAGGATCCGGTGCATAATAATATCCTTTTTCAGAGATTGAATTAGTTAATTTAAGATTAATAAATCCCGGCTCTACAACGGCACGCCTGTTTTCATAGTCGACGCTAAGCAGGCGCTTCATTTTCACTAAACTAATAACCACTTCGTTATTAAGAGGAATCGCTCCCCCGCTCAGTCCTGTGCCTGCTCCTCTTGCAAGAAAAGGCAAATCATGTTCATTGCAATATTTAACAATGCTAGAAACTTCTTTCGTATTTTGAGGAAATAACACCGCTTTAGGCAAATGTCTGTGAATGGTAAAGCCATCGCAGTCGTACGCAAGCAAATCTTCTTTATGGTGCAAAATAGAATGAGCATCTACTAGTTGAGAAAGATTTTTTACGTGAAGATCTTTTATTCTATTTTTCTTCAACACGATGTGCTTCCTCCTCTTCTTTTTGATAGGCCCACTCCAAAAGCTGTACCGTGTGAACAATTTGCTGACTTCGTCCATATTTTTTCACTCCTACTGCCATCTGCAGCATGCATCCCGGGTTTCCCATTGAAATCATTTCTACGTCATGAGGCACATGTTCCATTTTACTTTGAAGCACAGCTCCCGCCATATCAGGATTTGTTAAATTATAAATTCCTGCACTTCCACAGCATCGGTCCGCATTAGCCATATGAACCATTTCCACTCCCGGAATAGAAAGCAAAATATCTCTTGGTTCTTTCCTAACTCCTTGACCATGAGCTAAATGGCAAGCGTCGTGATACGTAATGCGCTTATGCAACGTTGTCTGCGGGGGGCGATATCCCGTATCGTGAAGGTATTTTGAAATATCCTGGACTTTTTCAGCAAAGACTTCGGCTTTTTCAAGCCACTCTTGCTCTTCTTCTCTAAATAGTTCGGGATACTCTTTTAACATGCATCCGCATCCTGCAGCGTTTACAATAACAGTGTCCGCATGTTGAAACGCCTCTATATTCTTTTTGGCAAGCTGTCTTCCCATGTCTCGGTCTCCTGCATGAACGTGCAAAGCACCACAGCACGTTTGAGATGGAGGAATAACGACGTCGTTTCCATTTCTTCGTAATACATTAAGAGTCGCTTCATTAATATCACTGAACATGACGTCCATGATGCAGCCGGTTAAAAAAGCAACTTCTGCTTTTCTTTCGGCTTTTGCTTTTAGAACGCGTTTCTTTTTATATTTTTTTCGAACAGAACGGGTAATTTTAGGCATTACATGTTCCATTTCCGCTAGGTGTGTCGGCATCATATTTAACATGCCTGTTGTGCGCATCATTTTTTGCATTCCGCTTTTTTGATACAGCTTCAATAAGCTTCCTGCGGCTTCTAAGCGATGAGACTGAGGAAAAAGTTCTTTTAGAAAAAACTTGCTGATCATGCCTTTCCATCCCGTCAAAGGCATTGCCTGACGAATTTGGCCGCGAGCTTCTTCAATGAGTCCGCCAACGTCTACATTTGCAGGGCAAGCAGTTGTACAGGCCCGGCAATCCAAACAGGCAAACACAGGGTCTGTAAACTGCTCATTCACGCTTATTTTTCCTTCTGCTACCGATTTGATAAGGTGCACGCGTCCTCTTGGTGAATGCTGTTCTTGCCCCGTTATTTCATAAGTAGGACAAGACTCTAAGCACATTCCGCAGTGTACACAATCCGCCCATTTTTTTTCGTCTGGCGCGTCTTTCCACAAATAATTGCTAACGCTTTGGCATGGAGCATCTTTGATATCCGCTTTCGCTGAATTCACTTAGATTCCTCCTATAAATCGTTTATAGTTAAGCACGTTTTTAGCGTCCATCTTTGCTTTAATTCCTGCCAGTAACGGAAAATGAGAAGGTTCTTCTCCCCATACATTTACTTTTTGGCGCAGTATAAAAGGCAAATGTTTAACGACCACATATCCTCCGTACGTTTTAGCAGTTTCAGTAAATGAAGTAATAACGGAAAGAATGGCATCTTCTGAGCCTTTTATGTAGACTGAACAAAGACCATGGCCAACTCCTCCATGTGCTTTTATCAGCATTGGACGGGACGTTTTTAATGCAGTACTTTTGTTTATTACATCGAGTACATTCATATTTGGTACGCCAATTTTTAGCGCGGCTTCCGTTTCCTCTTCGGAAGAACAGCATGCACCATTTGGACTCATGTTACTAAAAAATCTCCAAAATACTTCGGATTCTTTTTCATGCAGCACTTTTAAAATCGTATCAGACGGCTGAATACTTTTGATGTAATTCTCTTGATAATGAACGGAACTTTCCACATCTTCAAAGCTGATTACAAGTGTAAACAAATGCTGCCCTATTACATCTTCAGCTAGAGAAGGATTTAATAACTCCAAAGCAACAGGCTCTATCATGGAATCTAAGACTTTGCTAACAAACGCATGAATTTCTTCGATATTGCCTGTTGAAAAAGAAATAAAGACAATGCTTTGATACTTGGGCAGCGGACGCAGCTTTAACGTTATTTCGGATATAACGCCGAGCGTTCCCATTGAACCAATAAACAGCTTATTCATATCATAGCCAGCCACGTTCTTGACGACTTTTCCCCCTGAACGAACAAAGGTTCCATCTGAATATACGACTCTCATACCGATTACTGCATCTCGAGCCGATCCATAAGATAAGCGCTTTGGACCACTTTCATTCGCTGCAATAACTCCGCCGATTGTAGCGTAGTCTCCTAGAGATGGATCAAGTGAAACTTGCTGATTGTGCGTTTTTAAATACGTTTGGAGCTCTCCAAACGGTGTACCAGCTTTTACAGTAACCGTCATATCACCTACTGTATGTTCAACAATTCCGCTGTATTCAGTCAGCGAAAGCAAAAGGTCTGCTGTATCTATAAGTCCGCCAAACCCTTTTTTTGTACCGTTCCCTTCAATGACGACTTTTTTTCCGTGTTCTGTCGCATACTTTAAAACGGCTGCTATTTCTTGTTCTGAAGTTGGCTTAATATTCAGGGACCCGTTATTTCCAAGGAAGTGATTCATATGCTGTTCTTCAAGTGTGGAAGGATGAGATAAAATGGATTTTAAATGACCTGGAAGCTTTAACGTACTCAATAAATTGACTCCTCTCGTTTTGTAATAGCAAACAACGTTTCACTAATAACATAAAGAAGTGCCATGTATAATACGACTAAAAGTAGTAGATTAATAAGAAGAATAATTAGTAGAATAGATGAAAAGATATATTTTAAGCGCTTACAATCATTAAATCACCTATTCTTGGGATTTTCAACCAGTATTTTCTTCTTATCACCAAAAAAATGTCCGTTCTTTTGAAAAAAAGTTTCTTTTAGTACTTGCCTATCCTAAAAGGATTAGAATATAATGTAAGCGAATTCATTTTTACATAAGTCATCAGATGACCTTATCATCGTAGTTTTAATGGTTTCGTTTTACTAAATTTATAGTTCACTAATTTGAAAATGAGGTGTTAGTTATGACATGGACACAGCAGTTCACTCCTGTAGGAAACAGCGTCATTTGGTCTTCATTAATCGCTTTGATTCCTATTCTTTACTTCTTTTGGGCTCTGGCTATTAAACGAATGAAAGGTTATATGGCTGGAGTTACAACTTTACTGGTCGCACTTGCCGTTGCAATATTTGCTTATAAAATGCCGGCTAGCATGGCTTTTATGTCAGCCAGTCAAGGAGCCGTATACGGTATACTGCCGATTGGATGGATTATCATTACGTCCGTTTTTCTTTACAAACTAACCGTAAAAACCGGTCAGTTTGATATTATTCGCACCTCTGTCGTATCTATTACAGAAGATCGTAGACTTCAAGCTTTGTTGGTTGCTTTTTCGTTTGGGGCTTTTCTTGAAGGGGCCGCTGGTTTCGGAGCACCTGTTGCTATTTCAGCAGCTTTGCTAGTAGGTTTAGGATTTAATCCGCTGTATGCCGCTGGCTTATGTTTATTAGCAAATACAGCACCCGTTGCTTTTGGTGCAATCGGTATTCCTATCACAGCTATGGAAGGTCCTACTGGAGTAGCGGCAATGGAAATCTCTAAAATGGTAGGCCGCCAGCTTCCTTTTATTTCTGTATTTATTCCGCTGTATTTGGTTTTTGTAATGGCAGGATTTAAGAAAACAGTAGAAGTACTCCCTGCTATTTTAGTATCCGGCATCTCTTTTGCCCTTACCCAGTTTGTCAGCTCTAACTTTTTAGGACCGGAACTTCCCGATATTTTATCGGCACTCGTTTCACTTTTTGCGCTCGCTATTTTCTTAAAATTCTGGAAACCGAAAACAACGTTTCGCTTTCAATCTGAAAAAGCAGCACATGAAGTAGCTTCCGCTTCGGCTGAGGCAAGAGAAACTCGAGATCAACCAGCATTCACAGGGGCTCAAATTGCAAAGGCGTGGTCACCTTTTTTAATTTTAACGATCTTTATTTCTATATGGGGAATTCCTCAAATTAAAACCGCTTTGACAGGACATTATGAAGGAGCTAACGCTTTTTTGAGCGCTATCAATTCCATCGGACATTATTTAACGTTTATGCCAGAAGTACCTTGGTTAAATAATTTAATTTTAAATGGAAATGGAGAACCGATTGCGGCAGTTTATAAATTAGAATTACTAGGCGCTGCCGGTACAGCTATCCTGTTGTCTGCTGTTGTCACAAAATTTATCGTCAACATCTCTTGGAAAGACTGGTTCATTACGTTTAACGAGACGTGCAAAGAATTAGCGTTGCCGCTGCTTACCATTATGTCCGTTGTGGCATTTGCTTACGTGACAAATGCGTCTGGAATGAGTACAACCTTAGGACTGCTGTTAGCTAAAACAGGCGCGTTATTTCCCTTTTTCTCTCCTGTACTCGGCTGGCTCGGTGTTTTTATTACAGGATCAGATACTTCAGCCAACTTATTGTTTGGCAACTTGCAAAAAATCACGGCTACGTCTATTGGAATGGACCCGCTTCTTGCGCTTGCAGCAAACTCTTCTGGTGGAGTAACCGGTAAAATGATTTCACCGCAATCTATCGCCGTTGCCTGTGCTGCGGTCGGGTTAGCTGGAAAAGAGTCCGATTTGCTTCGTTTCACGGTGAAGCACAGCTTATTTTTACTGCTGATTGTCTGCGTATTAACATTTTTACAATCTAATGTATTATCGTGGATGATTCCTTAATCAAAAAAAGCTTCCGTATCTAGAGGTACCCCTCTGAACGGAAGCTTTTTTTCTTTTAGTTAAGATCGATTAATGGCATATACAACAAATAAAACTATGTCTAGCAAAATCATTACAACACCGACAAGCAGCCAGATGTTTCCTTGAGTCTTTTTCTCTCCTTCTTGCATTTCAAACGCCCGGATAGCAAATACAATTCCAAGCGTAAACACAAGGAAAAAAAGCTGGCGGTAATCAAAAAACGACAGTACGACAAAAATTAAGGTAAAAAACACCATAATCATTTCTAAAATTCGATAAGGCTGCTTTTGACATGCTAATAATAGTTTCATTTCTTGACCTACTTTCATCCCGGTTTTAATAGCGTTATTTTACTATTAATTTTAAATGAGATGTTAGTGTTTCGAGCACTGTTCACTGTTTTGTAACAAAAAAGCGTACGTTAGTTAAACGCACGCTTCTTTTTTATTCATTTACATTTGGATTCATTGGATTATCCATCCCTGTTTTATCTTGAATTTTTTTATAGATAAAATACGTGTAGACGGCAATTAAAATGGAGAATGCCCACGTAACGGCCTGACGGAATACAATCATGTTCCCGTACCCTTCTACTCCGTACTTTTGAATCAATACGTATTTTACGATTGCTAAAAATACATAGCGACCTGCGAACAGTACTGTAAGCCAGTTCATCATTTTGAATAAATCAGGCTGGTGGAAGAGTTTTAGAGAGTCTTCTCGCTTATAGCCCATTAAGTAAGCCGTATCTACAAAAAAGTACAAACCAATTGGCTTTTTTATCACAATGGTAAAAAGGACAACTACAGCCAGTCCAATCATAAAGTATACTTGATTGTTTAACATCGTTGCTGCGTTTCCTGAAATTAAATCAATAATGGTACGTGCCAGCAGCGTAATGACAATAAACAATCCTGTTACGTTAAACTGGCGATCTTTAATAAATGTATAAATGGTATACACAAACGCTGGTGCTGTTGAAAGCAAAATGGCATAGTAATCACCAATAATGTCTTTTCCTTGGTTCCATATTAGGTAAGGAATAGCGATATAAAAAAGTAAATCAAACCATACTCGTTTTGTATTGTTCATATATAACTCCTTTAAAAACGTTGTTCCTGCTATTATATGGGATACTACGCAAGAAAAAAAGGCTTTTACCTGGAATGTTATGAAATTTTAATCATTTGATGTTTAGATCCAGAGCGACAGGGAAAACGATTTCTAGAAAGACTTCAAGAATCATAAACATCCAAACACTTGAGCAGCAATACATGTGCCACAAGTGAAAAATGCTGAAAGGATTGATTCATTATCGCACTTCACCTAACGTACACGTCAGAAATGGAAAAGGCCATGCAGCTTTCTCACGGCGTGGGGTATGCTGAATATAGCCGTAAACTAGACAAACGTCTACAGGTGGAAAAAGAACGAGAAAAAGATTATCAGGCTAGCAAAGATATACTGCGTGATATTAACCAGCATCGATAATAAAAAGCCGCTCGCTACTATTGGTAGCAAGCGGCTTTTTATTTACAAATCAACCAAATTTATACATAATGAGGAAGTGCGTGTATCAAAGAAAGGAACTTGCTTATTATGATGGAAAAATTACTTATTATTTGTGTATTTGTAGGAATTATTCACATGATTGAAACACTAGCCTACTCTGTGAGACTTGCGGGCTTGAAAACTCGGAAGCTAGTCGTGGCTCTATCTCTTTTTAATATTATTGTCATTGTGTCAAGAACAGCTAATATGGTGCAAGCTCCGCTGACCGGCAAATTAGGAGATGCGGTTCAGTCGAAAGAAGATTTGCCCGTTCTGCTTCATCAGCTTCAAACCATTTTGCTCGCGGCTTCTATTGGGACAATCGCAGGTGCTCTTTTAATTCCTAGCTTTGTATCAATCTTCTCCCGAATGATTTCACACTTAGAAGTAGCGGGATCTGTACCCAAAATGATGAAAAACATTGCTTCCATACATACGCTTGAGAAAGCAAAAAAACACGTGAAGCGTCCTAGGTGGATTATGCTGTCTCAGCTGCGAATAGGCGGAGTGCCTAAGCGGCTGCTTCTTTTAAATTTAATGGCTACGACCATTTATACAGTAGGTGTTCTTTCCACTCTTTATGCTTCTACGCTCGAGCCTACTCTTTCTAAATCGATTCTGATGTCTTCTGGTCTTATTAACGGACTAGCGATGATTACCCTTGCTGTGTTTGTAGATCCGCAAGTAGCCATTTTAACTGAAAAGGTAATGAAAGGTGAATCGACTAAGCAATCTATGAACAAAATGGTTGGTACACTCGTCATCTCTCGTTTGTGCGGAACCGTCTGTGCCCAGATTCTCTTAGTTCCCGCTGCTCTTTATATTGCATGGATTTGCAAATTAATCCCTTAGAAAAAAGACTTCGTTAAAGAAGTCTTTTTATACATATTCCACTTTTTTGTATCTACGAACAGCAGCGATTAAAAGAAAAAAGCTGCTCATTAACGCAACAACTACGGTATAGGTGACACTCTGTGACCAGTGCAACTGTTCAAGCAAACGAGCAGCGTATTGCGACAGCGCTGCAGGACTCCACTTTAATTGATTCGTAAACAAAGTACTCAAAAATGAAAGTAATCCAATGATCAAAATGCTTACTCCAGCAATCCCTCCGCTTTGTAAAAGGAATGTTCCAGCTGCCACTAAAACGGACAAGATAAAAATCAGCCACAGGCTGTATAAAAGAAAGCTAACTAGCATATGAGTCCAATCCACATGTGAAAATAAAAGATTTGTATAATACCATGCTGCTATATAGCTTATAAACGTTGAGCCAATGACGAGTACGATTTGCGCAGCCCATTTACTCATAATGTATTGAATGACGCTTACCGGTCTCATCATAACAAGAACAGCAGCATGATTTTGTCGTTCATTTGAAATCATATTCATGCTTGCTAGTACAATCAGTAAGGTTCCTATTGTGCTATATTGTGAAAGGACACCTTGCATTACTTCTTGACCGGTGGGCGTAGGAAGTTGAATAACTGCTCCTTTTGGTAAATTCCCTGCCATGTTAATGATTTGTGGCATATAATAATTGGTTAAAGGCTGTGTGATGCCTAGTAAAATTAGAGAAATTGGCAGCCAAATTCCTTTGCCGTTCGCAAATAATTCATGCAGTTCCTTTTTAAATAAGACTCCAAATATTTTCATTTGTTCATCACCTCTAGATACACGTCTTCGAGAGAATGCTGTTTTCGTTCAAATAAAACAAGGTTTGCTTGCTGATCAACAAGCAGTTGAAGCAGCTGCTGCTGCTGAGATGTATCTTTTACATTTACAGTGGCTTTATAAGGAGAATGAAACAGCACCTGTTCACTTGGCAGACTGCTAAGTGATGCAGGGAGCCTTTCTTCTGTTTCAATCGTAAAAGCAGGAGACGTAAACTCTTGGCGCAGCGAACTCTTTGTTCCATTCCATTTCATACGTCCGTTTTTAATCATGATTATGTTATCGCATATTTGTTCTGCATCATGCAAAATGTGAGTTGAAAAAAGGATAGTCGTATCTTTTTTTAATGTTTCGATAATCATTAGGACATCTTTTCTGCCTTCAGGATCCAAAGCCGAAACCGGTTCATCTAGAATTAGCAGTTCAGGTTTATGTAACAAGGCTTGCGCCAATCCCAAACGTTGTTTCATTCCTCCAGAAAACCCAGCAATTTTCTGCTTTTCCTTTCCTTTTAAACCTACAGTTTCAAGTACTTCATCTATTCGTTGAGAAAGCACATTTTTTGAAATGGTAGATAAAAGGCCTAAAAAAGTTAAATACTGCTGAGGCGTCATCCAATTAAAAAACGTAGGATGCTGTGGCAGAAAGCCAATAAATGATCGTACGTCTTGGTGCTGTTTATCTTCAAAAGAAATTTTCCCTTTATTAGGTGCAGTAAGACCTGCAATCATATGCAAAGTAGTCGTCTTACCTGCACCATTAGGGCCTAACAACGCTGCACATTTTCCTTTGTCGAGATTAAATGAAAGGTTATTCACAACGGTTATATTACGATACGCTTTTGTCAGTCCTTCTACTTGCATAAACATCTTCGCTCCACCTCACTGTTTTTTACGTCCTAAAACAAAATATAAAACGGGGCCAACTGTACTTACACATAAAATAATGAGTCCCCATAGCCATTTTGGTCCGTTTGTCTCTTCTTGCTTTATGCAGCTTATTAACGCTGGAATCATTAAAAGCAATTGTAAGAATAGAATTGGAGCAATTAACAACCAGTTAATGTCCTTCATTTACATCCTCCTTTTTCTTCGTGCTGGAAGCCAAATAATAAAAAACCAATAAAACAGAGTTGGCATTGGAATTTGAATCAGTCCCCATATTCCCCAAAACCATGGATGAGCGCCGCGTTTTTTTGCATTGATAAAAAGTAGAAAGCTTTGAAGAAGGAGAAATGGTGAAATAAACAGCACAAGAATCCATTTTTCATTCATTATAAAAACATCTCCTTTTTTCGTTTATAGTGAAAAACGATAAAAGAAATAGGAGCAACAATGATCCCAATTACTTCAATGGCGATAAACAAGGCAGGTATTTGTAAAATAGCAGTTGCCATTATCGTTAAAATAACAAGTGCTGTTAATGTAAATAAGCATAACTCTTTCCGGAAAGCTTTTTTCTGCTTTTGTTTTTGAATGAGAAGCTGTTCTTGAATTGCATGAAGAGAAATACGTTCATGACTTGCTAAACTCTCTAGCTGCTCCCAATCTTTTTTTAAAGAATGTAAGGACTGATTGTCATTTTCTTCTCTCATTCTTTCCACTCCTTTCTCAGTATGTTTACTCCTTTATTTACTCTTGATTTGACCGTTCCTGCTCGCATATTCAGCATATGGGCAATCTCATCGTACGTATATCCGTAATAATGTCGAAGCAAGACAGGAATTCGAAAGCGTGAATCGAGTTCATTAAAATCGGAAAACATCTCGCTCCATTCCACTCCTTTGTATTTAGCTTTCCACTGAAGCTGGTGCGACAAAGACTGCTTTATTCGCTGGAGACTGCTTTTTTCACGTTTTTGTTTACGCAAATAATCCATGTACAGTCTTGAAGCAATGGATATCATCCAAGTCGAAAACTTTGCTTCATTTTTGTATGAAGAAAGATTCACGTAACACTTCATCATTGCTTCCTGACACAATTCACTGCATAAGTCCTCATCTAATGTCAGCTTTAAAAGGTATTTATATAAAAATGAATGATAGCGCTGAAATAATAATGAGAAGGCATCATCATCACCTTGTAATGCTTTTTGGACAAGGATGAAATCATCTTGTTCCAAAGCGGTCACCCCTCCTTTTTGTTTCATCATCTATATGACGCTTGAGCGATTGAAATCGTTCATTTTTTATATAAAAAAAACGCCCCGCAGGACGTTTTTATTTAGTACGAAGCATTTTTAATCCTTCTTCATCTTCTTCTAATGAATAGACTTCATCGTTTTTAGCGAATAAAACACCGTGGAAGATTTGAAGGTCATCATCACAGGCTTCACAAAATTCCTTTTCGCCTTCGTTCCAAAAGCTAAAGAGCGCTAGTTCATCACTTCGCACGCTTGCGTATTTTTGATGAAATTCATAAATCATCATCGCGTAGTAGCGAAGCGCTTCTTCTTTTTTTTCAAATTCAATGGTTTCAATAATATCTTTTTCCCAGCCTTCTAAAAACAGCCAAGGTTCACAATCACTTTTTATTTTATGAACTCTCCATTTATCTGTCATGATTGAACATCTCCTTACTTACAGCTTACTTCTAAAATTTCTCTTTTCCTTATTATTCAGCAAAAATAACTTTGAATCAAGTAAAACGGAAAAAAACGCCTATTTTCAGGAAATAGACGCTAACAAGATGGCTTAATCTGAACTTCTTTTTTATATTAGTAATAGCCCCTTAAACTATAAGGAACTAAACTGCCCGTATAATACTGGGTAACAGGAGGGAAAACGCCGGCTGAAGGCGTGATTTTCCCCCACCAAGATGGTTTTTTGCCCCACCAGTTATCCATCGCTCCATCAGGTGACACAACAAATCCAATTGGACGTGCAAAAGAAGGCATAAAATACGGATAAAACGAATATTGAAAAGGCGTGTAGAAAGAAGAGTAAAACATCTCTTTCCTTATCCGTTTCCGAAGCCGTTTTGGTCAGAACCATCCGGATCGAGCGTATTTGTATTAGAAAGTCCTGAATTTGTATTTACACAAATTCCTGTATTTGAAGATCCTGAACCTTGTGCGGTTTTACTATTGCTTTTAGGAGAAACATAGTACGTATCTCCAAACGTAACGACTCCTCCTGTAACGTTTGGAATCACTACATGGTTAATAACAATTGGCATTATCCTCACCCTTTTTATTTTCATCGTGATGTAATATATGAACGGTTTATCAAAAGGGTTATAAATTAATGGATATAAATAAAAAATCCCCCTGCAGAGTGGGGTATTTTTACGCGTTTACCTCTTTTTTAGAATGACTTAATTCATCCCGCAAAATATCAAAATCTCGTTCTGCTACTTCTTCAATTTTTGTATACAATTCATTCTCTGTTAGAAGTCCTTTTTCTTCAAGTAATTCGACAAGAGCCTTAAACTTTATTCTAGATAAAAGCATTTCATTTACCGTGCTCTCTGTTGGACGTTCATTTTTCACTTGTTCTTTAACAGGTTCTTGCTGCAGCTTGACCCTGAAAACAATATTTGTATGATCGGTAATTTCAGGTGACTGATAAAATGTGCTGTGCGAAATGTTTTTTAGTGTTAGCGTTTCTTTTGTCTCCATATTTGTTACTTCAAAATACGGATCCTCAAAAAATGCATCATATTTATCATAAGCTGCTTTGCCTACAACCGAAAAAGAAAAGTTTAGCCTTTTCAACTCTTCACCTGTATTCGCATCAGTAATCATTTTTTCTTCAAACATATCAACGTGAAAATTTACGTTATTAATCATTAGTTGTGTCAATTCAATCGCCTCCTTCTTTACTAATACGACACGGAGTGACAAGTTCCCTGTTTTTTTATATAAAAAAACATCTCCCAAAAATGGGGATGTTTTTCAAGGAGCTAGAAAAATGCTTTTTTTTTAGCTCTACAATTCTTCTTCTGCTTTGTCATATTTGCGTTCGTGCGCCGTATCTTCTTCGTTATCACGAATGGTTTTTTGAAGCACAAAAGCAGACATCGTTAAGTATAAAGTTCCAACGGCATAATAACCTTTTACCGGTAGTGATGCATCTAAGGTATAAATTCCTATAAACATAGCTAATAGTGCTGTAATAAAAGCTGTCCATGCTAAAAATGTAAAAGCTGCTGTATTACGCTTTTTCATCGTATGACCTCCTCTTTTCCTTTTTCTGTTAAGCGTCGCTTTCATTTTACATTGTAAAATAATTGTTGTCATGGGTATTTATAGTCAGTTACCCTTTTAATCAGAACAAGAAACGGAAGAATTTAGGTCTTACATCCTATTTTTATCATAAAGCTTTTTTCGAAATGATGAGATATATGGAATTTCTCTTTAAAAGTATGTTCATTCGTTTTCATTAAGGAAAGCTCCATTTAATTATTGCAATAAAAAAATCATCGCCGAGACGATGATTTTTTTGTTTAGCCTTCAAAGTATTCTTTATAAAAGCCGCCGACTTGGCCAGTGTTATCAACAACAAAATAAAATTCTTCTGTTTCGTTTTTTACATCATATGTTTTTCCTGCTGTTAAAACATTTTCAACCACGAATTTTTTTGCATCTGTATGTATGCATTTTACTTGTTTAATTGTTGGACGATCGTTCCATTCTAAATGAATCATGTATGTACACTCCTTTGTTTTCATTCAAGATTCATTTTATCTTACTTGAAGTAAAAAAGAAACGGAGCGAATTTAAAAATTAAAAAATTCGCTCATGCACTTTTTTTTTGGCAACTGTTGCTTGTACAAACTGTGCCGTTTGTGCAACAATTGTGTCTTTATCAAAATCCATCGACGCAACATGGTAAGAGTTTCGAAGCATGTGCTGTCTTTTTTCTGCTGATTGAATATGGTTTAAGATATAAGCTGAATTCTCAGGCGGTACTACGTTATCAACTGTTGATGTTAGGACTAAAGCAGGGCACGTTACATAAGATAAGCGTTCTTTTGTTTCGTCCATTAAAGAAAGCAGCTCACGCATAGAGCGCACTGGTACTTTGTCGTACGTAATTTCATGTACGTTTGGATCCTTAATATCAGGATGATCTTCTTTTAAATAACGAGGCGTATGACGAGAGCGGTAAGGCTCCATTGAAGGAATGGACGTCATAGCCGGATTGATGGCAATAACTCCGTCAAGATCTAATCCTTGGCTTGCTGTATGAAAGGTGAGAGTGCCCCCCATGGACTGACCCAAGATAAATACATGACGGCATTCTTGCTTCAAACGCTGATACCCATTTAAAAAGTCCTGCTTCCATTCCTCATACGTTGTTTGTTCAATATCATAGTAGTGAGTACCATGTCCTGTTAGTCGCAAACCGTACACAGTAAAACCTTTTTCAGCTAATTCTTTTCCGATATATTCCATACTTTGAGGAGTCCCCATAAATCCATGAGAAACAAGTATACCAATGTCGTTGCCTTTATAATAAAAAGATTCTGCGCCTTGAATTACGTCATAACGTTCCATTTTCTTCACCCTTTATCACAAATTTTCTGACTAAATGAACTATCTTTATAATACACCTATAATTCCTATAAGTCAACTGGGGTATTTATTTTTTTGCGATTCAAAAAAACGAAGCAAGAATTATCTCTTGCTTCGTTCTTTTTGAATATGTGGAAATACTAGCTCAGCAAACGTATATGCTTCTTCTAGATGCGGGTAGCCTGATAAAATAAACGTATCAATTCCTAGCTCTTTGTACTCTTTTAACCGATCCGCTACAATTTCAGGACTTCCAACAAGAGCAGTTCCAGCTCCTTCTCGTGCTAAGCCAATGCCCGCCCATAGATTCGGAGCAATCTCCAGTGCACCTCGATCTTTTGTGCCGCTGTGCAAACTTGACTGTGTTTTTTGAGCAGTGGAGTCAAATGAGGCAAACTTATCTTGAAACGCTTTGATCGTATCATCATTAACATGTTTAATTAATTTATCTGCAGATTCCCACGCTTCGTCTTCTGATTCTCTTACAATAACGTGCAGGCGAATACCGAAGCGAATGTCCCTGCCTTCGTTTGCAGCTTTTTCTTTCATCTCATCAATTTTTGTTTTAATCACTGCGGGCGGCTCTCCCCATAACAAATATACATCTGCATGCTTTGCTCCTACTTCTTTTCCTGCCGGAGAAGATCCGCCAAAGTACAGCGGAGGATACGGTTTTTGGATAGGAGGCGATGGAATGTACGCGCCTGTTACATCAACATGTTCTCCTTTATAGTCCACTTTTTTTCCTTCCATTACATCTCGCCAAATCGTTAAAAATTCATCTGTTAACTCATAGCGTTTATCATGGCTTAAATAGTTACCGTACGTCGCTTGCTCCACGGGATCTCCTCCCGTCACAATATTTAACATAAGTCGGCCGTTTGACATTTGATCGAATGTCGAAGCCATCCGTGCTGAAAGTGTTGGAGACATTACACCTGGGCGAAGTGCAATTAAAAACTTCAGTCGATTCGTAACGGAAGCAAGTGCTGATGCAATCACCCATGAATCTTCACAATTTGAACCAGTGGGCAACAAAGCGCCGTCATATCCTAGATAATCCAGTCCATGTGCGATTTGCTTTAAGTAGTGAATGTCGCTTGTTCTGCTTCCTTCGGTTGTGCCTAGATAACGTCCGTCGCCTGCTGTAGGGAAAAACCATAAGATGTTCATTTCTATTTCCTCCTAAATATTCTCGTATTCTATATAAAGCGTTTTCATATTGTTTGTTCAATTCTTGTCCGTTAATTACAGAGATGCATTTTTATATTAGCGTATGTAATACGACTCTTTTTATTTATTAAATTAGTAAAATCATAATACCTCTTTAACCTATATGTCAAGTATGAATTGGAATAAAAAAACAAGAATTAAAAGTAATTCTTGTTTGCTTTATTTCCTCATACGTGAAGCCATCGCGTTAGCAAGGGTTGATTTTGTTGAGATATTTTCAAACGATAAACCTAAATGAGAAGCGGTAATTGCGATTTCAGGACGTACCCCAGAGATAGTTGATTCTACACCTATTAATTTTAATGCATCAATCAGCTGGAAAATCTGATGAGCAACCATCGTATCGACAATAACTACTCCTGAAATATCAATATAAAGGTGATTCACTTGCTGTTCAGCGCAGCGAGTTAACGTATTTTCTAAAATGCGGCGCGCTCTTGCTGTGTCGATATCCCCAACAAGCGGAAGAATCGCAATATGATCGCTTAATGGAATAACTGGCGAGCTCAGCTCATTGATCAACTCTTTGTGTGCTTCAAGCAACCGCTTTGAATGCTGATGGTGCTCTTCTACAAATTTATAAACGGTGATATCAAACACGCGTACAATTAATTCGTTCCATTCGTCTAGTTCTTCTTGCGTAATATCTTGCTCGTACTCTTCTACAAATTGATTTAAATACGTTAAATACTGTTTTCTAACTCGGAAAAATTCTCGAATAATATAATGAATAGGCGTTCTTACATGCTCTCCGTCTTCCGCAATCTTTAAAATCCACGTTTCAAATGAATCAAAAAATTCTTTTTCACTTTTTATAAATACATCGGCTATGTATAAATGAAATTCATTATTTTGACCTTTTAATACTGAAATGACTTCTGGATGAGTAGATGCATAAACCGATTCTGGGTCATTGTCTTCAATGCTTTCATACCATTCTTCCGTCAGTTGATCTGCATGCTTTAAAAAAAACATTCGAAGTGCTTCATTTTTATTCAAAACGATTCCCCTTTCCATACCAGCTACTACTATCATTATAATTCAACTTTTTCACCCTTACTAGTTTTATAAAAAGAGAAGAAAGAAAATTATTTTTTAAAATACGTGCAGTTTATGATTTTATGCTACATTGAAAATAGCTATAAAAACACAAAGGAGTTTTCAAATGATACGAACGTTAGCTCTTACGAACGATGACAAACTTGTGAAACATATACAATTAGATCAGATTCACGATCCCTCTATTCAGTACTATTGGATTGACTTTAACTGCCCTTCGGAAGAAGAAGCGCTGCTGCTTCAATCATCCTTTCACTTTCATCCGTTAGCGATTGAAGATTGCTTTCATTTTCTGCAGCGCCCAAAACTCGATTATTATGAAGGATACAGTTTTTTTGTCCTTCACTCGTTAAATCGTCAAACGTTAGAAGCTGAAGAAGTTGACCTTTTTATCGGCGAAAATTATGTGGTTACTTTTCATTTTCACCCGTCAGCTGCAATTGATAAAGTATGGGAAAAGCTGCTTCATACACCTTCGATTCAAGAAAAAGGGATAAGCTATCTTGCGTATTCTGTGATGGATAAAGTGGTAGATGAATATTTCCCCACTGTATATCAGATTGAAGATGAGCTGAATGATATAGAAAACATAGATGCAAAAAAATCGATCTCTGTTTTAATGGAAGATGTATTCAAACTTCGAAGTGATTTGCTGAAAATCAGAAGAACCATTTTGCCTATGCGCGATTTATTGTACCGTATTATAAATTCTGAACGCCTAGATGTTCATCCTGAACAAAAAAGGTATTTTAAAGATGTCTATGACCACTTATTAAAATTAGCCGATATGATTGAATCAAATCGGGAAATGACGTCTGATATGCGCGATAATTATCTTTCTCTTAATTCAAACCGGATGAATTCAATCATGATGACACTGACTGTTATTTCATCTATCTTTATTCCCCTTACCTTTATCGTTGGCGTATACGGAATGAATTTTGAAAATATGCCTGAGCTAAAGTGGCACTATGGCTATTTCTTTGTGCTTGGCTTCATGGGACTGATAACGCTGGGGTTAATTCTATGGTTCAAGCGAAAAGGCTGGTTTAATACTGATAAAGAGCAGAAAGATTGAAACATAACGAAATCAATCAAATGTAAAGACGAACAAATTGGATAAGTGAGCTAGTGCTGTCAATTTCCGCGCAAGACTTCGCTTTCCGCCGGCGGTCGATGAGACTCCTCGTCGCTTACACTCCTGAGGAGTCTCACCTGTTCCGCTTTTCCCGCAGGAGTCTTCGCCTTGCCTCTAATTAACAGCTATTACATACGGTAAATCTACGTTCACCATCACAATGAAAAAATCCGAACGAGTTGAATTCTCCGTTAAGAATCTCGATTGATTGTTCGGATCTCCTTTCAACGAAAATAGGTTTTCCCAGCTTCTTCTCTATGGAAAGATAATTAGTTATTTCCCGAAAATATCCATAAAATAACGTGCTTACGTTTCCTTTTTCTAAAAAGTTTCATAAGATAGTGAAAATAATGCTCAAAAAGCAGGCTGAAGTAGTGGATATTAAAGGCAAACACTTGCTAATGGATGCGTTCGAATGCGATGAAGTGATATTAAACGACCCCTCACTCTTAAGGAGAATTCTTGTTGAAGCTGCATTAGATGCAGAGATGGAAGTTTTGCACTGTTATTTTCACCAGTTTACGCCCCAAGGCATTACAGGGATTCTCGTATTAGCTACCTCTCACTTGTCTATTCATACGTGGCCAGAGGAAAACTACGCTTCATTAGATTTTTATACGTGCGGAGACAAAGAAATAATTGAAATCGGTTATGCGTTGCTGAAGCAATTAGCTTCAAAAAAAGCTGTTGTGTATTCGATTTCTCGGGGAATTCAACACATCGAAACTCCAACAAAAAATCGTCAGCATGCTGAAAGCACGCTTCTTCTCAATCGTGGAGATGACTCAGATCACGTTAGTCTACAGCAGATCTTATCAGGCCAGCACGACGTTTTGTTTCATCAAAAAAACTGTATTCAAGATATTCAGTTGATCAAAGCATCTGATATTCGAATGTATTTGGATGAACAGCTGCAATTTAGTTCATTAGATGAATATGCGTACCATGAAGCTCTTGTACATCCTATCTTTGCAGCTTCCTTACGTCCTAACCGCATTCTTATTCTAGGCGGTGGAGATGGTTTAGCTTTACGAGAAGTCCTTAAATATAAAGAAGTTAAAGAAATAGACCTTGTGGAAATAGATGCTGACGTTGTAAATGCTGCGATGAATGTAGAAGAATTAAAGAAGTTAAATCAACGCTCATTTGAAGATTCTCGTGTCACCGTTCATATTCAAGATGCTATTGACTACCTCTCTTTGAATTCAGCGTGTTATGACATCATCATTATTGACTTCCCTGATCCTACTAACAAAAAAATAAGTGCTCTTTATACAAAAGAATTTTACGCACTTCTCCAACGTTCACTATCGCGCAGCTGCTTGGTCGTGTGTCAGTCAAATTCTCCTAGAGACACACCTATCGTTTTTTGGAGCATTAATAAGACGATGAAAGCTTCTCAGTTTTATACGTTGAGCTACCACACCATTATTCCTTCTTTTGGAGATTGGGGTTTTCACATCGGCTCGAAAACACCTTTGTCTGCCCCTATACTCTCTACTGATGTTTCATCTACTACGCTGCCACCAGACTTTACTAAGCTAATGCGTTTTTCTCCCCATTCTCTTTCTAAAAAACAGTTTGCAGTTGTGAACTCTGCTGAGCATTTGGTTCTGCATAAAATATTTAAAAAAGAAGGCTTATATTTGTAAAAAAGAAAGCTTGGCTTATACATTCCTTTTCTTTTGACATACTAAAACAGTCTCGTCACCACTGTGCAACAGAAAGGATTGTTATGAGAAAAATTTCGGTTTTTGTTATCTTAGTGCTAACTGTTATTTTACCTTCCCCCGCTTTTAGCCAAGTGAAAGTGCCCGTCCTGATTTACCATTCTATTGATGCCTACACAGGCCACGGGGAAAAAGAACTGTATGTGACGCCTGAAAATTTTGAGAAACAACTTCTTTATCTCAAAAAGCAAGGATATACGCCGCTAACATTTGAAAAATGGCAGGAACTAAAGCGTGTGAAAAAACCTATATTTATTACATTTGACGATGGATATAAAAATAATCTTACTATCTTGCCTATTTTTCAAAGAGCAGCCAGCCCTCAATTTCATCCAGCGGCTACAATTTTTGTGATTTCAGATTTTATCGGCCGTCCCAACCGTTTGTCGCCAGCCGATTTAAAAAAATTTGTTGATTCAGGATTTTTTTCCATTCAGTCTCATACCGCTACTCATCCGGATTTAACTAAGACGAAAAATGTATCCTATGAGCTAGCTGATTCAAAACGAAAAATTGAAGCCATCACGAGCCAGCGCGTTATTGCTCTTGCTTACCCTTATGGAAAGTTCAATAGCCGCGTGGTGGAAGAAACAAAAAAGAATTATACATTTGGTCTTTCAACGATTCCAAAATTTTTCACTGAGAGCGGACAAAAGAATGAAAACTATCTTATTCCTCGTCTGTACGTCACGTATTCTACAACGATTGAAGATTTTGCTAAGATGCTAAAAGGAAGCTAGGAGAGGCTAGGACAAAAGTATTTTAGTTAAAGGAAAATCCGAACGATGAATTGAGATTCTTGATAAAGAATCTAACTCGTTCGGATTTTTTTATTGATAGGGTGAACACAGGTTTTATGTATGTGACTGCTTTTAGCTGATGATTGGAGGGCAAGACGAAGACTCCTGCGGGAAAAGCGGAATAGGTGAGACCCCGCAGAAAGCGAAGTCTTGCACGGAAATCAACAGCGGTGTCTCAAGCGATTTAGCTCATTTCTCCTATTTGTTCGTCTTTAGATGAGATGAATTTAGTTATGTCTCAGCCTCTTTTAAAATTTTGTTATTTCCAGCCCTCGCTCTTGCTGCCATTCAGCATAAAAAACTTCGCTGTATTTTTTAATTTTTTTGATTGCAAGCTGTTTTTTTAACCATTTTTCATCTACGTTTGCTTCTTTCAAGTTACCAGGCACTACTTTTCCATCCATAATTAAAGCAATAGGTAAATTGGTTTGAGAATAAGGAATGTTTAAATCATTTTTCGTTGGAGGGCTGAATTCGTGTTTAGGAGCGACGCTCACCTCTCCATTTGTTTCTAAAATGACGTATTCTGCTTCGTACAGTGAAAAATACCCTTGCTGTCTCATTAGATGCTGAAGCTGATTCAAGTCCAAGTTGTTTTTCCTAAGCTCTTTATAAAGGATTTTCCCCTTATAAATAATCATTGAAGGCTTTCCTTCAAGAATTCCTCTAAATCCTGTAAAGGTTTGAGATAGCTTTGTCACTGCGTAGATCAGAAGCCCCCAAATCAAAATGCTATAAAGAATTTCAGTTAACTCTACTCCTTTTTCAAGAGCTGCATCCCCCACAATATTTCCCAGGACAAGCGTTGTAATAAAGTCAAACGGAGTGATTTGAGCAAACTGCGTCTTACCTAAAAGCTTCAGCATAATAAATAGCGCTAAAAATCCACATATCAGTTCAATCGCAATATCTTTATACATTGATACCCTTCCTCTATAGCAAGCATGTTATAGTATCAGTTTGTATCATATGTGAGAGTGATAAACCTGACTTTTGATTTTTCTTCGTTCTCCAGTTATAGAACTTTTGATTAAGCTTTTTTCTTACTTGCATAGGTTTCTAACGTTGCATATTGATTAAAAATGGATGCGGCTGCTTTTTTCCCTACATATCTAAGGTGCCATGGTTCGTATTTATAGCCGGTAACCTGCTCTTCACCTTCAGGATATCGAATAATGAATCCGTATTGATACGCATTTTTTGAAAGCCAATGAGCTTCTGGTGTATCAGCGAAGCAGTCTGCTGCAGCACACATTCCGCTTCCTCCCGTGACATCGATTGCTAGTCCCGTTTCGTGTTCACTTGTTCCAGGGTAGGCGCTATAGGTGCGTGCTTGTTCTTCACCGTCTCGCTTTGCGTAAAATGCAAAAAGCTCTTTTTGACGCTCGTGAGATCGATAACCGGATACACCAAGTAAGCTGATTCCCTCTTTTTCAGCATCTCCGAAAAGTTCTTCAAGCGCTTGTGCCGCAGGCTTTCTAAGCATTCGTTTTTCTATTTTTTCGTTGAAGATAAACGGAACGTCGGCATAGACTAAATCAGAAGGCTGATAGGATTCAGGAAGCTGATGCTTTTTATTAACTAAAGCCGTAACCGATTCTGGATTGGCTATTACCACTGTTTCGTCTACATTAGATTTCGTTAAAGATGAAGAAGCTGATGGGCTTTCTAGTTTTTGAGCCTGTCCATTTTTTGTGAATTCTCTGGCAGGCTTTGATGAAGAATTGCTTGTTCCGCACCCTGCTATCATCAGCGTAAAAGCTAAAGAACAAATAAATAAAAAGTATTTCATGATGTCTTACTCCTTTCTGTATAGGCTTTTGATGCGCTACAAAAGCCTATACAGAAAGGATAAAATATAAATGTTTCTGTCTGTTATTCAGTTGTTTCAAACTTGTAAACACTCTTAAAAAAATTCAAGGTGTGAAAAAATAGAAATAGACTGCCTAAGCAGTCTATTCCAAAAAGATAATATACGTATGAACTTGATTTTGCGTAAAGCTCGATGCAACTAGTTTATTTCCTGATTGACTCCAAGCAAGCTGATCAGCAGCATAGTCTAAATTTAGGTTTAAGTGTGTAACATCTCCTGTTAATCCATCTGCTATGAATATCCCTTTATCTCCCTTTTTTTCAGAAATAAAGTTATAAGCTAATTTCGAACCGTCGGGAGACCAGCTTACACCAAAAATTTGAGTAGACAGAGCAAGCTGAAAGGCCTCTGATCCTTTTAAATCTGTGATAGACAGCGTTCTCGTTTGGGCATCTTTTTGCTGAACGAGCGCTAATTGTTTTCCGTTTGGAGACGGGATAATAGAAACCACATTATCTCGGATTTTTTCAGGGTCCGTCTGTTCGTTATGAAGAAAAAACAGCTTGTTGTTTACACCAATATAATAAATGCCACCTATTCCTTTAACTGCATCTAAGATTCGATCGTCTCTGTGCAACAGAGGTTCTGCTTCTCCTTTTACATTTGCTTTAGAAAGCTTTCCTTCCATTGTAATAAACATTACTTCTGAATTATTAAGCCACTCTCCGCTTGATGGATAGAGCAGAACATTCTTTATTTTAACTGTTTTTTTTGTTTGAAGGTTCATCATATAACCAAATGTATCTTCGCCTTTTGCTACTTTATAAAAAAGATATTCACCGTTCGGAGAAAGCTTCGCCGCATGTTGAATTTCATTGCTTGGATGCAACACAAAAGTAGACTTGTTTTTTAGATTATAAGTAGCTAAATTCTGTGCATATACTTCTTTGGGACCGAAATCGTGCGAACGAAATTGTTTATTTTCTTTACTAACAATCATTGTGTTTTCGTTTAAAAATTGAAACGCCCTTACGCCGTTAATATCCTGAACGTCTTTCACTTCTATTTTTCCATCTTTATCTACTTGGTCCAATACAGTAATTTTCTTGTCGGGTTTTTCAATGGTTTCTCTATGGCTTTCTTCTTGTCCGCACGATGTTAAAATAAGAAAAGTGCTTGCTATACATATCATTAATCTATACCGTTTCAATAACGGTTCACTCCTTTTAGCTAACTCATTTCTCTGTTTTCAAAGGAAACGACACTTTGAAAATCGTCCATTTAGAATCAGAATGATGCAGCTTGATAACGCCTTTTTGCTTTTCAGTTAAGTCTTTGGCTAATGCTAAGCCAAGGCCTGTACCTCCGGATAAACGCGACCGATCTTTATTTACGGTGAAAAATGGTTGAAATAATTTCTCTTCTGCTTCGGGTGGAATCCCTATTCCGGTGTTAGCTACATCCACAATAATAGAATTCTCTAAAGTGTAAGACGTTACTTCCACTTTTCCGCCTGGTTCATTATATTTAATAGCATTGTCAATTAAATTGATAAAAATGTGTATTAAGCTTTCACGATCAGCCCAAACAACTGCTTCTTTTATATTTGTATGAAGAGTCAAATCAAATTTAGCTGCTTTTCCTTTCATACGATCGCATATGTCTTCTATAAGCCGCTTCAATTCAACTTTCTCTGGCCGCTGCTCGAAATCATATTTCTCAAGCGCTGAAAGTTTTAAGATTTTATCTACCATTTCATGAAGGCGATTCGTTTCTTTACGAATATTTTGCACGCCGTCTTCCATAAGCTGAGGATCATCTCGATACATATCAAGTAAGTCAACATAAGCTTTGATCGATGTTAAAGGCGTCTTAAATTCGTGGCTGATGTTACCGATAAACTGCTTTTGCTGCTGTTCGAGAGACTGCAGTTTCGAAATAGCGAACTCAAGCTTTCTTTTTTCTTCATTCATTTGATCGATATTTTTTTCAATCGACGTACTCATAAAAAACAAGCCTTGACTGAGCTCTCCAAGTTCATCACGTCGTTTGAACGGCACATCAGTTAAATAATGGCCTTTTCGAATCTGCTGTGAAGTTTTTTGAAGCGTAGCGATGAGCGAAGCAATGCGGTAAAAATAAGCGTAGCCAATTAAAAAAGCTGCTGCTGCTGCAATCGTTCCTCCCATACGAAATAAGTGCCTAATATCAGCTATAAACTGTTGATTATTTTTGAGGGAATGGTCAAAACGAATGGCTCCAATAAATTGATTATCGATTGACACAGGTGCAAAGTAAATAAGGGAAGAACCCGAGATTTGATAAGCTATTTTTCCTTTCAAAGCATAGCTAAGCGTGTCAGAAACATCCACATCTTTTTGGCCGATGGGAATAGAGCTTCCTGCTTCCTGTCCTTTTTGATTATATAGGACTGTTTGCATTCCGCTTTGTGATGCAATCGAAGAGGCAAGACGCTGTCCTTTTTGCTGAAGAAAAGAATCTGTATTCAAAGACGTGTCACCGGTTACATAACTTTGACGAATCGTCTGCTCGGCTGCTTTGCTTTTTTGAATAAGTTCACTTTCTAGCTGATCACGCTGATTTGTCTCAATTCCTTTTAACACAAGTACGCTCAGTACGGTTACTGTTAAAATAATTAAAAAAGCAAGAACGAGCCCCATCTTAGCTTTTAGGCTGATTTTCATTCATTGATCCCTGCTGTCGCTTTATATCCAATCCCATATACCGTTTGAAGCAAATAAGGCTCTGCTGCTCCTACTTTTTTTCGAAGGCGCTGCATGTGAATGTCTACCGTACGTGTACCGCCTGCATAGTCCATTCCCCAGACAAGATCTAGTAAATCTTCTCGTGTGTACACTCTCTCTAAATTGGCAAGTAATAAAGCAATAAGATCAAACTCCTTTGGTGTAAGCTTTACTAACTCATTGGCAACATGTAACGTGCGCTGAATTAAGTTCACCTTCACTTTTCCCACCGTGATTTCTCCCACAGCTTCAGGAGCTTCATTTTTTTCCATTCGCCGAACAAGTGCTTTAGCTCTAGCTACAAGTTCTCTTACATCAAACGGCTTGGTCATGTAATCATCTGCGCCTAACTCTAAACCTAGAACTTTATCGACGATGTCATTTTTAACCGTTAACAAGATAATCCCCATTCCTCTTCGATTCTCAAGTTTTCGGCATACTTCGTAGCCGGTTAATTTCGGCATCATCACATCTAATATCATCACGTCAGGTTGAAAGCTTTTTACTTTTTCAAGTGCTTCTTCACCGTCAGATGCTGTGTCTACAATATATCCTTCGCGCTTGAAAGCATAAGATACCGCTGTAGCAATACTTTTTTCATCATCAACTACTAAAATCCTTTTATTCAATGTATCACGTACTTTCATTTGATATTTCTCTTTGTCTATCTTATCAAACAGCTTTCCCAAAAACATCTCCAAGTTGTTTCGAAATTGTAAACAAAAATAAATAGATTGAGACATAACAAAATCAATTCAATCTAAAGATGAACAAATGGGGGCAATGAGCTTGACTGCTCGCTACACCGCTGTTGATTTCCGTGCAAGGCTTCGCTTTCCGCTGGCGGCCGATGAGCCTCCTCGTCGCTTGCGCTCCTGCGGGGTCTCACCTGTTCCGCTTTTCCCGCAGGAGTCCTCTAATCAAGCACGAGAATAAACTAAACAGAGGAGATATACGTTTACCATCAACATAAAAAAATCCGAATAAAGTTGATTTTTCTTGAAAAATCTCGATTCATCGATCCAATTTTCCTTCAGCTAAAATCATGCTGTCTTAGCTTTTTATTCGCGTTATTATTCGTTTGTAAAAGGAAGGATTTTATGCGTATTCAAATATTGATGAAGCAGATCTATACGCTGCTCGCTGCTAATAAAACCAATGTATCCGTCCGGTCTAATAACGTACAGAGCATCTTTTTGAAGCCCTGCTTTCTTCAAGTAAGGGTTCCAAGAAAACTCGTGCAAGGAGAAGTCTTTTTCTTGCATGCTCTTTTTTAGCTTCTCTGCTGCTGTTCCATAGACATGTATTTGCCAGTTTAAAGACTGTAAAGATTCAAAATTCCTTTCTACATAAGGTAATCGATCACCACTTTGCACATTTGTCCCTTGCCCGCTGCTTAAGTCACTATTTCGATACTTAATGCGGATTTGAGATAAAATCGTAAATGCTTTGTGACGGGGATAAGGGAAACGAAATAAAAAGGATAGTACAGGCGGAAAGACATGCTTCCTAAAAAATTGACTCGTTTTATCTCGTCCCACCATTCGCTTAAAAGCGCGATCAGTTGTATTTACAAGCAGCTCTGCAAAAGGCAACCTTTCTTCTTCGTATGTATCTAATATGGAAAGTGCCGCTTTGCGTTGAAGGACAGCTGCTAATTTCCATGAAAGGTTGATTGCATCTCCAATTCCTGTGTTCATTCCTTGTCCGCCTGCAGGACTATGAATATGGGCTGCATCTCCACTTAGAAAAATACGTCCCTGTCTGAAACGACTTGCTACTCTGTGATGGATATGATATGTCGAGAACCAATTTATACCCTCAACCTGGGCACCAAATGTTCGTTGAATAAAAGCGTGAATGTTTTCAGCTTTTACATCGTTTTGATCCTCAAAAGCTGAAGGAATAATGCCAATCATTCGATACGTTCCTTGACTTCTAACAGGCATACAAATCAAAAATTCTTCATTGCTAAATGAAATACTGATTTTTTGATCCTTCATCACTTCACCAGAGCCGTGAACATCCATCACATAAAAATGCTGTTTATATTTTTCTCCTTTAAACTCTATCTGCATTTGCTTGCGAACTGTACTGTGTGCTCCGTCACATCCACAAATATACTTAAAATAAGCAGTTTCCTCTTGCTGGGCTTTTAATAAAGTTTTTACCCCTTCTCCGTGTTCAGCTAGAGATAGTAACTCCGTCTTCCATTCTACTTCAATCCCAAGATTTTTTAATTTGTCAAGCAGAAACCGCTCGTGGTCATCCTGTGGAAATGTAAGAACAAAAGGAAAAGGACTTAACCCTTCTCCTAAAGGTCCTAGATGAACTTTTGCTTTTATTTTATTCTTCACTCGGACGTATACATCTTCCATCTTAATCCCGCGGTTTATGACTTCATCTGCAAAACCGAACTGCTGATAAAATTCAAGGGTTCGCGGTAAAATAGCCATTGCCCGGGAGGCTTGCCCAGGCCCGGCGCTTCTGTCAATAATTCGAAAAGGAATGTTATGTCTGGCTAAATTGTAGGCCATAACGAGGCCAGTAGGGCCGGCACCAACGATTAAGATTTGTGGATTCATCATTATCTCTCCTTTTCATTCAGTTACAGTATTTTTTATATTGAGCGAGACTCCTCTCTTTTCACAGAAGATGCAGGTAAAGCAGAAGCAAACAGAGCACACAAACTTACTAAAGAAATAAGAGCTAGAGCAGATACAGAAGGATTCCATGTCAGATGTTTTCCAAAGAAAAATAGTTCTCTTACCCCATCTACCATAAATCTCATTGGCAGCCACGGATAAATCCACTCTCTATAAAAATCAGGCATAATTTCTGGGGCCATTGAAAGCAAAGGTGCGCCAAAAAATAGAACAATAACGAAAATCGGAAGTCCCTTTAGTCCTAGCCATGAAAGTACGGCTGATATCAAGGTGAAAAAACTGAAGTAAGCAATAGCTAAGAATAGTGCTGTATCCAAAAATGAAGGAACGCTTATTCCAACTACTTCAGCCAGCCACACGAGCCCGAAACCAGCAGCTAAAGCAAGTATAGCCCCGATGACTATGAACCCTACTTGGTTAACGATTTTCTCTTTACGAGAAGAAAACGTGATTTTTTGAAGGCTGAGGAAGACCATTGCAGCACCGGCTATACTTGCCATCCACAGAGGCTGAAATAATGAAACGGGGGCATTTCCGTTGACACTATGAGTCCCTGTTTCGTTTACGTTTATCACTGTCTTTTGAATCGGTGCAGCGAGTGCTAATGCTTGGCTTGCACTTAGTTGCGTTCCGTTTTGTTCAAATCTTTTCACTAGCTGCAAGCGCATATTTTCATTCATCTTATCAACTGCTCCGTTTAGCACCTGACTTGCTAGTGCTGAAGCAGCTGTATTCATTCCTTGATTCACTAACAATCTAATAGCAGGTGCATCAGGCTTAGCCGTCTGAAGAGTCGCCTGTTTTTTGGTGAAATCTTTTGGAATGATAAGCGCCCCATAGTATTTTTGATTATTTAAGCCTTTTTCCACTTCTTTAGTATTTGAGACAAAAATCCATTTAACTAAAGATTGTTCAGTACTTGCCCGTTTCATATTTTGTTCCATTTGATTTCCTATATTTACATTACCCTTTGCTGGAACTGTCATTCCTTCGTCAGCATTTACGAATGCAATTGGTAAATTCTTAGGTGCTGAGCTTGCTGAAGGAATTAAGGTTAGAATAAAGATAAAAATAACAGCTACTACTATAATTGGTGAAAAATATATAAGCTTTTGATTACCTAATTTCATATAGATCTCCCCTTTATGTTTTAAGGATATACACGTTAACGAAAAGATAATGTACATGGTGTTGATTAGTGATCACTATGTAAATTATAATGAATTTATCTGTATTCTCAATATGCAATAATAGCGGGAATGTCGATTACTTAACACAAAGCATATAACTGTTCATTATTAAAGAAAAAAGTAGGTGTTTAAAAGCTGTGGGGAATTCAAAAACAGATCGCAGAATTATTCGAACGAAAAGATTTATCCGAGATGCCTTGACAGAATTAATGGAGGAGAAAGGGTTTGAAGGCGTCACGGTCAGGGATTTGACGAAAAAAGCGGATATTAATCGCGGAACTTTTTATTTACACTACCAAGACAAATACGATTTGCTTGAAAAAAGCGAAAATGAAGTCATTCAAGAGATAAAAGAATTTATCAAAAAAGCAAATCCAAATGAGATTGTGTCTGCTAATTTGAAAGAACAGCCTTTACCGTTTATTATTGCACTTTTTGAATATATTCAAGAAAATGCGCGTTTTATGCAGGTTATGCTTGGTCCAAAAGGAAATCCTGGATTTCATCTTAAAATTAAAGAGGTGATGAAAACCAATATGCTGGAAAAATTAGAGCTTATGGATAATAAAACGTCTCCGCTTGTTCCACTTGAACATTTAATGGCTTATGTAACGTCAGCGCACCTTGGAATCATTCAGCACTGGCTAGAACAAGGCATGAAGCAGTCACCGCGAGAAATGGCTCTGACACTCGCTAGCATGACTTTTTTGGGTCCTGCTTATGTTGCAGGCATTAAGCGAACATAAAAAGAACCTGCTATTCTCTAAGAGAATAGCAGGTTCTTTTTATTAACCTTCTAGTAATAAAGATTCTGGATCTTCTAATAGTTCTTTAACAGTAGCTAGGAAGCTTACGGCTTCTTTGCCGTCAACGATACGGTGATCGTAAGAAAGTGCAATGTACATCATCGGACGATTTTCGATACGATCTTCATCAATTGCTACCGGACGAAGCTGAACTTTATGCATTCCTAAGATACCAACTTGAGGTCCGTTTAAAATTGGTGTAGACATTAATGAACCGAATACGCCGCCGTTTGTAATTGTGAACGTTCCACCTTGTAAATCTTTTAATGCTAATTTGTTGTCGCGCGCTTTTTTCGCTAAATCAACGATAGATCCTTCGATACCAGCGAATGTTTTACGGTCAGCATCACGTACAACTGGAACAACAAGACCGTCTGGAGCTGACACAGCAATACCGATATCATAGAATTTTTTAATTAATAACTCGTTGCCTTGAATTTCAGCATTTAATAATGGATACTTTTTAAGTGCTGCTACTACTGCTTTTGTAAAGAATGACATAAAGCCAAGTCTTACGTCGTGCTGTTCAAAGAATTTGTCTTTGCGTCGTTTGCGAAGAGCCATAACAGCCGTCATGTCTACTTCGTTAAACGTTGTCAACATAGCCGCTGTTTGCTGAACTTCAACGAGACGTTTGGCAATTGTTTGACGACGACGTGACATACGTTCGCGTTCAACAGGTTTGTCGCTATTTTCACTTGCCGCTGGAGACGGAGATACCGGGTTAGCTGGCTTACTTGCTTGTGCCTGCTGCTTTTGCTCATTTGATTTTTGATCTGCATATGAATCAATATCATGTTTACGCACACGGCCAAGAGGATCAGTAGTTGGTACTTGATCTAGCTTGATTCCGCGTTCTCTTGCTGCTTTGCGAGCTGCAGGAGAAGCAATTAGCCATTGTTTTTGGTTTCCTTGCTGAGGCGCTTCAGCTGCTGGCGCTACTTCTTCAACAGTTTTTTGCTGAGCTGGAGCCGCTTCTTGCTTTGGTGCTTCCTCTGCTGGTTTTTCTTCAGCTTTTGGTGCTGCTGGTGCTGAAGCTCCTTCTTTCGCTTCAAGACGTGCAATTGTTTCACCAACTTGCACTGTGTCGCCTTCGCCAGCAAGAAGTTCCGTTAGCACACCAGAGTCTTCAGCTGTAATTTCAACGTTAACTTTATCTGTTTCAAGTTCAACGATATAATCACCTTTTTCAACGAAATCTCCTACTTGTTTTAGCCACTGTGCAACTGTTCCTTCAGAAATTGATTCTGCTAATTCCGGTACTTTAATCTCTCCCATGGTTCATTCCCCTTCCTTATCGTGTAACAACGTCGTTAGCAATTTCATTTTTAGTTAATGCATCTTGTAAAATACGTTCTTGTTCTTGTCTGTGAACTGTTGGATCTCCTTCAGCTGGACTTGAGCGTCTTGTGCGGCCGATGTAGTCAACCGTAGCGCATTCTGGTGCTACTTCACGCAGTCGATCTTCTACATAGTTCCATGCGCCCATGTTTTCCGGCTCTTCTTGTAACCAGACAATTTCTTTTAAATTTTTATAGCGAGCAAAGATTTCAGCAATTACGCGTCTTGGGAACGGATAAATTTGTTCTAGACGAAGGACGTGTAGCCAATCTTTATCATCTTCTGCTTTGTTCAAGCGTTCCGTTAATTCACTGCTGATTTTTCCGCTGCACAGAACGATTCGTTCAACTGCATCTTCTTTTTTGCCTAGTCCAGGCTGTTCTACTACTAAGCGGAAAGAGCCTTTTGTAAACTCTTCAAGGTTTGACACACTAAAAGCATTGCGAAGCAAACTTTTTGGTGTCATAACTACTAGCGGTCTTACTTCTTCGCGCTGTAAAATGGCAGCTTGTCGTCGAAGTAAGTGAAAATATTGTGCAGCGCTTGTTACGTTTGCAATTGTCCAGTTGTTTTCTCCAGCTAGCTGTAAATAACGTTCTAGACGAGCGCTTGAGTGTTCTGGCCCTTGACCTTCATGGCCGTGTGGTAGCAATAAGACCATTCCAGATTTTTGTCCCCACTTAGCGCGGCCTGCTGCAATAAACTGGTCAATAATAACTTGACCTGCATTGGCAAAGTCACCGAACTGTGCTTCCCAAAGAACAAGCGTTTCAGGAGCAAATACATTATAGCCGTATTCAAATCCAAGAACGGATCCTTCAGATAATGGACTGTTACGAATATCAAAGGAAGCGCTTACGTTCTTCATTGCGTGTAGTGGTGAGTAAACATCCCCTGTCTTATGATCATGAAGAACAAGATGTCTATGTGCAAACGTACCACGCTCAGAGTCCTGGCCTGTAATACGAATTGGCGTGCCGTCTCTTAAAATCGTAGCAAATGCAAATGCTTCACCCAATGACCAATCTACGCTTTCATTTTCTTCAAACGCTTTGGCACGTTTAGATAAGATGCGATCAAGTTTTGGAAATACGTTAAATCCTTCAGGATATTTCACTAGCTCTTGATTCACTTCAAACAGCTCTTCTTTTGTAACAGATGTATCAATGTCTGAAATTCCTTTGAAGACTGCTTGTGGCATTTCCATAATTCTATGTTGCTTTTCAGCTTTTGGCGGTACTTTCTCATAAGCTGCTTTTAACTTTGCTTGTAACTCTTCATTAATTTGATCTGCTTGGCCGCTTTGAATCACGTTTTGTTCTTCAAGCTGCTTTGCATACATAGCACGAACGGTTGGACGTTTTGTCACAATTTCATACATCTTCGGCTGCGTTACAGACGGTTCATCCATTTCATTGTGGCCAAATCGACGGTATCCAATTAAATCAATCAAGAAATCTTTGTTAAAGCGTCTGCGATACTCATAAGCAAAATAAGCAGCAGCTAAACAGGCTTCCGGATCATCCGCATTTACGTGAACAATTGGAATTTCAAACCCTTTGGCTAAATCACTTGCATATTTCGTTGAACGAGAATCGACGCTTTCTGTTGTAAATCCAATCATGTTGTTAGCAATAATGTGGATTGTTCCACCTGTTTGATAACCAGTCAATTGATTTAAGTTCAGTGTTTCTTGTACAATACCTTCACCAGGGAACGCAGCATCTCCGTGAATTAAAATCGCGAACGATTTTTTTACATCTTGTTTTGGGTATCCATTCACATCACGCTCATCTTGAGCCGCTCTTGTAAACCCTTCCACAACAGGATTAACAAACTCCAAGTGACTAGGGTTGCTAGCCAATGTCAAACGAGCTCGAACTGTGTTCTCTGCTTTAATTTGTTTGTCGGCACCCAGGTGATATTTTACGTCCCCCGTCCAGCCGTAGTTGATACCGATTGAACCTTCTGAAGGAACTAATTCCTTGTTAGGTGCATGCTGGAATTCTGCAAAAATCATTTCATACGGCTTGCCTAATACGTGTGCCAATACATTTAAGCGTCCACGATGAGCCATACCGATATTAACCGTTTTTGGGCTTGTTTCCACTGAGCGTGCAATCAGTTCATCTACAAGTGGAATTAACATATCTACGCCTTCAATAGAAAAGCGTTTTTGTCCGACAAATGTACGGTGTAAAAATTGTTCAAAGCCTTCTACTTCTGTTAAACGCTTTAATACAGAAGTTCTTTTCTCATTTGAAAGAGGTTGGAAAATAGCACCTGACTCGACCATATCAGTCAGCCACTTATTCTCTTCCATGTTATGTACGTGATGGAATTCAAACGCAATGGTTTTTGTGTAGACATCTGTTAAATAGTTAATTGCGTCTAAACCATTTTTGACGTGTGATGGCGCATTCGTACATAAAATATCAACCGGAATTGATTTTAAATCTTCTTGCGTTAAATTGTAATCTTCCAAGTGAAGCAAGACAGGATCTTTCTTCTCGCTTTCAAGAGGCTTAATTGATGCGTATAGATGACCATAAGCACGGATGTTTTCCGCTAGCTTAATAGCCGATGCAATTTTAGATGTGTTAGCTGAAGGTGCAGCCTGTGCGTATTCAGCTTGCTGAACCTGCTCACTTTCGTTTAATGGAGGAGCACCCCAATAATCAAATAATTCTTTTAACTCTGGATCTACTAGATCTGACTGCTCTTCATATAACTCATACTGTTCTAATACATAGCCATAGTTCGGACCCAAAAATCCTTGCCAAGGCTCCCCTCTATTCGACGTTTCGTTACCCATGATAAAACCCCCAACGAGTTATAATAATTGTCGTACTCAACAATCTTTCCATTTTGAATGTCGATTACCTTATCGTCTGACATCTTTACAACGAGTGATAAATCTCACTGCGTGTGTATCTGATATCTGCTTATATTTTACCACTCTTTTACTCGTCAATCAAAATGAAATCGCTATATTTCTTTAATTTTTTTTACTTTTTTAATAGTCTTACTACTTTTTGAAAGCGTTTTATAAGTAAAGCTGATTAAAGGTCGAATCAAGTGTTAATTAATTGTTATTGACCTAGCTTTTGACAAAATTAAATTGCTTGAAATATATTTTATGACTATTAAAAAAAGAAGCAGCGTTTTGCTTCTTTTTTAAAACTCATCTATGATTTTTTCAACGTCTTCAAAATAACCATCATCTACTTCTGTAAGCTTGCTGCTTTTCGCCGCTTCGAGTAAATGAGTGAACCAAGTTAGTTCTACTTTCAAATGCATAATCGTGCGCATAATGATCGACAGATTTGCAATGGAATGATCCACCTTTTTAATTTGGTACAAATTTTGCATTTTTTCTAAATAAGCAGCCGTTTCCTCAATCTTTTTTTCTAAAGCAGAAGCCACTTGTCCTTGATCGACGTAAGAAGTAAATGAAAGCGCAGCATAAACTGGTCTATGCATATGCTCTTTTTTTAACAGCTGTTCAAAATAAAGGCGCTCAAATTCTTCTTTTCCTGCATCCGTGATAGAATAAACGGTCTTTTCAGGTCTGTTCGTCTCTCGAATCACATCGACTACTTTTACCAACTGATCTTTTTCGAGCGTATCAAAGGCATAATATAAAGAGCCGCTTGCAAGTTTAATATAGTGCTTCATTTGTCTTTCATTAATGGTTTGCTGAATTTCATAAGGGTGCTTATTTCCTTCCATTAATAAGCCCAGTATGACTAATTTAACACTCATAACACCTTTCACCTCTTGACATGCATCTTATTTAGTAAAAAAAGCACGAACATCTTCGCGCTTTTTCTATTTTTGAGCTGCAGGTTCCTTAGCTTCTACCCGCTTTTTAGGGGGAACTTCCACTCGTTCACTTCCCATTAAAAAGACAGTAATGATAGCTACTGCAATTGGAATAAGAGCAAGCATAAATGCATACGTGATCGATGTAGACATAGCATCAACAATCTTATCTAATATTTGAGGTGGAATGCTGTTTCGGGCACTTGATTGAAAAACTGCACTCGGATCTCCTATTTGAGGAAATGCTCCTTGTGATCCATTTCCCATACCTTGAAAATTGCGCTGCAGCTCATTTGTAAATGTATTGCTTTGAATCGTTCCAAAAATCGTAACTCCCAGCGTCATTCCTAAAGAACGCGCAAATGAGTTCGTTGAGTTGGCAGAACCTCTAAACTGTGGATCCAGCTTATGCGTTGACGAAGTTGGTAAAAGAGAAAAGCTAAATCCTACGCCAAACCCAGTCAAAATCATAAATACCGTCAGCATCCAACGAGGTGTATCAGGTTCCATTGTTCCTAATAAAAACATTCCTACTGCAAATGAAAAAACGGACATAATCATTAAGTTTCGAAAACTTGTTTTTGTTAGAAAAATCCCGCCGATAGCACTTCCTGCTACCGAGCCTAACATCATCGGAGTTAAAATTAAACCTGCATTTGTAGCAGAACCTCCATAGACAGCTTGAACAAAAATAGGAATAAATACCGTTAAAATAATAAACGTTGCTCCGTATAAGAAAGCGAGAATTTGTGATGTTGCAAATAAACGGCGTTTGAACATCCAAAACGAAATAATTGGTTCTTGCGCGCGTTTTTCCACAAAAAAGAAGAGTGATAGCGCCACAGCAAAGATAGCAAAAAGAGATAAAATTTGCGGAGAAGACCACTCGTACTCTTTTCCTCCAAGTTCAAGAGCAAACATTAAACTGACTACTGAAATTACAAGAGTGGCTGCACCAGCCCAGTCAATTTTTTGGTTTTTATGACTTGTTGATTCTTTATAAAAGCGCACAATAAAAAATAACGATAAAAGTCCAATCGGCACGTTCACATAAAACACCCAGTGCCAGCTGATGTATTCCGTAATGTATGCACCAAGAAGCGGACCAAAAACGCTTGCTGAGCCAAAAACGGCACCTAATAATCCCGTCATTTTCCCGCGTTTCTCGGGAGGGAAAATATCAAATACAATGGTAAAAGCAATCGGAAGAAGCGCTCCTCCTCCAATTCCTTGAATCGCCCGGTAAATACTTAGCTGCACAATGCTTTGCGCTAGGCCACACAATGCAGAGCCAAGTAAAAATACCGTCAATCCAAAAATAAAAAACCGTTTACGGCCGTACATATCGGATAGTTTACCAAATATCGGCATACCCGCCATCACGGCAACCATATAGGCAGACGTCACCCAAACAAACTTATCTAACCCGCCTAGATCAGAAATGATTTTCCCCATAGCCGTCGCTACGATGGTATTATCCATGGCTGACATAAAAATACCGAGCAGCAATCCTGCTACGATAAAACGAATATTTTTTTCTGATGAAACCATTTCAGTTCCTCCTTTCGCGTCATCTTTTTGATGAACAGAAATGATAGCTACTTAAATTATTATATTCAAATTTGAGTATTTTACAATCTTAAATGTGCTTTTTTTAGCAATAAACATAAGAAAAGCGTAATGGGTCCATTACGCTTTTACTGTGAGCTGAGGCTCTAATTCAATCTCAACATTTCCTTGAATGGCTCTTGAAATCATACAAGATGTTTCTGCTTTTTTTATAAGTCGATTGATTTTTTCTTCTTGAGCCGCAAATTCAGATGTGATGATAACATGAGGTTTATGAATAATTTTTTCGTATGTGAATACGCCGTTCGTCACGTCCACAATAGCTTCTGATTCCATCGTTAAACCCTCCTGACGGATTCCGCTTCTTTCGAACATCGCTGCAAGCGTGATGATGTAGCAAGTGGCTGCTGCCCCTAGCAGCATTTCATCTGGATTTGTTCCCACCCCTGGCCCGTCCATTTCTGGTGGAATAGAAATTTTTGTTTTTAATTGTCCTGATTCAATTGTACCTACTTCATTTCGGCCTCCTGGCCAATTTGCTTGCAAATGAAAGTGATGTTTTGCCATAGTTTATCCTTCTTTCTTCTATATAATGATGTGTACCTAGCGTACCCTTTTTATATATAAAATAAAAATGTTCTGCTTGTCACAGCAAAAAGACTGCTAAACGGCGCAGTCTTTGTTTTTTCTTAACTTAAAGGTACTTTCTTTTCGCTTTCAACGAAAGCTTTGATTAATGATGGCAGCCAGTCCCGCAGGTTTGTAAATGAATATCCCCAAAAGCTAGCCTTTTCATTGCTCATCGTCCAAGAATGATCTACTCCGTAAGGAGAACTATTTTCATCTGTTAAACGAGAGGTTGTTTTTGCGGTTTTATTCGCTGCTTGTTCAATATATGAAAATAAATTTTTGAGTGAAATAGTACCATTTGAACAAGCGTTAATCGGTCCTTTTAGCTTCTGTTCTGCACACCAGACTAAAAATTCACCGGCTTCTTCCTGTGAAATGAAGTTCATTTCTGCTTCAATAGCCGGTACACCAATTTCTTCTTCATGCATAATTTTTTCTACGTGAAAACGTAAACGATCCGTATAATCATCTTTTCCCATTACAATTGGAAAACGGACAGCCGTTACCGAAAACGGTGCTTTTTGAAAGAATACAGCCTCCGCTTGGCGCTTTCCTTCTTGGTAGGAAATATTTTCACGACGTGTATATGAAATAGGATACTTGTATGGGTCAAAATCTTCTTCATAACACGTTTTTTCTAAAGAACCGTATACTGAAAGAGTCGAGGTGAGTACATAGTGACTCGTACTATGACGAAAAGCTTCAACAGCCACAGCTGCGCCGTGTGAAGAATAGCATATTTGATCGAAGATAACATCCCATTTTCTTCCTCGTGTTGTTTCGATTACAGAATCTTTTTCTACACGATCAAGAAAAATCCGTTCAACTCGGTTGCCGAAATCATCTGGTGTTTTACCTCGCGTCGCTAACGTAACCTTAACTCCTTTAGAGAGCAATGTCTGGACTAAATTTTTCCCAAAAAAACGAGTTCCACCTAACACAAGTGCTGTTTTCATCCTTTTCTCCACCTTTCGTATTTGATATGGATAACCATACCATTATTATCCAACTTTTTTGTTCATAAAGCTATGAATCTTTCCGCTTATTTTTTTATATTCCCACCTATTTTTTCGCCACTGTCGTGTTAAGATGTACATATCTAACAAAAAGGAGCGACAGTGATGAAGCCTTCTCCACTTCCCCTTAACGAACGCCTTGTTGTTCTTGATATTATTCGGGGTATTGCTTTGCTAGGCATTTTCTTAGTAAATATCCCTGCTTTTGCTTATCCGATATTTATTTTTCAGCTGTACGATATTCCTTATGAATATAAAGGAATCGATGCTTATATTGATTTATTCTTGCTGCTGTTTGTTCAAGGAAAGTTTTTTACGATTTTCTCTTTTTTATTTGGACTTGGATGCGGAATCTTTTTGCGTAGAGCTGAAGAAAAGCATTACTTTGCCGCTGCTTTATGGTCCAGAAGAATGGCTTCTTTGCTATTAATCGGACTTTTTCATCTTGTCTTTTTCTGGTATGGAGACATTTTGCATGTGTATGCTATTAGCGGTTTTTTATTGTTGTTTTTTTATAATCGAAAAACCAAGACGATTTTGCTGTGGGCAATAGGCCTGCTATGCTTTTTTTATCTTTTGGCTTGCATGCAGTTTTTTATTCCAGCCCACGTCTTGCAGGAGGCTCAGTTGGAGTATAAGGTTTTACAAGAACATGCCTTAGTCCAATATTTATCCACCTACAGGCAAGCAGACTATTTATCTTGGCTGTTTTATCGTTTGAATGTTGAAGTGGTACCTATGCTATTAAATCTATCGTTTTCTATCTTTCCCGTATTTTCTATGTTTTTATTTGGCTTATATACTGCTAAAAAAGAATTAGTACATAGTATCGAACAAAATCGTTCTTTTTTTAAGAAAATTCAGTTAATAACAGGCGCAGCAGGTTTTACTTTAACTATTATTCTTGCTATCTTAAAACTAGAAATTTTAAAATATGGACTCTATCAGCAGGCGGCCATTCACCTTTTTACAAGTTTGAGCGGCATTTTTCTATGTTTTTTTTATCTTACCACCTTACTGTTATTCCTGCAATTTTCTCCTTACGCTTCGATGCTGGGTCTTTTTAAGTATAGTGGAACAATGGCATTAACAACTTACCTTAGCCAAACTTTAATTTGCCTGTGGATGGTTAGAGCCTTTGGTTTATACGGAACTCTTACCTTAACAGAAAGCACGATTATTTGTCTCATTATATATACACTCCAGCTTTTTTTTAATAAGTGGTGGCTTTATTATTTCTATTACGGCCCGTTTGAATGGTTATGGCGGAGCTTTACATACCGATCTTTCCCGCCTCTCAGACGGAATAGAAAAGCTTCAGCTTAACAGCAAATCGGCCTTCAAATTTGAAAGCCGATTTGTCTCCTTTACTGCAAAGGCGGTATGGTTATTCGTTTAATTCCATTTGTTTCAAACTCTCGTATATACTCCATTTCTCGATGAAAAATTTGCATAAAAACTTCATTTTTTATTTCTTTAATGGGTCCTATTTGTTCTATCACATCTCGTTTAGCCATGCGATAGGCTAGCGCTTCCCAAAACACTTCGTTATCGTATTCTCCAATAATATCTTGAAGAGAATCTTCATGTTCTTCTGTAAACATAACCTCACTGTTTAGCGTGTGAAAAGGTCCTTTTTCAAGGAAAGGCTCTGCATGAGAAAACATTTGTTTTTCTACATCCGTATATTCTTGTGCATGCTCATCTTCCACTCCAGAACATGCCGTGACCATCCAGTTACCTAAATAAATTAAATCCAGCAGTTGAAAAAAATGCGTTTCAGATAGTTGAAGTTCAATATCGTTTTTTACAGGAGCTTTTGACATAAGCGCGGATCTCTCCTTTAATTTTGAGGGTAGTTGCTACTAAATAAAATAGCTAAAAGGGTTAGTATGCAGGCTAGCAGGAAAACTGAAGAAATGGCTTCACCTCTTTTCTGTAGTGTGAAAATAGAGGTACTGACATCCAAAGAAGTGAATACGAAGGGTGTAAACTTATCATAATCGAAATAAAGACAAGATACAAGACTTTTTTACTAAATTTTATGACTATTTTCGTCATAAATACCTATTTTTGTTTTGTTTATACTAGAAAGGTCCGAACATTGCGTGCGGAGCTGCCCAAAATAAAAAAGCGCTGAATCAGGCGCTTTAACGGTGTAAAAAAATAGATAAACCAATAAAAAAAGCAGCTAAAATAAAATCAAAAATCCATTGCCACTTTTCACGTTTTAACAATACGTGCTCTACTCCTGATAACAGCGAACTTATACTAACCAAAACAAAAATAAAGCTTAATTGGTTAAACGAAAATTTAGTGACAAAATTTGATACAAGTATGACTGCTACGGTGATGAACAGTGCCATTTGACTTATAAGTACCCATTTAATTCTCTGTTTATATCCGTCTTTTAAAGCTTGTAATAAATCGTTGCTGATCACTCTCGCTAAACCCCTTTTGTATTCCTATCGTCAAAAGTAAGAACGCAGCAAAAAACGCTTCTCTGCATCTTAACTACTTAGCAAAACTAGCTATTAAATTGAAACATAAATATCGACTTGACTGTACTCAGGATCAATACAGCGTTCATCATATAATTCAAAATCCATTTTATAGGCACGATGATTTTTTTTAGCCCACTCGCGAATATAAGCCCAAGCCTCTACGACTACCTGTCTAGCTGGCCCAACAGCTGTTGTAAACACCATGTATTCACCTTCTGGGATGATGAACTCTCTCATATCATCTTTCAGTTCGCCCCCGGGTAAAACTTCATATCCGAGAGCAAATGTAAAATCCATTTTTTGATTGTATTCAAATTCTGTATAAAGAGCAAATGTATTGCCATTTACTTTATTGGCGATTTTATTAGCTAACTGTTGTTTATAAAAAGTCTGCCAGTGCTCAGGAATAAGACCTGTGCCCGTTTCTTCCACAGGTTCATCTGTTCGAATAGGCACTCCTACAACAGTAAATTCATTTACCTTGACTACTTTTTGACTTACAACTAAGTCAGTCAACATATTGAGCCCCCTTAATTCTTCTTTTTCTGTAGTTACAATGAGGGAAATACTTCTTAATATGCATTTTATTTGTATTCAAAGAAAACGTCAACCTTTTGTGCAAATCCCTTAACGAAGGGGCTGAAGATCATTCTTCTAAGCTATAAAAAAACGATTCTATTTTCCTTGTACACATCATACGTATAAGATACCCCTAATTTACAATAGAGTGAGGTAAAAAAATGAAGATCATTGAACTTGCCGAATTCATTAAAACAAGTAAAAAAACAACTAAACTTGCTCTTTCCTCTTCTACAGTACAGTATACATTAGAAACAGATGATTTGAAAATTGAATTAAAAACAGGCGGCACGAATAAGCGAATCGTGTTTTTTCGCATCTTCTTAAAAGGAACATACAAGGATTGGATTTGTTATCACCGGAACGAACATCATATTTACGAATTGTATCAAAATATTTCTTTATCCCCTCAACTGCAAAAGCAGCTTTTGTACGCTATTGCATCATAAAAAGAGCTGGCTTAGTTAGCCAGCTCTTTTTATTTATGCTGTAGCTTTGTAAATGAATGTTTATGCGGCTTCACATGTAATTTTCCCTTTGTCCATTGAATCCCTCTATATAAATAGTACGAGCACCAAAAAACTGCTGGAACGATAAGTACGTAGGCAACGACACTATTTGTAAAGAAAGAAGAATCTATAGAACGAAGCAATCGATAGGTCTCATTTAATATACATATATGCACGACATAAATGCCAACTGAATTTTTCCCAACCTTTGAAAAGAATGAGTTTTTGCCAAGGCTTGGACTGCTCAATACGAATAAAAACAATGATGCCGATAAAAAAATTGTAGAAATAAAATAGTCTCCGGGCTTGCTGTGCTGGATATTAACCAACCAGTAACGCTCGACGATCTCTAATGCTGAAAACACAAAAAAGCTGGCTAAATAAATCATTGGCCTTACGTTTAATACTGACAGAATTTGCTTACCATAAAGGGCAAACATAGCTCCTAGTACTGTATAGAACAAACCAAAGAACAGGGCATCTCTCGTTTGAAAAGAAAGTGGAAAAAATAAAGAATAAGACTGCCCAAATAACCCAGTTACATATAATACGGTGCTGATAAGCATTAATAAGCCAATCTTTTTCCATCGTTGAAATAAGAACACAATGACAACAGCCCAAATTAATGCAATCAAGTACCAAAGCTGAAATCCACTTGTGTCACTTCCATAATAAAAGATATCTTTGAATGTGATGGATGATGTTAAATAATCAGCTACTGCACCTTTTCGTTCTGCTAATGTTCCGTGGTTTTGAAATAAGCGCAGAACTACACCAAACAATAAATAAAAGACGAACCAACATGCATAAAGTTTTGAAATATTCCACGTGTATTTTTTTAAGTATGCAGAAGGCTTTGGATGTTTTTGAATTTTATTCATAAACAAGTAACCTGATACAATAAAGAAAAAAGGAACCGCGAATCGTGCAAATGTGTCAACAATGACATCTAGCACATTTTCCTGGTTCCCTAAAAAGAAATCGTCATGTGATGGATTAACATGGATACAAACCACAAACACTGTAGCAAAAAACTTAATAAAATCAATTGAATAATTACGTTCCATCTTGTTGTCAGCTCCTTAAAATAAACTCGAGCTCTATTTTAGCATAATTATCCAAACGAAAAAGAGATTTTGGTAAAATTAACCTTATAGTCATGGAAAAAATTTCTTAACTTCCAATATTCTAGTCTTGTTTACTTGTATGATGTCTTTCAATATTCCAAATAAATGATTCTAAAGAACTACAAAACAAAAAAAACAGATTACGCGTAACCTGTTTTTTAAATTAACATTTTCCATGCAAACTTATTATCTTGTTTAATATCGACTTCTTTTTCATGCAAAGCTTGCACATGCTGTTTAATTTGTTTGAGAAACAGCATTACTTCTCCGCTTGATACTGCAGCTGAGTTGAGAGATAACGAATGTTTTTTCGCAATTTTTAATTCCTCGGTTTCCACTGAAATGCTCACGTGGCGAAATAAGTGCCAAGGGTAGTAAACTGTTTTAAAAGATTTTGAGAAATAAATCCCTTTAGAACAAATGGTAATCCCCTCGGTTTTTTGAAGAGGATATGTATTTAAATGAGCTACAATTTTTTCTTTAGCAGGTAAATAGAGCCTGTTTCGCATCTCTTTTTCAACTTCTTCACATAGCTGTCCTTCTACCGACAACACATCTTTTGGATCAGGGGTTTGATGAATTTGAAAAGATGAACAAATAGAAGTTAATTCTTTTGAGGACACACACGGATATATATAGTCTTGACACATATATTCATGGGAATGAGTGCGAATAAATTTCTTGATTTTTTTTAATAGAGATACTAGCTTTCTAGCTGAGTAATCGTTTTGATTGACTTGAAACTTCTCCACGTCATTAAAACAAATCATTTCTTCTCTTCGAATGGTAATGGATTGAATGTTAGCGAACTCTTCCCATAACATTTTTCCTTTTTTCATCCCTCTGCTTTTCCAGTAAATCCCCTTATTTGTAAAGCAAACTCCCCTTTTATCTAGGCCTGCTATAAAAGAGCTGTGTAAATACGCAATTATTTTTTCTTGGGGCTGAAACTGAAAGTATTTGCTAGCCATTTTTTTGTAGAAACTAGGTATTTGCATTACATAAAATTGACTTTCTCTATAGATTAAGCATAAGTCAGTCAAATAATTAGTTTTCAGCGTCGCCACGCTCTCACTTCCTTTTTGAGTGTAAATAACCGTACCCATTTTTTTCTATTACTTTATAAACGTTTTTTAATGAAAAAAGTTTCAACTTTTTTTGTTTTTTATAAAAAAGCTTTAAATTGAAGCATTCCTTTCATCTAGGAGGTTATCTAATTACTCACTTATTCAATAATCTTATTTTAAACGTTCCCTACTTAATTAAGGAACTAAACCAGATAATAGTAATGCTTACCTGCTTTATCCAAATCATCCATTGTGAACAAAAACAAACCGCAGCGTTAAAACGCGATGCGGTTTGTTTTTTTAAGCTAAATAAGCTTCTTTTATTTTTTCATTATGAATTAATTCCGGTCCTTTCCCTTGCAGAATAATTTCGCCCGTTTGAATCACATAGCCTCGGTGCGCGATTTGCAGCGCTTGATAAGCGTTTTGTTCAACGAGTAAAATGGTCATTCCGCTTTTATTTAATTCCATAATGATTTCAAATATCTGTTCTACAATGATAGGAGCAAGCCCCATAGAAGGTTCATCTAGCATAAGCATGGAAGGGTTCATCATAAGCGCTCGCCCGATAGCTAGCATTTGCTGTTCACCGCCGCTCATCGTTCCTCCTTTTTGAGTCAACCTTTCTTTTAACCTTGGAAAATACGTGAATACTCTAGCCATATTTTCTTCTATTACTTTTTTATTAGAAAGTGAGAATGCTCCGATCGTTAAATTTTCTTTTACCGTCATCTTAGGAAAAATCTTTCTTCCTTCTGGTACGTGAGCTATTCCTAGCCGGGCCGTTTGGTGAGGAGGGAATTTCGTGATGTGGGTGCCTTTATACACGATACTACCTGCATTGACAGGAGCTTGACCGCTAATGGACTTTAGTGTGGTAGATTTACCGGCTCCATTGCTTCCGATAAGAGTCACAATTTCTCCTTCTTCTACATCAATCGTTATTCCTTTAAGCGCTTGGATTCCTCCGTAAAAGGTGTCAACTTCAGTTAACTTTAGTAGAGTCATGTGCTTTTCTCCTTTCTCTCTATCTCCTCTGCCGCTCCTTTTCCTAAATAGGCTTCGATCACTTTCGGGTGCGTACGGATATGTTCAGCGTTTCCTTCTGCAATTTTTATTCCATGATCTAATACAATAATATGATCAGAAATTTCCATGACGAGCTTCATGTCATGCTCAATTAATAAAATAGTTATTTCCCGGTCTTTTCGTATCGTGTGAATAAGATCCGTCAGCTCTTTTGTTTCACGCGGATTCATACCAGCAGCCGGTTCGTCTAATAATAACAGTGAGGGTCTAGTAGCTAACGCTCTGGCAATTTCGAGTCGGCGCTGCGCTCCATATGATAAGTTATTGGCTACTTCGTTATATAAAGCTTCTAGCCCAACGTATTCTAACAGCTTATACGCTTCTTTTTTAGCTGCTTTTTCCGCTCTTCTTGCTCGAGGTAAATTCAACAGCGTTTCAAAAGTGGTTGCTTTCAAATGATTGTGCATCCCAACTAACACATTTTCTAAAACCGTTATATTACTAAACAACCTGATGTTTTGAAATGTCCGAGAAATCCCTTGTTTTGATACGCTGTGAGGCTTTAGCCCTGTTATGGATTGACCATTTAACATAATATCACCTGAGGTTGGCTGATAAACACCTGTCACCATATTAAAAAACGTGGTCTTTCCAGCGCCGTTTGGTCCTATTACAGCTGTTATTGAATTTTTTTGAATATCCATTGTTACGTCTTGATTGGCAACTAAACCGCCAAAGGTCTTGGTTACATTTTTCACTTCTAAAATAGACAATTTCTTTCACCTCTATAGATTGACGTTTTTCTTAGCCGCTGAAATCACAGGCTGTATTTCTTCTTCAGCTTCTTCTTTCAGCTCTTTCAAATCGAACGTAGGCTGTTTAGCAGGAAGCAACCCCTGAGACCTGTATAGAGCAAATAGAATAAGAAGTCCGCCAAAAATAAATCGCTGCATTTTAGCTGGCGAAAGTGCATCTGGTATAGAGATAACCCCGTTTAAACTCAGTTGATTAAACCAATCAGTGAGCTCCGTCAATACTTGAAGATTAAGAATGGTTACAACCGCCGCTCCAAGTATGACGCCTGGAACGCTCCCCATTCCTCCTAAAATAACCATCACTAAAATCGTAATTGATTCTAACAGGGTAAAGCTGGTTGGATCGACAAACGTTTGCTTAGCGGCAAAAACAACTCCCATCATCCCTGAAAAAGAGGCACCGATAGCAAACGCAAGCAGCTTTGTTCTGACAAGGTGAATTCCCATCGCTTGAGCTGCAATTTCATTTTCACGAACCGCTTTCCACGATCGTCCTACTTTAGAATATTCAAATCGCCGTACAATAAAAATAACCGCAGCTAAGATGACTAATACTACATAATAAAACTGACTTGGATATACTAAGTTAATCCCAAAAATAGAAGGCGGCGTCACGGAGGACAGCCCCATTGCCCCGTTTGTAATATTGATTGGTTTATCCAAATTGTTAAACACAATTCGAATAATTTCCCCGAATCCAAGCGTAACGATAGCAAGATAGTCTCCTTTTACGCGCAGCACAGGTATACCAAGCAAAACTCCAAATAAAGCGGCTATTAGGCACCCTGCAATAATAAAAAACCAAAAGCTTTCTCCTGATAATGGGTACGTACCAAAAGGCATAAAATTAGCAGCTTGATTGGTCGCAAAAATTCCATACGTGTAAGCCCCAACTGCAAAGAAAGCAACAAATCCCAAATCCAATAATCCGGCTAACCCCACTACAATGTTCAACCCAAGTGCCATAGCAATATAGATGCCTACTAGTGTAGATACTTCCATATAGGATTCATAAGCAGGGCCTTGGCTAGCTGAAAAAGGGAGCAGCACAATTAAAATGACACCTGCTATTAGCCATTTTAATTTAGTAGAAAGAGACATAAAATACAGAAGTAATAATGAAAATAAAAGAAGTAAAAATGCGACAACGGACTTTTGGGCAAGCATTAAACTACCGCTTGTTGCAATTACATATATAAAAAATAGAATGATTTGCGCCTTTTTGTTTCCTTCAAGCCTACTCATTATTTTTTTCATCTTCATCACCTACACTTTTTCTGTAACGGCTTTTCCAAATAAGCCTTCTGGTTTAAAAATCAACACCAAAATCAAAATGGCAAATGCAAATACATCTTTATACTCTGCTCCTAAAACATTGCCGGTAATTGTTGATAAATTCGCAGCTGCAAACATTTCAAGAATGCCGAGCATTAGGCCTCCAAACATTGCGCCTCGTATATTGCCTATACCTCCTAAAACAGCTGCTGTAAAAGCCTTTAATCCCAATATGAACCCAATGTAAGGATCAATTGTTCCGTAATGAAGCGCAAATAACACACCGGTCGCGCCTCCTAGAGCCGAACCAATAAAGAAAGTAAGAGAAATAACTTTGTTTACATTAATGGACATTAATGAAGCTGTATCAGGATCTTGAGCTACAGCTCTCATTGCCATTCCCCATTTGGTCCGATTGACGAAAATTTCAAGTCCGATCATTAAGCAAAAAGCAACAAGTAACACTACGATAAACGTTACTTTAAATGTAGCATCATCAAATGATGATGAAAGAGAAGAAGCACTAACCGATACTTTTCCTGAAAATAAAGCAGGGGTATTAACAATATAGTTACCATTCTTAAGTTCCGTAATGAAGCGCACAAAATCCTGTAATAGAAACGACATTCCGATAGCTGTAATAAGTGTAATTAGTTTAGAAGACTTGCGCAGGGGGCGGTAAGCTACTCTTTCAATTCCCATACCAAGAAACCCAGTCGCAACGCTCGTAATAAGAAGAACTAAAATTAACGTCACAACAGCCGGAAAAGCTGCAATCCAACCTACGCCTGTTAACCCTATTAAAATAGCGGTTCCGATAAAGGCGCCTGACATAAAGATTTCGCCGTGTGCAAAATTGATGAGTTCTAAAATGCCATATACCATCGTATAACCTAGGGCAATAATTGCATATACAGCTCCTAATGTTAGTCCGTCAATTAACACTTGCGGCAGCGTTTGTATAATATGAGCAAACATATAACCTCGTCCCTTTCGTCCTATAAAATCGATTTTAAGAAAAGAAAGGTACGGAACATCCATACCTTTCTTTTCTAAGGTTTACTGTGAGATTTCTCCTTCTAATTTAGCTGGGTACGAAGGAGCGTCAAACTTATAGATAAAGATTTTAGCGTATTTATTGTCTCCTTTCTCATCAAATCCTACCTGTGTAAGTTCTCCTTTGTATTCTTTAATACCGCGTACGGCGTCACGTACTGCTTCATGAGAAGGAAGCTTTTTATCATTGTCTTCAATTGCTTTTTGAATACCTTGAAGCATAACTTTCATGGAATCATACCCGTATACAGAATATGACTCTACTTTTTTATTGAATTTCTTCTCATAATCTTTAGCAAATTGCGTCTTGGAAGCATCGCCTGCTACTGACGTAAGATACGTATCTTTTACAGCATCTCCAGCAATATCAACCAAAGTTGATGAGTCTAAGCCATCCCCTCCCATAAACTTAGCGGTAATTCCTTTGTCACGAGCTTGTTTAATTAAAAGTCCGCCTTCTGCATAAAGACCACCAAAATAAACGAGATCCGGCTTTTCTTTAGAGACTTGATTTAACACGCCGTTAAAATCTTTTTCTCCAACCGTAATTCCTTCAAATCCAACAATTTTTGCTCCTTCTTTTTCAGCTGCTGTTTTAAAAGCATCTGCAAGCCCTTGTCCGTAAGCAGTTTTATCTTGAATGACAAAAATATTTTTTGCTTTTAACTCTTTAACAGCATATTCAGCTCCTGCAGGCCCTTGGAAGTCATCGCGCGCTACAATGCGGTTAACCGTTTTTAACTTTCGGTCTGTTACGTCCGTTGCTGTACTTGCAGGAGAAATCATTGGAATTGAATATTTCTCATACGTTTCAGATGAAGGAATGGTAACCCCTGAATTTAAATGTCCTATCACTCCATAGACGGCTTTATCGGATCCGATTAACTGAGCGTTCGCTACGCCTTTTTTAGGATCGCCCTGATCGTCATACGGTACAAGCTGAAGTTTATATCCTAATTTTTTAAACGTGTCTTTTTCTTCATCAAGAGCTAGCTGAGCTCCCAGTTTGATTGCTTCACCTAATGTCGCACTACCTCCTGACAAAGGGCTTTGCGTAGCAATTTTAATAACATTGCTGCCTTTATCTTCTCCCGATGTACTGTTGCTCCCACAGCCAGCTACAAACCCTACCGATAAGACCGTTGTTGCTAAAATAGATAACATTTTTTTACTTAGCATGTAGTAATCGTTATAAAACGCTTAATAGCGGCCAGTCTTTTATAACGATTTTCCCTCCCTTTGTTCGCGTCTAGAACGCTTTTTATCTTTGCAACAAATGTCATTTCTGAAAACGGTGAAACAGCTTGCTGTTTATGTACATCTTTTTTCACATCCTTTCATAATAGATTTGCTCTCATATATAAAGAGAAACTAAAAATAGTAAAAATATAGTTATTTTTTACTATTATAAAAGGATAAACAGCAGTATTTCACCAAACTTGTCAGTAATAATGACACATATTTTTATAATTTTCTTAATTTTATAAAAATAATTTTAATTATATTCACTTATTTTTTGCGATATACTTTTTGGCTATATATATAACAAAAAAGCATGTCACCGTAAGGAAACATGCCGTGTAACTATTCAACCTAAAAAAAAGGTGCATAGTATGCACCTTTTATATGACCCTTTGTTTTCTCTTTCTCCCTAAGTTTAACTATTATTTCGTAATGCCTGTGATCCATCTTCCCCCGTTCGGATCTTAATCGCATTTTTTAATTCATAGATAAATATTTTCCCATCTCCAGGCTGACCTGTATTTAGTACTTTTCTTGCTTTATCAACAACGTCAGATACCGGAACTTCGCACACCACAATTTCTACTTTAATTCGTGCGTGCATATTGTCTTGTTTTTTAACGCCTCTATAAAGCTCCGTAATGCCTTTTTGCAACCCGCACCCCAGTGCATCCGTAACTGTAATACCGCTAACGCCGATTTTCGCCAGTTCTTGCTTAAGCTCTTCAAACTTTGAAGGGCGTGTAATAATTTCAATTTTTGTTAAAACATCACTCACTGTGCCCACCCCTTTTACATATTCGATTCGTGATACGCTCTTTCACCGTGCAGCGTAATATCAAGCCCAAGCGTTTCTTCTTCTTGTGTCGCACGCAGAGATACGATTAATCCAACCACTTTAACGATAATGAAGGTAGCAATACCGACAAATAGGTATGTTGCTACGATAGCCACCAGCTGTTTCCAAAGTAGACTTGGATCTCCGTAGAATAAACCATTCGCACCGGCGTCATTTACAGAAGTTGTGGCAAATAAACCTGTTGCAATACCTCCCCACGTTCCTCCAATACCGTGAAGACCAAATGCATCTAACGCATCGTCGTAACCGATTTTCTTTTTAAGTGAGAAGATACCCCAGAAACAAACTGCACCGCCGATAAAACCAATTACAATAGAGGCAAACGGTGTAACGAATCCACAAGCTGGTGTAATAGCTACAAGTCCAGCAATCGCTCCCGAAACGGCTCCAAGCAGCGTAGGTTTTTTATTGATAATCCACTCTACTACAAGCCAGCCGATAATTCCTGTTGCTGCCGCTGTATTCGTGTTAATAAAAGCCGTCATTGCAACGCTGTTAATAGTTAAAGAACTTCCAACGTTAAAACCAAACCAACCGAACCAAATCAGCATTCCGCCTAAAAGAGTTAACGGTAAATTGTGAGGTGCTGCGGCATCGGCATTTTTTCGTTTTCCAACAACAAGAGCTAGAATTAATCCTGCTACACCTGACGAAATGTGAACGACGTTTCCTCCGGCAAAGTCAATAGCTCCTAGTTCGCGAAGCCATCCGCCAACTCCCCAAACCCAGTGTGCAACTGGTGCATATACAAATAATGACCATAGGATAGCAAATAAGATAAATGCTGAAAACTTCATGCGCTCTGCAAAAGCCCCAGAGATAATAGCTACTGTTAGTACAGCAAATGTCAGCTGAAACATCATAAACATATTATGCGGGATCGTAGCACTGTAGTCCCCGTTTGGAGTGAATCCGACTCCTTTTAATCCTACCCAGTCCAAGTTACCAATAAAAGCATTGCCACCGGTCGAAAAAGCTAACGAATAGCCTGCTACTATCCAAAGAACGGATATAACAGCTAAGGAACCTACGCTATACATCGCGGTACTTAACATGTTTTTACTTCGAACCATGCCCCCGTAAAACAATGCAATAGCTGGTGTCATAATCCAAACCAATAATGCTGAAAAAAACATAAATACTGAATCGCCCATTTGCATGATGATTTCCCCCTTAAGTACGAATAAATAACCCCTAAATTTAATGTTAGATTATATAACATCTCTTGTTATGTTTACTATCATATTTGATTTATATGTATTTAGCAACTACTTTTTGCAAATTTATTCAGAAAACTTTTGTTTTTTTATCCTGTTTTCTTTTTTTTGTATTCTCCTATGTACACATAAGTTGAACTATTTTTTATTCGTGTTAGATTTTCTCACGTAAAAAATCCTCTTCTTGGAGTAGAAGAGGATTTTTCTTTACAAATACATATATACACCAGGCCCTAGAGGAATACCGAATATTGCAAAAATAAGCAACATAACAATCCAAATGCCTAAAAAAGCTAGAGTATAAGGAAGCATAAGTGAAATAATTGTGCCGAGTCCTGCCTTAGGCTCGTATTCTTTCATAAAGGCTAAAATAACAATCATGTATGGATTTAAAGGAGTAATTACATTCGTGGAAGAATCTGCTATTCGGTATGCTGCTTGAATAAATCCAGGGTTGTATCCTAACAGCATGAACAATGGAATAAAAATAGGTGCTTCTAGTGCCCATTGAGCGGAGCCGCTAAAAATAAGAAGGCTTAGAACAACAGTTAAAAATACAAAACCAACCACAACTGGAAGTCCAGTTAGATTTAGTGCTTTTAATGCATCTGCTCCTTCTACTGCAATCCACGTTCCAATATTAGTCCAATTAAAGTAAGCGATAAATTGAGCAGCCGCAAAAATAAGGACAATATAGCTAGCCATATCTTTCATCGAATCAGTCATATAAGCAGGTACATCTCTAGAACTTTTGATTTTCCCTACTGTTATTCCGTAAACAGAGCCAACTACCACAAAAAACAGCAGCGTAATCGGAATGATACCATCTAAAAAAGGAGAGGGAACAATTCCACCGTCTTCATTTCGTAGAGGAGAGTTGGGCCAAAATAAGAAAACAGCTAGTACAGCGACATAAATACATGTAGCAACGATACTGTTTTTTAATCCTTTTGCTTCTGCCTCACTAATTTCACCAAAATCATTGCGTTTTTTTCCTTTATAATTGCCCAGCCTAGGTTCTACAATCTTTTCGGTGACGATCGCCCCTATAACGGTCAAAACAAATACAGAAGACGCCATGAAGTACCAGTTCGCTGCAGGACTGACAGCGGCGCTTGGGTCAATTGTTTTAGCAGCTTCAGTCGAAATGCCTGATAACAATCCGTCGGTTCCGGATATAATAAGATTTGCTGTAAAGCCTGATCCCACCCCAGCAAATCCTGCTGCTAATCCAGCAAGCGGGTGCCTTCCTACTGTATAAAAAATCATTGCGGCAAGCGGAGGCACGATGACAAAAGCAGCATCTGCCGCTAAGTTGGCCATAATTCCTGTAAAAATGATGGCGTATGTAATAAGAGCTTTTGGAGCATTTAAAATCGTTTTCTTTATGGCCACTTCAAGCAGACCTACTTTTTCTGCAAGTCCGACTCCAAGCATCATAGCAAGTACAAGTCCTAGGGGCTTAAATTCAGTGAAATTGGTCAGCATCGATGTTAAGATATACTGAATGCCTTCATGCGACAACAAACTTTTAATTGGAAGAGTTTTATTAGTACCAGGATGGACCACCGTTACTCCCATACTATTAATAGCAACAGATGCTACTACGATAATAAGCGCTAGGCATACAAACAAAATAAAAGGATCAGGTAGTTTGTTTCCGAACACTTCTACTCTTCCTAATAGTTTGTCTAGAAAGGTTGTTGGGTGTGATTTTTGCTCTGTTTGCAAATTAGGTTGTGCCATGCTTTCTCTCCTTTTTCTTTTAGATTCTTTCCTTTTAATTACCAAAACACTATTAGTACATAATAATCTGAATATTTATATTATTCAAGTATTATTTTTAAGGGCTTTTTATTTATCTATTAAAACTAATAGCATTTAGATAAATAGAAAGGCAGAAGATATCATTTAATCGACAACAAAAAGCTCTCCGTTTGAAGAGAGCTTTTTGTTATTTCGCTATACTAGACGGAGCAGACTCTTTTCCTGACTCATTAACAGCTGTTACATAGTAACGAGACTGAGATGCGTCGGAATCAGCAAAGCTTTTTCGCTCAAATTCCGAAACGCTGCCAATATGGACAAATGTTCCGCCTGGTTTCTTTTTATAAATTCGATAACCGATAATATTGCCTTCTCGTACCGCGTACCACGTAAGCAAATTACCGCTCATCTTTACATGTGTAGGAGGTTGCGGGGCAGTTGCTTCACGCTCCAATTCTTTTGCTTGGTCAGCTTTTAGTTCTGTATAGACAACTAACCTCTCTTGATGGGTTCCTTCCGCACGGTCAAACGTGCCTGTGCACGTAATCAGATTTAAATTACGTTTGTTGCTGTACCCAAAAATTTCGTTTAGAGGTGCCTTATCTCGCGGATAGCTTTTTATACGTTTAACAACAAAAGTAAGCGTGGTCCCCTGTGCATCTCTTACGGTAATTTCATCGTCTTTTTTTAAGTTTTTTAGATTGTAAAAGACGGCAGGGCCGGTTTTACTGTCTACGTGTCCTGCTAATACAGCATTTCCTTTTACGCCAGGTTTAGCTCCTGGTTCAAACCAAGCAACTCCATTTTCTGTAGAGGGTGCTGCCATTTCACCGTTATCTAACAATCCTACTTCTTCAATTGAAGCCTCCACACCAATAGCAGGAATGGACACTTTTTCAGGGATGATTCCTTTGAATTCTTTGTTTAACTGTTTAGCTTCTGTTTTATGTTTTTTTAATACAGCAAATTCTTCTTCAAGCGTTACCCAGCTTTTTAGATCCTTTGATTGTGCTTCTTTCTCTTGTTGCTTAGCTGCAGCCTGTTGCTTTGTTTCTTTTGCTTCTACCATTTGTTCTTTAAAATATAGTCCGCCGCTAACAAGCAGGACTAAACTTAATATACAATAGGCAAAAACAATCGCTTTTTTCACATCGTCACCTCATTTCACAGCTGTTTATAAAAAAGAAGAGAGAACAACCTCTCTTCTTTTTTCAGGACTCTTGACTTGTAATCGATAGGGAAAAGGAGAAAAAATATTATTTGCTTACTGGTTTCTTGCGTAAAATAACTCCAGCTGTTAATACGGCTAATGAACCTAGTGCAATATAGATCGCTGTTAGTGGGTTCATCGTTGATTCAGATGCCCCGCCCATACCTGTTTTCGGCATATCTGTTGGCATAGCTGTTTCAGCAAACTTATCGGGGTTTTGTTTTACAATCGCTTCACCTAAAGCTTGGCCGACACCAAACATTAATTTATACCCTTCACGATACGTATCATAACTTCCAGCGTAGTCACCGGATGCATATTGCTCAAATGTTTTAATAACCGTATCTTCATGTGCTTTTATAGCTGCCTGTGCGTCTGCAGTTGGAAGGTTTCCATCTGTTGCTGTTCCTAAGAATGTACCAAATTCTTGCGCGAATTTATGGAGCTTATCTTTTGCAGCCTTTTCTCCTGCTTCATCGCCTTTTACTTGTGCACTTACTAATTCAGCTTGGGCATTGATGTGATCTCCTTGCCAAATTTTTTCGAATTGTGCAGCTCCTTCATCGCCGTATACTGAGCCGATTGCAGCTTTAAAATCTGCTGTGTTAGCATTTTCTAGCCAGCTGACGTAGTCGTAATCTTTTGAACCGTTAAACCCTTTTTCCATTCCCATTGTTGCTAACGCAAAATGTTCTGCTGCTAAGCTGTTTAATGAAGAACGTAAATCTGCTGCTGGTGTATCTACTTTGGTATTATCGAATTTATCGGGCATTTGCGTTACGATTGCATTTGATAACGCTTTACTAATGGCAAACATTTGCTGATATCCTTCGCGGTATGTCTTCGCGGCTGCCTCATAGTCACCTTCTACATAATCTTCAAACGTTTCTTTTACTTGATCTTCGTGCACGCGAAGCGCTTCTTTCGCAGCATCTTCAGGTAGTTTACCTTCCGTAGCAGTGCTTAGAAATTTAGCAAATTCATTCACGAATTGATCTACTTCTTTATCTACTTCCGCCATGGCTTCTTTGTCGTTTTCTTTTGTTGCTTTTACAAAATCATCTGTGTAATTGTTGTGTTCTCTAAAAATCCGTTCAAACTCAGCCGCTCCTTTATCACCATAGATAGAAGCAATAGCTGGTTCCATGTCGACGGCATTTTGATCGAGTGCTTTGAACGCAGCGTCAGCATCTTTAGAACCGTCATAGGCTGTTGTCATAGCGGCAACGGCAAGCGTAAAGTGTTCAGATAATAAGTAGTCTAAGTTCGCTCGTAGATCTGAAGCTTTTGTTACTGCCGTTGGTTTTGCTTCCTCTGCATTTGCAATAGTCGGCATCAATAGTGAAGCTCCTAGTACAGGGATCATTAATTTTTTACTTAATTTCATCATTTTCCACTCTCCTCATTTTTAGTTGATATACGCCACTTTTTTCATTCTTACTACATCTTAAACCATTAAATAGATTGAAGATTTTGAATATTCTATATATTAAACCTTCATGTTCCCTCACATTTAATGATTCTTTTTAGGAAGTATTCTCTTTCTATCTACTAAACGATTGCTGAGTGACGTTGGATCACTCTTTTTAAAAAAATTTTTAAAATGTCATCTTCTTGAAGAATTCCTTCCCTTTCTACTTATCTAACTGACGCTTTGTTCAGCTAGATCACTTTTTTCAAAAAGTTTTTACGCGCCTTTTTTCAAGAATTCCTTCCTTTTATACTTACCTAACGATCACCTTATTCTGTTGGATCACTTTTTAAAAAATTATTTTAAATTCAAAAGAAAAAGAAAGGTTTCTAGAGGAAACCTTTCTTTTTCTCTTTACTTATTTAAAAAATTCCACATCACGTCGTTTACTTCTTGAGGCTTTTCATGCTGAGGAGCATGAGATGCTTCAGCCAATCGATGAACAGATATGTTTGGCACATATTCTTCAATGCCATCTAAGTTTTCAGGCATAAACGTAGGATCTTGATTTCCCCAAATAATCTGTACAGGGATGTTTAACACTTCCTCTTCTAACGGAAACAAAGATTTTCTTTGAAGATCTTCTTCCGTGAAGATTTTTAAATTGCGGTAATAACTTAGCATGGACAGCACAGAGCCATTTTCCCAAGAGTTCATGTATGCTTGAACATCATCAGCTGTTAGATATCCTTTTTTTACACCTGGGTCGATCACAAGCTTACGCAAACCGGAGAAGTTGTCTCGTTCCATATAGTCCTGTGCTTCTTGTTTTTGAAACCATTTCATATACTCACTTGCTTTTTGCTGATTTTTATTTGTTCTAAGCTCACGCATAAATGTATAAGGATGCGGACCGTTAAAAGCAATTAATTTTTGTACATATTCCGGGTAGCGATAAGCAAATGTCCAGCCGATTCCTGCTCCCCAGTCGTGTACAACTAGCGTGCAGGAGCTATATCCTAAACCTTCAATCACTTGGCGGATATCTTCTACTAATACATCAATTTCGTATGATTCTAGTCCGCTTGGCTTTTCAGATAGATTATATCCTCTTAAATCCAAAGCAACTGTGTGGAAATCATTAGAAAATTCATCGATCTGGTGTCGCCAAATATGCGAAAAGTCAGGAAACCCATGAAGAAATAGCATAAGATCTCCTTGTCCCTTGCTTATGTAGTGCAGTTTAACGCCATTTACGTTTATATACTGTTTACTCATTGTTCATTTCCTCCTTTTATGTAGCTGTAGAGCAGTATAACGCTGTAAAAAATGAACGTCAATTCATTTGCTTCGTTCACTTCTTTTTATTTCCTTTTATGAATATAGTTAATTATTTAGAGTGCACCTTTTTTAAAGGAGTGGTTAACGATGGCTCATATGTATTCAAAGGGCTGGTTTGTTCAGCAGTTAAAAGCAGCCAACATCTCTAAAATTGATGGAAGAAAGCTAGAAAGTTATAAAACCTACATTCTTCGTAATTTATATGCTGAGCTTATAGAACAAGGTAAAATCAACGGCTAAAAGAGGTTGAGACATCACGAAATGAATCCCATCTAAAGATGAACAAATGGGATATATGAGCTGAACTGCTTGAGACACCGCAGTTGATTTCCGTGCAAGGCTTCGCTTTCCGCGGGCGGCCGCTGAGCCTCCTCGTCGCTTTCGCTCCTGCGGGGTCTCACCTGTTCCGCTTTTCCCGCAGGAGTCTTCGTCTTGCCCTCCAATCAACTGCTAGAAAGATTTACACACATGAAATCTACGTTTGTCCTAACAAAAAAACGAACCACTAATCAAAAGTCTTGATCAATGGTTCGTTTTACATTTCGTCTAAAATATTTTTGTCCCAGCCTCTTTTTTTACAGTGATTGCTCAATAAAAGATAATACGCGCTTTACATATTCTTTTTTATATACGTGATAATTTTGAACGTGTTCTGCTTTCTTAGTTTTCCAGAAGTGAAAAGCATCTGGATGCGTTTTAGCCATTTTTTCACTTTCGGTGTAAGGAATTTTTGTATCTCCTGTGCTGTGTATAAATAAAATTGGTCGAGGGTAAATATGCTCGACTGCTTTAATAGGACTAGCTTCAGCAGGATTTACATCTGCAATAACAGGAAGAATAGCAATGGTTAGCGGCGTAAACGGAAAGTTTGGTAAATGAGACCATACAGATAGATTTTCTTTTAAATAAGAGGTTAAATCACTAAAAGGACTATCGGCTACCACTGCTTTTACGTCGTCATCTTGAGAAGCTGCTAATAAAGAAGTGGCTGCTCCCATTGAAATGCCGTAGAGCACAATTGGCTCTTTTGTTGTTTCTTTCATCTTCTGAATAACGCCTAATAAATCGAGCTGTTCTTTTACACCAATCGTCGTTTGATTTCCTTCTGAGTCTCCTGAATCTCTGAAGTCAAACATGACTACTCGATATCCCGCTTTTACAAACTCTTTACTCAGCGGCAGAAAGCCAGCTCCTTGTGCTTCACGGTTATTTCCGTATCCATGTGACATAATAATGGTCGCTTTTGGCTGTTCCGTTGGTTTAATCATCCATCCTTTTAAATGGGTTATTCCGTCTTTGCTCAAAAATACTTGATTGCTATAGTACATGCCGTAATTACCAGGATTTTTCACAGCAGGATTTTTATCTAGTTTTGTCAGGCTTATGCCTACATAAAGAGAAATGGCCGTACAAAGTACAAAACAAAGAGCAACAAAGGATATCAGACTGATCCATATCGTTTTTTTCTTTTTACCTGTAGGGGTCTGTCTATTTAGAACTGGAGTCAAGCTTTTCCCTCCTTTTTATCTAAGGTCATTCTTCTCATTCTAACTCTTGCTGTCTCCCTTTTTCCATTTTAAAGCTAGCCCATCTATTTTATGGATAAAATTCGTTTTATTTTCCACATATTTTTTCGGTTCAAAGCGATAGCGATGCGCTAGCTCTATTTTCAACGTTTCGTATTCTTTTGCTGCATCAGGGTGAGTTCGCAGATAATCCCGAAACGATAGATGACGATTAATTTCGGGGTGGCCTTTTTCATAAACATGAACGTGGTGGGTTCTTTCGTTTCCACCTTTTTGGAAGTATCGTCTTCCTTTTATGCCGTTTTCACCTTTTGCTTCGTAACCAAGTTGTTCCATCTTTTGATTATATGTATCTACGTTTTTTATATCTTTCACTTCAATAAGTAAATCAATAATCGGTTTTGCGCTTAAGCCGGGAACAGCAGTGCTTCCGATATGATGAATCTCTAAAACTTGAGCTGACATTGTAGTTGTTAAGGTGGCAGCTTCTTTTGAAAATTCCTTTTCCCACGCGATATTATAAGGTGTCAGCTGAATTTCTCTTACGGACTTCATCTTCAATTCCTCCTTTTGCAACGAAAAAACTGCTTATTATAGAATAGCCTATAATAAGCAGTTTTTCATCATTTAACATGTTATTAAGTTTTATCTAGTAAACGCCTGCTTCGCTAAATTAACAATCGTCATATCATCCATTGGAGGGTTGTGGAGCCCAGCACGCACGTCTCTATAATAGCGCTGCAGCGGATTACTGCGCTGCAAGCTACGCGCTCCTACTATGCGCATGGCTTTGTCAACAACCGTACAGGCACTATTAGTCACCACGTGTTTGACAGCTGCTAACTCTCCCGCTAATGCTGCTCGTTCGCTTGTTTCATCCCATTTATTTGCCACGCTGTACATAAAATGACGCGCCTGCATGAGTTCAAGTTCTATCTCTCCTACTAAACGCTGCACATTTGGCAACTCGCTAATCGTCCCTTCAATACTATTAGGCGAATATTCTGTGGCAAATGCGACAGCATAATCTCTTGCTGCGATGGCTGTACCCATGTAGCAAGCTGGTATATGAAGAAGCCAGCCGCTTGGCTCATTCTTTTTAAAACCACCGAGGCGTTCAACAAGAAAGTCGCGTTTAATCTCAACGTTTTCTAGCACAAGATCATGACTTCCTGTCCCGCGCATTGCAATCATATCCCATGTTTCTTCTATTGAAAGTCCGCTTGTTTCACGAGGAATTAAAAATAAGCCGATCTCTTCTTCACCTTCAATGCTTGCTTTTACCAAAAAGTAATTTAACACTGGAGACATCGTGGTGAATGTTTTTCGGCCATTGATTCGCCAGCCTTCTTTTGTTTTTACGGCTGTCGTTTCCGGTTTTCCTCCTCGAGTAGGACTTCCTGTCTTCGGTTCAGTAGCAGCGGTGTTAATAAGTGCGCCTTTTTCTATTTCTTTAAAAATAAAATCGAGCATTTGCTGATTCCAAGGCTGTTTTTCACGCAAGTCCATTGTAATCCCCATATGCCATCCAATACTAAGAGCCGTAGAAGCGTCTCCTTGAGCAATTAATTCTTGAAATAATAAAAAATCATAAAGGCGCAATTCATCTCCACCATATTTGCTTTCGAGAGAAAGACGTGTATAGCCCGTTTCTTTTAACTCTTGAATATTTTCAAACGGAAACGTACCTTCTTCATCTATTTTAAAAGCTCGTTTCTTAAATTTTTCGACTAGAGGCAGCAATTTTTCATACGTAGACTTTTGATTTTTATTTACAAATGAAACACTCATTTGCTTCATCTCCTTTTTATATGACAGAGTGTCCCTATCGGATTAATATATAGTTCTTATCATAGCATACCTCACCTTTTCTGTGCATGTTTGGTGTGTTTATCTTTCTTGTTGAATCTATTCTTTTTCCAATTTAATGGTCTGTTTTACCTATGTATTCCATACATTTAATGGAATAAAAAGAAAGGAATGGTGTGAATGAATCAATGTCCAAAATGCGGTGCGAGTGCAAGCACAGACCAATTATTTTGCAATAACTGCGGCTTTTCTTTCACCGTGTCGCCAGCTGCAGCTAAGTATAAAAAGAGCTGGTATATTGGCGGGGGTATTGCGCTTATACTTCTTTTAACTTTTGTATTTTATTTCTTGTTCTCTAGCTCAGAAGAAAAGACGGCTGACCGCTTTATTGAGGCATTAGAATCGAAAGATACAGCTGTGTTAAGAGAGTTATTAGACTCTTCGCAGTCTACTATAGTTATTAATGACACATCTATTCAAGCTCTGTTGGATGCAACTTCCGATGGTTCTATTTTACGAGACGTTGAAAATGATTTGAAAAATAAATCAAGTATCTACTTTACAATAAAAGAACAGAAACATTCACTACTCTTCAAAAAACAGTACGTGGTTGTGCCGTCATCATATTATATCTCCCTCGCCACGCCAGAGGATGCAACGGTTACAGTCAATGATACAAAACAATCGATATCCAAAAATCAAACGCAAAAAATAGGGCCTTTTATGATTGGAAATTACCCGCTTACGGCTTCTTACGATAGCTCTTACGGAAAACTTACAGACCAAACGACTGTAAATTTCCACCGGCAAAAAGAAGAAAATATATCTGTTGTATTTAAAGGGACTTACGTCACAATCTCATCGAATAGAGATGACGCTATTTTATTCGTAAACGGAAAAAGCACAGGACTGCAGGTGAATAGCTCATCACAAATAGGCCCTGTTGCCACGGATGGAAGCATCACTGTTCATGCAGAAGTGCAAAAAGACGGCACAACGTTCAAAAGCAGTCCCTACACTATTCAAAGTGAAGAAAGTATTATGTTAAATATACAAACTCCGCCCGTCGAAAAGGAAAAAACCGTCATAAAAGAACGAGAAGTGATCGTGCCTGGGCCGCGCTCTTATGCTACTTCAAGCTCTTATATTCTTCCTGGTTCGGATTCTTACAAATTAAGCTATAGTGATATTAGCAGTTTGAGCTCGAGTGAATTAAGGCTAGCTCGAAATGAAATCTATGCGCGGCATGGGTATGTATTTAAATCGAAAGATCTTCAAGCCTATTTTTATGAAAAGTCATGGTATACCCCTGATTCATCATTCAGAGACTCCTACTTATCAAGCGTTGAAAAATATAACATTGATTTTATTAAATCATATGAGTAAGGTGGACTCCCCTTTTGCACAGGGGAGTTTTTTGATTGAAGCGAGTGCTTACTCCTACGCTTTTTACATACCATGATCCCTATACACGTTACTAAATTTCTTATAGCCTTCTTCATTCTTTTCACTGTAAAATATAAAGTAGATGTACATAAACTTACTACACGCATAAGGAGAGATGGAGAATGAATGGAATTGGACGACTTCCACAAAAGCTTAATGGACATTTGATTTTAGAAAATATTCAAGAAACCATGATCATTGCGGATAAAGACTATCGTGTGCAGTGGATGAATGCAAGAGCAATTGAAACACTCCAACCAGTACTCCCAATCTACCAGTTATCTCATATCGAAGAGTTAATTGGAAAGCATATGGACTTCTTTCATTCCAATTCTGAAGAAGCGGAAAAATTACTCACCTCTCTTCATACAACTTACAGAACGCGTATAACAATTGGAACTCAATATGTAGCAGAAGCTGTGATTCACCCCATTGATACAAAAGACGGCGAGCGTTATGGCTACTTACTTATGCTATTAGACTTTACAGATCAAGCCGAAGCAGAGCTTGAAAAAGAACGGTTAATTGAGGATTTGTCCACTCCTTTATTAAAGATATGGGACGAGGTTTTAGCTGTGCCCATTACCGGTAAGATGGATATAGAACGTGGAAAGAAGCTAACTGAAACGGTATTGGAGGCAGTTGTAAAAGAACAGGCGCGCTATTTGCTTATTGATTTATCTTCCCTTCATTCGTTAGATGAAGAACACGGTTATTATATTAACACGCTCCACGATGCTTTGCGTTTGATTGGTACCACTTGCCTTATTGTTGGTCTTTCTTCAAAAATGGCTCTCTCGCTTGTAGATTCTCAGTTTAATTGGCGGACATTTTCCACTGTCCAACAAAGCATCTCTTACATTTTAGAAAAAAAGAATTATCGTATTGCACCCATTTCATAAGCCATATCATTAAGTAATCCTCTCTCAATCGCTTTTTCCTTCAATCGGAAAAGGCGATTTTAGTTATGAGGAATTGTGAACGTTTAGGCACTTATCATCATAGGATACATTAATCAACCATAGAAAAGGGTGAGAGCATATGCCAAGTGTTATTAACATTTATAATTTAAAGATCAACAGTATCTCAAGCAACGGTTCTGTCAACATTGGCGAAGCACTCCACAACAGTCACACGGCCCATTCAAAATCCACTGGTACGAACTCTTCTTATGGCGATGTCTCACCTGCTTCCTCGAAAATGCGAAACATTTATATCGATCCTGATACAAATGACCAAACAGATATTGCAAACGTTGATCATGTCAATGGTTATCAGCAGTGATATAGGGCAATGCTTGTCAACAGCATGACGACAAACGGTGAATACATTCTCTCTAAATGCAATAGGCCGTTGGAGTAGAATGAATAAAAACAGTAAGGGGTCTCTTTATGCCTCTTCAAATTAACGTTTTTAATATCGTAACAAACGGTGTCACGCAAAACGCAAATATTGATTTTGGTTCCACCATTCAAAACAGTCACACGGCGAACTCAAAATTTAACGGAGCGAATTTTTCTCTAGGTAACTTCTCTCCTACTTGCTCTCAAATGAATACAGGCGTGTTAGATCCTGATGTAAGCGATCAAGATCAAATTGCAAACCCTTCAGCTCCAATTGGAAATCAAATTTAGCTTTAACAATTTTGTCGTTTTACTTGGCACATTACAAGGAGGTGTGTAAATATGTTTCCATTTGGAAAGTCTCCTTTTAAAGGAATGATGGAAAATATCCCAAAAGGAATGGCATCTAAAGACATGAATAAATATATTCAGCAAATGATTTCTTCTACGATGTCCCATTCTTTTCCGGATTTTATGCAAGGAAATGAATTCTTTAAGCAAGCCCAAGACATGATGAAAGAACAGCAGGATGTGGGAAATGAAGGTCATGGACAACAGTTAAGAAGATTTGATTCAAACGTCATCAATACATTAGATGAATGCATTGTGCAGTTAAAAATTCCTAACCGCGATATTGTATCAAGCATTAAAGTCTATCATACTCCATATCTGTGTACGATTGAAGGAATAGATGGAGAAGAATCCTTCAAAGAAGAAATTCAGCTTCCTTGTTCGGTTCGTAAAAAAGGTACACGCGCCGTATATCGTTCCGGAGTGTTGGAAATCCGGATGCCTAAACATGTTAATATTCCTATGTCTCAAATAGACGTCCACGATTTAGATTAAAGTGGACGTTTTTTTCTGTTTTCATGCATACATATAAAATAGAAAGCTGCAAAAGGCCTTGTTTTATTTCTTTTAAAGAAGGTGACAAATATGAATCATGGAAAATTTAAAAAGTGGCGCATTTAACCGACGCGATCCCTAAAATAGAAGAGCTTCATCAGCAATTAAATGAATCAGCTCACCTTATTCAATCACTGTCTCAACTGCACGAGCAAACAGCTCATTTACTATCAGCTATGCAGTCAGCTCCTAATTTCGAAGCTATTCAAAATCAGCTCTCTGCGTTAAAGGAAGAATCGTCCAATACAGCCTTATATGAGATGATGAAAACTCTTGACAAAAAGATTGATGAAGTAACTCAGCCAAAGCAGTCCATTGTTGTTGAAAAAATCATGGTCGAAAAAGTATTATTAGACAAAATTGATCTTAGTAATAATTTCGGCCAGCTAGGCATTAAAGATTTGACCGGTCACTTAAACATCGGCACCACTTACAGCGCTGACTCTGATCAAGTAGATGAAGAAGTCAAAGACTTGTTTTCTGTTAAGCTAAAAGAAAAAAAGATTGATGAACATACAACTGAGACAACGATGAGTTCAGGAGGTGAAACAGAAAAACCTGATGATCACTCCGAAGAATAAAAAATGACCGCTACTGCTTATTTAAAGCAATTGTCGGTCATTTTTGTTTCCATAAATAGTTGTAATTCTTTTTTAAGGCGTCCCATCAAGAACTCTGAAATTTCTTCTTGATTTTCTTCTTTATGATGAGATGATGCTACAACAATACGTCCTGTTTTTCCTAAGAAAGCCCGGTACTCAATTACCTTCATCGCAGCATGAAGTAAGTTCCCGTCCGAAAGCGGCGCATTTGTTAGTAGCACAATATTTACTTCGTTTTCTTTTTGTCCATGTGTCAGCACAGCCAGCCACGAGTAACCTTTATCGTCTTTTAAGCGAACTTCATGACTAGATAAAGACTCAGATTTCCATACCGCGTTAGCACTGTTTTGCTGTTGAACAATTTCTTGACACCAGTCTAGACCTGTTTCATTGGAACTCAGTGAAAGAGTTCTCAAAGGACGAACAAAGGATAAACATAGCTTGCCCGGTTCCTTTTGCAACTGATACAACTCATGGAAGTCCGTCTCTGGATATTGATAAGGCGGCACAAAAGCAATTTGTCGCTTATTCACAGCAGGATGGTGAAATACATGCAAATCAACGCCATATACTCTTTTTAACGTAGCTGCATCCTGAAAAATGGCATCCATCCCCGTTTCTTCTACTCTTCCATCTTTCAGTAACACGGCATTATCTGCAAACAGCGAGGCAATGTTGAGATCATGCAAAATGGCCAGGACCGTCAAGCTCATTTCCTGCTGTAAAGTTTTTAACAGCTGAAGTAGTTCCATTGTATGTTTTACATCTAAGTGATTCGTTGGTTCATCAAGAAGTAAGTAGTCAGGTTCTTGCGCTAGTGCTTTAGCCAGCAAAACCCGCTGTTTTTCTCCACCGCTTAGCGATTGAAAAGTATGGTTTCTATAGTGCCAGACGTTTGTTAATTTCATCACGCTTTCCACCACTTCTTCATCCTGTGCTGATACGGTGCTAAACAATCCTTTTGCCTGATAAGGATAACGTCCAAGTGAAACAATTTCTTGAACCGTAAATTCTAATCCAATTTGATTTTCTTGCGTCATGACTGCAACTTTTTGCGCCAGTTGTTTTGGTGAATAAGCCTTTACTGACTTTCCTTCCACCTTCACTTCTCCTGATTGAATGGTTAATACATTCATAATTAAGCGAATAAGCGTTGTTTTCCCGCTTCCATTTGGTCCTAGTAAAGCAACAAAAGAACCTTTGTCTACGGTGAACGTGATGTCACGAACGGTCGGCTGCTGCTTATCGTATCCTCCTGTCACATTATATAGTTCAATCATGATATTCCTCTCTTCCGCATACGTTCTTTTACAAGGAGCAGGGTGAAAATCGGCGAACCAATTAAGGCGGTTACAACTCCAATCGGCAGTTCACGAGGCTCTAATATCGTTCGTGCCAATAAATCTGCTAAAACCAAATAACTTCCTCCAATTAAAATAGAAAGCGGCAGTACATGCTTATGATTAGCTCCCGCTACGAGACGCACTACGTGGGGGATAACTAAGCCAACAAATCCAATTGCCCCAGATACTGATACCGCAGCCCCTGTTAATACGGATGCACCTATTAAAATCATTCTTTTTTTCTTCTTTACGTCTATTCCCATAAACTGAGCGGATTGATCGCCAAATGCTAAGCCGTTCAGCTCTTTTACGTGTAACAACAGCATAATTGTACCGATCAAAAAGAACGGCCCTAAAATTTGAATATGAGACCATCCCCGCATCGATACGCTTCCCATTAGCCAATATAAAACCTGCCTTACATCTTCTTCGGGAGAAAGAGCCACAATTAATGAGATAAGCGCGCTCATAAAGGATGATAAAATAATCCCCGCTAAGATGATGGTTTCATTGGCCAAATTGCCGCTTGCGAGCTTTGTAATACCAAAAACTAAAAGGAGAGTAATAAATCCAGATACAATACCGACTACAGGCAGCGTGAAGATAGATAAACCAAAAATACTCCAATGAAAATAAATTGCCATGACAGAGCCAAGGGTCGCACCTGAGGAAACCCCAATCGTGTAAGGGTCGGCAAGAGAGTTTCTTAATAGCCCTTGAAAGGCGGCCCCTGCTATCGAAAGCGACGCTCCTACTAAAAATGCCACCAGTACTCTTGGAAATCGAATTTGCCATATGATTAAATCCATGTTCTCTGGACCATGGTATAAGGATAGTCCGGTAAGGTGACCAATAATAATTTTAATTGTATCTCCTACGGTTAACGAAACTGTACCAATAAATACGCCCATAATCACCGAAACACATACAATAAATAAACTAACTATGTATAAGATAGATGCTTTGTTTAAAAAAATACGTTTAAAAATCAATACTTTCAGCTCCTCTAGGAAACGAGGCATGATGTTTTACATTACATTAACCATTCATTTTCCTGTCCATAAACCATGTTTCCACCCTATATAGAGTGGGAAACAATTATCTTTTATTTGTTGCGAGTGCTAGACTGTTGAACTAGGCAACGTAGCACAGCGTACTAAAGTTCTCGGTAAAAAAACAAGCGAAAGCCTCTACAAGCTATACTTTTTGTGCTTGCTCCGGGCTTTTATAGTTGTCTATTAAATGATACAGCTTTTCCATATCTACAGCTTCTCTCACATATGCTGCTGCTTTTGAAAAAGACTCCTCTTTTTGCAGACGGCTGTTGAATGTATCCGTAATAGGTGGCAATTTTTTATGTTTACGAATTTGATTAAGCAAAGCTCTGCGCAAAGCATCGTTATGAAACACATCATGAACATACGTGCCAATGATGTTTTCTTTAACCGTTCCTTCTTTTTGATCATCTACCACCGCAAAGGCTTCCGTCAAACTTTTAGAAACCGTCTTTCCCATATGAATTTCATAGCCTTCAATCGAAACCTTCTCACTCTCTAACTGAACATATCCAGAAACTCTTTCTGTTTTTTTGCTGGTTGTCATAACGGTTTCCACTGGAAGCAAACCCAGCCCTTTAATAGATTCAATCCGGGACTCTACTGCATCGGGGTCCGTAATCGTCTCGCCTAACATTTGATATCCCCCGCAGATGCCAATAACGTGAGCGTTCGTTGCGTTCAAGACTTGATTAATGGCTAGAGCCAGGCCGCTTTCTTGTAAAAACTGCGCATCTTCAATCGTATTTTTGCTTCCTGGTAAAACAATTAAATCAGGCGTACCTAGTTGTGATGGCTTGGTTACAAGCCTCACATGACAGTCTTCTTCTAAGCTTAAAGGATCGATGTCTGTAAAATTTGAGATGCGTGGGTACGAAATAACCGCAATATCAATTTCTTTTAACGGATTCACAAGGGTTGAGTAATTTCTGAGGGATAATGAATCTTCTGCGTCAATTTCCACGTCGTGCATATAAGGAATAACGCCTAGGACCGGAACGCCTGTGTATTCTTCAAACCACTTTAGCCCCGGTTTTAACAGTTCTAAATCTCCTCGGAATTTATTGATTAACACCCCGACAACTCTGGGCTTGTGCTCAGCTGGAAGCAATTGAAGAGTTCCTACTAGGCTCGCAAAAACTCCACCTTTATCAATATCTCCTACTAACACAACAGGCGCTTCTGCTATTTTTGCAACGCGCATATTTACGAGTTCCCGATCGTTCAAATTGACTTCGGCAGGACTTCCAGCGCCTTCAATCACAATTCGATCATAATGATTGGCGAGCTCTTTATAAGCTTCCGTGATAACGTTCAAACCTTCATTAAAAAATTCTTGCCGATACTGAAAAGCAAACATATTACGCAGCGGTTTTCCGTGAACGACAATTTGAGATTCATGATCACGAGTTGGTTTAATTAAAATAGGATTCATATTGGTTGTTGCTTCTACTCCAGCCGCTTCTGCTTGAATTCCCTGCGCTCTGCCAATTTCTTTTCCATCCATTGTAATGTATGAATTAAGCGCCATATTTTGCGATTTAAACGGTGCAGTTTGATAGCCGTCTTCTTTAAAAATACGGCAAAATGCTGTAGCAATCATGCTTTTTCCAGCGTCTGAGTGCGTTCCTTGAATCATAAGCGGTTTTCCTTTTTTCACTTTTTCCACTCCCTACCACATAAAAAAACCTTAACTGTAAAAGTCAAGGTTTGGTCATGCGCTCATTAACACATTGTCTTGACTTATTTCTCCCACCGAAAAATAAGGGGTTTTTAAAAGCAGGTCTCCTGGCTTATGCTTCATTTTACTTCTGCACCCTTCCTAGTTTGATTAGTGGGTCTTTGCAGGTTCATCCACATTTACAGTAGCGGGGGCTGCACCGGATTTACACCGATTTCCCTATTATCCTCCTTAGAGGCACTTTTAAAATCATTTATTCTTTATTGTAACGAATTTTATAACCATTCACAATAACGATTTTCTTCTATTATTATATATTACTGTGTTTATACTTATTTGGGTCTCGTATGCTATAATAACAATTATTTTCCAAACATCTTATGGAATAGCTAGGAAGGTGATCACAGTTGAAGAAAAAAATCATTTATGTCTTTATCAGCGTGTTTGTTCTTTATATAGCAATCATATCTTTTTGTATGTATCAAACTGCTCACAAGCCTGTTCCACAAAACGCAGATTATGTGCTTGTTTTAGGCTCTAAAGTAGATGGTGACCAAATGTCTCCTAGTTTAAAAGAACGAGTAAAGACGGCTTTATCTTATTTACAAGCACATCAACAAACAAAAGTTATCTTAACGGGCGGAAAAGGATCCGATGAAGAAATTTCTGAAGCAGAGGCAGCCTATCGTTTTTTGCGGAAAGAAGGAATTAAAAAGAATCGAATTATAAAAGAAGATCAGTCAACTTCTACTTTTGAGAATTTTACTTTTACTAAACAGAAAGTTGATATTCAACACAAAAAAGTCGTGCTTGTTAGCAGTGATTTTCATTTATTTCGCGCCTCTATTATTGCCAAACGTCAAGGCTTTGACGTTTATCCCTTAGGTGCAAAGACACCAAATTCAATTAAACTTCAAGCCTATTTTCGTGAGTATGCTGCTATTTTAAAAACATGGCTGTTTGATAAATAAATAGAGTAAGTACCTCTACAAATAAAAAACACGGCATGAATTCATGCCGTGTTTTTTATTAATCATCTGTATCGATAACTGCTTTTGGTAAACCTGTATATTTCGCCCAGTAGAAAATACCGAGTGAAACAAGAGCAATTAAAATTAAGTCAAGCGGGTTGCTTAGCACACCTTGTCCTCCACCAAATGAACCTAGATAAGAGATAACAAGCATAATAATATAATAAGCAACTAGCCACCATGCAGATTTAAGCTGCTGTGCAAACTTTACAACGTCAGTTGGTACGTATTTCTTAAACGCTACGTAGATAACAACCATTAGAAGCTGTGATCCTAGAAGCCAAGAAATTGTCGTCCACCCTGACCAATATACGATGTATGAACAGAAAATAAATGAAACAGGAGCAATAACGCTCATGCCTTTTAATTTAAAAGGTTTTTTAAGGTCTTTTGCATTTACTCTGAATGCAGCAGCTGAAATTGGCGCAATCGCATAAGACAGAATAAGTGCCACTGAACATACGTTTACTAGCGCTTCCCAAGAAGGAAATGGCAGTGTCCAGAATACGGACATTCCAAATGATAGCCATAGTGACGCACGTGGAATTCCTGTTTTCTTATCTACTTTTGAGAAACGTTTAAATAATGTTCCATTACGAGACCAAGCATAAACTAAACGAGAAGTTGTATTCATGAAGATGTTCCCGTTACCGCCTGGTGATAAAATAGCATCAAAAATAACAAGCGTTACTAACCAGCCAAGGCCTAAAATAAGTGCAATATCTTTAAATGGTAAAGAGAATTGCTCTTGAATTGTTCCCCATCCTCCTGATAGCATATCAGCCGGGATGTTACCAATGAACAATACTTGCAGTGCTGTGTAAATAATCGCTGAAAGTACAATACAGATAATGAGCGCGATTGGAATATTACGCTGCGGGTTTTTAACTTCACTGGCTACAGAAACGATAGGGTGAAGTCCTAGGTAAGCAAACATAACGCCACCTGTTGAAATGGCTGCTTGAATACCATTAAAACCAAACGGAGCAAAATCGCCAGTTGTAAAGTTAGCTGATTTAAAGTGATAAGCTAACACGACGATAATTGTAAGAGGAACCGCATATTTGAACACAGATATAATGACATTTGACTTAGCAAATGCTTTTACACTTACGTAGTTAATGATAAAAAATAGTGTTAATAACGCGAACTGAAATAACCAGCCGATTGTAGTAGGCGATTCAGAACCATGTTTAGTTAGACCAGGAAGCCAAAACGCAACATACTGACGTACAGCCGTTACCTCGATGGCAATCAAACTTGTGTAAGCAATAATGGTAATGAATGAAATTAAGTAACCCACTAAATGACCATGTGAGTAAACCGGATAACGGATAATTCCACCGGTACGCGGTAGCGCTGCTCCAAGTTCAGCATACACTAAGCCGATAAGTAAAATAATGACTCCGCCAATCAGCCACGAAAAACTCCCGGCTGGACCAGCCTTTGACGCTACGTTACTAACCGCAAATAACCAAGCGGAACCAAAAATAGCTCCCATCCCAATTAACGTTAGGTCAAGTAACGATATTGATTTTTTAAATTTTCCTTGATTTCCTTGATCAGACATAAAATCCTCCTTTAAAATTCCCACTCCACATATCTACGCCCTTGCGTCCGATATGGGATTCTTTACATCATCCTCCTCTTACTAAGACCTCACAAGTGGATATGTTAACAAATATTCTCTAAAAAACCAAGTTAAAAACTTTATTTTTTTACAAAACATCATTGAATTGCTTATGTATAGCGCATAAATTCCACCGAAGATTTGAGGACTACTCCTCCTATTTAACCGCATTTTTCTTAGATTAAACATAAAAGAATATTCAAACTATTTATCATAACAAAAGGGCTGAGGCATAACGAGATCAACCGCTAGAAGCAGCTACATACGCAAAACCTACGCTTGCCATCCCAATAAAAAAACCCGAACGATGAATCGTTCGGATCTTGCTTCAAATAAAATAATTTTGTCCGTGCCTTTTTTTGCTTATTTAAATACTTTTACACGTTCAGTTAGCGGTTGAAATTCTTTTTCTCCCGCAGGTGACACAGGATTACCAAATGGCATTTGAGCAATTAATTTCCATGAGCTTGGAATATTCCAAGCTGCTTTTACTTCATCGTCAATCAATGGATTGTAATGCTGTAATGTTGCTCCTAGGCCTTCTAGCTCAAGTGCTGTCCAGATCACATGCTGCAGCATGCCTGATGATTGGTTAGACCAAACCGGGAAGTTTTCGCTATAAGATGCGAACTGCTTTTGCAATCCTTCAACTACTTCTTGATCTTCAAAGAAAAGAACTGTTCCATAGCCGCTTCCGAATAAGTTCATTTTTTGATCCGTATCTGAAAAATTTTCAGCTGGAACAATTTTACGAAGCGTTTCTCTCGTAATATCCCATACTTTATCATGCTGTTCACCAAATAAAACAACTACACGTGCGCTTTGAGAATTAAATGATGAAGGAGTATGTTTTACCGAAAAATTAATAATTTCTTCAATTTTTTCTTCTGATATTTTTACATTTTTATCAATTGCATAAATAGAACGTCGGTTTTTAATTGCTTCATAAAAATCTTTTCCAACCTGTTGTTGATCACTTGATTTATCAAATAATTTATCTAAAAAACCCATTTTCCACACTCCTAATTGTTTGTTTTTTTAAGCTTAAATTGCATGTTTATACCCTTCCCCCTGATAAAAGGAGATAAACAAGATATAATGAATTCTTATATCTCTAATTCGAGATATTAAACTAAAAAAATATTAATTGAAATTTAATTACTTTATGTAACTTACTTTACAATGATTATTATTATCTGTCAACAGAAAAATTATTATTTCTTCTGTTGATTATCAAAAGAGGTTGAGACATAACGAAATGAATCCAATCTAAAATGAACAAATGGGATATATGAGCTGAACCGCTTTTTCCGCCGGAGTCTTCGTCGTGCCCTTCAATCAACTGCTAGAAGGAACGAAACAGGTGAAACCTACGTTTACCGTAACAAAAAAATGAACCACTAATCAAAAATTTGATCAATGGTTCATTTTTTCACTTCGTCTAAAATACTTTTGTCTTAGCCTTTTTTTTATAGATGCTTAATGTTCATAAATCATCTTTCGCGTCATTCCCCCGTCTACTACGAGGTTAGCTCCTGTTACAAAATCATTTTCAACGTTTGTTAAGTACATACACGCTTTTGAGATATCGGCTGGCGTTCCCACCCGATTAGACGGATGCTGCGTATGATCGATTTCACGAAGGCCATCGTAGTCAGATGTCTCAATCCATCCTGGAGAAATAGCATTTACTGTGATGTTGTCATCACCAAGTGAAATGGCAAGTGCATGAGTTAAAGCAACGATTCCTCCTTTTGTAGCAGCATAAGCTTCTGTGTGAGGTTCAGACATTGTAGCTCTTGTAGAAGCTAAGTTTACAATGGAGCCTCCGCTTTCGTTTTTTCTCATCACCTTAGCTGCTTCGCGAGAGGATAGAAACACGCTGCGCAGGTTCGTATTGATAATGTCATCCCATTCATCAATGGTTAGCTCATACGGTGATTTCCAGCGGGAAACGCCTGCATTATTAATCAAAATATGTATCGTCCTATAAGTACTGACCGTTTTTTCAACGAGATTTAAAATGTCGCCTTCTTTTCGGACGTCTGTTTTTACAAAAATTGCTTCTCCGCCTTGTCTTTGAATAGCTTCTGCGTGACGCTCTCCTTCGGTTTCGTCCACATCTGCCAATACCACTTTTGCTCCTTGTTTCGCGTATGCGCGGGATACCTCTTTACCTATTCCGTTCGCAGCTCCGGTAACAACAACAACTAAATCTTTAAACGACATAGCATCTCCTCCTTATACGCTTTATTCACTTTTTTCTTCGTCTTTAAACAAGTGATCCGTGACGAAAAGAGCAAATGTTTCAGCCGTTAACTTGCATCCAGAAGCTTTTGGATGACCTCCTCCTCCAAGATGCCCAACAATTTCTGCTAAGTTGATTTCGTCTTTTACTGCACGGAAGCCAATCTTTTGGCGTCCCATGTCCACCATAACGGAAAAGTCGATATCTTCGTTTTCTAGACACAGTGCATTTCCTAGTTCAGACTGATATGTATCTGCGAATACAATTCCTGCATTGTAGGCTGTGTTATCAATTTCAACCCTTTCTTTTATGATTTGTTTTTGTTTGTCATAAATGTATTTTTCAATCTTTTTTTCTTCTGCTTCTAGTAAAATTTCGTGTTTGTCCGTAAACGTAAATTCTTGATGTTCAGTATGGTACGATTCACGAAGCGTTTCTAGAATGGTTTCTTTAAATTCTTCATGCGGGATTAGGTAATATAGGTGATTAAGGCGCTTTGCTTTCAAGTTATTTTCGTGGAACCAGTCCCACGTATCGAATAAGCGTACAAGTTCTACGTATTCATCAAGCAACGCCGTTTTTTGAAGCATGTCGTGGCGCACTAAGTAGTCGTAGAAAAGAGATGTAGCTGCCGTCTTTTTACCGTTTTCATCTTCTGCAATAACATGAACCCAATCGTATTTCTCAGCTAGTGGAAGAGCAGAGATATGATGGTCAATAAGAGTGATTTGTTGACCTTTTTTTACCAGTTCATTTAATTTTTCCGCTACTTCCTCATTTACGCTAATATCCGTTATGTATAAAGCTGTGTCTCCATCGTTTTCTTCTTCAATAAAATGCGTCACTATGTCATTGATGCGGCCAATGCTTACCGTGCTGTAATCAAAGTTGTCGTCGCCAAACGCTAACCGACCCAATAGTGCTGGACTTACCCCGTCTAAATCGTTATGTGAAATTAATTTTATTTTTGTCATTAATCAAAACTCCTTTATTTTCAGTCGCCTTAGTATATGTACCGGCTTGTATATTATAGCAATTTCAGCATAAAAATGCTGTTATTTACTTTGAAGCAAAGTAATATACTCGCAATAAACAAAACTGAAGTAAACGCTTAGACTTAGACTTGCCTGTATCAAAAGAGATTGAGATATAACTATATCGATTCAATCAACAGCTAGAAACAACTACACACATGAAACCTACGCTCACCAATACCAATGAAAAAATCCGAACGAATGTGATTCTCCATCAAGAATCTCGATTCATCGTTCGGATTTTCTTTTAAATAACCTACTTTTTTCTAGCCTCTTTCCTCTTATTCTAAATTGCTGTGCTGCTTAAACGCCTGTTCATGATCCGTGTGGTTCAAATTCCCGTATTCTAAACAAATGGTATCAAATACAACGTGAGCACATTGATCAAATAACGAGCCAAGTGGCTGAATGGAAGCTGCTTCATTTTCGCTTCGGTATTTGGTTGCAGCAGGAATATGCAGCAGCTCATCAGTATGAGCAGTTAACGGTGATTCTGTACTAGCTGAAATGCCGATAACGGAACATCCTACTTCTTTGGCCTTTTTAGCTACACTCACCACTTGCTGTGTTTTTCCTGAACCAGATACAGCCACCAACACGTCACCTGCTGCAATCGAAGGAGTAATAGTCTCCCCTACAACATATACTGTCGCACCTAAATGCATCAGTCTCATCGCAAATGATTTGCCCATTAGCCCAGAGCGGCCTTCGCCTATAACAAAAATTCGTTTCGCTTGGTAAAGTGAAAACGCTACTTCTTCTATTTGCGGTTCTTTTATGTGATTCATTACGGCCGTAATTTCGTCTAAAATCGTTTGTGTTTTTGTCATTATACGTTCCCCCTGCTCATAAATAAGTCTTGAAATTCAGCAGATGCCTTTGCCACATCCGCACTTTTTGTAATCGCTGATCCAATAATTGCGACGTTCGCTTTCATTTGAATTAATGATGCTGCTGAGGCTGGATTAATTCCTCCTGCTACTGCTATTTGGGCACCTGAATGAAAATATTGCCGCAAATTTATTTGACTCAGCGATTTTCCTTCTTTTTCTTGCTCGTCTTTGCTGATATGATGGCAAAAAATAGCGTTTCTATAAATACCTACTTGTTTTTGCGAACTGCTTGACGTGTTTAATAAATCCACCATCATTTTTTTATTCCATTTTTCGCTGACATTTGCGCAAGTCTCTATCGTAGGTAAAGGTGATACGCCCATGACTGTTGCTATATCTGCTCCTGCTTGATAGCACATGGTAAATTCATACTCTGCGTTATCAATCGTTTTAATATCTGCTACAATCGTCTTGTGCGGAAATGCCTGTTTGATTTTATAAATACTTTCAATTCCATACTCTTTTATAAGAGATGTACCTACTTCAATCCAATCAACGGAGGGTTCTGCCAGCTTGGCAAGGATGATAGCTTCTTCAATTGTGACGCGATCTAATGCTAATTGTATCTTCATATTTTTTCTCCTCACTTCTACTAAACCGGTTTAGTGATAACGTAAAAAAACTAATATTTTGATGAGCTAAAAAGAGCACGCCATGGGCGCTCTTTTCAGCTTAATGCGACAAAGTTGTTTCTCGAATAATTAATTCACACTCATACTGGTACTCTTCATAAGCTATCTTTTCTTTCAAAATTTGTTTAATAAGTAAATCTGCTGCTTTTGTTCCCATATCAAAAGCGGGCTGCGAAATCGTCGTAACGGCAGGCGTTGCTACATCTGCGTAAGGAATATTATCATAAACAATTAAAGATAAATCATTTGGGATATTAAATCCGTGTTGTTTAATAAATTTCTGCACTTCAATGAATACTAAATCGTTTCCAGCAAGCAGCGCTGTCGGCGGATTATCGGCTGCAAATAGCTTCTTAAGCGCTTTTTGCATGTCCGCTTTTTTGCAGTTGATAATCATGGATTCATTTACAGGCATATTGGCTGATGTTAACGCTTCTTTGTACCCTTCTACACGTTCAATCCGGGGTGTAATAGTTAATGGTTCTGTAATGATCGCTATATGCTTATGTCCAAGCTCGAGGAGATGCAAAATAGCCTGTTTTGTGGCTTCTTGATTGTTTGCCACTACGGATGGAATTTTCCCTTTTACATCATGAATTTTACGGTCCATAATAACAACCGGATATTCTTCTTTGATCATCTGCTCATAAAGAGAAGTATTGGCTCCTGTTGGAAATAAAATAAGGCCATCTACTTGCTTGGCTTTTAACATATTAATATATTTCTTTTCTTTATCAGGGTCATCATCTGCGTTACAGATGATGGCATGTATATCTTGTGAATGGCAATAGTCTTCAATTGCACGAATGACTTCAGTAGAAAACCTGTGCATAATATTCGCGACAATAATCCCAATCATCGACGTTCGCTTTTGTTTTAAGCTCCTTGCTAGATAGTTGGGCTGATAGCCGAGTGTATCAATCGCTTCTTTAATTTTCTTTCGTGTTTCTTCGCCCATATATTCATACCGCTTGTTAATGTATTGTGATACGGTACTTTTGGAGACATTTGCTGCTTTTGCAACGTCCAGCATAGTAACTTTTTGCATCATAATCCGTCCTTTTCATTCAATCCCTAAAATTATGCTACTCCTAGTGTAAACGAAAAAAACGAAAAAGGAAAAGCCTTCTTGCTAGCAGAAGGCTTTATTTATTAAGCGTACGCAAGCCTAGCTTCTTGAATTTCATGAGTAAAACGCTTCGCTTCCTTTGTTACTTGAAGTAAGTATTCAGGAGTTGGAAGCTGCTTTCCATCCACTAATGTGCTTCCTGCCCCAATAGCAGCTGCTCCAGCTTTAATATAAGCTCCTGCATTTTCAGCCGTAACGCCGCCTGTTGGCATTAATGGAATATGAGGAAGCGGTCCTGCTATATTTTTAAAATAAGCGGGGCCTACTACGCTTGCCGGGAAGACTTTAATCATATCTGCACCGCATTCATAGGCTGTTAAAATTTCAGTAGGTGTAAAAGCGCCCGGCACGCTAATGACGCCGTACCTTTTAGCCGTTTTAATTGTTCGTTCATTAACCGTAGGAGAAAAAATAAATGACGCTCCTGCCATAATAGCAATTCGTGCTGTTTCTTCGTCTAGAACAGTTCCTGCTCCAATAAACATCGAGTCGTCAAATTCATTTTTCAACTCTTTAATAACCTCTACAGCAGCAGGGTTTTCCATTGTAATTTCTAGGTTTGTTACTCCGCCTTCTTTTAACGCGTAGGCAAGCGGAATAATCCGCTCAGCACTTGCTCCTCGAATGACCGCTACAATACCGCTACTTGTAATTTTCTCAATATGCATTTCCATTCTCCTTTTTTATCGTTACATTAAGCCGTTGTTTCGACTGGCTTTACACTTTGAACTTCTCTTGGCTTTTTCGTTGCGACAATGGTTAAAACTGCCGCAAGGAATAATGATCCAGCCATAAAGATATATGAAGCGCCAAATCCTCCTGTTGATCCATTTAAAAATCCTACAATATAAGAACCGGCAAATGAACCAAGTGCACCCATGCTATTAATTAAAGCCATTGCTCCACCGGCAACATTACGGGGTAAAATTTCAGGAATAATCGCAAAGAACGGTCCGTACGGAGCGTACATCGTTCCTCCGGCGATAACGAGTAAGGTAAAAGAAAGCCAGAAGTTGCTTGTGCCAACTAAATAAGATCCGTAAAAAGCAAGCGCTCCTACTAATAAGAACGGCCATACAAATGCGCTTCGTTTTAAAAACTTATCTGACAGATATGAAACCGTTAACATTAATACAACTGCTAATACGTAAGGAACGGACGCTAACCAACCTGTTTTCACTATACTCATGTTAGGCGCTGCTTTAATAATAGACGGAAGCCACATAACAAATCCGTAGACGCCTATACTCCATAAAGCGTATTGAATGCTTAATAAAATGACAGTACGATTTTTGAAAGCTTCTTTATAGCCTTTAACAGGTTTGATTCCTTCTTGTTCTTTTTGCAGCGCATCGTGTAAATCTGCTTTTTCTCTTTTCGACAGCCAGCCTGCATCTTTTGGCTCGTCATTTACTAGTTTCCACCATAAAAATGCCCAAATAACAGCTGGAAAACCTTCTAAAATAAACATCCATCTCCAGCCAAACGATTCTAGCAAATACCCAGAAACAATAGACATCCAAAGAACGGTTGCCGGGTTTCCTAAAATTAAAAACGTGTTGGCTCTAGAACGTTCTGCTTTTGTAAACCAGTGGCTTAAAAACACGAGCATAGCAGGCATAACGGCACTTTCGACCACTCCTAAAGCAAACCGGATAACAAACAAAAATCCGACGTGGCTTACCATACCCGTAGCTGTAGCAAGTGCTCCCCATAAAATCAGAGACCAAAAAATCAGCTTTTTAGCGCTTTTATTTTCAGCATAGTGAGCGCCTGGAATTTGGAAAAAGAAATAACCTAAGAAAAAGAGAGATCCTAATAAAGACGAAATACCTGGCGTAATATGAAGGTCTTCTGCCAGCCCTGCCGCTGCTCCAAACCCATAGTTTGCACGGTCTAAATATGCAAGGCTATACGTAATAAATACGATAGGAATTAACCGAAGCCATCTTTTTTTTGCTAGCTGCTGTTTCATTATCACTTCACTCCTTGTTTTTGGGATTCCATATATCTTTGTAACTGCTGTTCGGTTGGATATCCGTCGTTATCTCCAGGGCTTTGTACAGCTAATGACCCAATAGCATTTGCCCTCCTTAGAGACTGAGTAAGAGAATCATTTTGAAGAAGTCCGCTTAACAGTCCTACTGCAAAACCGTCTCCTGCTCCGACTGTATCAACTATTTGTTTCACTTTTATTCCTTCAACTATCCCTTGCTCTTTAGCCGTCTTAAAAAAGGCTCCCTGTTCACCTAGTTTAATAACGACAAGCTCTACGCCTGCATCTAAATAGTAAGAAGCAATGTCTTCTGGGTTTTCGTAGCCGGTTAAGATTTTTCCTTCTTCAATACCCGGCAGAACGTAGTTTGCTTGTTTAGCAGCTTCATTGATTGTAACAATCATTTCTTCTTTCGATGCCCAAAGAGTGGGTCTAAGGTTTGGGTCAAAAGAAACCGTTCTTCCAGCTGCTTTCATCGATGTAAGTGCATGTAGAGCAAAATCGCGCATACTTGCTGACACAGCAAGCGGTATGCCTGTCATATGCATATGTTTTGCCGCTAAAAAATAATTTTGATTAAAATCGCTTGAGTGCAAGTGACTGGCTGCTGAATTTTTTCGGAAGTAACAAACTTCCGGATCTCCCACTTCCACTTTTGATTTAATTTGAAAGCCTGTTGCATGCTCGCTATCTATTAGTACACAATCGGTGTTGACTGACTCCTCTTGTAGCCTTTTCATAATAAACGTACCGAAAGGATCGTTGCCGACTTTGCTCACCCAGCCTGCGCGCAGACCGAGACGAGCGATACCAATTGCTACATTTGTTTCTGCTCCGGCCAGTTCTTTCGTATAATGCTTAATCTCATGCAGCGGTCCTGGTTGTTCTGCCATGAACATCACCATTGCTTCTCCGAAGGTAATAACGTCTAATGAATTCATTGAACTTCCTCCTGTTCTACTGCTTGCACCAATGAAATGAAGCCGGGGATTTGTTCCGGTTCACCGATTGGAAACTCTAAAGCTTTAAAAATCGAATGAGAAAACCCTTTCAAAATATCTTTCCACATTTCATTTGAATCGTTCGATATAGCTGTTGTCACTAGCTCTCCGCTATTTTTTATGATGTGTTTAATATGAATATAGCCTACAAATGACCTTAGCATTTTGATTGCTTCTTTGGGTTGTTCATGTACATAAAGCCAATTACCAATATCAAACGTCATGGAAACAGGAACTTCGTAAGCGTTATCAAAAAATGCATGCAGAGATGCTATGTTGCCTCCGTGACTGGTTTGATCGTTTTCTACAAATAGGCGTAAAGCTGGAAATGCTTCTAATAGCTGCTGTAAATCTGCCATAGGCGATTGGGGCTGATAAAAACCAAGAGAAACTTTTACCCACTGAGCGCCAAGTGATAAGGCTTCTTCAAGAATAGCTTTTAATTCTTGTGTGTTTAACTCTCCATTTTCTCTCCAGAGTTCAATTGGAGCCGAATATACTGTAAAAAGCGGATATTTTTTTAATTCTTCGGCAATAAGCTTAATCTCTTGATCTACTTTTTTCATTAACTCTCTTCGAATTTCCACTCCATGTACTTGCTGCTCATATATTTTCCCAATCATGGTGTGCTGAAAGCCTGTTGTTTCGAATGCATTTAACGGGATAATGATACTATTCATAAATCGACCTACCTTTCTTATTATACTAACTAACCACTTACTAAACCGGTTTAGTAAATCGATTTATCTAAATTATAAGACTATTGAAAGCGCTTTTCAAGCTTTTTTTATAAATTATAAAAAAAAGAAACAACACAGCTTTATGCCGTGTTGTTTCTTAGTGATCATCTGTACTTTTTACTAGATTGCGATCTTGCTGGTAAATATCATAAATCAAAAAGCTAAAGCCATAGTACAAGATTATGATGACAACTGACTTCGTCATGATAAATAAAGCGCCTAGCCCGATACCAACTAACAGCGTCTGGACACTTAAACGGTCACGCTGGAAAGCTAGCTGTGATAGGAAATAACCAATACCAATTAAAACGGCCAATACCCATGTGTTTTCAATGGCTAATATATAGTGACTATATAAATAAAAGCTAGGAAAATAGACGGTGCTTTCTACGAAGCTGGAAATACCGCTGTATGCTAGCCACCACTTTTGCTCTCTTTCTGTTTTAGGAACGGTTGCCTCAATTGACGTGGGCATTTCCTGTTCCACAAAAACCGTTTCTCCATGATCTTTCATCCATTGAAGCATAATGGAAAGAACGATAAAGCCTGCAAAGATTAAAAGCAGCAAATATTCAATCCACGCTGGATACGGAGCCGTGCGATGAATCGTATCGAGATATACTCCCTGTAATCCTAACATAGAAATTGGAACCCTATGGTATACCATCACCGCAATATAAAATAGTAAAATTAGCACATAAAAAAAGAACTGTTCTTTGTAGTAGCGAATTTTTTTGCCTTCTGAAGCAATTCGCTTAACAGTCACGCTTTCCAAGTACGGACGAATAATGCTTATGATAATAATAAGACACGTAAATACAATCATATAGTTATGTAATCACCTTTTCAACTTCATTATGTAACATTTTTTCCATCCGCAAGAACAGGTGGTTAACAGCCTCTGTCCTTTCTTATAGTACCAAAAAACTAAACTTTTTGACAATCCTGATTTATCAATTAGGAAGAGGAAATAAGCGTAGCTACATTGATACCGCTAATTGTGACCATAGGAGACCCTCCGCCTGGATGAGTCGTTCCTCCTACAAAATATAAGTTTTTAACATCTTTTGAGACGTTGCTTGGCCGAAGAAAACTATCCATTTTCCGATTTGAACTCACGCCGTACAAAGCACCTTTAAATGCCCCAAACGTTTGTTCAATTTCATATGGAGTAACAATTCGTTCATGTACAAGCGAGGGCTCAATATCTAAACCAAACTGAGAAAGCTTGCGATAGACAACTTCTCTGTAAGCGTTCATTTCTTCTTGATTCTCTTCTTTCACAGCAGGAGCATTCACTAAAATAAATAAATTATCACCCGGTGCTACCGTGTTATCGGTATATGAAGAATTACAAATATAGATGGTGGGATCGGTTGGAAGCGTTTTTTGCTGAAATAACTCATAAAATTCCTGTTTATAATCCTGAGAAAAATACACTTGATGATGAATCAGCTGAGAAAAGCGCTTCTTAACAGCTGCCATAATCACATAAGCTGATATGGAAGGCTCAAATTCAGCTGCTTTTTTGTTTTTAAAATGAGGTCTATCCTGTTCTTTTACAAGTGCCGGGTAGGCTTTTAGCAAGTCGCCGTTCACAATAACGATATCCGCGTCTATCTTTTCTTCTCCATTTACTTCCACTCCGACAGCCCGTTTATTTTTTACGATTATTTCAGTAACGCTGCAGTTTGTATACAGTTTTCCTCCAGCTTTTCGGAAAACATGTCCCAGCCCTTTTGCAATTCTAGTATTTCCTCCTTTTACATAGTACACCCCATCATTCATTTCTAAGTGTCCAATCAGTGAAAACGTAGCGGGTGATGTATAAGGTGAAGATCCGATATAGGTTGCATATCGATTAAATGCATTTCGAATGTTTTCGTTTCGAAAAAAACGCTGATGAAACGTATCTACTGTTTCGAACGGCCTTACTTGCAGCAACGCTTTTAATAAAGAAGGGTTTGTGTAATCTTTCCACGATGAAAATGTCCGGTAGAAAAATTGGCTTTTTGCAACGTCGTATATTCTTTTTACTTCTTTTAAATAGGCAGGGTATTGCTCCGCAGCAAAGGGATCGAGACGTTCAAGCTGCTGAATCATTTTTCTTTCGTCTATAGACATGGAAAATTGTGAGCCGTCGATGAAAAAATTATTCGTATGATGGGTTAGTTTGACAAGAGGCATATAGTCTTCTGGCCGTTCACCCGCTTGCTCAAATAACCACTGAAAAACTTCGGGCATTGTAATGGTATTAGGCCCAAAATCAAAAGAATACTCTCCTAGCTGCACAGGCATCATCTTTCCGCCTACATGCTCGTTTTTTTCCACAATTGTGACATCGAACCCTTTTGTTTGAAGAAGAACTCCTGCAGCTAATCCGCCCAATCCTGCCCCGACTATTAGTACTTTTTTCATTGATAATGCCTTCCTTTCCATTCATATCCCTGCTTTTTTCGTTCACGCTTCATGGAATGATTCATCAGCAGCATGAGCGCAATTGCCGACGCCGGCATCGTACAAAACAAAAGCCCTTTTTGCTGAGCCGACCGGTCAATTAAAAACCGCTGAAAAAGCATAATGCAAAAAGGCAGAATCCAAAGCAAGTTGCCTGTGAATCCTCCTGCTATAAAAAAAGGAAGCGGCAGCACATAGTAACAGGCAAAAAAAACGCTTAGTACCCAAACCGCTTTAGCAGAGCGGCCCAAACCTACAAAGATGTTTTTAGCAAAACCGTTCCATACTTCTTCTCTTGTTTCATACATATAACAGCTAACATGAGAGGTAATATTAGCTAAAATGACGCGATATTTCTTTTGCTTAAAAAGCTGGGCCAGGTGTACATCTTCTACTAGTGAAGATTTGACGGCTTCATGTCCTCCTACGGCCTCGTAAGCTTCTTTTTTTATAAACATAAAAGCACCGTGAGCAGCTGAAGCTTTGCTCATCTTGTTACGATTAGCTACGACAACCGGTAAATAACTAAAAACAACCACATGCTGAAGCGGAACAACCAATGCTTCTAACCACGTTTTTACGGGAAAACGTGGGAAACCTGTTAAAAGAGCAGCTTTTGTCGCTTGTGCTGTGGCTAAAGTATGTTCTAGCGTACGTTCTTTTAGTTCTACATCTGCATCTACAAACAATAAATAGTCCCCATTTGCAGCTTGCGACAGCTGATGACAAGCATGAACTTTTCCGACCCAGCCCTCTCCCAGCTCTTTTCCTTCTATGATGGTAAACCTCGGATCGCCGTGAATTTCTTTCAACAGCTGTGGTCGTGTTTGATCTGTGGACTGATCGTCTAGTATGACACATTCTAGATTGCTGTACGTTAATCCTTTAATAGAGGAAATGATTCGTTTTACATTTCGTTCTTCATTTCGCATTGGAATCAAAATAGAAATGAGAGGCTGAGGGGTTTTGGAATCCGGCTCGTATCTTTTTAATTTAGGCATTGCTTGAATATTTACAATGGTTAAAAGCAGCATAAAAATAAATAAAAGCACATAGTAAATCATTCTTTCACCTTCGCTTTCCACCACGTTAACCATTCACTAAGCGTCTTTTTTCCTTTTAATAAAACCGTAAATTCCTCATCGTTTTCTTGAATTATTTTCTGTTTCTGATGATCGAGCTGAGCAGTGACTGCACCGCCTAGCGTGTTGGTTATCTCTTCTCTTGCCTTAGCTGAGTCGTAAAAAACAGCTTGCCCTACCCAGATAAAAAGCTCTGGTCGCTGATCATGGCGAAACGTATAATAATACGTAATGGGAATAACTTCAACGTCAGAATGCTTTTTTAGAAGGAAAGCAGGTCCTTCAGAAAAAGTTAACGGTCTTTTTTCAAGATGCTCTTCTTTTCCTTGAGGAAAAATAAGCACCGCTTTTTTCTCTTCTAACAGCTTACTGGCAAACCTTAACGATTCCACCGTGTGCTTCGGAGACGCTGCATTTACTGAAAAAGCTCCGATTCGCTGAAAAAAAGGAAAATCCTTCATTCCTTGTTCAGACATCATAGCGTATAGATCTGTTTTTAATACCGCGTTATTTAAATAAAATGTCACTAAACCGTCCCACCAGCTGGAATGATTAGCAATTAATAAGATTTTTTTATCTTTTGGGAGCCCTTCTATATGTAAATGAATACGATAAAATTGCTTTTTAAGCTGATATGTGACAAACAGTTGAAAAAATCGCTCAAATATTGAGTTTTTCTTCGGGTAAATCATAGGCGAGTCTCCTTTTTATACACAATATAAAGAATAAGAAAAGGAATCATCGTCAGCCATACGACAAGCCATAGGCCATTTGCTAACGCTACAATAACAAACATCATGACAACTGCACTATACAAAAATACCATTCTTCTTTCCCACACTGGATTTTCCTCTTTAGGAGACTTAGCTAAAAAGAAATATACGACCAGCTGAATGAAGAAAGACAATAAAAACCAGCCGGAGAAATTTGATAAAGGAATATTATAGTAAAAGCTGTCCCCTTCCCACACCCAATATTGTTTAACAACATAAGCAACAGGATCAATAGCCAAATCCATAATAACAGCAAAAAGCGAACTAATGACTGCATAGGCAATTCCATGGACAATAAACGGCAGTTCCATACGTTTCATAATTCCGAGAGCTAATATTCTGCTTGTAATCACAACCATAAACCAAGCCGAACCAATGGTCAGAGGAACCCCTAAAATTTTGGCGCCAAAATCTTTTTCATAATCGTAGGATCCAAATAAAAATCCATACTTAACACCTAGACTTTCGATATAAATAGATGCGCCTGTCACAAATATCGCAACGAGCAGTGCCCGCCTTACTCCATAAGCTTTAGCTAGATAAATAAGAGCAAGAAGACTGCTCAAGTGTAAAAAGACCGCGTTTGCCCATTCTAACCATGAAGGCAGCAAATCGAAGGAAAGCAAGACGACTCCGCATACGTACCAGATAAGAAAAAAACGATAAATACCATTTGTGATCATCCTCTATCCACCTTCTCTCCAGCTTCTTTTTGTCAAAGTGCTATTATATAAGCTTGTACACATTCTCTCCATTTTCAATGTGCTCTTTTTTATGAGTAGTCCCCGCTCTCTTAAAGTTATGTAAAAACAGCCACTGTTAGTACGTTCCCTAAATAAGAGACTTTATTACTTATTTATAAACAAAAATAAAATAAACGTCCATTAAAATCTACTGATGTATAGATTGTAATGACGTTTATTTTTTCTTATGTATATACACTTCTAATAGCTTTTTGACAATGAGTCCGACAACAAGTCCGGGTATAACAGACAGCATAGGAAGCCAAATCGGCCCTATAAAAACACCGCTGATGGTTGTTACTGAGGAATACATAATGCCTACTGTAACAAAATAAGCACAGGAGACAAAAGGAATAAATGTAAATCTCGATGCGCCGTTTTCTGCCTCTTTAACAGCATCCCAAATTGCAAAAAAATACAAACATGGATAAAACATTAACCATTGCATGTTCATTACCTCTAGGGACTGCCTTGTTTCTCCTAAAAAGCTTAAGCGAATGCCTTCATTAAAATTTGCCCCCACATTAATGAGAAATTCAAGTACAATAAACAAAATTCCTTTTATATGTTTTTTGTTTAGTAATTGGCCAAAGCCCGGCAACGCAATGCTCCATAAAAGAGCTTCTAGTCTAGTCACGTTCTGTCCTAACATTTTGACGTATAAAAGAACTCCACAGCATGATATCAGTAGAAATTTTGTCCATAGTTATCAACCTCACAATAATTTACTCATAGTTTTTGTAAATGTAAAATTTTTATACTACATCTCCTTTAATATTTGTAACTTATTGTAAATTGATAAATAGTTTAGCTATTTGACCAGACGTTTTTGTTTAGAATTTTCCGTTTATTAAAACAAAAGCGTACGATATACTAGTTTTATACGTACGAAAGGATGAGAAAGCTGACATGGAAACAAGTTTTTTTTCAATTTTAATACTAGGGTTTTTTTAGGAATCAAGCATGCTCTAGAACCAGATCATATTATCGCTGTATCAACCATTGCTTCAAAAAGTAAAAAACTGTGGCGCTCTTCGCTTGCAGGAGTATACTGGGGGATTGGTCATACGCTTACGCTGTTTATTTTTGGCATGATTTTAATGGTGTTAAAAAGCAGTATTTCTGAACGGATGAGCATGTCACTTGAATTTTTAGTGGGCATTATGCTCGTTTACCTCGGTTTTACCTCACTTCTGTCTTACAAAAAACAAATACATACGCATCACGAAAAAACGTCTTATTTAAAGTCACTGGGCATTGGCTTTGTTCATGGACTGGCCGGAAGCGCAGCGATGGTGGTATTAACGATGAGCACCGTTACTCACGTATGGCAAGGTGCTCTGTACATTGTCATTTTTGGAATCGGCACTTGTCTTGGCATGCTGTTATTTACAACGGTTATTGGAATTCCATTTGTTACAACTAAAAAGCAAGTCACGTTAAACCGTTGCTTAATGCAGGTAACAGGCGCTGTCAGCATTATATTTGGCCTTTATTATATGTACAATTTAGGTGTAAGCGACGGATTATTTAGCCTGTGGTTCTAAAAGCGAATGAGACATAACAAAAACAATTCAATCTAAAGACGAATAAGCAGGACAAATGATCTGAACTGCTTGTTCCACAGCTGTTGATTTCTGTGCAAGACGTTGCTTTGTCCTCTAATCAACGTCTAGAAGGAACTACATACAGAAAACCTACGTTCACCCTAGCAATAAAAAAATCCGAACGAATTTGATTCTCCATTAAGAATCCAGCTCGTTCGGATCTTCCTTCAACTACAATACTTCTGTCCCAGCCTCTTTAATACTTACGCAAAAGTGATACTTCAGCTTTTAGTAAATGCTGTCGGAACAATCCGTATACTTTAGCGATTATGTCTTCAACTTCTTGTGTACTAGCAGCTAATATTCGAATAGCACATCCAGGGATTCGAAGTGCGGAAGCTCCTACTTTACACCCAGCCTCTTCGCACAGCTGATGTACTTTCGCTATAAATGCGTCGTCGGCGTTTGGATGAACAATGATAATCGATCCAAAATGAGTATACCCTTCCATTTTCATCATGCCGCGCAAATGGCTTTCTGGCTTCAAGTATAAGTGATCGTATACCTTCAGCTGCTCGTTTACATACAGTTTAAGCTTGGAACGCATAGAGGTATATTGAAACAGCTGCCCGTCCGGCGACCACCCCGGGGTGATGCTGTCACACATAAACAAAGCAGCGTTTTGTGCCATATGAACCGTTATTTCTTGGACAAATGCAGCATTTTCATACAAAATAAGCGGGTCTGGTATATATTCCATGATGGCTTGTTCTTCAAGGGTTATACACGTTTCTTGTAAAACAGCTTTGTTCGGTGTTTTGTACACCTTTGTCGCAGATTGAGTAGTAGCCGTCAGCTGGGCATTTTTCTCTACCGTTATCATCGTTTTATACTTGTCTCCGCTCACGTATCCTCCGCCTACGTGAAGCATATAAACAAAAGGTGATTCAGGAGTCAGGTAAATAGGTCTGGCAACTTTGAAAGCACCGTAATGGTACGTATCTTTAATAACGGTTCGCTCACTGTTTCTTTCTGCTCGAAGCTCTAAATAACCCGTGTAGCTCATGATTCAAGGCCGATTAAAAAGGCCTCTTTTTTAATCCATTCTATCACTTGGTCGAGCCCTTTATCTTCTTTTAAATTGGTGAAAACAAAAGGCTTGTGCCCTCTTGCTTGGATTGTATCTTTTTCCATTACTTCTAAACTGGCTCCTACATACGGGGCTAAATCTGTTTTGTTGATAATGAATAAATCAGATTTAATCATTCCTTGACCGCCTTTACGCGGGATTTTTTCCCCTTGTGCTACGTCGATGATATAAATCGAAAAATCAACGAGCTCTGGGCTAAACGTTGCAGCTAAATTATCTCCTCCGCTTTCTACAAAAATAAGTTCAACATCGGGGTGACGTTCCACTAACTCATCGATCGCAGCAAAGTTCATAGATGCATCTTCTCGAATGGCCGTGTGAGGACATCCTCCTGTTTCTACTCCTACGATACGATTTTCTGGCAAAATACTGTTTTTTACTAGAAATTGCGCGTCTTCTTTTGTATAAATATCGTTTGTAACGACTGCCATGCTTAGCTGTCCTTCTAGTGCACGCGTTAATCGTTCTACTAACATTGTTTTCCCTGCACCAACAGGTCCACCAATTCCAATTTTAATTGCATTCATTTTTTACGCCTTCATCGTTAGAAGGCCTTCCCTCCTTTTTTATGACATGAACAATCGGACATGCAATTGTTCATGCTGCATTTGAGCGATTTCTAACCCTGGTGTCACGGCACCAAATTCCTCTTGATCCGCTTGTAAAATATGCTGAAGTGCTTGCTGCAGCAGCGGTTGAAAAAGAACGAGCGTTTTTTGTCCATCCGTTTGACCGATTGGTATGCCGCGAACAGCATTTTGAATTAACGAAGAAATGCTAGCGTACAAGTGACTTAAAATTGCCTCTTCTCTTGTGATATTTAACTGCAGGCTGGCTAACGCAAATACAACAGCAGGATGTCCATACGCCTTCTTTGCTTTTACCTCACTCATATACGTTTCTAAATAAGAGCCTTGAAATAACTCTAAGCAAAGTTTTAACATGCGCTGGCCCACGCGTCTTGTCCCTTCTCTTGTTTCTTTTGACAAAGCAAGAGCGTATAATTCATGATCCACTCTCATAATTTCGTTAAACTGGTCATGAGCCGCATATTCATAAGCCAGTCTGCATGCTAAGCCGTCCGTATACGTCAGCTGAACATCAAGGTATGTACGAAGCGCTTCCTGAAAGGTTTCTGTGTTGTGAATTTGATCTCGCTGAATATACGTTTCAAAGCCAAACGAATGTGAAAATGCACCGGATGGAAAATTTGAATCACATAGTTGAATCAGCGAAAGCAATGAATTAGTCATGACTGTGTCCGATATGCTTAAAAGCTTGTTTTACTTTTCTTTTTTCGCGCTTATAGGGAATATCAAGCTGCTGGAGCAATTCTTCGACTAAATAATCGTACTGTACGAGCATGTCTCCACCTTCAAACTGTGCTGGCAAATGTCGGTTGCCAAGCTGATGAGCAATTTCTCCCATTTGCTGAATATCAATCGGCTGAATGGTTAAAATATCGTCTGCCACCACCTGAACAACAATCATATTGCTTTCATCCATAAACAGCACGTCGCCATCAGTGAGCTCGCGATTTTCTTTTAGACGAATTCCCAGTTCCTTACCGTGATCTGTTACAACGCGCTGAACGCGTTTTACTAGGTGATCACTTTCGATATATACCTTTTCTATATGCGGAGCCCGTTTTTCTAATGTTGCCATATTTCCGATAATTTTTTCGATTACCATTTCTTTCACCTCAAAATAAAAAGTATCGCTGCGCCATAGGCACAACTTCTGCTGCTTCACATGTAATCATTTGTCCATCTACTTTTACTTCGTACGTTTGGGGATTAACTTCAATTTTAGGCATTTCCCCGTTTAACTTCATATCTGTTTTTTTTAATTGACGAATATTTTTAACCGGTTTAAGCAGCTTTTGTAACCCCAGTTTCTCTCCCACTTTGTTCTCGTAAGCTGCTTTTGACACAAACGTAAGAGACGTTTTAGCTCTTGCTTTTCCATAAGAAGCAAACATCGGACGGTATAAAACCGGCTGTGGAGTTGGAATTGAAGCGTTAGGATCTCCCATTAAGCTGTGTGCAATCAAACCGCCTTTTACAATCAAGTCAGGCTTTATTCCAAAAAACGCTGGCTCCCATAGGACTAAGTCAGCCATTTTCCCTGTTTCTACTGATCCTACGTATTCGGAAATTCCATGAGCAATAGCTGGATTAATCGTATATTTAGCTACATAGCGTTTGACACGTGCGTTATCCCCAACTTCGCTGTCACCATCAAGTTTCCCTCGCTGCTTTTTCATTTTGTCAGCTGTTTGCCACGTTCTTGTAATCACTTCTCCTACACGTCCCATTGCTTGGGAATCTGAAGAAATCATACTGAATATACCTAAATCGTGTAAAATATCTTCAGCTGCAATCGTTTCTTTGCGAATGCGAGAATCAGCAAAAGCGATGTCTTCTGGTACAGAGGGATCAAGATGATGACATACCATGAGCATATCTAAATGTTCTTCAAGCGTGTTGACAGTATAAGGTCTTGTTGGATTAGTTGATGATGGAAGCACGTTTGGAAAGCTTGCCATTTCCATAATATCAGGTGCATGTCCGCCTCCAGCTCCTTCAGTATGATAGGTATGAATGACGCGATCGCCAATCGCTGCAATCGTATCTTCGACAAAGCCGCCTTCATTTAAAGTATCTGTATGAATCGCAATTTGAACATCGTAATCGTCTGCTACCTGTAAGCTTGTGTCAATAGCAGATGCCGTGGTTCCCCAGTCTTCATGAAGCTTTAGTCCAATCGCTCCAGCTTCAATTTGCTCAATTAAAGGCTCTTTGGCACTTGCATTCCCTTTTCCTAAAAAGCCAATATTCATTGGAAATGCTTCAGCAGCTTCAAGCATTCGTTCAATATGCCAAGCTCCGGGTGTACAAGTTGTCGCTTTTGTTCCTGTAGCCGGTCCTGTTCCTCCTCCAATCATTGTGGTAACGCCAGAAGCAAGAGCAGTTTCAATTTGCTGCGGACAAATGAAATGAATATGTGCATCAATACCGCCGGTGGTTATAATTTTTCCTTCAGCTGCAACCACTTCTGTACTCGCACCAATGATGATGTCTACTTCATTCATCAGCAGGGGATTGCCCGCTTTTCCGATGGTTTGAATGAGCCCATCTTTTATTCCAATATCTGCTTTATATATGCCTGTATAATCAACAATAATTGCATTTGTCAATACTAAGTCCGCTGCTTCGCTTCGTGTTGCAAGAGGATGCTGCCCCATTCCGTCACGAATGACTTTTCCTCCGCCGAACTTTACTTCATCTCCGTACGTGGTGAAATCTTTTTCAATTTCAATAAATAGCTCTGTGTCTGCTAAACGAACCGCATCTCCAACGGTTGGTCCAAACATATCTGCATACTGACGTCGCGACATTTGAAAACTCATCTTATACATCTTCCTTTCTATCAGAAAGCGATCTGTTTGTTTTATTGTTAAGACCGTAGATTTCTCTTGTTCCCGAGAAAGCAACGAGATCGACTTCTTTTGCATCACCTGGTTCAAAACGAACGGCTGTGCCGGCCGGAATATTTAAATGATAGCCAAGCGAAGCTTCGCGGGGGAACTCGAGCGCAGCATTCACTTCAAAAAAATGAAAGTGTGACCCTACTTGAACAGGTCGATCGCCTCTGTTGATTACAGTCACGCTAATTGATTTCTTTCCGTTATTACATGTGATTGGGTCTTTTTTTAAGAAATATTCCCCTGGAATCATATCTTTCCCTCCTCTTAACGAATTGGATCGTGCACAGTGACGAGCTTGGTTCCGTCTGGAAAGGTAGCTTCCACTTGAATATCATGAATCATTTCCGGAATACCTTCCATTACATCTTCTCGTTTTAAAATCTTGGTCCCTTCTCGCATTAGCTGTGCTACCGTCTTGCCATCACGAGCTCCTTCCATAATTTCATATGTAATAATAGCTACTGCTTCGGGATAATTAAGTTTTAATCCTCTTGTTTGACGGCGTCTTGCTAAGTCTGCAGCTACGACAATCATTAATTTTTCTTGTTCTCTCGACGTAAGTTTCAATGAAAGCTTCCTTTCTGCTAATCTATTTTCTAATTAACATCAAATGTGACATTTTCTAACACAAAATACATAACTAATTATAGTAAATTTTCTGACAAAAAACAAAGAATTTATCTCTTCCGATAAAAAAAAGATGAGCATATTTGCTCACCTTTTACTTTTCTGAAATCGCTTGTGTTTTCCATTTCTGCAGGTGTTTCCAGCCCAAACCTTCAGCCAGCTGACGTTTTGCATAGTCTACTCCTTTTTCAATAGAAGCTTCATACCCGAATAAATAATAGCGCAAGCCAGCGTTTAATACTACTTGATTATAGACGTAAGTCAGTTCGGAAGAAGATTCACCTTCCAGAATGCGCGTCACATATTCCGCTTGTTTTTCAACGCTTATTTTCTTTTCAAAGTGCTCTTCTTCCACAAACAGTCCGTATTCTTTTGGATTGACAATAAACGACTCCATCTCTCCTTCTGAGATCGTAAAAACAAAGCTGCTTCTATGTACAGGTACATCTTCTGATCCTTCTATCCCTTGTACCACGTATACGTGTTTGAAAGGCAGAGAAGCAAAAATAGGCACAATCTTATTAATGGCTGTACGGTGAAAAGCGCCCATCATTAAAGAAGAAGCATTCGATAAGTTTAGTAGTTTTTCAACCGTATTAATAAGTGTCCTTACACCAATTTCATGACGAACTTGTTTGATGCGGCTAAGAGGATAAGAGATTGTTTCGGCATTTACAAAGCCAATTTTTAACGTTTCAAACGCATGACCGATGTCGTCAATCGTTTGAGCTTGAGGGATCTGTAATGAATGAAGTACGTCTTCAATCGTTGTTCCAAACTTTGGAGGAAGCGCTTCTGTACAGTGTAAAAAAGCTGGCACACCTCTTTCAGCTAATAAAATCGATACAGGAATGGTCGCAAAAAATGAATTCCTCCCTGCATAAGGGCTTGCAAAATCAATTGATTTATCTTTTAACGGCTGAGACAGCGGTATTTCTTTTGTTTTTTCACGAAAAGCATGAACGAATCCCAATAGTTCATCTGCATTTTCAGTTTTAATACGTTCCGCGATAAAAAAAGCAGCGATCTGAGCATCCGTAGCTTGTCCAGAAGCGATTAAGCGAGCTGCTTCTTTTGCTTGTTCATACGTTAAGTCAGTTGATCCCCTTTTTCCGCGCGCTATTTCTTTGATAAATTGCTGCATATCGTACACTTCCTTTTTAACTGAATATTTGTACATTGTATCACATATTTTCTTTGTTCCTTAGATTATCTTCTATCAGGTACGCAAACTGCTAAAAAATATGAAATTAAAGGAAAAGCACTAGTTCTTTTATAACCTAATATAGTATAATTTATCTGCTATACTATTATTTGGATATTTGGGGGACTTTACAAATGAAAAAAGAGAAACTACTTGTACCATTTATAGCGGCATCTGTTTTAGTAGGAGCATCGGTGACAACGCCTGTTTTTAGTCACTCTGCTTATGCTGCTTCTTCTGTCAGCGTTTATCAAAAAGACGTTAATTCGCTAGCAGATTATTACGCACCATTTTATAAAACCGTAGAAAAAAAGCTAAAAGAAATTGAAGGAATAAAAGATGACGAAAAAGCGTTAGCTGCATATGATCAGCTTGCGGATCAAATTGACCAGTTTCTAACAAAGACTGATAAAAATTACGCGATGAATCACCTTAATTCAGAAGCTGATCAGCTTCAAGGGTATTTATACGACAGCTTAATTGCTCTTTACAATTACATTGTGGATCTTGAAGACTATGCGTATGGAGATGTAAGTGACGCGGAATTTAATAAGATCTCTGCAAATTTTGAAAAAGAAATCAACGCATACAATACGCAATTTCAGCAAAAAGCGAAGAGCTATAAAACGAAGCGAAAAGTAACGTTTAACGCAAATATGAGTTATTTGCTTGATGAAGATATTCAACCTTCACCAACAGCTCCATCTACACCGGCTGATAGCAATGGCACCTACACGGTGAAAAAAGGAGACACGCTGACAGCAGTCGCTAAAAAGTACGGCATGACGGTAGCTGAATTAAAAAAATTAAACAACTTAAAAACAGATGCGCTAAAAGTTGGACAAGTTCTGAAAGTGAAAAGTGCAAGCGCACCTTCGCCGGCTCCAGCACCTCAAACTTCTGTTAGTGCAAAACAGCAGCAAATTGTATCGTATGCCAAAACGCTAATTGGAAAGCCATATAAATATGGAGGCACGACACCAAAAGGTTTTGATGTATCAGGGTACACACAGTATGTATATAAAAACGCGGGTTCAAATATTTCTATCCCTCGTACAGTAGCAGATCAGTATAAAAGCGGCACGAACGTAAAGCAAAACAGCCTGCAGGCTGGAGATTTAGTTTTCTTTAAAAACGGCAAATCCGTTTCAGTCGTAGGAATTTACCTAGACAAACAAGAATTCATTTATGTCAGCAGCAAAGGCGTTAAAACGCAATCACTTTCAACAGCTTACTGGAAAAACAGCTATGCGGGAGCAAAGCGTATTATAAAATAAAAAGAGGTGCCATAAGGCACCTCTTTTGTTTTACTAGCTATGTATTTCTAATACTAGACTAGCAATTTTATAAAGAACTTCTTAGTTCATAACCGTGATTTTAACAGATTTTCTTCCGAACTGTTGAGCATCACCTTCAGCAGGAACGAATACATCAATTCGATTGCCTTTAATTGCTCCACCTGTATCGGCAGCTACAGCTTCACCATAGCCTTCTACATAAACTTTCGAACCTAATGGAATAACACTAGGGTCAACAGCGATTACTTTTTGATTTGGATTTGCTTTTAAATCCACTCCTGTAGCAGTTGTACCGCTACATCCAGCACAATTAGCCGTATAGGCAGTTGCTTCAACTGTCATTGATTTGCCGCTGGCTTGTTGTGACGATTCAGCAGGTTGTTGTTCTTTTTGAGCCTGTTCAGCTTGAGCTTGCTGCTGCTCTTTTTGAGCTTGTTCAGCTTGAGCTTGCTGCTGCTCTTTTTGAGCTTGTTCAGCTTGAGCTTGCTGCTGCTCTTTTTGAGCCTGTTCAGCTTGAGCTTGCTGCTGCTCTTTTTGAGCCTGTTCAGCTTGAGCTTGCTGCTGCTCTTTTTGAGCCTGTTCAGCTTGAGCTTGCTGCTGCTCTTTTTGAGTTTGTTCAGCCGGCGCTTGAGCTTGCTGAGCTTCTGGAGCAGCCTGGGCTACTGAAGGGCTTGATTGCTGAGCTTGGCCGTTTGGAGACTGAATTTTTAATTGTTCGCCAGGATAAATTAAATCCGACTTCAGTCCGTTCCATTCTTTAATTTGATCTACCGTCACGCCGTATTGCTGACTGATGGACCATAATGTGTTTCCTTGCTGAACTTTGTGCGTCATTTCTTTTATAGTAGCTACGTTTAATTCTTGATTTGGATAAATAATATTAGATGTTAAGTTATTTGCATCTTTTAGCTCGTCTACGCTCACGCTGTTCTTTTGAGCGACTTTCCATAACGTATCACCTTTTTCTACGTGATACGTTCCGCTTGTAGAAGCAGAAGCTGCACCTACAAATCCCGCTGAAAGGATTGCTGTTGTTCCTAGAGTAAATATAAATTTTTTCATTACGAATACCTCCTTATTTACTCAATGATTGAATGATATCATCCTCACATTTCACAGCCGTTACAGAGCCATGCTACTTTTATTACAAAACTTAACAAAACGGAACGTCTAAACGTAATATTTCTGATAATTTGGCTATATGATGAAACGTTTCTACTTTTTACTGCTTTTTGTTGTTGTTTTTACCAAAATAGTTAAATTTCTCTATCATGGCTGGCTATGCCTCTTCTTTTTTATTGACCATTTAACGGGTATATTAAGTTTTTTTCATAACAAAAAAAGAGGTTGGAAATGAATCCAGTCAACTGCTAGAAGAAACTACATAAATGAAACCTATGTTCACCATAACAAAAAAAGCGAACCGCTCATCAAAATTTTTGATGAGCGGTTCGCTTTTCAATTCGGCTAAACTACTTTTGTCCCAGCTTTTTTATTTCTTGTTAAATCCTTGCTTTTCAACAAACTCTTTCATATACATACGCTTAGGATTGGAAAGCATTTCAGCCATTTGACCAGTCCACGTGTCTTGGCGTTTGCCATTTGTTCTTTCGTTGTAATAAGCAGAAATTTCTTCGTTATACGCTGTTAATTCTTTTTTCGTCTGCTCATCATTCGGCTCATATGTTTCTTCATGATACACATGTTTAAATGGTAAGCGCGGCTTTTTATCCGTAATACCCGCTGGATGCCCAACCGTTAGACCAAATAACGGGATTACATGATGAGGCAGTTTTAACACTTTGCTTACTTCTTCTAATTCGTTACGCAAACCGCCAATGTAACAAGCTCCAAGCCCCATTGATTCAGCAGCAAGCGTTGCATTTTGCGCAGCAAGGGCAACGTCAATAATAGCTACCATAAACTGCTCTGTGCTTTCGAGCGCTGTTGATAAATCTTTTTTCTCCATTTCCGCAATGACATCATGACGATGAAAGTCAGCGCAAAATACAAAGAAGTGTCCATTGGTTTCTACGTAAGGTTGATTTCCTGCTAATTGAGCAAGCTTTCGCTTCGTTTCTTTATCTTTTACTCCAATAATGGAATACGCTTGAATATAGCTTGATGTGGAAGCTGCCTGTGCGCTTTCTACAATCGTCTGAATTTGCTCTTCGGACAATGGTTTGTCTTCATATTTGCGAATAGAACGATGATTTAAAATCGTTTCAATAACTGAGTTCATATTATAATCTCCTTTTACTTCATTTAACCTTCTACAGATGTTATGTCTACAGTTAGTTTATCGAATGTAAAAAGAAATAACCAATGTTCTGCTTAAAATTGATTTTGACTTGTCTCATATCGATACAGCTTAAAATGATCTGCAAGCACGCGATCTACTTTTACTTCTAAGCTGTCTACATATTCGTCCATTCGTTTCATCAAGCGGTTTCGTTTCACATCATTTTCTAAAATGTTCTTAAGCTGCTGTTCAAAGGCTTCAGCATCATTAAGCGGTATCAGCAGCTCTTTTTCTTTTAGATATTCAATGTTAATTTGTTCTTGACCGGGAAGAGACGAGTGAATAAAAATAGGTAGTCTCTTGTGAAGGGCTTCGCTAATTGTCACTCCGCCCGCTTTTGTGACAATCGCATCTGCTCCCTCATATAAATCATTCATTTTCTCTCTCGATTTTACATACGAGACCGCTTTAATTCTCGGGTGATTTAATTTTATTAGTTCTTGATACAACTTTTTGTTTTTTCCGCACAGCACATAATACATATACGTACAGTTTTGCGGAAGCTGCTGAAGCATTTTGCGTACATTTCCAAGGCCGGAATTCCCTCCGGCAATCAGTATATGTTTCTGTGGCATGAGATGGTCAATCCGTCTTTTTAAAAACGCTTTATGAACCGGAATGCCCGTTACATAAATAGAAGACTCTTTTACACCGTGAACGTTTTGTAAAAACGCTTTTGTATCCTGATCAGGCACGCAGTGAAGCTCAATTCCATTTTTACCCCATACGTCGCTTACTAAGAAGTCGGTGTATACGTTTATAATAGGAAGATCAATGATGCCTTTTTCTTTTAACCCGCTTAATACACAGGAAGGAAAGCTGTGGGTACAAACAATGACATCCGGCTGCTCTGCATCAATTAATTTCTTCATATGGTATTCGATAATCGGCCACTTTTTCACAACAAAATCATCCATCGTATGGTCGTTTTTTTTGTATACATGACCGTAATAAAATTTTTCAAACTGCTTTGGAAAAACAGAAATCCATTTCATGTATATCGATGAAATCATTTGTTCAAGCGGTTTGCTCCAATAGCTTAAACAATCAATTTTTTGACAAATAACGTGCGAAAAACGCTCCATGATGGCATCCATAACGGCGTCTGCTACTTGGTGATGACCAGATGGCATCTGAAAAAGCGGTAGAAATAAAACCTTCCTCATTGACCATCCCTCCTCTCAAGACGTTTTCGGTTTCTTGTTCTTTTTATAAGTAAATAAATGACGAAAAAAGCTACAGCGCCCATGATAATATACGAAATATGAATTCGATCTCCTACATAGTAACCTAGAATCAGAAAAGAAAGGACCCATACTAGACTTCCTACTACCGATAACAATAAATAAAGTAAAAACGGATAGCGACTTACTCCCGCCATATATGGGCTAATCTGACGCAAGCCTGGAATATATAAACCAAATAAAATGGTCCATATCCCGTATTTATGGTAGCTGCCGCTTGCCGCTTCAATTTTCTCTTTGTTTAACCCTACGTATTTTCCGTATTTATCAAAAAATGGGGTTCCCGCATACCTTCCTAGCCCATAAGCAGTAAGCATTCCAGTTATAACACCTAAAAAAGCAAAAAGAGATGATTCGTATAAGTTCAGCTGATGTTTGGCAATAAACATGCCTAATAATATTAAAAATGATTCTTCAGGCGCTGGAATTCCAACAATCCCACAAAAAAGTACAAGTAAAATAACAATATAACCATAAGAATGTATATACTGAGAAATAATTGTTAAGTCCACTGCTCGCTCCTCTATTTACGATTGATTCATCAATTGCTGCATGGTTATACTTTCATATCCTTGCTGTTTTAAGTAAGGTAAAAATTCTTCTAACGCCGCAATCGTCATTTCAGGTGCTTTTTCATCTGCTCCCGGGGTATCTCCATTATCGTGTAAAACAAAAATGGCTCCATCTCCTACTTTACGCATTAGTTTTTGAACTAATGCCGTTTTCGTTGTTTTTAGTGTCCAATCCTGAAAGATTCCTGTCCAGATCACAAGGTGATATGGCTTGGCCATTGATAAACTGCTCATATTTAAATGTCCCCACGGCGGACGATAAAAAAGCGGCTTTTGATTTGTTACTTTTTCTATAACCTGTGCACATTGATGAATTTGTCTTTTTAATTGCCAAGGTGTTTGCGTCCATGCACTCACATGGCGATGATGATGTATAGCTACTTCATGTCCTTCATCGATCATCCTGTTTAAAATAGACGGGTGCTTTTCCCCTAGTTCTCCCACAATAAAAAAAGTAGCTTGCATTTCATGCAGTTTGAACAAGTCCAAAATTTTTGGCGTATAAACAGGATGAGGCCCATCGTCAAATGTTATAGCTATTTTATGCTTTTTTGCCCCTTTTATTATGACTGATGGATGATAGCGACGGTAAAGGGTTTGCGAAATAATGGTATATACACATATAACCATTAGAACGAAAAATAAAACAATAAAAAAACGAGTCATATGCTTTTAACCATCCTTTTAAATTTAAATCCTGCATTTATTATAACGGTTTACTCAGCCTTTGGTTTCATTTTTTTGTGATAGAAGTCCGGAATTTTAAAATAATTTGATACTTCACCTAAAAATAGCTGTTCTGCAAGGATATACCGGAAATAAAATGATATCATAAAATTTCCCTTCATTCAGTAAAAAAAGTACTTTTTACCATTTATATCTATCTTTTGTATGATAACTGTCATTGTTTTTTAAAAATAAAAAAACTTCCCGCACCTGTGCGGAAAGTTTTTAAGTTAAAATTTTGACCGATACCATTTTTCAGCTGCTTCAATTTCTGTTCGTGTTAACTGATGACCAAATGATTCCCAATGCACCTGTACGTCCGCTCCGGCTTTTTCTAAAAGCGCAGAAAGTTCTTCCGTTTCTGATGCTGGGCAAATAGGGTCGTTTGTGCCTGCGCCAATAAAGATAGAAGCGTCGGTCTTAGGCACTTCAATTCCTCTTCTTGGAACCATTGGATGAAGAAGGGCTGCCCCTTTCAAAGAATTCTCATAATGAAATAGCAAACTTCCTGCAATATTGGCACCATTTGAGTAGCCTACAGCTACGATGTTGTTTCGGTCAAATGAATATGTTTCAGCCGCTTCATCTAAAAATTGATGAAGGTCTTTTGTACGTTCAATTAAATCTTCTATATCAAATATTCCTTCTTGTAAACGTCTAAAGAAACGGGGCATTCCGTTTTCTAATACATTTCCTCTTACAGATAATACGGAGCAAGAGGAATCAATCATATCTGCAACAGGGAGCAGATCTTGTTCTGTACCTCCTGTACCATGCAACAGCAATAAAGTCGGTTTCGTTTCGTCCGTCCCTTTTTTAAAAATATGTTTCACGTATATCCACTCCTTTTAAATATCTCGAATTAAAGATAATTTCATTATAAGAACTTTCGAAGCATTTGTAAAGGAACCACTGTCAAAGAAATACCTGTATGTTTTGCTGGCAGTATCACATAATACTGAATAACTTCATATGGCTATTGCTCATATGCAGCTAGGTATTTAATTCGTTTGACTTATAACGGGGAAAGAAATATTCCACTTTTAGCTAAGTGCTCCGGTCAAAAGGTGGATAATGATCAAAACTCACCCGTCCTCCGTCGTATAAAAAGTGCCCTAGTCTGATAAATTAGTTAATTTTTGCTTTATTTCGTTACTTTCAACAGATATCAGCATTTATACCCGAACGTACTAAATCGTATTTCGTATACGTGTTATAACAACTTTTTTCTATGAGAAACAGAAAGTAAAATACCAGCTTGTTTTTTCATAAAGGGGAACAAAGCCCCGAATGGTGCTTTATACGACTTTATTTGACAAACACAAATTTATGGGTAAACTAAGTTCAGATGATTGTATTTCACTTCGTTTCAGTTTTAATAAAAAAACGAAGCATCTGCGAGTAAGCAAAAAATAACTGCGTAAAGAGCTATTTATGTCAATCATCTTATACCCTAAAAACTTACCTGCACTTGAATAATAGCCTTTATTAAACTTAGCGCGTCAGCTTGTGAACGTTAATACTTTATCATCCATTTCTCTGTTAAAAGATTGAATGGGTCAACAAACTTCAGCATTCTTTACATAACGACCTTGTAAAGACGAAGAATGTAGCTATGTGTGAACATGGAATTATTACTTAGTGGAGTGAACCAACATGAGGAAATTTATTTTAGCCTTTTTAGTCGTTGTTTTAATTGTAATGCTAGGAGTTACCTATGTATTAAAGCAATTTCAGCAAACGGCTGATTTATCTTACTCGAAACTGCAGTCGGTTCAAAGTACGGTAGTCTATGACAAAAATGACCGTAAGATTGACGAATTGTATAAAACCGTTCCCCGTCAAAATGTTTCGAGCAATGAAATTCCCGATTATGTAAAAATGGCGTTTGTTGCAACGGAAGACCGTCGCTTTTACAAGCATTTTGGGATTGATTTACAAGGTATTGGCCGCGCCCTTTTTACGAACATTGTAACAATGAGTAAAGCTGAAGGCGCAAGTACCATTACACAGCAGTTAGCAAGAAATCTTTACTTATCTAGTGATAAGACCATTAAACGTAAAGTAGATGAAATGTTTCTCTCACTAGGCTTAGAAAGACAATTTACAAAAGATCAAATCTTGGAATTATATTTAAATCAAATTTATTTCGGAAGCGGTGTATATGGTATTGGTGCAGCTTCTCAGCTTTATTTTAATAAGCCTGTATCAGATTTAACCGTAGGCGAAGCTGCGCTTTTAGCAGGACTGCCGAAAGCGCCGAGTACGTATTCACCAAGCAATAGTACAGAAAAAGCGACATCCCGACGAAACGTTGTATTAAAACTGATGCATGACCAAAACGTTATTAACGACACGCAGTATCAGCAAGCACTAAACGAACGTGTTGTAAAGCCAAGCATTCCGGTCAAAAAAGCAAGCCAAAATCAGGCCTTTATTGATTACGCGATTAAAGAAGCTGCTCAGGAGTACGGCGTATCAGCGGACGATCTTTATGAAGGCGGCTATGCGATTTACACAGATTTTGATCCTAATTTACAGGAATCGATTAATAACTCTGTAGCAAATCATACGTTCCGAGATGATGACATCAACAGCAAAGTAGAAGTAGGAATCTCAGCTGTCAATCCTAAAACGGGCGCCATTTCGGCTATGTATGGAGGACGCAGCTATGAGCGGAACGGCTTAAACCGCGCTACTAGCGGCTATCAGCTTGGCTCAGCTATTAAGCCGTTAGCTGTATACGGTCCTGCATTAGAAACTGGAGACTATACGCCAACTTCACTGTTAAGTGATGAACGTCAGGACTTTGGCGGTGGATACAGTCCTAAAAATGCAAATGGACAATATCAAGACCATGTTACAATGCGTCAAGCGCTTACTCGTTCGCTTAACGTTCCAGCCGTGTGGCTTTTAAAAGAAATCGGTATTAGTAAAGGTGCAAAATTTATGGAAAAAGCAGGACTTCCTCTTGAAGATAATGATAAGAAGCAGCTAGGACTTGCTCTTGGAGGAACGACAGCGACGTTCTCACCTCTTCAGTTAGCACAAGGATATACAACGTTTGCTAACAAAGGTGTTATGACTAAGCCTTATGCAATTCGAAAACTTGAGATGCGCGGCGGTGCAGTGAAAAAGCCCGATATTCAGACAGAGCAAGTAATGAGTGAAGAAAATGCAGATACGATGACATCTATGCTGCAAGATGTTATTGAAAAAAGCTATGGAACAGGTGTTAACGCTCGTTCTTCAAGAGATGCTGCAGGTAAAACCGGTACAACTAACGATGACAAAGATGCTTGGTTTGTCGGGTATACCGATGATGCAGTGGTCTCTATCCACGCTGGCTTTGATAACGCCAATTCTACGCAAGAAAAGAAGTACTTATCAGGCGGCGGCGGACAAGATCCTGCTACACTGTTTAGCTCAATTATGAATAACTGGTAACCAAAAAACCTCCAACTTCACTGTTGGAGGTTTTTTTAAGATAAATGCGTTTTATGCTTAAGTGAAAAAAAGGAAACGTTAATGACTTTACAAATCGTTACATAATGGAGAACCGTCAAGACAACCACGCCGCAGTTCATCCCGATAATAATTCCCTGCATGCCAATATTTGTTTGTGATCCTAAGAAAAACATCAGGGAAAAAGACACAATATGAGACCATATCGTATGATAAAAAGCATCTTTTACATAGCCAAGGCCAATTAAATAAGCCTGAAGCGGAACGGCGAAGAAGTGAAAAAGAAAATACGGCCATAAAGCCTTTAAATAGTACACCGCTTCTGTAGAATGAAAAAACAAGTTGGTAAGCGGCTCAGCAAAGAAATACATCGCCACTATAGACGGAATGCCATATAAAAATGTCATTTGCATGCTTTGAGTCAAAAGTCTTTGAAGCTGTTCTTCCTGATTTTTCGCATGAGCTTCAGATACAGCGGGTATGAGTGCTACTAAAAGAGAATGAGCAAAGAAAGCCGGAAAAAAGCCGATCGACATCGCTACCCCTGTTAGCATACCAAAATGCTGCGTGGCCCCGGTTAAAGTCATGCCCGACAAAACGAGCGCGTGTTTGATTAAAAACGGCTGAACAGCATTACATACCGCATTAAATAAACGCAGTCCCGTGGTCGGAAGTGAGACGCCTAACAGCTTTTTCCGAATCTCACTTGGAGAAAGCAGAGGTCTGTGCCCTCTTGATAAAACACTTAACTGAGTAACATACGTGATAAAAAAATAAAGTAAAATAACAGCTTCGGTTCCAATTAGCGTACAAATCGCAATAAACAGCGACATTTTAACATCTGTGAAAGCAAACATTTGAAAAACAATAAATAAAATCGTTAGCTGAAAGGCTTTGCGGATAAAATTAGACACGGCGATAGTCGTCATATTATTTTTACCCGTAAAATATCCACGAAGCACGGCTGAAAATGAAACGACCGGAATGAAACATAGTACAACCCATTTTAAGTAAGGATGATAGTGACTAAAAAATGGAAAGGCTGCTAATACGGCCAGTGTAATAAAAAAGATTCCCAAGCTCACAGCAGTCGCAAAAATGGTGGCATGCTTCATCATATGCTGATGTTCTTTGCGGTGATGTTCGGCCAAAAATTTAGAAATAGAAATAGGCAGTTCTAAGTTGGCTACCGTGGCAATAAGAAAAATGATAGGAAGAACAGTCATGTACATGCCCATGCCTTCCCTACCTAATTCTCTAGCAAGCACCATATTTACAAGAAATTCAATTAACTCTCCTGCAAAGGCAGCACCTGCTAGAATAAACGTTCCTTTCAAAAAAGTGTTCATCTCGTTATCTCCTCTATTTCCCGTCCTTTTTCATCACTACCTCTTCTCTCTATGTATATGACAAGCCCAATACGAATTATTTGTCTAACTGTATTTTTTCGGTGTACAAGTTCTTGTATAATGTTCAACCTATGTGAAAAAAAACCGTTATATACCTTTTTCACATAGGAAATTCATTCATTTCTTATCTTTTGACTCTTGAGACTTACATAGAAAAACAGAAGACGCAATGAGCCTGCTGATTGCTAACGGGAATAGAGCATGTTGTTTTAATGTAACAAATTCACATATTAGTTAAGCGTCTTTATTCACTATTTTCTGTGGATGCACTTCTTTTTTTGACACCGAAGCGTTTTTGCCTAGTACAACCGAAAAGACAACAATTATTGCTATAGCAAGAGTAAAAAGTGTAATTGTTTCGCCTAGAAATAGAGCTGCAAACAGAATCATTAAAAATGGCTGTAAATATTGAACCTGGCTAACTCTGGCTATTCCACCCATAGCCATCCCGCTGTACCAAGCAACGTATGCTAAAAATTGACTCACTACTGAGAGATAAATCAAACTAACCCACGCTTGTAAAGGCGCATGGAGCATTTCAGCTGTAATGCTTAGTCCCACTGGAATCATAAAAAATGGTGCACCGATGATAATGGCCCAAGCAATTACTTGCCAGCTGCCTAATTCTCTTGCTAACACCCCTCCTTCTGCATAGCTCAGTCCAAGTATCAGCACCGCTGCTAGTAAAGCTGCATCGGCAAACTGCAGTTGACCGAATCCGAGGTGAAGAGCATACACGATAACAGCTGCCGAACCGATTATACTTGAGACCCAGAATTTTAAAGAAGGACGTTCACTCCCTCTAAACATCGCAAAACCGGCTGTGGCTAATGGTAAAAGAGCGAGTTCAACCGCTCCGTGAGAAACAGGCAATGATTTCATTGCCCAAGAAGTGAGCAGAGGAAACCCTAAAACTGCGCCTAAAGCGACGATCAGCAGACTTTTAAATTGGCGAAGAGAAGGAAATTTTTCTTTTCGTACAATCAATATCACAGCTACTAAAACAGCAGCTACAGCTGTTCTTCCTAAACCGGCGACTGTCGTTCCGAAATACTTGACTGCAATGCTTGTAGAAGGAAGGGTTAAGCTAAAACAGATAACGCCTACTAATCCCAACAATACGCCCATTTTCTCTCTAATTTCTTTTTGCATCTTACCCTACCCCTGTCTTTTTATTTTTCAGAACTGTACCATTTTTCTAAAAAAAGTTCTGATATAATTAAAAGGATAGCGCAGGACAACTACTAAAATAAATCATTCTTTTACCTATCTGTACGGGTACAAATTAAAGGAGTAGGACCTATGAGTGTGAAATATCTAAAAATCATGGAAGAAATTAAGCTTGGCCTAGCAAATGGATCGCTTATTGCAGGTGGTAAACTCCCTTCTGTTCGCCGACTCTCCCAACATTTTTCGTGCAGCAAGAATACCGTTATCAAAGCGTACAGCGAACTAGAAAAAGAGCATTTAATTTATTCTGTTCCTAAAAGCGGCTACTACGTTGTGGCGGAATTTCAACATAAGACGAATGAAAATGAAGTGATTGATTTCTTGTCTGCGGGCCCAGATAAAAACGTTATGCCTTATCTTGAATTTCAGCATTGTATAAACCAAGCGATTGAACACTACAAAGAAGAGCTTTTTACATACTCTGATCAACAAGGCTCTTACTCATTGCGGGTACAGTTAGTGAAACACTTGCAGAACCTACAGGTGTTCACTCAAGCTGAAAGGTTAGTTGTTGTATCCGGGTCTCAGCAAGCTCTTCACTTACTAGTTTCTATGCCTTTTCCAAATGGAAAAAATAATATCTTAATTGAGCAGCCCACTTATTTCGGTTTTATCGAGTCTCTTACGCTGCACCAAGCTACTACTTTTGGGATCGGGCTATCGATGGAAGGGATTGATCTTGATCATTTAGAGTACATTTTTCGAAACAATGATATAAAATTTTTTTATATTATTCCAAGGTTCCACAATCCTCTTGGGCATTGTTATACAAATTTTGAGAAGAAAAAAATCGTGGAGCTAGCCGAAAAATACGATGTATATATAGTGGAAGATGACTTTTTGGGCGACCTTGATCCGGATGCAAAATCAGATCCTTTATTTTCTTTTAATCCTTCTGGACGAGTCATTTACATTAAAAGCTTTTCGAAAATTTTTCTTCCTGGTTTACGGATTGCTGCTGTTGTGCTTCCTTCGTTAATGAATAGTAACTTTTTACGATATAAATTCAGTTCAGATTTTAATAGCTCAGCGCTTTCCCAAGGTGCTCTTGAAATATATTTAAAAAGCGGCATGTTTACGAGTCATCTTAAAAAGATAAAAGAGGTATACCATACCAAAATGCAAACTCTTGTAGAAGCATGTGATTCACTGCTACCCGCTCATACACATTTTTCTAAACCAACTTCAGGATTCTATTTATCCATTAGTTTGCCTGAGCATGTGAAAGCAAAACAGATCGTTCACATGCTAAACGAGCAGCACATATATGTTGATGATGCTTCTAGATTTTTTTTACCAGAATACAAACGAGACACTCTTCTCCGATTAAGCATCTCACAAGTAAATACGAATACAATCAAACGAGGAATTGAACAGCTGGCTCAGTGCATTACTTTAATTGATGATAGAAAACATCATCCTATTCCAAATAACCTTTTCCCTTTGTAGAATGGGAATTCAATGGACATACTAAACGAAAAGAAGCCAAGGAATTAGCATCCTTGACTTCTTTTATTTAACCGTAACGGTTATAAGAGGCATATTATGCGTCCCTTTTGCAGAAACATGTGATTGCACGGTATACGTGCCAGGCTCAGCGAAAGATGTTTGTATTTCATATACACCTTCTTCTACTTGTTTAGGCTTTAACATCTTCCCTTTCCCTTCGCCATCTTTTTTCTCTATTTCAAATTCAATCATTTCAACATCATCATTTTTCACTTTTTCGTCTCCATATGTAACTTCAGCTTTGTAGGTACCGCTTTCATTTTTCTGCAACGCTTCTGGACCTTGAAGATTTACATTCAACGGTTTTGGCTGCTCAGCATTTGTGCTTTGAGCAGGTTCCTGACCACAGGCCGTTAAAAGTAAACAAAGACTGATTATAGATATACTTATTCTTTTTTTCATGTATTCATCTCCTTTTTAAATCCTTTCTTTAACTATAACGCGTATTAACAAGAAAAAAATGAATTTTTCTAAAAAAGAAGGATTTTTAAAGATTTTTTAAGAAAAAAAGTTCATACTGATGCTAACTAGTTTTTTCCAAGGAGGAAGAAAATGAATTTAGCTAAATCTCCAGCTAAAAAATCATGGCTACAGACATTAATTAAAAATAAAAGTGAGCGCAAAAAAGTGATCTTTATCTTTACTATGTCTTTTTTACTAGTTGTAGCAGGGCTTATTTACATCCCTATTTATAAACATTCCCTTCCACTCGATTTTAAAATATATGAAGGGAATTTTAAAGAGCTTGGTTCAATCGCACGAATTGGTTTCTTTGCAGCTTTAGCCATTTATCCTATTTTTTTATTATTAAAATGGAAACCGTTATCGCACATAAAAAAAGGAAATTTTGAGTTCAAACCGCTTATCCAATTTTTAGTCAAGTATGTTCGTCAGTGGCACGTTCCCGTTGCTCTTATATCAACGGCCTTGATTATTTTACATGGTATATGGCTTTAATAAAAGGATTTCAAGCAAATTTTACGTACTTTTCAGGAATTATTACGATGGCTGTTCTAGCTTGTTTACTCGTGATGGGCGTGAAGCGCTATAAGCGTACAGATAAAAAGTAGCATCTTAAATTTGCTATCTCTTTTTTGGTTTTGTTTATGATTCATGCTACCTTTTCATAACTTGCCATTGTTTAAAGTTTTTTTATATAGGGTACAGTTCACAATGAATACATGACATGTATCACTATACGTTTTACATCATTTAGGAGGTATAAACATGGCAAGAGTGTTAGCTGTATTATCAAGCGGATACGAAGAGAAAGATTATCACACAGGTTGGTGGGCAGAAGAATTATTTGCTCCGCTGCAAAAGCTTGAGGACGCAGGGCACACCGTTGGTTTAGCCTCACCTTTTGGAGGTAAGCCGGAAGTAGACGTTCGAAGTATTTCAGAAGACTTTGATCCAGACGGAACGTATAAGAAATTATATGAATCAGGAAGAGCGGATCAGACAATGAAACTTGAAGAAGTAGATGCTGAGAACTATGACGTTATCTTAGTAGTAGGCGGCCACGGCGCTATGTTTGACTTAGCAAAAAATGTGGACTTGCATGCACTTATGAACAAAGTGTACGACAACGGAGGTATTTTAGCAGCTGAGTGTCACGGACCTTCTGTTTTTGCTTTCTTGAAAGGATCCGAGGATGAACTGTTAATTAAAGGACTAGACGTAACCGGTTATCCTGATGAAATTGAACCGGAAGAAGTACTTCCCTTTTTACCATACAGTTTAGAACAAGAACTTCGTGAAGTGGCTAACTACATCCCTGAAAGGGATAAAAAAGCATATGCCGTTTGGGCAAATGATCAAATTGTCACAAGCCGAGATCCTTTTTCTTCTGAGTTAATGGGTGATGAATTAGTTAAAAAGCTAAATAAATAAACTAAAAAAAGACTGCTCGAAAGCAGTCTTTTTTGTTTGTTCTATAGGGATGTTTGAAACTGCTGCTCTACCAAACGCCGGTAAAAAGAATGAGAGGCTAACAGCTCTTTATGCGTTCCGCTTCCTGTAACCTGCCCTTCTTCTATTACAACAATTTGGTCCGCATTAATAACCGTAGATAGACGGTGGGCAATGACGAGTGATGTGCGTTCTTTCATTACCGTTTCCAATGACTCTTGCACAAGCTTTTCTGATTCGGAGTCCAAGCTAGCTGTCGCTTCGTCCAGTAGTAAAAACTGGGGATTGCGTAACAGCGCTCGGGCAATTGCAATACGCTGTCGCTGTCCTCCTGAGAGATTAATACCTCTTTCTCCAATCATTGTTTCATATTGATTTTCGAAGGACTGAATGAAATGATGAGCATTCGCTAACTTCGCTGCTTCTTCTATTTCTTCATCCGTCACATGCCGCTCTAATCCGTAAATGAGATTTTCTCGAATTGTTCCTGCTAAAATCGGAGAATCCTGCTGAACATAGCTAAACAGGTGACGCCACGAACGTAAGTTGACGTTTTGACTGTCTGTTCCATCCAAGAATATGCGCCCCGATGAAGGCTCATAAAAGCGTTCAATAAGTGAAAAAACAGTAGATTTTCCAGCTCCGCTAGGTCCAACAAAAGCGGTAACTTCTCCTTTTTTAGCAGAAAATGAAACTGCCTGCAATACTGGTTTATCTTCATATTGAAAAGCAACTTTATCGAACCTTAAACTCCCTACCTGTTCAAGCACTTCTCCATTTTCATAGTTTTCTTCTTTCTCAGCTAATATATCAAAGATTCTTTCTGAAGCGCCTTTAGTTTGCTGAAAGCTCGTAACAAATCGGGTAAGTGAACCAACCGGAACCATAATTTGAAAAAGGTAAAGAACAAAAGCTACCAGCTCTCCTGCAGTGATAAATCCCTCACTCACACGGTATGCACCAAACCCGACGATGGCAATCATAACAGCGGTCATCACCGTGCTAATAATCGGGGTAATGATGGCTTCAATTTTAGCTCTCTTTACACCGAAGAGGTAGAGTGACTGAAACGATTGTAAGCCGGAATCAACTTCTTTTTTCTCTGAACCGGATACTTTAATCAAGCGGATTTCACTCAGCATTTGGGCTAAAAAAGCCGTAAGCTTAGACATTTTATCCTGCTGCTCACGTGAAATTTTATGTATTTTTCGGGCTAGCGGCATAACCAGTACAAACATAACGGGAATAACCGCTAATAAAATGAGCGTCATGGGTACATCAAGCGTAAATAAAATAACAATGGCAACGATAATAGATAAAATATTTTTAACAAAGTCAATCATTTCTGTTGACAATAAATTCATCACAATGGTTGTATCATTTGTAATGCGGCTTACCATTTCACCGGAACGGTTTTGGTCGTAAAATGAAACCGGAAGCTTTATGAGCTTGTTCCACACTTTACGTCTGAGTTCTTTTACAACACCTTGCCCTACTTGAGCAAGGAGATAAAGAGATACTGCGCTTGTTACCATTTGAGCAGCAAATAAACCAAGGAGCCCTGCTATAAGCTGAGGTGAGACGCCTACTGTAATTTTCTCCATTACTTCTTTAATGACAAGAGGAATAGAAAGCGACGCTCCGGTATTAATTAAGGCCAGTATGAACGAAATGAGTAGCTTTCCTGTCGGAGGGTTCGTTAGCAACCATAATTTTTTAAATGAAAAATGAATTCCTTTTTGCGTATTCATCTTAGTTCCTTTCTAATTCTTTTAATAGGTGGTATACACACTTTAGGCAGACACCACGCACTTTACCTTCAAAGTTCTATCTTATTTTACACCATTTCCTTTTTCAACCTGAACTTCTAAGCTTTTACCTATTTTTCAAACTCGTCTATACGAAAATGACAAGCTGGTCATATACTATGGTACACTGAATTCTTTTACTAGATGAGAGGTTGAATAAGAATGTCTGTTTATATTAAATCTATTTCTATTGGCACAATTTCTGGCGGGATCGTTATTTTTGGAAACGCAGGAAATATATCGCCTCCAAGCGGCTCTACGTCCGGCTCTGGTTCTAGCTCTAGTTCCCAAATGCCGATGCCTCCTTCTCCGGAAAAAGGCCCGAGAGATAACACCACTTTTAATGGCTAATAAAAAACAGTGAGGTAATTCTCACTGTTTTTAGACTTGAATACTTGTCATCATCGCAATATAAAAAGCAAAAACAAACAAACCCGCACTTAATACGCTAAGCCATACTGTCTTTTTGTAAAAACAAATAAGTAAATACACAAAAAACAGCAGTGCGACAAATAAGAATAGGATTCCTACAATCGTTACGTGAAACGTTAGAGGGAGCGTCACTTGTTTCCCATAGATAAATGGAAGAATCGATGAATCCATTGCCATATGACTTATATTAGTTGGCGGCGATTGCGTCACCATCATAGCTGTAAATAAAAAAATGATAAGCAAAATAATGCTTTCTGCTCGAATCCACATCACGGGCTTATATTCTGGATGTTTTATCGTTTTTTTCATAAGAAAGCCATTGATGACGGCAAATGCAAGCAGCGGAATAATCGTAATATGCTTTAGTAAAAGAGACTGCCCGTAATCTGTAGCCCATGAATTTACATAGTTGGACAGCCCCATGATAATGACCATCGAAATGAACCCACTTAATGAAAGAAGCACAAAACAAGCGATTGCAAAAGGCGTAAACCAGCTTAAGAAACTTTTCCAATTGGAGGTTTCTTTTGAAAAAGCGGCAACAATCAGAACCACCCCTCCCCACAGTCCAACTGCTAAAATATGAAGAGAATGAGAAAGCATGCCGCTAAGCGCAGAAGCCGATGCTGCGTGACTTGCGTAGGCGATTCCTCCCACCAAGGCTACAGTCAGTAATGTATACACATGAGGGTGGCTCTCTATTGAAACAGCAACCATACATAAAATAGCAATCAGCACAACAAAGATCCAGGCGTGTCCCGTTCTTGTTTCCAATAATACAAGACGAACTGTTTCACCTAACCCTCTTATTTTTGAAAAAGATAAAATAATCTCAAGCGAATTTCCAACCGAAAAAATAGCGATAGCCGCTGCACTTGCAAGTAGCCATCGCTTTGATAATAAAATTGTTGGCTTTTTTGTAAGCGGTACATATTGCAGTACGGCAAATCCTAATAATAAGGAAAGACCTACGTATGTGAACCACTCAAAAACAGGCAACAAAATACTCATCTTTTTAAGCCTTTTTCTTTCTGAAGATTAAGAGTAATGCTCCAACCACCACTACAATAGCAATAATCATGATAACAAAAAACGATGAAGAATCATTGTTCTCTGTTTTTTCATCATTTGCTACTGCACTTTTTTGGTGCTGTTCAGATTGCGTGGCGCCTTGCTTTTTTTCACTATCTTTTCCGGCTGCTTGAGTGCTTTCTTCTTTCGCCTCATCTTTCACATCTACTTTAAAAGCAATCGAATCTTTCATTACATGACCATCTTCCCCTACAATTTCCCAGTTCACTTCGTAAGATCCGTTTTCAAGAGGCTGATCAACAGAAGCTATTAAATCATGATCCTCTACTTTTTGCGATGCAAGTGAAACTTTTTGTCCATCTTTTGTAACGGTCACAGTACTGATTTTCTCGATGTGTGTTTCAAAGGTTAATTTAATTTCTTTTAGAGGAGCTGTAACAGTTGCACCATTTTCCGGCACGGTTGTTTGCACATGTGTATGAGCAAAACTAACTGTCGGAACAGCTAAAAAGCATGCTAAAAGTAAACCTATTATTTTTTTCATATTTATGACTCCCTATCTCTTTTTTCTTTTTTCATCATATCCAAAAATGTTTTTATGTAGACGTTTCCGAACACGATCTATTTTCCTAGTAAGTGTACTCCTTTTTTACTCAGTCTCACAATAACTATTCCCAATTCGTTATAAAATGTTCACAATTCCTAGGAAAGGTGCTGCTGTAATTTTTTGAATATTCTTTCAGACTATTCTTGAATATAGTAAAATAGTTAAATAAGATGGCTGACTTTTTTCTAGCTTAAAATCCCATACAGAAAGGATAGAAACAATGAAAAAGTATACATGCCCTTGCTGTGGTTATCAATCGTTAGACAGTGATGGTGACTATGATATTTGTGAGATATGTTTTTGGGAAGACGATCCGTACCAAAAGCTGAATGCCAATGAATTAGGAGCCAACTCTATTTCTTTAATAGAAGCTCAGGAAAATTTTATAGTTTATGGAGCGTGTAATAAAGAAAGCTTACAGCACGTGAGAAAGCCTTCTGTTCAAGATGTAAAAGATTTTAACTGGAAACCTATTATAAGTCACGAGTAGCGAAACTAGTTTATAAAAAAAGAATGCTTGTGAAAGCATTCTTTTTTTGATTCAGTAAGAAGTGGAAACAAATGTAGAAAGCACATTTGTAAACCTATAAAAAGTTTGAGTTTTAGACGAAGTTCTTCCTTTTGAAGTGAATGAATGAAACATAGCACTTCGCAGCGGTTGGCTAATCTCCAATTGAATACTTTTCCCGGTACGATTTTTATTTGCAATATTTCCAGGTTTAATGCCTGCAATCTCATCGTGCCCTTTTGTAATCAGTTCCGCGGGAAATCCATTTTGATTTAATAATTGCGTTAATTTTTTTGCACGCTCCCGGTCAGTTCCCCCCACAAAAATATGTTTTTCATTCCCAGAATACCCGTGAAGAGATAAAACATTATCATACTTGCTTACCATCTTACGCGCTGTGGGCTCATCAAAATGAGTGCTTGTGAGGTGCAGGTCTCGTGATCCTTTCGACTTTAACGATTCGAATAGGTAAAGAGCATTTTGTTTGCCAAGCTCTTGGGCAATTTCGCTTGTCCCCCCTTCAATTCCTCCACGGTGTGGAGCAAAGATAAGGACAGGGCTTTTCGTTTTTTTGGTCGTCACTTTATAGCTAGCTGAAGGCTCGTGCTGTGAGAGCTGCTTGAAATTTTGATATTTATCAGTTGACGCACTAGATGTATCTTGAAAAGGTGAAATGAATAAAACGAGTAGACAGATACATAAGGTAGAGAAACTTACTAAACGATAGCTTTTCAATTTGTACTCCTGCTTTCCGTTGTGTAATAAGACCTAAAGCATTAGAATCTTAAAAAAACCAAAAATAATATTATAGTAGTCTTATTTACTTATCGTTACAAATTATAATTTATTTAATAGTTCTTAATACCTATTTATGCTATTTAAAAAAACTTCAGCGCATATTCACTGAAGTTTTTTTGCTTTTATTTATTTAAAGCAAGCGCCAAACTAATTTTATCCAGCCAAAGAAGGCGATCCATAAAGGTATGCTCAAAGATGTTCCCCACGCTAAACCAATTAAGAAGTTTCCTCTTTCAATCATACAAACCACTCCTTATGAACATTGTAGGTGAACAAGTACAATTCTATACCTTCACTATAACAGAAAGCGCTTTCATTTAATAGTCACTTACACGTTTTTAGTTCTATATTCATACAGAAAACCGGATTTCAAGTAGATAAAAGGTGATATATAAGAAAATGAATAATGACAAGGTGTAAAAGTATAATAATCTACTAAAAAAAAGAAACCTTCTTTGAAGGCTTCTTTTCTAGGTGTTTTTTATTGTTCGCCGCTGCGCTGCAAGCGATTCTCAATAAATAGGCGCTCAACAAATTTATTTAGCTGTGCTTGATACAAACGGCGCTCATCTAGTGTTTTTGCGTCTTGTATTTGCTGCTTAAAGCGTTTGATTTGCTGTCTTTGTTCAACCGTTACATGATGAGAAAGAAGCATAGGTCCCCCTCCATTTCACTAACGTTTAAATTAAGTAAACCAAGGTTTACCAAAACAAACAACAAACCTGTTAGCTTCTCTTACATAAATTTTTTATTCAGCCTCTTTAGCCCCAACTAATGCTAAACCTGGACCGTACGGCGTGGTATGAACATCTAACATTAATTCATTTGTATAAGGTACAATAGAAGTTTCCATTGCTACTTGTACTCCATCGACTTCATACATTTCATCATTTTCAAAAGGCTTTTCAAAAGCTAACCCAATATTAGGGATTTCACAGCTAATTCCTTTGAAATACAAGCGAATTCCTGTTATCTCCTGCTCTTCAAGTATATTGTTAATTAATTGTTTTGCTTCTGGTGTAATATGCATAACTAACCCTTCTTCCTTTAAATACTCTTGCTCTATCCTATCATATCTTTAGAGTTTTTAAAGAGAATAACTGCAATTTAAAAGCATTCTGATTATTATTTAATAATTATTATAAATAAGTATTGATTTTAATTTGATATTTGATATAATATGAACATAAGATAAAAACAACTCATTAGGAGGCTATTAACTATGAATTTAGAAAACGTATTGAACCAACAAATTGCCGATTTTAACGTATTGTATACGAAGCTACATCGCTTTCACTGGTATGTAAAAGGGCCTCAATTTTTTACGCTTCATGAAAAATTTGAAGAATTCTATAATGAGACGGCGGACTATATAGATGAATATGCAGAACGATTACTAGCCATTGGAGGAAGCCCAATTGCTACAATGGAGCAGTTTTTACAAACAGCTACTCTTTCTGAAGATGGGGACGAACAAACGAGCGAAGAAATGGTAGAAACCTTAATTAACGACTATACGCTGCTTGTTAAAAGTTTAAAAAATGGAGTTGAAAAAGCAGAAGCAGCGCATGATCACGTAACAGCTGACTTATTCATTGGAACAATCGGTAACATTGAAAAACATATTTGGATGCTAAAAGCTGCTTTACCTGTAAAAACATCCGTAAACGCATAAAAAGAGCCTAAGCGGCTCTTTTTTACGTTTGCTGATTTACTTTTTTTTGTCTTTGCAGCCACATAAAAAAAGACATATCATCGTGAATGTCATCTTCTAGCACAGCCTTATAGACATGATCACTCGTATAATAGCGATTATATCCGCTTTGCTGCTTGAAAAATAAAATGCATTCCCGCTTCTTTTCAGTGAGAAGTGATTTTAATAACTCTTGTTTCTCAACTTTGCTTTTCACGATATTTTGTGGAAGCACGGAAATATCAAGCTTCCACTCTTCTCCCTTCTGAATCATATACACACTCCACTGATACTTATCTTTTTCATTAGCAACTATCATCTTATAAGGGTTAAAGCGCTTTGTAAGCTGATACCCCATGTGAAAAATAGATTCTTCATCCATTTCATCATTTCCTACGTAAAAATTAATGATGCGATTTGTCATGACATTTAACTCAAAACTCTCCCCTGAGAGAGGACAACCATATTCTCTTAACAGGTCCAATAAATGATTGGATACCACCAGTTGATTTGCTTCGTGTTTTAATTCACTTGAGTATGACAGCAGCTCATTCATGTTTTTTGATTCCCCTATCTATAGATCGTGAATTGTTATTGATATTCGCTTTTTTTTCATAAAACCCTTTCACTTTTACCCTTTAATTAAATAACTAGTTGTAAATTAAGTTATGTAGAGCAACATTTTATGAATAAACCAAGTTTGAGTATAAAATCCGAAGAAGTTTAAAGACTATAGTTGATACCGATTTTAAGGAGGACTTAGTATGAATAATCACGAACTTCCTACAAACATGCAAACTGGAGCTGTCCCCCCTCAATTGAACCATGGAGGGCATGAACTATTTGACGTTCATGAAACACTAGCCGGCTCGATTAATGTAATGGATCAGTTTATGATGTTTAGGCAATATGTAAAAGAACAAGAGCTGCTTGATATCATTGATCGGCAATATCAGTTTATTTTAAATGAATATAATTTAATCGTAGAAGCTTTTTCTACTGGTCAAAAGCCGACCGGCTCTACACATGTATATAACATGAAGCAGTCTCATACCTTTGTTTATGGCTTAAAGCCTTCGCAGCCTAAAAAGCCGAATCAGTCCGTTGAGGAAATTAATGAAAAAGGCATATCAGGTCATATGCTAGGTCTAGTTAAGTCTCAAGCATCTCTTTTAACCATGACCGCTTTAGAAATAACAAATCCTGTTGTTCGTCGAATATTCGGAGACAGTGTTCCTAATTGGATTGAAATGGCTTATGAAATTTCTCTTTATCAAAATAAACACCATTATTATCAAGTGCCGCAGCTTGCAAAAGAAGATATGCAGCAAATGATCACAAGTTTTGCAAAAGCCACTGCCTCTCCTCAGATGCCTAATAACCATAACCTGCATTAATTAAAAAGAGGCCGGGGCAAACTATTTTAAGTAAAGGAAGATCCGAACGATGAATCGTTCGGATTTTTTCATTAGTATGGTGAATATAGGTTGTTTAGAGTTGCTTCTAGCTGTTGATTGGAGGGAAAGCGTAGACTTGCACGGAAATCACTAGCAGTGTAACCAAACGACCCGTACTAGATCATTTACTCAGTTTATTCGTCTGTAGATTGTATTGATTTTGTTATATCTCAATCTCGTTTTTTGTGTATATTTCAGAAAATGACAAAAAACTATGCATTTTGAATTATTTTCTGAATATTTGTAGTATTTTGATTAATTATGCATTATAATAAATATAACCAATAGAAAGGAGTGAGAGATGCATCATATATACTCGGATTACAGTTAAAGGAGGTGTCATAACACGCTCGCAATACGTTTGCTAAAAGTCAGTTGAACTGTAGAACCGATATGTGATAGACCATGATGGTAAAGTTAATATTAATTCCCCTAAATGAACATGTAACATAATAAACTGCTTCTTATTCTTTTTAAAGATAGAAGCAGTTTTTTTATGTGCGTTTTTCTTTTCCGGATTTAATACATGTTTTCTCCACTTTGGCTAACACTTAAGATATACATTTACGTACAAGGTGGTGACTTTAATGATCGCCGTAAAATTACTATTAGTCGCAGTTTTAATTGCATTAACTGCTTTTTTTGTAGCGACAGAATTCGCTATTGTAAAAGTAAGAAGTTCAAAAATTAATCAGCTTCTAGAAGAAGGAAATAAAAAAGCCGTCTCTGCCAAACATGTTATTACGCATCTAGATGAATATCTATCCGCTTGTCAGCTTGGTATCACCATTACGGCTCTCGGGCTTGGTTGGCTTGGTGAACCGACGCTAGATCGGTTGCTTCACCCTCTTTTTACTACCTTCCATACGAATGAGCCGCTTGCTGGCATTTTATCTTTTGTCATTGCATTTGTTGTTATTACTTTTTTACATGTTGTCTTGGGAGAATTAGCTCCTAAAACGTTTGCTATTCAAATGGCTGAACAAATTACGCTGAACTTTGCAAAACCGATTATCGTGTTTTACAAACTTATGTATCCGTTCATTAAAATATTAAACGGCTCAGCTCGTATGTTGACCAAGGTTTTTGGTATAACCATGATTTCAGAAAATGAAGCTGCTCATAGTGAAGAAGAGCTGCGCATTTTGTTATCTGAGAGCTTCGAAGGCGGCGAAATTAATCAATCCGAATATCGATATATGAGTAAAATTTTTGATTTTGATGATCGTTTAGCTAAAGAAGTAATGGTTCCTCGTACGGAAATTGTGAGTGCTTCCAAAGACGACGTCGTAGAGGTTTTTTTGCAAATCGCAAATGTCGAAAAATATACGCGCTATCCAATTGTTGAAGATGGGGATAAAGATAAAGTAATCGGTCTTGTTAATATCAAAGAAATTTATAATGATATTGTATTTAACGAAAAAGACGGCACCAATACGTTAGAATCGTACGTCAAGCCTATTTTTAAAGTAATTGAAACTGTACCTATTCATGACTTGCTTGTAAAGATGCAAAAAGAACGTATTCAAATGGCTATTCTTTTTGATGAGTATGGCGGAACCGCTGGGCTTGTTACAGTAGAAGATATTATTGAAGAAATTGTAGGAGAAATTCGAGATGAGTTTGATACGGACGAAATTCCTTATGTACAAAAAATTAAAGATGATCATTATATTCTTGATGGAAAAATGCTCATTAGCCAAGTAAATGATTTACTCGGTACGGATATTAGCGATGAAGAAGTAGATACCATTGCCGGGTGGGTGTTAACCGAAAAGTTTGATGTGACCAAAAATGATATCATTCAGCATGAGCAATTTTACTTTAAAGTTCTGATTATAGAGGATTTTCACATTAAGTATATAGAAGTAAAAAAAAGAAAGAAGAAAGAAAAAAAGGATGATCATCATTAATCATCCTTTTTATTTATTCAAAATCCCTTTTACCAATCGTCTCCTCCATCAAAAAAATCTCCATCCAACAGATCCTCTCCGGCTTCTTCAATATCTTCTCCAATTTCGCCAAGCGCCGAGTCTTCAAACATATCATCCATCAAATTCTCAATGAGCAGTCCGCCTAACATACCGGCTGCAAAGCCTCCCATTGCTCCTCCCAAACCGCTCATACGTGGGTGGTGTGAATGCTGATCATAGTGAGAAGGCTTATAATACTCATAGTCTCGAGGATTTTCCATCATCTCTTCCATCGCTTCTTCCAGCAAGCGAGCGATAGTGGATGGCTGGCTTAGTTCATCATTTGTAAAAAAGAGTTCGTTTTTTATTTCCCTCTCTCGGCCGAAAGAAGGCAAATCCAGCTCCAATAACACGCGAATACCTTCTCGTTCAATGGCTACCTCAAACTCAACCTCATTTACATACCCCTTTAAGAAGTCCGTAGGAAAAAATGCAAATTCTTGTTTGTATCCGTTAAATTTTCCTGAATGATGTTTTTCTCTAAACCCAAGTGCTTCAAATCCCTCTACTAACTGATATAAGCTTTTTGGAGCTTTAATGCGCACAGGATCCCGGTCTGTTGAGTCTACTCCCCCTTCAATATCTAAGTGTGTCTTAAAGAAATAGCTGACGTTGCTCGCAGAGATTGGAAGATCCAAAGGTAAATGATATGTAAATGGAATTTCTTTTTTCTCGCCTTCATTAATTGTAAATGAAGAAGCTGCGCGCAGGCTTTCCACACGATGTGTATGCATTTGACCGCTTTTCATTTGAACTTCAAGCCAAAATTCAACATCAATTAAATTAATATGTTGCTGAACGTTTCCACCTTGGATGATAATAGCTCCTTCAATTACATGACCGAGCGTATAGGCCGTTTCATTTAGGCGTAAATCTACTTTGGCAGCTCCAACTCCAATTTTAGCAAACATTTTTTTAAACATTTTTTTTCCTCCTCCAAAATGCTCTTACTATATATACGAAGTATACCGTTTATAAGTTTCAACTTACAAAAAAAGAACTCAATTTCTTGAGTTCTTTCTGCTAAATCAACGCTTCATTTTAATTCAATTATTTATTAAATTAAAACACCCAGCCCCAACAGCAGCGACGTCTTTTACAACCACCGTGACCTCCGCCGTGGTTGCCGCCATGATTACCGCCGTGACCTCCGCCATGACAACCGCCATGATTACCGCCATGACCTCCGCCATGGTTACCGTCGTGACCTCCGCCATGGTTGCCCCCATGATGGCATTTTTTATGTCCAGAACGATGATCATCATCATGTTTAGGACAATGATCGTTATGCTTATAATCGTTATGACAGCATTTTCCTTCATGGCTGCTTCTTGGATCATAGCCAGAAGTTTTGTAATAATACTGATTAGAACACCAGCAACACTTCTTTTTATTGTTGTAACTCACATAAACCATCCTTATCTATAAATAAGATTTATATAGGCAATTTTATACCTATATATAAATAGATTATGTAAACTAGTACAAGGAAGTGCATTGCTGTGGGCCATGACCTAAGCCTGTTTTTAGGAGTATGTACGGGGGAGATAAGACAAGAAAAAAAAGCCATCTAGAGATGGCTTTTTTATATTTGATTTTTCACTTTACTTGCGCTTTCTGCATAAAACTCTAGAATTTCTCTTCTTCTCACAATTCCAATAAATACACCTTGATCATCCGTTACAGGAACAAAATTTTGGTCAATTGCCTTTGAAAGGATGTTTTGAACTTCATCATATATAGCAACTGGGTTATAATCTTGATAGCGGTCAATCTCTGTTAATTTAATATTTTCCGTATCTTGAAAGCGATAGTCTCCTAGGCTTTTTAACTTCCAAAGAAGATCTCCTTCAGTAAGAACGCCCACATATTTACCATCATCGTCAACTAGCGGAACTGTAGAATAGCGATGATACTCCATTTTTTCAAGAGCCTGTCTTAATGTGGATTGAATATTTAGTGTTACAACATCACTTTTTGGTACTAAGAAAAATGCAATATTCATTTTTTAATCTCCTTTTCCTTACCCGCTCATCTTACAATTTCTATTTATTTTTTCAGTTTTCGGCTTATTTTAATGTTTTAATCATACAAAATGCAGCTCGCAGTTATCTTACATTTACAACTATAAGCTGTCAATCCTAAGCTATGTAATTTTGACTTCTTATTTTCTTTATTACAGTACCCGTTTTCTAAATAATCAAATCCTAATTTTTAGAAAAACACGTCTAGTTAAAATAGTGGTTCCTGCAGCTGCTTCTTTATACTAATAAGGGCCGGAAGAGCTACTTTCAGCTCTTCTTCTCTGCGATAAGAACGCAACTGAACCTCATTATATGCTCTGTTTATACTTGTTGACTCATGAAAAAATCCCACATGATTCGACTAGCGTTGGGGCCTTTAGGGTCTGTATAGCTGCCCGCTGAGTTCCCTCCTGACCATGCATGACCCATTCCATTGATAATATATTTATCAATAGCCAATTCTCCCTTGCTGCTTTCGTAGCGATATGTTGTATAATCCCGTCCAAAGAGAATTTTTTCTTCTCTCGTTTTAACCGGGCTATCTTGAATCCATCCATCTATTCTTCCGTTATAAGCAAGATTATTCGTTGTAATCCACTGGTGAACCACTTGATCTGCATTGGCTACATTTACCGTAGAATCAGCGTTACCATGAAATACAATGAGCGGCAGTGGCTTTGCCCGTTTCCCCATTTGCTGATAAGCAATTCTCCCTTGTTTAACGGGGGAAGGACCTTTACTGGCCATGACAGAATACGCATTAAATACGTTAAGAGCCGCCTGATATTCGATACCTGCTGACACACCTATTCCAGCAAACAGTTCTGGATACGTTACCCCCATAACGATGCTCATTGCTCCTCCTGCTGACAGACCGGCAATAAACACTTTATTTTTCTGAATAAAGTGCATGTTTTGGACTTTTTTTACAATTCCTGCGATAATAGCTGGTTCGCCAAACCCTCTAATTTGATGAAGAGGTTCAAACCAGTTCCAGCATTTATTCATATTTGAGTTAGAAGACTGCTGTGGATATACGACAATAAATTCTTTTTCGTCGGCGAGCTCGTTCATTTGCGTGCCTATTGCAAAATCATCTGCATTTTGTGTACATCCATGCAGCATAACCATTAGTGGGTAAGATTTTAAAATATGATAGGATTTAGGTAAATAGACCTTGAATTTTTTTCCTTTATGAGTATATGTTTTAAATGATTCAGATGACGCTTCTTGTTGTTCACTTGAAGACACAAGCGTTGACGTATTTATAACATTAGGTAGTGAACCCAACATGGTACCCCTCCTCTTTTTGTCAACGTTTTCATTTTTCTTCCCAATTACGTCCTGTATTACAATACTACATATTATTTCGTTTTTTTGCACGTTCTACATACTCTGAGAGTACAACTTGTTTTGGTTTTAAGCCGTTTTTTATCTTCTTAAAATTTGGGATTTTTTTGCTATATATATACTTTATTACTATATATGAAAATTGTCACTATAATCATGAAAAAAGGACAAACATGCCGTTTGCCCTTTTATTTGGACCCTGATGTTTAAATACCCTTTGCCGAATTAAGCCTCTATACTTTTATTATATGATGCTCCCTATCATTTATATGAATTTATTGCTCTTCATGTTTAAATCTGTAACTTTTACTATTTCATACTCTGCTTTTTATTCACCAGTTCTATCGTAGCAAACGGCAAGGTGCAGGTACGGAAGCCACGTTGAAAAAGAAGAATCTTAAAGAGCAAATATTTTTGTTTAACCTCTGCTTCGTTCGCAACAATCGTACAAGGGCTGATTGTAATCACTCTTTTCCCCTCCGTTTGCTTAAATAGGTATAGCAAAGAGATGCTATTGGAGTAGATTCCTTTATTTTGCATACATTTTTTAGAAAACTATGGTAAAAATAAGACTTATCATATGGAGGTGAATAAATTGGCAAATATCCCAAAGGATACTGAACCCTACTGGCGCGATCATTTAAAGTTTCCAACATACCCATCTCTTTCAGAAAATCGAAAAGTTGATGTTGTAGTAGTAGGAGGCGGTATTAGCGGTATTACAACAGCTTATTTATTACAAAAAGAAGGACTGAACGTGGCGTTAATTGAAGCTGATAATATTTTAAATGGTACAACCGGTCACACAACAGCAAAGATTACAGCTCAGCATGACGTTATCTACGATGAGCTGCTTTCACACATTGGCGAAGAAAAAACGCTGCTGTATTATAAAGCAAACGAACAAGCTCTGCAGTTTATGAAAAACTTAATTCAATTGGAAAACATTGACTGTGATTTTTCGGTACAAGATGCTTACTTATACGGAGAAACGCTGGAGTTTGATCATCGAGTTCGTAAAGAATTTCGAGCTTATCAGCGATTACATATTCCATGTGAATTTGCAACAGAGCTTCCTTTTAATTTTGATATTAGGGCAGCAGCTATTATGAAAGATCAAGCTCAGTTTCATCCGTTAAAATATCTGCTTCATTTAGTCAAAAAATTCACAGAAAGCGGCGGATTGATTTTTGAAAACACCGTAGCAACGGACGTAGAAGAAAGCACGGCGCCCACCGTTGTCACAAGAGACGGCCATCGAATTTCTTGCAAATATGTAGTGGCGTGTTCACATTTTCCATTTTATGATGGAGCGGGCTTTTACTATACGCGCATGTATGCCAAACGTTCGTATGTGTTAGCAGCAAAAGTTGAACAAGCTTACCCTGGAGGCATGTATTTAAGTGCTGATCAGCCTACTCATTCGCTGCGTTCAACAAAAGTTGACGGAGAAGAACTCATCTTAATTGGCGGAGAAGGCCACAAAGCTGGACAAGGAATTAATACTATGTTCCACTATGAGTCCCTTCAGAGGTTCGCCGAAGAAAATTTTACTGTTCAACATTTTCGTTACAAATGGTCTGCACAAGATTTATTTACGCTTGATAAAATTCCATATATCGGTCCCATTAAAGAAAGCAAGCCAAATATCTTTATTGCCACCGGATTTAAAAAATGGGGCATGACTCATAGCACCATTGCAGCACATATTATTCGAGATGCAATAACCGGAAAAGACAACCCATATGCAGAGTTGTATAATCCATCTCGTTTTTATGCGGACCCTAGCCTTAAGCATTTCTTTCGTCAAAATCTTGATGTGGCTGAACACTTTATTACCGGTAAGTTTTCAATGCCTGAAAAAGGACTGGATCAGCTCCAAAATGATGAAGGGTCGGTCGTATATGTAAACAGCAAACGTACGGGGGCTTATAAAGATCCTCAAGGGAAGCTTCACTGCGTCGATACTACATGCACGCATTTAGGATGTGAAGTGAATTGGAACGCTGGTGACCGCACGTGGGACTGCCCTTGTCACGGTTCTCGTTTCTCTTACGACGGATCTGTGGTAGAAGGCCCTGCTAAAAAGCCGCTTACACCAGTGGATGTCAATTCAAGCGATAAAAAAAGCACGCCGTAGGGCATGCTTTTTTTATCATTATCAATGGATTCACATTTGAGTTTACTCTTTACATCCTTCTTTTCTAAAGTATCGATTATACACCAAAACCATTGCATAAATGACTAAAAAAGAAAACGTAAAGATAATTAACCTTCCAGATTCAGGGACATGATCAAGATAGTCTGTTTCAAAAAACATAACAAACATCAAAAATGGCAATAAAAACAAAAACCAAATAAAATCTCGATCCATAAACATTTTTATAAAAAATAAAATGGCCCCGATGTAGACAATCATCAAAAACATAATCATTCACCAAATTCTATTTAATACTAGAGGTGTTGTAATGATTATATCGGATTTCTCCGGCGAAATATAGAGTCATTGGTTTTAATTTTATAAATTCCTTACAACTTTCAAACTGCTATTTTAACATAATAAGGGAATTTACTGCTGTAAAGACTCTAAGTGAGCAAAAAACTGCGGGTAAGAGACGGATACCGCGTCACGATTTTCAATAATTGTTTCCCCTTCTGCAATACAAGAGGCAACAGCGAGCATCATACCGATACGGTGATCTCCGTGGCTGTTTACATTTGCTCCGTGAAGTTTTGCACCTCCGTGAATAATCATTCCATCTTCCGTTGCTTCAATGTTAGCGCCCATTTTGGTTAACTCATTCACTACCGTATCAATACGGTTTGTTTCTTTGACTTTTAACTCTGCAGCATCTTTAATAACTGTAATTCCTTCTGCTTGCGTGGCAGCTAGTGCAATAATTGGGATTTCGTCAATTAAGCGTGGAATTAAGTCTCCGCCTACTTCCGTACCTTTTAAGTGAGAAGCTTCTACAACTAAATCTGCATAGGGTTCCGCTGTTTCTTTTGTTTCTTTGACTGTCTCGATCGAAGCGCCCATATTTGAAAGCACATCTAAAATACCCGTTCGAGTCGGATTCATCCCCACTTTTTGAATTTCAATGCGGCTGTTTGCAATAATAGCCCCCGCTACTAAAAAGAATGCAGCTGACGAAATATCACCAGGCACTTCTACATGCGTTCCTCTTAACGTTTGACCGCCTTCAATTGAAACCGTTAAGCCTTCTTCTTTCACTTTAACACCGAATGCCTCTAGCATACGTTCTGTATGATCACGCGATTTCGCCGGTTCCGTTACAGAAGTTGTTCCTTCCGCCTGCAGTCCAGCAAGTAAAATAGCTGATTTTACTTGTGCGCTTGCAACAGGAGATGTATAGTGTATGCCTTTTGCTTTCCCACCACGAATAACAAGCGGTGTAAAATTAGCGTCTTTTCGGCCGTCTAAATGAATATTCATATCACGAAGCGGACCGGTTACACGCTTCATAGGGCGTTTGGCAATAGATTCGTCTCCAATCAATGTTGAATGAAAGGGTGTATTTGCTAAAATCCCCATCATAAGGCGAATCGTTGTGCCCGAATTTCCAACATCTAAAATATCAGATGGCTCTTTTAGAGCTTGTATACCTTTTCCTTTTACTACGACGCTTTGTTCATCAATCATTTGAATATCTACACCTAATTTTTGAAAGCAGGAAATGGTGCTAAGGCAATCGTCTCCTGGCAAAAATCCGTTAATCGTTGTTGTTCCTTCTGCAATCGAACCAAACATGACGGAACGGTGAGAAATGGATTTATCTCCTGGAATTTGAATCGTTCCTCGTAAAGCTTTTACTGTCACAATACGTCTCTCCTTTTATGCGTGAAGCGAATCACGAAATTCTTTCGCATCTGAAAAGTAATCAAATAATTCGTGACCGTCACCTTTTTCTACTAATAGTTTTACTTGTTCCATTTCTTTCATCCAGTCATCAAGCAATGTTAAAAGCATAGAACGGTTTTGTTTTAGTATATCTCTCCACATATGAGGGTTGCTTGAAGCAATTCTCGTAATATCTCGAAAACCGCCTGCTGCCATTTCCGTGACAAGATGATTCTGTGCTGAATATCCTTTTACTTGTCTTACAAGACTGGTCGCAATCACATGAGGTAAATGACTGACAACTCCAGTGATTTGGTCATGAGTAGCTGCATCAAGCGGTACAAATTGTGCACCTGTAGGCTCTAGCAAATGCATAAGCGCATCTATTTTTTCTTTTTGCTCATTTTCAAACGGCGTTAAAATATAGCGCGCCGAACAAAATAAATCCGCTCGTGCATTGACTGCACCGCTCGTATGAGAACCAGCCATCGGATGTCCGCCAATAAATGAAATACGTTTTTTATTCAGCGCTTCGGCTGATTTCATAATTTCACCTTTGGTACTTCCGACATCCGTTACGATAACCGTTTCTTTAAGCTTCCAAGTAGAAAGGTCGTGTATCCATGCTGTCGTGTACTCTACTGGAGTAGCAAGCACGATATAATCTGCTTGGGCTGCTTCTGTTTTTATATCTTCAGCTACATAATCAACGATACCTAGCTGGTTGGCTACTTGTACTTCATTTGTATTGATATCAGCTCCAACGACTGTGACGTGACGATGCTTCTTCATAGCTAGCGCTAATGATCCTCCAATAAGACCGACGCCAATAAGTAATACACGTGTTTTCACCTTTCATTCTCCTCTATTCATTAAAATTGCTTTGCGTATTCTTCATGTTTTTTTACGTTTTCTTGAATTAACTGAATTCGATCTGCCCCAAATTGATCGATAATAGCAGATGCTAGTTCCCAAGCAATCACTGATTCTGCTACGACCGCTGCCGCCGGTACTGCACAGCTGTCTGAGCGTTCAATACTTGCAGCAAATGGCTCTTTTGTATCAATATCTACACTTTGCAGCGGCTTGTATAAGGTAGGAATAGGTTTCATGACACCTCGCACAACAATCGGCATCCCAGTTGTCATGCCTCCTTCTAAACCTCCAGCATTGTTCGTTTTACGCGTATAGCCGTTTTGTTCATCCCATAGAATTTCATCATGGACTTCACTTCCCGGTCTGCGAGCTACTTCAAATCCTACGCCGATTTCAACGCCTTTAAACGCGTTAATGCTCATAATAGCAGCAGCTAGCTTTGAGTCTAACTTACGATCATAGTGCACGTAACTTCCCACTGCAGTTGGCATTCCTTCTACTACTACTTCCACTACGCCACCAATGCTGTCTCCATTTTCTTTTGCATCATCAATTGCTTTCATCATTTTCTGTCCCGCTTCTTCATCTAAGCAGCGAACAGGTGACGCTTCTGTTTTTTCCTGAAGTTCTGTCAGTGACTCATATGCCGTTTTTTCAGCTTTCACACCGCCGATTTCAAGTACGTGACATGCAATATTTACGCCTACAGCTTTTAGTACTTGTTTGGCAACTGCGCCTGTGGCTACTCGTACCGTCGTTTCACGAGCAGATGAACGTTCCAATACGTTTCGCATATCTCTGTGGCCGTATTTAATCGCTCCATTTAAATCCGCATGACCTGGACGAGGTTTTGTAATTTGTCGCTTCACTTCTTCATCATGATCAACTGGATCAGCACCCATAATATTTCTCCAGTGAGTAAAATCTTTGTTTTCAACGACTAAAGCAATGGGTGAACCAAGCGTCTCACCGTGGCGAACCCCGCCTTTAATCTGAACTTGATCTTTTTCAATCTGCATGCGGCGTCCGCGCCCATGTCCCTTTTGTCTTCTTGCTAAATCTTCATTAATATGTTCGGCTGTTAATTCAAGCCCTGCCGGTACTCCTTCAATAATCGCTGTTAATTGAGGTCCGTGCGATTCTCCTGCTGTTAAATATCTCATATTATCGATTCCTTTCTGTTATAAAAAATAAAAAACTCGCCCCTACGTCATAGGGACGAGTTTTTCTCGCGATACCACCCTAGTTGCAAACATTGCTTGCCACCTCGAATTGTTAACGATCCGCTGACCGCTCTATAAAAGAGTACTCAAAGAGTGTAATTCGCTCACATTTGTGTACTGACTTCCACCAACCGTCAGCTCTCTGAGACAGGGAAATGTTTGCTACTAGTTTCTTATCACTGTATCACTATGAAATTAAGATAATTTTACTGCTGCACCTTTTAATTCTTCCATGAATTTGTGGAATTCAGGAATGTTCATTTGCTGTGCTGAATCTGATAGTGCTACTGCTGGGTCTGGATGAACTTCTGCCATTACCGCATCTGCGCCGATAGCAATCGCTGCTTTTGCACATGGTAATAGTAAGTCTTTGCGTCCTGTTGAATGCGTTACGTCTACTACAACTGGTAAATGTGTTTCTTTTTTCAAGATTGGAACAGCTGAGATATCTAATGTGTTGCGTGTTGCACGCTCGTATGTGCGGATACCGCGTTCACAAAGAATAATGTTTCCATTTCCGCGAGACATAATGTATTCAGCAGCGTTAATAAATTCTTCGATTGTTGCTGCCAATCCACGTTTTAAAAGAATTGGTTTGTCTACAGAACCTGCTGCTTTTAATAGCTCAAAGTTTTGCATGTTACGTGCACCAATTTGAATCACATCTACGTAGTCTAGAGCCGTTTCAATATCTTGAGGAGAAACAATTTCACTAATAATTGATAGGCCTAGCTCATCGCCTACTTGACGTAAGATTTTTAACCCTTCCACTCCAAGACCTTGGAAATCGTAAGGTGATGTACGTGGTTTGAACGCTCCGCCGCGCATTAACGTAATGCCTTGTTCTTTAAGCGCTAAGCCCACTTCTTTTACTTGTTCGTAGCTTTCTACTGCACATGGTCCCATCACAAATTCTAAGTTTCCAGGTCCTACTTTTGTACCGTTGATGTCAACGATTGTATCTTCGGATTTCTTTTTACGAGATACAAGAAGTGCTTTGCGGTGATCGTCTTCTTGAAGCTCTAAGCTTGCTTTGAAAATTTCTTTGAAAATATGCTGAATTGTTGAAGCTTCGAATGGTCCATTATGGTTAGCTAAGATTTGATCTAACGATTTACGTTCACGAACTGGATCAAAGCGATTCACACCTTGTGTACCTTTTACTTTTCCGATTTCTTGTGCGATTTCACCGCGTTTATTTAATAATTCTAAAATTTCTAAATTTATTTCGTCGATTTGTCCTCGTAATTGTTCTAGTGATTTTGTCATTTTAAAAATCCTCCTTTGATTTTATAACCTTGAACGGATCTTCTCGTTTAGTTTGTATTGAAAAATCCGTTTTACACCTACACAGCCGCTTATGCGGATATACAAAAAGTCCCTACTGATTGTATCAGTAGGGACGAATTGATCGCGGTACCACCCTAATTGCAAGCATTGCTTGCCTCTTCATTAAGATAACGGCTATTGCCGCTTTTGACTATCGCCAAAAGAAAGCTCCAAGAATGTAATTCGCAATCTCTTTTGTACTGATTCGCACCAACCATCAGCTCTCTGAATACAGGGAAGATTTTGCTACTATGCTCTTTTCATCGCTTGTAATGGATATAAAATTATAACGGACCGAAATACAAAAAGTCCCTACTCACCCTTAAGATTTTTCTTAAGAGTCAGTAGGGACGAAAATTCGCGGTACCACCCTAGTTGCAAGCATTTTGCTTGCCTCTTCATTAAAATAACGGCCAGGCCGTCTTTTCCTGCTCGGAAAAGATGCTCAAGGAATGTACTTCGAAAAAATTTGTGTTCTGACTCGCAGCAACCGTCAGCTCTCTGTTACAGGGAAATTTTTTCTACTAGTGCTCCTATCAACGCTCAGTATTGACTATGTATGTGTACTTGGATAATCAGTTCCGATCGTTTGAAACTGTTTGTCGCTTCCAAGTTGTGTGTAATGTTGTGTGATGTTGATTTGTATTATGAATGGTTTTTTTATCTTCGTCAACACTTTTTATTAATTTTTTTTATTTTTTAAAAACCACAGCTCTTTCAAACCCTTCTCTATCAAGAGTTTTGCTGCTCTAATTTTTTTCAAACTTGTATTCCATTTCAGATTCACATTCAATAAATCCATGTTTTTGATACAAGCTTTTTCCAGCGGAAGAAGCATTTAACCATATTCGATTTACGCCACTTTTTTGGCAGTACTGCATCAAATGCTTTAAAACAGCTGAAGAATAGCCATGCTTTCGGTGATCAAAAGCTGTATACATGTTCATAACATATGCTTCTTTTCCTTGGAGGTTACTCGGTGAAGGCGGACGTATAAAAAATCCGATGCTTCCTGCTGATACAATTTCTCCATCCGCTTTTAAAATAGCCGTATAGCTATTTGGATTATTTATATTTGCAGTAAAATATTTTTCTGTAGCTTTTTGAAACAGCTCCTCGTTGCCGTTTAATTCTCCCAGTTCTTTCATGAGCAACATTCGCAGTTTAACCAAATCCTGAACGTTTTCTAGCGCTGCTTTTTCAACCATGACTTCCCCTCTTTTCGTCTCTTTTACACAAAAAAACTCTCATTATTTGAGAGCTTCATTTAAGCAAGAAAAACAGCTCCGTATACGAGTGCTCCGACAATAACGAACGCTGGATGCACACGCGATTTTTCCAATAAAAGAAAGCTGGCTGCTACTAAAAATAAAGTTTGCCATATCCCTGAATCACCGTATGAATTCATAAAAAATTCATATGCCATCAAGCCCAGTAAAATAGCGATAACGGGACGAATGTAGTTCGTCATTTTCTTAACATTTGGCGAATCTTTATACTTAAATAATATTCGAAGTAAAATAACTAAAAGTAAAACCGATGGAGCAATCGTTGCAAAAAGAGCAATCACAGAGCCTAAAATCCCAGCCTGCTGATATCCGATAAACCCCGCCATTTTTGTTGCAATCGGACCAGGAAGCGCATTTCCAATTGCCAGCATTTCACTAAACTCTTTGACCGTAAGCCAATGGTAGCGATCTACGACTTCTTTTTGAATAAGCGGAATCGACGCAGGTCCGCCTCCATACCCTAAAATATTTGAAACAAAAAACGCCATGAATAGCTGAATATAAATCATACCGATTCCCTCTTCTGCTTGTGTTCAGCACTTTCGCCTTTTTTTCCTTTTCGTTTTAGCGGAATCCAAGCTGCCGCCATAAGAACAATAATAATGACCGCTGGATGGATATGGGCAAATTCCATTAATCCTAAGCTAATAATCAGTAAGATAATAGCTGGCGTCCACCCTAAACCAGACGTTGATTTTTTAAAAAAGTCCCACGTCATACCCGCGAGCATAACTCCCACTACAGGAACAACTGCTTTAGTCATGCCCATAACCCACGGCTGATCTTTAAATTGCGTTAAAGTTGTTAACAGCAATACCATTAAAAAAACGGTTGGAATAACGGCTGCAAATAAAGCTGTCCCGAGACCCAAAATACCGCCGACTCGATAGCCGATGTATCCAGCCAGCTTTGTAGCAATAGGCCCAGGCAGCGTATTGGCAATTGCTAACAAATCGCCAAATTCATCGTCATCCATCCACTTGTACGTATCGACCACTTCTTTTTTTACGAGTGGAATAGCTGAAGGTCCGCCTCCGTAGCCGAGCATACCTGAGCGAAAAAACGCTATAAAAATATCCAATTGTCGCATTTCTCGCGCTCCTTTCTCTGTGATCTAATAAGCAACGACCGCTCCGTCTGTTCGCGCTTCTGTGCCGCCGTATAATACACCGGTTTGTTCATCTCTTAAAATAATCTGTCCTCTTCCAAACGTATGTCTGCTCGTAGCCACATGAATATCATGCCCTTTGCGTTCTAATGCTTCTACAATATGTGAAGGCATTTCTTTTTCCACAAGAACCTTTTTATGTTCAATCCACTGCCATCTTGGTGCATCTAAAGCTGCCTGAGGATTTAGATGGAAATCGATCATATTCATGACGACTTGCACATGTCCTTGAGGCTGCATGAATTTGCCCATTACACCGAATGGACCTACAGCGCTTTTATTCTTTGTTAAAAATCCAGGAATAATGGTATGGTAGGTTCGTTTTCCAGGCTCTAATCGGTTATGGTGCTGTGGGTCTAACGAAAAATTATGCCCGCGGTTTTGCAGGCATATGCCCGTATTAGGTACGACAAGTCCTGAGCCAAAATCCATGTAATTACTTTGAATGAATGATACCATGTTTCCTTCTCCATCAGCTGTCGCTAAATAGATCGTGCCGCTATGAGACGGCTGTCCGGCTTCGGGAATAAGCGCTTTTTCGCCAATCAGCCCTCTGCGCTTGTTTGCATAAGAATCATTCAACAAATCTTCAACTGCTACTGTCATTTTATCAGCATCTGTAATGAATTTTTGTCCATCTGCAAACGCTAGCTTCATGGCTTCAATTTGCTTGTGATATGTATCGACAGAATCTTTGGCATCGAAAGAAAAGCCTTTTAGCGTATTTAAAGCTAAAAGTGCAATAAGGCCTTGGCCGTTTGGCGGAATTTCCCACACATCATATCCTCGGTAAGAAGTTGAAATTGGCTTCACCCACTCTGCTCTAAAAGCTGCTAAATCTTCTTTTGCTAAAAATCCGCCGTGTTTTTTCGAAAAAGCTGCTATTTTATCAGCTAAATCCCCTCTGTAAAAAGATTCTCCATTCGTTTCGGCAATTTCAAGCAGCGTAGCAGCGTGGTCCGGTGATCGCCACATTTCCCCTACTTTAGGAGCAGATCCATTGTTGGTGAATGTCTCAAACCAGTGCTTATATTCGTCACCTTTTAACGCGTGTGTAAATCGTTCAAACGCTCGTTCCCAATTGTACCCTAAAATTGGGGAGATTGGGAACCCTTCTTGTGCATACGAAATAGCAGGCTGCAGCACTTCTTTTAACGACAGTCGCCCAAAGCGTTTTGACAGTTCCGCCCACGCACTCGGGGCACCTGGGACCGTAACAGGAACAAAACCGCGAACCGGCATCTCTTTTATCCCCATGGCACGCAGAGCCTCAATAGAGATAGAAGCAGGAGCAGGACCGCTCGCGTTGAGTCCGTATAGCTCTTCATTGATCCACACGAGAGCAAATGCGTCTCCGCCAATTCCATTTGACGTAGGCTCTACAACCGTTAAACAAGCCGCTGAGGCAATAGCAGCATCTACCGCATTGCCTCCTTTTTTCAACATTTCAAGACCCGCCTGAGCGGCAAGAGGCTGACTGGTTGCTACCATTCCATTTTTTCCAAACGTACACGTACGCTGCGATGCATAGGGGTGTGTAAAAAAGTATTCGCTCATAGAAAATCTCCTCTTTTCTTTATATGATGAATAAAACGAATCTTTACAGACTAGACAGCGCTACTTCTTCCTCGTAAACTTCTAATGCTGCTTGTAAAGCAGAACCTGCATTCACGGTTGCGCCGTTTCGAATAAGCACTGCTTCAAGACCAGCCAATGTAAAGAGAACGTTGTCTTTTCGACAGCTGTATCCCATTGTACCGATACGCCATATTTTTCCGTGCATCGGCCCAAAAGAACTTGCAATTTCAATCCCAAATTGTTCAAGGAGCGTAGAACGAACTGCCTCTCCGTCAATACCTGGGGGAATTAAAACACAAGTAACGGTTGGAACTTTTGAATCCTCATCTCCGAATAAAGATAATCCCATTGCTTTAATACCGGCTACAAGTGCTTTTTCATGGAGGCGATGCCTTGCAAACCTTTCCTCTAATCCTTCTTCTAAAATAACGCGCAGCCCTTCTCTTAAAGCATAGAGCATGGACGTTGCTTCCGTGTGATGATTTAATCTGCGCTCACTCCAATAGTCTTGAAGCTGACTCAAATCAAAATAGTTGCTGATAATATTCGGACGCAGACGAACAGTTTGAGCATCTGCTTTTGTGGCAATTCCTTTTTCAACTTTTTTACGTTCCATGATAATTTTTTCAATACGATCATTGTACGTAATAGGCGCCATACCCGACGGAACAGATAAACACTTTTGTGTGCCTGCAATCAATGCATCAATGTTCCACTCATCTACTTTTACATCCGTACCGCCAATAGTGGCTACTGCGTCGACGATAAATAAAACATCTTGGTTTCGGCATGCAGCCCCAATTTCTTTAAGCCGCTGTATTCTTCCTGTAGACGTTTCACCATGAACCATTGCAACAATTTTCGGATTTACTTTTTTTATTTCACGAATAACTGTTTCAGGGTCAAACACTTCTCCCCATTCGCATTCAATATTGTGTACATCAGCTCCGTAGCGCTCGGCAATTTCTGTTAATAAATAGCCGAAGCGGCCGAAAATCGGGACAAATACTTTATCGCCAGGCTCAATTACACTTGCAAGAACTGCTTCAATCCCAGCTCTAGACGTTCCATCAACGGGAAAAGCCCATTTGTTTTTGGTTTGAAATAGTTCACGAAGCATTTCCATCGTTTCATTCATAATGTGCGTAAATGCGGGGTCAAACTGACCTAAAATAGGTGTTCCTAATGCTCTTAATACGCGGGGATCTGCTTCTACAGGTCCGGGTGTCATAATCGTACGCGGCGGTGTATGAAGCTGTTTTGTTATAGTCATGTCAAATTCCTCCTAGTAGGCAAGTTTATATAATAGTTCTATTAAGACCTTTACTCCTTTTTCTAACTGTTCTCCTTTGGTGAATTCCTTTGGGGAATGGCTGATTCCATCTTGGCTCGGTACGAATAACAAACATGTTGGAATTCTTCGTCCAAATACCTGTGAGTCGTGTCCTGCACCGCTTACTAATTCTCGGGAGGAGATATTCTTTTCCGAGGAAATAATTTTGGAAAGTTCAGATAATTCTTCGCTCATGGCGACAGGTTTTTCATCCATCCAGCAGTCGATATTCACTTCTAAACCCCCTGCTGTTCGCTTTATAATCTCCTTCATTTCTCGTTCTGCCTCTTGTAAAGCCTCATATTCATGATGTCTTATATCGACCGTGAATTCTACATATCCTGGTATTACATTCGGTGCATTTGGAGAAAGTGTAATTTTGCCAACCGTTACGTATAAAGCGTTATGATATGTTTCGCTCAGTTCAATAAATGCTTTAGCAAGTTTGCAGCTCACATAAAATGCATCTTTTCTGATGTTCATCGGGGTTGTGCCCGCATGGTTACTTTCACCTTTAACAGATACTGTAAATCGTTTCTGCCCGACGATACTAGAAACAATTCCGATATCGCAACGAGACATTTCAAGCTGCTTTCCTTGTTCGATATGCAGTTCAATAAAAGAAGCGATGTCCGTGCGGTATGGCTCGCTGTGGAGGCCTTTTCCGAAATTGAGCTGTTTCATTGCGTCATCCAGCTTAACCCCTTCTTTATTTATAACATGTTTTGCATCACTTTTGCTGTGTAATCCATTCATATTACCTGATCCCCAATACGTAAGAGGAAATCTGCTGCCTTCTTCTTCACAAAGTGATACGACCTCTAAGGTTTTTGTGGGGAAGCCGTAATGCGCATATAGGTACTGCAGAGCAATGATACCTGCCACAACACCAAACGCCCCGTCATACTTTCCTCCGTTTATCACGGTGTCGATATGGGATCCTGTTAAAATAACTTGTTGTTCTGAACCCGTTCCTTGCAACCGTCCAAATAAATTTCCTACATCATCGTAATACGTTTTGAGATGAAGTTCCTTCATTTTTTCTTCCAATGCCTTTTGAGCTGCATTCCACTGTTCCGTATATAAAAGCCTCGTGACCCCTTCTTTTTCATCTAACCCAAACTGTGACAGCCAGCTAACGTTTTCTTCGATTTGCTGACAAAGCTTAGATTTCCCCGTCATATCTGCAACCATTGCTATCCCTCCTGCTATCTTCATTTTAAGAAAATGACTGATTGTTTTCATTAACACTTCCTACAATGATTTAGTGTTTTTTTAGCTAGTATCACTAAATATATAAAGTCTTATATACGTCACTTTTTCTAACATTATATGTTATTTATTTTATCTTACAGGATTGAATACACTTCTTCATTAACAATTTATACATTTTTTTCTGAAAATTTTATTTATTTTAACTAAACTTTCTTATAAAATAAAAGATAGATAAAGATACGCGCAGGGAAATGTGAGAATTTTTAACAAAAGGAGTAATAAATAATGGAACTACAAACTCTTTTACGCATTCCAATTTATGAGAAAGCATCTGTAGTAGCCGGGCAAAAAGGAGTCACCCGCAAAGTACATAACGTCAATATGATGGACGCACCCGATATTTTATCTTTTTTAAAAGAAGGAGAATTTTTAATTACAACCGGTTATCACTTCAAAGAACATGAAGAAAGCTTAGCAAAACTTGTAGAAGGAATGGCTAAAAAGAAATGTGCAGGATTGGCCATCAAAACAAAGCGCTTTTTCGAACACGTGCCTGCTTCTATTTGTCAGCTAGCTGATGAACTTCACTTTCCGATCATTGATTTCCAAACGGACGAAACGTTAGGCGCGGTTATTAACGAATCTCTCAGCTTTATTTTAGATAAAAAAACAGCCGAGCTTCAGCAAGCGATGGTCACACATCAGCTATTTTCCTCATACATCTTACAAGGAAAAGGCATTGAGAAAATTATGCAATCTATTCAAACGTTATGCAATGCTCACGTTGCCCTTTTTGATACCCATGGCCATGAACTCTTTTATACAAACAAACGCGAACCTTTTTCACTCCCGATGGAAGAAGCGGTAGCGGGTGCTAAGCAGCTGTTTTTACGAACGTCAAAATATACAACCTTTTCTTTTTTACACACCAAAAAAACCGTTACGCTTTTTCCGATTGCGACACATACAAGAAAGTACAGTTATTTACTTATTGAACACCAAGTTTCTTTATCCGATTCAGCGCTCCTAACGATTGAACAAGCGACAAACGTTTTATCCTTCGAAATGATGAGACAGCAGGCTTTGTATGAAGCTGAACGGCGACGAAAAAACGATTTTTTCAATCAGCTTGTTAACAATTATTATAAAACGCTAGAAGATGCTTCCTTTCAAGCACAGATGATGGGCTTATCAGCAGCAAACAGCTATATTTGCGCCGTCGGGAAAATCCATTCTACATTCACGCCTTACAGCGATGATGATATGATCTATGAGCTCCTTCACTATGAGTTATCAGCAGGTCATACAGAGGCCGTTTTGTTTTTCTATGACAATCTTTATATTCTTTTGTTTACACCTCATTCTCAACCTATGATTATAGAATGCTTGCATCGCTTGCAAGAAGCTGTTTACCGTCACTACGATAAGCGAATGTCATTTGGAGTTGGAAATCAAAGCCAATCCCTACTTACAATCGCTGACTCATATAAAGAAGCTGTTGAAGCTCTTGAAACCATCCATTTTAAAGATCAGTCGAAGCTTATTCAATTTTATCAACCAAAACAGTTTAAAGAACTGCTGAGGTTGCTTCCAGCAAACGATTTACAGGATTACTATTCTCAAACATTAGAAGGTTTGCTGCAGTACGATAAGAAAGATCGCTCCATCTTACTTGACACGCTGGAAACATATCTAAATTCCAATTGCCAAATCTCAGAGACTGCTAAGCAGTTATTCGTTCACCGGAACACGGTGATCTATCGAATTGAAAAATGCGAAGAGTTATTAAAAAGACCTATTCACACGTCAGAGGAAACCCTTCGGCTGCGCGTAGCTTTTCAAATTTTTTCTCTTGTGCATGCTAATTAAGTATAAATACAATAAAAAACGCCTGAGTGGATACTCAAGCGTTTTTTATTGTATTGCATATTTTTTATTTCGCTTTTAATTTAGACTGTACGGATTGTAATTTCCCAGCCATCGTATGATTTTCTTTATCACGGCGATCATCAATTCGTAAATTTGTACATACGCGCTGAATGCCATTTTCAAAAGGTACTTCATGCATCTCTTGAACAATGTTTAGCAGCGTGCTTAATTCCCCTTCAATCAATGTATTCATAGGGGTTAATTGATATGTAATTTCATCTTCATGCTTGGCCAACACTTTTTGAATATCAGCTACGTACTGACTCACGCTTGGCGTTTCCGTACCTACCGGAATAATGGTTACATCTACAATAGCCATGTTATACACTCCTTTTATTTGTTCCCTAGTTATCATACCAAATCGCGCAAAAATTTCCTACTTTTACGTTTATGGTGCATAGAAAAAAGGAATAGTTCTACAACTACTCCTTTTTGTTACACTCTTATAGGTAACGCTTTGCTCCTAAGTAACGTTTTGACCAGTAAGAGTTGCTTAGTGATGTGATTGTCACGCCTGTTGAAGAACCTGCATGCATGAATTGACCGTTTCCGATATAAATTCCAGCATGACTAGCTCCTGGTTGGTACGTTTCAAAGAAAACGATATCGCCAGGCTGAGGTGAACTTACACGCGTACCAGTTTGATAGATGCTAGCAACTGTACGAGGAAGACTTACACCTACTGCATTGCGATATACATAGTTAAGGTAACCACTGCAATCAAATCCTCCAGGCGCAGCTCCACCCCAAACATAAGGTGTTCCCATAAAACGTTTACCGTATGAAATAACTTTTGAAGCTGAGCTTGAGCTTGTGCTGCTTCCTGTTGATGTTGAAGGTTTTGAGCTGCTAGAGCTGCTTGAATTTAATTTATTCAGCGTATCTGGACCCGCTTCTCCGTCTACTAATAAACCATTTGCACGTTGAAATGATTTTACTGCACTTGTTGTAATTGAGCCAAAGTAGCCTGTTACACCAGCTGAGAAGTAACCTTTATTTTTTAGTTTTTGCTGAAGGCTGCTTACTGCTGAACCTTTCATACCTTGACGTAAAATAGTTGAGTTGCTAGAGCTAGAACCACCAGTTGAAGCGCTAGAACCGCCATTTTTTAATTTACTTAACGTAGCTGGACCCGCAATTCCGTCCACAGACAGTCCGTTTGCACGTTGAAATGCCATTACTGCATTTTTTGTAATTGAACCGAAGTATTGAGTCGTAGTTCCCTTAAAATAGCCTTTATTCTTTAGCTGCTGCTGTAAAGATTGTACGTTTGGTCCAGTTGAACCAACGCGCAGCAATGAACTTGAGCTAATTGATGAACTTGATGAGCTTCCGCTTCCTAGCAGTTTATTAAATGTAGATGGACCTGCAATACCATCTGCAGACAAGCCATTTGCACGCTGAAACGACTTTACTGCGCTAGTCGTGATTGAACCGTAATAGTTTGTTGTTGTACCGTATGTAAAATAACCTTTGTTTTTTAATTTTTGCTGTAATTCTTTTACATCTGAATTACTTGTTCCTGGGTGCAGCGTAGCATCTCCTAAAGCAGCTTCACTAATTGTAGGTACTACTGTTAAAGATCCACATAACGCTAACGAATATATCAACTTTTTCATAAAAAAAGGTTCCTCCAATGCCATAATCTACTAATCTATAAGACGTTTACATTGTAACAACACATTATTACAAAATAACATCACTAATATTACATTTATGTTACAAGAAACGACAGTATCACAGCTGCATGGTGTATATTGTCGTAGTTTATTGTCGTTTAACACTTAATAAGTTCGACAAAAAAGCTAATATATTCCAAAATTATTCCTTTTCCTACACTAATAATAGGTAAAAAATCACCCGTAACATTATCTTTATATTTCAAAAAAAACAATTTATTTTTTTGAAATGTGAAACTTTTTTAAAATTTATTCGTTTAGTGGATTTGTTCCCCCTCTCTAGTAAAACGGTTTTTCTTCTAAAAATTTATATTATTTCCATATTAATGAATAAAAAAGCGAGAGCTGAAAAAAATAGTCTTGTTATGTTTGAAACAAGGAGGATTATTTTATGAGCCATAAAGGCATTCATGGTACAAATGTTAGCGGATCAGGTGACTCGGAAGACAAACGCTATGCAGCCGGAGAAAACGAGCAGACGCTTACGACGCGTCAAGGTCACCCCATTCGTGATAACCAAAATTCTCGAACGGTAGGCAACAGAGGACCTGCTACTCTTGAAAATTACCAGCTGATTGAAAAACTTTCGCATTTTGATCGTGAACGTATACCGGAACGTGTTGTTCATGCACGAGGAACGGGAGCTCACGGATATTTTGAAACGTACGGAAAGCTTGGGGACGAGCCCGTTGAAAAATACACCCGCGCAAAAGTTTTTTCAGGAGCAGGCAAACAGACGCCCGTTTTTGTCAGATTTTCTACCGTAACCCATGGAAAGGACTCTCCAGAAACAATGCGAGACCCAAGGGGGTTTGCTGTAAAGTTCTACACAGAAGACGGAAACTGGGATTTAGTAGGAAATAACCTTAAAATATTTTTTATCCGCGATGCTATTAAATTCCCTGATTTGATTCATGCTTTTAAGCCCGATCCTGTGACAAACCGTCAAGATACCGAGCGTATTTTTGATTTTATTTCTCACACCCCTGAGGCTATGCATATGATTACTTTTTTATTTTCACCTTGGGGAATACCTGCTAACTATCGGCAAATGCAAGGTTCCGGTGTTAATACATATAAGTGGGTAAACAAAGATGGCGATGCGTTTCTTGTGAAATACCATTGGGAACCAAAACAAGGAATTAAAAATTTGACCCAAAAGCAAGCAGAAGAAATTCAAGCTAAAAATATCAGTCACGCCACTCAAGACTTGTATGAAGCGATTGAGAGCGGTAACTACCCCGAGTGGGAACTTTGTATACAAATCATGGCAGATGGAGAGCATCCCGAACTAGATTTTGATCCGCTTGATGACACGAAAATTTGGCCGGAAGACCAATTTCCATTTCTACCAGTAGGTAAAATGGTCCTAGATAAAAATCCAAGCAACGTATTTGCTGAAACGGAGCAAGTCGCATTTGGTACGGGTGTACTTGTAGACGGGCTAGATTTTTCTGATGATAAAATGCTGCAAGGAAGAACGTTTTCTTATTCCGACACGCAGCGTCACCGGGTGGGAACAAACTACTTGCAGCTGCCTATTAACGCGCCGAAAAAACATGTAGCAACAAATCAACGCGACGGTCAAATGGCCTATCATGTAGATGCTGCTCCAGGTCAAAACCCGCACGTGAATTACGAGCCTTCTTCTCTTGGAGGTCTTCAAGAAGCGCATGACCATCCAAAACCTCATCAGCCTTATGTTGAAGGAAATGTAAAAAAAGAAAAAATTGATCGTACAAATGATTTTAAGCAAGCTGGTGAACGCTATCGTTTACTAGAGGACTGGGAACGTGATGAGCTTATTCAAAATTTAGTAGACGGCTTAAAATGTTGTCACCATACCGTTCAAACAAAGATGATTGAGCTTTTAACTCAATGTGATTTTGACTATGGCAATCGAGTAGCAAATGGCATTGGTCTTCTAATGCATGATGATGGTTCCCTAGAAATTGAAATGGGAGCAGAAATGACTCCTACATACGGGAAATTGCCAAAAGAAGGCGGTTCACCGTTAGGAAGCAACAAAGCTGCTGATGCGGTAGAAGAAGCTAATGAAAAAGGACACGATGCTCATCCTTATTAACAAAAAACATCCTGCAGCGACAGCAGGATGTTTTTTGGGTTAAACGCTTATGACCAAGTAACGGCAAACACGTGGTAGTCATTTTTTAACTGTGGCGCATCAATGGGTGTCCCGTGCTGATATCCTTGTTTCACTCTTTTAGGATGTAAAGGTTGAACCCATTCTTTCACTTGCTGTTTTGTACCATTTGCTAAAATATATACACAATCAGAAAATGCCCCGTCATTGTTTGGACTATCAACTTTTAGTACTTCCACTAACACATCTTGGACACACGTTTTTCTCTGAATACACATAAGCGTATGGTAGATAATATCAGCGGACACATCGTTATTTAAACGAAAGCCCACCTTTTTTTGTTCAAAAAAAGACGAGAATGAGACGATTGGTAATGTCTTTTTTTGTTCATACGCTTGAGATAAAATCTTGACAAGAACTTCTCCACTCAAGATGATCCCTCTTTCTAAAAAACGCTTCATCACAACATATGTGAGCATTGATTATGCTCATAGGATAATATATTATCATAGTTTAATTCTGTGGTGTTAGTCTTTTTTGGGGTTTTTACACTGGGAATTATACCCGCCTATTTCTTGCGTTTCCCTGACGTTCTCGCTACTAGCAACACAATTATTAATAAAATAAATACCCCTGCCCCTGCAAACATATCATACAAGAAATCAAGCATCATAATCCCCCTCTTCCTTCAAAAAAACGCTGTTAAAACCAAGCGTTTTAACAGCGTTTTTTCGTTAGATAAAGCCTAGCATATTAATAAATACAATGATAATTAAAACAGGTGCAATGTATCGAATAGCAAGAAGCCATAAAGAGAACCAGCGCTTCACATTCGTTGAACCGTGCTTAAATTCTTCAATTAGTACATCTTTTTTCATTTTCCAAGGAACAAAGATGGCAATTAAAAGAGCACCTAGTGGCATAAGGATATTACTTACAAGAAAATCGAAAGCGTCAAAGATGCTTTTTCCAAAAATCGATACGTCACTTAATAAACCATACGATAGCGCTGAAGGTATTCCTACTATGAAGATTAGCAAGCCCGAAATCCAAGATAGCTTTATACGCTTATGTTGCTCTCCTTTGGCTAAAGAAGCAACAATAATTTCTAACATCGAAAACGCAGATGTCAAAGTGGCAAATAAAAACAGCGCCAAAAAGAAAGTTTGAAACACAATTCCGAACGGAAGCTGTTCAAAAATAGAAGGCAATACAATGAATAAAAGACCTGGTCCTTCCGTCGGTTTTACACCCATTGAGAAGACCGCAGGGAAAATTGCCAGTCCTGCTAGTAAAGAAATCAAAATATTTAACGCTGAAATTGAAATAGCCGATTTTGGCAAGTTCTGCTGCTTAGATAGATACGAACTGTACGTAACCATAACTGAAACGCCTACGCTAAGGGAAAAGAATGCTTGTCCCATCGCAAACAAAATGGTTTGGGATGTAAGCTTTGAAAAATCTGGATACAAAAAGAAAGATACGCCTTCCATTGCCCCGTCTAATGTTAAAGAACGAATAATGATAATAATAAATAAAATAAAGAGAGCAGGCATTAAAATTTTGTTTGCTTTTTCAATACCATTTTGAATGCCTCTTGCTACTACAACAATTGTTAAAAGAAGAAAAACAAATTGAGAGATAACAGCACTTGTTGGATTAGCAATGGTCGAGTTAAATAAACTCCCGTAGTCACTTACTCCATTCAGCTGACCCGTGACGCTTGCAAAAATATATTGCAAAATCCAGCCTCCTACTACACTATAGAAGGATAATAAAATAAAGCATGTGATCACACCTAAATACCCGATTCCTTTCCATAGGGAACCGGGAGCAACTGCATCATAAGCACGAATTGCTTCCTTTTGTGTATGTCTGCCTAGTACAAATTCAGCAAGCAAAAGCGGCAAACCAATAATTGCTGTAAACAAGATAAACAGTAAAAAGAAGGCCCCTCCTCCGCTTGTTCCGGCTACATAAGGCAGTTTCCAAATGGCTCCGATTCCAATTGCGGAACCGGCAGATGCCAAGATAAAGCCCAGTTTTGATGTCCATTGTTCGTTTTGACTCATTTTTTCTCACCATTTTTCTTTATTTATTCTGATTTGTCATACTATATCACACAACCCTTCTGTCGAAAAGGGTTTTTGTTGTTTTAACCCTCATCATGTGTTATGAATAGTATGTAGGTTTCATGATTTATTTTCGTAACTAAAAAAAGTTTGACAGTTAGAGGTACAAAAAATGACAAATCAGCAAGTAATACAGCAACAATTTTTAGATAAGTTCCTTGACTTTATCTTAGTAAAATGTCCAAACTGCGAACTATGTGCGCGAGTTGTAAAACTGGATAAAAAATTGAGCGGGTCAACGCACTCATGCACGTGTCCTCACTGCGGTTATCTAGACGTAGCCAATGCTGATAGCCAAGGACCGTTAGAACTTTCTGAAGCAGTAGATCCTTTTTTTCAGCTTCCGCTTTACTTAGAAACAATATGCCCTGAACGTCGACTTTGGGCTTATAACTTAGATCATCTTCAGTATATTGAGTCTTATATTGAAGTTAAAACATGCGGGGCTTGTTTCGACGAGCTGTCGGTTGAACATTCATTGCCAGATTGGGTAATTCATAAGCAAGAAGAAGCATTAATTGAAATTCAACGTTTAAAAGATACCGTCTTTTGCACATTCAAATGAAGATAGAAAAGAAACGTTGCCAAAGAGGCAACGTTTCTTTTTTTACGAAGGACTTTCTTCGGTAAGTTTTCTTCGATAGTCTCCGGCCTTATCGAACTCTTTTGCGGTGCCGACGAAAAAGTAGGTTACCGTATGATTTTTGTTACCTTGAGTCGTTCCATGAATCATCTTCCCTTGCTTCAATTGCTTTCGCTCTCCATTCTTATTTACATAGAAATATTTATTTCTTGCCCAGCCGCCGCCGCTTAAAAGCGTTTTGGTTTTCCCGACTCCCTGGTCATTTACTTTAAATACAGTGTAGTCTCCTTCTGTCTTGCTGGGATTTCCGTTATCTTTATCATATTCGACCATCACCCATCCTTTGTACCCTTCTGGTATAAGGAAAATGCTCGGTTGAGACGTTTCATCTGGGCGTCCACATCCAGCTGTGATTATAATCATTAAGCACAAAATGAGCCACCTTTTCATTTTTTTCAACTCCTTTCTCAATAAAAGACGTGCCTCTATACTGATTTTAGTTTTTGTTGAAGGTAAGATTATATTCTTTTTGCATCCCTCAATTTTTTCCAGTTCACCCAGTCAAATATGATATATTTACGTATTGTTTGTCACACACTATTAGCAGGCGTTTACAATTTACATGGGAGGATAACAAAAATGAGCTATGTTTTTTTATTTATTTTGCTCTTTGTCATTCCGCTTTACACACAGCAAAAAATTGTTCGTGCCGACCGTGAAAATACACGTACATTATCACTAAGTGAACACGAGCAATCTGGACATAAAAAAAGCGATTCCCCGTAAAACAGGAATCGCCTTCTTTTAATATGTTAAGCTTCCGGCCACAATAAGGCCGACGGCAACCGACGCTGCAAAAAGAGTTACTCCAACCGCTATATTTCCTTCTTCTACTTTTTTGGCTAGGCTCGTTTTAGGCGTCATGATAAATTCAATAATCCAATATGCCACTACTTGAGTAATGATACCTACTACTCCCCAAAGAGTTGCATCTACCAAATTTAAGCTGTTGCTCCATACAGTAAAAATGACAATAGCAAGCCCGATTCCTTTTCCCCATAATTTCAAAGCGACCGCCACATTGCCTTTTTTTATGAGTTCACGGTCATTAAATTTTGTTGTTAATTCAAATACCATAACTCCGATAAATAATAGCCCTAACCCTACCGCTACGTGAGATAAAAAACTTCCTATACTAGCCCAATCAATCCATTGTGTCATTTTTATTCCCCTTTTCATTTTAATCCAATCGGCAAATAATACGATTCGTTATCGGTAATTTGATTTCCAGCTCGTATTCCTACTGCGCTTGCTTTTCCATTTAATAAAAAGCACCCGTACATGATATGAGCCTCTATTGTTTGCGTTTGAGTCTTCATCGTTGCAGTTGGCAATGGAATAAACTGTTGATACACAGCCGTGTATTCTTGATATGTTTTATGCTGATCTTCGTCTATTTTGATTCCGTCTTCATTATAAATTTCAACGGTATCTCCCTCACGACCAAAAGATGGTTTCTTTACAAATGCTTGTTTTCTTTCAATAAATGGATCTTCTTCTAAATACGTTGGTAAAAAGTATGTTTCAATGATGTGATGCTCTTCTTTAGTGAAAAAAGGATGATATTGTTCATGCAAAGCCCAAATGAGGGCTTGAACGGCTTTGGACTGCAGCAAAAATGCAGAAGGCGGATTGATTATGGCTACTTGTTTTTGCTGTGCCAATGTTAAAAGCATATGTCCGACTTTTTCATGCGTACTCGGATCTTCATCTTCAATTAAATGTTCAAGCGGATACGTTTGGCGATAAAGTACGTCTATTTTTTGTCCATATTGATCATACACGCCCGCTTCTATATATTCACCTTCTTCCACTGTAGAGGAAGGGACAATTCGAAGCTGGGATAATGGAACGTATGTAGCATCTACATCGGCTAGCTTCATTAAGTAAAGAGTCGTTAGCTTATCTTCTTCATGTGTATCATGAGAAGAAAAAACGACGTTTGGATAGTTCGTTCTATCGAGCTCGTTATAAGCTTCAAAAATGGCGTGTTTTAATACTAAAGCAAGCTTTTTTTCTTCAAGCTTATTAGGGTTTTGTACTTGAAAATGCCGACAGACTAACTCATTTACATGAAATAATTCTTTAATAAACGTAGGCGTATCCGCATTTAGTTCTAAAAGCTTGATTTGATCAGTCGTAACAGCAAAATCAAGGCGCGAAATCACACTTTCTGTTTCCATCGTTTTCAGTCGTAGGTACGGGAGGCTGTCTTTTGGAAATCCTAAAGAAAAAAGCGTCTGATTATCTAATGAACGAAGTAAAGGTGCAGTTTTAAAAAATAATTCCCCAATTTGATTTGCAGCTTCTTTAATAGAATCAATGATATGAGAAGACTCTATATGTACGTCATAAAGAGCATACTCTGTTCCGTATAAATCGTGCCAAAAATCTTCAATTTCTTTATAAAACATTTCTCGCTTTTCTTTATGCATTACCCGCCAAAACCGCCTTTAGAGCCGCTCCCAATTCCCGATTTATACGAGCTGCTTGATTTAAATGATTTATAGGCCGATGATGAGGTCAACTGTTTTTTAGAGCCGTAGTAGCGGCCTCCATGATAATATGAGCCGCTGTGCGAAGAAGAAGAATCTGAACAGTAGTACGTTTGGGTATCTTCATCCCACTTCCACTTGTCACACGATTTATCTTTCGGTTTAGCTGGTCTTGCCTGATCAGTTGAACCACAGGCAACGAGCGACGTCATTAAAGCTGTGGTCAAAACTCCAGCCATCATTTTTTTTGTTTTTGACATTACACCTTCCCCCCTTCATACGTTACGCCTGTTTTTGTTACATATAAACTGTACACGCTGCGATCTTCATCAATTTCCGCAGAGTCTCTTTCCCATTCCCATCCATTGTAGTAGGTATAAACTGTTCCGATATAGCTTAATACGTCCAAATGCGTATCAAATGAAGAGATGAATAAAATCGGGTGTCCTAGAAGAGAATTCAGTTCGCGGAATTCTAATATAATCTCTCTGTGATCATCTTCTGCTTGCTCTTTCGGTCCATGTTCATGTTCTTTTACATAAATAATATGTATATCACCTTCGACTGCAGATGAAGTTTGTTTATACGTTACTCCTTCTTTAACAAAAAATTCGCATTCTCTTCTTGCTAAAATTTGTTCAAGTTCAATAGATTGATAGTGATAAATAGATACAAACGTATCATCAGGCTTTAGCAGTCGGTATTCTAACTTTCCCATTGTGCAACTCCTTTTGTGACTTTTTTGTGAACGTTCTTTAATAAATACGCACAGATTTTCAAAAAGTTTCAATTTTTCTCATATTAAAAGGTTTAGCTTTAAATAAGCTAAACCTTTATTTTTTTATCACATCTGTCACAACTTCATAACCGCCCGTGTATGGGTCGAATACATATTCAAGCATGCCGTTTCCACGATTGACTTTAAATAGATAACGGTATTTTTTAGGGCTGTCTTTTGCTGGATATACGTATTTTCCTTTTTGGAACTGACTTAGCAAGAGCTGTTCTCTTTGCGCAAGCATTTTTTTTGCTTCATTATAGCCATACAGCGGGAGATTTTTGGCATAGAGAACCGGTACGAATACAAGCACAACGACTGAAATCGTAATAAGCCCTTGTTTAAACCACCGCATAAATCTCTTTGGATTTCGCGAAAGTAGCATCGTGATGACAATTACTATTAACAAAGGAACAATATATACTTGAACATATGGAATGTTTGCAAATACAGGTCGATTAATCAATAAGACAATTACTTCGATAGCTGCTACTAATACTAAAATAAAATAGACCACTTACTCTTCACACCTCGACGATTCAATGAATTTTATATGTGTTAGAAAGTATTCCCACTCATGAATGAACTCGTCTATTGTATCATAAGATGCAAAAAAAATATCTACGCTTCTCTATTTTAAGGAATTCAGATAATAAAAGAGATTGAGACATAATGAAATCACCCCAATCTAAAGACGAACAAATGGGATAATACGCTAGTATGGCCCCCTTGTTACACCGCTGTTGATTTCCGTGCAAGCCTTCGCTTTCCGCAGGCGGCCGCTAAGCCTCCTCGTCGCTTGCGCTCCAATCAACAGCTAGAAGCCACTATATATATGAAACTACCTTCACCCTAAACATAAAAAAATCTGAACGCATTTGATTCTCCATCCAGAATCAAATGCGTTCAGATCTTCCTTTAACTAAGCTACTTTTATTCCATCCTCTTTTATTACGAAACTTCTACGTTTCGATTTTGATTATATTTTTTTCCTTGTAACAGTGAGTAAATGATTGCTGCTGCCCACACAATAAGTATGAATGCATATACAGCTATCTGAGTTGAGCTGCTTGATACCCAAGTGTTTAAGAGTGTTCGAGCATTTGTTAAAATGATAAACCCACCAACAAGTGAACCAAGCAAGTGAGCCGGGATAATACGAACAAACCATGCAGCAATCGGAGCTGCGATAATTCCGCCAATCATAAGGGCGCCTACCCAGAACCAGTTTACCTGCTCCCAGCCAAGAGAAATTAAAAAGCCAAGTGTAGCCGAGACGGCAATAGCAAATTCACTTGTATCCACGGTTCCAACGACTTTCCGTGCTGTTGTGCCTTTTTTAGCTAGCAATACAGGCGTTGCTATCGGCCCCCAGCCGCCGCCGCCTGTAGCATCAGCAAATCCAGCAATTAATCCCAACGGAATGGACTGCTTCGTCGATAAAGGTTTGGTGCTCTTTTCTTCGTTTGTTTTAAACGTAAATAAAAAACGAAATAACACATAAACTCCTAGGAGTAATAAGAATGTTGAAACGTAAGGCCTTACTGCATCTCCAGGTAAATTACTTAGAAAGCAGGCTCCTACAAAAGCTCCGATGGAACCTGGGATAATTAGTTTTAACACCATCGATTTATCTACATTTCCAAATTTAATATGCGAAACACCAGAAGCTGCTGTTGTTACAACTTCTGCTAAGTGAACAGATGCGGAAGCTACAGCTGGTGCAATTCCAAACGTTAAAAGCAGCGTAGTTGATGTCACCCCGTATGCCATTCCGAGTGATCCATCAATTAACTGAGCTAAAAAGCCAATAAGTGCAAACGTAATTAACTTTTTCATGTTGTCCCTCCACTTTCATCTTCTGTTAGAAAGCACAAAAAGGCCTCCAACAGTTGTTTGCTAGAAGCCTTCGGTATGTCCGATCAGCTGTCCGTTTTATGAATAAGTTGTTTATATTGTAATCCTAACTATTCCTAGAAGTCAACTGTGTTTTTGATTTTTTCTTTTAGTCTATGTACGCTGCTTGGTTATAGTATCAGTAAAATAAAATTCTTCTTGTTAAGTCAACAACATAAAAACGACCGCTCACTTAATAAGGGCGGTCGTTTTTATGCGTGTCTTTCCAATGAGCCAGCACTTCAGGAGGCAAACTCACATCTTTATCTAATGACGTCTCATCCATAGAAGCGGGCTCATCGCTATTTATCACTTTTTCTACCCAATCTGGCTGTACAACTAATGCTTGTTCAATCGTAATTAAAGCTAGCCCTTGCTCGAAAGCTTCTGCTACTTCTGTTGCCGTAAGTCCTCCTGTACCCACAAGAGGGACCCGATGATTGACGTGCTTAATAATCGAAGAAAGCAGTGAACGATTTTCTTCCCTATTTAAGGTAGGTTCATGCAAAGCACTGATATGTAAATAATCAATTTCTGTATGAACAAGACGATCAATCCACTCAAATGTATCTTCCACTTTAGTTCCTAAATAGCCTTTTTCTTTGGGTGCTAATGTATACCCCACAATAAATGGTTTGCCCGCATGTGCTGCTCGACGCGTCACTTCACGAATAACTTCAAGTGCAAAAGTGAAGCGGTTTTCTGCGCTTCCGCCATAAGAATCACTTCGTTCATTGGCTTGCCTTGACATAAACTGCTGCAGTAAACATTCATTTCCCCCGTCAATTTCTACTCCATCAAACCCTGCTTCAATAGCTCTGGTGGTAGCTTCGCCAAACGCTTGAACTACATAAGTTATATCGCGCTCGGTCATTTGAACAGGCTTTTTCCCTTTACGTTTATGAGGCTTTTCACTTGGGCTAATAGCTTGCCACTTATTTTCCATTTCTACACACTTTCTGCCCCCGTGCGATAGTTGAAGAATCGCTTTAGCTCCTCTTCTATGAATCATTTGGGTTAGTTGATGAAGCTTTCGTATGACCTGATCACGATGAATTCCGATTTGACCATGTGCTACTTGGCCATTTTCTGTGGTAAACGCGGGGCCGATAATTACCGTACTGACGCCCCCTACTCGTTTTTCGTAAAAAGACATATCAATATCAGACATTTCTCCGTTTTCCCGTGAAGCGTATATGAGGATAGGTCCCATTGCTAATCGGTTTTTCATCTCAAGAGCATCAACAAATTTAAAATGCTTAAATAATTTTTCATAGGCTGTCTTCAATTAATTCACACCTTTTTTCCTTAGCTTGCCCATCTAGAAGCCGAGTAGACATAGGCACAAAAAAAGAAATACCTTGGCCGGCATTTCTTTTTACGTTGTTTTTCTTATTTTTTTAATGGGGTAAAATACAAATTCGCTTTTTCCGACAATCCGTTTTTCATCAATGAGACCTAGACCGTTGCGGCTATCCATACTGTACAGACGGTTATCACCCATTACAAATACTTCGTTTTTAGGTATTTGAACGGGTTCAAAATCTCCTGTTAGCTCCATATCCATGTTATTGGCAATTTGACGATTCGTTTTTAAATAAGGTTCACTTACTTTTTTATCATCAATATAAAGCTGATCTTTTTTCATTTCGATTTTTTCACCTGGCAGACCGATTACTCTTTTTACATAATGCTTATTCTTAGCCTCATCTTTAATAATCACAATATCTCCGCGGCGAATATCATGGAGCGAATACGACAGTTTATTCACAAACAAACGCTCTCCGTTATGCAGCGTTGGGTTCATTGAAGCGCCTTCTACAATATACGGAGAAAATAAAAATGCGCGAATCATAAATACTAGAGCGATAGCGAAGATAATAGTTTTGAATATGCTGCGTAATTGATCGCTTTTTGTTTTTTCCGTAGTCAATATACTTTGTCTCCTTTGTACAGCTCACTTTTCTTATGTAAAAAAGCAAGAAACCTCTTACTTTAACACTTATTCTAACTTAACCGTAGAAAGAACTGAAATCAAATGTTTTATGTTATGTAAAAAAAGAACCTCTAACAAATGTTAGAGGCTTACATTACGCAAGTTTCGTCTTTACATCTTTTATTATAACATTAATTATATAAAAAGAGACTACCTTTTATGTAAAAATTATGTTTTTTACGTAAACTTAACTAAATCTTCATATTTAAAGGGGCTTCTCCACGTATAAAAAGTTGAGAGATGCAATACTCTATAATCTCTCTTCGCCGCACAAGTCCAATAAAAATGTTTTGATCATCTACAACTGGTACAAAATTTTGTTCCGCCGCGCGTGACAAAATACTTTCCATTTCGTCATTAATGGTGATAGGTTCATAATCGCGATGCCTTGGGACCTCTTCAATTCGCAGGTGTTCTAACTCATGGAGTTCTATATGTTCTAGGCTTTTTAGCTTCCATAGCAAGTTTCCTTCTGCCAAAGTCCCTTCATATTCTCCTTTTTGGTTAATGAGAGGTACAGAAGAGTAGCGATGATACTCCATTTTCTCCAATGCTTGACGGACAGTTGACTGTGTCGACAAGGTAACGACTTCTTTTTTAGGAAGTAAAAAGAACGCAATATTCACTTATATTCTCCTTTTACTATACATCCATTTTATTGTTATTGCTTTGCTGAATCTGAAACAATATGAATATCGATGTTATGAGTCTGCCGCATAATTGTATTCACAATAGAGCCTTTTCGAATCTCTTCCCACCTTGTCCTCGCTGATTGCCCTAGTAAGATTTGAGTAACGCGATACTGCTTGGCTACGTTCACAATCACTGCAGCTGGTTTTTGCTTTTTAGCTTCTTCAACAAGTAGCGATGCGTGAAAGCGATTAGCAAATTCCTGCCACTGTTTGATTTGTGCTTGATGCCTTTCAGTTTGCTCGCCTGTAAAAACATGAAGCAGCAGTAAATCTGCTTTCAATCGGTTCGCCATTCTCCAGCCTCGTCGAATTAATTTTTCAGCTGTTTCACTGTATTGAATACATACTAAAATGCGTTCGCAAATACCTGTTACGCCAATTTCATGGGAATGAATGAGTTTGCCGTCCACTTCATCCGCTATTTCTCTGAGCGTTAATTCACGAAGAGCATGGAGATTTGCGAGCTTAAAAAAAGACTGCAGGCTTTGTTCAATTTTATGGCCTTCGTATATTTTGCCTTCACGAAGACGCTTTTGCAGCTGTTCCGGCGTAACGTCGACAAGCTGAATTTCATCTGCTTGCTGAATAAATAAATCTGGCACTGTTTCACGAACTTTTACCTGGGTAATGGCATATACGAGATCATGTACGCTTTCCATATGCTGAATATTCATTGCTGACATGACTGAAATACCTTGGTTGAGCAGGTAAGAAACATCTTCAAAACGTTTTTTATGACGGCTTGTCGGAACATTTGTATGAGCGAGTTCATCGATAATTACAACTTTTGGGCGCCTTCTTACAATCGCCAGCAAATCAAGTTCTTGCAATTCTTTTCCTTTATAAAAAATGGTTTCTCTTTGGATTACTTCTAGATTTCCAAGCATCTCTTTAGTCTCGTGCCTGCCGTGTGCTTCTATATATCCAACTACGGCATCTATGCCTTCTTTGACTAAATCGTGCGCATCTTGAAGCATTTTATACGTCTTTCCTACTCCCGGCGCGGCACCGATGTAAAGTTTAAGCTTTCCACGCTTCTGATCATGAAGTTCACGCAATAGTTCTTCCGGAGTTTTTCTTCGAAAGTATGGATGAGCTTCTTTTTCTTTCATTGTTTGTACTCCTTTATCACACTCGCTTCAACATATGAAGCGAGTGCATGTAATTAGCGCTCTCGTTGAACAGCTAAATTCAGCTCTACTACATTTACTCGCTTTTCACCAAAAGCTCCTTGCTGAGTATGTTCTTTGATCAGCTCTTTTAGCCTGTTGGTGTTAATATGTGCTGTTTTTGCCACACGTTCTACTTGTGCATATGCAGCTTGTGGCGTAATGTCAGGATCGAGTCCAGAAGCCGAATTTGTGACGGCATCAATTGGAATTCCTTCTTTTGGCACCTCGTTTTCTTTTTTCCACGCCGCTACGGATTTCTCGATACGATTCGTAAGATCTTTATTTGAAGGTGCTAAATTCAACGACCCAGACCCTGCCCCGTTATAATCAATACTAGAGACTCTGCCATGAAAAAATGTATTGCTCGTAAACTGCTGCCCAATGAGCTCAGAACCGATAACTTGATGCTTGTTTGAATAGATTAAGCTGCCGTTTGCTTTACTTGGAATAGCCGTCTGAGCAATTCCTGTCATCACAACAGGATAAATAAGGCCACAAAGAATTATCATCATAATTGTTAAGCGAACAATAATGCTTCCCGTTCGTTCTGTTTGTATCATCGTTTCTTCTCCTCTACATTACAAATGAAAGTAGTAAGTCAATTGCTTTAATCCCAATGAATGGAACCAATACCCCACCTAACCCGTAAATGAACAAATTTTTTCGCAGCAGGGCGTTAGAACTCATCGGCTTATACGCAATTCCCTTCATGGCTAAGGGAATTAACAGCGGGATAATGACCGCATTAAAAATAAGCGCTGACAATACGGCAGATAGAGGTGAATTCAGCTTCATTACGTTAAGAGCCTCCATTTGCGGAATCGCCAAGGTAAACATCGCTGGAATAATAGCGAAATACTTAGCAATATCGTTTGCGATACTGAATGTAGTTAAGGCACCCCTTGTCATTAATAGCTGTTTTCCAATCGAAACGACTTCAATGATTTTAGTGGGATCAGAATCTAAATCCACCATATTTGCTGCTTCTTTAGCAGCTGAGGTTCCGCTGTTCATTGCTAAGCCAACATCAGCCTGAGCAAGTGCAGGGGCATCGTTTGTTCCGTCACCTGTCATGGCAACTAGCTTTCCTTGCTGCTGTTCGTATTTAATCACTTGAATCTTGTCTTCTGGCTTGCATTCCGCAATAAATTCATCTACTCCCGCTTCTTTTGCAATGGTTGCTGCGGTTAATGGGTTATCTCCTGTACACATGACTGTTTTGATACCCATTTTACGAAGTTCCTCAAAGCGTTCTTTCATTCCTGGTTTTACCGTGTCTTTTAAATAAATCAAGCCGTAAATTTTATCATCAGCGGCCACAGCAAGCGGCGTGCCACCAGCTCCTGCAATTTCGTTTGCTTTTTGCTGCAAATCAGAGGGAATCTTCCCTCCATTTGACTCTATCCATGCCGTGACGGCGTCCACTGCCCCTTTCCGTACAGATACATTCTGTAAGTCAATGCCGCTCATTCGCGTTTCGGCTTTGAATTCAACAAACGTTCCTTCGGTTTTTCTAAGATCTTCTACTCCCATGCGATTTTGAATAAAATCAACAACTGAGCGCCCTTCTGGTGTTTCGTCATAAAGAGAAGAAACAAACGCCCATTTGTAAAGTTCACGTTCGTCTATTCCTTCTACAGTCGTTAATTGATGAGCCATTCGGTTTCCAAACGTAATGGTGCCGGTTTTATCTAAAATAATTGTGTTGATGTCACCAGCTGCTTCTACTGCTTTTCCTGACATAGCAATCACGTTAAACTGCGTAACTCGGTCCATCCCAGCAATTCCAATGGCTGACAATAATCCTCCAATTGTTGTAGGAATGAGGCAGATGAGCAGTGAAATTAAAATAGCCGTGTCGAGTTGAAAATGTAAGTAGTTTGTAAAGACAGGAAGCGTCACAACAACTAATAAGAAAATAATCGTCAGGCTTGTTAAAACCGTATTTAGCGCAATTTCATTTGGCGTTTTTTGACGCTCTGCTCCTTCAACAAGCGAAATCATTTTATCTAAAAACGATTCACCTTGTTCACACGTAATTTTAACTGTAATTTCATCGCTGACAACTCTTGTACCTCCAGTTACAGAGTTAAAATCCCCGCCTGCTTCTTTCATAACAGGTGCCGATTCACCGGTAATGGCCGATTCATCAACAGATGCCAGTCCTTTAATGATTTCTCCATCTCCAGGAATCATTTCGCCTTGTGAAACGACGACGATATCTCCTTTTTTTAGTTGCGATGCCGACACTTGTATCATTTGCCCGTTTCGAAGTTTATTAGCTGTAATATCCCCTTTAGACTGTTTTAATGAGTTTGCCTGTGCTTTTCCCCGACCTTCTGCTAATGCCTCTGCAAAATTAGCAAAAACAATTGTAAAAAATAACACGAGGGATACGGCAATATTAAAGCCTGCGCTTACTGTACTTTCTCCGAAAAGGTCTGGAACAACAGCTAAAAAAAGCGTAATAACAAACCCGATTTCTACTACGAACATGATAGGATTTTTTATCATCGTTCTTGGACTTAGCTTGATAAAAGCCTGCTTTACTGATTGAATAAAAATCGATGAAGTTTGTTTATCTACAGAACCTTGAATGTGACTGTTACGATCCAATTCAAGATTATTCGTAAAATTCCGTTTATTCATTATAATCCTCCGCTTTCTTGATTACAGTGTCAAATACTCAGCAACCGGCCCAAGTACAAGCACTGGGAAAAACGTAAGTGCTCCTACAATAACGGTAGTTCCAATTAAAATGCCGCTAAATAAAGACGTATCCGTTTTAAATGTCCCAGGTGTTTCAGGAATAAGCTGCTTGGATGCTAGTGAGCTCGATACCGCCAGCATCGTAATTAGTCCGAAGTAGCGTCCAATATACATAACAATTGCCGTAGAAATGTTCCAAAACGGCGTTGCATCACCTAGTCCTTCAAAACCAGATCCATTGTTTGCTGCTGATGATGTAAATTCATACAGTGCCTGACTTAAGCCGTGAAAGCCTGGGTTTGATATACCTTCTATTCCCAAATGAGTAGTGAGCGCTACGGCTGTTCCTCCTAAAATTAGCAGCGGCTGCAGAATAAGCGTCACGGCGATGAGCTTCATTTCTTTTCCTTCAATTTTTTTACCTACGTATTCTGGTGTTCTGCCAACCATTAAACCTGATAAAAATACGGCAATGATGACGTACATCATCACATTCATAAACCCTGCTCCAACACCGCCAAATACGGTATTTAACATCATATTTCCAAGCGTCAATAACCCGGTAAGAGGCGTAAGAGTATCGTGCATGGTGTTGACTGCACCTGTTTCACTTGCTGTCGTCACGATGGCGTACAGAGTTGACATACCGACACCAAAACGGACTTCTTTCCCTTCCATATAACCGCTCGCTTCATTTAGGTGAAAAGCACCAAGTCTTGGATTACCGCCCCACTCTGTTACAAACGCTGTGCTTAAAATAACGATAAACAGCATACTCATCGCTACAAACAAGATGCGGCCTTGCTTACGCTGTCCGATCATTTTTCCGTACGTAAAAGGAAGTGCTGTTGGCAATAAAAGCATAAGGACGATTTGTAATACATTGCTTAACGCGTTAGGATTTTCAAACGGATGGGCTGAATTAACACCAAAAAACCCCCCTCCGTTGTTGCCTAGCTCTTTAATTGAAAGAAAAGAAGCAACTGGTCCCCTTTCTATTTGCTGTGTTGCCCCCTCTAATGTATGGGCAGTCACCGTTCCGCTTAACGTTTGAGGGACACCTAAAAACATAAATAAAATGCCTGTTATAAAAGCGATAGGAAGTAAAACACGCGTAATTGACTTTACAAAATCAACAAAAAAGTTTCCCATTTCCTTCCCTGCCAACCCGCGAATAAAAGCGATTGCTGCTGCAAGTGCCGTTGCTGGTGCAGCAAACATCATAAATACAACGGCTGCCATCTGCGAGAAATAGGACAAACCTGATTCACCGCTGTAGTGCTGCAAGTTCGTATTTGTCATAAAACTAATGGCCGTGTTAAAAGCAAGGGCCGGATCCATTCCTTTGATGTGGCTTGGGTTAAGCGGCAGTACCCCTTGAAACCGGAAGATAATGTACACCACAAAAATCATAAACGTATTCGCCAAAACGAGAGCAAGTGCATATTGCTTCCACGTCTGATTGTATCCTTTGATTCCTGCTGCTTTAAACATCACCGTTTCTATCTTTCCTACCAAGCTAGTGTTTTTATCGTTTGAAAACACATTCGCTATATAAATACCTACGGGCTTTGCAATAAGCGCTACAAAAACAAGCAGCAGCGCAACTGATAGTAGAAAAATCCCCACGTTTTATTCCTCCGCTTATTAAAAATGTTCTGGATTTAACAGTACATATACTAAATAAATTAAAACGAGAACTGAAATACCTAGCAAAATGAACGACATGTTCACTTCTCCTCTCTTTCATCTACTACATGAGACGACCAGCAAATAATTCCGTACATAGCAGCTGTTAATATGACAAGCGTTCCAAGCATGATCATATCCAAGTTGCTCCCTCCTAACTGTTTCTTACTACCAATGATTGTCTGAGCTTAGTGACTGTTACTGTGCGTAAAGCATCACGCCCAAGTGAGCTAGCTGCGAAAGGTTATCTTTGATTGTTTATTCCTCACGTATTGTTAATCACGTTTTAACAGCCCTACTATAGCCTCTTTACGGTGCAGACATAACCTGCTCTCCTGTTTTTTTATTAAAAAAACCGCAGAAGAGAGTCCTCTTCCGCGGTTTAATGCACGACAAATAAGCCGTGATCGACACGAATTTTTTTACTCCCAAAACGCTTACGGAGTTAGCTGTCGGATTCGGGTTATGGAAGTAACCCTACTCAGTTAAGAGATTCACCCCTAGTACATACGTACAAAATATTGGGTCCCCCGCTCATAATTGATTAAGCGTATATTTGTTATTTAATTTTTAGGCTTAATTATGTTTTTTACTGCTGCGTTTAATACTTTGATTAGCCAACGTAGACAAATAGCGGTTTGCTAGATCAAAAGATTGCTGATCGCATATTGCGCGATATTCAATCATTTGAATCATTTGCTTAGATAGATGCATCTTGACGCTCCTTTCACCTATATTTTGAAAGGAACGCGCTATCCGCTGTTATAGAAAACGACCACGATTACACCATCCTCTCTCTTAACGCTTACGAAGTTAGCTGACGGGTTCGGGTCAAGAAAGTAACCCTACTCAGTTAAGAGATTCACCCCTAATAATTGGGTCCTCCGCTCTTTCCCTCTCTTTCAGGAAAGACTCAGCGTTTCACTGTGGAACGTTTCATGAGAGTAATCTTACTCCTGTTAAAATTTACTGTCAACAACATTTTTTGAAATTTTAAAAGCTTTATTTTTTGCTGTTTATTCATTATTTTAAAATAATAGATTCAAAGAAAAAAAGCGTTCTTATCTCCTCGATAAGAACGCTTTTTTTAGCTCATTTTCTCAATTTCATTTACAAGAATTGAAATGGCATCCGTTTTTGTTGCTTCACGCATTGTACGCTTCATCGTACTTGCCTGCTGCTGAAGTTCATTTACTTCACGCAAAAACACTTCTTTTGTTAACTGTTCTTCTTCCACAACCATACAGTAGCCTTTTTTCTTAAAGGACTGTGCATTTAAAATTTGATCTCCTCGACTTTGTGCTTTTGATAAAGGAATAATCATCATCGGTTTATGAAGGGCTAAAAACTCAAATATGGCATTGGATCCGCCGCGTGTAATCACATAATCAGTCGCTGCTAGAACATCTGGAAGCTGTTCATTGACATATTCTAACTGACGGTAGCCCGACTCTTTTTCAAGGCTTGTATCAATATTGCCTTTTCCGCACAGGTGTACAATTTGAAATTTCTTTTGCAGTTCAGGCAAGGATTCTCGAACAACTTCATTGATGCGGCGTGCTCCTAAACTTCCGCCCATAATCGTTAAAATTGGGCGCTTATCATAAAAGCGAAGCCAGCTTTCCCCGTTCGCTGCGCTTCCGCTAAATAATTCTTTTCGAATAGGTGAACCAACAACCTGCACTTTTTCTTTTGGAAAATAGTTTGCCGCTTCATCAAAAGAAGTAAAAATTTTAGTGGCAAATTTCTGCGCAATTTTATTTGCCAGTCCCGGTGTTAAGTCACTTTCATGAATGAACACGGGAATGTTTAACGATTTAGCAGCCATTACAACAGGAACTGTGACAAAACCGCCTTTTGAAAACACAAGAGAAGGCTTTAACTTTTTCAGCACGCGACGTGCATCGCCAACTCCTTTTGCTACTCGAAATACATCTTTTACATTTTCCATATCTACGTAGCGACGTAGCTTACCGCTTGAAATTGCATGATATGGAACGTTTAATTTTGTAATTAATTCTTTCTCGATACCATTGTGAGAACCGACATAATGGATATCCCATTTTTCACTGTCTAATTCTTTCATAATGGCAATGTTTGGTGTTACGTGTCCAGCTGTTCCGCCTCCGGTAAAAACGATAACTTGCTTACTCATTTTTTCTTCCTCTCTTTACTTCACTTAATTGATCTGTTTTAACATCAATTTTTATCTGATCTTTTTAGCATGCAATCTGACATGTAAAACGATGGTTTTATTATAGCATTTTTCTTTTTACATATGTATGATAAGGCGTATAAAAGCATGCTATACTTTTCATAGGGAGTGATGATAATGAACAAATCTGCACCTGTCGTAAAAGGTGATACGGTGGATTCCGAAACGCGCTGCATGCACTATCGTACGGATAAAGATATTATTGCAATAAAATTTTATTGCTGTAATACATATTATCCATGCTATCAATGTCATAACGGACATGCTGATCATGATATTAAAACGTGGCCAAAAGCTATGTTTAATGAAAAAGCTATTCTTTGCGGAGTATGTAAACATGAGTTATCAATTCATGAATATTTAACCTGTAACTCGACTTGCCCTCACTGTCGTTCTTCTTTTAATCCCGGATGCAGCCTGCATGGACACATTTATTTTGAACAAAAAAGCTGAACAAAACGTAGTTCAGCTTTTAAAATAACTGCTCATCTATATTTATAATGGAAGGAAGCAGACCTGGGAACAATTCCTCAAGTTCTTCTAAACGCAAGGAATAATAGTGCTGCGTACCTTCTATACGTAGTTTGATAATTCCAGCTTCGCGAAGTACTTTAATATGATGTGATAGCGTTGATTTTGATACATTTAATTTTTGATAATACGAACAGGTCTGCTCCTTTCTTGTCGCTAAACACTGTACAATTCGCAGCCGGTTAGGATCACTCAACGCGTGTAAAATAGGCGTTAATTTAATTTCAGATTTCGGTGGTTGATAAGGTTTTCTCATGCTTAAAATATAACACAGCTTCTTTTGTGTATCAATGTTCGATAACTTTCGAACTAAATTCCTTGCACTGTTATTTAATCGGTGTTATAGTTTCATTGTTCGATGATATTCGAACTTATCTTCATTTTAATCATAAATTGAATGAAAGATTAAAAACAAAACAAATAATATAAAGCACCATCATTATTAAAGGAGGAATCACCCATGATTCATTTACAAGCTTCAATGAAAGTTAACCCAGCAAAAAGAGAAGAATTTTTAGAAAACGTACAAGAACTAATTAAGCATTCTTTACAAGAAGAAGGAAACAGCAACTATCAACTATTTGAAGATGCTTTTACACCTAACACATTTATGATGATTGAAGAGTGGAAAAGCGAAGAAGCAATTCAAGCCCACAATAAATCAGCTCACTTCCAAAGTTTTGTAGCATTTGCTCAAACTGGCGTACTTGTAGCACCTTTAGATGTAAAAACATTACAAGGTTAATCATAACTTCTTTGAAAGGATGACGCATCATGAATGAAGCAATTCGTACAATTCAAGATCACCGTTCTATCCGTAAGTATACAGACGAAGCAGTAAGTGACGAGCATTTAGATACGATTATTCAATCTGCTCAGTCAGCCGCTTCTTCTATCAATGGACAGCAAGTGACTATTATTAGCGTCCAAGATAAAGAAAAGAAGAAAAAACTTTCAGAGCTTGCCGGCAACCAAGCGTGGATCGACCAAGCTCCTCTATTTTTAATCTTTTGTGCAGATTTTAATCGTGCTAAGATTGCAGCTGAACTTAACGATGCCCCTCTTGGCGTAACTGATGGGCTTGAATCAATCTTAGTCGGGGCAACCGATGCTGGAATTTCTTTAGAAGCCGCAACAGTTGCAGCAGAATCACTCGGTTTAGGTACAGTCCCAATCGGAGGAATTCGCAGAAAGCCGCTAGAAGTCATTGAACTGCTCGATTTACCGGAATACGTATTCCCAGTAAGCGGTCTTGTGGTTGGACATCCGGCAGATCATTCTGCGAAGAAACCTCGATTGCCACAAGCTGCTGTGCACCATCGTGAAAGCTATAATCATGACTTAAAGTCATTGATTCAAGACTATGATGCTGAAATGGCAGAGTATATGAAAAAGAGAACAAACGGTGCTGATGACCGCAACTGGTCACAAACGGTATCAGCTATTTATAAGACCATTTATTACCCAGAAGTTCGAGCGATGCTTGAAAAACAAGGGTTTAAATTCGAATAACCAAAAGCTGCGATGAACATCGCAGCTTTTTTATCTACTTTAACAGCGTGCTGAATAGACTAAAAGTAATACTCAATAAATGAGGTGTTGGTATGGAGTTTATTTTAATTTGTAATTTTCTTTTAAGTGCAACCGCAGCGTTTTTATTGGTGCCGGCTGTTACAAAAAAGCACACTCTTCACGTGACTTTACTTTCTCTCCTTTTCTTCTTTTCAATTGTCCCGACTTTTCTTCTCGCTAATCCACATATCGGCGTTTTACCTTGGGCTATTCGAGACGCTCTTCTATTGTTCGCTGCATTCCTTTTGTTTTATTTAACCTTCACATTAAACAGTTGGAAAACGCTTTTGTTTTTTCTTCTATTTTTACTGTCGATTGCTCCTCTTGCCTACGTCGTATATGATGACTTTACGCATACGTATATAGATGCCAATATTGGGCTTAGCCTAGGCTTTTTATTGACATGGCTCTTAACAGCTCTGTACAATATTTTGGCTATTCTTCGATTTTTTCGTCAGAAATCTCAGTAAACACATCAAAAGTTAACAAACAAACGAATAGTTGATTTTATTTAGTATACGCTAACAACTGCACAGTCCTTCTCTTTACATAAAGCTGTGTATACTAAAAAAGGAGTGATACTTGATGAAACGACTATTCGTAATGGCAGCAGTGATTGCCTTCTTGGCACTTAGCCGCATGTTAGTATTTGCCGCTGAAACACCTCCTGCTGCAGATGAGCGAACAGCTCAAAATGCAGAAGTTCGCATCGTTCATGCTTCACCGGATGCTCCGGCTGTAGACATTTTTGTGGATGACAAAGCTTTAGTAGAAGGAGCAAAGTTTAAAGATGTCGCCAACTCTTTGCCTTTGGCAGCCGGTTCTCATAAAGTAGAAGTATACGAAGCGAAGACAAAAGGAACAAAAGATTCCATCATCGAAGCTACCCTTGTTGTAGACGGTGGAAAATCGTATACAGTGGCCGCTGTAAATAAAGCAGAAAACCTTGAACTACAGGCTTTCACGAATAATAAGCAAGGAATGGATGGGAAAGCAAGCTTACGTGTTGCTCATTTATCTCCTGATGCTCCTGCGGTAAACGTAGGTCCCAAAGGTGCTGCTCCTTTATTTAAAGATCTGTCTTTTAAAAGCATTTCAGGTTATCAAGTAGTAAATCCGGGATCGTATGATCTATCTGTTTCTACGGCAGATGGAAAAGAAATACTAAGTCTTCCTGGAACAAATCTTCAAAGCGGTAAAAACTATACGGTTCTCGCAGTGAATACTGCTGACAAGCTTGAGACCATTGTTTTACAAGATAATTAATTAAAAAAACGTCATTTCAATTGAAATGACGTTTTTTATAGACTGCGCTGAATGAATTCCTCTTTTTTGCACTCATAGGTAGAAATGTCGTTCCACAGTCGTTTTGAAAGCTCGTATTTCATACCTTCATATTTTTTTCTAGCACGTTCGTTCGAGCGTAACTGCTCCCTGAAATTAATTCGTTCGTTCCAGTAAGGTGATTCACTGACCGTTACGTACACATGACTTCTTCTCGCATCATGTGGAATGAGCTTACGGGCATTTTCAGCTGTCATAATTGTAGGGTAGTGTGCAGCTGGAACGCCTTCTTTTAATAAGACAAACATCTCTTTTTCCGCTACATATACGTGAGATTTATTTTTTAATATAGCGCGCACTTCATTTATATCTTCTTCGCGTTTGACTCCGATTAAAATATCAACGATTGGTGAACCAGCTAATCCTGGAACGGACGTGCTTCCAATATGTTCGATGTCTACTGAAAAATCTTTTAGTGTATTAAGCAACGCTTCTTTTTCCATTTGATACAAAAGCGACCACTTTGTTTCATACTGAACAATCTTTCGCATATCAGTTTCCACCCTTTCACTTTTTTATACTGTATCATGTTTTAAAATAAAAAGAAAGAATTTTCTAACTATTTACTTTTAGTTTATGCTACGAGCTTTACACCCCTCCAGACAGGCTTTGTATTATTTTATATATTTTTGTTATTTTTATTCTACATGTTTCATAATTGTGGATGTTTCCTCCTCCAAAAGATAGATACACTTTTAGTGTCTATCTTTCCTCTATCATATTCACACTCAGCTGTTTTATACTATTTTACCTTTTTGTTAGTAGAAGACATATCCTCAAAATGTAGATGAACAAAGGATTAAAGGTCTTTACTATCGCTAAATTACACCTTCAACATAATTATATTTTACATTAATGTAAAATTTTATCGTTAAGGATGGCAGATAGTTCAAATTCATTATACAATTGAATTTCGACATATAGTATGATGGATAATATCGGTATTATGAGATAATAGTAGATTTAACTCAAATTTTTGGGCTATTTGCCGATATATGCTTTGTATACTAATAACCTTATGTTGAAATTTGTAATTTGCAAGGAGGAAAAAATGAATAAAAAACATGTCATGTACACAGCCGTTTCTTCTGTTCTTTTAAGCTCTTCATTGCTTTTGCATTCAATTGATGCAAATGCAGCTGAATCGGCTAAAGTAACTGCTACATCGTTAAATGTACGTGCAACGCCTAGTACAAGCGGTGCTATCGTTGGAAAAATAACGAAGGGAAACACCGTTGATATAGTAGATGAAAGCAAAGGATGGGCTAAAATTACCTATAACGGTAAAGAAGCTTGGATTTCATCTCAATACATAAATAAAACGCAAACAAACAGTACGTCTACTGCAAATTCGACATCGAAGTCAGCGGTCGTGAATGCTAGCTCATTAAACGTTCGTTCTTCTGCAAGCACAAGCGCATCCCTCGTGACAAACTTACCGCGCAATGCAAAAGTAACCGTGGTAAAAGAAAGCGGATCTTGGTCACAGATTAAAACGGCAAGCGGTCAAACGGGCTGGGTGGCGAGTCAGTATTTAAAAACAGGCTCTGCTTCTTCTACGCCAGCTAAAGATTCTGGGTCCACGACGTCCAAGTCAGCGACCGTTAATGCGAGCTCATTAAACGTTCGCTCTTCTGCGAGCACAAGCGCATCCCTCGTGACAAACTTACCGCGCAATGCAAAAGTAACCGTGGTAAAAGAAAGCGGATCGTGGTCACAGATTAAAACGGCAAGCGGTCAAACGGGCTGGGTGGCGAGTCAGTATTTAAAAACAGGCTCTGCTTCTTCTACGCCAGCTAAAGATTCTAGCTCTACAACATCGAAGTCAGCGGTCGTGAATGCTAGCTCATTAAACGTTCGCTCTTCTGCAAGCACAAGCGCGTCCATTGTGACGAACTTACCGCGCAATGCAAAAGTAACCGTGGTAAAAGTCAGCGGATCGTGGTCACAGGTTAAAACGGCAAGCGGCAAAACGGGGTGGGTAGCAAGTCAGTATTTACAAACTGATTCCGGACAGTCTTCACAAACAGCCCAGTCGATTCAAATTACAAAAGCTTCAAATTTACGCAGTCAGCCGAGCTTAAATGCGGGAATTATTCGCGTAGCAAAAGCAGGTGAAAGATTCAAAAAAGTAGGCGAAGCGAATGACTGGGTGCAAATTCAGTACTCTGCGAGTCAAACAGCATGGGTATCAAAAGGGTTAACAGCTGCGGCTGGTTCTACACCTTCAGCTAGTTTGCCTTCTCCTTCTGCTGCTTTAAAAGATAAAATTATTGTAGTAGACGCTGGGCACGGCGGATATGACCCTGGCACTTCAGGCAAGTCATCGATTGAGAAAAATTTAGCGTTAACAACAGCAAAACTTGTGGCAAGCCGCCTAGCTAATTCTGGAGCAAATGTATTTATGACGCGTTCAAACGATACTTTTATTTCACTGAGCGGACGGGTGAATGTTAGTGAAGCAAAGCATGCAGATGCATTTATCAGCATTCACTATAACGCTTCTACTTCATCTTCTGCAAACGGCATCGCATCATTTTATTACAGTGAATCCAAAGATAAAGAATTAGCAAAATACATTCAAGAAAGCATGGCTGAAAACGCGCCTTCTATGAAGGATATGGGGGTTCGTTTTGGAGATTATTATGTTACTCGCGAAAACAACCAGCGGGCTGTACTTCTTGAATTAGGCTTTTTATCAAATGCTCACGATGAGCAAATTGTTTCTTCTAACGCGTATCAGCAGCAAATATCTACAGGTATTTACCAAGGAATTGCTCGATATTTTGCAGCTAATTAATAATAAAAGCCCTCATTATGAGGGCTTTTATACTACCAGCTTGCTTTTTTAACACCTGGAATTTGCCCTTTGTAGGCTAATTCCCTAAAAGCGATGCGTGACATTTCAAATTTTCTAAGGTAGCCTCTCGGACGACCAGTAACGCGGCAACGATTATTTAAGCGCGTTGGCGAAGAATCTCTAGGCAATTTTTTTAACGCTTCGTAATCTCCTTTTTCCTTCAGCTCTTGGCGCAATTGCGCATACTTCGCTACCATCTCTTGACGCTTTTGTTCTTTTATAACTTTTGATTTTTTAGCCAAATTCTTTGTCATCCTTTCGTTTTATTACTTTTTTATTTGAAATACGTAATCATTACGATTTAAATGTTTTGAGCAAGTCACTTCTCTAATCTAATCATATTCTCTTCATTCTTTCAACTTATTTGCTTCCACACTCACATGTAGCCTCCCCGCAGGCTGCTGCATAAACATAAATAAAATTGTATGTCAAATGTAATTAATTCCTGCATCTCCTATATCATACAAAGAGCCCTACATATTCCATATTGTAGGAGGATTTGTATTTACAGATAATATTTCAATAATATTACAGTTCATTTACATATTAATAACTTCGACAAATTTAGCGGTTATCTAGTATATAATCATCTTAGAAATTCCAAAAATAATATTTTGCGTACTCAATAAAATATAAAAGTAAAGGTGATTAAAAAATGAAATCGACTGGTATTGTAAGAAAAGTAGATGATTTAGGTCGTATCGTAATTCCTAAAGAGTTAAGACGTGTTCTTGAAATAGATGTAAAAGATCCTGTTGAAATTTTTGTCGAAACAGATCGAATTATTTTAAAGAAATATGAGCCGAACGGTGCTTGTGCGATTACTGGCGAAGTATCTTCTGATAACGTAACAATCGCAGATGGCAAATTAACTTTAAGCCGCGAAGGTATGGAGTTATTGCTTGAAGAGTTAAAACAACGTAATTTCTAATAATAAGAAAAGCAGCTGCTACTATGCAGCTGTTTTTCTTATTGATAAAGTTTTTTCTTCGCTTTCTGATTTTCAAATGCTATACTCAGAAGCGAATACATAATAAAGGAGCCTTTTATCATGACAGTCGAACAAATGACTCATCACTTTTTAGCACATCGAAACGTAACTAATGAATTAATCAACAAAATTGAAGCAGGTCACTACGAATACAAGCCTGCCCCGACATCTATGTCCGCTTTTGACTTATCTACCCATATTTTAACATCCGTTTATGCATTTGCATCAGTGGTAAAATCCGGTGATTTATCTCCACTTGGTCAAAAAGCTGATTTTGGCGGTAAGTCATTATCGGACCTTGCAGCTGAATATACGCAAAAAACAGTAGACGTATTACGTTCACTTAGCGAAGATGATTTAAACAAAACAATTGACGCCACTGCAGCGTTTGGAAAAAAGCTTCCCGGAAGACAACTTTTACAAATGGCCATTGACCATGAAATTCATCATAAAGGAAATTTATACGTCTACGTACGTGAGATGGGTCATACAGATCTTCCTCTATTTGTTCAGTTCGGTTAATGGTTAGAAAATAGTTCGTGCTTGTAAGCGCCCAAGCTAGAAGTTTGGTGCGCTTTTTCTTTGCAGTTTTCGGCATAATAAGTGAGATATATGGTATAATTCTATCAATAACTTCATATCTACTATTCAAAGCTTGTTTCTTCTTATAAAACGATAGTCATCATCTTTTACAAAGGAGGAATCACTTCATGAGTCAAACTGTTAACCAACAAAAAATTGCTCAAGTGTATCATCTTCCGTTTGTTTCTTCATTTGGAGGAAGTGCTATGAACCTTCTTTCTCCTCAAGCTGGCGAACATATTTTAGATATTGGCTGTGGCACTGGCGAATTTATTTCGCAGCTCAATAAGCTTCATGTCCGTGCAACGGGCATCGATTGCTCTGAAAATATGATTGAACAGGCTCGTCATCAGTACCCAACTCTATCCTTTGAACAGTTAAATGCCCTTAACCTTCCTTATTACGAACAATTTGACGCAGTTTTTTCCAATGCAACTTTACACGACATCCGTCCCCCTCACCTTGTCATTAAAAACATTTACAATGCTTTAAAACCAAATGGCCGATTTGTAGCAGAATTTTGGGGAAAAGGAAACATGGACGAAATTTTCACAGAAATCATTCGTCACTTTAAAACGTTTGATATCCCTTATAACGATGTAGATTTCCCATGGTACTTTCCTTCTGTAGCTGAATATTCTTCTCTTTTGGAATCACAGAATTTTCAAGTCACCACAGCCATTCACTACAGCCGTCCCTTCTTGTTAAAAGGGGAAAACGGCTTGCGTAATTGGTTAGAAACAAATGCAGCCCCTCTTTTTGCTCACGTGACGACAGAAACTAAAAATGTCCTCATTACGCGCTTAGAAAATCGAATGCAAGATAAACTATTTCAAAATGGATCTTGGCTGGCAGAAGCTAAACATATACGTGTACATGCTGTAAAACGAGATTAAAAAATGGACGTGATTCTATTCACGTCCATTTTCGTTAAAGTGCAGCCAATATCCTTTTCCTCGAATCACTTCGATTTCTAAATATGTTCCAATTTTTTTGCGAACCCGGTAAATCAGCGCATTCAGCTCTTCCGCTGCTACTAGAATTTCTCCATTTGACTCTACTCGTTCAGGCCAAACGCTTTTTTTTAATGCCTCTTTTGAAACAAATTGATTGTTGTATTCTAGAAGATAAGCTAAGCACGCGTATTCTTTATCTGACAGAATATACGTTTCCTCTTTTACTTTTACTTTCTGCAAAATTGGATCTAATGTGTAAAATGGCTTATTTATTTGTTTTAGCAAAGGTCCTAAATCGAGGGTTGCATCCATATCATCATTTCTAAATACTAAAGATGCTTCCTCATTTGCTAAGGTAATGACATCCTGCTCTTTCAATAAACGAGGGGTTCCAGGCTGTAACTCTTCTCCGTTTACTTTTGTCCCGTGTTTACTAAACAAGTCTGTAATGAAAAATGTATTGCTTTCGTACGTTACTTCAAAATGCTTGCGTGAAATGTAAGCACTCTGAAAGGCCAGATAAGGCTCCCATTCTTCACCGCTTCGTCCGATAATACAGGCTTTATCTTTTGGAATAGGCACGGAAGCTCCTTCATAAAAAGGAGCACCGTTCCGAATAATCAACATACCGTTCATTGTTTGCTCACACTCTTTTTTAAAATTTTCTGACTCTTATCATGTAATTATAACACTCACATTTATTGAGATTTCTTCCAACTTTGGATAACATCATAGTATAGTCAGTTATATGATAAAGGTTGTTGCCATGTAAGTAAACCTTTAGAGCAGTCCTTTTCTAACTGAAAAAATACGTATTCTTTACCCTGCTGTAACGGTGATACAATTTTTTTGTAAAATAATTTGATTTTTAGTAACTTTGACATATGTTCTCTCTTTTTAAAGCGGAGTAAAATAGGAAAATACGTGAAATATTTACATAATGGAGGAAGACCAATGGGACGTTTGCCAAAAGATAGAGAAATTCAAGCGATTAAACGACGCGTTGCACTGGTATTGTTAATTATTGGATCATTTATTTTAACAGGTGCTAGCTTTAGCATTTATTGGTTTATGATGTTAAAAATATAAGGTTTTTTTATAAAATAAAGAAAAAAGACATGGTTTTGTTTCCATGTCTTTTTTAGGTTTATTCTTTCTCAGACACTCCTGCAGATTGAAACGTGGCCATATTGGCAATCATCAGTGAAGCCGAGTGCAGCAGCGGAAATGTAACAGCAGCTCCACTTCCCTCGCCTAACCGAAGATTGAGATTGAGGAGCGGTTTCTTGCCAAGAAGCTTCATTGCACACGCATGACCTTGTTCAACAGATTCGTGACTAGCAAACATGTAGTCTCTTGCTTGTGTATTGATTTCTGTCGCTAGAAGGGCTGCAACTGTACAAATAAAACCATCTACTAAAATAGGAATACGGTGAGCAGCTGCCGCCAGCATAGCACCTGTCATCCCGGCAATTTCAAGACCCCCTATTTTACTGATAATATCAATCGGATCCTGAGGGTTGATGTGCCTGTTTTGCAGCGCTTCTTCAATCACGTTGACTTTATGGCGTAGCTGTTCGTCAGAAATCCCCGTGCCCATTCCTGCAAGCTTAGAGACTTTTTCTCCTGTCAATACAGCTAAAATAGCCGTGCTTGACGTAGTATTTCCGATGCCCATTTCTCCTACAATCAAACATTTAATTCCTTGGGCAATAAGCTCTTCAGCTTCTTCATATCCGACTTGAACAGCCAATTCTGCCTCACTGCGCGTCATCGCATCTTCTTTATAAAAACTTGCTGTGCCCCGCTTCACTTTGCGTTGTACAAGGTCCTTATGAGAAAGATCAGAAGCAATGCCGATGTCAATCAGTTTGAACTGTGCATCTATTTGCTGACTAAACACGTTAATAGCTGCTCCTCCCTGCAAAAAATTCAGCGCCATTTGTGCCGTTACGTCTTGCGGATAAGCTGAAACTCCTTCTTTTACAATCCCATGATCGCCTGCAAAAACGAGGACTCCTGGGGGTGTGACCGTCGGAAAAACTTCCCCGGTCATGGCCGCTAATTCAACTGCTATTTCTTCGAGTCTTCCAAGGCTTCCTATCGGCTTGGTTAATGTATCAATATAGCGTGCCGCTTTTTCGCCAGCGCTTGTTTGAAGCGCTGGAATATAAACGTTTATCATATGTACAGCTCCTTTATTTCAGCAAATGTCTACCGTTTAATTTAACAGGATTTTATTTATTCTGGCTAGTATTTTTTAAAATAGATAATTGGATAGAGTTCCCAAGACTTAGTTATACTAGTAAGAGTTGCGTATAGGCAGTATTTTGAAAGGAAAGATTTTATGACAACGAAACAGCACAAAAAGGAAAAGGCAGGTCGGCTCATTTATCGCTACATTATGATGTTAATTGGAGCTTCCTTGGCTGCCGTTTCTATCGAATTATTTTTAGTCCCAAATTCCGTAATTGATGGCGGTATTATCGGTATTTCTCTAATTTTAGTTTACTTAACGAAATTGCCGTTCAGTCTTCTTATCATCATCTTTAATCTCCCTTTTTTATATAGTGGGTACAAACAAATTGGTCGTAACTTCTGCTTCTCATCTATGTTTGCAGTCGTTGCTTTATCCATTGTAGAATCTCAATTGCACCATGTTCCAGCTGTAACATCTGAACCGCTTCTTGCTACTGTATTTGGCGGGCTGCTGTTAGGAGCAGGTGTAGGAACGGTCATTCGTCACGGCGGAGCGTTAGACGGAACTGAGATTTTAGGTATTTTATTAACAAAAAAAATCCCGTTTTCTGTGGGCGAATTTGTGATGTTTTTAAATATCTTCATTTTTGCTTGGGCAGGGTTTGTGCTAGGTTGGGAACAGGCCATGTACTCGATCCTTACGTACTATATTGCTTCTAAAACAATCGATGCGATTATTCAGGGTCTTGATGAAACAAAAGCAGCTTTTATAGTTTCAGATCACTATGAAGAGCTATCAGACGCTATTACGCATCGTCTAGGACGCGGCGTTACAAAGCTTTACGGTAAAGGCGGATTTGAAGGTACAGAAAAAGAAGTCATATACGTAGTTGTGACGCGTTTGGAAATTACCAAGCTTAAAACCATTATTTCCGAAATAGACCCACATGCATTTACAACCATTATGGATACCCAAGAAGCGCAGGGCGGCAAATTCAAATCAGCCATCCACTAACTATACATAAGCGTGGATTTCCCTGAGCATGCTAATAGCTTACTACCCGTAAAGGAGCTCACCACAATGAAAGAACAAATGTCCAACTTATTTCACCAATTAAAACAGTCGGTTTCCGATGTATCTGATAAGTTATATGACAAAGTACATACGCTGCAATCATCACCGGGAGTGAGTGCGTTTGAACTGTATGAATGGATTAAAGAAAACCCAAGCACAAGTGTACAAAAGCAAACGCTGCTCGGGATTTCGTACTCTTTCTATACACTCTACGCAGACGGCGTTTTTTTCTATATGGAAACGAAATATGATTATTTACTTTACATGACTATTTATAGTCCAACACGTCATTATTTCACCTATCATTCTTACAGAGATTCTTTATCAACCGTGACTCCCTTGACGTTTCCTATTACTAAATAATAAAAAGCTCCTCAATCGAGGAGCTTTCTTTATATGGTTATCTTCCTTTTCGGACTTTAAAGATAAACAGCGCAAGTAAAAAACCGCTCGTCGCAGTTACTATTTTCCACGCGTTTAAGATTGGATTTTTTTTCAAGGTCCTGCTCCTTCCTTGCGGCTATACTAAAAATAGGATGCCGCCTTTCAAACAGCTAGTCCAACTTCCCCCTACTATTGATACGATCATCTAACATATAGCCCACCGACATTTTCATCAATTTCACTTTTCATACTATAACATATTTTTGCCATTTAGTAGAAGTCTTAAAAGTAAAAGCTGCACTTCTCTTAAAAAAAACGGTATTGAACCCCTGCATTTTCTTTACCGTTCATTTTTTGATAAAGGTTTTGAGCCACTTTATTTTCACTGCTGCACTCAGCGGTCATACCTGCAAACTCATACTTTTGAGAATAGGCCAGACAGATTTTAAACAAACGTTCACCGATTTTATTTCCTCTGTTTAAAGGAGATACGTACAAGTCTTTTAAGATGGCTACTTCTTTAAAATAATAGGTGCTCCACGATACGTAAACCGTCGCAAAACCTACTAGTTTCCCTTCCAATTCAGCAACAAACTGGATACCATAGGAAGGATTATTCAATAAGCGCTTAATATGTAAAGTTAAAGCTTTCCGGGAAGGGGCAGGCTGCTCACAAAATTTCACTATATATTCTTGCATTAACGTAGCCAGTCGCTCTCGATCAGTTTCAACCGCCTGTCGAATGACAACCATTTAATCACTCCTTTTAGCTCAACGCTCTTAACATAATTCGATAGCCATACTTTTTTTCCTTTCGTTTTCGTGAAAAGCTCCCTACTTTTACACAAGGGATATTTAAAGCAAACAACCGTATACGGCGTATGGTTGAGGAGAGAAAATACGATGTTTTAAAAAAAGGTTGCAAATAGCAACCTTTTTTAGTTAGCAAGCGCATAATTTCGTAAGAATAAACCTACACAGCCGCTGATTACAATCAGTCCTCCTGCTGTTAGAAACGCCGCCGTCACATTTAGCGAAGCAACAGCTCCAAGCAGCAGCACCGAAAGCCCAAACGTCACATATGAAACGCTCAGCGTAGCGGAAAGTACCTTAGAAAGCTTTTCTAAAGGAACGGCCGTTTGTGTAAGCGTGTAAGAACACGTAGCGCTTATTTGAAGGGCAATGCCAATAGCAAAACTAAGTAAAAGTGAAAGAAAAGGAGCAGACATCACTCCGAACAATAATGTAAAGAAACCTGATAAAAGACTGCCTAGTGTTACGATATGATAAAGACTTTTCTCTTGTTCAACTGAAATCTTCAACAAAACGAAACCTCCAAGAACCGTTCCAACAAAAAAACTGCTGTTGATATATCCCCACCAAGCTTCATTTTTATTTAATATCTCTTTCACAAACACGTAGACAATTGCTGATGCCCAAACGCCGGCAGCCATCCCCTCTAAAACCTCCATGACTAATAAAACCCGCAGGCGCGGATAATGCCAAATTAGCTTCCATCCCTCTTTTAACCCTTGTTTTTGCTTCGTTTTAGAAGAATGAGCGTTAATGCGAATGGCCTGCATAAATACGATTGACAAACTGAATAATGAAAATGACAGCCATAAAAGGCTAGTAGCATCCCAGCTAATGATCAGAAAGCTTCCAAGCGGATAGGCTGCAATTTGAATCGTTTGATCCGTGACATTAAACATACTGTTCCATTTTAACAGCTTTTCTTTATCTACTAAGTGAGGAAGCATAGAGCTTTGAACAGGAGCTGCCCACCCATCGAAAAAAGCAATAAACGCCACGCAGCACAGCATGCTGATAAGCGACATATGCCACAAGAAAAACATAGATAAAACACTGGTTTTTAACAGCTGAGACACCACAAGAATACGCTTAGCCCTGTAGCGATCTATAAGAAAAGGCACAGTAAAACTGCTCAAAAACTTAGCAGTCGTAATGGTAAACGGAATGCATGAAAGCAGCACAGGAGAACTATTTTGAGCATAAAGAATGCTGATTAACGCAACAATATATAATACATCTGCTAAATTGGCTTGGCTTTGACCAAACCATAAAAAAAGTACGGAACGATTTTTCACGACAATCCCTCTTTCTTTTTAGTATGACTGAAAAGAAAGAGAATCCTACACGTAATCAACTCCTCTATATAGCGGCTTGCTTTTACCCACTTATTACAATCGTATGCTTTTTACAAAACACAACTTTTATATATATTAAAAAATACAAACAGTTAAACAGTATCGTAAAAAATCAAGAAATTGTCGTGAAAACGAAGTTAGATTAACTATAGAATATCAGAGTTATAGAATCAATACTTTTTACATAATTTTCTTTTTTTCTTCTTTACTTCTAAATAACCTAAGCTTGCCATATACATAGATGGACGAGTACTCCTATTAAAATTTAACGTATAGGGTGAGGAATATTTTTTCGAGAGTGGTTTCGATTTGCTGTGGCAGCTTATTAATTGGACTAGGGCTAAACGGATTTATTGCTCCTTATCACTTACTAGACGGTGGACTTATAGGATTTGGGCTTATCGTATATTATGTGTTTGGAACTCCTATCGGACTGTCCATTTTCTTTTTGAACGTACCTGTCTATTTATATGCTTTTTTTCGTCATCGTCAAAACTTTTTTTATGGAAGTATAGGTTTAGTTGTTTCTTTTTTTATGACAGAATGGCTGTCTATTCTCGAAGGTACGCTGGAGCTTCCTTTGCTTTTTAGCTCATTGCTTGGAGGCGCACTCGTAGGAATGGGAATAGGACTGATGCTTCGCTACGGCATCAGTTCGGATGGGCTTGATTTAATTGCCATTATTGTATCGAAAAAATGGAAAATCAATATTGGAATAACCATTTTCATCTTAGACAGTACGATTATGATAGTGGGCTTACATATTATCGGATTTACTGCTTTTTGCTACTCCATGCTTGTTGTTACGATGAGCAGCATAATGATTATGCTCTTTACTTCTCCACGATGGCTCTCTTCATAAAAAAACGCTGGAAGTTCCAGCGTTTTTTTATCTGTTTCCGACTATCATATTTATGTGATTGTGGAGAACCGTAATCGTTGAAGGTGTTGTCGTTTCTTTTTCTCCATCACAATCTACCGTTTTTTCAGGAGTAGTTTCAATATGGACTTCTTTTGCACGAAAATGCATAAGGTTGCTTTCGGGGTTAAGCTGTTCTTCATCAGGGTTTGTTTGTAACCATGCCATAACAGGCTCGATTCCCATTTCTTTAATAACGAATACGTCTAATAATCCGTCTTGAAATGAGCTGTTTCCTAGCATAGCGCGAGTTCCTCCTAAAAAAGGACCGTTTCCAATTAACACCATAACAGCTTCTCCTTCATAGGAAGCTTTTTCGCTCGTCATTTTTAATTGAAAAGGCTCTGCTTGATTTAAAGTTCTACCTACGCTCATGTAGTAAGAGAGCTTACCAAATTTCTCTTTATTTTCTTCCAAAATATTTTCAGATACATCAGCTACGAGGCCGATTCCCCAAAAGTTTAAAAAATAATCTTCGCCATGTTTTCCAACATCTACTGCTTCCGTCTGCTTTTCAATAATTTGCTCCACTGCTTTTAAAGGATTTTGATTCATTCCAATTGCACGCGAAAAGTCGTTGCACGTTCCACCAGGTAAAATAGCAAATACAGGACGTTGCTGCAGCGGAGCAAGAGCATTGATAAGTTCATAAATTGTCCCGTCTCCTCCTGCTCCAATAATGACATCCGCTTTGCCTTCCAATTTTCTTACCAGATCGGCACCATCTCCAGGTTGCTCTGTTTTATATAAAGTAACCGTCTCAAATGCAGTGTTTAACCGATCACATATAAAGTCAATTTCATTTACTAATTTTTTGTTTCCTGCGTTTGGATTCAAAATCACTGCTGCCTTCATCTTTCTCTCTCCTCTATTCATATCTTCCGTTTCACCTTTTTTCCCTTTCTAAAAAAAAAACAAACCTTTTCAAATATGAACGTTTTATGAAACCATTCCAATAGTACTTTTTTTACTTTCAAAACCTGCTATAATAATTTTCGGACTTGTATTAACAAAAGATGGTTATTGAGAGGAGCTTTCTATACGTGTCAATAAAATGCATGACGCAGCTATTTGCAAGTTGTTTTGTTTTTTTACTTTCCTCAGTCGCTACTTGGTATAACGGCTCTTCGATGCTTGAAGGACCTTTATCAGCTAGTTTGACCGGAGGGCTAACAAAGTCCTCGGCGGTTCATCACTATTCTCACATCGATTATTTGTTATATACAATTAAATTCCATCCTCAGTTTCCAATTATGATGATGGTGAGCGGGATTTATTTGATTGTATTACTATCTATTATTGGCTTCAAAAAGCGGTATGGATTGATTAGCTCCTGCTGTTTATGTATCACAGCTCTCTTATGCTACAGCAGCTATAAACTTTCACATACCCCTACAGAAGGTGAGCACGCCATGATTACCTCTAGCTTAGCTGCAGCAAGTTTATGCTTAGCAGTCGGATTATTCTATTTATTAAAGCGATTTTATTCTCAAAAAGAATATATTTAACCATATGAAAAAAACGTCGGATCTACCGACGTTTTTTATGTGAAACCGAGTTTATTTATTGATTTTGTTCAACTGGCGTATAACCTGTATACGCAGACTGAGGTCGGTAAATACGATTATTTTCTGACTGCTCTACGACATGAGCTGTCCAGCCAACTAAACGGCTTGCTGTGAAGGTTGGTGTGAATAGTTCAGACGGAAGCTCAACCGCTTTCATAACCGCTGCAGCGAAATATTCTACATTGGTATAAATGCCTCGACCCGGCTTGTATTCATTGAGTAATTCAATGGTTTTATCTTCAATCTTAACAATTAAATCAAATAACCCGTTGTCTCCTGAGATTTGTTTCGATACTTCTTTTAATGCTTCTGCTCTTGGATCATGTGTACGATAAACGCGATGACCAAATCCCATGATTTTCTCTTTATTATCTAACTTTTTACGAACCCAAGGCTCAATATTCTCTTCACTTCCAATTTCATCAAACATGGTAATAACACCAGAAGGAGCTCCTCCATGAAGAGGACCTTTCATCGCGCCAATTGCTCCGCAAATAGCTGAAACCATGTCAGATTCGGTAGATGAAATAACGCGTGATGAGAAGGTTGAGGCGTTCATTCCATGCTCAATTGTCAAAACAAAATATGCGTTCAGCGCAGTAACCAAACTTTGATTTGGAATTTCTCCGTTAATCATGTATAAATAGTTTGCTACATGATCTAAATGCTCGTTAGGCTCTACTACTTCTAAATCATTCATTTTACGATACCAATACGCAATAATGGTAGGTGTTACCGCTGTAATCGCAAGCGCCTGCTCTTTTGTCGGAGGCCAGCTGTATGAAGGGTCTCCTAAAGCTGAAATACATGTGCGAAGCGCGCTCATCACTTCTGTATCTTTTGGCAAACAGTCCATTAACGCAACAATATTAGCTGGAAGCGTACGATGAGTCACCATTTTTTGTTTAAATGCTTTTAACTCATCATGATTTGGCAACGTGCCGTTCCAAATTAAATAAGAAACTTCTTCAAAAGAATAATTGATTGCCAAATCTTTTGCCCAATATCCGCGATAAATCAGCTGACCTTTCTCTCCATCAACATGCCCTACTTTTGTTTCAGCTGCAACGATTCCTTCTAATCCTTTAACGTATGTCATCTCAACCACTCCCCCAATTATTTTTAACAAACCGGCCCTTTTTTCTATGTACGGCTCGTTTGCAGAATGAATAGACTCACCTTAGTGGTGCACTATACCATTTTATTCCTCTTTCTTAATTGTCAGAACAGTATACAAAATGAACATTTCAACACGTGTTATTTCTGCGCTCGCGGCTTTGTTTTACGGGAGGAAAAAATATTTTTCTAGGATTTTCTTCGAGGGCGCTTTTTTGTTAACGCTTACAAACATGCGGGTTTCTAACGTATTTAGAGGAATTTGATGTACTATTTTTAGATGAATCACTATTCATTTCCTTATGTAAGAGTTTACATTTATTTGAATCATAAGTAAAATAGATAAATAGAATAAATAGTATGAAAACTAAGAATACTAGTGAGGAGAATTTATGGATATTCGAGAACTGCAACATTTCATGGAAGTAGTTAATCAAAAAAGTTTCACGAAAGCAGCAGCTACAATTCACTTGTCTCAGCCAGCATTAAGTAAAATTGTAAAAAAACTAGAAGAAGAACTCGGCGTAGATCTTTTTGATCGCTCTACTCGAAAGCTGACGTTAACCGATGCAGGACAGATTGTGTATGGGCAAAGCCAAAAGCTGGTATCCACTCTTCACGAGCTGCATGCTCTGTTAGATGATTTACGAAATCTGCCTACAGGAGATATTAAAGTAGGAATTCCTCCTTTAGTAGGGACTGTTGTTTTCCCGATGATTGCAAAAAACTTTACAGCAAAACATCCTCAGGTGAAATTAGAGCTTGTGGAGCTTGGTGCAAAGCGAATTGTCGAACTTGTAGAAAACGAACAAGTAGACCTTGGCATTATCGTGTTGCCTATTCAAAACCCTCTTTTTCACGTCTATCCGTTTATTGAAGAAGAGTTTAATTTATACATTCATCATGAGCATCCGCTGGCAGCTAAATCAATTGTTGCTTTGAGCGAGCTTAGAGAAGAGCCGTTTGTTCTGTTCAGCAAAGATTTCTCTCTTCATGATCGCATTATTCATGAGTGCATTCAAGCGGGTTTTCATCCAAAAATAGCGTACGAAAGTTCTCAATGGGATTTAATTATTGAACTAGTTGCTTCTGAATTAGGTATTGCTATTTTACCAAAGTCCGTGTTTCCGAAAATCAATAATCCCTTTATTAAAAGTATTCCAATTGCCGCACCTACTCCAATGTGGGAGCTCGGCATTATTTTGAAAAAAGATCGCTATATGTCATATGCTACACGAGAACTTTTGTCCTTTCTCGTCGACCAAGATATCATTTTACCATCTCATACGATGTCAGCAAACTCTTAACAAAAAAGCCTCTTCTTTCATTAGGAAGAGGCTTTTAGTCATCTTATATATCTTTCTTCAATCTTTTTTGTCTTGCGATCAACTAAAAACAAGTCAGCAAATGGCGACTTGCTTTACAGCTGCTTTTTGAATAGCACACCTTTTTTAAAATGTACTCCCAAAGCTTCACGATTGGCCATAAACACTCCTATTAAAATAAGAAGGCCTCCGCCAATAATAGAAGGCGTGATAGCTTCATTTAAGACTACATAGCCGATTAACACTGCGATCAAAGGAGATACATACAACCAAGTAGATGGAAAAACCGGATTTGTTTGGGCGATTAGCCAATAATATAAGCCGTGGCCAGCAATTGAACCAACAAAAATTAAATATACAATAGACCATACTGCGTTCCAAGGCATAATAGTTGAAACATGGATCTGCTCTGTACACAAAGATAGCACCAGTAGAAATATTCCCCCGTAAAACATTTGGATACCGTTAATTAAAAACGGTGACACTTCTTTTAGTTCATTTAATAAAGCTTTCGAATAATTGCTGCCTATGCCGTAAAATACCTCTCCTACTATGATAATAATACACCCTAACGTCCACGAATAAGACATAGTGGCTGTCACATTGGGAAGTGAAATGCAAATAACACCGGTAAAAGCCAGAAGCAAAGCGAATAACTGCTCTTTTTTTAATTCCATTTTTCTTTGCATCACTTGAATAAGCAATATCATCATTGGCCCAGTAGCAGATAAAACAGCTGCAAGACCCGATGTCACATGTTGTTCTGCCCAATAGAGCGTTGAAAATGTCATAAAGGTCAAACAAAACCCTACCATCATCACTTTTTTTGAAAATAATAACGAGCGTCGAACGTCTTTTTTATATGCAAAGTACGAGATTACTAAGATTCCTGCTAAAAGAAAGCGAGTTCCAGCTGAGAAAAGTGGAGGCATTCCTGCTTCAATCCCTAATTTAATAGTTAAAAATGTCGTGCCGAAAATAAAACAGATAAGTACGTAATTAATAATAATCATATATCTTCCTCCTTTAAATATGCCACGAGTATAAAAGAAAGGAAGTATAACAGTAAAACCTTGACTATAACAGTTGCTGTTTTTCCAGTTGCGCCCATGCTTATTTTGAGGTTAACTAAAGAAAAAGAATAGTTAGGTGACACAATGAGATTTAATGTACATAAAAAATCTTCTACCCCCATTTATCAGCAAATCTATGAACAGATTCGTTATCGCATCCAAACGAGCATGATAAAACCTGGTGATCAGCTCCCTTCTTTACGCAAGCTATCACAAGAGTTAGAAATAAGCTTATTAACGGTACGAAAAGCGTATCAGCTCTTACAAAAATCAGGATTAATCGTAATACAGTCAGGAAAAGGAGCTTTTGTTAAAGGGGTTACTAAACGTTCTTCCAAGGTATTAAATAATTTTTCATGGCAAGATGAATTAAACGTAAATATCACGCGCTCTCAGTATAGCTTAAATCGTGATCGTAAATATTATGATTTCTCTCAGGCTATTCTTTACCCTCGTCTCCTTCCTAATCAGTTTTTAGCGCAAGAAATGCAAAGTCTGTTACGTACCAATGAGCTTGTTTTAGCCACATACGGTCCAATTCAAGGAGACCGGGAGCTTCGCATAGAGTTTTCTTCTTATTTACAGAGAGAGCAAGGAATAAAAGCTGATCCTCATGAAATTATAATTACAAGTGGCGCTCAGCAAGGTATTGATTTAATTGCTCAAACGCTTTTAAAGCCAGGGGATACGGTTATAGTAGAGAGTCCATGCTACGGAGCTGCAATTGATGTCTTCACCAATAAAGGTGTCAACGTCATTTCAATTGAACTAGATGAAGAAGGAATACAATCTGATTTAGTAGAAGAATGCTGCCAAAAAATAAAGCCTTCGCTTTTGTACGTGAACCCTTCTTTTCAAAACCCTACAGGTATACTAATGAGCAGACAGCGCCGCAAAGAACTAGTTGATTTGGCCGAATTGTATCACTTTTTTATTGTTGAAGATGACTCGTTTGGAGAGATTTATTTCGATGATATATCGGTGCCTCCACCGATCAAAACGTTTGATAAAAATGGGCATGTTTTGTTCTTGAAGGGGTTTAGTAAAACGTTGGCTCCAGGACTTCGAATTGGATTACTTTATGCACAAGGTTCTGTATTTGATTGGCTATATGCGGTTAAAGCACTGATGGATATTGGTAGTCCCTTGCTAACTCAAAAAGCCGTGCTAGCTTTTTTACGGACTGAGCGAATGAAACATCACATGGAAAAACTGAGGACCGCTTTGCAGCTGAGAAGAGATCATGCAAGCGACCTGCTTTCGCCTCTTTCCGAATCCGTTCAATTCCAAGTTCCTAAAGGAGGATTCAACTTATGGTTAAAACTGCCTCAAAAAATAAACACATTTGGGTTATTAAAAAAAGCCCAGGAGCACAATATCTGCTTTTTACCTGGTGAAGCTTGTTTTGTTCACAAACCGCTTCATGCTTACATTCGAATAAGCTATTCCCTCCTTAGTGATACTGATTTGAACACGGGACTTCAACGTCTTAACACCATTCTTTCAGCTGAAATATAAAAAGATTCTTTAATAGATGTTTAATTATAAGAAAAGAAGTGTATACAGAAAGAGGAGAAGAATAACTTTCTTCTCCTCCACTCTTTTAACTCACATTTTTATTCACAGCAATAATTTCACTCAAGTTATTCATATAAATAATTTGGTCACCAAACGTTCTATTTTTCAGAGCAGCCGTATGGTGCGGCTTCATGCCAATAATATAGCATGTGATACCCATGAGATAGAAGGACTGCATAAAGCCTGCAAAAGCTTGAATTCCTTCGGTCGTTAATATATCTAGTCCCCCAAAGTCAAATAGAAGCGTGGTGTAATTTCCTTCATGCGCAAAGTTTTGCAAAATGGACGTATTTTCAGCTACAAGATCTGTATCTAAGTCTCCAAAAAGAGGTATAAGTCCTACTTTAGAGGATAACTTAATAAAAGAAGCGGACAGTTGCTTAATTTTTTGTAACGATTTTTCAAGACGTTCTTTTTGTTCAAGCAGTTCAAAATCTGTATCTGCTAATCGTTTCCGATGGTCTTGAACAAGACTCGTTAGCTCTTGTATACGTTCATCTTGGCGAATACAAACTAAATGACCTATATCGCTATCCCATTGAATTAAGCATTCAAACAGTGAATAAGGCGAATCATTGGTTTGCATCACGAGCTCTACTTTCTGAATAGCCTGGCCTCGGCTTTGGACAAGCGTTTGCTCATCGTGGGGTTCGTCTACAGACAATTCTCGAGAATCTTTTTGGCGCAAGCTTAAAAACTTTCTCGCCTTTTCTTGACTAAATACGTCTACAAGATCTAAAAAATTAGCTGAAGGCTTAAATAAATGACCTGATTGCTGCGACCATTCCAAAATATTAAATTCAGTATCCACTAAAAAGTAAGGAATTGGAACATATTCAAGCATCGACATTAACTTCCACTCCTTTGTGATAACTGAGTAACCAGTTATTTAGTTGGTGAAGATCCGGAATTAGGCGTGTATGCTCAGAACAGTAAGAACGGAAATCAATTTGAGAAACTAAGCGCCCTCCTACCATTACTGTTGGTCTTGGTTCTAATTTGTCCAAAGTTTTGGTGTATTCAGCAAGCCTCTCAATATGATAGGGGATGCTGACGGATAATCCTACCATGTGAGGCTTCCATTCTATAGCCATTTTCTCAGCGTATTCCAGAGGTAGATTGGCCCCTAAAAAGCGAGTATTCCAACCGTGTTCCTCAAACAATAAAGCCACCATCTTTAAACCAATGAAGTGCTGTTCTTGTTCCAAGCATAGAAGCAGTGCCCTTGGAGCGGTGTCTGAAGCGTGTCCCTGAATTTTTTTATAAAAGCGATAGCGAGTTAGCACATAATCACATGTCGTAGTTGCAACATGCTCATCAGCTACAGAAATGATATTTTCTTCCCACATATCTCCAGTTACTCGCATTGCGGTTGTAATTAAATTTTCATAAATATCTAGGCTGTTCTTTCCCTGTTGGATTTCTTCTAGCACAACTTCCCAAGCGCTGTCTTGATCACCAGCTAATAAATAGCCTACAAATTTTTGTACTTGAGATTTCATTGTTTCACCTCAGTAAACGTAAAGCTTTTAAGAAACTTGAATAAAAGCTTCTCGTCTCTCTTTTTCAAGATCGCCTAAAATGTATACCACTTTTAGACTAACACATGTTGCTAATAGCAACAACCTAAAAATAGAATAATAACTTTTTATTTTACTACACTCAGTAAAACATGACTAGTATTTCTCTAAATATTCTCCTTTCCCTTTCATTTACGAAAAACACCTCGGCATCTTGTACCGAAGTGTTTTTCAAGTTGTTATCATTTCGTCGGCTAAAAGAATGTAAGTGCGTCTCTTTCTCTTTTATGCATCTTTCCTTTTTTCCACTTTTAATAGACTTTTAAACATATGTATTTATGATTCTTCTGCTCCAACCATAATACTGATAAGGTAGAGCGCTGTCATAACTGAGCCGATTGTATTGCATATCAAATGAATATATTGGCTGGTCGCCATAAACAAGTATAAACTTAACGACAGCAGCACTGTTCCGAATAAAAAAGACCATTTAAATAATGACAGTGGCCGCTTGAACTTTATACGCAAACAAAAAATGAGAATAAAGCCTGCTAGCGCCATCACAAAGAAACTAACATTAAATAAATTGATGGTTATCACATTTGTTCACACTCCCTTTGCCCCTGAAACTATTATAACATATTTTTCCTTATCTTCATTCTTTCTCTAGGAACAAACGCGTCGAAAATTGTTTTTTTGACATGTTTATGTCACAATATTTTTATAAAAATTCCAAGGAATGAGGGAATGCATTGACTACACCTGAAGCTCAAGATTCGAAATGGTCCATTTTAAATAAAGCCCTTCATAGCTCACAATCTGGTATTATTGTGACGGACCCTTCTTTGCCTGATAACCCAATTATTTACCTCAATCACGGGTTTTCCCTTATGACCGGCTATAAGGAAGAAGAAGTATTAGGAGAAAATTGCCGTTTTCTACAAGGTCCTCTTACAAACCCGCACCACGTTGATGAAATTCGCAGCGCTATCAGCCGCAATCAGTCAGTCTCTGTTACGCTTGTTAATTATCGAAAAGACGGCTCTTTCTTTCATAATCAGCTAACGATTGACCCGGCATATGTAGAAGAAGAAGATAAATACTACTTTATTGGTGTTCAAAAAGACGTAACAATAGAGATTACAGCTCAGGAACAGCTTCAGCAAGCTTTGGAAGAAGTTGAAAGGCTATCCACCCCTGTCGTGCCAATAGAGGAAGGAATCTCTGTTCTTCCATTAATCGGAACGTTAAACGAACGTCGTATAGAAATGCTATTTAATAGCTTCACCTCGCGTAACACAAGCAGCAAAGATCGTTATTTAATCCTAGACGTCTCAGGGTTAGCGCAATTTAATGATTCATTCGGCCGTGATATTCTTAATATTTACAATTGGCTGAAGCTCATGGGAACTCAGCTTGTTTTAACAGGAATTTCTCCTAACATGGCCATACATATGAGCACTATAGAAGATGATATGTCCTTTATTTTAGTCTATCAAAGCATTAAAGATGCCTTACGGAAGCTAAAGTTATAAGCACAAGAAGTGGTTCTTTATGAAAAATAGATAAAATGCATGAATATGGTAGTTAAAAAATGTTTATTTTTTAATAAATTGGGTTTGAGAGTATACAGTTAGGGAAAACAAGGCGTATAGGAAAATAAATGCGCTTCATAATGGATTTATTTATAAGCATCCTCACTCTAGATCAGGGGATGCTTTTATGCCTTTATTTATAAAACAATTAGACTATACATATATAAGGAGAGTCTTCATGCATAAAAATCAGGACTTATATCATTTTTTCAAAGAACATTCTCTTCAATTAACTGAAGACTGGTACAATCAGCTCGACGATGAAAATGAGTTCTCTGTCTATTCGAGTAAAAATCCAGCAATTGTGAAAGAACTGAAGCAGCAAAATCAAGATTATTTTCAGCATTTATTTGATGTATTTATAAGAGATGAGGATTATTTTTTTTCGGATTTTCAGCAGTGGTCGATAGAACTAGCGCGTGATCCAAAGCATTTAAGTACGCCTCTTCACTTTATTATTCGAGAATATTTTAATTCACAAAAAATTGCCGTTAATTACTTAAAGAAGTTTATCTCTTTGCATTCGGATGAGGTAAGCGTAGATAAGATATTTATGTGGTATGACATTATTGTTAAAGCTTTTGATCTATCTATTTATATCTTTATTCAAGAATATCATAAAAATACGCAAGAACAGCTGAACGCTCAGAAAGACTTAATTAATGAATTAAGTTCTCCTGTGATCATGCTTCAAAATAAAGTTGCACTTCTGCCTCTTGTGGGGGATATTGGAACGGTCAAAAGTCAGTTTATTTTAGAAAACACGCTTCAGCAATGCTCGGAAAAAGGCGTTGAACATTTATGTATTGACCTGCTCGGTGTAGCTACGATTGATACGATGATGGCACAAGAGATTTTTAATTTGGTAAAAGCTCTTCGTTTAATTGGTGTGCAAACAATTTTATCTGGAATTCGACCGGAAATTTCTCAAACTGCCATTCGCTTAGGGCTTTCATTTGAACAGGTTAAAACTACTTCTTCTCTTGCACAAGCACTTAATTCCATTAGTTAAGCACATGGCTCTCTATTACAGCATAGAGAGCCATATCTATGGTGTTTCAAATTTTACTGGAGTATAGTAGACACGCCCGATTAACTTTTTTCCCTTGTTATCTTTCCAATCTGCTACGAGTATATACCGATCACTGTCACTGTGAGAGGCAGAGTCTACTGTAATAGCAGATGTTTTTTTTATGTCCTTTTTTTCTACTATGTTTTCATGAATAGACTGATTGCGAATTTGTTTGTAATAAAGCGCATTAGGTTTTTTACCATCTATTTTAATGGACACTTGACCATCTTGAGAGACGGGAATACTATCTTTCATAACAATTTGTCTAAAATTTTTTCGTTCGCCAAAATCAGCTTCACATTCGGTCCAGCAAAAGAATAAAGGCTTGATGATGGCTTCTTTGCCTTCAGCTATTATTTTTATAGCGGGTGGATAAGGATCTTCAAGCGTTTCAGCTGTAGGAACCTGACATGCGGCTAATGAAAACAAACTAAATAGGATGATCACCACTTTTTTCATACTATGTCCTCCCTTTTTTGTAAACGTGGTGCACGTAAGCGAGTGGGTGCATAGTATACTCTTTCGCCTGCAACCAAAAGATTCCTTTTATAATCAACAAAAAAACAGCTGCCTATTTGTTTAGACAGCTGTTTTGTTCTATTTACTTAGCATGCTTATTTCTTTTTTCATATCTTTTTCTACATATTCCATTAAATCAGATACGTAGGTTTGAAGCGGTTTTGTTGCGTCTTTGTGATCATTCATCGTTAATTCATAGATGCTATCGATATTATCAATCATCAGTTCCATATCATCGATGACGCCCGTATGCTTATACATCGTTTTTATCGTAGGATCAAGGGAAGCTAATTCATTATATTCATAGTTTATAGTATTTGAAATATCATCGAGTTCATTGATAAATTGCTTTTTGGTTTTCTTTTCGGCCATCAGCTGATTATACTCTTTAAAAGCAGTTTGAAGGTTTTTCTGAGAGGCAGTCAATACTTTCAGCTGTTCTCGTCCTAAATAATAATCGTAAATACTAGTAACAGTAAAATATCCCCCAAATGTGAGCGCGATTCCAACAACCAAACCTATCCAAAACGTGCTCGTTTTAAAAAAATGTTTCATAATGACTCCTTTTATCTGTGTTCTATGTACAACACTAGCTCATGCTGCTACTTTGTCCTAGGATACACCAAAAATGAAATGGAAGCTACACTTTTTTAAAATTTTGTCGAATTTTGTCTCTTTTTTTCGTGAACTGCAGCACATTTTGTTCCATTCCTATTTTTCCATCTGTATACATCAAATTCGTTAACCGCTGTAAAACCAAGTTTCTCATAGGCTGGCTTTCCTGCACTTGTAGCATGCAAAATACACGTATCCGCCCGTTTTTTTGCTTCAGTAAGAACTTCCTTCAAATATGCGGTGGCCAGGCCTTTTCTCCTCATATGTCTAGCTGTAGTGATACAATACAAACCCGCTGTACCATCATAAAAAAAGAGAGACCCAGCTACAGCTGGCCGGTTGTGATAAAGACCCAGATATAAGTGATATTGGTCAGCGTGTTGCATAAGCTCCCTAAACCTTTCAAGAAAGTCAGCTTGATATTCTTTTGGTTTTTGATAGCCGTCTATGTATACCGTTATCCATTCTTTCAATTCAGCTTCTGAGCTCACTCGCTTACATTGAAACCCTTCTACTCCTGTATGTATGTATTCTTTTTCTTGAATGTGCTGAATCATTCCGATCCATTTTTCATAAGGAACAAATCCATTTTTATGAAGAACTGGCCCAAGGTTATCATATGAAGATGGACCAACAATCCATAGAGGTTCCTCCCCTTCCCGAGAGCATATCCCTAGCGCTGGCTCAATATGACGGGTTCCTGCATATATACCCCGATTGTAAGGAGATGCAGAAATCCATTTAGTTTCTGATGTATCCACCTTCACAGATTTCTTCGTATGCTGAAAATACATCCAGTGCTGAATCAAGTGCTGTTCTACTACATCGCTTTGATTTTTTATTTTCACTTCATGTCTCCTTTCTCTTCTAACCTATGTTTCTTTTTCTATTATATACTAGTTAGTCTATTTTCTATGACTCTATCGCAGTTCTTAAATCCTTTTAGAAGTTTTTTTATTTTTTTTTGTTATTCTATGAATAGTTTTCTCTTAAGTGGGGTATTAACCTATATAAGCAATACATCATTAAAAAGGAGGATGATATTCATGTCATTTTTATGGGCACTTATTGTAGGTGGTATTATTGGGTGGCTTGCCGGATTAATTACGGGAAGAGACGTTCCGGGAGGTATTATTGGTAACATCATTGCCGGTTTTATCGGTTCTTGGTTAGGTTCAGCCATCTTTGGAAGCTTCGGACCAGTTGTAGGTGGATTTGCTATTATTCCTGCTATTATCGGATCAATCATCTTAGTGTTAATCGTAAGTTTCATTATGAGAAAAATGCGTGGTAGTCATAAACATGCCTAATAAATTATTATATTAGAAAAAGAACCTCTGTTGAAAAAGAGGTTCTTTTTTTATATGAAAAATTCTTAAAATTTACTATTTTTAATTTCATAATATTGAAAAATAAACCTATTAATGTTAATTTAACCATAATCACTATAGAAAAAAGAGGAATTAACATGCTGCTTTCAACCCACTCAAAAGACAAATCCATGTACCAAATACTAATAGAAGAAATCGAACAGACACGAACGTTAATGATTCAAACGGCTGTCCGTGAAGGAATGACAAGTCCTAACACACTTCAAGTTAGTCAATCATTAGATGCTTTATTAAATAAGCTTCAAATTTTCTTCCACCAATAAAAACCCATGATATGGTTACATACTCATGGGCTTTTGTGTTGTATTAATCCTCTTGATTAACGTATTCCACTGCTTGGTGAAGGCTACTGAAAGTCGTAATGTCAGCCAAATCTAACCCTAAGTTCACCATCGTCTGAGCAATTTCAGCACGAATCCCGCTTAAAACCACTTGAATTCCTAATAATCTTAAAGCACCGATTACTTTAAAAATTTGGTCCGCTACCATCGTATCAATAATTGGAACCGCGTATAAATCAATAATCAACCAATTTAGCTTGTAGTCGCTGCCGTGTTGAAGCGCATTTTCCATTAGAATTTGAGCGCGGTTTGTATCTAAATCGCCAACAAGAGGAATCACGCCAATTTCTTTCGTAATGCGTACCACAGGAATTGAAAGTTCATCGATTGCATAGCGAGCCGATTGGATTTTGTTTGCAAAGTCGGTCATATATGATTTACTAACCCAGTGTACGGCCTTATCTACTACTACGTTGAAACGAGAAATAACTTGATAGAAGGCATCAAACGTAAACGTTTCGGCTTTTGCCTCTTCTTTAATAATTTCCCCGATAAGATTTCGGTAATAGCTGATTTCTTCTAATGCTACATCCAAAGGAAGCTGAAGGACAACGAGTAAATTGGCTACTTCTCTTCCCCACTCCTCAAGCACTTCAACGTTTTTTGTATCATTTGTTGAGACAGAATCAGCATATATTTGAATTAAATGAACGCGCCACGGTTCTAACTGTTGTTGAATATCTTTTTCTTCATATTGTTTTTGTTTTGAGAACTCTTCTTTTTTTTCTAGAATTAAATTCGTAATGTGTTTAAGCTTTTTATCTAATAATAATGACTCCATATTGTTCTCCCGTTAAGAATTTGTTTATTTAAAATGATATCACAAATACCGTTAAAAAAAGTAAAACTAGGGGAAAAAGCTTTAAAAAGTGAACCGGATGTCCCTTTTTACGAATAGAATGAGCTAAATTGAATTTAAACCGTACATAAGCTGAACTTCTCTCCTTCGTTTTATCGTTACTTTCACAGTGAATTCTCATACATAACTCTTCAATTTAATGTTAGGCTATCTTAGCATATATGATAAATAAATAAAAAAATGTAAAAGGGTTTGCAGCAAGCATGTCGCATGACAGGGTGTGTTTTAGGAAAGAATGAAAAGGAATTCCCTATAAAAAGGAGGTTAGGTATATGTCATTTATTTGGACGCTTATTGTTGGAGGGCTTATCGGCTGGCTTGCTGGTGTGTTAACGGGACGAGATGTTCCAGGTGGAATTATCGGAAACATCATTGCTGGGTTCATTGGAGCATGGTTAGGCTCTCTAATTTTTGGAGATTTCGGTCCAGAGATCGGCGGATTCGCAATTGTTCCTGCTATTATTGGTGCTGTTATTTTAGTCTTAATTGTGAGTTTTGTTTTACGCAAAATGCGCGGAAATAACAATCATCGACATGCCTGAATGAAAAAGAGAAATCAGCGTTTTGATTTCTCTTTTTCCCTTACTTCTTGTAGCAAAATGTTTTAACAATGACGTACCTGTAAGTGTAATTTTTTATTGCTACATTTAAAAATTGCTGCTTGTCACCTCTCACATTTAATACTTCTATATCCCCATATCAAGCGCGTTAGTAATGAGTAGCTCTGTCCCTTCGATATCCTCAAGCATATCGGTGAAGATAGCTTCAATATGAACGGGTGCAGTTTTAGCTTTTATTGGACATTGTTTTATAGCTGCTTTCTATTTCGGCTCTACTAATTCAATAAATGATCTTGCTTGTTTGCCCTTTAACTGTGCGTAGTGTGTATCTGTAGCTAATTCAACGGTTTCGTTCCCTAAGTTGACCCACATCCGATAAGATTGTACCTTTATATCCTTTTTTGTTTCTACCGGTTCAAAGTGAAGAATGTAGTTAGGTTTTCGAATCATTTCAGCTTTTTCTTCTCTCCATGATACATCTTTTAACCACTGCTGCACTTTCTGCACTTGATTTTGGTCTTTCATTTTAACCGCATGGCCATATTGATTATCGGCTATGTATTTTTCGATTACGAGCTTTTGTTCAACAGTACCGCTTGAAGCACTGCTTTGCTGACATCCTGTTATCACCCAACAAATAGCAATGAGAACAACTAATCCAGACCATACTTTTTTCATTTACATCTACCTTTCTTTTTGTAATTGAAATGAGATGTTCTTGCTGAATGATGCTACCAGCTGCTCGTTTTTAAATCTCTTTTTGCATTCTCTTTTCTTCATCTAAATCCCTGCTTCATTTACCCAAAAAAACTGAATCCCCCAAAGGATCCAGTTTTTCGTTACGATTCGACATCTTCTATGACATGAACAGCGCGAATAGAGGCGTTTACTTTTGTGTGTTGAATGCGCTCTTTTGCTTCCTGTATAGTCATTGCTTCTACTTCTTGATAAAAAATCACGTTCGCCCATTCATATTCTACTGAATAACGATTTATTTTTTCCACACGGTACCCTCCTTATTGATGAACTAAAATTTGATCAATCAAGCCATATTCTTTTGCTTCATCCGCTGTAAAGAATGTATCTCGATCAGTGTCTTTTTTAATTGTTGAAAGCGATTGTCCTGTTCGTGCAGACAGAAGTTCATTTAGGTGATCTTTTAACCGTAAAATACGCTTTGCTCGAATCTCAATTTCAGCTGCTTGCCCTTTTGCTCCTCCTAGCGGCTGATGAATCATCACTTCGCTATTAGGAAGAGCAAAACGTTTCCCTTTTTGACCGCCCGCTAGTAAAAATGAACCCATAGATGCTGCTAGCCCTATACACAATGTGCTTACATCTGCACGTATTAGCTGCATCGTATCAAAAATAGCCATGCCAGCTGTAATAGATCCTCCCGCTGAATTAATATAAATGCTGATATCTTTTTCTGGATTTTCTGCATCTAAAAATAAAAGCTGAGCGATAATGCTAGTAGCCACTTCATCCGTAACTTCACCTGTGAGCATAATCACTCGGTCGAGCAACAGCCTTGAATAAATATCATAGGCACGCTCTCCCTTGCTTGTTTGTTCCACTACATATGGAGTTAAGTTCATGTGACCGCCTCTTTCCCCTGAATTAGTACGAACAAATTTTTTCACTTTTGTACTGATTTCATGATTTAAAAATGAATCCCCTATCAAATCTTCATCCGTAAATTTAATCATTAGAGAATGTCTTTCTTGCTGCATATGCAAGCTTTCATCCCGGTAAGTCACAGCAACTGCAACCTCTGCGTGTGGATATAAAAAGGCCTCTTCCGTGTAGAGCTCTATTAATAGAGGTTCGTCGTCGATATGTTTTACTTCGATTTGCCCCTGTTTGTTTTCCCGGTATCCATTTAAGTTTGTCGTTTTAAACAGACCTTCGGGCAGCTGAATATCAATCGTGATGTTTGTTACTTTTACTTGCGAACGTTCAAATGCAATACAAAGGTGGTTCATTCCTTCTTCTTTTTCCATCACTGATTTTGCTAAGGCTAATTTAATCATGCGATGAATGATCCTTTAAAATCTGAGTAACAGACTCAATCACTTTTTGCCGTACGTCCGCTGATAAATTTCGGTTCATAGCGACAAATACATCTTCATTCACTTGATGCATTTCTTGATTTTGAATTTGTTTACTTTGGTAAAGAGGAAGCTGCGCGCCGATGTTTTTTACTTCTTCATCACTCATTGAACGCAATGTTTCTTGAATGGAAGCTAATGAATCCCCTGCTTTTGATAATGTTAACACAGCTCGAAAGTAGTGAACGTGCTGATCTGTATACACGCGTTTATTCCCTACTAGCACTAGCGGAGGAACGATTTCTATTTGCGTGTAATATCGTACCGTACGCAGGTTCAGGTCCGCACCTTCACTATTTAATAACTCCGTAATTTGCTTGCCTGTATATGTATTCAAACAATCCCCCCTTGTTAGTTACAGTTAACTGTTACACCGTCATTATACTGTAATTGTTTTATTTTTACAATTAAAACCATGGTAAAAATTTGTAAAATATAAGAGAATTAAAAAAGGGAATGCAAAAAATAGCTGCTTATATCTCAAGCTACTACTTCTAAAAATTACTATTATATACTTTATAAAAAGGAGAGAACGCATAGTGGGGAATCAACGTATAAATTGTTTAGGATGTCGATTAGCAAATAACCAAGAGAAATCACATGTGATATTTGAAGATTTATTTGTGACATGTCTGTTAGACCACAAGCCATTTAACGAAGGCCACCTCTTAATTCTTCCTAAAACACATATAGTGGAAATCGACGAATTTGATACTGAACACGTACTGGCCGTGATGAAAGCAGCGAAGCTAATGACAAAAGCAGTGAAGACACTCTTTGTTCCAGACGGAGTTACTCTCTCTCAAAACGGGGGAATGTTTAACGAGTTAACTCATTTTCACATGCACATCGTTCCACGCTACCAAGAGGAGTGTTTCGGAGATTTTTATACGCAAATTCCCCAATTTGCTGAAAAAGATGACGCTTTGGCTGCAACAGCTCAGAAAATGCGCTCAGTCATTCAGCAAATGTCTTTATAAAAAAAACGGCTTCCTTATGGAAGCCGTTCTTTTTACTGACGATCAAACAATGAACTTCCTGCAATACCAGGATTCGTCATTTCAAATGGATTTAAAATGAGATCTAATTCCTCTTCTGTTAACACATCGTATTGAAGGCAAAGCTCACGAATTGGTTTTCCTGTTAAAATCGCTTCACGCGCAATACGCGATACGACTTCATAGCCTAAGTGAGGGTTAACAGCTGTAATAATTCCTACGCTTTTTTCTACATATTCTTTCATGCGCGTTTCGTTTGCTTCAATTCCTGCTAAACAGTGATCTGTAAAGCTTCTGAAACCGTTATTCATAATGCTGATTGATTGAAGCAAGTTAAATACAAGCACAGGTTCCATGACGTTAAGCTCCATCTGACCTGCTTCTGAAGCAAGAGAGATCGTTTGGTCATTTCCCATTACTTGAAACGCAATTTGATTGATTAATTCAGCCATAACCGGGTTTACTTTCCCTGGCATGATTGAAGAACCAGGCTGACGAGCAGGAAGGCTGATTTCTCCTAGACCTGCACGAGGTCCAGATGCCATTAAACGCAGGTCATTTGCGATTTTAGACATATTCGTCATACAGATTTTAAGGGCTGCAGATACTTCTGTATAAGCATCTGTATTTTGAGTAGCGTCCACTAAATGCTCTGCATGCACAAGAGGCAGACCGCTGATATCGGCTAAGTGCTTGACTACATTTTCAATATAGCGAGGATCTGCGTTTAAGCCTGTTCCAACAGCTGTCGCTCCCATATTTACTTCATGCAAATGGTCACGCGTTGCGCTGATACGCTTAATGTCGCGCGCCAACACGCGGCTGTATGCTTCAAACTCTTGACCAAGGCGAACGGGTACAGCATCTTGAAGGTGCGTACGTCCCATTTTAATTACATGATCAAATTCTTGCGCTTTTCGTTTAAACACATCGTGCATATCATTCATTGTAACAAGAAGTTTATTTAATAAGTTCAGCGTTGAAATATGAATAGCCGTTGGAAATACATCATTTGTTGACTGAGACATATTCACATGGCTGTTAGGGCTTAATTTACCGTATTCGCCTTTATTGTCTCCCATAATTTCAAGGGCACGGTTTGCAATAACTTCATTAGCATTCATATTCATTGACGTTCCTGCTCCACCTTGGATAGGGTCCACAATAAAGTATTCATGCCACTGACCTGCTAAGATTTCATCAGCTGCTTGCACAATCGCATTTCCAATACCCTCATACAAGCGCTTTGTATCCATATTTGCAAGCGCTGCCGCTTTTTTTACAATAGCAAGCGCTTTAATCATTTCTTCATGTACTTTATAACCTGTAATCGGGAAATTTTCTACGGCACGTGCGGTTTGTACACCATAGTATACGTCTGCTGGGATTTGTTTTTCTCCTAGAAAATCAGCTTCTGTACGATATCCTGCTGTTTCTTGTTTCATAGCTGTACCTGCTTTCTTTTTTAATTAATATCTTCTGCAATCGACGTTTCCATCATCTTTTTAACTTGGTGAGGGTCTTTGGTTTGTCCGAGCACCCACATTAATTTAGGAACAATGGCTTCTGTATTCATGTTTTTTGAGCGAACGACGCTATCATGATTAATCATTCGGCCTACTTCATAAATGCCCATGTCTTCTCCTTCTTCAAGACACTGAGTCGTAATGACAACGGATACACCGTGGTGTGTTAACTCAACAAGCTTGGCTAAAATGTTGCGAACTTGAAATGGAATACCTCCACTTCCATAGCTTTCAACAACAACGCCTTGATATACATCCTTTAATCCATCGAAAAATTCGGGTTTAATGCCGGGAAACAGTTTAACAACCGCTACATCCGTACAAAGAGATGTATTAACCGTCAACTCTTCTTTACTAGAGCGAACGGGTTTTGTATATTCCACCGCATTATCATGGATAGACGCCACGTATGGATAATTAATGCTTTCAAATGCATCATAGCTTTTTGTACGAAGCTTGATTGCTCTTGTGCCTTGAATCACACGACCGTCAAAGACTACATAGACTCCGCCTGTTTCTTCACAAGCAAAGCGAATCGCATCTGCAATATTGCGCTTCGCGTCCGTTTTACTAAATGAAATAGGAATTTGAGATCCTGTAATCGCAATTGGTTTTTTAGAATGCTGAAGCATGTAAGAAAGAGCTGCCGATGTGTAGGCCATTGTATCAGTTCCATGGGTAATAACAAAACCATCGTATTCATTATAATGCTCTTCAATCGCTTTTGCCATCTCTATCCAACATTCTGGCTGCATATTTGTACTATCAAGATTCATAAGAGATTTGCTGTCAATTTGACAATGTTCATTTAAATCAGGTATGTAGCTTAGTAATTGATCTGGCTCCATTCCAGGAACAAGTCCATTTTCACCTTCAAGTGAAGCGACCGTTCCACCAGTTGATAACAATAATAGTTTTTTCAAAACCGACATCCCCTTTGCTTAATTTTTGTAAAAAAACCTGACAATCTATCAAATAAATTATATTCATTTCGCGTACTTCACCTGTAATTATAGTAACCAAAAATCAATAAATCAAGAGAAAAATTATTCGTTTCGCGTACACTTTTTTCTGCAGCAATGATATAATGAATAAAAATGTAAATTAGCTCACGGTTTGATTACAAAAATCTGCGCGCGAGCTGAATGCCTCGGTTTTTTTACATACTACACCTACAAAGGAGCGTCATGAATGTTAAGCAGATTAGCTCAACTCAGGAAAGAAAAAAAATGGTCTCTTCAATATACAGCTGACCAGCTTGAAATTGCTAAAAGCACATACGCAGGATACGAATCTGGCTATCGTCGTCCTTCTCTTGAAGCACTCGTTACAATCGCAGAACTATTTGATACATCAACAGACTACTTGCTAGGTAAGGAAAAGGAACCTCATTCTCTTTCAGATGCATCCATTGAATTAACCTCGCCTCAACCTCATACGATTACAGTCGACGGTGCCGAACTATCTCAAGAAGAAATTCAGCAGCTGACGGCTTTTATTCGTGCTAAAAGACAAATTGAAAAAGAAACTGCACCTTCTTCAATTTAAAGAAGATTAGAAGCAGGGTGCTTCTAATCTTCTAGCTGCATTTCTAAATACCCTACTACTTCTTTTGTTATTTCCTCTTCTGTTTCTTCCAGCAGCTCGCCGGTTATCTTACTGCCTGGGAGCTTCCTCGAAGAACGGATGCCCCAAAACGTGCATACACAGTGCCAGATAGGAATAAAAAGACCGTCTAAAAACTCACCTTTTTCCAAAATACCCACTTGAATGGTGGCGTGGTAACCAGGCTGAAAAGGATTTGCCCCTTCACGGATCACATCTACAGAAAGCTCCATCCCTTTTTTTTCAAAAGCTTCTTTATATTGTGCATATATTGATTTGAGAAGTTCTTGCATAGATCTTTCAACTGTATGTATATGTTGTTCTAACTGCGGCGTAAATTGTTTTGCGGTGTATTCCATCTATCTCCCTCTTCTTTCGGTTCCCTACCCCTTATTTTAGCGACTTTCATTTTATTGTATCATAAGAAAAGCGTTCGTCTGTCTAGAAGAAAACCCCGCTTTTTTATAGAAAAGCGGGGTTCATACATACCTTTACTAGCAATACCTTACATTGCTTTATCTTGTTTAGAAGATGATTTTAATTTTTTATTTTTAGTTGGATCTGGCTCATTTGAAGACATGATAATGTTTCCTTCGCCGTTGCACACTTTGCACTTTATCAATCCAAATTTCTTACCGGCTCCTTGGCATTGTGGACAAACATATCGAATTGGCATAAACTGTACCTTCCTTCTTTCTAATTTATACCTGCGCCTTGAAAGCGCCTGTGGTTAGTTTATAGTTTCATTATAAGTTGTACAATCCACCCTATCAAGACGTGCCAAATTGCACATCTTTAATGGTAAGAAATCCTTCCTTTCTAAAATTCACCTGAAAAATGAGTCGATAGACAGGAGAATTTCTTTTCTTGTCAAAAGGCAATACGTCAGAGGAAGTTTCTTATTGGATATAATTAGCGATTGTTTACGCTGAAAATTTTGCGCTTTTTGGTGAAGTCATAGGTTAAACAACCGTTTTATCTCGAATTCCTTTTGAAATGGTTACGTCTTTCCAAAGCTGTTCGTATTTATAACCCGTTAAACTTTCACAAACCGCTTTCGCTTCAGGAGTAACGTCTTTCGCTCGGCCTCCCTTTTTTCTTCTTTGAATTTCAGTTAATAAGATTTTGTGATTTTTCGGACTTATTTTAAACCATACGGTTGCGATAATTCCAGCGAGAATCAAAATAGCAGGTACAATCATGAAAAGCTTTTGTAAGCCGGCTAGCGTAGACGCTGACTGCTCAGCGTTTGGTACATAGCCAATATTCTTTAACGCAACGCCTACAAGAAAAATCGCAAGCGCCTGAGAAGATTTTCGAATAAACGACATCAGCCCTGCATACACGCCTTCTCTTCTTTTTGTCGTAATCATTTCATCTACATCTGATACGAACGGCAGTACATTCCATGGAATCATAATTGCTCCAGAATGACCGCTTCCTAAGAAAAATGCCGCTAAGTAAATAAGAACTAACGAGCTATCTGTTGTTAGAAAACTGAATAAAATAATGCCCGTTCCCCAGATGATCATGCTGAAGTTATAGGTTAATTTATTTCCTAACTTAATGGCTATGTACGTAACAAGAGGAATAAATAGCACTTGTGTAATTTGCACAAAGCTAAGGGTGTCTGCATAGATCGCTTCGCGCAGCATGTAATAGGCAATAAAATAAAAGAAAAGGGCATTAAATACATCCATTGCAATGTAAGATGCTAAGTACATGGCAAGATACACGTTAAACGACTTATTTTTAAATGCACTTCCAAAACTGATAAAAAGCTGCTTAAATTCTAACCAAAATCCGTTTTGCTTTTTGCGTTCCACTACTTCTCCGCTATCCCATGTTCCCTTATAGACAAAAATCCATGGAAGAGCAAAAAGAAGACCAAAGATAATGCCCATGATTAAATACCCTTGTCCACCTGGAAACGCATCAATGATTCGTTTTGGGAAGAAAGCGCCTAAAAATGAAGCGCCTTGTGAAAAGACCATGCGTATTCCCGTCATTTTCGAACGAATGCTATAATCTGTCGTCATCTCCGCTGCTAGCGTATTGTAAGGAACCATGACCATACCAAACGCCGTGTTAAATAAAAGGTAGGCTAAGATAAAATAGGCGTATTTGAACATATGCGAGCCTTCAATAGGAATCCACAGCATACTGAACGTGATCGCAACTGGAATGATTCCAAAAAGAAAAAAGACTCTTCTTCGTCCTTTTTTTGTCTGAAGATGATCAGATATGTACCCAATGGTTGGATCTAACAAAGCATCCCACACTTTTCCAAGAGCTACAATCGTTCCTGCTTCTACAGGAGAAAGCCCGACTACATCCGTTAAAAAAACCATAAATAATGTGCCGATAATAAAAAAGGATCCTCCGCCAAACAAATCCCCAAATCCATACGCTACCATATTACGAAAGCGCACTTGTTTTGTTTTCCCTTGCATATGCAGCCCTCCCCCTGAGTAAATAGACTAGCTTCTTTTGTTATTCACTTTTTTCTATTTTACTAAACTATCCCTTGAAAAATAAGGAATATGTCACCTTTTCTACTCAAAAAAATAAGATACTTTTTGATCCTATACATAGAAAAATGACTGAGTAAACCGTTCTTCTTTACCCTCTATTATAAGTTGACTTTTTTTGCGCAGCTGTTATAATTCAACCCATCGCTTGTCATTCAACTATAAAATGCAAACTTGAACATTTGACATCTGAGCTGTTACGAATAAAATAATAAGTATGAAACCTATTGATATTTTCAAAGCATTATCTAATGAAACTCGATTAAATATATTGGAGTGGTTAAAAGAACCTGAAAAGCATTTCAAAGATAAACAAGCACATTTGCCTAAGGAGGTCAGCAGCAGAGGCGGTGTTTGCGTGGGAGATATTCAGGAAAAAGCTCAGCTGTCTCAGTCCACAGTGTCCAGTTATCTTTCCATGATGCAAAAAGCAGGTTTGTTAGAGTCAATTCGGCACGGTCAATGGACATACTATCGCCGAAATGAAGAAACGCTTCAAGAGCTTTCTTCATTCTTACGAAAAAAACTTTAACGAGTTTTTTTCACTTATTATATCTATTTTTCTAGATATACAAATATAAAGAAATATTGGAGTGATAAACGTGAAGTTTTTGGTTTATTTAGTTGCGGTTCTAGGCGGCGCTGCTTTAAGTATGGAAGGCGCTATTGCCGGAGAACTCGGAAAAACAGTGGGGAAACTTGAAAGCAGCTATTATATTTTTATCATGGGAACGCTCATTTTAGGTCTGACCACTTTATTTGCTGGAAAGGGAGATTTACCTTACGTCTTAAAAGCCCCTAAGTGGAATTTGACGGGCGGATTATTAGGTACGTTTTATTTAACGATTCTAGTTATTAGTATTCCCTTTATCGGAATTGGGATTTCAATGGTTGCTGTTATTGTAGGGCAAATCATTACAAGCATGATCATTGAGCATTTTGGTTGGCTTGGCAGCAGCAAAATTAAAATTAACAAAGAACGCGTAATGGCTATTGTATGTATGGGAATTGCGCTTGTACTTATTTTCTAGGAGGGTTTTACGATGAGTTTATTGATGGTGATACTTACCTTAATAGGAGGATTAACGCTAAGCGCTCAGTCTTCTATTAACGGTACACTAAGTAAAAAAACAGGTACGTTTGAAACAGCTTTTTTAACCTTTGCGACAGGTGCCATGATTTTAACGATTGTCGTTGTATTCTTTGGTCAAGGAAACATTCTCTCGGTTTTTGATGTCCCTAAATGGCAGCTTACCTGCGCTTTATTCGGAGCATCTTATTTATTTCTAACGGTTTTAGCTGTACCTAAAATTGGTGTAACAGCAGCTAATATCTCAACTGTTATCGGTCAGTTATTTGCAAGTATGATTATCGACCATTTCGGCTGGTTTGGAAGCAAGGAAGTACCCTTTGATCTATCCCGCTGGATTGGTGTAGCATTTATGTTATTAGCTCTTTATTTTATTTTCAAAGGCAATAAGAAAACAGCAGCATAAAATATTCATGAAAATAGCCAAATGTCCCTATGTAAAGGAGCACTTGGCTATTTTTGTACGTAAACCGCATTTGAATTTTCAATTAATTATTTAGAACATATTTTATTTAAACTAAATTGATTTTAAATAAGGTAAATTCCACAAAAAAAATTGTGCATACCTTCCTGCCTTTGTTCAAAAGATAAAAAGGCAGATCTAGTAAATCGGCTACATAAACGAACAGGTAAGGTGGGTTTTTTCGTGGGAAAATTTCTATTTTTAGCAGCATTTGTCTTTTTTTGTTTTACGCTTTCCATTTCCGCAGAAGAAAATATACCAGAAGAAAATATAGAATCACACGTAAGTCAGCCTGTTGTAAAAGATTTTATTTATCAATCTCTTGAACCTTGGGTACATCAAGATATTACTTCTCATTATGAGAAGGTTTACGGTAAACAGCATAAAAAAGTAAAAGTTCGCCCGATTAAAAAAGATGATATCGGGATACAAATGGGTGAAATACAGCCCGGTAAAGGCGGTAAGTTCACTCATATTGTGCGGGTGAAAATCTTAAACTTAAAAGTAAAACCTGAGGGAGAAGATGAATTTTTTGCAACGGATACGCTTATTTATAAAGTGAATATTAACGAACTTTCTGCTGAAAATGATGTAGAAAACGTTGTAAAACTGCTTGAGTATAAGCATCAAGAGAGATAAAGATCTGATTAGCTAATATTTACCCCTTTTGAAGGTAGTGACTTCCCTATTCAAAAGGGGCTTTATTATGAAACATGTTTTTTTTTACGTTTTTAGGGAACATAACTACCACTTATCCCCTAATTTTTTCATATTGCTAGTGCATAAGGTATGAACTTGATAACTTTTTGTCGGTTTCTATCTATTTCTGTAGGGTTTCCTGTAGGATGAAAAAGAAAGTAAAGCGCTTTAATTACCTTGGCAGAAAGGTTGAGGATAGCTGTCCTATATAACTGGAAATCAATAGGTACCAAGAACTTCATGTAACGACAAAAGTTGACAACTAAAGATTTCAGAATAATAATAATAAAGCAACAATGTTTAATTGAAGGACTTATTTTACATGAAAGGTGTTAGTCAGATGAACAATTTACATCGAAGAATGGGAACATTCGCGTTAACCATGACGGGACTTGGATCAATTATTGGGTCCGGCTGGTTATTTGGAGCGTGGCGAGCAGCTCAAATTGCAGGTCCGGCTGCTATTTTATCATGGGTCATTGGAATGGTCGTTATTTTATTTATTGCACTTTCTTACAGTGAATTAGGATCCATGTTTCCCGAAGCCGGCGGGATGGTCAAGTATACGCAGTACTCACACGGTTCGTTTATTGGTTTTATCGCTGCTTGGGCAAACTGGATTGCGATTGTATCCGTTATTCCAGTCGAAGCAGTAGCTTCTGTACAGTATATGAGTTCGTGGCCTTGGAAGTGGGCACAGTGGACAAGCCACCTCGTAGAAAAAGGAACGTTAACTGGCGAAGGATTAGCTATCGCTACGGTGCTATTGATTATTTACTTTTTACTGAATTATTGGACAGTTGGACTATTTTCCAAGGCCAACTCGTTAATCACTATTTTTAAAATTGTTATACCGGGACTTACAATTGGAGCACTTTTATTTGTAGGCTTTCACGGTGAGAACTTCACTTCTGGAAGCAGCATCGCACCAAACGGCTGGGCTAGTGTGCTAACAGCTGTTGCTACATCTGGAATTGTATTCGCTTTTAACGGTTTTCAAAGTCCCATTAATATGGCTGGAGAAGCAAAGAATCCTGGAAGATCTATTCCAATTGCGGTTGTAGGCTCAATTTTAGTGGCTACAGTCATTTATTTGCTTCTACAAATTGCCTTTATCGGGGCAGTAAATCCTTCTGATATTGCGAAGGGATGGAGTCATTTAAATTTTAACTCTCCATTTGCAGATTTAGCCATTGCCCTTAACATTAACTGGCTTGTCATTGTACTGTATGCAGATGCGTTTGTTTCACCATCTGGAACGGGTATTACGTATACAGCTACTACTGCTCGAATGATTTATGGTATGGAACAAAATAAATATTTGCCAAGTGTTCTAGGACGCCTTCATCCTATTTATGGTGTTCCGCGTCAAGCCATGTTTTTTAACTTAGCTGTTGCTCTTGTCTTTTTGTTTTTATTTCGGGGCTGGGGCGTGCTTGCTGAAATTATTTCAGTCGCTACGCTTATTTCTTACATTACAGGTCCTGTTACGGTTATGACGCTAAGACGAACTGGAAGCGATTTATATCGTCCCCTTCGTTTAAAAGGATTAAGCATTATTGCGCCGCTCGGCTTTATTTTTGCTTCATTAACGCTATATTGGGCGCGCTGGCCGCTAACTGGACAAGTTTTGTTTATTATTTTAATCGGCCTGCCTATTTATTTTTATTATCAAGCAAAGGCTAAATGGAAGGGATTCCGCCAGAACTTCAAAGGCGGCGTATGGATGGTTGTATACTTACTGTGTATGATGACTATTTCATGGCTTGGAAGCGAAAAGTTTGGGGGCCTTAACGTCATTAAATATGGATGGGATATGGGAATTATTGTTGTTGTTTCTCTTCTCTTCTACACATGGGCTTTAAAAAGCGGCTTCAAAACAGAGTATTTAGAGAATGGAAGAAAAGTAAATGACGGCTTAAAAGCAGCAGCTGCTGAAACAGCCGCTTCCAAAGAGTCATAACAAAAGCACCTTGCTCATGCAAGGTGCTTTTTAGTGAGCAGTTTTAACTTTTTTCAGCACGTCTTCGATCGTCATTTGATCTAAATGCCTGATTACGCTTTGCTCACTCTCTGTAAAAATGTCGTCCATCACTGTTTGAATGTTTGATTTGACAATACAGTCAGCGTCAGGGTCGCCGCTGCACCAGTGAGGCTTCAGTGTTCCTGTCGATATAACTCGGTAAATCAACCCAAGACTTATTTCAGCAGGGCTGCAGCCTAAAGTATAACCGCCGCCTAGCCCTTCTTTTGTCCGAACCAAGTTGTTTTTTCTGAGTGTACTCATTATTTTCCGAACCCGTGCAGGATTGGTACAGATGTTATAAGCAATCGATTCACTGCTTGCTCGGTGATCTGGTAAATTTGCTAGGAACACTAAGCTGTGCACGGCAATGGTAAATTCACTGTTCATCTTCCATAAACCACCTTTTTTCTTTCTCTACTGTAACGTTAAGTGACACAGTTCGAAAAGTCAAGAGAGCAAGGAGGGAAAGAAGAACTGTAGCTTTATTTATTCACGATCTTCTTTTTCTATACTTTCTACTTCGTTAGCTGAGTTGATTTCAAGGTATACCGTCTTTTCTTTTAAACTGCCTTTTTCTTCTTTTTCAAAGTCTGTGCTTTTTTGATACGTTTTTTTGCCGTTTGGAACTTTTACCGTTAGGTGTTTGTTACTTTCCTCTATAAAAACACCCACAATTTTACGTTCGTTTCCATCTTGTTCATACACGCCATCTTTATCTGCTGTTGCTTTTGGAGTTAATTCAATACTAGTTGCTTCTTGTTTAGCTGCGTCAATTTCAGCTTCTACTTCTTTATTAATCATATCTTTTAGCTGTGAGCCTTCCACTTCCATCCCAGAGCTTTTTGGTACTTTAACGAGTTGACCATCAATATTCAGCGTCATTTCTTTTTCAGCGTCTTTTTTTAACGTACCGATCAAGTCAAAATCTTCATCTTTCCCTTTTTTAATGTCTGGGTCGCTCGAATACTGCTGTAGCTTTGTCAATTCTTGACGGTCTTCAATTGGTTTTTCCTCTGCTTTATGATTATCAGATTTTGTTTTGTTAGCTGGTTCACCTGAACAAGCTGCCGCACTTCCAATCATACACATAGCGATTAAGAACATGATTCCTTTTGTTAGCTGTTTTTGCATATGTATTCTCCTTTTTCTTTTTTATTTCCACCTTTATACATATGTAAAACAAAAAAGTGAGACATAACTACATACAGAAAACTTGCGCTCACCCTACCAATAAAAAAATCCGAACGGGTTGAATTCTTTATCAAGAATCAAACCCGTTCGGATTTTCATTTAACTAAAACACTTTTGTACTAGCCTCTTTTTTAAAGCTGCTGTTGCTTCAGTATATGATTTGCTTCTTCTAAGTAAGCCACATACGCCTGTACTTGTTTGTCACCATAATTATCTAGTTCAAACATCGCTTCTTGTATAAAATTAAAATTATCAATAATATGCTGTGTTTTCATGCCTCGGCTTGTGAGTAAATTGTTTAACCATAAGGCATAGTCGGTAAAAATTTGCAGGTTGTCTAACTTATATGTTGTCTCAAGATACTTCATATGGTAGTGATTATCTTCATGACATCTTTCTTTGCCGCGCTCTCCAAATTTTTCGAGCAAAGAAGGTTCTAACTCGTAGATTTTCTCCGTTACTCTTTCGACGATCTTATTAACGGGAAGTGAGCTCATCGTGCCACCACTTTGTACTGAGAAACTTTTGGGATGACGGCTGCCAGTTCTTGATCAGGGTACTTTTTCTCTAAATCATGAATACGCTTGAAATCTTCGCTTCGTACCCAGCTTAAATAATTCTCTTTCGTATCAAATGTAAGCTGAACGGTGAGCTCCCCTGCTCGCTTATCGTTTTGAAGAAGTAGAAAGTCTACAAATCCTGGAGCCTCGTCGACTGATTTTGAACGATTTTTATAAATTCCAATCACTTCTTCAGCTTTTTCATCCGGTACATTAAATGTTGAAAATACGGTGTACATCTTTGTTCCTCCCTTTATGATACAAAACCTGGGTTCTTTTCTCTTTATTGTACATCATATGGGAGATGAAATGGTGTTACGTTTAGATTTCACAGCGGTTACAGCAGGTCTTTAAAACAAAAAGCCCTTTGAAACAGCGTTTCAAAGGGCTTTTTTACCGTTATTAGTTTTCGATTTTTGTTAATTGTTCTGTATGTGTTTTTACACGTGCTGGATCAATTGTAATGCGGGCAACGCCTGAATCCATTGCCGCTTTTGCTACAGACTCTGCTACAGCTGGCGCTACGCGAGGATCAAATGGTCCAGGGATAACGTAATCTGCGTTCAGCTCTTCTTCTGTAATAAGGGCTGCAATTGCTTCAACAGCAGCTTTTTTCATTTCTTCGTTGATATGAGTAGCGCGAACGTCTAACGCACCGCGGAAAATTCCAGGGAATGCAAGAACGTTATTTACTTGGTTAGGGAAGTCTGAACGACCTGTTCCAATAACAGCCGCTCCTGCTTCTTTTGCAGCATCCGGCTTGATTTCTGGATTAGGATTTGCCATCGCAAAGATAATTGCATCTTCATTCATTGATTTAACCATCTCTTGAGATAATGCATCTGCTGCAGATACGCCGATAAATACATCTGCGTCTTTAATTACATCGCTTAGCGTACCGCTTTCTTTGTTTACATTTGTATAAGAAGCCACTTCCGCTTTTACTTTGTTCATACCTTGAGGGCGTCCTTCATAAATAGCACCTCTTGTATCACACATAATCATGTCACGCACGCCGTAAGAATAAAGAAGTTTTGTAATGGCAATGCCGGCAGCCCCTGCTCCGTTTAAGACGATTTTTAAGTCTTCCATTGATTTGTTTACAATTTTTAATGCATTTACAAGTCCTGCTACCGTTACGATTGCTGTACCATGCTGATCATCATGGAATACAGGAATATCTACTTCTTTTTTCAAGCGCTCTTCAATTTCAAAGCACTGTGGAGCTGCGATATCTTCTAAGTTAATGCCTCCGAATGTGTGAGCCATTAATTTCACAGTTTCAACAATTTTATCTGTATCTGTTGTATCAAGTGCAATTGGGAATGCGTCTACGCCTGCAAAGCTTTTAAATAAAATTGCTTTTCCTTCCATAACAGGAAGTGAAGCTGCAGGTCCGATGTTTCCAAGGCCAAGAACAGCCGTACCATTTGTCACAACGCCGACCATGTTTCCTTTCATTGTGTAATCATACACCGTTTCTGGATGTTCATGAATTTCTTTACAAGGTTCTGCTACTCCTGGAGAGTAAGCTAAGCTTAAATCTTGAGCGTTTTGAACTTCAACTTTTGATTTAACTTCTAACTTACCTTGTTTTTCTTGATGCATATGTAGTGCTTGATCACGTAGTGACATAATTGTATTCTCTCCTTTTTTTCTATACATTTAAATTTTTTAATGAATTTATTTAACACTTGCTTTTTATCTCCATAATTGTAAGACAACCTGACCGAATAAATTCACTGCCAAGTGCCATTATGAAACAAGGAATATAAAAAGTAAACTATCTTGCTTAAACCACTTATGCGCTTTGTTAATATAAAGTCTGGACGCGGCGACTCATGTTTGTCTCACTTTAAGTTGTCTGATATACAGACAACTTAGAAAGCATACAACCGCTCACTATAGCGCTTTCAAATGCGTTTCAGCAAAATCGACGGCTTTAGGCATTGAAAAGAAGTATGCACATGCTGAACCAATTTTTTTAGCATTTATTCCTTTTGCTTCAATAAACGCTTCACCTATCTTTTCAAACAGCTCTTCTCTAAACTCTAATTCTTTATACGTCTTCCATACTCGCTTTCCTGCATCCATAACTGGAGATCCTTTTTGAATCACGTTTCGATATGGAATACGATATTCTGCTAGATGAAAAGAAGTATTGTTCCCAAACCCGACACCTAATAATAAAACAAAGGCATGTTTTTTGTAAAGCCTTTCAAGAGGAGAATTTTCGCCTAAACTGAATTCAAGGGGATGATCTCTTAAGATGTCTTCGCTGTCCTTTCCCCAAGCGGCGAATGAATACATTGGATGGCTGCTTCTTCTTACGCCAGGGTATGTTCGAAAAGTTTCCACGATTTGTCCCATACCGCTTGTTGGCGTATGAGCTGGATCATATGCGGGCATCGTTTCCCGAATCGTTTCCCACCACTCTTTTGGCACAGCCGGATTGCCCCATTCTGATGGATCCGAAAGATCGACCGACTGTGACGGCATCACGATCGTTCCTTCCTCTGTCACTGTCTCCATTAAAGCTTGAACAACGGCTACTGAACCTCCGTTTACCCACCCTAATGAAGATAGCGAAGAATGAACCATGATAGTCATCCCTTTTGTTATGCCTAACCTGCGTAAATCTTCTTTTAATGTATCTTTCGTTCTAGGATGATCTGTTGCTTGGACAATGTGCTTCATCGTAAGCTCCTTACTTATGGTGCTGCTAGAATTTGTTGCCGAACTCTAGCAATATATGTAAAACTTATGTTTCCATAATAGTAAGAATAACATCAATTGTCAAATTATTTAAAGTAATAGAAAAACTTAGTTTTATTCATATCAGTTATCATACAACTGACTTGTTGGTAAGCTTTATTTCCTTCAACTATCTTACTATAATAACCGCTACTGAAGCTTTTAAATAAATTAAAAAGAAGCATATTCCTATAAATAAAAGAAATACTAATGAAGCTATACATATTTACCTATCACTATTTTCAGGAGGAATGTGTACAATGAGCACATCAAAACTTCCGCCGCTCACGTCCTCGGAGCTTGCTAACTTATGGATGACTTATCAAGAAAAAACGATGATTTTGAGGTTTCTAGAATATTTTCTGGAAGATAAACAAGATTACAAAGAACTTTTTGAGCTATATTATAGCCGATCTTTAAAAAGTGTAGCTCGAATTAAAGAAATATTTGAGAACGAAGGCGCTGTTATCCCAATTGGTTTTACGAAAGATGACGTGAACGTAGGAGTTCCTAAACTATATGACCACATGTTCGAAGTCATGTATATACGCTTAATGTCTCAAATTGAAACAGGACTGTTTGCTTTGCATTCGACCATGTCTTACCGAGAAGATGTCCGAAATTTCTTCGTAGAGGCAACAGCAGAAGCACAGGACATATACAATCAATCCACACAAGTATTGTTAGAAACGGGTGTCATCGCAAAACCCCCATACGTTTCTATGCCTAAGGAAGTCCATTTTGTCCATGAACAAAACTATATAGGCGGATTGAGCTGGTTTAGCGAAAAACGATCGCTGAATACCATTGAAGTGTCACTTATTCAACATGCTGTTGATACAAATCTTGTAGGAATGCAGCTGATGATTGGTTTTGCTCAAGTGGCCAACAACAAAGAGGCACAGCAGCATTTTGTCAGGGGTATGAAGCTTTCGAAGAAAATTGAAACAGAACTAGGTGATATTTTACGCCATAGCTACATAGAACCCCCGGCTACTCATGCCGGAAAAGCGACGAATTCAACCGTTCCTCCTTTTTCAGATAAGCTGATGATGTACAATACGAGTCTTTTGAGTACGTTCGGTCTGGGGAGTAATGCTTTAGGAGGAGCCTTTAGTTTAAGAAGTGATTTGCCATTAAAGATGCTCCAGCTTGCAAAAGACATTTACAGTTTGGCGAAAGAAGGCGGCAAAATTATGATTCAAAACGGATGGCTTGAAGAGCCTCCTCAAATTGAAGATCGCAATCAGTTAACTAAAAAATAGGTTCTTTCCTGCAGGAAAGCTAGCTGCTCTACGTGCAGCTAGCTCTATTTGTTTTTTTAGTATACTGTTTTTAGTGCTAGTACGTAACAAATGTTTGCGTTATTTAGAAGCTGTTCCTGTCTTTTTCTTAGTCGTTTAGCTCATATTTCTACTTAATTTATAACAGAAAAATAAAATAAAAGGTATTTTCTCTGAGCTGACGAAATCTTTCTATATAAAATAGAAAGGAGAAAAGTATGTTTCCTATTCTTCGTACACCTCGCACTACACTGCGTGAAATAACAGAAGCGGATGCAGATACTATTTTTGACTGCTTCTCTCAGAAAGAAGTTATTAGATATTACGGGCAAGAAAAATTTACAACTATTCAAGAAGCTCTGGTTCTAATTGATATTTTTGCTGAAAATTACAGAAATCAAAAAGGCGTGCGCTGGGGAATTGAACGGCTCGATACGGGGGAACTAATCGGGACAGTTGGATTTAATCAGTGGAACCAAAAGCATAAGCGCGCGGAAATTGGCTATGAGCTACACCCTCAGCACTGGGGTCATGGCTATGCTTCAGAAGCTGCTTCGGCTGTTATGGCTTATGGATTCGATACCCTTCAGCTAGTGCGGATTGGAGCTGTTGTGTTTCTTGAAAACAAAGCATCACAGCATGTTCTTGAAAAGCTCGGGTTTCAAAAAGAAGGAGTGTTAAAAAACTATATGTATCAAAACGGAAAAGCTCACGATACGTTTGTTTATAGTTCACTGCCTACTACATAATAAAAAAGGATTCTTTTCTTAAAAAGAATCCTTTTTCGTTTTATTTAAATGCCGCATACCCATCATCAGCCATGATGACGCTGCCGTTTACAGCTCCCGCTTCTTCTAAGGAAAGCAAATAAACCATATCTGCAATTTGTTTTGGTGCAGTGAGCTCCCTGCTCATCGTTTTCACTTTCATTCCTTCAATCATACCGCTGTCTTTATAGCCTTGAATAATGGGCGTATCAACAAATCCTGGTGCAATGGCGACGACGCGAATACCGTATTTAGCGAGATCTAGCGCAGCTGATTTCGTCATCATCACAACAGCCCCTTTTGTTGCGTGATAAGCATACGTTCCGGGTGAGGCTAAAAAGCTAAAAATAGATGCCGTATTAATAATAACTCCTTTAATACCCAACTCTCTCATTTTTCTACTCGCCGCCATAATCCCGTATGTAACGCCGTGCTGATTTACATTAATAATACGGTGATATTCTTCTAAATCTTGATCTAAAATAGATGTTGGACGTCCAATACCTGCATTGTTAAACATAACATCAATTCGACCAAATTTGTTCACCGTTTTCTCAATTAGTGCTTCTACTTCTTCAAACTTTGTGACGTCCGTTCTCACAAACAAAGCGCTACCGCCAGCTTCTTCAATTTTTTGAAGAGTCTCTTTACCTTTCCCTTCATCATAATCAGCAATGACGACGGCGTCTCCTTTTTGCGCAAACTTTAAGGCAGTTTCTTTGCCAATTCCGCTTGCTCCCCCTGTAATAACCGCTACTCGTTTTTGCTGCATGTTTCTCCCTCCTTGGTGAAAATTCCTTGCTTTTACATTATAGCATTCTTTTTTTCTATCAGCTGTTTCTATCAATTACTTCATTGCCGTGAAATTGGTTAACTGGGACATAGTTGAACGCCTTTTTTAATAAAAATCAGCGTGTGTACAAGCAGTCTGTCATTTTTGGCATTTACTATAGTGTAAGGAGGTGATGGCTATGCATGAACACACAGGTAATGTATCTATCCCACGTCCTCCGGATGTGGTGACAATTCTGTGGGAGCGAAATCCTTTGGATAGACAAGCTCCTCGTACTGTCGTAGAAGCAACAGTAATCGGCAGCGCAAAGCCTTGCGGACGCTTGTTAGCTCAAGGTCAGCGCTACCGCACTGCAGCTCATTGTTTACTTGACAACGGCTTTGAACAAATTACTGCTGAAAGATTAGGAGTATTTGGAGTAGCTGTATTTGTTAGAGAATATTAAAATAGAAAAAGGGACCTTTCTGTAAGTTAGAAAAGTCCCTCTATACATATTACGCGTGGAAATTCGTGCCGTCTGTTACAGCTTCAATTACTCCAGCGCGGATGACAAAGTCACCAAAGTGCTCCCCTTCTTCTCTTTCTTTTGCATAGCGAGGAAGTAAGACGCGCAGTTCATTTAAAATTTCTTCTTCACTGATATTTTCACGGTACATTTTGCTTAAACGGCTGCCGTCAAATGCTGCTCCAAGATACATATTGTATTTACCCGGTGCTTTACCAATAAAAGCAATTTCACCTAAAGCAGGACGTGCACAGCCGTTAGGACAGCCCGTCATACGAATCGTGATTTCTTTATCGCGAAGACCATTTTCATCTACAATTGCTTCAATTTTCTCAAGAAGAACTGGGAGATAACGCTCAGCTTCTGCCATCGCAAGCCCACAAGTCGGAAGCGATACGCAAGCTAATGAGCTGCGGCGAAGAGCCGAATAATGCTTGCCGTCAGTTAATCCGTATTGTTCGATAAGATCACTAATTTGTTTTTTCTTTTCAGTTGATACGTTCGCGATAATTAAGTTTTGATTGGCCGTTAAACGGAAATCACCGCTATGAACTTTTGCAATTTCACGAAGACCCGTCATAAGCTTATAGTCTTCAAAGTCAGCAATACGTCCACCTTGAACAAAAAGAGTAAAGTGCCATTTTCCTTTTACACCTTTTTCCCAGCCGTAGCGGTCGCCGTTGTGATCAAAGTGATAGGATTTTGCTTCGTCTAAGCTCCAGCCCAGACGCTTTTCAAGCTCTTCTTTTACCGTTTCTAATCCAAGACGATCAACCGTGTATTTAAAGCGCGCGTTTTTACGCACAGAGCGGTTTCCATAATCACGTTGAATCGTAATGATTTTTTCCGCTACTTCTAGAATTTGGTCAGGTCGACAGAACCCAATCACTTTTGCAAGCTGAGGGTACGTTGCTTTATCTCCGTGCGTCATGCCCATACCGCCGCCGATTGCTACGTTAAATCCAACAAGTTTCTCGTCTTCTAAAATGGCAATAAGTCCAAGGTCTTGTGAATACACGTCAATATCGTTAGAAGGTGGAACAGCTACGCCAATTTTGAACTTTCTTGGTAGATATAGCGGACCATACATTGGTTCCACTTCTTCTTCCACTTCCGGTGTACTGATCACTTTTTCTTCATCTAGCCAAAGTTCGTGGTACGCTCTTGTACGAGGCAATAAGTAATCACTTAATTTTTTTGACCATTCGAATACTTCAGCATGTACTTCTGACTGATACGGATTCGGATTGCACATTACGTTACGGTTTACATCTCCACAAGCTGCAATTGTGTCTAATAAAGAAGCATGAATTTCTTGAATCGTTTTCTTCATGTTCCACTTTAAAATGCCGTGCATTTGGAATGCCTGACGAGTTGTCAGCTTTAACGTTCCATTTCCGTATTTTTGTGCTAAATCATCCATCACTAGCCACTGTTCTGGTGTTGAAACACCGCCTGGCGTACGGACGCGAAGCATGAATTGGTAAGCTGGCTCTAGCTTTTGTTTTTGACGTTCGTTACGAAGATCTCGGTCATCTTGCAAGTAGCTTCCGTGGAACTTCATTAAACGATTATCGTCTTCAGAAATACCTGAGCTGATGCGGTCGAGCATTGTTTCTCCTAATGTACCGCGCAAATAATTACTTTCATCCTTTATGCGCTCAACGTCACTTGGAGGACCTTCGGGCGCTTTTAAAATTTTGTTTACCATGTTGAAAATCTCCTTTCAATCCTCAGTATACATCACGCTGATAACGTTTTTGTTTCTTCATTTCAGCAAGGTAACCTTCCGCCTGTTCACGGCTCATCTTGCCTTCTGTTTCGATAATTTCAACTAGCGTGTTGTGCACGTCGCGTGCCATATTTGTTTTATCTCCGCACACATAAAAAGATGCGCCTTCTTCTAACCATTGGAATAATTCTTTACTATGTTCGAGCATACGGTTTTGTACGTATACTTTCTCTTCAGTATCGCGTGAAAACGCCACGTCCATTTTTGTCAGTACGCCATCTTTTAACCACTTTTGCCATTCTGTTTGGTAAAGGAAGTCTGTTACGAAGTGCTGATCTCCAAAGAACATCCATGACTTACCTTTTGCTCCTGTTTCTTCACGCTCTTGCATAAACGAGCGGAACGGAGCCACACCTGTACCAGGTCCTACCATAATAATTGGCGTTTCTTGATCTTGAGGAAGCTTAAAGTTTTTATTGCTTTGAAGGTATACAGGAATCGTATCGCCTGGCTGCAAACGTTCTGAACATAGGACTGAACAAACACCTTTACGCTCGCGTCCATGCGCTTCGTAGCGTACCGCTCCGATTGTTAGATGAACTTCATCAGGGTTTGCTGATAAACTGCTTGCAATCGAGTAAAGGCGCGCTGGCATTTTACGTAAAATGGCTACAAACTCTTGTGCCGATACGTTCCATGGGCCGAAGTCACGAACTAAGTCAATCACATCACGGCCTTGTGTGTATGCTTTTAATTCCTCGCGATTTTCTACAAGCGCTTTTAACTTATCGTTTCCAGTAAGCTCAGCTGCTTGCTTTAAAAGCGGTTTTGTTAAAACGGTAATTTCAAAATTAGAGATTAGCGCTTCTCTAAGAGGACGCGTTTCTCCTTCTTTATTCACCGTTACACTTTCACTTGCATCCCACTTGAATTCGTTAAGAAGAAGATCAACAAGCTCCGGGTCATTTTCAGGATAAATACCTAAACTGTCTCCTGGTTCATACGTCAAACCTGAACCTTCTAGAGATAGTTCTAAGTGTCGCGTTTCTTTATTTGATCCGCGGCCGTTTAAGTTTAAGTTCTCAAGCACTTCTGCTTTAAAAGGATTTGTTCTTGAATATGGTGAAGTTCCTGCAGGAGCTTCCGCTGGAACAGCTGCCGAAGCGCTGTGTCCTTTCGCTTCGCTTAATCCGTCAATAACACCTTTAAGCCATTTATTCGCGGGCTCTTCAAAATCTAAATCACAGTCAACGCGCGGATACAGTCTTTCACCGCCAAGTTCCGCTAAGCGCACATCAAATTCTTTTCCTGTTTGACAGAAAAATTCGTATGAGCTGTCTCCAAGCGATAAGACAGAGAAACGGAAGTTCTCAAGTTTTGGCGCTCGACGGCCGTGAAGAAATTCATGGAAAGATAGCGCATTATCAGGCGGCTCTCCTTCTCCATGTGTACTTACGACAATTAATAAATTTTCAAGTTTCTTTAAATTATTTGGTTTGAAATCATTCATAGAAGATACAGTTACATTAAAACCTTTTGCTTCAAGCGTTTTGCCTGTATTTTCAGCAAGTCCTTGAGCATTTCCTGTTTGTGATCCGTAAAGAATCGTTACGTCTTTTGAAACCTTCTGTTTCGTTTGATCAGGCGCTGCTGTAGAAACGTCTGGCGTTCCTTCGGCAGACGTAGATTGAGATGCTGTTAAATAACCGCTCAACCACATTTGTTGTGCTTCTGTTAATGTCGGCAGAAGGCGATTAAGCAAATCTGCTTGTTCTTGATTAAAAGGGCTGTTTACTACCTTAAGTTGCAACACTGTCCACCTCACAAAAATATATAATTTAAATATGTATGCTTTTACGAATCATCTTCAACAACATTTAATACCTGTGTCTAATTAATCAATGATGTTTCCCTTCATACATTATTATTCCTATAGATTATATCAAATTTAATTATATAAATCATTAGAAAATTCTTATCAAATTCGTCTACCTGCATTTTATCGGAGAAGAATAAATTAGTAAAATACATATAATTGATAACTAGTATTAAGATGATTAATAATTGAAGCTGTCATTACGTTTTTTATAAATGCAGTTACTTCCATATTTGTTCATTCTACATCCTTCACATGAATATGAATATTTTGTAATTTTTAGAGAAGTTTTGTAGAAACGGTTTTCTTTCTCATCAGAATGTTACATAATAAATGTAACATTAATCCTTTTAAAAAACACTATACAGAAAAGACAGTATATTCTGAAACTTAGGACAGTTTATAGATGAGCTAGCAACCTTTTATTCGATCTATTCATACACGTTAGAGAATATAAAGGGAAGCTTTTGCAGTACATACAATTCCCTTTTGCTCATCTCAAATGAAAGGACTGGCTTTTAAATCAGGTAATCTTTTTTAAGGAGGCTTCTTAAATGTTTTTACGAGAATTAACGAAAAGTGGGACGATAACTGTTTCTTACTATAAAGATGGAACGTTGCAAACGTGCAAAGGCCGCGTGCACAACTTAAATCTCCATCAGCAAATTCTATCCGTAAAAGACGAAAATGAAGCCGTTGTTTCCCTTTTGCTTTCTGATATTAAATCCATTCATTAGTATGTAAAATTAAGGAGGAATTACCATGTGGAAAGATAATAAGCAAGCGCTTACAGATTTTGTGTCAGAAGATAGGTTTGAACTGAACTTATATTTAACGTATTTACTTGATCAAATTTCGTATGACACGTCTAAACAATCCCCTTTTCTTCGTAAGCCTAATGAAACCACTAGTTGATATAGAAAAAAGCGCACAAATTTGTGCGCTTTTTTTAATGTGATGGCTCTACTTCAGCAATGCCTTCTTCTGGTTTTTCTTCGGCTTTTTTATTTGAAAGGTTGATCTGCCTTAAGAATAATGTGCATACCGCCCCTAAAACAATAAAAGCTAAGCCCATGAAAAAGACGCTGTGCAATGCGCTCATTAGCGAGGTCTTCAAAATTGGCACAATGCTGTCTGAAAGCACAGCTGGAATACTCTTTAGCGCCTCAGGGCTAAACAGCATCTGCAGCACACTTTCAGGATTCGTATCAATTGCTTTTTTAAATCCGTCTGCAAAAGCACTTGCTTGAGCAGGCAATGTGTTTAAATATGGAACGAGTTTGTCAGTAAGAAGTGTACCTGATTTTGCATTCATTACCGCTCCTAAAATGGTAATACCGAACGTTCCTCCGATTGAACGGAAAAATTGACTTGATGATGTAACCACACCGAGCTCTTCTTTTGAAAAGCTTTCTTGAAGAGCAAGCGTTAAAATTGGCATCACAAGACCCATTCCTAAACCGATTATGGCCATATAAGAAGTGGCAACAAGCTTGCTAGTACGAAGGTCTAAAGTTGTTAATAAAAAGAACCCTCCTGCCATAATAAGCATACCCGTTACGATTTGAGGTTTGATTCCAACTTTATAAACAAGCTGCCCTCCAATAATACTCGTTACGATCATTGAAATCATCATCGGCGTCATAATGGTACCTGATTCCGAGGCACTGACTCCAACGATTCCTTGCATAAAGAACGGAACAAACGTAATGGCTCCGAACATGCCGATGCTCATAAAAAAGCCAATGATATTTAAAAGCGTAAACGTTCGATTCTTAAATAAATACATCGGAAGAATCGGCTCTTTTGCTTTCGTTTCCACAATAATAAAGCTTATGATCCCAACAACAGCAAGTGTAAATAGACTAACAATTTGCCAAGAGTTCCAGTCATAGTCTTTTCCTCCAAAGCTTAGGGCCAGAAGCAAGCTCACTACTCCGATAACCATTGTGAACATACCGGCTACATCGAATTTCACAGGTCCCGTATGTTTCTTTCCTTGAAGTCCCAGTGCAATAAAAACGGTAGCGAGTATCCCTACCGGCAAGTTGATGTAAAACACCCATTTCCAGTTCAGTGAATCAACAATCCATCCGCCAATTTGTGGACCGATGACAGAAGCAAGACCGTAAATTCCTCCGAATACTCCTTGAAACTTTGCTCGTTCTTTTCCTGTAAATAAATCACCAATTACAATCATTGCCATCGGCATCATAACGCCGCCGCCAATTCCTTGTAATGCACGGAATAAAATAAGCTCTGTCATATTATTTGCCATTCCACATAAAGCAGAAGCAACCATAAAAATAATAAGTCCTGTAACATAAATTACTCTGCGTCCTACTAAATCAGCGAGCTTCCCTGCAATCGGAACAACCGTTGTGGATGTTAACAAATAGGCTGTTGTCAGCCATGTCATCATGCTTAAACCACCAAGGTCTCCGACGATTCTTGGCATAGCTGTTCCGACAATGGTTCCATCAAGTGCAGAAAAGAACATCGCAATAATTAAGCCAATTAATAAAAGCGTGCGCTTTGAATTTTTTTGATTTTCCATCGTGTGTCTCTCCTCTTTTTTGTTACTGCTGCTTATTTTTATAAGAAGCAGCTGATGTTGCAAGCTTTTTCGTAATAGAAGCCATCATGGAAAGCTCTTCTTCTGTTAGATGCAAAAGATAGCGGTCCATAATGGCTTTTCGACTATTCAGCACATCTTCAAGCTTGCGATGCCCAAATTCCGTTAAAGTAATATCAACGACTCGTCTGTCCTCTTTATTATGTTCTCTTACAACAAAATTGTGCTGTTCGAGACGATCTACTAAAAGAGTCACGGCGCTCGGTTTTACATCCATTAGTTCTGCAATTTGAGAAACCTTACTGCTCCCTACTTTCTTTAAATAAGAAAGAACAAATAATTGCGTAGGAGTCATCTCATGCTCATTTAAACTCTCCATCATTTCGGGCTGCATTTTTTCAAATAGCACTTGAAGCGATGAACGAATCTCTCCAAGATACTGATTGCTTTTTGTCACATCTATTCCTCCAGGCTTGCTTATTTATTTCATGTCATAAATAGTTAATGCTAATTAAATATAAATGCGTATAAACTAAAAGTCAATTATTTCTTTTTTAGTATTGACCCTTACGCTGCGTTATATTTTATAGTAGATTTCAGAAGGGAGATGAAAGAATGAACAGAAAAGTAAAAGAAGTTGCTGACTTAGTAGGAATCAGCGTCCGCACGCTACATCACTATGATGAAATCGGGCTATTAAAACCTGATGCCGTTAGTGAATCCGGCTACCGGCTTTATTCACCGGCTAATCTGGATATGCTTCAGCAAATATTATTTTTTAAAGAGCTTGGCTTCCCTTTAAAACAAATTCACGAGATTATAGCAGACCCGACGTTTAATCGCACAGAAGCGTTGATACTGCAAAAAAACATGCTGATTGAAAAACGCAGTCGGCTCGATCAAATGATCGTAACCATTAATAAAACGATTCAATATGAAGAAGGAGCGATTGAAATGAACGAAAAAGAGCGGTTTAACGGACTGGATTTTTCGCATAACCCATACGAAGAAGAAGCACGGAAGCGCTGGGGAAACCAGCGGGTAGATGAAGCGAATGAAAAAGTACAAAGCTTCTCACAAAAAGAACAGCAGCACATGTCAAACGAATGGGAAAGTATCTACACTCACTTAGCTTCGCTTCGTGATCTGTCACCCTCTTCTACAGAAGCTCAAAAAGCTATTGCGACATGGTATCAATTTTTAAATGAGAACTTTGGAACGTATTCATTAGAAGCCTTTAAAGGTCTTGGAGAAATGTATGTGCAAGATGAGCGGTTTACAACTACCATTGACAGCTATGGAAAAGGATTAGCCAAATTTATGAACGAGGCGATGAGTGTATTTGCAGACGCTAAAAATAATAAACCCAAAGACTGAGATATAACTAGGTCAATTCAATCTAAAGAAGAACAATTAGCATATATGATCTGACCTGCTTGTTCCGCCGCTGTTGATTTCCGTCCAAGGCTTCGCGTTCCGCGGGCACCGCTGAGCCTTCAAAACCGCTAGAAGCACCTGCCTATATGAAGCCTATGTTCATCACCACAATGAAAAAATCCGAACGATTCATCGTTCGGATTTTCATTCACTTGATATACTTTTGTTCCAGCCTCTTTTTATAAATGAAGACCCATAAGCATTGTATTATAGTACACGCCATTTATATAGGTGTCTTTTTCTTTTAATCCTTCTGTTTGAAACCCTAGCTCCCTGTATAAAGAAATAGCTCTTTGGTTATCTTCTCGCGTCACAAGTTCGATTTTTTTTGTTTGTTTATTCGTACGTGTCCATTCAATCAGCTCAATCATTAGCTGTCTGCCTAACCCTAGCCCGCTATAAGATTTCTCTACTACAATACCGAGGGTTCCCACATGCTTATTACGCGGGTTTTGAGACGAGGTGATGGATGCAATACTAATGATTTTCTCTTCTTTTTCAGCCACAACTATAAGAGCATTTTGCTCTTGTTTTACAGAAGCTAAAAACAGTCCGTACTCTGAAAGAGGTGTAAGAAACTCACCTTCTCCAAATGAAAGAAAATCGCTTTCTCCTCCTACGCGGTTGTAAAAAGCAATCATTTTCTCTGCGTCTTTCGGTGCTGCTTCTCGAATGCTGACGCCTATACCGTTCTTTAATGTACGTAGACTCATATACTTATCTTCCTTTTGGTTATTCTTGTTTGCTTAGCCGAGTTTTAGCGCTGTTTTTCTCTCCACTGATCTAACCACATGCGATTTCCTAAAGCTGTAAAATCATTTTCATCGGCGTAGCGTTCAATGACGGAAAGCGCGTTGTCCTCAAGCATTGGTGAATAGCTCATGATTTCTAAAATATGATGTGCAGCCCATAGGTCAATTCGGTAAGTAGGATTCGTCAGCAGTGTTGCAAATTCAAACAGCATGCCTGGATAATATAAATGAATGAGCTGCGCAATTTTTTTCATATCCTCTGCAGCTCGATTGCCTTTTTTTACAGATTTTTTATTTCGATAATCGATTTCATAATGAATTTTGGCGCTTTTTTGATAAAGATCAACTAGCGTTTCATACGTACGGTGTTTCCGCATTTCTCATCTTCCTTTGCTTCTAGATTTCCTCGTTTGAAGATGCTATAGTTCATTTTTAGGTTTCATATATTCAAATAAATGCAGCAAAAATATAATACTTCCGCCAATACACATCACAAAACTTAACGTAGCAGGATACTGAATAAAGAAACCGACAACACCAAAAATCAGCATAGCAAGCGCTCCTATCATCATAAACAGATGATAAGCCGGTGTATTTTCTTCATTATTCATACATAACTCCTTTTCACTATTTTTTAAGTTATTAAAAAGATATGACACTTCTTTTGGACTATGATCTTTTATTTTGCTGCCGCTTTATTTCTTTAGCTTAGCACGAAGTAACGTGAGAAGGCCTCCTCCAAACATGACGCCACCCACAATTTGATACAGATGTATGTAGCTTTTTATCGTTTCAAGATACAGATCCGTGTCTGCGTTCCCTTGACTTTCTAGCCATTTTTGACCCATGACCTGCCCTGTTGCAACGCTTTTTAACAAAACGACCAGGCCTCCAAGCATGACAACAGCGGCGATAATAAGCTGCACCTTTTCTTTGTCATCTAGCATTTTTTTGAGCTCATCTGCCATATATATCTCTCCCATCCTTACCTTGTTATGTATCTACTTGTTTGTACTCATGCTGTTTTTCTATTATAACGCTCAACTTGGTCATTATAACACGGTTTTGCCCTGCCTTTAGTCTTACTTTTCATAAATGAAGCCTTTTTGGGTCATACTATCTTTGAAACACAGGCGTCTTTAACATCCCTTGATCATTTTTAAAGGGTTACTAATCGAGGTTGATACATGCTTATATTTTTAGGGATTTTTTTACTTTGTGCAGCTGTTTGTTTAGTAGAAATACCTTATTTAAAAAAAGTGAACAGTAAAAAAGAAAAGCGAATGTTTTGGAGTTTGTTCATAGTAAGCATTTTAATTGTTAGTTTAAAGTACGGCGGTGTGGAGATCCCTAACCCTGGGGACGGCATTGCTTTTTTATTAAAACCTTTTAGTGATTTTTTGTTCAGTCTGTTGAAATAAAAGGAAGTGAACAACGTGCACAGTCAGATGAAATTATCCGCAGCACAGTTTCGAATACTCGTCATTTTTTATAGTTTAGGCGACACTATTTTAGTTGTGCCTGGAAGCTTAACGGCTGACTCTAAACAAGAGGCATGGATTCCAGCTATTTTAGGCGTAGGTGTAGGCGTTTTACTTGTATGGATGTATATCAAACTCTCTAGCCTTTATCCGAATAAAACGCTCATAGAACTAAACGAAGCCATTTTAGGAAAGTGGCTAGGAAAGTTTGTCTCTCTTTTATTTGTCGCTTCTACTCTTCTTTTTTGCAGTCAAGTTTTGTTTTACGTGGGCTCGTTTCTAACAACTCGTATTATTATTCAAACGCCTATGCTTGCTGTTCATATTTTGTTTATGGGAATTGTGATTGTCGGTGTTCGGCTTGGCATTGAAACGATTGCCCGCTGTGCCGAAATTCTCTTTCCATGGTTTGTTATTCCGTTCTTAATCTTAGTTTTTTCGATCTTCCCTCAAATTCATTATGAGAACTTGCAGCCTTTGTTAGAGGTAGGCGTTAAGCCTATTATCAGATCTATTCTGGTATTTACAAGTATTACGTCTCTCACTTTTATTGTATTGCTAACCGTTTTCCCTGCTCACGTAGGGGAACCAGATCAGCGAAACCGCGCTTTTTTTACGGGAAGCTTAATCGGCGGAGGCATTATGATTATTATCTTATTACTTGGCATTCTTGTACTTGGAAATACGTATACACGTATTGCTTTATATCCAAGCTATGAGCTTGCAAGACGGATCGAAGTTGCGGATTTTCTAAAAAACATTGAAGTCATTATGGCTATTATGTGGTTTTTATCTCTTTATTTTAAAACATCTCTCTACTATTATGCGACCGTTTCTGGACTCGCTCAAATTCTTGAATTAAAAAACTACCGAGTTTTAACTCTTCCGCTAGGCATTATTGCCGTTACATTTTCACTTATCGTGTATCCAAGCATTCCATATGAACAAACGTGGGACAGAGATACGTGGATTCCGTACAGTCTGTTATTTGGATTGTTTTACCCTCTTGGATTATTAATAGTTGGGAAAATTCGCGTAAAGCATTCTGCGTCTTTATCCAAATAAAAAAGCCGCTTAAGCGGCTTTTAAAAGAACACGGTTATACTCACTAATCCATTCCACAGCATATGTAAAATCATAGATGGAAAAATAGATTTTGTTCGGTAATAAATAATGGCAAAGACAAGTCCCATGACGGTAGCTGTAATCGGAAAGCCAATATGTAAAAGACCAAATACAAGAGCGGAAACGAAAATGCCCACAAGCATGTGGTGGCGTTTAGTTAAGAAACCACATAAAACACCTCTATAAAGCAGCTCTTCTTTAATAGGGGTGATAACTGCTACACTTATAAAAAATATCCAGCTCGAAAGCAGCGTTTGATTAAAACTGCCTTGATTTAAATCTTTTTGCTGCTGATCTGCGCTTTCTACGTTTAAAAATGAAAGCATCACGTACTGCACCGCGGCTACAATTAAAAAGCCTACTACAATATATACATACGTTTTTCTTTCTTTTAATACTGAGAAGTTCCACATAGGCTTTAAAAATCTGCGCACAGGCCTGTACAGCACGGCAACGCCTAGAAAAAACGCCGCGTCTACCAGCAGAGCATATGGTCCTTCTAATAAAATTCCCGTCATATTTGAACCTGTAACTTCATCGTAAATAGCTACTCCAATTCCGGCTATAATCTGCAGGCCAAAGCCCAACACAATAAATAGAAGCAGCGTGAAGTAAGTAAACTCTTTTTTCTTTTTAGGCTTTAAAACCGGTTCTGAATTTGTTGATAACGTACTCAAAATAGCAACCTCCAAAAATGATTCTTTCTCTCTAGTGCTCTCAAAATTCTACCATAATCTCCGCTTAATTATGTTATTTTTTAGGAAAAAAGTTATATTTTTTCACATTTTACACACAAAGGTAGAGTTTGAAAAGATAAATGAGCTAGTCAAATTAGTTGTCAACTTCCTTATATTTGATTACGCTTGAAGAAATCTTACCGAAAGTGAAGTGAAAAAATGGCAAACATTTTAATGATTAATTTTCCCGCTGAAGGTCACGTAAACCCAACGCTTGGAATGGTAAAAGCTTTTTCAGACCGAGGTGATACCGTTCATTACATTACGGCCGAGCGTTTTAAAGAGCGCCTTGAAAACGCCGGGGCTATCGTACACACTCACCGAGACTTATTAAGCGGTGTATCCATCAAGCCTGAAACTCCTCAAGGAATCAACGCGTTTTTAAATATCCACATCCAAACGTCTTTAGATACACTGAAGCTTGTTCATACATTATCAAAAAAAAATGACTTTGACTTTGTGTTTTACGACAAGTTTGGAGCAGGCGAATTAGTGCGTGATTATTTGCGGATTCCCGGAATTGTATCCTCTGCTTCTTTTTTAATGCCAAAAGAACGCCTAGCAATGATGCCTCTGCATCCGGATTCAGGCGTTCCATTTAAACCTGACGAAAAAGCTCAGTACGGGCTCAGCTTGCTAAAAAATCAGTTTGGCGTAGAACCTAAAAATCTGCTTCAATTTATGAACAATGAAGGAGAATTAACGGTCGTATATACAAGCCGCTTTTTTCAGCCGCTTCATGAACATTTTGATGACTCGTGTTTATTTATTGGGCCAAGCTTTCCAAAGCGTCGCGGCTCTCACGATTTTCCGCTAGAAAAGCTAAAAGACGAAAATGTTCTTTATATTTCAATGGGAACGGTGCTTCATGATGTAGAAGGCTTTTTCAACCTTTGCATCGACGCATTTAGCGACTTTGATGGAAAAGTTGTGATTGCAGCAGGAGACCGGGCTGATTTTAAAAAAATAAAAAAAGCACCCGAGCATTTTATTATTTCCCCCTATGTTCCCCAGCTTGACGTGTTAAAAGAAGCGGACGTTTTTATCACGCACGGCGGCATGAACAGTGTGAATGAAGCTATTCATTTTAACGTACCGTTAGTCGTTTTACCTCACGGAAAAGATCAGCCGCTCGTTGCTCAAAGGCTCGTGGAGCTAAACGCCGGTTATCGCTTAGCAAAAGAAACGGTAAATGCCTCTCTTTTACGGAGTGCCGTTGACGAAGTCGTCCGTGACGACCGCTACAAAAAAGGAATTCAAGAAATCAGCGCAAGTTTCCAACAGGCATCCGGTCCGGCTGCAGCAGCTGAAACAATTGTAAATCACATAGTGAAGCAGCATTCATAAAGAAAAGGTGCACATCTTGTGCACCTTTTTTATTAAAACAGCCATGTACAAACTGTATATACGCCAATGATTAGTAAACTGACGACTGTAAGGAAAATCAATGCACATCCAGCTGCGATAAGTTTATCACCTATCGTTTCTTCCTCCGGCGGTTCAATCAATTTTTCTATTACCGTACGCTGAGTTTGTGAGAGCATTTCCTGTATGCGTAAATCGTGAATTTGCTCTTTATCTCCTTTGAATTTTAATGCTCTTGCAATCATAGCTGGATTGTCGCCACACTCCTTTTCAAAGAGCTGACAAGCGCGAATCATTTCCACCGTTTTTTCTTTTTCTAAATACCAGTAGCGTCCCGCCATTTGAAGATCTTGAAGATGAAAATAAATATCTCCGAGTTCTTTTCGCAAAGACAGCTCATTTGGATACGTAACGAGCAAACCGTGCAGGCGGTCTCTCACTTTCCCCAAGTTCCCTTGTTCGATATCTCGTTGAATATTTTGTCTTGTTTTTTTTGATACTACATCGCTCATAAGCCTCTCCTTTTTAGGTGTTTATACTCACCTTAACAAGGGTACAATGAACTATAATTGATTTTCGAAGGGGCTCGGTTATGAACAATGATCTTTTACTCATTCAGGAGATAAAAATCCGAAAGAAAGAAGCACTTCATCAGCTTTACAATCGATATGAATTGCTTTTGTATCGTCTTATCTATTCAGCAGTAAAAGATCCACATGCTTGCGAAAGCATCTTAACGGAGCTATTCAAAGAAATTTGGCATTCCCCTGATCTTTTGGTCAAAGAACGTACGCTTTCTCTTTCATTGTGCAAGCAGTGTGCAAAAAATATAAAGAAGCACAGCCAGAACTCAGAGAGGATCTCGTCGTAAATCATTTGTTTGCTGTACATACTATGAATATAAATCCATATGACTAAAATAATCAAAAATGTGATGGAAATCTGTAATCTTTATGCTATGAGTGCTGTAAGCAACGATTATTTCAGCCAGCATAAGAACGAATAAAATGGCCAATAGCACCTTAACAAGCGGAAATTGCCGGAACTGAGGAGAAAAAAGCAGCTTACTGACTGTATACAAAAACAGCAGGATAAAGTAGATCATCATGGCATTTGTCGCCTGAAGGGGCACATTCCAGACAAATATGTACACGCTGAATGTCAAAATTAAAATAAACGACATTTCTTTCCCGCTAAAAAAATCACTCATTGCGTAACACCTTTTCTTGTTCATGAATGAATAAGAATTTATAAACTCACGAAACATTAACGTTATTTTTACAACAGTATACACGATTTTCCTGTTAATTTCTATATACCGGTGGATATATGGAGCGGCTTTTAGCGAATTGGCGTCATGTTTTTACAGGCAATGGGTTATAGTAACAGGGAAAGGCTCATAAAGGAGGTTTAGATAATATGGAAAACACAAATGAATTTGTTCAAAAGCTGAATGATAATCAAGAAAAGCAGCGTAAAAATAAGCAGGGTCAAGCTACTGGACATCCTGAGAAAAAACTTCCTAATAAACAGCATTAATGTTGTAAAAGTTGGCTGTAAAGACAGCCGACTTTTTTTTGAACTTTTTTCGGAAGTCGAAATGTTTGAAGATAAAACAAATCCCCTGTTACAATAAACTGAACCCGCTGCAAAACGTTCGCAGCTATACTTTCCTCTTAAGGAGCTGAATATAAAATGAGTACATTTGAAAAACTATTCCAACCAACAAACATTGAAGCATTTGATTTACACACTCGTACAGCAATGGCACCGATGACAAGATGCTTTGCTGATCCAGAGACAGGCGTAGTCGGTCAAGACGTTGTAGACTATTACCGCCGCCGCGCAAAGGATGGTATTGGCTTAATTATTAGTGAAGGAATTGTTATCAGCGAACGCGCTAAAGGAAATCCTGGCGTTCCGGGTATCTATACCCAAGAACAAATTGATTCATGGAAGCCTGTAACGAAAGCTGTTCACGAAGAAGGCGGCACGATTATCGCTCAAATTTGGCACGTTGGCCGCTTGAGTCATTCCGGGTTAATCAATGGACATAAACCTCAGGCACCTTCCGCTATTGCAGCACAAGGCCAAGTGCCTCGTTTCCGCAAGCCCTACGAAGAGCCTGAAGAAATGTCAAAAGAAGATATTAAAGAAGTTGTAGGACAGTATGCTCAAGCCGCTAAAAATGCCATTGAAGCAGGATTTGACGGCGTTGAAATTCACGGTGCTCACGGCTATTTAATCGATCAGTTTAATTCAGACTGGTCTAATAAACGCACTGATGAGTACGGAGGCGACCTTGCACAGCGATTAACGTTTATGAAAGAAGTGATTTCTGCTGTTATCGACGCCATTGGAAAAGAGCGCGTTGTGATTCGCTTCTCTCCTCATAAGCTTGATAAACCCGACTATCGCTGGGACGACACTGAAAAAGCTATTCAAACATATACAGAAGCATTTAAAGAAACAGGAATTGAGATCATTCATCCGTCTATGCTGGACTTTTATGAAGATGTTCAAAACGGTCAAAATCTTTATGAAATTACGCGTAAGTACTGGGATGGACCGATTATCGGTGTAGGTGACTTAACGCCTGAATCAGCTGAAAAAGCGCTGCAAGCCGGCTGGATTGACGTAGCTGCTATTGGCCGCCCGCTTATTTCAAATCCTGATTATTTACAGCGCATTAAAAACGGTGAGTCTCTTGTCGAATACGATGCTAAAAAACATTTACCAGAGCTTATCTAAAAAAAAAGCGCTCCTTCCGGAGCGCTTTTTTATTGGTTTACGTATGCCTGAACCTCTTGTTTCCAAATAGCATAGCCTTGGCCTTTTAAATGAAGACCATCAACCGTGAAATTACTTTTTAACTGATTATGTGTAGATACTTTCGAATACAGGTCAATGTAAGAATCATTGTGTTTCTTAGCCAGACGCTCTAAATAGTTATTTAATGCGATAACATCTTTATTGTCCACTGCGTCGCCGCATTTTTTATTGTTCACGGGCAGTACACTTTGAATGTAGACTTTTGTATTTGGTGATTCTTTATGAATACGTTCAAGAATTTCAGCGTAATTGGCTTTGGTTTTTTTTACAGATTTTTGCTCGTTTAAATCGTTAATGCCAATCATTAAGAAAATCTTTTTTGGCTTAGCATCTGTAATACTTTTTAGACGATGCAATACCCCTTCTGTTGTATCATCGGCTACGCCTCGATTGACAATCTGCTTATTATGAAAAAGTTCGCTCCATTCAGAGCGCTGGGTAATGCTATCACCGAGAAATACGATTGACTCTTTAGGAATACTTAATTGCTTAAACAAAGTGGTCCGTTCAATGTAATAAGGATTATCTTTATAGCTTTGCTTAGACGAATCCTTAGATGACAGCGGATTTTTCATTGCGCTGCTGCTTGTGGCATAAAAAGCAAAAACACCTATGAAAAGGACATTTAAAATAATGGAACTGATAAATACAACTTTCTTTGTTGAACTCACGAAAACGACACTCCTGTACTTTGTATGTTTTTAGATAACTCTACGAGGATATAGTAAAGCTTCCTGTTAACACTCTTTCCCTCCATACAAGACATTTAATCATTTTTTGTAAATAATGATTTTACACAAAAAAGAAACGGCGCTCGAAAGCGCCGCTTCTTTTTCTATAATATAAGGGGTTAAAACGTACTTTTATTATAACATATAGTCTATGGTCATATTTTCCTCTATTAGAAAATAGTTCTTATGTCGTTTCTTTTTCCAGCTGTTTTTCTCTTTTTACTTGCTTTGCGAAGAAGAGTTCGTATACCACTGGAATAATAATTAAGGTAAGAAGGGTAGATGACGTAAGCCCCCCGATTACCGTGATAGCTAAGCCTTTTGAAATCAGCGTTCCACTTGACGTAGTAAGCGCCAGCGGAATTAATGCAGCAATGGTAGCAAATGCCGTCATTAAAATTGGACGCAAGCGCGTTTTCCCAGCTTCAATAAGGGATTCGCGGATTGTCATGCCTTTTTGTTCACGATTTTGGGTAATTCGATCTACAAGCACAATCGCGTTTGTTGTAACAATTCCGATCAGCATTAAGAATCCAATCATGACGCTGACAGATAGCGGTTCTTTTGCAAGGACTAGGCCAACTAACGAACCGATTGGCACAAAAATGAGTGACGATAAAATGATAAATGGAATGCGCGCTTTTCCAAACGTAACGAGCATCGTTAAATACACAAGGCCAATTGCTGTTAAAATAGCTAGACCTAGAGATTGGAAGACTTCCACTGTCTCGTCGCTTCCGCCTCCACCGTCCAAGCTCACATCTTTTGGCAAGTCTAACTTTTTCACTCCATCTACAACATCTTTGGTCACAGCTTGAACATCGTCGCCTTTAATGTCTGCTTCTACTCGCGCAAATACTTTGCCGTCAAGCTTTTGAATAGAAGTGAACGTATCAATTGTACGAACGTCAGCGATATCTTTTACTAACACAGGCCCTCGCTCTGTAAATACTTGAAGATCTTTAATTTCTTTTACTGAACTAAGATCTTTATCGTACGAAAGCTGAACCGCTCGTTTTGTATTGTCTAATTTTAAGTCTCCAACGGATACTGGTTTGGTTTGATCAGAGATTGTACCAAGCAGCTGAAATCCAGATACTCCGTACTCTGCGGCTTTATCAGGATCTACTTCTACTACAAGCTGCTTTTGCTTATCTGAGAAGTTATTTGTTACATATTTAAGACGTTTGTCTTTGTTTAAGTGGTTTTCCACTTGCTTAGCTGCCTTTTGCAAGTCATCTAAATTGGAAGAATATAAATCAACCGTTACGTTATTATTTGTAGGAGGCCCTCCTGTTGATGCTTCTTGCACATTAACTGTTGCTTTCGGTGATTCTTCTTTCGTGATGCTTTCCATTTTCTTTTGAACTTTATCAATAAACGTATCAACATTCACGCCTTCTTTTACGTTCAAGAAATAGCCAACTTGGTTCGGGCGTTTTACACCTGTTGAAAAGTCGCGTGATCCAACTTCCGTGGTCACATCTGAAATTTCATTTTGATCCGCAAACATCTTTTCAATTTTTAAAGATACATCGTTTGTTTTTTCAAGTGATGTAGATGCCGGTAATTGAACATTGGCTTGAAGCATTTTTTGTTCTTCATTTGGAATAAACGTAAAGCCAAGTGAAGGAATAAGCGCAAATGAGCCAAACAGTAAAATAAAGGACAAAATTAAAATTTTGATTTTATGATTAAGCGACCATGCAATCGCTTTTGCATATCCGCGCTGCAGCTTTCCTTCTTTTTCTTCAGGCGGAACTTTTTTAAATGCAAACTTTGCTAGAATAGGCACGATTGTAATCGCTACAAGAAGAGATGCTAACAGTGAAAAAACAACTGTTAAGGCAAACGGCAAGAAGAACTCTCCTGTAATTCCTCCAACAAAGCCGATTGGCAAGAATACCACAACCGTTGTAATCGTAGACGAGGTAATGGCTTTTAAAATCTCTTTTGTGGACGATTCGACAAGCTCATTGCTCATGCCTTCTTCTGAACGGCGTACGCGTCTGAAAATATTCTCAATCACAACAATACTGTCATCCACTACGCGCCCAACGGCTACAGCCATTCCGCCTAGTGTCATAATGTTAAGTGAAATATCAAGCTGGTTTAAGAAAATAGCTGATACTAACAGCGATAATGGAATTGATATAATCGCAATGATTGTAGCACGGAAGTTACGCAAGAAAATCAGCACGGCAAGTGACGCAAATAATGCTCCGAGCAATCCTTCACGCACTAATGTTTCAACAGACTTTTCAATGCCTTCAGCTGAGTCAAAGCCGATTGCGTAGTCTAACTGATCGTCATATTTTTTCAAAATTTTCATCGTTTCGCTTGCCACTTCAACCGTATTGGCATCTTGTTTTTTTGTGATGGCCATCGACAGCGCATCTTTGCCGTCATAGCGCGTATATTCGCCTTGTTCTGTTACGGCTTCGACTTTGGCAATATCGCCAAGCTTCACAGGCTTTGCTTCAGGATTCATCGTAGATTTCAGCTGGATTTTCTTTAATGCATCGATCGTCGCAACTTTTTCTTCTACTCGCACTGGAATTTGAAGCTCTTTTCCGTTTAATGTTCCTGCTGGGAATGAAACAGCTTTTTGATTAATTTGTTCTTTCATCTCATCAAGCGTTAAGCCAGCTTGAGCTGCTTTTTCTTTATCGACCGTAATTTGTAAAAGGTCCTCTTTCACGCCGCCAACTGAGACGGAGTTAATGCCTTGAATTTTATTCAATTCAGGAATCACTTCATCGTTTAATACTTTTTCAAGATTTGCATCATCTTTCGCAAACAGTGAAATGTTGAAAATCGGGAATGAACCAAACGAAAAACGATTTACGTCTACATTTGATGACTCTGGTAAATCTAATTCTTTTATCGACGAGTTAATTTGCTGTTCAACTTTATCTAAATCCGTATTAAACGGGAATTCTAAATTAATAATACCAACGTTTTCATACGATACGCTTTGTACGCTTTTAACGCCTTCAATTCCTTTCACTTGGTCTTCGATTTTCGACGTGACGCTTTCATTTACGTCATCAGGAGAAGCCCCGGGATACGTTGCTTCAATGGACAGCTGCGGAAATTCGATATTCGGCAGTAAATCAATTTTTAGTTTTGAAAATGAATATAGCCCCGCTAAAATAAGTAAAAATGAAACGATAAACACAGCTACCGCATTTTTTAAACTAAATCTCGTCAAAAAATTCATCTTTTTCCTCCGTTACGTAACTAAGTTATTTGAGAAGCCTTCATCCTTTAATAGCTGCAGACCCGTTTTAATTTTTCAACAATTTTAGAGTACCCACGGGTCAGTTTTTCGCAAAAAAAAACTCACCTCCTTTCATGTGCTGATGAACTGTCTATACAAACTGAAATTTGATGGTCGCACGCTCCTCCTGGCAGCGAGATAAAGGAAAAGCCGTCTTGACCATATAAATCCCAACCTTCAAAAAACGAGCTGTCGTGAAACATATCTAGCGCATACCCATTAGAAAACGTAATTCGAAGTATACCGATATCTTCATACCACTGTATAGAAATAATGTGCTGGCCAAGCAGCAGCGCTTCGACTTGCTGACGCTGCTCGGCAGAATGTAGCGATTTCCAGTCCGCTTGACCAAGCAAGATGCTGCGTTTGTTTTTTATTCTCCATGGACATTCTGCCACAAGTCCACCTTTACTAAATCCAAGAGAAAACGGCAGGGTATTGTCTGTGTTAACCTTGGTAACGGTTTGTTCTTGAAAATATGAAAAATTAATTACTGTGCTGCTGGTATTCATCATATCCCTCCATTATCAACCAGTACCGACGAGTCATTTTTGGGTCTCAAAATGGCAGCCTTCAATGTATAAGTTCACAATGAACTCCGCATAGTTCATGATATCTTCTTCTGTTATATCATCATCGGAAACGATATCCATCCTATACCCATTTAACATGCTGCAAAACGCTTTTGAATGTAAAAAAGCATTTTTTATTTTCTGCTCTTCAATCAATTTAGCAACAAGCCCGTGATAATCCTCAAAAAATTGATGAAGAAGACCCATCATCTCTGGCATTTGGTGAGGGGCTTGCCAAAAAGAGTCGGGATATTTTTTAGTTTCATAAAAAAAGAGCAGATGATGCTTCGCAATTGAATACAGCTTTTCATGAAACGTTTGGCATTCATCCGTTCTTCGCTTTGCATGATACAAAAACTCCTCAAACGAACGATTGTTCACAGCGATATAAAGCGACTCTTTAGACGAAAAGTACAAGTAAAGCGTTCCTTTAGATACACCGGCTAGTTTAGCAATATCAATCATTTTTGCTTCATAGTAGCCTTTGGATCCGAACACTTCAAAAGCAGCATCTAAAATTTTCTCTCTCTGCTGTTTTCGGTTTGTCATGGTAAAAAATCCTCTCATACGTTTTCGATACTATACATATAAAATAATTAAACTAACTTGTCAACACGTAGTGTGCTCTTTTATCCCTTGCATCACAAGAGTATGTCAGTTTTTTAAACCAAACACTTCTATAGAGCAAATTAAAGCGTTTTCGACTTTTTTGTGACAGATACAAATGATGCTTGTATATGAAGAGCCCGCTATGGTACATTTTTGTCATTGATACAGAAATTTATTCCGTCGTTACGGGAGGAGAAAACATGGTTCTTACATCACCAATCGGTCGCCTGCGTTTAGTAGGAATTTTAGAAGGAATTTCATTTTTACTGCTGCTTGGCATTGCTATGCCCCTAAAATATGCAGCAGGCATACCAGAAGCTGTATCAGTTGTAGGCGCAGCACACGGTGCACTTTTTGTGCTGTACGCTCTTGCAGTCGTTCATGTAAAATTCGCGCATAAATGGTCAATCGGCCGCTCTTTATTTGCGTTTCTTATGTCGGTTATTCCGTTTGGCCCTTTTATTTTAGAGAGACAGCTGAAAAAAGAACAGTAAAAGAAAAGAACGTCACGGACATCATGTTTCCATGACGTTCTTTTTCCTTACTGTTCACCACTGTTTTCGCTAAAATGGTCAATCGTTTTCCACCACTTCAGTGAGTGAGGTTTTAATAGCATTCCGATTTCTTCTGGACTAATTTGCTGATCTATAATCATTTCATGCATTGCTTGAAAGAGTCCCGTTGTAACAGCTTCTTTCACATCAGCTTCACCTTCTATATACAGCTGTTCAATCGCTTCAAATACGTCCGGTTCACGCTGGAGCTGGCCGTTATATTCTAGAGAGATTAAATGACCCGCAACACGGCTTAATTCATGCTGCAGCTCGTCTTTATCGTTGAGGTCCACTTCTTCGCTTGGCTCAAAAGATGGGCAAGCTTCTTTTAGTAATGGAATAACATTTTGTTTTGTAATCATATCTAAATTCCCTGCCTTTGCATATGTGACAAATTCTCTATTCTTTACCCTTTTCTCTTTTTCTATAAACTTGTTTTACAAAACTTTTCCGTTTTCTACAACTACTTCTCCTTTTTTCACTACGCAGTCAATATGATTTAAGCCATACTGATATTGAAGGGTTCGATAACTAGAGACATTAAAAATCGCTAAGTCAGCCTGTTTTCCGGCTTCAATACTCCCAATCTTATCTCCTTGATTAATAGCATGCGCTGCGTTAATAGTTGTGGCTACAAGCACTTCTTCAGGACTCATGTTCATATTCATACATGCCAGGTTCATCACAAATTGCTGTGAAGTCGTTGGAGATGAACCTGGATTGCAGTCCGTAGAAAGAGTAACCGGAACGCCTAAATCGATCATTTTTCTAGCATCTGGCCATTTCATTCCAACAAATAAGGAATTCCCCGGTAAAAGCGTGGCTACGATCCGTTTTTCAGCCAGTTTCTTTAATCCTTCATCAGAAGCATACAAAAGATAATCTGCTGATATCGCTCCTACCTCTGCTGCGAGCTCTGCTCCTCTGCAGTATTCAAAGGGGTCGGCATGTATTTTAGGAAGCATGCCATGGCTTTTCCCGGCTTCGAGTATTTCTTGACATTGTTTGAATGAAAAAGCATTCGGAAGACATACAGCATCATTAAATGCTGCAAGCTTATAAGAAGAAATTTGAGGAATCATTTCGTGAATAAGTAAATTGACATATTTCTGCGTATCTTTTTTATATACAAGAGGTACGACGTGGGCGCCTAAAAAGGTACTTACTACATCAACTGCGTGCGTATCATTCAGCATTTTAGCGATTTGCAGCTGCTTTAGTTCTGTTTCTAATTCTAAGCCATACCCGCTTTTCACTTCTATAGTTGTGACTCCGTGAGCTAGAAAAGACGTAAGACGCTCATAGCTCTGCTGATAAATCCGGTACGCATACTCTTCCTGTGTTTGAACGACAGTGGAGTGAATACCTCCGCCTTCTTCTAATAAATCCAAGTAAGAAGTTGGCCTCTCAAACCGCCTATAAAATTCTTCTTCACGCGAGCCAGCGTACACAGCGTGTGTATGGGGATCAATCAGACCCGGAGTCACAATTTTATGAGAAGCATCAATAATCGTTGCATCATTTCTTTCCCTTTCATATTTTTGTTCTAGCTCTTTTGTTGTACCTACGGTCACAATTTGATCTCCTTCTATCCAGACTGAGCCATTTTCAATCACCGTCAAGTTTCTCATTTCTTTTCCAGCTAAAGGACCTTTATCTTCTTTGGCCGTTACAACTTGCGAAGCATTTTTAATCCATAGCGCTTTTTTTGACATCGTTGAATTTCCCCCTTTTCTAGCGTTTACCACGTTTTGGGGCCTCATGTTTACCGTAAACTCATTTAGATTCACCTACACATTTCGCATCTCTGCCTTCTTTCTTGTAGGTAGAAATTTGAAAAAGCATGTCCATGGTCTGAAAAGCGTGTTTTTAAGTCTTTAAAGCTAGATAACTTATATTTTTTTCAATTATATACGCTTTTAGACCCTTCTTTTCTCCGTTTTCTTACTTATTGACTTTCGTTTTATACAAATATATCCTTATATACTAAATCTTTTATCACATGTATTTTATGAACACCACGGCGAGTTCCCTTCAACAGGATAAATAATAGATTTCTAGGAATAGAACGTTTATAATATTCTTTGAAGTTTTACTTTTAGAAAGATTCACTAATGGAGGAAGAAATATGATTGTCAACTATAAAAACCAAGCAACCGGTCATCGCATGAATAACGGCTGGAATCTTTTCTACGCGTCAAACTTAACGATGTGGCGCAAAGATGAAAAGTATTTGCTTTTAGATGAAAACCAAGATGTGGTGATGATCTTTGGCTTTAAAAAAGATGAAATCATTCTAGATAAATTGCAAACGTGGGGCTATACATTTGGTGTCCATCCAGAGAAAAAACAAATTTCCTGCTTGCAGCGTCAAGAAGAAATTGGTGAATAAAAAGAGGGCTGAATTTCTTCAGCCCTCTTTTTTATTAATGGGTTTGTTGAAACATAGCGCTCAGCTGTTTTTTTTCAGATGGTTTGACAACATAATACCATGTACCATCTACCACTTGCCCTTCTCCCTTTACCGTTACCGTTTCGAAATCGGGCCGTCCATTCTTAATGATGTTATACATCGTAAATGCATCGCTGACATCAATATTCGTTCGAATATGCTTCTTTACAAGCGTGAGGAGACTTGGAATGTTTTTCACCGTTGACATATTCATTCCTTTATCTAATAGGGCTTCCACTACTTGGCGCTGTCGATTATTTCTTCCTAAATCTCCTTTTGGATCTTCGTGTCTCATCCGCACATAGGCAAGAGCTTTTTCGCCGTTCAACGCATTTTCTCCTTCAGGAAAGATAAATGAATCAAACACAAAAGGAAACGGGTTCTTAACGTTTACCCCGCCAAGTTCATCTACCACATCTTTAAAGCCTTCCATATTTACTTTCACATAATAATCGACATCGATATCTAAGAAGTTCTCAACCGTGCGTACGGTTAAAGGAATGCCTCCGTATCGATAAGCATGATTAATTTTCTCATCCGTTCCTTTTCCATCAATGTGCACGCGCGTATCTCTAGGGATCGGCATAACTTTTGCTTTATTGTGGCTCGTATCTAAGTTAACCACCATTAATACATCTGAGCGGCCTGTATCTCCTGGCCTTTCATCTACGCCCATCATCAGTACATTAAATGAGTGAGGCTGCTCTTTAGCAGATGTTTGCTGTTGATAGACAATTCCAAATCCAGCGGTTCCTAAAAGCAAAATACATGCCGCTAAGATCCCTATTTTGTATTTTTTCATTCATACGGTCTCCTTTACACGTCACTTACTCTCTATATGCCTTAATGAATGAAAATTTATACCTTTTTAGAGAAATTTAAGCACACGTCAAAAAAGCCTGCTTGTTGAGAAGCTGGCTTTTCACTAGTAGATGTTAGCTTGATTTTTGATGCACATCACGCTGTGCCCATTCACTTTCTAACATACTCATTTCAATTAAGCTCCAGTACTGTCCATCTACAAGTCGGACATCTCGAAGAAGGCCTTCGCGTGTAAAGCCAATTCGTTCATAGGACTGAATCGCCCGCTCGTTAAAGTCAAAGACGCCGAGCGAAATTCGGTGAAGACCCAGTTCTTCAAAACCGAAAGCTAACACTTTTTCAAACATGTGCGAGCAAAGTCCTTTTCCTCTATACTTTTCACCAAGCAGCACTCGGCCAATTCTTCCTGTTTTATGATAATAATCAATGTGAGCCAAAGAAATATGCCCAATAAGCTGTTCATTGTCATCTATGACCGAAAAAGCATAGGTAGAAGCACCATCTTCATTTGCATATCGAATGTAGTGTTTTAACTGTCTAGGAGTAAGCGGAAAAGAAAAGCTAGAGCCGCTCCATTGCACCATAAATGACTCGGAGGGAATCCACTCCATTAGCTGTTTAAAGTCTTTTTTGGAGAATGGTCGTAAAGCTATCACATAATTCTCCCCCTTATTATTTCTGACTTTTCTAAATATATTACATTTATCATAATAAACTGTCAACTGTCTATGTAAAAAAAAGCCATCATTTCGATGACTTATAGCTGTAATGCTTTTCTGAAAAGAGTTAAATCATGAGTAAATTCAAAAAAATAGGTTCTATTTTCATTGTCAAATACCATCATGATTGGTTTTTGGTTCGGCTCAAGAACAAAAATAACTTCACTTGCCAGCGTGTTGATCGCACTATTTTCAATTTTTACGGCTGGATCAAGAGGTACTTTAACAAGATAGCCTTTTTTAGGAAGCGGACTTGCCTTTTTATATAAACCAGTAATGGACGCAATACTTTTTTCGGCTTCTTTTTGAACACTTGGAGGTTTGGGCGTTGAACGAACGACTCTGCCCGTTTCAATTTGAAATACCTCTACTTTTGGCTGTTCAGCACTTACTGCCTGCGGAAAAATAAAAGCAGCGAATACGACGCATACAGCAACCCATTTTCGTATCATTTTTAGCACCTCTTTCCGTTATGGAGGAGATAAAGATAAGAATGGTCGTCTCTTCTTATACTATGACCTATTTTTATGTATTTATTTCACTAAATGAATGCCTATACTTCCATGTTTTTGTCATGTTCTCAGAACTTCCTCTATACACTACTAATAAGGACACGCTGTATGAGGTGATAAGATGTCGTGGTTTGAAGCATTTATTTTGGGAATCATTCAAGGGCTTACAGAGTTTTTACCGATAAGCAGCACGGGGCATTTGTATTTAGGGCGCCACTTGTTTGGTTTAGACGATGCAGGATTGTATTTAGATACGATGCTCCATATGGGCACTCTGCTTGCTGTGTTTGTCTTTTATAAGCGTGAGCTATGGCATATTATTCGTCATCCGTTTAGCAAGCTTACAGGGCTTTTAGTGATAGGAACGATCCCTGCAGTTGCGATTGGTCTTTTGTTCAAAGACTATTTTGACAGTATTTCGAAATCTGGCTTAACGATCGGCTGGGAATTTCTTGCGACGGGACTGCTGTTATGGTTTGGTGATTCCGTAAAAAATGGCTATAAAAAAATGGATCATATTTCATACGGAGATGCCTTTTTTATCGGCTCATTTCAAGCAGCTGCGATATTCCCTGCTGTATCCAGGTCAGGCTTAACGATGGTAGCTGCGTTAATGCGAAAATTAGACCGTGAAACAGCCGCTTACTTTTCATTTTTATTGTCGACTCCGGCCATTTGCGGAGCGGTGTTACTTCAGTTAAAAGATGTAGTCACAGGTGAAGTCGAGCAGCTTTCCGTTTTCTTTTTATTCGTCGCCACCCTTTCATCTGCTTTATTTGGTTATGTAGCGGTAAAATGGATGATCAATTATTTAAAGAATCATTCATTAAAAACGTTTGCAATTTACGTTTGGATATTAGGTGCAGTCGTGCTGGTTTGTCAGTTTACGGGGGTGTTTTAAAATGAAGATGAAAGTCCGGACGCTTTTTTTAGTATTGTTTTTTGCCGGCATTTTAGTCGTGACAAGCTATATTGATAACAATTCCCAGCAGTCGTTTGACAGCTTATCTCACCTTTCACTTGATGGAGGAGCTGTTGAAACCTCTGCAGATGAAGACGAGGCGGAACAATTAAATATGTCAGTCAAAGAAGTTCATGTTAAAACAGAAAAAAGAGGCGGATACCGAATTGAAGTGTACGAACAAGTAAATGTTTATAGCGATGATAAAGGAAAAGTAGTAAAAAAAGTTCCCACGGGAGAATATCAAACGTTGAAATATAAACTGAATGAAAAAAAATAAACCACTTACCGAAGTAAGTGGTTTTATTTTTAATGGTTAAAGTGAGCTGCAAGAATCCACAGTGTACCAACAACGATACAAAGTGCAATAAAGAAACTGTAAAGAATATTTGCAACCTGTACTTTACCATTTTCACTTTCAGTCATGTGCATGAACATTACTAGCTGCATTGCTGCTTGTAATAACGCTAGGATCATGATAAGAGTCATCGTAATGCTTCTTGATAGATCAGCTAGCACTACTAAACCAAGCGCTGCGAATGTTAAGGCTAGTGAAAGGATAAGCCCAAATACATGACTAAGCGGAAAACCTGCTTTTTGGCCTTGTTTATTTTCCATGTCTTATCCCACCAATCCGTTCAAGTATACAAGCGTGAAGATGAAGATCCATACAACATCAAGGAAATGCCAGTATAAACCGATAATAAATACTTTACGAGCAGTAACTGGTGTTAATCCTCGTCTTACTAATTGAATAATAATACTGATTGCCCAGAATACACCGACTGTTACGTGAAGACCGTGCGTTCCAAGTAGTGTAAAGAACCCTGATAAGAAGGCACTTGTTTGCATTGTCGCACCTTCGTGAACTGCGTACACGTAAAACTCACGAATTTCGTAGAAAAGGAATCCTCCACCAAGCACAAGCGTAATAACGAACCAAACTAAAAGTCCTTTTAAATCATTATTACGCATTTTAAAGATGGCAATTCCCATCGTGAAACTACTGAATAGTAGTAACAGCGTTTCGATCATAAAATCTTTAACAACGAACAGTTCTTCTGCAGTAGGGCCACCCGCTGTGCGCGTATGGTACGTTAAGTACGTTACGAACAGCGTAGAGAACAACGCGATCTCGGCACCTAAGAAAATCCAGAATCCAAGGATATTCAGGCGACTTTGTTCTTCTTGGTATTCTAACGGCAATGATTTATCTAAATGCCCTGCCATTATTTGTCACCCCCTGTAATTCCTTCAACCTTCTTAATTTCATCTACTTTTACATAGAAGCCCGGATCATAATCAAATGAACGAGCAAGCATACAAGCAAAAATACCTGCTAAGCCGAAGATTGCTATTGGCATCCATTCAAATACTAAGCCAAATCCACCGATAAACCAGAAAATACCTGAGATAAACGGCACGCCAGAGTTGCTTGGTAAGTGAATTGGTTTTAAGTCTTCTGCTTTAATTTCTGTTTCATTACGTTTTTTCATGTGCCAGAATGCATCCATTTCTTTCACATGAGGAATTACTGCAAAGTTGTAAGCTTGAACTGGTGATTTAGTCCACCACTCAAGTGTACGGCCATCCCAAGGATCGTTTGCAGTGTCGCGTTTGTTTTTCCATGCACTGTATAATAAGTTAACTACTAATACGAAGAAGCCAAGACCCATTAAAAATGCACCGATTGTTGAAACTAAGTTTAATCCGTTCCAGCCAAGGTTGTCTGCATAAGTTTGCATACGACGAGTCATACCGTCTAAACCTAGGAAGAATTGTGGGAAGAAACATACGTTAAATCCAACAACAAAAATCCAGAATGAAATTTTTCCTAATTTTTCGTTCAACGTGTGACCGAAAATTTTTGGATACCAGTAGTATAAACCTGCGAAACAGCCAAACACTGTACCAGAGATTAATACATAGTGGAAGTGAGCGATTAGGAAGTAACTGTTATGATATTGATAATCGGCTGATGCCATCGCAAGCATAACCCCTGTTACCCCACCGATTACGAAGTTTGGAATAAACGCTAATGACCAAAGCATCGCAGTCGTAAATTTGATACGGCCTTTATACATTGTAAAGAGCCAGTTAAAGATTTTAACTCCGGTTGGTACGGCGATTAACATCGTTGTGATTGAGAAGAACGAGTTAACTGACGGTGAGTTACCCATTGTAAAGAAGTGATGCACCCATACAAGGTAACTTAAGAATGCGATACCGACCATTGATACTACCATTGCTTTATAACCGAATAAGTTCTTGCGAGAATGTGTACTGATAACTTCTGAGAAGACACCGAATACCGGTAAAATAACGATATATACTTCAGGGTGACCCCAAATCCAGAATAAGTTAGCCCACATCATTGGAAGACCGCCGTTAGCCATTGTAAAGAAGGCTGTTCCGAATACACGGTCAAGTGTCATAAGTGCAAGCGCTACTGTTAATACAGGGAACGCGAAAATAATAATAATTGATGTGATGAAGATTGACCAAGTAAACATTGGCATTTTCATCATTGTCATGCCAGGAGCACGCATTTTTAAAATTGTTACAAAGAAGTTGATACCAGTCATTAATGTACCAGCACCAGCAATCTGTAGTGAAACGGCATAGAAGTTATTTGCAATGCCCTCACTAAATTCTTTACCTGCAAGCGGGAAGTAACTTGTCCAACCTGCATCAGGAGCTCCTCCGATTACGAAAGAAAGGTTAAATAGCATTGCTCCCATAAAGAATGTCCAGAAACTAATTGCGTTTAGGAACGGATATGCTACGTCGCGCGCACCAATTTGTAATGGAACGATTACGTTCATTAGTCCGATAATAAATGGCATTGCCATGAATAAGATCATGATAACACCGTGAGCCGTGAAGACTCCGTTGTAGTGATGTTCATCTAAGATGTTCATACCCGGGAATGCAAGCTGCATACGCATCATGATTCCATCGATTCCGCCGCGGAAAAGCATTAATACAGCTGAAAGGATGTACATGACACCGAGTCTTTTATGGTCAACTGTTGTTAACCATTCTGTCCATAACCATTTCCATTTCTTGAAATATGTTAAGACAAAAACGATACCGATGACCGTCATAGCGATTGCTGCATCAGCAGCGTAAATCATAGGTTCGCCAGTGACGAAAAATTCATCTAGCTTCATTATGTCTTCCCCCAATCATTGCGTTATTTAGTGTAATAAATGAATGTTATTCATGATTTGAGTGATCCATGTTTTCCATTTCTTCATTACTCGTTTTTTCGTCTTCTTTCATCTTGCTGTGGTCATGTCCTGTACCACGTTCTAGCTCTTTGCCAGGAATGTATACATCTTTTGCATGGTCAACCCATTTTAAATGTGTACCGTTGTAAGTTTGACGTCCAACAACGCCTGGGCTTAGGATTTGATCATATTTCTTTTCAGTCAATTTACCAGCTGTACCTTTTACATCACTAACCCACTCTTTGAAGTCTTTGTCCGTTTGAGCTTGAACTTCGAACTGCATTTGAGTGAAATGTTCACCAGAGAAGTTAGCACTACGTCCGATATAAGAACCAGGCTTATCCGCTTCTAAGTATAATGGCATTGACATATTGTTCATCGAATATTTTTGTCCGCCAAGTTCTGGTACCCAGAAGGAGTTCATAGGTCCTTGAGCCGTTAACTCAAATTTCACTGGCGTATCCGCTGGAATGTTTACGTAGTTAACCGTCTCGATATTTTGTTCCGGATAGCTGAAAATCCATTTCCAGTTTGCAGATGTAACGTGAATCACGATTGGATCTTTATCCTTTGATTCTGCCGGTACTTCTTCTGCAGAGTAGATCGCTTTAACAGTTGGCACTGCTAATAGAATTAAGATGATGATTGGGAATGCTGTCCAAATAACCTCCATCTTTAAGTTACCTTCTTGCTCAGGTGGCTCATAGTCCATGTTTTCTGGTTTTTCACGATATTTGACAAGAACAAATATAAAAATAGCAAATACGACAACAACCACGATCAACATCATCCACATAGACCAAATGATTAAATCAGATTGCGTTTTTGCAACAGGACCTTGCGGGTTCAATACAGCAAGCTTTGAACAACCGCTCAAAAATACTAGTGAAAGCGCAGATAGTAAACCTACTAGCTTCCAAAATCCTTTTTTTGGTTTCACTTAAAACTCTCCTTTCTAACAACACATGATGCGAAGCCTATATTGATGAACATTCAAAATGCGCTATCTTTCGCTAGATAACGACATTTTTATACAGACTCTCTTCCCCCTTATTTGTAGGCCACTACTATTGTAATACAAAATGAGATTTTTTTCGTCCCTTTTGCTTTATTTTTTTATATTAAAAATATTCTAATATAGTGACTGTACCAATGGGGTTAGAGTGCTTCAACCTTGCGATATTCTATCACATAATTTGGTATGAATAAATGTAAATAAAAGGATTAAGCTCCCATTTCTTAACTATTTCTTTAGGAATAACTGCAAAATTAGCTTTGCATGTTTGCTTCAACATTGATATATCAATACACATCGACATAATTGAATATTTTGTGACAAATTTTCAAAGAAAATGTGACGTTCTGTATGAACCTTATTTTGCCCGTTAATTCCCCTTTATTTTGTAGAAAATATTTGATTTCTTTGCTTAAAATTCTTTCTTTCGAAAATATGAACAAAACGTGAATTTTTTTAAAAAGCTTTTATTACAGAAAAAAGCTGCGTGTTATTCACGCAGCTCCTGATCCATAAATTCTTTAACCGTGATATCATCCCCTGCTTTATCTAGCAGCGTTGTCGTTGCTGGAAATGGATGTTTAATATGACTCGGTATCTTTTCATACAGCACAAAATAATCACTTTTTGGGACCGCGGCATCAATGGTATATGTATCATGCACCAAAGCCGCCTTTACTCGCTCAATTTGTTTACTTCTATTTGTTCCTGTAAACAGCGCATATGTCCCTTTATTTGTGTGGATATCATCATAATCCACTAAATTGCTCATTTTAGTACTGACTTCAATACGCAGGCGTTTGTTCCATCCTTGCTTCAATACGGCCATTCCTTCTTTATCACCAGGTATGGAGAATAAGGCTATGTATGTATTAGAGTGATCAACCCGTTTAAAATCTTGCAGCGTAATCTTTGCAGAACCATCAATACTTTCTTTATGCTCCCAATTTCGCAAATGCTGCTGCACACTTGCAGCATTGTTTTCAATCGGATATCGAATCATCTCATACGCAACAATTACAACCGCTATACAAATGAACAGAAATAGCAACCGCTTTATCTTTCGCACATCTATTCACCTTCCTTAGCTTACTCCCCTTTTATGTAATTGCCTAAATTATAACTGCCTATTAAACCTCTGTCTATGCACTAGGAGAACTACGTTTTTTTTTACCACAAAAGGGATTTTTCAAACCTTTTGTCATAAAAATACGCTAAAAGACTCAGTGTCTGTTGAACCAAAAGAAACCGTTCCCTGCCCCCCCTTCTCATCTTCATAACAAAAAAAGATACCCATTTTGACACAGGTATCTTTTAGCTTATATATCACAGTTTTCCAAAAGGAAACCCTATAAAGGGTCATTTGCTGTTCTTTTTATTACACACATCTTTCCGCACACATGTATCCCTTGACCTGATACCCATGTTTTTTGAGCTGCCGGATGCTTAAATTTCGGGAAATGCTGTCAGGAACAATTACGACCACTTCTTTATATGGAATTTCCTCATGCTGTCTCTCTAAATAAGGAAGCGGAATATGGATTGCTTTTTGACAGGGATTTTGTTTCATTTCATGAAAATGACGAACATCTACATACGAAATTGTTGTAGAAGCACAGTCGGCGGTCGTCACTTTCTTTATTCCCTGCACCGGCACATAGCGTTTATAAAAACTGTAACAAATTAATAAAAGTAAAATACCTATGCTCATATATAGTATCGCCATGTTTTCCTCCCAATTAATTTCTATACCCCTGTATGTATACTATATTCAAAAGAAAGAATCAACACAGAAGTACTCTATCTCATTTCTCTCTGAAAGAAAAATGGTCTTTTTACACTTTATTATAAAACCACAATAAAGTGACGAAATCAATCATTATTTATTTTGACTTTTCGAAAGATTTAAATACTAGTAAACAGATCGTTTTTTCTTATTATAATGAAGAAACGCAGAATTTTTATTTTCATTTCCCCTTTTCTTTCCCGTTAAAACTGAAGTTCGCTTATGAGTAATATAGTAGAACCAATGTTGCACAAACGTTAGAAAGATGTTTCTACAAATGAAGGATGCGAGATAGGATAGTATGAACACGTGAAGCGAGAGACTATATTGTGATTGGCCCAGAAAAATACAGGTTAACTTAAAAATGCGATATACACAAAAAAGGAAAGCTTCGGAAACGAAAGCTTTCCTTTCTTAGATTAATCTCCATCAAGGTTTGCCCGACAATTGTTATGAGACAAAGAGGTACTTTTTGCTTCATGCTGGTTTTTCTCACCCTGCATGGTCATATCATCTTTTTCCGTTCTTCCTTTAGCGCTGTGCTTAGTTTTATTTCCTTGGTTTAATGTCATGTTCATTCCCCTTTCTGGTGGATATAGTGTATGAAAATAACTCACACGCCATAAGAGGAAATGATATGAAAAAGCCACTCTTAAATTGAGTGAGCTTTCTGCCTAAAACTGCTTTTTCTTTTATTGCTGAATCCGCATGAAAGGATATTCTCTATTTTAAACGTTCGTTTCTCGTTCCTTAGTAAGCACCAAGCTTTTACGCTCTGAGGATAAATTTTATACACAATGATAAATCGCTGTGTCAAACATCCTTTATCGTCCATATAAATAATTTCAACAGGTCGTTTTGAAGAGTAGCTTTCTTGAAGTAGCCGCCGCATAGAATTCGCTCCTTTAATTTTTAGTTTATCGAACATACGTTCTTTTTTCAAGTGTTTTAAACTGAATAGTTCTTTAGGTTTTACAGCTTAAAACTGGAAAAAGCACGGGGAAATTAATAAAAATCATACAAATATTAGGTAATTGTGATATGGTAAAAGAGATTACTTAAGTTGGGAGAGGTGCATGATGGAAAGTAACATACTTAAATGGATCCCCGTTCCTTACTTTCAATTAAATCAAGAAGGTGAAATCCTTCATTTTTCTAGTCAAGCACATTCTTATTTTTCTTCAGTCTCCAGTCTGTGGAGCATTATTCATAAAGACGACCGGAAACAAGCAATGTGGATGCTGTCACAGTACTCCTCATCTAACCCCATCATCAGGCATTTGCGTTTGAGAACGAGGGAGGATACATTTGTAAATTTTAAATGCACGATTCATTGGAAAAATGGTGTAGGGCATTTAGTATGTACCGAAAAGAAGAATGTCAAGGATCCGTTAGATGTTGTATTATCTGCTCAATCCTATTTAGAAAACTCAGACAAACGATTAAAAGAATCGGACAAGGTGTTAAATAATGCAGCAGATTTATTATTTAATCGATTAAAACGCTAATTAAGTGAACAAAGTCTAAGCTGTATTTCATTATTGCTATCATTTTTAAAGTCATTGAAAGGCTACCTATAGGGGTGGCTTTTTGTTTTGTTCTACACGTAAAGTCATTCTCTTTTCGCCCGCACCATTTAGTCCATAGTACATACACTAATAGGCATACTTTTCATATTTATTCTTTCTATATTTATGTTTTGCTCAGAAAAAAATTCCGAATACTCAATAAATGTTTGAACATTTTTAAAAATTGACATATATTATAAACAAACAATCATTTGAATGTTTGAATGAAGGAGGAAATCATGCCAAAAGACCGCTGTGATATTTATTGTTTTAATGAAGAAAAAGTAAACCGTATTAAGCCTGCTATCGATGCCGAAGCTGTTCAAGGGGTTTCTGTCCTGTTCAAAGCGTTAGGAGATGAAACGAGGCTTAAAATCGTCTTGGCTCTGTATAAAGGCGAGGAATTATGTGTATGTGACGTAGCCAATATTGTAGGCTCTACAGTTGCGACTGCTTCTCATCACCTAAGACTGCTGCGTAATATAGGAATTGCCAATTATCGCAAAGAAGGAAAGTTAGCTTTTTATTCTTTAAGAGATGCACATATTAAACAAGTAATTGATATCATGTTTGCTAAAAAAGAAGACGTAACTATTTAAGTTTTTCTTACCGTATAGGGAGTGGGACACAATGAAACACGAAGATAAAAAAAATCATCAGCATACCGGAAACTGCTGCAGCGGATCTTCTTCACCAGAAATTGAAAGCAAGACCTGCTGCTCCTCTTCTTCAGAAGCCGCATCTACTGAAGAGCCTTCTTCCTGCGGCACAAAGAGTCATGAACACAGTCACAGCTGCTGTTCAGATACGATTGCGTTAACGACCGATAAAAGCCAGCATGCCTGCTGCGGCGACCAGGATATAGCAACAGGCAGCAACATAGAAGAAACGGCTGAATACCGCGTGTATGGAATGGATTGCCCTTCCTGTGCTGCTACCATTGAAAAAAGTTTAAAGACGTTAAACGACATTCAACATGTAGCAATCAACTACAATACAGGAAAGCTTCAAGTGGCGGCAACAAGCGAGTCGGCTCTGTCACTCATTCCAAACTCCGTGGAAAGACTAGGGTTTAGTATTGAGCCTATTCAATCAAACAAGAAAATGAAAACGTATTTGATTGAAGGAATGGACTGTGCAGCTTGTGCGAACACAATTGTGAATCATTTAAAAACAGTTCCTGCTGTCAAAGACGTACGCGTTAACTTTTCAACGGGAAAAGCACAAATTGAACATGATAATGAAGCGGATGACATTATTAAGGAAGTATCTAAAGCTGGCTATACCGCTACTTTAGTGACGAGCAGCAGGCAGCCTGCTGAATCTAGGCACCATAAAGGCAAAAATGGTCCGATTATTTTTTCAGGTATTCTCATCGCATTAGGTTTTATCGGTTCTCATACAGGAATTGCTTCTTATATGACAACTGTACTGTACGCTATTGCCATGATTGTTAGCGGATATAAGCCGGCTAAAAGTGCTTATTACGGAATTAAAAGCCGTTCTTTAGACATGAATGTTTTAATGACCGTTGCAGCACTTGGAGCAGCTGTTATTGGTGAATGGCTTGAAGGTGCTACGGTCGTTTGGCTATTTGCTTTAGGCGTTGCTTTACAAACAAGGTCGATTGAACAAACAAGAAACTCGATACGAGGTTTGATGGATTTAGCTCCTTCTGAAGCATGGGTGAAAGAAAATGGCCAGCTGATTAAAAAAGCAGCGGAAGATATTTCAATCGGCACTGTGATTGTCGTAAAGCCAGGAGATCGAATTCCGCTGGATGGTGAAATTACAAATGGCGAATCCAGTATCAACCAAGCCCCTATTACAGGTGAATCTATTCCAGTTGATAAAGTAGTCGGTGATGCTGTTTATGCAGGCACCATTAACGAAAGCGGATCGTTAGAAATTAAGGTAACAAAGCTAGTAGAAGATACGACGATTTCTAAAATTATTCATTTAGTGGAAGAAGCACAGGAGAAAAAAGCGCCTACTCAAGCATTTGTTGATAAATTTGCAACCATTTACACGCCTATCGTCTTTATTTTAGCTTTATTCATTATGGTCATCCCTCCCCTGTTTGATGGTGCATGGAGTGAGTGGTTTTACAAGGGGCTTGAATTATTAGTTGTGGCTTGTCCATGTGCGCTAGTCATTTCTACTCCCGTCGCTATTGTATCTGCGATTGGAAACGCGGCGAAAAATGGCGTGCTCATTAAAGGCGGGACATTTTTAGAAAAAGCGGGTGCAATCAATGCGATTGCTTTTGATAAAACAGGAACGCTAACAGAAGGAAAACCAGCTGTTTCAGAGGTTGTTTCCCTTGCTGCTGAAGAAAATCAGCTTTTAGCAATAACAAAAACGCTTGAAGATTATTCAAATCATCCCATTGCCCGCGCTATCGTGTATTATGCAGCGGAGAAGAAAGTCGGTTCTTTACAAGGATCAAATTTTAAAATCCTTACAGGAAAAGGCGTGCAAGCAACAATTCAAGAAACGGTTTATTACGCAGGTAATGCAAAATTATTCTCAGATTTAGAAACACCTCTATCCCACTGCTGGTCTCATATTGAAAAGCTTCAAAACGAAGGTAAAACGATTATTATTGTCGGAACAGCTAAAAGTGTTCTAGGCATCATTAGCGTAGCTGATACCATCAGACATACAACCGTATCTGCTTTAGAAAGCCTCAAACAAAACGGAATGCAGCAGATTGTGATGTTGACCGGTGATAACGAAGGAACAGCTAAAAGGATTGCCTCTGAGTCTCGGGTAGACCGCTATTTTGCTGATTTGCTGCCTGAAGACAAAGTAAAAGCCATACAGCAGCTTCAACATGAAGGGTATCAAACCGCTATGGTTGGAGATGGAATTAATGACGCCCCTGCCCTCGCAACTGCTGATCTTGGCATTGCAATGGGCGGTGCTGGTACTGATACGGCCATGGAAACAGCTGATATTGTCCTGATGGCAGACAATTTAGAAAAGCTTCCTCATACGATGAAGCTAAGCCGCAAAGCGTTAGCTGTCATCAAACAAAACATTTGGTTTTCTATTATTGTTAAAGTCATTGCCTTAGCCTTTATCTTCCCAGGTTGGCTTACTCTATGGATTGCCGTCTTAAGCGATACAGGAGCAGCGCTACTTGTTATTTTAAACAGTCTTCGCTTACTCAAAATGAAAAATTAAATGTAATCCATAAGCTTTCCAGCAGGCGTTGGAAAGCTTATTTTCTAGGAGGGTTTACGTGAATAACCGCTGGAATCAATTTATTTATAAGTGTTGGGCTCCTTTTTATGATGCGTTTTTTAATAACGGGATGTTTTATCGAGCCAGAAAAAAAGTCTTTCAAGACGTCCACTTTTCATCTGAACAGCGCATTTTATTTGTAGGTGTTGGAACGGGGGCAGATTTAGCTTTTATTCCTCATGAAGTAAATGTAACAGCCATCGACTATTCCAGTGAAATGCTTCAAAAAGCAAAAGATAAATACAAAAATCCATCTATAACCTTCCACCAAATGGACGCTCAGCAGCTAACATTCGACTCTTTTTCGTTTGATGTAGTTGTAGCAAGCTTAATTCTTAGCGTAGTACCTGATGCAAAGCAAGCTTTAAAAGAAATGACAAGAGTAGTAAAGCCTAAGGGAACTATCCTGATTTTTGATAAATTTGAAACCAAAAAGAAATCAGCGGCTTTTCCTAAAAAGATATTCCGCCCTTTCGTAAAATTACTGGGAACGGATATTGGACTCTCTTTTGAACATGTGTTTGAAGCAAGCCGGGATCAGCTTATCTTGAAGGAGAATTCAAGCGTCATGTTGAAAGGTATGTATCGGAAAATTATTTTGCAGAAAGTTGATGAATGACTTTAAAGACAAATGATACCTGCTTAACATGATGGGTCTACATATGATTGTCTAGCTTTAATTGAAGAAAGGATGAACATTCTGATGATAAAATCAAAGGTCATAACAGCTGTCCTTGCAGCGGGCATGGTCTCCGGCTGCGGAAACGAAAGTAAAGAAAGTTCAGGGAGCAAACATACAGAAGCAACACAACATGAAGAACATCAGCAGCACACATTAGGTGATAAACGAGAAGAAACAAAAAATAGTGAAACTCTTCCCTCTTTTCTAAGTGACAAGCCCAAAGATATGCAGCTTATTTATGCAGCCGCTGCTAAGCATCAAACCTTACTTGAAAACATTCCTTGCTACTGCGGATGTGGAGAAGAAGCTAATCATCAAAACAACTACGACTGTTTTATTTTTGAAAACAAAGGAAACGGGGCAGTGACGTGGGATGATCACGGAACAAAATGCGGCGTCTGTTTAGAAATAGCCGCTCAAGCTGTAGTAGACTACAGCAAAGGCAAAAGCATCGAAGACATTCGTCAAGAAATCAATGATAAATATAAGGAAGGCTATGCCACTCCTACTCCTACGCCCGAAGTATGATGCTGCAGTATAAAAATCAGTAAAAGACTTTGATTTCTTTATTCAAAGTCTTTTTTGTCATTTTATTATTGGCTGATAAAATCTCGGTTGACCTCACCTTTTTAAGCCCTTGTATAACCCCATAATATAAAAATAATACATTCGGACGTTTAGTTACTGAACCCTCAGGGAATATGCTTTCTAACACCCAAATATAACCATGAGAGGAGAAAAAAACTATGAGTAATTCTGTAGAAACAAATCATTCAGCAAAAGTTGAAGGAGCAATTAATTCTATGAGCGAGGAGAAAAAAGAGGATATTCTCTCTAGCTTCGAAGGATTTAAAAGTTATCTAGGGGACAAGGTCTCAAAAGGTGAAAAGTTAGGGATGAATGAGGAACAGCTGGCTAAAACAGCTCAAAAAGTAGCTGATTACCTTGCTAAGCATGAAGAGCCTCGCAATCGAGAGGAAAACCTGCTTCACGAACTGTGGAAGGTTGGAGACAAAGAACAGCAGCATCACCTTGCCCATATGCTTGTAAGATTAGTTCAATAAATAAAAAAGATGACACGCTGCCGTGTCATCTTTTTTATTTACAGATATTAAACAGCGGGAATGATAATTTGCTTGCCAATTTGTAATTTTGCAGGATCCACACCAGGATTTGCATCCTGCAGCTGCTGGACGGTCATGCTATATTTTTTCGCAATGCTATAAAACGTATCTCCTGCTTGTACAGTATACGTAGTGACAGGAAGAACAATTTGCTGGCCAATTTGCAGTTTTGCAGGATCTACGCCAGGGTTTGCATCCTGCAGCTGCTGAACGGTGATATTATACTTCTTTGCAATGCTATAAAATGTATCTCCAGATTGAATGGTATAGAATGTGACTCCATTAGAAGGTAAGTTTAAATACTTAGCAATTCCACGCGCGTGCGCTTCGCCCACTTCCCGAAGAAACGTCGCGTTTTTTAATTTTTCAGCGTCGGCTGTCGTATCGATAAACAAGTTTTCTGTTAAAACAGCTGGCATATTTGTTTCACGCAGTACAGCGTAATTAGCCGTTTTTAAACCACGATCTGCAATCGTCCCAAATTTGCGCATGGTTGGTAAAATCTCCGTGTGCAGCTCTTTTTGTAAAAGAGAAGATTGACTTCCCTCTTGTGATGGATATCGATACGTTTCAAATCCAGTACCTTCTCCAGCATTGATGTGCATAGAAACAAAAATATCCGCTCCCCATGCATTAGCCCGGTTCGCTCGATCTGATAATGAAACAAACACATCGGTTGAACGGGTTACTTGAACATCTACGGAATAGTTATGTTCTAAATACGCCCGCGCGTGTAGTACAAGCTGCAGCGTAATATCTTTTTCACGCAAATTATTTCCTAAAGCACCTGAATCTGTACCGCCGTGTCCTGCATCTAGCCATACTTTTTTCATGTGAATCTTTCCTTTCAATCATAATATGAAAGAACTTGTGATTAACACTGGCTATGCCTGATGTTTTATCTCTCATTCTATATATATATGTGATTGGACAAGAAGGGTTCGTCCCCTTAAAACATTCGAGAATATTCACTCAAAAAAGCAGGATTTTGCTAGGGACCGCTGTTTTAAAGCAAAAAATAAAGACGGATAAATGAGCTAGCGTGAATCTCGTTACTCCGCTGTTGATTTCTGTGCAAGGCTTCGCTTTCCGCCGGGGGCCGGTGAGCCTCCTCGTCGCTTGCGCTTCTGCGGGGTCTCACCTATTCCGCTTTTCCCGAAGGAGCCTTCGCCTTGCCCTCCAATCACCAGCTAGAAGCAACTACATACATAAAAAATCCGAACGAATTGGATTTATCGTTCGGATCTCCCTTTAACTAACCTATGTCCACACCTTTTAATAGAGATAAAAAGAAGGTTCGCCGTCTTATCTTCTGCTATTTCTCACTAAAAGCAATTTTTAAGCCAATAAGCGTAAAGATAGAGCCTTGCACAAGATTAAGCCGCTTAGACAGCGCCGAAGATTTCCGCAAAAACTCCCCTACTTTACCTGCAAATAGACTAATGAACGTAAAAATAATCAGCGCTTGAACTAAAAATACAGCTCCATAAACAAGCATTTGCTGTGTGGCGTGTCCGGTTGAATGATTAACAAACTGAGGTAAAAGAGCAAGAAAAAAGAGCGAAACTTTTGGATTTAGCAGATTCATAATCACTCCTTTTTTGTATAGCACCTTGTACTCAACAGCTTCTTTGTTTTCAACAGCGAGAGCGGAATCTTTTGCTGTAAATGTCTTATAAGCCAGATATAATAAATAAGCTGCTCCAGCGTATTTTACAATAGCAAATGCTAAAGCCGATTGATAGATAACAGCCGATAGACCCAATGTTGCTGCAGCTATATGACCAAGCAAGCCCGTACAAAGCCCTAATGAAGTCGAGATTCCTGCATATCTACCGTTTGATATGCTTTGTGCTAAAACAAATAAGTTATCAGGTCCAGGCATAACCGTAAGCAAAGCGGCTACGCCTAAAAAAGAAGTGATTGATACGATATCCATAAGTCGTTCTCCCCTGCATGATTTTGCCAACCATTATAGCATTTTTTACTATCTAGTATTCAAAAAAATAAAATTTATCCACAAAAGAAGAGGCTGACACATAACTAATTGGATACATAAGCTGGACTGCTTGTTACACCGCAGTTGATTTCCGTGCAAGACTTCGCTTTCCGCCGGGGGCCGGTGAGCCCCCTCGTCGCTTGCGCTTCTGCGGGGTCTTACCTATTCCGCTTTTCCCGAAGGAGCCTTCGCCTTGCCCTCCAATTAACTGCTAGAACCAACTATACACATAAAATCTATATTCAACATAACAACAAAAAAACACGAACTACCAATCAAAAAATAATTAATAGTTCGCATTTGACTTCAACTGAAATACTTTTGTCCCAGCCTCATTTTTACTACTTATTTAATTTGTTTTTCTATGATCTGCTCTTTAGCTGAGGCAGTCTGTGCTTCCGCTGCTTTTATTTCATTATTAACATGAATTGCTTCTTTTAAATACTCTGTTTTGTATCCGCTTTTAAGTGCCCAAGCATAAAAGAAAAGTGCAACGATTGCAATAAGACCCATATCCCAGCCGTATTTAATAATATTGAGTCCCCCAAACTTTTCACTTCCTATCCAAGAGATTGTCATCATACATAATAAGTAGACAATCATCCAAACGCCGGCTCGGAAGTTTTGACCAAAGCCTTTCCATTTTGATTTTGCTTGGTAATAAAAATAAATCGGTAACCCTATTAAAATAATAAATAATACCTGTCCAGTTAACGGCCATCTTGCCCAGTAAAGAGTAAGTGAAGCAAAGATGAAGCCAAGAGGCGCTATTACATTTAACCCTTTTATACGTAAAGGTCTATAAAGATCGGTCCCCGTTTTTCTTAAGGTCATAGCTGTGATAGGACCAGTAAGATATGAAATTAACGTAGCTACAGAAATAATTTCGGCTAAAATTCCCCAGCCTCTAAATAAAAATAAAAAGATGAATGAGACAAATAGATTAAAAAACATGGCTTGACGAGGAACTCCATAAAGCGGATGAACTCGTCCCAGTATATTCGGCAAATATTTATTTTTTTCCATACCATAAATCATGCGTGACGTGGTAGCTGTATACGTAATACCTGTTCCTGATGGCGATACAAAAGCATCGGCATATAACACAATAACAAGCCAGTTAATATTTAACGCAATCGCTAGATCGGCAAACGGCGAATTAAAGTTAAGATGACTCCATCCTTTTACGATTTCTGAAGGATTTACCGCTCCAATAAACGCAATTTGAAGCAATACATAGATCACGGTTGCAATTAAAATGGAGCCTACTACTGCAATCGGAATAGAGCGACCCGGATTTTTTGCTTCTCCCGCCATATTAATAGGGCTTTGAAAACCGTTAAAAGCAAACACAATCCCAGACGTAGCAACAGCTGTCAAAACGCTTGCCCATCCATTTGGAGCAACGCCTCCTGCAGAGGAGAAGTTTCCTCCGTGAAACCCTGCGAATAAAAGAGCACCAATCGTAAGCCCTGGTATTACAATCTTGAACACGGTAATAAGTGAATTAGCTTTCGAAAATAAGCCGACGGTCCAGTAATTTAGAAGAAAATAAATGATTAATAGTCCTGTAGCAATAGCCAAGCCTTTTCCGGTAAGAATCCCGTTTTCTACTAAACTGCCTGTCCATTTCGCCCACTCCCACGGCCATGAACTCATATACTGAACAGAAGCAACGGCTTCAACAGGAATAACCGATACGATTGCAATCCAGTTTGCCCAAGCCGCAATAAAGCCAAGAAATGAGCCGTGCGAGTATTGCGTATATTTAACCATACCTCCTGCTTCTGGAAACATCGATCCTAGTTCACTGTAAGAAAGAGCTATAAATAAAATAACAACCATTCCAATAATCCAAGAAGCAATTGCTGCGGGTCCTGCAATTTGAGCAGCTCTCCATGCCCCAAACAGCCATCCTGATCCAATAATAGATCCAAGGCCGACCATCATGAGAGAAAACGTTCCCATTTTTCTATGTAAGTTATTCATGTATCTAACACCTTTCTTCTATATTTTCTGAGAAGTGAGTTATTAAGCGCTTTCATTAAATTTAAAAAATAAAATTCATTTTGAACTTTAAAAATGCTGCTTAAAAGTACTAGCCGAAAGCTTTTCCATTCATTCACGCGTCCCCTTTCTTCATTTATTATTTGTTATTATATCATCATCAAGTTAAAAAGTACGCGTTTTGAATAAAAAATATTTTTATTTTTAGAATTTTGTGCGTTTTTTCAATTAAAAGTGCGCGATTTGAACACTAACATTCATAAGAGCTGCCTTTCCATTAAAGTGATATACAAACGATCTTGTTGCAATAACCAGAAAAAAAGCAGGATAAAATGAAGCACTCATTTTATCCTGCTTTTTTAAGTTATTTCACAACTGCTAAAACCGTTTCTTTAAAGCTGTTATAAACATGCGACCAAAGAGCTGGTTCTTCTTTATATCTTGTTCGTAACGAAGAAAAAACTTCTTTTTGTTTCTCTTCAAACGAAGGATCTTCTTTTGAAGGGAGCGTGGCACGAAGCTCATCGACGATTTGCTGAACTTCGGGAGCACGGGGGCCCCACTTCCCAAGTAGCGTCCCTTCATTATTAAAAATTAAAATAATCGGAATGGCACGTCCTCCGTTTGTTAAGTGACGGTCAATTAATTTGGTGTCCGCATCTCGCAGTGCAACGCGCACATCGATACCGGCAGCTTCAGCTACTTTACGAATGATTGGGTTAATCATCATCGCATCTCCGCACCAATCTTCAGTAATCGCTAAGAAATGAAGCTTGTGAGCCTTTAATTTGTCAGCCAGTCCATCTTTAGGAAGCTGAAATTGTTCATAAACAGCTAAACTTTCCTCTTTTAATGTACTCATGTCGTTCATATATGTTTGAATTGATTTTCCTTCTTCAAAATACTGCTGTTCTGTTTTCATCAAAATCCCTCTTTCTTTTTTGTATACGAATAGATGAGATGTAAAAATTCGTTTTACTCTTTTCTATACGCACTACTAGTATAGCTTTTAAGCACAGTGAATCAAAATATAAAAGTCAGCGCGTTTTTTAGCCTGCGACAGGATTTACAAAACTTCGATTTAAAAACAGCACATTGAGATGTTATAAAAAAAGAGAATGGGGTACATGTACACTATCAATGTAACAAATTTTAAATCTTTGTGAATATTTGAGAATGTTTATTGTGTAACCGTCATCTTTTGATTATGATAATGATATGTTAGCTACTTGACTAAATATGGAGGATGAGGCAAATATGAATCAATCCCCGCATGAAAAGCGAAAAAAACGCAAACAGTTTGTAGAACGTTTAAGGCTAAAAGGAATCAAAATAGAGCTGACAAAACCGCGCTCTCACTTTTCTTCACTATCCTTACTAAAATCATAACTCGTAACCACCTTTTTCTAAAGCGGAACGGTATCGAATTTCAACTATCTATGCTAAGGCTTACATATCATTTCAAAAAGAACAGCTTCTAAGTGCTGTTCTTTTTTGATATCTTTTTTATATTTCTGCCTCTGCAAAAAAAATATAAACCTTTTTCTTTATTTCCTCCTTTTTCTATCTAGGGCTTTCCGCTCCCTTTCATACGGGATTCTCAAAATATACAGTTCTATAAATCCCTTAAATTACCACTATATTCAAGGTATATATAATATAAGTATATATTGTAAATTTATAACTCTTCCTATATAATCTTGTAGAAAACGTAAAAAAAAGGAGAAAATTGATGAAAAAACTGGGGGCAATACTATTATCATTTCTGCTGTTTGTAGGCGTATTTCCAACGTCTTCATTCGCATCAGCGTCAACATTTGACGCAGATTTTAACAAGTATTTAAAATCGGTAAGCCAAACGCGAGGCTTTGAAGTAACCAAAGACGACGTTGAATATTCACTTTCACTGTATGACGATAGTCTTGAAAACTACGATACAATCGCAGATTTAGAAGAATTTTTAGGTGAACCAATTTCAGCTGACTTACATAACGTACAAGATGTGTATGCAGATTTTGACTTAGACAAAACAAGCTTAAATGCGTTATTAAAAGAGAACGGCCAAAGCTTAGACGATTATGTATATCTAGATGATTTATACGAGGATGTTGACTTCTATCTAGAGGGCGACGACTGGTATGAAGATGATGAGTCATATGACGAAGAAGCCGCTTCTTACGATGATGAATTAAGCGAAGAAGATTTAAGCGGCTTACTATCGTTTATGCAGTCTGAATTAGGCTTAACTTCAGAAGAGTTAAATCGAATTGAAGCACATTTTACATCGTTAGAAGATGAGCTTTCAAATGAAGCAACGCTTAACCGCTTAGATCAATTAGGCGAGCGCTTAGCGGCATTCGAAGATTTTGATACAGCAACAGAATTATCTGCTGATCAAATCGCTGAATTAATGTCTATTTATAAAGAAATGCTATCAATCTTCCATTTAGACGCTAAGTTTTCACTTGTACAAGGCGGAAATGAAAGACCGCTTTCTCTTACTGATTTAATCAACTTAGAAGAATTAAAAAATGCAAGTCTAAAAATTTCTCTTTATACAACAGACGGTAAATTTTTAGCAGACATGGTGATCACAGGCGATATGTTTAATTCTGATATCATCACAGACACAGGAAAAGAAGTGGAAAAATCTGCTGAAGCTGTAGCAAAACCAGCTCAAGCGCAAAAACCAGCAGTAGAAAAGAAGCAAGAACCGGTAAAGAAACAAACGAATGGCGCTGTACAAAAAACCGTTAAAGGCGGAAAGCTTCCGGAAACGGCTTCTAATTATGTAACAAATACATTAATTGGATTAGTGCTTGTAGCCGCTGGCTTTGTTCTTTTCCGCAAAGTGAGACGCGCATAAAATGGAACCAAGAAAAACAAGAAGAACAATCAATCGCAAAAAGCGGTTGATTGTTCTTTCCCTTTTAGCCGCCGTCATTTGCTTTGGTCTTTGGTTTACAACAACAAATGCCTATAAATTTGCAAGAGGCTATTTGGCATTTAAAACAATGGATACAGAAGAACCAGCCGCAGCTTCAGTTTCTAAAAGCAAGGATTCTTCAACAGCGGACTCTTCTGCTGAAGCTTCTTCTGTTGAAGCTAAAAAAACGGTACACTCTCGTACTGCTAGCCCGGAAAAAAAGCCGAAAGTGTCAAATGTGTCTTACCCGAAACAGCCAAAAATCGGTGATTTAATGGGAGAATTATATATTCCTAAATTAAACGCTAAGCTGCCGATTTATCACGGTACGAACGAAGATGAATTAGAAAAAGGCGTGGGTCATTTTGCAGGAAGCGTGCTGCCTGGTCAAAACGACAATTCTGTTCTATCAGGACATCGCGATACGGTTTTTCGTAAGCTTGGAGACGTCGGTGAAGGCGATTCGCTCGTAGTGAACACGGCAGCAGGCACCTTCACATACAAAGTGAACAAAGTACGAATCGTTGATGCGGATGACCGGACCGTTATTGTGCCAAAGCCTAGAGCTACTTTAACCGTCAGCACCTGTTATCCGTTTAATTACGTTGGTTCAGCACCTGAACGCTATATTTTAGTCGCTCACCTTGTGTCATCAACAACCAAATAAAAAAGCTGTCCTTAAAAAGGCAGCTTTTTTTAATGAATAGATTTCATTAGTAAATCAAACCATATTTTCAGCGAAGTCGCCGTAATAACGATCGCTAAGATAACTTGCAGCGACGCTACCTTCGTCTTTTGCCCGACAAAAGCGCCGATTGGAGCTGCTAGTAAGCTTGCTCCAATAATCATAAGCGCCGGAAGCAAAAGGACTTGATGCGTCATTACTTTACCGAATGTTGTTCCCATAGACGAAATAAACGTCACGGCTAATGAGCTTGCAATCGTTACGCGCACAGGAATTTTTAACACGGTAATCATAATAGGAACAAGTAAAAATGCGCCCCCTGCTCCAACAATCCCCCCGCAAATTCCAACTAAAAACGCCAGAGCTGCTGCCAAGGGTTTTGAAAACGTCACTTCGAATGAATCGGCCGCTGGATTATTTTTTTTGGGCATAAACATTAATCCTGCAGCAATTGTTGCCATCACGCCGTAAATGAAATTGATCATTCCTTCTGAAAACGAGTTTGATAGCGTTGAACCAATGAGACTGCCAACTAAGACGCTGATGCCCATATATAAAATTAACGGTTTATTCAAATAGCCGCCCTTTTTGTAAGCAAGAGCTCCTGAAACAGACGCAAACAGCGACTGCACGGCTCCTATACCAGCTACTTCGTGCGCGCTGAACATTCCCACTCCTACAAGAGGCGGGACAAATAGCAGCAGCGGGTACAAAACAACTGATCCTCCAATTCCAAGCATACCTGCTAAAAATGACCCGAAAAACCCGAGTGCAAATACCGTTATTAATAGTTGTACATCCATGTTTTTACCACCTGCTTTTATCGATCCAATATCATGTTTGTTAGAAAGTATGTATACATACAGCGCCTTATCTCTTCTTCCATTGTATCACTGTATATGCTTCTTTTCTGTAAAAATATTGATAAAAGTGCTTTCAATTATTAATTTTTTTAATCATTAAAATCCTATCGACTTTATACGTTATTTACTTTTAGCCTAAACTTCCTCGTTCTCCCTTCTGTTACTTGTGGTAGAATAAAGAAAAACTAGATGTTAGAACTGCCTACACGCTACGCTTATCTCAGCAGGCCCATCATCACAGGAGGCTTTCGTATGTTTGAATACAAAATTGATGACGAAGTTAGTTTGCATTTGATTGAATCAACTGACGCTTTCCCCTTGCTTTCTCTTATTAACGAGTCAAGACCTTACCTAAAAGAATGGCTCCCATGGGTAGATAGCATGCAAAGTATTGCTGACTATGATGAACTCATCCCTGAATGGAGAGCTCAATATTATAATAACCAAGGATTCCAGGCCATCATTCGGTACTACGGAGAAATCGCCGGGATGATTGGTTTTCACGGAATTAATTGGGGAAACAAAAGTACAAGTCTCGGCTATTGGATTGGACATGATTTTCAAGGAAAAGGTATTATGACAAGAGCCGTACACGGATGCCTGAATTATGCATTTAATACGTTAAACCTTCATCGAGTCGAAATACGCTGCGGGGTTAATAACGAAAAAAGTAAAGCCATCCCTGCGCGTCTAGGTTTTACAGAAGAAGGCATTTGCAGAGAAGGTGAATACCTATATGATCACTACCATGACCTTGTGATTTATGGCATGTTAAAACACGAGTGGAAGCAAGCTCCTTATGCTCCTTGGCTTCTTTCTTAAAAAGCGGGATCAGTTGGACAAGCTATAGTGAAAAGATTAAAAGAAGCTGGGACAACAATATGTTAGTTAAAGGGAAATCCGAACGAGGTTGATTCTTAATGGAGAATCAACCTCGTTCGGATTTTTTATTGTGATGGTGAACACAGGTTTCAATGCAGATGCTTCTAGCTGTTGATTGGAGAGCAAGACGAAGACTCCTTCGGGAAAAGCGGAATAGATGAGACCCCGCAGGAGCGGAAGCGACGAGGAGGCTCATCGGCCGCCCGCGGAAAGCGAAGTCTTGCACGGAAATCAACAGCGGTGTAACAAGCGGTTCAGCTCATATATCCAATTTGTTCGTCTTTGAATTGGAGCGATTTCGTTATGTCTCCATTTCTTTTTTAGTTGAAATACTGAAGCTGTTCGCGGCGAAGCTTATCTTTTTGTTTGTCCGAAATTGAGTAGTCGTAGTTATAAATAGCTCCTTCCCAATCTCCATACATTGGATTTGGAAATACGATTAGCTTTTGGCCAAACGCTTCTTTTTGCTCTTCTACAAGCTTATTTCGATCAGTAATGGACTTTTTATCAAAGCCGCTAAAATCAGATAAGTTATCACCAAACAGCAGGACTACATTATGATTTGTCGCTACTTTTTGACGGCGCGTTTCTTTTCCTTCATCTTTTGGACCCGTTAATAGCACATGGTCTTTGGTTGCTTGAGGAATATGTAAATTCTTTAGGTTTTTAATTGTTGCCTCAAGCTGAGAAGTTGTACGGCCTGAAATATAGTAAATATCTACGCCTTTTTGATCCGCATACGTCAAGAAATCAACAGCACCTGGTACTGCTTTCGCTTTTGCTGCTTGCACCCACTCATCCCACTTATAAGGAAATCCTTTGCCGGTTTTGATTGCTGAAGCTTGAAATGGGCTATTATCAAGCACGGTCTCATCTAAATCCAAAATAATGGCAGGCTTTTTATCGGTACTTTTTGCAAGCGCCTCATCTAAACGAAGCTTTCCTGTATTATAGCCTTGGTAATACAAAGCTTTCATTTCTCCCGATGTTTGGTACCAAGCGTCCGCCATGATTTGCTGATCAGCTAGGTTTTGAGCGGGTTCTTTTTTCTCAGCAGACACTTCTTTTTCCTGCTGAGGGGCACATGCTGTCAGTGAAAAAGCAAGTACAGCCACCCCTGTCAACGCTGATAATTTCTTATTCATTTCGCATCCACTTCCATCTCTACATATTTTCATGCTAATAATGTTATATATTACCTCAATTAAACAAAAAATCAATAAAAATACGAATTATATTTTAATTTTAGTTAAAATTGTTCGTTTTAACTAATGTTTCCTCCCTTTTTTTAACCATTATCCAAATATTTGTTTATACATTTTCCAAAATCCGTTTTTCTCATTCTTTCTTTGTAATCTTTTTTTTAGAAACATATTGGTTTATCACTCATTCGCTTCAAAAAAACTTAATAAATCTGAATTATCTAACTTTTAATCTTGTGTTAGATTCTCTCACAAAAGTGCTTTTTTTTGAAAAGATATATAGTAAAATAGATTTTGTGAATTAAAAGACGGTGTTTTCTATCGAAAGTATTGTATAAATATACAAAAGGGGATGGAGATATGAATCACGTAAAACAATGGGGATGGATTACCTTTGGCTGCTTGTGCGTTGCCATCGGAATTCAATTTTTAACCGCTTCTAACCTCGTTATTGGCGGAACAGCAGGACTTGGAATCGTCCTGCAGCATTTAACCGGTATTTCATTTGGGGTATTGTTTTTTATTATCAATTTACCATTTTATTTTATGGCTCTTACACAAATTGGACTTCAGTTTACGATAAAAAGCTTCATCAGCGTTAGCCTGATGTCAGTGATGTCCGATTTATTAGCTGCCAACTTTTCGTTTGCGCTTCCGCATCCGCTTGTAGCTGCGGTTGTGGGAGGCGTTATTGTCGGCATTGGACTGATTTTTTTGTTTCGCCACGGTTCTTCTCTTGGCGGAATCAACATGCTATGCGTGTTTCTTGATAAACGATTTGGCATTAATCCAGGTAAAACAATGCTTTTAACAGATGTACTGATTGTCGGCTCTGCAACGGTGGTATTTGGCGTGGTGCAAGTGCTTTATTCGTTAATTGGGATCTTCATCATGACAGGACTGCTTGGACGCTATCACAAACGCTCCCCAATCGAACGCACTGGTGAACATATTGAAGAAGAAGCGAAACAACAAACGGCTTCAACTATGTAAAAAAAACTTGCGGGAATGATCCCGCAAGTTTTTTTGCTTATTCTGCTACTTTTACAAGCTGTTTTCCTAAGTTTGCTCCTTCAAATAAACCAAGGAACGCTTCAGGTACATTTTCAAAACCTTCTACAACGTTTTCGCTGTACTTGATTTTTCCTTGCTGCACCCATTCGCCTAGCTGCTTAATGCCTTCAGGGAATTTGTCTGCATAGTCGGCTACGATAAAGCCCTTCATTAACGCACTGTTAATTAATAAAGGTGTTTGAACACGCGGCCCAACGTCTTGTTTTTCTAAGTTATACAGTGAAATTTGGCCGCAAAGTGGAATGCGCGCAAATTTATTTAATAAGCTAACAACTGCATCTGAAATCTCTCCGCCGACGTTTTCAAAGTAAACGTCAACACCATTAGGACACGCTTCTTCTAACGCTTCTTTCACATTTCCTTTTTTATAATTAATCACTTCATCAAATCCGAGCTCATCTTTTAAATAAGCAATTTTATCTTCAGAACCTGCGATGCCGACAACACGTGCGCCTTTAATTTTAGCGATTTGACCAACAACAGATCCAACAGCACCTGCTGCACCTGAAACGACTACTGTTTCGCCTTCTTTTGGCTGACCGATTTCAAGCAGTCCAAAGTAAGCTGTGAGACCAGGCATACCAAGAACGCCGATAGCCGTTGTAATTGGCGCTAGCTCTGGATCAACTTTCTGTAAGTTTTTTGCTTCTGCCGCTGAATAGCGTTTCCAAGGAAGCATACCTGTCACGATATCGCCTTCTTTAAAGCGATCTGATTTTGATTCCGTTACGCGTGCTACAATGCCGCCTGCAAGCGGTGCGTTTAGCTCAAATGGAGGAACATATGATTTTGTATCGTTCATGCGTCCTCTCATATACGGATCAACAGAAAGGTACAGTGTTTGAACAAGTACCTCGCCTTCTTTTGCTGTAGGCATTTCAATTTTTTCGTATTTAAACGTATCTTTTGTTGGCATCCCCTTTGGACGTTCTGCTAATAAAATTTGTTCATTCATCGATATCGCTCCTTTTTATTTCTCTGTTTTTTGTAAAATGTGCTAAACTTACTTTTGTTATTTTAAATTATATATTGTGCACAACGCAAAAAATATGATTGTGCAATAACACCGAAGGAGAAAAAGACATGGAGCTAATTCGCTGTAAAGAAAATGTTGTTAAAAAACTAAACGAGTTCGTTGAAGTAACTCCCCCCGTTATTTTGTTTAAAAAAGGCAATATGTATCCGATTAAAATGGATATCAACTACAACTGGATTGCCACGGACGAACAAGGTCATGAGCATATTGTCGCTTCAAACACAAAGAATGTGCAGGACGACTACTGGTTTAGCTACCATTTTGACTTATATTAAGGAGTTTCCCGGATTTACTCTTCGTAAACGTTATATAAATAAAGTGTTGCATCAGTAAAAAAACAGCGCCAGAATTCTGGCGCTGTTTTTATGTAGTAATCGCAATTGCACGGGTAGTCGTTTGAACGGTCACCCCAGTTGAAGACCGGACAAAAAATTCCATTCTGACTGAGTACGTGTATGTACCGATTGATGCTACTGTATCTACCCATGTAAAAGAAAGAGCATTTTGCTGAGTAAATGATAGTGTTAGAACGGCTGCAGCTCCTTGCTGTAAATTCTGTGAAAACAAAAGCTGAGAATTTCTATATACTCTAAGTGTTACCCCGTATTGATAGCTAGTTAACCCAAGAGGAATGTTTGCTTCAATTGTAGCAAACCCATCTATTTTCATCTTCTGATTATTTTTTTTTGTCTCAGCATTTACTGTTAAAATGCTCGTTTCAGAACCGTAAGTCAACGACTGCACGCTTTGAGACTGCGATGAAAATATATTCAGCTGGCTTTGAATTACGTCTCCCATTACTTTTCCTCCTCTTAGTTATATGAAATATACGGTAATAAAGTATATACTTCCCTTTTGGTTTACATGACTAAGAGTTCAAAGACCTCCGTTAACCAGCTTGCTAAAGCTATTTCTTAATTCACAAAAGCTGGCTACTGTAATGTTCCATTTTCTGCATCGATATCTACTTAAGATTATGTTACAATCACGGTAAAGTAATTTATGATTGATAGAATAAAAGCTAGAGCTTGAAAAATTCGAGGTGGATTATGCAAGGTAAAGTTGTATATAAAGAAGGATTTTCAGTGATAGGCATAGCAAAAAACGGAGAGTATCAAAAAGAGAATCTTTTGAAGCAAATACTTAAAGAAAAAGAAATGATTAGCACTTCAAAAGAACCTCATGTGGTTACAGGCATTTGCATGGCTCCGAAAAAAGAAAATTATTTTTATATTGCAGGGACAGAAGTGGCTGATACGGCTTGTATTCCAAACGGTATGAGCGTTCATACGTTTCCTTCGTTTACATACCTGCAGTTTAAACACAGAGGTCCCATTACATCGCTCGGGTCGACGTACAACAGCATCTGGAATGAATGGCTGCCGAACTCTCCTTACAGCATGATTGAAGGTCCTGCTCTTGAAATTGTAAATACAGCTATACACAGCAATTTATATAGTGATACATATGAAATGGATATTTATATTCCCATAAAGCTGGGACAATAAAAAAGGTGAACTTACGTTCACCTTTTTCCTATTTTTGCAGCTGTTTATATAAATGATAAAGAGTAAAAACGCACTCTGGATGACGCTCTTTATGGTTAAAAAAGCCGTGGGGAAACATGAGTGAAAGATTCCCTTTTTCAATTCCGGTCACATACTTGTTTTCCATAAGCGGATATTCTTTCACAACCCAGCGCGCTTCATCAATAGTAGACGTAACCACCTCACCAAAGTATACGCCCATACACTCTTCGAATTCTTCTTTTGTCATCGAAAAATAGTCAAAACAATTGCTGTCTTCTAGATCATAGTAAAGAAGCTCTAATATTTTCAAACTTTCATCTGTAAAATCAACGGTGAATTCATCTACCGCTTTGCTTATTTCATGAATGTGATTCATGCACTGTTCGCGCACTTGATGATAGTAATAGCTAGCTTCAAACTGATGTTCACACGTCACTAACGATTCTCCGTATGATGCTGTTAAATCATGATGCTTGCTCATGCTGACACCTCCACGCTAAGCTTATGGAGCAAGTATAACATTAACCAAGCTACTAGTGAGCATCTTCCATCAACAACCTATCCGTGGCAATATTAGGTTCACTTTTTGCTCATTATTCTGCCGTACACAAATCCTCCGCTAACAAGAAGAATACCGCTAATTAATACGCTGCTTAAAAAGATTTGCGAATGCATCAAGTGATTATAGATCATCCACACGCTCATTTCGTCATCTCCTTTTGGCTTTTTTAACTAGTATCCCCGATTTTCTTGGCGCACATGCCGGCATTTTCACTGTTTTTTCATCAATTTTCTATATAGTTAAAGCCGTGAAGCCAATATCTTTTTTCATCGTTTTACTCCTTAAAAAGCCTGCTTATGACTCTAAAGCAGGCTTTTTTTATAGGATGAAACAAGTAATTAAGCCGTCTATCCCCACTAATTGTGCATAGTAAGGTATAATTAAAGATAGTTTCACTTTTCTAAAGTGAGAAATACATAGGAGACATCAAAGGAGACATGCAAATGACAGAACTCGAAAAAGCGAAAATTCAGCACCGAAAGCTGTCCAAGGGACAGGTATTTGGTAGGGCCATCGCTATTGCGATCGGTGCCCTGCTCATGGCCACAGGACTTGAGATTTTTCTCGTTCCAAACCACGTTGTCGACGGAGGAATTACCGGTATTTCCATCATGCTTTCGCATATTACTGGCGTAAATCTAGGAATCTTTCTTTTTGTACTAAATCTTCCGTTTGTATTTATCGGGTACAAGCAAATGGGGAAAACATTTGCCCTTTCCACTATTTTTGGCATACTGGTTTTATCCATCTTAACTTCTAGGTTTCACCATGTCCCCGCGTTTACCGCAGACGTTCTTCTTGCTACCGTTTTTGGAGGGATTATTCTCGGAATTGGAATTGGACTCGTAATTCGCTACGGCGGAGCGCTTGACGGTACGGAGATACTTGCCATTTTAATCAGCAAAAAAATTCCGTTTTCTGTAGGAGAAATTGTGATGTTTTTCAACTTCTTCATTTTAGGAGCAGCGGGATTTGTGTTCACGTGGGACCGTGCCATGTATTCCATCCTTGCGTACATCATTGCGGCCAAAGCCATTGATACAGTTGTAGAAGGATTAGAAGAATCAAAATCAGCTTGGATTATTAGTGATCATTCTGATGACATCGGCGATGCGATTAATGCGCGTCTAGGTCGAGGCGTTACCTATTTGCACGGTGAAGGTGCTTATACGGGCGATGATAAAAAAGTGATTTTCTGCATCATTACGCGCCTTGAAGAATCAAAGCTAAAAACCATTGTTGAAGATTTTGACCCTACTGCCTTTTTAGCTGTTGCAGATATTACCGAAGTCCGCGGCGGACGCTTTAAAAAACGAAACATTCACTAAAAAAACGCGCAGAAAGCACCATGCTTTCTGCGCGTTTTTTATGTAAAAGAGACTTTTTGAAACCGCTTAAACCATTCATAACAAAGAAGTACAATTAAACATAAGTCGATTAAATCGCCTCCGTAATACATCAGCATAGCCCCTTGCTGCGCCCCTTCCGTCGAGACGTGCATAGGCGGGTGAGCGTACACATATTTTGATAAAATACCGTGAGCAGCAAGAGCAAGAACCAATACGGACGCTCGGTGCGTAAAAGTTTTTTGATGCGGCGAAGGATCGATTGAAATCATCGATACGGTGAATAAATAGCCGGCTAAAAATACGTGATTATGTACAGCGACATCCACGAAAAAAGAGTGATGCATCATGCCATACAGACTTGTTGTATAAAGAATCCAAAGTCCTCCTACGTTAAGAACAGAAGCTGTCACCGGACTGCTGATGAACCGAACAAACCGCCCTTTTAAAAGTTTTGATACTTTTCTGGCTGAATGAACCGGAAGCGTGCGAAGCAGCAGCGTAAGAGGTGCTCCTAACGCCATTAAAAGCGGAGCTAGCATACCTAAAAGCAAATGCCCCGTCATATGCGCAGTAAAGTCCATATGAGCACGGGCTGCGAGCGGTCCGGCTACGGAAAATATGGCGCATAAAATACCAAGTGTCCAGCTGGACGTCCTATATAATGACCATTTTCTATACGTTGCATTTGAAGACGCTACAGCCCGCATGTATAAAAAAAAGGCAGCGGCAAAAGGCAGGGCTAATAAAAGCTGAGACAATACTTCATATTTAATCATGATGTGCACCTTGTTTACGTGTAAACCATGTTAACATGATGCCAATAAGCAGCATCAAACATGCAAGTACATTCCACGTAATATCGTAAGGTGCAATCTTCACTCCGTACCGGATTTGATGAAGTCCCATAAGCTTATGCTGCACGGTCCCGTCATAAAGCTGAAACGCCCCGGCTCCAAGCAATACTCCTCCTATCCACCTTTTTACCCACCAGCCGCCTCGGCGCCTGAGATCTGCCACCATAAAAAGTGATGCAATTGTAGCGAACCAGCTGAATGCATGAAACAAACCGTCCGACACTAAACCAGCGGCCGTTGTGGACTTATCATAAAAATGATGCCAATGAAGCAGCTGATGAAACACTGCTTCATCAATAAAAGCAACTAACCCTATGCCAAACAAAAAGCCTGACCAGCTATTTCGAGCGCGATGAACGACGCGATGATTTGTAGTTGCTGCGTGTTTCTTTTCCATATATATACCTCCCTGGCAGCTCTTTAAGTTTATATCGATTCTAATGAACGTATACCCTATTAAAGAGAAATGAATCTATAATATGGAAAAATAGGAGCTATATCCTAATATCGTTTTCACTATCTTTTCACCATAAAGGTATAGGATTGTATTTGCGAAGCCAATTAGCATATTTTTTCATAGTTTTACTCCCTTTCTAAAGACCTGTTTCCCCAAAGCAGGTCTTTTTTATATCCCGCTTTTCTTTTTACCGTTTTTTCACCATAAAGGTATAGGATTGTATTTGCGAAGCCAATTAGCATATTTTTTCATAGTTTTACTCCCTTTCTAAAGACCTGTTTCCCCAAAGCAGGTCTTTTTTATATCCCGCTTTTCTTTTCACCGTTTTTTCACCATAAAGGTATAGAATCGTATTTGCGAAGCCAATTAGCATATTTTTTTCATAGTTTTACTCCTTTTGAAGATCTGCTTCCCCAGAGCAGGTCTTTTTTTATATTCAGTTTCTCTTTTCATCATTTTTTCACCATAAAGGTATAGGATAGTACTTGCGAAGCCAATTAGCATATTTTTTTCATAGTTTTACTCCTTTTGAAGATCTGCTTCCCCAGAGCAGGTCTTTTTTTATATTCAGTTTCTCTTTTCATCATTTTTTCACCATAAAGGTATAGGATAGTACTTGCGAAGCCAATTAGCATATTTTTTCATAGTTTTACTCCCTTTCTAGTGATCTGTTTCCCCAAAACAGGTCTTTTTTTATTTTTTCTAAAAGCTTCCATCTTTTCACCGTTTTTTCACTTTTCTTTTGTATACTAAGTTTGTCAAAGCAATTTCATCATTTTTCATAAATGACCCCTATTTATTCCCCGCTTTTTGTGAGCGGGGCTTTTTTTGTAAGAAAAGCATATTTTCACCTTATTTTTTAAAAAAGCTTTTCTCTTTTCACCGTTTTTTCACTTTTCTTTTATATACTGTTCTTGTCAAAACAATTTCATCATTTTTCATAGATGTACCCTATTTGCACCCGCTTCTTGGAAGCGGGCCTTTTTTTGTTTTCATACAAAAAAGCTTAACCCGGAGGTTAAGCTTTTTTCGTCTGCTTGCGAAGAACAAGCATCGTAATTGTAATGATAGTAAACGCGATAAACGCTAAAAAAGGAATGGTGATAAACCCAAGCCAGTTAATATATTGACCTGAGCAAGGAACACCGCTTGTACACGTTTCAAATGCTTTAAGAGCCGGTATCTTCTGCAAGCAATAATGATAGCCTGAAAGCGCCATACCAATCACAGAAAACGGCAGGACGTATTTGTAGATGACCATATCATTCCGGTACACGGCTACACCTAGCACAATCGCGAGCGGATACATTAAAATTCGCTGATACCAGCAAAGTTCACACGGGATAAAGTGAAGAACTTCACTAAACGTCAAGCTTCCAAGCATCGCGATAAGCGCTGTAATCCACCCGAAAACCAAAGACTTGTTCATTATTTGTTCTCCTTAGCCGCATCTTTGACCATTTGATCAAAGTCATCGATTGTTTTTCCTTCGAATTTTTTGCCGCCTACATAAATGGTGGGTGTACCTGTGATACCTAAATCATTGGCTGTCTTCATATCTTGATCAAACCCATCTTTTCCTTTTCCGTCTTTAAATGCACTCGCTACTTTTTTCGCATCGGCATCGCTAGATACTTCTTTCAGCGTATCTTCTAAGTAAGATTCCGTTAAGACATCTTTCTTTTCGTCCGCTGCGTTTTGCTTTTTATAAAGAAGTTCATGGAATTTCCAAAATGTATCGTTTCCAAGCTCTTTGTATACTGTTTCAGCAAACTCTGCTGCACGAGAGGAGTCATTGTTGATAAACGCATAGTTCATAAAGTAGAATTTGACTTTTCCGGTATCTACATAATCTTTTTGAATCAGCGGGAAAAAGGATTCCGTGAAGTTTTTACAAGCCGGGCATTTGTAATCTCCAAACTCTACTACTTCTACCGGAGCTGACTCTTTTCCAAGATACGGCTGATTATCATATGTAAGAGCGGCCTTTTCATCTTCTCCGCCCTTTGACATATTAGAAAGGACGATTAACCCTAAAATACAGACCGCAATAATTCCAATCACCCAAAAAATCCACTTGCTCGAGGACGTTTGCTGATTGGGCGTTACTTTTTTCTTTTTCTTTGCTTTTGACACAATCTCATCTCCTTCTTTTCTTTCTCTCTCTCTTACAAACTTACAAAGCTGTTAGAGCTGTAAAAATTAGCGCACACAAAATAAAAAACACGTATAGCGACGTCAGCGTTAAAACAACAGGAGGCTGCATCGGCATTTTCGTTTCCGGATTTAAAATATATTGAATGCGATAATTAACCGACGTATCAGCAAATGATACGTGCGCACACGAAAGACTTGTCTGTCCCGTTTTAACCATTTTTAAAAGGGCGCTGCCGATGTGAGCAGACGTGCCATTTTTCACAATGGCATCTTGATCAGCCAGCACTTCACGCATGACTTTGAAACGTTTATGGCTCCATTTAATAAACGGAATATACCATAATGCAGAAGCAAGCGTGCTTAGTAAAAATGTTTTGAGCGGATCTTTGTTTGCAACGTGTGACTGCTCGTGGTAAATAACAGCTTCTAGTTCATTTTCATCAAGCACTGAGAGCAACCCTGTAGACAGAACGATGTGCGGTGTAAACAGCCCCATTGTTAATGCAATAGGCTGATCTGTTGTTAAAACTGTTAAATTCTTTCCGTACGCTTTTTGCAGGTGAGCCGTTGCTGTTTCATGTCGCAGCTTCGTAATCATTTTACGGACTTTCCGAATTTGAATCACTTGCTTTACAGCTTTAATGAACAGTACGAACATCGTATGAAAAATAACCGCATTCAGCATGTATTCAATAAAAAACAAGCCGAAAAAGTGGGCTACTTTGTTACAAAGTAAAATTAAGTTAAACGATAAATTCCATCCAAACAGCAAATGCAGCACATACATGCCCATTTGCATAAGCAACGTCACGGCAATAAAAAAGCACAGGTTAAAAATAAGCTTAGAACGCTTTAGTATTCCTTGATTCATTGATTATTCATCCTTTTTTAACTGTTTGACTTTTGATTCGAGCATGCTTAACAGTGAATCATCGACTTCTTCTAACGCATCAAGCATATGAGTAACAGCAAGCGAGCCAAATTCGTCGATCAATTCGTGCGTTAACTCTTTCGACTGAGCGTCGATAAATTCCTCTTTAGAAAGAATCGGCTGATACATCGACGTACGTCCTTTTAAACGCTTTTGCAACACGCCTTTTTCCACCAATCGATTCATAACGGTCATAACGGTGTTGAAGTTCACTGCTTTTTCTTTCTCAAGCACGTGCTGCACGTCTTTAATAGACATTTCACTTCCGTTCCATAAAGCCGTCATAATTTTTGCTTCAAGCGGGCCAAAAAAGCGATTAAGGCCGGTTTCGTTAAATTTGAATTTTTCAATTTTCATATTTGACACCTCACACTACTAATTGTAGTGTGAGGTGTCAAATACGTCAACTTTTCCATGACAACCGCCTTACAATTGTCATAATCACTTTTTTACTTCATCGGTTAAATGCTGAATGGACAGCACAACTGTATCGAGCTTGGCTTCGATTCGGTGAAGTAAATAAAGCGTCACCACGACTGGAAAACCAACGTCTGAAACAAGCGTAAACCACTCTGTCATCTTCCTCTCTCCTTTTAAAAAAGCCCTTCGCACCGAAGTGGAAGGACTTTCATTTTCAAATCGTAAATTCGATTACATTTCGCTCGACGATTTGGGCGCCTTTTCTGGCAACGAGCGCTCCGCCGCTTGAAGTAAAGACATCGCTTGCAATCAGTGCGTTCATTGCTGCTGTGATGGCTGCTGCGTCTAACGTATCTTTTGGTGATTCAATCGATAGGCTTACTGCTTTTTGTGACTCATTTAAAAACTGCATCGTTAAAGTTTTCATACTCTACCTCTTTTCTTATTTTAAAAGTGAAAACGTGACAACTTCGTTGATTTCAACAAGCGGCAGCGACTGCAGGCTGGCGATGGTTTCGCTTGCTGTAATGAGTGCATCTGCAGAACTTCCAGGCTGAATGTTCATATAGGATTTTGTCTTTAAATCGGGTTTTCCATCCTCTTTTATTCCTTGTTCTAATACTAAGCGAAGCTGGCTTGAATGCTGAATTTTTTCTGCCATCTTTTATTCCCCCTTTCACTTTATATATAGAAATGGAAATAGGAAAGAGGGATGATGGAAACATAAAAATTTTTGGTTTATAATGGGAGATAGTCTGAGTTAGAAAGAGGCTTTGGTAATGAGAAAGTGGAGCTTTTTATTTTTTGTTCTAGCATTCATGCACCCAGCTTCAGCACTTGCTGACGACGGTGCAGATAAAAAAAAGCTTGGTCCGTTTTACTACACGGTTTCTCATGATTATAGTCGAGAAAAATGGGATGTAGGGGTGTTAAATCAGCAAGACAAAACGAACATTCCTGAGACTGATTTGAACGATGAAACGCTAAAATTGTTTCAGCGTACGGTTGATGATTTAGCAGACCTCGCGATTCGATTTGCTGCTATGAGCGTACTGCTTGTATGTTCACTCGTTGTTTTTACGTACTTTCGCATTCAAAAAAAACGCCCTTTTCTCCGCTTGTTTTTTGTTTTTTCAAGCGTTGGCTTTCTATTTTGCGTCTATACATCATTGGAGTTATTTAAAAAAACTGAACAAGCAAAATCTTTATTTTACTTACTATGACTTGAAACCCAAAAAAACCAGCCAATTGGCTGGTTTTTTCATGCATTTCTTACGGTTATGTACTTCTGTTCATACGTCATTTCTTCCGTTTGCTTTTGCTGCTCCAGATGGTAATAAGCAGCGCATACTCCTCCTAATCCAGCCAGTGCTAGGACAATTAGAAGTATGGATGTCGCTTTTTTCATTGCCTTTTCTCCCCTTATGTTTAACCCTACCTAGCAACGGCATCCGTAAAAGAAGAGTCCCCTTTCTCTTCTTTACTTGCTCATTACTTACGAAAGATATTATCATACTTTTTTTCACTTTTGTCATTTTTTTAGTTATTGTCAAAAAATTGTATATTTTATCCTTGGTTTAATGAGTGTTTAAGAAAGTCAATGGACTGGTTTTTTGAAAGGCCAAACGCTGTCACGATATAATCAACGTAGGCAAGAAGCTCCAGATTCCCTCCTAATTTTGTTGTTTTAAATGATCGATTAAATCGATATTGCTTTTTATCTGAAAAGACGAGCCCTTCTTCTTCTAGAAATGTTTGAAACTGCTCATGCGGAAAGTACAGCACATCGTTTCGAACGTTCTCTAAGTCAATCACAATAATCATATCTTCCAGCTCTGCTTTTAATTCCATCATACAATCAATGTATCCGCCGATGCAGCTGATTAAAGATGTGAGAAAAAAGGGTCCGTTTATATATTGAAACTGCTCAAAAATCGTCTCATCGATGTAGCTTGAAATACTTGACTTTAATACGTCATGAATTGGTTTTGATTCTTCCATGTACGGAATAGGAATATGAAACTTAGCTGATCCGTTATAAAACTGCTCCCACGCAATTGTTTTATCATACGCATCAATCACATCTGTGCTTCGAAAAATGATGGATTCCGCTGAATAAGAGGCTTTAACAAACGGTGTATGCAGTATTACCGTACTTTCCTCGTCCAAACGATAGTGTTTGGGTTCGCTAGACTTGCTTAAAATATATTGCTTTAACCGTTCTTCTTCCATTTGTTCAACTAAATGCAAATCATATAGTGGCAGCACGTACATATTACACATCCCGTAATGAATATAGCTTTTTCCGTGCATCGGCCATTTTCTGTTATAGATAGACAGTTCTTTTGTGCAAAAGTCCTCTATTCGCTGCGTTTGATCCTCGGATTTTTGATAGAGTCGATCTAAATGATAGCGGTCATCGATTTCCGTAACGGGAGATGTGCCGCTTCCAATTCTTCTGTAAATCTTCCCGTAAGACATGTACGGAGGGTTCGGACCTTCGGGAATCCAAATAACAAAAACACCTTGCTCGGGGTGATCTTCAGGTGATAAAAAACGCGTAACAATACGAGGAATGGGATTGGTGACATCTTTAAGCATATTATTAATAAACAGCTCATATTCCTTGCGCTCGAGCAGGTTAATGGAATGGTCGTCTTCATCTACGCCAAAAATAAGCCACCCTCCTTTTTCATTGGCAAACGAAGCGATGATATTTGGGATTTTTCGTTTGACCGTTGAGCTTACTTCGCGCTTGAACTCAAGCTGATAGCCTTCTTCTAAATGTTTTTCCATCATGCGCTGCACATCTGAAAACTCAATTTCTCCAATTGTTTTTTTCTTTCCGTCTTCGCTTATAAATGGTGAATAAAACGATTCTTCGTTCACTTGTCTTCCCCTCCTCACCACTTCTATTTAACTTATCCATATGATGAGAAGTAAAAAGACAGTCATATTTCTTTGATTTTTTTCAAAAAACAAAGTTTTTACCAAATTAATCCTGTTTTATATTATGATAGAAAAAGAGGTGAAGAATATGATTGAAGCAATATTTTTAGACCGAGACGGAACGATTGGAGGCAGTAATGAAATACAATATCCAGGTGATTTTCAGCTGTTCCCCCACGCAAAGCAAGCGATTATCGACATAAAGAAACAAAACATTTCGCTGTTTTCCTTTACGAATCAGCCCGATATTGCAAAAGGAAAGGTAAAGAAATCACAGTTTATCTCTGAGCTTTTAGCTTTTGGATTTGATGATGTTTACCTTTGTCCTCATGAAGATTCGGACGCCTGTTCATGCCGCAAACCAAACCCCGGCATGCTGTTAAGAGCAGCCGAGGAGCACAGCTTAAATTTGGCTAACTGCATCGTGATTGGCGACCGGTGGAAAGACCTCGTAGCGGCCCATACAGCAGGGGCTCAATGTATTTTAGTGTTAACAGGTGCTGGGCACGACACGTTACATGCACGGGAAAAATGGGCTGACGTGCAAGCAGCCTTTATTGCAGCCAACGTGCAGGAAGCTGTTGAATTTATCTTTACATCACTGAGTTCACAGCCGATACTACCGCATTCACATACTCGTTAAACAGCTGATTATTCTGTAATAATTGTTCATACTGCGGAGTGGTTATTTCAAGCTGCAGTCCTTTATGCCGCTGATTGCTATTGGCGATATTTCGAGGTGAAACGCCTTTTAAATGGACGGGCGTTTCACTGATCGGAAAATTCGAAAGCGCTTGACGCACCGCTTTTTCTAACTCTTCGTCTCTTCCTCCGATATAAGTTGTGCATACATCGCTATAGGCGCCGTGAAGAGAAATGGTGATCTCTGATTTTTTAACGAGGTGACGCGCCATTTCTTCATCGTAGTTTGCAGACGTAACATGCAATTCAAACGGATTTTCTGTTTTCAGCGTTTTAAATACGTACACCGTTGCGTTCAGCTTTTCTGCTATTTTTTCTGCTACTTCTTCTGTCCCAATTTCCATCGTTCCTCCGTGAATAGCAAGCACGACAATTTCTCTCCGGCGAATGACACATTCTATTTCGTAATCAATTCCCGCTCGTTCACACTGTGATAGTTCTTGAAAACTTTGATACACATCCCTCATCCGTTTCTTCACACCTTTCTTTTATCTTTCATATACCCAGGCTTTATTTTTTCTTTTTCTTCATATAGTAAAGGTATTAACCCTTTGTTTACTCGTTTATTTTTGTTTTTATACTTTATATTTTAGTGTGCACAAAAATTTTTTTTGAAATTCGAAATAAAAGTATTGCCAAACAAACCGTCCAGACGGTAAAGTATTCTAGGGAAAATCAAAAAGGAGGAAATTCGTGTGTCTACATTTGATGATATATTGCTTGCAGCTACGCAGGTTGTACAGCGTGACGGCGTTGGAAATTTGACGCTTGAAAAAGTAGCAAAAGAAGCCGGCGTCAGTAAAGGCGGTTTGTTGTATCACTTCTCTTCAAAAGATGAATTGATTAAGCAAATGCTGTATTCAGTCACAAAGAAATATGATGACGGACTAAACGTACAAGTTGAACATGACAATTCTCCTGGCAAATGGAGCCGGGCTTATCTCGCTGAGACGCTTCATGACCTTCAGCGTGAACAAGTGATGAGCGCTGGGTTACTTGCAGGTATTGCAACCAATCCTGAACTCCTGCAGCACTTTCAAAAGCAATACGAAAAGTGGCAGCAGCACATTGAACAAGACGACATTGATCCCGTGCTTGCTACCATTGTGCGCCTAGCAGCTGACGGATTATGGTTCAGTCAAATGTTTGGGCTCGCACCCGTGGATCCAGACATGCAAAAACAGATTCAACAACAACTTCGGAAATTAACAGAGGAGGGTTTTCGATGAAAGCCTATTTATTTTTAGCGATTGCTATTAGTTCAGAGTTATTTGGTACATCTATGTTAAAAGCATCAAACGGATTTACAAAATTTTGGCCTAGTCTTGGTGTTTTATTAGGGTTTGGTCTTGCTTTCTATGCGCTCTCCACATCGCTTCAGCACATTCCACTCAGCGTTGCGTATGCCATTTGGTCTGGTGTAGGAACTGCTGTGACAGCTGTGATTGGCGTAGTTATTTGGAAAGAAAGCGGCAGTCTCACGATGGTATTTGGCATCGTATTAATCATTGCAGGAGTCATTCTTTTAAATTTAAAATCAGCGGCTCACTAAAAAAAGAGCCAGTAAATACTGACTCTTAAGCAAAGGAGGAAAATCGACTGTCTACTTATGAAAGTAGTATGTATCGTTTTCCTTTTTTTTATACTCTTTTATAGATTAAACGGGTCTAGGAATTTAACAGATGGATATTTGTCCTGGAACAAACGCCATACAAAATCGTTTTCAAACATAAGAACGGCATGTTTATCACGATCTTCTACTAGCATCACGCGAGAATCTAGCATGCGATCTTCAATTGTTGATTTGTCTACCCATTTTGCAATGTTATGAGACATGCGCGTGAATTCAAGATCGACATTGTACTCACCTTTCATACGGTGTTCAAACACTTGGAACTGAAGTTCACCGACTGCTCCTAAAATGTAATCTCCAAAGAACGGCGTACGGTAAAGCTGTACGGCTCCTTCTTGTACAAGCTGATTAATCCCTTTTTCAAAGTGCTTAGATTTCATTGCATTTTTCGCACGAACTTTTACAAACAGTTCAGGCGGGAACTTTGGAAGAGCATCAAATTCGAATACTTTTCCCTCTCCTACAATGGTATCGCCAATCTGATACGTACCCGAGTCATACAAGCCAATGATATCCCCTGGATACGCTGTGTCTACTGTTTCACGGCTTGATGCCAAGAACTGATGAGACTGCGCTAGCTTCATTTTACGGTTCGTTCTTGCTAACGTCACGTTCATTCCACGCTCGAATTTCCCTGAACATACGCGTACGAACGCAATGCGGTCGCGGTGAGCTGGGTTCATGTTCGCTTGAATTTTAAAGATGAAACCTGAGAAGTTTTCATCCGTAGGCTGAACGGTGCCATTCGTTGATTCACGAGGCTGCGGCGGTGATGTTAATTGTAAAAATGAATTAAAGAAAGACTGTACACCAAAGTTTGCAATCGCACTTCCGAAGAAAACAGGTGTTAATAGGCCTTGCTTTACTTTTTCAATTGAAAAATCATTACCTGCTTCGTCTAATAGAGATAAATCATCCACTAAGCCTGGTAAATACATTTCATCGACGTGTTTTTTAATTTCATCGTCGATATTTTCACCGTCAAAGTCTGCAAAATATGACTCTTTGTTTCCTTGGTATACCTCAATTTGTTTTGAAAAGCGGTCATACGTTCCTTGGAATCGTTTCCCCATGCCAATTGGCCACGTTACGGGGTATGATTCAATACCGAGTACATCTTCAATTTCTTCAAGCAGCTCAAGCGGCTCTTTTCCTTCACGGTCTAATTTATTGATAAATGTTAGAATAGGAATACCGCGCATACGACAAACTTTAAAAAGTTTAAGCGTTTGTGCTTCAATTCCTTTTGTTCCGTCAATAACCATGACCGCACTGTCTACAGCCGTTAGGGTACGATACGTATCCTCACTGAAGTCTTCGTGTCCTGGTGTATCCAAGATGTTAATAAAGTGATCTTTATACTCAAACTGCATAACACTTGATGTAACCGAAATTCCACGTTGTTTTTCGATTTCCATCCAGTCAGATGTAGCAAACTTGCCTGATTTTTTTCCTTTAACCGTTCCGGCTGAACGAATCATTCCGCCCAGTAACAGCATTTTTTCTGTTAACGTTGTTTTCCCGGCATCCGGGTGAGAAATAATGGCGAATGTACGACGTGAATCGACCATCGTTTCTTGAAGTTGGTTGTTCATACGTTTTAAAATCCTTTCTGCTCTACAATTCCTATTTTCATCATTTCATTATACGCTTTTTTTATACTGCGTGACTAGTTTTTTTCATATTTGAATACTTCTACAAAATCAAAGAAATCGTCAACAAGGTGTAAAAAGCGAACAAGAAAAGACCCCTTTTATAAAAGGGGCCTTCTCCCAGTTTAGTTTAACGAACGACCAGAGAAACGTTCTGCTGATCGGCTTAAACTTTATAAAAAAAATTACTTTTGAACGTTAGCAGCTTGTGGTCCACGGTTGCCTTCAACGATTTCAAATGTAACTTCTTGACCTTCTTCTAAAGTTTTGAAACCTTCGCCTTGGATAGCAGAGAAATGAACGAATACATCGTCTTGTCCTTCTACTTCGATGAAACCGAAACCTTTTTCAGCGTTGAACCATTTTACTTTACCTTGTAACATATCTCTTTTCCTCCTTGTGTGACAATCCACACATTGTGTATTACTCTATTCCTGCTCTTACAATAAGTCAAGACGAACACTTCGAACTATCCTTACCGAACAAAAATAAGCACTTTTATTGTAACAAATCCCCCAAAAAATTTCAAAGGAATTTGCACATTCTTTTTGTTTGCTTTGGTCCCTTACCTACAGCCTTTCCGCCCCTTTTTAAGTAGCCGAATGTGAACGCATTATCCGCATTTCTTCTTGGTGTTTTTTCTTGTATAACGATCCTTTAAATGGATAACGCTATAGAGATAGATACTCTTTCTATTTATGAGAAAGCAGGTGACATCACAACCTATGGAAGACATTCTCATGTCCCTTCTTAGAACCTTTGTTTCTTTCCTTATCTTAAGCATTACAACTTTCCTGATTGGAAAACAAATTAACACGCATAATAATCATTTTACATTTGCGATGTCCATCATCATTGGGTCGTTCATCGCAAATATGGGATTTGATTTAAAATTAAAATTTCTGCCGATGTTCGCTTCTTTTGCTTTTCTTGTGGCCATTCATTTTCTTTTAGCATCAACAGCTCTAAAAAGCAGGCGCTTGCGAAAATGGATTACAGGACGCCCGACGGTTATTATGGAAAAAGGAAAGCTTCTTGAAGCAAATATGAAAAAAGTCAAATATTCTATTGACGACTTGAATCAGCATTTACGAGAACTAGGAACGTTCAACATTGCTTAAGTAGAATTTGCTGTTTTAGAAGTAAGCGGAAAACTGTCGGTGTTAAAGAAAACTGCTTATCAAAACATTGCCAAACAGGACGTTTTGTCTAAGCCGTTTAAAGAAATGAATTTACCGGTAGAACTCATCATGGACGGAGAAATTATTCATAAAAATTTAACATCTCAATATACCGAACAGTGAATCAACCTTGAGCTTTCAAATCGCCAGCTTCAGTTGAACCAAGTGCTGTATGCAGTTGTGTCAACAAACGGCATGCTCTATGTAGATGAGTATAAAGATCAGCTGTCCGCTCCTACAGACAGAGAATAAGGTTGAGACATAACTAAATTACGCCACTCTAAAGGCAGACAAATGAGGTGAATAAGTTCGTATGGACCGCCTGAGACATCGCTGTTGGTTTCCGTACAGGGCTTTACTTTCCGCAGGCGGCCGGAGTCTTCGCCTTGCTCTCCAATAAAAAGCTAGAAGCAATTACATACATAAAACCTATGTTCACGACCATCATAAAAAAAATCCGAACAAGTTCGATTCTCCATCAAGAATCAAACTCGTTCGGATAAAATGTGTTTGTCCCAGTTTTACTGTGCCATTTCTTCAACGGTTCCTTCTTTTAAGCCATAATAGTTCCGTTCGAATCGCTTTATTTCTTGATCATAACGGCGTACTTTTGCATCGGCTAGCTGACGGCTTTGTTTTGTTTCTTCAAGCAGTTCGACCTGCTGATTAATTTGAAAAATAGTCGTCGTCAGCTCGTCTTGATAATCATAAATTTCATTTTGAATATCCACGCATACGGGCAAGCGATTTGCTAAAATAAAGTCCGTCATTTGCATAAGCACTTTTTTACGCTCTACTTCTTTCACTTTGCTTTTGACGGCTCGTTCTGCAGAACGGAACGTCAGCCTTACTTTAGAGAAGAAGTCACCTTTAATCGAAAGCTTGCGCTGCAGTTCTTCTACATCTTGTTTTAATGATTCATGCTCTTCAATCATTTTTTGAAGCACAAGCCCTCCGTTTAACGACGTAAGCTCCATTTCATCGAGCTGATGGCGAATGGCTGTTTTGAGCGTTTCAATTTGCTTCACCGTCTTTTTCTCCGTAGCTCGGAGCTGCTTAACATACTGCTCTGTTTTATAAATAAAGCTGTCTAACCGTTCACGGTCAAACAGTGACTGCTCTTTCTTTTTCATATAATCTTGATACGCTGTGTGTACAGATGACCACTTGATCAGCAGAGACTGATAATTCAACAGCTCATCCTGATGCTCAAGCTTGTACGTCCACATCAGCTGAACAACTACTAATAACAGCGGTAAAAAAGTTCCAGCTTCTTTGCGTTTTGCAATAATTTCATGACTTTCAAAGCTCGCCATTAAAAACAGCGGCGCATTCATACTAAATAGCAGTGCTGGCGGGTAATTAACGGGAATAAAGATACTCATTACGGTTGCCATAAGGCCTGAAATAGCAGGGTATGCGTGCGGAGGAAGCTGTTTGTACAGTTCAATTGTCCCTTTTTTCTGCAGCAGTTTCACAAGTGCTTCCTGCTGATATTCTCCTAATGCATCAATCATTCTTTCCTGATACATGGGGGGCAGCTGTTCAATCCAATTCATCAGCTGCTGCTGAAACACAGCTTGCTGACGATTTGTAGCAATCATGTATTGCGAATCAATTAGATGAAAGAACAGCCGGATTTGATGACGCATTACGTCTTCTAGCGTATGACAGCGTGCAATTGAAAACAGCTCATTGTATTTAGATACAAGCAAATTTCCAATGTTATCGCTTAGCTCGTACAGCTCGCCATTTGTTGTAGCATGGGAAACAGGAAGTTCAAAAAACTTCGCCATTTCAAGCAAAATATGCAGATGCATGTCTACTTCAGGCTGTTTTTCAAGCAATTTCATTTCTTCTACCAATGACGCTTGAAAATCCGTATGCTCCGTTTGCTGATACTGTGCTGACATTTCCGTATAAATGCGGTGGTCACATAACACATAAGCAGCTCTTAGGATATCGCCTTTAGACGTAAGCAACCCATACAATAACTGTTGTCCGTTCATCTTCACACCGTCCTTCATTAGATTTTCTTACTATAGCTTTCTATCATTTTATACTTTTTCTATAAATTCGATGCAATAGTTCAAATTTCCTGTTATCTTTCTTCTTGCTTCCTTAATACAAAGAGTGCCGTCCAACATGACATCAGTGCAGGCGGAATGGTCCAAGTCATATATCGCCACTCACCCGTCACAAGCGCCATAATGAGAAAGATGAGCGGAAAACCTATTAGTACTATGATAACGCGTGCTCGGCTTACCGATTTTTTCATAGTGCATCGCCCCTTCTGTTCGTCCCTTATTCCTATCATACCCTTTCGCTTCTATAGCATTAAACACCTTTATAAACCGTTCGTACATTTCTTTGTTTTCTAGACAGTCTATGACATAAGTTTTAAAAAAGAACAGAGGATACCTCTTACTTTGGTGAATCTCGTAAGCAGCTTTTATGTTTTGACAAGCTAAATCGAGAAAAATGTGTTATGGTAAAAGAAAATTTCGTTTTTACTACCTACATTGAAACGAAAGGGTTGATCGTATGAACATTTTTTTGATTGGCGCAAGCGGCAGGACCGGACAGGAATTAATAAAGCAAGCGATTAAAAACGGACATTATGTAAAAGCATTTGTGCGAAATCCATCTAAACTTAAGATAACGCATGCGAACGTACACATCATACAAGGCGACGTGCTTGATTATTATGAAGTGTGTCAGGCCATGCGAGGGTGTGATGCAGTAATTTCTTGTCTTGGAACCGAAAATCTAGGGCATTCTACCCTTTTAGTAGAAACGACAAATCTGCTGATTCAATGTATGAACGAAAACGGAATTCAGCGTATCGCCTACACGGCTTCTGCCGGAATCGACGGAGAAATTCCAGGCATGACGGGCTGGCTTGCTCAGCGTATTTTAAAAAATGTGCTTCGCGATCATCACGAAGCCGTGAAGCTCTTGAAGGTAAGCGGACTCGACTGGACTGTTGCTCGGCCAATGGGTTTAACGAGCGGTCCATTAACTGCGTATTATCGTATAGGAGAAGCTAGCATACCAGAAAACGGACGCAACATCAGCCGTTCTGACGTCGCTCATTTTCTCCTTCAAGCCGTAGAAAACAACAGGCACATAAGAAAATCACTAAGTCTTTCATATTAAGTGTTCTAAAGGAGTGTTGATAGTGAACCTATCAAAAATTTTTCTAAAAATAAGTCTTGTACTTTTAATGGCATGCGTCTTTATTGAAGGTAATTTTCAGGTGGCGCTTGGCATCTTTGCTGCTGTTTGCATGCTTATCATCATTTTTGCCAAGCCTCTTTCAAAATCGCTGCTTCCTGCTAATAAAAAACCAGGAAAAAAAGACCGCGAAACATTAATGATGGTCATTGGTGTCATCGTTTTTATTTCAGGAAGCTTTTTTATTGCGTAGTAGTATTGTAAAGAAAACAGGCTTAAACCCACATTTTTAATCATATAAAGAGCTGCGTCACAAGTCGAATATTCGCCTTATGACGCAGCCTTTTTTGGTTTCATGAGGTCTCTTTTAGCAATAGCTTCTGTCTTTTATATACATACCATTCCATTATTTAAGCAAATTACCTATCAAACCCTCTTATGCTTTTTTCATCAGTTCACATAATATATGTAGAAGATGTCATAAGACAAGCGTCAAACGATTTGTATCTAGAAAAAGGAGGAAGATAAATGAAATGCCCCCATTGCGCTTATTCTAATCCAGAAGGGGTAAAATTCTGCTTAAATTGAGGCCATGAAATCGTAAAACAGGACGAAAACTACAGCATATTCTACTTGTTTGCCCATCGTGTTGATAAAATTCCAAGAAATGAACGTTCAGTTGAACCTAAATTTCGAAATATATTCTCTCGAGTCTTCCGACAGCACAGTGAAATGGAAGCTGAACGGCTTTTTATTGTAGGAACAGGGCTTACAACTCCTAAAATAGAAGAAGTTGTAAATACATGGCCAAAGCCTTGGCTTTTTGCAAGGGTCTTTCTTATTGCGCTTGTTGCATACTTAGGGCTATATCTAGGCGTAAGCTTGTTCGAAAACATCAACTTCATACCCGGTCTTATTGTAGTTGGTGCTTTTGCAGTGCCATTTACTACTCTCATTTTCTTTTGGGAAATGAACGCTCCGCAGAATATTGCTGTTTACAAAATTGTTTATGTCGTTTTTATTGGCGGAATCCTTTCACTTTTATTAGCACTTGTGTTTTATGATATTCTTGGCAATAACACAAACGTGATCGTGATTGGGATATGTGAGGAACTGGCTAAAGTTATCGCGGTTATTTATTTTGTACGCGATCTTAAATATAGATATATCCTTAACGGTCTTCTCTTAGGAGCTGCAATAGGAGCTGGTTTTGCTGCTTTTGAAACCGATGGCTATGCTTTGCGAGCACTTCTTTCCGGGAGCTTTCACATGCTTTATTCTACAATACTCTGGCGCAGTATTTTTGCTCCTGGAGGACATGTGGCTTGGGCTGCCTTGACTGGAGCTGCCATCTGCATCGTGCAAGGAAATAAGAAATTTCAGTGGAGCATGTTGATAAAACCAAAATTTCTCGGTGTATTTTTGCTTGTCGTTTTTATGCACGCTCTTTGGGACTCACCTATACTAGGTATTTTTCCCGCTGGACATACGATTTTAACGGTTATATTACGGGTTTTGGTATTCAGTATGATTCATATTGGGCTAAAAGAAATCGCGGATAAAAAGTTGGAGTTGACCTACTGCAACGAAAATCCTACACCCTCATAGGAAATGTTCAGCTTCCGTTTAGCTGCTCGTTTTAACTTTTTATTACCTTTATGTTTCATTTTGAAAATTGTTGTTACAAATTGTAAAAAACAGCATTTAAACTACCTGCACATGGTATGATAACCTCAATAACATGAAAGGGTGACTTGGTGGATGAACCTAACTGAAATTAAGCACATGACAGCAAATTTAGTAAATTATAGAGATAGCGACATTACTCATACTCTTGCCAATAGGTTTACACTAAGTTATTCAAAACAATTAAACAGTTTTCAAATCTGCGATATTGAAAACGATATTATTTATCGTTATGAAGAAGCAGAAACAACTGCGTTAGCTCTGTTTAACATGATCCATAATCTTCCCAATACCGTTTATAGACATACTAATTCGTTTGAACAAGTTTAAAGCAGGAAAAAAAGCTCATTTATTAACCAACATGAGCTTTTTTGCCGGTGTCTATCTATTTTAGTTATTTATAACCTTCTTCAAAAGAAGAATATCCTTTTTAATTGCCCGTCTAATTTCTTCAGCTTTACAGCGTTTGTATTCTTGTACTAAGCGATAGAGCTCTCGTTTAAATAAAAATTCATCTTGTTGACTACTCATAGCAGCATGCCCCTTATTAGCTTTCTATCACAAGTGATTAAAGAAAGTATTCCCTTTTCTTCTTATAAAAAACAATTAAATTAATACACAGAGGTAAAATAACCGGTTTATCCGGAGTTTATGCAAACGGCGAGATGTTCTTGCCTTTAGAGGAACGACAGCATTTAGCTTAGAAGCATAAAAAACATTGACTACTAGCTCTAAGTCAATGCTTTTTATTTATTTTAGCTGTGTGTAATTAAAGTCGATTCAGGTACTTTTACGCGTTCATATCTCCTAAACCTGGAGCATGCTCATTGGGCATTTCAGGTAAATGAGGGACTGGAAAAGCTTCCGGTGGAGGTGTTACACTCAAGTCTCCGCCATTTCTGCTTGGCGTCTGCCCTTGGAATATTTCTCCCATTCGATGCGGATCTAACCTAAAATCAAATTGCGTGTTATGATACCCCATCTCGACAAATTTTCTGCATTCAGGGTATTTGTTAATATCATAATTTGGTACAGGGAATAGTTTTCCCCAGTCCACGCCTAATGTTTCAAGAGCTTTTGCAAACGCATTTTGATGAGCATTATCTCGAACAATTAAGAAACCTAGCGTTTCTCTTAACGTTTGGTTAGAACTCATTTCGTATATTCTTGTTTTTTGTAAAACACCGGTTGATTCTAATACGACGTTATTGAGCAAATCAGCCACTAGATTTCCGTGATTATAAACCCATGAGCCGTTCCATGGATTTCCGCCCGCATCCACTGGCAGTGAGCTTTGAGCGCCCATGATATAGTGATGAGGATTAGCATGTTTTACGGCTTCATCAAGAGGAGCCTGATCTGAACCTTGACTTCCTACCCCGGCTCCGCCAGATTCATCTAACAATGCATTAATGGTATTTTGAACGAGTTCTACGTGAGCTATTTCTTCTAAAAAAACACCTTTCATTAAATCGCGATACTGCGTCTCTTTTCCTCTGAAGTTAGAGCTTTGAAAGAAATATTGCATCATCGTCCGCATTTCACCAAACTGCCCGCCTAAGGCTTCTTGCAGTACCTTCGCCGCCGCTGGATCGGGCTTATCCGGTTTAATGCCATTGATTAATCCTTCTTTGTAATAATACATATCAAACACTCCTTTTATTAATATTGCTTGTTTTTTGAACTAACTTATGTAGATTTTTGTCCGCTATAGGATTTTTCACTGTTTCTTTTCTTCTTAACATATTCTAGCGTGCCATCTTTCTCACATCTGCACATAACTACTGTTTCCATATGCGACCTTTTTATTCTGGGTAGCTAAAAGAAACCTTCATTGAAACACGTGGATAACACCCTTTGTTATAAGCAAAAAAACTGCTCGTAGCGGTCTTTTTACAGTCATGGAACCGTGAATACTTTGCATGCAAAAAAAAAGAGCTGGTCAAAACCAGCTCTTTTTTTCTATTACTTCTCTATCCCTGCTTTGATTTCTTTAATCATGCCAGCCATTGACTCAAGGCCTCCTCCAGATAAATACCAAAGGCCTGGATCAAGATACACAACGTGATTGTTTTTCACCGCGTTGATTTCTTTTACATACTCATTTTCAACAATTTGTTTAGCGGAAGATTTTTCACCAATCGCTGCACCGCGGTCAACGACGAATAAGTAGTCTGGATTTTGCTTAACTAAATATTCGTATGAAATGCTTTGGCCATGCTTAGCCGATGGATCTAGGCTGTCGTCTGCAGCCTTAATACCGAAGACATCGTGAATTAATCCATATTTAGAACCCGGACCAAACGCTGTCATTTTGCTATCATTCGCCATCATGACAAGCGCTTTTTTATCTAGTTTGTCCGCTTGTTTTTTCAAATCTGCAATTTGCTTGTCAATTGCTGCTAGCTCTTTTTTCGCTTGATCTTCTTTATCAAAAATTTGTCCTAGTACTTTCGTATTTTCTTTAAATGAATCCATGTAGTGCTGGGTGTCTGTATCAATATAAATCGTCGGCGCGATTTTTGAGAATTCATCAAATGAATCTGCTTGACGCCCTTGAATAATAATTAAGTCTGGCTTTAATTCTGCAATTTTTTCAAAATCAGGTTCTTTTAATCCACCTACATTCGCATACTTATCATCTTGATATTTTGATAAATACTCAGGAATCGCTTGTTTTGGCAAGCCCGCTACTTCAACCCCTAGTTTATCTAGTGTATCAAGTGCACCCATGCTGAATACTACAACTTTTTTAGGGTTTTTCTTAATTTTAATGCCGTCTTTATTGAACTGATCGGTTACTGTTACCGTCTCTTTTTGCTTACTTTCTCCACCTGTTGTTTCTTTTGCTCCTTGATTACCGCAAGCGGCTACAACAATCGCAGTTAAGACTGCTACAAACATTACTAACACTTTTTTCACTTTCGTCACCTCATGAATAAATTTTATGAAAAATACACGCAAATACGCTGGCTGCCAACCGTTTCGATTGGAATATCCATATCGTATATATCCTTTAATACAGACGTTTGAATGATGGTTTCTGTTGGGCCTTCACGGATTACTTCACCGTTTTTAAGCGCCACGATGTAATCCGAATAGACAGACGCAAAATTAATATCGTGAATAACAATCACAATCGTTTTGCCTAAGTCTTCTACAAGACGTTTCAACAGCTTCATAATTTCAACAGAATGCTTCATATCTAAGTTATTGAGCGGTTCATCTAAGAAGATATACTCCGTGTCCTGTGCGATGACCATAGCGATAAAAGCCCGCTGACACTGTCCCCCGCTCAGTTCATCCAAGTATTTATCTTGAATACCTTCAAGCTTCATGTAACTCAGCGCCTGATCAACCGCTTGTTCATCGCTTTTTGTTAACCGGCCTTTTGAATAAGGAAACCGGCCAAAATTTACGAGTTCACGTACGCTAAGCCTGATATTCAGCTGATTGGACTGTTTTAAAATACTCATTTTTTTGGCTAAATCTGAGCTGTCAATATTCTCTATATTTTTTCCTTCTATTGATATTGATCCTGAGTCGGCTTTAATGAGACGGCTCATAATTGAAAGCAGCGTACTTTTCCCCGCTCCGTTTGGGCCGATAAATGACGTGATTTTCCCTTTTGGAATCACGACGGATGTTTTTTCTAAGACGGTTTTTTCTCCGTATGTTTTACTGACATTTGTTACTTCTACCATGATTTATTCTCCTTTAGCAGCAAATAAATAAAGTAAATTCCGCCGGCAAAGTCAATGATGACGCTCAGCGTGGTGCTGAAGGTGAACACTTTTTCAACAATAAATTCTCCTCCGACGAGGGCTATAACACTAAGCAGCAGTGATCCCATCATTAAATAGGTGTGCTTGTACGTTTTGAACAGCTCTCTCGCAAGGTTCACAACAAGCAGTCCAAGAAAGGTGATCGGCCCAACTAACGCTGTAGCTACTGAGACAAAAATGGCGATCACAATCAGCATTTTTTTGACGAGCCCGTCATAATTAATCCCTAAATTTACCGCGTGTTCTCTTCCTAGCGACAGGACATCAAAAATGGACGTAAAGCGCCACACGTAAATACCCAGCAGAATAAAAATGACGGCTGCTATGTATAGCAAATCGGTATTAACATTGTTAAAGCTTGCAAATGATTTATCTTGTACAATTTGAAATTCATTCGGGTCAATCAGCATTTCCATAAATGAAGACATGCTTTTAAATAACGTGCCGAACACAATTCCAACCAGTAAAATAAAGAAAATATTCTTACCGGCTTTTTTGAACATCAGTATGTAAAGCAAGACCGAAAAGATAATCATCAGCGAAACGCAAAGAAGAAAGTTAAGATTTTTGTTCATGATGACAATATTCGTCGAGCCAAAGATGTACACAATAAACGTTTGCAGAAATAAATATAGTGAATCCAGTCCTAGAATACTAGGGGTTAGAATTCGATTATTAGTAATCGTTTGAAAGATAACGGATGAAAACGCAATGGCTCCTCCGGTTAAAACAATCGCAGCGACTTTTTCAATTCTTCGCGGCAGCGTGTACTGCCAGTAGCCTAAATCGTAGCTGATAAACAGGGCCACTGATAAAATGGCCAGCGCGGCGAGAATGATGATTTTATGTTTGTTATGCATAACGACCTCTCCTTATCAGCATAAAAAGAAAGATCGCACTTCCTATTACACCGACCATTAGCCCAATAGAGATTTCATAAGGGAAAATAATGACTCTGCCTAAAATATCGCACGCAAGTACGAACACAGCTCCAAGCAGCGCTGTATGAGGCAGACTTTTTCGCAAATGATCTCCACGGTAAATCGATACGATATTTGGGATGATTAATCCTAAAAAAGGCAGCATGCCGACGGTCAAAATCGTAATCGACGTAATAAGCGAAACAATGACTAATCCAATGTTTACGATTTGTTTGTATTTCACACCTAAATTGATTGAAAAGCTTTCTCCCATACCAGCAACCGTGAACTTATCTGCGTAAAGATAAGCAATTATTAAGAGCGGTATACTCAGGTATAAAAGTTCATATCTCCCTTTGACTACTAGAGAAAAGTCGCCTTGCAGCCATGAAGAAAGGTTTTGAATCAAATCGTATTTGTAAGCGATGAAGGTAGCTAGGGAACTTACGATACTGCCGAGCATTAAACCAACTAGTGGAATATAAATGGTATCGTTAAATTTAATTCTGTCTAGTATTCTCATAAACAATAGATTTCCCGCAAGTGAGAAAATGAAAGCAATGCCCATTTTTAATAGAGGACTTGCTGAAGCAAATACTAGTAGAGAAATCAACACACCAAGTCTTGCCCAGTCCATCGTTCCTGCCGTTGTTGGAGATACAAACTTATTTCGCGTAATTTGCTGCATAATTAATCCGCAAATACTAAGGCTCATTCCTGCCATAATAATACTCAAAAGCCTAGGAAAACGACTAAAAAACAGTGTTTGGCTTTCTTCTTTTGTTAAATGAAACAGATCCATTGCTGACAGATCTTGTACTCCTACAAAAAGAGACAAAATCGATAGTACAGCAAACACAAGAATTAACTGATAAAACTTCAACTTTCCTTGCTCCTTTCTTTCATCTAGAAGTCTAGTTATCTCCTCCTCTACATCATATGTAAATGATTATCATTATCAATTGACTTTCTTTATCATATCATTATTCTCTAAATAATCAATGGTTTTCTCAAAACTTAAGCAAAAAAATGCCTTAACAGATCCATCTGTTAAGGCATTTTAAGGTTCAATTAGACTTAAAAATAGATATTTCTCTCTTCATACATAAGAGATTGAAACAACTACATACATGAAATCTACGTTCACCATAACAACAAAAAAATCCGAACCATTAATAACTATTAATGGTTCGGATTTAACTTTAACCAACATACTTTTGTCGCAACCCCTTTGGAGCACAATTACATATATATGAAATATATGTTTATATTTGAAAGAAATCTACTTATTTTGCAAATACATGGTTTCCGATAACGGCCGTTACTTGCTGCGTTGCAACCCATTGGCTTTCAGCGATTTTCGGATTATAGAAAAACAGCGCATCGTTTTCATGCGGGTTTGATAATGCTTCGCTTACCGCTCGTTTTGATTCTTCTGATGCAGGCTGATTAATTGCTCCGTTTGCTACTGGTGAAAATTGATATACGCCGTTTCCTAGCTGCTGATAAATAACGTCGTGAATGTTATTTGGGAATTCCGGTGAAGCTACACGGTTTAATACCACAATTGCTACCGCTACTTTTCCTTGGTACGGCTCACCTTTTGCTTCTGCCTCTACTAATCTAGCTAGTAAATCTTGATCTTGTGCAGAAACCGATGTAGACGGAGCAGTTTGTGCCGGCGCCGGTGCTTCTCCTTGAAGTTTTAACGTTTGTCCGATGGTAATGATATCACTTTGTAAACCGTTAACAGCTTTTAACTGATCCACAGTCATGCCGTTTTGTGTTGCAATATGATATAACGTTTCGCCTTGTGCTACTGTATGTACAGATGTTGCCGGACTAGCGGCAGGTTGTGCTTGTCCCTGGTCAGGAATCGTTAATGTTTCTCCAACGTAAATCATGTCGTTTTGGCGGTTATTAGCACCTTTCAGCTCATCTACCGTAACCCCATTTTGTTGGCCAAGCCCCCACAAGGTATCTCCTTTTACGACTTTGTGCGAAGCTGCTGCTGATGCTGTTCCTTGACTTGCTAGAAATGCTACAGACGCTGCAGAAGCAACTGCCCATTTTTTTACACGTTTTTTACTCACAAAAACTACCTCCTAAAATTTGAACCTGTTATTACCTTAGCACATAGATTCGCCTTTTCATTAAAAAAAACAGTAACATTTGTTCTAATTGGATTAAGTTTCTTACAGTGCCATTCATTATGTTACAACTTTTACATGACCCTTAAAGAATATGTAGAAATATGACGATTTCATTGCGAAACGAGCTTTTTATCTATTTACTTACATTTCTCTTTCTGTAAAAAACTTGATTTAATTATGATTAATCGCCGAGATAAAAAGGAAAACAGCAGTCAAATAGAGAAATAGTGTAACTATTGAGGAATGATTCAGCGCTTCTTTGTCAATTTACGTTTGTTTATTAATAAAGGAGGTCTATTTGGATGTGTGCAAATAAAATGTATGTGACGTATAACACGGAGAAACCGGCTATTACAATTCAAGGAGCTTTTTATCATACGGGAGGAACGCAGGAAGAGTTTTTACGGGAATTCAAGTACTGGCTTGAATCTCACGGCTGGTCATTTATGGGCGTAACAAATGAAACAACGATGACAACGGCGAACAAAGAGTTAAAAGAAACAATGGAACAGCATAAAATAGAAGGCAAAAAAGTTCAAAGACTAGAAGATTTATAACGATTGCTTCTATGATCCTTCACACATGTCCAAACGCCAATACGTAAAAAAGCCTTTAGATGAGCTAAAGGCTTTTTTACATTAACGAGAAAGGGCAACCACCTTCTGATTTTCTACTCTCTCTTCAACAGGCTTTCTCATTTCTTTTTCCGTCCATACGCCAATGCGTTTTTGTCTTTTCCCAAGAGGCTGTTTTTCACATGCATAGCAAATTTCTGAAATATCATCAAAATGAGCTAACGACATCTTTATCCCTCCTTTTCTAAATATACACAGGCAAGTTAGTATGCTTCTTCCCTTATTTTCCAAAGCTAAACGGCTTCTTCTTATATTTAAACAATTTATAAACAAACGGAATAAATAATTTCTACTTCATTATCATTTAGATTGTTTTATTTAGATATAGACGGGTAAACAAAAACTATCCCACCTCACACCCTGAAGTTTGAAACTGTCACGTAAAAAAGCTGCTTTCTATCCATTACATGGATAGAAAGCAGCTTTTTTATGTTTTTTTCTTTTACTAGCTGTAAAATCTAAGGATACTCTCAGAAAACGAACGGCTATACTTTTATTGATGCTCTCCTATTCCAAATACTTCTGCTACATGATTTTCTAATTTATGCTTGTAGTGATCAATATTTGGATGTTTGACTACGTCATGAATAGAGTAAGTTGGAAGTGGACTCATACCGACGTACTGATTCATTTTATGCAAATGCATAATGGCTTCGTCTAAACTTTTTCCTTCATAGAAAGCTTCGTCATTGTCGAAAATAGCTTCCGGCGCATTCCACGTGAGAGAAAACATGTATTTTTTCCCCGTTAATAAGCCGCCTCGCCCGTATTGATTGGAGCCTTTAAAGAAAATATTATCCATATACACGCGATCAATATATTGCTTAAACTTTCCGGGAATGCTGAACCAGTAAATAGGCGTCTGCATAATCACAACATCAGCCCACAGCCACTTTTCAATTTCTTCTTCTACTTCGTAGCCTTTATCAACCACCGTTGTTTTAATGTCAAATTGATCAGCGAGTAAATGCTGCATTTCGTTAAAAATCGTCTGATTTAACTCTCCTTTTGATTTTTTATAATACTCGTGTCCATTAATGATTAATACGTTTTTCATGCTGACCTGCTCCTTTCCAAAATCCTTGTTTCTTTATCTTCATATATCTGTATACCCATAAAAACTACTTACCTATCAGTACCTACTCTTACTTTGAAGTAACATAGGCACCTAGAAGTCCCTTTTTAAACACCCTTATGATTTCCTAAACAAAGAAAAAAACAAGGTCTAATTTACTAATTTCTTAGAAGATGTTTAACTCACATAAAGCAAATCGTTTTTTTAAATCAGTTCTTTTAACCCGATAAAAAAGGCTGGCGAATTAAATTCCGCCAGCCTTTTTCCCTTTTTTATTTCGGTTCGCCTACTTCATTTAACGGATAGTAGCGAAACTGCACTTTTCCGATAACTGATTTTTGTGGAATGAAGCCAAATGCTCGTCCATCATGACTTACAGGACGGTTGTCCCCCATTACAAAGAGTGAATTTTTCGGTACCTTCACTTTGCCATCAGTTGCAGGCAGCGTTTGAAGCGTAAAATCTTCCGTGAATTTTTCATTAGGTGCAAGAGATTTTTTAGATTCTTTTAAATACGGCTCTTTATAAGCTTTACCGTTAATATATAGAACGTCGTTTTTCATTTCTACCGTATCTCCTGGTAGTCCGATTACACGTTTAATATAATTTTCATCTGCATCCGGTGCATGAAATACAATCATATCAAAGCGATCAACATCACTGATTTTATTTAAAATAACGCGGTTTGAATCTTCAAACGTTGGATACATCGATTCACCGTGAACCGTAGTTGGCGCAAATAAAAAATGGCGAACTCCCACTACAATAACCAATGCAATAACAATGGACTTAATCCATGAGAACACTTCTTTTTTTACGTTATTTTTGCTCATCTCAAAACATCCCTTACGTCAAAATATACTTTCATCATAGCATCAAATAGAGGGAAAGTATAATAATAACCGAATAATCTTATTTATTGATCACCGTTTGTCACTGTGCCTTGATGGAAAAACAAACGCCACTTTTCTTCTCTTTTTCGCCAAATAGAACTGCGAAGCGTCTTTTTTTCTGCCGTATGGTTCATAAGATGATAGGTAGTTAATACGCAGTCAGGAGACAATACCTCTATATGAAAATGAGAGATTTCGAATACATCTGGCGAAAGTACATGATTGGTATTGTAATCTTTTCGTTTCCATACCCTGCCCGAGCTGCCAAACTCCACGTAATCATCTGCAAGAATGGTTGAAAGCTCTTTAGCAGAGGTTCGTACTTCTGATTTTAAGTGCATACATTCTAATTCATAAAATGTTTGAGTGATATTCGCTGTTTCCACTTTTACAGTCTCCTCTCATTCTTTCTTATATTCATTATAAAGGCATACTGCAGTTTTCACTTAAACAAATAACACTCCTATCTGAATAGATAGGAGTGTTATTTGTTTAGCTAACGCTATAGCCTTTTTTCTTACCTGCAATCCAATCGCTAATCATTTTCACGACAATTCCCATGACGAATACGGTAAGAAATGAATAAAAAATCGACCAGTTCAGCAATTGGTACAAATACAGCGATTTGAATATCGGAATACCTATAAAAGCAATAACGGCAGACGTAACGATATGTGCGATAAAGAAAAATTTCCATTTGCTGAAAAATTGGTAGACGAGTGCGATACTTACCGGAATAATAGCAAAGTCAACTGTATTGAAGCGATCTGTAAACGGAAGCATCTGGTGAGGGTAGCACCACAGGTTAAAAAATTTCCCGAATTCATTTACTAAACCGACTATGTCAAAGCTGATAAAAAAAACGAGCAGCAGAAAAAGAGCGTTTATCACCACTATGAGCCACCATTGAACACTAAAAAGATCTTGATGAACCCAATAAGAAAATTCCTTTTCATTTAAGACTTGTTGCATCATTTTAATCATTTCAAACATAGAAATCCCTCCTATCTTAGAAAGTCTTTCCATGAGGATTTCACTTCATACTAAAATAAAGCATCGCACACAGTGCTTTTGCACCTCCTCCTTCTTCAAAAGCAGATTGTCCCTATTTAGCGATTTCTATCTGTCTAGTAAAAATTTTTCGCAGGAGCTTTGCTTTTCATCTCAGAACCTATTGACTATTATTTTCATTTCATACAAAATTAACAATTGTGCATGGTTTACATGTTGATACAAGCAAAAAGATACTGTTTTGCAACATTAAAGGAGGAAGAACATGAACATCGGTACGATTAAAAGAGAAGCTAAAGCTTCTTTAAAGAATCGCTGGGGACTTGCGATTCTACTGACGGTGGTGACGTACGGAGTATATACACTTCTGCCTATTCCATTTGAAATTGTGGCAAGCGGCGGCTATGACAATTGGATGAAAGATGAATCTGATTCGTCGTCATGGATTTCAACTGCCTTTGCTATTGTCTTTTCGCCTCTTCTCATGGCGAACTACTGGGCATTTTTAGGTTTGGCGCGCGGTGAATCTGTCCAATTGGGACATTTGTTTAAAACATTCCAAGACTTCGGTCTCTATGTAAAGTCACTAGGAATTTATGTACTCATGACTCTTTATGTGATGCTGTGGTCACTGCTTTTACTGATTCCTGGAATTATCAAAGCACTGGCATATTCACAAACGTACTATATTTGTAAAGACAATCCTACTTACTCGATGAATCAAGCGATTACAGAAAGCCGCAGGTTGATGAATGGTTATAAAGGACAGTACTTCCTGCTGCTGCTAAGCTTTCTTGGCTGGTTTTTATTAAGTATTATTACAATAGGAATCGGCTTTTTATGGTCTATTCCATACCTTTCTGCTTCACTTGCCCGTTTTTATGAAAATTTGTTAAACGAACGCTCATCGCATGCTGAATAATAAAAAAATCCTCTTCATCGTGAAGGGGATTTTTTTATAAGAACACTGTTTGCATAAGTGAAGCTCTTATGTCATAAAGCTTACTAAGAGTATAGAAGAAAGGCAGGAGCTTATATGTATACTACAAGTGAAATTTGTCAGCAGTTTGGCCAGATTTTAAACGCTAAAAGCAAAGTTAGTCCAACAGGATGCTCAGTGTCGCTTAAAAGAAGCTTTCAAGCTCATGTTCAAGGGCGGAAAAGCAGCTCTGTCGTTCCTGTTGGTGTATCCTTTGAGGCGATAGACGGACAGGGAAACGCGTTAAACTTGGCTGAAATTGCTATTTTACAAGAAGAAATCCCTCGTTTTACAGAAGCTGCTGCGCGGCAAGGTCTTATCGTAAGCGCTTTGCATAACCATTGGCTTTTTACAGAACCGGTCCTTATGTATCTTCATATTCAATCTGTAGAGCCTCCTTTACATTTTGCGAAAAAAATGGCTTTTTGTTTTACAACGCTCAAGAGTCTTCCCGTTCCGACAAACGAATAATTTATTAAACGCGTCTCTCAGGTATATTAGAGAGGTGAGAGATGTTTTTTATACCTATAGATTACTAATATAGCTAAAGGAAACCGCCTTACCTTTTAAGTCATTAACAAAAGGGCGCTATGTATTTTTGAGAAGCTGCATAAAAACAAAACCCAGTACTTTCTTATAAGTGCTGGGTTTCTTTTTTAACTATTTTCGCGTATATCTTTTTCAATTTTCCGCAATGCTTTTTTTGATCCTCGCTGCAGATCATGCTGCTCTTTTCGATCTTTATAGCTAATAAATAACGAATTGAGGTCATAGCCTTCGGGATATAATTCAGCAGCTTTGATTTCAAGAGCTACTCGCTTAACGTTTACTTCAATTAACTCATTCTGATAGAGTACGACTATATTGTTTGTGTTGTCTTTAGACTTATACACAATCGCATGATTTTCATAATCTAACAGTTTTACTCGATCTCCTATTTGATATTCAACACGGTCTTTTTTCTTTTCCTTCAAAATAGTTGGTTTTTTTATTTTATTTTCTCTGACGACTTCTGTATCATACGATTTGCTTTCCATATAGAACTTTGCTTTTTGTAAAATCTCTTCTTCTACCTTCATCTTCTTTGAAATCCAAAGCGCATTGCTTTCTCCAGATGTTCCAATTAACAGCTGATACAGCGGTTCTAATGTTTTACTGTTGAACTGCATCGCGGCATTCATAAAGTCAGGATGAATTTCTGAGAAACGCTTAATTTCTCCGTAATGCGTAGTCGCGACCGTTATGCAGCCCATGTGATAAAACTTTTCTAAGATTGCAATCGCAAGTGCAGCTCCTTCATTCGGTTCGGTGCCGCTGCCAATTTCATCGAATAGGAGCAGCGTATTGTTCGTTGCTTTTTGCAAAATAGCGGATATATTTTTCATGTGTGAGGAAAAGGTGCTCAGCGCATTTTCAATACTTTGGTTGTCACCGATATCGACAAAAATATGTTCAAACAATGCAATTTCTGTTCCTTCATCAGCTGTAATATGAAATCCTAACATTGTAGCGAGTGTCAGTAGCCCAATCGTTTTTAAGACAACGGTTTTTCCTCCTGCGTTAGGTCCCGTAATAATTAAGCTTCGATAATTCTCGCCAATTTCGAAGTGAAGCGGAACAATTTTACCAGTTAACAGAGGGTGATTTGCGCCTTTTAAATGAATATATCCATAATCATTAATTTTAGGTTCGATTCCATCTGCCTGTTTACTGTATTTTGCTTTGGCAAACACCATGTCGTATTGGCTAATTAGCTCTAAATTAATATGAATATCAGCTAGCTTCTCTAACACTAAACCTGTTAAAAACGCTAAAATTTGATATTCTTCTACCTCTTCTTCTGCTTTCAAAATCGCTAGTTCCGCATTCAGCTTTGTAATAGATGCCGGCTCTATGAACACTGTCGACCCTTTAGAAGATGTTTCAACAATCGTTCCTCCAACATGATTTTTATAGGATGCCTTGATCGGAATCGTATAGCGGTCTCCTTTTTTACTGATGAAGAAGTCTTGAATATACTCTTTGTTTTTCCCGTTTCGTAAAAATTTCGCAAGCTGTTCTGAAATCTTCGCTTCCGTTCCTTCTATATGTCTTCTGATACGCTTGAGCTCTTTGCTTGCCGCAGTGTCTACTTTTCCGGCTTTGATCGCAAAATTAATTTTCTCTTCTATACCTGTCAGTTCTTTCATCGAATGGGCATAGGAACTTAAGAGCGAAGCAAAAAATTCTTTATCCACCATATATTGTTTTACTTTTCTGCAGCCTTTTAAAAAATCGGATACGCGCATTAGCTCCTCGGGCTCTAAAATCATGCCTTTTTCAAGCTTTTCGATGACTCTTCCTATACCTGAGACACCTGATAGCGGAAGTGATTTCTCAGCATCTAGAAGTCTTCGTGCTTCCGTTGTTTCTTTAAGTCGGTTTTTTACTGTTTTAAGAGATGTGCTTGGCTGAAGTTTATCCATTAATTGTTTTCCCAGCTCACTTACGCAGTGAGATTTTACGATTTCTTTTAATTCCTGATACTGCAATTTTTCAAATGTCATCGTATTCATGGTTTTTCTCCTCACTATGATTTGTCATCACATATGAAGATACCTATTTATTAGAAGGCAATGAAAAAGGTAAACAAAAAAAGCTGTGGTGATCCCACAGCTTTTTGCGTTCATAAGGTGTCTAAACACATATCACGAAAGAAAGCTCTGTAAAAACAGACGCCTCTTTCGCGACAAATGCCGAACCCTTTATAAAGCATTGTAGGTATCTTCATAGGCAGTGAAATAAATCCATAAGCAAATAAAGGGTACCTTCATTCTCCAAAAAATACCCGTCTTGCTTATTTAATTTATTTCATTCAATTGTCCCTATTTAGATACTACTCCGCTCATAAAAGCACCTCATCTATATTTTAGTTTTCATTGGCTTCTAATTTACACTCTTATCATACTATATGAAAAAGCGTGCGTAAAGGAGACAGTAAAAAAACTTAAGAGCATAACTTGAGCTTTCATGACAAAAGAAAAAAACGAAGCAGCGCCATCATTCCAACTCCGCTAATAACGGTGATGGATAAGCTTTTGGTTTTCAGGGCAATCAGTAAGGTTGGAATGACTACGATAATGACGGGCCAGTTAATCTTTACGCTGTCATTTGCTTGCATGATAAAATTTTCTACAACAAGTGCGGTTAAAATACAAATAGGAATATAGGATAGCCATTTTAATACGGGTTCTGGCAGCGCGATGTTACGTACAACTAAAAACGGAACAATACGAGGAACTACGGTAACAAGGGCACATCCTAAAATAACCATGAGTGTTGGGTAGTGGATACTCATTTATCCGTCACCACCCCAATTGTCGCTACAATAATCGTTGAAATCAATACAGCCACATGTGAAGGTACGAAAAAAGACAGCACAATCATAGTAATCGCCATATAAAGAATCAAACGTAAGTAATGATTAAGCTTTGAAGGTAACACGCTTTCGATTTGTAAAACAAGCAGAGCTAAAAACATAGCTGTTAAGGCAAAATCAAACCCAAAGGCTTCAGGGTTAGATAGCATATGGCCAAAAATAGCTCCTGTCGTACAGGCAATAATCCAGCTGACGTAAGCCGTTATATTTAATCCATTCATCCAGCGGTCATTAATTGGCTCACCTTTTGCAATTTTACTTGAAGACACCCCAAATGATTCGTCCGTTAGAAGAGCTCCAATTCCGACGTTTTTAAATAACGAATATTTCGTAAATTCAGGCGCGATCGTAGCGCTCAAAAGAAAGTGGCGTAAGTTTACAATAAATGTTGTGAGAATAATAGCTGAAATCGAACTGTTTGCAACCATCAGTGCACAAATAATAAACTGTGCTGCCCCTGCATACACGAGCGCTGATAATAAAGCAACTTCCATAACGGAAAGATGCGAGGATACTCCAACGATCCCAGCCGCAAGCCCTATACTTATGTAACCGAGTAGCGTAGGGATACAATCCTTAGCCCCTTGTCTGAACGTTAAGTCCCCTTTTTCTCTTTGCTGTACTGCTTTTTCTGCAATCACCGTACTCCCTCCTTTTCTGCTATATTATACATCTATACGTTATATTAAACAACGGTATGTTATACTATCTTTATAATAATTAAAGGAGTACAACAATGGACGCGATTCAAGATATTATTGCTAAAAATCTTGTTAAATTACGAAAAAATCGAAATTTGACGCTTGATCAAGTTTCCGAATTAACGGGTGTTAGTAAAGCAATGCTTGCACAAATTGAAAAAGGTAAATCCAGTCCCACGGTTACCACGCTTTGGAAAATCGCCAACGGCCTTCAAGTCTCTTTTTCTGTATTTATGAAAGAAGACACCCCAGATGTGCAGAAAGTAAGCATAAAACAGCTAGATCCCATCACGGACAACAAAGGTGATTACTTAGTATATTCTTTTTTTCCTTATCATCCGGAAAAAAAGTTTGAAATTTACATCGTCACATTAAAGCCCGGATGCGTACACGAAGCGAAAACTCATTTAGGAGATGAATACTTACTTATTAAAGAAGGCGAATTAACGGTTCGTTTTGAAAATGAAGAACATGAATTAGCCTCGGGAGACGCTCTTCATTTTTCAGGAAATACCTCTCACAGCTATATCAATTCTTCTGAAGAAGAAGCAAGCTTTTTTTTGCTTATGCACTACCCCGAATCATAAAAAAAAGAGCGTACGGATGATCCGTACGCTCTTTTTTTAAGCTGCGTGGGCTTGTTCTTTTTTCATTTTTTTGTTTTTCATGTACCCAATACCTACAACTGCAATAGTTAAGATAACTTGAACAGCGAGATGTAAAGCTGTACTTGGAACAAATCCGCCGATAATTTTATCTTCAACAATCATTTTTCCAGCAGACCATGCAAGCATCGCCGCTCCAGCGTAAATGATAATCGGAAATTTTTCCATTGCTTTCATGATAAAGCTGCTTCCCCAAATAATAATCGGAATTGAAATTAATACACCAATCATAATCGGGACAAATTCGTGAGCTACACCTGCTAGAGCTAATACGTTATCTAATGACATGACCGCATCTGCAATAATGATCGTTTTAACCGCGCTCCATACCGTTGCTCCACCTTGAGGATTGTCGCCGTGATCGTGATTGTCCGCTAATAATTTATATGCAATCCATACTAGCATCAAACCGCCGACCGCTCCGATTAATGGAATTTTCAATAAAGGGACAATAATAGCCGCAAATAATAATCGAAGACCAATCGCGCCGCCTGTTCCAATTAAAATCGCTCTTTTTTGTAAATCTTTTGGTACGTTACGAGCCGCCATTGCAATCACAATCGCGTTATCCCCGCTTAAAATTAAATCAAGAAAAATAATTTGCAGCAAACCTTGCACTGATACGCCAATTAGTTCCTCCATAGTTACCTCCACCTTCTCTTTTTATGTAACGTTTCTCCTCTAAATGTCCGAGCCTTTTCCTCCCTTTTTATACCTTTTCCTCCCTTTTTATAATTGAATACAAAAAAGACCCTTACCAAATAAACGGTAAAGGTCTTGCTAACAACATAATGTCGCCAACAAAGCCGAGAGATAATCTCTGTAATGACGACTTTGCTGTTAAAGCTACTCCCCTTTAGGAGATACGTTCAATTATTTGTTTGTATTTACACCACTTATACTATAGCATCTCCTACATTCTGTCAATCGTTTTTTTATACAAAGCGGTTGTCAACGCTTTCTCTTTCAATCAATTCATAGTTAGAAAGTGTAAGCTTCTCAACTTCTTCTCCGTTGACTAGCTTAATAATTCGCTGTGCCCCCATTTGTCCCGCTTCTTTATAGTAATATTTTACGGTTGTTAAGCTGGGATGAATCACACCTGTAATTTCGTAGCCTCCAAAGCCGGTAATGGATACATCTTCCGGAACGCGCAGTCCGTTTAAATAAGCTGCCTTTAATGTGCCAAGCGCAATGTTATCGGTCGCACATACAATGATGGACGGATTAAATTCTTTCATCACAGCCGTAGCGGCCCCGATTGCATCGCTCATGTTAAAGCTTGTTTGATAACAGCGGATCTCGCAGTCTCTGTCTTTAAGGCCTTCCTTTACGCCTTCTTTTCGCTTTACACCTACAGCTATGTCTTTTTCGGTTACGCCTAAAAAAGCGATTTTTTTATGTCCTTTTTCTCCTATGTACCTTCCAATGTCGCATGCAGCCTCGTAGTCTTGGTGAATTAAACTGTGGACTTCTTCATGCTGCTGTCCAATTAGCAAAACGGGAATTGAAATTGTGCGGAAAGCTTCCAAATGAGCTTTTGTGATTTGAACGGCAAGAAGAATAATACCTGCTACCTTCTGCTTAGCCAGCGTATAGATATTTTCGATTTCTCTTTCTAAATCTTGATTAGAATTGGAAATAATCATTTGATAGTGGTGGTCTCTAAGTTCTTGGTCAATACCATCTAATGTGCGGGAAGTCGCAAAAGAACCCATGCGCGGAACAATTACACCAATGATGTTTGTTTTTTTTGCTTTTAAGCTTTGAGCAAACGCATTTGGGCTATAGTTTGTTTCTTTAATAATCTCTTCAATTTTTCGTTTTGTCGCATCGCTCACAGACCCTCCGTTAAGGTAGCGGGATACAGTGCTTTTTGCTACTCCTGCAAGCCGAGCGATATCTGCAATAGTTGTCATTCTCTCATCTCCGTATTTTGTTGCTGTTTCTTTCACAGTATACACGAATATCGCGTGCATATTAAGTAACTGCTTTACTTTTTGCTTCATAAGCGTTATGATAATCTAAACACGGATAATGATTATCCATATTGTACACATAAAACAGGAGATGATGTTTTTGCATATGAAAACAGGCGTTGAGCAATCGGTGTATGCCATTTTGCTGCTTACGTTTTTACCTGAAAAAGCTGTGTTGCCAGGAGATGTCATCAGCACTCAGCTTGGGGGCTCGCCTACGTATTTTCAAAAGCTTCTTCGCAAGCTGGTTAGCGCTGATTTACTTGCTTCCGTTCCTGGTAGCAAAGGTGGATTTCGCTTAAAGAAAACGCCGGAAGAAATTCGTATTTATGACGTATACGTAGCCATTGAAGGTAAGCAGTCTCTTTACTCATCAAGCGGTATTTTTCACGACATGCTTAACTTAAAAGACAAAGATATTTGCTTATTATCTGATTTAATGAAAGAAGCCGAATCTTCGTGGCAGTCTATCCTAAAACGGCAAACCATTGCTACGCTGACAAATGAAATTAACAAAAAATGTCCGAAAGAAAACCTGGACATGTTAAAAGCAACAGTAGAAGAAAAAATGGTGCTGTAGCACCCAAAGGAGATCATCATGGAAAACTTAAATAGATATTTTGATTTATTCGATCAATCACGTACAAGCGAACAAGCATTTGAAGAATTAGTGGGGCTTTTTTCAGAAGATATCATATTTGTCTTAAACGGCCACGAAAAGCAGGGCATTGAAAACTGGAAGCTGTTTGTGAAAATGGTGTTTAAAGAAAATGCTGATATTAAGCATATGTTCGAAGGCTGGAAAGCAGTTGAAGGTACAGATAAGTTTGAAACGCCTTGGGCAGTATGTGGAAAACGTGCATCTGGCAGCGTCTTTACTCAAACGGGAAAAGATATTGCTAAGCTAGATAAAAACGGGAAAATCAGCTATTTAGAAAACGTGCCTGACGATACGAACATGTTTGATACGTATAAAAACTAATATAAAAAAGAAGGGCTCTTCTAGCCCTTCTTTTTTTACGGGGCAAATCCCTCTTGAGAAAGATAAATCATCGAAGAAGGATAAAATTTTTCAAAATAACGAATGGCTTTGACATGAATGTCTTTGTCATACCAGTCTAGGAAACCGTACTTCTCAAATAATTCCGGCATCCCTAGCCTTTTAGACGTTTTACCTAAGGAACCGTCTCCTAAGTACAAGGTATCAATGCAAATTCGGTCCATTATTCCTTCTATTTTTTCAGGAAATTCAGGTGTGAAAGGAAGCATTGGAGCAATGGTTACTTGCGTTGAAATTCCACTTTCTTTTACTTTTTTTAACGCGTTCATACGAAGTTTCATCCCTGGAGCATAAGGAGAAAAAATTTGTTTTACATCTTCTCGGTCCGTTTCAACAGTCATTGATACGCGAAGATCACATACTTTTTGAAGCTGTAAAAGCAAATCAATATCCCTCGTCACAAGGGGCGACCTTGTTTGAATCAATAAAAAATCAGGCGGATGATTGATCATCGTTTCTAAAAGGGCACGTGTGATGCCTGCTTTACGCTCAGCAGGCTGATAGGGATCTGTCGCTGAAGACATAAAAATGCGCACCGGCTGCTCTTTTTTTCGCAGTTTTTGTATTTCTTTTTGATAGACTTCAGCTGCGTTGACTTTAAGCTCTAGCCATGTCCCCCACTCCATCTCTTTAAAACGCTGAATTGGCAGCTCTCGCACGTAGCAAAATTTGCAGGAAAATGCACATCCGGCATATGGATTTAAACTATGAGTATAACCAGATGCTAAAAAGCCGGTCGCTTTTGTTAAAATACTTCTCGAAACCACGTCTCTTTTGTTCATCTTTCTCACCTCGTTGTCCAATAAGTATATCAAGTTCGCAAATGAAAAAACTACTTTCCACATGGAAAGTAGCCCTTTATGTTTTCAATTCATCAACTTTGATTTTCTTTCTTTTCACTTGTCGTTTCAAGTAAAGAGGTTAAATATGAATTTAACTCAAATTGGTCCTTTTCAATAAAATCAGATAATACCGGCTGCTCTTCTTTTCTCATCTTTCTCCACTCCCTTTGTTTTTTATGTATGTGTTTTCATTCATCAATGGATAAAAGTAATGTATTTAACTCTACCCGTATCTAAACAAAAATAATCATGGTATTTTATACTATTTTTAATTTATGCACGTTTATTTGTATATTTTTTACAATATCACGCACATTAATAGCAAGATTAGCAAACGTATATATTTTACTATGCAACATGAGAGGAATTTCATCATGACGATTAACAAATCAAACGATTGTTCTAGTCTAGCTGAAGTAGTTGACCGCATCTTAGATAAAGGCGTGGTAATTGACGTATTCGCTCGTATTTCCGTTATTGGTATTGAATTAATTACCATCGAAGCTCGAATCGTTATTGCCAGTGTGGATACATGGCTGAGGTATGCCGAGGCAGTTCGGCTGCTTCATAATGAAAGAGAAGATTTTCTTTCTTCGAATAACGGCGGAAAAAAACTTGAACAGCTAAACCTTTTACAAGATTTAGATTTATAAACTCATAAAGGTGGATTAGAGAAGTGAAAGTAGCCGAAATCATGGAATCCGTGACTGATTTTTTTAAAGAACACGTTGCTCCTCCTCACCGAATTATTTCGTATGAATCGATTCAAAATGGAGGATGGAAAATAACACTTGAGGCATTTGAAGAACAGGAGTATATGAGGCGCTATGCAAAAGATGAACTGCTTGGTATCTATGAAGTGCTGGTCAATAAGCAGCATAACATCACGTCTTTTTCACGCACCAGCCTGCGCTATCGAAGCTCTCCAGCAGAGAAGTAAGCTGATTATTTTAATGGAAAGGAATGAAACAAAAATCAATGAGTGAAGAAACGGGCATTTATATTTTTTGCAGTATTCCCGCCACCGAGGCGCATACGTTTGGCAGCGTCACGATTGATCAGCAAGAAAGAGCTACTTTTACCATTCATTACCGAGATGCAGCTATAGTGGCTGCTGCCTTTCCTCTTAAAATTTATCATCCTACAAAAGAGAACGTCACAGCGCACCAGCAGGTGATTTCCAAAGTAATGAATGAGCATGATTCGGTCATTCCAATCAGCTTTGGAAATGTGTTTCATAGTCAGCAAGATGTTGAAATGCTGTTAGAAAACTTATATCCACAGTTCGCCTCTCTTTTCCCACAGTTAAAAGGAAAAATAGAAGTCGGACTAAAAGTAATAGGGAAACCGGACTGGCTGAAACAAAAAGTGAATCAAGATTCTTCTTTGCAGCAAGTACGAAACCAGCGTTCTGCCAGTGCTGATTTTTATAAACAAATTGCCCACGGAGAAACAGCTCAGAAATTCTTTTTAAAGCTTCAGTACGACTGTAAAAAAGAGCTGTATCAACAGTTAGAACCGATAGCTGAAGCGTCGAGACTCAACCCTCCTATTGTGGAAACGATGCTTTTGAACGCTTCATTTTTAATTGACCGAGAAAAAGAAGCAGCGTTTGATGAACGTGTAAATGACCTGTACGAAAAATGGAAGCACAAAGCCGATTTTAAATATTCCGGACCGTGGGCTGCTTATAACTTTATTAATATTCAACTAAAAGTAGAAGAGAATGTATGATTCATAAACTGCTGCTGTCTCCTGTTACGCTCATTGTAAAAGTCGGACAGAAAATCAAGGAAGAAGCGGATAAAGAACTTTACGATGTCTCTTTTATTCAGCAAAAAATCGTTCATCTTCAAATGATGTATGAGCTTGGAGAAATACCAGAAGATGCATATATGGAAAAAGAAAAAGAACTGCTGCTGAGATATGAAGCTGCAAAAGAATATGAATTAAAAAGATGGGAATCAATGACGAAGAAACAAAAGTGAGGTTAAAAGATGGAAAAGCTCATTTATTTATATGGTCTAGTTCCAACGGAAGAAGCCAAGAAAATCCCCTTTTCTTCCCTTGAAGGCATGGATGAGAACAATCCTATCTATGCTCTTTGCTTTGATGACATTACCGCATTTGTATGCGACTTGCCAAGCGATGAGTATTCGGAAGAAATGCTGAAAGAAAAGATCGAGCACGATATGAAATGGCTGCAGGACAAAGCCATGCATCACCATGAGACTCTTCTTTTCTTACAAAGTCACTACACGCTTCTTCCCATGAAATTTTGTACGGTCTACAAAAGCAAGGATAGCTGTCAAAAAAGTATTGCTCATAACAAAGAAAAAACCCTCTCTTCTCTTCAGCTTTTAAAAAGATCTGAAGAATGGAATATAAAAGTGTATGCCCATACGAATTCTTTAAAGAAGTATCTGCTAACGAACAATGAAACGATCCAAAAGAAAAAAGAAGAAATAAATACGCTGCCTCCAGGCAGGCAGTTTTTTGAACGTAAAAAGATAGAAAGGCTGATCGAAGAAGAAACAGAAAAAGAACAGCTTTCGCTTTGTGATCACTTGCACAGTGAGATAAGCCCTTACGCCGCTTACCACACAATCAAAAATAACTGGAGTCAAAAAATAACCGGCGAGAGCTACAGCATGTGTTGGAACAGCATCTACCTTCTTTCAAAGAACAATGTAGAATCATTTTTAAAAGCCATTAGCGACAAGCAAACGTTTTATAGGGAAATGGGACTGAACATCGAAGTAACGGGACCATGGCCTGCTTATCATATCGACACTCTGCGCTCGGAGAAAGATGCGGGATGACATCGCTGCGAAAACAAACGCTGGAGCAAAAAGACATCGCCCTCATTGATATATTAGATGTGATCCTCGATAAAGGAATTGCCATTAAAGGTGATTTATTGATTTCAATTGCCGGAATTGATTTAGTCTACCTTGATTTACGGGTATTGATTTCTTCTGTAGAAACGCTGATAGGCTCTCATGATCGTCAAATCATTTCTTCTCAGCAGCTTGAACAGGAAACGGAGGCGTTGCGAAATGGAAAATAACCTCAAACGAAACGGCCGCATTGAGCTGAGCGCGGAAAATGCTGAACAAGGCCTAGCGCAGCTTGTTTTAACCGTCATTGAATTACTGCGGCAGCTCATTGAAAAACATGCGATTCGCCGAGTCGACAGCGGAAACCTGACGGACGCTCAAATCGAAGACCTGGGCGTGGCGTTGATGAAGTTAGAGAACAAAATGGAGGAGCTAAAATCAGTGTTTAACTTTACAAATGAAGATTTAAATATTGATCTAGGTCCCCTAGGAAAAGTGTTATAACAAGGAGTGAAAAAATGGCGGCGGAACATAACGGGCATCTGGGCACCATTGTAGAAGTATTGGAAAAAGTATTAGATAAAGGTCTTGTTATTGCTGGAGATATTAAAGTGCAAATTGCTGATGTTGAACTCTTAACAATCAAAATCCGGCTGCTTGTCGCTTCTATTGATAAAGCAAGAGAAATTGGGATGGACTGGTGGGAAACAGACCCTTACCTATGTTCAAAAGCAAATCAGTCTTACCAAAAACTCCAGGCGGAAAATGACAGTTTAACGCAGCAAGTGGCATCTTTAACGCAGCGAATTCAAGATGATTTGCTTTCGCTTGATTAACGGCTCACTTTATATAAGGAGGAATAACAAACATGAATTCTGAACAAAAATCTACGCTGTCTCCTGTTTCACAAGAGCAGCAAAGCCCCGATACTCAGCTAACGGAAAAAGAAGAGCGTATGCCGGAGTATACGCATACTTCGCTTAATCCAGACTCATAGAACGAAAAAAGAAATGCCTCGGCATTTCTTTTTTTATACTTTTACGATTTTCTTCGTTGATTAGGACATTGGAACAAATAGAGGTAAATACAATGAATACGACGAATGAGTACCATTATCTATTAATGACAAAGGAGAACGTGCATGAATAAAAAAGTAGTGGGGTTCGTTTATGCTCTTTTAACGGTGATCATTTTAAGTGCCTGCAGTACCGAAGACGTTGCGACAAACAAGTCGGAGCCGGAAGTTTCTGTTTCTACTACAGTTAAACCGCTGACGAAAAAAGAATTTAGTGAAGTTGAAATATCCGAATTAACAAGCCCCTCTAAACAAGATTTTCGCAAAGTGCATGTGGTTCTTACATTACGCGGTACGGATTACCTGTCGAATATTCAAGTTAAGCTGCCTAATTATAAACAAGCTTTTAATAACATGAAAGACGATCAGCAAACAAGATATTGGTTTGGCAGCGGTGCAGATGAAGAGCAAGAAAACAAAAATATCTATACAAGGGAATTTATCCTTTATACGAAAGGTTTAACCGATAAGCAAATCAAAGATATTTTAGCAGCAGCTAAGGTAAAGACGTCCTGGATGGTAAAGGATACAAAAGCGAAGGATCAATCCGAATTTGCTGCTGGTAAAAACATAAAATTTGAAGCAAAATGAGAAACGCAGCAATTAGCAAAAGCCCCCTTTATTAAAAGAGGGCTTTCTTTCATTATATGAAGAACGACTACCTTGTCACCTGCAGCTAAAATTTTTTAAGGTCAAACCTTTAGAATGCAGCATATCTCATAAGCTATCTAACCGTTATAAACGCTTGCACACGTTCCTGGTTTCGGCTCATAGTAACAGTGATTTTTGTATTGACCAGAAGCGGGCTGACCGTACCAGGTTGGAGGGCATGGAGCGGATGGATTAAAGTACCACAAGGCATATTTACCCGGGTGTTCTCTCCAATAATCCAAATTCTTTTTGGCTAACCTTTTTTCAACACTTCTTGCTCTTTGATAAAATACGTTCCCTTTTTGAACTGCTTCAAATGAATAGTTGCCTCCCTGCACCTGGTAAATAACTTGCGGAACTGATCTTAAATCTTTGAAATCTAAACAGTTTGCTTTAAGGCGATTTACAATGACATTTCCAACATACAGCATGCCTTGTTTTCCTTCGCCTTCAGCTTCTGCTCTCATCATCCTTGCCATTAAAGCAACATCTGAATCTCGATAACTTACTCTTGGCATTTTTTCACCCCAAAAATATACTATGAAAAAAGGACGCTCTTGATGTCACTGTCCCTAAAATAACAGAAGGTGGATGTTTATCCTCTTTTGTAATACAGCTGAGCGATTTGCCCGTACTGCTTCATATCGGTAAGCTTCAAGTCCATTTCTGGAATTCCTTGTTTGAATAGCGGAATACCGCCCCCAAGCAAAACGGGAATGACCGATATGATAAATTCATCCACACTCTCTGCTTTTAAGAAATCAGCAAGGATCTCAGCGCCTCCCACTAGCCATATTTTTTTAGCGTCTTGATCGAGGTTGTTGAGAAATGACGCCACGCTTTCGTTTACAAACTCTACGTACTGATCTTTTCCTTGAGCTGATCGGCTAAACACGTAGCACTTTTTATCGAGATACGGGAACTCAGGTGTGAGCTTCAGCACGTGGTCGTACGTAGCCTTTCCCATAACGACCGCATCACACGTTTCATAAAAATCTCGGTACCCGTTGTCTCCCTCTCCTTCTACGCTTTGTAGCCAGTCAATCTCTCCGTTTTCTCTTGCGATATACCCATCTAAGCTTGCAGCAATATATACGACAATTTTTTTCTTCATTCCCTTTTCTCCTTTCAACTTTACTGTTTCTGTATGATATCATCTTAATACGACACTTTTTGTCATATTAAAAGAAAAAGGTGAAAATAAATGGCTAAATCTAGACGACTTGTAGATATGCTCATGTTTATTAACACAAAAAGAACGTTTACGGCAAAAGAACTAGCGGAGGAATTTGGGCTTTCCGTGCGGACCGTTCAGCGCTATTTACTGGACTTAAGCGAATTAGGACTGCCTCTTTACAGTGAAAAAGGACGGAGCGGTGGTTACAGAGTGTTAAAAAACCGTATTCTCCCTCCTATTTTGTTTACAGAAGAAGAAGCCATTTCGATCTTTTTTGCCTATCAAGCTCTGCAGTATTATCATAACCTTCCATTTGATGCAGAAATTCATGCAGCTCTTCAAAAATTTTATGTATATTTGTCTGAAGAAACGAAGAAAAAAGTAGATAAAATGAGTGCTCATATTGCATTTTGGAATCCTAAAAGAAATCTAAACACTCCTTATTTGAAAGCGCTGTTAGAAGCAAGCCTTGAAGGAAAATATATTGAATTTCTTTATGATTCAAAGACGGGTCAAACAAGGAAACAAGCCAAGCCTCTTGGCATTTATGCTCATAACGGTTTATGGTACTGCCCCGCTTATTCCTACGATAAGCAAAAAGTATTATTGTTTCGAGCAGATCGTATTCACTCATTAAAGATTTTAGAAAAAGACGAAAAGATGTGTCTTACGTTAAAGGAGTGGCTTGAAACAACTCCTGAAAACACACAGCCGATTTCGTTAAAAGTAACCTTGACGCACGAAGGCGTTCGTCAGTGTAAAGGCGTTCCCTGGCTTGAAAATCATGTGAAGGTGACGCGTGATGGCACTGGCTATATTGATACGATAACGGACGGAAATGAATTAAGCTACATGGCTTCTTTTTTCTATACGCTAGGTGCTCATGCCCTTATTGAAGAACCTCAGGAGCTAATTCAAAAGATCTGCTGTCACGCAGAAGAAACGCTAAGGCGCTATAAATAAGGTGGGGACAAAAGTAGTTTTTGAAGGAAGGAACGATGAATTGAGACTCTTGATAGAGAATTAAATTCGTTTGGGTTTTTTCATTGGTAGGCTGAATGGAGGTTTCATGTATATGGCTACTTCTAGCGGTATCACAAGCAATCCATACAAGTTCATTTCTCAAGTTTGTTCGTCTTTAGATGATATGGGTTTAGTTATGTCTCAATCTGGCTATAAAAAATAACCTCCGCTAAATAGCGAAGGTTATTTTTTATTTACCCAGCCCACACGTCTTTTGCGTATCGGCCCTTTTCTTCTAGGTGCTGCAGCCATAAGCGAGCGTCTGCTTCACTCACTTCATGAACATCAGCATAGCTTTTCATAAGCGTTGCTTCAACGTCAGGTGCCATTTGGCTTCCGTCTCCGCAAATATAGAAGTGCGCTCCTTGATCAAGAAGTTCAATCAATTTCGTGCCGTCTTGTTCCATCACGTGCTGAACGTATGTTTTCGGCTGATTTGGTACGCGAGAAAAAGCAGTGTGAAGCGTAATGATGCCTTCATTTTGTGCGTTTTCAAGCTCTTCTTGATACAGATAGTCTTCATGAGGTGAACGGCAGCCAAAGTATAAATGCGCTTCTCCAAGCGACTGTCCTTGTTCTTTTAACTGCTTGCGAGCCTGCACAAAGCCTCTAAACGGCGCGACGCCTGTTCCCGGTCCGACCATGATAATCGGTGTTTGAGAGTCTTTTGGCAGCGCAAAGCCTGACTGCGGTGTGGAAACAAAGCACGTAATTGTATCTCCTTCTTGCAGCTCAGCAAGATAGTTCGACGCAATTCCTTTATACTCTCCATACCCGCTCCACGCTTCTCCAGAGACAACGCTGACCGTGATGCTTGCTTGTTTTTCATCGACGCGAGGTGATGAAGAAATTGAGTAGTAACGCGGACGCATGCTTGGAAGAAGGGCGATAAATTCGCTGAATTCCATTTCACACGCCGGATATTTTTCAAGCAGTTCAAGCATCGTTAAACGTTTTGCCAGAACTTGTTCTTTGTACGCTTGCTTTTCAAGCAAGGCCTCAAGCTCCACTTTATGTGGCGGGCAGACCGTTTTAGCAGCCATTGCGCGAAGCTGCGTGCGCGTAACAGGATCTTGAAGCTCCACGTATTGAAGAAGCTCTTCTACTGATACGGTTTTACCGAGTGGCAAATGAGCTAATTTTTCTTCTTCTGCTTCCAGACGGATTTGCTGTGATGCATCTAGGCCAAACCTTGCTGTTACACGGTCTACTATTGCTTCATAGTTGCGAGGAATAACGCCTAAATGATCTCCTTCTTGATAAGAAGCTTCTTTTGGAAGTGCAATTTCAAGGTGTCGCGTGCTTCGTTCACTGCCTGGCTGTTGAAGCTCTTTGCTTGCTACGACGTTCGCTGAAAACGCACCGTGCATTTTCGCAAGCGGCATGTCCGCGGCGCTGTCGACAAATTGAAGTGAAAGAGTAGATTTATTATCTTCACTGTTTTCAATGTCGAGGTTAAAGTAGGCTGCTACATCACTCCACATATGTTCACGCCATTCTTCATATGTGCCTTCAAAGTCGTCGCTTGCATCTGCTTCACCGCGGTCAGCGATGTTTTCTGCTCCTTTAGCGGCAAGCGTTTCATCGATAAAAGCAGGCACTTTTTGATACGTAGTAGCCCAGTTTTTATCGCCGCATCCAAATACGGAGTAGCGAACGCCTTTTACTTCATCAGCAGACGCTTGATCTAACCAGTCGACAAATTGCTTTGCGTTATCAGGCGGATGTCCGTTATAAGAAGCTGTTACAATTAATACAGCTCCTTCACGCGGAAGATTTCCGGCGTGTGAATCAAGGGTAGCGACCTGTGGTGCAAATCCTTTGCTCATTGCAATATCTGCTAAATCACGCGCCGTTCCTTCAGCTGTTCCCATATTTGAACCGTATAACACAAGCAGCGGCGTATTATGAGCGTTTTCTGCCTTTTTGCGTACTTTTTTAGCAGACTGTTCAGTGCTAGGTGAAGGAATACCACCAAGCGGAATTTTTTTCGATTTTACTTTTACCACAAAGCCTTCAGGTTTTAATGTTAAAGTTTCTTTAATATCCAGCTCGTAGTTTGTATGATCTTCAAAGTCAAAGTGTTTTAGCATCATACCAAGTACCAGCGTTGCTTCATGAAGAGCGAACTGCTGACCGATACACGCACGCTGACCGTTTCCAAACGGTTTAAACGCATGCTGCGGAATCGCGCTTGGATTTTCAAAACGCTCTGGGCGGAACTCTTCCACATCGTCTCCCCAAATTGTTTTATCACGGTGAAGCTGAGGAATCAGAACCATTAGTTCGTCGCCTTTTTCTAACGGATATTCTCCTCCAAGCATCGTATCTTCTTTTGCATATAGAGAAAACGCAGGAGCCGTTGGCCATAAGCGCAGCGCTTCGTTTAAGACCATGCCCACATATTTAAGCTGCTTGACTTGCTTGTAGGTTGGAACAGGATCTACAAGAACTCGTGCTGCTTCTTCTGCTGCTTTTTGTAATACATGTGGATTTTTCACTAAGAAATACAGGGCAAATGATAAAAGACCGCTTGTTGTTTCGTGTCCCGCAATTAAGAATGTAATAATTTGATAGCGAATGTTCTCGTCATCAAGCGGTTCGCCCGTTTCTGGGTCTTTTCCGTTTAGCATATGCGTTAATAGATCATCGCTTTGTTCACCGCTTGCTTTGCGATCTGCAATAATTTTATCCACTAGGTTGTTCATTACTTTAATATCTTCTTGAAACTGGCGTTTATTTTCATCATAAGCTGGGTCATCTGGATTTGCTCGCTGCAGCTTGTTCATTGATTCGTCCAATGCACGGACCATACTCGTAATAAACGGATGAGGCTGATCTCGGTAAAAGCTGTTAAAGCGATAGTTGAAGCCGCAAAGACCAATGGTATCAAGCGTTAAACGCGTCATATCTTCCGGTACTTCAATATGCTCATCTGCATTTAGACGCTCCCACTTTTGAACAAGCTGCACGGCGATATCGACCATCATCGCATGATAGCCTTTCATTGCCTGCTGACTAAAGCTTGGAAGTAAGATATTATGCGCTTTTTTCCAATTTTTTTCGTGCGTCCAGCTTGTAAATAACCCGTCTCCTGCAAAATCACGTACAAATTTAAGCGCTTGACTTAAGTTTTTATCAAAGCGTGATTCATCGCATGCTTCTTTAATTAGACGCTGACTTGATAAGTAACGCGTTACACGGCCAGGCGCTTCGAATTTAAAGATTTCTCCTAGTTCATCCGCAATTTTCATCAAAGCTTGAACTGGTTTATCTGTGTTTAATAACGGTAAATTTTTAAGCTCTCCAAATGTCTTTGGCTGAGGCATTTCTTTAATTGTCATGTTATCCCTCTTTCACTTGTTAAGTTTCATGATTGTCTGCTAAGTGCTGCCCACAGACTCTCTTCTACACCGCTAAGAAGTTCATCAGTTAAAGATAAATAGTCATTTTCAATCATTTCATATACTTCCATGAAACTTCCAAATAAAATAGCAATTAGCGCATTTTCAGGAAGATTTCTAATCACACCTTGCTTTTGTCCTTCTCTGAAGAACGTGCAAACAAATTCCACCAGCTTTTGATATGCGAAGCGGCTCTCTTCCGTTAAAAAAGCTCCTTGGCTATGAGTTTTAATAAACCCAAGAGCACGAGGATGGTTTTTAGTAAATGTCACCATACCTTCAAAGATATGATGAAACCCATCTCGGTATCCTTCTCTTTCGTTTGCCAGGCCGCTTTCAATGCACTGTAAAAACTCGTTCACATGCTGCTGAAACAGTTCGTTTACAAGGCTTTCTTTATTTTTAAAGTAGCGATAAATTGTTCCTGCTCCTACTTTGGCATTTTCTGCAATCATTGGCATCGTGGTTGCATCAAATCCTCTTTCTGCAAACAGCAGAAGCGAAGCAGAAAAAATCGCTTTTTGTTTTGTTGGAGTAGATTCCACTTTATCACCTCTTTCCAAAAGCGGAATGAACGTTCATTCCGCTACAATTACAAGTATAAAAAACTGCATCTTAATAGTAAAAAGATAACTAGAAAAGTGGAAAGAAAAGGTTCTTTCACTCTAATTTTATACCATTTAAAGGTAAATAATGGAGTCTTTCAGAATATTTTATGCTTACAGAAAATTAGTCCACTTATACCCTCTATTAACATAATTTAACACAATCTATTAAGGGAAGAAGTTTAAAGAAAAAGCAACGTGGAAATAGAAAAGAGTTACACAAGGCGTAAAGGAGGATTAAAAATGAATCAAGCAAGAGTTATAGAATACGAAGAAATGCTTCGCTCAGCCATGCTTTCTAATAACATAGAGCTATTAGAAGAATTACTTTCAGATGAGCTTATTTTTGTAAATCATCTTGGGCAATGGTTGTCAAAAGAAGAAGATATAAATGTTCATCGTTCAAAAAGTCTTGATATAGCGGGCATGGAAGTGTTGGAACAAGAAGTTAAACTGTTTCAAGAACTTGCCGTTACCGTTACAAAAGTAGCGTTAAATGGGGCACTGGCAACCGGTGAATCTATTGGAGGCGAATACTGCTATACGCGAGTTTGGAAAGATGTTGGAGGGAAATTAAAGGTTGTTTCTTGTCACTGCAGTTCTAGCGCATAATCAACGCTGCCATAATAAAAAACATCCCTCTTGTACTAAGAGGGATGTTCCTTTTACTCGTTAAAAGATTTTCTTTCTGTCTCTGTCATCTTTTAAAATCTCAACGGCTTCACGGAACCGCTGGGAGTGAACAATCTCTCTTTCTCGTAAAAATCGTAAGCTGTCGTTTAAATCAGGATCATCTGATATATCAATTAACCATTGATATGTAGCTCTTGCTTTTTCTTCTGCAGCTATATCTTCATAAAGATCTGCAATCGGATCTCCTTTTGCCTGTATATACGTAGCTGTAAACGGAACGCCAGCAGCATTATTGTAATAAAGTGCACTATCATGGTTCACATAGTGTTCTGTCAACCCAGCTGCCTTCAGCTGCTCCGGCGTTGCATCTTTTGTTAGCTTATAAATCATCGTCGCAATCATTTCAAGGTGAGCAAACTCTTCTGTACCAATATCGTTTAGCAGTCCAACAACTTTATCTGGAATCGTGTAGCGCTGATTCAAATAACGAAGTGCTGCCGCAAGCTCTCCGTCCGCTCCCCCGTATTGTTCCATTAAATATTTGGCAAGCGTTGGATTACACGTGCTTACTTTCACTGGATACTGCAATTTCTTTTCATACACCCACATATAGTTCCCGCCTTTATCTGCTTATATTTGCCATGGCCAAGGGCTTGTTCCCCAGCTCCACTTTCCGTCGGTATAGCTGTTTCCATATTGCTGAAGCGGCCCGTACTTTGTTTCAAAGGTTCTTTTTAACTGCATAGCCTGCTGCGCGTATTCGTTAAACTGCTGCATAGCCTGCTGATCATTTGGATGAGTATCTAAATACAGCGTTAATTCTACTAATGCAAAATCAACGGCCTGTATTTCTTCTAAATCCCTGTAGTACTCTGGAGGTAGATTTTTCATTCTTCATCCCTCTTCTTATCTTTGTATGGATTTTCATAGTAATCCCAAAAAGCCGGCCACAGCGTTCCTTTTTTCAGCGCTTCTTTTGGAGAAAACTGCTGCAGGTTTGGCGGCTGAAATCCCATGTATAAATGAGGCGGCGTAGAATAATATTTAACTCCTATCGGCCGGCAAGGATCATAGATACTGTGGAAAGGTTGATAGGTCTTAACCGGTGTAAACATCTTTTTTGGATTGTTATCCATGAAAATTCCTCCTCTAAAAACACACTCTGTTTTATCCTATTCAGCTTTTATCGAGTTCATGAAGGAATTTACTTCCTACTTAGGAACGAACCTTTTCGTCATCAAAAAGGCCTATATAAAAACGTTATATTTGCCCAATCCCTTTAGGCATCTTTCTCATATCTTATAAAATAGTGATAAAAGAAGAGGTGTTAAAAAATGAACATTAATTACATGGATTTTTATTCATACTCAACAAGATTCCCTGGCCCTCAACTCCCTCCAGGCCCTCCTAGACCACCAGGCGGCTTGCCTACACCTAGCCCGCAGCAGGCTCCAACTTCTCCTCCGCCGGCATTTATTCCGGCTCAACAAACGGCAACTCCATTTGCCGTTGATCCTGGAGCGATTTCTCTATGTCTGTTCCGAAATACGTTCATATGGCTTAGAAACGGCTCTAGCTTCTGGTATTTCCCTATTTTTGTAGGCCCGCGATCGGTTGCAGGTTTTAGATGGAACGGACGTTTTTGGACCATTTTCGGTGTGGATACACGACAAATTGTTTCGTTTACGTGTTTTTAAACGTTAAGAAAAGAAATTGAGACATAGTTAAATCAATACAACCTAGAGACGAGCAAATTGGATACATGAACTAGTATGGGTGGCTTGTGACACCGCTGTTGATTGGAGGGCAAGACTTCGCTTTCCGCAGGAGTCTTCGCCTTGCCCTCCAATCAACAACTAGAAATAACTGAATAAATATATGAAAGCTATGTTCACCATACTAATAAAAAAATCCGAACGAGTTTGATTCTCCATCAAGAATCAAACTCATTCGGATCTTCTAACTAACATATTTTTATCCCAGCTTTTTTTGCCTACTAACCACGATTACACTATTGTTCTTATTCCAAAACCAATCAGCAGCACGCCACTGCATCGTTGAAAGGCTTTTTGAAACACCGGTTTTTTAAACCATTTTTTCACGTAATCTATTACATACACCAAGATTAAAAACCACCCTACTGCTATAAGCGTCAGAATAAAACCGAGTATCAGCAGCTGTTGATTTGTGTGTGCATCCAAGTTAATAAACTGCGGCATAAACGTAATATAAACTAATACCGTTTTAGGATTAAGAAAATTACTAAGAGCTCCCTGTATGTAGGATTCTTTATAGCAGCGATTAGATGAAGACTTTACAGTTTTTGTTTCTTCTGAAATGGCCTTCAATGAGAGCGTATTTTTGGTCAGAAATATTTTGATGCCTAAGTAAAATAAGTACGCTGCCCCTATGTATTTAATCGTGTTAAATAGATACACCGACTGCGCAATAACAACAGACAAGCCAAGCACAGCAATTAACGTCCAAAACGTGAGGCCTGTAGCCATACCGAGTATGGTGAAACGTCCTGCTTTTGCTCCGTGATGAAGCGTATTTTTCATGATAAGAATTGTATCAGCACCAGGTATCATCGACATGACCAATGCCATCAGCATGTAAGCAGCTAAATGATCCACAGCTCTTCTCTCCCTTCTAAGCTATTACTAGCATCCTGTTTTCTTTTCACTTTCAAATATTTTCATATATTGTTTTGGCGTTAACCCAACCTGACTTTTAAAAAATTTAGTCAAATGACTTTGATCACTAAATCCCGTTAGAAAGGATACGTCAATTGGCTTTTTCCCCTGCTCTAGCAGCTTTTTAGCCTGATTGATTCGAATTGTTTCCAAGTAGCTGTATGGAGAAATTCCTTTTTGCTTTGTAAAAGAGCGCAGCAGCCGGTATTTGCTCCATCCAATTAGCTGACTTAACTCATCCAGCGTGATCTTGTTTGTATAGTTGTCTTCCAAATAGCTGCAGATCGTTGTAATTTCACGGGACGTGTCAACGGCTGACGAAAGAAAAGAAAGGTTTGAATGATCCTGCATGAGTTCTTCTAGCAAATATAAAAATAACTCTTCTTTCTTAAACTCCCGTTCACCATTTAAAATTTGCAAATGAAGCTCTTTTAAACTAGAGACAGCATCACTTCTTTGTACCACGCTGCTGTTAAAACGCGGAAGACTGTCACTTCCGTTAATGTCAAAAACGGCTTTTTTCATCACTTCTGGCGTCACGTTAATACAGCGATAATCAAGCGTTTTGCCGTCTATTTGTTCACAGCTATGGACATCATACGGATTAAACAGCAGCAAATCTCCTGGATTAATGATGTATTCTTTGCCTTGGCAAATTAAATGACGCTGACCTTCTTCAATAAATCCAATCACATAATACTCGTGAAAATGAGCAGGAAACTTTTGCATAATCCCTTTAAAACGATAAGCTTCAATATGTAAATCGGCGTCAACGTGCGCCGTGCGAATTTCTTTTACCATCAATGACCCCTCCTTGTCACATACTAAGCTTTTTAACCATACCATTCACTCGAAAATTTTTCTTGTATGATATTGCAGATAAGACTTTTTCCATTACTTTTATCCGTTCAGCTACGGGTGGTACTAATCACCCTTAAGAGTGATTTCTCTTCTTTCCTCTAGTAATTTTCTGCTCAAATGATAAAATATAGACACATTTTATGGACGAAAGAAGGGATACCGTGAAATATAGACAAATTAAATGGCTGATTTTGCTTCTTCCAACTCTGACCATCGCGCTTTGGGAGTATGTTCGTCATGCCTTTTTGCTCCCTTACATCTCAATGGATATGGGAAATGTGTTTTCTCCGCTCCTTGTCTTTTTTGTAACGCTTGTATTTGTCCGCTATTTATTTTCTATTTTAGAAAAAATGCAAGAGGAACTAAGACAAGAAAAAGAAAAGAAAGCAGCACTTATTGAACGTGAAAAATTAGCTCGTGAACTGCATGACGGTATTGCACAGTCGCTGTTTCTCCTATCTGTTAAAATGAACAAGTTCGGAAGAAAAAATAAATTAGAACAGGATCCTGACTTTATCCGGATGAAACAAACCCTTCAGCATGTCCATGACGATACGCGTCAAGCGATTACGAATTTAAAGCACTCTCCGTCTGACTCTTCCGAAAGCTGGACCGAAAGCATTCATCAATACGTCGATGATTTAACACATACTCATTTACTAGATGTAAACCTAGATTGGAGACTGTCAGAAACAACGCTGTCGAGAAAAGAAAAAAACGAGCTGTTTGCTTGTGTAAAGGAAGCGGCTATGAATGTAATCAAACATGCAAAAACGAATAAAATCTGGATTACAGCCACTGAAACGGCCGGGGGATGGATTTGTGAAATTACAGATTTAGGTACAGGTTTTACGTCCGACTCTCTCAAGTCCGGTCTTGGTTTGCAAATTATGAAAGATCGTGCGAAGGACATGAACTGGGACTTTTCCATTGAGCGAAAACAGAACCAAACCATTGTTAGCATTAAAAAGGGGGTTATGTAAATGCAGCCGTTTCGTATTTTGATTGTAGATGATCATGCTCATGCGAGAGAAGGCATTCGCGATATTTTAGAAGAATATGAAGATTTTATTATTGTTGGCGAAGGAACCAACGGGCAAGAAGCCATTGAACTGACTGAAAAGTTAATGCCTGATATCGTACTAATGGACATTGGAATGCCTGTGATGAACGGGTTGGAAGCGACAAAACAAATTAAGCTTCAGTTTCCGTACGTTAAAATTGTGGTTATCACGGTTTCAGACGATATTACGGATTTATTTGATGCGCTGAAAAAAGGCGCACAGGGCTATTTGTTAAAAAACCTGCAGTCTGAAGTGTGGTACGACTATTTGCGTGCGTTCGCTTTAGATGAAGTTCCTATGTCAAAAGAAATTGCGTTTCAAATTTTAAAAGAGTTTCCGCAAGAAACATCGATAAAAAAACTCGACACTCCCCTTTCTGCACGAGAGCTTGAAGTGCTTCAATTAGTGGCTAAAGGACTGTCAAACCGCGATATCTCCGCGCAGTTATTTATTTCTGAACACACGGTAAAAAGCCATTTAAAAAATATTTTAAGCAAGCTTCATTTAGAAAACCGCGTGCAGCTGACAAGCTATGCGTTTCAAAATGGCTTGATGAACTAACAGCTTTCACGAGCTGTTTTTTTGTGTTCATAGATGTAAAACATTTTATTTTTCTATAAATTATCTGAAAACTATTATGAAGTTATTAGCATTTGAATATTGAAAATGAGAACGGATTCTTATAGGATTTTTTAGAAGTAAGAATTAACATGTAATAACTACCTGGGGGATACCATGAATTTTTTAAGAGCGCTTTTAAAACGAAAATCTGTATGGTTTATTTTGATCGGAATTGCTGTTTTTGTCTACATAAACAACAGCTCTTTATTGACAAAAAGAAGCGGACAGCCTCTCCTTCTTGCTCATAGAGGCGTAGCTCAAACGTTTAACATAAAAGGGATTCAAAATGATACGTGTACAGCGGAACGCATCTATAAACCTGAGCACTCTTTTTTAGAAAATACGATTCCGTCTATAAAAGAAGCCTTTAAAGACGGAGCTGATATAGTCGAGCTTGACGTTCACATTACAAAAGACAATCAGTTTGCTGTGTTTCATGATTGGACTCTTGATTGCCGGACAAACGGAACGGGCGTAACACGGGACTACACGATGGCGGAATTAAAAAAGCTTGATATTGGGTACGGCTACACGGCAGACGGAGGAAAAACGCATCCTTTTCGGGGCAAAGGAGTTAACCTTATGCCTTCTCTAGACGAAGTGATGAAATACTTTCCGCACAAATCTTTTCTTATTCACGTAAAAAGCAATGATCCTGAAGAAGGAAAAAAATTAGCAACGTACTTGTCGCATCTCTCTAAAGAACGCTTAAAAAACATCACTGTCTACGGAGGAGACGAACCGATTAATTCGCTGAAAAAAGCGATGCCCAACTTAAAAGTCATGTCAAAAGCAACGATGAAATCTTGCCTTATTCCATATATAGCAACCGGGTGGAGCGGATACATGCCTAAAACATGCGAAAACACTGAACTACATATACCCGAAAAGATCGGACCTTTTCTGTGGGGATGGCCAAACCGCTTTTTAAACCGAATGGATCTTATCAATACCCGGACGATTATTGTAGGCGGAAACGGAAGCGAATTTTCCACAGGATTTGATTCTGTCAAAGACATAAACCGCCTTCCGGCTAATTATTCAGGTGGAATTTGGACAAATCGTATTGATCGTCTAGGTCCTTATTATGAAAAGAAAAAGAAATAATCGAAAAAGCATCTGCCCTTTCTACATTAAGCAGATGCTTTTTTTATTAGCACCTTCCTCTTATAAGTCTCAACAATCACTCTCAGGAGTGATGGCTAATTCTCCCTTTCCTTCTATAATAAAAGCACGTTCGTTAGTAAAAAGGAGGAAAAAATGATGCAGGAAAAGCGCGAAGAAACAACGAGGACAACTAAAAAAAGCACGGCGCGTTCTCAAGGCCTATACAAAGCTATATGGCGCTGGCACTTTTATGCGGGTTTAGTATTTACTCCGTTTCTTCTTATATTAGCTGTTACTGGAGGCATGTATTTATTCAAGCCTCAAATTGAAGAAAGACTGTACCACGACTTGTATCATGTTCAAGCTCAGTCACAGTCTACATCCCCTTCAGCACAAGTGCAGGCTGTAAAGGAAAAGTATCCAGGCGCTGACGTGTTGACGTATAAGCCCAGTGAGCGCTCCACTCGTTCTTCAGAAGTAGGAATCTCATTAAAAGACCATACATATACGATTTTTGTTAATCCTCACAATGGTCACATTGTAGGAAAACTGGATGATTCGAGTCGCTTAATGAATCAAATTGAAGAATTTCACGGAGAGCTAATGGCAGGAACAGCGGGTGATCGTATTGTAGAACTGGCTGCCTGCTGGGCGGTTGTCTTAATTGTAACCGGTGCTTTTTTATGGTGGCCGCGCAAAAAAGACAAAGTAAAAGGCGTGCTGATCCCTCGTTTTTCAAAAGGTAAAAACGTGCTTGCACGAGACCTTCATGCGGTACCGGCCTTTTGGATTTCAGCCGGTATGCTTTTTCTCGTACTAACGGGCCTTCCGTGGTCAGGACTGTGGGGCAATGCGTTTCAGCAAATCGCCACAAACGCAGGCGTTGGGTACCCTCCGTCTATTTGGGTAGGCAGTGCCCCTACTTCAACCGTGCAAACAAAAGATGTAGCGGACGTGCCTTGGGGAGCTGAAACGTTAGAAGTTCCAAGCTCCACATCTTCGCAATATACAAAAGTATCGCTTGATGACATTGTAGATATTGCAAAAGAACAGCTTATGCACGACGGCTATACCATTTCTATTCCACAGGAACCTCAAGGCGTGTATACGCTCTCTGTTTTTTCACCAAGAGCTCAGGATGAAGCAACCATTCACCTTGATCAATACACCGGCGCTGTGTTAGCTGATTATCGGTACGACAACTATGGATTTATGGGAAAATTGATTGCGCTTGGTATTACGCTTCATAAAGGTACACAGTTTGGGTTTATAAATCAGCTTATTGGCCTCATTATTTGTATCGGAATTGCTGGTATCGCCATCAGCGGAGCCTTACTGTGGTGGAAACGAAAACCAGCTAAAAACATAGGTTCTCCTAAAGTTCCTGAAGGAAATGCAATGCGCATCGTGACGTGTATAATCGTGGTGTTTGGTCTTGTCTTTCCTTTAGCCGGACTGTCCTTAGTTATCGTGTGGCTTTTAGATTTCTTTGTCATCAAACGAATTACAGCATTGAAGCGGTTTTTAAACGCATGATGCATGAAACGATGTGAGGTGCAGTAACAATGAACAAATGGAAAATACCCGGATTGGTCATACTCAGTACGATTTTACTTTCCGCGTGCTCTGTAAACAGTAACGCAGATCAGCTCTACAAGCAGCCAAAGCCTCTGTCTGCGCATGTGATGCTTCCTGAAAATATAGAGCCACGGAGCACACAGGTACTAGAAGTGCACGTAATGCAACAAAATAAAACGGTGAATGATGCAAAAAGCGTTCAGTTTAAAGTGTGGAAAAAAGATGCTCCCGGTAAAGTTGAAACAGTAAAAGCGCATTATGACGGCAGTATGTATAAAGCAAAAGCAACCTTTAAAGAGGATGGTATTTATTATATTAAAACCGATATTAACGCGCGCGGTGAACACATCCTTCCTACTCAGCAAGTCGCAGTAGGCAAATTATCGAAAGAAGAGTTACGTTCACTGCAGCCAGCTGAAAACGAAACGCACCATCATCACTCTCATCATTAGGCATAAGCTCACGTTCAGGGGCTGTACGTGAGCTTATGTTTTTCTTATAAATTCTAGCTAGTTCCATTATATGTTTTTACATTTTTTTCTTATTACTTTAAAATAAAAGTGATAAACGTTTTATAAAGGAGTTTTACAGATTGAAAAAAATTGTTTCTGGTATTTTAATTTTAGTATTAGCCGTTATTGTTATGATTGAAGGAAATCCGTTAGAGCAGAACTCTTCAACGAATACCTCCTACGATGAAGTAATTACCTTCCCTGCTGATCGTTACCCTGAAACTGCAGCGCACATTCAACATGCAATCGATAAAGGAAAATCGGCTGTTTGTACAATTGACCGAGACGGGGCTGAGGAAAACCGCCGTGAGTCTTTAAAAGGCATTCCGACTAAAAGAGGCTATGACCGAGATGAGTTTCCGATGGCCTTTTGTGAAGAAGGCGGAAGCGGTGCCGATATTGAATATGTAAAGCCTTCAGACAACCGAGGCGCCGGGTCTTGGATCTCCCATCAAGTAGACGAGTTTTCTGACGGTACGAAGGTTTTAATTGAAGTGAAGTAAAAAGAATGGTCGTGATGACCTTTCATTTTTTATATTAAAAGTCTATAAAAAATGAAAAATTGCTCTTGCCTAAAGATACTCTTCACTTTTAAAATAAAAACGTGTGTGTTACATATATGCATCATCGTTTTATAGGAGGAATGAGTTTCTTGGACAATCTATGGCAGCAGCTACTCCCTGCCTCATGGCAATTAACTTTATTTATTTTCTTTTTTGTTTATATCTTGCGCTACAAACAAGAGAATAAATTTAGCATGCAGCTTCACTTGCTGCTTAAGTTTCTTTATGCCGTTATTTTGATTTTAAATGCGGTGTTGTTTTTAGTGGAAAGTCAGCGCGATTTTCTTTTTTATGCAACGCTTTTCATGAGTATCCTGACAATTATTTTGATGGAGTTCACGCTTTCTGCAAAAAAACAGAACGAGCTTGATTTTATTTCAGCCGTTTCTTGCTGTGTTCTTCCGATTTTTATTTCTTTACTTGAACTTAGTTAATGAACCAAAGGCCTCTGGTGATTCAGAGGCCTTTTTGATGTTATTGATCTTTGTTGTTACGGTCCATCATATCTTTTGGATCTTCTACAATATCTTCTGGATCACGGTTGTTATCTTTTTCATCATCTCGATACATCTTGTCATTTTTATCTACGCCAGGTACGTTATTGTTGTTGTTCATATTGTCTAAGCCCGTGTTTACAAACGTCACGTATACTTTGTCAATTTTACTATCTGCTTCTCTCACACGGTCCGCAATTTTTTGTTCAAAATCAGTTGAAACTTCATGATAAGTATCGCCGTTATACGTTACGTTGTTGACCTTGCCGTTATCATTATTGTCCGCTGCGTCATTTCCGGCTAGGTCTACCGTTACATAGGCATTATTATTATCGCGAAGCACATATGCATCATCAACTTCCTTCATATCTTCTACATTTTGCGCTGCTTTAACTGACTTGGTCGGCTGATCGGTGTTATCCATTGGGATATTGTTATCAACCCCGTCGTTTGTAGAAGTGTTGCGTAATCCATTTTGAGTGTCGTCCATTGCGTTATTGTCCTTATTTCCTCCGCATGCAGCTAGACCTGAAAGGAAAAGAACTGAAGAAGCAATGATAAGTCCTTTTTTCATTTTTTCCATCTCCTTAAATATAGTTTGCAGTCGTATTATGCTTAATTTTTGCAAAACTATTCAAAGAAGACGGAGAAGTGAGAGCCTTTTTTCTAACTATGCTTAACGCTGCTAGCAATACTATAGGGAACATTTCAAGATTGCAGCTGTGCTTATTCACCTAATAGCTTTCGGACAGCTATTGACAGCGTATTGACATGCCGTTCTACGTTCGCCGCCTCAGCAACTTGTTTCTGTTCATCGACGTTGTAAACCGGCGCTGGATTTTGTGTAATTCCGTTGATCGTTGTAGCCATAAAAGCTAGCAGGTCATCTGCTGGTACAGCCGGAGAGAAATTCTTTACTTCTATTTGTTCCGTAATAAAGTCGTGAAGCTTTTTTTGGATATATTTAAGGTTTGATACTTCAACTAGCTGATCTTCAATTTTCATAAAACGCTGAGGGTCTTTTGAATACAACGCTACTAGTTCAAAGTAAATTTCTCCTCCCGCTGTCATTGATTCCTGGATATGCTCTCCAATATACATAATAAAATCATGTAACATTTCAAAGGAGTCTTTCTTTGTCTGAAGCAGGGCTTCAATTTTATCTTTTACTTTATAGCTGACGCTTTCTTGATTAAGAAGTCCGACAAATACTTCATCAAGGTTTGAAAAATATTTGTACACGCCTCCTTGACTCATTCCAGCTTCCAAAACGATATCTCGCATGGCTACATCATGCACCGGTTTGCTCTTGCATACTCTTTTGGCTGCTTCTAAAATCTCTTGCTTCTTTTTTTCAGCGTATCCTTCCCTTACTTTTGGCATTCTTTTCACGCTCGCTTACTTTTCTATTTATTTTCGAATGTCTCTAGTGTATCAATAATCACCTGAGCTGCTTTTTCAGCTCCCTTTTCACCTCGGAGTTGTTTTCCGATTTCTTGTGCTTTGAATCGAATTTCATTAACTTGCGTACAGGAAATAGCTGCGGATAATTTTTCAGCCGTCAATTCTTTTCTCGGAATGGCTTTTGCTCCAGCTCCTAGCTCATGAATTTTTCTTCCCCAAGCGAATTGGTCATTTCCATAAGGAACAATAACACTTGGAACACCGGCTCGAAGGCCTTCGGCTGTTGTTCCCGCTCCTCCATGATGAACAACGGCAGACATTTTAGGAAACAGCCACTCATGAGGGATATCTTTTACAAATACAATGTCTTCTGTTATCTCCTCCATGTGATTCGTTCCACTTCCTCCTATATTGATGATACCTCGTTTCCCGGCAAGTTTTAAGGCTTTAATCACTAAAGCAGTCGTTTCGTCTGCGTTTTTTTTATCCCCAACACTTCCAAATCCAATATAAACCGGCGGTTCTCCATCCTTTAAAAATCTTTCCAGCTTCTCTTCCGGCTGATAGCTATGGTCACTGTCCATAAACCAATTTCCATAGGAATGCACGTGTTCAGGCCAATCTTTAGATACGGAAAATACGGCGGGACTTGATGAAATAATAGTTGGGTTAGCTGCTGTACGCTGCTTTGGATACGGACATAAAAAATCGTTATTTCCTGTTCCATGCTGCTGCACCCAATATTTTTTTAAAGGACCACTTACTACTTTCCAAAATCCCCATTCAAAAATACGATGCGTCAGCTTGTTATATATTTTTCCAAATCGGGGGCGATCATAAAAAAGTAAAGCTGGATAATCTTTTGTTGGTATCATTGGAAAAGGGCTGGCTAGGATACTTGGTATATTCATCTCTTTAGCAGCAAAGTAACCAATTGCCGCACCTGGATGATATACAATTGCATCGGCTCCTTTGCATGCTTTGTGCAAATCTTCTTGTATATTAATCATCATACCCATCATCTTTTCATTTTTTAAGCTTGAAAAAAATTTGAGAGGGTTGTCTGCATTAATTGCGTCGTCTGCTGCTCCGCTCTCTATAATTTTAGAAACATCTCCTCGAAGCATGGCATATTCAAACCCGTACGATTCTATGAAGTTTTGGTAAGCTTCTGAAGCGGCAATTCGTACACGGTATCCTTTCTTTTTTAGCTCTAATCCTAAAGCCATAAAAGGCTGGGTGTCTCCTCGAGTTCCTGTTGTTAACATCGTAATAAGCATCATTTCAGCCTCCTTATATTAAAACGACAACTATGTCGTTTTAATATAATGTACCCTTCTCGGATTAATCCGTCAATAAAAAAACGACAATATTGTCGCTTTTATTACTATCCTTTATTTTCCTAAGGCTCTTTTCGTAAAGTTACATAGTTGAATTTGCATGTCTTAAGTCCAAAAACGTGACATAGATGTCTTTAATCATTGAGAAACCGCCTCCTAAAAGAGCATTCTAAAGATAACCCCCTCTTTATAAAGAATGAAAAAAGATGCTTCGGGTTTTAAACGAAGCATCTTTTACCTATTAGAGCTATGAATAGTTACCTATTTTTCAAGTTAAACTGCTCGTGAGGCAGCTAATTTCTCAATTGGGGCTTGTTCAATTTCTGCTGCTGATATAGTCAGCAACTTTTCTAAAACAGCCGTTATGCCTTCATTTGTTTCATTACTTTTTTTGCAGTCATTAATATGCTGGTTTAATTGTTTTTTATAAGCCTCGGTATGAATGAGCCACTGACTTAACAGCTCTTTTGTTGCCGGTTTTTCGTCTTCGCTTTTAGCTCCAAATAAGCTCTCCATATCAGGTTCTTGAATAATTAGCTTACTAAAATCTTCGCTTGCTGCAAGCCAAAAATAGTTTTCTTCGTACTCGTAATATCTGTGTTCTTTTATTGAACTACCCCCACTTAGCAAGCTTAAAGTAGGAGATTCCTAAAATCTCCAAAGACTTAGGAACCCTTCCCGTTCAACGGAGTCGGTTAGCCATACAAATTACAGAAGTGTCCTTTCGGGACAACCACACATACAGCTCTTTCTATGTAAGCAAGCGCTTGTAGCGGGTACACCAACCTTCATTGGTATGGAATGGCTTGAACATTCTTGTAATGCACCCAAACCTTAGAAAATCGCTATCTGCTCCGGTAGCGTTAGTAAGTATTTGGTACAAGAAGTTCAAGGTATATATTACTTATGCAAAAGCTTTCTTTAAATGTTTACTTTCTTTTTCTGTTAATTCTTTATGTGTAAGATTGATGTTACCAGATGGTTTATTTACATCGAACAACGGTTTGATTAACCTGTTCTTGCCCATAAGGGAAAACCACATTTGAAAATGTAACAACTTTCCCCGAAAGGGAAGTCATATATAAGTCATGTGTGTCCGGCTGATAAGTAAAGACAAAATTGCCAGCTGCGGCATCTTTGCGTCCCGAAATCAACACTTGCTTGTTTCGTACAGCTAAAAAGAGTTCTTTCCAAGACTGATGATCTTGCACAAACTCTTTTTTCGTAAATTGGTGCTTAAACAACTTTTTTGAGCCAAAGACCACGCTAGAAATATGAGTGGTCAACTTCTCTTTTTGTCCTTCTAGACGAAAAAGCCGGTGTGCTAAATGCCCAATTTTTGCTTTTAGTCGTTTAATCGTGACATCGAGATATTGATGCTCAAATAAGTAGGTATTCATCCAAATGAGAGAACAACTCTTACATTCTAGTGAAATAAGTCCACTAGAATGTAAGACATAGTTTCTATTTTTAGGAAACCTTAGGGTTCCTTCGACACAGCTCTCTTTTATCTTACGAAGAGTGGTCAAAAAGGAACGTTCTTTTTTTAGTTTGTTCTTTATCTTTTTAATCCTTTCGTCTGTTTGCTTGATATACAGCTTATTTAGTTCGGTTTGAGCTTTTAGAAGAGCTTGAGATTCACGTACAATGCTGTTTGCTATATAATCATTGATGCCAAACTTTCTCTTCACGACTACGTGAATACTTTCCTTATATAGTTCGCATTCCCACCGTTTTTGACGAACGAGTGTTGGAAACGCAAAACGTCTGGCGCAATTAAATACTTTGCTTAACGTTGCCATTTCAGCTACTGTAAGGACGTTTACATCCTCTTTCCAAATACGCTTTGAAAAATACGCTTTCTTCATTTGTCTACCCTCCCGAACTTACGTTCTATTATTTAGTTAATAGTTTATAACAAGATAGGGAAACATTTCAAACTCAAAGTCAAAAAATATTAAACAAGACCGCTTCATCCCCCACCTACTCGCTGGGCTCCGCCTATTCCGCTCCTTGAGGTGGGGGTCTTCTCGGCTAAAATGATAAATTTGATAGAATTGTATGAAAGTAAAAATGTACATAATGTTTACATATGTGTCAGTGAAAATATCAAAAGATGGAAGTAATATGGAAGCTCAGCTAATGAAGACGTTTGAAGACTTATCTGTTTTTTACATAGAAAAAACGTAGAACCATTTAAGGGAGAAAGGAAGTTTGACCTCTTTCTTTTAAGCTGCACACACTCCTTTAATGCGTCTCTACAGCAAGAAGTGTAAGCATCATATAGAGGTTAAAGACAGCCAGTAAAACAAGAACGGTATAGACTAGTTTTTTACCTGTTTTGCCTAAAAAGTAGATATTTATTAAACTAAAATACACGCCTGCTGCGCATAAAACGAATGCAAGAAATTCCTTGCACTCACTCGGCTTCATTTGAAAATCTGGATTATAATAAATTCCGAGGTTGTTACTAATAGCGAACGGAACAGTCCACCATCTGATTAAAACCCCTATAAACATAAATATTCCGATTACATTTAGCGTAAATTGCAGCGTTCTCTCCTTTTTCACGCTTCTTTTTGTAGATTCTTTAAAGTTTGCCCGCATGCATTTCCCCCCCTGATGTTTTTAACACAGTAGCTGATTTGAGCAGACCTATATAAACGTTCCTTCTTTTAATTTTATACACGCTAGATCTCACAAATGACATGATTGAACATAAGAAAAGCTTCTTCCATTCAAAAAGGAAGAAGCTTTAAATAATTAGACAATGTATATTAGCGCTCTAATTTATCTCTGTGTTCTTTCATAATCAAATCTTTTATTGCGATGACTTTCCCATTCCCTTCGCAGCATTCCCATTTTGATGCTGTCAAAATGTTCACCGTTTACGATACGTGCTTCTCTGATTCTCGCTTCTTCTTTCATGCCTATTTTTGCAGCTGTTTTTATCATTCTGATGTTGCCTGACCACGTGGACATACCGAGTCTATGCAAAGATGTCGATTCAAATAAAAAATCAATCCACATCCGGTAAGCTTCCGTTCCGTATCCCCCGCTCCAATAGGCTGAGTCGTAAATAACAATTCCAGTTTCCAGCCAGTTTGTTTGCTTGTCCACCCAGTAACAGCTTACGGTTCCCACCGCTTTTTTATCAATGATGACCGTAAGGAGTCGAGGAACGCCTGGAAAAAGCTCATGCTCTTTGTCCAGTAAATTCATATATTCTTTTTTCGTAAGCTTTTCTTCTGTTATATAAGGAGCGTTCCACTTTTTTGCTTCTTGGTTTTTTTCTTCGTATTTCCAATAATAAAGTTCATTAATATCTTCCTCTGTCGCTTCCCTTAGCAACACTTTTTCTCCTATTAGTTTCATCATAAAACATCTCACTCCTTGATTTATTAAATTCTAGGAAATTAAAACGAATATGAATACATAGGTGTACAAGCATAACTTTAAATAACGAATAAAATATAACAACTATGACGAAAGGAGTGAATCCTATAAAAAAATATTATTGCTACTACAATTCAGCAGATGACAAATATTATGTAGAAAACGATTATTCTTTTAAAAAGCGTCCTCATAAGAAAAAACCATGCTGTGTAACCATTAATTATTATACAAATATTGCATATGAAGGCGGACAAATTACTATAAACGGCGGGCAAAATGCATCTCAAGGTGGACAAATTGCCAAAAATGGCGGGCAAAATGCGAATCAAGAAGGACAAATCGCAGGAAAGTGCGGGCGAAATAAGCTAATTGAATTTAATTTCACTAATGACAATGAAGTCTAACTCATCCTGTTTCACATGTAAAACACCGAGAAAAATATATATGCTCCCGGTGTTTTTCTGTTTCCTCTATTTATTATTCGCTTTTTCCATAACTGCAAAATAGTTACCTTCACTGTCTGAAAAATTAAAGACTCGTCCTGAAGGCATTGATACGATTTCTCCCACCGTTACGCTTTTAGCTGTTAAATCTCTGTATAGTTCATCCACATTCTCTGTAAAAAACAGAAGCGAAGGAGTTCCGACGTTTAATTCTGGCTGCATTTTTGCTATTAGCTGTTTGTTATGAAGGATAATAGTTGTTTCAGCACCCGCTACCGGCGCTAGCTCAATCCACTTCATGCCTTGCTCATTATTTTGTTCAGACATAACTTGAAATCCCATTTTTTCTGTCCAAAACTTTACCGCTTGATCTTGATCGTTTACATATACCATAATTTGACCGACTTTTTTAATCATTGCTTTCACTCCTTGGATATAGATAAAATAATTTCTTCGGCTACGGTATCTGCCGACTTTTCCTTTGTGTAGATTGTTTGTTTTGCCAGCATCTCATTTGATGGATGCGTTACAAAATGTTTGTTAAGTTCAAAAACATCTTTATCATCTGTTATTTGCTGCAATCTTTGATGTAATAGTTGTATAGACACTTCTTTATCAGCACTGGGAAGCAATAAAAATAGAGACTGGTAAGGTTTTAACGTCTTTTCTACTTGCTGAAACAACCCCATGTCTTCATACACTGAGTGACCCGCGCCAAAATCAATGACCGCATGTTTGTACTCTTCTAGTATTCTTTTAACGGCATAGGCTTCAAACGGCTTCCAATAGTCGTACATGCCTTGAAATCCTTGTTTTTCTCGAATGTTTTGCTGTGTTTCTTTACTGAATCCTATTTCCCTGTAGTAGGAAAACCTCACTTCATCCATTGAGCACTGAGGAATATCTAGTTTTTTTGCCACTTTTTCACCGACCGTCGTTTTTCCAGCGCACATAGGTCCAATGAGAATAATGGGGGTTTGCATATGCTACCTCCTTATTTCACTTCCAGCACAAACGCGTACAACGCATCTCCATTGGATACATTTTTTTGATTTTTATCCATCCACCATACTGAATATGAGTAGTAGTAAGTACCTCTTTCAGAAGGTGTTTTCATCTTATTTTTCTTTAGTGGTACGTCCACTTCATTTTTGTTTTGTATTTGTACCATATGCCTCTCGTTAGGCTGCCGCTTATGTTTGATAATAAGCGCTAGCGATTCATTTGCTTTAACTTCAATAGGCTTTTCGGTTTTTAACAATTCTAAAGGGCCTGCTTTATCCACACACGTCTCTTTCCAGCAGTATGTGCCAACTTTTGTTTCATAAAGGTGGTTGTTTGCCTCGAGATACGCTTTTGGCGGGGATTCTTCAAGAACTCCACTGCTTGAACATCCCGTAAAGCTTGCTACGATAAGTCCAAACCCGGCTGTTTTCCATTTTCTCATCGTTTCATCACCTTTTTACTATTTCTTCATTGCTTTTTCATTTCCTGTTTCTTATTTTCTTCCCTTTTAAATTATGTTACATATGTTAATCGTTTTATTTTCGCTACACGCTTTTTAAAGAAATGAAATATGAATAACTAACCCATCTACTAACAAAGAAGCGAACGTATGGAGGCGCCAAACCGAGACGACAAATATATGCACAATGAAGAACGCAAAAAAAGTGCTGCTCTTGACAAGAGCAGCACTTTTTTAAACTTGCACGCTATTTGATTCTACTAATTTCCCATCTTCCATCCACACAACGCGGTCACATAAATCCAGCATTCTTTGGTCATGCGTAACCATTACAGCTGATTTGCCCCTCAGCTTTACTTCATCTGCGAGCATTTGCACGACTGCTCTTCCTCGCTCTGAATCCAAGCTTGCCGTCGGCTCATCTGCAAAGATAATTTCAGGGTTATTCATCCACGCTCTTGCAATCGCTGCCCGCTGGCGCTCTCCGCCGGATAGACTTTCAGGATAGTGATGTTTTCGATGAGCAAGCCCTAGCTTTTCAAGCAAATCATCCGCTCTTTTTTTGGCGTCTTTGTTTCGATTTCCTTCTAGTTCCGTTACAAGAAGAAGCTGATCGCGAACTGTTAAATATGGAATTAAATTAGCTGATTGAAAGATAAAGCCGATTTTCTTCAAACGGATGCTGTTCATTTGTGATGGAGACATTTTATTAATCTCGTCTCCGTCAATGATCACACGTCCGCTAGACGGTGAAAGCAGCGCACCTGCAATGGATAAAAAGGTACTTTTCCCAGAACCAGAAGGACCGACAATCGCCACAAGCTCTCCTGCTTTTACACGCAGCGATAGGTCATTTAACACGACTACAGCGTTTTCTCCTTCTCCAAACGACTTGCTAACACTCTCTAAAACTAATTTTTCTTCACTCATTAAACTGCCCTCCCAATCGCTTCAACCGCATCTACTTTTGCTACGCGATACAGCGACAATAATGAACTCAGTACGGAAACAGCTACAAACAGCGCCGAACAGCCTGCGATTAGCGACACGTCCAAGTGAAACGGCATCGAATCCGGCAATACGGCTGCTACTCCGTACGTCAGTCCAATGCTAATAGCGAGACTGCATAAAGTTAACACAACCACTTGAGATAAAATCGTCCCCGCTAAATAACTTGTTTTTGCTCCTATCGCTTTTAACACCCCAAACTGATTCATTTTTTGAAGCGTTATTACGTAGAAAAAAACGGCTAATACAAAAGCGCCAATGATAAACAAAAACGCGACCATCATTAAAAGCGAGCCTTGTTCTTCTTGATAGCCAGGAATTCCTTTTAACGCTTCATCTTTACTAATTACATCAATGTCAGATTCCTTTTTTTGAAGAGCATGTGCTTTTTTATCGTTCATATTTAACACCACTGCATTAAAGGCACCTGTGCTTTCAATTGTCTTCCACTCTGTAAGATTAATATGAATAACAGGCGCGTGACTAAACGACTGATTTTTTGTAAACCCAACAATCCTAAAGCTTTTTCCTGAAGCCGTATCTTTTATCATATCACCTAGCTTTACTCCTTCTTCTTTTAGAGAAGAGTCCGCCACGGCTTCATGTTTCGCATCGTTCGTAATCATCTTCCCTTCTATTACGTTCGGAGCTAAAAAGCCGCTTGTGCTTACAGCAAAAAACGAGGCGTCTATTTTTTTCTGTTTTCCTTCACTTATAACGGCTGTCATCATCACACCAAGCGGCTCAGCATTTTTCTTGCCGCTTAGTTGTTGAATATCTTCTGTTTTGTTTATAGATAAAACAGAGCGCGTCAGGCGCTGATCCGCTTCTTTTTGAAGCACAACGTAATTTCCTTTCATTTCTTGAACAGCTGAAGCATTATCAGAGGAAAGCCCCTTTGCTAAGCCTGATACAAAAAGCACAAGCCATACAATTAACACCATAATCACGCCAATGAGTAAGTAGCGCAGCTTCGCATGTTTCAATTCACGTAAAGCCAAAAACATGTTTCTTTCATCTCCTTTTTTAATTCTATTTAAAGTATAAAAATAGAAAATGAATGGAAGATGAACGGCTCATTACATTTTCGGAAGATAAACGTGAAAGGTGCTGCCTTTTCCTTTTTCGCTTTCAACGTGAATGGAACCTCCGTGCATTTCGACAATTTGCTTCACAATCGCTAAGCCAAGCCCGCTGCTTCCTTCGGTCCGGCTTCTTGCTTTATCTTCTTTATAAAAACGATTAAAAATATGCGGGAGGCTTTCTTTTGACATGCCAATTCCCGTATCTTGAAATTCCACGCGGCAATGCGTGTCTTCCATACCAACGCGAAGAGACAGCGTTCCTCCTTCTTCCGTAAACTTTACGCTGTTTGTAATCAAATTTGTCCACACTTGATGAAGCAGTTTTTGATCGCCTGAAATCATCGTTGAAGGAAGATCCATTTCAATAGCTAGCTCTTTTTCACGCCAGCTCCACTCCGTCATAAACAGCACTTGCTTGATTTGAGCTGCAACATCAAACGTACTTTTTTCGATATGTCCACTTTCTTTATCAAGTGAAGCAAGCGTAAGCAGCTGTTTGCTGAGTGACGACATGCGCCGGCTTTCTTCTTCAATAATAGACAGATACTCATTTCTCTGTTCATCTGAAAGGTTAGCAGAACGGAGCGTTTTTGAAAATCCTTGAATGGACGCCAAGGGAGACTGAATTTCATGTGACACGTTGGATACAAATTCTTGGCGCATCTCTTCAAGCTGCTCTAAACTTTTAGCCATCTCGGAGAAATGTGAAGCAAGCGCGCCGATTTCGTCTCGGCGTTTTACGTACAGCTCGACGTTGTATTTTCCTTTTGCCACTTGTTTTGTCGCTTCCGTTAGCTTGACAATTGGTTTTACTAAATAACGCGTACTAATAAGTACAAATAAAATACTTAATATAATCATCAGCAGTAAAATAACCGAGAAAAAAATGCGCATTTCCCCGAACTGCAGCTGAATATCAGGGCGGATAAACAGCGCTTGCTGCTTGTTACTTTCTCCTTTTAACGGCACGCCGATGGTATTCGCTAACACATTATCAAAAAATCCCGTCACAAACACCTGTGAAGGAAAGTTTGCAATTCCGTGATACATTTTTCCGTCCAGTACTTGTTTGACAGCACTCTTTTCTAAGCGCTGATTTCTAAATTCCCGTCCGTAAAACGTCTCATGTCCGCTCCTGTCCACCACATATATTTGATAGCCCAATTTACTAATATGCTGTAAATAAGCTTGTTGATCCACGCCCCTATTGTTTTCGTAAAAGCTCGCAATGTCTTTTGCCATACGCGTAAGCTTTTGATCGTTATAAGGTTTTAAGCTGTACTGATAATAAACGTTTGCTAAAATAAACGCTAGGAGACTGCTAAACACCATTACAGCAATGGTTGTCAAAACAATCCGCAAATAGAGCGTCTTCATTTTGCCGTCACCTCAAGCTTATAGCCGACGCCTCGAACCGTCATAATGACAAAATCATCGGTATGTTCAAACCTTTCGCGCAGCCTTTTTACGTGTACATCGATTGTGCGGTTATCTCCGTTAAAATCCGCTCCCCATATCAGATGAATTAATTCTTCTCTTGTGAAAATTCTTCCTGGATAGCTCGCAAGTTGAGCTAATAATTCAAATTCTTTCATTGGAAGAATTAACAGTCGCCCGCTGCAGTGCACTTCATAGCTTTTTCGGTCGATAGAGGTGTTGTTCAGCACGATCATTTTTTCATTTACCACTTCGTACCGGCGAAGCAGTGCTTTGATTCGAAAAATCAATTCTTTTGGTTCAAACGGCTTTGTCACATAGTCATCTGTTCCTGCTAAAAAGCCTTTTTCTTTGTCTTCCAGCTGATCTTTTGCTGTTAACAAAATAATTGGAAAATCATAATAGCTGCGTATTTCTTCGCAAACTTCATATCCGTCTTTATGAGGCATCATAATATCGACAACCGCTAAATGAATGTGCTGCTTAGCAAGCAGACCCGAAGCTTCCTCTCCGTCTTTTGCTTCATGAACCACATAGCCTTCAAGCTGCAAATAGTGACGAATTAATTGCCGCATATGCTCATCGTCATCCGCCAGTAAAATATGAATCATTTCTTCTGCCACTCCTTTTATCAACCATTTAAAATGGCGGCCTTTTGGCCGCCATCGTTTATTCTTTCAGTATCTATCTGTTTACTAGTGTAACCAAACGCCGTGGTCCTATTGCTTTTTCATTAGGATAAGGACTTATTGTGAACAGCAGATGAACAGCTTGTTACAAAATCCATTCACCGCGCGCAATCATCTCTACTTTTCCGCCTACTTGAATGTGAAAAGCTTCTCCATCATAACTAGCTTTTACATAAAGCAGTGAAGGTCTTTCGATTTCGTATCCTTGTTCTACACGTATGTCAATAGCTTGCTGATTAAAGTAACGGTATTTAACTAAATATGCTGCCAAACAGCCGTTGGCGCTGCCGGTTGCCGCATCTTCTGGAACGCCGTAGTAGTCAGCAAAATCTCGTACGTTTAGCTGATGATCTTGGTGATAGGTTTCCGGCGAAAAGACCATAATTGCTTTCGCTTCTGTATTTTCTATCAGTTTGAAATATTTTTCTTTGTCTACATTTATTTCTTTAGCTGCTTCTAATGATATTAACGGGACAAGGATGACCGGCAGACCGGTGGATACTTCTTGAACGGGAAAACGCGTATCGATATGTGCTTCATCAAGGTTTAACACATCCGCTACCTGCTTTTTATCTAACACTTTCCCAAACGTGGGCTGACCTTGCTTCATCCACAGCACATCTTTTTGTTCATCATATGTAACGGGCGTAGGACCTGCTTTATAATGAAGAATAAGCTCCTCTGTATCTTTTCCTTCTAGTTCTTCTCGGATAACATAAGCGGTACCGAGCGTCGGATGTCCTGCAAATGGTACTTCTTCATTAGGCGTAAAAATTCGCACGTTATATTCTCCTTTTGCAGAAGCAGACGTGATAAACGTCGTTTCAGAAAAATTAATTTCTTTAGCCATTTGCTGCATCTCTTTATCTGAAAGTCTTCCTGCGTCTTTAAAAACAGCGAGCTGATTTCCCGTATATTTTCTCTGTGCAAATACATCAACAATGGAATACTGAATACTTTTCATTTATGTGTTCCTTTCTAAAGGGAATTTTCATGTATGAAACAGGCCATTACGTTTTTCTTTAAAGCCTCATATTGCTCCTTATTGGTATCCATAAACGCTTCTTCCCGACTGGACAAAATGTCTGCATAATGGAGAGGCTCACGAAATTGTTCTTGTGTAAAATCATAGCGCTGTCCGTTGAGCTGATTATAAAAATGCCATCCTTCTTTACACGGAGTTTTTAAAATATATCCTCCTTTGATATCTTGAACGACAAGAGCTGTCACGCCGCACTGTCCTTTGGCAGGATTGTCAGCCGTCCACTTCGTGCTTGAATGAATTGACCACGATTGGTGCAGGGCTTTCTTTAAACGATTCACGTTTAAGCACCTCCTTTTTCTTCAAATCTACCATATTCTTCTTTTTTATGAAAGTTCCCGTTAAAAAACCCATAGCACAAATATTCTTACTTTAAAAATAATTTAAGGAAGAATAGAAAAATAATAGAAATAATGTATAATAATAGAGTCATTTTAGATGATAGATTATAACCAATGAAAGGTGTTTTAAATGGAAGAACAAGCAGTAAATGAACTCCTGTCTTTTGAAGAAGAGCATAAAGTAGTTCGAACAAATACGTCCTATTATGATTTGAAGTGGGGAAAAACAGCTAATCCAGCTAAAAACAACACGTGGAACTGGGCAGCCTTTTTTCTGACAAGCGCTTGGTTTGCATACCGAAAAATGTATAAGCACTTTTTTATTTTAACGCTTATTGAGGTAATTTGGTTTTCCCTTTTGTGCTTTGTAGACATACCAGAGTGGTCGGATGCAATTGTGTTCGGCGGTGCTTCACTTATTACAGGGCTATGTGCCAACCGCTGGTATTATAAACAAGTTAAAAACGTGTTAGTTCGAGCCGAAGCTCAGCCGGAGCAGCGGAAAGAAGCTTATCTGCAAATAAAAGGCGGCACTCACATCGGAATTGCTATTGGTTTAAGCATCTTAGCGCTTGTGATTACTTTTGGAGTCGGAGCGGGATTATCATTTTTACCAACAAAAACGAATATTAAAGATGTAGTTCGCTACGGCGACGAAGCAATTACTCTTGAAATGTACAACGATCATCCAAAATGGACCTATATTAAAAAAGAAGGCCGTCATCACGTTGTACAATTTACCGGCTACGATTATACAGAAAAAGAGCATGTACGCATTGTATTTAATGTTTATTTGGATAAACAAATTTACGAATGGGACAAAATTTACATCAACGGCAAAAAGTTAAATAAAAAAGATGCGGAAGACTATGAATACTGGATTGAAGACAGTTCAGCATATTAAAAAGGTCAGCAAAAAAAGAAAGGATGAGGTTTGCTCTCCTTTCTTTTTTTGTTTTATCTTAAAGCGTCAAAGGGAGCTTAACCGTCACTACTGTCCCGTTCTCATCACTTTCAATCGAAAGCTTACCGTTATGCTCGTTGATGATTGTTTTACAAATAGAAAGCCCTAACCCCATGCCTGTTCCATCTTTTGTTGAGAAAAATGGATTTCCTACTTTATTAATAATGGATAGCGGAATCCCAGAACCGGTATCTTGAATATCAATAAGAGCACAATCTTCCCATTTTTTGATAATAAGATTTACTTCCCCGCGTTTCTTTTTCTCCATTGCTTCAATGGCGTTTTTCAAAAGATTCATAAACACTTGTCTCATTTGAGCAGGATCGATTGATACAAGCGGAATGGCTCCTTCTATTCTTACGTTCATTTCGACATTATACAGCGCAGCTTCACTTTTCAAGAAAGCAACGGTATCATGAATAACTTCTACAATCGATACGATTTCTTTTTTAGGCGCTGTTGGCTGCGTGACAAGCAAGAAGTTGTTAATAAGTTCATTCATACGGTCCAGTTCATCAAGAACAATTTTTTGAAAAGGCTCTGCCTGTTCATTTTCATTAAATAAAAATTGAATAAAGCCACGCACCGACTGCATCGGATTTCGAATCTCATGTGCTAACCCTGCTGCTAGCTGCCCTACGAGCGCCAGTTTATCAAGCTGCAGAATTTTCTCTTCAATTTTCGGCAAAACAGCCGCTTGATTTTTATAAATAATATGAGACAAAATACCAGCCAGCCGGTTTAACCCTTGAATTTCACTTTCGCTAAACTGATAAGGATCCGGATCGACCGCGCATAAAGTACCAAACATCCTCCCGTCTTCTAGCACAATAGGTGTTCCTAAATAAGAACCTACCCGGGCACCATCAATGATGGCTAAATTAGACGTTCTAACATCGCGTTTTGTATTGGGAATAACAAGGGGTTCATCACACGTAACTAAGTTGCATACCGCAAGCTCTAACGGCAGCGTCAGTCCATCCTCTACAAGGCTTCCCCCTTCTTTATTAAAGGCTTTCATAACTGAAAATTGTTCGTCGAAAATCCCTACAAACAGCGTTCTGCTTCCGACTACTTCGCTAGCCATCTGCAATACATCCCAAACGGCTTTTTCATTGATGTTCCTCTCTTCCATTACCTTAGTCACCTACTATTTAAATATAGACTGTTCTATTCTCTTACTCTCATTATAAAATTTAAATGTAAAAACGTATATCAAAATTTTAAGAACTCGTGTATTTCTTCTATTTCATCATTAGGGTTAAGGATAGCCAAGACTTGATGGTCTTCCCATATGCCATTAATATTTACATTTTTCCTAGCAATTCCTTCCCTACGAAACCCTGCTTTTTCTAATACGCGCTGAGAAGGCAAATTACGTGGCATAACGCCGGCTTCAATGCGGTGAAGATGCAGCTCTTCAAACGCATAGTCAACAAGTGCTTTTACGGCTTCTGTTGCGTACCCTTTTCCATTATGATGCTGATCTAGAAAATAGCCGATAAATGCGCTTTGTAAAGATCCGCGCAGCACTTGAAAAAGACTAATGGTGCCAATCAGCTTATTATTCTCTTTTTGAAAAAGACCAAAATAGTATTCTTCATCGTTTCTCCTATTCTCTTCGTGACGCTGAATTTTTTCTACTTGGCTCTCTAACGTATAAAAAGAATGCTCTCGAATCATAGAAAACTGTTCAAAAAAGCCGCGATTGTCCTTTTGCAACCGAAGGCTGTCGTGTGCATCGCTGACAGTTAACGGGCGTAAATAAATAGTATGACTTTCAATCATGTTATGTCTCTCCCTCTTTTACTTCTCACAGAAAGTTATGTAAAAAGAATGCTTCATTAACATTTTCCATTTTCTCACATAGTAAGCGTTTCTTACTGTAATGTAAAGAACAAAAAGCGGATCCTGACTTAAAATGGTATAGGGAAAGTACTAACGTGTTTATTTCATAGTAAAAAAATAAGAAGCCGAAGAAAAAATTCTTCGGCTTCTCCTTCATTATGTACGCAGGCTAAGGAGGAAGTGGTATTAGCCTGCTTTGTTATAACATGGGGGCTCATATATGAGATCTTGGGATGATTCATCCTATGTAGAAAGTGAAAAAAAGTACCGTGTCCATCTTCTTTTCTTATCTTTTTTTATTTCCATTGAAATCATTGGATATTTTTGGAGCACTTTTGCATTTCAGGCATATGTTAAAAATGTACTCAGAACTTGGAGGTGAAATATATGGGCTTCTATGGTGGCTGTGGTTATGGCGGTTACGGTTACGGCGGCGGCTGCGGATTTGGCAGTGGCTTTGCTTTAATCATCGTATTATTCATTTTATTAATCATCATCGGCTGTGCTTGCTGGGGAGGGTTTGGCGGTTGCTAATCATTAGAAATAATGATGAACAGCTTCATTTCCGCTAATTTTTTTACCAAAAGCTAGCTTTCCACTTTATTATGAAAAAGCAGTGTCCACATAATGGGCACTGTTTTTAAATGTGCTTATGAATCAGGTAATAATAAGACTAGCCATTATAAAAAAATAGATTTTTTTAATCTGCCGTTTCTTGTCTATTTCTTCCCCTCACCTTATTTTTCTTGTTCATACTTCCTTTTCTTCTACATATTAATAGATAAAAAGATTAATTAAAAAGAGAGTCACTCTGCAACTCTCTTCCTGCTCTATGTAGATGCTAAACATTAAACAAACGTTTTTTTCAAGACAACGCGCTGATCATTGACAGTATAGCCGTTTCTTTCATAAAAAGCCTGTGCAGCTCCTCCAGTCGCCGTCAAGAGATACAAGCTGTTGATATCGTGTCTTTGAAGTTCGTTCTCAAACCGGCTTAAGATAGCTGAACCGTACCCTTTTCCCTGCACGCTTGCGCTGACACAAAGCTCGGCCACGTAAAAGGTCATACCGCTGTATGATTTTTTTGCGTGACCTGCAATCATTCCAATCAACTCTCCTTGGTCATAAAATAAATAGCCCATAAATTTAGGTGTGTTCAGTAAATCAGTCAGCCTTTCTCTAGCTGATTTCTCTGTCCATGGCTCATTCCAAGGTTTTTTTGTAAATACATTCATATATAAGTTAATGCACTGCTGCATATTCTCTGCAGTGAGAGGTACTACTTTTTTGATCATTTTCACGCTTCCTTTTTTGTTTAGTTTGAAGGCTTGTTAACAATTCGCTCGTACATTTCCGGCAGGTGCTTAATTTTATAATCAATCGTCTCAAGCTTGTGATGGATTTCTTCGATTTCTTTTTGTACCGCTTTTTTATGATCCATCAGCATTTGCAGACTTTTATCAAGCACGGCATTTTCAAGCGTACAGTTTTCAATAAGCGTCCGAATGTCCTTGATTTGCATCCCTGTGCTTTTTAAACAGCAGATTAAATCAATCCATTCAATATCTTGTTCTTTAAAAATACGATTCCCTGACGCTGTACGATCTAAAAATGGAAAAAGCCCTTCTTTATCATAATAGCGAATGGTATAAATTGTCACGTTTAATTTCTTTGCAACTTGTGAAATGGTATACGTCATACTGCTTCCTCCTACACCTTAAACTTCTCAGAAAAACATGATGAGTTTGTCTTGACCTCCAGTTATCTCGAGAATTTATTCTTTTATAGTCTTCTTCATTGCGCTCTTTATGCTGCAGACTTTTTGTACAAGCAGCAAGCAACATATATTTAAACCCGAAAGGATGAATACGATGAATACTGCTCACATGATGCTTACTATTGTAATTGGCGGTTTTATTGCCTTTTTGTTAGGTCTTGGCGTCACAAAAATAATTGAGCTGCTGCTAAATCTTTTTCTAGCTTAACCAGTAGTTACTTATCCTAAAACGCAGGTAACTCCGTTCCATATCCGAACGGAGTTACCTGCTTTATTTTAAAAACTGCAGCGCTTAAGGCACCATGTTGCCAGCGGCTTTATAAATATCGTACCACTCTTCGCGCGTTAACTTGATTTCTGAACCTTTACTTGCATCTTTCATACGTTGAATATTTGTCGTACCAAGCACTACCTGGATGTTTGCAGGATGAGTTGTGATCCACGCAACGGCAATCGCTGTATTCGTCACGCTATACTTACTTGCGATGCGATCAATCACTTCGTTTAACTTTCCAAATTTCTCTTTATCGCCTAGGAAAGGTCCTTCGAAAAATCCGTTTTGAAATGGCGACCACGCTTGAAGCGTTATATCATTTAAACGGCAATATTCAAGCACGCTGCTGTCGCGGTTCACAGCTTGGTCGATGCCCATATTTAAAGAAATACCAGAGTCTATAATTGGCGTATGTGCGATGCTGAACTGCACCTGGTTTACGACAAGCTTTTGGTTGATATATTTTTCAAGCAGCTGAATTTGCGCTGGGTTGTGGTTCGACACCCCAAAGTGACGTACCTTTCCGCTGCTTTGAAGCTCATTAAACGCTTCTGCTACTTCTTCAGGGTCCATTAGCGGATCTGGACGATGAAGTAATAAAAGATCTAAGTAATCTGTTTTTAAACGCTCTAAGCTGCCGTTAACAGAGTCTATAATATGCTTCTTTGAAAAGTCATAGTAATTTTCCGCTGCGTTAATGCCGCATTTACTTTGAATCACCATTTTCTCACGAAGACTTGAATTCATTTGTATAGCGTTTGCAAAATACTCTTCGCATTGTCCTACATAATCAGGACCGTAAATATCAGCGTGGTCAAAAAAGTTAATTTCTTCTTCCATCGCTGTGCGGATTAGCTTCTCTGCTTCCGGTAAAGAAAGCTCTGTTAAACGCATATTTCCCATAATTAAATTTGATACGTGTAAGTCAGTATTAGCAATTGTATGATACTTCATATAAAGCCCCTCCTTGAAATGATACTACTACAAGATAAACCATAGAGTTAACTCTAGGTCAAGCAGAAAGAATAAAAGATTTTATAAGCAGCAACGGTAAAACACCCTATCTTTTTTGGTAAAAAGATGAAATACTAGGGTGTGGTGTGATAAAAGTCACTGCCGCTCTGCATTTCATTTAGTAGTATATGTTACGTTCTTTTCTTCCTTTTTATCGAAGCTTATTTCATAGCAATACATTAATCTATCAGGCAAAGGAGCTTATCAATCACTATGCAGAAAACGAAAGCAAAACGATTTGAAATACAGTATTCCGTTCTAAAAGATGAAGCCAAAATTAAAGGAACTTTTGTGATAGAATCTGCTGAAAATCGAGATGACGCATCAAGACTTGCTAAATTAAATGTCTCTACAAAAGAAAGAGTGTTTATTCAATATGTAAAGATTTTAAAAGTCAAACGAGTTTCTACAGATTCGGCGGCAAAGTGACATTGGTTTTCTTCTTCTTTTAGCAAGCCCCCATTTATGCTGAAAGTGTCGTCTCAGAAGATGCTTGTTTCGTTCGTGTGAGTAATAGAACTAATCCAATAATACAAGCTGTGCCCATCCATTGATAGAAACCAAAAGGCTCTTTCAGCCAAACAACGGTTGTAATAACAGCGGCTAAAGGCTCTAAACTTCCAAGCAAACTCGTTTCTTTAGGTAAAAGACTTTGCAGGCTTTCTACATAAAACCAAAAAGCAAGCATCGTGCCAAAAATAATAACAAATACAATATATCCCCAGGTTATTGGTGATAAGCTTGACGCTTCCCAAGGAGGATGAATAAAGCTCATTACGCTTCCCCCAATTACCATTGACCAGCCAACGATGACAAGTGAACTGTACTTCTTGATCAGCGGCACCGCATACAGCGTATAAAAAGCAGCCGCTACGCCTGACAGCACTCCCCAAACAACGGCAGATACAGAAACAGACAGCTGAGAAATAGAGCCGTTTGTTAATAAAAAAAAGCAGCCTCCCAGTGCCAGCAGAACAGTGATGACGTCTTGTCGCGTAAATATAGACTGCTTGCGCAAAAGCAAATATACGATAATCATCACCGGTGATAAATACTGCAGCAGCGTAGCTACTGCTGCATTTCCATGCTTAATAGAAGCCATATACGTATACTGAACGGCAAGCATACCAGCTATGGCAAAAACGACGAGCTGAAAAGCTGACTTTCGGTTCTTCCATACTCCAAATACGTGAGAATGATTATTTTTTATACATGAAATCATTAGCAGCAAAAAACCTGCAATGAGCAGCCGTACTGAAACAAGCCAGTCTACACTGATTTCAAATTCTTGAAAAAGCTTTTGAGCAACCGTTCCTCCCATCCCCCAACATATAGCTCCCGTTGTTACAAAGAAGAACCCTTTTTTTCTGCTGAGATCGTTCATCTTTCATCCCTCACTTTTATTATAAGAATAGTGTTATAATAAGTGAAAAACGGGGCGAAAAATACGCATATTGCATTAAAAAATATAAATATATTGAGGTGACCATGTATGCCAGCAGCACATTTTAAAATTGATGAAAACTTAAAAGAGCTAACGACCCATCGCACCGTTGAGCTGCCAGTAGCATGTTATCAAACAACGATCAGTGATCACATAAACGGCTACATCCCTCTTCACTGGCATGATGAGCTTCAATTTGTATTGGTTATAAAAGGTAATGCGTCTTTTCAAATAAATGAAAAAACAGTGACTGTAAAACAAGGCTACGGACTGTTTATTAACAGCGGATGTCTTCATATGGCTGCTGAAGACATAAACAAATCTGGCTGCGTGTACATTTGCTTAAATGTTTCTCCTCATTTTCTTGTGCCGCAAGAACTTTTCACAAATTACGTTTATCCCTACATTCATGCAACGAATCTATCACATTTATTCATCAGTCCAAAGCAAGCCTGGGGAAATAACGTGTTAGAGTCTATACATAAGATACACACATGGATTCATAAGCAGCCGCACCACTATGAAATAGAGATTGCCTCTGAACTCAGCATACTTTGGAAAAATTTAATTCTTAATGGTTTGCAGCTGAAATACAATGAAAAAGAAATGATCAAAAATCAGCGGATGAAGCAAATGCTTAATTGGATTCATTTGCACTTTGCTGAAAAGATTACGCTCGATGATATTGCCAAAGCCGGACAATTGAGCCGTTCTGAATGCTGTCGATATTTTAAGAAAATGTTAAAAAAATCGCCTTTGACCTATGTATTAAACTATCGAATTCAGCAAAGCTTAGTTATGCTGCAGCAAGCAGAAGCAAATGTGACGGACGTCGCTTATCAAGTAGGGTTTAATAGTACAAGCTATTTTATTAATCAGTTTCGAAAAGAAATGAAGATGACTCCGCTCATGTATCGAAAAAAGAAGCTGCACATTTCATCACATCACTAAAAAACGGCGGGGTGGTTGCCCCGCCATTTTTTATGAACTCTTTTTACTCGTTGATTTTGCATCAGAAATCTTTCCTAAGAAAAACCCGTCTACTTCTGCTATTTTCCCTCTCCAAAAGATTTTGCCTTTAGAAGGAGTAGATTTACTGTCTCCACAGTAAATCTTTGTATTTTTCAAATGAATAAAATGGGCTTCTGCTTCTCCGTTTGATTCGCTCGCTTCGCTTGCTAAAGAGAATTGTTCGCTTAGCGCCTGAGCCACTTCACTGCCTTCTTCAAACGTTTCGCTTAAGTAATCAAAGTATTCTTTTGCTGAAATCATGGTACCGGAAATCACAGCGCCGTTTACATTTAATGAGATATCAAGTGAAAAGCCGTGTTTATTAGAAGCTTTCACAAAGTATTCAAGCGTATTGTCTTTAGTTGAAAAAGAAGGGCCTGTACTCATGTCTTTCTTTCCTCCTTTACGCCTTAGGCTGTTGTGTCGTCTTCACTAGAAAGAGATGTTGCGTCATCCTCTTCTTCATCCGTGTTTTTCTTTGCTTTTGTATTTTTTGATTTTTTAGCTGTTGACTTTTTTGGCTTCGCTTCCTTTTTGTCTTCTTCGCTTTCATCTTCGTCTTCTTCTTCTGTTTTTACTTTTTTATTTTTCTTGTTTGAGCGAGAATCTTCCTCTTCTTCCTCGCTGTCTTCGTCACTTTCACTTTCTTCTTCCTCTTCTTGCTCCTCTTCTTCTTTGTTCTTTTTACGAGGCTTAGATGTTTCTTCTTCGTTTTCGTCGTCCTGCTCGTTTTCATCGTTCTCTTCTTCGTCGGAATCTGTATCTTCCGTTTCTTCGTCTTGATTTTTATTGAGGCTAAGCTCAACAAGCATGTTCATTTTTTCTTCAAGCTGTGATAAGCGATCTTGAAGAGTTTGATTTTCTTCTTTTAACTCGTCGTACTCTTGAACGTTATCGTCTTCTGTTTCGCTACTAGAAGAATTTACGTTTTCTTCATCATCTTTTGATTTATCTTTATCTTTTTTAAACAAGCTTCCCGCAGATGTTTTCAGGCTGGCTACACTGCTTTTTGATTTTTCTTTTACCTTTGTTCCTAAATCAGATGCTTTGCTTTTTAATTCGTCTGTATCAATACGGTCAAGGAGACTTTTTCGATTTTCAGGAGTCGATACATATCCAATCGTTGCACCGATGATGCCTCCTGCTACCGCTCGTTTGATTGGCCCGCTGCTTGTTGTTTTGCTTGCTTTTGAAGCGTTCTTTTCTTTTGAACCGTTTTCCGCCTTTTTATTTTCCGTGTTTTCTGCCTGTGTGTTATCTAATTTTGTTTCAGTTGCCATTGTAAATCCCTCCATTTTTTAAGTAGCGTACAGTTTTTAACGTTTCGTTTCTATTTTTTCTTCAAGCGTTTTTAACCGCTCATGCAGCATTTTATTTTCTTCTTCGAGCGCTTTGTTAGTGGCTCCTTTTGAACTGAGATAAGGGTCATTTTCCCACCAGTCCATGCCGATTTCTTTGGCTTTATCAACCGAAGCCACAATCAAGCGGATCTTTATCGTTAATAGCTCGACATCTGCAATTCCTACGGTGATGTCCCCTGCTATGACGACTCCTTTATCCAAAATCTTTTCGAGCACATCTACAATCGTACTTGACTGCATATTATGTTCGACTGCCATACTGTTCCTCCTACTGACCGCTTAAAGCAGGCTGCCTAGCGGTCCAAGATCAATATTTAAATCTTCTGCGTCCAGACCGAACACCTCTTTCAACTCGTCCATTTTTTCTTCTAAGTTCATTAGTGCAATTCCTAAGTTTTCAATTTGTTCGTCCGTCAACGTTCCACCCTCCACCCGCCTCATGGCATGACGTTCAACGATTTGCCTCAATAGCTCAATAACTGTCATCACAAGCTGCGCTAAGCCTTGTTCAGCTTGATCAGGATCCAAGTGGATTCGTCCATTTGCTTGGCTGACCGGTTGCATCCATTAATTCCTCCTTTTGTTTATCAAATTGTTCAGAAGTGATTGGTTTGCGATTTCCTTCTTTTGCTTGAACCAGCGTTTCAACCGAAGAAATAAGCACCCGCAAATCCAAATACACTAAATCGACGCCGGCTATGGATATGATTAAGTCTCCTTTAATGGCGACTCCTTTATCTAAAATGACATCTAAAATATCAATAAGAGCAATATCTTTATTCTCCATGGATTGTTTAAGAGACATACTGTTAATTCCTCACTTTACGCAAAGCTCGAGAAATGATAGGGCGGCCATGGTCCCGTCACTTCAAATTTCCAGCCTTTATTTTCAAGCTCTTGCTGAAGCTCTTCTATTTTGTTTACAAACTCATTGATTTGCAGAGACGGGAGAAGAAACACGCTGTTCCACGCCATCTGTTCAGCTGCGCCCGTTACGTCCTTGCTCCAATTTTTTTTCACAGAGTCATAAAGCGACAGTTCCTTGAGCTTGTCATGTATCTCTTCACACACTGTGTTTTTGTGAAGTTCTAATTCTTTTTCAATCAGCTGATCTATTTTTTTCTTTTCAAAAAATTGTCTTCCTGGTGATAAGTGACTAATTTCTTCTTTTTTCGCTTTCACGCTTTCATTCGTTTCGCTGATTCCTTTTTTAAGCTTCGTATCATCACAGTAAATCTTCACGTTCCACTCTTCATTTCCTTGAAGCAGCTTCAGTGAATTTTCTATCTTTTCTTTGTTAATCTCAATAGCTGCCTGCAGACTTTCTTCACCTTTATAAATGGTACAAAATTTTAATGGAATGATCGTAAATTCTTCGTACAAAGCGGCTACCGTCTCGTGATGATGAAATGCTTTTTCCTGCAGCCAGCTCATATCCTGCTCCATTTTTTCTTGAATCACTTTTTCTGAATAGGTGTCAGCATCCAGTTTAGAAACGACAGCCGTCACCTGGTCAATCGTTAGTGGGTACAGTGAATGTTCTCCGTCAAACCCTTTATAAGATGGAAACGGCTCTATGGCTGCTGCTTCTTTTGTTGGAATTAAACCGTATAAATACAGTAATTCTCCCATCTAGGATTCCTCATTTCTTTTTTTTGTTAGCTCTTCCCATTGTTCAATTTCTCTGCGCTTCGCAATTTCGTACCTCATTAACAATTCATCTTCTTTTTCTTGAAACGCTTCTTCCGGAATTTCACCAAGCTCAAACATCATTTGAAGCTGAATGAGTTTTTGCTGAATCGTCGGAAGGTCATATAGCTGTTTATCAGCTTCTTCCTGTACTTTTTCGCCGATTTTCACTACAAGGTTAATAGGGGCGGTTACTAATTTGTGAAGCACGTTATTTCTCTTCTACTTTTAGGCGAATGTTCACAAAATTATAAGCAGGCCAAGGACCGCTGTAATGAAAATCGGCTTTGTCTTTCCAGTTTTCATGCGCTTCATTCACTTTTTCATCAAACTTCGCTTCGTCTTCTCGGTTAATTAAGAAAGACGCGTTTAAAAGCATCGTTTCGCCCGTTGGCTCATTTGCTTTTGCTGCTTCCGCTGCTTCTTCAAGCGGAGAAAACACATCTGTCTTGACTTCTTTTTGCAGGGAAGTAAACATCTTTTGAGCCATTCCCCCAAGTTGAATACGCTCATAATAACCGGCTGCTTCTGATTTTCCTTTTACGGATGCTGATACTTTTTCAAGTTCAGGATTTTCGTTTACTTTTTTCTCAAGCCATTCTTTTTTCCCAATTACTTTTAAACCGACTTCAATTTTTCCTTTGATCGCTGGAAACAGTTTTTCAAACTGCGGATAAAGGTTTTCCAAAAGAACTTTTACATCTTCTTTGGATTTGAATACATTCCCAAAGCTGATTGGAATAACCGTATCGTTCTTGTCCATAATCGCTGCTACTGCGTTTTGATGCATTAATAAATTTTGGCGATTGGGATGATAAATTTTCATCGGTACTTCAGCTGCTACCATCGCCGCGTCTTTGTAGCGAATCAAAAATGTTTCAGTTTTTGTTCCTTCTACTTCCACCGAGCCAAATTCTTCGTCTTTATCCGTTTGAATGGCGCTAAAAATATAAATACCTGTTTCGTTTGTTTCACTCATGTTTTCAAGCTCCTTTACTTTTCTTCCGTGTCTATATTCTTACATTCTTCTAAAATGATTTTTTCGGCTTTGCTTTTTGCATTTTCTTCATCCAAACATTTGGTAAGCGGATGATGCAAAATATCCATACATAACGTTTGAAAATCTTCGTCATTTCCATCGATAGCAATGTCTTGCTGCGTGGCGAGAGTAGCTATCATAAGCGAAGCCCGAAGGCTAAGTCCGCTGCTGTTTTCGTCTCCAGAGCGGTTTCGCACGTTTGCGACGAGCGTTACAATTGTGCGCGCTTCGTCTTCTTCTACGTCCGTTTTCTCCGTTAAAATCGCTGTCTCTCTGTCGATGTCTTTATAATCAATAAACATGGTAATTAACCTGTCAAGAAGCGCATCTTGCGTATCATATACGCCGGCATACTCAGCCGGATTGCTTGTGAAGATGACGCGAAAATCGGGATGCACGCGCACAAAAGGATCGGTCATTTTTACTCCATACAGCGGAAGCACGCCTTCTTCTAATATTGATAGAAAGATATTATTCGTTGCAGGCTTAGACCGAGTAAATTCGTCGTAAATCAGCGTATAGCCATTTTTTACAGCTTCAAGCAATCGGCCATCCTGCCAGTTTTCACTCACTTGTTCATCTTTTTTATAGACCGAACGAACATACTGGTCGATTACTTTTTTGCTCGTGTATCCCGTAAAATCGCCAATTAAATCTTTGTTGTTGAGCTCGTGATTCCCGTGCATCAGCATTACAGGACGCTTTCTCTTTTTAGCAAGCGCTCGCGCTAAAGAGGTTTTGCCTCCGCCGGCAGGACCTGTAAAATGAATGGAATAGCCGGATTTTAAATAGCTCAGCGCTCTTGCAAGAACCTCTTTCGTCTCGTCATCTTGTATAAAAGCTCCACTGCCTTTTTTCCTTTTGTCTGTTAAGACGGTCATTTTTACGTTCCTCCTGCCATCTTATCGTTTATGCTTCAATGCCAATGGCGCTTCTATATCTGACGTCGAGTCGTTTGAATGAAATGACTTCTTTTTCTTTGTTTAAAAAGCATTCGTACGTTCCGAGCATTTCATCTTTGGCGTATTTTTTCATATATTCTCGTTCTTCAATGACTTCAACAATAACTCTCCAACCTTCATCTTCAGTAGTTTCCACCGAGGTAATTTTATGAGGAGGAGCTACGTTTTCACCGAAAAAGTCGTTCACGGCTTGCATAATTTTTTTAATTTCCATTTTTAGTAGCCTCCAATAGTTAGATCTAAAAGCTGGAACCACCCTCAAAAAAGGAAGGTTCCATATCACTTCATATTAAATACTAAAACGCGGCTGTCCTTCACTAGAATTTGAACGTTCAGGAAGACCGTTTTCTTCTACGTCGTCACGAAGAAGCCCTACTGCTTCTGCATAGCGTAACCATGTATCAACACTGGCAATAACCACTCGCGCTTCAATCGTTAAAATTTCAATTCCTACAACAGAAACCCTTGCAAAAGCATCAATAACGATTCCTTTATCTAAAATACGGTCAATGACTTCTGCTAAACTTGAACTATTAGTACTTTTTTGAATAGACATATCTCATTTCTCCTTTCGCTTATGATCCCATTGTTTTTAAATCTGTAGATGATTTAATATCATTGGAACTTTTAATCTTAGTAGAGCTTTTAATATCCGTTGCTTTTTTAATCTGATTTGCGCCTTTTATTTTCCGCTTATTTTTTGACTTCTCTTTATCGTCTGAAGAAGAAACTTTTTCTTGAAAGTTTTCTCCAGCTTCTTTCACATCGCTAAGCTTATCTTTTACTGATAGTAAGACATCTTGGAGCTTTTCTTTTGCGTCTTCTCCTTTGCCGTGTACCTTTTGGGCATTTTTTTCTTTTGTTTCCTGCAGTTTTTCTGACGCTTCATTTGCTTTTTCCTGCAGTTTCCCTTCAGTTTTTTCGACAAATTTTTCTTTCGCTTTTTCTTTAACCTTTTCTTCTACCTTTTCCTTAACAGGTTCAGGCGTGTGCTCCACTATTTTTTTTCCTGCTTTTAGTGCTGCTTTCTCCACATCTTTTTTATCCATGAAATTCCCCTTCAGGACGGATATCTTACTTCTTCGCGTCCATGAGTTTGTTTAGCATCTCTTCAATGCGCTGCAGCTGGTCGTTCATATTTTTATTTTCTTCTTTTAGCTCTTCGTACTGAGACGTTTCCATTTCTGCGCTTTGGCTGACTTCTTCCTGCGCATTTCCCTGTTCATTTGATGCCTCTTCTTTTTTCTTTTTAGGTGCGAGCAGCTTGCTTAAATTGTCTTTTTCAAGATAGCCTGTAGCCGTCTGTCTTAATGCTCCCATCGCTTGCTGTGTTAAAATATCCTGTGCGTTTCTTCTTAACTCTTGTCCTGTCGCACGTACAATTTCTGATTGTCCTAAGCGGCTGAGTACTTTTTTACTCGTTTGCGGACTTGAAAGAAGCCCAATTCCTGCTCCTACTACGCCTCCTAAAATAGCAAGATTTAAAGAGTTTTGCGTTTTTTCTTCCTGCTGCTGATTTTCTTGTTTTTCATTTTGCACATTATTATCAGTTGTTGACATGTTTCATCCTCTTTTCTCTTATTATTATTTATTTAATGAATTTCCTTACGATTAAAAGACTTAAAAGCTAAGCCCTGCCCCTCGCTCTTCTGTTCGGCCAGGCAGCCCTTCTTCCTCTACTTTGTCGGTTAATAACCCGACCGCTTCTGCGTAGCGAAGCCACGTATCGACACTTGCAATAACGACTCGCGCTTCAATCGTTAAAATTTCAATTCCTACGAGTGATACTCGGGCAAAAGCATCGATGACAATTCCTTTGTCAAGAATTCGATCAATCACTTCTGCTAAACTAGAACTATCTGTACTTTTTTGAATACTCATTTTTAGCAGCTCCTTTCGAAATTTAGCTAAATGAATGATGCTACTAATCAACCTGCTTAACTTTTTAAGTAAACATACTTTTGAAATATACTTTTTAACCATCTTTCAAACATGAATAATTTGCTAAAAATTAATTCTTGAAAATAAATTAGAAAATTATTCTACTTTGTATAATATTTTACAGTTAATTTATGGATGTTAGTTACGCGTAAATCCTTCTATTAAAGCATTCATCAAGATTTTAATTCCAAAATAAAACAATAAATACATTATTGTTACAATAATATTACATTATAATTTAAGGCATATTATCACTCGATACACCATGACATATTTTGATATTTTTAACTATTATGGAATATTATTGTGAGTCAAGTTCACCTAAACAAAATCAGCGCATAAAAAAAGCTGCCGCACTGCAACAGCTTTTTCTTACATATCATACGTTCTATAAAATCATTCCGGTTAAAGGCGCTTTCGGGTTTCCATCATGATCCCAGTCTTCTTTGTCTACTAAAACAAGCAGGCTGCCTTCTTTAACAGAATCATTATAGTGCTCGGCCTGCTGTTTTGGAATTCCCATACCGACTAAAATACCTGACAGACCGCCTACACTCGCACCAGCTGCTGCACCTGTTAATGTAGCTACAATCGGACCAGCCGCTACAATTGGACCTATTCCCGGGATTGCAAGAGCGCCGGCACCTGCTAATATTCCGGTCAAGCTCCCTAGCGTACCTCCGGTAAGCGCTCCAGTTGCTGCGCCTTCTGCTTTTGTATGCGTTTCTTTCTGAACTTTTTTAGTCTTTTTATGTTTACCTATGATAGATATTTCTTCCGATGCGTATCCTTCTTTTTTTAAACTCTCTACAGCATGAATTGCTTCTTGTTCCGTTTCATATACTCCCACAACATTCTTAGCTTTTGCTTCCATACTATCTCCTCCTCATTAATGTTGTGTGTACCCGAGAGTATGGCTTTGAAACGTTTTAGAGAGTATGAAATCCTCTTTGTACTTAGATAGATAGCGCCAAATCACTCTTCATTTAGTGACTTTCTTCTCTGCTTACCAAACAGCTTTGCATAACAAAACCCTAAGAAAATAGACGCTCTTAGGGTTTTGACTTAAGCAGCTGCCGGATTCTTTTTCACAAATTTCATGAACAATAAGCGAACTAAAGGTCCCATAATGAGAAGCTGAAGCGGGTATGCCACGATAAAGTTTTTCATCACGATCAATGCATAGCTTGAAAGAAGCGGCTCTCCGTCTAAACCTTTGGTAAGCGACATCGTAATTAACCCGTATACAGACATGGAAAGCACCATTCCAATAACCATGCACGTTGAGAGGATCAACACGACTTTTAACTGTTTAGACTTATCAAAAGGCAGTGAAAATGCTACTTTTTTTGCTACGGGACCGACTACGAAAGTTTCGACAGCCATGGCAACTGCAAAGGTGATAACCAAGTTCAAGATACCTTCTGCAAGCGTGATATGCCCGATAACATCATTCATGAACATGTTATACATCGTCATCACAAGCACCATCCCTCCGCACATCATCATTCCAAAATACATACTTTCTTTTTTAGTTGTTGGCACATTCCTCATCCTTTTCATGTTTTTTACTTGGCTTAGTATAGCTTTTTATCTTCCTTCTTCGTAAGTGAACAATTTGTGAACATTCATCTAAAAAAATGCCCTGTGACCAAAAAACAGTCACAGGGCATTTTTTTAGACTTAAGCGGCGCGTGCTCTTTTTTTGAGTAGGGCTGAGTATGGCAAATTACGCTAGTCTACATCGTTAATAAATATTTAGAGATTTAACAAAAAACTCCCGCTTTATGAGCTAAAGCGGGGGTTGGTTTTATAGAGATTCCGTGTGAGATGCAGGCGGGATCGGCGTTTGGGTGCGGAATACTTTTTCCCATTTTGAGACGACGATACAGGCAATCGCGTGGCCTGGAACGTTGACTCCTGTTCTGGCCATATCCATGATCCGGTCTACTCCTGCGATAATTGCCACTCCTTCAGCCGGCAGACCTACTGCGTTGGCTGTTGCTAAAAGAACAACAAGTGAACCTGACGGGACAGCCGCAATTCCTTTACTTGTCATCACGAGTATAAGCATCATAAATAATTGCTGAGTTAATGGCATATCGATGTTAAAAGCCTGTGCTAAAAAGACGCATGAAACGGATAAATACAGCGTGGAGCCATCACAGTTTAACGACAGGCCCGACGGAATAACGAACGACACAACTCGTTTAGGGCATCCGTACTTTTCCATCCGTTCCATCAGCTGTGGCAGCACCGTTTCCGTACTTGTTGTTGAAAACGCAATAAGAAACAAATCCCAAATCATTTTGAATACTTCAAAGTAGTTGAATTTGAACAAAAAACCAACAAGCGGAAATAAAACAAATAAAATAATAAAAAGACCTAAAAAGACGGTTCCAATAAGCTTTAGCATTGGAAGCAGAAGTACAATGCCGTATTGCCCTACAGATGCAGCCATTAGCGCTAGTACACCAAGAGGCGCTGTGACCATCACAATTTGCGTTAATTTAAACATAATTTTAGCCGTGGATTCAAAAAATTTCATTGCAGGTTCGGATGCTTTCCCAACTCCTGAAGCGGCAACACCAAATAAAATAGCAAAGAAAATCACGGCCAGCAAATCATTTTTTGCCATCACATCCACGATATTCGTTGGAATGATGTTTAAAATCATTTGTTTAAAGTCTACGACTTTGTCGGTGTACTGAGACAATTCACCGATATCTTTTTTCACAAGATGAGAAAGATCGAGGCCTACTCCGGGCTTTAGCAAATTCACTAACAGCAGGCCGATTCCTAATACGATGGTCGTAATGATTTCAAACCAAATAATCGTCTTTAACCCTAGACTCCCCATTTGTTTCATACTGCCGCTTCCCGCAGCACCTATGACGATGGTTGAAAAGACAATCGGCACCACAATCATTTTAATGAGCCGGATAAACCCGTCTCCTACCGCTCTTAAAGCCATCCCAAAGTCCGGAAAAAAGTGCCCGATAAAAGCTCCGATTACTAATGCAATTAAAATTTGAAACGCTAAAAACTTTTTCACATTTCTCCCTCCCTTTTGTCTTCATGAAACGGACATCCATTCCATTAATATCCAAATTATCAGACACTTTAAGTAAGTTCGGGACATTTAGCTAGATTCCTTCTAAAATAGACAAAATGGTCTATATATTTAGCTGTATCAGTTAAAACACATAGAAAAAAGCCAGAGTGAAGTTGTTCTTCATCCTGGCTTTTTTAATTCTTATGCTTTTTTAACAAACTGAGATTTTAAGCTCATCGCTCCAAATCCGTCAATTTTGCAGTCGATGTTATGATCGCCTTCTACTAAACGAATGCTTTTTACTTTCGTTCCGATTTTTACAACCGATGAGCTCCCTTTTACTTTTAAGTCTTTGATGACGGTAACTGAATCTCCGTCTTTTAAAAGGTTCCCGTTTGCATCTTTTACAGTAAGCTGTTCTTCCCTGCTTTCTGTTTTTTCGTCTTGCCTCCATTCATGGGCACACTCTGGGCAGACGAACAGGTTTCCATCTTCATATGTATACTGTGATTGACAGCTTGGGCAATTAGGTACATTCATTTTCTTTTCCTCCAGCGGCTCGTAAACGTTAGCAAGGTCACGAGATTACATTTTTTATCTGTTTTATACTGTCACAATTCCATGAGATTAACAAGCTTTTCTATTTCCTTGCTGCTGATGTTTTCTTTTCCAAATAAGCGAGCCGATAAACAGAACAAAACCCGCTCCAAAGACAAGAAGCTGATCTAAATAAAAGTCACCTGTTTTTACATACCGTATAATAAATAATCCTCCAAACATGAGCATCAGCATACATGAAAACCGAATGAGGTATGAATTGATTTCCATTTTTCATTCCTCCTTTTTGTAAGACTTTTTTTGTTACGAAAAACACGCGAACCATATGCCAAATGTAACTCCGTATAACGGTAAAATGACGGCTAGTTTTTGCTTCCACCCTTTAAAAAAAGAAGCATTACGAGGCGCAAACCAAAGCTCTAACGTACCGTATAACAGCAGTGCTCCCGCTGCTAGTATCGCAATCACAGTTTCTCCTAAGTCCATACACACTCCTCACTTTCATTTACGCACTTGAAGCTAAGCGCAGCGTATATAGTAAGTCTCATCATTATAAAAGACCTTACAATCGTGATGCATGCGGGTTTTGAATACTTTTAATAATACATTTATTACCATTATATCATAATAAAAGCATTTTTGAGACTTTTTATACATGTAAATTATTGTATGATGAAAAGTAGACACGGAGAAAAAAGGGGAGAATTTTTTGAAGAGAACTCAGCTTATTTTTGTGATTACCCTGCTTATTGAAGCTGGATTAACCTATGCGTGCTCATCATTTTTGTCTATCCGCTTTATTGAGCTTATGTTTTTTAGCGGACTTTTGTTTTCAGTTTTGACTTTTTGGTTTTCAAGCAGCGGAAGCAACAGCGCTCATTCTCACTATAAGACTCATTCCATGAGGTTAATGTCTGGGGCTAATATTGAACACAATCCGTTTCGCTTGCGCTGGACGGCTTATTTTCTTGCTTCTTTAAGCTTTACGGGAGTGGGCCTGATTTTTTTTGTTCTGCTGCTGACGGACGTTATTCCTCCAGTAAGCTAAAAAACCTGCTCTTCACAGAGAGCAGGAACTTACGAGAACAGCTTGAGAAGCAGGCATTTTCGCTTTACTTTATTCGCAACAGCTTGAGTCACATGATCTTTTAAAGGCCGAGTCAATATTCGTTTCAGCGGATGTTTTAGCATCCGTTTGCTCACGGGAACTTTAAAGATAACGCTGAGAACCACTGTTGCTAAAACCGAGAGCAGTAAGACCGCAAAAGGCTTTTTTTGAAACCATCTCGAGAAGATAAGCATCATTACGTAAATAAGTGCGGACCACCCCAAATGCCAGCCGTGCCTAAATGTAATTCCTTTACACCTGAGCCCAACCCATTCTACAAAGGAAGCTGTACATACCCATTTTGTAATATATTTCACCTGGTTAGCGAGTGTAGACGGATAAGTAGCTAAGAACGACAAAATCATGAGAGGCGTAATGAACATAAGGTGTAAAATACGCAGTGCTTTTAATGAAAGATGAGAAGATTTAAAATCCCAAAGCAATTTATCATTACATAAAAAGTAGTAGAGCATATTAAAAAAGCTCACGTATAAAACCCCAGCATACAGCTTGTGTATTTTGTTCCACGTTTTCTTATGGATATTTTGAAAAACCAGCCATAGAAGGACAGAAATATGCACCTTTGTTCACCTCTCTAACGTCGTTTTTAAAATCTCTGCTATTGTATTTTCGTTTCTTCCTGCTTCTTTTCAATTTTTCGAATCCATCCAATCAGCATTCGGTTAAGATACGATTTTAACGTTACGCTAGCAATGGTGTGGTACCACATCCAGCCTGTTTTCCACTCGATGAGCTTCGTTCGTTTTTCAGCCCATAATTCAATAAAAAACATTGGAATCGTAAAAAACATAATTTTATATAAAACTTTTAACCCTTTATCGTAATACGTAGCTTGATTAATCATGACGGATATCATAGGATAAAGCAAAAAGTCGAACAACACGTTAATTCTAAACTGTTTTTTCATTAAGCGAGTTGGATATCGAAGAAGGCCGTGAGTTACAATAAATTTATCAATAATACCATTTGTTAAGGCGTTAAATACATAGGCCAGCAGCCAGTCTTTAATCGGTGGTTTTCTAAATAAAAAAGGGAGAATCCCCAGGGCGATAACTAGCATTACACGTAAAAATTTCACTTCAAATTTTTTATTTCTCATCACCTTTTCGCTCCTTTCACCAAGTGTTGTCAGCCTACCTTCATGTCAATTGGCAGCTTGAGACGGCCGTTCTCACCACGCTCAATTATTGCTTATGTTAATTTATAAAGATACGCAGCAGCGTCTAATGTAAATTTCCCGTACATAACCCTTATGTTCACGCTATCCATACATACGTAAATATTTGTTTTAGTTTTCAGTTCTTTGAAGAGATTTATACATGTGGTTGAGACATGAAAAAAGCCCAACTCTAATCATTACGGGCTTCTTCATCCACCTATTGTGTTTTTTTAAACGTTACCATCCGGCTACGAATCCATCCGTTCGTGATTCACTTCCTCCGCATAGCACGCCGCTTTCAGGATCTCTCCAAATAATCTGTCCGCGCCCAAATGCCATCGAATCCACGGCTACTTCAATTTTATGTCCTTTTCGTTCAAGCGCTTGTGCTATGTGTGAAGGAAAAGCCGGCTCTACAAGCACCGTTTTATCTTTTTTCCACTGCCATCTTGGCGCGTCTAAAGCGGCTTGAGGATGAAGGTGAAAGTCAATCGTATTCATAACAACTTGCATATGCCCCTGCGGCTGCATAAAACCTCCCATCACGCCAAAAGGTCCTATTGGTGCATTATTTTTAGTGAGAAAGCCTGGAATAATGGTATGAAACGTTTTTTTATTAGGAGCAAGGCAGTTATCATGATTGGGATCCATTGAAAAATTATGGCCGCGGTTTTGCAAGGCAATTCCCGTTTCTGGCACAACGATTCCAGAACCAAAGCCCATATAATTACTTTGAATGAACGAAACCATGTTTCCTTCTTCATCAGCCGTTGCTAAATACACCGTTCCGCTTCCAACAGGCTCTCCCGCTTCAGGCTGCAGGGCATGTTCTTTTATAAGGCCGCGGCGATAGCTTGCATATGTATCAGACAGAAGCTCACTAACAGACACGCTCATTTTTGCTTCTTCCGTAATGTATTTTTCTCCATCGGCAAACGCAAGCTTTATCGCTTCTATTTGTTTATGATACGTATCCACAGCATCTTTTTCTAGAAGCTCAAAGCCTTTTACGATATTTAATGCCAGTAACGCAATAAGCCCCTGACCGTTCGGAGGAATTTCCCATACATCATATCCACGGTAGTGAGCGCTAATAGGATTTACCCACTCAGGCTCATAAGCAGCCAAATCTTCTTTGGATAAAAAGCCGCTATATTTTTTACTGAATGCATCAATACGATCCGCAAGCTCACCTTTATAAAACGCTTCTGCATCTGTTTCGCCAATGAGCTGAAGCGTACGGGCATGATGGATGGATGACCACATTTCTCCTGCTTTTGGTGCTCGTCCATTAGCCGCAAACGTTTGAAACCATGACTCAAATTCTTCACTTGTATGTGCTCGTTTGAACGTATCGTACGCTTGTTTCCATTGTTTTGCGAGAGTAGGCGCTAGCGGAAATCCTTCTTTGGCGTACTGAATGGCAGGCTGCAGTACTTGAGAAAGAGGCAGTTTGCCAAATCGCTTCGATAAAGCAGCCCAGGATGCCGGAGCACCGGGAATCGTAACGGGAATCATTCCGTACTTAGGAATATCTCTGTATCCTTTTTCCTTTAGCGCATCAATGGAAATAGACTGCGGAGAAGGTCCGCTAGCGTTTAGTCCATAGAGCTGATTATTTGTCCAAACAAGCGCAAACGCGTCTCCTCCGATTCCATTTGACGCAGGCTCTAATACTGTAAGGCTCGCCGCTGTGGCGATTGCTGCATCAATTGCATTGCCGCCTTTTTTTAAAATATCAAGGCCTGCCTGCGCTGCGAGCGGCTGAGATGTAGATACCATTCCTTTTTTGGCATAAACGGGAACTCGGTAAGATGGATATGGATGATAATGCGGATCATAGGTCATAAAAGCGCCTCCTTTTTAGATATTTAAATTTTCTAAATAATATAACTTCTTTATTTTACCATATTCATAACCCATCGGCTTTTTTTATCTTATAACGACATGACTCCTTTTACCTAAAATTGGTATACTGATAGAGTACAAGAATCGCCAAGGAGGATGATGTATGAAAAAAGTAAAAGCTGCCCTTCCACTCGCTGTTTCTTTAGCACTCGGGCTTCAAGCACTTCCCATGTCCATTTCACCTGTTCAAGCTGAAGCAGCGGCAAATGCTGCTCATCATTCAGCTAAAATTGAAGTCAAACGAGCTAATGCGTTTTTAACGAATGTAGCGAACAGAAAAACAAAAGAAGCTAAGCGCCATTTTTCCCGCAGCCTGCAGTTAAAAATGAGTGAAGACAACCTAAAAACATGGTGGTCAGCTCTAACGGATCAGCTTGGTGCTGTAAAAAAGATTGGGACAGCTGTACAAGGTGAAATCAATACCGTTCATCGAAATATAGAAATTCCCATTGAATTTGAACATGCATCAGCTACTTTAACCGTTCGATTTAGTCAAAAACGTCAAATTGATGATTGGCAAATTGTACCGGAGGAGCGCCAGTTTTCGTTTTCCACACCGCCTTATGACACCCCTAAGAATTACAGTGAAAAACAGCTTTCAATCGGCAAAGCACCTTACGAACTTCCAGCAACGCTTACTCTTCCAACACGTTCAAAACATCAAAATGTACCCGTTGTCATATTAGTTCACGGATCAGGACCTTCTGATCAAGATGAAACGTTTATGAGCTTAAAGCCTTTTCGAGATCTGGCTTCTGGACTGGCTTCTCAAGGAATCGCCGTTTTACGCTACAACAAGCGCACATACGAACATACAGCTAAAATGTCCGGTGAAAATAAACTAAACGTCGACGATGAAACAACGGATGACGCCGCACTCGCAGTGGAAGCAATGGCGAAACAAAAAGGCATCGACAGCCGCAATATTTTTATACTAGGACACAGTCAAGGCGGCATGATGATGCCCAGGATTTTAAATCACACACCGGATAAAAGCGTGCGCGGCTCTATTTTACTCGCTGCACCGAGCCGCACACTTCCAGAGTTAATGCTTGAACAATTTGCCTATCTTGTATCGCTGAATCAGCTTCCGAAAGAGCAGCTTGCTTTTTTCCAGCAGCAGTTTGCCATTTTACAAGACCCAAGCTTTTCGCCAGCTCAGCCGCCAAAAGAATTTCTGCTTGGCACTCCTTATTTTTGGTATGACGTAGCTCACTGGCACCCTGCAGAAGTCGCAAAATCTCAGGACACGCCTCTGCTTCTTTTACAAGGAGCGCGTGATTATCAAGTAACGACCGAAGATTTTGAAGGCTGGAAACAAAGCTTGTCTCAGCGTTCGAACACTTCTTTTAAGCTTTATCCAAAGCTCAACCACTTTTTCACAGAAGGAACTGGTGAAAAAAGCACGCCCGATGAATATGCTGTTTCAGCCAACATTCCTTCTTATGTCATTGATGATATTGTGAAATGGGTTCGTGAAACGCAAAAGTAAAGAAACAAGGCGCTGTTTTATCAGCGCCTTGTTCTCTTATTCATTAAACCTTCCCATCACAACCGTATCATAGTACTTGCCGTCTGACAGCAGCTTGTCATTTTTTAATAATCCTTCTATTTCAAACCCGAACTTTGTATATAAGTCAATCGCTTTTTTATTGGTCTCTAGCACATTTAGCGTCATTTTCTTCATGTCCGCGCTATCTGCCCACAGTATGGACTGCTGTAAAAGCTCTTTGCCAATTCCGTATCCCCAACGTTCTTTTGCGATGCATACGCCAAACTCTACTTTATGAGAAAATCGTTTCAATTCGTTGCCTTGGCACCTTGAAAATCCGACGATTTCATTATGTACGCTTGCTACTAAAAATAAGTTTCGTTTACTTTCTGTGTCACGTTGAATAAGTTTTTCAAAATCGGATTCGTCCATATACCCTTCTCCTGGTTCACGATCCAAGTTTTCCGTTTCTCCGTCTAGCTGAACTCTTAGGTGAGACAGTTCATGCGCATCGCTGGTGTCAGCTGAACGAATGATATACTGAAGTCCTTTTACATAGTAAATCTGCTGATTGATGACCATCGTATTCCTCCAAGCGTCTTTCATAAATCTATCAATTGAATTTAATTTCTTTTAATATAAATAGTATACATAAAGAGATGGAAGAGAGTTGAACGAGTTGCTAGGGGTACTGCTGTTTATTCTATACGGCATTTACAAGTTCTATAAATCAAGAAGACCGCTAACGAAGTTTGACCATTTTTATGAGAAAGCCTTTGAACTAGAAGAAAAAAAGCGCTATGAAGATGCCCTTGATATACGCAACCAAGGGATTGAACTCCATACCCTTACCGATTTAGAACGAGCAGATTTACATTTAGCAAATGGGCGTATGCTTTTGAAACTAAAGCAGTATGAACAAGCAACGAAACACTATGACGCCTCGTTTAAACTAGCAAAATACGAAAAATCCCCTTACTCAGAAGGCTTTGACGAAGTCATTGAAGCCTACTTGTATGCAGGACGTAAAGAAGATGCGCTAATCATCACTAACGACATGTTAAAACGGCAAAGCTACGATCAAAAATTTAAAAAGCTAGAGCCTTTAAAAGAAAAGCTTCTTTCATACGAAGACTCATGGTAAAATCAAACAAATGAAAGCGTATTATTAAGAGCGATCGAGGTGAGCGTAATGGTCGTAACCGTTATTGTAGGAGTGCTGGGTCTAATTGGTTTAATTGCAGCTGGATTTGCGACGAATTATAAAGATACGAATTAAGATGTTGTAAAGAAGAGTGGGTGGGACAAACTTAGTTTAGTTGAAAAAAGATTCGAACCATAAACCGTTGGGATCTTTTCATTGTGCTGGCGAACGTAGATTTAATCTATGTAGTAGCTTCTAGCTGTTGGTTGGAGGACAAGACGAAGACTCCTGCGGGAAAAGCGGAATAGGTGAGACCCCGCAGGAGCGTATGCGACGAGGAGGCTCACCGGCCGCCCGCGGAAAGCGAAGTCTTGCACGGAAACCAACAGCGGTGTCACAAGCGATCCATACGAGCTCCTTTGCCCCTTTTTTCGTCTTTAGATTGGGTAATTGTATGTCTGAACCTCCTTTTTTAACGAGCCAACAGCTTTTCAGTAACGCGCAAAAACATCTTTACGCCAATTTCAAGCGCGGCTTCATCTACCGTAAACTTCGGATGATGATGAGGGTATACGATGCCTTGTTCTTCATTTCGCGCTCCGATGTTAAAAAATGCTCCTTCCGTTTCCTGCAGATAAGCTGAAAAATCTTCTCCTCCCATTTTAGGAGACAGCGTTTTAACCCGTTCTTTTCCGTATTCTTCGATAGCTGTTTCTTCAATTAAACGCGTAATTTCTTCAGAGTTAATGACGGGATGATAGCCTTTTTCATATGTGAAGGTGTACTCCGCACCGTAGGCTTCTGTTAGTCCTTTTACAATTCGGTCAATTTGTGCCGGAACTTTTTCTCGCAGAGCCGCGTCAAAGCTGCGAACGGTTCCGTTCAGCTCCACTTTATCAGGAAGTACATTGTGCGTAGTTCCTCCGTGAAATTGTGTAACTGATACAACTAATTTATCAATAGGATTGGTCGTTCTTGAAACAATGGTTTGAAGGTTCGTCACAATTTGCGCTCCTACCACAATGGCATCAACTGCTTCATGAGGCGCTGCGGCGTGTCCTCCTTTTCCTTTAATCGATATGTTAAACGTGTCAGGCGAAGCCATCATAGGACCTGCAAGCACGCCGATTTCTCCGACGGGAAGGCCAGAATTCAAATGCGTGCCAATCACGTAATCCACACCTTCCACCACGCCTTCTTTCACAAGCTCCTGCGCTCCTCCTGGCAGCAGCTCTTCTGCGTGTTGAAAAATCAAGCGAATTTCGCCTTTAAATTCATTTCCTAACTGAGAAAGAACAGAAGCTACTCCTAATAAAATAGCCGTGTGACCGTCATGTCCGCATGCATGCATTACGCCTTTATGAACCGAGGCAAATGCAAACGTGTTTTCTTCTTCAATCGGCAGCGCGTCCATATCCGCTCGAATCGCAACTACTTTCCCCTGCTCTTTTCCTATTAATCTAGCCACCACGCTTGTTGGTGTAGGACGCGTAATGATAAAGCTTCCAAACGAACGAAGTGTATCTTCAACGTACTGAGCCGTTCGATGCTCTTGAAACGATAATTCAGGATAGCGATGAAAATGTCTTCTCCACTCAATTACCTGCTTCTTTAAGCTTTCTGTGACGCTGTATTCACTGATTAATTTGACTGTCATACACATACTCCTCCTTTGTTTGACTATATCGATTGGCTGGAACAGAAAGATTTAAATTCCCGCGCAGCGTACTGCTTTCATAGGAAGTGTCGTAAAGGCCACGCCCTTGTAAAATCGGCACTACTTTTTCCACAAACTGATGAAACGTATCGCTCATAAACGGACGAAGTACAAATCCATCCGCTGCTTCCTGCTCATGCCATTTTTGCATTTCATCCGCTACGTGTTCAGGTGTTCCTGAAAACGGCGAACGAGGCAAAATTGTTTCAAGCGCCACTTGTCTTAACGTTAGCTTTCGAGCAGCCGCCGCTTGTTTAATTTTATTTGTCGTGCTTTGAAACGCATTTGCTCCGATATCCCCTAACTCTGGAAACGGGGCGTCTACGTCAAATTGATAAAAGTCATAATCATCAAAAAAACGAGCTAAATATGTAATGGCGTGATTAATTGGAATTAGCGCGGCAAGCTCTCCATATCTTCTTTCTACATCTTCCTCGCTATCTCCTATAATTAAATCAATACTTGGAAAAAAGAGATGCTTTGATTGTTCAAAGCATCTCCAGTCGTCTGGTCGATCGGTTTTAAATAGGTGTTTAGTTGACTTATCTGCATGTTATACCTACTATCCAGGTAAGTCAAATTAGCTTTTTAAATATGTTCTTTTATTTCTTTACAACTATAGCTACATTTCCTATTTTATGTCCGGTTTCTACATACTCATGAGCTTCTGGAATTTGTTCTAAAGAGTAGCATCTATCAATCACTGATTTTATCTGCCCTTCTTCCATCAGCTTTTTAAGAAGCAATAAATCTTTCGTCTGCACTTTGGCAATTCCTTGCCCCTCGACCGAAACAAAGCGTCCATTTAAGGCTAACGCTTCCTTGCACTGATTTTTTGTGATTTTTCCAACGGCATCAAAGATAAGATCGTATTTTTCTTGTTTTTCAGTAAAATTTTCGTTTTGGTAGTCGATGACGCGGTCTGCTCCTAAAGCTTTTACTAGTTCACTATTTTTAGAACTGCACACGCCTGTCACTTCAGCTCCGTAATAGCTAGCAAGCTGTACAGCCGCAGTTCCTACGGCACCTGAAGCACCGTAGATAAGCACTTTTTGCCCGGTTTGAATGTTTCCTTTTCTAAAAAAATGCAGAGCCGTCGTGCCGCCAAAAGAAATAGAGGCGGCTTCTTCACAGGTTACATTCTCTGGCTTTACGGCTATTGTCCCCTTTTCTGGCAAGCAGATATATTCCGCATACCCTCCGAACTTCATACCTGTCATTGCAAACAGCTGGTCGTCTTTTTTGAACCGCGTCACGTTCTTTCCGACGTCCTCTACCTCTCCGGCCAGCTCTACGCCTAGTATTGATTTTCTAGGCTTCCGTAATCCTAAAACTATTCGCATTGGAAGCCACAACAGCAGTGGACTATTAAAGCTCCTCACTCTGCAGTCGCCCGATGTGACCGTAGTGGCATGAATTTTTATCAGTATTTCATTCTCTTTTGGGATAGGCTTTTTTACTTCTTCAAGCTGAAGAACATCTGGTTTACCATACTTTGTACATACCATTGCTTTCATAACAGCTCTCCTTTTTTCACTAGAGTTCAATATATGTTTATAAACTATGCTCGTCGAAAGCTATTCTTTCACATTTTATAAAGAACGCCGGTGAATCTACTATCACATATGGTAAATAAAAGGATATTGCTATAAAATAAGTATAAAAACAGAAAGCGTGGTACGTGTTATTGTTTAAACTTCTTTTAATTGAAGACGATGTAACGCTGTTTAACGAACTGAAAGAACGGTTGGAGCAATGGTCTTATGATGTTTACGGCATCTGTGATTTCAGTAACGTTATGCAGGAGTTTAGCGAGGTAAAACCTGATTTAGTTATTATGGATATTCAGCTGCCGAAGTATGACGGATTTCACTGGTGCAGAATGATTCGTTCTCATTCAAAAATCCCTATCATCTTCCTATCTTCACGTGATCATCCTTCTGATATGGTAATGTCTATGCAGTTTGGCGCAGACGACTTTGTGCAAAAGCCGTTTCATTTTGATGTGCTTGTAGCAAAAATACAGGCCCTTCTCCGCCGCGTATATAATTACAGCGTTGAACAAGTAAACCTTCTTTCATGGCAAGGAGCTACGATTGATTATGAAAAAAACAAAGTATCAACCGAATCTACAGCTATCGATTTAACCAAAAATGAAATTTTTATTTTAAAATGCTTAATACATAAAAAGAATACGATTGTAAGCCGAGATGAGCTGATTAATAGTTTGTGGGAAGATAAACGATTTATCAGTGACAACACGCTGACGGTAAACGTCAATCGCCTGCGAAAAAAATTAGATGAAATTGGACTGGGAACTTTTATTGAAACAAAAGTCGGCCAAGGCTACGTAGCCATTGAAGAGGAACGCTATGATTAAACTCTTTATTCGCGAGCGTCTGAGCTGGATCCTTTTCTTTTTTATCATACATTTTTTTATGCTATTTATCGCGTATATTGATGAATCCATTCCTCTGTCTTCGATTCTCTATATCGTGTTTTTATCATCGATTATCTTTCTTATTTTCTGCGTCTTCCGCTATCACAAAGAAACGAAATTTTATCAAAAGCTAAAAGATGAAGAAGACTTCTTTGATTCTTCTACTCTTTCTCATCCACTGCGTCCGTTTGAAAAGATTGTTCAGCGAAACCTGATGCAACAATTAGAACAAGCGAAAAAAGATGGCGTGCAAACTCTGCTGCACGTGACGCAGGAAAAAGATGAACTGTTAGCTTGGATTCACGAAATTAAAACGCCGTTAACTGCGATGCATTTAATAATTGAACGCTTAGAAAATCGAGAAGTTAAAGCAAACTTGACGTTCGAGTGGCTACGCATTCACTTTTTACTTGATCAACAGCTGCATCAAAAGCGTATTTTCTTTATCGAAAATGATATGTATATTGAACATCTTGATTTAGAGTCCCTTATTTTCACTGAAATCAAAACGCTGCAAGCTTGGTGTATGCAAAAAAATATTGGGTTTGATGTGGACCTACAGGCAGAACGTGTACTGTGTGACGCAAAGTGGCTTTCGTTTATTATGAGACAGCTCTTAACAAACGCAGTCAAGTACAGTGAAGAATCTGACGTGATAATTAGAAGCTACAAGCACCATGGTCAAGTGTACGTCGAGGTAAAAGATAGCGGACGCGGCATTTCTCCTCAAGATATGCCGCGCATTTTTGAGAAGGGTTTTACCTCAACCACTCAGCATGAAGACAGCCGTGCCACAGGCATGGGCTTGTATCTCGCTCAAAAAGCTGCGCACGCTCTTTCTATTCACATTGGCGTGCAGTCTGCTCTTAACGAAGGCACGACGTTTACGCTTGCCTTTCCTAAATCAAATGATTTTGTTGATATGAAAAGCATGTGACAAAAATGTCACATGCTTTCGTCATTTGTTCGGTGAATCAAAGGAAAACGAAAAGCTCTTTTTTTATAATAAACGTATCAGATCAAAGGAGTGAATACATATGAACATATTAGAAGCTACTAATATTCATAAAAGCTACGGAAATAAATTTAACAGACAAGAAGTATTAAAAGGTGTAGATATTACCATTATGAAAGGAGAATTTGTAGGAATTATGGGCGCTTCAGGCTCAGGTAAAACCACGCTTCTGAACGTGCTTTCCTCTATTGATAAAATCAACGGCGGAACCATCAAAATTGAAGGAAATGAAATTAGCAGAATGAAAGAAAAGCAGTTAGCGAACTTCCGGAAAACACATTTAGGCTTTATCTTTCAAGACTATAACTTACTGGATACACTGACAGTCAAAGAAAATATCCTCTTGCCTCTTTCTGTTGTAAAAACTCCTTCGGCAGTAGCTCACAAAAAATTTGACGCGCTAGCCAAACAGCTCGGCATCTATGAACTCAAAGACAAATATCCAAATGAAATTTCGGGCGGACAAAAGCAGCGTACCTCTGCCGCAAGAGCCTTTATTCATGAACCAAGCATGATCTTTGCTGACGAACCAACCGGTGCACTTGACTCAAAAGCGGCCAGCGATTTGCTAAACAAACTGACGGAGCTTAATGACAAAAGAAGCGCAACAATTGTGATGGTAACGCATGACCCAGTGGCAGCCAGCTACTGCAGTAAAGTGATTTTCATAAAAGACGGACAAATTTATACGCAGCTGTATAAAGGGGATCAAACGCGAAAAGACTTCTTTGAAGATATTATGAAAACTCAAGGCGTGCTAGGCGGAGTGCAAGATGAATATTAATCAGCTCGTTTTCCGCAACTTCAAAAAGAATGTAAAAAACTATTATTTGTACGTTTTTGCACTGGTTTTCAGCGCAGCTTTATATTTTGCTTTTGTCACGCTTCAGTACGATCCTGCTCTTGATGCAACCAAAGGCTCCATTAAAGGAGGCGCGGCGGTTCGGGCCGCTTCTGTTTTACTTGTAGCCATTGTTTCTATCTTTCTATTATATGCAAATACGATTTTTATTAAGCGGCGCAGTAAAGAAATTGGATTATTTCAGCTAATTGGCATGACCAAAACAAAAATTTTCCGTATTTTGACCGTTGAAAATTTTATGCTGTACTTTAGCTCGCTGATTATCGGCATTTTAATTGGATTTTCGTTTTCAAAAGTAATCATTATGATTTTATTTAAAATTACGGACACCAAAGGCATTGCCAAGCTTCACTTTTCAGAAGAAGCCCTGATTCAAACGCTTATTGTGTTCAGCGTCATCTATTTGTTAATCATGACGATGAACTATCTTTTTATTAAAAGACAGACCATTTTAGCACTATTCCGCGTTACGTCATCAACAGAAAGCAAAACAAAAAAAATCAGTATTCTTGAAATTATTATTGGAATTCTTGGTATGATCTTTATTGCTTCCGGCTACTATATTTCTGCCAAATTGTTTGACGGATCTTTTACAAGCATGAATGCTTTGTCCATCGCAATGGTATCTATTTTAGCTTCGGTTATCATCGGAACCTATTTGTTTTATAAAGGCTCAGTTCGCTTTTTATTAAATTTGATGCGGAAAAGCAAAAAAGGCTATTTGTCGATTAACGACGTATTATCTCTTTCTTCTATTATGTTTCGGATGAAATCAAACGCACTGTTGCTGACGGTTATTACAACCGTATCGGCTCTGGCTATTGGCCTGTTGTGCTTGAGCTACATCTCTTATTATTCTGCTGAAAAGTCGGCCGAAGATTATGTGCCTAACGATTTTTCGATCAATAATACAAAAGACGCTGCTTCGTTTAAAGCCGCGCTGGATCAAAAGAAGATAGCATATACGGAAAAAAAGATCGACGTCATTCAAGTAAAAGCAAACGTAAAAAACATCTTAGAAAATAATTTGGAAGGCCCGATGGTAGACTCGTCCGCTATGGTTTTTTCAGTTGTTAGCGAAAAATCTGTTAGTGGTGTAAATGTAGCTCAAAATGAAACTTTGTTTACCGGCTATAATGATATGCTTCAACGAGTAAATTCATTTAAAGATTCCGGAGAAATTGAGCTAAGAGGAAAGAAAAAAGTCATTCCGCAAAAGTATATAGGTTTAAATCGAAAATTTCTCTTATCTACCTATTTTACGAGCGGTATGCCTACTGTGATTGTAGACGATTCCGTGTTTAATGAACTAGAAAAAGACGTGAATCCTTCTATTCAAAAAGAATCTTCTGTGTACACAGGGATAGATATATCACAAGAAAATGACGTACCAAAAGCAAACGAGATTTTCAAAGAAATGAAATTGGGCAATCATACTTTCAATGATTCGCGTATCGAAACGGTAAAAAGCCAAAAGCAGACTATGGGTCTAATTATGTTCATTGTAGCTTTTCTAGGACTGGCCTTTTTAATCACGTCAGGGTGCATTCTTTACTTTAAACAAATGGACGAAAGTGAAGATGAAAAGCCAAACTATACGATTCTTAGAAAACTCGGCTTCACTGAAAATGATTTACTAAAAGGCATAAAAATAAAGCAGCTTTTTAATTTCGGCATTCCGTTAATCGTAGGCTTGCTTCACAGCTATTTTGCCGTGCAATCTGGCTGGTTCTGGTTTGGAACAGAGCTTTGGACACCTATTATTATCGTCATGATTGTCTATACGGCGCTGTACTCTATTTTTGGTATTTTATCTGTTCTTTACTATAAAAAAATGATTAAAGAAGCTCTTTAAAGATAAAAAGCACAAGCTACAGCTTGTGCTTTTTATCTTTAAATGCCATTAATTGCTGGCGTTTTCTTTATTTTCCGCACTGGCTGCATGCAAAAAATTTTCTAACCGCTTTTTGACAAACGGCCATTCGTCATCGATTATACTGAAGATGACCGAATCTCGTACGTATCCACCTGGTAAAACCATATGTTTTCTGCTAATGCCTTCTTGCGTGGCACCTAATCGTTTAATAGCCGCTCTAGACCGCTTGTTTCGCACATCCGTTTTGAACTGAACGCGGTGAAACTTCAGCTCTCCAAAACAGTATTTTAATAATAAATACTTACACTCCGTGTTGACTCGAGTTCGCCACACGGATGGATGATACCACGTCCACCCTATTTCTACGCTTTTGTTAGGAAGGGAAATATCTAAAAATCTTGTGCTTCCTACAATTGAATGTGACTCTATATCAAATACAGCAAAAGGCAGCTCTCTTCCTTCCTGCTTTTCTGTTAAAGCACTTTCAATCAGCCGTTTCATATCACTTAGACGATGAACTTTTACCGGGAGATGCTCCCAAATTTCTTTCGGTTTTGCAGCTTCATAGAGTCCTTGCTCATGCATTTTTTCAAGCGGTACTAGCTTTACTGCTGTTCCTACAATTTCAACTGACTTTAGCATAACCTCGCCCCTTTTCAATACGTCTAAAGAAAATGTTAATACATGTATATGTACTGAAAAAGGGTCAGTTTCTGCTTATTGTAAGGTATCACTTTCATTATAATACTGGTTATCAGCTAAGTTTTTTTCGAGAAAATCACTTATGGTTTGGAAGGCTTGGTCTGCTGATTCTTTATTAAAGGTTTTTGAAAAAGGATTCATAAACCCATGAAATCCATAAAACTTTTTGATTTTCAAAAGCGGCTCTCTTTTTTGCTCTAGTGAGTTTATTAAAGAGTCTACATCAAATGTTTGCTCTTCAGCAGGAAAAAGAAGAAGAGTTGGACACACAGGACGTATATTTATATAGTCTCTAATGCGCGATCCGTAACAGCCAATCACGAAGTCACACAAACTGTTTTCACTGCATAGCCACGATATTGTGGCTCCTACACTAAATCCTATGACCCCTACTTCTTCATATTCTTGCTTTAGCTGAATTAACATGTTATTGATTTGTCTTGAACCCTCATCAATACCGATGTTTTCAACAAAGTTTTGATAAGCCATGTCCTCTTCTTCATAACGATAAGGAACGTCTTTAGATAATAAGTTAGGACAGATAATATCTGCCTCTAACTTAGACAATTTCTCTTTCATAAACTTCATATGATCGTTCACACCGTATATTTCATGAATTAATAAAATGGCTTTATTTGATTTTTTCATTTCTTTTATAAAACAGTCGTTTCTCTCGCCAGCTCACGGTGCAATACGTCTCCCATGCGCTTCATGCCTTCAACGATTTGTTCAGCAGACATATTAGAATAATTCAAGCGCAGCGCATTGTTTCTTGTACCGTTTGGAAAGAATGGAGTTCCAGGCACACAAGCTACGTTATTTTTTAGACATTCTGAAAAGATATGTGCTGAATCGATTCCTTGGGGCAGTTCCACCCAAATAAACAATCCGCCTTCTGGCTTACTGTAAGACAAATTCTCCGGAAAAAATTCCTGAATGCACGACAGCATTTGGGTACATCGCTCTTTGTATACGGCTTTAATTTTTTGAATGTGCGCTTCGATATCGTAAAGCTCCATGTACTTAGCGGTTACGCGCTGAGCAAAGCTGTCCGTATGCAAGTCAGCCACTTGCTTAAACGCTACGTACTTATCAATGAAAGCTTCGTCTGCACATACCCAGCCGATTCGAAGACCTGGCGCAAAAATTTTAGAAAATGTGCTGATGTAAATCACTCTGCCTTCTGTATCAAAATGCTTAACCGGCGGCAGCGTTTCTCCTGCAAATCGGACTCCTCCGTACGGATTATCTTCTACAATCAGCACATCGTATGCGTTCGCAAGCTCGATCATTCGCTGACGTCTTTCGCGCGTTAAGGTGCGCCCTGTAGGATTTTGAAAATCAGGAATCGTATAAATAAATTTCGCATGCGGATTTTCCTGAAGCTTTTTCTCTAGTTCTTCCATGATCATTCCGTCTTCGTCCATGTCCACTTCTACAAACGTCGCATTGTAGGATTTAAATACGTTAATGGCCGCTAGGTACGTTGGGCTTTCACAGATTACCACGTCTCCGTCATTAAGAAACAGTCTTCCGGTAAGATCGATTGCCTGCTGAGATCCGGACGTAATTAAAATGTTTGAAACAGCGGACTCGATGCCGATATGCTTCATTCGTGTCGAAATGGCTTCTCGTAGAGGAATATACCCTTCAGTTGTACTGTATTGAAGCGAAGCGGCTCCGTCTTCATTTAATACGGCGCGGCACGCATCGTTCATTGCTTCAACGGGAAACAGTTCCGGCGCGGGAAGTCCTCCTGCAAACGAAATGACTTCTGGTCGTTCCGTTACTTTTAAGATTTCGCGTGTTTCAGAAGATTTTACAAGACTAGCTCGTTCGGCAAATTTATCTTTCATTGATGATCATTCCTTTTTTAGATTTTAAACTTTTAACATTAATTATTCGAATAGTCAGAAAAATAACTGTAGACAATTACCTTTATAAAATCAGACAGTTACCGTGCAAGATGCCTTTTTAACAGACAACTAGCATTCGCACCCTCTCTGACTCTCCTTTTCTCCTTTCAATATATATTTTTCTCATTCACTATCTGTAACACAAATCAAAGGTCGTACGATAATTATGGCCTTGTGTTTAATGTATGTTAAAAAGGATAACATAAAAATCAAATAAATAAACAATAAATTCTACAAATTCTTAATTTTTATACAAATATATTTATCTTAGTAAACTATTTTGTAAGATTTCTTCCCCTTTCTACTCGTTAAATAGGTTCACGAGGCAATTCTAAGCCTAAAATTTAACATTTTCTATTGACTGTCTATATCATTAAATGATATATATTAATTAACGATATATCGTTTAATGATATAAGGAGGTTGAATATGCCGAGAAACGATTCATTAGAGACGGGGGAACTTACCGACACGTCCTACTACATCTTAGTGTCGCTCTTAGAAGCAAAACACGGATATCTTATTATGAAAACGATTGAAGATATGACCAATCAACAGTTTTCGATTGGACCTGCATCTATGTACACTACAATTAAAAAACTTCTTGCAGCTGAGTTAATCATGCTTTATGGCGAAAGCAAAGACAAAAAGAAAACGTATGTTGCAACAGAAAAAGGAATTCAGTTTTTAAAAAAAGAAGTTCAGCGCCGTAAAGAAATGATTACACATGCTGAAAATGCTTTAGGAGGTTTATAAATGAAGAAGACAAAATACATACTGAGTGGCGGAACTGCTTTTGCCGAAAAAGAAGATTTACAAAAGCTTAGCGACTATGCGAAAAAAGGCTGGCTGTTAGATCGTTTTGCATTTTTAGGATATACATTAAAAAAAGGAAAGCCTCAAGAGCTTCAATATTCACTAGATTTTCAAGAACATGCAGATGATGAATATTTTCTGCTTTTTAAAGAAGCCGGATGGCAGCACGTTTGTTCAACAGGCAATGCTATGCATATTTTCAGCGCACTTCCGGGAACAAAACCTATTTATTCCGATGTAGAAACGATCATTGACAGATACGAACGAGAAAAGCGTTCTGTAGGAAAAGCAGCTCTATCTATTCTTGTCGCGATGGTGTTTCTGCTGCTTTTTGACGTTATGAGCTTATACGGCTGGCTTCCGGAAGCAGTAGGTACAATAAGTGAGATTTTATTAGCGATTTCAACAGTAATTTTAGTATTTCCAGGACTTCCTTACCTTGCGTATCAGCGTAAGCTAAAAAAGCTTAGTAACACCTAAAGAGATTCCCTTTTCATTGACCTGCCGTATAAAACCCTTTATAATCCTTATTAACTCGATAAGATTTAAAGGTTTTAGTACAGGAGTGATGAAAAGTGAAATGGTTTCATTTTCTGTTTAATGAACGATGCCCAAAATGTAAGCAAGTGTTAAATACATCAAAATCTAATGCACTTCACGCGACTGTAGTGAAAGTGTGTCCGTCTAATCACTATCAAAAAGAATTTCATCCTGCGCTTGAAACGTATGTGGAAAGTGATGAAGTGCTATAAAAAAAGCTATGGGAATCCATAGCTTTTTATAGTAGCCCCCACCAAATCTTAATTGCCGTTGCTAAAATCAAACCGGCAAGGATCCACTGAAGCACTTTTGTATTCATTTTCTGACCAACTTTTGCACCGACTGGAGAGGCAATTAAACTTGCCGCAACTAAAATAAGTGCCGGTATAAATGGGACTTGATGGGTCACCAGCTTTCCAACCGTTGAACCAATGGAAGAAATAAAGGTAACGGCTAGTGAAGTTGCGATGGTTATTCGAGTTGGAATTTTAAGCACCACAAGCATCACAGGAACTAAAATAAAGGCTCCTCCTGCTCCTAACACGCCTGCTACGGCTCCAATAAGTAGTGATAAAATAGAAGCTAACCCTTTATTGAATTGAAGTTCACCTTCTTTTATCTTATCTACATTTTTCTTTGGAATAAACATCATCATAACCGCAATAAGAGCTAAAACTCCATATACAACATTTAATCCTTGTTCATTCATATAATGTGAGAGGTAACTTCCAAGCATGCTCCCAATTAGAATATTGCTGCCCATGTATAAAATTAATGATTTGTTTAAAAATCCGCTTTTTCGATACGCCCATACGCCGCCTAATGTCGCAAAGAATACTTGAATGGCTCCTGCACCTGAGACGTGATGAGCTGTTAGTGCTCCTACTCCTACCAATGGAGGAATATACAACAGCATCGGATAATTAATAACAGACCCGCCAATACCGACCATACCGGAAATAAACGACCCAATAAATCCAATAAGAAAAAGCGTGATGATAAATGTAAGATCCATCTATAGTCGCTCCGTTTCATATAAGGAAAGGGTACCTTTTACAAGAGATACCCTTTTCGTCCATTATTTCTTATCCTTTTTTAATCCAAAATTTAAGAACGTCGCCTTCTTCTGTCTGAAGAAGCTCGTGACCACCAGATTTTGCCCAAGCTGCAAGATCGTTTTTTGCCCCTTTATCCGTTGCGTGAATTTCTAACACTTGACCTGCTTCTAGTTCATTCATTGCTTTTTTTGTTTTAACAATCGGCATTGGGCAAGCCAGCCCTTTTGCATCTAGTACTTTATTTGATTCCATTTCTCTCTCTCCTTTGTTTAAGCTGAATTTTTTACTTAGCGAATCGCACAGCGGTTTGGTCCAATTTCCATTTCACGCTGTTTTTCTTCATCTGGACTTACTTTTCCCATATTGGTTTCACGGATTTCTTGATATGCATTTGGCTGCGGCGGTAAGTTATCTGTTACTAAGTGTCTGAACTCTGCTTCGTCTTTAATGTTTAATCCATGATTTTTCGCAAACAAAGTACCTAACTTTTCAGCTACGCTGCCGTTGTCATTTAGCTCATCAATAATCATAAAGTGAGCTGGCAATACGATTAACTCATCTGATAATGCTTTATAGCGTGTATAAAGCGTCTCGCGCAGATCGCCTACCCAGTCTTCAGCCATACCAGCTAAATCAGGACGTCCAATTGAATCAATGAACAAAATATCACCTGAAAGCAAGTATTGATCGTCTACGATAAAAGAAGTTGATCCAATCGTATGCCCCGGTGAATAAAGAGGCTGAATCGTAATCATTGTGTTACCAATCACGACATCACTGCCTTCTTCTAACGCCTTGTAGTCAAACATCACTTCTTCTGCATCTTTTGGAGGCAGCCAGTACGCTGCATTTGTTTCTTCAGCAATAACTCTTCCTCCTGAAATGTGATCTGCATGAAGGTGCGTATCAAACACATGCTTAACAGTGACACCAAGTTCTTTGGCAAAGTTAATATACACATCCGCCATACGCGTCGCATCAATAATAGCCGCTTCACCGTTTGATACGATCATATAAGATAAGCATCCTTTACCGATACGAACAAACTGATAGATCTCTCCGCCATCTTTTAAATCTCCGACTTTAACAGGCTCTAAATATTCACTCCACGCTTTCATACCGCCTTTAAGGTACGATACGGTAAGCCCCGCTTCTGAAAGCATGTCAGCTACCATCACGGATGAACCTTCTTTGGCGCAGACAACTAACACTTCTTTATCAGAAGGGATTTTTTCTAAGATTTCTTCTACTCCGTCTAAAAGATCGAAGTATGGAACATTTAAATGCTGAAATTGATGACCTTCAATTTTCCAATCGCTAAAATCACTTTCGTTACGAACGTCCAAGATAAATAACACTTCTTTATTGATAATTTTAGATGTAACTTCTTTTGCAGTAAGAACATGTACTGTCATATTAAAATACCTCCTTGGGTATATAAAATATCAAAATTTTTTAATTCACTATAATTCATTAGTTATTCTACTTTACCCGTCCAGTCACGCATACCAGGAACCACGTTAATTAAGTTTTTAAACCCTTGCTTTTTCATCGTTTGCCCTGCCATTTCACTTCGTCTTCCAGAGTGGCAAATAATATAAATTTCATTCTCTTTATTTAGCTCATTCGAACGTTTTTCTACTTCACCAAGCGGAATATGAACTACGCCTGGAATATGAGCTTCATCGTATTCTTCTACTTCACGCACGTCTAAAATATGAAGATGTTCATCATTCTCTACTTTTTTCGCAAATTCTTCTAATGAAATTTCAGGAATTGGCGTTACGTTTTCTTCAGCGCCGCCTTTACGAAGAAAGTGGTGAAGAACGTCACCTGCTGCCTCGGTACCTAAATACTCATGACCTGTGCTTTTTGCCCATGCTTGTAAGTCCGCCGTAGAGCCTTTATCCGTTGCTTGAATTTCTAGTACTTGACCTGCTTCTAATTCATTCATTTTCTTCTTTGTTCTTATGATTGGCATTGGACATGCTAACCCTTTTGCATCTAATACGAAGTTTGCTTGCATCATTTCTTTTTCCTCCTTGGTTTAAATACTAGTAGGGGTATATTTTTATCTAAAAAAATTAGACCGTTTCCCCTTTCCATTCCATCATTCCGCCTGTCATATTCGTTACACTGTAGCCTTGCTGCTCAAGAAAACGAGCTGCCATTCCGCTTCTGCCTCCAGAACGACAGACGACAATGTAGTTGTGTGTTTTGTCTAACTCATGCATACGGAATTCTAATAAAGGAAGCGGGATATTTAACGCGTTTGGAATTTTACCTATTTTTACTTCCTCTACTTCACGCACATCTAAAATGTGAATTTGTTCTTGTTTCTTTACTAGTTGTTCTACTTCTTGTGCTGCTATTGTCTTCACGCTACTTCTCCTCCTTTTTGATTTATCTCCACGTATTCATGCCGCCTTTAACGTTGGTGATGGATGTAAAACCTTGCTTTTTCAACAGTTTACTTGCTTTCAAACTTCTCATTCCGCTTTGACAAATAACGACTACTTCTCTGTCTTTTGAAAGCTGGCCTGTTTGCGCTGGCAGTTCTGATAAAGGAATGTTTCGAAATCCTTTAATATGTTTGGTACGAAATTCATGCGGTGTTCGCACGTCGATAAACTGATTATTTTTATTTTTTAACTTTGCTTTTAACTCCGTTGTGGCTATTTGCTGAATACCTTTTACTGGTGCAAAGCGCTGATATAAAAACCACAACAGAAAGATGATAATAAGCGCATTGATAATCATATTGACCCTCGCTTCATGAGTTATCTTTTAGATGAATAAGTTTACGTTTCCGTCTTCTGCGTCGGCTAAATACGCCGCTACGCCCGCATATTCAATATTATCTAACAGTTCTTTTTCCTGTAACCCTAGAAGATCCATCGTCATCGTACAAGCCACTAGCTTCACATCTTGTTCTTGTGCCATTTCGATAAGCTGCGGCAGCGTTAGAGCATTATGCTTTTTCATTACGTTTTTAATCATTTTAGGTCCCATACCTGCAAAGTTCATTTTAGATAAGCCCATTTTATCCGCACCGCGCGGCATCATTTTGCCAAACATCTTTTCTAAAAATCCTTTTTTCACCGGCACCATTTCTTCTTTACGAAGCGCATTCAATCCCCAAAACGTATGGAATATCGTCACTTCATGGTCATAAGCAGCCGCTCCGTTGGCAATAATATAAGCTGCCATCGCTTTGTCATAATCACCGCTAAATAATACAATCGTTGTTCGTTTCTTTTGTTCAGTCATGTTGTTCCTCCTATTACCCTATGGGGTATATTTAATTCTAAAAAAATTAGCCTTTTTGAATGTAAAAGATAAATGTGCTGCCTTCTTCTTTAAAATCAATGAGCTCGTGTCCTGTTGATTTTGCCCACGCGGTTAAGTCACTTTTAGCACCTTTATCTGTCGTTTGCACTTCTAATACTTGGCCTGTTGTTAAAGTATCCATTGCTTTTTTTGTTTTTACGATTGGCATTGGACACGCTAATCCTTTTGCATCTAAAACTTGATCAATTTTCATAGTAGCTATCTCTCCTTTTATATACATATACCTGTAAGGGTATATTATATTAAATAATGATATTCGTCAACCTTAAATAAGGTGACAATGATTAACGACTTTTCACTAACAGCTGTACAGCTTCTTGCACTAACCCTTCGGTTGGCTCTCCATGCTGCAGGCTCTCTCTGACGCACTGTTCAAGATTGCTGCTCACAATGACTCCCATCGTGCGATCAATGGCACTTCTTGCAGCCGATAATTGAGTTACGACGTCTCGACAGTCTTTCCCTTGCTCCATCATGCTAAGCACGCCTTTTAGCTGCCCTTCAATTCGACGCAGCCGATTTTTCACTTGCTGGTTATACTCCATAATCGAATACCCCTTTCTTTCCTTTGCTTTGACACTTACACGCTGCTAATTCATAGCTGCGCACTTGAAAACCTTTTTTTCGTAAGAACCGTACGCCTAAATTTAATTCCACTCTATCTTCGGCAATTACATGAACGCTGCCCTGTGGAATTTCTGAATAAAAGCGTTTGAGGTACGCATACGGCATAACTAACCCCTTAGAATCATGAACTTCATGGTAATGGCGAATATCTACAATCGTTCGCCCAAGTTCTTTCGCTTCAAGTTCACGCATGCACTGTATTCTTTTAACAGGATAATAACGTCTGTATGCGATAAATGAAATAGCAAGCAACAACACTGCTATATATAGCATAAGAATCACCGCCTTGCTATTGAATTGATGTTGTTTACACGTTTATAATATACCCCTATAGGTATATTGTCAAGCGATAAAATTATATTTGATTTTGCTTATTTACATGGATCCTTTCATATGAACCAATCCACTTTATACAGCTTAGGGATCATGAATGTTTTCTTTAACCTGCTTTATTGTGTGTACCCCCTACCCTATAGATCAAACATACTTTTCCGTTTTCATGCATCACCTGGGCTCATATAAATTACTAGAAAATAAGCTTACTGTATCATTCACGTCTACACACAAAAGATCCAGTTCCCAAGGAGAACCGGACCTTTTATAGTAAAAAGCTGATTAGCTTTGATGATAAATGTTATGCCATTGATTCCACGAACTGTGTGGATGCTGCTGGTGCCACTGATTCCAAGGCACGTATGGATTTTGCTGATGCCACTGATTCCACGTACCGTGCGGATACTGCTGGTGCCACTGATTCCAAGGTGTGTATGGATGTTGTTGATGCCATTGATTCCATGTGCCGTGCGGATACTGTTTGTGCCACTGCTCCCAAGGTACATGTGGATGTTGCTGATGCCATTGATTCCACGTGCCGTGCGGATGCTGATGATGCCATTGTTCCCATGGAATATAATTCTGCTGTCCTTGATGCATGTTCCTTCAACTCCTTTTCTTTGCCACATCATATGTTCATGTTGGGATTTAGAGCTTATCTATTTTAAAATATAGGCGTTTGATTAATTATGAATTAAATCACACTTTTGTTTTTATATGGTAATATTAATATAAAACATCCAGGAGGATTTCAATTGGTTAAAAACTTACCATTATTAATGGCTATCTTACTTATAGGAGTAAGCTCTTCTCTTATAAGCGGAAGCATAAACTTATCTGGAAGTATAGAATGGATATTTCTTATTATTAGCCTTATTGCTAATATTACTGCCGTGATTGGCCTTTCTTTACACGTATTTGTTTACCTTCCCATGAAAAAAGCTGAGAAAAATATAAAAGAAACGTTTAAATGAATATAAGCAAAAGAAGCAGATTTCTTATAAGAAGTCTGCTTCTTTTGCCAGCTTGTATTAAACTTGTTTTTCTCGACTTCTATACACCAAAAGATGCATGTAGCCTTTTATTCGGAAGGAGATGGAAATCTTGCTGCTTCGAAATGCGACACATTTTCTGTTGTGACAATTGTGCCGTCAACATTACTTTCCGCGAAGACTTCAACTCGATCTCCTTTTTCTAAATTGTAAATAGTAGAGACCGATACTACGTTAACAAATATAGTGTTTCCTCCAAAGAAATCGTTATCAATCGCGATAACCGCCGTGCCATTGACACGAATTTCTACGCGCGCTCGATAATCGACAGTCGTATCGTTAGGAAGAAATCCAATTGTAGCAACAAGAGAATATACGCCATCTTTTTTAGGACGAAAAGTGGACGTAACCGGGTTATATTCATTTGCTAAGTCAAATTGTTTGAACTGATAGGAAACCTTTACAGAAGTGTTTGCTGATACGGATTGATTTGTAAGGCTAAGAGCACGAAACGCTGAGTCTCTTGTATTTCCTTGTGTGGAAGAACAATGATGATGTTTCTTAGAAGAATAAGATCTTTCTACATGATATTTATCATCTTTTTTAATCGTAATCATCCTTTCTTTATGTGTCTATCTATTTTATCCATTCGCAGGAAAAATGCTTGGATGCTTGTCCTTTGACTGATAATTTTAATAGAAATAAAATAGGAAACGATAGACTACTCAGTTTTCCATAAAAAAGAGGCTGAGACATATCCAGATGAATCTAATCTAAAGATGAACAACTCGTATACATGAGCTGAACCGCTGGTGACAACGCAGTTAATTTCCGTACAAGACTATGCTTTCCGCGGGAGTCTTCGCCTTGCCCTCCAATCAACTGCTAGAAAGACCTGCACACATGAAACCTGTGTTTAACATAACAAAAAAAACGAACCACTAATCAAACATCTTGATCAATGGTTCGTTTTTCACTTTGTCTAAAATCCTTTTGTCCCAGCCTCTTTGGAATTAACCTACAATATTGTAACCAGCGTCTACGTGTACGATTTCTCCTGTTACGCCGCGTGAAAGATGGCTCAGTAATACGACCGTCATGTCGCCAACTTCTGCTTGCGTTACGTTACGCTTAAGAGGTGCTTTTTCTTCAACTTTGTGAAGAATTTGGTTAAAGTCAGAAATGCCTTTCGCTGCAAGTGTACGAATTGGGCCTGCTGAAATCGCATTTACGCGGATATTGTCTTTCCCTAAGTCTAATGCTAAGTATTTTACTGAAGACTCAAGCGCTGCTTTCGCTACGCCCATTACGTTATAGCCTTCCACTGCACGCTCTGCACCAAGATAGCTCATCGCTACAAGAGAACCGCCTTCTGTCATAAGAGGTTTCGCTGCTTTCGCTACGGCAATAAATGAATAAGCGCTTGTATCTTGAGCAAATGCATATCCGCTTCTTGATGTGTTAATAAACTCGCCGTTTAAATCTTCTGAGTGAGCAAACGCAACAGAGTGAATCACTCCGTGAACTGTGCCTGCTTCTTCTCCGATTTTTTTGAAAGCTGCTTCAATACTTTCGTCGCTGTTTACGTCACATTCAGCTATTAATGATGCTTGAATTTCATTTTTTTCTAAAAGCTTGTTCAATTTTCCTAGTGAACGTTCTTTACGGTATGTAAAAATTAAGTTTGCTCCTACTTGATGAAGGGCTTTTGCAACACCCCAAGCAATACTTCTGTCGTTGGCAACTCCCATAATCACAATGTTCTTGTTCTTTAATTGTAATAAATCTTCCATATTATCCTCCAAAAAAAATTAGTCATCAATGATGACTAATAGGTAATTGTATAGCTTTATTATAGCACAAAGATGCTCTTAGTTCCTAAGAGTCTTATGAATTAACCGATTTTGCTTTATAAATAATCTCTTACTTGTCCGAATTTTGCAGCCATGCTTGCGTTGTTTCAGCAAATTTTTTAGCTGCAGGTGAAAGATGATAACGAGTAGCTAGACCAATTGAACGGTAGCTGTCCACTTGAAATGGAATCGCACGCAGCTCTTGCGGGATAGAATCCAAAAGCATTTCAGGTAAAATGCTAATGCCTAAGTGATACGTAATCATCGATAGGATAGCACTTTCATCCATTAATTCAAAGCGAATTTCAGGCTGAACCCCCTGTTCTTCAAACAATTGCTTAATATCATGATATCCGCCGTATGTCGGCATAATAAACGGTTCTTTCTCTAAATCTTTAAAGGAAACGTTTTTTTGATGATACAAAGCACTTTGATTTGATACGACACACAGCAGCGGGTCTTTTTTTAAAGGGATAATATGAAATTGACTTGAATGCGTAATGTTAATAAAACCGCAGTCTATTTCTCCGCTCAGCAGCCACTGTTCAATTTCAAGATAATCGCCTTCTTTTAGCTGAATTTGAATGGCCGGATAGCTTTTTTCCATCAGCTGAATAATTTCAGGGAGCCACTTGGTGGATACGCTTTTAAAAATCCCAACTTTAATCGTCCCTTTTGCAAGACCTAAGAGACTGGCTGCTTCTTGATGAACTTTTTCATTTTCTTGCAGCACTTTCCGAATGGCAAGAAGCATCGTTTCGCCTTCTGTTGTTAAGGTAATACCTGATCTGTTTCGATTCACAAGCGGAAATCCAAATTCTGTTTCGAGATTTGTAATGGCATGACTGACCGCTGACTGCGTGAGTGCCAGCGCATCTGCCGCTTTTGTAAAGCTTTTCACTTCAGCTACTTTGTTTAAAATTTCATATTTCACTAAGCTCATTTTCTCCCGCCTTAACATGAATTTAATTCATGTTCATCATTATAAAGATTCATTTTATTAATATCAAATTCCTTTGTATACTGTGAGTACATGATAAACAATGGAGGGTTGAACGTGAGTTACCGCACGCGAGCAAATATGATGATGATTGGTGTGAACGTATTTTGGGGCATGTCGTACGTGTTTATGAAAATGGGGCTGGGTTCGCTCGGGTCATTTACTATCATTGCATTCAGATGTTTAATTGCTTTTTTGATTGCCGGACTGTTTCTCTATAAGCCTTTACTACATATCACGCGCAAAACGATTTTATCATCAGCTATTTTAGGCTTTTTACTGTTTTCCGTTTTTTCATTTGTCACGTTTGGCGTCAGCATGACGTCTGCTTCAAATGCCGGATTTCTTGTCAGTTTAACGGTCATTTTTGTTCCATTGCTCAACTGCTTGTTAGTAAAAAAGCTTCCTTCTTGGCCGATTGGACTTGGAGTTATTGTTACCCTAACCGGTATAAGTGTGTTAACTTTAAAGCACTCCTTTCATATGAATACTGGTGATGTACTTTGCATCGGAACGGCGCTATGTTATGCCATTCATATTACCTTGACCGGCACGTTTACGAAAAACGAAAATCCAATTGCTCTTGGTATTTTACAGCTAGGATTTGCTGGGTTGTTTGGACTGCTTTGCAGCTTTTTATTTGAACACCCGAGCATTCCAACTACGTTATCATCATGGATTGCGATTTTAGGTCTTGGCGTTCTTTGCAGCGCGATTGGATTCATTTGTCAAGCCATTGCGCAGCGCTACACAACTCCTACTCACACAGGACTTATTTTTGCAACAGAGCCCATTTTTGCTGCGCTGTTTGCCGTTCTCTTTTTGCATGAGCTGTTTACGCTTAAAGACCTTGTTGGTTCTATTATTGTGATTGCGGGGATTTTAATTGCTCAATTAGACGATTTACTATTTAAAAAAAGAGTTCATTACCAAGAGACTTTGCCAAAGTAAAAGCCGCTAGATAAGAACCTAGCGGCTTTTGTTATGAAGCTAAGGTATGAGCTTTCTTTTAGCAGTCACAGCACCTATCTCCACTTTTCTTTTAATAGATGCTAGTATTTTTTAAACTATATTGCTATTCTAGATAAAAAATAGGTCTAGGTGAACGACTGTGAAGCTTATTAAACGAATACTTTCAACTATTATTTCATCGATATGCGGCGGTGCGGTTTGCATCGAAATATTTGAATTAAATTCCCTTGGCTATACAAGTATAGTAGATTATTTATCGACTTTGCTTATTGGTGTGTATCTTACCGCTCCATTTATTATTATAGTAGGCATCCCTTGTTCAATAGCTATAGCAAACATCATGAAATACATAGCTTCATTTCAAATATTAATTGAACTAATCCTATATCTTCTTTTCGGTATCGTGGGAGCACTCGCCGTATTAACTTTATTTTTGCTAAGTGACGGAATATCAGCTTTTAGTCTCTTTCCTCGAATCCTTATTGTAACGTTGAGCTGCTCATTGCCGTTTGGGTTATCTTCTATACTCATAAACAAGCTATCTAAAAAGACGGTCTATTATACATAGACCGTCTTTTTAGATGCTTTGCTACAGACATATCGCTATCGTTCATTACAATAACCGATATGATTTTGCATAAAGGCTAAGCTTATACCTTATATGTATAAAACTTTTTATCTACGTCCATTACCGGGAAATTCGCAGGCAGAGTTTCTTTCTCTATACTTTGAATGCCATTTTTCTCATAAAATCGATGCGCAGCCCTATATTGTAACGTCGTTCCTAAGTATATTCTTTCCACTTCCCTCTCTTTTGCCCACCCGATGGCTGTATGCAATAAACGGTGAGCTGTTTTGAAGGTGGCTCCTCTATAAGGTTTGGCTACAAACATTTTCCGTAGCGCTACTTGGCGGCTTCCAATGTCTATTAAAGCTGCGCTTCCCACTACTTTTTCGTTGCAAACAGCAACCCAAAAGTTTCCGTTGCCCTGTTGATAAAAGCTTTCGATTTTAAATAAATCGGGCTGATCTTTCTCCGTTATTGGAACGTGATATTCTTGCTGCTGAATAGGAAGAATTAAGTCCACTACTTCTTGTTGATACTTACTAGCATATGGCTGAATGATGATACTTTCACTCAAAACCTCCACCGCCTCTAATCAGTTTACTCCACCTTACTTTTGGCTGTTTTGAATACTGCATAACCTATGTTTATTATAAAACCAATTACAGCACCTGCAAGAATCGATATCACACCTACAGCGATAAAATCGCCTTTAGTCGGCTGAAATAAAGTCATGGAAAGCAGACCAAACATAAAAAGCATTGGAATAAGGTAGCTCAGCATCTTTTTCAACTTAGCACCTCATTTCCTTATCTCTATAAACCCTGTAACCATTTTATCGTATATTAATTTCCTATTTATTACAATCTTTATCTTCTTTCATGTTTTTATCGAAGAAATGAAAAAAAAAGTGCCTGCCTCTCGTTCCTTGCTAATTGAGAGACGGGCACTTTTTTATAAAACATGACTCGTTGCTTGTAAAAAGAACTGCGACTGTTCGTAGTTATATGTCACTTTTGAAAAGTCAAACGGCTGGCCGTTCGCTAAGTGAAAAAGTGTTTCAATAAATAATTTAGGATCGCCTTCTTTTAATCCTAGGTACTTTGCTTCTTCTTCGTTCAGCTTGCCGACGTGAAGATATAGATCAGAAAACCCGATTTTTAAGCCAAGGCCTTCTTTAATGTAATGAAAAATAGACTGAGAAACAATTTCGTTATTTAAGTACGTAACGATGGACTTATTATAAAACGATTCTTCCAGACAAAGCGTCTGGCCATTAATATACCGTACTCTTTTTACATAATAGACGTCGCTATTTTCTTCTATGTTTAAATTTAACGCCGCTTCTTGCGTCGGTTTCCGTACATCTAGCTCAATTACTTCCGACGTTAACTGAAAATCTTCAAGTTCACTTGTAAATCCTTGATTGGAAAGCAAGCCAATATATCCTTTTCGTTTATGACGACGGACAAAAATGCCGCTTCCTCTTACTTGAAAAACAACGCCTTTTTTCTCTAATAGATCTAAGGCCTTTGTTACCGTACTTTTACTCGCCTCAAATTGTGCCATCAGCGTTTCTAATACCGGCAGCTTGTCTCCTTGCTGAAGCTTGTGTTCTTCAATATAGGTTTCAATTTCAATTGCAATTTGTTGGTATTTGATCATAGCTATACCTCTTTACTGAATTTGTCTCAAGAATAACACGATTATACCATAATCTAACTCCATCCCATAAACTTAAATTATTTATTGATTATTATTTTATTTGGGTATTGATAAATTGTATCGGTACAATTATACTGAAAGCGTATACTCAACAAGGGGGTTGAACATATGGGAGGGAAAATTAGAGATTATCACAAGCTTGCAGCAGATATTTTAGATGCAGTAGGCGGCGAAGAAAATATCGTAAGCGCTACACGCTGTGCTACGAGGCTGCGAATTGTATTAAAGCGCTCGAAGCCAGAAGCCAAACGTAAGGTGTCTTCTATGGCTGGTGTCATTACGGTTGTTGAAAACAGCGGGCAGTTTCAAGTCGTTATTGGACAGCACGTAGGAGACGTTTATGAAGAGTTTGCTAGTTTAGTAAATTTGGATACAGCAGAGGAGCAAACTGAAAACAAAGGCACGATTTTAAACCGTGTGATTGCTACAATGTCCGCTGTGTTTGCACCATTTGTATATATCTTAGCAGCGGCAGGAATTTTACAGGGCTCGTTAATCTTAATTAATTTGTTTTCGGATAGCTTTGCCAAAACGGGCACCTATCAAGTATTAAGCTTTATTTCGTGGGCACCGTTTGTTTTTTTACCTATCTTTATTGCCATCACAGCATCCAAGCATTTTAAAACCAACACCTACATCGCAGTGGCGTGCTGTGCCGCATTAGTCAGTCCAACATGGGCAGAAATGGCGGCCAAAATTGCCGACGGAAGCAGCATTTCGTTTTTAGGTCTTCCCTTATCCGAAACGATCTATACTTCTTCTGTTTTACCGCCTTTATTTTTAGTATGGATTTTGTCTTACCTTGAAAGGTTCCTAAACAAGAGCATTCATGAAGTGGTTAGACCGCTGTTTGTTCCGTTTTTATGTATGGTGATTATGGTTCCTATAACGATTTTACTCATTGGCCCCGTTACAACGATGGGAGCTAACGGAATCGCTCACGGCTATAACTTTTTAGCTGAAAACGTACCTGCCTTAGCTGGAGCAATCATTGGCGGCTTCTGGCAAATTGTTGTTATCTTTGGAGTACATTGGGGAATTACGCCGATGGTGCTTGCAAACTTTGATTTAAACGGCAGAGATTCATTTCAAGCGTATCAAACAATTGCCGTAGTAGCTCAAGTTGGAGCGGTGCTTGGGGTTATTTTAAAAGCAAAAAGCCAAGAAGCACGTAAAGTAAGCGTATCAGCCGGAATAACAGGATTATTTGGTATTACAGAGCCAGCTATCTACGGCGTAAACTTACGTTTTAAAAAGCCGTTTATCTTTGGATGCATTTCAGGTGCTATTGGTGCCGTTGTAGCAAGTTTCTTTCACCCATATTACTTTGCTTACGCAGGATTGCCTGGACCGTTGACCATTGTAAACGGTATTAGCCAAGACTATCCGATGTCAATCTGGGGAATTTTAATTGGATGTGCTATTGCGATTATTCTTCCAGTTGTGCTTATTCAAGTATTTGGCTACGGAGAAGACGCAGCAAAAGAAGCTGCTGCTGCTCCTTTAAACGAAGTAGCTGTCAGCAACCCGAACGAAAATGAAGAAACAATCAGCGCACCGTTTAGCGGGAAAGTTATCCCTCTTTCTAGCGTACCGGACGAAGTATTCAGCTCAGGTGCGATGGGAGAAGGATTAGCGATTGATCCTTCAGATAACAAGCTTTATGCACCTTTTGACGGAACGGTAGTCATGGTAGCACCAACGAAGCATGCTATCGGCCTTCGTTCAGAATACGGCGTTGAGCTGCTTGTTCATATTGGATTAGATACCGTTACGTTAGACGGCAAGCCGTTTACCCTGCACGTAGAAGACGGTGTAAAGTTTAAAAAAGGCGATTTACTAATTGAATTTGATAAAGAATTTATTGAAACACAAGGGTTACAAACGATTACACCGGTTATTATCACAAATTCAAACGCTTACCGAGAAGTAATCGTTGAAGATGTTGAAAATAGCGGACTAAATCAAACATTATTTACCGTAGTGAAATAAGGAGGAACTAACGATGACAAAAATGCCAAAAGATTTTTTATGGGGCGGCGCATTAGCAGCTCATCAATTTGAAGGTGGATGGAACCAAGGTGGAAAAGGACCGAGCGTAGTAGACGTTATGACTGCAGGTGCGCACGGTGTAGCGCGACAAATCACTGAAACAGTAGAAGAAGATAAATTCTATCCAAATCACGAAGCAATTGATTTTTACCACCGCTACAAAGAAGATATCGCACTGTTTGCAGAAATGGGCTTAAAATGTTTGCGAACGTCTATTGGCTGGAGCCGTATTTTTCCTAAGGGCGATGAAGCTGAGCCAAACGAAGAAGGACTAAAATTCTACGACGATGTATTTGATGAACTGTTAAAGCACGGAATTGAACCGGTTATTACGCTGTCTCACTTTGAAATGCCCCTGCATTTAGCTCGAGAATACGGCGGATTTAGAAGCCGAAAAACGGTAGATTGCTTTGTGAAGTTCGCTGAAGTTTGTTTCGACCGCTATAAAGACAAAGTCACGTACTGGATGACGTTTAATGAAATCAACAACAAAATGGACGTAAACAATCCTCTATTCTTATGGACGAACTCAGGCGTTTCTGTAAAGCCTGGTGAAAATGCAAAAGAAGTGATGTATCAAGCGGGACATCACGAACTTTTAGCAAGCGCTCTTGCCGTATCAAAAGGAAAAGAAATCAATCCAAATTTCCAAATCGGAGCAATGGTGTCACATGTGCCAATCTATCCGTATTCTTCAAACCCTGAAGATGTGATGTTAGCAGAAGAAACAATGAGACAGCGCTACTTCTTCCCTGACGTTCAAGTTCGCGGCTATTACCCGAGCTACGCATTAAAAGAATTCGAACGAGAAGGCTATCATATTCCGTTTGAAGAAGGCGACGAAGAAATTTTACGAAATGGAAAAGTCGATTATTTAGGCTTTAGCTATTACATGTCCACAACGGTTAAAAATGACGTTGAAGCTGATAATACGGGCGATATCGTAAACGGCGGATTGCCAAACGGCGTAGCAAACCCTTATATCAAATCAAGCGATTGGGGCTGGTCGATCGATCCAACGGGCTTGCGCTATACGTTAAATCGCTTCTACGACCGCTATCAAATTCCGCTGTTCATCGTAGAAAACGGATTTGGCGCCATTGATACGGTTGAAGAAGACGGATCCATTCATGACGCATCGCGAATTGAATATTTAAAATCGCACATCGAAGCGTTAGAACAAGCCGTGACGTACGATGGTGTGGATTTAATGGGCTATACGCCGTGGGGAATTATTGATATTGTTTCCTTTACAACAGGCGAAATGAAAAAACGATACGGCATGATTTATGTCGACCGTGACAACGAAGGAAACGGATCGATGAAGCGCTACAAAAAAGACTCCTTTAACTGGTATAAACATGTGATTAAAACAAATGGTGAAGAACTATAAGAAATCAGAAAAGCCGGGTTCCTGCGTAAAGACACAGGAACCCGGCTTTTTTAAAACGTGTAAAAATAAATGCAAAGACATTATCTCGGTTTATCTACTAGCTGTGTTTGCGCAATTTCTGTTTGCTTAATTCCCGCTCGTTGAATTTCATCCACAAACGATTCATGCTTCAGCGTTTTAATTACCTTTTCGCTTCCATCTCGAAGAGTATACACTCTAAATTCATACATACTCTGCCCTCTCCTTTAAGCTATGATTGATGCGATACATTAGATGCGGTCCTATTAAAAGCAACTCATAATAGAGATAACTTTTTCTCTTCTTTACTTTACCCACTTTTTAGGAAACTAGACAAAGAGATTTGCTCTGACGCGATAAAAGACACACAAAAAGCCTTTGCGGCAAGCAAAGGCTAATATCTATCTCATGAGTTATTGTTCAAAGATGGTTCCTTTTTTGAACTTTGACTGTTTAAAAGCAAATTTCGTTAAAAAAATATACGCCACTCCTGCGACTACTACTCCTATAATCCAGCCTAAATCAACTTCGATAAACGCAGCACCTGCTCCGATGAGCATCGCAAGCAAAGCGCACGGATTGTAGCCGGAAAACGGCCCTTTTTCTTGATACAATTCTTCTACGTTTACTCTTTGTTTTCGTAAAATATAGTAATCGACTAGTAAAATAGAAACAATTGGACCTAAAAAAGCAGAGTAAATTAAAATGAACAAGCCAAGACCTGCGGCTGACGAATCTTGAACAAGCACCCAAGGGAACGAGCAAAAGGCAAGCAGTCCAGTAATGGTCACCGCCACTTTATAATTTGCTTTTGTCAGCAGCGTAATCACATACGTAGGTGGAATAATATTTGCCACCATGTTTACGGCAATGACGCCAATCACAATAAATGCTGATACAGCAACAGTGATATATGAATTATCGACTACAACTGCGAACGCTTTAACTGGATTGGAAATACCCGTAGCAGAAGCAAGCATTGCTCCGATTGTAAGAACGAATCCGTAGGCTACTAGAATCGGTATAAAGTATAAGAACCCACGCTTCTTGTCGCTAATTCCTGGCTTCAGTTCTCTAGAGTAATCGGCTGCGCTTAGAAAAATCGCCGCATAATTCCCCATAAACATCATAATGAAAGAAAAGAACGGAAGTCCCCATGAACCTTTTGTATGTACCCACTTCTCTCCTACTACCTCACTATGAGAAGTTAAAAGAACGCCAAATACATAAACAAGACCAAGCAATATGATGATGGACGCAAGCATCTCTACCCATTTAACCGCGTGGAAACTGTACAGTGAAAGCACAATTTGCAGCAGCTGAATGATAATAAAGCAAAGAACAAGATTGTCAAAAGACCCTTTGCTCACAATTTTCCCGATTTCATTTAAAGCGGTACCGCCTGTCCAGCTTTGGAAGCCATACCAAATGATAGCTGGAATACCTCGTAAAAGTGACGATATAACGGAGCCTTTTATACCAAAAGACATTCGAAGCTGCATCACGTAAGGTATACCCTTCCTGTAGCCAATTCGATCGTTTAACACAAAAAAAGTAGAAATAATACCGATGGCAATAATGGCTGCTACAAACGTTTGAAAAAGATTTAATACCGCAGTACCTGCGATTACCAAGCTAGCACCAAGCGTCATGTTTCCTAAGTTAACGCCGTCTCCAATCCACATAAACATATAGGCCAGTGGAGTTAGCTTTCGATCCGCATCCCTTTTTGGCTTCAGCGAAGGATCAAGCCCCCTATCTTGATGAGAATGCACCTCTTCTATAACGGAACTTGTTGCATTTGTAGACACTATACACTCAACTCCTTTTTATGATGTTTCCACTCTTATTTCTAACATAAGATGTGAGTTAACTTAACATGTACATAGTGTATACGAATTTTAACGCAAGTTCATTATTATTTATGTGAATTTTCTGATATTAATTTGTGCGATTTAACTAATTTTTGATCTTAGCTCGCAACATACAGGAGTTGATGACAATAAAAAATCCAAGCGCTTACAATAAGCGCTTGGATGAGTCAGCTAGTATTTATTTTTCACAGGCAATGTAGTCTTTATCTCGATCAAGCTTTGTATTGGCATCATACAGTGATTTTGATACGTACGGGTTGTACTTTGTTTTGCCGCCTTTATTCTTTACGTTAGCCGCACGAGCTACGCCGCCTTTGTAATCTTTGTTTAACTCCGTGCAGTTTTTGTAAGATTTAGCTGCAGCATCTACGTTTGAAGCTGTGCCAAAAGATACGCTTGTTAACAAACCGAAAGATAGAACAATTGGAAAAATCTTTTTCATAACAGATACTTCCTTCCTATATTTTTTCTCATTAATAATAGAATGTTCTATCAATCTTTTCAATCTTTTTTTTACATTTAAACTACTATTATCCAATTTTTTATTTGCGAGTAGCTTTAAGAGCCTTTACCGCTTGTTTAGCCGCTTCTGCAATCAGTTTATCATTATACTCCGCATCTTTTTCCGTACGATCGGAAAGGATTGCAAGAACAATTGGATCTCCTTTTGGCGGCCAAAGGATGGCAATATCATTTCGCGTCGCGTATGAGCCTGAGCCTGTCTTATCGGCTACTTCCCAGCTTTTCGGCACGCCCGCTCGTATCAAGGCATCCCCTGTTGTATTTCGCTTCATCCAATCCGTTAGAAGTTCACGTTTGTCTTCAGGAAGTGCCTGTCCAAGTACATATGTTTGAAGACTTGTAGCCAGTGCTCTTGCTGTACTTGTATCATGAGTTTCTCCTGGATTCACTTCATTTAAATCCGGCTCAAAGCGCTCAGGCAGCGTCACTTCGTCTCCTATGTTTTCTAAAGCTTCTTTAAACCCATCCGGTCCGCCCAGCTGCTGCAGAATTAAGTTCCCTGCCGTATTGTCGCTGTAGCGAAGCGATGCATCCGCGAGTTCTCGAAGAGTCATGCCTGTATCAACATGTTTTTCTGTAATTGGATTGTAGTTCACAAGGTCATCGCGCGTATAAAAGATTCGTTCGTTGAGATCTTCGATTGACTTCTGCTGTAAAAGTGCACCGACAGCAAGAGCTTTATGAGTAGACGCATAAGCAAAACGCTCATCCGGATGATACGTTACCGTTTTATTGGTACCCGTATCTAATGCAAAAACACCAAGGTGCGCATCATATTTTTCTTCAAGCTTAGCAAACTCTCGATCACTCATGCTTTCTTGTTTTTGACACTTCACCGTCTCAGCCTGTACTCCGCTGCTTGAAAAGCCCACAACCGCCGCACACGACAGAGCGAATACAGGCAGCATTTTTTGGAGCTTTGAAGCGTGAAACATCTTTTTCCATGTCTTCATTACCCTTCAACACCTTTCAAAAAAGTATTTAGTATGTAGTCTCTTAGGTAGAGATTACCAACAATACTATTTTATCAATTGTTTACTCTCACAAACATGATAGTTTTATCACATTTATATAATAAAGTACCCGATAATGAAGAATAACTAGCATACCACCTATTAATAAATTTAAAATACCGGCGGCGTAACGGAAAATAAAATAACGGCTTTCTCATCAAACGGATTGTCCCATTTGTGTTTCAGATAAGAAGGAATTTTGACGCTGTCTCCTTTTTCTAATATGTATACTTCCTCGTCTAAATACACTTTAATTTTCCCTTCTAAGACATATGCTACTTCTTCTCCCTTGTGCTCTAAAGGAGTTTCTGATGAAGACATCATCGGCGGCACTTCCATAATTGCCGTAGCTAGATTTCCAGTAAAATCAGGTGATAACAGCGAATACGTGAGCTCTTTTACCTTCATCGTTTTACGCTCATTCGACCTTACAACTAAATGGGAGGTATTTATTTCTTCGAGTAAAAAGCTGAATGTAGGCACGTCGAGGCATTTAGCTAACATTTTCAGCGTTGAAATGGACGGATTAGCTAACCCCCGTTCAATTTGGCTTAACATAGACGGCGTGATGTCCGCTAATTTTGCTAATTCGCGACTGCTTAGTCCCTTTTCCTTTCGAAACTTCTCTACTTTTTTCCCAATATCTATATTTTCCATTTGGATTCCTCCACAAGACGTTTAATTATATTTAACTTTATTAAATTACGCTTAATAAATTAAGCTGGATATGTTAAATTATATTTAATAAATAAAATGTAGGTGTATTTTATCATAGTAAGGAGGAAGAAAAAAATGAATGACGTCTTGACCTTTTTGGTTCTCACATTATTTGTTATTATGAGCCCTGGTATCGATACGGCTCTTATCACCAAACGAACGATGGCAGACGGGCAAACGGGCGGCTATAAAATGGCATTAGGCTTAGCGAGCGGCTCTTTAGTTCACACACTCGCCGCCACGTTTGGCTTATCGGCCCTTCTCCTTCAGTCAGCTTTGGCATTTGAAGTGGTAAAATACGCAGGAGCTCTTTACTTAATGTACTTAGGGATCTCTTCTTTATTTTCTAAAAAAAGCGATACAACTTCTCCTGTAAAAGAGGAAAAGTCAAAAGAAACGTCTGCTTTTCGTCAAGGTCTTGTCTCAAACGTTCTGAATCCAAAAGTGGCGGTGTTTTTCTTAACTTTTTTACCTCAATTTGTTCAAAGTGATCAAAATGTAACGTTTCAATTACTTCTTATGGGTATAACGTATACCATTCTTGCTGTCACGTGGTTTTTCGTATTCGTCTTTTTTATTAACTACTTACGAAAATGGCTCACAACACCTAGCGTTCAGCGTTTTATGGATAAAGCAACAGGCGTCGTGTTAATCGGGTTTGGATTAAAGCTCGCTTTTGAAAAACATAAATAACAAAAATATGTTAGTTGAAGAAAGTTCCGAACGAGTTTGATTTTTGATGGAGAATCAAATTCGTTCGGATTTTTTTATTAGTAGGGTAAATGTAGGTGCTTCTAGCCGTTGATTGAAGGGCAAAACGAAGACTCCTGCAGGAAAAGCGGAATAGGTGAGACCCCGCAGGAGCGTAAGCGACGAGGAGGCTAAGCGGCCGCCTGCGGAAAGCGAAGTCTTGCACGGAAATCAACAGACGTGTAAAAAGCGATTCATACTCGATCATTTATCTCAATTGTTATTTATGCACGTCAGGTTCATAGAGATAGACTTTAAGATCAAGCTTTCCATCCGAAGAAACGAGTATTCCTTCCGCTTCAAGTGAAAGTTTTTGGACAACATGCATTTCTTCGTCTTTAAACCCAATTTCTCCTTTGGAATTGATCACTCGGTGCCAGGGGAGATTATGTTTCTTACTCATCGAGTGCAGTACTCGTACAACTTGTCTTGCACCTCGCGGACTACCCGCCAGGCGGGCAATTTGTCCGTATGTCATGACTTTCCCATGAGGAATTTGTTTAATAAGTGCTACTGTTCGCTCTGTAAAACTCATGCTGCCCCTCCTTTTATTCTTTAGTACAACATTACCATAATTAATAAACAGTGAAGTAATCACTCGATTTTTCTTCAGCAACATTATAAGATAATACATAAGAAGTACGCTCATCATTGTGCAACATTCCTCAGGTAAATGCTTGTATTTCCTATTCTTCAACTAGCAAATCTTTGCGCGAGTGGCAGCTTATCTCTCATTTATGACACTGTGATTATAAAAACGTTACAGAAATCAACACAGCAAAGTACGTAGAAGCGTTACATGATAAGATAAACAGTAGATACTAGTACAATTTCAAATTGATGCTGACGAATAAGTAATCATTTAAAAAGTGGTGAGAAAATGACAAAATGGCTTAGTGTAAAAGAGTTATCTGAAGAAACGAATATTCCTACTTCAACGATTAGAAGATATATAGATAAATTCCAATATTTCTTTATTCAAAAAGAGGATCATCGACCAAAACAATATGAAGCTGCGGCTGCGACCGTTTTACTGAAAATCAAGCAGCTTTATGATGAGGGCTGTCAAGCAGAAGAAATCAATGAAGCGCTGCAACAAGAATTCTCTTTGACTACAAGCGAGGATCAAGCTGCCGTGTCTCTAGAAGAAGCCGAAGACAAAGAGGACACAGAAAACACAGCAGAAGCAGCTGACCATCCCGAGGTCGACGACCAGCAGCCGACACCTCCCGAACAGCCGGTACAGCCTTCACCCCAACAAGAGCCTGATACAAAACAAATTCTTCAGGAAAAAGATAAGCAGCTTATTCAATCTTTGCGTAAAAGTCTGCGTGAACAGCAGGCCATTTCAGAATTAGTAGAAGCTTCAAAAGAAAGCAGCGTAGTAGGTAAAAAGAGATCGATTTTAAAACGGTTATTCAAACGAAAAAAGGACTAAGCTTGTATACGAGCCTAGGTTAAAAAACACCTTTATTTCTGGTCATGGAATTTATGTAAAACAAAGTTTCTAAACTGTTTAACAGCCGGCGATAGATATCTTCCTTCAATCCATGCTAGTCCAATTACTCGGTGGCAGTTGGCTTTAGCTAATGGGATTTTCACTATTTTGCTTTGATCTATTCCGTGTAAATCTGGAAGGATAGAAACTCCTAAGCCGGCTCCTACAAGTCCCGCTACGGTATCAGCTTCCTCTCCTTCAAACATGATGTGAGGCATTCTTCCTGACTCTTCAAATAACTGCTCAAACGTAAGACGAAGAGAAAAGCCTTCTTTTAAGTGAATAAATGATTCCTCAGCAATTTCTTCTAGTGCAATACATTCACGATCAGCATACCGGTGATTTTTCGGTACGATTACAAACAGCTCTTCACTCCAAAGATACTGCCATTTAATGAACGATTTCTCTTCCATCGGCGCAATCAAACAAAGATCCAGTTCGCCGAGCTCCAGCTGTTCAAGGAGCACGTGCGAAGGACTTTGCCTCAGCTGAAAATTCACCTTAGGATATAAACTGCGAAACGAAGCGATTAAATCTGGAATCAAATCCGTGCTGAGCGTATGTAAAAATCCAAGTGACACCTGCCCTTTTTCAGGATCTAGCAGCGCTTGAATTTCCTCTTGTCCTTTATCAAATTCTTTCATTATGTTATCTACACGCTTTAAAAAAACTTTACCATATTGATTTAATATAATGGAACGTCCTTGCCGGTCAAATAGCGGTGCTCCTACTTCCTCTTCAAAACGAGCGATTGAACGACTGAGCGCAGGCTGCGTAATTAACAGCTCTTCTGCTGCGCGCGTCATATGCTGCGTACGTGCTAGCGTTTGAAAATATTTAAACTGCTGCCATTCCACTTTGTACCATCTCCTTATCAAGCGGCTCTACTCATTACATAGATGTATGAAGAATATGATTATAATAAATTATACATTATAAATATCGAGTGTTACGATAAAAAATGGAAACATACTCGAGGATGTTTTTAGTTCATCTTGACGATTGCTGTATACGGCACTTATAAAATTTTATACTCATCATTTTCTAGCAAAAAGAAGGATTTGGTATGAAACGTAAGGAAAGTTATTAAAAAGCTAACTAAAATATCATAGTAACTACACATCAAAAAGACCTTTCTATCATCATAAAAGAAAGGTCTTTTTTGAGAATCTAACACGCATTTTTTCTTGTATGTACCTCTTAAAGTAAACTTTTTAAAGCTTAACCCGTTCTACTAACTGCAGCAGTTCATCATTAGGTCCGTGAAATAAAATCATACGGCCGCCTTCAAGCGTTGGCTGAGGCTCAGATGATAAAAATTCAATTCCTTTGCTCTTATAATGTTGAATCGCCTTATTTATATCCTCTACCGTAAAGGCAAGGTGGTTAACAATCCCGCTTTTGTTATACTCGCCAATCGGATCAATATCTCGAATGAGTTCAATTTCGATACCCGGCTGTTCTTCAAGATACAAAAAAGCCATCTCTCTTTTCTCGTTAGATCCTTGAAGGCGAACTTTAAAGCCAAACATATCTCCGTAGTAGTGAATCGTCTCATCCATATTTCCAACAATAATTGCTGTATGCTCCATTTTTTTAATCATGAATATTCTCCCTTTCCCCGTATTTAATAAGTACAAGTAAACTATACCGCAATTTAGGCAATATGTATTTCCATATACCTTGAATCCTCATACTATGGTTAGGAAAATTTAAGCACTCTATCAACGAGTCGGCTATGATTTGAAAAATAACAAATAAAAAAACAAACCTCATTGGTTTGTTTTGGTTACGTATTTTACAGTCAGTCTCTGTTCAACAACGTTCGATAAGCCATGTTTTGTACCTTTGTACTGCAAACGATTTTACTCTCGTACTCAGGCGGTAATCATCTATCTACGATTACACATGTAACCGTCCGTCTCTCCGTTTGATTCCTTAGAGACAGTTCCCCTACCATTGTTTGGGTTTCTCGCTCGTGGGGTTTACCGCGTTCCACCTTTGCTGTTTCCAGCAAAGCTTCGTCACTGTGGCACTTTCAGGGATACTCGACCATATCCGAAGACGTAGGTGTTTTTTCCCGCCGTCAGCTAAGCTACAAGCCAAGCTGCCCTAGCTTATTTTTTCACTAGGCACGAACACTACGGGCATCTCAGCACCGTGCGAGCATGGACTTTCCTCTACATCACATGATGCAGCGATTACCTGAACGTTATTTCAGATCGTGTACGAGTAGTATATTCGTTTTAGCTTGCCGAATCAAATGTAACTTCTGGTATGGATTCCATTTCAATTTTTGCAGCGAATTAAATAAAATAACTTGTTTCTGTACAATCTTTTTAGTAGATGACTCACCAGCAAGCCGAGAAATATTCTCTTCATCCATTTCTACAGGGGGATACTTTGTTTCTTTGTAGAATATTTTATACACTACATAAAAATGTAACAGAGGTGATGAAAAATGAACGCTGAGTTAAAATTTGATTTTCATACCCATCACGACCGATGCGGACATGCTCGCGGAACGATTCGAGATTATATAGAGGCGTCTATTGATAAAGGCCTTGATATCATTGGGATTTCGGATCATTCTCCTTATTTTGCGAGCGAAGAAGACCAGCCGTATCCTCATATTGCGATGGGAAAAAGCGCATTCTCCGGATATGTAGCGGAGATTTTGAAACTAAAAGAAGAATATAAAAAGAAAATTGAAGTGCTGTTAGGCATTGAGTCTGATTTTTTTCCCGAGCATGCAAAAATATATCAAAGCCACTACGAAAAATATCCGTTTGACTACATAATTGGCTCTGTCCATCAAGTTGATGAAATCAGTATCTTTCATAAAACGCGCTGGGAAGGACTTTCTCAAAAAGAAAAACAGCGCACGAAAGAAACGTATTATCAGCTGATTGAAGAGTCCGCCCGAAGCAGAATGTTTCAAATTCTTGGCCATATTGATGCCATGAAAGGATTCTATCCCTCTTTTTCTTCTATCGAGACGGCTGCTATTGATCAGACGCTAAAAGTGATTTCAGCACATGACATTGCTATAGAAGTGAATACATCAGGCAAAACCAAAGACTGCGGAGGCTGGTATCCTGCAGATGATATTTTAGAAAGAGCCCTGCACTACGGGGTACCCATTACATTTGGTTCGGATGCTCATGATCCGGAACGCATTGGCGACGATTTTGAACTTGTAAAAAAGCGTCTTAAAGAAATCGGCTTTACGGATTGGGTCTTTTTTAGACAGAAAAAAATGCAGATTACACCTTTATAAAACGTAAATAGACTCACAATAAAAATATGCCTGAAGACACGGAGATCAAGGACATCTCGTGTTTTCAGGCATGTGTTTTTTACTGAGAAACTTTGACTTTTGTAGATGAAGATAAATCTTCTCCATTTGTCTGAATCACTTGTTTATACCAGTAAAAAGAATCTTTTTTAGATCGTTCAAGCGTACCATTTCCTTCATCGTCTTGATCTACGTAAATAAAGCCGTATCGTTTTGACATTTCGTTTGTTGACACACTGATTAAATCAATCGGTCCCCACGCGGTATATCCCATTAAGTCCACACCATCTTTAACGGCTTCTTTCATTTGTTCAATATGCTGTCTTAAGTAATCTACGCGGTACGGATCATGAATCGAGCCGTCTTCTTCTACTTTGTCATACGCACCTAAACCATTTTCAACAATAAATAGCGGTTTGCCGTAGCGGTTATGAAAATCTTGTAACGTATAGCGCAGTCCTTTCGGATCGATTTGCCATCCCCAATCGGACGTTTGAAGATGAGGATTTTTTACACTTCCTGCAATCATATTTCCTAGGACATTGTCTTCTTCGCTTTGAGTTGTCACAGAAAGAGACATATAGTAACTAAATGAAATAAAGTCAACAGGATATTGTTTGATAATCTCATCGTCCCCTACTTCTTTTACTATTTCAATGTTGTTTTCTTTAAAGTAACGCTCCATTACCTTTGGATATTCTCCGCGAACTTGAACATCTGTAAAAAATAAGTTTAAGTCATTTTTATGTTGAGCTAGTAAAATATCGTCCGGATGATTCGTCACAGGATACGTTGTCATACGCGCAAGCATACACCCTACTTTTACATCAGGAATAATTTCATGAGCTAACTTAGTGGCAAGTGCACTCGCAACAAACTGATGATGCGCCCCTTGATACGCAATTTGCTCCGCTGACTGATTTGGAACGTTTTCAACTAAAATACCGCCACCTGTATAAGGGCTGTGTGTAATCACATTGATTTCGTTAAACGTCAGCCAGTATTTTACTTTGTTTTTATAGCGTGTAAATACCGTTTCCGCGTAGCGTGTATAAAAGCCAATTAGTTCGCGGCTGTACCAGCCGTTGTATTTACGGGTAAGCTCAAGCGGCGTTTCATAATGCGAAAGCGTCACTAGCGGCTCAATTCCGTACTTTAACATTTCATCAAATAAGTTATCGTAAAATTGCAGCCCTGCTTCGTTTGGCTTCGCATCATCTCCATTTGGAAAAATTCTCGCCCAGTTGATTGAAATACGAAGCGTTTTAAATCCCATTTCTGCGAACAGTGCGATATCTTCTTTATAGCGATGATAAAAGTCAATAGCCGTACGCTTTGGAAAACGATCGTTTACTTTGTTGTTAAGCACATCTTCAATATAATCTGCTTTTACATCCATTGAATAACCAGTTCGCTCGTCTTTTGGGACAAATCGGATCATGTCTGCAGTAGACAGCCCTTTTCCATCAACGTCATAAGCCCCTTCAATTTGGTTAGCAGCTGTTGCTCCTCCCCATAAAAATCCTTTTTTAAATACAGTATCATTTGTTAACATAGTCCCCACGTCCTTTTCTCATATTTTTATTAAAAATAGCATTTATTTCACTACAGAAAGTAGCTCTTCCCCTTCAAAAATTGGACCAATTTCATTAACTGGCAGCACATCTAAATACTCCGCTGTGTTTGTGATAATAACCATCGTAACGGTTTCGAATCCAGCCTCTGCAATCGCATGTCGATCAAATTCAACCAGCGGCTGCCCTGCATTGACATACTCTTTTTCTTTTACCAGTGCTTTAAAATGCTCTCCTTTTAAAGAAACCGTATCAATTCCAATATGAATTAAAATCTCTTCTCCGTCCTCTCCTTTAATACCGACTGCATGTTGAGAATCAGGCAGCACCATAATCGTTCCAGCGATAGGCGAGACTACGCGGTTGTCACTAGGTTTAATCGCAATACCTTTCCCCATAATTTCTTGAGCAAATGTTGGATCTGACACTTGCTGCAGCGGAACAAGCTCGCCGTGCAAGGGAGAGAAGACGTTTTTCGTTTTACCGCTTTTTTTCTCTTCTACTGCTAGAGAAACATTTTGTAATAGCGCTTCTTCTTTACCAGCATGTTCTCCAAGCTTTATTGTATTTTTTTCAGGTTCTTCTGAAGCAATATCTTTAAATCCAAGAGTGAGTACTAAGACGGCTGGTAAAATAACGGCCGCTGCCGCTAAAGCCACAGCGACAATCAAATTGCCTGCTGCTCCGCTTGGATCTGCAAACGTAGGAATCGCAAATACTCCGACTAATCCTCCTAATGTAAAAGCTTTAAATCCATACCATCCGGTAAAGCCACCGAGCAGTGCACTAGATGCCATAGCGTAATAAAAAGGCTTTTTTAACTTCATGTTTACCCCATACATAGCGGGCTCTGTAATTCCAATAACAGCTGAAATGGCTGATGAAAACGCAACTTGTTTTAAATCTTTATTTTTGGTTTTTAACGCTACTCCAAAAGCCGCTCCTCCTTGAGCAAGGTTGCTGATATACATCATCGGCATTAAAACATTGTCAAATCCATACACTTTTAGATTTTGAATCGCGATTGGACCTATTGCATAGTGCATACCCGTCATGATAATAAGAGGCATAAGACCTGCTAGTAAAAGACCCGCAAGCGGACCGGCTGTTTCAAACATCCATGAGAATATAGTTGCTAATCCGTCTCCCATATATGTTCCAAGAGGACCGATTACCCATAACGTGATAGGTGCAGCAATTAAAAGGGTAAGCAACGGTGAAAACATGACCGTAAGAGTAGCCGGCATCCATGAGCGAACAAATTTATATACATACTTCAATAAAAGCACACCTAAAATAATCGGTATAACGCTAGACGTATAGTTCACAACTGGAATGGATATAAAATTGATTCCAAATAACGTGAATTCTTTTATTTTCGTAATGCCTCGTGCTGCATCTACAAAGGTCGGATACAGCATGGCAGCTGCTAAAGCAAGCGCTAAGTATTCGTTTGTTTTAAACTTACGAGCTGCTGAAACAGCTAAGAAAAATGGCAGAAAGTAAAAGACTCCGTCTCCGATTGCGTTCAGCACTGCGTACGTATCGCTTTCTATGCTCAGCCATCCTAGGGTAGCAAATAAAGCGACAAAAGCTTTTAGCATACCTGCACCAATAAGCGCTGGTAAAACAGGAGTAAAGATTCCTGAAATGCTATCCATCACAAGTGAAACAACGCCTTGTTTTGTGCCGCTTTTCTCCTCAGCAGCGCTTCCGCTTCCTACCAAAGGTTCAACTTCTTCAAAAACTTCAGCCACTCTGTTTCCAATAATGACTTGAAACTGATCTCCAGAAAACTGAGCGCCCATCACTCCTTTTATTTGCTTAATTTCCTCCACCTGGACTTTATTCTTATCATGAAGGTTAAAGCGAAGTCTCGTCACGCAGTGCCAAGCCTGGTTAACATTCTGTGCTCCACCGATTTTATCTACTACTTGTTTAGCTGTTTCTTTATATGAAGTCATTTATATCCCTCCTTTTTTCAATAAAAAAACCCAAACAGATCATCGCATGTTTGTAACATGCAAATATCTGCTTGGGTAATGCCTGATCGAGTCAGTAACAATCCTCCAATGAAGAACAATTATTCAGTTTCTGCAAGATTCGTTACGCGCCAAATGTGTAGCGTTAAGTAAAGCTTTTCGTCTGAAGTTAAAGACCAGCCATGCTGTTTATGAAGCAAATTAGCCACTTTTTCAACAGCTTTATATGCTTTTTCATACTTTGTTTTTACAACATCAAGCAGCGTAGCATCAACTTCAGGAGAAACATGTGGGTTCTGATCCAGCTGACGCAAAACAAAAAATCGTAGATGCGTGACAAAACGAGAATAGTTCATGGATTCTTCATCAAGTTTTAGCTGAAAATGATATTGAACAACATCGATAATTCGATTAATCACTTCAGTCATCTTCATCGTTTCTTCCACTTTTGCTTGTACATTCTGTGCGTTTACAAAATGATAGGTAAGAAACGTCTCTTCACTTTTAGGAAGAAGCACATCAAGCCTGTCATACACCAGCCGAATCGCGTTAACAGCCGCATTATGCTCTTTGGGATAAAGCTTCTTAACTTCCCAGCGGCTTGGCTGCGCATATTCAAGGCCACTATGACTTCGTTCAATCGCAAAATTCAAGTGATCCGCAAGGGTCAAGTGAATATTGGTGCGAAAAGGCTCACCTATTTCTTTTTCTGCTTGCTTAATTAACTCGACAGAAACCTCGAGAATTTCTGGTTTGATGCTCTCTAAAATTTGAGCCAGCGGTCTACGAACATTGGACGACTCGGCCACAAACTTCCGTCGAATGACAGCTTTATCAACGGGGTCACCTTTTTTCTTTTGGAAACCGACGCCTGTTCCCATGATGACCCATTCTACATCAGAGGAGTCTTTGACCAAAGCTACGTTATTATTAAATACTTTAACAAATTTCATAGATGCTTCCCCCACATCAGAACAAACGTAAAAATCCTATCTTAAAAACACGTGAACACACCACGTATTTTTAACACAGGTAATGCCTGATCGAATCAGTAACAATCCAGTTTTAAGTTATTACTGAAATTATATTCTACTATGAAAGCGATGTCAATACATAAAATACTGAATTTTTAATAATCTGCTAGTGAAAGAGAGATAATTCTTATAGACTAGCCAGCTACTTCCTTCACCGCTACTAAATTCCTAATAAAACATCCACATTTTATTTCAACTGTGCTACATTTAACTAAAAATGCTTTCTTAATGAGGGACACGATTGTGAATTTAGATTTAACCGCTTATATAACGCTTATCTGTACGTCTGGTGTTCTTAATTTATACTTGTGTTTTTACGTATTTATTAAACGTCACCACTACAGCAATATTGCGTATTTATTTATTCTTCATACGGGTTTCACCGCCGTTTATTGTATGGGTGCGGCATTCAGCTTGCTATCCGTTAATCTTGAGGAAATGAAATTTTGGACCGTTATTCAATACGTAGGCATGCCTTTTTCGCCTCCTGCAGGGCTGCTGTTTGTTATGCAGTATGTCGGCATAAAGGTGAGGAAAAAACATATTTTTGCCCTTTTTATCATTCCGTTTATTAGTTTGATTATGGTCGCAACGAATGACTGGCATCACCTTCATTACCGCGTGTTTGAAATTGCTCCCGTTTTAGGTGCACCTTACGTTCATCAAGAAATTGGACCATGGTATACGATCCACGGCATGTTCATCTTTTCGTCTATGTTCGTTGCTTTTTTGCTGGCCGTTTATCGCTGGAAAGAAACAGCCAAAGCTTACCGCCTGCAGTTAATTGCATTAATGGTCGGGCAATTAGTCCCTATCGTCACAGCTTTTGTCTATTTAATGGGCTTTACGCCGCAGGGAATTGATCCAGTTCCGATGGTTTTATGGGTTTCTTCTTTTTTATATTTATGGTCCATTAACTCATCGCGTATGTTTACGGTTATGCCCGTTGCGAAAGATGCGATATTTAACAGCATCAATGACGGTGTTATCGTGCTTGATGAAGCTTACAGATTAATTGAATTTAACTTAGCGTCGAAGAACATGTTTCCGCAGCTGAAAAAAGCGATGTTCGGAAAACGTTTTGCTGATATTTGGTTCACGCTATCGGGCAGTTCATTTCCTTTTACATTAGAAAATAAAAACAGCAGTCAAGAACTGCAGCTTTTTTCTGGGGATCAATCTCAGTATACGTATCAAGTTCGCACCTCTCCTTTGCAGTATGCCAACAACAGTCACGGCTTGCTGCTTATTTTTACGGATATCACGGAGCTAAAAAGACTTCAGCTAAAGCTTGAAAATCAAGCTTATTACGATGAGCTGACGCAAATTTATAATCGCAGAGCATTTTTTCAGCACAGCAAGCAAGCATTCGATGAAGCAAAAAAGTCCGCATCTTCTTTCATGCTTCTTTTACTTGATATTGATTATTTTAAAAAAGTGAACGATACGTATGGTCATTATACCGGCGATCAGGTGCTTGTACATGTCGTAAAAGCCTGTCAGTCCGTATTACCGCAAGGAGCGCTTTTTGCTCGGTACGGCGGTGAAGAATTTGTACTCGCGCTAAAGGGCTATACTTTATCCGAAGGCGAAACGCTTGCTGACCAAATTCGCCGTCACGTTGAGACTCAGCCCTTACTGATTAATGAAAAAACCATTTCTGTTACGCTAAGTCTTGGAGTAGCACAAGCGCAAAAACAAGAAAATGAAACGTTAGATGAGCTGTTGAACAAAGCAGATATCGCCCTGTACGCTGCCAAACAACATGGACGCAACCAAGTACGTATATATAAAGAGATAAAAGAAATCTTAAAAAGAACCTAAACAGCACTGTTTCGGTTCTTTTTGCTTTTGACTAACATTCTTTCATTTATCAAGTGAAAGTGTTAAAAGACTTGATTTTATCTATGTATTTGCGAGTAGATTATCCTATAAACTATACGTAGATCAAAAAAAGGAGAGATACAGATGAAGGTTACACATATTCGTAACGCTACTCTAATTGTTAAATACGGAGGAAAAACATTTTTAATTGATCCTATGTTAGCGGAGAAAGGCACGTACCCTCCTTTCCCAAATTCGATCAGACAAGATCAAAACAACCCTTTAGTGAACTTACCGATATCCGTTGAAGAGATTATTGATGGTGTAGATGCGGTTATTGTCACTCACCTCCATTTAGACCATTTTGACGATGCGGCTAAGCAGGCTTTGCCAAAGGACATCAAAATGTTCGTTCAAAATGAAGAAGATGCCGCAGTAGTAAAAGAAGCTGGTTTTAAAAATGTAGAAGTACTTACGCAAAACACGGTTTTTGAAGGCGTTGAATTAATCAAAACAAAAGGTGAACACGGAAGAGGAGAAATTTTAAAGCGTACTGGTTTAGTGTGCGGCGTTGTTTTTAAACATAAGAGTGAAAAAACCCTCTATGTAGCTGGAGATACGGTATGGTATTCCGCTGTTGAAGAAGAAATCAATACACATAAACCCGACGTTATTGTCGTAAACGGCGGCGATAATCAATTTTTAGAAGGCGGTTCTCTTGTGATGGGGAAAGAAGATATTTATCAAGTTTTTAAAGCGGCCCCTCATGCTACGATTATTTCTGTCCATATGGAAGCTGTAAATCACTGGACGCTATCAAGAGAAGAATTAAAAAGCTGTATCACAGAAAAAGAAATGGCGTCCCGTGTTTTTGTTCCAGATGATGGCGAAGTTTATACTTTTTAAGAGAAAAGCTGAGATAAAAGTATTCTAGTTGAATGTAAATCCGAACGAGGAATCAAGATTCTTGATGGAGAATCAACTTCGTTCGGATTTTTTCATCGGTATGGTGAACGTAGGTTTCATGTATATGGGTACTTCTAGCGGTTGATTGGAGGGCAAGGCGAAGACTCCTGCGGGAAAAGCGGAACAGGTGAGACCCCGCAGGAGCGTAAGAGACGAGGAGGCTCAGCGGCCGCTCGCGGAAAGCGAAGCCTTGCACGGAAATCAACCGCGGTGTTATAAGCGGTTCAGCTCATTTATTCCATTGGTTCATCTTTAGGTTAGATTCATATAGTTATGCCTCAGCCTCTTTTTATAGCCGTTTCATTTATCACGTAGTAGTCGTAGTAGCAACTGCTGAAGTGCTCGCAATAACCGCTAGCATAGCCGCTTGCTGGGCTTGAATAATCGTTTCAATCGTTGTATAGATGCCTGTTTCGACCAGTCTAGAATCCTTTAGCTTTTCACTGATAACCAGATTAACCGCCAGCATAACATTGATGTCTTTCTGCCACTTAAAAAGTTTATCTGCATTCAGCTGCTTTACCACGTCATAAATAATTTCAATTTCAGCTTCCGGTTTTTCAAACAGTGCTAATAAGCCAAGAACCGGATAATGCATTGCTTTTACTTTCATACCTGCCGATTCACAGATTTCTTTTACTGCTAGGCATCTTTCAATAAGTGTATCTCCATGTAAGTTTTTATCGATTGCGAGAATATGACTTAAAAATTGAAGGTCATTCCCTCTTTTAAATCCATGCTGCCCCAATGTGGTATAGAAGCGTTCAATTTCATGCATCAAATCATCAACAGACTCGCTCGTTTCAGCTAATAAAACGGCAAGAGGTACATCACCGCTTGATGTGAGAAAGAGATGCTTTTTTTTCATACCTTGATAAATTTCTATTGACCTTCGCACCATTTCTTTATGACTTCGACTTGACTCATTCGACAGCATAGCGGAAGCTGCGATATACGTAAATGCGCCTCTGGTAAATCCGCCTTGTACCAATTGATCATATACATCCAGAAATTCATGAAACGTTTCTTGTGGATTCTCATAGCGGGTATCTAGCATGGCTGCGATCGTAAACCGCTGCGATGATTTTAATGTAGAAAACATTCCTACTTGATTTTTAATATAGTCACTTAACTCAATATAAGGCTGAAGCTGAAGCGATTTGCCTTTCACTGCATACATAGAAGCGATAGCCATAAACTGCTTCGGATCTGTCACTTTCCATTTGAGTTCATTTTTTAAGCTGATATAAAAACCTCGATACTGATCTACTTTTTGTTGAATCGTTTCCGGTAGCATATCAACACGTCCTTTATTTGTCGTTAGCTTATATACGTAACACTTTAATAAAAGTTTCAATATTCGGTAAATAAGCCGTACATTTATGACAATACGAAAAAGACCTCAGGATATCCCAAGGTCTTTTTTCTTTCAGCTTTATTTATTAACCTCTTCCCGCTTGGAAAGAAGGATATTTTGTCATACCGCCATCAGCAAATAGCGTAATACCTGTTACGTAGCTTGCTTGTGATGATGCTAAGAATGCTGCCACTGATGCGATTTCTTCTGGATTGCCGATATAGCCCATTGGAATCATGCTTTCTACGTCTGCACGCTGTTCTGGATCTGCAAATTTTTCAGCGTTAATTGGCGTATCGATTGCACCTGGTCCAATGTTATTTACACGGATACCTTTTGGCGCATATTCAAGAGCCAATGTTTCCGTCATTAGTTTCATACCGCCTTTACTTGCTGCATAGTGAACAAATAGTGGCCAAGGAATCATTTCGTGAACGCTGGACATGTTAATAACGTTTCCTTTAATGTCATTTTCAACAAAATATTTAATCGCTTCGCGGCTTCCTAAAAATGCGCCCGTTAAGTTTGTATCGATTACTTGATTCCAGTTTTCTAATGATAATTCATGTGAAGGAACCGGGTTTTCAACACCAGCATTATTAATCATAACGTCTAATGTGCCAAACTCTTTAACAGCTGTCTCTACAAGATTCACAACGTCTTCTTCTTTTGTTACGTCGCCTCGAACCACAATTGCTTGACCGCCAGCTTGTTCAATTTCTTTTTTTACTTCTAGCGCTTCATCTTCATTGCTGCGGTAGTTTACAACCACTTTTGACTGCTCTTGACCAAAACGAACGGCCATTGCGCGACCCAATCCTTTTGATCCGCCTGTTACAACTACTACTTTATCTTTTAAATCTGTATACATCTTGAAGTCCTCCTACTTTTCCTGCGTGATATGTCTCGCTATACTGTACTAATTAAAGATACAGTTTAGGTTTTAAAAAGAGAATAAACATTTCTCTATCTCTTCTTTTTTAAACTGTCATTCCTTTGAAAAACAGCAAATTCACCTTTGCTTCTTTCGTTACTTATCGTAACCAAGAGAAATAAAGTAGTCAAACTTTTTGTTTTATCATTCTTATTATTTATTTTTATCACTTACTCTCTTCATCTCTATTCCCCACAAGATGTGGTTTCACATTTCCAATTAACACCACTTCAAAAGTTTAAACTTTTTCCCTTGCAATTCTTAAATCAATGTATTATATTGTTGATGTATCAATTATTGATATGTCAAACAATTGCCCACAATCAAAAATATGGAAATGACAATAAATACGTTTAACGCCTAAAAAGAAAGGAATAATGACTATGACTATAAAAGACTTTAACGAAATTACTTTAAAACGTCGTTCAATTAAAAAATATGATCCTTCAGTAAAAATCAGCCGTGAGGAAATGGAAGAAATCCTTACAGAAGCTATGCGCGCTCCTTCTTCTGTTAATATGCAGCCGTGGCGCTTTGTTGTAATTGAAACACCTGAAGGAAAAGAAAGATTAGCTAAACTTGCGAAATTTAACAGTGAACAAGTTCATACATCTTCAGCTGTTATTGCCGTGTTTGGTGACATGAACAACGTTGAATATGCAGATGAAATTTTCGGCAAAGCCGTTGAGCTTGGCTATATGCCTCAGGATATTAAAGAACAGCAGCTAAATTTCTTTAAGCCGATTTACGAAAACATGCCAAAAGCAGATATGAAAGACATCGTTTTAATAGATTCAGGTCTTGTATCTATGCAGCTTATGCTTGTTGCTCGCGCTCACGGATATGATACAAATCCAATCGGCGGATACGAAAAACACTTAATCGCAGAAGAATTCGGTTTAGATAAAGAACGTTATCTTCCAATTATGCTTATCTCAATCGGGAAAGCAGCAAGCGAAGGCCATGCTTCTTACCGTTTACCGGTCAATACGGTTACAACTTGGAAATAAGCAGCAGCTAGTTCTATTTAGTAAATAAAGAACTAAAAATGTGAAGTAAAAGGAGATTTTCTGATGAATAACTATCAAGAACTTACAAAAAAACAGCTTTCATTCTTTAATAGCGGTAAAACAAAAGACGTTGCGTTCCGTATCGAAACGCTAAAGAAATTAAGAGACCTTGTCGTGCGTCATGAAGACGACATTTTAAAAGCAGTAAAAGCTGACCTTAACAAACCAGAAATGGAAGCAAAACGTGCAGAAGTTGGTCTTGTGCTAAGTGAAATCGACTTTGCAGTTGAGAATCTTGCAGAATGGTCAGCGCCAAAAGAAGTAGAAACACCATCTACTCACGCAGGAGCCAAAAGCTACATTTATCAAGATCCATACGGTTTAGCTTTAGTGATTGCACCCTGGAACTATCCGTTCCAACTTGCTGTATCGCCAGTAGTAGGCGCGATTGCTGCAGGTAACTGCGTGGTGTTAAAGCCTTCTGAATTAACACCTCATACGTCAAGCCTTCTTGCTAAGATGTTTAATGAAAACTTCCCTGAAGAATACTTGACGGTAGTCGAAGGTGAAGTGGAAACAAGCACGGCTTTATTAAAAGAAAACTTTGATTACATCTTCTTTACAGGAAGTACAATGGTCGGCAAAATTGTAGCAGAAGCTGCAGCTAAACATTTAACGCCTGTTACGCTAGAACTAGGCGGAAAAAGTCCTACAATTGTACACGAAGATGCTAATATTGAAGAAGCAGCTAAACGTATTGCGCGCGGTAAATTTGCAAATGCTGGCCAAACTTGCGTAGCGCCAGACTACATTCTTGTTCAGCGAAATGTAAAAGACGAGCTGCTAGCTAACCTAAAACAAGTCGTAACAAACACGTACGGCGAAGATGTTTCACAAAATCTAGACTTCCCTCACGTAGTGAGCGAGAAGCATTTTGATCGTCTTAACAGCTTCTTAACAAACGGAGATATCGTTTTTGGAGGCAAAACAGATCGTTCTCGTCTGTTTATTGAACCAACTGTTCTTGACAACATCTCATGGGAAGACAATGTGATGCAAGATGAAATCTTTGGACCAATTCTTCCAGTCATCGTATACGATGAAATCTCAGAAGTCATTGAAGCAATCGTAAAACGTCCAAAACCATTGGCACTTTATCTTTTCTCTGAAGATGAAGCAGTCCAAGATCACATCTTACACAGCGTGTCATTCGGCGGCGGTTCTATTAACGATACAATTAACCACATGACGTCTCACTACCTTCCATTTGGCGGCGTTGGTGACAGCGGAATGGGTGCGTATCACGGAAAAGCAAGCTTTGATACATTTTCACATGCTAAAAGCATCTTAAAACGTTCAAATAAATAAGTAAAAAGCCGAAGTCAACGTCTGACTTCGGCTTTTTTATTCCTTCATCTGTTTGGCGATTTGATCATATTGCTCTTCTTTTTTTGTAGAAACCGCTAAATCACAAAGAATATGTAAAAAGTACTTTTTATCTTGAACAAATAAATACTCTTCTTCAAAGCCTTTAGAAATGTATACGGCAAACTCCCAAATATCGTCGTAATAAGCCGGCCCAATGGCCTCAGCGAGATTTCCAAGCGTTTTGAGCAGCTCCATCGTAATGATAATATTCCGTCTCGCATAGTGCCGGATATTAGCGAATCCATCATATAAAAAGTCCTCAAATTTTTTATCAGGAATCACCATTCGTATCACGCCGCTGTCATCCACTAAATAAGAAGAAAATTGACTGGCTTCACAAATTTCCCGAAGAATATCGCTAATTTGATGAATGGAGTTAACCGCCGTTTTGAAATCATCATTCCCTAGTGATTTAACTGCCATCTCTACAAACTTCGTAATGATATACGTAGTATCCTGAATATCAGTCTGAGATTTCCCTACATGGATATATTGGTGAAAGACGGTACAGTCCATTTCATCGTGCTCCGTCGAATCTCTATGCCAATAATAAAACAATACGGTTCCGCTGAGCACATAATCCCCTACTTCACGCTCCATTTTTATCACTAAATTATGCTCTTTGGCACAGTGGATCAATTGACTGTAGTTCAACGTTTGAATATAGCCGGATGTTTGAATACATACCGGCTTTTTCTCTCCTTCTGGAAAAGAAAATTGTTCGCTATGACTAGACTGCGTTCGATGAATCTCCAGTTCCTCGCGAATCGTTGTCTTAATCGCTTTTATGGACGCTGTTTTCATCGATTGAGTCATATGATTTACTTGCAGCCACTTAACAGAATGATTAATAAAGTAGACAAACGTGCCCGCACTAAAAACAGAAAGGGCTGTCGTCACAAAGGGAATTGCAAAATATCCGTCTACTTGAGAGCTGTTTAAAAACAGAAAGACAAAAAGTGTATATAAAAAACTCCCTATAAAAATGCCCAGAATTCGCTGAGTAGATTTTGAAGAAGCAAAGTTTTTTAATACGCGAGGAGAAAACTGAGCTGCAAATGATGTAAACACAACGAGCATTAAGTTAAAGGTAAACGTCGTAATTGATAAAATTCCGGGCATAATCGTACTCACTAACGTATTGGTTAAATCCATGTTGATCGAAAAAAATGAAGGAACCTTCTCTCCTACTTTGCAATAATAGTCAAGAAACAGCGTCAATGCGGCTAAAAGAACAGAAAAGAAAGCATAAATTAAGGGACTAAACCAGATTTGACTAGTTAACTCATCTTTAAACGCACGAGGAGAGAGCTGTTTCCTTGCCGCTATCCATCTAAATGTATTCATATAAAACCTTCCTTTTTATTTGTAAATCTCTAACTTTTTTCTTAGTTCCCTAATTTTTTTTGAATATGCTTATACAATGGAAAAAATCTTTTTTTTAAGATATAGGCACACAAAGCAAAAAAGAGGTTGGAATACCCCTAATTATTCGATCTAAATACATACAAATAGGATACAGGAGCTGAACCGCTCGTGACGCCGCCATTGATTTCCGTGCAAGGCTTCGCTTTCCGCGGGCGGCCGGTGAGCCTCCTCGTCGCTTGCGCTCCTGCGGGGTCTCACCTGTTCCGCTGTTCCCGCAGGAGTCTTCGCCTTGCCCTCCAATTAACTGCTTGAAGTAACTGAATGAATATATGAAAGCTATGTTCACCATACAAACAAAAAATCCGAACGCGTTGGATTCTCAATCAAGAATCCATCTCGTTCGGATTTTCTTTCAACTAACCTAATTTTATCTCAGCCTCTTTTAACTCTTATCTTTTTACCAGCCTCGGCTCGCTCCGCCGCCTCCAGAGCTGCCGCCTCCCCCTCCGCGAGGACCGCTTCCACTGCCGCCACCTCCGCCGCCTCTTCCTCCAAACATGACAAGGAAGTTTAGCAGAAATTGAGTGATAGCTCCTTTAAAAAAGACAAAGTCAAGGATAAGCAAGCCCACAATAACAGCTGCAATCAGCAGCGTTTGAAGCGTTGTGAAATGAACACCGCTATCGGAAGGCGGAGATGCTTTTGGCACTTTTTGTTCAAAATCTTTTCCTAAATCATACTCTTTCACGACTTGGTTATAAACAGCTTTGTATGTGCTTTCTAGTGCCGTATCGTATTTGCCATTTTTTAAGTTAGGAATAGCATAAGAATCTAAAATTTCTCCCGATTTGATATCGGTGATAGCTCCTTCTAACCCGTATCCTACTTCGATTCGAATTTTTCGTTCTTTTTTAGCGAGCAAAATAAGAACACCATTGTTCAGCTTTTTATCACCAAGTTTATACTTTCGAAACGCTTCATTCGCGTACTCTTCTACATCCGCATCACCTAATGAATTCACGGTAAGAATCGCTACCTGAGCTTTCGTTTCATCATCCAATTTTCTGCCCATTTGGTTTATTTCAGCTTTTTCCTGATCGTTTAATAGATGAGCAAAATCCTGAACATAAATATCGCCTACCGGATTTGGAATATCAGGTGCAGCAAAAGCAACGCTTACCATATTACATAAAAGAGACAATAATAAAGCAAACGAAGCAAGGAATTTCATCACTTATCGCTCCCAAAATCAACTTTCGGCGCTTCTTTTTCTTCATTGGTCACTTCAAAATATGGCTTTTTTTCAAAGCCGAACGTACCCGCTAACATGCTTTTAGGAAATCTCTTAACCGATTTATTATATTTTGCAACTTCATCGTTGTAGTCTTTACGCGCTACAGCGAGTCGATTTTCCGTTCCTTCTAAACTGTCCATTAAGCTTCTGAAGTTTTCATTCGCTTTTAAATCCGGATATTTTTCAACAACTACAAGCAGGCGGTTTAACGCGCCGCTTAACTGTTGATTAGCATCAGCTTTGTCTTCAGGAGTTTTAGCTCCCGCTAGCTGCGCTCTTGCCTGAGTGACTGAATCAATTGCTTCCTGCTCATGCTTAGCATAGCCTTTGACCGTTTCCACTAAGTTCGGAATTAAATCAGCTCTTCTTTTTAGTTGATTATCTATTTGGGAAAATTTATTATCTACATCTTCCTCGGCGCTAACGAGACTGTTGTAAGAGCTCACTCCGTAAATCACAACAATTCCTAACCCTAAAATCACAACAATCGCTATCCCGATGAGCGTAGCAATCAAACCTTTGTTTTTCAATGTACTACCTCTTTTCTTCATCAAAATTATGTATCTACTTACTAGTACGAATCACGCTCTAAAAAGATTCATTTTTTACCATTTTTTTGTATTGAACGTATAAGGAAGACATCTCCTAACAATCAACCCTTCTATAAATAAAGTGAAATGCTTTTCTCTACCTAGTCTTTCTATCCATTCGCACATATAACCTTCTCGATTTTATCTTGTTTCACAATAGAAAAAAGGAATACCTCTTGGCTATTCCTTTTTCTGCTTAAGACCACCCTTCAATCTTGTATGCGACTCGGTGAAATTCAGGAACCGTTACAAATTGATAGTCGTTTTTTATTAAATATTTAATAAGTTTCGGCAATGAAGCAACAATTTGATCCCGCGCTCCGCTGCCGTATCGATCCCCGTCGTGCATGACAATAAGATTCTTTTCTTGTAGATTTTTAATCGTATATTTGCATATGACCAATGGATCTTCTTCACGCCAATCCTGACTATCTACATTCCATAGAACAGACGTCATTCCCAATTCCTTAATAGCAGCAAGAGCTGTATCATTTATCGAACTGTAAGGTGCACGAAATAGCTTGGGAGAATAACCTATTATTTTCTCTATTTGAGCATTTGTAGAAGTGATTTCTTTCCATAATTCACGTTTAGAAAGAGTTGTAATATCAGGATGACTCCACGTATGATTTCCAATTACGTGCTTTTCTCTATGAATACGTTGGATCAGCTTTGGAGATCTTTCTACTTCCGAACCAACGACAAAAAAGGTCGCACGTACATTATATCTCTTTAGAATTTTTAAAATAGCAGCCGTGTAAGCTGAGGGGCCATCATCAAACGTTAACGCAACGTACTTTGGTGAATTTTGATTCATGTTTTCTCCCCTTATATAAAATAGATATAGAAATAAACCCCTCAATTTGTGGGTGTAAGCTGAGGGGCTTTTACGACGAGACAATTTTTAAGAGATGATGTTATATCTTTTTCTGCATGTAATAGCGCTATAGGTAATAGATTTGTTCAAAAGAACTCGCCAAGTAGTCAAATCCACGAGGGCGCAGTGTTTCGAACTGCTGAATAATTTTTATTCTTTCCTCTGATCCTCCTGGGAGATCGTAAAGTTTCGTCACGGGCTGTCCACTATTTAAATATTCAATGATTCTAAACAGCATGACGCGAAAAGCATGTTTAAATTCCTTATATTCATCAGGAAAACGCTTCTCCAGCGCTTTATATTCAACTAATGTTTTATGCATATGCATAAACGGAAGCTCTTTCCATTCAAGAGAGAGGATAAGAACGTCTATATTAGGATGTTTTTTAACGAAACGATAGTGATTTCCCCATTGTTCTTTTACTTTTCGCTTAGACATACCGTGTTCTTGGTGATAAGCAACCGTAGAGGAATCTAAAACAAATTGTGCACCATTCTTATATAAACGATATCCAAGCTCCCAGTCTTCTGCCCCGTAGCCGACAAAAGTCTCATCAAAATAGCCGGATTTCTTTAATTGCGCTTTTCTTACGGATACATTTCCACTTAAAAACGCGATATACGGTAGCGTAAATCCTTCAAGTCGCTCTCCGAAATGTTTTAGCCCGCTGTTAAGGAAATAACGATTGGGAAATGATAAACGTTGAAAACGGTTTGTATCAATGTCTTCTTTTTTTACCAGAGGACAAGGAACATTTGAATGCTGCTTCGTCTGTTCATAGTTTTCATACAATCTTCTATACTCAGGATCCCTGCCGACTAGTTCTTTCAAGTGAGCCACTTGATCTTCATTATAGTCTGGCATAATAAACGTGTAAACTCCTTCATAATGCATAGCTCCGGTAACCACAAGATTGGATTCATGCACATGATGTTTATAGTGATTTTCAATAAAAGCAGGAGGTGCCAGCATTTCTCCGTCTAAAAAGATTAAAAGATCTCCTTCAGCATTATTAATTCCTATATTACGTACCGAGGAACGCCCTTTATTTTGTTTCATTTGAATATATTTAAATTTGAACGGGACATCCGCTTCTTTTAAAATGTCGGGCGTATTATCAGAAGAAGCGTCATCCACTAGAATGACTTCATACTCAGCTTGAGGAAACGTTTGTTTTGATAAACTATAAAGCGAAAGAGAAGTTTGATGATACTTATTATACGTAGGCATAATGATACTAACTTTAATAGGATGTTTGTGATTATTTTTTATGCTCATTTTATATAATGAATTGTCTATTTTACTCCTTTTGTTTTTAGGCTCTTTTAAGGGTTTAAGATTCTTTTCTTTCTTTTTAATATAGTATTTTCCATCGTAACGGTTGTAATAAGAATCATACAAGTCTATTTTAATCATCCTTTCTCTGTTTTTCCCCTATATACTATTCAAAAAGTGACAAGGTGCTTGTACAATACGTAAAAAGTTTTAGAAAAGGCGTATATAATAGATTCGCAAACTCTGGTAGATCATTCTATTGAATTAGAAACACATTCTCTTATCATAAATAAGTGTTCTACTTCTCAGCATAAAAAAGCTGCTTACAACTTCATACGTTATAAGCAGCTCCCTTTTATAGCTGATTTCCATATACCCCATCAATATTCGCAACAGCCGTTTGATCAAATATATCTGCATCCATATTTGTATTTTTCATTCGCGCACAAGCAGCTGAAATGTCTCCATACGTTGAGTTGATTCCAACAGATTTAACATCCGCTGTGTGTCCGTTGTGAAGGACTTCTCCAAAATTCATTGATCCGTTTCTCGCCATACCATTAATTCTCGTGTTACAGATGTTAATAACTCCTGCCATGACCATACCACCTTTTCTTAAAATGAATTCGTACATCGTATGCTGTGACAAGCCTATGTGTGAAAAGTTTTCAAGAAGTGAAAAGCAAGGTACAAATACTAGTGAAATTATTCATTTCACCCTGCTTCACCCAAAGTTTCCACATGTTTTTATGCTTTTTCTGTTACAATAAATGCATAAGTTATTTTTCATCCATATTGTTTGAAGGAGGATACGTAATATGGACGAACCAAAAGATATTCAACCTAAAGTAGAAAAAAGTTTCGAACTGATTGGCAAGAAGTGGACAGGATTAATCATTTATGTACTTATGAGTGGTCCTAAACGCTTTAGTGAATTAAATGAAAGTATACCAGCCTTAAGCAGAAGGCTTTTGACAGAACGGATTAAAGAGCTTGAAGACCACGGAATCGTTGTCCGAAATGTCATTCCAGATCGCCCTATTCGCTCTGAATATTCGCTGACTCAAAAAGGAACAGAGTTAGGCAAAATATTAGGGCCGATTAGCCAGTGGGCAGAAAGCTGGGTCCAAGATTAATAAAACTACTCCATAGAAAGGATGAGCATCATGGCAAATGTTCTCTATATTACTGCACACCCTTTAGCTGAAGACGAATCACTTAGCATGGCTGTTGGGAAAGAATTTATTGACGTGTATAAACAAACACATCCAGAAGATGATGTGGTTCATTTAGATTTATATCAAGCAGATATTCCATACTTAGATGCAGACGTATTTAACGGCTGGAAAAAGCTTCGTTCTCACTCTTCCATCCAGGATTTATCAACGGATGAACGATTAAAAGTGGGACGATTAGCTGAGCTAGGCGGACAGTTCGTACTCGCTGACAAATATATTTTTGTCACGCCAATGTGGAATTTCTCTGTTCCTGCGATTATGAAAACGTACATTGATGCGATTACCGTGTCAGGTAAAACCTTTACATATACAAAAGAAGGCGCTCAGGGATTGCTTAAAGGAAAAAAAGCGATTCACATTCAATCCCGCGGAGACGTGTATTCAGAAGGCCCTGAAATGGCAAGAGAAATGGGCCATCGCTATTTAGAAATCATGATGGACTTCTTTGGAATTGAAGCGTTTGAAAGCATTATTATTGAAGGGCAAGTAAAATTCCCGGATCAAATTCCGCAAATTAAAGAAAAAGCACTCCAAAAAGCCCATTCAATGGCCAAAACGTTTTAAATTCAATAAAAATCAAAAAGACCTCGAAGCAGATCGAGGTCTTTTTCTTTACTCTTCCCTCCCTTATATTTCCCTTGAAATAATGATCACCTTCCTGCTCGTTTTACGTTGAAAATAGATTTAAAGGAAAGATGAAACGCTGTTATTTTTTGTTACTATTAATAACGAACGAAACAAAAACACATGATTTTTCTTTTGCTTTTTTTAATTATCTACGTTCAAAAAAGATAGTTCCTCCAAATGAATAACGTTTAAAATCACGCTTTAAAATGAAATAAACCTTTGTTTTTAAAGGTTTTAGCCACAAAATCTAAAAGCATAATACTCTTAAAAACGTTTGTGAATATGATAAAACCCAATAAAAAACCTTTGACTAAATTTGTTACGTAAGTTACTATTAATAACGTAGTAGATGTTTTCGAACATATTATCTTTAATTCATGAAACAACATTTATATATTGAAGACGGAAAGGTGAAAAGAATTATGGCAAAAGTATTATATATTACAGCAAACCCTAACGATGCTACGCAATCATTCAGTATGGCTGCAGGAGACGCATTTATTAGCGAGTATAAAGAAGTAAACCCAACGGATGAGGTTGTTCACGTTAATTTATATCAAGAACATATCCCTCACATCGACGGCGATGTATTCAGCGGATGGGGTAAACTTGGAAGCGGCGCAGAATTTGACGCGCTTACTCCTGAAGAACAGCGCAAAGTTGCTCGTTTAAACGAATTAAGTGATCAATTTGCTCAAGCGGATAAATACGTATTTGTTACACCAATGTGGAACTTCTCATTCCCACCGGTAATGAAAGCATACTTAGATGCTGTAGCAGTAGCTGGAAAATCATTTAAATATACAGCAGAAGGTTCTGTTGGTCTATTAACAGATAAAAAAGCGTTCCATATTCAAGCAAACGGCGGTATTTATTCTCGCGGCCCTGCTGGTGAACTGGAAATGGGTCACCGCTATATGCGCATTATGATGAACTTCTTCGGCGTTCCATCTATCGGAAGCCTATTTGTAGAAGGACAGGCTGCAATGCCAGATAAAGCACAAGAAATTAAAGAGGACGGCATTGCTCGCGCTAAAGAAGCTGCACGTACATTCTAATAACAAATATAAGCATAAAAAAAAGGAACATCTCCCCGTGTTCCTTTTTTTGTGCTTACATTTATATCTTTGCTTCCCCGCGCAGCAGCGAATAAACATATGTATCAAATGGGATGCCGTCTTGGTACATGTACTCTCTTAATGTTCCTTCTTTTTTAAATCCTACTTTGCTTAACAAAGCGATAGATCCGCTATTTTGCGTAAATACAATCGCTCCTATACGATTGTATTGAAGTTCGTGGAAGCCATAAGAAATCGCTTCATGAACGGCTTCTGTTGCGTATCCTTTGTTCCAATACTCCGGAAAAAGAGCATAGCTTACGTTTGCTTTCTTATGCCCAGGAGACCACTCTTGAAACCCTATTGTTCCAATCAGCTTTTCTTTTCCTTTTAGCTGAATCCCCCATTTAATCAATCGCTTTTCTTCGTAGCCTTTGGAAAAATTCTTAATGATCCCCTTTACTTGGTTGATCGATTCTAAAGCTTCTTGCCCGTAATAGCGCAGCACCTCTTCATCAGAAAAGCATTCTAAAATTTCACCCGCATCATCTTCTACAATTTTTCTTAATATCAGCCGTTTTGTCTCTAATTCCGGAAACATTTTCTTCCCTCTTTTCTGCGCAGCTTATCTATCTACGGTAAACCATACTATTCTCCTCTCAACTAGCAATATCCTGCTAAAACCTCACCCGGGAGGACTCATTTCTTATCCAAATAGTCGATTTACAGCGGAGATAGTGGTATTTTATATAGTGGACATAAGTTGATTTTTATCAGCACAGAGGCGGTGAACGTAGAAATGAACCCAGATAAAGAATTGCTGTCCACGATACACGCTCTTCAAAAAGAGCTTCAGCAAGAAAAAGAAAACCGTGCGTATATGCAAAAAGATATGGACGAACTCAGAAGCGCTTTATTACAATCAGAACAAGTAAAACAAAACTTAATTGATCAGCTAGAAAAGAAAGTTGATTTGATTTTAACGTTGATTCAAAAAGGAGACGCATAAAGGAATGGATTTTTTTAAAAACAGCAAAATACTATACACTATTGTAGCACTTGCGATTGCCCTCATCGCTGTATTTACCAACAATTCGCCTATTTCCCTCATTCAGCAGCATGAAAATTCAAGCAGTACATCGAGTAGCACGTCCGACACTACATCAAGCAACCAATGCTCTGCAGAGACTCAAAGCGACAGACTATTTACCGGCAAAGAACTTGTTTTACAAGAAGGAAATGATAAATACGGATATTGTCACATCGTCGCTCATATGCAACAACCAGGCGCAGACAATTACCATGGTAAAAGCCAGTTCAGCAAATACTTAAGTGAAAAACAAGCGATGTCGATTGCCGAAGAAGTAATCAATGAAGGTGACGATGGTACCAATAATAAATCTGGCAATTATGTTAAAGAAAAGTATATTAGTTCTTTAAATCAAGAAGTTAGAGTTGTGTATACCGACTACAGAGGCAAAGACTATGACTACAGCGTAACGACCATGTATCCAATAGGTCATTAACCCTAATATATGAAATGAAAAAAGCAGGCTCAAGCCTGCTTTTTTTTCATTTCATTATCTACAGCTCTAGAAAGTTAATAATTGATTTAAAGTCTATTTGATATGTAAAAAATCCAACTTTAGACTATGAAATTTTGGAGATATGACAGTAGCACTTTTACCTCTTGGACATATTCTAAATATAAAAAAGAAACAGCCCCTTGCTTCTTTTTAAGAAAGAGGTTAAAAAATGAGTAACAAGTACAAAGTTAGAAAAAACGTATTATCTCTTACAGACGCGGAAAAAAGAGATTTTATTCGTGCCGTGCTAATACTAAAGGAAAAAGGAATATATGACCGCTATATAGCTTGGCATGGTGCAGCAGGTAAATTTCATACTCCTCCAGGCAGCGATCGAAATGCAGCACATATGAGTTCTGCTTTTTTGCCGTGGCATCGTGAATACCTTTTGCGATTCGAACGTGACCTTCAGTCGATCAATCCAGAAGTAACCCTTCCTTATTGGGAATGGGAAACGGATGCACAGATGCAAGATCCATCACAATCAAAAATTTGGAGCGCAGATTTTATGGGCGCAAACGGAAATCCCAAAAAAGATTTTATCGTCGATACCGGTCCGTTTGCAGCCGGACGCTGGACGACGATCGATGAGCAAGGAAATCCTTCTGGAGGGCTAAAACGTAATTTTGGCGCAACGAAAGAAGCACCTACACTCCCTACTCGAGATGATGTTCTTAATGCTTTAAAAATAACGCAATATGATACGCCGCCTTGGGATATGACGAGCCAAAACAGCTTTCGTAATCAGCTTGAAGGATTTATTAACGGGCCACAGCTTCACAATCGCGTACACCGTTGGGTTGGCGGACAGATGGGTGTTGTACCTACTGCTCCGAATGATCCGGTCTTCTTTTTACACCACGCAAATGTGGATCGTATTTGGGCTGTATGGCAAATTGTTCATCGCAATCAAAACTATCAGCCGATGAAAAACGGACCATTTGGTCAAAACTTTAGAGATCCGATGTATCCTTGGAATGCAACCCCTGAAGACGTTATGAACCATCGAAAGCTTGGGTACGTATACGATATAGAATTAAGAAAATCAAAACGTTCCTCATAACCCGTTCTAGAAACAGCGGTATACAATTTAGAACAGGTAACCCCCTTCCCTTCTGACATAGCTCCAAAAGCCACAAACACCGTAAAACTCACCGCTTTATCTCCCCATTCAGCATAAAATATAGTTAATTAACCATAATTGGGCTGTGAATAAGCTTCATATAAGGACCTTCGAACATATGAATAAGTTATCAAAGCTTTATAAAAGTTTTATAAACGAAGGGAAGATATTAAAATGCATAATAACGTAAACGCACCTTTTAGTTCTAATGAAAATATGCCGTTCTCACCTGCTATGGCTCACCACGGCTATACTGCTCCTGCTTATGACCATATGATTCCACACTGCGGATACACAATGCCGGACTATGGATATATGGAATGTGGATATAGCGTTCCTTGCCACAGAGGTAATGGTTTTGCCATTATCATCGTACTGTTTATTTTACTCATTATTATTGGTGCATGTGGTTTCGGCTTCCATCACGATGATTGTTAACCTAAAAAACTCCAGTATAAATACTGGAGTTTTTTCATGTCTTAATCGCTGCAAACCCTATAGCGTTTCATCTAAATCTAGGGGTCTCAGCTTCGCTTCAATTTCTTTGCGCTTAGGTTCTAAAAATGGCGGCAGTGCTAATGTTTGCCCCATCGTTTCGAGCGGTTCATCGGTCGCAAATCCAGGTGTATCGGTTGATAGTTCAAACAAAATGCCGTTTGGTTCTCTAAAGTATAGTGCTTTGAAATAGTATCTCTCTACTTTACCGGAATTCGGCAGGCTGTTTTCGTTTAACCGGCTTGCCCACTTGTTGTATTCTTCTTCATTTGGAACACGGAAGGCAACGTGATGAACGCCACCGCGCCCTAAGCGAACTTTTGGCAAGTCAGGTCTCGTTTCAATATGAACTTCGGCTCCGCTTCCGCCTTCGCCCGTTGCATAAACCAAAATATCCTTTTGATTTTCTACGAAAGATGGATAAGAGCTCACGTAGCGAAATCCCATAATGTTTGTCAGTACGTCAACCGTTGGTTCTGCCGTGCCTACCGTTAGCGTAACTGGCCCTAATCCGATAATCGCATGTTCTAACGGAATATCTTCACGCTTCCACGGGACGCCTGCTCTTACGCCTTTTTCACCGTTGTCTGCGACAAGAAGCAAGCGTGTGCCTTCAAAATCTTTAAATGCTAACGTGTCACGATTAGCTCGTTTAGCTATTTCTTCATACTCTACTCCGTACTGCTCAAAGCGCTCTTTCCAAAAGTATAAAGAATCCGTACTTTTAACACGAAGCGACACGGTTGAAATGTCAGATGCACCTTGATGCGTTCTTGCAAGCCCCGGAATATCAAAAAACGTTACTTCCGTTCCTGGTGTTCCTTCTCCATCTGCATAAAATAAGTGGTAAGACTGCGTGTTATCTTGATTCACCGTTTTTTTTACTAATCGCATACCTAAAACTTTAGTGAAAAACTGATAGTTTTTTTCAGCTTTCCCCGTCAAAATAGATACATGATGCAACCCTAACAATTCCATCTGCTCCGCCTCTTTTCATAATATATAAATTTTTTAACTTCCGCATAAATTATCTTTAATTTAATTATCTTTAATTAAAGATAATTTTAAAGGATGCACAGCCCCTTTGTCAATAACAAGAAAATGTCGTGAACATAAAAAAGAAACTAAACACATGGTTAGTTTCTTTTTATCTTCCCTTTAACAAACTGCTGACCTTTTCCAAAAGCGGTTACTTCTTAAGCACGCGCTGCACATTTTGCTTCATCACCTCCGCAATTTTCGTTTCATTTTCAAGAGACGTCTGCTCTAATTTTTCGATGACTAACTGCTGTCTTTCGAGTGAATGATTTTGACTTAGCTTTTGCTTGCCTTCCATTTTGCTGATGTCGATTTTAAACCCAATAATTCCTTTGCTTAAACTATTCGTATAAGCAGGATCAACGTCATTTAGCGTATATGTACTGCTCGGGCTTTCATATTTCGCTACCATCTTCCTCAGCAGCCCAAGCAGTTCTGTTGGTTCTTCAATCATTTTCATCGTGCCATACACGTGAACAGCTTCGTAATTCCATGTCGGCACAGCTTGATTCGTTTCATACCAAGACGGTGAAATGTAGCAGTGAGGCCCTTGAAACACAGCTAGAATTTCTTGATTTTCAACATCTTTCCACTGCTGATTCGGACGTGCAAAATGTCCGTATAAAGCTTTTTCTTTCCGGTTTAACATCAGGGGCAAATGAGTAGCATAAGGCTTTTCATTATGATACGAAAACAAAGTGGCGAACCCATTGTCTTCAATAAGATCATACATTATTTGTTCATCATTCACTTTGAAATACTTTGGAATATACATCGGCGCTTCTCCTTTATCTCTTATTTAGTAAAAGATATAATACTATACGTGTTTGCAACAGCGTCAGTTATGAACTTTTTAGGGAGGTCAGCAACTTATGAAACGATTTTTTATGAAGTTTATGCTACACTGTTGTGATGTAAACCGCTGATTTTTTATATGTTATTATTTAGCACATGATGTAATAAAATATCAGTTCACTGAGCAAAGGATTGAGAAACAAAAAAAGAAGCGCTCGTTTAAAGCAGCTCCTTTTTTTGTTCATCTATATAATTGAGGATTTTTTTCTCTTTTAATAGGTCCACCTTTGGCTATATGCCACTCAATGACACGGTCGGTTAAGCGATCATATACATCATCTTCCAAATACGGATCTTCTGTAGAAGTGAGCAAGGTGTGAATATCGGCTTTTATTTCTGCTAAAACAGCTGAGATAAATACCGCAGGGTCATTTAATACGTCTAGTATATATAACACCAGCATCTCAAATCCTTTATCCCAATTGGCATTTCCGTTGCCTTGGGCTTCACAGCGAAGCTTTTCAATAGCTCGAATGACCTCTCCTTCTACAACATCCGATTGCCCGCTTTTCGGAACATATTTTAACCATATTTCCTTTGCTTCATCAAAATATTTCATTCTCTACTCCTTTCTTCAAAACTTTATTCCTTTTTGCTTCTTTGATTCATTGCCGTTCCAAACACAACGCCTAATGATGTCCCAATCGCAATACCAAACCCGATATTATCCATTAACATTCCGAGAGAAGCCCCCATCGCAACGCCCAAGCCTAATCCTACTCCTAGATAATCAGTACCTTTCTTTTCTTCAGACAAAAAATCACTCCTTTTTGCTACCATTTTATTTATACCTTTTATACGTAAAAAACACGTGAAAAGTTTCATAAAAATGGAAACAAAAAAAAAGCAGTCACTTTAACTGCTTTTTACATAATGAGCTGATAAACGGCTTCTCCGAGCATTAAAATCGACCCCAGTATGCAGATTACCCCGAATACATACATCGTTTTACGTGCAAACTGCTCAAACGATATGCCAAAGCATTTTTTAGCTATCCAGTACATGTGGATAAGAAGCCCTCTAATCCGGACCCGCTTCATTGATTCACCGGATAATGATTGAGATAAAGAAAGGATGATTAACCCGGCCATCATAGAAAAAACCGCTATCACTATGTCTAAAATAGAGCTATCCATACGTCCCCTTCTTTTTACTTTTTATACCTCCTGTTTTAGCATAAAGGCCAGTTAGACTGTACGTGCAGAAAAATGCAAACAACTCAACAGGGAAAGGTATCCAAACCTTAAGAAAAGGGCAGTTTAAAAATAAAAACACTTTTCTTACTTAAAAAGGATGGATCACGTTGACAACCAATCAAAAGCAATATCTTGAAAAAATACATAGCATACAGGAAGATCTCTCCAAAACGTGGATGGACTATTGGCACCACTACTCGAGTCCAAGCTCTTGGCAGTTTTGGGTGACCCTAGGGGCTTTTATCTTACCTTTAGTCATTCTCTATTTTTTAATTGACCGAAAAAGAGCCTTTCACTTAGGGTTTTACGGATTTAACGTACACGTTTGGTTTCACTATAGTGATACCGCTGGCGTTTATAACGGGCTTTGGACGTATCCTTATCAAATGAATACCGTCATACCCGTAAGCTTTAGCCTAGATGCTTCGCTTATTCCCGTTTCCTTTATGCTGCTTTATCAATGGACACTCAATCATCATAAAAATTACTATTTATATGCAACGATTCTTTGTTTGTTTTTTGCTTTTATTTTCAAACCGTTATTAACAGGGATTGGCTTTTTCCAGCTGCATGAATGGGCTACTTACGGTTATTTATTTGTATTTTATCTCGGTGTCATACTGCTATCAAAATGGATTACCAATCTGTTTCTTTATTTTGAAAAACGGAAACGAATAGGGTAAGTGTCATCAATAAAAAACGTAAGCATCTTCAAAAGACCTTGCGTTTTTTTTGATTATTGTCCTTACTAGTTGTCTGCTTCCTCAAAAGATAGAATGCTTTTCTCATTGTTAATTTAGAACATGATGCATCTAGCAATAATAAAACTTTTGTTAGGAAAGAAAATCTCGCTTTTCCTAAGCCCTGGTTAAATTAGCGTTGTATAAATCCATTAAACTGCTTAAATCATCTAACAATGGGCAGTGGCCCACGCCTTTCATAATTTTCAACGTCGCATTTTCCCCTATTCCTTTTGCGATGTCAGATGCATCTCTTGTCGAAACCATCTTATCTTCATCTCCTTGAATAACCATAGTAGGAATCGTAATTTTTTCGACTTCTCCTGTCCCTTGAACGACACCGTTAAAATCGTTTGAAATATTAAATCTCATCAGCGCATAATTGATATCAATTAAATTTCGCTGCTTGGTCGTTCCTTCTAAATATTTTTCAAATTGATCAGCAGACGGCTTATTTTTTGTATATAAAAATTGACGCAGCATCATTTTTAAAAACCATGTGTTTTTTGTTTCTTTTGCGTTTTCGACCATTCTAAATGCTTCTTTTACTTCTTCTTTCGTTTGTATAAAGTTGTTAGGAATAGGCAGTTCTAGGAACGTTCTTCTTGGAATGGGGTAGCCTTTGATGTTGACGGAGCTTAAGAGAATTAATTTTTTGGCATCATTCGGATGATCAATCACATACTGCATAGCGACTGCTCCTCCTAATGACCACCCGCTTATTGTAAAAGCAGACAACTTTAAAGCATCTGCAAACAGTTTGACGTCATCTGATAAGTCTTTGATTGTGTGGATAGGTGTATGGTAAGTGGAGTCTCCAAATCCCCTTAAATCAAGCGCATAAGCTGTGATATGTTCTGGAAGTTCGTTCATCAACACATCCCAGTTAAGGGAAGAATTCATGTTTCCGTGAATTAACAAAAGTACTTCTTTTCCGCCTTTTTTCATTCGGTAATTGATTATTTCTCCATTTGGTAACTCTACTTTTGCTTGTTCTAAAGCAGATATGGTCATCGCTATTTTCCTCTTTTCTTATATAATTAGAACGATAGCTAGCTTTAATTTTTACATACCCTATTTATCTAGCGTTAAGCAGTTGCTTGAACATCAAGATCATCCTATGTCATTCTATTTGCTATAAAAGGCAGCCAAATATGCAATTTGGCTGCCTTTTTATGATAAAAAAATATGCGAATGAGCAATAAGGCCATTACTTTTTCGGTGCGTCTAATGCTTGATAGGCAAGCTGATATTTTCCGCCTTCAGCCACTTCTGCGTGGTACAAAGCTTTAAGAGCAAAGTTTTTTTCAAGGCTGTGCTCTTTCATCAAACCGTTCAGCTTACCCTGCAGTTCCTGATTGTCTTTAATGAGCTGCTTCATCTGTGATTTTAAATATTTCATGGTGTTTTCCGCTCCTTTCACTTGATAAACCTTCATCAAGTATATCACTTAAGGATAGGATAATGGTAAAACAAGTTACGATTGAGCGATTAAATTTGTACCGCTCTATTCTTTAAGCGCGCTACAAGCGGAACAACGATGATACCCGCTATCACAACTTGCATCACATTTCCTGGTATAGATCCAAGCGGAACGATCCAGTTACCGTAAAGAATCACTTCGGCAAAATAGTAGCCGACGACTTTTACAATCAGCGCTGCAACAACTGCCAGCGTGTTGACAAACGCTCTTTTACCAGGTGCTTTTTCTGAGATAAGACCTGCTAAAAAGCCCATTGCCCCTACAATAATAAACGTAAACGGTGCCCATGCTGTCCAGCCGGAGATAAGGTCGAATAACCCCATTCCAAAAGCTCCTGCGATGGCTCCTGTTTTTTTGCCGTAAAGAAAAGCTGCTATAAAAAGAGGAACGTTGCCTAAATGGATGAGGCCTCCGTTACCCATGATTGGAAGCTTGATGTTGATAAACATTGTCGCTACAAACGTCAGTGCGATAAAAAGCGCATGCATGGATAAAGCTTTGATTTTGGTTGATTCTCTTGGTGAGTATGTTGAATTCATCTGTTGACCTCTTTCTTTTTTTACTACTATCATACTCCTAATTACACACTTAATAAATACGTAAAACTATTTATTTAGTAAGGTATATCATTCTAGCGGCACATAAAACTCTGTCAACTTTAAAAATTGTCCTATCCGTTCTTAAAAAATACAGCTACCTCTGCTTACTTTAGCAGACTGCGGCGCCTAATTTTGTTATGGTAAAGAGTCTGTTCGGGCATAATATGAGCAAATCGTTCTTTTTCAAGAGTTGACGAAGGCTTATAAATATGAGAAGTTATATGTTTGTAGAAATGAATGGAATAACCTAGAATTCCAGCGGAACCTGTTACTATAATTGTACTGATATTAACCAAGTTCGGTTAGATTGTGGCAGTCATGATTTTTACATACAGCAAGCAAGTTATAGGAGGAGCAAGAATGGATAATAACGATATTTTAATTAGATTACGATATGCCTTGGATTTAAAAAATACAGAAATGGTAGAGATCTTTAATCTTGGCGGAGTAGACGTAACAAAAGAAGACGTATTAAAGATCCTTACGAGAACACCGGACGAAGAAGACGAGGATGCAGTTCATGCGGACGAACACATCTCGTGCAGTAACAGTATGTTAGATTCTTTTTTAAACGGTTTTATTACCTTTAAAAGAGGAAAACAAGACCCTAAACCAGGGCAAGCACCGCCAGCGCCGGTTCAAAGCAATCAAAATATGTACAACGTCTTATTAAAGAAAGTGAAAATTGCTTTGTCCCTAACCAGTGAAGAGATGTTAGAAGTATTTGATGACGGTGGCATCCGTGTATCTAAAGCAGAATTAGGTGCTTTATTACGAAAAAAAGGCCACAAAAATTACAAACCGTGCAAAGAGAATTTTGCACGAAAATTTCTAAGAGGCTTAACCGTACAATATAGAGGCTAACATGATACACACTTTTTCAAATCAGAGTATCCATTATGAAATACGATATAAAAACCGAAGTTCTTTTGCAATTAAAGTAGACGGATACGGAACGGTCGAAGTACTTGCTCCTAAAGGAACGTCTACTGAACAATTACGTATGTTATTAGAGAACAACTGGGCATTGATTCAGCAAAAAATAAACGAAATGAACGATAGAACGCATGGACCAAAGAAAAAAGTCTATGAACACGGAGAACGCTTTTTGTATGTAGGAAAAAACTATCCGATACAGATTCATCACGATTCGACCATTACAAAGGATTCTGTAGTGTTTGAAGCGAACACGCTTCAGATTTATGTCAATCAGCACGACGATGAAGCGATAAAACAAGCGCTCAAACGCTTTTATTATCAACAATGTAAAGCGCTAGTAACCAAGAGTATCTCCTCCTATCAAAAACATTTTAAAACAAAGCCGCGCTCCATTTCGATTTCCGATAGCAAAAAAGCGTGGGGCACGTGTGATTCCAAGCGTCAGCTAACCTTTAACTGGCGGCTGGCAATGGCACCTCAGCACGTCATTGATTACGTAGTCGTTCATGAAATGTGCCACATGGTTCACATGAACCATGACCGGTCTTTTTGGCGCCTTGTCGGGAAAATCATGCCCGATTATCGTGAACAAGAGAACTGGCTGGAAATGTCGAACTGGGAAATGACGGTGTAGTACCGCTAAATAAAAAAGAGCAGAAGCCCCAGGGGCATACTGCTCTTTTTTTATCTTTAACTATAGCGATATTTTCGTAAATCTTTTAAAATAGAAATTTCTTTTAACAATTCTTCTCCGACATTTGTTTCTAAAACCATTTTTCGCTCTAGTTCTTTGTCAACCAATCGCTTTACAGATAAGACGTCCGTTCCTTCTAATAAAATCTCTTCTTTTGAATTAAAGTGTTTATGAGCGACTAGCTGCATGCCGTAAGAATTGTATAATAATGTGTATCCAGCAATCCCTGTTGTGGATTGATACGCTTTTGAAAAACCGCCGTCAATAACAATCATCTTTCCATTTGCTTTGACCGGGTTTTCTCCTTCAATTTCTTTGACTGGCGTATGCCCATTGATAATATGACCATGATCAGGATTTAATTTAAATTCTTCCAGGATGTTTCGGCAGACTTCCTCATTTTCCCGTAAGTAATAATACGGATTCTTCTTCTCTTTATGCGTTGTTTTATCACTGATAAAATATCTTTCAAACGTCGTCATTGCACGTTTCCCAAAGAGTGATGAATATTCTCCTGTCCATAGGTACCAGACCATATCTGTTGCCAAATCATCCGTTTCTTCAGGATGGGCAAAAGCCTCTTGCAAATAATGTTCAAACACATCAAGCAAGTTGCGGCCTGCATACGTTTTATCTTCAATCGTCATTTTCTCCATGTTTCCTTCTTCATCTAAAGGAATGCAGCCGTGTATTAATAAGTTTCCGTTGTATTTTAAATAAAGGCTGCCTTTTTTCATCAGAAACTTCATATGTCTCGCCAGTTTTTCCGAATGCTGTACAGAAAGCAGCAGTCTTTCCATTACCTGCTCTTCTTCTTCTAATAGCTGATCAGGCTGCGCCGGATCCACCGTTGCAAAGCAGCTGTTTTCTAGCGGATACGTGTTTCCGTATATCGTAATTTCATTTTTATCATAATCAATTTTTTCAAGCAACAGCCTTTCTGACATATTAAAGAAAGGACGTCTTTTTATAATCGGACTTTCCAGCTTGAACTGAATCATCGCAATGGCCTGATGAATTTTCGTAATTTGTAGTCGCTCGTGATCGGATAGTTTGTCACTCGAGCTTACTTTTGGTCTAAAAGCAGGATTGTCATCATAATATTTCTCCGCCAGGTTAAGCAGCGGTCTCAGGTTAATGCCATATACGTCTTCAATAATATCTAGATTGTCGTATCTCGCGCAGATACGAATAATATTAGCTAAGCACACTTTCGAACCCGCAAAAGCGCCTAGCCATAGCACATCGTGATTTCCCCACTGAATATCAACGGAGTGATAATTAATGAGCGTATCCATAATTTTATCCGGCTCAGGTCCACGGTCATAAATGTCCCCTACTACGTGCAGATGGTCCACAACCAACCTTTGCGTCGTATAAGCAAGGCCTATAATAAGCTTATCGGCTTGTCCCAGAGAAATAATCTGCTGAACAATCTTTGTATAGTACTGTTCTTTATTTGTAAATTCATCCGTTTTATATAGCAGTTCTTCAATAATGTACACAAATTGATCCGGCAATGCTTTACGCAGTTTAGAACGCGTGTATTTAGAAGAAGCGTACGAAATAAGATTAAGCATACGATCAATGATTTCTGTATACCAATGATAGAGTTCCTTTTTGTTTCGAAACTGTGCTTTAATCAACGGTAATTTTTCTTCAGGGTAATACACTAATGTCGCAAATTCATTGATTTCTTTGTCAGATAATACATCTTTAAAAAGGTCTTTGATTTTCTCTTTTACATTTCCTGAACCATTTCGCAGCACATGCTGAAAGGCTTGATACTCGCCGTGTAAATCACTGACAAAATGCTCGGTCCCCTTTGGCAGATGAAGAATAGCTTCAAGGTTAATAATTTCGGTTACCACTTTTTCTTCCGTATCATACCTTTGTGCAAGTAAATCTAGATATTTTGTGTTCAAAACTATGTATCCCCTTTCAACGTTCACCATTTAGTATAATCACCGTTATAACCCTTTAAGATAAATTGTGATTATAATGTTACGCACCTCTTATTTAACTCTTTTCTCTCCATGCCTCACCTCTTTATTTTAACCTATTTTACGTATAGGTAAAATGGTATAAAGTCTATTTGTCTATAAAGATTTCCCGTTCTTTTCCCTTACCTCATAGAGAAAGTGATACTATAAAAAAACCTGCTGATCTCAGTCAGCAGGTTCGATACATATGAAAGAAGCGCACATAATCAAGAAAGTTTACTCCGACCTCTACACAATAACAGATTTTCCCCTTCCTAGCTGTGAGATATCTCACAGCGTTAAGACCTTGCTGGTGTTACAATAAAAATGACCTTTCTGAGACAGGAAAAGTCATCCTTTGTATTATATAAGAATCATCATTCTGTTGAATCTCTGTTCTTTTATGTTCAGAGATTTTTTCTGTTGGATTTGTTAGATGAAGAGAAAAATCGAGGGAAAATCATCACATTAATGTCTGCTGATACCTTATCCACCTTAATTCTCACCGTTTCACTTTTTTAGCATATCCCGTTTTAAAGCCCTCCGCTAAGCAAGCGGATTTTGCGATATAAAAAAGCAGCGGATGTAAAACATCACGCTGCTTTTCTTATCTCTACACACCTCAGTAAAAGAGGATATGGTAGAGTGTTTGTACAAATGTAGTGATTGGTGTACTTAGTGGATATTATTCTTTCGGAAATTACCGCCTTTAACTTCGGCTACGTCATATACCGTAACAAAAGCCGTCGGGTCAATTTCATTGATAATTTCTTTCATTTTGCTTTCTTCTAAACGGTTGATTACACATGTGATTTCCTTAAATTTTTCATGAGAATAACCGCCGTAAGCTTCTTTATATGTAGCGCTTCGACCTAAACGATCACGTATTGTCTCTACCATTAATGCAGGCTGAGAAGTGATAATCTGGAAGGTTTTCGATCCGCTTAGCCCTACCTCTACGATGTGAATAACTTTGGACGCAATAAAGTATGCAATTGCAGAAAGAATCGCGCCTTGCAGACCAAATACTAATGAAACAAAAATAAATACAAACGCATTTAAGAACAAAATAAGATCACTTGTTCCAAACGGCAGTTTTCGAGAAAGCAGTACAGCTAGCATATCGATGCCATCTAAGGCCCCGCCGTTACGAAGTGCAATTCCCATTCCAAACCCAAGGATAATACCGCCGACAACGGTTACGAGTAGTGTATCTCCTTCAATAATCGCTGGAGTGTGATGCATGAGGCTTGTACCGACAGCTAATGAAACGATTCCGAGGATTGAAAAGATGGCAAAACTTTTACCGATTTGTTGATATCCTAACCATACAAAAGGAATGTTGATAACGGCGATGAGAACCCCAAGTGGCAAACCAAATAGGTTTGAAGCAACGATGCTAATGCCTGTTACCCCTCCATCTGAAACATGGTTTGGAATTAAGACAGTTTCTAAGCCGTAAGCTGCAATAATTCCTCCGATAATGACCATTAATGCTCGGAAAGCAATTTTTAGCCGCTTAGGCCTGTGATGTTTTTTAGTTGTGTTCATATAATTCCTCACTTTTAAATGTTTTTTACTATTTAAGTGTACCACAAACATTCTCTTTATTTGAACTAAGGAGGCTTACGTATCGTTTTTTAGCTCACATAGTGCAAACATAGATAAAAGAGAAATTGTAGCTGTACAGACTCTATCCTTGCAATAAGTCCCTATTTCTGTTAAGTTTAAGAAGAATTATTTTTGTTCGGCAAAGATTGATAAGTTACATAACTTTCGTCTATAGATTTGAGCAAGGATAGTAATACAATGTGTGCGTGTCACACTAGGAGGCAACAATTATGGAACAAGGTAAAGTAAAATGGTTTAACGCAGAAAAAGGTTTTGGATTCATCGAACGCGAAAACGGAGACGATGTATTTGTACATTTCTCAGCAATCCAAAGCGAAGGCTTCAAATCTTTAGACGAAGGTCAAGAAGTTACATTTGAAGTAGAACAAGGTCAACGCGGCCCTCAAGCTACTAACGTTCAAAAAGCGTAATCCATCATAAATAGAAAAAGACAGACTCCATGGAGTCTGTCTTTTTCATTACTTTGAAAATGTAATAATAAAACCCTATCCACTGAGGAATAGGGCTTATTAATACAAAAATAGTAATCGGTAATACAAATGGTAAACTCAGTATAGCATAGTATTGGCGGAATCCAAACTATAAATCAAAATTTCTTCATGAATAATTATGATTCGTGCTTCATTAACTCTTCTTCAAAGAAAAATGTACTGGGATATTTATCAACTGTATAAGAATATCTTTTCATGTTTTTCACATAATGACTTTTTAAGATGATCACTATTTCATTAGATGCTTTTATACTTACTGTTTCTCCATTAGCAAATAAGCTTATACTCATATCCTTCATCCTCTCTCGTATCAAAAACAATCAAATTTTTAACTTTATTTATCGGGAAATATAATGTTCAGCTTATATTTGAGGCTTTATCAGCATGCTGATAGTCAGCAACCTTTCCCAACGGCTAGTCCAGCGAAGGTTAGTTATATTTGATACCTTACGTATACATGCTCCTAAAGCCTATCGTTCTACAGCTATAATGTATTCTTTTCTAGTTATTTACGACACAGGATATAGGTAGCTCTTCTTTACTGGCTTTTGTCTCCAATGTCTATACTTATGTTTAAAGTAACCTTTTTAAAATCATTTCTTTTTTAATTATTAAAATCCAAAGCAAAAAGACCCCTATGTGGAGTCTTTTTACGTTGGATTAATTATGCTACTTTATGAACGTTAGCAGCTTGTGCTCCGCGTTGACCTTGTTCAATGTCAAACGTTACTTTTTGACCTTCTTCTAACGATTTAAAGCCTTCACCTTGAATAGAGCTGAAATGTACGAATACATCGTCTCCGCCTTCAACTTCGATAAAGCCGAAGCCTTTGTCTGCATTAAACCATTTCACTGTACCTTGTTCCATAATATTGCCTCCTGGTGTGGAATACTCCACGCTTGTATTACTACCCTTGTCCAACCATACTATCTTAAGATAAAAAATTCTATGGAAGAGATTTCTCTTCTCTCAATCTTATACCGAACAAAAATAATTAACTCAATCGTAACATACAGAATCAAAGATAGCAAATACAGGGAATGGAATAAATCGTCGAACGATAAAAAGAGCCTTCTCTTTGTAGCTCTATACAAAGAGAAGGCTCTTTTTATCGTTCCTATTTTACGAAGCAGTTGATGTAGCACCTGCTGTTTATTTACTTTATTTTTCTGTTTGCTCTGTGTGCCACCATAATGAATCTTTTGGATTTTCAACCGCTTCATTGTATTCAGATTTAGAAGCAACCGTTGGGTATGAACCTTTGAGTGATTTTCCTGCTGTGTTCGCAAACAAGAATAAAATCACGAAAAATCCGATGATGCTCACAATGGTTAAATAGAACGCTGGAGCCAAGTGATTGCCCGTTGCGTGAACTAACCATGTCGCAACTAATGGCGTCGTTCCTCCAAAGATAGAAACTGAAACATTAAACGTGATCGCTAATGTTCGGTAGCGAATATCTGTGTAGAACATTGTTGGCAGCGTTCCTGGCATTGTTCCTTCATACGTAGCAAGTAAAACACCTAGAATAAGAATACCGATTGAAATAAAAACTAAACCATTTAAGTTGATTAAATAGAACGAAAAGGCTGACAGTAAGCTTAATCCGCCTAAACCGATTAAGAAAACTTTCTTGTTTCCGATTTTGTCGCTCAGTTTTCCAAACATAAGAGCAAGCGGCACCATTAAAATCATAACTGCCGTAATTAATACTGTACCAACTGTGTTTGATAAACCAATAATTTCATTTAAATAAGAAGGCATGTACGATAATAGCATATAGTTTGTAATGTTAAAGAAAGCCACGGCTACGAAACAAACAAACACATCTTTTTTGTGATTTTTTAAAATAGAGAGGAAGCTTTCTTCTTCAACTTCGTCTTCGTTGGAAAGTTCATTTTCAAAAATAGGCGTTTCCCCTAAACTTCTTCGTAAATAAAAACCAATAAGTCCTAAAGGCAATCCTAATAAGAAGGGAATTCTCCAGCCCCATGAGGCCATCTGTTTATCCGAAAGAACAAAAAACAGTAAGCTAGCTAGCAGTGAAGCAAGAATATAACCAACAAGTGTACCGATTTCTAGTCCACTTCCAAGCACATTTCGCTTATTGTCTGGAGACGATTCTGCAATATACACCATCGCACCAGCATATTCACCACCAGTTGAAAAACCTTGGATGATTCGTGCAATTAATAAAAGGATGGGTGCCCATATACCGATTTGATCATATGTAGGTAACAACCCAATGAGTAATGTGGAAAAGGCCATTAAAATAATGGTAGTGGTTAAAACGACTTTCCTTCCTAACTTGTCTCCAATTTTACCGAATATAACACCGCCCAATGGACGCATTAAAAAGGCAATCGCAAATGTGGCAAATGTGAATACTAATTTGAGCTGATCATTTTCAACTGCGCTAAAAAAGTTTTGACTAATAATTACGGCTAAATATGAATACAAGCCAAAGTCAAACCATTCCATCGCGTTTCCTACTCCTGTAGCAAAGACGCTTTTTTTAGCTTTGTCAATATCTACGACGTTAATTTTTTTCTTATTAAACTTCATTTCATTACGTCACCTCCGCGGTATACGATTATACAAGACTGAGTAGTAAAGTCAAATTTGACTTACTGTATTTCACATGTAAATGTGTTGAAACACTTCTTATTTTTAAGTAAAAAACGAAAACTATTCATGTGATGCTAAATATTAAAAAAGGTTATGGCTAAAGGGTTTGAAGCCAAAAAAAGCTGAAGAAGGAACGCCAACAAATAAATGAATTAAAACCAAAATAAACTTTTTTTATTTCAACGTACAATTCATTGCTATTAAAAAAACGATTTTCGCCTAAAATAGGGATCGTTTTCGATGGAATTACAGTCGCTGAAATAGTAACTTGTCGTTAAAGATAGCGCATCTGGTTTACAATATGCTTGGTAGCAATTTCCACTCAGGTTATCTGACAATTATTGTTACAACCCATTAGATATAAGCTTTATTTTGTAATAGACACACTATTTCTACTACAAAAATTATGTAGCCTTAAAAATAAATATAAAGCTCGTTCTAACAAGTGCAGCACTGGATGATTCGGTCCATAGAATAAAACTTTAAGAGTTGGCTGGGTTCGAGGGATAAAAATTCAACTCCTTTCTCCGTATAATCATTCGTGGCTTCAAGTAAGTTTTCTACTGTAAAAGCAAGCTGGTTTATAGTGCTACTTTTGGCATATTGTTCAACTTGCGTAATATGCCAGCTCCACTCCCTCACCACGCTGTTTTGCCAGATAGAAAGATACTCTCTTTCTTCTTTTAGATACCCCACAAGACAAACTTTAAACCTAAATACACCCTTATGGTTTTGAATATAAAGATTCACACTTATTACATTTTTTTACATTATATAAACATGTTATCTGCGATAGAATAAAAAAATAGACCTCCGCTTAGACGGAGATCTATTTTTTTACTTGCTTTATTTTTTAATAAGGCTGCCATTTCGTTCTAAAACAGGGACTTCAATATCTACCGTGTTTGGATATTTAACTCCAAGCCCTGTATTTAAAGCAACAACCGTTTCGTTTTCTTTAATCCACCCTTCTTCTCGCAAACGGCGTGCAGCTAAAAATGTTGCAGCACCTTCCGGACAAATGAACGAACCTTCAAGCTGTGCAACTTTTTTTTGTTCCTCCGCAATCTTATCTTCGTCCACCGCAATCGCACATCCATTCGTATTGTAGACTGCTTCTAAAACTAAGAAGTCCCCGATTGCTTTTGGTACGTTGATACCAAAAGCAATGGTTGAAGAATCCGGCCAAAATTCAGATTCTTGTTTTCTTTCATTCCATGCTTTGACAATAGGTGCACAGTTTTCAGCTTGTACCGCAACTAAACGAGGAAGATCACCTGTAATCCAGCCAAGCTCTTTTAATTCATTTAGCGCTTTATAGATGCCGATTAAACCAACGCCTCCTCCTGTTGGATATAAAATCACGTCAGGAAGATTCCAAGAAAACTGTTCAGCAACTTCTAGGCCCATTGTTTTTTTGCCTTCGATTCGGTACGGCTCTTTAAGCGTAGAAGCGTCATAAAGACCCCAGGCTTTAATAGCCTCACCGACAATTTTACCCGCATCGCTGATGAGTCCATCTACTAAGTAAAGGTCAGCTCCAGCGACAGCACACTCATTTCGTGTAATAACAGGCGCATCTTTTGGCATCACAACAGTTGCTTTTATGTCAGCGCGTGACGAATAAAGCGACCAAGCGGCTCCGGCATTCCCATTTGTAGGCATCGCTAGCTGTTCAACGCCCAGTTCTTTTGCTTTTGACACCCCTACAGCGGCGCCTCTAGCTTTAAATGATCCCGTTGGAATAATACCTTCATCTTTCATATATAAGTTTGGAATGTCCATTTCTTTACCCAGCTTAGGCATTTTTATAAGCGGAGTCATCCCTTCTCCTAAGGAAACGACGTTTTCTGGATCTTCTACTGGAAGCAATTCATGATATCTCCATAGATTCGGTTCTCTGCTTTGGACATCTCCTGGACTTAGATTGTCTTTCAGTCTCTCTAAATCATACGCTACTAATAAAGGTGAGCCACATTCACATAATTGATGTTTTTCTTTTGGACTATATTCTTTTTTACATTTAGGACAATATAAGTGAGAAACATAACTAAACGGCATCATACACACTCCTTTAAATTCTGTAAACATACTACTCTATATACATTATAATTTATATTATTTTTATCAGAATTGTAAGGTATGTTTTACCCATAATTTTTCGAATATTAATAAAAAGCATAAAAACCCCTGTTATATTAGGGTTTTTATGCTTCTTTCCACTTTGTTTATATTACTTTTTTAGATTTTTCCCCTAGTGATTTTAAATAAAGACGTGCAGAATAAACAAAAATCATACTTTAATTATAGGAATAATCACTTTATGATTTTCAGCAAATTCACTTGTATTAGGAAGCAATAACTCCCCTTCGGATTTCAACACCGAAACCTTTACTATACTAGGAACACTTTCATACACAAAAGCAGCATTATCTTTCCCCATCATTAACTCATCTGCGCATATGAACTTCTAATAGTTCTCTCCCTGTTCCTAAACAGATTTATTCACACTTTCTTTCTTAAAGATTCCTATTAACAGCGTAACAAGTCCTATTAAAAAGAAAAACGGAAACAATAACATCATTAATGCAACTCCTGCAAAACCTTCTTTCTGGCTAATCGCAAACAAAATTGAAACGGCCCAGGAAAAGAACGGAGCTATAATCAATATGGTTGTTGTTCCCCACACTATATATTTTCTTTTAGCTGATTTTCCTTGGCTTAGTCCGCTTGCAAACATCAGACCTAATACTAAAACAAGTAATGCAACTCCAATTGCCATTTCATCACCGCCTTTAACAGCCGTTTATTTTTCACGTTACAGCCCTTTCTTTTTTGCCTCTTGCACGGAAATCAACTGCGATGTAACGAGCGCGGTTCAGCTCATGCATACTAGTTGTTGTTTTTAGATTGAATTCATATCTCGTTACGTCTCAACCTCTTTTGATTAGGTACTAATCTGATGTTGAGAAACTGATAAAGTAGATTTTCGATTCCATAAATAGAAGGCATATCCGCTTAAAAATAGAAGCAGCGCGTAATTAACAAGTAAAGAATCGTTAGCGTCAACAGGGCTTGTAAACTGAAGAAAATTATTTAAGCCGTGGAATGCAATCGTAATTCCAATTGATTCACCGTTAACAATCAGCAAAGCGAGTACCAATCCAATAACAAATGCAAATAAAATTTGAAAGATTGTATCTCCTATCGATTGACCGCTTAGCGCATTTAAACTGTGGGTAAAAGCAAAAAGGAATGATGAACAAAGAACCGCTACCTTATAGCTTTTTGATAACAGCAGATTAAGGATAAATCCTCTGAATACCATCTCTTCTACAAATGCTATGACTAGAGTTTGGGTAAGCAAAATAAGAACAAGATCAGCAATGGAACTTCCGTGTAAACCTTTGTTCCCAATGAGGATAATAAGCAAATACAAAAGAAGCGGAGAAAGAAACAGGATTCTCGTTCTAAACGACATGTTTTGTTGAAAGGAGAAAAAATGCAGCCACTTTTTTGTTTTTGTTAGATAAAATGCTATTCCAATCGCCAAAGGGACGATTCCTAAATACTGAAGATAATGTGTAGTAGGATGCGTCATGCTCACGTATGCACCGTTTACAACAAACTAAAAGATAACTAAGATTTCTAGGCCAATAACTTTCCACAAAAGCTTTGACTTGATCATCACTACACCACCTCTGCTTTAGGTTTCATTGATAACCTAGACTATTCGTTTTAAGGATTTTATATGTTTTTACCCTTTTATCATTTGAGCTCGAAGACCATGTGAGACAGCGCTTCTTCCTTTTAAAATAAGAAGGTAGTTCCTTACTTTTTTACTGTGACTACATAAGATATAAAAGTATACAAAATCCTGCCCACGTGACATAATCACTGAACTCCATTTTTTGCCGCTTCTAACAAGTACACTAAGCGCCCAATTGCAAACACTTCCTTCAGGAGTTTTTTGTATATACCTACTGGCTAAAGCGTATGCTCCCACTCGAAATAAGTAATAGCTTATTAAACATAAAAAAGATATGGTCATAAAATTTAAATTTAACTCTTTCACCTGGTACACCTCATCGTTTTTGTGCTATTTCATAGGGTGGCTTACGCTACTTACCCTTTTATCCTTGTTCATAAAAATCTTTTTTGACTTCTTTCAAAAGTTTTAAAATACCTTTATAAAAACAAGCAATTAGCATTCCAGCGATGTTGGTCACCATCGTGATTGTAAGATTGCCGATAATCAGGCTAAGTAAAGTACCAAGAAACATGATGCCTATTCCGATATAAAAACCTGGGTGAAGCAGTTCATCGTCGTCTTCTTTTTCTTCTTCCCGAATATTTATTCTGCTTTGTAATGCAGCATCACTTTTAATAAATTCATCAATGGTTGTTCCATAGATGTCCCCTAACGTTAAAAGATGTTGGATCCCAGGATAGCTCTGATTATTTTCCCACTTATGTATATTTTGTACAGATACACCCACTTGCTTAGCAGCTTCTTCTTGAGACATCTTTTGTTCTTCTCTTAATTTTTCTAGCTGATTTCCTAACCTCAACTCATTCACCTCTATAACTATGGCAGCGTGTAAACAAAATTTGCCTGCACTACGTTTTCTCGTTTTCTACAATTCTAACATATTGTGGTAAAAAAGAAAGAAACAGTTAATGAGTCATATACAAAAAATCTAAAACGACAGTAATAAAAATAGTGAGAATTCTCATGTGTAAAAAATGAAAGAATGCACTTTTATCTTCATCCTTTTATTGTTTATACTAAATAGTGGATTGTACGAACGCAGAAATAAAAAAGGAGGCAAAATAACGATGGAAATGCTGCTTATTTATATATTTGTTATTGCTCTTATTGGACTCATTATTTGGAGAAAGATGAAAAAGAAAAATAAGCCCATTAAAAAGAATGGACTTGGTATATTAGCACCTATTTTTTTCATATTGATTGCATTTTCCCTTAGTCTAAGTCAGCTGATGCACATACCGGGCCAGCCCTTTCACTTACCTCCCTACTGGGAAATGCTGATTGCTGGTGTATTAGGTGTTATATTTGGACTTATTATGCTTAGCCAAACAGACTATGAAGTAAGAGAAGACGGCTTCATTTACTCAAAGCCAAATAAAAATTTTAAATATGTAATTATTGCTATTATCTTCATAAGAATGGCTTTGAGCCAGTACTTTAAAGGGTTGGATTCGATAGACTTCGCGGTCTTAACAATGACGCTAGCCTTTATATATATTGTTATTTGGAGAGTTGGCAGCTATCTAAAATTTCGTAAATTAAACGGTGATCATTACAGCGTAAACGCTGGGTAATCATCAATATGAATGGTCCTTCTTTCTGCTTGGAAAGAAGGATTTTTTGTCATGGGGAGTAAAAGTCCCGCCTGTTGTGTAAGACAATACATATGTTGTATAATGCAATATGTGTTTTTTATAACGGTAGTCTATATATAAAAATAAAACAGATGAAATTAAAACTGTACCTGATCACCCGCTGTTTAATTTACAGGTAGATTATGAAAGGAATTACACTATGACATTTATCAATTCTGTAACCGGCCCAGTCAACGCGTCAGAACTAGGGCTAACGTTAATTCATGAACATATGCGCGTTCGTTCTGAATCTGTTCACGCACAGTTTCCTCATTTATATGATGAGAAACAAGAAATCGCAAAAGCAGTCGAACAAGTTAATCGCGCGAAGAAGCTCGGAGTCAACACGATCTGTGATCCTACGGTGATGGAACAAGGGCGCGATATTCGCTTTATTGAAAAAATTGCCCGTGAAACGGACACTCAAATCATCGCAGCTACAGGAATTTATACGTATAACTACATCCCTACCCACTTTCAAACTCGTAGCATTGACTATATGGCAGACCTGTTTGTTCGAGATATTGAAGTCGGCATTCAAAACACGTCAATCAAAGCAGGCTTTCTAAAATGCGCTACAGATGCACCTGGCGTAACGGCCGATGTAGAAAAAGTAATGCGTGCCGTGGCACGAGCTCATAAAAAAACGGGCGTGCCGATTATGACCCATTCACATCCTGCAAGCGGCACAGGCTTAAAGCAGCTTGATATCTTACTGGATGAAGGTGCTAACCCAAGTCAAATTCTGATTGGACATACGGGAGATACGGATAACCTTGAATATATTTCAAATATTTTAAATCAAGGGGCTTTTATTGGAATGGACCGCTACGGTTTGACAAGAGAATGTTCAACTGAAAATAGAAATAACACGGTCATTGAGTTAGCCAAACAAGGATACTCAAACCGCATGTTTCTATCACAAGACTACTGCTGTACAATGGACTGGTTTCCAGAAGGCGTAATTGAAGAACGTTTTCCAAAATGGTCAATGAGCTTTGTGTTAGAAGAAGTCGTGCCGGAGTTAAAAAGAAAAGGCGTAACCGAACAGCAGATTCAGCACATGCTTTTTGATAACGCCCGCTGTTGGTTTGAAGGAAAGGAATAGAGATAGTCTTTTTCATTACTACTAAAACCCCCACTGTCTAAACATACAGCGGGGGTTTTTACACGTATTATTTTATATGCTTACATTAACCAGTTTTTCTTAATAGCTTTTGTTTTTCTTGACTCTTTTTCACCATAAAGTGTACACCACACAGGCATAATCCAACGGCTATTCCTACTGTCAAGTTTGTAAATACCGTTAACAAAAAGGTAGTGAGTAAAACCAGCGAATGAAATGATCTTTCTTTTATCACTTTCGCAAACTGTTCTTTTTTACTTATATTCCATGCTACGACCATCAAAACTGGCGCGAGGCTGGCAAGCGCAACGTATGAAGCGTACGGAGCGAGCACTAGCAGCACAATCAACACAAAGATAGCGTGCGTGATACCTGCAATTGGAGATGAAGCGCCGTTTTTAATATTGGTAACCGTTCTTGCAATCTCCCCTGCCGCGGGAATACCTGAAAACATCGGCGTTACCATGTTTACGATTCCCTGGCCAATCAGTTCTTTTTTGCTGCTGTGCTTTGATTTTGTCATTTCATCTGCAACGCGAGCTGTCAGTAAAGACTGTAACCCTACAAGTATAGCAATCACAAATGCAGAAGGTAAAAGAGTGACCACCCTCTCCACTGTTATATCTGGAAACGCTGGCGCCGGGAAATGACGAGGTATCTCTCCGTAAATGGAACCAATGGTTTCAAACTGATTTGCAAAGAAAAAAGATGCCAAGCCCGTTGATACAATAATGCCAAGTAAATAGGACATTCCCAGCGACTTAGGCGAAAAGTAAAGAACAATTAAAATCGTAGCTAAGCACAATCCTGCTGTAGCGATACTATAGATGTTGATGAAGTGTAAATTACTAAAGATCTCTTTTATATTCAAATGAAAAAACTGAAATTTGTCAATCGCGTGCAGTCCAAGGAAGTTTGGTATCTGCCCGCTAAAGATAATCAGCGCGATTCCCGACTGAAATCCTATAATAATAGAGGACGGAAAATACTTGATTAAAGCTCCTACTTTACATAGCGCAAAGATAATGAGGAGAATTCCGGACATAAAGCCGGCAATTAATAAGTTTTCATAGCCATATTGCAACACAATCCCTAACAAAACAGGAACAAACGCACCGGTAGGTCCCGCAATTTGAAACCTACATCCACCTAAAATAGCAATTAGCAATCCCGCTACAATCGTTGTATAAAGTCCTGTAACAGGCGATATTCCAGAAGCTATCGCAAATCCTAATCCCAAGGGTATGGCTATAATACCAACAACAATACCCGATAGTATATCTTTCTTCAAATGCTGCAAGGAGTAATTTCGAAAAACCTCTAGATTCATAAGTGTACATCAGCCTCCATTTTAAGTAGTGAGGTTACCCATTCGTATTTTCGTCATACAACCTTATTGAGCTTTCTCAAATTAAGGTGGGCTACTCGATTACTTCTATCTTAAAGGAGACAACTTACAAAAAAATAAAGGAGAAATTAGAAATTTCTTAGACAGTTATTAAAATTTTCTTAAAAATTCTTACTTTTTATTCTTTTAGTTATTTTTTAGATGAACTGTGTTTCTTAGTTATAAATAAAGCAAGATAACTAGACACTATAGAAACAATAGAATGGATGTGGACAGGCTATACTTAGTTGGAGAGAATCTTTAAGCTCAAGTAGATGACAGGCTTACCTCCATTAGTTTAATTATATTAAACTTGAATACTAAAAAAGTTGTCTCCTTTAGTGCTGACATACCATAAAACAAATTACCGGAAACCTAAAAAAACAGAGGCTTTGAATTACAATTCAAAGCCTCTGTTTTTAACTAATAAGATATATAATACCAATTTCTTTGTAACTTTTTTATTTCTTCAAACTTCAGACCAAAATCGCCCGATGAAGGTTTACGGTTGTTTGGGCCATAAACAATACCTGAGAAATGACCTAAGAGCCCAGAGTTTGTAAAGAAAAGTACGGAGATTGCCTTTCCTTTGGTTTCTACTGCGACATCATCTCGACCTCTAGATACGCTCACATACTCTTTCGGCAGATCAATTAGTGATGAGAGGTCGGGTTGATTGGGTAAAAAATGGAACGACGGATAGTTGGCTTCATTGGGTTCCAGAACACCTTTTTGTATTTTAGTTGCCACTTCTTCTCTCTTCTGCTGATGGAGTTTAAAGTTTATGTCTAAATTAAGCTGCTCAAACGGAATGAAGAACCACAGCACAACGGTTATCACTTGAATGACTAAAGGCAGCCACTTTCTACTGCTAAACAGATAAATTCCTGTCCACAGCGTTAGTAGTAAAAAGAAAGGAATGACAAAGAATAACCATATATACGGACTTACGTATTTCCCTATCCGATCATCTAAATCCCATTGAAACAGTGACAATAAAAAAACAAGTAAACTACTACATAACGATAAAATTAAGGTTAAATGACGCTTCACACATTTCCCTCTCTCTGAAATAATTCTTTTTTAACCTTCATTCTTTATAATTCGTTATTTACTATAGTTCTATGAATCCGCTTTAAGAATTCTCTTATTATTCTAGAAAGACCATTATTAGCGTTATAAAAGTAGCCAAAAGAATAAGTTTTGTAATGCGGAGGAGCAAAGTTAACGACTACATATTGATCACTTCTAGATAAGCCGGCATCTGTTTTAAATGCGTAGTCAAATCCTATATTTATTGCCGTATTATTTTCCAATGTATTACGAATTGTATCTACATTATTGGTAGTAAACAAGATATCAAATGGTAATGAACTAAAACCTTTCATAAATTCCTGAATATATTTATCGTTATATAAAACAATTGGCTGGTTGAGCAACATCTCTTCAGTAATGAGTGTTTGTTTGGCTAATGGCGACTTCTTATTTACTGCAGCTACCATATGGCCATCTAATAACTTTTTAAATACCAAGTTCCGATACTTTGTTTCTTCTTTTTCTGTATAAGTAATAAAACCTACATCTACCTCCCCCTCTAGAACTTTATCTATAATATACTCGGTGCTATTTTCATAGACAGAAGCCTTTATGTTCGGATATTCTCTTTTAATTTCTGTTATTAAGTGAACGAGAATCTCCATTGGTCCTGGGTAGGTTGCAATCTTTATTTCACCATTCATTGTATTTGTATACGCTTCTGCTTCATCCATAAATTCTTGAATTTTCAATAAAGCAGAATTGGCCTTTTCAATTAACCTATGACCTTCTTCAGTTGGAATAGATCCTCTTCTAGAACGATGAAAAATCATTATATTTAGTTCTTTCTCTAAATTTTTTATAGATTGGCTTAGTGCAGGTAACGTAATATGCAGATTATTAGCTGCTTCTTTTAGTGAACCCGTTTTATCTATTTCCACCATATGTTTTAACTGTTCAATATTCATAATGCCCTCTTTTTCTTTTAGTTAAGTATTACTTAACAATCGTTAATATTAACTAAATTTACCATAAGCATATCTGATTGTATACTTATAGGTATAGTAAAAGAAATGACACAAGGAGATGTAGTATATGAAGGCGCTAAGATGGCATAATCAAAAAGATATTCGTCTTGAAGAAATAAATGAACCGGTTGTACAGGCTGGTCAGGTAAAAATGAAAGTTAAATGGTGTGGAATTTGCGGTAGTGATTTGCATGAATACTTAGGCGGTCCCATCTTTATTCCAGTTGATAGACCGCACCCTCTCACTAATGAGGTTGCTCCAGTGACGCTTGGACATGAATTCTCAGGTGAAGTAGTAGAGATTGGAGAAGGTGTAACTCGTTATAAAGTGGGTGATCGTGTGGTAGTTGAGCCAATCTTTGCTACACATGGACACCAAGGTGCTTATAACCTAGATGAACAAATGGGATTCTTAGGTTTAGCCGGAGGCGGTGGAGGTCTTAGTGAATATGTTGCTGTAGACGAAGAACTTTTATTCAAACTTCCAGATGATTTATCTTATGAACAAGGTGCTCTAGTAGAACCAGCGGCAGTAGCTCTTTATGCAGTACGTTCAAGCAAAGTGAAAGCAGGAGACAAAGTTGCTGTATTTGGATGTGGCCCCATTGGACTTCTTGTCATTGAAGCGTTGAAAGCAGCAGGTGCAACCGATATTTATGCAGTTGAATTATCTCCAGAAAGACAAGTGAAAGCAGAAGAATTAGGAGCAATCATCATCAATCCTGCTGAAGTTGAAGATACGGTAGCTGAAATTGGTAGATTAACTGACGGTGGCGTAGATGTATCTTTTGAAGTAACAGGCGTACCTATTGTATTACGTCAAGCAATCCAATCTACAGGAATTGGTGGAGAAACTATTATCGTTAGCATATGGGAAAAAGGAGCAGAAATTCTACCAAATGATATTGTAATTAAAGAACGAACTGTTAAAGGAATCATTGGCTATCGTAACGTGTTCCCAGCGGTATTATCTCTTATGCAAAAAGGATACTTCTCAGCCGAAAAGTTAGTAACGAAAAAGATAGCTCTAGACGATGTAATTGAAGAAGGGTTCGAAAGCCTGATTAAGGAAAAAAACCAAGTTAAAATTTTGGTTGAATCAGAACAGCGATAATAAGGATTTCTCTAGGCCACTGATAGTAATTAGTGGCTTTTCAGCTCTTTAATAGGATTCAGCCGAGATGTGTGCAGAGTTCCATCAACATAATTTGACAGTGTAGAAGAATTAACGAGTGAACTCCAGGACTATCCCCGTTGATTTAATTACATTCGAATCCATGGGATGCTTAGTTACATGAATTTCATAGATTACAGACTTTAACACCTAAAAAAGTTGTTTTATCTAATACTAACATATCAATAGGTTAGTTCATGAGGACTAGACAGATATAAAATACGCCACCTTTTCCAACAAAATAAAGAACTAGGGGCCATTCCGTAAATAACTTAGCTATGAAACTTTTTATTTTCTTTGTTCTTTTGATGCTCTACAAAAAATGAGACTGGGACTGCACCAATACCTATACCTATTGAAATAAACAGCGCCTGGTTTAGCTGAAGACTCGTATTTCCTGCTGCTTTACTATAAATCATAAAACATACGAAGCTTAAAAAGCCTATAGCTAAAGGAATGAGCGCGTGCTTGTACCATTTCATTCTAGTAGCCTCCTCTCTTTTTCAACCCGCCTAGCTTGATAGTGGCAGCATTTTTTAGATTGAGAGATGCACTCAACATTATGTATCAATCATCTTTTATAAAAAGTGACTTCCTAAAATAAAGCTGGCTAAAAGAACGATTACAGCTACTCCTCTCAATATATAACTTTGACTGTCACTCAAAGGTTTCCCCCTTCTTTCACTTATAACAAGGTGAATATAAAAAAGATAGAAAGAGAAAAGAAATCCCATGCCTGCTGCCATAGCTATGACCATTTCCAAATTATCACATCTCCTTTTTCTTCCTTTTCCTTCTTTTCTTCTTGTTAAACAAGTTTAGCCAAATAGTCAGCAGCGCTTCTCGAGAACATACGAATCCACTTGAAATCATATAAAAATAAAAAAAACAGGATTTCTCCTGCTTTTTTGCATATGTAATTCCTCTTCTCTATGTCAACTCAGCGCTTTTAGCGAGCATAAAAGCAGAGATAATAAACAACACAATAAATAAAGAAGCGGCATGTAACAGTAAAAAAAGAAATTTTTGACCGCCTTTAATGAAGCGCGAATAAATCATTCCTAGGATTGTTACTAAGATTAAAAGTGCTGCTGCTATTTTAATTACTATAGCAAAGACATTCCCCGCAAATACAATTGACGGAATAAAAGATGCTACAATAATGATATACAAAATCAGCGTAGCAATAAAAGCGGTTTTTGATACATTTGAAGCATGTTTAAACGAATTCCCCATATAATCTCCTTTCTCATTTTAAAACTGCATCTTTTACTATAATACATGTGTATAGAGGACACAATTAACTTTTGTAAAAGTGCTTATCCCTTAAGCTTGATCACCAATGACATCCGTTATATTTTTGAGATCTTGTTTGCTTAGTTTATCAAATGTTGTGGCTGTTTTTTTTGTTTGAATTATTTGTTGATAAATAGCCTTAAAGAACGCTTTGTAGTCTTTACTTCAAAATCAATTCATACTAAAATTCTCTCTTCCGGTAGATAGACAGCGCAATAAAGTAAGAAGCAATATACATTACCATCCCAAAAAGAGTATATAAGATAGGAACATGCAAAGAAGAAGCGATCGGTAAGCTGGATGCTGCTAATATTTCAACTAGATACCCAACAACTCCCTGTAAAGCAATTGCAACGAAAAGGCCGCCCATGCCCCCTCCAAGTACTATTCCGTCAGATTTCTCTGCTCCGAATACGTAAAGAAGCGGATAAGCAAGTGCACCAGCGAAAAGTACGATAAATGTACCAAACGAAACGATATTTACTATATCCTCTACTGCACTCTTGGATATAAGCGAATACATTGAAAAAACACCATAGGATAGAATGGTTCCGCTGACGACAATTAAAAAGTAAAAAATATAGTGGCTTTGCACCACATTTTTTCGACTAATCGGAAGAGTAAGCACGTACTTGTCATAGCCGGTCTTACTTTCTAATTTGATTACTTCAAGCGCTGGCATTGCCATTAATAAAATAATTAACATCGCTATAATACGGTAAAATGAAGGATCCGCAAAATAAAAGATGACCCCAGAAATAACTATGGCGAGCGCTGTGTAAGTCAAAAAGCTTCGGTGAATGAGGTAGTAGTTCGTTAACAATAGACCTCTCATTTACGTTTCACTCCTCGTTAAAAGCACGCTTAGTTCTTCCATCGACATCGGTTCAGTTATAGTTTCATCTGGCAGCTGATGCTTATCTGATACTAATACACGGACAGACGTATCATACGTTCTTTTTGCCGCTACTACATCTTCAGGAAGGACGTTCAACTGTTCTTCATTCATAACGGCAATTGCATACTCCTGAAAAACTTTCTCTTTTTCTTCATTTAATAAAACCTCACCGTTTTTAATCACAACAAGGCGGCTCGCTATTTTTTCGACGTCGCTCATAATGTGAGACGAAAGCAAAATTCCGCTGCTGCCATCGCTGACAAATGCTTTTAATTCATCTAGTATTTGCTCTCTAGACGAAGGATCCAGTCCTCCTGTCGCTTCATCTAACAGCAATAATTTAGCACGGTGAGACAGTGCTACAGCTAGAGATAATTTCATCGACATGCCGCGTGAAAACGTATGTATTTTTTTATCTTCCGGCAATGAAAAAGAATGAATCAACCGGTGAAAATCAGCTTCTTCCCAAGAATTAAATAGTTTCTTAAAAACGTTGTTTAACTGTTTTATCGTTAAAGAAACCGGCAGATTAATCGCATCAAACACGACGCCAATATCTTCTTTAATCGTCGCATCTGTATTCAAATTGTCTTCACCAAATATTTCGACAGTACCGCTATCTCTCGAAATTAATCCTAGTACTGCTTTAAACGTCGTAGATTTCCCTGCTCCGTTATCACCGATAAATCCCACAATCGATCCAGGAGGTACATGAAAGGAAACATCTTTTAAAACCTCATTTTGGCCAAACGATTTTGCCATGTTTCTAACTTCTAAAAGATTTGTCATTTGCTCACTTCACTTTCTCTATTAGTAGAGTTAGGTGTAGTCATAGAAAGTAACTGATTTAGTCATTTTGACGGCACATATAATCACCTTTTATTTACAAAAATGACTATTTAATACCAATTATAGCTAGTAAACTATAAAAAGTCGATGATAACATAAAGGTTTGCTGCCTCTTCATTTGTTTTTGATGACCGTAATATGTATGACAACATCTGCCTGTACTATTCTTGCCTGACCTATTTAGCGAAATCACAAATAAAAAAAAGGATCTGCTATAAAAGATCCTTTTTTCTTCACTATAATTGATAACGCTGCTTTTTTTCTTTTTCACGTAATACGTAGTCGGTTATAAAACCAAGAATAAGTCCAAGGGCTACCGGTATTAAACCGCCTTTTGCTTCCATTTGAAAATTTTCCGGTTCATTTACATAAATCCATTGAACTGAAAGCAACGAAATATGAAATGTATTTCCCATAAAAAACAGAAGTGCTATGGTACCAATTGTTACGCCGAATGAAATGATATATTTTTTCATAATGCTCCCTCCTTTCACTAAAAGGCTGCTCCTAACAGAGCAACCTTTTGATCTCTTTATTTTGCTTCAAGCGCTACTTTTTCTTGAAAAACCTTCTTTAATACAAAAGACTGAAAAATCATAAACAAACTGCCCGTCATCCAGTATAAAACAAGACCAGACGGTGAAAATATTCCAAATGAAAGCACCATGAGGGGCGAAAGAATTTGAGATAACACTGCGTGCGATTGATTCATTCCTTCTACATCACTTTGCATAACTTTTGACTGTAAGTACGTAGCCACTGCCGCCGCGATTGGAAGAATAAAATACGGATCTGCATGTCCTAAGTCAAGCCATAAAAAAGATGATGCGCTAATTTCATCTATTCGTCTAATCGCGTAGTACACGATTGAAAAGACAGGAAGCTGAACAAGTAAAGGAAGGCATCCCATAAGAGGATTGGCTCCATTTTCTTTAAGCAGTTTCATCATTTCACGCTGATATTGCTGCTGACTCTCAGGATCCTTATCTTTGTACTTCTCTTTTAGCTCTTGAAGCTGAGGCTGTATACGTTTATTGCTCAGCTGATTTTTATATTGAAGAATGTTCAAAGGCGCCAGCAGCATACGTACGCCAACCGTCACAAGCATAATTGAAAAACCAATACTTTGGTGAAGCCACGTATTTCCTATAAACAAAATGAGCAGTGAAAAAGGATAAATAAAATAGTGATCAAAAAAGTGAGTGTGCGAACTTTGAATCACGTTTGCTGAATCACAGCCGGCAAGTAGAAAAATGGAAACAAAAATAAAGAAAAACTTCTTTTTATGTTTTAACATTTATATTCCTCCAGTATTTTTTAGTTAAATGAAAAAAATACTGGCGAATGCGGACCTTCATCATCTTGTTCACCTATTGCTTCTTGTCTGTGAACAGAATATATAAATTTAAATTTGTAATACACGCAGCATATGAGATCCTGAGCGCGTAAAAGATTCACGTTTTGTATAAGATACATATCCTTTTGCTGCAGACAAACATGCTTATGTATTGTTTGAAATGTAGCTAGTTTAATAGCAGCATGCACAAAGAATGCCGTCATAATCGCAAATGATAAATACAGAAAAGCATCCGGTATAAACAATTCCATTTATTCACATCCTTGTGGATTATTGTATCACATTTTCCTTAATTTAGGTTAAATGTTTTATGAAGCAGATTTACTCTAAGATAGCCCGCGAAACCGATTTCCTTATAGGAGTCAAAAAATAAGTTTCTTTTTGTAGCTGTCATTATACGGTTGATGAAATGACGTATAGACAATATACCGGCACACATATAATTCTAAAAATTTCTACTTTTATTAGTAAAAAGGATATTATTCCTTTTTATGGTATAATCAAAAATATCATTCATAGGGAGTGAATCTGTTGGAAACTAATACAAAACCTCAAGTAAACACCAACTCTATTGTTTCTCTAACTCTAGGTATCCTGTCCATTTTTATTCCAATCATCGGGTTTATTACAGGTATTATCGGCATTATCCTCTACAAAAAAGCTTCAAACGAAATAGCTGCTTCCAATCAAGGCGGTAAAGGACTCGCAATTGCAGGATTGATTTGCAGTATAGTAGGCGTAATTTCTCAGCTGTTCTTTGTATTAGGGATTATTACGTTTATGTTTGGCGGAACGATGGTGGACTATGAATAAAACAGGTCAATTAAAACATGTAGGAAAATCGGGGTGTAGATAGGATTATTGAATTTTCTATGCGAAAGAATAAAAGCTTGATTTTCGACTATCCGAAGATCAAGCTTTTGAAATTCAAACGTTAACTATGACAGATTGTTACTATACCTATAGCTTTTCATGTAAATTGCAAAGGAGAATAAAAAATTAAACCTATCGTTGAATCCAGAATAAAAGAAATAGTAATTGTTTTACTTACTTTACTACTAGTAATCTCTGTGTTGCTTAACTGTTCTAGCTATTTTAATAGTACAGAGATACAAACTTTGACCTCAAAATGTTATGATAACGGCGGAGAAGCCATAGTAGAGATACATAATCCAATTACCAATGACTATTCTTTTGAATGTAAATAACTGAGTTAAAAAACAGCTGGTCACTTAACAAGCTTACTTAAAAGAGGGCTAACAATTTAGCCCTCTTTTATACGTTAAAATATAACTATGGTCTTAACCTTATAGGAAAGGTGTTAACACTGTCCGTTTTAACTGGAGTTACGTATAAAATTATTGAAAAGAGATACGGGAAACGAACAGCTACAACAAAGGGTTAAGTAAGAGACCTATAACCACTCTAGACATAAAACAAACGCTGGCATTCATTTTCCAGCGTTTGTTTTACTTGTCTTTATGAAATCAATTATTCATCATCAGTTTATAACACCAACAGATTTTAAAGTCTCACGATCTATAATCTATTGCTGATTACCCTGTAAGGTGTTTGTAGCAAATAGATCTTTGCGTCTATAAATGCTTAACACAATTCCTATTAAGAATGCATTTAACAAAACCGGCATCAATCCGTAGCTAATAAACGGTAACGACATGTTTGTCATAGGAAAGAATCCGACAATCATTCCTACATGTCCAACAAGTTGTATCGTATAAATTATCATAACCCCCACTAGCAGCAGTTTAGTATACGAATCACCAATTCTTTTAGCAATAAACGTGATTCTAACAACAACTAAAGAAAGAACTAGAAAAAGAATTGTCGCAAATAGCCACCCATAATAATAAGTAAAGCTTAGGAATACAAAGTTCGTATTCGCTTGAGGAATCATTTGATCGACAAATAAATGTTTTCCAAACCATCCTGCATCCATAAATAAATGATGAACCTTTGAAAGACCAAAGTACTCTTCTGAATTATAAGGGTTTATAAATGAGAGTAGTCTTTGCTTTTGATAATAAGCAACGGTCATCCATCCAATTATTCCCCAAGCAGCGACTAACGCAAAGCCAGCTCCTAGGACAATGGCTATTTTCTTTTTATTTAGCTTACTCCACCAGATCATCGTAAACGTCATGGCTACATATATAAAGAGCGTTGTAAGGCTAAATTGTAAAAAGAAATACGATGACAGAAAAAATAAAAGCAAGAATTGCCACACTTTAAAGCGATTACTTTGAAAGAAACCTGCCCATGCCATAAGGAAAAAAGGAATGGCCATCAAACCTTCTATCTTCAAAGGACCTATCTTTAAAACGGCTTGTCCTTCTACGAGCGTATTAAAGTATCTTGTCAAAAATAATAAGAGTAAGGTACCTAGTAAATAGAATATCCATCCCTTGTTGGCCATCTTTCTATAGTCTATAAACATCATGCCAAGAGCTAAAATTCCACCCAAAACCACAAAGATAGCCTTATACATAGGAAAATGATTACCACTCATATACCCTTGAGACAATAGTGGCAAAAACCCTAAAAGTAGAGCGGCAGCAAATAAAACTAGCGTAATCCAATCTACTTTTGGACGATGAATACGGTTAAGGTTTCGACCAATGCTGATGGGGTTTCCCATTTGATTAACGGCCTTTTCTTCTGCTTGCTTTTCGCTTATCCCTTTTTGCAGCCAATAGCTTTTTACTTCGTTTAAATGATGATGCAATTCCGCAGAAACAAATGCCTTGGCTTCTTTTGATTTTATTTGTGCCTTCACTTGTTCCAAGAATGAATTTCTTTGTTCACTCATATCCTTCTTCACCCCTCAAATATTTCTTTAAAACTCATTTGATTAGATAATGGCTGCTCTTCCACTTTTTTAAGTAGCCTGCAGCCCTTTTTATTTAATTGGTAAAACTTAGCTCTGTCTTCTTGCCAACTGCTCGTCAATATACCTTTTAGCTCTAGTCGATGCAGGATGACATATAAAGCCCCTTCGTTTTCTTTAAAGTTTAAAATTCCTCGGCTTTGCAGTAAGCTGACTAACTCATAGCCCGTTTTCTCCTGCACAAGCAGCTGCATCATAGCAATCAGAATTTGTTCGTCGCTATGAGTCTCTTGCTTTATTTTTTCGTGAATGCTTTTCTTATGGTTTTCTGTAAATTTCAGCTGAGCAAACACTTCACGATTCATTGTTTTTCTAAGATTTTTAAGACGTTTATCCATGACTCATTCCTCCAGCATTTCTTTTAAAAGTGATTTTGCACGCCTCAGTCTTGTTTTTACTGTATTCGTTCCGGTTTTGGTTACGAGCGCAATGTCTTTAATTAACAATTCTTCATAGTAAAAGAGGTAAATCACTTCTTTATATTTGGTAGGCAGCTTCATAACAGCTGACATCAGCTCGTGGTCTTCTTCGTGTTGAATAACAGCTTCCTCTATGTTTTCTTTTTCACTTATATGATTTGGAAAATAGTCTGTCGCCGGTATAATGTTTTTGTTGTACCAGCTTTTTAAAAAGTCTTTACAGTGGTTAATTGCGATTTGCCATAACCACGTCCGAAACTTGGATCTACCGCTGTACTTGTAAAGGTTTTTATAGCATTTAATAAAAATCTCCTGCGTCAAATCCTCTGCCACGGCTACGCTGTTTACATATGAGTAAGCAAGCTGCAAGATTTCTTGTCCATATCTATCCATGATTTCATCTATAACTAATTCTTTGTCTTGTACGTGTATCCATTCTAGGGTTAGTTCTTTCACTTCTGCCTCTCCTTTCTTGTTCTTAGACGAAGCTTGTTGTCAAAAGGTTTTTATATTTTCATTTTTATTTTCTGGATAATTGCATGTACATAAAAAAAGATTCTCTACACGAGAACCTTTCGCTGTACCTCTTATGTATGTACTATGAAAAAAGATTGCCGATGAAGATAATAAATCCTGTTACTAGAATTAACCCAGCACTAATTACCACCGTTAGAATACTTCTTAGAGCTGATGCCCAATTGTTTATTCCAAAGAACCCTGAAATGCCGACGAAAAATAGAATCATTGCTAAACAAAAATTTATATTAAATAACGCTGGGTGATTAAAAGCGATGAAAAAGAACACAACGCACAGTACCGCACACATAAATGACCAAAAGTTGATAATTCGTGCCACTTCAATTAAACTTCCTTTCCCTTTAAACTTTACATATTTAAAATCCTCTTAAATCATTTATTTCAAATCTGTTTTTAAACACTTCAAGAAAAAATCACAAACTTCGGTTTGAATAAACTGCTTCTTCAAACTGTACAATAAATATTCTAGTTCAAAATCCTGATAAAAAATTTTAGTCACATACATTTTTAATTCTTCTAGCGTAGGTGATTCTGACGCATATAGTTTATCTAACGAAAGGTTAAATTGAGAGAACAGCTGATCATTTTGATACCATTCGAAAATTTCTTCACTTTTTATTCGGCAGCTAAACACACCTAGTATTTTTAAGAATGCCTTCACTTGATTTTCTTCAAATTCATGATCAATCGCAAACATAAAAAAAGGGTGTTCCTCTGCATTAATCATGTGCTTCATGAGACTCATTTGATATTTTAATAGCTTTACTTCTTTTACTACGTCCAACTTCTTCACATCTTTCTTAGAAAATGATACTACTATACTCTGTGGATTTTACCATAATCTAGTAGTAATAATAAACCATTTATAGGTTATAGGGGTATGACTTTGTAACGAATGGAATAATAAGGTATATTATTATAAATAGGAATAATTTCATAAATTGAAAGCGAGGATACATATGGGCTTATTAATAATTGCTGCTATTATCACGTTATCTGTGATTTTAGATTACTTTATCTTTGACTATGACGATAAGCACTGGGGCTGGCTCAAAAAAGCTTCTAAACCAGTTAGAAGAAGTGTTATTGGGTGTTACTTGCTTATGTCATTTGTTATTTATTTTGGTTTGAGTCTTCCGTATATTAAGCCTTTTTTATAAATATTAGTCTACCTAAACTGGTTAGCCTATAACTCTTACCCAAAAGTTACAGGCTAACCAACTCACTTAACCACCACTACAAATTGTTTATCTTCAAATGTAAACATCTCCCCTAATTCATAGATATACTTCTTTTTATCTAATTTATAATGCTTTCCCAAATAAAGCGTTTTTAAGTTAATACTCGTATCTAGACTGGAATCTTTTTCTTCCGCTTCATCACCATCTAAGCAAGAATATAATTCAATGTGACAGCCCTCTATAAGGTATTCCTCAATATAAGTAAACAACTCTCTTATTGATTTAGAATGTACATCGCAAGATAATTCGTAGATATATGGCAAGGTGAATGCGTGCTTTATATCGCTGTACCCGTCAGTTAAGTAATGGATACTAATACCGTACGCATCTTCTTCTTTTTCATAGATTGTAATCAGCTTATCTTTCTTTTGATTTCGATTAAAAGAAGAAACTTCGGAGAAAGGCACCAGCTTTTCTTTTATGCCAAAGCTTCCTGTCGGTAATTCATAAGGAGACCCTATATAGTGATGTACAGTCATATTCGCCACTTCTCTTTCTCTTTGCTTATGTAAAATACTATTATTCTATCACTCTTATTAAGATTACGTACAAATATAAGGAAAATATGTATAATAAAACCAGGAGGTGACAACATGAAAAAACTACTGCCTTTTCTATTTTTAACCGCTCTTTATTTGTATGACTCTTTGTACAATCATACTGCTTTTTTACATAAACCGGTTATTTCTGCGTTTTTATATGTAGCTGCTATTTTAATTTGTGCGCTACTGCTTGTAAATGTAAAAAAAGATCGAGCTGTTTAAGCAAGGAGATTACTATGAGCTATAAAATTGTATTTTTTGACGTGGACGGAACTCTTACTCATCACGAAAACGGGACTATTTCCACCAAAACTCGAGAAATTGTAAAAAGTTTAAAGCACAAAGGATTAAAAATCGTAGCCGCTACCGGAAGGTCTTTATCCCTGTGTGAAGAAGTTAAAGAATTAGGTATAGATACGCTTATTACCGCAAACGGATCGTTTACTGTACATAATGAAGAAGTCATTCATAAGCTGTCTATGGACAAGCACGTCGCGCGCGAAGTATTTGAATACGCAGCCTCGCAAAATCACGGTCTTTCATTTTACACAAAAGAGCTCAGCATGAACGGAATTAAAGATGATAATATTTTAAAAGCACTGAAGGAAACATTATCGCTCAGTGATTATCCTCAAATTAATGAGCGTATTTATGACGAAGATATTTATTTAATGTGTTTGTATGCCGATGACAAAACCGCCGAGCAGTATACGCAGCAATTTCCTCATTTACTATTTAAAAGATGGCATCCTTTTATCGTAAGTGTTCTTCAAGAAGAAATTACAAAATCGGTAGCTATCCTGAAGGTCTTAGACTATTTTAACATCCATCAATCTGAGGCTATCGCATTCGGAGACGGAGAAAATGACATCGATATGATCGAGTTAGCCGGTCTCGGAATTGCGATGGGCAACGGATCTGATAAGTTAAAAAGCGCCGCTGATTTTGTCACGAAGAAATCGGGTGAAGACGGGATTGAGTTTGCCCTTAAAAAATTTAAAGTCCTATAGAAAAGTCACGCTTAGATAACTTATCTAAGCGTGCTTTTTCCTTTCCATAAATGTTTCAGGATTTAGCTCTTCCGATTGAATGACAATGACCGCCATACCGGTTTCACTTCCCGATGTATGCCATTCTCCTTTTTCCCACAGTGCTGCTTCTCCACGCCTAATGGGTATTCGTTTTTGATCCTCTCCTGTTACCCACCCTTCACCTTCAACTACGATAAATAGCTGAGATATAGGCGCTTCGTGATATCCTACTGTTCCTTCTCCTTCTATATACATATAACCGATCGTAGCTGCTTCCTTTGTTCTGACCATTTTTACGTAAGTGGCTAAATGCGACTGATATTTTTCTGCTTTTTTCCATGTTCTTTAGTAAATTTATAGGTTTTCAATGTGCATGACCTCTTTATTCATTACGTTTTCTTATTTCTTTTTGTTGCGTTTAAGATACTCAGGGGGAGAAACAGATTCAACAAGTAAAGCACCGTCTAGCTGGTCACGCGGTACAAATAAAGTTGGCATGGTACCACCTTCTAAAAAGATCGTTTTAGTGAATATCCACTTGTTTACTGAGGATTTTTCAAGCTGTGAAAAATCTGTAAATAAAGCTGGTGACTGAACTTGATGCATATAGTCTTCTAGACTTTTTTTAGGCGGCTTCTCTATTTTATATGGCTGTCCCGTGTCCGTATGTATTTCACCTTCATACATAAATAACCCTAAGTAATAAGACTGTTTTTTTATTTCATTAGAAACAATTGCTCCTAATGGTTCAAATCCTGTAAACGTTTTGTATTGTTTAAAAATATGAAGGTTATGTGCCCAAATAATTATTTTCTGGTCAGGGTACAGCTCCTGGCAAACCCACTCTAGATTTTCCTTCATTCGTTTTTCTCTTCCTTTTCTATATGTTCGGTAGCTGTTATGAAAATGGTTTATAAAATACAAGCGATTTTGCAGGCAGCGAAGGATTATTTTAAACTGACGTACAAGCTCTTGATTTTCAAGATCAAAAATGTATTCTTTATGTATAGCTTCTAAGTCTGCTATCACTGCACTTGCTTTTTCTTTAAACGTTGCAAACTCACGTAGCATTTCTGCTGGGACTTTTTTTCTTCTGGCTTTATATTGCCCTAGTTGGTAGTACCATTTATACGCGCCTGCTTCAATGTATTCTATCTTTTCTATCACGTCTTCAGACACTACGGAACTCAGCTGCTGAACAAATTTTACGAAAAGTTCAGGATTCGAAGAAGGATTACTATCTATTCCTATTAAACTTAAATCTGATTTTTTCATTAGCTGAAACAAAGACAGATTTTCTTTTGTTGCCCATAAAGAATAAATCGCGTTTTTTAAAAAGTCTTCATCTGTAAACTCTTTCTTTAACTCATTAGCGCTGTAGCATTCGGCTAAGCCGCTTTCAAATGCCAGTACGGTAAAATTCATTTCTTTATGTAGAAATTCTATTATTTTTGACTTCATCATATTATGTTCTCTTATGTTATGACCGTTTTCCCCTAACCACACAATTCTCTTATCTTTTACTATATGACGGAGAAATTCAAACTCTTCAGGCATACATTTAGCTGGTTCTCTTAACTGGATTGAGTTTTTAGATAGCCATTCTATAGAGTTTGAATACTTCTCTTTTCTTCTAAAAAAAATTCCCATACCCTATTCCCCCTTTGCTACATTACCTATTACTTCCATCTTACTAAAATACAGCTAACACTTCACTATTTATGTACAGCAACTAATCATTAGCAAAAAGACCTTATCTATCTATAAGGTCCTAGCTTTCTCCAAACGTTCTTTGACTATTTTTTTAAACGCATGAGGATCATCTACCCGAATGGCGACCTGCTGGTATTTCTTTTTGATTCCCATAAAAAGCGTTGCTTCAGTTGGAGACTTTAGTATTAGTAAAAGATCAGGATGAACAGTTTCAAAATCGCGGGCGATAAATTCAATCGTGGTGTTAGGTACTTTTTGCTTGAGAACGTGAGCGTCTTCTACTATCTCAGCAATGTCTCTAAATGGTATCTCCACACGCTTCGCTAAACCAAATGAAATGTATAGACGATCATCATCGACTCGTAAAGGGTTAAGCCTTAATGCTTGAATATCTCCTATGAAGAAAATAATGCTATAAATATTAAGGATCAGTAAAACGACTGAAAGAATGATAGAGGTATTGTGCAGCAGCCAGTGAAGACCTAATGTTTCAATGATAATCGCATGAATAATCATAATTTGAAACGTAATAAAACTAGAGCGTTTATACAGAGTAAACGTATTCCCTTCAGTACTCGGCTGCTTCTTCCACGTTCCAAACGCATAGTAAAACATCAGCATTTCTGAACAAAGGATGTGTATAAAAGTTTGTTTGGGGAACTTTTCGTTTACAGCCCGCGAAAAAGAAAATAAAAGCGGTAAAGAGCTTGATCTGATCCTTCTTAAAATAGGCGGTACGTTTTTAACTAGCATAAATAGCAGTGAAAGTTCAAATAAAATGAGTACTCCTTCTATTCCAACACCGAGCCACATAACCGACTGAAAAGAAGCCAAGTATTCGCTTGGAATGATAAAACGCGCAGCCACAAGGCCTGTAGCCATTAATACAATAAAGTACTTTAGACTGAACTTACGTTGCCAAGCTAGAAATAAGAGCGGAGCTACAAGGCTTAAATCTAAAATAGAACCTACTACCACTCCGTTGAAATCACCAGGCAACGACTGAAGTCCAAAAGAAGAATGATATAACACATAATTCGAGCTTATCACTAATAGCAACAAGAAAAGAGCAACAAAAGAAACTGTTTTTCTATGAAGAACCAAACAACCCACCTCACTTTTAGTTGGTGAAACACAAAAATTCCTGTTACTTCCATTTTACCAATGGAGTTGATTTAAGTCACTTTATAACATGACTTTGTGTTATAAAATCCATTTAAAGATATCCACTCTTCTATAGTGATTCTTATATACAAATAATTTACAATGTAAAAAGAGTTTGACATTTTTGGAACTGATGATACAATGATAATGTAAAACACTTTTTACATTTTCAACAAGGAGGAGTAAGAATGGATTGGGTTAAAATTGTGTATTCATTCATCCTGTTAGTTTGCGGAATTTTAATTTTTGTTTCATCATCTTCGCGAAAAGGTGATGAAAGGAAGAAGTTTATCAGCACGAAGGCTCAATCATACGCATTTGTGGTAGTTATAGGTATGCTGATTTTAGAGGTTATAGAGTCCATTTATCGGACTTTTCAAGGGAAAAGTTCTTATGATGGCATTGGCATTTCGCCGCTAATATTTCTGACGATGATTTCAGTTATATATTTAATAACGTTTCTCATGTACAGAAAAAAATACGGTGATTAAATGAACGATCACAAGTAAGAAATAAAGAAATTGAGCTCATATTTTCTGGTGAAACGATAAATATAACCTCACTTTATAATTAGCTTTTAATACAGCCTCTAGATGACATCCGACAGTAAATGAGCTTGTTATAAGTGCTTTTAAAAGTAATAACTAGACCTCCTACTGAGGTTTTTTTTATGGACTCTTAAAATAAAACATCTCCGGTAGCTAAAATCAGGAGATGATATTATAAACGGTTAGTTCATTAGCGTTTTCTTACTCTCTATTCTGTTTCTCAAGTAATTCAATCACTCGATCATTTTGTTTAACAATCGTTCTTAGCTTTGCTTCTAATGAACACAAAGTGATAAAAGCGGCTATAAATCCTATAACACCATAAAACATAACGGCTTCTCCCCTTTTTTAAAACACTCAACCATATACGCCTTACATCTCAAAAAAGCTATGTCTTTCCACTTTACAAACCCTAAGCGAAAACGTTTGATACCATTCTGTTTTCCCTTTGTGCTGTGCTGCGCGGTGGGCTGAGTTTTCTTTCCACATTTTGATTGATTCTAAAGAATCCCAGTACGAAATGGTAATGCCTAAATCTTTGTCCCTGGCACTTTCTATGCCTAAAAAGCCTTTTTGATTAGATGCAAGCTCTACCATTTTGTCTGCCATGATTCCATAACCCTTCTCACCTTCCGTTCTTTCAGAAGCAAAAATAACGGCGTAATAAGGCGGTTCTGGGGTTTTAGCAATTCCAGACATATTGATTTCCTCCTTTAGACGTCATATTAATAGTAAAAAAGTATAAGTGCATAATTAATTTTTCTATTACCTTTGTCTTCTTTTAGCACTATTTTTATAAATTCCATTATAATACTTTTTTTAGTTTGCCTATACAAAATGTAACATTTAATAGCATGTAAAGATAAATATTCCATTTGTATGATATAGTCTTTATATGTAAAAACAAATAGAAATGGAGTTTCAACATGAGGAACATAAGCAAGATAACAACTGGGACCATTACGATAGCTTTGGCGCTTGGATTAATAGGGTGCAGTCACACAAGTTCAAATAATGAGAGCATAGATGGAAGCGAGGCAAAAAAAGAGCTGGCCATAGAGCTGAAATTCCTGCAAAACGAGTGTGAACGCTTAATCAATAAAGACGGAAAGATAGAAGATAAAACGTTTCAAAGCTATAAAAACGATTTTAACCTGCTGTCTGCGTCTATCAATAGTACGTTAAAAGTAGAAACACAAAATGATAGTGAGCTAAAAAAAAGCATAGCGCAATTAAAAAGAGATGTAGATGCATTAACAAAAAAAGAATATGTAAAATCCTATAAAAGATTTAATTCAAGCAAGACTATCTATGAAGTTACGCTCATGAACAATGTTCATGACGTTATAGATGCAACAAAAATTTCAGAAAAAAGCAATAACGTGTCAGATTCATTTGATGATAAACACTTCCATTCTTCTGAAGCACAAATAAAAAAAGATATGGGGCCTGCGATTGATCATATTAACACCCTATCTAAATATAAAATAGAACTCATGCAAGATGAAATCCAAAAACATCGCGATAGTTTCACCAAGCTGCAGCTCGAACAATTAAAAAAAGCCACTCATAATTTTGATTTGTCTTTAGACAACCAAATTAAATCTATTCAATCTTATAAACCTATAGGTGAAGATTATAGTGTAAGTAGAGAATTCAGCTATAAGGCATCTGAAAAGTATACCAATGCCTGTGTGTACATTACCGACTTTGAATCTAATTTAGGAATCGCCAAGGCCGGTGATTTTTAAAAAAGCTCTCTAAAAGTACTTTTAGAGAGCTTTTTTTCTGTATTCATTACAAGCTCAAGTTTTTACTCCTTACGTTTTGCACATATTCGCTTTTTCTAAGTCAAGCGAAGCATCACATATAACCTGGGGATATCGGTGTTATTTTTCATAAAAAATAACCAAAATAAGGATTTTAAAAGAGCTTTATAGCTCATTTATCGCGTAAAGAAACCTTATTATTTGATACATCAACTAATAAAGAGTAAAGTTTTTCTATAATAAAGGTGAAAAGCGAAAGGATGAGTAAGATGTTTAAAGATGGTTATGTAAAAGTGAATGATGTAAACCTTCATTACGTAACAAAAGGTGAAGGCGAGCTTATGCTGTTTTTACACGGCTTCCCTTACTTTTGGTATACGTGGCACCATCAGTTAGAAGAGTTTTCGAAAGATTACCGCGTGGTAGCTGTAGATATGCGAGGCTATAACTTATCAGATAAGCCAGAAGAAATTTCTTCTTACAGCATGCCCCTTTTAATGGAAGATGTAAAACAGTTAATTGAAGCGTTTGGTGAAAAAGAATGTGTGTTAGTGGCACACGATTGGGGCGGCGCTGTTGCATGGGCATTTGCTTATACATATCCGCAGTATGTTAAAAAATTAGTCATGTTTGATGCACCGCACCCTTATACCTTTATAAGAGAGCTTGCTGAAAATCCTGCTCAACGAGAAGCAAGCAGCTATATGAGCTTTTTCCAACAGCCAAATTCTCAAGATGAGCTACTCGCAAATAATAGTGAAAAGCTAAGAAATATGCTGACGGAGCCTGGCATCAAAAAAGGCTATTTAACTAAAGAAGAAGCAGCGAAATACGTAGAGGCGTGGAACCAGCCGAATGCAATGAAATCCATGCTTAACTACTACCGTGCGTCTTCTCTTTATCCATTTGAAGAACGCGTTCATAAACCTGTAGCACTGCCGCATAAAGTATTTCAGTCTCCCACTTTAATACTATGGGGAAATGCGGACGAAGCGTTTGAAAACAGTAATTTAGACGGCATCGAAGAATACGTTCCAAACGTAACGATTCATCGCTTAGACGGTGTAGGACATGCGCCTCAGCATGAGCAGCCCCAAAAGGTAAATAAATTTATGAGAGACTTCTTAAGCAAATAAACTAGAAAAAAACTGCAAGGTACGGTATACAGCCGCTTTGCAGTCTTTTTTATAAATGATAAAAGCTATTCAGATCTATTTTTTACATTATTGGATTATTTTTCAACGTTTTAACAGATGCATACCGGGTATGAATTTTACTGTACAGATGCAGTCCCCCCAAAGGAACATGTATATTTCTTTCTTACTTACCCTTTTTGGAACTCTCTTTTTTGAGGGTTCTTTTTTTACGCGTTTACTTCTTTCCCATTGGAAGAACAATCTTAAACAGTGCTCCTCCCGTCTCCTTATTATCGGCCGTGATGCTTCCTCCGTGATTTTTCACAATGGAATGAGCAATATAAAGACCTAGCCCTAAGTTTCCGTAGCCGCTTGCTCTTGACGCATCTTCTCTGTAAAACTTTTTAAACAGCTGATCTCTGTTCGATAACGTAAACCCAGGACCCGTATCATGTATTTCAAAGATTACTTCGCTGTGATGAACGACGGTATGCCAAGCTATCTCCCCTCGTTCAGGCGTGTAGCGAATACAGTTTGTGATGATATTATCTAATACTTGAGAAATGCGCTGAGGATCTCCGTAAAATTGATTGGATGCATCTTCTATACTAATTGAAGATACAAATGCAATCTCTTTTTTTTGACACAAAAGCTGAAACTCGTCCGCTTTCTCATGAACAAATGTATAGATATCAATAGGTTCCCGTTTTACAGTAAAGCCCGGATTTTCTATGACAGATACTTCTTGCAGCTGATTTAATAGTTGAATCGAACGCTGTGTATTTGTGTAAATCGTATGTAAGTATCGATTAAGCCTCTCGGGGTCCTTTTTGCTTCCTTCTACTAAAATTTCGGTGTGACCGTGAATAATCGTAAGAGGCGTTCGTAAATCATGCGCAATCGCAGCCGTCATATCTTTGCGGTCTTCTTCTAGCTGCCACTGTTTAGCTAGCGATTGCTTTAATTCTTTTCGCATTTCTTCAAAGGCATGCAGCAGCTGACTTAATTCTTTTGCGTCTTGAGTGACGGACAGCGAAAAATCTAAATTATTATGCTGAATATTTTTGGCTGCGGTCATCAGCTCATTAAAAGGCCGTTCAATTTTTTTGCTAAATCGTCTTCCAAACAAATAAGCAAAAAAGTAAAAGTAAAGAAACGGACTGGCTAGCGATAAAAACGTTACAAGCGCAACAATCCATTTAATATTTGGATTAGCCGAAGTCACATTTAATTGATATCTTAGAGCAATCGCCCCGTTTACTTCGTCTTTTGAATCCAAAAGCGGATAGACTTTTATAATATATTTACCTGAATGGATATTTGTATTGACCTGAGAATAAAGATCCCGTTTATTTTTTATGTATGAAGTGGACATGGACCCATACACGATTTGTCCTTCTTTATTTATAATTTGATAATCCATTCCTTCTAGCGGAATAACCGATTCTACTTGATTTTTAGCACTTTTAGAAAGAAGCGCATCTTCCTTTCCGTTCACAAACTGGATAATTTTCGGTATTTTCTTTTCATAATAATTCGCCGGATTCAATGCTCCGGGCATAAAAAACCAGTTCACTAAGATGACAATTCCCCACGTTAAAAGCGTCGCAAGCAGGCTATACAGCAAAATTAAATGAAAAGATAAAACAAACTGCGCTTTTAACGTCGCCCGGTTCATCCATTTTTTTATTTTACCCATTTGTAGCCAATTCCCCAAACCGTTGAAATGTAAGGCGTTTCGTCATACTTTAATAGTTTTGCTCTAATTTTTTTCACGTGTTCTGTAATAGTAGATGAATCTCCTTCCGCGTCGTAGCCCCAAACTTTTTCATACAGCTGCTCACGTGTAAAAACCTGACCTGGATGAAGAGCGAGGAAATGAATAATCTCAAATTCTCTTGAAGTAAACGGAATCACTTCATTGTTATGTAAAATTTGATAGCCATTTAAATCAATCGTTAACTCTCCAACATGAAGCCTGTTATAGGAGTTACTGTTAATTCTTTGCTCTCGGCGCAGATGGGCGTAAATTCGAGCTTTTAGTTCCTTCATGCTAAAAGGTTTAACTAAGTAATCATCTCCACCGACCAATAGTCCTTTTACTCTGTCCTGCTCGGTTTGCTTGGCGCTTAAAAAGATAATAGGACATGATATGCTTTTTCGAATCAGTTCACAAAGTGCAAAGCCATCCATGCCTGGCATCATCACATCCAGCACAATTAAATCTGGATTTATTTTTAACTTTTTTAACGCTTCCTGTCCTTCGTAAGCGAACATCACCTCATATCCTTCATCTTGCAGCGCATCTTTCATAAATGAAATAATGTCTTTTTCGTCGTCCACTAGTAAAATTGTTTGGTTCATCTCCAGTTCACCCTACCCATTCTTTCTTTTTCCATACGAATAGGTTTATTATAAGGCTAATGATTAAAATTGGAAATAATAGGTTCACTAAAAATTCAGAGCTTGAGCTGCTTAATTCATGAAAAACAGAATCGGTTACGGAGAAAAAGAAGCTTAGTTTATCTGAAACATACACACTTCCAATTAAAGCACCAATAGTTGCGACGTAAGATAAAATGGAATTAGGCATAAGAACACTCAGGATACTCCCGATACTAATAACCGCTATAAAGATGCAAAAACAAATGCCGTAAAATTTCAGCGAATATAGGAACGCCCCTAAAGTCCCGAGCGTATGTCCGCCTAAAAATGTTGTTTCGTTTACGTGAGGCATAGCTAGCTTCCCAACACACGTGCCCACTCCCCAAGTAATACAAAGAATAAGAAAAACTAACAAACATTGAACGGCCCATTTTACAAAAAACAGCTTTACACGATGATGCGGTCGAATCAATACCATGCGCAAAGCTCCGGACGTGTACTCGCTGTTAAAGCTATCTGCCACAAACATAGGAATGACAATAAACGTAATAACAAACGACAGTTCTCGAAGAAACAAAGGCGCGGAATTTAAAGAATCAATTTTCACGTCATGGTCTGCATCAAAAAACGAAGTGCCTCCCATTCGAAATAAAAAGAACCAAATAAAAGCAAGTAACCCTGCGTACACGGCTAATACAGCCGCCGTTTTCTTTCGTTTAAACGTTCGCTCTAATTCACTGATAAAAAGTCCTGTCATCATGTCTTCTCTCCTTTTATAAAAATGATTCTTTTTTTCGAATCGCTGCATATGTTAAACCGCTAAAAAACAGAACATAAAAACCTAACACGCCGAAATTCCAGCCTACAAACTGCGGTTTTTCTGCCATCATGACTGTGATCCCCTGCCATTGAATCATCGGTACGGAAGTAAAAAATAGCTGTCCAAAAAGCTCTTCACTCATCCACTGCTTAAATCCCGTTAATAAAGTCGGATATGAAAACGAGATTAGTATAAAAGCCACGCCGATTCCAACAGCCGTAGTGGTCGTTTTGCTGATAACAGAGATAAAAAACAGCACACAGCATATCGCAATCGTCGTTAAGTAGGCATATCCATAAAATGAAAGATTATATACTAGCGCTTCTTTTATGTTAAAAGCATGACTGTGATAAAACACAAAGTAGCTTTGCGGCTGTTCAAACATCAGAAAGCCTATCACATAGCTCATACAAAAATACGTAATAAAAAACAGTGCATTAAACAGCAGAAGCACTATGGCTTTTGCGATGATGATTTCTTTAAACGAATATGATCGTATCATAACCATTCGAAGCTGTCCTGACCGGTACTCGCCGGTAACAACGAGCGTAATAAAAACTAAGAACATGGCATTAAAAACGGTAAATAACATTTCAGCTAAGCTCAGTACAGGAAAGTTTCCCGCAAACGTATACTGTGGTAAATCGACTGTGAGTGCTCCGTTTTCTTTTTGGAGATAGGATGAAGCAGCTAACAGTACTACCGGCACTAATAGAAAGGTCTGCCACGCCACTTTTCGTTTCCAAAGTCTTTCCCACTCCGCTACTAAGAGCTCCTTCATTGCGACACCAGCTCTACAAACGCATCTTCAAGATTTTTACCAGATGCTAACTGGTCTAAAGCGCCGTCCCATATTAACTCTCCTTCTCTCATCACCATAATTTGATCACATACTCGCTGTAATTCATCCAGCAAATGACTAGAAATCAGAATCGTTTTGTTATAGTCGCGTTTTAAGGTAAAAAGCAGCTCGCGCAGTTCACGTACGCCCATTGGATCTAAGCCGTTGGCTGGCTCATCTAGTATCAACAAATCCGGGTCACCTAAGAGAGCTTGGGCAATTCCGAGCCTTTGCTTCATCCCAAGAGAATACGTTCGAACTTTATCATTTTCTCTGCCGGTTAATCCCACAATATCAAGCACTTCTTTCACTCTTTGCTGCCTTTCTTGTTTTGTCGAAAACGAATGCAGGCGAGCTAAGTTTGCCAGGTTTTCTTTCCCCGTCATATAAGAAAAAAAGATGGGCGACTCCACAATTGCACCAACGTTTTGCAGCGCTTCTTTTCTTTGTGAAACAATATGTTTATTATTAATAAAAACTTCTCCTCCAGTTGGTTTAATCAACCCCGTCAATAAACGAATTAACGTCGTTTTACCAGCTCCGTTTGGCCCTAGCAGTCCACATATTTCCCCTTCGTTAATTTGAAACGATACTTCTTTTACTAAGTGGCGACGCCTTACTCTTTTCGAAACGCTCTTTACCTCTAAAATAATATTTTTCATATTAAATCCCCCCTACACGTAGTATAGGAGGGATTTATAAAGAATTTATAAAGTTTATAAAAATTATTGTACAGGCTTTTTAGCTACGATATAGGTTACAAGCGCGAATAAAAGCAAAAATACAGATAAAAACAAATAGCCAGCGCCTTCAAAGCCTCTTACCTCTACATAGCCAATATAAAAAAGAACAGCGGCAGCAATAACGGTTAGCATTGAAGGAATCATTCTAATGACCTTGTTCCACTTCATCTTTCTGAACAGCCAGGTTATAAGGAGTAAAAGCACACCTGGCAGCAGTGCAATAAGTAAAGGACCGCCTATCATCATAATCGATCAACCTTTCAAAATATCTGTTATTGAGGAACATATATAGAAAAATTTTTAAGTGCTGTGTTTAATTTAGTTTCTTATTGCCTTTTCCATAAATCACAACTGTGTACGAATCACCTTTCACTTTATTTTTCATTTCTTTTGTTTCAAGAAATTCATCGATAATCCCTTTAAGTTCATCGGCAAATTTCTTATTATCTTCAGAAACGCTTAATGAAGTGTAGATAAATACTTGTGGTGCGGGATGAACAGAATAGCCTACCATCTTTACATGATATTTCTCTTTTCCTAGTAAGTCTTCACCCACATCCGTAACAATAGTTCCCCATCGATTGTCTTGGTCACGTTTCTTAAGGTTTATTTTCTTTATTTTTATGGAAGCATTCTCTGCTTTATTTTCAGCCAGAACAGCCTGAATGAGGGCTTTTATTTCTTCTACTCTCTTTTCTGTATTAGGAATTTCCAGCTCTACTCTTGTCGGAGAATTATAACTAACGTTAGCTATTAAAAAGTCATAATGATGCTTCTCTAATTCTGTAGAAATATCAGTTTGAATCTTTTCAATTTTTTTCTCTTGTGCATTCGGTTCCGTATAGACATACGGCTCCATTCTTTCAATTTTAAACGTATAGGCATCATAATTCCTTTTGGATAAGATTTCAGTTGCAATCTCGGTAATATCTCCTCGTACCTTATTAAAATACTTCTCTGATCCTTCTACTGATACAACTAATTCTTTTTTTCCTCCATAATAGGTCTGCCCCACGCTAGCCGTTTTATATCCCTCTTTTTCAAGCTCTTGATACAATACATCGGATACAGGCTTTTGCTTAAAAAGCTGTCCTACATAAGGGATTTTAGCAGCCACTTGGGCCATTGCTGGAGAAACAAATGCTGAACTAATGAACGCACCGCTCAAAATAAAAAGGGCAATACCACAATATACAATATTTCTTAAAAAGCGATTTTGTTTGATAGAAAATAGATTACTTTTAGACTTTACGAGTTGTGAAGATTCTAATTGATTTATTGTTTCTAAAAGCCTTTGTTTATGCTTTTGCTTTCTTTTTGGTTCCCAAATCAACTCCCCATTTAATTTTTCTAGTGAATTGTCATCTATATAAGAATTAAACGGTTTCTTCATATACATATCCATCCTTTACTAACTGCTTTCTTAAAGCAGGAATTGCCCTGAACTGCGCTGATTTTACTTTGCTTTCAGACCAGCCTAAAATAGTAGCTGTATCTTTAACGGAAAAACCTTGAACTTTGCGCAGTAAAATAACTTTACGATGTGAATCTTTGAGCTTTCCTAACGCTTGATACAGTTCTAGAGAAGTTTCTCTAAGCTCAATCATTTCTTGGGGTAAACGAGCATGATCCTTTTTCGAAAGAAGAAAGTCTTTTAAAAGACTAGTAGGCTTTTGTTTTCGAAAATAATCAATCGTTACATTATGGGCAATACAAAATAACCACGTCTTTTCACTAGCGTTTTGCTGAAATAAATCATAGGAAAGATAGGCTTTTACAAATGTTTCATGGGTCAAATCTTCAGCTTGCTGATAATCTTTTACGAGCATCAAAATAAATTTTAATAAAGCGTCACTATGCTCATCATACCAACGCTCAATCTCTTCTTTTTTCGTATTCTCCAATGTCCTGACCATCCTTTTAACTAGTATTCGTTACTTAGACGTAATTTTTATAAAAAAGTTGTGGTTTTTATTTACAAAAATAAAAAAAGCTCTCCTAATTAAGAAAGCTTTTACTATCACAATCTATGAAATTTTTAATTAACCAAAGGCTTACGGCTCAGAAATCCCATTTGCAATTGCTAATAAAAAAATCAAACCAGAAAGCAACACAAAAAAGATGCTGTTTGCGATAATGCTAAACCACACAACGCTGGGCTTTTTTGTTCGAACTCCTAAAATTAATGCCACAATAAAGCCAATATCTATCGCAAAAAACAGCCACAGCAGAATGGTCAAATCACCGGTTTCACTTGGGAAAATTGAATTTTGGGGAAGCAGCCGATTTGCAAAAAATACAACAAACGCAACTGCTATTAAAATAACTGTCAGTAAAATCGGCTTACTTTCTTTTGACATACTCATTTCAAATACCTCCTAACTAAAGAAAATAATACCATATATTATTGAATTGAAAAATACAAATTCTATGGTCCCAACATCAAAGAACATAGATTTTTATTAACGGGTCCTTTTCTGAGGTGCAAAATTTAATTTCATAATGCATTTTTAGCGTGAAGTCACACATGAATTCACGTTTTTTATTTGCTTGTATTACTTCTATATTTGCTATTCCCCCTCAAATTCAAGCAGGAATTCGCATAAAACTTCTCCACTATGGAAATAATTATTCGAATTTGAGTGAATTAGTTAGTGAGTTTTAAAGATATTATTTATTTTAAGTAGGGTCTGATATCTTTCGTTGTTGATTCACTTTATTAAACTGTTAAGAAGTTTTGTTGAAAAAGTTGTAAATGTAACCTTCTAAAGTAAGAGCATTTCTTTGTAATGAGAAATGCTTTTTATTTTGTTTAAAATTAAAAGGATATTTTAATAACAACAATAATATAATAAAAAACAATAACATTTTATTGTAAAACAATAAATCATATGTTAAATTCGTATTATTATTAAATAAGTGAGGTGTTTTTTATGAATGTTAAACGAGGCTCTACCACTTTCTTAAAGGTAATCATTTTTCTGATTGGAATTGCAGTGCTTGCCGCATGTATATTTTTGTTGCCTGAAGCAGCCAGAAGAGATGCTATAGAGCGTCCTGGTGATTATTCGTTATATCCACTGTTGGTATGTACATATGGAATATGTATTACATTTTCTTTGGCGTGTTATCAAGCTTTTAAACTTTTAACCTATATCGAGAAGAATAACGCTTTCTCTGAGTTATCTCTTCAATCTTTGAAGGTAATAAAAAAATGCACTTTTACTGTCATTTTGTTTATTTTGTTAGCAATAGTTTATTTAAGGGCGCATGCTCAATTCACAGGTGATGATGCAGCAGGTCCAATATCTCTAGGTCTAATGGGCATCTTGGCAACAAGTATCATCGCAGCCATTGTAGACGTGTTTCAAAAACCTATAAAGAATGTCATGGATTTACAGACAAAAAACAATTAATATTTTGAAATATAGAAGAGGTGTTTTTATGAAGATAGCAACCACATTATTTTTGAAGATAGCAGTTATTCTCATTGGAATTCTAGTTCTCACTTTGTGCATATTTCTAGTTCCTGAACTGGCAGATGCGGTAGCGGAGTTCTTAGGTATTCATTCCATAAAATATATCATTTTCATTCTTTTATATGGAGGAACATTACCTTTTTACTTCGCCCTTTATCAAGCTGTTAAACTGTTGAGTTATATTGATAAGAACATTGCTTTCTCCGAATTGTCTGTTCGAATTTTAATGAGCATCAAATACTGCGCCATTTCTATCTGTAGTTTGCATGTCTTAGGGTTGCCCGTCTATTATCTCGTGGCAGATAAAGACGATGCCCCAGGTCTCATTTTTGTTGGAATGGTCATTCCTTTTGCTTCGTTGGTTATCGCAGTTTTTGCTGCTGTTCTCCAAAGACTTTTGCAAGAAGCGATTAACATAAAATCAGAAAATGATTTAACGGTCTGAGGTGGAAGATATGGCAATTATTATTAATATTGATGTGATGTTAGCAAAACGAAAAATGAGCGTAACGGAGCTTTCAGAGAGGGTTGGAATTACTATGGCGAATCTTTCCATCCTGAAAAATGGGAAAGCAAAAGCGGTTCGTTTTTCAACATTAGAAGCAATATGTAAGACTTTGGATTGTCAGCCAGGCGATATTTTAGAGTACAAAAGAGACGAAGACAATTCATAATAAAAGACAACAAATTCCTTCAACCATGAGGATTAGGTATTGAAATTAAAATGAAGGGTCAGCTTAATTGCTGTCCCTTCTCTGCTTTTATTGATCTATTCAATCAGAGAACTCGATTGAGAATTATACTAATATTGGTAACAAAAAGTGTGATGTGATTTGCAATATTTACACCTCAAAAGAGAACACGTTATATTTTTCTACGTCCTCTTTATTATTCATTTAGTACATACTCTAAAATGTCACCCGGTTGACAATCTTAGGCATAGCTCATTGCAAATATTTTTCTGCTAAAGAAGGGCTTAAGTAGCGAGCCATACCGGTTTTCATTTTACGAAACCCTGCTTTTTTATAAAACTCTTCATTACCCGCTGTGGAAACAAGATGAACGCAGGAAATATCATTAAGCTGAGCCAGCAGGTTTTCTACAATTTGCTGGCCAATTCCTTTGTACTGATAGTGCTCATCAACCACAACATCATAAATCGCAGCATTAAATACACCGTCTGAAAGAGCTCTGCCAAACCCTGCTATGTTATCTTCATCGTAAGCAATCGCTACTGCATTGCTTGATTGAAATACTTTTTTGATCTTTTCTTCATCATGGTTCTTCCACCCTACGGAGTGATAAATTTCTTTCATTCTCGTCCACTCAACATTTTCTATAGAATTTGAAAAGGAAACCTTCATAGAATCTACTCCTTTTATTTTTATATAAGCTATTTCGATCTTTGAAAATAAAATCCCTTGGTGCATGAGCCATTCGTTTATTATTCCGATAGTTATGATTGTCCAGGGCATAAAAACCATATATTTAATAATATGGTAAAATTACTTATATGAAATCGTTTAAGGAGTCTATATATGAAACTGGATTCGAAAAGAAGAAACGTTCAATGGAAATATAGAGAAAAAATAAACGTAAAAAAGCGGAAAGACAACATTCTGCCGAAGCCTTATTTGTTTTTGCCTTCTTTATACTGCTTGGTTTTCTAGTCTTCCAAAACTATATAGACTGGTAAAGAAAACTAAAAAAGGTTCAAATCATATATGATTTGAACCTAGGAATTATCACTGTATCAATGAGCCGAAGCCCTCACGTTCGGCTTATTATAAGTCGCTAATCTTTGAAGCAGCTCTTCACTTACATCATTTAAACCTGTCAGCTTCACTTCAGCAGATGTTTGTTCTTTTAACTTCAGTACAATTTTATCAATGGCCGCTACGGCTGAGTCATCCCAAATATGTGCTTCTGAAAAATCAATCAGAATTTGTTCTTGTTTTTCTGTAAACGAAAATGAGTTAACAAAGTCTTCTACAGAGGCAAAGAACAGCTGACCTTTTACCTTGTAGACCGTTTGGTGTTCTGACTCTTTTGCTGACACGTCTAGCTTGGAAATTTTCCCTGCAAAGAAAACTGCGCTTAAAATAACCCCGGCAATAACTCCTTTTGATAAATCGTGGGTTGCTACAACCGTAATCACGGTAACAAGCATCACGACGGTATCGGTTAACGGAACTTTCGTTAGCGTTCGAAGTGAAGACCAGTCGAATGTTCCGATCGATACCATAATCATAACGCCTGCTAGTGCAGCCATTGGAATTTTGACAACCCAGTCGCCGAGCACCAAGATGAGAAACATTAGAAATAGACCTGCTACAAACGTTGATAAACGACCGCGTCCGCCTGATTTTACATTAATAACGGTTTGACCAATCATCGCACAGCCGGCCATGCCGCCAAAGAAACCAACGACGATATTAGCAATCCCTTGCCCTCTGCTTTCTTGGTTCTTGTTACTCGACGTATCTGTCATATCGTCCACAATCGATGCCGTTAGCAGCGATTCCGTTAATCCGACAATGGACAGCCCTAGCGCTGTTGGAAAGATAATGGACAGTGTTTCCATATTCCAAGGAACGTTAGGAATAGAAAAGATCGGCAGTGACTTTGTAATCTCCCCCAAGTCTCCTACTGTACGCAAATTGAATCCTCCTAAAATAGCTGCAATTGTCATAACGACAATGGCTACTAATGGAGAAGGCACTGCTTTTGTAAAGCGCGGTAACACGTAAATAATGACAAGAGTTAACGCAACAAACACATACGTCATTGCTGAAATTCCTACGAAGTGCGGAACTTGTGCCATAAAAATTAGAATAGCTAATGCGTTCACAAACCCAACCATCACGGAGCGAGGAATAAATTTCATAAAGCGAGCAATTTTAAAAATGCCAAACAGGAGTTGAATCACACCCGTCAAAATAGTCGTTGCCCATAAATACTCCATTCCATGTTCTTTTACTAGTGTCACCATCAGCAGGGCCATCGCACCGGTAGCTGCTGAAATCATGGCAGGACGCCCTCCTACAAAGGCCATTACAACGGCGATACAAAAAGATGCGTGTAAGCCCACCATCGGATCTACCCCGGCAATAATAGAAAAAGCAATGGCTTCAGGAATAAGCGCAAGCGCTACGACAATACCTGAAAGGACATCTCCTTTCACGTTGCCAAACCACTCCGTTTTTAATTTATTGAACATGATAACAAAAAACACCTTTCTCTCTATAGTCATAAGCGTCTACTGTACGCTTGTCTAGATTTTGAATAATAAAAGTAGTAAAATAGAAAATGAATAGAACCTAAATGGTACGTTTATGGTACTTTTAATATATAAAAAACGAGTGAAAACAGGCAAGCATGTCCCATCTTCCTCAAGTATTATATTTACGTACATGAAACGCTTTTATTAAAACGATGAAGTCAGCTCCTTTATTTTTTCCTCATTTAATCCAAACGCTTTTTTCACTTTATTCTCCAAGTCCTGTGTGACTCTTCTCTTCTCAACTTCCACTAACGCAATGAGTGAAAAGCTACAGTTTACCATTTTAGCAAAATTCCGCTGATTTAAATTGTAGCTTTTTCGAATTAGCTTAAGGGTCTCTTTATCCATATTACACCTCGCTTTTCTTTTATAAGTGGCTTCCAACTCTCATAGAAGCCGAGACGCTGTTAACAACTAAAACTCTAGCAGACCTAAAACAAAATGTCTATCTTTTTTTGTCCCAAAAACGATCTTTTTTGGAACTGCACTTCTTTCTATACTGAAAAGAAATGTTATGGGTGGAGGGAATTTGGTACAATAGGTAAATATAAATAAACAATCCGTGCAGGAGATGGTGTAGTGATTATTGGTTATACCCGTCCATATAGCGAAGATGAAAATGTGGACAAACAGTTACAGGCATTGCAGCCTTTTAATTGCGATAAAATTTATCAAGAAAAAACAAACTCCATAAAGAAAAGAGTAGAATTTGATGAGATGGTAGCCTCGCTTCAGCCGGGCGATACAGTCGTTGTGTATAAATTTTACTGCATTGCAGACTCTACTCGGCACCTCATTGAATTAATTGAGTATCTTTTTGACAATGGCGTTCACTTTGTATCCATTTTGGATGACGTTGATACGTCCACGTCACAAGGAAAAACCTTTTTCAGTACTATTAAACGTATTGGAGAATTTCAGCATGACGTCATCAGCGAGCGCACAAAAGCCGGTCTTCAAGAAGCAAAATCAAAAGGAAAAAGCGGCGGCCGACCAAAAAAGCCTGATTATAACGTCCACCGAGCGCTTGACATGTACTGGAGTAAAAACTATACGATTGCTCAAATAACGGAAGCTACAGGTATAAGCAAGACGACTTTATACCGTTACTTAGATAACTGAAGCAGTAAAAACACATGCAAAAAAGACGGCCTTTTATTCGGTAAAAGGCCGTCTTTTTTAGAGTTTTAGTATCCATTTTATTAATTCCTACTAATTACATAATAGCTTTCACCAACATGTTTACATCGTATGTTTTACTCCTTTTTTAACAAGTACCCAGTTAGCTGGATAGCTCGTACAAAAGCCAATGATCATGGCAATTTGCATCATAAACCAAAAGACCGCGCTGTCTGGTTTAGGTGCCTGTGCAAAAAAGACATAATGTGATAAAGCCATCCAGCCAAACATGCCGATTTCAAACGCAATAAGCGACCATGTATCGGCTTTTACCGCATTTTTCAACTCATCTTTTGAGCTATTATCTTTCATACTCATACCGTAGTATTGAAAAGCAATTCCGGCTATATAAGCGAGAATAAATTCCACTACGTAATCCGCAAAAAGTACGCTTCCAGCAATCGTCCACCCTGTTAAAAATACAATCGGTGCACCAATTAAATCTCCAATCGAGCACCCGCTGCTGCAGTGGGTCGTAGATACAAAAACACTTTGCCAAAAAGGCTTTTTACTATGGTGGTGCTCATGATGACCTTCATGGTTATCATGCATATGCTCAGAGGAATGATGAGCATGAGCGTGTTTTTTTCGATCTTTACGTCCTAATTTCAAGTAAAACCATATCCCGGCGACAGGAAAATATAGTCCCGTAATAGGCCACACAATATTCATCACAAACATCATCTGCGGATGCTTGATCACGTCGATTGTAATAACTAAAAATTGAATAAGTCCGATTGCAATAGCTATGTAAGAAAGTATTTCTAGCCAGCTCATGTGCTACACTCCTTTAGGGTTTATGTATCAACCACATACCCTCTACCCCTATATTTAAACATGGAAGATTACCTGCTCATTTTTATTATGTTTACTAAACTAAACGATAGTCTAATGTAATAGAGAGAAGAAAAAATAAGGAGGAATTTTACAATGTCTAACGAAAATTATCAAACCGTTATTCAAACGCTGCATGACTGTATGAGTGCCTGCAACCACTGTTTTGATGCTTGTCTAAAAGAAGAAAATGTGGGTATGATGGTGGACTGTATCCGTTTTGACCGAGAATGTGCAGATATTTGTGGATATTTGGAACAAGCTCTAGAAAGAAGAACTCCTTTCGTTGCTGAACTGGCTGGAGTTTGCGCAGAAATTTGCGAAAAATGCGGAAATGAGTGTAAGAAACACGATCATGATCACTGTCAAAAATGTGCGGAAGCCTGCTTGAAATGCGCGGATGAATGTAGAAAATTAGCTGCATAATCTTAGGAACACAAAAAAATTTAGAACCCTTGAAGCGCATTTCAGGCATTAAGGGTTCTTTTTAGTGATATGGGAAGAGAAGATCTATAGACTCTCTAAAAAATGGGTAAACTTTTTAAGACTTTGCGAGCGCTGCTTCCCTTTCTTTACTACAAAATCAATATAAACGTCTTCTGAAAGCTCTTGGCATTCACTGTTTTTTATATCACCACGAGAATTTACTACGCTAGCGGGGACTACACTCATGCCTAGTCCATCACGGACGCCTTGTAAAATAGCTTCTAATGAATCAAATTCCATAATGTTGGCTTTCTGTATATGATGTTTCTTTGAAAACTCTAATAGTCTGTTTCTATAGATGCAGTTTCCATCACTATTGATGAGTAGCGTTGGTTGGTCTTTTCCTTCTCTAGCTTCATATCGAGGTGAGATAAGCACCATTTTTTCTGCATAGTGATAAACTGTTTCAAACTGAGCCTCATTATAGGTACCGCTAAGAAAAAGTCCGTCAATTTCCCCGTACGAAAGCATTTCTTGTAAGACTTGTTTTCTATCTGTTTTTATTTTAACTTCAATACCTTGGTGTTCTTTCAGAAAAGATGAAAATAAAGAAGGAACTTTAGTAGCAGAGACGGTCTGCGAGGCGCCAATGGTCAAGGATCTTTTAAACTTGTTAGGGTTAACTTCTGCTTTAGCTTCTTCCATTAAACGTAAAATACGCTGGGCGTATTTAAACAAAGCTTCCCCTTCATTTGTTAACGTGACTCCTCGATTCGTGCGTATCAATAATTTGGTGTCTAATTCTTCCTCTAGATTTTTAATCCGCTGGCTGATATGCGGCTGCACATATCCTAATATCTCCGCAGCTTTTGATAGTGACTTTGCTTCTGCCACACATTTGAACATTCGTAAGTCTTGGCTTTCCAATTTTAATTCCTCCGCTGATATCATTTTAAATGATACCTCTCTTAGTATTACCTATTATATCCTTTTTTCCACCGAAGATATAATAAAAGATGTTAAGAGAAAGGAAGGTTTATAGAAATGATCGATTTTAAAAATAAAGTATTTATTATTACGGGCGGCGGCACTGGTATAGGCAAAGCAACGGCTTTAAAGTTAGCTGACATGGGCGCGAAACTTGTGATAAACTACAGCCGTTCAGAAACAGAAGCGAAAAAAGTTGTGGAGGAGATTATAGAAAAAGGAAGCATGGCTTTTGCTTTTAAAGCGAGTGTAGCCAACGAGCACGAAGTGAATGAAATGATTCATCAAACCATTGCACAATTTGGACGATTAGATGGTTTAGTGAATAACGCTAGTATTACAGCTCAAATCCCGATGAATGACTTAGAGTCTGCAACGGATGACGTATGGGACTCTTTATATGATATAAACGTAAAAGGCATGTTTCACTGTGTAAAAGCAGCCGTTCCACATATGAAAAAGCAAAAGTCAGGGGCGATTGTTAATGTAGGAAGCGTTGCGGGTACAACTGGAATCGGCTCCTCTATTCCCTATGCAGCAACAAAAGCAGCAATTCATACGATGACTAAGTCGTTAGCCATTGCCTTAGCACCACATATTCGAGTAAACTGCATCTCTCCTGGTGCAGTCAACACAAGATGGTGGGCTGACAACGAAGATAAAATGTATCAGCTTGCAGGAAATCTACCTCTTCAGCGTATTTCTTCTCCTGAAGATATCGCGGATGCTATTCTGTTTCAGTTAAAGCAAGAGTCTGTGACGGGCCAAGTATTTACGATTGATAACGGGCAAACTCTTTAAGCATACGTGAATATTCATAAAAAAGAACCTCACTACTAGCAAGCAATAGTAGTGGGGTTCTAACAAGGCTACTGATTCAACCTCTATTTCCCCAGTGAAAATCCTTCAAACAGCCGGCCCCCATGTGGTTCTAACACTTTATCCACCAGTTGAATTACTTTATCTTTATTTCCTGTTTTATAAAAGGTATCAAATGCCTCTACAAACTCTTTGCTAAAGCGTTCATTATAGTCATTCAAAGACCGGACAATCCATTTAGAATCCCCGATCCAATGACCGTTTGTTCTTAAAACAAATTCGTGCATTATGTAAGCGAGCGTGTTAGCAATAAAAAGTGATTCACCTGTATTTGAAGAACCAATTAAATCATCTAAGGCATCACTTATAAAATATCTTTTTAATCTAATCGTCTCTTCCGGCCACTTTTCCGGGCCTTTTTCTAGTAATTGCGCAGCTTCTTTTTTTATAGCCTGCATCACTCCTTTATCCTCTAAAATAATTCCCTCGGAAATCATTCTTGGGAGTGAGGGTCTAGCCCTCTTACAGTCGCTTTTAAAAAAGGATTGGTATGAAGTCAGATTATGAGCAAAAACTTCAATTGCCCATCCAAATTCAATGAGGGACTCTCTAAAAGAAGAAGTAAAATTATCATCAAAAATAACAAGATCAAGGTCTGACGTGTGCGTAGCTTCCCCTCTCACCACGCTCCCGGCGAGTAATGCACCTTGACAGTTAGGGTAATGTTTAAGAATGAATTGTGTAGCTGCTTGCAGCGGTTCTAACCTTTTTAGCTCTTTCATCGTATTCCTCCAGAAAACAATATATATGGTTTTTCTGGTTAGAACGTGGAAATTCCTTTAAATTAAAAGCTAAGCGTTTGTTTTAATGCCTCAATAGAAGTTCGAACCCCTGCTTCAACTGACATTGTTAAATCTTCCATTTCTAAAGAAACTTCTTCATCATAGCCCATCATCTTAACAACAGAGAAAAACTCTTTCCACCACTGTAAATCTTGACCACAGCCTACGGCCACGTAATTCCAGGATCTATTTGCTACATCCGTCACTTCTTTTGTTTCCATTACTCCGTTCACTCCTGATAGATGTCTCTCAAGGCGCACGTCTTTTGCATGAACATGATGAATAGCTGCTCCTAATTCTCTAGCTGACAAAATAGGATCCGCTCCCATCCAAATTAAGTGGCTTGGATCTAAATTTAACCCTACGATAGGTCCTACAGCATTACGAAGTTTAAATAACGTTTCAGGGTTATAGACTAGTTGAGAGCTGAAGTTTTCAAGAGCGATTTTTTCGATACCGCAGGCTTCAGCCTTCTTAACGAGCTCTTTCCAATAGGGGATGGCTACTTCATTCCATTGATAATCTAAAATCTCTTTTAACACTGGTGGCCAACTTACTGTATACGTAATCCAGTTTGGAATCTTGTCTTCAGGACTTCCGGCGGGTAATCCGCTCATCATGATCACTTTCTTTACACCTAATAATTTTGCCAGTTCAAACGTTTTATCCGTTACTTCCCGATGTTCTCTTCCCAGTTCACCTGGATCTAAAGGATTTCCAGAACAGTTTAACGCACAAAGTTTGATGTTACGCTTTTCTAATGCATGTAAAAATTCACCTCTTTTATCATTACTTTCTACTAATTCATCTAGTCTCAAATGAGGTGCTGGCGACCAACCCCCTGTGGTCATTTCAATCGTATCAATCCCCATCTCTTTTATTACATCTAACATTTCTTCAAAAGGCAAATGTCCTAAACTGTCTGTTACATAAGATAATTTCATTGTCTTCTCCTCCTAAAATACCGTCTGCAGCTTTTAATCTCAACAAGCTAAAAACACTGATTGTAAACGCTTTTATTTAATTTTAATAAAGTATAGCTGTTATTATATAATCTTGGATCTTAATCGTCTTTGTTTTAAAAAGACTGCTTTTTATCTTTTGAGGACATGTTTGAATCCTCATTAATTTTATTTCATAAAAATAACTCTCCTCTGCTCGGGACACATGTAAGCAAAGAAGAGTTGACTAATCTTTATATGCAGTTGTTTTTAATTTTGTATATAGAGAACGAAAACGTCCTGGTGAGCTGCGCATCGAAGCAGTAAAAACACGTGTAAAGTAGTGAACGTCGGGAAACCCTGTTTCTTGAGCAATATCTCTAATCGACAAATCAGTTGTTTTGAGCAGTATCGCAGCTCTTTGAATTCTTTCATTTTGTACATATTCCGAGTAGCTGACACCTAATTCAGTTTTAAAGAGACGAGACAGATGACGGCTAGATAGATGTAAATGAGTCGCTGTATCCGTAAGTTTAATAGAATTGGCTAGATTATCTTTAATGTATAATTTTGCAAGATTAAGGGTTAAAGAAGATGTCTTTTGAACAGCTTTCTGATGATAATTTAAAGGCAAAACAAACGTATTTATGAGCGAAAGAATAAGAGAATGAGCTAAATTTGTCAGTATTTCTTCAAAAAAAGCATCTTCACTTTTTGTTGCATGGTTCAAAAGAGACTTCCAAATGAACGGAGCAGTTCCATCTTCTTTTACATCTGCTACTACTTCAGAACATCGTTTAGCTTCTTCTATTAGCGTGATCCACTTTTCAGTTGATTCTGATTCAACCAGTTCAAAGCCTACATACAAAAGAAAAAGACCCGTATCGCTTTTTATGTGGTGTAATACCCCGGGCCTTGAAAGGAATATTGTATTTTCTTTTACCGGATAGGGACGCCCGTCGTCTATGTAAGTTCCTTGTCCTTCAAGCACGTAACACACCTCAAAGAAAGAATGTTTGTGAGGGACATTATCATAGTGCTTAGGCATAACTCCCCAATAATGAACATGAAAAGACATTTCGTTTCCTTGTGTACGATGGACACGTTCATTTAAAGAAATTTTCCCCGCGATAAGATTAGCTGTCACATTCTCCACCTCCTTCTTATCTGAAGGAACCTATAATTTATAAGAAATTTCAGAATTTAAATCCCATTAAAATATGATCATGATTGATGACGATGACCAGCCGTTTTATGTCTGACAGCTTAACTAGTTATCGGAGAAGGTTTTATTTCTTTAATTGTTTTTACGATAAACACAGGGACGGGCAGAAGGCTGAGTTTTCCTAATGAAGTAATGATGCGAATGCACTTCATTTCACCTTCCACATCAATTTCATCTCCGATATTCCAGCATTCCATTGATTTTTGACTAAGAACAGGAAGAATTTTCAGCGCATCGCCATCAAAGGAGATGTTATCTTTCACCTCTAAAAAAGAAAGGCGATCCATTCTTTTATAGTGATGCTTTGGATATGTTCTTTTTTTGAATACTGTTCCCTTAATCCTCACTAAAGTCACCTTCTCTTTTTTATCAGAGTATTCCTTCCGCTTTGCTGTAAACAAGAGAAGGCAAGGGCGATGCTCTCTCTTGTTTACTTCTCAGCAAAAAACATCATAGCATGTAAACAGCACTAGTTAATTTTCTTAGCGGAGCCTTCAAGCTGGATAAAATTTTTCACTGTAGATTTACTTCCGCAAGACTCGCGTACGATTAGTTCATCTTTTAATACAAACTTTTTTTGTTCTAACGCTTTTCCGCTCATTAATCCAAGCAGTAATTCCATCGCTTTTTTTCCAATTTCATATTTAGGCTGCTCAATTGTTGTAATATGAGGTTCAATGATATCCGACATTTTCGAGTTATCAAACCCTACTACAGCTATATCTTCAGGCACTTTTAACCCGCTGTCTTTTGCGGCTTTTATCGCTCCGATCGCCATTTCATCGTTAAAAACAAATACGGAAGTTGGTCGTTGCTCTAACGATAATAGCCTGATCATTTGATGATAACCGGACTCTAAGCTAAAATCTCCTTCTTGAATAAACGCGGAATCCACGGATAAATCGTGGCTAATCATCGCTTGGCGGTATCCTTTTAATCGATCACGGCTTAAGATAACATTCATAGGACCAGTGATATGCGCAATTTTGGTATGCCCAAGGCTTATTAAATGCTCCGTTATTTTTCGCGCCCCGCTAATATTATCAATAGATACGGTAGAAATATCTAAGCCATCAATGTACTCACACGCAAGAACCGTAGGGAACTGTCTGGAGACCTGTTCAATTCTGTCTTTATCCATGCGGGCTGTTAGAAGGATCATGCCGTCCGCTTGCTTTTGGAATAATAAATCAACAAACTCTCCTTCTCGCTCAATGTCATTTTCTGTATCTCCTAAAATTACTCGGTAACCGCTGTTAATCGCCGTATGCTGAATTCCTTTAAGAACTTCAGAAAAAAACGGATGGGTAATATCAGGAACAACTACTAAAATGGTTTTTGTTTCTTTTTTTCTAAACTGTCTTGCGATGATATGAGGCTGATAATTTAATTCTTCAATGGCTTTTAAAACTTTTTCCTGCGTTTCTTTGCTTACTAGGTGGGGCTGACTAAGAACTCGCGAGACAGTAGCTGGAGCTACATTAGCTAGTTTGGCCACATCACTCATTTTAACTGACATACGTTCACTCACCTTTATCTGTAGTAATTAACATTTTATAATAAAAAGTTCTATCCGTTTTGCATCTATCTTTATTATACATTACTAGCATAATAAAGCCTCTCTTTATCATCATGATGGAGTCCGAACAGAACAATTAAGACTATTTTAAACTAGCTATGCCCACAAGTTCTGATCTTCTTTCAAGCATAAACCATGAAAAGTGATGCAAAACATATCTTGTTATGCTTCGCATCACTTCAGTCAATCACGTTAAATGTTTAGGCCTTCTTTAATATTTAATCCTTCTCTAATTGACTTTAACGTTACTTCGTTTGACCATTCCGGTCGGTCAGGGTAAGCAAATACAGAGTTTGTTACGATGCCGTCAAATTTAATTTCTCTTAATTTGCGATACAGTGCGTCAAAATCAATTTCTCCTTCACCAGGATTTAAATGCTGGTGAATCGTTACCTTTGCATCAGGTGGATTTACAATATAGCGCAGTCCAAACGCTGCTTTATGGTTAAGAGTATCGGCAATCAGAACGTGTGCAAGCAAATCACCTGCTTCATCAATATGCTTTGCTACATCGCCAATGCCATCGTCATAAAAGAAAGCATGAGGGACAGAATAAACTAATTTAATCCAGTCTTTATCTAGCGCACGAATCATTGCAATAGCTTCTGTGTTTAACTCAATAAAATCATTTGGATGCGATTGAAGGTTAAGCTTAATTCCTTCTCTTTCAAAAATCGGCATCAGCTCTTCCATTGATTTAACAAAAGCTGCTTCGCTTTCAACAGGCCGGCTCTTGTCACCGCTGAATTCACTGTTCATTAAATCTACTTCCAGCTCAGAAGTAATTTCAATTGTACGCTTCCAGTTCCTTACTGCCGCTTCACGTTCCTGCTCATTTGGTGAAGACCACTGCTGTACCGGAAGCACAGACGAAATCTTTACCCCCGCATCGGCACAGTATCTCTTTAAGTCTTTTATGCACTGTCTATCAACTTTTGGATATTCATAAAACCAAATAAAATCTTTGCGCGGAGATAACTCTACGTATTCATAACCTAATCTTGCCACTGTATCAATCGTATCTTTTAAACTTGTATTGTCACGGTAATGTGACGGATCATATGCTAAACGCAATGTAAGGCTCCCCTTTCTTTTATGCACACCAGACGTGTCCATCCCCTAAGTTTTAATTAAGCTGTTTTGTAAGCAAAACGTTTTTACAATTACAGTTTGCCTGCTGCGGTTAACGTTTTATTGTAGAAATCAGGGCGTTCACCTAACGAAATAGGAACAATGTTTCCTGATTTTTTTGCTTCTAAGCAAGCATCTGAAGTAACGGCCGCAACGTAACCGTCCCAAGCAGTTGGTCCATTTACTTCGCCTTTAAGCGTTGAGTTAATCCAGTCTTGAAGCTCTGTATCATAAGAGTCAATGAATCGATCTTTCCAATCTACTAAAATCTCAGTAGATTTTTTTGCTTCACTGCGCAACACGACGCTTGAAGGCTCAGGTAAATTAGCGATTCCTGTTTCTCCTACTACTTGACACTGAATATCATAGCCGTACTGGCAGTTTACAAAAACCTCAGCATTAATTCGAACGCCTTGCTTTGTTTCAAGCAGCACCATAATTGGATCTTGCAGATTTTCAAGTGCCTTGCTCGTTTTTCGCGGTGCCAAAATTTGAACAGATACATAATCGTCATTTAATAACCAGCGCAAAACGTCAATTTCATGGATGAACGTATCAACAATTGACATATCGCCCGTGTATGTATCAGGTACCGTAGGATTTCTGTGTGCGCAGTGAACCATTAATGCTTCACCAATTTGCCCGCTTTCAATCACTTTCTTTAAAGCGCGATAACCTGTGTCATAGCGGCGCATATAACCAACTTGCACCAACGGCTTGCCGTGTGTAATCTCAGCCTCAACGATTCTTTTGCAGCCTTCTGCCGTTGTAGCAAGCGGCTTTTCGCAAAATACAGGTTTTCCAGCTTGAATCGCTGCCAGCACAAACTCCTCGTGCGTCGGCCCCCAAGAAGTCACAACAACTGCATCTACATCATCTGATTTAATTAACTCATGTCCGTCATCATAAATAACGGCATCCAAGTTTTGATTTTGCACAACAGCTTTTGCTTGTTCTTGATTTACATCCGTAACCGCAACAATTTTGCCGCCTGATAACGTATTTGTAATTCTTCTAATATGATCTTGTCCGATTGCTCCTGTTCCAATAACGCCAATTTTTAACACCATAATCTATGGCCTCCTTTAATATGTGAACTTAAAAAATAGAAATAGATGCTTGCTTCCATACGTTTTATTTTGCTTTAAAAACTTTATATGACGCTTCTTTCTTATCCCATGCCGCTGCAAAAGCAGTAGCGGTTAACCCTAAGGCTGCTGCAAAAAAGAAGCCTGCTTTAAGCCCTATCCAAGAATTTAATATTCCTGCAGCAAAAGGACCTCCGAATATCCCTAACGCATACAGCGCTTGGTAGCCTCCCATCGCCGTAGCTCTCTTTTCTGCAGCTATTCTTTCAATAGACATTCCTAGCATAAGAGGAAACACTAATCCTAATGAAAACCCGTTCACGCTTTGAATGATACAAAGCAAAAGTTTATTTTCCGTCATAGGAATCATACAGGTAAAGAATGCAGCCAGAAAAAAGGCGCCCTTCAAGATGCTCCATTTTCCAAAGCGCCAAACAAATAGCTTTTCCATAATAAGAGGAGCAGCTGCATGAGGGATCATAAAAGAAAAGACAATCAAACTCAGCTCGCTCTCTTTAAATCCTGCGCTTAATGCGTACGCAGGAGTAAAACCAAACATGGTCGTGAAAATAATGCTGTGTGCTAAAATAGACAGCAGCGAAATTTTTAATAGCGACGGCTCTTTTATTACGCTCATTAATTCTTTAAGCTTTATAGGCGATCTCTTTACGTTCTCTTTGGGCTCGTAAATGAAAAGAGAAAGAATAGCGCCTGTTACACTCAAGATTGTTCCTATCCAAAACGGAGCGTGCCATCCCCATTCACTTACAATGTAACCGCTTAAACTCATACCCAAAAGCTGAGCCAAAACCACTATAAACGAAATGATATTCATAGCACGAGTAGTTTTTTCACGTTCAAAGTAGCTTGAATATAAAATCGTAAAGGCAACCCACGTTGCCGCTGCCAATCCAGCTAGACAGCGTGATATAAATACGCCTATTAAGCTATCGGTCAACGAAAATAGCAGGCAGCTTGACATGCTAACTATCATGCCGAAGATAACAAACGGTTTTCTCATTTTCACAAAGTCTGAAAAGATCCCGAGCGGAAGGCGACATAATAGCTGCATGAGTCCATAGCTGCTTAACACTAAACCAATAAAGGCATACTTGCCTCCCAGCCCTTCCATATAAGGAGACAAAATAGGTACGTAAATAAACTGCGAGAACCAAAAGATAAATGAAACGACTGCAAAAAGATACTTATCTTTGACGGTACTTATAGCACTCAACTAATCACTTCCATTTTGTTACTGCGAAAAAGCCGACTTTTATTTTTTTATACGATTGTACTACAGGGTACTAGCAAATGTCGCTAGTATCCCATAGTACGATAAGTAAATTCTTAGTAGCGTGCCGTAACCATTTTCTTTCTTGTATAAAACTCTACGCCGTCCGTACCGTTGGCATGAAGATCGCCGTAGAAAGAGTCTTTCCAGCCTGAGAATGGGAAGAACGCCATAGGTGCCGGCACCCCTACGTTCACTCCTAGCATGCCTGACTCAATATTTTCACGGAATTCACGTACGCTTGCGCCGCTGTCTGTATAGATACAAGCTCCGTTTGCAAATCGAGAATTATTGGCAACGTCAATTGCTTCTTCTAATGTTTTTACACGCACGATAGAAAGCACCGGTGCAAAGATTTCGTCTTGCCAGATTTTCATTTCTTGTGTAACGTTATCAAAAATAGTGGGTCCAACAAAATAGCCGTTCTTTTTTACCGCGTGATCTTCTCGGCCGTCACGAACTAAGCGAGCTCCTTCTTCTACGCCAGATTCAATATAGCTAACCGTACGTTCTTTATGGTTTTCACGAATAACCGGCCCTAAGAAAACATCTTTTTCTAATCCGTTTCCAATGACAATGTTGTTTGACTCTTGAACAAGTCGTGAGATTAATTCATCTGCCACGCCTTCTTGCACCGTCACGACAGATGCTGCCATGCAGCGTTCACCTGCTGAACCGAAAGCAGCTCCAATAATTTGTTTTGTTGCTACGTTTAAGTCCGCATCGTTTAATACGATTGAGTGGTTTTTAGCACCTGCCAATGCTTGAACACGCTTTAAGTTTTCCGTACCTTTTTTATACACATATTCAGCTACTGGCTGTGAACCTACAAACGAAATGGCTTTCACTAATTTATGTTCAAGAAGGCCGTTTACCACATCATGCGCGCCGTTGACAATGTTTAATACGCCTTTTGGCAATCCAGCTTCTTCAAATAATTCTACTAATCTTGCAGCTAAAAGCGGCGTTCGCTCAGACGGCTTTAATACAAACGTATTACCGCAGGCAATTGCCAGAGGGAACATCCAGCAAGGAACCATCATCGGGAAGTTGAACGGCGTAATCCCGCCAATAACACCAATTGGATAGCGATACATGCCAGACTCAATGCCCGTTGCAATATCAGGAAGCTGTTTTCCCATCATTAACGTAGGAGCACCCGCTGCGAATTCTACACATTCAATTCCACGCTGTACTTCTCCGCGCGCTTCATTAAAGCTCTTTCCGTTTTCAAGCGTCACAAGCTTCGCTAATTCGTCCCAGTTATCTACTAATAGCTGCTGATATTTAAATAGAATACGCGCACGTTTTGGCACCGCAGTTTTTGCCCATCCTTTGAAGGCTTCATTCGCAGCTTGTACCGCTTGATCTACATCTGCTTTTGTGGAAAGAGGTACCTCTGCAATGATTTCACCCGTTGCAGGATTATAAACTGGTTCCGTTAGACTTGTAGATGAATCCACCCATTCGCCGCCAATATAGTTTTTTACTGTTTTTACTGTTGTTTGTGTCATGTTCATTCTCCTCTCAATTTTTGATTACGCTTGCTGTAGAACTTCTTCGGCTGTATCCATAAACTGCTTAATTTCTTCTACAGTTGGCATTGCATCTGAAGAACTGTGTTTTGAAATAACGATGGAAGCAGAAGCACCGCCAAATCTCATCGCTTCAGGAATTGTAAACCCTTGCATTAACCCGTAGATAAAAGCAGATGCGTAGGAGTCGCCAGCTCCAAATGTTTTAAGCACTTTTGTTTTAAAGATGCCGCCTCGATGAGACTGGCCGTCTCTTGTATAAGCAATCGAGCCTTCCCCTCCGTGCTTGATGACAACAATCTTAGCGTGATGCGAAAACCATCGTTCAGCTGTAACTTGGTCATTTGATTCTTCATAATTTAAAAGCTTTTCCATCATATCGAATTCTTCTCGCGTACCGATAATCATGTCTGATTTTTCTGCCGCTAAATTATAGTAGACGGCCGTCTCAGCTTCTGATTCCCACGTATACGGACGGTAGTCGACATCAAAGAATACAACTACGCTATGTTTTCTCGCGTATTCAAGAGCAAGAAACACGGCTTCTCTTGAAGGACTTTTAGCAAGAGCTGTTCCAGAGATAAGCAGCGCTTTTGATTGCTTAATATACTCTTCAGAAACTTCTGTTGGATGGAGCTTTAAGTCTGCCACGTTATCACGGTACATCAGGATGCTGCACTCTTCAGGACTTTTAATTTCAGTAAAGGCCAGCCCCGTTACGGCTCCTGTTTGATCAACTACAATGCCTTCCGTGTTAATATTATTTTGATTTAAATATCTGGTGCTGAAGCGGCCCATTTGATCATCTGACACTTTTCCAATAAAGCCTGTCTTCATTCCAAGCCTTGAAAGACCAATAGCAATGTTAGCAGGAGATCCTCCTACGTATTTTGTAAACGTAATCGTTTCTTCCATCGGGCGATTAAATTCATTTGCATTTAAGTCGATGCAAAGCCTTCCTACTGCAAGAAGGTCAAATCGCTTTTGTGAATCAAATGTTAAATAACTCATACTCACGTCGTCTCCTTACTTTAATGCTAATTTTTCTTCCATAATCCATTCATGATCTTTGCTATTATTAAATTTCCATGTTCGAACAGGACCAGCCATGACGTTCAAATAATAAACTTCATAACCTGGAGGCGCAGATACCGGATGATACCCTTTAGGAACTAAGACCGCATCTCCATCTTTAATAACCATTGTTTCATCTAGAGATTGATCGTCCGTATATACTCGTTGAATCGCAAATCCATGTCCTGGGTTGACTTTATGGTAATACGTTTCCTCTAAATACGATTCATGCGGCAAGTTATCTTGATCGTGCTTATGAGGAGGATAGCTTGACCAGTTTCCTTCCGGCGTAAACACTTCCACTACTAGCAGACTATCAGCCGGCTTTTGTTCTGGAAGAATGTTATGGACTTGTCTGGCAATATTTCCTGCTCCGCGATGCTCTACGCCCACATCCTCCGGCGTAATTAAACGAGCAGGGTATGTACCTTTTCCAGGCGCTGCGCACACCGCAATTTCTAAGTCGGTTACAGCTTCTATTTCATAGTGATCATCATTCGATACATATACGGAGTACGGAGGGATTTTTTCAAAGATATTCATTCGCTGTCCGATGTTTTCCCATTTCTCTTCTTTCGTAGAAATGGTAGACTTACCGGTTAAAATCACAATACAAACCTCTTGATTTTCCGTGTTTTTTTTAAGTCTTTGACCTTTTTGTAATGAGTAAACGTCAAAACCAATGTACTCCCATCCTGCAGATTGTGGGGTGATACTTAGTACGTTTCCATCACTGTCAGCTGTTTTTGTCGGTACGATTAAATCAGCCATTCCTTTCCACACCTTTCTATTTCTTGTTTTTTAACGGTTTATGCTAGGGACACTCTTTAATCAATCAAACTGGATATTATAGCTTTTTAAAAGATTAATATTTTCTTGCTTTTTGCAACTGGCTTTCTTTGCCTTCAAACGCCGTTTGAACGTCTGAGCTTTCAGATACGGCTGCTACTCCTACATGCCACCAAGAATCGTAGCCGTCCGTCATTGTTTTTGGAAGAACTTTAATGTCAATCAATGTACTAACACTTTGTTTTTTTGAATCTTCAATGGCATATTCAAGTTCTTCCATCGTATACACTTCGTATGTTTTGGCTCCATATGCAGCTCCGGATTGAGCAAAGTTGATGCGCATAATATCTCCATCAAGCTGCCCCGTCCGCGGGTTACGAACGCGGAATTCTGTGCCGAAGCTTTCAATTCCATTATCCATCTGCAAGTTGTTGATGCAGCCGAAGCCGGAATTATCAAAAAGAACAATATTTATTTTAACTCCTTCTTGAATGCTCGTTACCAGCTCACTATGAAGCATTAAGTAGCTTCCGTCTCCTACCATCGCATACACTTCTTTATCCGGCTCAGCCATCTTAGCGCCCAAAGCAGATGCAATTTCATAGCCCATACATGAATATCCGTATTCAAGGTGATACGTATTACGTTCATTTGAGATCCACATGCGCTGAAGGTCACCCGGGAGGCTTCCCGCTGCACATGTAATAATAGAATCAGGTGCAATTAGTTCATTTACTTTACCCAGCACAGTCGTTTGGACAAGTTCGGTGCTTAGGCTATCTTTATACTCCGACAGGCTTTGATCAAAATGCCCTTTAATTTCTGGAATAAATTCTTCGCCCGTGTATGCAATATTTTTCAGACGATTCAGCTCATGATTCCACTTTGATTTGGCTTCTTCAATTTCAGTTTCATAGCCTGATTTATAGCCTTCTAATGCAGACGAAAGAGCTTCAAGACCCACTTTGGCATCCGCGACAATTTTAGTAGCCTCCAATTTTGATGCGTGAAATTCAGAAATGTTAATGGTTAATACATCCGTCTCAGCGTAAAACAGCTTTGAAGAAGTCGTAAAATCTGTAAAACGTGTACCCACGCCAATAATTAAATCCGCTGATTGCGCTATTTTATTAGCAGCGCTATTCCCCGTTACGCCAACTCCTCCTAGATTTAACGGATGATTGCTTTCAAGACCGCTTTTTCCAGCTTGCGTTTCGCTAAATGGAATATGAAACTTTTCAGCAAATGCAGCAAATGTATCCGCAGCCTCCGAATAACGAACGCCGCCGCCTAAAATAAGAAGAGGCTTTTTCTTTGATTTAATCAGCTTCACTGCATTTCTGATACTTTCTTGCGAAGGCTCGCGGCGTTCAATAAGATGGGTACGCTCACGGAAGAAACTTTCTGGAAAATCCCACGCTTCCCCTTGTACATCCTGCGGCAGCGCGATTGTAACGGCTCCTGTATCTGCCGGATCTGTTAATACACGCATCGCATTGATCATAGCCGACATCAGCTGTTCCGGACGGCTGACTCGATCCCAGTACTTGCTGACGGACCGGAAAGCATCATTTGTAGAAAGAGATAAATCATGCGTTTGTTCAATTTGTTGAAGTACCGGGTCCGGCTGGCGAGTGGCAAACACATCGCTTGGCAAAAGCAGTACCGGAATATTGTTTGCAGTAGCTGTCGCAGCCGATGTAACCATATTCGCTGAGCCTGGACCAACGGAAGAAGAGCAGGCCATGATTTGCTTTCGATGTTTTTGTTTTGCAAAAGCTACTGCAGCATGAGCCATTCCCTGCTCATTTCTGCCTTGATATACTTCAAGGTCGCCTGGGTTTTCCTGCAGCGCTTGCCCGATCCCCACTACATTTCCATGTCCAAAAATGGTGAATACTCCTTTGATAAAACGCTCTTTTTTTCCATCAAACTCTACATATTGCTGATTTAGAAATTTTACTAAAGCTTGACTCGTTGTTAATCTTATCGTTTTCATATACCTTCCTACCTTATCTTCTGAAATTAATCACCATCAGATTGATTTTTCTACCCTTTTTTCACATTTTTAAATGAAATCGATTTCATTTAATGTAATAAATGAGGTTCTATCCTTTTACTTCCTAGCTCTTTCCCATGTTTCAGCTGCTATTTAGCGATGAGACAAATACTTTCAACCCCTGCACTTTTTAACGCTTGAAGATGGAGAAAAGCTCGAAAATTCATCATAAATTCCACTTTCAAATGAAATCGATTTCATTTGGTATTAAAAAAATATTTTTCAAACTCCATCCTTAACTTCCCCATCATTTTTTATGCTTTGTCTTACCTGGAAAACCAATTTTGTCTTACCTGGAAAACCAATCTTGTTATACATGTAGCTTCGTTTGATGAAATCGATTTCATCAAGTTTTAGAAGCGCTTTCTTATCTATGAACCTAGTTTATAATATTCAGTTTACTTTGTAAATACTTTTTTAAAAATTTTGTTAGTTTATCTTTTTATTCACTGTAATCGCTTTCTAAAGAAGCTCAATGTAAAGAAAAAAGAAAAGGCATACTTCTTTAGTATGCCTACGGGCTCTAAGTCTAAGCATATGTATAATCACTCAAAAACACTTATTCTTCCGCAAGGACAAACGTAATCTCATTTTCTTTTGCATAGTGCTGATAGCTGACGTCCACTTTATCTGTAATTAAATAATCCACTTCATGCAACTGACAATACGTAATCATTGCATACTTATCAAATTTTGTATGATCTGCTAATAAAAACACTTTTGTACTTCTTTTTATGACCGTTTCTTTGATTTCACTTTCAACGGGCGATGAATTGGTAACGCCATTTGATATGGAAATACCCGTAGAAGCCATAAATACTTTATCAAAGTTGTAATTCTTTACAGGATTGGCATGGTTAAAGCTTGAAAATGATTGAGTTTCACGCTCAAGATAGCCGCCCGTAGAAATTACTTTTAACGCATCAAAAGGCAAGGCTTTTACTATAACATCTAAACTATTTGTAACAATCGTTATTGATTTGTCTTTTAGAAATTCGATCATTTCTAACGTGGTAGTTCCTGAATCAATAAAGATGACGTCTCCGTCTTCTACATACTGAGCTGCCGTTTTGGCAATTAAACGCTTTTGAAACTGATTTTTTGTTTGTCTTTCATTAAATGATTCAAGCTTCACATGATTAACGGCTACTCCGCCGTATACTTTTTTAATATGCCCTTCATCCACTAACTTTTGAACGTCGCGTCGAATCGTGTTTTTGGAGACTTCAAACACCGAAACCAAATCATCTAATGAGACAGATTCATGTTCAAAAACATACTCTTGGATTTGTTGAATTCGCTTAGTTTTTAACATTTCTACCTCCCCCGGTTACCTTTTTTTTCGCTTTTTTATTACTTACTATTATAACCTCCACAAAAGGCATTTTCTAGAAGAGTAGCTGCTAAAACAAAGAGAGATACATAACTCCATTATTTCCAGCTAAAGATAAACAAGTTAGATACATAAGCTAGTAGGGATCGCTTGTTACACCGCTGTTGATGTCCGTGCAAGGCTTCGCTTTCCGCGGGCGGCCGCTGAGCCTCCTCGTCGCGTACGCTCCTGCGGGGTCTCACCTATTCCGCTTTTCCCGCAGGAGTCTTCGCCTTGCCCTCCAATCATCAGCTAGAAGCAACTCAATCGATTAAAATCCTACCAAAGAAAAAATCCGAACGAGCTGGATTTTCTATCAAGAATCTCCATTCATCGTTCGGATCTTGCTTCAACTGTAATTCGTTTGTCTCAGCCTCTTTTTTATTGAGCTTTATGACTTGTATGGAACTCTCTCATTTTCTCTTTTACAGTCGCCATAACCGCTTCTTTTCCCGGTGTAAGAATGATTCGCGGATCATACACGTCACTGTCGCTTTCCAATGTTTGACGAACAGCGCGCGTCCAGGCCTGAAGGCACTCGGTGTTCACATTGATTTTCGCATGTCCAAGAGCTATTGCTTTTTGAATTTGGTAGTTTGGTATACCAGAACCTCCGTGTAACACCAGCGGTACATCTGTTAAGTCAGCTATTTCTTTCATTTCATCAAAGCCCAGCTGCGGTTCGCCTTGGTACTGTCCGTGAACTGAACCTAAAGCAGCCGCCAAAGCATCGACTCCGGTTTCTTTTACAAGACGCAGACATTCAGCGGGATCAGCGTACACGATGTTGCCAATAAGCCCGTCTTCCATCCCTCCGACTGTTCCAACTTCGGCTTCAACGGAGACATACTGAGCAGCAGCATAGTCTACTACTTGCTTAGTCATGGCAATATTTTCATCAATTGGGTAATGAGAACCGTCAAACATGACCGAGCTAAATCCAGCGTCGATCGCTTTTTTGCATCTTTCTACACTCATACCGTGATCTAAGTGAAGCGCGACAGGAACGGTAATGTTCATTTCGTCTAATAACCCTTCGATCATGCCTACAATGGTTTTAAATCCGCCTAAATAGTCAACAAGCCTGTCTGAAACGGCTGCAATGACAGGCGCTTTTTCCTCTTCGGCAGCTTGTAAAATAGCCTGTGCCCACTGCAGGCTGTTAATATTATACTGACCAACCGCATAGTTTCCTTTTTTAGCGGCATGAAGCATATCTTTCATTGATACTAGTTTTGAAGATACTAACGTCACTGACTGACACTCCTTATCATGAATATGATTTTGTTGTTTGAAAGCTGTAGTATTCCGAGATAGCCTTAACGGTTGTCTCTTTAGCCGTCTTAATTGCTTCTTCCGCGTTTAATTGATAATATTCAGGTCGAAATAGCTCTACAGATACCGCGTCATTATAGCCTTTTTCTTTTAATGTTGAGAAAATAGCATCTAAATCAATCGCTCCTAAACCTGGCCATACTCGGTCTTCATCTGTTAAGAAGCCAATCGGAAAATCTTCCGTGTCATCAATATGAACGATAAATATTTTAGAAATATCCGCTTGTTTTAAGTCTTCCAACTTTGATCCCATCGCATGGAAGTGGAAGCAGTCAAGTACTAATCCTACGTTATCTCGGTTCACAGTTTGCACAATGTCATACGCTTGATCAAATGTATTAACCGTACACTGAGGGTGTCCTACAAACTCAACGGCGATTTTAACTCCGTAAGGTTCAGCCAATTCCGATAATTTATTCAGCACTTGTACGCAGCTATTTTTAATCTCTGCTTTTACGATTTTTTGTTCCGTTACTAAAGGAACAGCTACGATATAGGGAGCACCTATCTTTTGAGCGGTTTCTAGCATACCCTTAAACTCTTCTATCACTTCCTGGTACTCTTTTTCACTGCGGTTATTAAAGAAAACTAAAGCGTTCAGCGCTAGCGGTTTAATATGATTTGTATTAAAAAACTGCGCTAAATCATCCATTGAGTGACTTTCTAAATACTCAGGGAGTTTATCCATCGTGCGAATTTCAATATAGTCATATCCGTACTTGCTGCAATATTCAAGGTCCTTTACAAGATTTGAATTTTCTAATGTTGTGGCTTCGTTAAAACATAGTTTCATAATGATTCTCTCCATTCTTTACTTAAATAATTTTATTGTCATTCATGACGTCAGCGTCTTCATTATCATAGCTGCGGAACCTTTGCTCCAGTTCTTCAAGCGTAAGCCCTTTTGTTTCCGGTAAAAACTTTTTAACAAATAAAATCGCTCCGATTCCGAGTACAACAAAGACAAAAAACGTAGTGGATAAGCCAATGCTGGCCAGTAAAACAGGAAACGTTAACCCTACAAGGAAGTTAATTCCCCACAGACAAAATACGGTAACACCCATCCCTAAGCCTCTTAATCGTAAAGGGAAAATTTCTGAAAGCATTAGCCACGTTACCGGTGATATAGCTCCTTGCTGAAACGCGAGGAACGTAATCGTTAGTGCTAATACGATATATGGAAGTGCCGTGGACCCTTCAAATACAAGAGAAAATATACCAATTAGCAGCAGGGCAGTAGTCGTTCCTACCAACCCCGTTATAAGCATTGGTCTGCGTCCAACTTTACCTAGCAGCCAAATCCCTACAAACGTGGCTAAAACGGAGATGACTCCATTTCCAATATTTCCAATAAGAGCAGCTTCTGTTTGAAAACCTGCGTCTTTTAAAATTTCAGTGCCGTAATACATAATGGAGTTTACGCCGGTAATTTGCTGTACGACAGCAATTCCAATACCAAGGAAAACGACTCTTCGAACCCACGGAGTTGTTAAGTCTTTAAACGTTGCTTTTTCCATTTTTGCTTCTTGTTCGTAAGCGCTCTCAATCTCCTGCAGCTCTGATTTGGCTCTTTTACTTTCCCGTATCTTTTGAAGAACCGTTAGCGCTTCGTTATTTTTCCCTTTTGACACAAGCCAGCGCGGACTTTCTGGTACTCTAAGCATGCCAAAGAATAAAAAGACAGCTGGAATGGCAGCGATTGGCAGCATATATCGCCAAACGTGAGGGTTTTCTCCTAGCATATTTCCGATAATCGCGTTAAACGTAAAGGCAAGAAGTTGACCAGTAACAATCATAAGCTCATTTTGAGTGACCATTTTTCCCCGGCTTTCAGCTGGTGACATTTCAGCTAAATACGTCGGTACGGTAACAGATGCGCCCCCTACCGCAAGTCCTAATAGGAAACGGCAAAGAATCATAACGGCTGCGTTTGGCGAAATTGTACATCCAATGGTGGAAACAAAAAATAAAATGGCAAGATACAGAATCGTTTTACGCCGCCCGTTATAATCTGCTAGCCTGCCGCCTACTACCGCACCAAATGCAGCACCAAATAAAAGCGCGCTCGTTACAAGACCTTGAGTAAAAGAGTTGAGATTCAATTGATCAGATTCAGACATATAAGGCAGTGCCCCGTTAATAACTCCCGTATCATATCCAAAAAGCAGTCCACCAAACGTAGAAACTAAAATGATCGTACGTAAAAATGAATGTTGATTTCCCTGTTTACCCATGCTAATTCCCCCGTCTTATTTTAAGAATGAATAACTAACTTTTCGTTAATGTACTTTCGGGCCATTAAAGCATATTCCAATGGATGTGCAATAGAAGGGTCCTGTTCCGCCTCCACTACAATCCATCCTTTGTAATTGTAATCAACTAACGCTTTATACACGTTTGTAAAATCTACACATCCATCACCAGGAACGGTAAACATACCGGCTAGAAACGACTGCAAAAATGACTTTCCTTCTTTTTTGCACTGCTCCAGCACGTTTTTTCTTGCATCCTTAAAATGAACGTGTTTAATACGATCTATATGTTTATGTAATAGCTCCATATAGTCTCCGTCAGAAACGTAAATATGTCCCGTATCATATAAAAGATGAACATGATTTGCGTCGGTTCCTTCCATTAATCGATCAATTTCAGCTAATGTTTGTACACCTGTCCCCATATGGTGATGATAGACCAGACGTAAACCGTATTCTGCTGCGATTTTTCCCAGCTCATTTAATCCTGCACATAAAGCTCCCCATTCTTGATCACTGAAATAAGGTTTTTCAGCAAAAACATTTCTTTCAACCCCTTGAACACTATAAGTTTGCTCAGATACGACCGCCACATCAGCATGCACTTCCTGCAGATACTGACAATGTTTATGAAATAAATTTGACGTCTCCTCTATCCCATCACGAATGATAAAACTGCTAAACCATTGACCTGCAATTTTTAAATTTCGAAGCTCAAGCTCTTTGTTTAATATGCTTGGTTCAGGAAAAAAACCTCCCACTTCCGTTCCTTGAAAGCCCGCTACGACGATATCGCTTAACAGATGCTGCAATGTGTTTTCTGCACCAATTTCAGGAATATCGTCATTTCTCCAGCCGATTGGAGCAATTCCCCACAGAATATTTTCGTTTCCCATTTTGATTCCTCTTTTCCCCTTATTGTGTAATGCTGCCTCACTAGCAATAGATAGTGATAAAACTTACCAATCCTATAACCTCGCAAATGAAATCGATTTCATTTGTAGATAAAAAAACTCGTTTGTTATGTGTTGGTTAAATATTGGTTAAGTTTGAATTAATATTAATATTAAAAACGCTTTCAGTCAATAATAAAATTTCAGAATTTTTTATACACTGCAATTGCCTAAAAGCTTATGCCTTCTAAAAATGCTAGTTATAAAAGATATCGTATCCACTTATATAACCACATAAAAAAGCTTTATCTACTGTTATTTCAACAATAGATAAAGCTTTTATGAGCAAAGTTATATTTCTTATTTTAATAGTATGATTATTTAGTATGAATTTATGGAATAGATTTATATAAAAATGACCTGCACCTTTTTATAATCAGTTTCCTTTTACTTTTATAATAGCTTCTCCGTAGCTTGTCATTGACGTTTTAAATTCAGTTATGAACTTCTCTATTTTTGAAATAGATTTTTTCATTTCATCGTCCCCTTTGCCTCTTATATAGCTCTATTATCAACAATTGTCTGCTGTTTGACAAAGTCAGTGGAAACGGAAACATTCCGCATGAAAACGTACACATATCTGTTAAAAGAGGCAAATCTTCCTATTTGCTTAGTATTTCATCATTTTTCTTTCTTTTTTAGGGTCTCTTCTTACGTGTTTTGGTCATCTACTAAAAGAATTTATGAGAACTTTCTTTTATAATTGGCTTTACACTTCGTTTATATTCCCTCGTACTAACAGGAGGATCACTATGTCCATTAACATTAGGCTTACCTTTTCTTCCCTTTCCACTTTTTATCCAAATTACCTCTTGCCTTAAAGTTAACTTTAACGTTTAAGCTAGTTTTATAGTTTTTAAAATACAAAAAAGGGGAAATACAATGCTGATTAAAAGAATGACGGTGCAGCTTTCTGGAGGACTTCAAGCTAGACATACAGCTCTATTTGCACGTGAAGCTTGTTCGTTTCAAAGTGACATTTTTATTTCGAAAGATGGAAAATGTGTAAGTGGAAAAAGCATCATGAAGGTCATGGCTTTAGCTGTTAAAAAAGGAGATGAAATAACACTGCTGACAAATGGACTGGATGAACACGCCGCCGCTTGCACTCTTGAAAAATTTCTTTTAACTAAATAGAGATAAAAAGCTGCTACACTATCCCTTACTCTCCTTTTTCATAAAATCATAGAAAGTAAAATTTTTTTCAAAAAAACTCTTGCTTTAAAGTCGACTTTAACGTTTAAGCTAGGGTTGTAGCTTTTAAATACATCAAATGACGAAAGGATTGTGTTTTTACTTATGTGTAATCAACATACAACAACATCACGTGTTCTAAGTGCGCCGCATGCAAAGGCAAAATTCGAGAACACGACAATTGAACGCAGAGAACTGCGAGCAGACGACGTTTTAATTGATATTAAGTTTAGCGGTATCTGTCACTCTGATATTCATAGTGCATTTGATGAATGGGGCGGCGGGATGTTCCCGATGGTTCCTGGTCACGAAATCGCGGGAGTAGTTGAAGCAGTTGGAGAAAACGTAACAAAATACAAGGTTGGCGATCGCGTTGGCGTTGGATGTTTTGTTGACTCTTGCGGAGAGTGCCAGTACTGTGTGAACGGTGACGAGCAATATTGTACAAAAGGCGTTGTTCAAACGTATAATTCGTTGGATTATGACGGAAATCCTACATACGGCGGCTATAGCCAAAAAATCGTCGTAAAAGAAGGATTCGTTGTTCGTATTCCTGATAATTTAAGTATGGATGCAGCAAGTCCGCTTCTATGTGCAGGGATTACAACATTTTCTCCGTTAAAGCACTGGAATGCTGGCCCTGGCAAAAAAGTGGCGATCGTAGGAATGGGCGGCCTTGGACATGTAGCGATTCAATTTGCACATGCAATGGGTGCTGAAGTGACGGTATTGAGCCGTTCTAACAATAAAAAAGAAGAAGCTCTAAGCTTTGGCGCAGACCATTATTTTGCAACAAGTGATGAAGCGACATTTACTGAATTAGCGGGTCGCTTTGACCTTATCTTAAACACGGTATCGGCTAACCTGAACGTGGATCAATATTTATCTTTACTTCGCGTAGATGGAACGCTTGTTAACGTTGGCGCACCGGCTAACCCAGATCAATACAGCGTATTCTCACTTATCATGGGACGTCGCAGCATTGCTGGTTCACTTGTAGGCGGCATTCGTGAAACACAAGAAATGCTTGATTTTGCGGCTGAACACGGAGTTGCTCCTATGATTGAAGTCATCGATGCTAAGCAAGTAGACGAAGCGTACGAGCGCGTTCTTCGCAGCGACGTTCGCTATCGATTTGTTATTGACATTTCTACACTGTAAATTTAGAGAAAAGCGGGCAGCTAATTGGATTAGCTGCCCGCTTTTTATTTCTTTATAAAATAAGAAAAACAACCCGTAAATTAGGCTTTAGATGAAAGCTCTTCCTGATACTTTTGTTCTAATTTATCATAGTAGTCAATTTTTGTTTCCACTTTTCTAAAAGCTGCGTCCAGCTCTCTTTGTTTTTCCATCATTTTTTCTCTATGCTTTTCAAATATCTGCTTGCGCAAACCGATTGTATCATCGCCTTCTTGTGTTAATTCAACAATTTTACGTAATTCTAAAAGGGCGATATCTGTTTTTCGTAAGCAAATAATAAATTCTAGCCACTCGATATCGGACTCGCTAAAAATACGATTTCCGTTCTCATCTCTTTTTATAAAAGGTAAAAGTCCTTGCTGTTCGTAGTATCGAAGCGTATGCGTAGGCAGCCCTACCTTTGCAGCGGCCTCTTTAATATGATATTCCATTCCACTCTACCCTCCATCGCCATTCTTAGTACGGCGTTTGCTTTATGTATCCAAGCTTCCCTTTTCACAGGTGCTTTCAACTTATCTTCTAGGTTTCTACTATACGATATATATAGTAGATTCCGCTATTTTCTTTACGTATGAGGTAACTGTATAAATAGTATTATAAATATTAAAGTAAACGTTAAGGCAACTTATAAAGAGCTGCCGTGAAGTCAGCAGCTCTTTTCATTTTTATATAAACTACGATTAATCTGCGGCCATCACTTTACTTAGTTCATTTAATAAATAATCAAGGGTTTGACTGATTCGAACTGTATTACGACTTGTAAGACCTTCTGTAAGTCCTAACATAACCATGTTCTCTCTTGCTGTTTCGATTTCTGTCATTAAGACTTGCATGACAACTCCTTTATACCACTTCACAGCTCATCACCCCTTTTTACTATACATATATCTCATATGCGGCAATCTTAAACCTATCATACAGGTTTTTGGGGGTGAATAGCGAGTTTTAGACCTTCAACAGTTGTATTTTTTATGAAGTAAATATACTAATATACTTATTGAAATAGAAAATATCACTCCACTCCCTGCTCGAAATTAAGAAAAAGGCCTCCTAAATGGAGGTCTTTTCTTATTTCTTATAAAACAGTCTCATACAAAGCCTTAGCCTCTAAAATATTCTCTATAATACGAACCTTTCTCACACTCTATCTCATAGCGCAGCCTAGTTTGCTTTCTGTAAAGCTCTTCGGACAACTCATTAAATTCACCTTCTGTGATAGATCCATGAATTAAATTGTGGAATAAATTATTAAGATGTTCAGTTAATTCTTGAAGTTTTTTTTCTTTCAATGAACGTCACCCTTTAAAATAATTTTCATCTTCTAAAATTATATCAAATAAAACGTTTTCATACGATATATTTTTTACTGAATTATCGTATTAAAGTGATGAAAGTATTTTTTAACCACCGAAAAAACAGGCAAGGAGCTCAGATAAATCATGAATCACATGATTTCAGCAAAAAATAAGTGGATAAAGACCGCGGACAAAAAGGCAAATGGTATCAACCGTTTTGACAAAAGCATAGGATGAAAAGAAAAATTAAACGAGAAAAGGAGAATGAGTATGCACTATACACCTTATTATCATCAGTGGCAGGCTCCAGTGTATTACGGCTGGCAGCCATATAGTTATTATGTGCCGAATCACTATCACACCAGCGAACAGTTTCAGCAAAGAAATGGTAAATTAAAGGACTACGGACCAAGGCCGTTTGTTATTAACATTAATGAAGCATCAAAGCAAAACAATACGTACCGCACTGCTTTATGGACGGGAACACATTTACAAGTGACGCTAATGAGTCTTAAGCCCGGTGAAGATATCGGCTTAGAAATCCACCCTAACGTTGATCAATTCCTGCGCATTGAACAAGGGCAAGGCGTTGTTCAAATGGGCAAAAGTAAAAACAATCTAACCTTTAAACGAAAAGTCTACGATGATGATGCGATATTTATCCCTGCCGGAACGTGGCATGATCTCACCAATACGGGTACCACTCCGCTAAAGCTTTACTCCATCTACGCTCCGCCAAACCACCCATTTGGTACGGTTCATGTGACAAAAGCAAACGCCCTGGCTGAAGAACATTAAAAATAAGCAGAGCGTTATGCAGGATTGGAACGCTTGTTCAGGATCAATCCTAAGTAAATAGACGGATGTTGACTAAAAAAGCCCGCTGGAAAATCGGTGTATGATCTTTTCTAGCGGGCTTTTTTAAACTTGCTATACATACAGGATTTTATAGCCAAGGAAAGAATTATACAATAAAATAATCTTTTTAAACAGCTTAAACAGCTTAAAATAACTGAAAGGCAAACGAGCGATGAAATCTTTTTATAAAATTCCCAAATCAAACGTAGATCCTTCTCTTAAACTAGCAAGAAAAATTCTATATATATCTGTAGAAGCAGTCATTATGACCATGCTTGTGATTAAATCTTTTACTGTGGCCTACGAAAACGACACAAATTTAATTCTCAGGCAGCTAAATGAACTAAAAGCTTCGATTGGCGGATTTGGCATAAACGAATCGTTATTTTGGTTTATGATAAAATGCAGTATCTGTACCATCGCTACATTTGATATGTGCTTATACTTTCGAAAAAAGCTAAAAAGAAACAAAAGAGCTTTATGATTTATACGCTAAAGCTTTTACATTGGATAGCTGTTAATTTCCGTGCAAGGCTTCGCTTTCCGCGGGCGGTCGATGAGCCTCCTCGTCGCTTGCGCTCCTGCGGGGTCTCACCTGTTCTGCTTTTCCCGCAGGAGTCTTCGCCTTGCCCTCCAATCAACAGCTAGAAGCATTTAAACACATGAAACCTACATTCAGCACACCAATAAAAAACCGAACAAGTTGGATTCACAATCAAGAATCAAACTCGTTCGGATCTTCCTGCACCTAAAATACTTTTGCCTCGGCCTCATTTTTAATAGAAAAATAATAAAAGTAGAGGCATATCACGCCTCTACTTTCTATTTAGAAATCTACATCGATATCTTCTTGAATGGTTCCGGTCACTTTTTCACCTTTAATTAATTGACCTTCTTTAAATGTTTCTTCTCCCTGATTTTTAACGGGTTTCAGCTGCTTATAGGAAGGAGCTGACGCAGAGCCAAGCTCTTTTTTAAGCAAATGAATTTCGCCTAACAGCTCCGTTCTCAATGAATGAACTAACGATTGAAAATCTTCTTCCCGGCCGTCTTTCTGCCCGCTTTGTTCCACAAGCTTCGCTACATAATCCTGAAGTTGATTTGCCTGCGAGGACTCATACTCCTCACGATTTGCAGCAAGACGCGAATTCATTTCTTTTTTTAGTAAGTCAATTTCGCCCAACAGCTCTTTTCGAAGTGAATGAACGAGCGTCTCGACTTCATCTTTTTTGTTCATTTTTTGCAAGTCTTGCTGTATGAGTCTTACTATATAGTCCTGGAGCTCGTTTGCCTGCTGTTTTTCTTTCAGAAATGAAGACACTTTTGACGGAATGTCAGCAGTTTCGATTGTTAAATTTGCATGTTCATCTCTATTACTTACGGTCTTTTCCCTTGCTCCCATCATATCTGCTGATAGATTGCCAGCTGTCAAAAACGCATTTGATAGTAAGTAAAATGGTGCAGCCATTTGGGAGCTTAGCTGACCGTACCAATCATCTAGCGCTTCCTTAAGGCGAGTGTGTTGATGACTCATATATGCTCCCCCTTTTTAAGCATGAACCGCTGCGTTTGTTTCATGTCTGCTTAAAATTTCAAGACCGTATAAGTTTAATTTGCGAGTCTCCGGCAAGAAAAGATGATTTTCTTCTCTGATTTCTTCCCCGTACATGTTATCAATCTGCTCTGCAATAAACTGTTGAAGGATAGGAGCCAGTCCTCCAATATAAATATATTTATAGACTTTATCTTTTGGCGATGGAAATAGATTTTCAACTTTCGTTAATAAAATTTGCGTGTATTCTCTAAGCGAAGCGTGAATAGGCTCCGTGAGATCTACTTTTTTCCCGCTATTGCCGTCTCTTTGCTCCATTTTTGCTTTATGAATATTGGCAATAATAAACTCTTCTAATGAACGAACATCATCAAAATACTCAAGCAGCTTTTCATTTCTTAGCTTTTCAATATGCTTCAAATATGAAATATCCGTAAGACACTTCAATGAGTTTCTGCTTTTAGGAGCTTGAAGTCCTGCAGGAAGCAGCGCCAGGTCAACCGTGCCTCCGCCCAAATCTACAATTAGCGTTTCAAAATGTTTGAATGCATTTGCTTCTTCTCTATCTTGTAATTCAAAATCTTTTTTGATCGCCCAGCGAGCCACTTCACTTTCAATACGGCATTTGCTCGTTTCAATGTTCACAGTGAGCGTTTTTTCTAATCCAGGAGTCAATACCGTAACCGTGTGCTCTCCTTGAAAACGTTCGGCCATCTTCTGCTGCATTTCACTGAATTTATTTGTTTTCTTAAGCAGCCAAATCGGAAGCATAGTCGAGAAATAATTAATCGTCACATGATTATCTTCTTTGTCTTTTCCTTTAAGTATGTTGTAATAAGCAACTGAAGCTAAAAACATCACATAAGGAATATCAGATTCAGTTTTATTATGTAACTTATTAATATGGATATTGCCTAGCACGTGTTTCTCTGCTGCGTCTCCTACTAAATAATACTTTTCTACTCCTTCGATTGTTGTAGAAATCAGTAAATTTTGAAGAAGTAATTCCGGTTCATTTACACTTGAAGGAAAATGACCCTCTGCCTGATCTTTTGTGATTTCTACTACGTTTGTAGGAATTTCATAGTAATAACCATCCACTAGCGTTTGAAAAATTGAGTTACCAAAATCAACGTTTTGACGTTTGATATCCATCCTTGTTTCTCCCCTTTATCTTTTCGTGACAACACTAATAAGTATATATTTTCCTCATTTGTTTGTCTAAGTATTTAAATAATTTATGTTATTCTAAATTGACAATTAATTAATTTTAGACGGCTACTGTAATTGAAAAGCACTTGAAATGCTTCTTTTTACCAGTACCCATTTTTACAAGGAATATAACATGTGACGCTGTGACTTCCTCTTAAATTTTTCGTAATATAAGCCTTTCTTTTATTTTTTAGAGACACGAGAAAACTAAGAGATGGAAACATAATTAAATCAACCCAATCGAAAGACGAACAAATGAGATAAATGAGTTGGACTGCTTTTTACACCGCTGGTCATTTCCGTGCAGGACTTCGCTTTCCGCGGGCGGCCGATGAGCCTCCTCGTCGCTTATGCTCCTGCGGGGTCTCACCTGTTCCGCTTTTCCCGCAGGAGTCTTCGTCTTGCCCTCCAATCACAAGCTAGAAGCAGTTACATACATGAAACCTACGTTCACCATAACAACAAAAAACCCAAATCATCAATTAGATTAACGGTTTGGGTTTAACTTCAACTAACATACTTTGTCTAAGCCTCTTCCTTTTTTTATTCATTGAAAAGGCCATTTGTTTGGTTTTCTTTGCGGATTTTCTGGCAGTTTGCTAAAGCCTATTTCTTCAAGGCCTTTTTCTAACGTCGCTCTTGTTTTGATTGTTCCAAAATCAACGCCTAAATCCACAACGGTTTGCGCGATTTCCGGACGTATTCCGGTAATCATCGTTTTAGTGCCGATAAGCTGTAAGGCTTTTACAATTTGAAAAATATTGTCCGCTACCATCGTATCGACGATAAGAACACCTGAAATATCAAATATTAAATAACTCAGCTGCAGCTGAGCGCTTTTTTCTAAAGCCGTTTCCATAATAAGCTGCGAACGATGCGTATCAATTTGTCCAACGATGGGCATCACAGCAATTCCTTCAGAAAGAGGAACGATGGGAACTGATAATTCTTCTAGCGCTGCATAAGCGCGTTTTATGGTTTCCGTATTATGTTCTTCATAGATTTCAACAAATATATGATTAAGCTCATCAAGCATCGGATCAATTTTCTTACTTACATCAAGCATCGTAATAGGAGCAAACTGCTTCTGCTGCAGTTCTTCTGTAAAAACGCCCCATATCACTGTTCGAAACAGCGCGAGTGATTTTAACGTTTGACTCAAAGAAAGTCCGTTTTCCACAGCCACTTTTCCTATATCTGTACCCCATTGAACGATTTTTTTTAAAACGATCGAGTGCTCTTCGAATAACGACTCGCCTAAATACTCAATGAGTTCCGCTCTCCATTTTAAAACTTCGCTTTCTTCGTGGTAAACCAGCTTCCGCTTATATTCAGAGTCCATCAGATCAGAAAATTGTATCGCTAATTCCTGTTTATTATCGATAATTTTCTTCCCTATATATAACAACTCATCCCTCATTTTTTTCTTTATCTCCTTTAGTTAGCAGAATTAACGATTACATTTTATAACAATAGTTATATCACATACAATATAAAAATATAACCGAAATAAAAAATTGTTAAGCCCTCCCTATTTACTTTTATCCCTACTCTTCTAATCGGTATACCTACCATAAAATGATTGAAATTTCAGCGTTTGGGTAAAAAACTACTATGAATTTATTTCTATACTTATAAGGAGGCTTTTTCCATGAGCAAACATAAAGGAACCGTTAAATCTTTCAACGAATCAAAAGGGTCTGGATTTATCACACCCGAGGACGGATCAAAAGAAGTGTTCGTTCACTCCAATACGATTGACCGTGAGGAATATAAAAACCTGGCAGAAGGACAGAAAGTAGAGTTTGAAATCCAAGAAGGAGCTAAAGGACCCAGCGCTATAAAAGTACACCCTGTTGATTGATAGAGTGACATTTACATACAGGTTATGGGTAGACTGTCGAATCAAATACTTTTCGAACCAAAAAACACCTCTTCGACTTTTGTTCGAAAAAGGTGTTTTTTTATATGATGCAACTAAGTCTACATTCAAAGTTAGTTACTATTAGCTATTAAAAACAGTTCTAAAGTTGTCAGACAAGTATCCAAACATTTCCTCTATGAGTGAATATAATATAGAGTACTGCAAAGAAAGGGTGATTATTATAAAAAAGTATTATTTCAATTACAATGATAAAGATGACAAATATTATGTGGAAAAATCTTATCCTTATAAGAATAAGAAGAAAGCTCACGATAATTTAAAAGAGCAGCAACAAGAAGATGCCTCTGAGGAAGCACGCGGCTGGGCTTATGGGCGTGAAGAAGACAGCTCTGAAGAATCACAAGTTTGGATTTATGGAGGCGATGGAGATTTCTATGAGGAATCACATGATTTGGCTTCTAGATATAAAGAAGATAAAGGCAAAAAAGGAAGCACGCGGGAATCAGCATTTAGAGCGCTCAATTTAACGATGTCTCAAAATGTTCCTGCAAATACGTTTGTAAAAGCAGTTTTCCCAACTGAACAATTTGATTTAGCAAATGAATATAACCCGATTACTTCTACTTTCCGCCCCAAAAAAGATGGCGTATATTCCATCATTGCTACAATTGGATTCTCTCCTAACGACCAGATGCTAGATTATAGAACTCGTATAGAAATACGTGTAAATGGGACAACCGCTATCGCTATCGATAACGATTTCTTTGGCGGGAACACACCGTTTGTTAATGCGGTATCCGTGTCTACTATTTACAATTTAGAAGCTGGAGATCGCGTTGAAGTTTTTGTTCAGAGCAGCATAGCTGGTACAATCGTCACATCCGAAGATGGCTCACATTTTGAAGCAGCGAGATTTCCTTCTCCAACAAATAACTAACACTAGCTTTTAGACAAAAGCATCAATCCCCTCTTTTTAGATCGCTTCATTTTTCTAAAGGAGGGGATTGATATGAACATTAGTGGTCTAAAGGTCCGCAGAAACTTGTTAAGCGTTCGTATGTACATAATTTTTTAGTAGATTTATAGCATTAATCCAGTGTATAAAATCATGTACTTCTATGTAGTCTGCTGCCTCACTCACGCTTGCTTCGCTAACTTTTCCGTTACGCTGCCAAGCTCTTCAACTAACCCGCTTAAAAATTCCGCCGTCTGGTCAATGATCTGCAGCGATTGCAGCTGACGCACGGAAGCAGAAGAAATGTTGCTGCTGCTTGCAGCCGATTGGTTGGCAAAAGCGGTCATATCGCTGACGGCATGGAGCACCTGCGTAGATCCGGCTGCTATTTGCTGTGCGGAAGCAGCCGTTTGCTGAATTTGTTCGTGAACGTACGCAGATGCGTCGGCGATTCCATTAAAAACATTTTCCGCTTCGTTGGCTAGTAAAATACCGTTTTTTACATCGGCTGTTCCTGATTGAATGAAAGCTACGGCTTGAGAAGTTTCTTGCTGAATATGCTGAATGAGCCTTGCTACTTGTTCGGCTGACTGATTGGATTGTTCGGCAAGTTTGCGAACTTCCGATGCTACGACCGCAAACCCTTTCCCATGTTCGCCTGCGCGCGCTGCTTCAATTGCAGCATTTAGCGCCAGTAGATTTGTTTGTGCAGCAATGCCTGAAATCACACTCATAATATCGTTGATTTCCGCAGAACGTTCTTTTAACTGATGAATAACGCTAGCTGCATGCTGAACAGAAGAATCGATTCTATGAATTTGCTGAATTGCTTCTTGAATTTTTTCTTTTCCCTGCACGGCTTCATTTGCTGTTTGATCAGAAGCTTCGCTGACTGCCGCTGAGGCCTCGGCTATTTTGGTTACGCCTTGCGTCATCTCTTTTAGAAACTCGCTGCTTTTTTGAGCCATTATTACCTGCTGGTCCGCTCCTGCCGCTAGCTCTTGCATTGAAGCAGACGTATGATGACTAGCCGTTTGTGATTCTTCTAAATTCCCCTTTAAGTCAGCAACCGTTTGTCTTACCTGCCCATTCGTTTCATGCAGTTTTTTCATCATGTCATAAATGATATGCTTCTTTTGTTCATTTTCCCGCTGAAGCTGTTCTGTGTATGTTTTCTTTGAAGTAATTTGCCAAGCGGTTGCCCCTGATGTAAAAAGCAGATAAGCAGCGTGAAGGCAAAGCATCGAAAAAGAATAAGAAGACGTTCCGAAAATAACCGGCGTAAAAAATGGCACGAAAAATCCAGCTAGATGCTCGATGACAAAAATACCCGTCATTAACAATAGCAGCTTTACATTTTCATAGTAGGAAAGTATAGCTATCACCATAAAAATTGAAAAATGATACTCGACCATCCCTCCTCCGCCTACAACCGTGCTAATACTTGAAAACGTCAGCGTTAGCGTCACAAACGCAGGTACTAGGTCATGTTTTTTAACGTACAGCACAAGCACCACACCAAGAAAAAGAATAGGAAGCATCAAAAAGATCAATGACACTTCGCCTGGCGTTGAATGATGTTCCATGGACATGCCGGACATGCCCATCGGCCAAATACGATGAATGATATGTATGAGCAGAGAAAGTATCACTGCTCCGCTTGATAAAACAACCATTAATTTATGTTTATTCATATTTATCCCTTTCTATATTAGACAATACTTTCTTTATCTATAGAATCGGCTGCAGATTGGTTTTTTTTATAGAAATTCACGTTATTTTTCCCCTGTCGTTTTCCTTCGTACAGCGCTTGATCCGCCTGTTTTAACAGCTCTTGAAACGATTCTCCGTTTTCTGGATAATAAGCGGCTCCAATGGTCGATGTAGCTGCAAAGATGCAGGATTCAATACTCCATTCTTTTTGAAGCTCTCGGTGAATTCGTTCCATAATTTGCTGTATTTCCTCGCGCCTTTCAATCTGCCGAAGCAAGATAACAAATTCATCGCCTCCAAGGCGATATACTTCGTCACATGCGCGAATGCAAGACGTTAAACGATGCGCGTACTGAATTAAAAATGCATCGCCAATATCATGACCAAATTGATCGTTCACTTCTTTAAAATTATCACAGTCTAAAAACAGCAGACCAAACCTTTCTTTTTGCTCGATCGCAGCCTGCACTTGTTTTTGCAGCATCATTCGATTCGGCACCCCCGTCAAACTGTCATGAAATGCCTTAAACTTCAGCTGATTTTCTAGGTTTTTTTGCGCAGTAATATCGGTTTGAATCAGCACGTAGCTTGAGATTCGGTGATGAATATCTGTCAGCGGAACAATGGTCTTATGGCTCCAGACGATGACGCCTTCTTTTGTTATGCTTTTGACTTGCCCTCTCCAAACCTTTCCTTGTCCAATACTTTCAAGAACCCGAAGGTCATAGCTTACATCGAATAACTCATATGATTGTCCAATTAGCTCTTCTTTTTCATAGCCAAATATCGTACAGAACATATCATTAACATACCTAATCGTTCCATATGGATCAAGGATGCTTACGATAGCGGACTCATCAAGGGCATACTTCATGTTTGCTAAATCTTTCACCGTGTTTTCCAACTTTATTTCAGCTGTCTTTTCCTTTGTCACGTCCTGAGCAATCAAGTAAATACCAATCCATTCATTTTCCACTATGATGGGCACGTTTGTAACATATAAATAAATCTTTCCTTTTTCTTTGTGCCACGCTTGGATTTCTTTGCTGTAGCTTTGGTCGTATATGATGTGATGAAAAGGCAAAGCACGGGCATCGATCTTCAATTCTTCTAGAAGCTGCCTATAAGAACTGTTGATGATCTCCTGCGCATCGTAGCCGAACATTTGCTCACAGGCAGGATTTGCTTGAACGATTTTACCGCTTAAATCCATCATACATATGGCGTTTTCATGGTTCATAAAAAGCGACTTATACTGCTCCATGCTTTGGGCTAATTCTTTTTTTAACTTCTGGATATTTTTACTCATCACTAATAGGTGCGTACTATTGTCGGCATCATCAAAAATTGGGGTAAGCGTTGTTTCAAACGCTTCAGCTTCATCTGAGAAGGTATTTATGTCATGGTAGGTAACTGGCTTTTTTGTTTCCATCGCTTTCATATAGTAAGGGTAAAAGGAGCGATACGCCCGCTCAGAGAGTACGCTTTCTAGCCGCATGCCCGCTTCTCCTTGGCACCGTACAAGCTTAGCAGCCGCTTTATTCATTTTTTTATAATAAAGATGTTGGTTCTTTACTTCCGCTAAAAAAACCAGCTCATTCATTTGATCAAAATAAAATTCAAACATATGATCTTTCAACATGGTAGGATGCATCTCCTTCGTTTTTTCACAGATGAACGCCCCCTGTACTTTACACTTCTGTATGAAATATACACTAGATCTTTTCACACACAAACACAACTTTAAATGTACAAACAGTAGTTCTTTTGTATCATTACCTACCCTCCTTCACAAGAAGGGTAAACATGATGAACAAAAATAAAAGAGATTGAGGCATGGCTAAATCCATCCAATCTAAAAACGAACGAATGGAATAAAGCAGCTAGTATAAATCACTTGTTCCAACGCTGTTAATTTTTCTGTGGGCGGCCGAGGAGCCTTGCCCTCCATTCAGCACTTAGAAGTCGCTGCATACATGAAACCTACCTTCATCAAAACAATAAAAAATCCGAACGCGTTTGACTCTTGATAGAGAATCAAACACGTTCGGATCTTCCTTCAACTAAGCTACTGTTGTTCTAGCCTCTTTTTTAAAAATCACTTAATTCCGTAATATTCTTCAAGCGTAATTCCTTTACTCTTAATCGCCTGCGCCACTGGTTTGCCTACATAGCGCAAATGCCACGGCTCATATTTATAGCCGGTTACCGCATCTTTCCCTTTTGGATAACGAATAATAAATCCATATTCTGCTGCGTGGGCATCGAGCCAAGCTGCTTCTTTTGTTCCGCCAAAGCAGTCTTGAGCAGCACATGTGCCGTCTCCTTTTGTTACATCAATTCCAAGACCCGTTTCATGTTCACTCGTGCCTGGCAATGCGCTGTAAGTTGCCGCTTTATCGTAACCGTCTCTTTGAACATACGAGCTAAAAAGCGCGCTTTGCGTTGCATGTGAACGGTAAGCCGATACGCCAAGAAGCGTAACGCCTTGTTTTTTCGCACCCGCAAACAACTGTGCAATAGCAGCGGCTGCTTCACTTCGCATTTTTTTCTTTTCCGTTTGTTCTTTGAATGTAAATGGAATCGTTGTATATACTAAATCTTTCGGAACGTAGTTTTCCGGAAGCTTGTTTTGTTTATTCACAACAACTTGGATGCTTTCAGGGTTCGAGACCACTTTCATGCCAGCTAATGCTCGTACGTATTGACCGCTTACATAGCCAACTTTACCTTGATACGTAATTTTCAGCCAGCCGTTTGCTGCTTTAGCCGTTACGTCTATCTGTGTACCGGCTTTAAGTGTTGCGATGACAGCACCAGAAGTTGAAGCAGTTGTTCGAACATTTAAATTCGCCGTTGCCACATAGACAGAAGCCTCTGGAGCTGGAGCCGGTTCAGAAGAACCCGTTGATTCTTTTACGTACTGCGTGCTCACGTAACCCGTTTTGCCTTGATAGCTTACTTTTAGCCAGCCGTTCGCTGCTTGGGTTGTCGACGTTAGCTGGGTGCCTTGTTTGACCGTTACAACAATCGCGTTGGACGTCGATGGGCCGCTTCGAATATTTAAATTTGCTGTTGTTACATAGGTTTTGGTTGTTGAACTCGCTGATTTTTTAACATACTCACTGCTTACGTAGCCTGTTTTGCCTTGATAGCTTACTTTCAGCCAGCCGCTTGCTGCTTGTCCAACTACCGTTAGCTGGGTGCCTTGTTTGACCGTTGCAATAATCGCGTTTGACGTCGATGGACCGCTTCGAATATTTAAATTCGCCGTTGTTGTATATGTTTCCGACGCTGCGCTTGCGACAGTTGGCTCACCCGTAAAATGTAAAGAATGAAGACCTAGAGTTCCTGCCCCTACAAGTGTAAAAGCAAGACCTGTTACCGCTAATTTTTTGTAAAATTTTTGTTTGTTCACTTCTGTCATTTTTTATACCTCATTTGCAAAATATAATAGAAATATATGCTGCTAGTTTAATAGGTTAAGTGAAAACAGGATCCGATGTTTAAGCTCAACCTTAACTAAACAACATTAAGTAAAATTATTCGACGTCTAGAGGCTTATCATTACTTCGTTCCAGCTAGCACGTACTTTTAGAATACCGGATAATCGTGTCAAAAGTATATCAAAATATTTCAAACTTGTTTCCAAACTGATACATTTTCAACAAAAATAGAATAATAGAGCAGAAACAGCAAAAAAACCCTTACGTTTACTCCCAACTGCTTAGGGTAAAAAACAACTAAAAACAAAGATTGAGATGGTGATAAAATGAACACGGCAACGGATTTTTCCTCAACTGCGTTTCGAGAACCTCACACATTAAAACAGCATATTTTTGATACGCTTCATTTCTACTATCCCGCTTGTATTGACAACAAAAACGGCGGGTATATCCATGAATACTACGACGACGGTACCGTCAACAACACGCATTCAAAGCACTTGGTAAGTACGGCGCGCTTTATTTATATCTTTAGTGTAGGGGCTCTTTTAGACGGACCGGATTGGTGCAAAGAAGCAGCTCAGCACGGCATTCGTTTTCTACAAAACAACCATTATGATAGAGAGCACGGCGGATATTTTTTTGAAATAGCCGATGACGGAGAAGTAAAAGATGATTCTAAACAAGCATATGGCCACGCTTTTGCTCTTTTAGCTTCTTCCGTCGCATATCAAGCCGGCATTTCAGAAGCAAAAGAAACAATTGAAGAGGTATATGACGTGATGGAAAAGTACTTTTGGGAAGACGCGCACGGCTTTTACCGAGACGAATGGGACGCATCGTGGTCGGCTTCTTCTTTATATCGCGGCCAAAATGCAAATATGCATATGTGTGAAGCGATGCTTTCTGCCTTTGAAGCAACCAGAGATAAAAAATACTTAGACCGAGCGTACACGCTTGCAAAAGGCGTTACGCAGCAGCTTGCTGAACGATCCGGCGGCATGGTTTGGGAGCACTATGATACAGACTGGCAGCCGGATTGGGACTACAATAAAAACAATACAAAAGATGAATTTCGTCCGTACGGCTTTATACCAGGACATCAGTTTGAATGGAGCAAGCTGCTTTTATGGCTTGATCGGCACCGTTCGGAAAACTGGATGACAGAACGTGCAAAAGATTTGTTTGATAAGGGCTGGAACCGAGGCTGGGATGCTAAGTACGGAGGTCTTTACTTTGCGCTATCTCCTCAAGAAGAAGTCATTGACCGGGATAAAAACTACTGGGTGATGGCCGAAGCCATTTCTGCGGCTTCACTGCTCGGGGTCAAAACCGGAGACAGCGGATATTGGAAAGCATACGACGCCCTGTTCTACTACTGTCAGAAACACTTTATCGATCACACATATGGAGGCTGGTATCAGCTGTTAAATCAGCAAAACGAACGCTACAGTTCGAAAAAAAGCCCGGCTCCTAAAGCCGATTATCACCCTGTGGCAGCTTGCTATCAAACGCTAATCGCACTGAATTCTCTTTGAGATAATGATCATGAAGAAACCGTTTTCTTCCAAATGCGTTTATTTCTTTTATTTAAGGGAATTTACTTACTAACAATCAATGTTTCTACATTTCAGAAAAAGCTAGACTATATATATGCAAGGAGTGAGGACGATGTATTTTTACGCGTTAGCACAAGGAACAGATTCTGGAGATCCAGTAACACTGCACCATGAGAAGCAATTTTCGAAAAAAGAATTTTTAGAAATGTTTAATGAAGCATTAGATGAGTTGGATACGCATCCATCTCCAAGCGCTGTCGGTGAATACCTTTGCCGTGCGTACGGATTTCAAGAAATTGAAATCGAGACGGGTGTTGTATGCTACTGCGCTCCTTTTAGAAAGCTAGACGACTCAGATATTATAGAAGACCGTACGTACATGGACGCCACGACCGGAACACTAAAATACAACTAATCAAAAAGAAAGGTTGGATGCGTGTGAAGACCGTACAGAACATCTATCGAACGAGTGAAGCTGTACCAGAATCGGGCGCTTACGTTTGTGCAGAAGGTGAAATTAAACTCTTTCAAAAAGATGATCTTTTTACACCTTGCCCGCACACACGTGAATCAACAACGTGGAAGCCTGTAGATGACGCCTTTTCAACCGGAGAATTGGTTCCGCAAACCGGTCGCTATACCGACGAAAACGGCAATCAAGTAAAGCTAAAAGAAAACGATTTATTTCCAAGATGCCTTCGTTCAGGTGAGCCCACGACGTGGAGGCGAGGATAAAAAACAACAAAGAGGCTGGGACAAAAATATTTTAGCCCAAGTGAAAAACGAACCATTAATCAACATGTTTGATGAGTGGTTCGTTTTTTTGTGATGGTGAATATAGTTTGATCTGATTTGTTCCTTCTAGCAGTTGATTGGAGGGCAAGGCGAAGATTCCTGCGGGAAAAGCGGAACAGATGAGACCCCGCAGGAGCGCAAGCGACGAGGAGGCTCAGCGGCCGCCCGCGGAAAGCGAAGCCTTGCACGGAGATCAACTGCGGTGTCATAAGCAGTCCAGCTCATGTATCTCATTTGTTCGTCTTTAAGTTGGATTCATTTAGTTATGTCTCAACCTCTTTTATTAAACCTTATTTAAAAAATGAATTCTTTTTTCTTCCTTTTAACAGATCGCCCGTCCACCCTTTCATTCGTAAATAGAGATAAATGGCCACGGTCGAAAGGACAATTAAAATGAGTGCATAGATATAGCCAAACTTCAAATCAAGCTCCGGCATCCCTTTAAAGTTCATTCCCCAAAGAGCTCCAAAAGCCGTTAAAGGCGTACTGATTGCTGTGAGCAGCGTTAAAGCTTTCATAATCTCATTTCCTCGATGAGTAGACACAACTTCTTCTAATTTAATTAACGCGTCAAATTCTTTTTGATATTGTTCAATCAGCGTTAAGCCAATTTCAATTTTTTTACACATTCGCTGATATTCAATTGTTTGGTTAATTTTTTTATGAAACGCTTCTTCTATTCCCATGGTGACTTCTCGAACAGAACTGATTAAATTTGTCCATATAAGCAGGTCATACCGCGCTTTGTGAATTTCATCTAATACGTCGATGTTATTATTATGGCGCACTTCCCACAGAAGCTCTCTGAAATGACTTTCAAACTGATCAAACCCATTTAAGTGTTTTTTTATAATTTCGCCTAAAAGAATAAAAAAACTTTCCGCCGTGTTAGCAGACTGCTTCATGCGTTCAATCATTCGTTCATGATTGGTGTTCTCTAGGATTTTTAAATCGATTCCTGCCGTTATAATAAACTCCTCGGTAATATAAAAATGAAACGAATCGTAATTTTTTTGATCAAACGACTCCTTATGATAAATCAGTGAACCATAAATGAGCTCACTTTCTCCTATTACATCTACTTGAATATGATTAGAATTTTTCTTTTGAAGCTGCTGACAAAACCATTCATCTCTTGGATACTGATAGTCTTTGATTATATCAGCTATTCCGTCTGCTTCTTCTAAATCAAACTGATACCATTTCCACTGATCGCTCGTCACGGTATTCATACTTTCCCTCTTTCCCCTTTTATTAGAATTTTTCCCTATATACAATCATTTAAAACCTAACATGCAAAATAAACATACATTTCATATCCATCTTTATTAAAAAGGTGCTATAATAAATACGTTGCGCACCTGCGCATGCTTTATCAGTTTGAGAGGAGAATAACAGTGAAGAAAGATATCGCTTTACGTTCTTATCTGCTAGAAAGTGCACCAACTATGACGGAAGAATGGTATGAATCTTTGGACAAAAAATCTTCTGAAGGCGTATATACCTCTAATGACCCTGACGTCATTCAACGCTTAAAAGCGCAAAACTATGAATTTCATTTATATATTAGCAACGTCTTTATAGAAGATGAAAAAAGCTTTTTTGAATCTTTTAACACGTGGCTAAATAAAGTTGCCAAAGACCAACAGCATCTCAGAACCCCCATTCAAAGTATTATTAAAGAATTTATGAACGTCCGCAAACAATACTGTGAGTATATTCGCCGATTTGCAGAACTTCATGATGACATCACTCAGCAGCATATCGATATGTGGAATGAAAAAGTAGTACGGGTATTTGATATTATTATTTTGAAATTCATCACCGAAGCGCAGGAATATGCATCAAACCGCCTCCGCTCTCAGCAGGAAATGATTCATGAATTAAGTTCACCTGTTATTGTGATTAAAAAAGACGTTGCTCTTTTACCGTTAGTCGGCGATATTGATACGGCAAGAGCCAGAATGATCCTAGAAAGCACGTTAAAACAGTGTGCAGAAAAACAAATCGCTCATTTGTATATTGATTTGTCAGGAGTTGTGATGATCGATACAATGGTCGCGCACGAGCTGTTTCAGCTGATAAATGCGCTTGATTTAATCGGCGTTAAATCGATTTTATCGGGCATTCGTCCTGAATTAGCCACTACTGCGATGCAGCTTGGTTTAAATTTTGAGCATATACGAATTAAATCGAACCTTGCTCAGGCATTAGAAGATGATTCAAAAATTGTAATTGCTTCTAGCACTCATTAATATAGGAAAACAAACAAAAAACAGCCCGAGAAGGCTGTTTTTTATTTTCTATGATGAATGTTTTCAGAACCTGATTCATCTTTCGTTTTCGTTTTATTTTTCTCTTCTTTTTGTTCAAGTCTTATGTCTTCCAACGGCATAGGATCGACCGTTTCTTCTTCTTTAAAACGTTCAAACAACGTTTCGTCTTGATCTGTTACACGCTGTTCCGTTTCATCTCTTTTTTTTGGTGTATTTGAAATAGATCTTTTCTGGCGTTCGCCCATCTTTTTCTCCTCCTTTATATAGGTGAAGCAATTATGTGTTCATGAAATCTCCGCCGTTGACATGAAGCGTTTGCCCCGTCATATAAGATGAATCATTTGAAGCTAGCAGCACATAGCAGCCTACGTGCTCCACAGGATGCCCAGGTCTGCCCATCGGCGTATCTGTACCGAATTCTCCTACTTTATCACCTGAGAAAGTAGACGGGATAAGCGGTGTCCAGATCGGGCCCGGCGCTACGGCGTTAACGCGAATGCCATCTTTGACAAGCGCTTGCGCCATACTGCGCGTAAAGCCGTTGATTGCACCTTTTGTCGCCGTATAATCAATCAGCTGAGGATTTCCGCGGTAAGGATTAATTGACGTTGTATTAATAATCGCACTGCCTTTCCCTAAATAATCAAGCGCTTTTTTCGTAAAATAAAAGTATGAATAAAAGTTCGTTTTGAACGTTCGTTCAAGCTGTTCACTCGTAATTTCTTTAATGCTTTCTTTTGGATGCTGCTCTCCTGCATTGTTCACAAGGATATCAAGCTTTCCAAGCTCACTTACTGTTTTTTCTACCGCTTCGTTACAGAATGATTCGTCTCCTACGTCTCCTGCAATCAGCAGGCATCTTACACCTTCTTCTTCAATGCGGGCTTTTGTTTCCTCAGCGTCGCTATGTTCGTTTAAGTAAACGATGGCTACGTCCGCTCCTTCTTTCGCATAAGCAATGGATACAGCTCGTCCAATTCCGCTGTCTCCCCCGGTAACCAGCGCTACTTTTCCTTTTAATTTTCCTGTACCAATGTAATTGTCATCCTCGTAAATAGGGAGAGGATTCATCTCACTTTCGATACCTGGCTGGCGGTCTTGCGTTTGCTCGGGCTGGCCTTGTGTTTGTTGATCTTGTAAATTCATTTTAATCTCCTCCTATTTTTGATGGAACTTTTTAGTATAGTCTAGGTTTAGCCTTCTGTTTTGAAGTTCAAACATCTTTTTTTAAAAATTTATGATGTTTCTATTCTCTTTTACTATCTTAGAAAATTCATAGAAAACAAGTTTAAAGTTGGAAACAAAGGCTACAAAATGAGTAGAAGATGCATTTCAGAAATATCTTTTATCAGGAGGTTTAGTTCGTGTATGAAACACATTCAAGTAGCAGAAAACCAAGAGGAGGCAGTCTGCGTCATCCGTTCTTTTTTAAAGAAAGGATTTACAAGCAAAGATATTTATCTGCTGGCCTATGATAAAGAATGGGCTCAGCATTTAACGGAGGCAACACATACAAAAAAGTACAGAATGGCAGAGCAAGGTATGTTTGAAACGGCGGTAAATAAACTTCTTTCAAGAGAAGATGAGCTTCTTTCAAAGATGGCTTCGCTCGGCTTATCTAACCGCGAGGCAAACCGGTATATAGAAGAGATGAAACAAGGTCATATCGTGGTTATTGGCGCACAGAGTCAATCCATTCCCTACTAAAATAGCGGAAACGTTTTTTATCAGCTTATAAGGGTATTTAGTAAAATAAACCATTTCCATCAAGAAAGGAAGTTATGACAATGTTAAATTATTTAGGTATTCATATAGGCTCTCTTTACTTTCCTACAAGTATTTTGCTTATTACACTTCTTGTATTAGCAGGATTTTTTATTTATTTCTTTTCTAGAAAAAGAAAAAATCGACAGCAGTCACGTGATCATAATGAAAAAGCGTGAAGCCAAGCTCCACGCTTTTTTATTATTTACGGGATTCTTTTTGCAAAGGCGATTTTTCAATGGAACGCGTAAACCGGTAAACATCAAGCTCTTGTCCTACCTCTGAAGGCAAATACCCAAACGTGGTGAAGCTGTCCACTGATTCCGGCTCAAGCGATAGAGACAATAAATTGTTTTGCGGCTGAGATGTTAAAAAGACGTAGCTTCCTTTTGGGAACGTCACCGTTTTTGGCTTGACGATTGTTTGCACGTCTACATTTGGTTTGTTTTCGTAGGCTTCATTTTCAATACGGCTGCTGACCGAATACGCTTCTACTGAAAGAGCCGTTTCTTTCGTTAACTTGAAACCTTTTACTCCTTGTCCCTGCAGTTTTGCTGCTAACTCTTCATGTCCTGGCTTTAAAATGTAAGCAGTCGGACGTTCGCGGACCAGCGTCGGCGTTGCCGCTTTGGCACTATAGTACGTCACAGGAATTTCTTTAACAGACGCGCTTTCCACATCAACCATTTCTAACGTAGAGTTTGGTATTTTTTTATTTTCACTGTTCACAACAATTGGATCACGGTCACTTGCATTTTTTCCTTTTTTGACAAGCGCCGCTTTTTCTTTGGCAATCAGCGCTTTAATTTGTTTAGCATGAGCGGCTGTTTGCGTAATGAGCTTCTCTTGTGTAGCAATTTGGGCACTCACTCGCCGCGGAAAATCTTCTCGGCCAATACCGATTCCTCTGCTTTCGACTAAAAACGAAAATGATGGATACAAGCCTAGTGAGTTTCGGCCGATTCGCGGTTCAACTGACCCTTCTTCTACTTCAAGCTGCCCTTGTTTATTCACTTGAGACGTATAGTATACTTCTCCTGAATATCCTTGCTTTTCAATAGCTGTAAGCGTACTGTTTACAAACAGCTCATCAGATACGTCTCGAATGCGCTGCGGAATATTTAAGTTTCGACCGGACTGCAGTAAAATGTCGTGATACTTCCACACGCCTTCTTTACCGATATTTTTCAATCCGCTGCTGTAAGGCGTATATTCATGAGCATCAATGACGACTTCTGGTGAAAAACGGTTAAATTCAGCTCGTACGCTCTGCACTTCCGGGCTTTCAAGCTTTATGTAGTCGCGGTTTCCATCTAAATTATTTGCTAGCTGCCGCTTGAATGCATAAGATCCGTCTGGATTAATGCGCGGCACAATCACGATGTTCACTTTATTTAGCACATCTTTTCCAAAGTCTTCTGTCAAACGCGTTGCAATGGCGAGTACGGATTCACCGCTTGCCGGTTCATTACCATGAATTTGACTTTGAAGCCAAATCGTTGGCTTTTTGGATGTTTTTCCATCCGCAAACTTCTTTTCCTTTGAAAAATACAGAGCCGGAATGTCTCGCCCTTGCTGTGACTTTCCGATAATCTTAAGCTTTACGTAAGGACTTTTATGAACAAGTTTTTGGACATAGCTCATCATTTCTTCTTGAGTCGTAAATGCGTCTTGTCCTTTCATAAATGCCGGCGTTGCTTCATTCACCTTTGTTTCCGGATAAAGCGCTTTAATTTTTTCCGGCTGGCTATAGTCTTTTCCGTAATAAGGCATCTCAGCTTGTACCGCAAGCGGCGACAGCAATAATCCAATCGACAAAAGAGCCGGCACGGCCGTTCGTTTTACAGTTTTTTTCATTCATTTACTCCTCCTCATCCCCTTGGTTAGACATTTTAAATATTTTAAATATTTAAAATGTTACATAATTAATTATACCGTTTAAGGAAATAACTTCAAGATAAGGGAACTGAACCTTTTTGACTATTTTAATATAGGAGACGAGTGCGGTTTTATAACAAAGAGATTAGGACATAGCAAAACCAACTCAATATGAAGACGACCAATCAAGGTAAATGACCTAAACCGTTTTTCCCGCAGGAGCCTTCCCCTTCAATCAACAGCTAGAAGCAGCTACATACATGAGACCTACGTTCACCATCTTAATAAAAAACACGAACTATTAATCAATTTTCGATAGATAGTTCGTGTTTAAATTCACCTAAAATAATTTTTTCAGTCTCTACTCTATCACAAAGTCCGCTTCTGCTTTTACCACTCCGTTTACAATAACAGAAAGCGTATGCGTACCGCTGTAATGTTTTCTTGTACTTAAATCTTTAAACGCATGCTTTTTTGTGACTGTTAGCGTTTGGCCTGCTTTTGCTTGAACATTTTTCAGCATAAACACTTTTTGAGTGCGGTTTCCTTTTGCTTTTACGTAATGAATTCCGTACTCTATGCGAAGCGGCATGGTTTTTTCCACGGATAGTTCAAATGAAAAGTCAATGCTATCACCGATTGTAATAGTATGCGGCTGTAAGCTAAGCTCTGTGACACTCACTCCTGGGTCATCTCCATAGCCAAAAAGAGACAGAGCTTCAGGGTCTCCTTTTTTCAGCAGTGAACGGCACGCATGTTTAACGATCCAGTCGGTTTTAACGTCTTCACCGTGCCATTTTTTCATCACATCAAGCATCCAGTCTTTTTCTATGTAAGAAATATCATTTAAATGATTGGCTACGCTTTTACGGACATAAAGCGATTCATCTCGTTTTAACTGCTCCAAAATCGGCAGCGTTTGTTTTGGATCTTGCTTTAACGCAGGTACTGATTGACCCCACGGAAGTCTAGGCCGGCTCCCTTCGCTTGCTAATCTGCGAATATGATGGTTTTCATCTCCTGCCCACTCAATCATTTGCTGGAGCATTCGATTTTTATCTTGAATTAAAAATGGACGCACTCCAAATTCTGATGTGGAAAACGGCGTAAAAAACGCAAGTGCTTTTATTGAAGCTTCCCAATCGTTCAATCCGTACAGTTCAACGTAATCTGGAAAAATCGTGCCTTGAAGTCCTCCTACCGTTGGAGCCACTTTATAAAGAATATGAAGCGCTTCTTCATAATCTTCCGGCAGCACTTCATGCATCGAAAGCGTAATTCTTCTCATGCGCTCTTTCAGTCCTAAGTCTTCCCAGTCTTGTTGAAAAACCAGCTCATGAAATGCTTGTTTATCAAATGAACTCATTTCACGTGAAAAATCGTCGCTTAAGTGCGTAATCAGCTCTTCATTAAATACGCTTTTACGTAACTCTTCAGCCATACTTATCCCTCTTTTCCAGGCAGTATTTTATTTTCTTTTGAATAAATCGCCCGCTCGTACATGCCTTTTTTAAAAATTTGCATGAACAGCTGCTTATTTTTAACTTCTTTAAATCCGTACTGACTGTACAAACCGTGAGCATCTTTTGTTGCCAATAAAATTTTTCGTACGTATTGAATGGGCTGATAGCGAATCATTTCTTGTACCAGCGCTTTTCCAAGCCCGTTGCCTCGGGCGTGCGGCAGAATAAACACATCCGCCAAATAAGCAAACGTCGCAAAATCTGAAATAATCCGTCCAAATCCTACTTGTTTATCGCACTCATCATAGACGCCAAAACAAACGGAATGTTCAATAGACGTTTGAACAAGGTGAAGTGGAATTCCTTTTGCCCAGTATGATTCATGATGAAGGTACGAGTAAATGACATCTATATCAAGCTTTTCTTTATTCGTATGTATGGTAAACTGATGATTTTCTTTCATGCTGCATCCTCCTTGCTTCTCTATCATAGCACAAATGTTCGTAACAGAAAAAAGCCTTTTCGGTAAAAGGCTTTTTTGCTTAGTATGATATTTTTTTAGAAACAGAAGCATTTTTTCTATAGCGTCTTGCGACTATGTAAATAAGCGGACTGCCAATAATCGTCGGCAAAAACCAATACGAAAGTGCCGGAAGCTTGTTTAACAGCGGAATACTGTCTCCAACATTCACAAACAGTGCGGTAACAGCTCCGATATAAGACCCCAGCATACCGCGAATATGGTGCTGAAGCCAGCTCTTCCATTTTTGCTTGCGTGCTGCATAGCCGTAAATCGCTAATCCGTATGAAAACACGGCAATATAAAATAAATAAGCAATTTCACTCCATTTCCAAATCGCTAACATGATAGCCGTAGCTGCTAGTGCTGCATAAGAACCGTGATACACTTCTCCCCATTTGGTATGCCGTCCTTTTTTCTTAGCCGCTAGCATGGACACCATTCCTGAAAGCAAACAAATCATTCCGAGTCCAATATGGATACTCAATATAACTTCAAATAAATCCAACGCGCTCTCTCCTTTTACGTATTTCTCTCTTATATCTTCGGCTAGCGTATTTATTTTTTAACAAAATATCCCTATTTCCTTTCCAACTCTTTACTTACAGAATGCATATGCTCCACGTTAAAAAGCGCATACTAGCTGTAGAAAAGGAGGCGGATAGGCAGTGGAAAATGCTCGAATTAGCGGATGGCAGCTGTTTGTGTTAATTACGCTCTTTGAAATTGGCAGCGCCTTTTTAGTCGGCTTAGCGATGGACGCTAAGCAAGATGCTTGGATTGCTATTTTAGTTGGTATGATCAGCAGCTATGCACTTATTTTTATGTATTATCGCTTGCACCGCTATTATCCGCATTTAGCGCTGACGGAGTATATTGAAAAAATTATTGGAAAAGTGCCGGGACGCATACTTGCTTTTCTTTATGTCTTATATTTTGCTAACGGAGCCGCGCGGGTGCTGCGTGATTTCGGAGCAATGCTTCTCACCTTCGTCTATCCTGATACGCCGCTGTTTATAGTAAACGCTTTGCTGATGCTCGGAATTATCTATACGGTTCGTCAAGGAATTGAAGTGATGGCACGTTCAGCAGAACTGCTCTTTATTTTCATCTATGTACTCGCCGTTGGTGGCTTTATTCTTATCTTTGTTTCCGGCCTTATTGATTTTACAAGTCTCCGGCCGATTCTTGAAAAAGGCATCGCTCCGGTGCTGCGCGTTGCGTACAGCCAAACGCTCTATTTTCCTTTTGGTGAAGTGATTGTATTTGCAATGATCTTTCCCTACACAAAAAATGTGAAAAAGACCGCTTTGATTGTCTTCAGCGCCATTACGTTAAACGGTATTAACCTTATGATTACAATGATTGTGAATATAGGTGTGCTGGGCGTTGCCTTAACATCGAGATCTGCTTTTCCGCTTTTAAGCACGGTTCAAAGCATTCAATTCGCAGGTTTTTTAGAACGGCTTGATGTGTTTTTTATGCTGGCTTTAATCACTGGCGGCTTCTTTAAAATCGGTCTGTTTTTCTACGCAACTGTGCTGGGCCTTTCCCACGTGTTTAAGCTTAAAAACCCGTCACCGCTTGTATTTCCAATCGGCTTAGTCGTTTTGTTTTATTCATTGTCTCTTGCTCAAAACTATTTCGAACACGTATATGAAGGGTTAAAAATCATTCCGTTCACTTTACATCTTCCGTTTCAAATTGTCATTCCTGCTCTTTTACTCGTGATCGCATTTTTAAGAAATCGAAAAAAAACACAGTCCGTCACTGTGAAAAATACCGCAGAAAATTCGTAGTATGTCCATTTCTCTATTGGATTTAATCTCCTAAAATTATACAATATAGGTAAGAAGCAAAAAGGAGAACCAATATGATTGGATTAATTCTTTCTATTTTAATATTTAACGTTCTTGCTTTTAAAACAAACAAGCGCTTCACAGCAAATCAAATTGTTCACATTTGGATGTTCACCATTGCTGCTCAGCATATCTTTGACGTCTTCATTAATTTCAAATTTCACGGCTACTGGTATTTTACACAAGAGACAGACTGGCAAGGTATTTTTGCCTATACCGTTCTCATTCCGCCTGTGAACATGCTTTTTCTTACCTACTATCCTTTTTCCGGAAAGCTCACAAAAAAATCCGCCTATATTTTACTTTGGTCGGTTGCTGTTTTACTTTATGAAGTAGTAGCCCTTCTCCCTGCTCCTTGGGGTTATTTTCACTACGGATGGTGGACGTGGTGGTATTCGCTTCTGCTAAATCCGCTGCTGTTTTGGATGGTGGTGCAGTATTACCGGTGGGTGTGTAAGTTGGAGAGCAGTTCTAAACCAATATAAGTAAACAATAAAAAACGATAGCCACAAGGGCTATCGTTTTTTTATTATTGAGACACCATTACTTTTTGGCGAACGTGCTCTAAGTGATCACGAACCGCTTCTGCTGCTTCTTCTGGCTCTCCATTTTTAATCGCTTCAAAAATACGCTCATGGTCGGCATCCGTTTGCTTGCGATTTTCTTTTTGGCTTTTATTTAACGAATAAGCAAGCGCTTTTCGATATAAATGCCCTAAATCTTCTACAGCATGAAGAAGGAATGAATTATGAGCTGCTTTCACGATATCATGGTGAAAACGATAGTCCGCTTCATGTCCAATTTCTTCACTGTTATGAACCGTCTTTTTAAATGCTTCTAACGATTCTTTAATTTCAATCAGTTCTTCATCTGTACGGCGCAGCGCGGCTAAGCTTGCTGCCTGCGACTCGATGATAATACGCATTTCAATTAATTCAAGAACCTGATCTGCTTCAACCATTTCAAACGTCATTGGATCAAGCATGCCCACTAAGTTTACACGCTTTACGTAGCTTCCTCCGCCTTGTCGTGATTCAATTAATCCGCTTGCAGAAAGAACGCTTAGCGCTTCACGAATTGGTGCGCGGCTCACTCCAAACATTTTGGATAACTCATGTTCCGACGGCAAACGAGACTCTGGCGGGAACGTTTTCTCTTTAATCATCTTTTTTAATTGATCAAGCACTTGACTAGATACTTTTTTACGCTCAATAGGTACAAACATACTTCTATTCCTCCTCCAAGTAATTATCTCTCTCTTTTTTTAGTTTTCATCGGACCCAGATTAACTATGTGTATTCCGATTTATGTAAACGCTTCAATCTTTGTATTACAAGTATACATTATTTCAATTCAAATGTGTTGATAAAATTTTACTATTATTGTTATTATACCATGAAAACAAGTTATAAATGAATAACGATTCATGGTTTTTTGACATAATACCACTATCTTACATATAATCCGTATACAATCATAATCGCCGCGTCCGCTAACGCATGACTAATAATTGCCGCTTCGGCACCATATCGCTCCCTTATACACGCCCACATTATACCTGCTAAAAAAACGCCTGCAGCCGAGATCCAATTAAAAGGAAACGCAAAAACGGGCAGAATAATAAACAGGTGATAAAGCGTATAAAAGCTTGATGTAACAATACTTGAAGCAGGTAAGGACAGATGCTTCTTCACTTTATTCTGTATATAGACTCGCCAATACATCTCTTCTAAATAAGGATTAATAAAAATCAAAATGACGGCTAAAATGATTACTTTCCATCCGCTAAATCCCCATATTTGCAAAACCGCTTGCATATCTTCTACATGAAAGATTCTACCAGAAAAAAGCAGACTGCTTCCAATTATCACAGCGGCACATAGAACTCCGCTCAGAGTTCCCACATACAGAGATTTTTTTGTAAGCGCTACCTTAAAGTTAATTTTATTATTCGCATATAAAATCATAAACATCCAGCCGTAAAAGCAAACAAATGTTACCAACACATTTTGGATAAGCCACAAACCGAAAAAAACAAAGATTGTAGGCATGAACAGCAAAAACAAAAATTTTATCATGTTTATGGCGCACCTTCTTTAAGAGCCGCTTTTCTTTTACCTAGTAAACCTTTCGTATTCAAAAGGTTTACTATCTTTTATCTTATAAAAGTCCAGGGTTATTTTCAATTATTTTTTAATTCCTGCTCCAGCTCACGAAGACTTTCCACAAGCTTTTTCTTTTCTTCTTCAAAGTGAGCATCGTCTTTAAAAACTGGAGCTAAAGGCGCTGTCTCTTCATTTTCTCTTAGCCAATCCGGCGTCAATTCCTTGCGAATGACGCGCTTTTTAGTAGCGTAGGAAAGCGACTTTTCAGTCTGCTGACTCGCTAGCGTACGCTGTGACGTTACATAATGCTTATGAAAAAGATGCTGTTTAATATAGGCAAATGCTCGAATGGTATCACCGCTGTATTTAGGCTTGTAGAGATCAAATGCTTCATGGAGCCCAAAGAGCGCCTCTTCTACAGGTATTTCGCTTTTTGCGACTTCATACATATGCTTCAAGTCACTCGCTGAAGGATACACTCCTCGGTTCCTTCTAGCAATAAACGCGGCTTCTAACGTCTGTACATAAGCGTCATGGGCGTCTTCTTCTCTTTTTATTTGATTTGTATTTTCTGCTGTAGTCTCTGTTAATGACGCCGTCACAGTGAGCGAATCCGCTGCTTCAATTTGACTCTCTCCTTCTGTCAAATTGACATCTTCGAGCTCTTCAAATTCATCGCTCGGCATCAGCTCTTCTAGTTTCTTGTACTCAATCCGGTACCAGACCGTGTTGTTAAATTTAGAGCGGTTGTACTTTCCTTTTATAATCAGTCCTTCTTTTTCAAGCTTTGAAATGATGCGTTGAATTGTTGAAAGCGACCAAAACGGAAACTGCTGCAGCCACTGCTGATTGGTGTTGTATACCCACGTATATCCGTCCTGCACGTTTACGCTTTTTTCAAGCCAGTAGTGAAGCTGCTGAAGAAACAGCGCTCCGTTCACTCCTACTTTAACTGCAAGCGCCGGCAGTACGATTAACGGCTGATCTTTTAATAATAATTTACTCATTACGTCATCTCCTTTGTTATGTAAAATAGCTACTATATATATACAAAGAAAACGAAAAAACGGGGATGCCCGTTTTAAAATTATGTTAAAATATAGAAAAATGAGGTGGGCATATGATACGTCAAGGCAGAATTGGCGATGAAGCAGGCATTGCGAATGTACACGTAGAAAGCTGGAAATCAACTTATAAAGGACTTGTTCCGGATTCTTTTTTAGATTCTTTGAGCGCTGAAAAGCGAAAACCTGTTTGGAGAAAGCAGCTGGAGTCAAATTCTATTTTCGTTGCAGAAGAAAACGGTCAAATCGTAGGCTTTGCTTCTTATGGCAAAGAAAGAACGAGCAAGCATCCTTTCTATAAAGGAGAACTGTATGCCATGTATTTACTCGCAGAGCATCAGCGAAAAGGAATAGGAAAAGCGCTTATGCATAAAATAGCGCAAGAGTTGGCAAACCAACATATACATACGATGCTCACATGGGCTTTTGAACAAAACGGCGCCTGTCAGTTTTACGAAGCGCTTGGCGGAAAAAGAATCGATCGTGCTGAGGTTGTTATTGAGGGCAGATCTCTATCTGAAGTGGCTTTTGGGTGGAACACGCTTAAAAATTTGTAAGACAACTCTCTGGACAGATTTTTTTCTTCACGGTAGACTATTTAGTTGGTATAAAAAGAAAGGATGACTTACCGTGACGAATTCTACTTATCGAAACATTATTTTGCTGGTTCTTTGTGTCACAGCGGGTATCGTCGATGTGATTGGCTACTTAAGCCTTGGCCATATCTTTACGGCAAACATGACCGGAAACATCGTGCTGCTTGGATTAGCAATCGGAAACTCGCTTGAAACAACTGTTTTTCATTCCCTCACAGCTTTAGGAGGTTTTATTATAGGAGTTGTAGGCGCTGCAATTTTAGTTGGAAACAAAGAAAAAACGTTTTGGCCTAAAGCCGTAACGATCGCGCTTGGAATAGAAGGATTACTTTTACTTGTTTTTGCACTTTTATCTTCGTTTTCTCCTTCTTTACACGTAACTTACTTATTTATTTTCTTATTAAGCTCAGCGATGGGTCTTCAAACAACGGCGGCTCGAAAGCTTGGCGTAGCCGGCATTTCCACAACTGTATTGACAGGGACGCTTGCTAACTTTTTTGAAGACGTAACGGCACGTTTTCGCAGTTCTCGCTACCGCAAAACGTTTAACACCGATGCTATTCTTCGCGCGCTGTCTCTTGTACTTTACTGCTTTGGCGCTGTTATCGCCGCGCTTGCAGAGCCTGCTTATAAATTTGAAATTATTTGGCTGCCCATTGTGATTTTGTTAGCCATTATCATTTTTGTCAGCACGAAGTTTCGTTCTGATTCAGAAAAAAAATAATAAAAAAAGCTGGGATAAAAGTATTTTAGTCAAAGGAAAATCCGAACGAGTTTGATTCTTGATTGAGAATCAAATTTGTTCGGATTTTCCTTAGTATAGTGAACGTTCATATATGTAGCAGCTTCTAGCTGTTGATTGGAGGGCAAGACGAATACTCCCGCGGAAAGCGAAGTCTTGCACGGAAATCAACAGCGCTGTAACAAGCGAACACAATAGATCATCTATCCAATTTGTTCGCCTTGAGATTATATTGATTTAGTTATGTCTCAACCTTTTTCATTTTCCAGCTAGTGCCGCTAAAACGCCAAAAATGATTGCTGCTACAGGCCCTACAATGAATAGTCCAATTAAAATCGATCGTATGGCTTCCCATAATGACCGCAAAGGACTTTGCTTAGACTCTGCTTTTTCCACTCTTTCCTCTAGGTGTTCGACTCTTTGCTGAAGCTTCGCTAATTCCTGCGCAACATCTATTTGTTCGCTCATCGCTCAAGCTCCTTTTTACTCTACATTACCATATACTTCCTTACTAAAACTACTATTTATTTGTGATTACTTCAATGCCGATTTCGCGGTAAGCATTTAACACGGTTTCGTTCACATGTTCTTCTGTAATGAGCCAATCTAGTGAGTTTGCTGAACTGAACGTGTACGTTGACGATGTATTGAGTTTTTTAGCTGTTACAATAGCTGCTACTTCACTCGCACTTTTAATCATTTGGCTTTTAATGTGCATTTCTTCAAGCAAAGGAATGCTCATGCCGATTTTAGGATCGATTGCGTATACGCCTAAAAAACAGAGATCCGCTCGAATTTGTTTAAGCGTATCAACCACGCTTTGTCCTACCGTGACCATCGATTCTTTTCGAAACGTTCCTCCAAGAGAAACAACTTCTACAAAGTCATGTTCCGCTAGTGCGATGGTAATTAACGGACTGTTTGTAATAACCGTAACGTTTAAATTCTTTGGAAAAGCTTTGACGAGCTGAATATTTGTTGTACTTCCGTCCATCAAGAGCACCTGCCCGTCTTTAATTAACGGAAGCGCCGCTACGGCAAGTGAATGCTTAACATCCATCAATTCACGTTTTCGCTCTTTGTAATCAACCGCAGACGTGGAACGCGGAAGCGCTCCTCCGTGTACGCGCTGCAGCAGACCAAGCGCGTCCATTTCCCGCAGATCTCTGCGGATTGTATCTTCTGAAACATTCAGCGTTTGGCTAAGCGTCGTAGCCACAATTCGCCCTTCTTTTTCAAGCAAATTCATAATTTGTTTGCGTCTTTCTTGTTTTAACATTACTTGTTCACCTGTTTTCTTTCTGCTTTTTACTTTATTATACTTGTTTCTTTTGTAAAAACAATGTAAAAACGCTTGATTATCAGTGTTTTTTCGTTTATTGTAGGATAAACAAGATAAAACACGCAAAAACAAGTAATAATAGTCAAAGGGAGAGATCGTTTATGAAGATGGTTTTTACAGATTTAGATGGAACTCTTTTAAATAGCAGCAGTGAAATTAGCACAATTAATGCAGAAGCAATTAAAAAAGCGCAAAAACAAGGAGTTGAAGTCGTGGTTGCTACGGGGCGCGCTTATTTCGATGTGCAGGAAATTTTAAAAAAAGCTGAGCTTTCAAACCTTTGGGTGATTGCCGCAAACGGAGCGACTATTCATGACCCGAACGGACAGCTCAGACATTCTGTTCCGATTGATGCACATCACGTCAAAGAAGCGCTTCAGTGGCTGGATGCAAACGAATTTTACTATGAAGTGTTTGCTGAACATGCGATTTATACGCCAAACTCAGGCCGTGAGCTGCTGGCTATTGAAATTGACCGAGTCAAAAGCGCCAATAAAAATGTGGATGAAGAAAGACTTCATCACGCAGCGGCTAAGCAGTACAGCCAAACGGGATTTGCCTTTGTTGCATCTTATGAAGATATTTTAAATACAAACGCTGAGCTTTATAACGTACTAGCTTTTTCATTTGATGATGAAAAACGACAAAAAGGCTGGGATCACTTTAGCAAACAGCACGACATGACGCTTGTCTCTTCGGCTGATCATAACTTCGAACTTGAACACAAAGACGCATCAAAAGGAAACGCATTAACATACGTTGTAAAAGAGCTCGGCGGCTCTCTTCATGATACCATTGCTATTGGAGACAGCTTTAACGACGTATCCATGCTGCAAACGGCTGGAAAAGGAATTGCTATGGCAAATGCGCACGCAGAAATTAAGGCACTCGCTGATGACGTCACATTAACGAACGATGAAAACGGAGTAGCTTCCGTTATTGAAAAAGTGTTAGAAGCACAGCTGGAAGCACATTAAAGAAAACGCTTGGCATTTGCCAAGCGTTTTTAAATGGTCATGCGGTAAATACCAACAAACCAGCTAAGCAGCGCAACTAGAAACAGCAGCCATGCGCTGGTTTTTTTTCTTTTTTGCCACTCAATTGCTCCTAAAACTAGCATGGTAAACCCGAGCAGTATATTTAAAAACGAAAGGAACTGGTAGCTGCGAGTGAGCATAATATAAAGAGCCAGTCCAACAGTAATAATTGAAAAAATAAGCTGTAATGCTTTTAACAAAAAATCTCTCCTTACTTGTAATTCACGTCTTCATTCACACACGTCACTAAAGGCTTTTTTTCAAGACCTAAAAGCAGGTTCTGTACGGCCAAATCTGCCATGCGATTGCGCGTTTCGTACGTAGCACTTCCAATATGCGGTGTCACTAGCACATTTGAAAGCTGCAGCAGCTTATGATCTGCCGGAAGCGGCTCTGGGTCTGTTACGTCGAGTGCGGCATACGCAATTTCTTCATTTTTCAGCGCTTCGTACAATGCTTCCGTATCCACTAACCCTCCGCGCGCTGCGTTCACAAAATACGCGCTGTTTTTCATGGCTTTAAATTCAGCTTCTCCGAACATGCCTTTGCTTTCATTTGAAAGCGGCACTAAGCATACGATACAGTCAGCTGTGTGAAGAAGTTCTTCAAATGAAAGGTATACGGCATCAAGCTCTTTTTCTGCTTCATGCTTGCGGCTTCGGTTGTGATAAACGATGTTCATTCCCGATGCCTTTGCTCGTCTGGCAACGGCGTTTCCAATATCGCCCATTCCAACAATACCAAGCGTTTTTCCAAATAAATCGACGCCAAATACCGTTTCCCAGTTTCCTTGTTTTACTTTTTCATAGCCTTCATGAATGCGGCGAGCTGCCGACAGCAAGAGACCAAACGTTAAGTCAGCCGTTGCTTCTACTAGCACGCCTGGCGTATTGCTAAACGGCACCCCTTTTTTGGTGCATGCTTCGACATCTACACTGTCATACCCGACGCCCGATTGAGAAATAACGCCCAGATTCGGCGCTGCTTCTAGCAGCTCTTCGTCCACTGTAATGTGGCCGATATTAAAAAAGCCGTCGGCGTCACGAAGCCAGTCGCGCAGCGTTTCTTGTGGAATCTTTCCTTCTCCTTCCCACATTTGAATATCGCAGTGCTCCGCTAGCTTCTCATAAGCGTTTGGCCACGTTTTTCCAGACATAACAACTTTGTATTTCCCCATGTGTATCTCTCCTTTTCATTATTCACTCATATGTATGAATAGTAACTAGCTATCCTATCATAAGCCTACTATAAAGATGAAACTTTTTCCATTCAGTAATCGTATTTATAGTAAGGGGGAATACGAATGTTTGAAGATGAAATGATATTTGAAGATGATCCGTCCGGAGATGACATTGTTTTTGAAGGTGATGTGCCCGATGACGTAAGCGGAGGCGCTTTTTTTCCAGATGACGCGTTATTTAACGGAATGCCTACGTTTGTGATGCTATTTTTTGTTATTGTTATTGGTCTTTTTTTATTTTCTATTTTTAAAGGGATCGGCACATGGAGTAAAAATGAGCAGTCTCCCCGCCTTTCCGTAAAAGCAAAAATTACGAGCAAACGTACAAACGTTCATCGCCATGGGGGTCACGCTCACGAACATCATCACTCTCACACGTCTACAACTTACTACGTAACCTTTCAGTTTGAAAGCACCGACCGCTCTGAATTTACTGTTTCAGGCCGCGAATACGGCATGCTTGCAGAAGGCGATGAAGGAATGCTGACGTTTCAAGGGACTCGTTTTTTGGATTTTCAAAGACATCCAAGTGAAGAACATACAGATGCTTAGCTTATGACCTCTTGCTTTTAGAGGTCTTTTTTACTGGAATGAGGCATTTATACAGCAAACGACCTATTTGTGCCCTTTTTACACTGTAGAAGAACGTTAATCCGTATAAAAACATACCGTGTAACACATTCATTTAAGCAGGCAGGTGATTTTATGTATTCTCCTTATTCAGGCAGCGGCATCTACTACGGACATTACGGAGAAGCCCCTCATTCGCACCCCATTCAAACAATACTGACCCAATACTGGCACGAAACCCACTATCCAGGTCCACACAAAAAATATGTACACGTGTATTATCTTAACCCGGCTTCTCTTCATTATTATCCAACCTACTGAACTATTTTTTGTAAAAAATTGGTGATTTATAAACTTTTTTATTGTAAAATTAATCCATATATTTATTTATTGGAAAGGAGGTTAAAAACAGTGCGTAATTCTACAGCAAAAAATAGTGTGATTGTCACCACTTTGCTTTCCGCCCTATTTTTCTGCTTCATTTTGGTTCTTGGTTCGCTTTCTCCTCTAGCAGATTCAGGTCCCAATGTTAATACGTTCGGCTCAACTGGGCTGTGGTTATCTCTTGGCATGGTTCTATTTTTATACCTATTGCCTTTAGCTTTTTATATGTTGGGAATGCATTTCTTAAAATTTGTGATGGCCGCTTTTTGCAGCATTGGCCTTTTAATCGCTGCTAGTACTCTATTACTGATGCCGGCTCTATTTTTATTCGGATTAGAAGATTTCTCAGGAAGCTTATCTTCAATTATAGGAATAATGATTTCTTGTTTAGGCTTGCTGATTACGAATATTGTGTGGTTTGTTGCTGCGTTTAAAAGACCGTCAGCCACCTTGCAGGAAAGCGTTTAATATGGTGAAGAGGTTGAGGCATCTAAGTCTATTTTGCCTAAAGACGAACAAATTGGAGAGATGAGCTGAACTGCTTGTTACACCGCTGTTGATTTCCGTGCAAGACTCCGCTTTCCGCGGGCGGCCGGTGAGCCTCCTTGTAGCTTCCGCTCCTGCGGGGTCTCACCTGTTCCGCTTTCCCCGCAGGAGTCTTCGTCTTGCCCTCCAATCATCAGCTAGAAGCAGCTATATACATAAAACCTTCCAATAAAAAATTCCAACGAGTTGGATTCTCCACCAAGAATCTCAATTCATCGTTCTAATCTTGCTTCAACTAACATACTTTTGTCGCAACTGTCGCAACCTCTTTTTATAGCTCGGTAGGCAAGTAGTGCAAATACATATCTAAACAGTCTTCGTACTGAGACAACACGTCCATCGTTTTTTTATGAGGTTTTGCATAAATAACTGAATAGTCCACTTCCCCCCCGTGCAGAATTCGCGGGAAAAGCCACTTTTTCTTTTTTTAGCGAAAAGTCCGCCTGCACTCCTTCTTTATTTCCTCTCGCATCTAATCGAATCCATCTATCTTCACTTTTAATGTAAACTGCATTTAAGGCATGAATACAGTAGCCTGTGTCTATCGTATCTCCAAGGATTAATCTTTGATAACAAAAGCCTGTCGGAATTCCTTCTGCACGCAGCAAAGCAGCTAATAGATTACACTTGCTGTAACAAATTCCTTCCTTTTCTTTTAAAGCCTCTGAAGCGGTTTTCGTGATGATTCTGCTTTGAATATCCCAGGAATGAGATACTTCATCTCTCACAAACTCATATGCTTTTTTTATGTACGCTAGGGAAGAATGAGGCAAGCCGCTTTTGAGTTCACGTACCTTTTGTTGAATCAAAGGATGTGTAAAGTTCACTTCTGGAAGTTCTTGCGTATAGTCTTCTTTTTCCAACGATTCACAAATTAATTTCATTTATTTTTTTCCTCCTCTTATATTCACCATGTGTTTTTTATACATAATATTGAATTTTATTACATATTTTTATATAATGAAAGACCACTTAAACGGAAAACGATAGTAGATACAAGATTGAAAGAGGTTTTGTTTTTGGTGACGTTATTTTTAACAAATGTGCTGCTAGGCCTTTCAATTGCCCTTCCCGTTGGCACGGTGACGATTGAAATGACAAAACAAGGTTTAAAAAACGGTTTTCTGCACGGTTGGGTTGTTGGACTCGGGGGCATGACGGTTGATTTATTACTAATTGTGCTTCTTTACTCTGGACTGGCTTCTGTTTTATCGGCTCCTTTTATACAGCTTGTCATGTGGCTCATAGGAGCGCTTTTTTTACTTTATATTGGCTATGACAGCATTAGACATGCCGACCATGATATAACGGCTCCTGGAGAACACGTAAAAAAGTCGTTTGCCTCTTCTTATGTGAACGGGATCTTTGTTGCGATTTCTCCTAGCAATCTCATTTTTTGGCTCAGCGTGTTTGGAACGGTGCTGACCAATTCGCTTCAATCCTCTCATTCTTTTCATTTCCTGCTAATTGCCGCCGGAATATTAACAGGGATTTTAATTCATGACCTAGGCTTAATGACAATTGTCTCCGGAACTAGAAAAGTGCTGAATCAGCTTTATATTAAATGGATTTCTATTGCCGCAGGATGTATCTTAATTGGTTTTTCATGCTATTTCCTCTACCGATTTATTGAGAATCTGCGCATGTATTTTTAATGTTTCTACATATTTTATGACGTGCTATATCCCCTCTTTATCTAGTATAGAGAGGGGATTTTTATCATCTATCAGGGACTATCAGACAAAAAGTTCACAATTTCGTCACATTTCTGTTGATTTTTTTCTCTTTTTATACGAAAATATAAAAAAGGGAGGAAATATCATGAAAATCAAAAAAGCACTTCGCATTTTTATTGGAGCAAACGTTCTTGTATTATTAACATTTGGCCTTCTTCCAGCATTATTAGTTAACCCTGATATTGACCTAATCCAATCATTTATTAATTATATAGGCAAGGATTAATTCCGCTTTAAATAGTCATAATTTTCAATCTATTATTTCCATAAAAAAGACAGCACAGGCTGTCTTTTTTAGTAGGCTTGAGAAAACTTATTTCACTTTTATTTAGTTGAAAACAGCTTTTTAACATCTACTTTTTGATCTTTAACAATCGTATATGCCGCCTGTTTTTTATCTTCAAAGTTAAATGCTTTTATGTAGTCATTATCGTAAATCGTTAATCCGTACGCATCTTTTCCATTTTCGACGATTTTCACCCAGTAAGCCTGGTCAAATTTTGGGTCGAGCTCCTTGCTTTTTTTTACTTCTACTTTTGCCAAGGAATGTACGATTTTCTTTATGTCTTTTTTATCATCTACTACACGTTTTCCTTCGTCCGTATCTATTTCAATACGCGTAACGTTTGCTTCATCTACTTTTATGACGTCTTTTAACTGATAGGCTTTCCCGGTATATGTAAAATAAAAGACGACGATAAATAAAAGTGCAGCTATAATAATCGTTCTCTTTTTCAAAAGGAACCTCCTTTTCTACATCACGCCGCATTCACGTGATACACCTTTTTATTCCTCCTGTTCCGCAGCCTTTTAGTACAATACTGCTTCCTACAAGTAAACTATAGATTAATCCTGGAACAGGAAGTATTAACGTTACCATCAACAGTACCATGCCCGTACTTGTAAGAGCTACTCCTGCAGCTCGATTTTTCATTCATCTCACCACCGTTGCTCTGTAAATCTCTTTTTTATAAAGTGATAGAAGTAATATTGATCTACTGTTTACTCATGTGCTTTTAGCTTATAGTACAGAAATGTTAAAACTTCTACTAGTAAGATCGCTCATGATTTATGAAATAAAAACAGCTCATCTACTGTTGCTCCCAGCTCCTCAGCCAGCTGAAAAGCAAGGGTCAAGCTTGGATCATACTTATTGTTTTCAATTGCATTAATCGTTTGTCTCGATACGCCGCATACTTTTGCCAGTTCGTCCTGAGACATTCGCTTGCTTTTACGCAGTTCTTTAATTCGATTTTCCACCATTCATCACTCATCTCTAAAATGTAAAAAACTTTTTACATCCATATCTTATATTATCTTCCTTGTTACTGTCAAATATGTTTGACAAATTAATGTCTCTTACCTACCTAAAAAAGAGATTGAGATATAACAAAATTAATTCAATCTAAAGACGAGCAAATGGGATAAATGATTGAGGGTGAATCCCGCTGTTGCTTTCCGTGCAAGGCTTCGCTTTCCGCGGGCGGCCGCTTTTCCCGCAGGAGTCTTCGCCTTGCCCTCCAATCAACCGCTAGAAGCAACGAAATAGATTAAACACATGTTCACCCTCACAATAAAAAAAGCTGTATTTATTCATGTAAATACCACTTTTACTTTTACATATTTAAAATAACTACACAGAAATTAATATAAAAAAGCACAACCTCCTTAAAAGAAGCTTGTGCTTTTCTATTTCATTGTCTCTTTGTTAAAGCTCCTTGCTCATATTAAACCACTGGACGCCTGCATGCTGAGACTCCGCAACTCCTTGATTGATATATCCGTTTTTTTCGTAAAAAGGAATCAATTCTTCTTTACATGTTAAAGTAACCGTTAAGCGCTGTTTGTTCCGCGCTTGTTTTTCAAACTCTCGTAGCAGCATACTGGCAATTCCTTTGTGATGATGCTTAGGATTTACGACAATCCCTAAAATACTTTGATGACCGCCTGTCTCAGGGTTCGAAATCGTTTTTTCAAACAAATCATCCGTAATAAACGGAGCTGAAATGACGGGACCGTTAACATATCCGATTATTTCTTCATTTTCTTGGGCGATGATAAACGTATCAGGAATGGTGTTGATCCGCGTGATAAATGCATCTTTTGAGGCAGCTTCTTCAGGTGTAAAGCCTTTGTTTTCTAACGTAATTAATTGGTTTAAATCTTTTTCATCCACTTTTCTTATCAGCATTGGAACGTTTCCTCTCATTATGTATTTCTCTTTTTTCTCTAAAAGCTTCTATTACATATAACTATCTCTTTCTACTATATATAAAAACGTCCAAACAAAAAAGGATTGACCTCTGCATCATACAGAATTCAATCCTACTTCGCTTTTTAATTAACGTCTTGGTTATTTGATAAATGCACCAAACGGCTTGCCCACCGGAAGCACAACTCGACCGTAGTGAGTATTTAATACAGCCGCTGCAGATCCATAGAATGAAAACAGAGCAATTAATAGCTCTGACACTGCTGCTAGTAAGTGCGTGTATTCATATGCCATACCAAATGTACTTAGTGATAATCCAATGAATAAGAAATCAATTAACACAAAAATAATAAATAATACTTTATGAGTGCCCATTGCTCCAACTGTCATAAAAACGCTGAAAATTAAGTAGCCGACAAAAGCAAATGCGAGCTGTTTTGGATCGGCTTCTTTTGCGAGCGCTTCCCCAAATGCTCCAAGCTGAATAAGCCATGTCATAGCTACACCTAGCCAAAATAACCCGAAGGCACCAAAAGCAGTTGCTCCGAAGGTATTATTATGTTTGAAATCTTGCATAGACGCGATTAACTGCCCTATTCCGCCTAAAAAAATCGCCCATGGCAATACCAATGAAACACCATCGGTTACCCCAAGCTTTTGAAACGATGCAACAAGTGTCACCATGGCAAGTCCGAATAGACCTAGTGCTGATGGATCCGCTGTTACAATTTTAACGTGCTGCGTGCTGTTGTTACTCATGTTGTACCTCCCTGATTTTAAAAACACCTTTAAAAAGATACAAAAATGTAGGGGAAGTGTCAATGGATATTTTTGGCCTTTTAAAAACCCATAAGACCAAGCAGTGTAGCGTTTACACTGCTTGGTCTTTACTTTCTTATCATTAAACGTTTTGTAATAAATTTTTTCTGGTTTGTTTTGCAGACTCAACCATCACTTTTAAAGCTTCAACCGTCTCGCTGATTCCTCTTGTTTTAAGGCCGCAGTCGGGATTAATCCAAAATAATGCAGGATCAAGTACTTGCAGAGCGCGGTCAATGTTTCGCTGAAGCTCTTCAAGCTTCGGTACGCGCGGGCTGTGGATATCATATACGCCAAGTCCGATTCCTTGATTGTACGTATGTTTTTCAAACGCATAAATTAGTTCACCGTGGCTTTTAGATGTTTCAATAGAAATCACGTCGGCATCAAGCGCTTTGATTGCATCAATAATCTCTTCAAATTCTGAATAGCACATATGGGTGTGAATTTGCGTCTCGTTTTGCACCGATACCGTGGCTAGCTTGAACGCATACACCGCAGCGTTTAAGTAGCTGTCCCAGTTTTCTCGTTTTAACGGCAGTCCTTCACGCAGCGCCGGTTCATCTACTTGAATCATCGAGATGCCCTGACTTTCAAGTGCTTCTACTTCTTTTCTAAGAGCAAGCGCAATTTGATTTGCCACGTCGTAGCGCGGGATATCATCACGCACAAACGACCAGTTTAAAATCGTAATCGGACCCGTCAGCATTCCTTTAACCGGCTTATTGGTTAAAGACTGTGCGTAGACCGTTTCTTTGATCGTCATCGCCTGCTCGTACGATACATCTCCGTAAATAAGCGGCGGCTTCACGCAGCGAGAACCGTAAGATTGCACCCAGCCAAACTTCGTAAACTGAAAGCCTCCTAATTTCTCACCGAAGTATTCGACCATGTCCGTACGCTCAAACTCTCCGTGCACAAGGACATCTAAGCCGATGTTTTCTTGAATTTCGATCCATTTTTTTATTTCCTCGTTAATGTACGCTTCATATGCTTCATCGCTTAACTCGCCTTTACGCCATTTTAGACGCTCTTTTCGCACTTCTTTTGTTTGCGGAAAGCTTCCAATCGTTGTCGTTGGAAGAAGCGGCAGTTGAAAAGCTTCTTGCTGAACGCGCTGACGTACGTCAAACGGCGCTTGTCGCTCTGCTTTATAGCTATGCAGCTGCTTCAGCTCTTTTTGCACGTCTTGATGATTTCGAAAAGATGATCCATTTAATGCTTGAATTGCCTGTTTGTTTACGCTTATTTCTTCTTCTATTGCTTCTTTTCCTTGCTGCACCGCTTTTGTTAAAAGCGTGATTTCCTTCAGCTTTTCATCTGCAAAAGACAGTGCGTTTTTTAGAATTGGCTCAATGGTTTTTTCGCTTTTCACCGTGACAGGAACATGTAATAAACTTGATGAAGGCTGCAGAATCAAACGGTCTTTTGATACGGCTTTTTCAATTTCACTGATCGTTAAAAGCTGTTCGTCCAAATTTTCACGCCAAATGTTTCGTCCGTCAATCACTCCTGCTGCCAGCACTTTATCAGTTGGAAAACCATATTTATTAAGAGCCGTGAGATTTTCGCCTCGGTCATGCACAAAGTCTAAACCGATTCCTTCAACAGGAAGAGACACAACTTCTTTGTAGTGATCAACGCTGTCAAAATACGTTTGCAAAATGACTTTTACATTCGGTGACGCTTCCTTCAAAGTTTGATAGACTTCTGTGTACAGTGCCAGGTCTTCTTTTGATAGCGTTGTAGCTAAAACCGGCTCATCTATTTGTACCCACTCTACTCCTTCTGCCTGCAGCTCCGCTAAGATAGTTGCATAAAGCGGAACAAATTGTTCAACTACTTCTTTAAACTCACTTTTTTTATATCCTTTTGACAGCTTCACAAATGTTACTGGACCTAAAATAACGGGCTTGCCTTCAATATTCAGCTTCTGTTTTGCTTCTTTGTAAAATTGAAGCGGGCGATTTTCTACAAGTGCGGGCGTACATTTGTCAAGCTCTGGTACGATGTAGTGATAATTTGTGTTAAACCATTTTGTCATCGTAGAGGCTACCGCACCTTTTGTTCCTCGCGCGATGTCAAAATACGTTTCAAGCGATACCGGTCCTCCGTCATAATCAAAGCGCTTTGGCACTAGACCAAACATAGTCGCTGTATCTAGCACATGATCGTATAAGCTAAAATCGCCGACTGGAATTAATTCAATCCCTGCGTCACGCTGTTTTTTCAGATTCACTAGACGAAGAGCTTCAATTTCCTGCAAAAAGATATCTTTCTCTAGTTTTCCTGCCCAAAACTGCTCAAGCGCTTTTTTCCATTCTCGTTTTTCACCAATTCTTGGATAACCTAAGTTTGAACTTTTTACACTGCTCATTTTTTCCACTCCCTGTATATTTTTTATCGATAAACTAAAAAATCTCTCTTTTCGAAATGAAAAGAGAGATGATACGCATACTTAACTAAAGTTGAGATATCCTGTTTTTCTCAACACGTATTCCTCACTCCTCTCTATATCCCGTAGAGCTTAAGTGCATACAACAGGCAGGTCTCCTGACTTAGGTTCATCGCTTCCTATCCCTTCCCATTTCAATATGAAACAGTGGTTAATAAGTTGCTCCCCATTACAGTGGCGGGACCGCGCCGGCTTTTCACCGGTCTTCCCTTTTAAGCTGCATACATTCGTTACACAGCACCTGATGCATTTTTATAAAATTGTTCATTCAAAACATATTCACATAAAATAAAAAGCCTCTCTATCATGAATAGAGAGGCATAGTATCTATGAAATCCTCTCTTATTTTTCAAAGCTGTACGCTTTGCAGGATGTAGCACCTTTTCAACAAAAATGTTAAATGGTTGCCGGGCTTCACAGGGCCAGTCCCTCCGCCTCTCTCAATAAGAGTTTTAATTGTTTATAATATTTTGAATGTAGAGTCATCTTAACACCTTAGATTTATGTTGTCAAAAATTTTTTTAAAAAATCAGTTTTCAGGAGGCGTTGACGCTAATTTTTGCCTTAATAATTTGTAATCATCTTTTCGATGTGTTTCGATTAAATCTTTTGCTCCCTGGTGATATCCTGACGAATAAATGTACTCTACCGCTGTTTCGATAAGCTTTCTTTTTTCTTCGGCACACTCCCGGTCCATTAGGGGGAACAGTCTACCTAAAAGGTCATTTAAATCTTCCTTGATAAAACGATCAAGTCCTTCTTGCATCTTTTCATTTGCCATGATTGCTCCTCCATTTGCTGTGTATGTTCTAAGCCTCTATAAACAGGCATTTCACTGTAAATTTTAAGATAAAGTTAAGTCATTAAACAGTATATCAAGTGAATGTTTTTCTTCAATTACATATGTAATACAAATATATGACAAATATAGAGAATATATCATCATTCATTATCTATTATAACGTTTGACTGAGCCTTCTGCTACAAGGTTTCGTACGGTTTTCCAAAAGAGGTTGAGACATCACGAAATGAATCTAATCTAAAGACAAATGGGTACATGAGCTGAATCACTTTTGACACCGCTGTTGATTTCCGTACAAGACTTCGCTTTCCGCGGGCGGTCGCTGAGCCTCCTCGTCACATACGTTCCTGTGGGGTCTCACCTGTTCCGCTTTTCCCGCAGGAGTCTTCGTCTTGTCCTCCAATCACCTGCTAGAAAGACCTATACACATGAAACCTACGTTTACCCTAACAAAAAAGCGAACCACTAATCACACATCTTGATCGATGATTCGTTTCACTTCGTCCAAAACCCTTTTGTTCCAGCCTCTTTTTTTGAACCTAGCTTTCTACTTTCTTGTTTTTACAAACAATTTCTTCGAGGTCCTCCAAAATCCTTCCAAAGAAGAGGACCTAAAATGTCGTACCTGCTTACAAAAAACTCTGTAAAATTATAATTATTTAAAATTAAAGGCGGCTCAAAATCAAGGGGAGCACCGGCGCCTCCTGACAATACAAAATCAGTGCCTCTTCCAAGCGTAAACGACCCGTTTCTATTTTTTCTAATAAACTGCTCGTCATACGCATGCACGTGGCTGACTAACACTTTTTTCACGCGGTGTTCTTGAATTAAATCAAAAAATTCTTGACTTTGAGGAGTCGTTACAGGAAACCCTTCAAGGTTTGTCCACCGACCGATATTTGGCTGTGCATGCATGGCTATAACGGTATTACGAGGAGCACCCTCTAGCTGCTGTTCTAAATAATGAAGCTCTCTATCTGTAAATCCATATATTTTGTTTTTGGGACTGATGACATTATTTAATGCGATGCACCGGAAGTTAAAGACAGGAATATCAATGACCCAGTGTACTTTTCCGATAGTGGCTCTGAAGTTTTCGAGATTGCTTTCATCAAGGTACAGTTCATCATGATTCCCTACGCATACAAACATAGGAATGTTTGGTGCGATTCTTTCAACAACTTTAACAAAATGCTCCAAATACTCTTTTTTCCCTGTATAGACGGTGTCTCCCCCATGAATAATAAACAGCGGGTTCAATTCTACCGCCTTTTTTAACACAAGCTCAAATTCACCGCTCATCGTGAAACAATCATCGTTTGGTCCGTCACCTCTGCTGTCTCCCATAAAAACAAAGTTAAATGGATCTCTCGGGTTTAATTGTTTAATTCTTTGCTTTAATAACTTTTCAGAACGTTCATGAAGCGTCAAATTCATCAACTAGTTAATCCCCCTATTAATAAATAAATTTAGTTAAAAGTAAACAAGCTTACTTATTTATATGAGAAATTGTTGGTGAAGGTCACTATCTTCTTGTAAGCAGAACGCACATTTAGCTTTCGTTTTAGAAATTGCTAGTTATGAATATCTATTAAAGTCCACACTATAATAAGCTAACCTATCTTTTCATTTTATTAGGCACTAATATGACAGGGTAAAAGCTGAAATCTCTGTATCTACTACTAAGAAAGAGGCTGGGGACAAACAAAGGCCGACATGAGCTGAACTGCTTTTCCCGCAGGAGTCTTCGCCTTGCTCTCCAATCAACTGCTAGAAGAAACGAAACAGCTGAAACCTGCGTTCACCATAAAAAACGAACCACTAATCAAAGTTTTTGATTAGTGGTTCGTTTTTTACTTCAGCTAAAATACTTTTATCTCAGCACCTTATATTTAAAACATTTACGACCATTAAACATATTTATTACGCTCAACTGGAGGTACAGAGCTTCTTCCAGACCTAGCTGCCATGTCCGTTTCAATTTGCTCTAGGCTACGTCCTTTTGTTTCAACAACTACAAAACGTATGAAGAATAATCCGAGAATACAAATGATCCCGAACGTTGAAAAGATAACGCCCAAACTAAACTGATCAGCTAAAATTGGGAACACAAGCCCTACTGCCAGCGATCCAGTCCAGTTAAAAGCAGATGAAATCCCAGCACCGATTCCGCGTACAGAAAGCGGGAAAATTTCTCCTACAATGATCCACGTAAGCGGCGCCCAAGAAAACGCATAGCAAAGGATAAAGCAGCAAAGAGCAATTAACGTAACCCAGTTAACAACGACTTCATTAACGCCTAACGCTCCTAGAATAGCCGGTGTAAAAAATGAAAGAGCCATACCCGCGCCGCCAATCGTAAGAATGGTACGGCGGTTGAATCTATCGACAAACTGCAGAAAAATAAGTGTTGTCACGACAAAGATTACCCCAACAATAACCGTAAAACCAGCAGCTACCTGCGGGGCTAAACCAACTTGACGAGCAATGCTTGTTGCATAATAAACAATTGAGTTTGAGCCTTGAATCTGCTGAAAAGTTGCCATTCCGACGCCGATTATTAATGCTAAACGAAACTTTTTCTGAAACAGCTGCTTAATGCCTGATTGTTCATGCACAGCTACGCTTTCAATTTCAGACACTTCAGCTTCTACTTCAGCTGTTGAGCGGCGAAGCGTACGCAGCACTTCACGCGCTTTATCTGGCATTCCATTTTTAATTAAGTAGCGCGGCGACTCTGGAAGCTTGATCATACCGATGCATAATACAATTGCAAAAATACCGGCGCTGCCAAGCATTAATCGCCAGCTGTTTGGAACCGGCTCAAAAATAAAGGCTACGATATAGCTTAATAATAATCCAATTACAATCATTAGCTGATTTAAACCTGAAAGCTTCCCGCGAATATGAGCGGGTGCGATTTCTGACATATAGGCAGGAACCAAAGAAGAAGCCGTTCCTACTGCTGTACCTAAAAAGACGCGCGCAATCGTTAACGTAATTTCCTCTGGTGCAATCGCTGAACCGATGGAGCCTAAAAGAAAGATGATCGACGAAATTAAAATTAACTTTCTTCGTCCAAACTTATCGCCTAATAATCCGCTTAAAATGGAACCGATAATTGCTCCTCCCATTAGCGACGAAACCACAATCCCCAGCCAGAGCGGACTCAAATGAAACGCTTCACGGATATGACCTTCTGCACCAGCAATAATCCCAATATCATAACCGAATAAAATACCGGCAAATGAGCCGAAGAAGAAGATAAACTTACTTGATACTTTACTCATGATTATAGATCCCCTTTGTATTGTCTTAGTTTTGCTTCCTATCACACAAATTTAAAACGCTTTCATTTATTTCTAAAAACGGCGTTCTTTTACTAACACTATATTTTTACTTCCAAGGAAGCAGTGCTCCCTCGAAAGTAGTGATGCTTACTTAATAATGACGTACTCTAGATCAACAAGCTTTGCATAGCTCACGATTTGATCGGTCGTTAAATTTAATGAAAGTACCGTATGATGGCCTCCTCCGTTTTCAATCCACGCTTTAACGCCGTCTTGGAAGTTTGGCTTAATGTTCCAAAGCACGCGCGCCACCGGAAGATGTGGAGCTGGAACTTCCGGCTTAAATGCCGATACTTCGTTAATTAACAGCTTGTAATGCGTGCCAAAGTCAGCCATGGAAACCACTACGCCTTCTCCTTGTTTACCGTCAAACACTAAGCGGGCCGGATCCTCGCGGTTACCGATACCTAGCGGAGAAACGATTAGTTTTGGCTTGTTTACCGCTAGCGTCGGGTCTACTTCAAGCATGTGTGATTGAAGCACAGACTCACGTCCTGGAGCCAATTCATACGTATAGTCTTCCATAAAGCCCGTTGACTGATTATGGCTCATTACTTTAAGCAAGCGGTCAAGCGCGGCTGTTTTCCAGTCTCCTTCACCGGCAAATCCGTATCCCTGTGCCATCAAGCGCTGTACGGCTAGACCAGGAAGCTGTTTCATACCGTATAGATCTTCAAAGTTAGTCGTAAAAGCGCTATAGCCGCCATCGTCTAGAAAACGTTTAATCGCAATTTCATAGCTTGCCTGTACTTTTACGCTAGACTCCCAGTCTTCTGCAGAATAATCACCGTAGACAAATTCGTACGCGTCGGCATATTCAGCAAATAAATCATTGATTTCTTCTTCCTTAACGGCATTGACATATTGAACAAGGTCACCGATTCCGAAGTAGTCAACCGTCCAGCCAAATTGAATTTGTGCTTCAATTTTGTCTCCTTCCGTTACGCCGACGTTGCGCATATTGTCACCGAAACGCGCAACTTTAATGTTAAAACTTTCGTTATAAGCAGCGGCTACGTCCATCCACTGAGCAATTTGCTGCTGTACTTCAGGGCGCTCCCAGTAGCCTACTACGATTTTATTTTGCTTGTTCAAACGCGCGTTGATAAAGCCGTATTCACGATCACCGTGAGCGGACTGATTCAAGTTCATAAAGTCCATATCAATCGTTTCCCAGGGAATGCTTTCGTTAAATTGTGTTGCCAAATGAAGCAGCGGTTTTTGCAGTAGCTTGGTGCCGCGTATCCACATTTTTGCAGGCGAGAACGTATGCATCCACGTGATTACGCCGGCAACTTCATCTCGGTAATTCACTTCTTTCATCATGCTTGTAACCGTGTCAGTACTCACTGCTAAATCTTGCAGAACAATCGGATAAGGCAAGATACCGCTTTCATTTAAAGCATCGGTCATGCTTTGCGCGTGTGCTTTTACTTCTGCTAGTGCTTCTTTTCCGTAAAGATGCTGTGAACCAACAATAAACCAAAATTCTTTTTGAGCTGTTTTTAACATGATAATCCCCTTTTCTGTATGTAAGTCTTTTATTGTCCTTGCCCGTAGTACGCGTTTTGTCCGTGTTTTCGTAAATAATGTTTGTCTAATATACGCTGCGGCAGCTCTTCAGCCAGCCCGTTTAATTTTTGTGTAAAAAAGTTCATTTTGGATACTTCGTCTAATACGACGCTGTTCATTACCGCCGATTTGGCATCTTTTCCCCACGTAAACGGTCCGTGCCCTTGAAGTAAAATACCAGGAACCGCTAGCACATCTAAGCCGCGCTCTTCAAATGTTTCAATAATCACCTTGCCCGTTTCCACTTCATATCCGTCATTCACTTCTTTTTCTGTTAAAAAGCGCGCGCACGGTACCGAACCATAAAAGGTATCGGCATGAGTGGTACCCATTGCCTGTACATCAAGTCCTGCTTGAGCCCAAATGGTCGCCCACGTCGAATGCGTATGGGCAATACCGCCGATTTGCGGGTAATGTTTATAGAGTACGGCATGCGTCAGCGTATCAGATGACGGATTAAGCTCACCTTCTACCACGCGACCTTCTAAATCAACGACTACCATGTCTTGCGCCGTCATTTTCTCGTACGTCACGCCGCTTGGTTTAATTACAAACAAACCGCTGTCTCGATCAATGGCACTTACATTTCCCCACGTATACTTGACCAGTCCGTGTTTTGGCAAATCGACGTTTGCCTGAAATACTTCTTCTTTTAATTTATCTAGCACACTAACTCCTCCCGTTCTTCGCTGTGGTGCTCTGCAGCTGCTTTTTCAATCACTAGCCCTTTTTTATATCTTTTAATAAATGCTTCAAATCCTTTTACGTCGAGTTCGTCAGGATAAATTTCTTGGGCGGTCACTTCTTTAAAGACTTTATCATCCAAGAAATCTTCTAAACTTTCATTCTCACTTTTATTGAGCATATAAGAAGAAAGAATAGCCATTCCCCACGCGCCGCCTTCTCCAGCTGTGTCCATGACGGAAACAGGCGTGTTGATTGCCGCTGCCATCATTTTCTGACCGACTACCGGCGTTTTAAATAATCCTCCGTGTGCTAAAATACTGTGAATCTTTACGTTTTCTTCTTTGACTAAAAGATCCATCCCTATTTTTAAAGCGCCAAAAGCTGTAAAAAGATGTGTACGCATAAAGTTTGCTAGATTAAAATTGCTTTTTGCTGAACGGACAAATAGCGGACGTCCACTTTCTACTCCCGTAATATTTTCACCTGAGAAATAGCCGTAGCTGAGCAAGCCCCCTCCATCAGGATCAGCTTCTAGCGCTTTATTTAGCATCACTTCAAACAATTTATCCGACTCTACTTTTTGCCCCATCGCCTCCGAAAATTCACGAAACAATCCGAGCCAGGCGTTTAAGTCGCTTGAGCAGTTATTCGCATGAACCATGGCAACTGGACTGCCGTTTGGCGTAGTAACCAAATCAATTTCCGGATAAACGTTTGAAAGCTTTTTATCAAGTACAATCATCGCAAAAACGGACGTTCCTACTGAAACATTTCCCGTGCGTTTTCTTACGCTGTTTGTCGCCACCATTCCCGTTCCCGCATCTCCTTCTGGAGGACAAAACGGAATGCCCGGCTGCAAATTTTTTGATTGATCTAAAATGCTAGCTCCTATCGCTGTTAATGTACCTGCTTGCTCGCCTGAAGTATGAACTGCAGGCAGAATATCTGATAGTTGCCACGGATACCCTTTGTAAGAAATAAGCTCATCAAACTGCTTCATCATATCTTCACTGTAATTTTGCGTGCGTTCATCAATTGGAAACATTCCCGAAGCATCTCCAATGCCAAGCGCCTTACTGCCTGTTAGCAGCCAGTGAATATAGCCGGCTAGCGTTGTCATGTAATCAATGCGCGGCAGATGTTTTTCTTGATTGATGATTGCCTGATAGAGATGCGCAATGCTCCATCGTTCAGGAATATTAAATTGGAAATGTTCAGTTAACTCTTTTGCTGCTGCGCTTGTTGTTGCATTACGCCACGTTCGAAACGGAACAAGCAGCTCACCTGTTTTATCAAACGCCATATATCCGTGCATCATAGCTGAAACGCCAATGGAGCCAACTGTTCGAATCGTGATTCCGTAGCTTCGTTCTACTTCTTGCTTCATTTCACGGTAAGCACTTTGCAGACCTGTAATAATATCGAGTAAGTTGTACGTCCAAAAACCGTCTTCTAAGAGATTTTCCCATTCATAACTTCCAGATGCGATCGTTTCAAAGTTTTCATCGATCAGCACCGCTTTAATACGAGTAGATCCAAGTTCAATTCCAAGAGACGTTTTCCCTTTAGCAATTGCTTGTTTTATGCTTTCTTGAGTTGTTTTCACGTTTAATCTCCTTTCTGATAGCTATAACAATACCTATAGCAGTAAGGAAGCGCTTTCCGTTTTATGTAACGCTGTTTGAATTTGTTAACAACTTAAGTATATTTATTTGTACGTACATTTGTCAACATAAAATTTATATATGCACACAAATATTCAAAACACCCTACTCTTTCCTTCTTGAACTCTTAAAAAGTCGGTATCCAACCCTTAAATCATTTCCCTTTCGATTAAAAACCAAGGAAATCTTTTCATTTATTCACGTTCATGATAAAATATGTCCATACAAATTTTACACATAAAAAAGTTGAATGTATACAACTACGAAAGAAGTGAAAACATGAAGCCAAAATATCAGGTGATTATTGAGGATATAAAAAGCAAAATTCTTTCAGGCGATTACAGCATAGGCGAACAAATTCCGACTGAATCGGTCATGCAAGAAACGTATGGTGTCAGCAGACATACGGTTCGAAAAGCCATTTTAGAGCTGTCGAATGAAGGATTTTTAAGAAGCGAAAAAGGATCTGGCACCTATGTAAGCAATCAGTATCAATCCAAATCTAGCGGGGCTTCTGCCAACAAAACAATCGGTGTAATTACCACGTATATTTCCGACTATATTTTCCCTTCTATTATTCGCGGAATTGAAAGCAGGTTAAATAAAGATAATTATTCGCTGCTGCTGGCGAGCACGAATAACGATGTGGAACAAGAAAAAAAAGCGCTGGAAATGATGCTTTCCTACGGAGTAGACGGTCTAATTGTTGAGCCTACAAAAAGCAATTTGTACAATCCAAACATCTCGTATTATTTATCATTCAAAGAACAAGACGTTCCGTTTACAATGATTAACGCCTACTACGAAGAATTGGACGTTCCGTTTTTTTGTCTAGACGACGTTCAGTCAAGCTACCTTGCCACAAATGAATTAATTTCAAAAGGACATACGCAAATTGGGCTTATCGCAAAAATGGATGACCTGCAAGGAAAGTACCGAATGAAAGGCTACATAAAAGCGCTCGGTGAAGCAAAGCTCCGCTTTCAGCCTGAGCATATTTTGTCTTTTAACACCGAAACAAAGCTTGATTTGTATGCTAATTTAAAAGAATTTCTTACTGAAAACCAAGATGAAATGACCGCTCTTGTCTGCTATAACGATGAAGTCGGATTAGAAGTTGTAAATGTATGCAGACAGCTTGGCATTTCCATTCCGGACAAGTTGTCAATTATTGGTCAGGACAACTCCTACATCGCTAAAAATGCAACGATTAATTTAACAACGTTAACCCACCCGCAGGAACAAATGGGACACGACGCGGCGGATTGGATTATTAAAAAGCTGCAGGGCAAAAAAGAGTTGCCAAACGAAACCTACTATCAGCCTGTGTTAGTTGAAGGTGAAACGATTAAAGAGTTAAATGCCAAGCGTGATGAAGTTCGTTAAAAGAAGGCTTCCTTAGAGGTCTATAAAACTTCTTATGAGATAAGGGGATGCACATTATTATGCATCTCCTTCTTTGTGTAATGAACCGGTTCATACCAAAACTTAATACCCTATTCTTTTGTAACAACTTGTTCAATTCTTTTACATGAACACCCGTAAAAATCACTCATTGGGATGATTTTTTTTTATGACTTCAGTGATAAAGTTTTATAGAGAAATTTATTTACTAATAGAATGTAAGATGAAAAAGGAGATATTCATGAAAAAACTTAGTATGCTGCTGCTCGTTTTAGTCATTGCGGTGGTCGGCTGTTCAAAAGGAAATGAGCAGCAGTCACAGGAAGTAAAAGGAACAATTGAAGTACCGCAAACTATTAAAGCAAACGAAAAAACATCTATTAACGTACTCGTTACACAAGGAGATAAAAAAATCGAAAATGCAGACGCCGTACAGATTCAAGTTGAAAAAGAAGGCTATATTAACCAGAAAATGATCGATGCAAAACACGAAGGTAACGGCGCATACAGCACCGACTATACGTTCAAAGACGACGGCGAATATACGATTACCGCTCATGTGACGATAAAAGGCGACATGAAAATGTTTACGAAAAAAGTGACGGTTGGCGAGAAAAAGTAAATAGCCTATCAAAAAGCGTCCTATGCTTCTTATAAAGTATTGGATTAAGAGTAAAAAAACTTAAATAGCGTCATAATTTTAGGTTCAAACCACATATGGTTTGAACCTTTTAATTTTGATGATTTTGTAGGGTGTATCGGTAATTAGTCTATAGATCAGCATACTAATAAATTGAAAATGACTAATGTCATGCGCTTGAAAATCATGCTAGAATAAGCTTCTGAATTGTTGCTACTATTGATGTGATAAAAAATATTATTTAACTTAGATAATTACTACTGGGAGGAACGAATTTGACAGAACCTATTAAAATTATTCGTGATTTAGACTCCTTACAGGGGACTTGTTATGTGGAAATAAAACCTGGAAAATACACAGGTGAACACTGGACTAAAGAATCAATATTTTTCACAGATGAAACATTCACTTACTTTTCCAGTGCGATTGAAAAATACTACAAAAAATATTCTCTTTGGGGAATGAGTGAGATAAGCCGAGAGACTTGGAAATTGATTGTAGAGGAACTAGAAAACCTTAAATTATTTTTAATGGATAATCCAAAAGCTGATGAATTAAAAAATCATATCGGTTTTTTCTATCTGGATAGCACGGAGAAAAAATCCAAAGAAAACCTCAATCAACATGTTAGTGATTTAGTTCAAGTTATCAGCGAATTCCAAACTTGGATAACTGAAAAGAGTAAAAATAACGGGTACATTTCGATATTAGGTATTTAAGCGAAAAGGACCATCACCTGATAGTCCTTTTTGGTTATTTTAATACCGAAAAGCCTACGAAAAAATCTGTTTTTTTTGATATGCTATTTATTACTTTGCACTTCAAAACCGAACCCGCTATTCTTGTCAACGGTCGCTTTTATTATTTCTTTGATTCTTTGATACGGTCAAGATACTGCTTCGCATGAAGCAAACCAAGATTTTTTTCTTTTCGTATGTATTTAATAACCTGAACGTCGCTTCGGCCATTCATAACCATCAAATTGACTCTGTTTTCAAAAGCCTCGTCTTTCTCTATTTCTAGCTGCTTCCGCTCTTCATCTAAATCACGTTTAGGTGTTTTGAGCAGGAATATCACTAGTATAACAAGAACGCTGCTTGTGGTGATATAAAGCCAAAGCCAATCGAGAAACCAGCTGTTAATCACATTCACTATGATGAGAATGGTGAAGCAAGAATATAGCCTTGTTTGATACTTATTAGCTTTTTTTGAATCTATTTTATTAAAAAATATCCCCACGGTCAGCCTCCTTTTAGCATTTCATTGGCGCTTTTTTCTATTAATCTCTCGTGGTGCAAACTGCAGCTTTTTTTACCTAATGATGACACTCTTGGTTGTACCCTCGTTTGTCTCATAGCCTCCTGAACTGTTACTGCCAATCACTTGTATGCTGCCGTAATTACGATAATCTTTGTCCAAAGAATGAGAGGTTTGTAGCTGTTTTAACTCCGTTCCCTCTAAAATAAAGTAAGGGCCGTCATAACTCGTATTCTCGTACTCACCGGAAGAATGAAGGTGCGTGTACGCATAGCGACTAGTTGTAAAGAAACGCTGGTTGTTAAGGGTTTCTACCTTCGAAAAAAACTCATCTGCCGTCATTAGTCGGTTGTATTGAGCAGGCTTTCCATCAACTTTGTCACTTGTAACCGTCAACCGGTCCTCTCCTTGATCTTCACATGAAAAACAAGAGCTGTAATCCAGCATTTTATAGGAGTTATGACCAGAAGTATCTATCACTGTAAACCGCATAGAAGATATGTTTTGATCTCTATCTAGCGTTAAACGAAAATCTTCTATTTTTGCTTTATTCTGTGACAGCTGCTGTTCTTTTCGAAATGATTCCCAGCTTTTGCTTACTTCTCCAGACTTCAGCTCATCTCTTGTAAATAGAAGCGTTTGTTTTGTACCTTTATAAACGACATTTACGATACTGAGAATAAGAAGAGCAAGGATTGCCAGCCAGCAGATGGTTTCTGCCACCTTGTTTTTTGCCATAGTTGTTCTCCCCCAGAAGTTACATGTATGTGCATCATAAACGAAGCGCACATCATACAAATTACCATTTCCCCTAAAAAATATCAATTAATCTTGCTAAAACTAAAAATCCATTGAATTCGAGACTTATAAAAAAGTGCAGGACTCTCTCAAGAGCCCTGCACTTTTATTTCATATTTAAATAAGGTTAAACGCTCTTACCACTTGAGCAACCGCAAACGTAACGCCAATCGCAATCACTGTTGGAATCGCAAAAGCAAGAAACGTCCACTTGACATTTTTGGTTTCTTTATAAATATTCACAAGCGTCGTTCCGCACGGAAAATGCAGAAGCGAAAACAACATCATGTTAAGAGCCGTTAGCCACGTCCAGTGGTGATCAAGGAAAATTTGCTTAAGTCGAGTCGCATCTTCAATTTCAATTAATGAGCCCGTTGATAAATACGCCATCAGTAGAACCGGTACAACAATTTCATTAGCCGGCAAGCCAATGATAAAAGCAGCTAATATATACCCGTCTAGCCCCAGCGTCTTGGCAAACGGATCAAGAAACTGAACAAAGTGCATTAAAATACTTGTGTCACCGATATAAATATTAGCCAATACCCACGTTAACACCGCTGCGGGTGCTGCAACAATAATCGCGCGTTTTAACACGAACAGCGATTTATCCAGCGTCGCACGCACAATTGTATCTACAAATTTTGGCTTACGGTAAGGCGGGAGCTCTAGCGTATAGTGTGTTGGTACTCCGCGCAGCGCCGTTTTAGACAGTGCCCACGATACAAACAGCGTCACAACAATTCCAAATAACACCGTTCCGACTACCACAAGCGCTGTTACGAATGTTTTAGCGCTTCCTGTAAAGCCGGTCGCCATAAATAAAGAAGCTAACAAAATCAGCGTAGGCCATCTGCCGTTGCACGGAACAAAGTTATTTGTTAAAATCGCCATCATACGTTCACGCGGCGATTCAATAATACGAGTCGACATAATCGCTGCGGCGTTACATCCAAATCCCATCGCCATCGTCAGCGACTGCTTGCCGTGTGCACCTGCTCGCTTGAACAGACGATCCATATTAAACGCTACGCGAGGCAAGTAGCCGTAGTTTTCTAAAAGGGCAAACACCGGGAAAAAGATGGCCATTGGAGGCAGCATCACGCTAATGACCCATCCCGTACCGCGAAACAGCCCTAATACAAGAATTCCGTGCAGCCATTCTGGTGCATGCATCGCTTGAAAGAAAGCTGTTAAGTACCCTTCCGCCCAGCCGAACCCTTGTGCTATTAATCCGGAAGGAACGTTTGCGCCTGCTATAGTGATATAAAAAATCACTGATAAAATACCAAGCATAATCGGAAATCCCCAAATTGGCGAAGTGAAGACTTTATCCAATTTCTCCGTACGCTGAAGCTTTGAGCGATCTTGGTACACAACTGATTTTTTACATATTTGCTGTGAAGACTGATAAATACTTGCGACCATATTTGAACGATGATCTTTTTCTTTTGCCTGCTGCGCATAGCGCGTTAGCTGTTCCATCGCTAATGAGTTTTCAGGAGTTAACGGATTTCCCATATGCGCTGTTCCTCCTTTCTGTGTGACTGATATCTTGCTGCTGACGCTGCTGAATCGTTTCTAAAAATGACGTGTCTCCATCAAGAACCCGTAAAGCAATCCAGCGCAGAGGAAATTGATTTCCCACAATAGAAGCGACTTGAGGTTCTAGCTCCTTTAGTGACGCTTCTATTTCTTTTGTGTACTGCACCTGGTAAGGATTAAGCTTTACTTGCCCGCGTACGACTCCTTCAATCGCATCTAGCAAATTCGTAATTCCTTTTTTATTGCGAGCTGATATAGGCACAACCGGTACGCCTAACGATTCAGCGAGCTTTTTTTCGTTAATCACAATTCCTTTTTTCTTTGCTTCATCCATTAAGTTCACGCAAATCACGACGTTTTCCGTCATTTCCATCACTTGCAGCGCTAAATTAAGATTTCGTTCCATCGCCGTTGCATCCACCACAACAACCGTAACGTCAGGTCTTTCAAATAAAATATAATCGCGCGCTACTTCTTCATCCGCCGAATTTGAATAAAGTGAATACGTTCCAGGTAAATCGACGATTGTGTAGAGCTGCTGGTGATGTTCAAACGTCCCTTCTGCTTTGGCTACGGTTTTTCCCGTCCAGTTTCCCGTATGCTGCTTAAGACCGGTTAACCCGTTAAATAACGTACTTTTTCCTGTATTCGGATTTCCTGCTAATGCTATACGATACTTACTCACCGTCATCACCTACTTTTTTCACATAAATTTTTGAACTTTCTTCTTTTCTGAGACCAATCGTTGTATGACTGACTTGATAAGCAACAGGATCTCCCAACGGGCTTTTTTGAAGCACTTTGATGATGGCTCCTGGAATAAAACCTAAATCTAACAAGCGGCGCTTTAACGCACCTTCGATTTCGATTCGTTCGAGCTGTACCGTTTCACCTGTCGTAAATGTAGACAATGGATAATTATTTACACTAGCCATCTATTTTTCGTCCCTTCTTTTTTTTTACCTAAGGTTATGTTTTTTTCATCAGACCAACTTTTAAGGTAAAAAAATATGCTCGTTGATTTTTAATAGGGTATTCTGCTGGTGCAGAAAAATGAACATGTCAGCATAATTTATTTAAAATTTTCAGTTTTTACTTGTCATGATACCGAAAGTTTACCACAGGAAACTTTTTTAGTCTAGGGTAAATAACTGACTTTTTTCTTATTTCTACTGAAGGCATAAAGTGTTGAACGCTGGTCTATTTTTTCTAATAAAAGTAAGTCAAAAATAATTCCGTAAAAAGGAATTAACAAAAGTAAAAAAATGTAAAGGTGTGCTATACTAGTGAATGAACTTTTTTGGAAAATAAAGTATGTATTGGTTTTAAAACCTACAAAAATCACTTTAGGGGGCTTTTATGAAAAGCTTCAAAAGAGTTAGCGCAGTTGTTTTAGGTTTGGCTTTGTTATTTTCACCGCTTGCTCCGCAAACAGTTTCAGAAGCAAAAGTCGTGTGGGGGAATCAGGAACTGGTTAAAGGGCAAATAGGACGCATTACCGTTTTAAAGAACACGAATCTTTACAATATTAAAAACAACAAGTTAGCAGCGGCTAGAAAAGTGACAAAAGGGCAAGTATTCCGCGTGTATTCTGAGTCTAGCAAATTTGGTGGTCTGTATGGGGTATCAAAGGGTACCTATGCTCAGAAGTCATCAAGTATGAAGTATGAAAAAGCGCCTAGTGACAAAATTCAAGCACTAGGAGTAACGGTTACAAAGAAATCTTTAGCGAGCAACATTAGCTATCCGCAGGTATCCGGCCTTATCAATAAACCATTTGAGGTTAGCTACAATCGAAAGTTTTTAAACATTGCAAAGGAAGCCCAAAAAGAACACAACGAGCTAAAAGAACAAGAGAAGGAAGACCGTAAAAACGGCTGGGCGCCAGGTCCTTATTCTCGTAATATGACATACTCTGTACCTTACAACCAAGATAATATTTTAAGTGTTGCTATTACCAATGATGCGTACGCTGGCGGCGTTCACGGCAACGCTTGGATTGATACGTACAATTACGATTTGTTAAAAGCTCGACAAATCAACTTAAAAGATATTATTAACAATAATACGAAGCTAAATAAAGTTAATAACTATATTCGCAATGAAATGATTGCCCGCAATAAAAAAGGTGCTCAGTTCTGGGTTAATGAATTTAAGTCTGTAAACTTAAAAGAAGATCAGTTTTACTATACAAGTAACGACATTGCCATTATATTTGGTGAGTATGAGTACGGCCCGTATTCTAACGGCATTCATACGTTTAAAATCCCGTCCAGCGTTTATAAATAAGATAGTCGTATATAGCCTAGTACATGAAAAAAGAAGCATGCGAACCATCAGTTCACATGCTTCTTTTTCTTTTTTTCTGCAGAATAAGCGGAGCAAAAAAGAAAGGTGAGCCCTACTCCGCTTCTTATAGCCTAGGAAAAACCGCTTTTAGAAGTATTTTTATAGCGTTTGAAAAAGAGAAATGGTCAGAACTAGCGTCAGCAAGGAGCCTGCGGATGTTAACATCATTATTTTTCGGTTACTCTGATTCTTTTCAGGCTTTAAAAACTCTTGAATGGCTACAAACCAGATAACAAAAGTGCTTAAAGAAAGTATCCCCATAGACATACGAGCATCTCCATTCTTATATGTATTTAAATTTTTAACGCATCTAATCAACAATATTTCTAGACCAAGTTACTAAAATAAAAGCCTCTTTTCATCTAATATTAACATAAAATTCCATAACCCTTTAATGCATTGTGTAAAACCACAATATTTTAAAAAACAGGCTATTTATAAAACACTCTTTTGAACTAGAAATGGACATACAGCTGTCTTTGACTATCCTCCTCCTTATAAAGGATATACTTATTTATAGAAAAACCTCTCAGATCCCATTAAATACTTACTCTATTTTCAGAGGAAGAAAGTTCACATTGTTAGGAGGAAGCGACATGATTAAAAAATTAGACCATTTTGTACTAACGGTAAAAGACGTTGAAAAAACGACTCACTTTTATACGGTTATTTTAGGCATGCAAAAAGAAACGTTCGGAGAAGGAAGAATAGCGCTTCGTTTTGGTGAACAAAAAATAAACTTACATCAAGCAGGCCATGAATTTGAGCCAAAAGCAAAGCATCCTCTTCCCGGCTCTGCTGATTTATGTTTTATCACAGAAGAAAAAATCCAAAGCATAATTAGTCATTTACAAAAACATGATGTAGAAATTGAAGAAGGACCCGTCAAACGAACGGGTGCTGTAGGTCCGATCGTTTCTGTTTATGTAAGAGATCCTGATTACAATTTGATTGAGTTATCCAATTACGTAGATTAAAGCAACCCTATAAAAAAAGAGAATGCGCGAGGCATTCTCTTTTTTAATGACTATATAAGCCGCTTTTTCGACTATAAGCTTTACTCTTTAGACTTACCTACCTCTACTTTTTTCGTAAACATTTTCATGTCACCGTCTACCGTAACGTGAGCGGTAATCGTATATTCACCGCTTTCTTTAAACGTATAGTCCGTGCTGTAGACGCCTTTTCCTTCGTGCGGTGCTTTTGTCATTTCTTGATTGATGTAGCCTTCTTTTTCAACTTGGAACTGCACGTCATCGGCGTTTTCCACTTTTTTGTCTCCTTGCGTCACAAGGACTTTAAGCTTGACTTGTTCATTTGCTTGAATTGATTCCGGTACTTCAATCGTTCCTTTTACTTCTTTTGAACGTGAATCATTTCCTTTTGAACAGCCTACTATAGCTATCATTAAAACGAATAATACGATGCTGAGTTTTTTCATTATGTTGTTCTCCTTTGTTATGTAAATGTGAAGTCTTCCTGCAATTTCATATTATACTCATTTATCTGGTAAAAAGAGAAAAAATGATTATTGTCCACATAAAGTTCTTATTTCTACAGTAGCTTTTGCATCTTTTCATTTCTCTACTCGCCCTTCGCTTCACAAAAAAAGCTGAAGAAGCTTATTGCCTTCTCCAGCTTTGCCTTTATCTTTGCGGTTCTTCTAGCGTATAAGCAGACAGTGCGTTTTCTACCCATCGTACAAAATCCTTGCTTGCTCCCCAATCAATATTTAGTATTCCTTCTGCGCTTCCTGAAGGAATACACTTTACTTTGTTTGGACCGGACACATTTTCTAAAATAATCATTAGTGATCCCCTGCCGCCGGTGCGGAAAAAATAGCGTTCAAACACAAGCGTACACATCTGCTTGCCGTCTCCGAGATCATAATATTCCTTGTATAATAAGTCACTTTCCGAATTATTTGCATTCACAAGCTTTTTTGCTCCATCAAAAGGAAGCAGCGTCGTTTTAAACTCAATTACCTTTTCCATCACTCAAGCCCCTTTCTATCGCAACAGATATGTACTACTTCTCTTTTTCCCACTAAAAAACCTGCCGCTTCTCTTTATGTACAATATGGTACAATAGAAAAGAAAAAGAATTGTTTGAACGGAAAAAGGAGCACACAACCTCAATGAATACACGAGATGAACTTATCCAAAATGTGGTTTCAACGATGCGAAACCAAACGAAAAAAATGCAGCTATCCGTTATCCCTACTTTAAAATCATATATTCCTTTAAATGAATTTTTAGCGCTTCACATGCTGTATAAAGAAGGGAATCATATCGTTTCTGAGATTGCCGAGCATATGCACATCTCAAACAGCAGCATGACGTGCATCAGCGACCGTCTCATGGAAAGAGAATTTGTTACGCGCGTACGCAGTCAAAAAGACCGTCGCGTTGTCTACTTATCCATTACGGATAAAGGAAAAGCGTTTGCAGAAGAAATGGAAAAAGTACTCACCAAAGAATATGGCGAAAAGCTTAGCCATTTTACGGATGAAGAATTACAGACGTTTCTTCGCTTGTTAAATAAAATGGATATCTAACAAAAACCAGATGCCCGCTAAGCAGGCATCTGGTTTTTATTTTGATTAGTTGTTGTTTACCTTCAAATTAAAGGCTTCCGAGGTTAAATTTTTTGAACTGTCGTTTTCGTAATCACTTACATACGGAACAAATCGCAGCATAACCACTCCTTTGTCGTTTCGATATTCTTCGTCCATTTCTAGCACTCTGTCTGTTCCTCCTCCACTGCCGCTTTCAGAAAGATCTCTTCCATTTTGGTCTTTTATTTTTACGCCCACGTTCGTTCCGTTTCGAATGCTTCCTGTTGACGATGTAAACGTATAGTGCAGCTTAATCGAAACAGGCGATACGCGAACTTCTTTAATGGACAATACACCTTCTATTCCTTTTTCGTTAATCGGAATTTCTTTGTTTAACGGATACACTTTAGTATCAGCAATAATTTTTGAGCCGTTTACGCTGGTGTGTACGGTCCAATTCCCTTTAATTTCTCCGTACGAATCCCGGTAGTTCCCGCTTTTCGTCTGACCAGGATTCTTTTCAAATTCGAGGCTTGTGAACTGCGCGCTGATTTGATAGTTTTTGTTTGGATCAATATGATTTAGCACGTTGTAGCCTTCCACATCGATTTTCCCGTCTCCGTTCGTGTCCGCTTGCGTTAATTTTAAAGCATACAGATAGTCCCAGCTTCCGTCTTTGTTTTTGATTGGTTCCTCTCTGATACTGGAAGCCGAATCAAAAAACGACAGATTACCAATTTTCACGCGCAGCTCTCCCGGTCGAATTGGGGTGTTTCGGTTAAGCCCTAGTGCCGTTCTTCTAAATTCATCTGCGCTGATCGTCAGCCCAAGCAGTACCTGTCCGTCATCAAGCATTAGTTCATTTACTTTTACTTCAATACCTTGGTCCGTTGCCGTTTCATTTACCGCTTTTTTATAGCTGCTCAAGCTGCCTTCAGGCTTGTTCATAAGCAGTTCGATTTGCTGACCAAGCTGCTGACTGATTCGCACAGCCGATGCCCATACCGTTTCGTTTTGTATCATCACAGGCGTTACAGCAAGCAGCAGCACCGCAGCGGCAATCAGCGGACGCGCTTTTTTCCGCGCCGGCTTTATTTCACGTTTTAAACGTTTTTTCATTCGTTTTTTCTCGCTTGCCGTTAGCTCGATTTCTTCATATTCATCAACATCTATAGAAGATCCATTTAATAAGTCGTACTGATTTTTCATCTTTGTCCCTCCTTATTTCTTATTTAAAAATAGCTTTTAACTTTTTTCGTCCGCGCGACAGCCGGTTGTATAAATTGCTGATGGTAGTCTTCTGTTTTTTAGCAATTTGTTTTAGCTCGACTTCTTGTAAGTAATACGCTTTAAACAGCTCCCGGTCTCCTTCATTTAGGTGACCTAAAAGTTCTTCCACGTCGTCCCCTTGAACGTTATGAACTCCTGATATTTCACCAAACTCCGCTTCGCCAAGCGGTTCGTGCTGCGTTTTTATGTATTTGCGCTGATAGTCGATGGCTTTGTACTTAGCAACAGCCGCAACCCAGTTTTTAAACGTATTTTTTTCCGAATCAAAGCGGTGAATATGATGCCACACGGCTAACAATACGTCGTTTACACACTCTTCTTCATAACCTTTCAGCGTGCCTAGATGCTTGCGTACAATGGCCGTAATTAACCCTCCGTACTGATCAATTAACAGCTCTAATCCTTTTTCTTTTTTTCGTGTTATACTCGCAACAATCCAGTCATCTTCCATGACATTGCTCCTTTCCGCTTGCTTTTACATCTATTAATACGGATTCTTTTTACAAAACCTATCAATCTTCCTAAATTAAATGAAAAATAAGCTTGTCCAGCATTTCTCTCATTGGTAAAATAAGCTAAAACCTTTGAAGGAGGCCGCTATGATTGCCTATCCTTTTCTGACATCCAACCCAACCATCGGCATAACCGCACCTTCTTCTGGTGTACCTCAAGCTCTTCACTCCATGTTTTCTTTATCGTGTGAACGCATGAAACAAAAGGGCTTTTCTGTTATACCGGGAGAAACCGTTTGGACGCAGCATAAAGCAAAATCCGCTTCTCCTAAAAAACGTGCAAATGAGCTTCAAGCCATGATTGCTGATGAAAACATCGATATCATTATTCCTCCTTGGGGAGGCGAGCTGCTGATTGAAATTCTTGAACATCTAGACTTTACAAAATGGACAGCAAAATGGGTGCTTGGCTATTCTGACACCAGCGTTCTTTTGCTGGCTATTACACTTAATACCGGGATTGCAACGGCTCACGGAACCAACTTTGTGGACTTGCGAGGAGAGCACTGGGATCCAACGACTGCGATGTGGCAGCAGATGCTGTCGACCAAAAAAGGAGAAAGCGTGGCTCAAATTTCTTCTGATCGCTATCAAAAAGAATGGCAGCATGACAACCCGTCACCATGCGTGTTTCATTTAACCGAACAAACCGTTTGGAAGCATACAGAGTTAAGCGACATGCACATCGAAGGTCGTCTTCTCGGAGGATGTATTGACGTGATCAGGCACTTAGTAGGAACTCCTTTTGGAGACGTAAAAACGTTTCGAGAAAAATACATTCCTGCTGAGCCGGTCATTTGGTACTTTGACAACTGTGAACTGACGACGGCTGACCTTCGCCGTTCACTTTTTCAGCTTAAGCTAGCGGGCTGGTTTGATAACTGCTCGAGTATTTTATTCGGCAGAAGCAGCGCTAATCAACCCGTTGATTCCTACACCGCTGAAGACGTGTATCATGATCTTTCCTCTGACTTACATATTCCAGTTATCTATGACATCGACTGCGGCCACCTCCCTCCTCAGCTCACGCTTATTAACGGCGCGTATGCGAGTGTTAACGTAGAGAAGAACAAAGGCACAGTCGTTCAATACTTTACATAAAAAAAGGAGCTTGTATAAAAGTAGTTTGATTGAAGGAAGATCCGAACGAACTTGATTCTTGATGGAGAATCCAGTTCGTTCGGTTTTTTTATGGGTATAGTGAACGTAGGCTTGTTTTATATTTCATATATGTAGGTGTTTCTAGTGGTTGATTGGAGGGCAAGACGAAGACTCCTGCGGGAAAAGCGGGACAGGTGAGACCCCGCAGGAACACACGCGACGAGGAGGCTCACCGTCCGCCCGCGGAAAGCGAAGTCTTGCACGGAAATCAACAGCGGTTTATTTCGTTATGTCCCAATCTTATTTTACATATCTGTCATCAGTAATATAAACGTCCCAAGTAAGAAAAAAGTTGCACCAAACCACGAGTGGTAGTACTCTTTTTGCTTTCTTTCAAACTTCCATTCTTCGAAACCTCGAATTACGTAGAGGAGAAAAAAGAAAAGAAACATAAAAACCGAGGTGTAGGCTGGAGGTATAACGAAGATGAGCACTAAAAACGAAGCAAGCATCACCATTTCAATTGTGATAAACAGCGGACGCCTTCCTTTAAAGCTTCTCCAATAGCTTTTTTTCATCTTTGTATGCAGCTTTTTTCGCATGAACAGATCCAGAAAGATATAAACAACTGCCAGAATCAGCAAATACACAAGCGTCATTTTCATTCCTCCTTCTCACCAAAAATATCCTTATAATTCCATTTTAAAGAACTTTACACAAATTTCAAGCGTCTAAAAAATCTTTACACAACTTATTAGTGCAAGCATTCATATATTCAAAAATCGCTAATATATTGACTAATGTACAGGTTAAATTCTCTGTATAAATTCACCTAGAGGGGGACATCAAGTTATGAGAATAAAAGAAGTGAAGCAAGGTGCACTCGCAGCGCTGAAAAACCGCTGGGGATTTGCCGTACTGCTTACGTTCGTTACGTATCTAATTGCTGCCGGTATTCCAGGACTTATTGACTTTCTTGTTAACGGATTTCCAAGCGGGTCCGAAACCGAATACTCGCAGTCTACCTTAGCTAATATTGTATCTCTGCTGCTCGTGCCGCTCTTCTTTTCTTACTACTGGGTACTATTGCGTCTGGTGCGAGGAGAAAGTGTACGTGTAGGAAACGTGTTTGATTCGTTTTCATGTGCGGGATTATATTTTAGAACACTCGGACTTTACTTGCTAACGATTATTTATACCGTGCTATGGAGCATTTTATTAATCATTCCTGGCATCATCAAAAGCCTTGCCTATTCACAGGCCTACTTCGTATTCCGCGATAACCCAGATTATTCAGTCAACCAGTCTATTACTGAAAGCAGACGGTTAATGAACGGCTACAAGTGGACCTACTTTCTACTTGTTTTAAGCTTCATCGGCTGGGGAATTTTAAGTATCATTACGCTTGGCATCGGGTTATTATGGCTCGTTCCGTATGTAACGACTTCGCTTGGCGTATTTTATGAAAAGCTAAAAGCAAATGAAGCAGAAGTCGCTGAATAAACGAAAAACCGTATTCGAGTTGCGAATACGGTTTTTTATTTAGGTTTGGTATTCTCTCCATGTACATTAGTTAAGATTTGTACCCCGTTATTCACTAAGTTCGATAGCAAACTATGTTACCATCGAACTATATACCCTAGAAACAGCAGCTATTTAGCTGCTGTTTTTTGATTTCCCCTCTTTTTTAACGGAAAAACGGAAAAATGCCATGCCACTTACATATTTTCTAATAAATCTATGAATTCCCTAAACATTTCTACCTAGATAAATTGTCAGAATTATTACAGAGAAGGTGACAATTCTACTTATATCGCCCTTTAATATTAAAACTATGTTACAAAATGTCGTAATTTGGAATTAGATGTTTACTTTTCCTGTCAGGATTGATAGACTCACAGTTGTGAATAAAACAAGTTATGGAAAGGGAGAAAGAACATGCTAAAGAAAGCAAATCGTACAGTTATGAATATGGGGTTAGCAGCATTACTTGTTCCCGCTGCCCTAACATTTAGCACAACTTCAGCAAGTGCAAATGACGGAGGCGCTGCACCAGCACCCGTACAAGAAAAGGTAACGCCAAGCGTACCTCAACAACAAGCAACTACTACTACTAATCAAAAAGTCATCGTAAACGTGAGTGCGTTAAATATTCGTCAAGGAGCTAGCTTTTCATCTCCAGTCGTTGGAACTGCAACACAAGGTCAAGAGTTTGCTATTTTAAAAGAAGCAAACGGCTTAGTTGAAATTGCACCAAACAAATGGATTTCAAAAAGCTCAAGCTACGTAACAATTGCATCAGGTAAACCAAGCGCAAGCCAAGTAAAAGGTGTAAGCACATCAACTCCTTCTACTTCTACAGCATCTGCATCTGCAGCAAAAGAAACTAGCACACCAGCACCTGCTCCAACAACAAGCACGGCTTCTGGAAGCACAGTAAATGTTGCACGTAGTTTAGTAGGATCACCTTACCAATGGGCAGGAAACACACCAAGCGGATTTGACTGCTCAGGCTTTATCGCATACGTGTTCAACCATAGCGGTCACAGCATTTCACGTACAAGCGTAGCAAACTACTGGAACATGGCGACAAAGATTTCGTCTCCACAACCAGGAGATCTAGTATTCTTCCAAAACACATACACAAGCGGCCCATCTCACATGGGAATCTACATCGGAAACGGCCAAATGATTCATGCTGGTTCACACGGTGTAGCAGTAGCTGACCTAGATGTTTCTTATTATCAAGATCATTTCTTAGGATACGGACGCTTCTAAGAAAAAAATGCCCTCTAATCGTTAGATACGTTCTAACGATTAGAGGGCATTTACTTTTTATCGCTGCGCGACGGAAAGCGCCTTTTCAATACGCGTTTGAAATTTATGCTTCCAGTCTTCAGCCAGCTCAGCCACTTCTAAAGCCCGCTGCATTCCTTCTACATCTTTTGAATGATGGAAATATAAATCAAGCGTAAACCAAACGGATACTTGGTTTGGATGAGCTTCAATCAATTTCACTTCCGCATCTTGCGTAATCGTACCTTCTTTCAGCACGCGGCAAAGATAGCCGGTATAGCTTGTCTCAATCATTCGTTTTAAAATTCCTTTAACGCCCGTTCTCTTTGTAATCGTGTCACATGGGTTTCGCCCTTGCGTCACTTGAATAACGGCGTCTCCCACTTGATAAACGTCTCCAATGCATACGTCTTTTTCAACCATGCCCGCTAAGACAAGATTTTCTCCAAACGCAGACATCGGCAGCTCCGCATCAAATTCTTCGTTCCATTTTTTGTAGTGTTCATACGGATACACGCACACTGCACGATCCGGTCCGCCGTGATACTTTAAGTTCGCTACGCCGTCGCCTTGAAACCCTTCTTTTGCTAAAAAGGTCTCGTCTACTTGCTTCTTGCATATGCCTGTGCGCATTTCTTTGTCAGGACTGTATGCCATTTGCTCAGGCATACCGGTTGCTAAATGAATTATTTTACGTTGATTCATTCGTACCTCTCCCTTCGCCGTTTTTCCTTACTAATTACGTCATATTTTACCACATTTTAAAGATGGCGCTCTTATTTTTTGTGTATTCCACTAAAATCTTGGCAATATCATGAAAGTTTAAAAAATATTTCACAATTATATTAAAAATATCTTCATTTCCTCTTTTTCTTTTGTTCGAAATGATTTAAGATAGTAGAGGCTGTCGAAATATAAGTTATTATGTCAGTTCTGCATGTTTTTTTACATATTAGCACATAGTAAATATTATTTTACACTTACGTCATTTTTTACAATGGCCTAAAAAATTTTGCCCATTTTTAACAAAATTGGCGTAGAAGTTCCGTTTTTGTATAAAATAGAGGCCGATTTACATAGTCATTTCTATGCACGTCCCTCTTTTATAAATATAGAGTACATGTAAGGAGAAAAGTAAATGTCAATTTTAATGGGAATTATCGGAATTGTAATTGTCTTAGCAGTTGCGTTCCTCATGTCAAACGACAAGAAACTTATCAACTACAAAGGCATCGCAGTTATGCTGGTTATTCAGCTTGCTATCTCTGCTTTTATGATGAATACATCGATTGGTCGCAAGGTGCTTGACTTTATCACAAGTGTATTTACAAAGATCTTATCATTTGGTAACGACGGAATTTCGTTCGTGTTTGGAGATCTTGCAGGAAAAGGCATTTTCTTTATCCAAACGTTAGTTATGATTGTATTCGTTTCAGCATTATTAAGTATTTTAAACTACTCTCGTATTTTACCCTTTGGGATCAAATATATCGGAGGACTTGTTTCAAAAATTACCGGACTTCCCCAAATTGAAAGCTTCACAGCCGTGAATGCGATGATTTTTGGTGATACAACGGCGCTAATTGCGGTAAAAAACCACATCGGAGGTTTAACACCAAACCGTTTATTTATCGTTACAACAACATCTTTAGTATCCGTTTCTTGTTCGATTTTAGGCGCATACATGCAGATGATTCCGGCTGAATACGTATTAATTGCCCTTCCGCTAAACGTATTCTCTGGCTTAATCGTTTCTTCTATCGTTGCACCTGTAAAAGTGGAAGATGAAAACGAAGTCGATATCAAAGCACCTGCTAAGCAAGGTACGCTGTTTGAAGCAATCGGTGACGGAGCACTAGACGGCGGACGCGTTGCGTTAATCGTAGCAGCCATGCTTGTTACATACGTTGGTCTTTTAGCATTAGTGAACTACGTACTAAACGGCGTAATCGGATTAACGGTTCAAGACATTTTAGGCTATATCTTCTACCCAATTGCCTTTATCATGGGTATCCCGGCAGACGAGCTAATGAGAGCCGGCGGCGTAATGGGAACAAAAGTAGTAGCAAACGAATTCGTTGCCATGCTTGACTTCCAAAAAATGATGCCTAACCTTTCTGAAAAAACGATTGGTATCGTATCAGCTTACTTAATCTCATTTGCCAACTTCAGCTCAATCGGTATCGTTCTTGGTACGATCCAAGCAATCAACGGCGAACAAGCTTCACGCGTTGCCAAGTTCGGCTTGAAGATGCTGTTAGTCGCTACAATGGGTTCGATTTTAACAGGTATTATGGTTGGATTGTTTATTTAATGAGGAAAGCACTCACGTTAGTGAGTGCTTTTTTGTTGGGGGTGGTTCTTTTTGGGTTATATCAGGAGCGTTTCTACAATGTTGAAATTTATTAAATATCTCTGTTGACATACTCCGAGTTATCGGCACTATTATCAAATGCTTTTTATCTTCATTCTAATAACATTTAAATTAGTTTTACATAATGGATTAAAGCAATATCTCTTATCCAATAAAAAGACAGCTTGCTTTATCAGCAAACTGCCTTTTTTGTAATGACCCGTCCGGGATTCGAACCCGTGTTACCTTTTTAAAAGGATAATCTCTTGACCACTTGGCCAACGGACCAGATAAAATTATAAAATGGCAGAGAAGAAGGGATTCGAACCCTCGCACCGCGTTAACGATCTACTCCCTTAGCAGGGGAGCCCCTTGAGCCACTTGGGTACTTCTCTGTATGGATCTCCCACTGAGATACTGTGGAATAATAGTAGGCCTAAGTGGGCTTGACACCTACCTCACGCTTATCAGACTTGGGCTCTACCAAAATGAGCTACTTCCCGTTTATGGCGCGCCCGAGAGGAGTCGAACCCCTAACCTTTTGATCCGTAGTCAAACGCTCTATCCAATTGAGCTACGGGCGCTTCCTAAAATGGTGCGGATGAAGGGACTTGAACCCCCACGTCATAAGACACTAGATCCTAAGTCTAGCGCGTCTGCCAATTCCGCCACATCCGCATGTGAAAAATGGTTGCGGGGACAGGATTTGAACCTGCGACCTTCGGGTTATGAGCCCGACGAGCTACCGAACTGCTCCACCCCGCGATAATAACAAAGATACAATGGAAGAGGAAGAGGGATTCGAACCCCCGCGGGCTTTGACACCCCTGTCGGTTTTCAAGACCGATCCCTTCAGCCAGACTTGGGTATTCCTCCATATTTCAGGTTCAATGGTGGACCTTGTAGGACTCGAACCTACGACCGGACGGTTATGAGCCGTCTGCTCTAACCAGCTGAGCTAAAGATCCTTTCTAAGTTCTCTATTAAAATGTGGAGACAGCAACCGGATTTGACCGGTGATAAAGGTATTGCAGCCCTTGACTCTGTCACCAATAAGTATGGAAATTATTTATAGTCAGTCACATTTATCCGTATGCTACCCCTTCATATGAAACATGCACTAGTAAGTTAATAATTAATATTTGTTTCGCTACCAACAAAAATTATTTTACCTTATAATTTCGTAGAAGTCAACATCTATGTAAATTGTGTTTTAATACTTAATTTTGCAATTATTAAGTAGGAACATACACCTAAATAAAAAAACTCTGTAACAAGAATCATGATTCTTGTTACAGAGTTTTTTTATAAAAAGGTTTGCGTAATCGCATTTTCTAAATCTCTTGTAGAAGATTTTAGGTATCGTTTTGTAACATTCACATCAGAATGGCCTGCTAATTCGGCAACTGTTGCAATATCTATCCCTTTCTTAACTAACTCATGACAGAAAGTATGGCGTAATTTATGAGGATTTACATTATATTTTTTTAACATGTACTGAACCGTACGTGCAGACATTCTTCTATCAAAATTAGAGACAAATAAAGCTTCATGACTAGAATCAAGTGAATCAATATATTTCTTTAAACTATTTCTTGCCTCTGTAGAAAGAGGAACAAGTCGCTTTTTAGACCCTTTAGCATTACGAATAATTAAAAAACCGTCAGATTGGTTAATCTTTACGTCTTTATGATTCAAAGCACAAATCTCTGATACTCGAATCCCTGTATGTAATAAAGTATATACAATAGCAATATCACGAAGGTTTCCCTGTTGCTTTACTTCAGATAAAAGGCGGTCACGCTCACTTGCTTCTAATGACTCTGGTACAACCTCGTTATTTTTCTCTTTTTGTTTACGTTCAATATTTTGAACAATTTCTGGTTTTTCAAGAAAGCGTGCAAAAACGCTAATTGTTACAAAAACTTTTTCTATAGTCGACGCACTTTTATTATTAGATTCAAGGTTAACCATATAAGTTTGGACATTATTTCTTGTTACTTGATCTAAATGTCTACCTTCACTTAGAAGCCATTCATGAAATTGGTTTAGCACTGCTCGATAGGTTTTAATCGTATTATCAGATTTGCCTGATTCTATTAACCATTGGCTAAAGTCATCAATCAACGGAATAACTTCTAGGCTATTTTTTTTCACTCTAAATCCTCCTACATGTACTAATAAATTACGTAAAACATACCATTTAATTTCGTAGAAATCAATTTAAACGAAATTAATATACAAAAAAACAGCCCATCATATCAATGATGGGCTGTTTTTTTGCCTGACAACGTCCTACTCTCACGAGGACAAAGTCCCCACTACCATTGGCGCTAGAGAACTTAACTTCCGTGTTCGATATGGGAACGGGTGTGACCTCTCTGCTATTGCCACCAGACCTATTAAAGATAGTTTTTTTACACTAAATAAAAATTGCTAAGTAAAAACACCGTGCACCCGTCATTGACATGATCAAATAAGCGTTACGTGTACAGTTAGCTCGACCGGGTTGTGCTGCAACACACAGAAGAATCTACTTATGGCTGCTTCCTTCCGGACCTGACCATGTTCATAGGTTTCTGTTGTGCAGGACCTAGTTGTCAACACCACTTGTCCAAGTCAGACCTTACCTGACTCATACCTCTGTTAGGAATTAAACCCTGCTAAGGCGGATTGCAGGTTACAGGGCACCGCCATCTCCCCGTCTAGCACGGTATGTATAGTTAAGGGATTCCCACCTATGTCGTCCTCCCAATCTGTTTTGTGAACCCGCGATCTCGCAGGTGGGTTTCCGCATATTAACGTTCCAGCGATCCTGTGTCAAAGACAGGCATGGCATCCGTCAACAAATGTAGGAATCCCAAATAAACAGTACGGTTCAAAACAAATAGGGCATAACGTACATTGTAGGATAAGTATTTAATGTGTTTATTGATGATATAGATTATCCTACAATGAAATTTCGTAGAAGTCAACATAAACGAAAAAATATCTCCTAACTCTCAATGTTTTCTTATTTGCTTGATTTTCTGTTGTTGGGAAGGGATTCCTTTGAAAGGTGGAAGTTATAAGGAGTCGTGTTTCATTATATTGAGTCCTCCACTTAAAAGTGAAGTTCATTACGATTAGATTTTTATACATCCTTGATCTGACAACACTTTTCTGATGCGGTTATTTTTCTTCTTATCCTCTCCATAAAAATGGGAGAAAAATAAAAAAGCCTACATAAAACGGCTTTTTTATTCTAAGAGTAAATTATTGTTCTGTTAGTTCAGTTATAGAAACACTTTGCTTATTAGTTGGTTCATCCAGGTTATGAATTGTAGCTACCCCATTTTGTTGGTCTACATGCTCAATGTAAATGCTTTTCCCGTTATGTATGACATTGGCCATGTCCACTGAATCGGCAATTTCTTGTGCTCTTTGTGCATCCATCTTTATCTAGCCTCCTTTTTATTTATGACAGTGAAAGTATTTGTTTTTAATTAATTTTTATGCATTTAATTCCTCTATATAAAATCAATTTTAATTTTTCAACTGAGACATAAAACAGTAAAAAAGCTATCTCATTCATAATTTGAGATAGCTTTTCATTTTATTATTCAGTTTAATCTTCTTCTGGAATCTTAATTAAAATGGCTATAGCTATTGTTGCCAAAAATATAACCCCTAAAGTTAGCAATAGACTCGTACTCATATGCCTCATCTACCCTTCTCTTTTCATCCCTATGATTCCATTTTAGCAGAGGAAATTAGGTAATAAAACTGGAAATGATAGCGTTTTACTAAAAATTTTATACATGTTAAAATAATGTAGTTGTTTTAACTCAACCAACGTATTCAACTTTTTGCTTGAATAGAGCAAGCTACCTCTTTCCTATTTTGGGGTAGCCCTTTTTTTATCGTGATAAAATGTTGTTTTGGATCTATTCCTTCCTAACCTCGGTTTACATTCGTTATTTACGAACCTGTTCAATCTCTTCTTCTGTAAGATCCGTTAATTCAGATATTGTTTGATTATCCATACCTTTTTGCAGCATTCTTAACGCTACTCTCTTAATAGCTCTTTTTTCCCCTTGTTTTTCAGCTTTTTTTTTAATGTCAATGTTTTATCTACTTGGAATTCCTGGTTTACTTCATAAGTCATTAACATTTGTGGATCCTCAGTTACACGTGCCCATTCATTCATCGCATTTTTCAACGTTTGATCTTTCTCCATTACAACTTCCTCCAAAAATGAGTAAAATCTTCATCTCTTGACACATTAAACAACAATAATTGTTTTACTAATTATGTGTCTCTTTTACGATACTATTCTCACCTATTCCAAAATCAAATTAATCCCACAAAGCTTGTCCGTCCACTCTAAAACTAAAAAAGAGTAATATTAAAATCGCCTTGCCATATATACATATGCTTTTATTTCACCGTGACGGTTAATTCTCTTTCTGTAAAAACTCGTTTAGCAATAAAAATAGCATTTAACACTCTAGGAAAGCCCGTGTATGGAATACAGTGAGTAATGGCTTCTACTATTTCATGTGGTGTGAGACCTACATTAAGCGCAGCATTAATATGAACATTTAATTGTGGTTCACACCCTCCTTGTGTCGTGAGTGAGCTTATTGTAACCAGTTGTTTTTGCTGTAGGTTAAGTCCTTCTCTTGTATAAATATCTCCAAAGGCAAATTCAATGACATATTTCCCAATGTCAGGAGCAATGTCTTTTAATGATTCAATTACTCGTTCCCCACCCTCTCCATCTACTTCCATTAACGTTTTCCAACCATTTTCGTAACGTTCATTCGTCAACTGAATCTCTCCTTACAACTGAGTTAGTTTATTTACAAGTTAGATATTACGCTTTAGAGCGCGCTCTAAAGCAAGCATTTTATTTCTCATGTTATAATAATTAATATGGAAAATTTATTCAGTATTCAACAAGTAGCAAGTATGACCGGTCTTTCTACACATACTTTGCGTTATTACGAAAAAATTGAATTAATAAAAAATGTGCAAAGAGACCAAACCGGATATCGGCAATATACAGACTTTGATCTAGCTTGGATTCAGTTTTTAATTCGTTTACGTGTTACAGGAATGCCTATGCTTAAAATGAAGCAGTTTTCTGATTTGCGACAGAAAGGAGAGTCTACTATTACGGCAAGAAAGGAATTGTTAGAAGAACATTATAAAGATGTCTTAGGCAAGATAGAGGAACTAGAGTTAAATTCGCAGAGAATTGAAGAAAAAATTGCGCACTATAAAAAATTAGAGACAGCGGAGAAACAGCAGTTTTAACAAATATAAAAAAGACCTTGAAAAATGGGTTTCAAGGTCTTTTTTATAGCACTTAAGCTAACATCAAACAAAACCGCTTAGTTCATATATGCAGCAACTTTGATATATTCCCACCTAAAACTCTGTCTGCAACCTCTCCACTAGTTGTATTTAAAAAATTCGCGTGTCTTGAATACCGGCTTTTTGGAGTTCCTGTTTAAAGGATTCTCCTTTTTTTTAGTTTTCATAATTAACAAATCTATACTAACTCCACTCATTCATAATTGCCAAAAGTTCATATCCATATGAACCGCGTTTTTCTTTTAACAAACCTAAGATTAAAAGTGGAATCAATTGATTTCTCCTCATAAAATGGGATTAATTTTGCTTTACTTACTTTCATTAATAGTAGAGACATTAATAGAAAACTCCTCAAAACTTACTTGTCCCAAGGCAAACTTCATACTTTCAACAAATATACGTTCATTTTTAGTTAGTTCACGCTTTGCTTCCTTTTCAATCCATTCATGCTCAACGTCTAAAACATCTAAAACATGCTTTTGTTTTGAAAAAGCCTCATAGTATCTTAATCCAAACTTTCTTTGGGAAACGGCATCAATATGAATGCCATCTGGATTTGCTGTTAAGCCTTTTGATGTTACAAAATAACCATTTTTTTCAGTATGGGCAACTTTAGATAATAGCTGGTTTATTTGTTTATATTCTACAGCGCTTTTTCCAAATCCCACATCTCCAAGGTAATGTCCCAACTCACCGATAATAATCGGGATATCTGGTGCATTCAATTCTTCTCTCAACTGTTTAAATAACGAAAGCAATTTATCTTCATACGTCTTATAACGTTCTCCGTAACTGTCGCTTTCTCCTTGATGCCACAGAATTCCCACTAACTCACTTGTTTCCATTGCGAATTTTGCTTCAGAAATCGCGTGTCTGGTTAATAGTCCGTCAATTGTCCACTCATCAATTGAGCTTCCTCCCTCAGCACATGGTATTAACCCAATGGACTCGCCAGGATGATCCTCTGTCCAAGCTTGAGCAAAAGAGGCTGCCGGCCCAACACCAGCTATGTGACGATCAAAATTAAGCGGTTCTGCCATCGTTTGCCATCTACCGTTTCTCAACATATGTATATGCTCATTATAAATCGGCGGTACATCCTCAATAAATCCTCTGCCTGCCATATTTGATTGTCCAATTAACAATACAGATTTCATAGAAATACCTTCTTTCTCTTCCATGTTGATTACTTTTTTCTAATTTGCTCGTGGTTATACTTACAGAATTAGTTACACTTTGATATATATCTTAATTGATAGCTTCAAGGGCTTGTTTCAAATAATCCATTTCAGAGGTTATATCATCTATCTGTTGGTTTAACTGACTTACTTTATCAAGAGTATTCTGTGCATCTAATAAATTAATTTCTAACATCAACCGGCTTGCTTCACTCTCAAGTTCCAGTCTCTTTGCAAATAATACCTCATGCTTTTTTATAATTTCAGATTTTAAATTCTTACTATTGGTTTCTTTCATACTTCTACCTCCCTACCTTGTAATAACAGTATTTTATTGGAATATAGATTTCCCTATATAATTTAATAATTACCTACAGAGACGGTTTGTGTAATGGTTAAAATTCCCTTTTTTCCTTAAAGGAAAACCACATTTATTTCGCATTTACATAAGATGAATAATAAGAACCCATTAAAATGAATTCCATTATTTAGCCTTATTAGATGGCGTTCATAAGTTCTTGGTGTTGACATTCAGATACATACTGAGCGTTCAAAAGCTTCCCTAATTGTTAAAAACAAATGCAATATTCCAAAATAAGGGAAAATGTAAATCGTTTAGTTTTTTTTGCAGGAAAAGAAAGCGAAGTATATAAAAATAACAGTATGCATTAAAAAGTGTTAAGAACATTTTATTATCATTTTCTATCAGCACGAGAGCAATATTGAGAAAAGAGCTTATATAAGTCCGTGTCTTAAGTATGCCTATTGTATAGAATGGGTTACTTAGTAACTAAGGGAAGGTGATTTATATGTTAGGGGAAGAAGATTTAAAAGTAAATTGTATATCAGCTGCTATAGGTTTACTCATCCAACATAACATTATCACTCACCAGGAACTGGACAAACTAACTAAAACAAATTACCAAGTTTTTTACGATTTTCTCATGGATAAGCTAATTGAACAAGAGTTTAGTAAGGATAGAGTGGTACAAACATAAGTACTTCAATAAAACAAAAACCGCAAAATTAAAAGAAAAGATTTCCTATTTCAAATATAATTCTTATAAGGCTCTTTACATATTAGACAGATATAATATGTAAGGGCTTTCTTTTTTTAGCAAAGCCTCCTATAGTTTAAATGTATTTCTTCACAATCTATCATTTTATTAAAGGAAGTCTGCCAATATTGTTACAAAAAAGTCCTCTCCTCGTTTCAAGAAAAGAACTTATATTCAGTGAATTTTATAAGCTACTTCCAAGTCTGATCTAGTTTATCTGAGTAGAAATGTAAGGCTTTTTTATAACTTAGTATTTCATTGTCATTTGTCGTATGTAGTAAGCACTTCAGTAACAGTTCCATCGCTTTGCTGTGTTCTTTTAAATTGTATAAGGTCATGGAATAAAACACTTTAATTACATGATTATCTGGGAATAACTCCATTCCTTTTAAAAATGTCTCTTTTGATTTTTCATATTCCCCCAAGGCTCTATATGTGCTGCCCAATCCCAATATTGCCCCTTCCATATCCTTAGAAGGTAATCCTATCTTTATGGCATTTTCGTAAAAGGGTACTGCCTTTTCTTCTTCTCCTAATATGTCGAAGCTCCAAGCACATTGATAGTTATATAAAGCATCGTCTGGAAATTCCTTAGCTAACTCACTTAGCAATTCGTTAGATTCTTTGTGATTTCCACTCTTTCGTAACGCTAATGCTTTACTTAGTTTGTTATTCAACTTAAATCTCCAACCCTTCTTTTTCCCACTACTTTTTTATCGCTTAACATCCTTTCATATCCAGAAATTCAGCGTATTCGTACACTTCATCCAGATCTATTTCTTGCTTTAACTATCTGTTTAATTTTTAAAGGCTAATCCATTGGCCTGCAAAGCTGTTCTAAGTTTAGGTAAAGAAGCCGGCCCCATACCATGAAATTGTAATATTTCTTTTTCACTAAATGTTGATAGCTGCTGCAAAGAAGTTATCCCTTTGCTTTCCAATGCTCGTCTTGCTGGTGCTGATAGCATGGAAAGAAATCCGTCTTCAGGTTTGCGTTCTTTCTCACAGGTGGGGCAGGTCGGACAGCTACTGCTTTTATAATATTTGTGTCCTTTATGACAGATTCTTAGATTTCCTTTTTGGGTTTTCATTTTTAACCTCTCCTTTTCTCAAGAGTCTTTTAGCTTTTATCCCTTGCCACTTCTTCAACGGATGGTTTATGAAGGAACAAACATCCTACGTACAGTAAACTAATTATTATTAAATGCTTGTTAGTCTCGTTTCAGATAGTGTAGCTCCATTACAAATCATGCTAACACCTTACATGTTTGCGCTTGAAACCAAGCCGTCCTCTATCTATATCCTTTTGAATGTTTTCGGCAGCAAGAAGAATACTACTTTTTTTCTTATCTTTCTTAACTTCGACTGGACCTACTGCCCTTGCAGTTTCAAGCGCCTTCTCATGAAGCGGCAAATATGAAACACCGACTGTATAGATAAAATTATTCATAGCGGATTTCGTTCGATTTGGAGAATCGTGAATCGTATTTTCCACTTGATTAAGCATATCGGCAATCTTGCTTGTGCTAAATTCATCGTCAGGACGATTACCCAAAAGCCAGCAGTAACAACTCCATCCTGCCGACATTTTAAGTTCTTCATCACTTGCAACCCATCTATCAGCAACAACTTGCGCAAAATCGGTTTCTGACAACGTTACTGCAACTACATAATCGGATAGCATGTAGAAATACGCTTTATCAATCCAACGCTCAAAATCCTCCGCAGTCATCTCTTTTGGGTCTGCAATGATACCAGCAAAATACATAGCATCGTAATTGCCAGACGTATAAAGCTGCTCGGCTAAAGCCTGATTTTTCTTGATTTTCTTTGCAATCGTCTTCATTTTTCCTGTTGCCACTCCAAAAAGTGGATCGTGTGCACCATTATTTATGTAAGTCTTTTTAATTCGTTCCGTACCAAGCGCTTCAAGTTCTTTCATAACCATTACAAAATCCACCGTTCCGTACCCTCCTTCTTCTCCGTTCATAATCTGCTTTTTATTTCCGCCAAAAAGTTGAGCAGTCTTTCTTATCTAACATATTAAACTCGATTATTTTTTTTAGTAATTCATAGTTTACTGGCTCAGTCCATAGAATTCGAAACAGGCCTTTGGTAGCGCTGTATCCAGCCTGGGTGATGTCATGATTAAAGTGCGCCATGCCTGTTTCTTCAGGTGAAACGCTCAAATGATGTTTCGCTGAGGCAAAGCCGATGATAAATGTTCCATGATCAGTAAACATTGGAGTATTCCATTTAATTTGTGGTTCCAAATTCGGGAAAGTATTAGCAACCCAAGCCAAAACCTCCTCTGTTCGGTCACGGTGGTCAGGGCTATCTATACGCGCTAAATATTCTGCAAAAACTTCCATAGCATTTTCTCCTCAAATAAATTTTTTTAATCTACTCTACTTTTATACAAATCAAACATCAATCGTTCATTTAACCTTATTTCATTTTCAACTCAAATACATTAACGATTTATATTAGCGATGTTTTAAATAAAATGTACTAATCATTTAATCCTTTTCCATTAAGAATGTTCGGAATGCATTTTTCAACTCTTGATGCTCGAGTCTTAGATTGTTTGGCCGCAGAAAAATGAAGAATATATGCTCTTTGCCGTCCTGGAGTCAATGTAGTAAAAGCATCTTTTAGCGCAGGTATTTCATCAAATTTATGCTGTAGCTCTTCAGGAATAATGAGTTCTTCAGGCTTTTTAGCTTTGACTTTTAATCCGGCTTTTTCCAACTCAATGGCCTCATAAATATAAGCTTTTAAGATAGCTTCCTTTTCAGCTATTTCTTGCACATCGGTAAAGCGAATTTGTCGCGCCCCTTGTACATTCTCCGTTTGTTGGATTAGAATACCATGAGAATCTTGTAGCAGAGCACCTTTAGGAAACAGCAGTGCACAATATTCTTTAAATCCATGCATTAAAACAATGTTTTTTTTCTCAAACGTATAACAAGGGTTCATCCATTTAAAATCTTCGGTTAACTCACAGTCAAGAACAATCTTTCGCAACGTCTCATATTCTTCTTTCCACTTTTTAGCTTTAGTTAAAAATTCATCAACCTTAGGATTCATTTTACTGTTTGTCATCAAGGAACACCCCTATTCAATTTTTTAATCTGTGGCTCTAGCAATAATATAGTCAGCCGTCCATTCATTTAATGGTGTTACTATTCTTCAAATGTAGGAAATGCCCTTCTTCAACGTTTGCATTTAATATAAAAAAAACCAAAGCAAAGAATGCCTTCATGTCGATACATATAATGAATCTGTTTGGCAGCTGCTCATAATCGATCAAAAGAACCTTCCAAAAAAAGAACAGTCGTTCCCTATATTTTATAAGAACAAACGTTCCCTTTCAATAAAAACTCTAAAACTTTCCGAATTATTCCTATGAATAACGTGGAATTTATTATTTTATTAAAAAAGAAATACCTTATATACCTAGAGAAAGATATCAAGATAACGAAAACAAAAAAACGTGAGAAAATGTTCTACAAAGCAAAATTTCGGAATGAAATAATCAACAAAATTTGCCATAATAAGTGAAGTAAGGAGGTGTATTATGTTTCGATTGTATGGAGCCTTAATTGGGCTTAGTTTAATTTGGGGTTTATCTTTTGTATTTATGAAGTGGCTGCTCCCCTCAGCTGGCATATGGGGAATTGTATTTTTTCGTTGTTTAGCAGGTGGTATCATCTTGCTTCCGTTTTTATGGTGGAAGCGCAGAAAAGTTAAAGAGAAACTGCCCTGGAAGGCATTGATTGTTGTTGGCATATTTAACTGTGGTTTGGCGTGGGGATTAATTTCCTTAAGCGAAACTGAGATAAACAGTACAACTGCCTCTATTCTGAATGCAACCACTCCAATCTGGACAGGTCTTATCGGATTTATTCTTTTTTCTTATCGACTTACCGGACGTCAGTGGATCGGTATTCTTATCGGTTTTTTCGGGATACTCGTCCTTATGGATTTTCAATTTGGTCAGATTTTCGGGAAAGGGTTTGTTGGGATTGGAACAATGCTTGTTGCTTGTATCTGCTATGGGCTTGCTGGGCAGTTAACAAAACGGTTTTTGTCTGAGGTGAGCGTACTAACTATAACAACCTTCACCCTACTAACAGGTGCTATCATTGGTTTAATTGGGATGCTGATTACCGAACCATTTAAATCAGATTTATTGATTCACCCACTTCCGATTCTGGCGATTGTGGGTCTCGGCTGTTTTGGTTCAGGATTGGGTCAGTTAATCTATTTTTATATTAATAAAAATGGTGGCCCTGAATTAGCAGCGACGGTTACTTACCTGATCCCTGCCTCGGCCATGGTATGGGGTTATTTACTACTAGGAGAGACAATTACTCCAAACGTAATCGTTGGACTACTTATTATCTTTGCTGGCGTTTATCTTTCATCGAGGAAATCAAAAAGCAAAACTCCGCATGTCACTCTCGTTAGCAATAAACAAAATTAAGTAAGTAGATTCTATAATGTGAGTCTTTAAAGTTATCTCCGAGAGGAAAATTAAGAAACTGAAAGACTACAGAATATGATATATGTCAAATGGAATTCATCATATGTGATGATAAGACGTAATTCTAGTTGTTCAATCTTGTTTAAAAGGCAGCCCTCTATTTGGCTGCCTTTTTTATTTCAAGGCAGAAAATAATTTTAACATTCACTGCTAGTTACCCTATGCAACACAACATCAAACAAAAACGCTGAATTTATATATTTAGCAGATTCGAGATATTCCCACCTAACACTCTGTCTGCAACTTCTCCTCTAGATGTATGACGCTTAACGGCCTGTAAATTTAAATATGGATCTCCATATGGAAAATCTGAACTAAATAACGTTCTCTCAGGTATTTCTTTTATAGCCAAAGACAAGGCGTATGTTGTATAAAATGCAGATATATCTAAGTAAGCATTTTTAGTGTCTTTTATCACCTCTATCGTTTGTAGCCAATGAATTCCGCCCATATGCCCGTATATAACCGGCACATTTTCATATTTTTGAGTGAGAAGAAATAACTCTTGAATATCCTTTAAGTTCAAAGGATGAAAAGTATGTACCCAGATAGGCAAAGACGTATAGTCACTTGCTGCTTTAAATATAGGTTCTAACAATGGAATTTGACCTGGGCCAAGGGTAAATTCTCCAAGACCTTTCATCTTTTGCTCTTTGACAAGCTTCTCTACCCAATCGTTTAGAGTGACATCACCAGAAGAAAAAGAAAGTGGAACCGAACCAAATCCAACAAACCGATTCGGGTGCTGCTTAATCGCAACGCTTACTTCTTCTAGCGCATTTAAGCGGGCTTGTAGAGGATTCACCTCGTTATTTAGAATTTGATTTAACCTGTTCATTTCGGCTGTAAATTCTTTAACATTACTGCTTTTTTCTGGATGAACAAGAGTAGAAAACAATACGGTTTTATCTATTCCACTGTCATCCATCATTTTAATATGTTTCTCTATAGGCAAAACCACATGTGCATGACTATCAATAATCATTTTGTTTCTCCTTTTCATTTCTTTCATGAAAGACTTCATTAGCAACTTTCAAAATCGTATTTAAAGCTACAGGAAATCCAGCATAAATGACCATTTGTAACATTACTTCTAAAATTTCCTCCTGTGTCCATCCAACATTCAACGCCCCGTTTATATAAAATTTCAACTGTTCCGTATTGCCTAATGCAGTTAGGCCAGCCACTGCAGCAAGAAGGCGTGACTTTAGGTCTAAGCCTGGTCTCGAGAAAATTTGTCCGTAATTAAACTCTACAGCTAACTTTCCCAAATCAGGGAGAGCTGACTGTTCAAAGCCTGCCATTATATCCTTGTAGTTCTCTGGATCAATCTTAGCTAATATATCTAATCCTCGTTGAAAGTTATCTGTATGTGTTCTCATTACATATTACTTCCTTTCTTATTCATGAAATTTCCTATCATTTTTTTAGGAATGTTCATTGGAATTAAAGAACAAAAGCTAATGGCTATCATCAGTATGGCTATTTCACACACCCCATTCCACTGCCATTTAGTCCATGCAAGTAAACCCACATAAGATCCTAGGGACCCGCCTAAAAATGTAGAAACCATATATAACCCATTTAATCGACTTCTTTTCTCTTCTCCTAATTGAAAAATAGTAAACTGACAGGCAACTTGGTTCGCTTGAGTACCTATCGTTATGAGAAGAGCTCCTAAAATTAACCCAGGCAACCAGTACCCTCCCCTTATAAGGCCTATAAAGGCAAGTAAAGATATGGACATACACAAAAGACTTGCAACCCTCGCCCCTTTTGTATCGATTAAACGTCCGATAATCGGCGTAGCAAACGCTCCTGCTATCCCGACTAACCCTATTACCCCTACCATGTCACTTCCATACGAATAGGGATGTGTATGTAATAAAAAGACAAGCGTGGTCCAAAATGCGCTAAAAGAAGCAAACATCATCCCCTGACTTACACATGCTTTTTGCAGGGCTCTTTCTTTTATAAACAGCGGACCTAACGACATGAGCAAGTGTTTATAACTAGTGGCATTTCCTCCCTTATTTTTTGGAAAATAAATGCAAACTAACAAAATCATAAAAAGTGTAGCCACAGCGGATGTCCAATACACCATTCGCCATCCAAAATGAACATCAATAAAACCACTAGCAAGCCGAGCGCCTAAAATACCACAAACTAATCCAATGGCGACATTTCCTAAAACTTTTCCTCTACTATGATCTGAAGCTATATTCGCAGCCAGCGGAACGATAATTTGAGGAACAACCGTTACGATTCCTAAAGCTAAGCTTGTAACCATCATCCACGTTTTGTTAATAGATAAAGCGTTTAAAATTAGAATGATACATATAGAGAATAATAAAAACAAAATTAATTTTTTTCGTTCAAAGATGTCTCCTAACGGTACTAACAAAAGATTTCCTAGTGCATATCCAATTTGAGCTAAGGTAGCTATAATTCCTATGCTGGCTGCAGAAACGTGAAAAGTAGCGGACATGCTTACTAAAAGAGTTTGGTTCAAGTAGACGTTAGCCACTGTAAATCCGCAAACAGTAGCCATTAAAAGAACTAATCCTCCTGATATATGAGACGTCTTTTTGCTATCTTTTACTATCATCTGTTTCACCTCCCTTACCTAGATCATAAAATAAGGATTATAATGGTAATAGGAGTCTAGTTATACTAGTAGTAAAAGTACTACCTACACAAAGGAGTAAAATCATGGTAAGCGATAAAGAAAGAAGAAAAGAATTAGGGGATTTTCTGAAGATGAGACGAGAGCGATTGTCTCCAAAAGATTTTAACTTGCCTATTGGACCGAGGAGAAGAGCCAAAGGATTACGCAGAGAAGAGGTTTCTCAACTAGCAGGAGTCGGCATAACTTGGTATACGTGGCTGGAACAAGGACGAGATATACAAGTATCTTCTGAAGTATTAGAAGCCATATCACGTATTTTTAAATTAAACAAAGAAGAAATGGAGCATTTATTTTTATTAGGCAATCAGCCACTTCCATCTGCAACCGTGCTGAATGAAAGAGAAAATATAGATCGTGTTGTAAAAAATCTATTAAGTCAATTAGGTCACTGCCCTGCCTATGTAACAGACGAAAAACTTAATATCGTAGACTGGAATAAAGCTGCTATGGTGGTATTTGGGGACTTTAACGAGATGGATGAACGAAACCGCAATGCAGTGTGGCGCTGCTTCACTTCCCAAGAATATCAAAATCTTTTTCAAAATTGGGAAGATCATGCCCAACGACTAATTGCCCAATTCCGCCTAGCTTACACGCGTTTTGTCGGAGATGAGTGGTTTAAAGCTATGATTAGTGAACTTAGCGAGAAAAGCCCTCAGTTTTATGAGTGGTGGTCTAACCATGAAGTTTTAGGTACGCCTTGTGGAAAAAAGACCATTATTCACCCTGTGGCAGGAAAAATGATTATGGATCATATTACCCTCCAAGTTTATGATGCACCTGAATTAAAAGTGACTGTTTATCAGCCTCGTGAGGAGAATGAGACAGAAGAGAAGATGAAGCAGTTATTGAGGTAATAGTAATATTGTATATATTCATAGTTTTCAATACTAGAAGCCTATGTACTGCTGATGGGTACATGGGCTTTTTATTTTTGAGTTGGTATAAGATAAACTATGGGAACCAATTGAAATTAAAAGAATAAAGATGCTTATGTTGTGATAATCACATTAATATTAGTAATTTACTCATATAAACTTAAATCAGATCTACGCATTTCGTTTCTTTTGTCTTATTGACTTTAGTATACTTATAAAAGTGAGGCAAAATAGAAAATATAAATTTTCGCATGTGTTTATAAATTGCAGACAAATAAAAAACAGCCTCTACTTAGATTATTAAGTGAAAGCTGCTTTTAAAGTTTATGTATTAATAAAAAGCTTCGTCGCTTTGATAAAAGTTATTTATATAAGGAGAGCCATAAATATTTGCTTTACTTATGTAGATGTTAACTACCTCTTCCACAGTAAGGTTAAATCGTTTAGTAGTAGCCTTTATTGCTTTTTCGCAATGTATTTCAGGTACATAATTCTGTCCGCCATTTGTCATCTGATCAAGTTGATTTTCCATAAACTCATAAACCGCATCTTCGGAAATAGAAACATCTTCATTCTCACTATATTCTTCATCGGGCCGTACACTATCAGGATCTTTGTATTCTAGCAGATCCTCCCTTTTAATCTTTTCGTCATTATGTACTAACGTTTCGTCGCCATCCTTGTTATTGATATTCATTGAATATGAGTCACCCTTAGATGATGATACAGTGAGCGTACCAAATTCACATTTAGTATTTCCACAATAGTTACTTAAATCACTACCTATTCCCTCAGTAGTTCTAGAAAGAATATTAAATATGCCCAAAGGGTTGTTGTCATAAAATGCGTTATCAACATTAGCAGCTATATTTATTTTGTACTTGCCTTCTCCTTCTCCATCATACGAGTATGATAAGCTTTTTGTTCCCTTTGATAAATAGTCGTCAAGAATAGAATGTTTGATTGTTGAATCCGTAACTCGCTTAATAGATTCTAGTTGAATGTCTGAAGAACATCCACTAAGTAGCACGAAAGCACATGCTATTGATGTGTAAAGCCATTTCTTTTTCATAACAAACCCCTTGTATTTTATTTTTCACTAAAAAAAGACCGCAAACTAAGTGGCAGCCTTTTTTGAGAGATAAAGAGTTTTGATCTCTAACTGCATATATAGGGATGGGCACAAATGTGACCATATAATGACATGGTGCGTCATTACGAAATAAATTATACCATTAAAGGTTTGTTATGTAGATAAATACAAAAGATTTCCTGTGCTATTCGGCTTCACTTTTACTTTTGTCTTCCTTCTTTTCCATTTGATAGTTTTTGCTTGCAACAAAACCTCACAGGAATGATATAACCTCACTGATTCAAGGGTGAGGTTTTGTTTTCTAGGTTTATTAGTTTACATAAGATAAATTCTGCTGCTATTCTATTCCACCCTTTTATTCAAATGCCCTCTGGTTGGGAGAAATCAAAGAGGAAAAACCCTTATCAGCATATATATCCTAGTGATGAGGAAATGCTTAAACTTGGAGAACCAATATCATGGAAAGAAGTAATGTCCAAAAGTAATTTAAAATCCTACAAAGAACTATTCAGAGCGTTGCAATACCTTACTGGTGCGCCTAGTGATGAATATAAAAAATTAGCTTCCTATGTTAAGTCTAATCCTGATTTTTATTATCCCGAAGAAGATCGTGCATCGTTGTTTATACTAAATAGTTTAGTAAAGATCCTCTGTTCAAAAGGGGCAAATACTTTATATTTTTCGGAACCTATTCACGACACAAACGGTTCATTTAAAGTCAATGATATGTCACCTTTAGAAATAGCTAACTTATCTCCTAACGAGTCAATTATCACAGATGAAAATATGGATTTTGCATTTATGGGGATCTATGATTCGTTTATAACATTGCTTTTAGCAAAAGATACAAATATTGAGGATACAATTAAACCCCTAAACCTTGAAGCTTTCATATGTGATAAAGAAACATATTTTAATTCATTTATTTAATAGGTACCGATAAAGGGGTTTATGGAAACTAAAAAGGACAAATCAATGGGGCATATTACACGAATTTTTAGTATAGTTGGGTAGGAAACCATTCTTAAGAACGTCTTCCTACCTTTACTAGCGAAATTCATTGTATATACTAGAAGGTGCCGAAAAGTGCAAACTCATACTTTTTTAATTACAAGCATGAGTTTTATCAATAAAGTTTATTAACTTAAATTTTTGGCAATGTATGACTAAGTTCTTTACCAATAAGATTGGCTGAAACTGGTTTCTCCCCTATCTCCCTAGCCCATACCGATAATTGTCCAATATGATGTATTTCATGAGCAATCACATGACGCATAACTTCTCCCCAAGTGTCAGTTGCTATACTTCCGTCTGGTTGCGGATCATAAAGAATATTCTTTTCTTTTTCTGCATTCCAAGACCTAACAAACTCTCTTATCTCAAACTGAAAGCTTGTATCTAGCTGGCGAACTTTTTCTAAGCTTTGATATTTCTCAAAATCCTCTTGGAAATCATCTTTTCCCTGTAGAACACGAATCCAGCTCCACTCTACATCAACAATGTGAAAGAGAGTATGCAAGATTCCTCCTACTCCTCCTGTTCGTTTCCGAAGCAATTCATCTAGTGGAATATTCTCACACCATTGATACCATTCTTCTCTAACCAACCAGTTATAATGAAACATAGTTTGCAAGCTAATTCCTCCGTTTACTGTATTTTTCACTTTGTCTCTTTTTTAAGGGGAGTATGAATTAGTTCGACAACTATTTATAGATACCTATCTCATTGGAATAAGACAAGATAATATATAGAGTCGTATAGGCTATTTTGTTCCTAGCAGAGGTATTATGTTAACTAATTCTGTAGAAGATATACAGTTAAAATAACGATCTTATGATTGTATTGCTTCAGTCAAATTTAACTTTTTGATCAATTCTTCAGTTGTTAAAACTTTGGCAAACTCATTATCTAAAGTTGCTAATGACACAGTATGTATTTGTTCAGCTGGATAATATGCATTATCTGCTCCTTTTATTGCAAATGCAGCTGTGGCATCTGATACGAGATACGTTTTAAACCCTAAATTATCACTCATTCGAGTAACAGTTGATACACAATGTGGAGTTGTTAATCCTACTATTACGACTTTTTCTATTTTGTTTTCTTTCAAATGATTCTCAATCTCCTTGTTTTTTCTGAATATTTTAACATTTTTATAGATATATGCCTTTAAAATGGTATAATATAGAGAACGTCAGTTCGGGAGGCTTAATATGCAAACAAAAAAAGTTTATATTTATGTATTTAATACAATGTCAGATTGGGAGTATGGATATTTAATTGCTGAACTAAATTCAGGAAGATATTTCAGGCAAGGTTTAGCCCCTTTAAAAGTAATGACGGTAGGAGTTAATAAAGAAGTTATTAAAACAATGGGGGGGCTGAGTATACAGCCAGATATTTCTCTTGATGAGTGCACTCTTCTGGATAAAGATCTTTTAATTCTACCGGGAGGAACTACATGGAGTGAGGAGATTCATCAACCTATATTGAAAAAAGTTGGGGAAGTTTTAGAGCTTGGTACTATTGTAGCTGCAATTTGTGGTGCTACTGATGCCCTTGCAAATAATGGATACTTAGATTCTAGAAAGCATACGCTTAATAACTTAGAATATACAAAAATGGTCTGTCCTAATTATAAAGGGGAGAAGTTGTATGAGATTGGACCTGTAGTATCCGATAATAACATGATTACTGCTTCAGGAGTAGCACCTTTAGAATTCGCGAGAGACGTATTAAAAAAATTAGATGTATTTGCATCAAATACATTAGATTCGTGGTATAGCTTAAATAAAACTCAGAAGTCCGAATACTTTTTTCAGTTAATGAACTCAATATAGATTCCTAATTATATACAAGGTCGATTACAATAATTTTCTTTTTTATTTTTGTAGATACCTATTTCCTTTTATGTTAACTAAAAAGAAACAAAAAGAAGCCTTTATAAGAGATTTATTTTTTTCTTCATCTCGTATAAAGGCTCCACCATACTTTTAAATTAATTAATTTCTATTCTGCGTATTTATTTCTAACAGCATCATCCCACATAAACATTCCTTGGTTATCTTCATAGATTTGAACATTATATTTCATTACTGGTTCTCTCTTTATTCTTCATAAAGACGAATTGCTTCCCTTACTACAATAACGTCCTTCTCATTAATCCTCAATCGTAATTCCGGCTTCTTTGAATGGTTCTAATACTTCTGGATCGCACATTGAAATATAGTCCACTGCTTTTAGATTCTTTAAGTTCTGAAATCCTTCAACAGATAGTACGTCAAATGAACTGTCTTCTCCATCCCAGTCTGGCTTTAGAATATGATAAATTTCATTACCTCCATCAAAGCAAAGGGATTCAATCTTTTCCAAATCACTCATTTCCAACGTTAACTCTTCTAAATAATCTCTGATTTCAATAATGGGTCCAGATCCAGAATACCATTCAAAATTATTGGTATACTTATCTTTTAAATCGGTTAATTCTTCTAGAAATAACGGATCTTGATCTAATAAAGCTTCAATGACCACTAATTTAAAATTAAAGTCTTTAAACATTTCACTTTTCCCCATTTTACTACCTCCGATTTTATTTCTTTCTTAGGCTTTTAATCGAACCTGCACTGTTAGTATTGTAACAATCACCTATGAATAAAACCTGCTTATATTGCTGACTTTGACAGGTAGAGAAATAACAGCCCCTGTAAAAGAAGGTCTGCTCTTATTTACTTGTTTTGATTACTACTGCAAACTGATACCACTAGCAATAATACAGCAGAAGTTGTTAAAACCTTTTTCATAAATACACCTTCCATTGTCTAATAACCATTTTCTATCTATTATTCTTTGACTATTGTTAATAAAAGGTAGGAACTTTGTATATTTTATCATGCTTTTTATATTCATGAATATCACTACTACCTAATCTAATGATCTTATTCTTGTACGGACTGAAGTTCTTCTTTATAGGTAACAAAAAAGCATAAACCCGTTGCTCTCCAACAAAATTTATGCTCTTTCTCTAATAGAATTTTTAAGAATTCTCTTTTAATCCCGCCACAAATAATTCCAGATGTATGATTCCTATAAAATGATAAACACCCTTACACAATATCTCGATTCAATTCTTCATCTTTAACCACTTTAATTCTTTCTACTTTTCCTACAAGGAAGATATACGAAAGTGCTCCTAAAAGGGCCAATGCCGCTATGAACACTAGCGCTGGAGCAAAGTTTCCTCCTTTTGCTAAGAAACCAATAACAATTGGGACGATGATAGAAGCTAGACCTCCGATAAAGTTAAACACTCCACCCGTTAAACCGACTAAATGTTTAGGCGCTAGCGTTGAGACAAAGACCCATGTAATAGAAGCTAAGCCATTTCCAAAAAACGCAATAGCCATAAACGTGATAATGAGAGATGTGCTATTTACATAATTGGCTCCAATGATTGAAGTTGATAAAAGCAGCCCTACGATAATAGGTGTTTTTCTTGCAATACCTAATGATACTCCTTTTTTCACTAAGGCATCCGATACAAAGCCAGATAATAATACTCCTACAAACGCTGCTAAAAACGGAGCTGATGCTAAGAATCCTGATTTTAAGAAATCTAACCCTCTGTATTCCACAAGGTACGTTGGAAACCAGGTAAGGAAGAACCATAAAGTAGAGTTGACGGCAAACTGACCTAAGTAGATGCCCCATAGCTTTCTGTGAGAAAAGGCTTCTTTAAGATTTCCCCATTCGAACTTTGCTCTTTCTCCTTTCGTATCAGCAGCTTTAACTAAGCCTCCACCTTCTTCGATATGCTGTAACTCTGCTTTATTTACTTTACTATGCTGAGAAGGATCACGATAAAAGATATACCATATAATGCCCCACGCTATACCGATAATCCCGGTAGTAATAAACAGACCTCTCCACCCTAAAAAGTGCTGAATGGTAACTAGTGTAGGTGTTAAAAATGCTAGTCCTGCAAACTGTCCTGAAGTATAAAAAGCAATAGCTGATGCTCTTTCCTGATTTGGAAACCAGCTGGTGACTACTTTATTATTGGTCGGAAAAGCCGGTGCTTCGAATGCTCCTGTCGCTAAACGCAGACCAAAAAGACTCACAAATCCCTTAGTAAATCCTTGCAGCAGCGTAACAATAGACCAGGTAATTAAACTAAAGGCATACGTAGCACGAGCGCCAAAGCGGTCAGCCATTACCCCTCCTGGTATTTGTAACGCAGCATAAGCCCATCCAAAGGCTGAAAATATGAGACCCAGTTCTACTGATGATAGCTTTAAATCTTTGGACATGGCTGTGGCAGCTACAGAAATATTACTTCGATCCATATAGTTGATGACAACGCTCACGAAAATAAATGCTAAAACACGAAATCTAACGCGAGTCGGCTTTTCGCTATACCCCTTCATTCCCTTATCCCCCTGTATATAATAGTTTAAGAAAAGATCTGACTGACGGTCATTTATCAATCAGATCTTTTTTACTAAAATGGTTTCCCCTTTACCATTCCGCTACAGAACCGTCTTTATGACGCCATACTGGATTACGCCAATTATGACCGATATCAGCCATTTTTCTAACATGGTCTTCATTAATCTCAATACCTAAACCAGGTCCATCAGGAATTTTTACAAAGCCTTCTTCATATTTAAATACGTGGTTATCAACAATATAATCTAGTAAATCACTGCCTTGGTTATAGTGAATGCCTAAGCTTTGCTCTTGAATAAATGCGTTGTGGCACGTTGCATCTACTTGAAGACACGCCGCTAATGCAATTGGTCCTAATGGGCAATGAGGCGCAGCCGCTACATCAAAGGCTTCAGCCATCGAAATAATTTTCTTACATTCTGTAATTCCTCCTGCATGTGATAAATCAGGCTGAATAATATCGACGTATCCGTCCGTTAAGAGCTTTTTAAACTCCCATTTTGAAAACATTCTTTCTCCTGTCGCGATAGGAATGGATACGTGATTGGCAATTTCTCTTAGCGCCTCATTGTTTTCCGGCAAAACCGGCTCCTCGATAAACATTGGACGATAGGACTCTAGTTCTTTAGCTAAAATCTTTGCCATTGGCTTATGTACACGTCCGTGAAAATCAATACCTATTCCTACATAAGGTCCCACTGCTTCTCTAACAGCAGCAATACGTTCTACTACTTGATCAATTTTTTCATATGAATCCACATATTGAAGCTCTTCTGTTCCATTCATTTTTACTGCTGTAAATCCTTGTGAAACAACTTCTCTTGCTGCTTCGCCTACATCTGAAGGCCGGTCTCCTCCAATCCAAGAATATACTTTAATGGATTCTCTTGCTTTTCCGCCTAACAGTTGATGTACAGGAGCATCGTAATATTTTCCTTTTATGTCCCACAATGCTTGATCAATTCCTGATATCGCACTCATTAAAATAGGTCCGCCTCGATAGAAACCGCCTCGGTACATAACGTTCCAATGATCTTCAATATTTAATGGATCTTTGCCAATAAGATACTCCATCAGCTCATCTACTGCAGCTTTAACAGTAGAGGCTCTTCCTTCAATAACAGGTTCTCCCCATCCAACAATTCCTTCGTCTGTTTCTATTTTTAAAAATAACCAGCGTGGCGGCACTTGGAACAATTCATAATTAGTAATTTTCATGTACTTTTTCCCCTTTCGTTATACCATTCACTGCGGCTACGTATGCTTTAGCCTTTTGTGTTAGCTCCTGCAGGTATGCATGCGTAATTTCACAGTTTGTATCAACTAAAGAACTTCCAATACCAAACCCTACGGCACCTGCTTCTTCAAATTCTTGAATATTGTCTAAGCTCACTCCTCCTGTTGGAAGAAGTGGAATATGGGGAAGCGGCCCTCGAATATCTTTAATATAGCTAGCACCCAGCCTAGCAGGAAAGACTTTTATAATATCTCCGCCATTTTCATATGCCGTTAGAATTTCAGTAGGTGAAAAAGCCCCTGGGATACTAACTGCACCGTATCTTTTCGTTAGTTTAATCGTTTCCGTGTTAACAGTTGGAGAAAGGATAAACTTTGCTCCTGCTAAAATAGCTGAACGTGCTGTTTCAGGATCAAGCACTGTACCTGCTCCTACTAACACTTGATCACCCAGCTCTGTAGAAACCTCTTTAATGGCTGAAAGTGCATCAGGGGAATTTAGAGTAATTTCTATATTTTTTACACCGCCGTCATTAAGCGCAGAAGCAATTTTCACTACATCCTGCGGTTTGGCTCCTCTAATAATCGCAACGATTTTATGCTCTAATAAATGTGATAAACTATCCGTCATTGGTAAGCCCCTTTCTTTTATCGTATAACGTCTTCTCTTGTAATCGCATTCATAAATTCGTAAAGCTCTTTCTTATCAGGCAAGCCTTCAATATCACCCTCTACGGTTACGACCATAGCTCCTATAGCACACCCTCTTCTAACCGTTTCTTTTAAAGAGGATTTATCTATTAGTCCCGATAGTATCCCCGCGGCGAACCCATCACCAGCTCCTACTGGATCTATCACTCTAGCAACTTTAAAACCTTCCACGTAAGCGGATTCATTTTCAGTCGAATAATAAGCTCCTTCTTCACCTAGCTTAATAACGACTAGTTCTGCACCTAATTGATGAAACGCTGATGCAACATCTTCAGGATTATCCTTCTCAAATAAAAACTGGCCTTCATTCATTCCTGGTAAGATAATATCCGCATATGCAGCCATTTTAGTTAGTGTTTGGCGCGCAGCTGTTTCATCCCACAGCGTCTTTCGCAAATTTGGATCAAACACTATTTTCACACCATTTTTTTTAGCAGCTTTCATCGCTTGAAAAATAGCTTCGTGGCAGGAATCGCTCAGTGCAGGTGTAATTCCTGTCACGTATAAGTATTTTGCAGAAGAGATATACTCTTCATTCATATCACGCGGATTCATAAAGCTTGCTGCTGAACCTTGTCTGTAATAAAAGACTTTACTGTTCATTTCATTTGTTTTTTGTTTTAAAAACAGACCTGTAGGAGCATTATCATCAAATATCACATGTCTTACATCTATTCCTTCTCCTTTAATACTTGAAAGAATTCGCTCTCCTAGCTCGTCTTTTCCTAATCGGCTAACCCATCCCGTTTGATAACCGAGTTTTGACAGGGCAATCAACGTGTTGCTTTCTGCCCCTGCAATTTTCGAAGAAAAATCTTTAGCATATCGCATCTTTCCATTCGAGTGTGGGGTAAACAGAATCATCGTTTCCCCCATGCTTATCACATCCATTTTACCCCTCTTTTCATTTATCTCTTTGCCTCTTCATATCCAGCGATAAAAGATATATTAGCTGACGTTTGAAGCAGCCTTTCTACTATAAAATCCTTATGTTTCAGCATTCTTTCCTTAGGGCCAGCTACGCTAATAGCAGCTTCAATGCTTCCCTTTGCTCCAAATACAGGTGCAGCAAGGCAAAATAATCCTTCTTCATTTTCTTCATCATCAATTGCATAGCCCATTTGAATAAAAGAATCTAGATTATCATTAAGCACTTTTTTATCTGTGATTGTATAATCCGTAATAGGCAGTAGCTCTATATGTTCAAGCAGCTGCTCTCGCTGATCTTTAGGAAGAAAAGCTAAAAAGGTTTTTCCTAACCCTGTACAATAGAGCGGCTTACGGTTACCAGGCTGAGCTGTTGTTCTAATCGAGCGATTATTGTCAATCTTAACAACATAGACTAATTCTCCATCTGACAGCAAAGCCATAAACACCGTTTCCTGAACATCCTCCATCAGTTTCTTTAAATACGGCTTTCCTTCAGAAGAAATATCCAATGATTCCATAGCCGCTGTCCCAATTTGAATTAGCTTTGGCCCTAGCTTGTACCTCTTTAATGAGTCCTGATTCAAATAACCTTCATTGTGAAGTGTTCCCACAAGGTTAAACGTACTGCTTTGCGGAAGCGAAAGTAAATCACTAACCTCTTTTACTGTTAATCCCTCGGGATGTTGAGCAATCAATTCAAATACCCTCAATACACGTTCTGCTGATTTTACTGACATGAAGAAACCCTTTCTGAATCACATATGTGATTTTAAATTTTATATATGATTTACTGATTTAAATATTATCATAGACCGATCATTAATTCAAAATATTTTTACAAATTAAATAAATATATTTATGACAGTTCCTGAGAAATGATTAATAAATAGCAATATAAAAAAGTTTCCATGATAAAATCATAGAAACTAGAAAAAATTGTAATGGGAGCTAATCATGAAAAATAAAGATTTTTTATTATCTATTGTTTTAAATATCTTTTTAGCTTATTTATGGGTCTTTCTCATTTATTTAATTTTTGATTTTGTTCAGTTAAAGGAGAATGCTTTGTTGCTTGGACTAGCACTCGCATCCATAGGTACTCTACTCTTCGCAGAAGTAAGTAAGAAGAGTTAACCCCTTTGTTGCATATAAAATTACTCACCCTGTAAAAATTGCGGGATTTACATCTTTTGGGTTGGTTGCTAGTGCGAATCTATATTGGATAAGTTTTTGAAGGTTATGATAAAAATTAGAACAAGGAGCTTAAATTAAGCTCCTTGTTCCTTTAAGTGCCAGTAACACAATTTTTTCGCATATATAATCTGAACGTAAAAAAGCTATTTCAATGATATTTGCATCGCAGTGAAATAGCTTTTTTCTTTTACAGTTTTTCCGTATAACCTCTTAAATTTCGAATGAGAAAAGATATCCCTGTCAGCAAACAATTAAGAAACAAATATTTCGTCAGGTAGTGTTGAAAACTGTATGTGAAGTAGAAGTATAAGAAGAACACAAAGCTAAAATAGAAAATAAATTTTAAATATCTTTTTAAAACTGCGTTATGAGGAGAATTCACGTTGACTACTCCTTTTAAAGTCATATAATAAAATTATTTTTCAACCTATATTCGAACATGTTTCTGTGTCATTTTATAAAACAATTAGAAAAATGATAGGTAATGTAGCAAGGCTTAAGGAGGTACTAATTAACGTTGCACTTGATACAAACTCCGGCTCTGTATTAAATTGAAGCGCGTACATAGTTGTATTCGCAGCTGTGGGCATAGCAGCCATAATAATCATAATTTGTTTCACCATCTCATCCACCGGTAACAGAAGTGTTAGGATATAAGCGATAAATGGCGAGATCACAAGTTTGATAGCTAATGACCATGAAACTTTTGCTTTGGCTAAATTTCTAATTGATATTTTAGCTAGCTGCATTCCAAGTACAATCATGATGGTAGGAATAGCTGCACCCGCTACTAAATCAACCGCTTCTTTTACAGAGTTGCTTAATGGAATATGAAGAAACTGAAATATAGCTCCTAAAAGTCCCCCATACACAATTGGTATTCGTCGAACTGCGTCAATGGCTGATTTTATACCATTTCCTTGTGGACTCCCTTTAGCGGCATAATAAACTCCAACTGTACACATGACCAGTTGCTGTATGACCATTAGAATAATGGCAGAGTCTAAGCCTGTAACGCCGAAAAGTAATAAAACAACAGGTGTACCGTAGTTGCCATTATTCATAAATGAAGACGCTAATATCATTCCACAGGTTTCTGAAGTAGAATATCGCTGAAAATAAGCAATCATATAGACGACAGCAATTAATGCAAAGCAAAGTGCAAATGTGTATAACGTAAGATATAAGTAATCAATCGTAAATTTGGTTGTGTAAAATGTTTTGAACACGAGAACTGGAGACATCAAATAAAGTGCCATTGTTGAAATCGTTTTTGTATCAAATCCTATTTTCTTTTGTCCAATAAATCCAAGTGCAAAAATCCCGAAAATAGGAAGAAGGATTGTTAGGAACTCCATATTTGTTCACCTTCGTCATTTTTTCTTTGTTATTTTCCAAATGAAAGACCTAGAAAATTAAAAATCTAGGTCTTTCATTTAAACTGATAAATTATAAATTTAGAACAATGATACGTTCTTCAGTCATTTCTTCAATTGCATACTTCGGCCCTTCTTTTCCGTTACCGCTCTTTTTCACACCGCCATATGGCATATGATCGACACGATACGCTGAAGCATCATTTACAATTAATCCGCCTACTTCGATTTCACGAGCTGCCTTCATAGCAAACTGTAAGTCGTTCGTAAAAAGGCCTGCCTGCAACCCATAGTCAGAATCATTTACCTTTGAAATCACTTCATCAATCTCATTATATTGAGCAATAGCTACTACTGGCCCGAATACTTCTTGACGACAAACTTTCATATCATCATTTACATTGGTCAAAATTGTAGGAAGATAGAAAGCACCATCACGCTTTCCTCCTAGTTCAATTTTCGCCCCTTCTTTCACCGCTTCTTTTACCCATTCTTCCACTCGCTCTGCTTCTTTGAGACGAATCATAGGTCCAATATCCGTTTGCTCATCCATTGGATTACCGACTACTAACTTTTCTGTTTTTTCTTTTAGCTTATTAACAAATGCAGTATAAATATTCGTATGAACATAAATTCGTTGAACGGAAATACAAACCTGTCCCGCATTATTAAAGCTTTTTTGAGAAATTAAAGATGCAGCTTTTTCCAAATCAGCGTCTTTATGTACGATAGTAGCCGAATTATTTCCTAGTTCAAGTGAAACTTTACGCAAACCTGCCTTAGATCGAATGAGCTCTCCTACTCTTGGGCTTCCTGTAAAAGTAAACATATTAACATCCTGGTTTTCTAATAACCATTCACCGATTTCTGCCCCATCTCCAGTCAATACTTGAAGGCGCCCCTTTGGCAGTCCTGCTTCTTCCATTAATTCAGCGAGCTTGAGCGCACAAATTGGAGTGACTTCAGCAGGTTTTAATACTACACTGTTCCCAGCTGCGATTGCTGGTCCGAGTTTATGACAAACTAGATTAATAGGCACATTAAACGGCGTGATAGCTGCAACAACACCAACTGGGACTTTTAATGTAAAAGCCATGCGATTCTCCGAGCCTTGAGCCGATTCAACAGGTACACCTTCTCCATGAATACGCTTTGCCTCTTCCGCTGAAATTTGTAAAGTTGTAGCCGCACGCTCAACTTCTCCGCGAGATTCACGAATGGACTTTCCAACTTCAGTAGCCAAAATTTCAGCAAATTCTTCTTGACGGCTTAGTAATAAATCTGCTGCTTTCATTAATACCTCGTAGCGTTCATATGGTGAAAAAGTGTTTTTTAATGCGTCTTTCGCACTGGCAACAGCTTTATTCACATCTTGTTTTGTTGCTACTGAGATTTCAGCTGCAGGCTGCTGTGTATATTTATTTAAGACTTCCATTTTTTCTGCTGTTGTTTCCCATTCCCCGTTTACATATAAACCATATTGTTTGACTTGAGTTAAACTCGTCATTATCTCCACATCCCCAATTGTATTAGCATTTTATCTTGTAAGTTCGATATTGTAATGATATTTGTCACTGCGATATTTTGTTACCGTAAATTCAAGTGGCTTATCATCAAAACCGTAACTTACTCTTGTCATTTCAAGTAAAGCTTCTCCGCCCCGTATGCCTAACAGATCTGCTTCATAAATCGTTGCGTTAATGGCAGATACCTTCTCTTTAGCTCGTTTTAAGAATATTTCATTCTCTTCTAGTACTTCATAAAATTTTGCACGATTTAAATCTTGTTCAACTAGTATTTTCCCAATATGCAGAGGCCAGCAAGAACGTTCAATCGCAATAGGCACTTCATCAGCAAAACGAATTCGTTCAATAACTAAAACCTCTTCTCCAGCATCCAATTCCAGCATGGAAGTTTCATGATACAAATCTTTTTTAAAATCAGTACGAATGAGCTTTGAATTCGGTGTTAATCCTTTTTCCGCTACTTCTTCTGCTAGGCCTTTAAGCTTGCCTAAGCTGCCGCCGATAAGTGGCTGAGGCTTTACAATTGTTCCCCTGCCTTGTTTTTTTTCCAGCAGCCCGTCCTGTACTAACATAGAAATAGCTTGTCTTAAGGTAGTACGGCTTACGTCAAACTCTTGCATTAATTCTTGTTCTGTTGGAATTAACGTATTGGGCTTCCAAACTTTTTCTTGTATACGTTTAATTAAGACATCTTTTACTTGAAGATAAAGCGCGATATTTTTATTAGAACCTATTGTATCTTTCATTTTCTCAAACTCCTTTTAAGTTAGCGTTTGGTATTATTATATAGTATTGGCTAACTTTTACTGTAGCAGAGAAGTAGGATCTTTTTAGACATACACCTTTGTTTCTAAATTAAGCATACGCCCTAGTTCAATTAGATGTTCTGTCACATCACCATACACTAGTGCAAAGTGAGGCTCATACCCCGCGTGCATAAGTTCATAAAGTGTGTCTGATGCATTTGTCGCCAGTTCCACTTCTACAGATGTACCTGTAAAAGGCTGCTCTACATCTAATGCATTTCCTTTCATCACTAGAAGACGATAGCCATCAGGCGTATGACTTACCCTGAAGATCGTTACTTCTCCTGCTTTTAATCCAAAATCCATTGCAAAACCAATTTTTCTGTTAGGATGCACCCCTGCTGTTGCTCCGGTAGAAGGATTGGCAAGTGAATATGCTCCTGCACCGCAGTGCCAAAAAACAACCGAGTTTTTTTCTTCATCTATGTGAACCAAATCTCCAAGGTAAGGTGCATTTCCGCCTGCTAACTCACGCAGGATAAACATGGAGATTGATCCATGAATATCGGACTCACAGGATGTCACCATTCCGTCTTCCGTAAACTGAGACAGCGTTGAGCACGGAGCAGCTCCTAAATCATTAAAGAAATCCGGCCAGCATCGCATAGCTAGTGCATCTAACTCTTCACGTTGAATGTGCTTTTTAATATATGTGGAAAATTGAGCAAATTTAGTAACCGTTTCATCATTTCGATTTAAACCAATCACCTGCTTTTCTGCCCGCTCAACTTCTCCTATCCATTCTTGTTCTGGAAGCTTTACACACTCTTTAAACGCTTCTTGTAAATCCATCTTATGAAGGGTTACGCCAAGTGCGTTTTTTAATTCTTCTTCGTTTGTTGCTGAGAAAAAGAATCCTGGTGGATAATCTCCCACTACCCCAATTTTTAATTCATTTAATGCTTTTAGCACGCGCATAACGTTAATTTGTCTTAATAGACGATCCTGTAAAGCTTTCTCATCTGGATTTCCAAATACAAATGCAAACGGATGCTGATGGTTGCGCAGTACATTACTGGTGCTATTTCCACCTGTTAGCGAGTTCAAACGTAAACGTCCACCTACGCTTGGCTCACGTACGGACCAAACAATTACAGGCTGTTTAAAATACTCCAATATCTTAACCATAAATTCACCATCGGCAAACGTAACGCTTTGATATAAAACGGTATCAATCTTATCCCCTTTAATTGAATCAAGAAACCCCTGTAGTTCTTCAACCGAAGTTATAATTTGCTCCGGCGCAATCACAGTACTGCAGTTACCTTTCAGCCACTCCATACTTTTTTGACGATAAATTTCAGCTGCTTCAATATCAAATGTTTTTCTACCTATAGGCACATATAAAGCTGTTGTATTTTGCATATAGAGTTCCCCTTGTCATAAAACTATTTGTTATAACCATTTTAAAATACATAATTACCTTTATCAACACTATTTTTCCGTTTGACTACATTTCTTATATAAATAGCTTTTAAATTAGATGTGAATTAGTTTAGAAAACAACTCACTCCAAATCGATTTTTTACGGTAAAATACAGGTGGATAACCTAATGGCGCCTGAACAGTAACCGATCCTCCTGTGTACTCTTCACCACTCCATACATGGACCCACTGATCTTCTGGTAAATATACTTCCCACTCTGTTTGGTTTTCTTGATGAACCGGCGCAACAAGTACATCTTCACCAAATAAATATTGGTATTGAATATCATATGTTTTTTCATCTTCTTCATAGTGCATAAACAAAGGTCGCTGAACAGGAATTCCTCGTCGGGCATTTTCTTCTACAAGCGATTTAATATAAGGTGCCATCGTTACATAAACATTAGACATTCTTGCTAAATGTTCTAATGTTTCTTCATCACCGTCAAACTGGAAACAATCATCCGGACGATTTCCTTCATGTGTTCTCATCATAGGCGTGAAGGCTCCCATTTCTGCCCATCTCATCAGCAGCTCTTTTGAACGTTTATTACCATGTAGGCTTGTGTACCCGCCAATATCACTATGGTGTAAGCCGCAACCACTCATTCCTGAGGATAAAGCTGCAGGAATAACGGAAGCTAAACCATCATCTAGCGACCAATCTACGCTTTGATCTCCGCCCCAAAGAAGCGTACAGTATTTTTGTATGCCCGTATATCCGGCACGCATAAAGTATACAATCTCACTAAGTTTCCCTGCTTCTGATACCGCTTCATAGTTTGCTTTTGCCCACATTGTCGGCCAAGCATTGTGCATAATCTTAGCGTCGACTCCATTTTTGAGCACAACATCCGTTGGCAAATATTCACCAAAGTCGGCCATCCATCCATCTAATCCAAAATCAATCATGTTCTCTTTAATAACTTGTTTATACCATTCAGTAGCCTCTTCGTTGGTAAAATCCACAACTCCGCAATAAAATTCACCGAAATCCACTAAATACGTATTTCCTTCCGCATTTAATGCTAAGTATCCTTTATCTTCAGCTTCCTTATATAAATCACCTTCAATGGCTACATATGGATTAATGTAACCTAGAAAACGAATATCATTTTCTTTCCACTCTGCAATTTTTTTATCTAACTCTGGGTATTCATTCTCGTTCCATTTCCAATTCCACATTAAACGTTTACCGAAAGAAGTAATACGTTTGCCCTGCCAGTCTTGGCACCATACTCCGGATACTTTCATACCTTTTGCTAAAACTTTTTCTAATTTTTGTTCAACAACATCTGTACCACCTTGAATACCTAAAACCACGCCGTTATATACCCAGTCTGGTAGCTCGGGCTGTCTTCCGAATAAACCCGTAATTTTTTCAACTAGTTCAAGGTACGTATCCGCCGTTTCAAACAGCATATATTCAGGTACTTCCCAAACCTGCAGTTCATGGAATGTCTCATTGCGAAAGTCAAAGTCCGCGTATGCCGTTGTTTCAACATGACAATAGTACTTTTTACTAGATACATATGTAGGCTGAGGAAAGTTAGTATTATAATAATCTCCTCCAGCCTTATCAACTACATCAGCTTGCCATGTTACATATGTCTGTTTGTTTCTTCCTACGCCCGGCTCAGATGTCCATAAAGGAAAGTTTTTCCCTCTCATATTAAAATGAGAGAGTTGTTCTCCGCATCCATATACTTTCTCTTGTTTATCTGCAGCTACTCGTAACCAAAAGCGGTTAATGTTCGCATCGTGTTTTTGGTATTCTACTTTTAGACGATTCTCTTCTTCTTTAACTATAAGAGACAGCATGTTATCTCCATTTTCATAGTTAGAGAAATCTATTTTATATGCGCCTTCTACTTCCTCAACAGTTGCGTAGCGAAGAGCTGCACGTTCAGTAACGTAATCTTTAATATCAAAGTTACCTCTATACATTTCAATCGTTTCTTCTCCATAACCAACAAACAGCATTGGTTTTTGTATGGTATGCTGAAGTAGAGCTACACCGTTAAGAGCAACTTCAAATCCATCTTGTAAGATTTCCACATTTACCCCTTTAGTTACATTTAAGGTACCTGACATTTTTATCTCTCCCATCAATTAATAGAGCTTAGTCTTTTGTCTAACATTCATACGCTCTATTGATAAACTTTAATATTTTCTCCTTTTATACCTGGATGTGCACCTTTATTGATTAATTGCTCTCTTTCAGGATGAGCAATTAACCATTTATTTTTCATGAACAATAACTCATCTTCTTTTGTTCTTTTTTGAATATTAGTTGATAACGGATCATTTGTTCCTTTAGGTAAAATAACGATTGTTTTAAATCCTTCATTATTTACCTTACAAGGAGCAAAATGTAATGTCGTACTATATAACTCAACTGCTGTTCCTTTAGGCACGAAGAAAGCGATTACATCATTTGAATTAAAAAAGTTATCCTCAACGTCCTGTACCTTTCCTAATAAAAGAACCATATCTGTTATAGCGATGTTGATTTCACTGCTTTTATGATACTCAAGGCCATTTAAGGTTGAATTAGGACCATTACAATATCCAATTTGAATAGGCATATCACCATAAAAAGCTTCTTGAAGTTGGTTCTTAATAATGGTATTTTCCATCTCCGCGACGGATGCTACATATACATTCTGATCTTGAGGAATAGCTAAATTATCCATATATGTTTCTAGTTCACTGAAGTCATATTCGTTTACTGCCCTTCCATAAGGTTTAAATTTGCTGTCCTCTATATGATAGAAAGGCACATGTTTGTTTAAGTCTTTCATGTGTTCAAAGCTGCGCAACGTTTTCTTCTCTCCTTTTCTATGTAAAAAGCCCCTCAAAGAAGATAATAAGATTCTAAGAGGCGCCTTTTATAAAATATATATGTTTATTTTAAGACAGGAGCTTCTGTGACTGTATTATCCCAAGCATTACGGAATTTGTTTAATCCATAGTCTGTGAACGCATGCTGGAAGCTTTCTTTATATACATCAAATCCGCAGGTCACAATATGCGCACCAGCTTTTGCCGCATCTACAATTTGTTTACCATTACGTAAAGCAGCAACAATGATTTCTGTGTTGTAATCGTAGTTTTTATAGATATTCACAATATCCTGAATATATTGAGTTGTATCGTCCCCGCTATTTTCTTTCCAACCTACAAATGGAGATACAAATTTAGCGCCAATTCTTGCAGGCTGAAGTGCTTGTGATGGCGAGAAGACAAGAGTGACGTTAGTAGAAATACCTTGTTTTTCAAATTCCTTTGCTGCAATTAAACCAGGTTCTGTGCATGGAATTTTAATAACAAAGTTTGAAGATAACTTAGCAATCTTTGTCCCTTCTTCTACCATATCTTTGGCATTATCCAAATGAGGATTGATTTCTACTGAAATTGGGAAATTTTCGATTCCTTTAAACTCACTTGCAAATTCATCTAGAACCGTTAAGAACGGCTTACCGCTGTTCATAATATGACGAGGGTTTGTTGTAACACCATCAATTGCCCAGTTTTCATACGCGTAACGAATTTCCTCTAAAATGGCACTATCTAAAAAATACTTCATCTTTATACCTCCAGTTAAGTGACTATTACCCTTTAAAGATAATAACCTTTATATAATTTGTAATAACCTTTGTATTTATAATATGAAAACGCCACCAATATTTCAAGTACTTTTTGCTAGATTATTAAATTAATTTTGTATTTCGTCCAATTTACCTATCATCTTACATTGGTATTCTATTTTTACTTTTAGCAAGATCCGCTACGATTTTACTGTATTTATCATCTGAAAGTTTATAAAAGAAAAACATTACAATAATCGTTGCAATGGCTAATGTACTTGGATAAATAAACATTAATCCTCTAATTCCTTGCAGCACATTTGCATTCTGCACCGCATTTGGAACGTAACCCACTATCCCTAATACAACGCCAGGAATAAAGCCTGCAAGCGCTTGAGAAAGTTTACGGAAGAAAGTAAAGAAAGAATACACGACGCCTTCCGATCTATTGCCAGTTTTCCATTCGCCATACTCTACAGCATCAGAAACTAATGCCCAGTTCAAACTATTTACAAATGAGCTTCCGAAGAAAGCAAAGCAGGCTAATGTAATAAAGATCACTGCATTATCTGCAAAAACATAAGCTAAAATATCTCCTACAGCCCAAATCGCGCACCCCAATATGTACGTAGACTTTTTTCCAATCCTTTTGACCATGAAAGGAACCATTGCCACACCGATAAATACACAACCAATACTGAAAAAGCCCATGTAAGGAACGATTGCTACGTTTTTTAATACGTACTGACAAAAATAGACTTGTACAGCAAGCTTGACGTTAAAAGCTGAAAAGGTAAACAAATTAACTAAACAAAGAATGAGTAAAGGCGTATTCTTAAAAAGCCCTTTATAGCTGTCGGTCAGCTTTACATTTATATTTTGGGGTTTTTCATACACATATCTTTCTTTTACATTGGCATAACAATAGACTTGTAACAAAACGCCCAAAAATGCAAAAATAGATACAGCTACTAAATAACCCGTAGATTGATTGTTAAACATTAAGACAATCGGCATAAACCCTACAGTTGTAATAAGAAGTCCTAAATTTGAACCTGCTTGTCTAAATGATGCCATTTCTGCTCTTTCAACAGGATCTTTTGTCATCGCAGGTACCATTGATCCATAAGGAATATTTGAAATGCTATAAATCGTTCCAAATGCCATATACGTTACATATGCCCATATAATCTTTCCGGTTAGTGAAAAATCCGGATTAGTAAAGCTGACTATTGTTATCAAAGCAAGCGGTATTGCAGCGTAAAGAAAGAATGGTCTAAATTTGCCTTTAGGACCTATCTTCTTACGGTTATCAATCCAGGTACCTACTGTAATATCAGCGAACGCATCCCATATTTTCGTAATTAAAAATACTAAACCTGCTGTTGCAGAAGGCAAGCCTAACGCGTCGGTATAAAACTTCAGCAAATAAATTTGACCCAAGTCTAACATAAAGTTATTTCCTACATCTCCCAATCCATAAGCAACCTTCTCTTTAAGTCTTAGTTTCTTAGGTGTATTAATTGAATGTTCTACATTTTGAACCAATGGCTGTTCCATAAGTTCTCCCCCTTTGTTTAACACATTTTAAGACTTCACATTAAAGATGCATCACATAGGAGATTACAATTTTGATACACTTCCAAACTTATAATCTCCTCTAGGTTGATACTGAAATCACCATCCCCTCCCATAACATCACAACGTTTTTAAAAAAGTTACTACCTTTTTATTTATAATATGAAAACGCATACAAATTATCAAGTGTTTTTTTATTTTATTTTTAAAAAAAGAGAAAAAAATAATACTAAAATTCTATAGCTATCTCTTGAGGAGTAAGGCTACCCTATTCTTATAAACTCCTCGTTAACAATTTTGAGCGGCACGTAGAGAGTGTTTCAACATCTACCTTTGGGCTATTCCATAAAGAGAAAAAAACTCGTTATATCGAGGATGGATAAAGAACGGTATAAAACAAAAATTGTAGCTTCATTGAACCCCTTCCCTACCAAGGATTCTTTTTGGCTGTGTGCCGGAAAGAACGGTTTATGTATACTAGTTAGGGATATCCTATATAGATTAGAATAGAGAAAAAACCTACATAATTGTGCATAAAATGTCGGATAGCATTGTTTGAATCCTGCTATTCTGACAATAAGGGAGGTCATAAAAATGGATTTGCTTAAAAATATGAACAGAGCTTTGCATTACATTGAAGAGAATCTAACTAACGATATAAATTTTAGAGAAGTAGTAAAGCTAGCTCTTTGCTCGGAGTATCACTTTAAGAGAATGTTTTCTTTTCTTGCAGGTATCACTTTGTCAGAATACATCCGCAGAAGAAGACTTACTCTTGCAGCATTCGAACTTAAAGATAAGAACGTGAAGGTTATTGATATTGCGATTAAATACAGATACAACTCACCGGATTCTTTTGCACGAGCTTTTCAAAACTTGCATGGTATAAGCCCTTCAGAAGCCAAAAAGGATGGCCGTTCACTTAAGGCTTATCCACCCATGACCTTCCAGCTATCGATTAAAGGAGGAGATGAAATGAACTATCGAATTGAAGAAAAAGAGGCATTTCGTATAGTCGGCATTAAAGAAAGAGTTCCTATAATTTTTCACGGAGTTAACCCAAAGATTGCTGCTATGTGGGAAAGTTTACAGGGTGAAACAATAGATACACTAAAAAAACTTTCTAATGTTAAACCATTAGGGCTGCTTAGTGCGTCTGTAAATTTTTCTGAAGGACGAATGGAGGAAAAAGGGGAGCTTGATCACTACATCGGGGTAGCAACAACCAAGAATTGCCCCCATAATTTAATAAAGCTTGAAGTACCTGCTTTGACATGGGCTGTATTTGAAGCCGTTGGGCCATTTCCTGATACTTTACAAGATGTATGGGGGCGGATTTATTCCGAATGGTTTCCATCCTCAAATTACGAACAAGTAGAGGGACCAGAAATTTTATGGAATGAACATAAGGATGTAACCTCACCGACTTTTAAAAGTGAGATTTGGATACCAGTATCAAAAAAATAACGCTGATTCAATAATAACTATTTCAATATAAGAAAAAGGGAGTCCACAAATGTAATCTCCCTTTTTTTAATTTATAGCTTGCTGTAATGCTGGTTATGACAACTATAAACTTACGAAGTATAAGTCTTACTAAGCAAATTTTTTATTTATTGTTATATTGTTTTATAACTGTAATTGTAACTGCCAGTAACAGAACAATTGCGCTATTTATAAGTAAGTAGTATCCAACTTGTAAACCATAAAATATGGCAAACGCGTCTCTAATAATCAACAGTGCTAATATACCGCCTATTGCCCCAAATAAAGCCGCCAGTATCAATATTGTAAAAGCAGCAGCGTATAGACTTTTCTTTTTTTTGTAGGAGATAAATCCAACGATATTTGCAATGATAATAAAGAGACCGATAAGTATTAAGAAAAAGGTAGCCATTTTCTTTAATTCTCCTCTGCGGACTATTGATTGGTTAAAATTTCCAATACCTAATATCACTTTAACATAAAATTCTATGTAAAAGTTTTGCTTCTTATAACATGTTTGATATTCATCCAAAAGAAGCTGACTTACATTTTAAGATCTTTCTTTATATTTTTCCTTATAGTTAAATTGGCTAGGCGTTTACGCACTGATTCCATAGGACCCATTTTAAAATAGCGAAGCCACAAAGTAGCAAATAACATTTGAAACAAACAGATTAATACCCAAACAAAAATGACGAAGAATGAACGAGGGTGTCCACCCAATCCAAGGCCCCATCCATAAAATAAAATTGAGCTTAAAACATTTTGTAACACATAGCAACTTAAAGACATCTTACCTACTTTCTCTAAAACGCTCCATAATGAAAAGGCCTGAAATTTTTCAATTAAAAAACTAATGGCTCCCATGTATCCAATCGATAAAATAGGGGCAAACACATACCTTACTGGAAAATCAAAGTATCCTCCAGGAATAAATAATAATAGGTTTAGAGGTAACCCAACTAAAAGACCCGCCTTCATCATCCTCTTTCTGATATTAATACCATTGGAATTATTGTCAAAAGCCCCTATTCTCACTAGTAAAACACCAATTAAAAACATACATATATTAAATGGAATGACGAAAATTGCTTCTGTGCGCAACTCCCAAAAATGAAAAAGTCGATACTGCATTTGGTTCATCCATGATCCATGTTGGTAAAGGTTCACCACTTCTTTTGGGACAGCAACTAGCTCATCTCCTATTGAGTTAGTTAGCACACCTAAAAACACAAGTACTATAAAGAAAAGATGAATCGCTGCTGCACTAATCATTGTTATTCGTATCATCGTCTTCCGCATTTTTACGATAAACGATACGACAATGGCAGTTACTGCATAAGACATTAGAATGTCGTACTCTAAGACAAAAATAAAGTGCAAAAGCCCTTCCATTAATAAAATCAAAGACAGCCATATGTACCTTCCTGGCCAAGTCTGATTTAATCGTTTTGACTGCTGATATTTCAGTTCTAAACCAACACCAAACATAATAGCTAAGAGCCCAAGTAATTTCCCGTTAATTAAGGATAGAAAAAGGATTCTTAAAAAATCATCTCCTGATAACCACCATTTGTTATGGGTAAAAGTAAATATATAATTTATATCTCCCAGATAGGCAAACAGCCAAATGTTCGTTCCTAATGTTCCTAGAATCGCTAATCCTCTTAATATATCTAAAGAGCGAATTCGTTTTTTATTCTTCACTTCTTATCCCCCACCCGTTACGTTTATTCTAATAACGTTCCTAAAAAGGATTGTTTATTTTCGTTACTCCCCTTCTTGATATGTCATAGTTCAACTATATTAGATTACGTTGCGTCACCTTCAACCCTTATTTTTAAATAAATGAATGAATTATTTTTAATGCGATAAAGAAAGCGTGGATACGTTTTGAGAAGTGCAAAGACTGCCCGCTTTGGAAGCAGGTTTAGCCAAAATTCAAAAGGTATACTGACATCTGCAGAGTACTAATTACAAAAAAAGAAACCTTCGTATTTTCAAGGTTTCTTTTTTTAAAATATTCCACTCTAAGCGACAATTGAAGATGAACTAAAATGCTTTTACTGTGATATAGCGTTTTCCGACGGTTTGTAATTCATAAGGTAAATAACGTCGTTGAATACACACTTTCTGAAAGCTGGCATCTAGCTTTTAGAAAGTGTGTTTATCTCCCTTTCAATAAGAGCTACTGAAATTTCGAATGCTTGTATCCGTCTTTTAGCTAAGGTGATTTGAGATTTATATCTACCAGCGTTTTCTTTAGCTTCAAACGTTTTTACTGTCTGTCTGAGTTTATGTAAAGTTGAATCAATTTGACGTTTTGCTTCAACTAATTCAGCTACATCAAATTTCATTTACATCCCTCTTTTTATAATTTTTATCGGTAAGATGTTTTCTTTTAAAAAGATAGTTTATCAGTAGAGCTCCTGTTATCTATATCTCTTGTCTTGTACATGAGTAGCCATCCAAAAATACTGATCATACCTAATACCGTAAACACGCAAGTACTACTTAACAATATACCTGATAAAACAATTTTTTTATCCATAGAAATTGAAAAGATTCCTTTCAAAGAAGTAAGTTTCTGTAAAGTGTTGAGAAATAAATTACTGAATTGCATTAGGAATTAAATTATTAAGAAACCCTTTCAATGGCACTTTCATCTCCTCTAACAAACAGTTATTTTTCTGGCATTTCAATATTTTCTTTTTATAAAAATTAGAATTTTACCCTTTATATTAAATAGAATAATAGTCAAGCTTGAATAAAACCTGACCATCTATAATAAAATTTAAGGAAAAACCCTTTTGATTATGCTATGTAAGTTTTTATTAGGTTAATTCTATGAAATGTAATAGATTATTCAGATGGAAAAAGGAGTGAATACAAATGAGTTTAGCAACCTATATAGGTTCAAATGTAGAATTACCTATTAATGACGAACTGGATGATATAGTTACTATTGGGAGCTGCTTTTCAGATGAAATGCATCGATTAAACATAAAGAAACATCATTTTACTACTTCTTATGTTTATGAAGTGTCAAGTGACTGGGGAATTGAAATTACGGAATATATGAATAAAAGCAGACTGAAAGAATCAAAAGAGAAACTACTTGCACTGTGTCGATTGATGGATCACTATCTTAAATCAGGAGATTTTTTTGAATTGTATAGCTGTTGGATAGGAGAAGAAGCTAAACAGCGAGAAGGAGCACTAACTTTAAACATCCATTATTTTGATATAGATGCTATTGAAATGCCTGAAAAAACATTAGTTAAAATCAAAAAATAAACTTCCCTTATTATGCTAACAATTTTTTCTCATCTATAATCTGAACGCAAAAAAAGCTATTTCAATCGTATTGGCATCGGAGTGAAATAGCTTTTTCTACTTTACATTCAAGAGTGTGTTAGATCCTTATGGATATCTTCACATGTGAATTATATCACAAACTTTTCTGCGTGTGAAGATGAAAAATAAAATTTGTATGACAAGTATCTAAAAAAATTAAAGAGCAGCTTCTTTTGCCAATGACGAGGCTGCTCTTTATAAGTGTTCATTCATACTTATCCGAGTACGAACGATAGCAACATTGTAACCCTTTTTTATTGTCTTCTTATCTTTAGAGTCTTCTGGTCGTCCAACTCCTACTCCACCGCCACCCATAAGTAAGGATTTTTTACTAAATACTAATTCTCCCCTATATTATATGCATAATTAGAATTTCCAATATACTCAGAGTTAATTACTTCTTTTCCGTTGTAAGTGCTAGCATATATAACCTTCAATTGTTAAATTAAAGGTTTTTTTCTATATATTATGCTATACTTTTAAACATGTATTACGGTTGTAGAGGAGTTTTAATTTGAAACAGAAAGAATTGTTTTCATGGATTAAATCCATTATTATTGCCTGTATTCTAGCTTTTGTGGTGAGAGAGTACCTATTTACCCCTATAGTAGTAGACGGCGAATCGATGATGCCTACTTTGAAAGATAGTGAACATATCATTCTTAATGAACTGGGTAAAAATAACGTAGATAATATAAAAAGATTTGATATTATCGTTTTTCATGCTACAAAGGAAAAAGACTATATTAAAAGAGTCATTGGTTTACCTGGTGATCATATAGAATATCGCAATGACACGCTATATGTAAACGGTAAAAGATATGAAGAGCCTTATTTAGATCAATATAAAAAAGAAATAGGAACAGGCCCATTAACTGAGGATTTTAAACTTGGAGATCATACAGGCAGCAAAACCGTTCCAAAGGGTCAATTATTTGTCATGGGAGATAATAGAATGTACAGCTTAGATAGCAGATCACCCGAAGTAGGAACAATCTCCGTGGACAAAATCGTAGGAAAAGCTAAATTAGCTTATTGGCCTTTAAAAGAATTTGAATGGATTAAGTAAAATCTTTTAAAGCTCCCTTATGAAAGGGAGCTTTTTCTATTTATTTTCCAGTCCGTCACATGAAATGAAGCATTGTTGCTTTAAGCCCCACACTAACTGCAGCCCCTGTTTAAATTCATTTTTCCTTATATTTTCTGCGAAAGTGAGAAATCGCTGCTGCTCCTACAGCAGCAGTCAAAACTGAAAAAATAGTAGATAGCGTATCATTGGCAACAAACGTTTTCACCAAAAACGCAGAAAAAAATAGCTACAAAACCTATTCCTAAATATGAAAGATTAATAATTGATCACTCCAGCTATAACGTTATTCCTATGTAAAAGGTTTTACAATTAAAAACATAATGAACATAATAACGGTAAATAAAGCCCCCAGAAGAGCAAAGTTAAGTGGCCTATGAGTATCTTCATTAGCCTTTACAAACAGCTTGGACCATCTTGTATACATCACTAATTTTGTACAAAGACTAAACAAAAGGCCTGCAATGATTGAAGCAATTGCTATTTTTAAGATATGAATTCACTCCTTTCTAACATAACAGAAGGATATCCATAACCTAACATAAACACCTAAATAATACAAAAATTCAAGAAGCATAGGAAGTAGTCTTGCCACTTTCTATGCCGCTAATGATTAAACGCCCTCCCTTATTGTTAAACATAATTTTGATTTTTTATTATTGCTTCGCTACTATATTCAATGCTGCAGCTGCTTTTGGCCACCCCACGTAAAAAGCCATATGGGTTATTAATGCGATCATTTCTTTTTCAGTAACGCCATTCTTTTTTGCCAACTGCAGATGAAAAGACATTTGTTCGGTGTTGCCAATACTGATTAAAGCAGAAATTGTACTCAAACTTCTTTCTTTTGAGGTTAAAGTCGGGTCTCTCCACACTTCTCCAAATAAGATATTTTCTCCATATTTCACAAAGTCAGGAGCCAGATCTCTCATTTCTTCCAGTAGCTTAGACTCAATGCGATTATTCATTCTATTTTTCCTCCTTTGGATTCACCATTTGTGCGATTCCTTGCCCAAATGACCAGTTTTCAAGCCGTGTCTCGTTTAATGTAATAAAAATATTGTTTGTAGAAATTCAAGTGAGTGGAAAGCTCCTCTGCAATAGATTGATACAGATTCTTTTTCTGCTGAATCGTTCTCCCCTCCCCACATGTAATGGAGATATAAATCATTTGATCTGTTCTTTTTCCCCCATTTTCTAAGAGATACTGTGAATCATAGAAAAAATGCTGAGGTGAATACGGTAAAAACAGTTGAAAATAATCGTCTTTTGGAATGTGAAAATGTTGGATTAAAGACTGATGAATACAATTGCTTACTTCTTTTAGTTCCTTATCGTTTAATTGACATTCTGGATAATAAACGTTAACAAATGGCATCTATCATCTTCCTTTCTATATCCAGTGTACTTCCATACTCTTCATTTGTATAATTGAAAATAAGTCTAATAATTATCGAAAAAACCGATAGAGATGGGGTTAGGAAGTGGAAATTAAAGAATTAACGACGTTTAAAACAATTGTGGCAGAAGGAACGTTTTCACTTGCAGCAAAAAAATTGAATTACGCTCAATCTACCGTCACTGCTCATATTAAAAAGTTAGAAAAAGATCTTGGATTTCTTTTGTTTGAACGGAGCTGGGAAGCAAAATTAACAAAGGAAGGTACACTATTTGTAGAAGAAGTAGATAGCTTATTGAAGCACTGGGAGTATTCAGTCTCTCAAGCACAGCGTATAAGCAAAGAGGAAACAGGAACAATCAAAATAGGCTTATCAGAATCGATTGCTCAAAAGCTGATGCCAGCTATATTAAGCTATTTAAATGACGAAAAACCTTACATCCACTGCGATTTTACCATTGGAAACACGGCACTTTTATCAGAACTATTACGTCAAGATAACCTGGACTTTGCTGTTTGCGGACAGAATATGAGCCTTTCCGGCGTAACTTTTACTCCGCTTGGTAAAGAACAAATTCAATTTATTGTGAATACGCCTAACCATCCGCTGCTACAGCAGAAATCAGTTGAAATAGCCGATATTATTCACTATCCCATTTTAATAGGAGAAAATAGCTGCTATTACTATCAATCCGTCAACCACTTTTTATCCGAGAATAATTTAGCCTTTAAACAAGTCTACAACTGCAGTGCCCTGCACCTCATTCCAGAAATGATGTTTGGATATGCAGTAGGAATTATCCCTAGTGGCACCAGTTTAAAACCAACTAATATCCCGTTTAAAGTACAAGGGTTTGACCCTGAGATGCCTATAGGATTATTAATGTCTGTTGAAAAAAGAACCTATTTGAGTCAGACAAAAAAGAATGTTGTAGAGGTAATTAAATCTTCGTTATCGTAGATCAGTACTCACGTAGAATAACGTATTCACCTAAAAAATCCTCTGCTCTGGAAGCGAAGGATTTTTTATAGTTATAGAGAGTTTGATCCCTTTTACAGATTAATATAATACTCATCCACTATCTCTATCATGAGCATAGTTTTTTGATAAGCTGTCTTTAAAATCTTGAGGAAGCTTCATATCTCTAAAATTTAAGCCAATTAAATCTTCAACATCTTCATTTAAATACGACCATTTAGATGGTGATTTCATTAAATGGTCTAACAAAACAGATTCATTAAAACCTATGACACATATATCTAAGCTCCGCTCTCCCCATATCGCCCACTTCTTAGAAGAAGAAAACCATACAATTTTTTCTGAATGATAGTATGGAGCATCCGCAGGGTAGTCCTCCGGTCCAATTTCTAGGACATTCCTATACTCTTCACTTGATAAAGAAGTAGGAAGCTTCAAGTAATTAAAATAGCCAAACTCTTTATAAAAATAATTTGTGGGATGTGGATCTAAAACCGCAACGGTAACTTCCTTTTCACTAAAGATTTTTGTTAAATATTGTACAGTAGGCCAAAACTCCTCACACATGCCCCAGTAGACCTCTTCAAATAAGTAATAGTCACACCTTTGGTTAAATACTTGATGGGGCAATTCCTTATTTGTGTTGAAGATATTTTTTAGATTTTTATTAGCGGATTGAAATTCTTTGATATCTTTAATGAAGAAATTTGTGGGCTTCACAGTATAGCCTCCTTCTTTTATTAACTGGGCTTACTATTTTCAACCTTACATCTTAGTTCATAAAATTGCATAATTAAAGGGTGCACGTCCGAATTGTACTTTAGAGCTTTCAGCGTCCTTTTCCCTAACCTTCTATCTACTAATGCAAGAGCTTGAGAAATAACGTTCCCAGAATTTAATGCTCGATCAATGGATAGCTGAGGATACTGGATGAGGGGGTTATAAACATGATCAACGTTAAAAATACCTCTATATTCTAGAATACTTACAGTGTAGTCCATATCACTTACCTTCCCGATGAACTCCGGGAAACATTCATATAAACACTCTGGAAAGGGGTTGCTTGTTTTTCTCTGTACTTCCTTCCAAAGTTTATCATGTTCCATTAAATATTCTGCTGAAGAAGCATTAAAAATCTCCTTCTTATCTAGAGTAATCCAAATACGTGCCTGTTCTCCAAAAGAAACGTTATATTTAGTCAAATGAATACTCAATCTATACTTCAACTTATCACAGAATAAATTCTCCATATTTTTCTTTACTTTCGTCCACTTCATGCTATTTTTGTACTCCTATTCCCTAAAATTATACGATTTCGCTTCTAGAAACATATTATACAAAATATACCTAGTTCAAGTTGTTTTTCTTCATATATAGAATATACTTCATCGTTCTAGACAATAAAAAGAGCATCTAACTATTCATTTAGATGCTCTTTCTATTCATTTCTTTCTCCCTCTGTTAAGAAAAAACGCCATTATAGTGTAATTTCACACTATAATGGCGTTTTTTTGAATGTTTTTAAATTAATAAATGTAATTGAGTTCCCAGAAAAGTATTTATGTAAACTAGCTTTATATATGGTATACATCGTTATATTTTAATCTTGAGATAAATAAATCCAGTTCCTTTCATCAAATTCTTCAATAATATAATTTGAACCTATATCCTTTAAAATTTTATTAAAAAATTTTATATTAACGTCATGATCATACAAATCTTCTTGAAGGTATTCCGTAATAATAAAATTCGTTAAATTTGTATTGTTAACAAAATCTGAAAAGAACGATTTTAGAAAAAGTGAATCTTCTTCACTTAATTTTTCATCATTAATTAATGCAATCCTAAATACATTTAAAATTGCGTTAATATCTTCTTCCTCCATATAACATAATGGATCTAGTTTTTTATCTTCTTCTGTAAATGGCTTTCTCGTGTCTTCTATGACTACATAAGAAAAGATAGTTCCCTCTCTTTCTACTTGAAAAATTTCTAAATCACGTAATTTTAACACTCTATGAAGTGATATCATAAGGTCCCCCTGCTTAAGTATTAATTCAGGATCTTTTAATAAAGTAGATACTGTTACACCTAACGAGCATAGGATTCAGCTTACAGCAAAATCATCTTGTGCTCTGTTAATTAGAGGGCAAGGCTTATCGGCCGCCTGCGGAAAGCGACGTCTTGCACGGAAATCAACCCCAGTGCAACAAGCGATTTGCTTATGCATTCCATTCGTTCGCCTGGAGATTGTATTGATTTATCTATGTCTCATTCTCTTTTCATTTTAATACATATAAAGCGTAATCCTCTTCATTCGAAAACCCAAGTTTATTGGCTAGTGCTTTCGATGCTTTATTGTTATTATCGCAATCCCAAGCGGGCATAACGTTCTTTTCCAAACATTTATTTATAAACGCCTGGCCTACTATCTTTCCTAATCCTTGTCCTCTATAGTTAGGGTTAGTCACAATATCGATTTCAGCTATTGTTCCACTATGAAAAATAGACACACATTCAGCGATAATCTTTTCTTTATGGATAAGACAAACTCCTAATCCGTTTTTCAGAAAATTACTCTTTGATCCCCAGTACTCCACTATATATAATTCATTGAAATTCTCACTTTCCCTTAAAGAATCAGCGTTAAAGTCTTTTAACTCATAGGGATTGGACAGGCTGTACGTGGAATGAACTTTTGAAGGAAGAAACCTATACTTAGAACGCGTCATTTTCTTTACATACGTTTTGAAAGTTTCGTCAAAAACAGTTTCCCAATCAGTCGATGGAGTAAAAACTGTAAATCGTTTCTCCTTACCATACACGTTCTCAACAAAATAACGATAGAGAAAGTTATTAAATACCACGTCATTTCCTTGTCCAAATACATAATAGTCACCTGCACCTATTCTAAGAAATCCTGATGATGGCCTCACAATATCATTTACGTACACGGTTCCTGGAATAACATGATTAACAACAGAAAAAGCAAATGTAGGAGTCTTAAATGACGCTTCTAACATATTGTTTATCTTGTAATAATCTTTTGGTTCTAAACAATGCATTTGATTTCCCCCTTAATACATATCACTGTCTTCATTATATAAGTGCATGCACAAATTTAGTTATCATAATGTGCTTTATCGATACAAAAACAGCCCAAGGAATAATTAAAATAAAAGTTAGTTACTCTTTTTCAGGAGAGCTAACTCAAAAAAATTTCATATATAAGTTTGTTATAATAAAGATTTTTAAAAGCAAGGAGGAGTATATAAGTGCAAATAAGAAAACATGAAAGACAGTCATTTTATGCCGGATGTCAATTCGTAGATATAGAAGATCATGAACATGAGAACGTCTTACCTCTCCTTATTATGTATCCTACATACCAAGAAGAACAAGTTGAAAAGATGGGACCTTACACGATAAGCGCTGCGCAAGATGCTCCGCTTTTAAATGGTTCATTTCCTTTAGTCATTATTTCTCATGGCGATGGAAGCACGCCTCTTGCTTATCGGACCCTTGCCCAGTTTTTAGCACGTAATGGTTTTATTGTAGGGGTACCTCAACATCCGTTTAATAATCGAGAAAATAATACGCTGTCTGGAACAATAGATAACCTAAAAAATCGGCCTACCCATATACGTACTGTAATTGATTGGTTTTTAAAAGAAAGTCCCTTTTCTCCGTCCATTAAATCAAATAATATTTCTCTTATTGGCCATTCAATGGGAGGATATACGGCTCTTGCTGTAGCAGGTGGAGTTCCCACTTCTTTTCACTCTGAATCTCCTGATCAAAAGCCTTATTGTTTATCTGTTGATCAGGATAAGCGAGTTCAATCACTTATTCTTTTAGCGCCAGCCACCGGATGGTTCAGAGAAAGAGGCGCTCTTGAAGACGTGAATATACCTATTTTAATGATTACAGGCGAAAAGGATACGATTACTCCTTCTTTTCACGGGAGATTTGTGTTAAACGGGGTTTCTGATGCGGAAAAAGTTCAGCATATCGTTGTAGAAAATGGAGGGCATTTTTCATTTCTTAGCCCATTTCCTGACTTTATGAAATCTCCTACCTTCCTCCCTTCTCAGGATTCGGAAGGCTTTAATCGCAAGGAGTTTCATGAGGACCTGCAAAACACTATATTGAACTTTTTATTACATTCTTTTTAACAGATTAGTCAGTTGTACCACCTTTTCTTTTGAAGCAATTTTATTTAGAAAGAGCAGTTAAAATCCCTTAGAAACTGATGAGCTTCTAAGGGATTTTATTTGTAACCTTATGCTTACGAATCAGATGCCGGCATCCTAAAGAATCCTTGAAGCGGTCAGAATGCCTTTGTTAATTGCATGAACTGATAATGAATGGATTGATGATACTACTTCAAGCTCTTGCATATCATTTTTTATTTCTCGACTTTTTTGTAAGGCACTGCGTGATTTTCTTGCTTGCGTATACTGGCCAAGATCATGATCAGCAACACTAAACCAATACCAACCATAATAGTAGTTTTTCCACCGAAATGAGCTAGTCCACTCAAGAATAGTCCCACTATACCGAAGTCTGAATCTGAAAATGTAGCATTTGATAGACCCAAATCTCCCAACACGGGTATTAATAGAATTGGCATGAAACTGATTAAAAGGCCGTTCACAAATGAGCCTAAAATCGCACCGCGTACACCACCCATTGCATTTCCAAACACCCCTGCAGCTGCACCCGTAAAGAAATGAGGTACTACACCCGGTAAAATAATGATTCCTCCTGATAAAACTAGTATTAACATACTAACAATGCCGCCTAAAAAACTTGAAAAGAAACCAATTAATACAGCGTTTGGTGCATAAGTATATATAATTGGAACATCTAATGCTGGCTTTGAATTTGGCACAATTTTAGAAGATATTCCTTTAAATGCTGGTACAATTTCAGCTAATACTAATCGTACACCAGCTAAAATGACGAAAACGCCCGCAGAAAACATTCCTGCTTGAAGTACCGCAAATAAAATATAGTTTTTTCCGTCACTTAATTTTCCTTCGACATAACCAGGCCCTGCAAAAAGAGCGACAATAACGTAGAAAATCGCCATAGTTAATGCAATACTAACCGTACTGTCTCGTAAGAAGCCGAGCCCTTTTGGAAAGTTAATTTTTTCTGTTGATACAATCTCTTTCTTTCCCTTTACAGCCATCCCTACGAGACCACCAACTGCAAAACCAACTGCTCCAGAATGTCCTAATGCCACATTATCATTACCTGTTAGTTTACGGATAAAAGGCTGAACGAGGGCTGGAGAAAGCGTCATGAAAATTCCCACCGTTAAAGCACCAAAGAGAATTAATGAGAACGATGTAAAACCACTTACGGATAAAATGATGGCAATCATACATGACATGTACAAAGTGATATGTCCTGTCAGAAAAATATATTTAAATCGTGTAAAACGAGCAATCAGCAGGTTTACAATCATACCAAAAAACATAATTAATGCGGTCGAAGAACCATATTTACTCAGTGCAATCGCAACGATGGCTTCATTGTTTGGAACGACACCGTTTACGTTAAATGCTGCTTTGAACATTTCTCCAAATGGAGCGAGGGCTTGCTGAAGAATCCCTGCACCTGCTGTAATAACCAGGAATCCAACAAACGTTTTTGTTGTTCCTTTTAGTGTATCTGAAAGATTTTTCTTTTGTGCCAGTAGACCTACTAGAGCAATTATGGCTACTAAAACTGAGGGTTCACTCAGAACGTTAATTAATACATTTAACACCTGATTCATCTCTATCACCTCTCAATTTCTTTACAGTAGATTTTTTTCTTGCAGAACCCCTGTTAATTTAGCGCGTAATTCTTCTAAATCAATAATATTATCCAAAATTACGACGTTTCCTAAGCTTGCACCGCCTTCTGCAATATCTTTTGCAAGGAAGAACACGTCTGCATCCTCTGGTGTTGCAGAACCTAAATCAGAATGATTTACTTCTACGCCGCTTACTCCCATCTCATTCAACAACTGTTGAATATTCATTTCTACCATAAAACTTGTTCCTAATCCTGATCCGCATACTGTTAAAATTTTCATTATTCATCTTCTCCTTTTTTTCGCATCATAGCTATAATTTCAGCTGAAGTTTCAGCTTCTTTTAAACGTTTTAATGAGTCTTCATTTACTAAAAATGAGGTCAATTCTGCCAGCGCTTTTAAATGTAATTTGTTATCAATAGCTGCTAGACAGATAAACAAGTCAATTGCATGTTCTTCTTGGTTCAGTAACAAAACTGGTTTCTTCATTCGTAGAAGGGACATACCAAGCTCTTGTACACCTTGTTCTGGCCGGGCATGAGGAATAGCTATCCCTTTCCCTATATGAATAAAAGCTCCCATTTCTAAAACTCTATCAATCATTGCTTGAGTATAGGCTGAAGTAATATAATGCTGTTCCTCCAAAGGTTTTGCTGCTAGTTGGATTGCTTCTTCCCACTCTAGAGAAGCGTCAGAGAATTGAATCTTATCCTCTGTTAAAAGTTCAGAAAGCATAGGGGCGTAACTCCTTTCACGTGTATGGCTCTGTCTTAAATGTTTCGTTAAATCTTCATAAAGCGCTTTTTCATTTTTAATAGTTGCATATTTTCGTATGGTCGCCATTAACTTATCCATTGGGATAGTTGATTGTACCGGCAAATTGAAATCAGCTGCCACAGCCTGCTGCAAATAGTTTTCCTCTAGCGCTGTTAATAATGGACGTGTTAAATAAACAGGCTTGGATGATTCCAAATAAATAGTTGAAAAAATCATATCGTAACTGTCTGGTGACAGCTTTTCGATTTCTGCAGCCGAATATGATTCTGTAAAATGCAATTTCGGAAACAATTGTCGTAATTGCGTTCGCAGCATCATAGAGGAACTAATCCCGTTTGGGCAAACGATTGTGGCTCTATACACTTTAGGTTTAGCCTCTAGTTTTCGAACATGCCCACCGAATAAAATCGTAAAATACCCTATCTCTTCATCTGAAATACATTTTCCCGTATATTCAGAAAGTGGCTTCAACGCCTGTTTAACAAATTCAAAGAGTACACCGTGCTCTGTTTTAATTGTGTCAATCAACGGATTTGATAATGGCACTTCACAGATGATTCTAAAATAGGCTGGTACCAAATGTTTATATAAGAGCGATTTTAAAATGTGCCTTTCCTTAAATGGTACTAATATTAAGCGCTCTACTTCTGAAATAATAGTACTCGATACAAGGGCAAGCTTTTCATCAATATGGAGCTCTTCTATATTCTGCATAGCAGATAACAATTGAACCGTTAGATAGATAACCTCTGCTTCAGCCACTTCATCAAATAAATATGCTGATAGCTCTTCCCCCATTTTTAGTAAGGGCTGTTCTTTCATTAATTTAATTTGCTGGATTGGTAGAATCAGTTTATGATGCCCTGACCTGCACTGTAGAAATAAGAGTTCATAAACTAGCTGATCTAGCCGGTTACTAACAAAATCAATCCGATATTTTTTAGCTAAATCATTTACGTTCTCTCTAATTGCTGAACCTGTATTTTCATAATTCCAACTATTAAGAACCTGCTTCATCCCTGAAATGCCCATTGGCAATTGCAAAAGTGTTCCAATACAAATAGTTGCAAATCGACGCTTAAGCCTCTCTTCTCCTTCTAGGTGAAAGCCATCTGTCCGGTTATAAGATAACTGAATGCCTTCTTTCTCACAGTACGAACGAAGCTTTTTAATATCCGCTAGTGCTGTATTCCTGCTTACCTGCAGAAAAGACTGATAATGTATATTTGCTATCGGCTCTTTTCGAATATACGTGTATAAATAAATTAAGTATATCCGCTCAGTCTCTTGAAAAACTGACTGCTGACGGTTAAGCGATGTTCCTTCTTGTTTCCAATAGTTTTTAATTCTTTCATCAACCTTAAATTCTATATCAATCACTTGAATTTTCGGTAAATCTAAATTGCTTAATGCATTGTTCAACTTATCAAGCGTATAAGCAAATTGTCGAGGTGATAAATTTATTTGAAGCCTCAACTCCGGAATTGATAGCTTCGGGTAATTAATCATCTGCTCAAGCAGCTGCAATGTTTTATGATCAAACATCTTATTATCCTCCTCATGTTTATTATAAAATAGAAGTGTTAGCGATTACATAACTGTTCAATCCAATCTTTGTTGTCGTTTTAGAATAGCTATTGGACTGAAGGTTATATTTTCCATTTAAAAGTTTAATATAACGCACCCCAGAATGACAAACGTATATTTTTTGATTTTTATCTTTTAAATCTATAGTAAAGCAATTTAAATGACATCCCTTACTATAGTAAGCTTTTCTATCGGCTTAAAAAAACAAAAAAGAAGTGACCCTTTGGTCACTTCTTCTGTTCATTAACTATTTGCCGAGCTGTTTTTACTTATCAAACATTCACTTGCATTCAGTTTCTTAAAAATGACAACAGCGCTTCGTTAAATTCGTGTGCATGCGTTGCATTTAAGCCGTGCGGACCGCCTTTTATTAAAGCTAATTTGGAACCAGAAATAGCTTCATGCGTTCGTTTTCCGCTATATTCAAATGGAACGATCTCGTCTGCATCACCGTGAATAATAAGAGTAGGTATTGTAAATTTGGCTAGATCGTCTCTGAAATCCGTTTTGCTGAAAGCAGCTATGCAGTCAAGTGTACCTTTAGGCGATGCGGCGGCTGCAATATCCCGGTTGTAAAGTCGAAATGGTTCGCTGACTAAGTCATTTCCGGCTTCAACCCCAAAAAATGTTTTTGTAAAATCATCAAGGAAAGCTAAGCGATCATTTTTTACGCCGTTTTCAAATTCTTGGATTCCTGCATCATCCAATGCTCCTTCAGGATGATCTTCTGACTTATAAAGAAATGGTGGTACAGCTCCTGCAAATACAGCTTTTTCTACTCTATCCGTTCCGTAAGTTCCTACATAGCGAGCTACTTCTCCGCCGCCCATTGAAAACCCAACTAGTGTCACATTTGTTAAATCCAAATGTTCTAGCAGCTGATGTAAATCAGCAGCGAATGTATCATAATCATAGCCGTCCCATGGCTGAGAAGACTTTCCGAATCCTCGGCGGTCATACATTATGACTCTGTGTCCAGCCTCAACAAGAGCCGGAACTTGATATTCCCAAGATCGTCCGCTTAGCGGCCAGCCGTGAATTAAGACAATCGGCTTCCCTGTCCCATGATCCTCGTAATATAGTTCAATAGGTGCTTCATTTTCTGTTCCTACATTAATTTTTGCCATTTCGCTACCTCCAGTATATAGTCGTTCTTTATTTGGTTAAGTGGTCGTAAACCTAGCGTAGATAATAAAAAAGATGGCTAACTCTCCTATGATGAGGGTGCTCGGGACGACTAAAAGTAAGTTAATAATAAAAAACACAGCTAAAATCCCTAAAAACAAGCCTAAATGATACACTTTCAAACGATGTTCTTCGAATCTATACTGGTGAAAAACAAGAGTGGTTGCCATGAAGTAAAGCAGCACGGATCCGAATACAAAATATAAGCTGAATGTGTACTGAACTTCGTGTAAAAACATCAGCTTAATCGATGCTGCAATCATGCTTAGAGACATGAGGATAAGTAAGTGTCCGTAAATAATCGTTTGTCCGGCTCTTTGGATAGACTTGTTCACTTTCTTTTCTACGTTCTCAAAGTACTGCCACCACATGGCAATGATCAGGACAAATGAAATAACCGCAAATAAAATGGTATTCCAGTCCCCTTTTTGTGGCTGTATCACAGCAAGAATGCTGACAACGGATTCTCCAAACAGAATTAATGTTAGTAACGCAAAGCGTTCTAACAAGTGAGCGGTGTTGGTGGGTAATTTCGCTAACCGTTTATGTCCTAAAATAGGTAAAATCATGTCCACTGCAATTCCCGTATATAACACGGCGTAGCGGACCCATGAATCAAAAAAGAGCGACAGAAGCGAGATAAAAATCCCAATTCCAAAGCATGTTCCTAAAAACACAGCAACTTTTTTTCTCTCACCCTGTTCAAATTTCTGAACAATAAGATATTGAATTGAGGTTAACGCTCTTAGCCCGATATAGCCAATCAAAAAAGACACGTAATATTGATCAAAATCTACGGACAGGCTTGAGATCATGATAAGAACAAACAGCATTTGAAAAATCATAAAGATGCGCTGATGTAAAAAATCTTGTCCAAATCGATTGATAAACATCGTTTGTCCCGTCCACGCCCACCATATCGGAATAAAGATCAGTGCAAACTTTAACAAATACTCTCCATGAATATACCCTTGTTCAACGTGAAGCAAAACATGCGTAGCAGTCGCAACGGCTGCCACAAATAACAAATCATAAAAAAGCTCCAGCCACGTAACTTTTTTTTCTTCCACTACTCCGCATCCCTTCCTATCATTTATCAGGCTGTCGTTAATATACTTTATTTTATATACAAGAGACGCATCATGACAGGTAGCGTAGTAAAAGATAGGTGAGCCAGCTGTTCATCAGCCGGCTCACCTATCTAACAATTTATCTTATGTCGTTACGTTTTCTCCGTCACATAAATGATCCACAGATGCCATTCTACTTTCATGTCTTATATGTAAAGAGAACGACCTTTAGCAAGATGAAGCTCCGCTATGTTAGACACTCTGCTTGCTGAAATCGCGCTGAGCTCCTCTATAGCTGCCCATTAAGTTTTGATAACCAGGAAGATGACTAGAAATTAAATTACCAAAACCTTCAACGTCGTTGCGCCAGTCACGCTGCAGCTCGCACGCTACGCTAAACCAGTTCATAAGCTGTGCACCCCCGTGAGCCATACGCGTTAATGCTGCATCCGCTACTTGCTTATTGAACGTCCCTGAAGCATCCGTCACAACAAACACTTCGTAGCCTGCTTTGATGGCAGAAAGTGCAGGAAAAGCAACGCAGACATCTGTTACTACACCGGCGATAATCAGCTGTTTTTTCCCAGTCGCTTTAATGGCTTTAACAAACTCTTCGTTGTCCCACGCGTTAATTTGTCCAGGACGAGCTATTTTTGGCGCATTAGGAAACAAGTCAATGAGTTCTTGCATGAGCGGGCCGTTGGGTCCATTTTCAAAGCTAGTTGTTAAAATAACCGGTAAATTAAAGAATTTAGCCGTATCACCAAGAGCCAATACGTTGTTTTTAAATTCATCAACACCATAGTCACGTACAAGGCCGGAAATAAGCCCCGTTTGGTGGTCAACTAAAAGCACGGCAGCATCATCTTTTGAAAGGCGAGAGTAAAGATCAGACATTTTATAATCCTCCTTAAATTAAGGCAAGTAAGGATACATGTACCTCTTCCATTCCTTACAAGCGGTCTATAATTTGAACGGTTTTATGGATTTCATTTATGATCTGTTAGGTAAAACATATATAGAAAGAAAAGCTATTTCTGAGGTGAAGGTTCGTGAGGTGTGTTCTCTTTCTTAATCTAGAACAGGAACAGGCGCTTGATCAATCCAATGAATGAACTGCTGTAGGTAGCGTTGAAGATAACGTTTTGTTGATTCATCGGTTAGTACCTTTTGTTGAGCATCAACTTTTTCGTGAACTTGCGAAATCAGCATTTTTTGAAAGGGTAAAACATTAACTTGCATAGCTTCCAGTACTTCTCTCGTTTGCATTTGAGCAAAAGCCGTACCGAAGCCTCCAGGTGTTGCGCCAATTAGTCCAACTGGTTTTCTGTTTAAAACAGAAGAAGTCCGAGGTCTTGATGCCCAGTCTAAGGCATTTTTTAACACTCCTGGAATTCCTGAATTGTACTCTGGACTAACTATAATAACGCCGTCAACATCTTGAATCGCAGCTCTAAAGGATGCGACAGATTCGGGTGATCCGTCAGCTTCTAAGTCTTCATTAAAAAAAGGCAGGCTGCTTATTTCAATCCAGCGATATTGAGCTGAGTCATCTAATGTAGTCAATGACTCAGCAATCATTCGGTTATACGAATTCTTTCGTAAACTTCCACAAATAAGACCAATGGTTTTTGTCATCTATTCACCTCCTTACTTGGAATTAATTTCATATTACCACGGTGTTTCAAATATAGATATTAGTTTTATATATAGATAAATTAATTCCTTCTTTGTACCTAATTTAGAATTTAACTAGTGTTTTACTATTACTAAAAGAATTCTTTTAGTAAAATTCAGTCTAAGTCTCTCACTTCAAAAGGAATCAAAGCTCTTTCAATTTGATCTCGATGAGTTTCATACTGTTCAGGCAGCATGAGCTTTTCTCCCATTGTTTCAAGTGATTCATCATGTGCAAAGCCTGGAGGGTCTGTTGCAATTTCAAATAGAATTTCTCCGTGCTCCTTAAAATAGATCGCATTAAAGTAATTTCGATCTCGAACAGCCGTTACTCCGTATCCGCTGTCGGCTACGTATTTCTGCCATTCTAACTGATCTTCATCATCTTTTGCTCGCCATGCAATATGGTGAACCGTTCCAACGCCCATTTGCCCGCGTCCAATGGTTGTTAATTTTAAATCAATCACATTTCCAATGTCAGCTGATGATTGAAGGCGTATAAAATCTCCTTCTTGCCCTACTTTTTGTAGACCCATTACGCTTTCTAATAACTGAGCTGTTTCATGAGGCTTAACAGATAATAACGTAGCGCCTCCGAATCCTTTAATGGCAACATCAGGTTTAATTTCACCAGCTTGCCACGTATTCTTTTCGCCTTCTTCTCTTTCCACAATCTCTAGATGCAAACCATGAGGATCGTCAAACTCTAAATACTGTTCTCCGAATCGCTCCATCTTTGTAGCTGGAACCCCAAACTTTGCTAATCGCTGTTCCCAAAAGTTCATCGCACCTTTTGGAACCACATAGGAAGTTACGCCAACTTGCCCGTCACCTATTTTTCCTTGTCGTGCATTTGCCCACGGGAAGAATGTAATAATCGTTCCAGGTTTTCCCCCTTCATTCCCAAAGTAAAGATGATACGTTCCTGGATCATCAAAGTTTACCGTTTGTTTGACCAAGCGTAATCCTAGCACGCCCGCATAGAAATCAACATTTTCTTGAGGATGACCTACAATCGCCGTGATATGATGAATACCCGCTGTTTTTTTACTCATTACCACCATCTCCTTCGATACATTTTTCGTCATATGTTTCGTGATCCCTTTTACAATTACAACTATTTATCGCAAATATCTCGAATTCGAGATATTAGTCAAAAAATAAAAGCGTCTTTCTTATTCAACCCATTTTCTCTTTTAGAAAATAAACGTATCTAGTGCATAATAACCTGGTCCTGCAATTGCTACACCGATTGCTACAACTAAAAGCGTAAGGTTATATTCATACCCATTTTGTGTTGCCCAGTATCCATTCGGGCCGTGTACTTTCACAATCGCCATGACCATTGTTCCCGCAATCAAAAGCGCTCCAAGCGGTGTAAGAAGTCCTGCAGCAAATAAAGCTCCTCCTACTAACTCGGATAATCCAGCCATTAACGCCATTCTAACACCTGGCTTCATTCCGATGGATTCAAACCAGCCGCCCGTTCCTTTTAAGCCGTGCCCGCCAAACCATCCAAATAATTTCTGAGTTCCATGAGCCATAAAAGATAACCCAATGACTAAACGTATTAACAACAAACCAATGCTCACCATTTTTTATTCCTCCTATTTTTTCATCAATTTAAAATCTCGAATTAAAATATCTTTAATTAAGGATAATTATAAAATCATATGGTTCTACTGTCAACATAAATTTTTATATTTTTTTGCAGCTAGTTGAAACGCTTAACGACGTATTAAAAACATATTCATGATTTTATATGGATATGAGCATGGAAGTGGAAAATATAATGGGTGGACTTTGTTGTTCTTACTAAAAGTGCAATGGTTTTTGAAACGCAACTATACTTAATGATTCTAAGCCAAATTGAGACACTTTTTTGTATCAAAACTTATCTCAATACCTATAAACAGAAGCGTATACATAAATAAAAGAAGCATCTCCTATCGCCAGAGTTTGCTCCTTTTATTAAATGAGCTCAAACAAGCGGAGCCATTTGCAATTTAGTTCTCTAAAGCTAATTGTACTTTATACTAAATCATAGTTTAACTCTTACCTCTGTACCGTCAGTAGCTTTGACATCTACTAGTACCATTCCCTTATGTTTCTTCAGTTCCTTAACAATAGGCTTTAGCATGCTTTTATCTACTATCGGAAAAGTGAAATTCAGCCCTTTTCTTTTAAAATGGTCTTTTGTCCATTTATCCGCATGCTTCTGGATAAATTTTGAAAAAGCAACGCTAATAGCAATGTTTAAAAGAGCATATGGAACTGGAATGCTAAATCGAACATCTTTTGTTTTTACTTTTACATGAATCATAAGTAAACCATTACTCTATGATGACTGAAACGGTATCTCCGTTCGCCGATTTAATATCAACAATTTGGCCATCTAACTCGTTTTCGATTGCTTCAACAATCAGGTTTATATCTATATCTTTTACATATTTTTCTGATTGAGGAATACTTGCTGCGATGCTGTGTCCCGCCATTAATACCAGCTTGACAAGCTTGATTGGCAAATTCACCTTTACATTATCGTTTTCAGTTGACACAACTCGAATTTTCAACATTTTATCTAGATACGCATTCGGTTTCTTCAAAAGCGTATTGCCTGTTTCTTCTTTTTCCTTTAATACTTGTATCAGTTCTGATCCCTTTTCTGCATCAATTTTGCCTTCTTGAACCATTGTTAACACTTTTGTAATTTCCTCTTTCACAAAAATCCCCCCTATTCTTCCTTTAAGAGCTTGATGGCTTCTTCTGCTGTAATTTCACCATTTTCTAGCATAGACACAACTTTCTTCTCGTCTACTTCATTTTTCTTATTTTCTACATATCCAAGAGATGAAATGATGTCAGTAAGCTTGCCTCGGACGGTTGGATACGAAACTCCCAGTTCCTTTTCCACTTCTTTGATATTTCCTCTGCATGTTAAAAACACTTCTACAAAATGAAGCTGATCACTTGATAAGGATGCCAGCTTAGATAATTCGAACTCATTTTCAATCGTCGTGTGACAATGACTGCACTGCAGCTTTGTGATTTTTAACGTTTCACTGCAGACAGGACAATTTGTAAGTACTTTATAAGCCATAATCAAATCCCCTTCTTTTAGTTAATTTGATTATACAACAAATATTCAACGTTAAAAACAATAAAATTAAATAATTTTAACAAATAAATTAAAAATATAAATTTACATTTTAATAATATTAATAATCTTTTTAACGTACACATAAAATCAAATAAAAAAAAGAAGGATAAAAACCTTCTCTTAAACTACATAATTGCTTTTCAGCTATCATTCAATTGATCTATTTACCCTGCAATCTGAGCCCTAGTAAAAGTCCCATTTATATTTCCTTCTACAACGATGCTATGTCCTGCAAACATATCTCCATCAGAAAAATAAAAATCAAAATCACCTTCTGGATAAACGGATATAGTATCTAAACTCATAAAATCCATAAACATGTCTTTTGTAATCCCCTCTATTTCATCCTCTTCCTGCAGCCAATCATTTGCTAGATCGACCAGTTCCGCCGCTGCATACATTCTAATTTTTTGATTCCATTTATCCTGCTCTTCAAAAAGTGTATGTGCTGTCTTCAACGCAGACTTTATCATGTTTTCATCTTTATGCCAGTCAAAATACAGCTCGCACTTTTCATTCGCCCAAGCAATGTTTCTTTCAAAAACCTTAATACTTTTTTCAAGTGTAAACTTGCCAAGTATCTCATCATAATAATAAACTGGCTTCACTGATTCTTTTACTATCGTTTCTAGCTCTCCGTCTTCATACTCTGGTTCCAGAATATTAACGAGCATCATTGAATCCGTTCCCGTACGTACTTGTAGCTTTACAACGGTATTACTTTGCAGTAGATTCATTGCTTTTTCCACTTCATCCTCGTCCACTAACCATCTAAGCTGTATCTCTTCTTTCTTGACTGCTTCATTTCTCTCTAAACTTTTCCATGCAATTAAATCAATTGATGCTGTCCATAAAGTCTCTCCACTGGACATTCCAGCACCAATCCCTACTGAACCTGTAACCGCTACTATGTCAATTACTTCTTCTGAGAATCCTTTTTCAAATTTCTTTTTTTCACTGAATTTACTCATTTAATGTACATTCCCCTCTTTAACTGCTGTTGAAAAATTCGCCCTAAATATATAGTTACAAACTGATATGTCGTTCTCTACTCTTATTTTTTATAACGGTCCACCTTCAAAACCGATAGGCCATCCGCTTCTGTTGAATTTTACTTTATACTGAAAGGCATTGGGGTAATCCCCATAAACAAAAGCTAAAGAAAATCCTGCAAGAATATGTCCGTCAAAATTTAAAAGCCGCCCAAAACTTACAGCGGACAGATAATAGACGCTGAATTTTTGCGAAGAAATGAACTGCTTTAAATACTTCAATGACCTTTTAAGATAGATATGTAGTTGTTCTAATATACAATCTGCCATTTCAACGAATTCCTCATATGGCTTTTCACTATTTCCCTCTACCGTAATTTCAACTTCTTTCCATTCTCCTATATCCGTACTCCAAAACCATTGCCTTGTAACTGGGACTTCTGCTTCGTATTCACTACTATTCCATTTTTCCGCTGCATGTTCATCAAGTGGTTTAGATAGAACAAGCTTTTGATACCCCTTTTGCTTGAAGTTAGAGATTGTGTAATTCTGTTTAGAAAACTCAGAGTGACTCATTTATTCCCCTCTTCCTTCTATGTTTTTACTGCTATGTAGAAATATGTTTTGACTTGCTAAGCTTAATTTTAGTATCCCGCAAAGCAGACATCAATTAGATTACTTATTCTTCTTTAATAAAAACACTTTTCCGAATTACCGTTACTATAGTACATTATCCCTTTTGATATGAATACACAGGTTCCAAGTTTATCTAAGAGCTTTTTGTTTTGACACGGCAAAAGGCAGCCACTTGATATAGAAAAGAATTATTATTTTTTGGGATTTTTGAGAAAATATGAGCATTAATAGTTATTTTTGGTATAATAGGAAAGGCTTTTTATGATCCTTAAGAATTATATTAAAGTAAAAAAAAGAGAAATACGGAGGAAATACAACTATGAAAATGTTAAAAATTGCTTTAGGAGTACCTCTGCTAGTTTTAGCGTTAACAGCTTGTGGGCAAGAAAATAGTGAACCAGCATCTCGACAAGAACAAACGAAGTCAGAAACAGCAGTACATACTAAAGAAGCTTCTAAAGGTACAGCAGATACTTTAAAAGAAGCATCACCTAGCACGCTACATACTAAATCTACTAAATTGCAAAAGGCTGCAAATGCTAATAATGCAGACCGGAATTATCTTATGGATTTGATGGCTGGTTATCAATATATCCAAGTAGGTAACAACGAATATATTTATTATGGAATCAACCAAGAAGAAAATATTTTTTCTATAATGCAGGTAACCTTTGATAATGACATTAACTATATTCAAGACGTTAATATAATTGACAATGCTTCTGCAAATCAAATCGCTACGTTGCAAAGCCAAATTCAAAATCAACAAGCGCAGCTATCTGACCTTGAACAAAAGCAAATGAAAAAAGAGTTAGATGATTACTATACGCAACTAGAAGCAGATCAAAAAGCTAAAACTGAGGCTGATGATAAGGCTGCAGAAGTTATAGAAGCACAAGCTAAAGCTGATGAAGAGGCACAAGAGCAGGCAGATCAAGAAGCTAAAGCACAAGCTGAAGCTGATAAAAAGGATGAAGAAGAAGCACAGGCACAGGCTAAAGCTGAGGCTGATGCACGAGCGAAAGAAGAGGCTGCAGCTGCTCAAAAACAAGACGAAGCTGAGGCTGATTCTCAAGAACCAGCTGAGCAACCAGAATTAACACAAGATCAAATGGAATCAGTTGAAGCTGCAAATGATGTAATGGATTTCATTGGTGACTGGTTATCGCCAGAAGCTTCCCAAAAAATCCAAGAAGAACTAGCTGCAAGTGGTGACGGATCAAGTCCGACTTTAGATCACTGCTATAGAGCTCATGAAGGAGCAGAAGAAGATTCTGACGGTTTTTGTTCAGCACAATAAATAATGAAAGGAAGTAAAGGTCTCCCTTTTGTTCTTTTTATTTTATGAATTTGATAGATGCTGAAGTAGGATGAGTCGATTCGAAATTCTACCTATACTATTAAACATAGATACAATATACATATTAATTTGGAGGAACAATCATGTACAAAAAAGGTTTAATCTCATTAGTAGCAGCAACTACATTTTTAGTTAGCGGCTGCCAATCAGAGGAAAAAGCAGATTCAAAAACAGTAGAAACAGAAAAAGGTACTAATCAAGAAGCTAAAAATAGTAGTGCTGTTAAGACTAAGCAAGATAGCAGTAGCACTAACAACATGACTCAAAGTAAAACTGAAGAAAATACTAGCACTCCTGCAAATAATAAGCAAAATGTGACAGGTAGTAATAATGCAACTGCCACTCATAAAAATGATTCACAAACTGATTCTAGCAATCAAAGTAATTCAGGGAGTAACAATCCAGCACCTACTAATACATTTGTTCCATCAAGTGATACAGCAGCCCTTTTTATGGGTGATTACATAAATGGACTAACAGAAGCAATTAACACGGGAAGATTCGAGTACTATGTTAGCGATGGTCTCAAAGGCTCCCTTTATAATCAACAGAAATCATTAGTAAGTAAGTTATACAAACAAGGTATCAAGGAAAGATGGGAAGACTTTTCTGTAATTAGCTTTACTAAAACAGGAGAATCTTCAAAAGGAGCACTATACAAAATAGCAACTAAAGAAACTGTAACTGTTATTAAACCTAGTGGTGCTAAAACTACTAAAAAATATAATTGGATGTACTCTGCAATCTTTACTAATAACAGTCTATATCTAACAGATATCGCTAAAAACGGCCCAATAACAACCGTTTCAGAGAGCGAGGCAACGAATAACCAAAATCAGTCTACAGATAATCAAACAGCTACAAACAGCCCAGCAACTACTAGTAAAAAAGAAGAATATGTATATAAATTGAACCATACCAAAGATATGTTAGAAGTTAGTGCCAATTCTGAAAGCGATTTTGAAAGAAAGCAGCAGTACGGACAGAATTACCAACTGTGGGATGGTTTGTTGAATGAAATTTATGGTGTCTTAAAGACGCAATTGTCCGCTTCGGAAATGAATAAACTTCAAGCTGAGCAACGTCAATGGATCAAGTCTAGAGATGCAGCTGCTCAAGCAACTTTTGATGAAGAAGGTGGCGGTACTTTATCTCAAGCTGAACAAGTACGTACATTATGGGAAGTTACAAGAGACCGCTGCTATGATTTAGTTAATAATTATATGAAATAAGTGGAGCAAAAAGAGCAGCTAATGAAGCATCTTATTATGCTGTTCATGCCGCGGACGAAGCACGATCTTCTAGGCACAATCATTAAGAGTTATTAGTACATGTAGCTCTATCAATCAAATATGTAAAAACTAAAGTACAATAATAAAAGAGAGAGAAGGAATAACCTTCTCTCTCTTTTATTTTATTATCTCTGTTTGGGTGCCCTTTTAAACGCACTCCTCTATTTTATAAATTAACTGGAGAAACGCCTTTTTGTAATTTCCGTTTATTTGAATTAGTTAAATAAAAATGCACTGCTTATTTAACTTATATTGATAATTTTCTCATGTTTCGTTGCAAACATATAAAAGGGGCGTATATGATTCCATATAAGTCGTTAAATCAACTCCATTTTTTCACCTTTTCAAATAAATACTGCACTCCATATAACAAATATGCTTTGTAATGAAGATAGATAAAAAATTGAAAATGATTTAATCGGTTTAAACTTACAATTTTTAACCTTTTAAGAACATCAATAAAGTAAAAAGCAAAGATTCCATCAACTATAATATTCAGTAATATAAACTTCTTAAAGTTGCCATACGAAGATTTAAGCAGCCACATTGAAAGTGGCATATAAGGTCCAATGCTAAAAGGAAGTTCATCTTTTATAAACGAATCTTTTTTGTCATAAAATCTCCACCACTTCCTCTGATGCCCATACAAATGATTAATAATTTCTAAGATAATAATAAAAACCCCTGCTAACGAATAACGTTTTATGCTGCGTTTTCCTATAAACAACAATGATAACCACGGAATCGCTATTATGGATAAGTTAAATCCTAAGTGTTTTCTTGATATCATAAGTGAACTCACCTCAATGTATTTTATCTAGTTCTTCTTATAGTGTCCGCCTATTACAAAAAAAACACAGACCATCTATAATGGTCTGTGTTTTTTATTAATGCGCCTTCTGTTCAACATTAACTCTCTTGATAAAGAACGAGATAATCAATCCAACAATGGAAACAATGATCGCAAAGATGAACGCATGTTGAACACCGTTGGTAAAGGCAAGAACTTGGTTTAATGGATCCATTTTATCTGATACCGTCTCAAGGAAGCTTCTTGAACCTGATGAAAGAATGGAAATTCCAACAGCTGTTCCAATTGCGCCAGAAACCTGTTGTAAAGTGTTCATAATTGCTGTTCCATGCGGGTACAGCTCAGGTGGAAGCTGGTTTAATCCGTTTGTTTGAGCCGGCATCATAATCATCGAAATAGCTATCATAAGCGCAATGTGCAGAGCAACGATAAACCCTGTTGACGTTTCCAGCGTTACGGTTGAAAAACCATACATGGTGCCGGCTACAATTACAAGACCAGGGATAACTAACCATTTAGGACCAAAGCGGTCAAATAATCCGCCCATAACCGGTGAAAGAATTCCGTTAATCACTCCTCCAGGAAGAAGCATTAGGCCAGCGGCAAAGGTTGATAAAGCTAGTGATGTTTGTAAGTATAAAGGTAAAATCATCATCGCAGACAGCAGTACCATCATGCAGACTAGAATTAACAGAAGACCGATTGTAAACATCGGATACTTAAAGGCTTTAAGGTCTAACATTGGCTCTTTCATCTTCGTTTGACGAATAGAGAATGCAACTAACGCAATAGCTCCAATCACAAGAGTTAGAATAACCTGTAGACTTCCCCAGCCTCCGCCTTCTCCGGCGCTGCTAAATCCAAACACGATTCCGCCAAAACCGATTGTTGAAAGAACAACAGAAATCATATCGATTTTTGGTTTCGTTGGTGTGGTAACGTTCTGCATAAAGAAAGCTCCAAACACTAAGGCAACAAATAACAGCGGAAGTGAAATCCAGAAAATCCAGTGCCACGTTAATGTTTTTAAGATTAAGCCTGATACGGTTGGTCCCACAGCTGGCGCAAACATAATAACAAGGCCGATAATCCCCATTGACTTTCCACGTTTATGCGGCGGGATAATAACAAGAATCGTGTTAAACATAAGCGGTAAGAGTAAAGCAGTTCCAACGGCTTGCACGACACGGGCAATCATGAGTACCCCAAAAGTTGGTGCAATAGCGGCAATAAATGTTCCAATGATGGAGCAGATTAGAGATGCTATAAAAAGCTGTCTGGTCGTAAAACGCTGAAGAATAAAACCTGAAATAGGTACCAAAATTCCTAACGTTAACAGATACCCTGTTGTCAGCCACTGTGCGGTTGTTTCGTGAATGCCAAAGCCAGAAATTAGCTCCTTTAACGCCATATTTAAAGCTGTTTCACTAAATAAACCGATAAATCCAGCAATAAGAAACGACGTAATAATCGGCAGCACTTTGATGTTAGAGCTTTCGGCTACTGTTTGTTGATTACTCATATTAAATTGTCTTCCTCTCTTTTACATACTCTTTTTGGTGAACATTTTTCTATCTCAATGATAGGTTGATTAGCAGACAAACAATGCATATTGATATAAAGATTAGTGATAGGTTTAAGGCATTATGTTGACTAAGCTTTTTCTTTCTCTTCTCTTTTGATCGAAGTGCTTTTTGTCTTCTAAATTCGTTTCTTTCCACAGATCCCTCTCCATTTCATTTCTAAATCAACTTTAGAAACCTTCCTATGTAAACTAATTTCCATTCATAATATGGAATTTTTAATAAGTAAGTTAAAACGAAATAGAACGATAAAATGAATTTCACTCTATATAACAGGAATATTGTAACACAGCTATAAGTACTGTTTCCATCTAAAATATACTAAATAACAACAGCTATATACCTAACTTGGTGCCCTGTGACAATTAAAATTTGTTTCTGTTATATGCTTTTTGTTCCGTTTGTCCTAACAGAATACAACTAACTTTTTAATCATCAGTCAAAAGAAATAGTATCAGAAATGAAGTAATAGTAAAAATTGATACTATGGAGGTGTTTTCTTATGAAAAAGTATGAAGTAACATTTCATCTAATTAACGGTGAAATAAGTCATTTAGTTGAAGCTAAATCACTTATTCGTGCAAAGAACTACATCCAGTATAGGTTTGAAGATAAAAGTAAAATATTGGACTTATCAAATGAGTTGGTCATTGTTAAAAGGAACGTCCAATACTTTACGGTAGCTGAAAAAGAATAATTAGCTATGTAAAAGGACGTTATCTACAAAAGTAATGTCCTTTTATATCCATACAATATCTTATAGGGTAGTCTCTTTTTTCCTATTCGGGTCACTAACATTTTTTCTCCAACTTCAATTCACATACTAAATTCATCTAACTAAAAAGATATTCTTCTAAGCAGAAGAATATTATAGTTAAAATTTATGTGGGTAATGGGTAGCTCTGAACAGAATTATTGAATTCAGTGTCTCCCTTTTAATAAATGACGGAATTCATCTAGGTTCTCCTCTGTATTTTTGTATTCTGTAAAGCGCACCCGTAGAAATGAAAAAAGCAAACTCACTGCCACGCGAGTTTGCTCTTTTTGTTCTTTATTGAAATTTCTTCAGTTTAACTTCTTGCCCCATATCCTTCATCCTTTTAAGAGCTTTTCTATAGTCTTGATCTCTCATATGCAGCACTTTATCAGCAGAAGGTTTAGACTGACCAAATTTTTTTAGCGCTGCTCTATACTCGCTGTCACCAATGACTCCATTCGAAACAGTCTCTTTAGGCGAACGCTCAAAAACGGGAGCAGCTTTTTTATTGGGAACCTCTTCGGTACTCTGCTTTTCTTTATGTGTTTCTTTGTCATGAGGCTTATGAGCCAGCTTGTGGCCTTTACCTGTTAGGAACATCAAAAACGAGAGAATTAATACCACAATGCTCAATACACACGAAAACGTAGAAAATGTATGATACGTAATGATTTCAGATTTTACATGTAGAGATTGCGCGAAATTTTCTTTACTAGCCATCTGGCTCTCTGCGCTTACTGTTGCAAGGTGATCTTTATACACTTTGGCAAAGACGATGCTGCTGATTACAGGGATGACTGCAGATACTGTAACTCTTATAAATTGAACCGTGACCATCCGAGGGACTAAACTTGGTAGTGGTCCGCCTAAAGCTGCACCCATAAGACCTGCAGCAACTGTGAACCCTACTCCTGCGATTAAAGCGGCAAAGCTGCTAACAAAGAGGAAAGCAGAAGCATGACCGTCTACATACATCCACTGTATGTTCACTCCCATAATAATGACCGCTCCTATAATACCTAATACTCCCGGTCCAACTTTATCATATAATACGGCACTTAATACGGCCGCAATTGCTATTCCCGCAAAAAGCCCGATATAGATCAGTGAAGTGTCTCCTTTATCAAAACCGGATCCGCTTTTAAGCAATCCTTGTAGAGATAAAAGAGTTAAACTCATACTAATATTGCCTATAACAGCAATTAAGATAGCAAGAGCTGGTTTTCGAGAAGCCACTAATCGAAAGGGAATTAACGGATTTTTAATATGCCATTCTGCTGCGAATAAAAAGCATAAAAAAGTGATGCTTCCCACTATGCCTATCCATACATAAGTAGATGCCCATCCTGATTTTTGAAGGTTAAGTAATGTAAACGTAATAAATACGGTAACCATAAACATTAACGCTACACCGATGATGTCAAATGGTTCATGATGTTTGTGCTGTTGCTTGGCGTGATCATTTGTTAAAAATTTGTAGCTAAAACCTATTCCCAGTAAGGAAAGTACGGCCGCTATATAAAATAACCATCTCCAGTGTCCGTAGCTGTTCACTAGCATTCCGAGAAAAATACCCACAACGCTAGATCCATAAAATCCGCCAATAAGAATCAGTAATGCCAAGTTCCGTTTCTGAATTGGAAAAGAAAGAACCAGCATTGGAATCATCATCATAAGTGCTAAACCCGTTCCTGTTCCTTGTAAAAAACGACCAATGTCCATTCCTAAGAAGCTGTTAGACACAATACTTACGATAGCTCCGATAAGAAACAAACACATCGAAAGAACATAAGTCCTTCTCTCCCCTATTCTGTGTCGAAGGATAGGTCCAAACGGAATAAAAAATGCAAAGCTTATAACCCCTATTAAAACCGGTGTTATCGAAATATAAGATTGATTGTTAAACGTTTGTTGGAGAATTTCACGTATAGAATTTAATGACGTGTTTAACATTAAACCAGGACCAATAGCTAAAACTGCCAGTAAGGAAATCCCCCAGTGTTTTTCTATTTTCATACTACAATTCCTTTCTGCCTTTCATGATTGTAAAAAACTAAAAATAATATCTTTATTTGAACAAACTAAAAAATAAAGCTTCAGTAAGGAAGCTTTATTTTATTTTCTAAGCCTGCCACTCGAATTGGCCCTAAAAGTGTTAGCCTGGTTAATTTATCAGCCATAAATGCAGGGCTAAACTTCATATCACTTTCTAACCAAGAACAAATCACACCTATATGAGCTGATGTGATATAGCTAATCAGGATATCTTTAGGGATATCAAGTCCATCCTCTGCTTCTCCAATCGAAGAGATTAGCTCTCCGTACACTCTTCTCTTTACAATTTCCGTCATATGACTTCTGAATTGAGGTAATCCTCGATCACTTAGCATAACTTTAAAATAATCGGCATGGTCATAGATGAATTCAAAAAGCTTTAAGAAAGAAACGGATTCATCGTTTTCTTCTACTTCTGAGGAATCCTCATTATTTTGTTTTGGTTTTACTTTCTCTATTAGCTCTTCTAGAACTTCATTCATACTCTGCATGAGAAAGTCTTGCTTATCTTGGTAATGCAAATAAAATGTTCCCCGCGTTAATTCCGCTTTTTCCGTAATTTCTTGAATCGTAATGGATGTAACGTCTTTCTCTTTAAGAAGTTCGACTAAAGCGTCTCTTAAGTATTTATTTGTTCTTTTTATCCTGGGATCTACTTTTGCTTTTTTAAACATCATTCGTCTCCTTGTATAACTTTTATTAAGTATTAGACATATGATTGGGACTTGTATAGGTGCAGCCATTTAGGCCTTTTCTAGTAATTAACTATTTAAACTACCATGTATGCTCAACACACATTCTGCACATGATGTAAACTAATGAACATCATGTATATTAAGTCTCACAAAATATAACCAGTCTGTCAATATCAAAAACTGATTAAGAACGAATCATTTGGTTGTTAGATATGGATGGCGTGAGCGCAGGAACAAAATCTTTTGTAGAAACGTTCAAAAGAAATGGTAATGGTGAAATCAGTCACTTAATTGAGTATGCACCAGCTAGAAGCACCTGCATACACGAAACCTACGTTCACAATCACAATAAAAAGATCCGAACATTTTATCATTCGGATCTCCATTCCACTAAACTACTCTTAAGCTCTTTTCTCGCTACTTTTTCACCCAGTTGTCATCATCATCTTTTTTGTACTTTGTTTTCACTGCATTCCAAGCGACTTTATGAGCCGTAGCTTCTTCTTTGTATTCGTCACTAGCTGAATTAAATGCTTCTTTATAAATTTCCTGAGCATGATGAGGAAGGTTATCTTTTACTCCATCAGGCAATTCTTTTAATGAATTGTAGGGCATAATCGTATTCCTCCTTGAAAACATCGTTTACTACTGATTTACCTGTTCTTAATGAGTATAAACATTTAATAAATAATGAGAATGAATAACTTTTAGGCTAATCATATTCATTTTGAAAGCTCTCGCTAACTATAGGAAGGGCTTCTTTTTGATGAGTTTCTTCTATATAATTATGGTAAAATGGTATAAAAAGGAATCAGATTAAAGGAATGTGTATGTCTTTTATTCTTACCAATTGATTAGGTATCGGCATAATTTCCGCTTTCATATTTTTTGTAAATATCGTTCTTAAAAAAAGCATAATGTCTCTTTTAATTTCTTTAATTACTTTATTATTTGGTTTGTTTTTAATTTTTTACGCTTCTCATAAGATAAGTGGATTTGACCTTATAGATGTATATGTAAAGGGATTAATCGTTATATTTGAAGGACTAATCTTCTCAGTTGCTACAAGTATATTCATAGTGATACAGGAACTAAATAAAAAAGAAAACAAGCTAAAAAGTTTCTTAAAACAAAAATGTATTGAACAGTGTACACATAAAAAAAGAGAATTAAGAACAAGGAACATACTAAAATGATTGTTTTTACACTGTTCCGCGAGCCATTCTGTCTATTTCAGACTAGCATTATTTTCATTTCTTTAGTTAAATAAAAAGACCTTCTTTTGTTAGGAGGTCTTTTTTACACTAATAATATCAACATATAAAGAATCAAAGCTATCACATAATTGAGGTGAAGAGAATGAAAAAATTGAATAAAGATCACTTACTTTGGAACATGCTAAAGCTGTGGATTTCTATACCTAGAACTATTCGTGTAGCATTTCTTTGGGCTTTTATTTTAGGAATCTCTTACTTGGGGTGGGTCAAGATAGCCCACAGATTTATTTAGCACTAGCGATTTATCTCTGCTGAAATTCAATTGAAGTAAACAAGAAGACTAGGAAAGATAAACTGCTGAAATGAGTATAGAATTAAAGGAGAACTATCTTGAGTCGTTTTATAAAATTAGTTGTTATATCCATTTTATCTACCGCTATTTTTAGTACTGTCTACGGAATCATTAGCTTAACACCTGAAAGTGAAAAAGAACCTAATGTTTATTACTTTAGCTTTACAGATACATTCGTATTTACGTTCATGTATACTTTGCCCGTTTATATAGTTGTTGGAATTATCTGTTCCTATCTAATTGATATGGTAGCACGTAACATGCAGACAAGAAAAATGTACTTTTCTAAACTATTAATGTACTCGTTAGCAGGATTAGTTCCTGCTTTAGCATTTTACTTTCTGTTTGAAGGAATTCAGGTAGATTACCAATTATTATTTTATTTTTTTGCTTTAGGTATTCTTGCAGCTAATACTTTTTATCATATTTTGCTACTCATGAACAAGATTTTTAACAGAAAGAAAGTTTAATTAAGATTGGCTTTTGCCTCTCACAAAATTCACATTATGATACATAAGGCTTTTAATATAAAAAGAATGATTTTAGAAAGAGGAAAATGTGTGAAACGTAGTCAATTGTTGCTTTTATCGTTATTTAGTAGTTTGTTAGTTATTCTGGTATCGTTGTTCCAGTGGGATCTCGTTGATATGATAGTAGAAAGTGGGAGCCGTTTGTTATTCAGCTCATTACTATCGGATTATGGTTCTTCTTTCCCTTTGATCAAGTAAACTTGGATTTGAACTTCAAAGTCCACCAAGGTAAGAGAGAAGAGATTGCTGCTAAAATAGAAAATGACGTGATTAAACCTAACTTGTCTGATAGTCCATCACTTATTCAATTACCTAAAGAGTATACTCAATTGTCTAAAGGTGGAGGAGAAATTGTATTAGAAACCAAAGGAAAAGAAACATCAATTCTTTTCTTTACGTACCGCGGGATGCTAGACAATTTTTCAGGATTCGTCTATGACCCAAATGATCATAAACCTTCAAAAAGCGATTTTGACGGAGATTTTAAACAAATAGAGAAAGTACATAAGAACTGGTATTATGTATCTTCCTATTGAAAAAAGATACTACTTAAAAACTAGTCCCCAATCGTTAGGCATAGCCTGACAATTAGGGGCTAGTTTTTAAGTTTCATTCTTTAATTCAAGCTCTCTACTCCAGAATCCCAATTTCGATCTACAGAGTTAAAGTAAGCTTGTTCAAGAATTTGCATATAATCAGTCTCCGTAATTAAACGGACGTTACTTGATGTTGAGTTGTTTTGCATGGCCAACCTTACAATGCTCGGAAAGTCTTCTTTCTTTACACCCTCTAAATCTTTTAATTTAGGAATATTTAATAATTCGGTTAGCTCTATAATCCCTTGAATTAATTTTTCAACAGCTATTTCATCTGAATCTGAATCCTTGGCAAAGTTCATATACCTTGCTAATGTCGCATGTAAGTGCTTATTCTCCATAGAATTGAACTTTAATACATATGGTAAAAACACTGCGTTGGCAACTCCATGCGGGGTATCATAAAGTCCTCCAAGCGCTTCTGCTAAGCAGTGTACTGAGGCAACATCTGCAGATCCAAAACAAAGGCCTGCTAAGAGACTTCCTTCCAGCATGTCTTGACGAGCCGCTTCATTTTTGCCGTCGCGGAAAACGATAGGCAATGCCGAAACAATGGTTCTCATTGCTTGAGCCCCGAGCGCTTGTGAAATAGGATTTGTTACTTTACACGTATAACCTTCAATCGCATGAACGAGTGCATCAATGCCAGTAGCAGCAGTAACTGACGGCGGAAGACTTAATGTTAGTTCAGGATCAAGAATCGCCAAGACAGGTCTTAATGAAGCATGTTTGAGTGTCATTTTCCGATGTGTAGATGCTTCCGTAATTACGGCAGAACGAGTTACCTCTGATCCTGTGCCTGAAGTAGTTGGAATACAAATAACTGGCGCGATGTTTGAATACAGAAGTCGGCCGTCTGCATAGTCAGATGGTTTCCCGCCGTTTGGGCCGCACAGCGCAATAGCTTTTCCTGTATCCATTGCACTTCCGCCACCAATGGCAACAACTGCATCTGCACCAAAGTCACAAAATAATTTTGCACCTTCCAAACAATTTGTATCTCGAGGATTTTGTTCAATGGAGTCGAATAACAATACTCGGTAACCAGAAGCCTCCAGGGCCGTTGTAATTGGTGAAACTAGTCCTGCATGAACCACACCTGGATCACTCACAATTAAAATGGATGAACCAATATTTAGGGATTTTAGCATTTCTGGCAATTCTTTAGCTTTTCCCGTTCCTACCTCAATTTGAGTAGAACAAAAATAGTTATAGGATTTCATTTATACCCCTCCTATTGTCTAAATTCTAATACATCTCTTAATTAAATTTTAACCTAACCTTCTCTACCATTAGCAGATTCAACTGTTAGGCTGCAGATAACTTATACTGATGATAGTTTAGGCAATACACATACAGAATAGCAAGGTAGTAGAGAACATAAATAAACTATATGTATATCCAACAAACTTCTTATCATATATAATACAAGTCTATTCTCAATCAGGACAGATGAATATTCAGATGGTTACTATCTAAAAAAACGATTAGTAATCTCTATACTATGTAATCAATTTATTTATGCAAACCAATCTTGGTGTTCAATAAAAATAGATTCAAATACTAATCCCCTTAATGATCCAGTATTACTTCTCTAGTTACATCTAAAAAAGCACTCAAAGCTGGAGACACCCATTTGTCTTTATGCCAGACCAGCTGAGTTACAATTGGAAACTCTGGACCTTTCCATCTTAATACACTCATGCTCCCTTCCTCTATTTCCTTCTCCACTGCTAGCTTAGGTAATGCTGCTATTCCAATTCCAGCTATTACACATTTTTTGATGGCTTCTACATCACCAAGTTCAAGATCACATAACGGTTGAACGGCTGCATCAACAAGTGATGCTTCAAATATATTCCGATAATCACATTTCTCAGTAAAAAGCAGCGACTGACCGTCTAGGTCCGCAGGTCTTACTTCAGATTTATCAGCTAAAGGATGATTCGGCGGACTTACTATAACAATAGGTTCCGAGACAAGCTGCTCGGCAATCAGCTTGTCCGAGTTAATGCGAGTCATAGACATTAAAACAGCATCTATGAGACCTTGAGCAAGTAAATCCTCAAAATCATTTTCAGAAATTCCAGGTCGGAAAATCAGTTTTACTTTAGGAAAACGAGCTTGAAATAGTTTCAGCAAAGCTGGTAAGCGATAGGTGCATTGGGTTTCTGAAGCACATATTGTTAACGTCCCGCTAGGCTCTTCATTCCCACCTACAGTCTCCCTTGCCTCTTCGGTTAAATCAAGCACTTTGTCCGTATATAGCTTGAAGCGCTTTCCAGCGTCAGTTAAGATAACCCGTTTCCCTAACCGGTCAAAAAGTCGGACAGCAAGTTCTTCCTCAAGAGATTTAATCTGAGCTGTTACACTTGATTGAGCATAGTGAAGGATTTCAGCTGTTCGAGTAAAGTTTAGTTCTCTGGCAGCAATTTGAAAAATTTTTAACTGTTTGAGTTCCATAGTTTTCTCTCCTAAATCATTTTCACCAATAATATTATTATTCTAAATATATCATTTCACTCGTGCTGCTTGTAAGCGTAATGTCTTTCACTACTCGCTTCTCAGAGGAACGTTTGCATATCAAGAATGTATGATGCAAAGCTGCTTATTCCGGAAAAAGAACCTTGGACAGCAAACAGAACTGATCCAAGAATTCTTCTACTTGATTGGTTCCTTTAAAAATGATTATAGTAACTAAGATTGAACACGATATACAGAGTCAAAACAGAAAAGACCTACCTTTTTTCAGCCAAAAAATAAAACATCTTGTAGCATTGTTGACACATTGTTTCTCAAAAACAAAAAAACAGGATCCATTTTTCTCTAATCTAAGGTTGTTCCTTCTGATAAACCCTATTATGTTATTCCGATGTAATAGAAGAAGGATTTTTACTTTTTAAGATAGAATAGTTTCTTAAAGAGTCATAAAGGAGTTGATTTCATGTCTAAACAAATAGAGGATAGAAAAGAAATAAAGCTTTTGGATTCTCAGATTTATTTATGTGATGAAATTAAAAAGTTGTTGAAGAAAAAAGAAAAAAGAAGTCTAGCCTTTGAACAAGAGTATACAGAACATGATATATTACACATTGCTTTAAACAGATTAATGAGTGAGTTAATCTCTAGACATTAAAAACGTCACCTATCATATTTGATATTATTCGAAATAGATAAGTTTCATATAAAAAAATAGACAGAATATTTCATCATTATCTTTACTTTGTAAACGTTTTCGTTTATACTAAGTATAGGTTGGATGGCATGAGTGGCTGTCATAGTATTTAGCGTAGGCGGGGCTGATACGAGGGAACAGGGCATAGAAGAAATGTCCTTTTTTGTTTGGGCAATATTTCTTAGAAACTAGAAAATATTATAAAATGCTTTCAAACGTTTTTTTATTTAGTATGCCCTATCCAGTCTGGAAATTGAAAACGACCACCTCTTCCCAGTCAAAAGAGGTAGCTTTTTTTAAAATTGAATGAACAGTAGTCGTTAGATAATGCTTTATTGCATCTTAAGTAAGTTGCTTCATTTAATAAACTGTATTCGTAGACAACATATTCACCGCTTTTTCTAGCAGTAAAATATCTTCTTCAACCATTCTTTTCACATCGTCGAGATCAAGTTGAATATATTCTTCTTTTAAACGTTCTAATTCCCTGACGAACAGGGATCCCGTATAGTACCTATAATTTGTCACTACTATTTATCCCCTTTGTATGCTCTTACTGTATGTGATTCCCCTTTATTTAGATAAACAACCAATAAATACAAGATTTTTTTTAAAAAATCCTTCCCTGATGTAGGCAAAGGATTTTTAACTTTATAGAATAGGAAAAATACATTATTAATGTGGTCAGATTTGTAGTTTCATATACATACAACGTTTTATCGCTCTACTTAGATGTTAAATCAAATTTATCTTCTTTCCCATTCCATTTTACTGTCACATGAAAAGGAGCGCTGCTGCTTTGAGTCGCACATCCGCTGCAGCTCCCATTTAAATTAATTTTCCCACCTGTCTCGTCATCCGTACCTGATAATTTGCTTGTTTCCCCTTCCACGACATAAGAAACTTTTCCTACTTTCTCTTTGTCTTTTCCTTTATAGATAATACTGCCTTGTCCGTTTTCAGTATTCTCTCCTTTATTTAAAAGATATAAAGCTTTCCACTGATCTCCTTCACCTTCGAAACGCACACTTTCTTCTTTGCTACCACAGCTACCCAATACTAATAAAAAAATAGATATAAGTCCTAAAAATAAAAAATTCCTTTTCAATTTAAATCCTCCTACACGGTAAAAAAGCACCCAACTATCCTATTAGGTGATTTTTTGTTATTATCTGTTCTTTTTTTCAAGTAATTTAATTAATCTATCATTTTGTTTCACTATCGTTCTTAGCTTAGCTTCTAACGAACATAAAGTGATAAAGACGGCTATAAATCCTATAATGACAAAAAACATATTAGCTGATATCCCCCATACATCATTTTGTTTTTAAAACAATATCTATATAATAACATTTTTTCTATATTTTATATTATAATGTTGTTTCTTAGTTAACATAATAAATAAAAGGAATAGGAAAGTGTTCTCTTAAAGGAATCCTTCAGGGCCGCCATTTAAAAGTTCTAGCTATACCAAAATACAGAATGGATATGCCTTCACCCACGAACTCAACAGCTTTTCTTTATAATAAATACCCTTTCTCTAGCTAATAATAAGTAAGTAAAATATGTATATACTATAAACGAACACCATTCTTAAAAGCATGACGTTTACGAACATCTATCTATAATTGAGCAATGTTTCCATCTAAATCATGGTTTCTCTTCTTCTATTAAAGGGAATTAAACCCTAAAAGTGAACCTTAAAAGGAGACCATCATGGTTACAATTGAATCAATCATAATAGGTATTGTTTTTATCCTCATTCAACTATACGCATTAACGATTGTCGAACGTTCTCCAATCGGGGAGCAAAAGCTGCTCTCATTATCAGGCGGTGTAGCTATTGCCTATGTATTTATTTATATCCTACCGACGCTTCATAAGAAACAAGAAGAGTTTGGAGGTTCGCTAGCCCTTGATACTGAACTATATTTTCTTGGTCTTCTCGGCTTACTCGTCTATTTTTCTGTGTATTCATTTGCTCAGACAAAAGCAGCCACACACCTAACGGAACTGACCGTGTACATGGTACAGGCTAGTTTTTTTATGGTTTATTCTTTTATCATTTCTTATGTCGTATTTTCAACCGATGTTAAGCGAGTTGAATCAGTATTTTACGGACTGGCTATCAGCCTTCATTTTATCGGGTGGTCTTACCATCTAGGAAAAAAACATCCGCGCCTACACAAAACTAGAGGCCGCTATATGCTGGCCGGAGCAACTTTTCTTGGGTCCATTCTGGGCGTTTTCGGACCCTCATCAGGACTGCTTATTGAGTCGATGATTGCTTTTAGTTCAGGTGCAATGTTATTTAACGTGATCAGTAAAGAGCTCCCTTTTGAAAAACATGCGCATTTGCCTACCTTTTTAATCTCATCTCTTATCTACGCGGCTACAATGATTTCGTTAAAAGCTTTTTTCAATTGGTAGTTGCGTGCGCGTGTTTTCACAAAATAAAAAGAGCAGCATTTAATGCTGCTCTTTTAAAGTATGGTTTTTATTACTAGATATACTGCAGCAATCGATGCAAGAACGATAAGTACATTCAAAATGCGATGTTGAGTAGCTAAGTGGCCTCGCTTCATTTCTGCACGAGTCAATGGTTTATTTTCATTGTGATTTCCACTCACTCTGTTACATCTCCTATCCTGTTTAGTTATTGGTTCTGCTAATTTAAGCAATAAGCTGATCTTTGTCAGCTGCTTCTTCCTTTTTTATCTTCCCTCTACATAAGATATAGAAAACACTAAACATAACAATCGACCAAATAAGATTAGCTCCTGGCTCAGTGTTAGCTACCTTAAACAAACTCGGTATAGATCCGAAAACAGAGTCGTCTGTTGTAAGGAATAGAGCGAGAAACATGTTATTGGCTGCGTGTGCGCCAATGGTAATTTCTAAGCTTTTTGTTTTAATCGCGATATATGTAAGAGCAAAACCAGCTACAATATAATCTAGTCCCACCAATATAATCGATTTATTCATTTCAGGATTAGCAAAATGACCTATTGAAAACATTAGTCCGACAATAATAGCAAGTAAAATAGGACGCTTCACTTTCTTACTCACCCATTGAAGAAGAAACCCTCTAAAAAACAGCTCCTCTGTTGTTGTTTGAATAGGTACTAATAAAAGCGTGATCAGTACTAACAGGGCATACTCTTTTAAACTTACATGATTCCATGAATAATCCGAGTGGTTAAACACGACATCAATTAATTGTGAAACGATTAGTAACAGGCTAAAAGCTCCAAAAGCCCATATTACTTTTTTCCAATTCACACGTTTGTTAGCAGTGATTAATGATTTCATTCTTCGTTTGTGAATAAAACGAACCCCGATCCATAAACCAAAAACCCAGCATATGTACATAATATGAGACAACAGAAAATCAAGATTAGCGTTGATTCCTACAGCTACTCCGCTATCAAAATCAAAATATGATTTTCCACTTTCATCAGCTGCAACCATTATCATTTCAGCAATAATATAACTAACTGATCCTAACAGCATAAATACAGAAGCAAGGATTGTTGTACTTACATAACGCTTCCAGCTATTTTTTCCTTCTTCCACATTTAAATAGTTTTTCATTTTATTCTTACTCCCTCAGCCTTCTCTTCTCAATTACATCTTTCTTCTCTACTTCGTTATTGTCTAGGCAATGTAAAAATCTATTAGGACCCGAAGTCCTGCAAACATTTTAACTACCGCCTGCTTTTTACCTTTGAAGATAAGGAAAGAGACTGACAATATTAAGACATTACAACTCTACCCATTACCTCTTTATATAAAATTTAGCGTCTTAAAAGCCGTTAAAAAACAGCTTTTTCTACAAGAAGACTCGACACCAAGTCATCGTTAACCTTTATATCCTGATCATACGTGCCCGCATACACATAATTTTGAAGAAAATACTTGCTACTCAAGAATATATATCCTAGAACAACTAAAATAAATATTTTTTTCAACATCGTCCTCACCTTTTTATCTAAAGTTTTCACCTCACGGCTGCTACCACAACCGCTAAGGTCTTATCCATAAACAGCTTTTCATTTTTTAAAATTAGCTACCATTCTATCTAACATCGCAAAAATGTATATAAGTTACAAATATATTACATTATTATTACAAATGTAACAATTACATTATAACTAAGAAAAAGAGGATAATCAATATGAAGTGTTTAGTAAAGCAAATAAAATTGCTAGATTACTATGATGCGTGTAAATAAATCGAAAACATGTTGGAAAAGACGTTTGTTATTAAACAGGAGTATTTAAAAAACAAAAAGAAGCAAACTCCCTACCATTAGGAGTTTGTTTCTTTTATTTAAGAGTTTTTATAACCTCTTTCATCTCATGTAGTGTTGAGATTTATGAAGTAATAAGCTATAAACTACGTCTCCTGATTTAACATGACACTTAACCATTTTATCTTGACACTCTTCTAAAGGAGTGATTAGATATATATGTTAACTATATTTAAAATAAAGTTAACTAATCTTATTGTCGGTGGTGAAAGCGTATTGGATTGGGAAGAGGATATTAAAAGAGAACTTGCCTATTTAGATGAAATTTTTCAAAAACGGCACCTTGTTACTACAGAATTTGCTGAACAACCATGGCTTATAGTCAATGGACATAGGATGTTAAACCTTGCCTCTAATAACTATTTAGGCTACGCAGGAGATAATGGCCTGAAGAAAACAATGAGTGATGCTGTGATGACATATGGAATAGGAGCAACAGCTTCACGCTTAATAATAGGAAATCACTCTCTTTATGAGAAAGCAGAAAGAGCACTTGTTAATTGGAAGAAAGCTGAGGCAGGAATTATTATCAATAGTGGTTATAATGCAAACCTAGGAATCATCTCAGCCTTGGTTCCGCGTAATGGTTTCATCTTCAGCGATAAGTTAAATCATGCAAGTATCATTGATGGATCCCTACTGAGCCGTGCAAAAATTCAACGCTATCGCCATAACGATGTGAACGACCTGGAAAATTCATTAAAAAAAGTTCCCTTGGAGTCACGAAAGTTAATTGTAACAGATACTGTTTTCAGCATGGATGGTGACTTTGCCAAGCTCGAGGATCTTGTTAAATTAAAAGAGCAGTATAACGCTCTACTAATGGTTGATGAAGCTCACGCAAGCGGTGTATACGGAAAAAGTGGTGAAGGGTATGCGCATTTTCTTGATCTGCAAGATAAAATTGATATTCAAATGGGAACGTTTAGTAAAGCGCTGGGGTCATTTGGAGCTTATGTTACCGGAAAACAGTGGCTCATAGATTATTTAAAAAATAGAATGCGAGGACTCATTTATTCAACTGCTCTTCCCCCTGCTATACTCGGTGCAATAACGGGTGCGATTGAAAAGGTGCAACAAGACACAGAGCGTCGCGCAATTCTTCAACAACATGCACTATTTTTTAGGAAAGCACTTACATACGAAGGATTCGACACATGCGAAAGTCAATCTCAAATCATTCCAATTTTGACAGGAGAAAACAAAAGAACAATGCAGTTTGCAGAGCGCTTACAGAAAGAGGGAATTGCTGCTATTCCAGTTAGGCCCCCTACTGTTCCTGAGAATAAAGCAAGAATTCGTTTTACTGTAACAGCCGATCATACTCGAGAAGATTTAAATTGGGCCATAAAGAGAATTTCTCTAATTGGAAAAGAAATGAGTGTGATTCAATGAAACAAGCCACTATTATAATATTTCCCGGATGGGGAATGGAAAAAGCAGCGTTTCATCCGATCATAAAACCATTGTCTACTATATGTAACGTTTTGTGTACAGACTGGAGAGGTGTAAAAGAACTAAGTGACTTTAGAGAACGAGCAATCCAATTGCTTACTTCTACTCAAGGTACTGTTTATTTAATAGGTTGGTCATTAGGTTCCCTTTTAACGCTTGAACTTGCAAGTTTATACCCTTACAAGATAGAAGGACTCATATTAATTGGCGGAACTAGTCGCTTTACAAACGACGTGCATAATACATTTGGATGGGAGCAACGTATCATTGAACGTACGAAAAAACAGCTACAGCGTAATAAAGAAAAAACCCTTATTGCATTTTATAACGCTATGTTCACTAAATCTGAAAAAAAAGAAGAATTTCACCATCAATTTATGGAAGTTGTTCAGCGTGATTATCAAGGAGACAGTACGCACTCCCTCCTTACAGGGCTGGATTATTTACTCCAAAAAGATGTTAGAATGCAACTCAATCAAATTCAAACTCCTTGTTTGTTGATCCATGGAAAAGATGATCAAATATGTTTACCTGAGTCTTCTTCTTTCATAGCTGAAAGGATTGGTGGAAAAGCGCAGCTGTGTATTTTAGAAAAAGCTGGCCACATTCCTTTTTTTACAAAGCCTCAGCAATGTACGCAACTTATAGAGAAATTTCTCGAAAAGGAGCTCATTTATGATTAATAAGCAACTTTTAAAGAAAAGATTCAATAATCATGCTAAAACTTATGATGCTTATGCCGATGTACAAAAAAGCATGGCAAACCAATTAATAGATCAGCTTTCCACCAATTTCTTTAACCAGGAAATAGCTATTCTTGAAATTGGCTGCGGCACGGGTTATTTAACAAAATTATTGTGCAAAAAATTTCCTAAGGCTGCTATTACAGCAGTTGATTTGTCATCAGGAATGATTGAGTTAGCAAAGAAAAAAATAAGGGAAAATCGAGTTTCTTTCATATGCGGAGATATCGAGGAAATAAGTATAGAAGGACATTACGACCTTATTATTTCGAATGCAACATTTCAGTGGTTTAATAGTCTTCATACGACAATCAAAAAATTGTATAAACAACTTAAGCCTACAGGCAGCTTGCTATTTTCAACCTTTGGAAATCGTACATTTCAAGAGCTTCATTCATGCTACAGTCATGCGAAACAAAAGCTTGGTCTTTTCAGTAACAGTTCACCTGGCCAATTGTTTTTTTCTCTTGAAGAGTTGTCTCAAATTTGTGAACAAGCATTAGTTCCATTGAGAGAGCATCCATTTAAACTATTAAAAATGGAGAACCTAGAGATTCAATACTTTCCGACGGTCCAGGCATTTTTTACATCAATAAAAAAGATTGGAGCAAGTAACAGTAACGAGGAAAGCTACTGTCAGCGCCCTTCCTTTTTTCGTCAGTTGATCAATTTATATGAAAATAATCATCGTGACGAAAATGGCGTAAAAGTAACCTATCATTGCTTAATGTTTAATATTACAAAAACGAACCAATAGCCAATCCAGCCCTGGTTACTCTCTAGAGGTGATGAATTGCCGCCAGTAAAAAAGGGTACTCTTCTATTTAGAAAAGTACCCTTAAATAATCAATTAGATTTAATTAACTTACTGTTTTTTAGAAACTAGCTCAATAATATTTGTTATACCTTGCTCATTGTACCCTGTTTTTAATAACTGTATTTGATTATGTTCAGATAAATTTGTAAAGATGATTGGTGTAACAAGTGATTTAGCATTTTCTTTAATGTAGTTTAGGTCTATTTTTAAAAGCGGGGTTCCTTGTGTAACCTTTTCTCCCTCTTTAATTAGACATGTAAACCCTTTCCCGTTCAAGTTCACTGTTTCTAACCCTACGTGAATTAATAACTCTAGATCTTGATCTGTTTTTAGACCTATGGCATGTTTTGTAGGAAAGATGCTAACAACCTCCCCATTGATAGGAGAAACAAGAATATTATTAGTTGGTTCGATGGCAAAACCGTCTCCCATCATCTTTGAAGAAAAAAACAGCATCAGGGACGTCTTCTAGAGGCACAATATATCCGTCAAACGGAAGTTTGAATGCGCTTCCTAAAGTTGTATCGTTCATTTCTTTTTGCTCACCTGTTGCAGCAACTTTAGTTTTTGCCTTCGCTTCAGGTACTTCTTTGTTATTAGAGCCTTCTGTAATAGCCTCTTTTGGTATGCCAAATAAATATGTGCAGGTGAACCCTCCAGCATATCCTGCAAGTAAGGCAAGGCAATGATATATTTCAGCCATAAACCGTGAGCAATTAATGGAATTAAAGCGAAACCAGATGGACCGATAGCGATGGAACCAACGTTTCCGAACATTCCAATTACGGCTCCTCCAATTTCTCCACCGATACAAGCCGTAATGAACGGCGTCCTAATAGAAGAATAACTCCATAAATAAGTGGTTCTCCAATACCTAATATTCCGACAGGAAGAGGATGCTACTAGACTGCTTTACCCCTTTCTGAAATCCATTTTACGTTTATATCATGTATCTTAAAAAGCAGAAAAAACAAGAAGGATCTCATAAGAATAATGCGTTTATCCATTTATTCTTCGTGCGGACAAATGATTGGATATTTTAAATTCAAATTACCAATAATACCGTTACATGTCTTTTGCCTAAAAGGAGCTAAGTAACGATGAAACTGAAAAGAACAGTAAGCATCACCTTTTTATCAAGCGTTATCTTATTTTCGGGACCTTTATCATTGGTCAATGCATCGGTAAATGATTCTAAAATGACTGTAAAACATTCAGTGAAAGAAGAGCAGCCTAATATAAAGATTTTGGCCACTGGAGGTACGATTGCAGGCTCTTCTAAAAGCAGCACAGACACAACTGGATATGAATCAGGAGCTCTTAACATTAAAACAATTATCAAAGCTGTTCCTCAGTTGAAAAAAATAGCGAATGTAAGCGGAGAACAGGTCGTAAATATCGGAAGTCAAAATATAGATAACAGCATTTTGTTAAAGTTAGCGAAGCGAATTAATACACTATCAGCTTCTAAGGATGTTGATGGAATTGTCGTGACGCACGGATCTGATACGATGGAGGAAACGGCTTATTTTCTAAATTTAGTAGTAAAGAGTGATAAGCCTGTGGTTGTGGTTGGTTCAATGAGACCAGCTACCGCTATAAGTGCAGATGGACCGCTAAACTTGTATAATGCAGTGAAAATTGCCTCTACGAAGGACGCACGAAATACCGGCGTTTTAGTAGCGCTTAACGATCGAATTGGTGCAGCTCGTTATATAACAAAAACACATACAACGGCAGTAGATACGTTTAAATCCCCTGAACAAGGATATGTAGGAGAAATAGCTGGAGATAAGGTAATATTTTATAACAAACCAACTCGCAAGCATACAACACAATCAATATTCGATGTATCAAAATTAGATAAGCTTCCTCAAGTAGATATCATATATGGGTATCAAAACGATTCTAGGAACTTTTATGACACAGCCGTAAAAGCTGGAGCAAAAGGAATAGTCGTTGCAGGAGCAGGAAATGGACTGCTATCCGATGCTGCCATAACAGGTGCTAGAGATGCGGTAAAAAAAGGCGTAGTTATTGTTAGATCTAGCCGGGTAGGAAGCGGAGTTGTGACACATGAAGAATCAGATGATAAAGATACGTTTGTGACATCCGATTCGCTAAATCCACAAAAAGCCCGTATTCTTTTAATGCTTGCTTTAACGAAAACAAAGGATCCTCAAAAGATTCAAACCTACTTTAATGAGTATTAAATCAAAAATATCTTTCATCCTCTGTTTTGACTAAATTTTTTAAGAACAATCGGTAATGGCAGCTTATAAGAAGGACATAAAGAGGTTGAGACATCACTAACATACTTTTATCTCAGCCTCTTTTAATTGAGAAAGAAACCATCCGTAGGTCCCTTATTCATTTCCCCAGTTCTTACTTTCTATAATTAAATGAGTTGATGTGGCGTCTAGCACACGCCATACCAAAGTCTTACCTTTTATATCCTTTAACTCAATAATGCCCTCTAGCTTATTGGTATTCACATGGACACGTTTCTCATCTACTCTTTGCGCACTTTTTAATCTTGTTCCAAATGTTGCAGGGCTTTCTTCCGTTAGCTTTACAATGACATCTATCATACGTTTGTCAGAAACATAGTTTTCGCTGTTCTCATAGTTCTTATCAGCAGGCTTAATAGCGTGTTCTAACCCAGTTTCGTATTGGCGCCAATCAACAATTAAAAAAACCGCAAATACTAAAGACACTGTGAGCAACAAGCCGTAGGCAACATATCGTTTCATTTATTTTTGCTCCTTTCGCAGGAATAGGTTGTATCAGAAAATAGTATCGTTTTATTTAAAGAAATATTCCTTTTTTACAGAAAAGATAAAAGAAGATATATTTTTGTAGACCTTCCCTGCTCAAATTACAAGAACCAAAAGAGATTTGTATACGGCTCATTTTTAGCTGCCACTATTACTTCACCATAAACTAAATTAAAAAAGGTTCCACTCATCAACATTCAATGAGTGAAACCCTTTTTTGATTATCTGCGGCTAGCTGTGCCTCTGCTTTTTTGCAGATGCGCTTTGTGCCGTATAGCTAACAGGCTACTTTATTACTGAAATACTGCCGTTGTGAGTGGCTAGTTTAATGATATTCTTTCCTTTTCCAATAACAGCGTCCCCATCATATTTATTCAAGATATCTACTTTCCCGTTGTCGACAGAAACGTTAAATTGAACGTTACTTGGTTCTTTTTCCGTCGTAATCTTAATCTTTCCATTGTGCGTTTTAAAGTCAATATCTCGATCAAGTTCTTCTGTTTCAAGAGCGATGCTTCCGTTATGCGTTTCGCCTTCTAAACTACCTTCCACGTTACTCAGCGTTATTTTCCCGTTATTTCCTTTTGCTTGAACCGTTTTTGCTGCAGTATTTTTTATGCTTGTAAGTTCATTGTGTACGCTGGTGTTCAAGTTTTGTGAATCAATGTTCTCTAATTCTACACGTCCGTTGTTTGCGCGAATGGAAACATCTGCTGCGCGTAATTTTTTAACAGACACATACCCATTGTTACTGGAAATCCCCAATGAATTATACTGTTTTTCAGGCAGATAAACGTTGATGGATAGCGGTTTTAATACACTCACAATGTCAAAATTGACCCAGCTGCGCTGTTGTTCATTATAGGAGATAAAAAGCGTTGAATTTCTAACGTCAGTAGTGAAGTCTCTTTTTATGTTAGGAGATGTTTCGCCTTTTAATGTTACTTTGATATTATTGCCTTTACTAGGGTATACATGAACACGAGTATTATCCGTATCGATGTTTACCTTTGATACTTTATTGCTTTTAATAACTTTTTCTTTTGAAATAGGTTCAGGATCAATAGCACGATACGTAAGGAGGCCTCCTATAATCCCAACAAGGATGAGAATACCTGCAAGAATGGAGAGTTTCTTTTTATTCAGCACGTTTTAAACCGCCTTTCACGAGTGATACATTGTATTTTAGATAACGTACAAAGCCTTTTATAGCTAGCTTCGTTACAACTAACATACCTAACATAATAAAATATCCAAGTCCGCAAAATGCTAAAGACATAAAAAGATTAAAGAGAAAAAAGCCGCTCGAATGTACAATAGCCTCACCGAGAACTAGAATAGGAGATAGCAAGAAACATAGACCTATGGCCCAAGCTGACAAAATGAAGCCAGCTAATGCCACGGCGGGCCCAAGAACAATCACTACATTAAAAAAAGCTAAACCAATTACGGCCCAAGTGGCTCTTAAAATATTTTGAGTTGTTGCCTTAGCTGTTGCTTGCTCAACATGATAATCTGCCAGCAGTTCTTTAGCTATTTGATTCGGAGAACCTAGCGACGTTACAATTTCTTCTTCCGTTTTTCCTTCTTCTAAGCCGATGGAAAAATGTTCTTCATAATCTTGTAAAATATCTGCCCGTTCTTTTGCGGATAATGGTTTTAAGGATTCATTTAACTGCTGTAAAAAGCTACTCTTTGACATTGTTCACACCTTCTTTAATTAATTGATTAACACCTCTTGAAAACTCGTTCCACTCATCGACAAGTTCATATAAATAATCTCTTCCTTTATCTGTGAGCTGATAATATTTCCGTGAAGGACCTTCTGTAGATTCTTTTAAATACGTTGTAAAGTATTCTTCTTTGGTTAACCGGCGCAGCAAAGGATATACGGACCCTTCTGATATTTCAATTTGATCGGAGATTTTTTGAACTAGCTCATATCCATAGCGGTCTTTTTTATCAAGCAACACAAGGACACAAAGCTCTAAAACTCCTTTTTTAAATTGTACGTTCACTGTTCTTCACCCTTTTCTTTTCACAGTTCACTACTGTTTATTGTATAGTACTTATTCATAATGATTTCCTAATAATTACAATATATCACCAGCTATTGTTTATTGCAAGGTACTGTTTAATATTTTTTTGAATTTTAACCATTTTTACAGTCGTAAGGTGCTTTTTATAAAGCAAGGTTCAACCTTCTTTTCTAATTAGCTTGTAGCTAAAATTATTTTAACGTACCCAAAAGAAAAAGTAGTCTATAGCTATAGACTACACAGCAGCGATCATGTCAGGCTATTTCTCCTTAGCTTGTTGGATAAATAAAAAGAAAACCGTTATTAAAATAAAATAATTTAGAGGATTTTTGAAAATATCCCCTCCTAAAGCCAATTGTACTAAAATCCATAAAGCGAAGATCACTAATACGCCTGGTATTATAAGCTTGTTCATACATCACTCATCCTTCGTTTAAAATAATAAAGCAATCATGGCTCTCCATACTTGTTTCATACTCTAACATTAAATCTATAAATAAAATCCATAAATAGCTTTGAAAGCATACTGATTGAATATTTATAAGAATATCACCTTTAAGATAAAATTTAACAATTGTTACTATAATTGATAGAAATTCCTTAAGTACATTTGATTTTTTTGTAATAAATTAAAGAAAAAAGAAACCGTTATTTTACATTTTCAAACAATAAAAAACAGCCAATTTTATGGCTGTTTTAAAGTAGACTGCTATCAAAAATTTCATTTTCTAGGTGGTGCAAATTCTTCCTGCAGTTCTTTTAAAAACGCAGCCGCCGCAGCTGAAAGAACATGATGCTTTTTCCACACGATATTTAAACCTGATTCAAGTCTTGGCTGTAACGGCTTGAAACAAAGATTGCTAGTCGTAGACGTATTGACGATTTTATCAAGTGTTATGGCATATCCAACGCCTTCTTCAACCATAATCGCCGCATTATAGGCAAGATTGTATGTAGTGACAATGTTTAACTTATGAAAATCTTCGCCAAACCAATCCGCAAACTCATTTTTTGAAAACGTCTGTTTCACGGCTTGTCGTGAACAAATCAGTGGAACGTTTACTAAATCTTCAGCTTGAATGCCTTCTTTGACGGCAAGAGAGCTGTCTTTTTTCATAACAACGCCCCAAACATCTTTGGCAGGCATATTCAGATAATTGTATTTTGAAATATCGGCTGGCTGAATTAAAATACCGAAATCAAGCAATCCCTTGTCAAGCCGTTCCGTTATATCTTCTTCGTTTCCGCTGTAAAGGTGATATCGTATATTGGGATAACGTACCTGTACATCTTTTGCTACTCGTGCAATATGTTTCATTGCTTCAGTTTCCCCGCCGCCTATATAGACATCACCACCTATTGTTTCTTCCATCGAACTAAACTCTGCCTCTAATTTATCCACCATATTAACGATTTCTTCTGCCCTGTTTCGCAGAAGCATTCCTTCATCTGTCAGAATGACACTATGACTGCTGCGAATAAATAGTTTTTTACCTAACTCTTGTTCAAGATCTTTTAATTGTCTCGACAAAGTTGGCTGTGTCACATGCAAAAAATCAGCAGCTCTCGTGATGTTTCCTTCTCTTGCAACCGTAAGAAAATAGCGCAAAACTCGAACTTCCATATACCGCTTCTCCTTTCACAAGCTTTAGTATATATATCTCAGAAATGCTTATCAAGCATACCATGATATAAGATATAAGTATTTTCTATATTTAAAAGGAGCCATTAGAATAAATAGCAACGAAGTTCATATCACGAAAGCAACACTTTTAATTATTCAAAATTGAAAGGAGTTTAAAATGAAAAAATTTTTATGTCTGTCTTCTATCTTAGTAACAAGCCTTGGCCTCGCTGCTTGTAGCAACAATAATTCATCTGCAGCGGACAGAGATCATAATGCAAGTAATCCTTCAAACCAAGCACCAGAACAGCCAAAAGAAGATTCTATTTCAGGTACAAGAATCAAATTAACGTTTAACGATAAAGAAGTCTTGATTAGGATGTACGATAACCCAGCAAGTATGGCTTTTCTAGCTCAATTGCCTTTAACAGTCACTTTTGAAGATTATATAGGTAAAAAGAAAATTAGTATTTTACAAAAAAGATTATCAGCAGATGATGGACAAGCTGGAGATCCATCAAAAAAAGGCGACTTTGCTTATTACGCTCCTTGGGGAAATGTAGCTATTTTTTATAAAGGTTTTGAGGATGCCACAAATGACCTTATCATACTAGGTCAAATTGAGTCTGGAAAAGAAAACGTTGAAAATATTCATGGTGATTTTACAGTTACCATTGGAAAAGTGACTAAGTAAAAACATGACAATTGCTCGGTAAACAGCCGGCTTTGAAGCAGCTAGAACAGAACTCTTTTAGAAAGAAGGAAATTGATTTTATGTCTAAACAACATAAGCTACTTATATTTGTCTTAACCTTAGGAGCTTTCGGGATTATAAATACCGAAATGGGGGTTATAGGGATACTGCCCTACATTGCGGATTACTTTCATATCAGTGTATCAAAGGCCGGGTGGCTGGTGAGTCTCTTTGCACTTACTGTATCAATATCCGGTCCAACTATGCCGTTATTATTTTCAAGGGTCAACCGCAAGAAAGCGATGTTGCTTGTACTTGGTATTTTCGTTTTAGGTAACATTATCTCTATCTTAACTTCTAACTTTGCTGTTGCCATCATTGCGCGTGTGATTCCAGCTATCTTTCATCCAATTTATTTTTCAGCAGCTTTTACAATGGCTGCGAACTCCGTTAACAAAGAAGACGCTCCAAAAGCCGTTTCAAAAGTCTTTATTGGCGTATCTGCAGGTATGGTACTTGGTGTACCAATCGCAAGCTTTCTTGCAAGCACAGTTTCATTTCAACTATCAATGACATTTTTCGCTGTCATTAACGCTATAGTATTTATTGCTACATGGGCATTCTTCCCTTCTATGCCTGTTAAAGAAAGTCTTTCCTACGGAACTCAGCTCAGCGTATTAAAGAACCCCGTTACTTGGCTTTCCATTATTGCTGTCCTTTTACTGAATTCAGCAGTATTTGGGGTTTACAGCTATCTTGCTGAGTATCTTAAAAGCGTTACGAACATCTCTGGAAAATTAATTAGCTTCATGTTAATTCTATTCGGTGTGGCAAATATTATTGGAAACATTATCGCAGGGAAGTTACTTACGAAAAATGCCATCAAAACGGTAGTAGTTTTCCCTTTCGCGTTGGGAGTCGTTTACATCATTTTATTCTTTACCGGACAGTTTACTTGGCCTATGGCTATCATGACTTTAGTTTGGGGAATATTCGCTGGTATAGGAACGAATATTAATCAATATTGGATTTCATCAGCAGCTCCTGAAGCACCTGATTTTGCAAATGGATTATTTTTAGCATCCGTTAACTTAGGAACAACGATTGGTACAGCTGTAGGTGGACTATTTATATCAGGAATGGGTACAGAATACGTCGTACTAGTGGGGATCTTGTCATTAGTCTTGAGCGTAGTATTTATTTTACCAAGAAGCTACATGCATCGTCCTGTAAGTCAACTTTCAAAATAAGGCATCAACGTAACTTTCTTTTTGGGGATCCGTATATAGGATCCCTTTGTTTTCTTTTATTACATAATGAGAGTGCTTACTAATCTACCTATAAATTAAAGCGCTTAATCGCACTGTAAAAATTATTAGTCATTATAAAGCTATAAATACGATTAATGGCTTCTTGATAGGGATTTGGTTATTTATTCTTGGGAGCGTGCTGTTGCTCATTCGTCCAACGATTAAATTAGTTCATGATTTTCACTTACGAAAATATTTAAAGGCAGATTACCCCAATAAATAATCTTCTTTGCGAAAAATTCTCCTTGTGAATTCTATATATCAAAATGGGGTGTACGCGTTAGCCTACACCCCATTTGGTTCCACTTTTAAATCAAATATATTACTCTAGGTCTAACCCTTTTTCATTCAATTTATGAGAAGTCACAGCAATTACAAACTTTCCATCACCTAAATCTTTTTTATGAGAGGTTAGCTCCTCTGTGAAAATACCTAAATTTGTTGCACGGTCTTCTTCATTTGAGTAATTTTGCACCACAAAAAATTTCTTTAATTTATCTAAAAACGGTAACTAATTTTATCTATGATATACATATTAGTTAATTGATTTAATCCCATATTCTAGGTCGATCAACCTCCATGATTCTCAAATACTGTAAGAGCTGTCCAGCGTGTACGGATTCATGATAGCCTATCCGCATCAACATATCCCCTAAAGAACGAATATAACCAACATCTGAACGGTCTATTTGAACATTAGTTAAATCTTCTTCAGAAAAAGTAGTAATCATGTCTAAAAATTGTTGGTGGTATGATGCTGCAAACTCCAATTCATCCTTTATAGATTGTAAGGGTCTTTTTTCAAAAGGAGAATCAAATTCCTTTAGGCTGCCCAAATTTTCGATAGCTAGATGATAATAGTATTCTGACTCCAAGACATGACGAACCATTTCTATGCATGTCATAGCTTCTTTATCTGGCTTCCAATCAAGTTTATCATCAGGAATTGCTTGCCAAACCTTTATACTTCTTCTTCTAATCTCTTTTATATTTAATACTATTGCATCTGTTCCATTCATTTCCATCCCTCCTCTTATCATCATTTTACATGATTTCCCCAAAACAAAGAGGTGAATTTTTAACTAAACTTATTTCAAATATTCATGGTTCTTATGCTGAGTATAATAACTTTCATCCTTTAGGAATCGTATATTCAATTCTTTTATGTAAAAAATTCCATAAACGCTTAGTAACAAGCTGTAAACCATTAGTTAACACAGCAAGTATTAGTACTAATCACTATACATGTCCCTATTTAACAAATAAAAAAAGCTAGCATAAAGCTAACTTTTTTAAGTCAGAGAGAAAGGCAGGCTAATAATTAGCAACCGCCAAATCCTCCCCAACAAGCACAGCCAATAATGATTAATAAGATAAACAGCACGATAATTAAAGCAAAACCACTGCCACCGCCGTAACCACTGCCACCGCCGTAACCGCAGCCGCCGCCATAACCATAGCCACAACCTCCGCCATAACCGCCAAAGAACATAAACTTCACCTCCTTCTTCTTCATACATTTAGCATATGATGAAAAACGAAATGTGCTCCACGAAGTGGATAGACTACGTTTTATATCACTATAAATAAAAAATAATAACCTTTTAGTTTCTTTTACATACAATGAAGCATCCTCAGATCCCACCCATATATGAGTTTTACTCCCTCTGCAATAGATTGTTTGAATTCCGCCCAATCAGTTCTATTGCGTACAAAAGTATCCCCGCACAACCTAGAATAAAAAAGTCTTTCTCACATTAGAGAAAGACTTTTTTATTGTTATTAATAGCCAAATCCGCGGCCGTAACAGCTGCATCCAATAATGACAAGAAGAATAAACAGAACAACTAATAAAGCAAAACCAGAACCTGCTCCACCATAACTAGACATACAAACACCTCTTTTCGTGGTATTTAACTAAAGGAAAAAACTTTAAATATACATGGGTTAAGGTATTATATGTAGACATAGCTCATATCGATTGTATTTTGCTCTAAAATAGGCTACTTTGTTTAACGATAGCTAGATACCATCAATTTCACATAGTAAAAAATGAAGGGGCTTTTTCGGCTATCAGCGCCAAGGACGAGGTCTAGGAGGACAGCTTGGAGCACAAAAATGTTGATGCGTTTCCTGACATACAACGGATTCTGTATGCGGGAATGAGTGCATATATTTATAATTTTTTTGATAAACATTTGTGATATGACTAGGATGCAACACTGGTACAAACACATTTTGACCAGTAAAAGATGTGTTTTGTTTAACTGGGTCATACTGAGCAGGCATGGTTTGAGGAGGCAATTGACCACATGGTTTAGCTTGTGGATAACCGCAGTTACCTTGCTGAGGATACATAGCCCCTTGATAACCACCGTAATTAGAGTGCTGATAAGGATAGTTGTTTCTCATATTAAAAATCTTCTCCTTTCTGTTAGTAGACTCCTATTACTGTATGTGAAACAACCATAGAATGTTTGGACAAATACCTAAAAAAGACCCTAATGATTTAGGGTCTTCTTTACCAAGAGAAAAAGAAACGTGTATCCTTAGTAACATAGCTATGAGACTAAGAAATAGAAGGTTTTTTAATGCCTATTATTCCTCAAGATTAACATCCATCGCTGCGTTATCAATATTATTTAAAATGGTTTTGTTTTTATCGTCTAATTCATTACGTAAAAGTGAATTACGCGTCGCTTCGTATAAATCGTAGCTTCTTTCGTCAACTGGAGAATTATGATCTTCACATATCATCTTTTCTGATTCTTTGGATTGATCCGCCATATCAGTCACCTCCTCTGTATAGTATGTGAATTGATTAGAAAAAACATAAGAATTTTATCTGGCTACCGTTGGATAAGGTTTAATCAACGGTTGGCTGTTTCTGTATATTGTTTTTACATATGACCTAATATTAGGTAGACACAACCGTTTCTTGAGCATGCTTTTGAATGATTTCTGGAACTTCCAGCAACGAATTAACGGTTATCAATTTACCTTTTGGCGCAATATCAATTTTAACTTCGTTGTAGCTCCACTCCAGTTCAGAAGGCACGTGAATCGCATGTATTCCAGCTTCTACTGCCGGTCTTATATCGGTTTTTAATGAATTACCAATCATCCAAGTCTTTTTTTGATCGTACTTAATTTGGTTTAGTATCTCTTTTAATGCAGATGTATCTTTCTGTTCAGAAATGAACACTCTTTTTTCAAAGTATTTAGCTAGCTCTAGCTGAACAATTTTTCTACCTTGATTTTCCTCGTCTCCACCTGTATGTAAGTAGAGATTATGTCCTTGTTCTTTTAGCTTATCTAATACTTCATACATATTTGGCAAAGGCTCTATCGGTACTTCAAATACACTTTGACCAATTTTTTTGATTCTTTCGACTCTATCGTCATGGATATCTTGATGATTTTGTTCACTAAAAAATAAATAAGTAGCTACTAATGATTCTGGAAAGCGGGAAGAGTGAAGGCCATACTTTTCGATACTTTTTAAATCTATCTCTAACTGCTTTTGTTTTATTTCTTCCTTAGTCAGATTCTCAAACCACTCCTGCAATTGAGCCACAAAAGCATTTATGGTGTCTCTAAAATATTTATTACAGTGAACAAGCGTATCGTCTAAATTAAAAAGTAAGGTTTGCTTCTGCATTTCGTTAAATCCTTTCTACAATGGATGTACAGACAGTATATAAAAAAACACTAACCACTTTTGTTACCTATCCAAATCTAGCACGAAGGTGAATTTCCCAATACGTTAGGCACAAGCAATTGATTACTATACTGAAATGAGAATATTTAATGGAAAGACCCTTCTAGCGTATAAAATAGAAGGATCTTTTTATAAGATAAAAAGCTGCAGGATATTCCTGCTAATAAATATAACGTTCAAAATGTTTTCTATTCATGTTTGTTTTGAACGTAGAGGTACTCAGTCCTGAACGATTTATTAGCAGTTGGCTGCCTTCGCCTTCTTTAGATATATTCATTTCAAGACCTTGTATAGTGAAAGGATCATACATATACGTTGTTCGTTCAGTTTCTGTGTGCGACATTAACTTCACCTCTATTAATAGCCCTCATTTTTCTAAATCCTGTTAACTCGTTTACAGCAGGTTCTTTAATGAAAATATCTGCGTTTCATAGGTCTTTTCGCTAAAAAAGATCCGTCATTTTCTACTTTTTTTATTAAGTTGTAATTTCTTGTGGCTCTTCACCTTCAAGGTCAGTAAAGAAATTTTCTAAGGTTTCCCTTGGGTCGAGAACACGCCCATCTTCTTCGACAATACGGTTAAGCGTAGGATCATTATTGCTATCTTTATTTTTATAGTTGTTATAATCAACTCTTTCTGCAATTCCTGAATTATCAACATCTTTAAAGTCTTTCATTGGCATAAAAACACCTCCTAGCCCTATTGTTTGAAAATTTGAAGATAAAATAAGTGGAAGGTTAAGTTATATTTTTATTTCCCGAGAATTAATTAGCTACTTGTTGCTAAGAGACATATACAACATGCTTAATTGTTTTACGAAATGGGGAAACTAAAGCGTCAAAACTTAATTTACTGAGGAGGAATATAAGTGGAAAGAAATCCAAGCACAAGACAGTTTCAGGATGATTTAAAGCAGTATCAAATGCCAGATTCAGTAAAGCAACAAAAATCAGGAACTTATCGAGTCGGATTTCAGTCAAACACTGGAATTGAAAAAGGACAGAATCAGCAAGAAGGAAAAGAAAATAAATAAGCTTAATCACTTTATCCTTTTACATGACGAGGAGGGCATCTCATGGTCACCAAAAGGTGTTAGTCATTTGTCATTTAAATGGTATACACATGAACATGAAAAAAGAATGACAAACAAAATGTCATTCTTTCTCCTACACATGGCAAGGATATAGTTTTTTTCACAAGGAAATGAAACATCTAATTTCACTTTTTACAGTGTCGGTTGTTTCTAAAAACTAGTATGTTATCCTGATAAAAAAATAAACATCCATCATTTACCACACATATACCTCTTGGCCTCTAGGAAACTTAAGAAAAACAAGGAGGTGACACAACATGGCAAACAACAAAAGCAGCAACAACAATGAATTAGTAGTATACGGTGCTGAACAAGCAATCGATCAAATGAAATATGAAATCGCTAGCGAATTTGGTGTAAACCTTGGTGCTGATACAACTGCACGTGCAAATGGTTCAGTAGGTGGCGAAATTACAAAACGTCTTGTGCAATTAGCTGAGCAACAACTTGGCGGCGGACGCTTCTAAGACAACTTTATAATTGATGGCTGAAGGAAGAGTGGGTATCCACTCTTCCTTTTTGTACGAATAAAAAAGGAAGGAAAGATTATATGCAGCAAAATCAACCGGCTAAAGAAAATGCTAGCTTTACTGAAAAACCAGCAGCTTCTGCAACAAATCCACAAAAAGTAAAACAAGAAATCCAAAGAGACGTAAATGAAGGACAAGGTGCAATGACTTCTCGAGAAGCAGGCGCAATGCGTGATTAAAAAAACACTTTAAGCAGTTTTTAATCACGGACTCTTTGTATAAGAACCTATAAAAGTACCTCAATTAACCGAGGTACTTTTAGCAGTCTACTCTATTTCGACGGGGGAGATACTGTCTGTGACTTCGGGTGTGTTTCATCAGGTCCATACTGGTGAAACACAAAGGCAAACGGTCTAATCCCCAATATATAAAAGGCGAGCCTGCCTTGTCCACCTGAAAAATAATTAGTTTGTATTTTGTCCGTCGCCATTCAGCCCTTCTTTTATGTACCCGTTAACCTGACTATTTGAAAGCAACCCAATATGTCCAATGCCATAAAGTTGAATATATTTCTATATCTTGAACAAACGAATCAAGACGCCATGAAGCATCTAACCATCTCTTTATTAACATAATACCAATTGTTAGAAACAACATGTAAAAAAGCTCTCTATCGAAAAATAAAGAGCTTTTTCTTATCAACAAATTCTCCATTTTGACAAAGATTAAGTGTATATCAATGGATTGCATAAAATAAGTAAACAAGACCATATTAAATATGAATGATAGGTATAAAAAGTATATTTCCTTCCAAACCATAGGAGATCGTATATGAATAATTATAAAAATGACAATACTGCAAGACGCTATATTGCTCATGTTAGTATATTTGGAACGACTCAAATTCATTTAAGAAACCCCTATATTGTTGCTTGGTGGTCAGCAGCTTTTCCTGGGTTTGGACACTTGCTACTGTCTAAATATCTTCGCGGCTTTGTGTTATTTATATGGGAGGTCGTCATAAACCTTAAATCTCATGTAAATTTAGCAATGATTTATTCTTTTCAAGGAAACATTGATATGGCCAAAGACGTGCTTAATACAAGATGGCTTCTTATTTACATTCCCGTTTATATTTTTGCTATATGGGATAGTTACCGAACAACCGTTGATTTAAATAAAATATACGTGTTAGCTGAAAGAGAAAATCATCGGTTCAACTCCTTTAGTATAGGAGCCATGGAAATAAACTATTTAGATAAACGGAATCCCATCTTGTCGGTTGCCTGGTCCTTTTTGATGCCAGGTCTAGGACAACTTTATATTCATCGGATCATTGGTGCTTTCTTTGTTATCATTTGGGCAGTCATTTTCTTTTATTACTCTCACCTGCTTGAAGGGATTTCTCTGCTATTTTTAGGAGAAATAAAACAGGCTACCTCCGTTTTAAATAAAGAATGGTTGTTATTTTTCCCTTCTCTATATGGTTTTGCTACTTTTGATTCCTACATGAATACTGTTGAGAACAATAAACTTGTGGAAAGAGAGCAAAAAAATTTCTTCGAGAAAACGTATCAACATCCAAGCTTTTGTATTGCGAAAGGAAAAAAGGTGGAGTGAAAACATGCAGGTCTTTTCTACATTTGAATACTCCAGTTACATAGAATTAGCTGTTTCAGAGCTAGAAAAAAAAGGGATAAAGAAAGAAGATATATTTATTGTTCCTCTTAATAATCGAACGGAAGATCGTCGAATTTTTGACAGCCTTCATCGAGCCGATGGAGTTTCTCTTATTGATTTAGGAATGGCTCTAGCCACAGCCTTTTCCGTCATTGGTGCAAGCATTGGCTTTAAACTAAGCTGGGGCCCTATTTATTGGGGAATTATTAGTGCTTTTATCGGATTTATCTTAGGACTAGGAATTAAACTATTTATATTTAAAGTAATCAGGAAAAATCAACGACTTCTGCGCGGCAAACATTCGGAAGTCATACTCATTGTTGATTGTCATGCTGCGGACGCCGAAATCGTTGAACAAACTTTGTGGAAAAACCTTGCCTTAGGTGTTTCAAAAGTTGGATCTGATGGCTTATAAAAATAAGTCATCACCCAGCAAGATACAGGATGAATGAATTACTATGCAGATTTGATAATAACTTCCTTAACGCATTGAGGGAGTTTTTCTGTTTTTAAGCTGTATATTCTTTAATTAACATAATGGCATTTATTAGAACCAAAAAGCCTTTAAAAAGAGCTTTTTTGGTTCTAACATATGTTAAATGCATTCTACCATCCTTTGTGATTTCTTAATGTCGTAATATGAGCAATATGATGCTTTCCATGCCAAGCGTAAGTCGCTATTAATTGTTCAATCGTCACTTCCCCGTTTTCAGGGTGGTGGATCGTTTTCTTTAGATCTATTTCATCAAGTGAGTTTAACACTTTATGAAGACGCTTATGTAAAGCTGAAAAAAGTTGAAGAGAAACTTCTATAGGTAAATCATTATCAGGAAGATCCGACCAAGCCACTTCATCATAGGCCTTAATAGTAGGCGCTTGCTCTGTTAAGCCTAATTTAAAACGAGTATAAGCATTTATATGTGAATCAGCTAAATGATGAACAACTTGACTTAATGTCCAACCGCCTTCTCGGTAAGGTGTGGCTAATTGTTCTTTCGTCAGCCCTTCTACAGCATCAGCTAATTGCTTTGGTGCATCTCCAATGTCATGAATCCAACCTTGAATATCTTCTTTCTGAATATTTTCTTTCACCGTAAATTTTCCAATAGGATATTGATTAAACATACTTCTGCCTCTCTTTCTATTTTTATTACTATCTATTATAGCAATTTTAAATGTAAATAAATTTAAATATTCAGAATTAAATATAGATAAAAAATTATAATCTATAAATATGCCGTGTACTTTCAGTTGCTATCATGTACATTCTCCGCAGTACAAAGACCTGCCTTTGCTATAATTCATGATAATTATTTTCCTGAATTAGGCCCCTTTTAATTAAAACAATAAACATATAGATAAACTTGCCGTAAAATTAAGTTGAGGTGAGCAAATTGAGCAGTGATTATAAAAGCTATTTCTACAGTAAGTTCTTTTTAATATATTTTATTACCATGTCGTTATTTATTATCGTTGATATTATAGAATCAGGAAGAATTACACTCTTTTCTTTTGGAGACAGCTGGAATTTTATTTTGTATCAAATTGGTTTTTGCTTAATTGCTATTGGCTTTTTTAGTGCCTTCCTTGCAAACTTATTATGGAAAATAAATAGAGTTAAATAAATACGTCATAACCCTCTACAGAAATAAAAGAAGACCTTCAGCTACTGGAAGGTCTTTTTTGGATGTTTGCTTTAAGCGTTTGTAATCTTGATTGGGAATCATTTGTTTGCCTAATTACTTTTTCCACGATGTACTGATATCCATATAAAACAACGGCTAAAACCGTAGTCATTCCCCAGTACATGCTTGGCGACATCTTTTTCATTTTAAATATACCCGCTTTTTTCAAGGCACCACCAAAAGGAAAAATATTAAACCAGTCTAACACCGTATTGGCAAGTATGTATTTTAGAAAAGAGCCGTACGTTAGCTTAAATATCCAAAGCGTTCCTATTAAGTGAGGACCTAAAATATAAGTAAAATCTATAGGTGCTTTAGGAAATAAAGGATTGTTATTTCTAAACCATTTTTTCTGATTGGCAATGACGGTAAACACAATGATGAATAAGTTAGCGAAAGTAGCTACAGGCAAAAAGCGGACAAATGATTTTGTTCCTATAAAAGGCGCGGTTAACCATGGAAAGATTAGCACGCTTAAAGAAATGATCAATTTTCTTTTGTACTTACGCATGAATTGTCTCCTCAAACTGTATTTTCAGAAATATTATTACCTAAAATTGAAAGATTATGTAATATGTACAACGATTCTAGGCAAAGATAACCTAGATAACCATGACATACGTATATTTTTGTATTTCTATGCGGTTCTACTTTTGCACTTTTTAATGGTGAATCTCAATAAAGTTAAATTATTTTTTAATTTATATAGCGTTTATTTCTAGTGACGATGGCATTAGAATCCAATCTTCAAAAAAAGAAGCATCTAGCTTTTAAAGACTAAATGCTTCTCCTCCTTTACACCTTATAGATTTCATTAGACGACAGCCAGTCAACGAATTGATGATACGGATAATATGTAGTCCCTTTCAGCTCAATCTTTGGAGCCCCGGGATATTTTGTTAACAGCTCTTCAATTTCACCTTTACTTAAGTGAAAGTGATAGTGTAGATCTTTTTCTTTAATTAAATAAGGATATTTTGATTTTCTTTGAGGTTTGCTAAAATTCTTTAAACCATCGCCTATAAAATAACCAAGGGCAGCTAATCCTAACGCTAACCAAAAAAAGTTCATTTCCAAAGTAAGGTACCCCCAAACATTCTCATCAAATAAATTTCATCATAAAATTCATAAAAAATAGACCTTACTTTATAAGACCTCTACAAATTAGCCAGCTTTTCATCAGCTATAAACTTCATAAGTATACCTGCACCTGACACATTTAATACGATGCTGCTACCTAAAATAACACCATATAGTAATCCCGTAATATGTAATGTTAAAACTAAAACCAAAAAGACTGTTCCTGTACCGACTAAAAGTAATCCCAAGCTTCGATTGTTCATCTATTTCACCACCAAAAAATAAATATAGTTATATTTTAACATAATTATATTTATTTTACTGATTAAAAAGTCTTTCTATTTATATGCTGTATACAACATATTGCCCAAAATAACAAGCTAAATGTAAAGGCGTCCATCCCTCTGAATTAAAAGCGTTAAGTAAAGATGGCTCTTTATTTAATAACGCTTTTATCTCTTCGCTTTCTCCATTCACCGCCGCATTTGTTATTTAATCAATATATTCCATTTTACATCCCCCTAATATATAGAAATACCTTGATTATATTTCCATTTTATCATAGGTTAGTGAATGAACAAGACATACAAACTTAGGTATATAAGTCGGAAGGACGATGGGGAATACGATGATAAAATTAATTATTATAGTTCCTTTAGTTAAGAATGGAGAGTTGATATGAAAACAACTAATAGCGAAGAGTTAGACTTCCAGTGGTATGGCGTAAAGGTTCTTTATAAGTACTTAATAGTGGATAAACCTAATATAGAAAAGATTGACGAAAATTATGAAGAACATCAGATATTTGAAGAAAGTATTTTATTAATTAAAGCCCCATCATTTGACCTAGCCTATGAAATTGCAGAAAAGAAAGCAAAAGAATGTGAAGACAGCTATACCAACGTTTATGACCAGACTGTGAACTTCCAATTGATTGAGAGTTTAGATGCCTTTCTCTTGTGTGAAGAAGATGAGTTACCAAGTGGTACGGAAGTATATTCACGTTTTTTGCATATACCTAAAGAAGAAAGTTTAGCTAATGTCTTATCTAGGCACTATCCAGAAGTTATGGAAAATGAAACAGAGCAGATACGGAAAAACTTCATTTTAAGGGATAGAGATTTTAATTGAAGATTCGGTATATGGTATCCATACTCTGTGGAAACAACAAACAAAGAGCCTTAAATAAGGCTCTTTATTTGTTCTCTATTTACCTTTGTTTTTCAAGAATAAAAGCTCAAGCACACTATTAATTACACTGCATCTGTCATTATATATAAATCAGATGGCCTAATTTTGTTTTCTGAAATTAAGTATGGATGGCATTTCATTAAAGCGAGTTTCAGAGCTTCTGGTACTCTGTCTTCATCATACGCGCATACTAAATATAATCCGCCTTCCGTTACTAATGTATCTGCTTCATTTTCAAACTCCTCTAAAATAGGGACTATTCCTTCTTGCTGTCCCCATTCTACATGAGCCCATATTTGAAAAGCCATACTGTTTTTATAGAAAGGATCTAAGTGTGTAGAAAGATGCTCAAAAATGATAGCGGGTTGAAAACTGCCGCTGGAACAATAATAATCAAAGTTATTAATAGTATGTATGTACGTTAATTGGCCTTTAGTTAAAATCCCCTCTAATTTTTCAAAAATTAATGGAATTACTCTTTCACTTTCAATAACTAAAGTATGTCTATCCTGTTCAATCCCCGAAACAATATAAGACACAAGATTGTCTACGTAACTTCTCATATCATTAATATTGTAGTAAATATGAACGCTTTCATTATTCTGTATTAATTGAGCAAACTGATTTTTCAAGTGTGTACGCTCCCTTATATAAGATCAACCTGATTTTTAAAATGCTTAAACTAGTAAACTGTCTATCTATTAGAACGATTTTACGCTTCGCACTCTTGTCTGTCAAAGCTGGATGTTCTAGCCTTTATTTTGAGGTGAGACAGTTATTCTGATGCCTTGACTGAAGAATACTATACCCTTTTTGAATATGATTAAAACCTAATAAAAAATAATGACAGACTTAAGTTTACTTATCCTATCATTAAAATAAATTCTCATGCAGCATTGATAGGAGTATTAGACATTTATTTTTTACTTTGTATAACCTATTTAAAACTAGTTACTACAAAATACAAAGAAAAAACACCACTTGCTTTAGTAAGTGGCGCCTTTTCTTTTAAAATATTTGCGTAAAAGCTACAATTAAAATCGTAATTCCGCTTATTAACGTTCCAAATTGACTCAAGGTGAATTTCCCAATTTGAACATTTGCTGCTTTTTTCCCCACCATTACTCCTAGCCATACGGTGATAAAACTGCCACATGCTGATGTAAGCGAAATAGCTAAAGGCGATAACCCAAGCAAACCTGCTCCCAGAACGTTTGTGAGTGCATTTGCTGAAAGTGCAACACCTAGGACACTGCTTTCGATCCACCCAATATATCGTACGTTTTCTTGACCACTACTATCTAATTCATCACTTCCGTTATTTCTTTGGGATACAACTAATAAAATAATACGAACCCCAATTAGCGTTAATAATACGACGGCTACAATAACATGGAACACCCCTGGCAAGATGGTTGAAATCCACCTGCCAAACATAATCCCCACCATGCTAAAGAGGAAACAAATAGCCGCTATCAGTAAATTAGAAAGCCATTTTATCCTTACCTTTCGAACTCCGTATGATATTATATTCCTACACCGAAGTTATCTATACTTGATGATAATGCAAAACCTAATATGAATAACCATTCCATTTTGTATTCTCCTTTTGTTGATAATGTTGAGGAGATTTGCTTATTTGTTGCATATATTGTTGATAAACCTTCAATAAAATAATCACTGTACGTTGAAAAATATAAAGAGGTGAATCGCTATGTCTAACACCCAAAATGATCAAAGTCTTGGTTTGTTATTAAGGTCTTTATTAAAGGAAAATGCTTTATCTATGCGAAAACTTAGCTCACTTACGGGGATTGATACAGCAACTATCTCACGGATTATAAATGGAAAACAGCAAGCAAATCTACATCATTTAAAACAATTTGCGCACTATTTAAATACTCCTCTTGAAGCATTAATTGACCCTGCTGGAGCTAACAATACAGAAAATGAAGTAGAAACAGGCATTCATTACTCCATTGATAAAATTCAAGAAATACTTAAATCTTTTAATATAGTAGATACAAACTTTACGATTGAACGTGTCGAACAAGAACTAACAAAATATAAGCAATATGCACAGACAGACGAAGGACACAGCATGATTTGTAATAACTTTCAAACCAAAATAGAGCAAGTCGGCAGCGTCGGAACCTTTATTGATCAATTAAAGCAAATGTATCTTGAATATTGTGATGAAAAAACATCAGATACCAAGCGCTCAATATTGGGAAGTGCGCTACTGTATTTTATTTTGCCTACCGATATTATCCCAGACTATGTCTTTCCAATCGGCTATTTAGACGATGCAATAGCTGTACAACTGGTAATGAATCAGCTTGCGGAATAACAACGGCTTTCTATTAAGTGAAATGAACGCGGATACCGCTCTCTATTTATTGTGAAAATGGAACTTTCTCTTGACCATGACGATGAGCAGGTAAATATTCTATTGCTTTCCTCAATTTAAATACTTCCTTTGGCGCAATCTTTTTAATCACTTTTTCTTTTTTGCATAGCTCATGGTTACATCTATGCGCACACATACCTAAAGGGATTTTCTCTCCTACAAATGGATCTATATAGACTCCATTTTCAAATAGCTTACTCTTAATAAGATTTTCATTTTGCAATCTGCAGCAAGTAACACAATAGTACATTTGTTTTCCACTCTCTTTCTTATACTTGATTTTGAAACATCTTATGAGAACTCATCAACAGAAGTGCTTGTTCCTATATTAAAGATTGAAAAAATCTCAACAGGCGTTGAAGAATACTCAACACACGTCCCTTACAAACATGTAATTTAATAATGAGAGCATGAAGAGTGCCATGCTTTGAGGAGAAATAGTGGTGAAAACAAGAGGTATTTTTAACGCTGTAATCGGTATTTAGTTTGTTATTGCCCCATGGATGCTTGGTTTTTCATACGATGCAGGTGCTACTTCAGCAAGTATTGTATTTGGAACCCTTCAAATGATTATTTCTTTTTGGGGAACTACTAAACCAGGATGAAATTCATGACAAAACTGGATTTCGCTCATTACCGGATTATGTTTTATTCTTTTTCCCTTTATTTATTCATTAACAGGTGGCATAGTTTGGCTTAGCCTTATACTTGGTTTAATGACCGTACTATTTAGCTTATGGAGCTTGAATTCTAAAGCAAAACTAAAAGCTGTAAGTTAAAGAGCGAATAATATTCCACTATTCACCTAAACTATTGAAGATGCAGCAACACGTCGACCTATGTGAGAAATAATTTTTGTAGCAGAAAAAGCTCCCTATTTCCGTAGGGAGCTTTTTCTGGTTTGCAAGAATTGATGATTAATTTTATCTTCACCTTTTTTAACATATCTTTATACGCTTCATCTTCAAGATATCCAATACTTCCACTTAGTAAATGATCTAATGTCTCAATTCCCGTAAAATCAAATATTCTATAAAGTCAGTTCCTCACACATTATTCAGCTAGCTGTTTTAAATAGTTACGAAGGCGAATTTTCGGATTTAATCCTGTATTTGTAATATGCTTTACATAGCGAATTGAACTTTGAATGATATCATAGTCATTGATTTTATTTGCACGATACTCGACAAAAGGAGGAAGATAGCTCATCCCAACTAAACTAGCAGATGCTTGGAACGGCTTTGTTAATTCGCTTATTGAAAATAAATTATACCCGCCCGCTTGATAAGAATGTTCAGGTGAACCGATAGAAATAGCCAATACCCACTCCTTTCCTGTCAGCTTCGTTCCGCCAGGACCATGAGCCCAGCCAAAGGTAAACACTTCATCAAACCACTGTTTTAAAAGTGGTGGACTGCTATACCAGTACAGTGGAAACTGAAAAACAATACGATCATGGGCAAGAAGCAGCTGTTGTTCAAATTCCACATTAATAGGCTGATCACAATATGTTTCATAAAGGTCATGAACTGTTAGATCCGTTTCGTTCAAAACTGATTCCTTCCACTTTTTATTTACTCGGGAAGACTCAATATTTGGATGTGCAATGAGCACTAATGTTTTCATATCTAGACCTCCTTATTATTTTTGGTATGATTATATTGTATATTTTGTAATAAATTAGAGGAAGTACGCACATTAATTAAACATAGTATAAAATTGTATACTACAGGGAGTGAAAATGGATGAGAAACCAAAAAATAGGATTTAATTATCCCCCCACTAAAGTCGGGTGCCCGGTCGAAACCACATTAGACGTAATAGGAGGAAAATGGAAAGGGATTATTCTTTATCACCTTATCGATGGAAAGAAACGTTTTAATGAGTTCCGAAAACTGTATCCTGCCATTACACAGCGGATGCTGACCTTACAATTAAGAGAATTAGAAAAAGATGGGATTGTCCACCGTGAGATCTATAAAGAAATCCCTCCAAAAGTAGAGTACTCCCTAACCGAATTTGGAAGATCTCTCGAACCAATCATTTTACTTATGAAAGACTGGGGAGAAACGCATAAGAACAGAATTATTAGTGCGAGAACAGTAGAAAAGGAAGAAATTTAAACAGGGAATATATTAATTAATAGATTAGTGTATTTGAGGTATGGCCTATACCCGAGTAGAGTAGTTACCGCAATATAAGTTCTCGGTAGAAATAAAAAGCAGACCTTTATTTAAAGATCTGCTTCTTTTCTTTAACAAAAACTAAATATGTTCCCGCTATGAATATGATGCCCAAACCTATAAAAACTAACCAGTACGTTAAAGGGAAACTAGATGAAACTGTCATAACGCAAGTAGTATTTACATTTAAAAACATGTTAAAATCTAGTAGTCATTTATACTGAGATACGCATAAATGAACCCTTACAAAAAAGCAGCCTCGCTTGCCAATGCCGAGGCTGCTTTTTCTTATTTCTTAAGGACTTTTGTCTTAAAAATGGATGTATGTCCTGTGAACAAATACTTAGAAATCACATATTATAGTGTATCTTCTAATTGAAGGAGGTATGCAATTATAGAAAACTTGGTTAGTTATATTAAAGAATTAGGCTTTCCAGTTGCGCTATCTTTTTACTTACTCGTGCGCATTGAAAGCAAATTAGATCGAATTACAGAGCTGCTTCAAGTTCTTATTGAAAAAAAGGACAAGCAATAAGCAGAATGCTATTTATACCCAAAGCGAACTCGTTCCTTCGTTTTCGAGATGCAGCACGTTCACTTCTGTTCCTTTGTCATATCCATGCTCTCCACCCGGAAGAACAATCAAGCCATTCGCCGCAGCTAAAGACGAAATAGCACCCGACTTGTCTATGCCAACAGGCGTTACTAAGAGCCTTCCGCCTTCGTCTGTAATTTCTCCTCGCACCATTCTTGTGAATGCGTTAGGCTCTTTAAAACGGCCGTTTAACACCGCTTCTGTTTTATGTAAATGAGGCGCCGGTGAATGTAAAAAGCTACGAACAATCGGACGAACAAACAGTTCAAACCCGACATAGCAAGCAGATGGATTTCCTGATAGTCCAAACAGCAGCTGTCCGTTTCGTTCTGCGACTGTTGTGACGCTTCCTGGTCTCATCGCAATTTTGTTAAACAGCACGTTCGCACCAAGCTTTTCGTAAATAGCCGGCAAATAATCATAGTCGCCAACGGATACGCCGCCGGTCGTTAGTAAAATATCCACTTCTTCAAGCGCTTTTTCTACCGCTTCATAGCAGCGGTCAAAATCATCTTCAAGCTTTCCTAAGTATTTCGGAATTCCCCCGCTTCTTACGATTTGCGCAAGTGCCATATAGGAGTTGCTGTTGCGGATTTTTCCTGGTTCTAGCGGCTCGTTCACATCAAGCAGCTCACTGCCCGTTGTTAAAACCCCAACAACCGGCTGCTTCACGACAGCGACATCCGCATAGCCAAACGTAGCTAAAAAAGCCGTGACGCCTGGATTAATGCGCGTTCCTTTGGAAACAAGCACGTCTCCTTTTTTCGTTTCTTCTCCTTTTAACGCAATGTGTTCCCACTTTGAAGCAAGCCGCCTTAACGCCATATACGTTTTGCCTTCTTTTTCATACGAAGTTGTGACTTCAAGCATTACAACCGCATCACATGAATGAGGCACTTGCGCTCCTGTCATAATACGCACCGCTTGAAACGGCTTTACTTCTCCTTCAAAAACAGAGCCTGCACCGATTTCACCTACAACTTCGAACTCCACAGGATGTTCATTTGAGACTTCTGCGCAGTCTTGAGCTCGAACCGCAAAGCCGTCATAAAGCGATTTATTAAAATGAGGAACGTTTTGGTCGGCGATAATATCTTCTCCTAAATATCGTCCGTAACTTTCCGTGATGGATACGCGTTCGATGCTGCCTTTTCTTTTATATGTCATGACTTTTTCAATTGCTTCAGGAATTGAAATAGGTGTTCTGCTTTCTAACATACATTCTTCACTTCCTTTATGTCTGTTCACTTTTTATGCTATGGTGTAAAATCATAGCATATCTCACTATTTCTATCATACAACAAAATTTACTGAAAAAGGATGAAAACACCGATGTCTTCTTTTACACACTTTAATGACCAAGGCCGTGCCAACATGGTCGATATTAGCGAAAAATCTATCACTCGCCGCGTTGCAACAGCTCGTTCAAGCATACTCGTTAACAAAGAAATTCACGAAGCCATTGTAGAACATAAAATTGGAAAAGGCGACGTCCTTGCTGTCGCACAAGTAGCGGGAATCATGGCAGCAAAACGCACGTCTGACATTATTCCAATGTGTCACCCTCTTTTATTAAAAGGCGTAAACCTTTCATTTGACTGGGATACAAGCCATGATCAATACCGTTTATTAATAGAAGCAACTGTTAAAACGGAAGGCTCAACGGGCGTTGAAATGGAAGCTTTAACCGCTGCTTCTGCCTGCGCATTAACTGTCTATGATATGTGCAAAGCCATTGATAAAGGCATGATTATCGGCGAAACGTATCTGCTTGAAAAATCAGGCGGCAAAAACGGTGACTACAAGCGTACGGAAGCGTAAAGGAGGTACATAATGAGCGTACATGAACATAAATCCAAAGCAACTCAGCCCGTTCGCTGCAAAGTCATTACGGTATCCGATACACGTACAAAAGAAACCGATAAAAGCGGCGCGCTAATGATCCAACTTCTGAAAGAACACGACATGCAGATCGCTTCCTATGAAATTGTAAAAGACGACCAAACGTCGATTCAACAAGCGATACTTGCCGGATGCAGTGCTGAGGACATTGACGTTGTTCTCACAAACGGCGGGACTGGCATTACAAAACGAGACGTTACGATTGAAGCCGTTCAAGCGCTGATTCATAAAGAAATCGTTGGATTTGGCGAGCTGTTTCGCATGCTGAGCTACACCGAAGACATTGGCAGCGCGGCGATTATGAGCCGAGCAATTGCCGGAACGATTAACGAAAAAGCCGTTTTTTCTACACCAGGATCAAGGGGTGCTGTTCGCCTAGCTATGACCAAACTGATTTTGCCTGAACTTCGCCACGTTGTGTGGGAATTAAACCGCCAGCGCTGACAAAATGCCTATGCGCGCGCATAGGCATTTTTATTAATCATAGTCTTTATGTACCCACTCATCTTCTGGAATGCCTAAATCTTCTCCAGAAAAACGCTCTTCTTGAAACGGATCTCCTCTAAGATGAAAGCCGTTTTGCTCCCAAAAGCCAGAATGGTTTTCATCAATGGCTTCAAAGCCTCGAAGCCATTTGACACTTTTCCAAAAGTACAAATGAGGAACAATTAATCGCAGCGGATATCCATGCTTAGGTGTAAGCGGCTCTCCGTTAAAGGAATGAGCGAGAAGAATATCGTCTCTCAGTAAATCTTTCACTTCAATATTTGACGTATAGTCATTATCTCCGTGCAGCATGATGTATTTACTTTTCAACTCCACGCCAACTGCTTTCAAAAAGTCTGTAAACAGCACGCCCGTAAATTCATTATCAAGCCTTGTCCATCTCGTTACGCAGTGAATATCACATTTCACCGTTGTTTGCGGCATGTCCAATATATCTTGATACGAAAGCGTTACTTCCTTGTTTACTAATCCAAACACTCGAAGCGTCCACTCCTCTAAGTTATACTCCGGCACGTCGCCTTCATGTAAAATCGGAAAGCGCTCTGTCACTACTTGCCCCGGAGGCACTCGTCCTTCATACTTTGGATCAATTTCTGGTGTTTTCATTCGTTTTATACGGTCTGCTTTGTTCATAGGTACCACCTCTTTATTTTTTTATCAGCGTGCACTTTGCTGACTTGTTTGATTCGTTTCGACTCCTTTATCTCGCAGGAAAAACATCGCTGCTAATGTCAGCACGTAAGGGACCATCATCGTAAACTCGGTCGGTATTGAAAAACCTTGCAGCCGTGTACTCACCGCATCCATTAAGCCAAAAAGTATACTTGAGGCTAAAATACCAAGCGGATGAGATTGACCGAGCATCATCGCAACAAGTGCGATAAATCCACGTCCTGAAGTCATGCCTTCTGAGAACATCGTGACTTGTCCTAATGAAAGCTGCGCTCCGGCAATCCCACACAGGATTCCGCATGCTGCAATCGCAAACAGCTGATATCTGATTGCTTTTAAACCAAGCGTACTTGCTGCTACTTGATTGTAGCCTACCGCTAGGAGCCGGAAACCAAAGATCGTTCGATAAAAGAAGATATAAAAAGCAATTGCTGCTAAAAAAGCAAAATAGACAAGCGGCGACTGTCCTGAAATAATTTCGCCGATTACAGGTATGTCTTTGATCAAAGGAATATCCCATGTGCCTATTCCCTGCATATTTTTATCGTAATAGGCACCTTTTGTATGAAAAATTGTCCGGAGTAAAAAGGTTGTTAAGCCTAGTGCTAAAAAATTAATAGACACCCCAACCACAATTTCATTCGCTTTAAACACTACGACCATCATTCCAAACAGCAACGCAAAAAGTAAGCTTGCTCCAGCAGCAATCACGATCGCAAAAAAGACATTATGAGTATAATAGTTGCCGGCAATCCCGCTAAAAGCCCCAATCAAAATCAGACCTTCTAGTCCTACATTAAATATGCCCACACGCGCGCAAAGCATCCCGCCCAGCGCCGCTAATAAAATAGGCGCAACCATTCGCAGCGTTGCATTTAACAGTGACCAATCAAGCAGCTCCACGAATATCAGCTCCTTTCTTTTTTGCTCTCCACCACTGCTTTGTGAATTTTGCTGAGATAAATAGAATGAGCACAGCTTGCATAATACTCGCAATTTCTAACGGAATTTCTGTATTACGCTCTAGCCCCATCGCTCCTGTTTGCAAAGCGGCAAGTAAAAGAGACGTAAAAACAATGCCGATTGGATTGGAATTTGCTAACAGAGCAGCCATCACTCCAGTCCATGCATATCCAGGAACGGTGAGCGCACCGTCTACAAATCGGTACTGTGAACCAAGCACTTCAAATCCTCCTGCTAATCCAGCCAAGCTCCCGCTAATAAACATGCTAAACAGCATGACTTTTACCTGATGAATGCCCCCATACGCTCCGAACAACGGATTTTTCCCGGATGCGTTTACTTCATAGCCAAACACAGAGTAGCGAAGCACCGTCCATAGCAGCAGCGCACCCACTAGAGCAATGATAAATCCGATATGAAGAGGCATTCCTTGAAACACTTTTCCAAGCCATGCTGATTGCTCAATCATAGGCGTCTGAGCGAGGGCAGCTGAGCCTGTTTTATCTTGAAAAGGGTGACCTGCTAAATAACTTGCAAATAAAACAGCGATATAATTTAATAAAAGCGTCGAAATGACCAGCTGAATTTTAAACGCAGCTTCCATCCATCCTGCTAAAACGGAAAGCAAACCTCCTGCCACAACAGCAGCGGCAATCGCTGCTATCAGCTTGACTATTCCTGGAGCCGGCAGGTAATAAGCAATAATCGCTGCGCTGATAGCTCCAACAACCATCTGCCCTTCTCCGCCTAAATTAAACACACCTGCTCTAAAAGCAAATCCGACACCTAACGCAATTAAAAGAATAGGCGTAGTGCGAGCCAGCGTAGTGGTGAAGAAATAAAAATTACCAAACGCTCCATTCCAGAGCTCTGTATATGTTTGGAAAACCGAACCACCTGTTAAGAAGATAATAATGCCTCCTATCGCTAAGCCAAAAATGACCGCAATAATCGGTTGGATTAATGATTTAAGAAGTTTCTGCAACTGTATCACCTTCTACCGTTCCTCCTGCCATTAATATGCTTAGTTTCTCTTCCGTTGCTTCTTCTCTTGTAAGCTCTCCGACAATGCTGCCTTCGTACATCACTAAAATTCGATCTGATAGTGAGATAATCTCCGACAGCTCAGACGATACAAGTAAAATAGCAGAGCCATTATTCCGTTTTTGAATCAAGGCATCATGAATACGTTCCATTGCCCCAATATCCACTCCTCGCGTTGGTTCGGCAGCAAGTAGAAAAGAGGTGTTTTGGCCAAGCTCTCTTGCAACAATTAATTTTTGCAGATTTCCCCCTGACAGTTCTCCAGCTTTTTGCTTAGATGAAGTGGCTTTAATCGAAAATTCGTTTATCCATTCATTCACACTGGAATTGAACGCTTTTCTTTTTAACCAGCCCATTTTTGAAAATGAAGGTTTGTACTGATAGCCCATCAGCGCATTTTCTTCAATCGTATCGTCTTTAGAGGCTCCCCACATATAGCGATCTTCTGGAATATGAGCAATTCCTGCCTCTCTTCTTTCACGCACAGATCGCCCTGTAAGATCTTCATCTCCAAGCTTGATACTTCCGGTGTTTGTTTCTACTAATCCAGCAATTGCTTGAAGCAGCTCTGACTGCCCATTTCCTGAAACCCCTGCAATACCGACAATTTCGCCTGCAGAAACGTGAAGAGACACATTTTGCAATACGTTTTTTTGTCCTTTTCCTTTTAGAAAGAGATTTTGTACGTTTAAATGAGAGGTTCCTTTTGATGGCATCCTTGCAGGACGCTCTTTTAATTCTCGCCCTACCATCAGCCTGGCTAGGTAGTGAGCATTGGTATCTTCTTTACTTGTGACGCCCGCTACTTTACCATTTCGGAGAACCGTAATGCGGTCCGCTACTTCCATCACTTCTTGCAGCTTATGTGTGATAATAATGATACTTTTACCTTGAGAAGCTAAAAAACGGATTGTTTTTAATAGTTCCTTCACTTCATGAGGAGTAAGAACGGCGGTAGGCTCGTCTAAAATAATAATTTCTGCTCCTTGATACAGCACTTTTAAAATTTCAATCTTTTGCTGTTCCCCAATTGAGCAATGCTTTACTTTTTTATGAACATCCACTGAAATTTGATAAGTTTGGGTTAATTGCTGTACATCTGCTTTCGCCTGCTTTCTGTTGAAAAAGAGACCTTTCTTTGGCTCATGCCCCAAGACAATATTTTCAGCCACTGAAAAATGAGGAAAAACCATAAAATGCTGATGCACCATGCCTATTCCGTTTTTAATCGCATCCGCAGGAGATGAAAACGAAACAGATTTCCCGTGCAGCTGAACACTTCCTGAACTCGGCTTTTCCATTCCGTAAAGCATCCTCATCAACGTTGTTTTACCAGCACCGTTTTCTCCGACCAGCGCGTGAACCTCCCCTTTTTTCAGCGTAAGAGACACGTTATCGTTTGCTAAAAATGAACCGTATTTCTTCGTCAAATTCGTTAACTGCAACAGCTCACTCATTCTATTCATTGCTCCTTTCCGCTTTAGGATTTTTTCAAAAATAAGAAAGAGAAGCCAGCCTTACTCGACTTCTCTTTTCAACTCACTTTGCTAACGGATCTTTTACCACGGTTTTTCCATCAATAATTGAATCTTTAATTTCTTTTAATTGATCAATTACATCTTGCCCTACAAAGTCATTAAGAGGCGTCTTGCTGTCTTGAGTCACATACGTTAACCCAACACCTTTTTCTTTCAAGCCGTATGTCACTACGCCTGATTTAAATTTTTTATTTGCCAATGCTTCTACCGTTTCATAAGCAGCCGCATCAGAACCTTTCAACTGCGATAAAACGATATGCTCAGGATCTACTTCCGTACGGTCAATATCTTGGCCAGCCGTATAAAAACCCTTTTCTTTTGCTGCTTCAAATACACCCAAGTCGCCTACCGCTGAAGCTCCGGCGATAAAGTCAGCTCCTTTTGAAGCCTGTAAAATAGCAAGTTCTTTTGCTTTAGCTGGATCAGAGAAGCTTCCAACATAGTTTACTAGAAACTCTGCTTTTGGATTTGTTGATTGTAATCCTTCTTTAAAACTTACCGTCCATTTTTTTAATAATGGAATATCATCAGCTGCAACCATTCCTACTTTATTCGTTTTTGTAACTAATCCTGCCGCTGCTCCTAATAAATATGAAGCTTCTTGTTCACGGAATACAACGCTTCTTACATTTGGTAAATCGACCACTGTATCAATAATCGCAAATTGACGCTGCGGGTTTTCTTGAGCTACTTTTTTCAATGCATCTTCGGATTCAAAAGAAGACGTAATAATCAAATCATAATTTTCTGCTACGGCAGCACGCAAGTTACTTTCAATGGCTGCTTGGTCCGTAGATTCAATTGTCTTTACATCAATGTTGTACTTCTTCCCAGCGCGTTTTGCTCCATCATCCATTTGTTGAAAAAACGGGTTAACTCCAATCTTTTCAGGTAAAACAAGAGCAATTCGCTTCTTTCCTTTCTCTTCACTTCCACTGCTTTTTGTGCTTTTGGACTGACAGCCAGTTACGAGTAGTACAAGCGCAACTGCTAAAATAAGAAATCTCTTCATTTAACTTACTCCCCCTATAATATAAAAAAAGCTCTTCCTTTATATAAAGGAAGAGCTCGTTAACCAAACGTCTCTTCCTCATCTTCAAGAACATACTGTTCTTAAGGATTTGGCACCATTCTGTCATAGACAGCGGTTGCCGGGTTTCACAGGGCCAGTCCCTCCACCTCTCTTGATAAGGAAAACAATAGCTATTTGTTTTATGTAATATAGTCAATATTAATAGTTTTTTAACAATTGTCAATATTATTTTTCTTTTTCACACAAAAAAACTTTAAAAACAGATAGGATTATACGGTTTTAGTCCACTAAAATACAGATCAATCTTCTAAATTAATCATCGTATGCTTTCTAGCAAAGCGCTTACGGTAAGTCAGCTAGTCTTCTAGAAGGGTCATGTGTAGCAGAGCACTTTTATTACATCTCTTTTGTTAATCCACTATCGATTGAAATCACTTTACCAAGAATGTTAGACTTTTCCTGAGTGATGTTTTTTAAGAGGTGTTAACGTTGAAATTGATGAAAGAATTATCTCTAGTAGCTATTGGACTCATTATCGCTTTGGCGGTTTCAAAAATCTTTTTTGATACCCCGACCAATATTGGAATTGTAGTTATTTTTATTACTAGTATGGTCGTAACAGGTATAGCAAGAGCGAAACTAAGATAAGATAACCTAACTAAAAAACACCCCTTTTATTCGCAAGGTGGTGTTTTCTTTTAATGATTTTAGTATGTAGTAATTCTAAGTGAAGGCTTTTACCCTTCTCCATCAATCATCGTATACTTCTTGGCAAAGCGCTTGTAGTAAATTTGCTCATCCTCTTGTCCATCGTTAAAAACAAGTCGGTTATAATCAATATCTTTTTCTTTTAACACATAGCCTTTTTCATTCATCATATGAATATATTCATCTAAATGTCCTTTTTTCACCATATAGTGAAGAGCATCATCTGAATCCGTAGTCTCTGCTACATCTTGACTTCCCACTTCTAATTTGAATACGGCTTTTGCCGTTTGAATGGGACGGTAGTCTCCAAACATCTTTTCCCAGTTTAGTAGCACCAGCGCGCCGAAGATTATGATACCTCCTCCAGCGGCTACGGTTAGTAAGAATCGTTTTGACACTTTTTTCTCTCCCTTACATTCTTTTTCTTCTATTTAATACAACAGATTGCCCTAAACTTGTTTTGACGCCAAGTCCTAGATATACGGCAGCACCTAAAGCAATTGAAATACAAGATGTGCTAATTGCAAGTGAAGATGCAGACAGCTTATTTTCTAAAAAATAGTGAGAAGTATAATTGCCGATAATCACAGCGGCTGACATCACACTTACTAATAAAACAGGTATAAACGCAGCTTGTCCCAGTGATTGAACTCGGTAAGAAATAGATTTTTCAATTAAATAAAAGTTATATATAACCGATACACCATACCCTCCGTAAGTCGCGACAACCGGCCCAATTTCTTTTAAGCTTGAAACCAACAGTACGTTTAATACTATCTTCACAACAATTCCTAAGCCCAAGCCTAAAATTAGCTTCTTTTGTTGATTAATTCCTTGGAGAATTGCGGCTGTTACTGTAAAAAGGGCAAATAAAATGGCAGCAGGCGCGTACCATTGTAAAACAACTCCACCGATTTCAGGACTGCTTTTTGCTCCAAAAATCATCATATATACCGGCTTTCCTAATAAACAAAGCCCCATAGCAGCAGGAAGAGTAAAAAATAACAGCAGCTGCAGCGTTTTTGTAATCTTTCCTTTCACTTCCCGTAAATTTCCTTGCACAAAAGAAGATGTAATGCCCGGAATTAGCGACATGCTGAAGGCAGTCGCTAACGATACCGGCACCATCACCAAAATTTGCGCTAATCCAATGACGGAGTTAATCGTTTCAGCCTTAGCTTGTCCATATCCTATTGATTGAAAAAGCATGTTAATCGTAAACGTATCAATATTTTGATAGATAGGAATAGCTAAACCAACTAATACAAACGGAACAGCGTACGTTACAAGTTCTTTGAACATTGAAGAGAACGGAACGGATTTATTATTCTTTCCGCTGTTCACTTCTTTCATCATCAACCGCTTGCGCTTCAAATAAACCGCTCCAAGAATCCCAATTCCCCCTACGCCTCCAATAAACGCTCCAAACGTACCGATTCCAACAGCTTTTGTCATTGTGCTATGAAAAAGGTGAATAACAGCGTATGCTCCTACTAAAATGAACAACACTCGCACTATTTGTTCAATAATTGTACTTAGCGCGGACGGTCCCATAGACTGGTTACCTTGAAAGTAGCCTCGTAATAGACTCATAGGCGGGATAATAATTAAAGCAAAGCTTACCATTCGGATGACGTACACTACGTCTTTTTGACTATTTCCTGAGGAATCTTTTCCGTTAATAACTAGTTCAGCGAGCCACGGTGCCATCGTATAGAGGACTAAGAAACCTATTATGCCCGTTATCGTCATTAATAGAAGTCCTGCTTTTAACAGATCTTGTCCCGCACGGTAGTTTCCAAGACCGTTATATTTCGATACATACTTCGAAACAGCAAGCGGAAGACCCATTGTCGACAAGCTTAACATCAATGTATATGGACCATATGCATACTTATAAAGTGCATAACCTGACGTTCCCACTAAGGCTGTGAAAGGAATAATATAAATAAATCCTAAAATCTTTGTTAACAAAGAAGACGCTGTTAATAAAAGCGTACCTCTCATCAAATTTTTTTCCATACATCAAAACTCCAGAAATAAATATTATATTTTTAACAAATACTTGATTTATTGTATCATACTTACAATTATTATCTAGTTTTTTATAAAGCATTAGAACCCTCTCTATATTATGGTTTTTTACCTAATAAAGGAATATAAACCACTCTTTTCACCTATGATAAATGAATCGTTTTTTGCTTTTTACTTTGCCTGACGTTTACATTCTAAAAGACGTGTTACATTATATATATCAGTTACCAACTAAACTAAGACTCCTTGACTATTCTGGCCTACCTGCTCTTTTAGGTAGACTGAGGTTGCTAACTCGTTATATATAGGAGGAAAAAATCATGAAAATGAAACAACGACTATCAAAAGCAGCGGCGGCTGCAACGATTACAGGAATTGCTGCGTTTGGATTTGCTCCTGTCGCTCAGCTTGATACATCAGCACACGCAGCTACATCTCAAGAAACAAGCAGTCAAAGTCAAACAGCTGTAAAAAATATTAATGAAATTTACAACGCCGCAGTAAAAGGTGAAGTGCCACGCTTAACGGCAGACTTCAAAATTGGCAAAACACTGCGTCAAGACGTTCGCGATCAGTTCGGTCCGCCTCCTGAAGGCTCATCAAACAACTTTGACTACTATCATGCGGAAATGGGTCACCCTGGATACGCATTTGGCTATGATCAAAATAACGTCATTAACGAAATCCGCTATTTTGGTACGAATGTAGAGCGTCAAACAAATCTAGGATCCATCACGCAAGCTAACTTAAAGAAAGAATTAGGTCAGCCGAACTTTACAGGCAAAGTAAAAGGTGATGGTACGACTCAAACGAAGTACACCTATCACGCCGGCGCCTATGATCTTGAATTCATTTTTGATGATAGCAAAACGTTAAATCACGTTAATTTAGTTAAAAAACCTTAAGTAATAGAAAAAGTAGCAGGCTGTCTGCTACTTTTTTTCATGAAATAAAACTAATGCGGAATCGGCTACGTGTTCATAGCCAATTTCCATGTAAATCTTGTTAGACGTAGGATTTGTCATATCTGTGTATAGACTTGTTGTTTGAAACCCTTCGTCTAGCATCAGCTGAGAAAGCGTAGATACACAGCTTGAGGCATAGCCTTTTTTACGTTCTTTTTGAGGCGTGTATACAAAGTTAATCGTAATGTTATGGGCCGTTGGACGCGTAGCATTGGCAATCGACACATACTTGCCGTTCACTTCCCATAGGAATAATCTTCCTGCTTTAATAAAAGCTTCTCCTGTTTTGGCAGCTTGTTCTTTTGATACAGGCTCTCCAATGACGCCCATAAACTCCCCAATCCATTCTGTCACAAGCGGAAGATGCTCCAACCTTGCTTTTACCAGCACTCCTTCAGCATCCGCTGCTTTTTTTACTTTGTCTAACCGATAAATGCGCTGATCCATTTTCAAAGAAGCTTCTTGATTTTTTAAATCTGCTAGCTTTTGAGAAAGATATAAAACCGTTTGTTTCTCTCCAACTAAGCCCGGTATGTCGATTTCTCGTAGCAGCTCTGCCGCTTCGCTTAGTTCACCCTCCGTTAGCTTCTGTATGTGGGACAGGATGATTTGCTTAGGATGGGTTTGCAGCAACACAAGCGCAGCACGGCTATCTTTTAAAATAACACCCATAAAATTTGGTTTGCTGTTTTCCTGCAAGCTGTGTAAAATGCCGAGCGCTAAGTTATGAAGAACTTCATTCTTTGATAAAAGCGGTTCTACATTGTTTTTAAACTCCTGCACTTCTCTATATCTATGTAACTGGATCATTTTCTCTCTACCTCCGCAAATGCTCTTACTGGAAACGTTCCAACTCCTTTTATTTTAGGAGGCACGGCGTAAAATAAAAAGGACTCCGCCGTTAGTTGATCTAAGTGACATAAGTGTTCAGCAATTACAATGTCCGCTCCTAACAGCAGCGTATGAGCTGGTCTTGCTTTTCCTTTTGTATCGTCAATATTCATCGAATCAATTCCGACAAGAGCGGGCTGTTGAGACACTAAATAAGCTGCCGCGCTTTCTGTTAAGTATGGATGGTTTTCTAAATACTCGTCTGTATCCCAGTAACGATCCCATCCCGTATGAATTAATACCGCTTTGCCTTTTACGTCTACATGTTGAAAATGAGATTCATCAATGGCTTTTAAAGTTGGGTCAACTGAAACGACTATTCCTTCTAGCCCGGCTGTTTTATCAATAGCCGTTTGAGCTAAATCCGCTCCGTCTTTGTATCTGTGAAACGGCACGTCAATATACGTACCGGTATTCGTGACCATTTCAATTTTACCGATTTGAAATTCAGTCCCTGGTTCATAAAGCTTTCTAGACTCTTCTCGACTTAAATAGTCGCAAATAATCGGTGCCGGCAAGCCTTTATGTGTGATAACTCCGTCTTCAATGATGTGGCTTAGATCAATATACGTTCTTTTTTTCATACCTTCACCCACTTTTTCAATATTAAGTAAAAATATTCTAACATAAAAAAGCTCTTCCTAGTTTCCTAGAAAGAGCTTTTTTAGAGAACGTTACTAACTTGATAAACATACATCGTACGTATGCTTTGTATAAACAAATCCTTCAAAAATAAGACGGGCTGTACGCACTACTTTAATTCCGTTAACCTGTCCATCTTTTAGATCCACACTGGTTTCCATAATTCCCATTGGATGAGCAAGTCGAACGGTATCGTCTTTTAATTGAACCATTTCTGACGGAAGCGTTCCTTTTGTATAGATAGCCGCCGTGGTACAAATTGCTCCTGTAATGGCAAGCGTTTGATGCGGTTTTTGCATCGACATCATCCGGATTAATACGTCCATTTGAGAAGCCGCTTTGTCTCTGCCAGTCCCGTCGCGATGGTTCATAGGAGGCGCAATAATCGTCATTTTTGGAACCGCTGGTGATAGTTTTGTTGCTTTGTCTTGAGGTGCGAGCCCCGCTTTTTCCGCTGCAATGGAGCGAATTTCTTCAAACAGCTTCAGCTGTTTGTCCGTGTATTCATGCGGAAGTTCTGTTCCTTTTAGGCCAATATCCGCTGCTTTAACAAATACAAGCGGATTTCCTACATCAACAATGGATGCTTTTACTGTTCCGATGGATGTTTGCAGAAAATCAATCGCGTTCCCGGTCGGAAGCAGTTTTCCAGTAACGGCTCCTTCTCCGTTTTCAAACGAAAGATAAATGGGTGAACCCGTACCTGGCACTCCAGGAATCATACACGATCCTTCTGTTTTCACTTTTCCGTTTTCTACTTCTACTTCCGCTACGATTACTTTTTTCGTATTCGTATTATAAATCCGCACTTTAGTCACCGGTTCCACAGCTTGTACAAGTCCTTGTTCAATGGCATAAGGCCCCACCGCTGAAGAGATATTACCGCAGTTCCCTTTAAAATCAACGAGAGATTCGCTGATGCTAACCTGCGCAAACGTGTAATCTACGTCAGCTTTCTCTAAATCTGATTTTTTTATAATCGCAATTTTACTCGTCAGCGAATTGGCTCCGCCTAACCCGTCAATTTGACGTTGGTCCGGACTTCCCATTATATCTAGCAAAAACGGTTCCCAATCCGATTTGTTCACAGGCATTTCTTCATGATTGATAAAGACCCCTTTACTCGTTCCACCTCTCATAACCGTTACAGGAATACGCGTCATCTTAATCACCTTTCTCCCCTACTAACAAACGCCGAGGCGTTCATCAAACCATTTTATTTTTTTACTATTTAGAACCGGTTCATTTGCCATTTATCGTATAATAGAGGTGGTCATAAGTAAAATACATAAAATTTATTGTCTTTTTAAAAAAATTTTTATAATCTAACTACAAGGGGGAATTGGGATGGATCAAAAAGATTGGATATTAATTAAAACGCTTCATGAAGAAAAGAACATTACGCGAACGGCTGAAAGGCTCTACGTATCGCAGCCTTCTTTAAGCTACCGCCTTAAAAATCTTGAAGAAGAATTTGGCGTGACGCTTTTCTTCAAAACGAAAAAAGGAATTGAGTTTACATCTGAAGGTGAGCATCTTGTTCGCTATGCGGAAAATATGTGGAAGCAGCTGCAGGAAACAAAAGACAGCATGCGTAATATGAGCGAAACCGTCACGGGAACACTTCGCTTAGGGGTATCAAGTAACTTTGCACAGCATAAGCTTCCTAAAATTTTAAAGCAGTTCTCTCTTCACTACCCAAATGTACAGTTCAGCGTCAATACGGGCTGGAGTACGCAAGTTATGAATCTATTAGACTCTTCGCGTGTGCACGTTGGTATTTTACGAGGCAATTACCCGTGGAACGGAGAAAAATCACTGCTGACGAAAGAGCGGCTTTGCTTAATTTCGAAAAAAGAAATTGCGATTGACGACTTGCCGACCCTGCCTTATATTAACTATAAAACTGATACGTCATTAAAAGATCTCATTCAAGACTGGTGGCATGACAAGTTTTCAGAGCCTCCGTTTGTGGCAATGGAAGTTGACCGGCAAGAAACGGCCAAAGAAATGGTCAAAAATGATTTAGGCTTTGCGATTTTACCTGAAATTTGCCTTCACTCCAGCGACAACTTATATACATATGGACTTTCGTACCGAGATGAATCACCTTTGCTTCGAAACACGTGGCTCATGTATGATCCTTCTTACTTGAACCTATCGGTCGTGAAAGCATTTATTGACTTTTTAAAGCTAAGTGAAAAATAAAGCAAAAGCTAAAAAGTTTGCGTCCTGGGAGAATCTCTCTTTTGGATCAAGCTTTTTTCTAGACTACCATTATAAAATTTTTTTATGAACTTTCTAAAAAAACCTATATTTCCTTTATTTTTTAAAATGTACTAACATGAAAACAAGAAACATCAGCGGGAGTAAAGAGCGGCTTTAAAAATTCTTAATAATCAAACTACGACTCATACATGGGGATGAGAGATGTTAGTCACGTTTTTTTACTCTAAAAGAAAACGCTTTCAGAGAAAAGAGGGAAAATAAAGGAGGTTGTTTGAATGATAGCACTACTAGGTTTTACAATGATTATTGTCTTTACGTATCTCATTATGTCAAAAAGGATGTCTCCTATCGTAGCTTTAATGGTGATTCCACTTCTTTTTGCCGTGATTGGAGGATTTGGCAAAGGCGTCGGAGACATGATGCTAGAAGGGCTAAAACAAGTAGCTCCGTCAGCTGCGATGCTGCTGTTCGCCATCTTATACTTCGGGGTTATGATTGATGCTGGCTTGTTTGATCCATTAATTAAACAGCTGTTAAAAATCGTAAAAGGCGATCCGCTCAAAATCGTCATCGGAACCGCTCTTCTATCGCTTTTAGTTGCACTAGACGGAGACGGCACAACTACTTATATGATTACGGTTTCTGCTCTTCTTCCACTTTATAAACGCCTGAATATGAGCCCGTTAGTGTTAACGACGGTTGCGATGCTTTCTCTTAGTATTATGAGCAGCATGACGCCTTGGGGAGGCCCGGCTACTCGTGCGATTGTTGCCCTTCACCTTGATGCATCAGAGTTCTTTATTCCACTTCTTCCAACGTTAATTGGCGGAGCTTTGTGGGTGATTTTTACAGGCTATATTCTTGGAAAAAAAGAGCGCAGACGACTTGGTGCTATTGACATTGAGCAGTTTGAATTAAAAAGCTCGCTTGCTTTTGCTGAAGACGCGTCCTTAACTTCTCAAGAAGATATTACACAGCCTAAAAAGATCTGGATTAACTTAGCTTTAACCATTGCACTCATGGTCGTGTTAGTTTCTGGCATTTGGTCTGTTTCTGTTTTATTTATGATTGGTTTTGCGCTTGCTCTTATGATTAACTATCCAAAACTTGAGGATCAAAAAGAACGTTTAATGGCTCATGCAGGCAACGCGTTAACTGTTGCAGCCCTTGTTTTTGCAGCCGGTATTTTTACAGGAATACTATCCGGTACTAAAATGGTTGACGAAATGGCAAGCCTGTTAATTCATTTAGTTCCTGATTCACTCGGTTCGTTTTTACCGACAATCGTTGCTTTAACAAGCATGCCGTTTACGTTTGTGATGAGTAACGACGCTTATTACTTCGGTGTTTTACCAATATTCGCTGAAACAGCTGCTTCTTACGGAATTGATCCGATGGAAATTGCGCGAGCTTCAGTACTCGGACAACCTGTTCATCTGTTAAGTCCACTCGTTGCGTCTACTTTCTTACTTGTAGGTATGGTAGGTGTTGATCTTGGTGAACATCAGCGCTTTGCATTTAAATGGGCCATTTTAACGTCTCTTGTTCTGATTGCCCTTGCTATTGTCACAGGCGCACTTACGCTATTTTAATAGGAATAAAAGCCGTTATGGCTTTTTATTAATAAATTGATAAATGATAGGTGGAGGTACTTCTAAAATGTATGTAATTACGTGTTATGTAGGAAAAGGTGAAATGAGAATGTACGAGTTTGATAGCAAAGAAGAAGCCCTTTCTCAGCTCAAAAACCTGAAAGGCTACAGTATTCTTTCAGAAGTTGTTTACTTTAATGATTCATCGGTTATTCCGGTAGCTATTTAATTATGCACCACTCAACCCTATAGGTACAAACTTGATAAGCTTCCTTTCGCTCAAAAGGAAGCTTCTTTTTTATGTTCTTCTGAGACTTCGGTCCCTTTTCTCTCCTCAACGTTTTGTTACGTCTGGTTCATTTTGTTTTCTTGCTTCAATCATATCAATAATTTGATTTGTATGTGGAGTTAGCACTGAGCATTTTTGATAGAAGGCTCCGTCTATAACAAGCAGCTCTTCATCCATCCCGCAAAACTTGCAGTGCAGCTCTTGTGGTCCTGCGTAAGAGGTGTGATAAACACTATCGTTAAAGATGGTGTAAAAAGTGTCTCTTTGCTGGGTATCGTAAAAGCTATATTGCTGGTTAGCGTCATCACGGTAGTTAACTCCATAGTTCCGGTCGAATTCTTCTTGAGTAAATCTATCCTGTAAAAGTTCATTTTGTACTAGTTCTCTTAAACAGCACTCTATTTCTTCATAGTTAAATGAACAATTGTGTGCGTAAACATTTAGTTCTTCAATGCTGTTCTCTTTTACCATCACTTCACTGCCGCAAATCTTACAGGGGCGTTTGGGACTCTGCTGATCAAAGTAAGAGAGCGTTTGTACCTTTTCCACTGCTATTTCATCGTTCGTCTTTTTGAATTCGATTTTTACATTTTCCGTTTGACTGACGCTTTCGTTATACAACAGCACTTCGTATTCATCTATATTCTTTCCATTTTCTTTTCGACTCAAATGCTCCATTACTTCATACGAAGAAATAGTAAAAAACTCTTTAAAATTCACCACTAACATGCATCCTTCCAAAAAAATTTACGTTCGCTATGTACCTGCTCTATACTACCATTTTTTCAAAGGCTCGCACCACTAAACGAACTTGTTTTAGATTCGCATATCCTTTTCTTATCTGGCATACATAACACTAACCCTTTCATAAGGAGGATTTCATGAATACGTATATAATCATCAGCATTGGCGTCGTTGCCAGCGCATGTTTATTTCGGAAATATCGAAAGCAAGTCGTTGAAATATATACAATCAGTGAATTTATTCACGCTAAAAACGGCGCGGTCGCTACAAGTTCCACGTGGCTTGAAAAGTTTTTTAAAGAACCTTACGCTACCGGACCAAACTATGAAAAAACAGAGGATGACGTTAGCGAGGATGAAGATAGGGACGGCGGAGAATAACTAAAACAAAAAAGAGATTGTGATATAACTACATCAATCCCATCTAAAGATCAACAGGTTGGATACATGAGCTGTACTGCTTATTACACCGCTGCTGATTTCCGTGCAAGGCTTCGCTTTCCGCGGGCGGCCGGTAAGCCTCCTCGCCGCTTCCGCTCCTGCGGGGTCTCACCTGTTCCGCTTTCCCCGCAGGAGTCTCCGCCTTCACCTCCAATCAACAGCTAGAAGCAGCTAAATAGATGAAATCTACGCTCATCCTACCAATAAAAAAATCCGAACGGTGAAGATTCTCCATCAAGAATCTTCACCGTTCGGATCTTCCTTCAGCTAAAACACTTTTGTCTCAGCCTCTTTCTTATTAATCATCGCTGCCTAAAATACCAAAAAAGCGAAGCAAGTTAATGAATAGATTAATAAAGTCTAAATAAAGAGATAGTGCCAGCAGTGGAACAAGCTCTTCTGTGATTTCACCGTGCTTCATTTTATTAAAATCATACAGCACATAAAGTGAGAAAACGATGGTACCAATCACTGAAAATGCCATGAGTCCAGGCGTTGTTAAGGGACTAAACAGCGAGAAAATGCTGATACACACTAGTGCTAACAGCGCTACTAATAAAAAGCTGCCTAAAAACCCTAAATCTTTTTTTGTTTTTGCCCCAATTACACCCATCACCGTAAAAATAACGAACGTGCTTCCAAAGGCATAAAGAACAACTTGCGCCCCCGCTACTGATGCATAATAGCTGACAATCGGAAACAGCGTGATGCCTGATATAAATGAAAAAGCATATGTAAAGCCATATCCTACGCTTTTTTTCTTTCGTAACATAAATGCGGCAACCAGCATCACAAGTTCAGCAATCGCTAACGGAAGGAAATAAGCCGGAGGCACATATTGACCTACATATAAGCCAACTGTTGAAATAAATAACGAAAAAATAAATGTTACTAATACTTTTTGAAACAGAGACCGCTGCTCTACTCCAATCACTTCTTGCATGTGTAAAACCTTCTTTCTAAAATCTGTTATATTTTATATAATACCTACCTTTTAAAGAAAAATAAAGATAATACTAAGGTCTTTTTTCTTATTTTTATAGACAAGAAAGCATAGACGCTGCCGTCTATGCTTTCTTGTCACCTCTTTATTTCGCCAACAGAATACCGTCAATAATGCCGTATGCCTTTGCTTCTTCAGCACTCATAAAATAATCTCGTTCCGTATCGTTTGCCACTTTTTCAACCGGCTGTCCCGTTCGTGTTGATATGATTTCATTAATATGCTGCTTCAGCTTTAAAATTCGGCGGGCGCTAATTTCAATTTCAGTCGCCTGCCCTCTAGCCCCTCCTAGCGGCTGATGAATCATAACTTCACTGTTCGGAAGTGCATAGCGCTTTCCTTTTGCTCCTGCTAGGAGAAGCAGTGCGCCAAAAGAAGCGGCCATGCCCGTGCAAATTGTTTGAACGTCCGGCTCGATATACTGCATCGTATCATAAATCGCAAACCCTGCTGAAGTGGAACCTCCGGGACTGTTAATATAAAGTGATATATCTTTTTTAGGATCATCTGCGGCGAGAAATAAGAGCTGCGCGACCACGCTGTTGGCAATATGATCATTGATTTCATCACCAATTAAAATAATTCGGTCTTTTAAAAGCCTCGAATAAATATCATACGAACGTTCACCGCGGTTGCTTTGTTCAATTACATATGGAATCGTGCTCATATATATCCTCCTTATCACACGTAATATGGCTATGCAGCCATGCAGAGAGTGCACGTCGGAGTATACGTTGGTTTTTGAATGACGCTTTTTAAGGAAGGCAAAGCCCCAATCAAAAGTGCTGGATCCTGCGCTTCTAACGTTTTATAAAACAGTTCTGACAGCTCATTACGCTCTTTTTCATCCCAAAAAGAATCTGTAGAAAACGGCTCACCGCTTTTTTCTAACCGCTGCTTAGCACGATGTAAATTGCTTTTCACCGCTGTTTCTGACGTTTGTAAAATCAACGCTATTTCTTTTAGCTGATAGCGAAAGCCTTCTTTTAAGAAAAAGATAACCGCTTGCTTCGGCGTAAACTGACTAAGGAGCAGCTCGACCGAGTGTCCCTTACTATCAAATGCCTGCTTGTCGGCCTGCTGCTCCAAACCTTCTTCTTCGGCTATTACTTCACGCTTTCGTTTTCTCAGCAGATCAATCCAGTGGTGATACGCAATTTTATTTAACAGCGCCGAAGATAGCTTGTGCTCTTCACCTTTATATCGCTGAGCTTTTAAAAACGTTTCTTGGGCAATATCGTCTCCGTCCCACGCATTTTGCGTTAAAAAACGGCAGTACTGCTGCAATTTTGGGTAATGCTCGTTCCAGCATTTATCGTCAAAGCTTTCTGTTTGTGTTTCAATTTTTTTTGAATGTGACATGATTTTCACTCCTTTTACACTCTCTATTTATTAAACGATTAAAGGAAGTTCAAAAGATACGGGGAATCAAACTTTTTTACACATTATACGCTTAAGCAGCCATTTTTTTGTATTATAATGAAGATACTTTTATCTGAGGAGTCTAAAATAATATGCGAAGAAGACGATTATATGGCAAGAAGAAAACGAACAAACTTCACTATAAAGACTTAACCTGTGAACACCCTCAGCCCGCTTTGCCTATGAGCTATACAAGTGAAGCTCCTTTTTACTATTATGACGCGTCAGACGATGAAAAACAAAACAACTTTGAACTATATTCAGAGGTTTGTATCATGAATCAAGAACATTTTTTCGTAAGAGGCTGTGTTGAAATTCCTGTTTTTAATGAAGAAGAATTTTTCACTTGGAACATATGGGTTTCTTTAAGCGAAGACAATTTTCATCGAATGATCGATTTATGGGAAAGTGACAAAAGAGAAAATGAACCGCCTTATTTCGGCTGGTTTTCAGTTTCAATTCCAGGCTATCCCGAAACGTTAAATTTGAAAACAAATGTGCATACAAGACCTGTTGGAATAAGACCGCTCATCGAGTTAGAGCCAACCGATCACCCTTTAGCCGTCGAGCAGCGGGAAGGGATAACGTTAGAGCGAGTCAAAGACATACAAAAACAATTGACTACCTATTAAAAAACCAAGACAGCCCCAGACTGTCTTGGTTTTTTACCTTTATGGCATGCGCTTTGCTCCGTAGTATTTAGGCGCCCAGTAGCTGTCTACTTTATAGTTTGTAATTTTCACGCCCTGGGATGTAGATACGTGAACGACGTAATCATTTCCAATGTAGATAGATGGAATAAGTGAACTTCCTTCAAAAAAGACGAGATCTCCCGGCTTCAAGTCAGATTGTGAAATGGTTTCTCCTGCTTCCCACTGCTGACTCGCATAGCGCGGAATGTCTTTTCCAGCTGCTTCTTTATAAATGTATTGAACAAAACCAGCCGTATCAAAGCCTGTAGAAGGGCTTGTCCCACCTTGTGCGTAAGGTACTTCTCCTACATATTTAAGAGATTCCGTCACAAATGGATTGTCTTTTGACAGCGATAAGTCATCGTAGCGCCTTGCTCCTGCGTACTTAGACGTCCAGTAGCTGCTTGTCAGGTAATCAACTGTCACATTTTCGCTGCGCTTGGCATGAACAAACTGATTGCCGCCTGCGTAGATGCCAACGTGTGAAATCCCTTCACGATACGTGTCTTTAAAAAAGATAACGTCTCCTGGCTTTAAATCTGCGCGAGCAACTTCTTCTCCAACTTGCCACTGCTGATCGGTTGATCTCGGAAGGTACACGTCCGATGCGTGTTGAAATACATACGCAACAAATGCGGAACAGTCAAAGCCGTCCGTTGGCGACTCGCCTCCGAATACATATGGTGTACCGAGATGTTTTAATGCTTCTGCAATGACTTCATTATCTTTTGCAATTTCCGGTGCGCCTGTAATGCGCTTTGCTTTGGCGAAATGTGATGACCAATACGCGCTGCTTGAAATGTTTTTCACCACGACTTTTCCGTCTGAAGAAGATGCATAAATCATCTCATCGTCTCCGATATAAATAGCGGCTACGTTCACTTCACCGTTTTCATCGGTGTCAAAAAACAATACATCGCCTGCCTGCAGCTCGTTTTTATCGACGTCTGTTCCAAGCTCTGACTGTTCTTTCACGGAACGAGGAAGCGTTGTATCCAGCGCTTGCTTAAACACATATTGAACGAAGCCAGAGCTGTCAAACCCATCGCTTAGCGTCTCTCCTCCAGACGTATAATCCGCTCCTTCATACGTTTTTGCTTTGTCAGCAATCACGTTTTCATCTGTGGCAGCCTGTACTTGCACAGCTTTTTCTGCAGAAAAAGCGCCGTCATAAAAAGTGGCAAGACTAAGTCCTAACGCTGTGACCATAAGGGGTTTCATTACTTTCATGTTTGTTCTCCTTTGTTTTTTATTTCATCCAAGAAGTTTTATATGTAAATGGTTCCTCTGTTAAAGTATGGTGCAGATGGATAGGAATTGGCTAGTACCTTTTGACTTAAATATGCTTCCCTTCCAAAGTCCTGTAAAAAATCCAGAAAAAAACTCGGCGCGTATTACGCCGAGCTTTTTTATTTCATGCCCACCTGGATATTTGCCGCTTTTTGTTTTTGACGTAAATTTGCAATCCACTTGTAGTAAAGTGTAATCAAAAGAACAAAAATACCAAGCGCAAAGTACAGTTTTGAATACCCTAAAGCACCTGCTGCAATTCCTAATACAAATGAACCAACCGCAATACCGCTATCATAAAACGTAAAGAACGTGGCAGTTGCGTATGCGCTTCGGTGAGCAGGGGCCGCTTGGATCGCAAGCGTTTGGAAGCTAGGAAGCAGCGTTCCGTAGCCTAGTCCTACTAATGCACCTGAAAACAGCAGCATCCAAGAAGAATGTGTAAGGCTTAAGCTAAATAGACCAATCCCAAAAACAATACATGATGGAATAATCACAATGTTTGGGCCAGATTTATCAAATAATCTTCCTGTAAACGGTCGTGAAATCAGCATCGCAGCTGCGAACACGACAAAGAAAAAGCTTGCTGTTTTAATCAATCCAAGCGACTGTGCGTACACAGAAATAAAAGAAATAATACTTGCATACGAAAAAGAAACAAGAATACCTACAGATGAAATCGGCATGGATTTTTTTTCAAACAAATCGCTCAGTGAAAAAGATTTCTTTACTGACGGAGCAGCGTTTTCTGGAAGATTTTTAACAAGCATTCCGCACAGCCAGCCAACGAGCATAATCACGCCAAATACAAGGAAAATAATGTTGTATGCGATGTATTGATGAAGCGTTAGTGCTAAAAACGGCCCTGCAACAACGGCTAAGTTCATTGACATTCCGAAGTAGCCAAGCCCTTCTCCTCGTCGTTTAGCGGGAACTAAATCCGCTGCAATCGCTCCGGTGACGGTTGTTGCTAAGCTGAATGAAATTCCTTGAAAGAAGCGCAGTAATAAAAGCACGTTAAAATGGTGGATGAACATATATAAGAAGGAAGAAAGCGCAAAAATGAGGGTACTAAATACAAGCGTTTTTTTCTTTCCAATGTTTTCAATGACTTTCCCTGAAAACGGTCTAACAATAATCGCAGATAATAAAAAGATGGTAACAACAAGCCCTGCCTGCGTACTCGTGCCGTCTAAGGCGTCTAATACATAAATCGGCAGCAGCGTTAGCAATGCATAAAACACAACAAAAATAAAAAAGTTAGTAATCGCAATGCTGATAAAACTTTTAGTCCAGATTGGCTCCTGCTGGTTCGTCATTCATTTCACCCTTTTCTGTAGATTTACAAATTTTCTTTAATAACGAAATAAGCTGATCTTGTTCGCTGTCGGATAAAGCAATCAGCAAATTTTCTTCTAAACGTTCAATTTCTTGCTGAATTTCCGGAAGCTTTTTCTTCGCTTGAGGAGATAAATAAACGATGCGCTCTCGCTTATCACTGCCTGCTTTTCTAACGATCCATCCGCTTTTTTCAAGCCTTGTTAACGTGCGGGTAACCGTTGGCGCTTCGACATTTAAATACTGCCAAATCTCCGTTTGCGTCATCGAGCCGAATCGCTTTAAACAAAATAAAATTGAGTACTGTGAGCTGTATAGCCCGTACGCTTTTAACACTTCATTTACTTCTTTAATAGACAATCTCGACTTTTGATGAAGCTCATGAAAAACCAAGTTATTCACTTTTTCCACCTCACCTTTTCATTTTATTTACCTAGGTAACTAATTGTTCTTTTATTAGTATATGTGCTGCTACTTGATGTGTAAAGGCGGCGAAAAAGGGCTAAAATCAGCTGTTTTCTCTCTTTTTCTACTAATGATTTACGCTTTCACTTCTGTTTTCTTATTCTTTCGTATCACGAAATTTTTTGTATATATTTACATGCACCTGCAAACTCTGTTAGAGAAGACGAAACACTATGCGGGAGGCTGGTATATGTTTTCACTGCGCGGCGATGCTCATAAAGTCTACCTTAAACTGAAAAAAGCAGCTCATCAAAACCAAAACGCAGAAGAAATTGATGAATTAGCGGAAATGGAAGAAATCCGGCAGCTTTACCTTACGCTCGAAAGCGCTACTTTGCGAAAAGTGTATTACCGAATGACTAAAGAAAAAAACGGCTCCGGCGTCATTCCCATCCTTGTTTCTGCTTTGCCTTGGCTCTTTTTTTTATTTTCGCAGCGACTGCAGCAATTTTTATTTAAAGACGGCAGCTGGCTTTGGATTATTTTTGTGGTGCTGTATGTTTTTATTCTCATTCCAAGCGTGTTTCTTCATTTTCGTGAACAATCGTGGGCTTCTGTTCATATTGAAATTATTCAAGACATTTTAAAAGACCGTGAAAAAGAGCCGAAACCCCTTTGAGGTCCGGCTCTTTTTTACCTATTATGAAATAGCTTGTCTGCTTTCTACGTCTCGACCTAACTTTCTTTTGATACGCTGCAGCGCGTTGTCAATTGACTTGACGTGCGTATTTAATTCTTTCGAAATTTCAGCGTATGAATGGCCGTCCATATACAGCGTCAATGCTTTTCTTTCCAATTCACTAAGTGTTTCCGCAATTTTTAACTCGCGGTCTTCCACTTTTTCTTGATGAATCAGCACCGCTTCCGGATTAGCAATTTGATCGCCAGGAATCATATCCATCAGCGTATAGTTTGATTCTTCATCATACAGAGGCTTGTCCAATGAAATGTACGAATTTAAAGGACCGTGCTTTTGACGAGTAGCCGTTTTAATCGCCGTAATGATTTGTCTTGTGATACATAACTCCGCAAACCCCTTAAAAGATGTTAGCTTGTCTTCGTTAAAGTCGCGAATTGCTTTGTACAGTCCAATCATTCCTTCTTGGACGATATCTTCTTTTTCAGCACCAATCAAAAAGTATTTTCTTGCTTTACCCCTCACAAGATTTTGATACTTGTTGATTAAATACTCCAATGATTTTTCATCTCCGCTGTGAACCATTTCAACCAAAACATGATCTTCTAACATAGCATAATTTTGAACTTTTTCAATTACGATGCCTACGCTCACTCATATCCCCCCGTTACACTTAGTTGAGTTTTGATGTGTTCTAAACTGATGCATGATCTACTTGTTACGACGCTACTGCAATACGGTCCAGAAACGTAAAAAGCGTACAGGTAAACTGTCGCTTTCCTCTCTCACTTTATGCTCCCCTGCATCTTTCTATAATCTATTATAAAGAAGTATAACCGATAAAAATCAAAAAGGTTGTCGAAATATGAAAGTGTTTGCAAAAAAAATCAATTTTTATAGAAAATTCACACAAATCACTTTATTATTTCATATAGTGACAGCAATCTGTCAAAAAAGCAATAAAAAAATAATTCCATATGAAATAAACTTACTCAAGCAGAGTAAGTCGAAGTTGCAGATGATACTGCGCATATAGGATTAGTTGCCTTCCGGCTTATCAGCATTTTTTGTTCCCTTGCTTTTATAAGGCTTTGCATTTTTCTTCTTTTTTGCACTCGCCTGCCAGCGGTTCCACCCTTTTTTGCCGGTGCCTCGCCCCGTGCCGCCTTTACCTTTTGCTTTACTCATACGTATTCCTCCGTTACCTGCGTGTTTGTTACAATAAAAAAAGACCCCGTCCAAAGTCGGAGTCTTTTTTGGATTGCATAAAATTATGCTTTTACAACGTTAGCAGCTTGTGCACCGCGTTGACCTTGCTCGATGTCGAAAGTCACTTTTTGACCTTCGTCTAAAGATTTGAATCCGTCGCCTTGAATTGCGCTGAAATGTACGAATACATCTTCTCCGCCTTCAATTTCGATGAAACCGAAACCTTTTTCTGCATTAAACCATTTTACTGTACCTTCAGTCATACTATTTCCTCCAGTGGTGGAATTACTCCACGCATATATTACTACCCTTGCTCAATCGTACTATTTCCAGATAAAAATTTCTATTGAAGAATATTTCTCTTCTTTCAATTTCATACCGAACAAAAATAATTAACCTTAGTGTAACATATCAATTTAGAAATAGCAAGTTTCTGTTCTAAGACAGGCTTCAACCTATTATGTACCTGCTAAAAGCCTACGGGGCAGCTTTGAGGCTACCCACATTTCTGGATTGTGATGCGGCATCATAAGGTTTTTTCATTCAGCAATATGCATCATCTCCACAAAAATAAATATCTCACATCCTGCTTTCTAAGAACTATGCCACTTATAAATGGACATGCACATTTTTTATCAATTTATTTTCTACTCTCTTTCCACCCACGCAATAAAATAACCATTAATTACAAAATAAGATAATAATAGTATATAATGATACGTGATTTATAGCTAAGGAGGAACCACATGATTCGTGAACGATCACTTTTAATAAAAGGACTCACCTTTTTACTAGCCGTTTTTATTTTAAACATCCCTTTTCCTAACTCAACGCCGCTCAGTCATTCTGTCTTTTCTTTTTTAGGTCTTCCCCTCTATGGAAATGAAGAAACAATGACGGGAATTCAATATGCCAGCAATGCGTGGGGAATTATACTTTTACTTGGTCTTTTTGCCCTTTACAAAAGTTTAAATCGGCATCGTTTAAAACTAACGATGTTTGCTGCGTTTATTGTCATATCGGGTCCTGGTCATATGGTTGAAGCGATGCAAAAGACCGTATTACCAGGTATGTATGCCGTTTCTTACGATGCGGAAAACAGCATTTGTACATTTGAGAGAAATAAAAAAGAAACCGTATTAACGGGCACCTGTGACCTTTCATTTGAAAATCACAGCTCAAAACCCGTTACGTTTGAAGTAGCAATGGATGAACGCTCCTATTTTAAAGAAGATACCCCTTTTTTAGTGATGATGAATAAGCCTAAGCTTCATACTGTTACGTTGGAACCAAAAACGTATCAAACTGTTGAAATCACTTCATCTGTCAAAGCAGCAGGATTTCCTTCTAAAATCTTTATGAGTGAAGTAAACGGTTTTCACGTCAACATTTATCAAAACGGGAAAAAGCGTTATTTATAAGCATAGAAAAAGCCCTTATAGGGCTTTTGAAATGAGTGGATTACCAGCCAAAGCCTCCGCCGTAGCAGCTGCAGCCGATGATCACTAATAAAATAAACAATACAACTAATAAAGCAAAACCAGATCCATGACCATATCCAGGGTTTCCAGACATACGAACACTTCCTTTTCTTTAATTACTCTTTCCTCAAGAAAAACGCCGCTTGCATTTCACTTGAGTTGGATTATCTTATGCCTAAACGCGCCCTTTTGACTCTGGTTTTTTCTTTTTTCTTTTTCCTTCTTGCCATGCACCTCATTAATAAAAGAAGAAAACAGCCTAAGAAAAGCGCTAACTTCGCTTCTTCTCCTCTGTCCAAAAGAGATTAAGGCATAACGAAATCAATTCAATCTAAAGACGAACAAATGAGATACATAAGCTGAAACTTACGTTCACCATACCAATAAAAAAATCCGAACGAGTTACATTCATCGTTCGGATCTTTCTTAAACTAAAATGCTTTTCAGCCTCTCTTACAAAATCATTTATTTCACTAGCTTACGTCTTTCAGAAGACCGTACTTCCGTACGCTTACCGATACCTAGTACATAGTAGCTCAGCACAACAACAGCTAAAAAGATAATGCCGACAATCAGCGATATGCGCGTTTCATCATTAAACCACATGCCTACAAGCACCATCAATAAAAACGCGATGGTTACGTAGTTCGTCACAGGAGCAAAAGGCATTTTAAATGGATGTTGGTCCATCGCCGCTCCTTTTGCTTTTCGAAAACGAATTTGACTGATAAGAATCACAAACCACGGAATCATACCTGGAAGCACGCTAGCACTGTACACGTACACAAAAACGTTTGGCGGTGCAATATAATTTAAGACAACGCCCGCAGCTAAGCCAATCATCACCGCAACGGTACTATAAATAGGCACGCCGTTTCGAGAAACCTTTGTAAAAAAAGCCGGAGCCTGACCGTTTACACCTAGCGTGTAAAGCATACGTCCCGCACTGAAAATTCCGCTGTTGCACCCAGACATGGCCGCTGTGATGACAACAAAGTTAATAATGCCCGCCGCTGCTGTAATTCCTACTTTAGCAAACGTAGAAACAAACGGACTGCCGAGTGAATCCAGCTCGTTCCACGGATACACCGTTACAATCACAAAGATGGCGCCGATATAAAAAATTAAAATACGCCAAATTAAGCTTTGAATTGCACTTGTTAACGTTTTTTTAGGATCTTTTGCTTCTCCTGCTGTAATTCCAATAAGCTCTACTCCTTGATAGGCAGCAATAACAAGCGACAAGGCAAAGAAAAAGCCGGACCATCCGCCTGTAAAGAAACCGCCGTTTGCCCACAAATTCGACAGGCCAAGCGCTTCGCCGCCGTTTCCAAGACCAAAGAAAATAAGGCCAAGACCAGCGATAATCATGAGAACAATTGTAACAATTTTAATCATTGCAAACCAAAATTCAAACTCTCCAAACGATTTCACCGAAATTAAATTGGCCCCACCGAGGATGACCATGGCGACAATTCCCGGAACCCACGCCGGTAAATGTGGGAACCAGTACTGCATGTAAGCTCCGACTGCAATAATCTCTGCCATGCCCACAATCACCCATTGAAACCAGTTGCTCCAAGCCGTGATATAACCCGCTAACGGATGAATATATTTATGACCAAATGTCGCAAACGAACCCGTACTTGGCTCTAAATAAAGCATCTCACCCATTGCGCGCATAATAAAGAAAATAAAAACACCGCAAATAGCATACGCAAGCAGGACGGATGGCCCCGTCCATTTAATAGTGCTTGCTGAACCCATGAATAACCCTACCCCAATCGTTCCTCCAAGAGCAATCATTTGGATATGACGAGATTCAAGCCCTCTTTTTAACTCTTTGTTTGCCAATTTACTTCCCCCTAGCCCCTCGTGATGATTTTCTCTTCTATTAAGAAATTCTTTTATTCCCCTGTCCTGATAGGGAACTATCATCTTTTTTCTTTTTCATAAAGAAGTATGAACATACCACAAATACAGCAATCAGCAGCGTGAGATAAAACTGAGTGCGAAGTGAATCAATAAATGCCATCGCAATAAAGATACTTGTGATTGCCGCAATCGTTCCATACGTTAAATAAGGAAACAGCCACATTCTGATTTTTAATGCTTCCGGCTTTTCTTTTTCGTATTTCTTTCTCATGCGAAGCTGTGAAAAAGCAATAACAAGGTACACAAGAAGCGCTACGCCTCCCGATGCGTTTACTAAAAATAAAAAGATTTTATCAGGTGAAAGATAGTTAAAACCAACGCTGATGTAAGAAATCACGGTACATCCTACAATAGCATTAAACGGAATGCCTTTTTTATTCACTTTCAAAAACATGCGCGGCGCGTCTCCTTTTTGCGCCATTGAGTACAGCATACGAGAACTCGTGTATAGACCTGAATTTAAGCAAGACAAAACAGCAGTCAGTACGATAAAGTTCATAATTTGAGCCGCTGCCGGAACGTTTACCAGCTCTAATATCGAAACAAACGGACTTTTCATCAAGCTTGAAGAATCCCACGGAAGGATCGTTACTAAGATTAAAATGGACCCAAGATAAAAAATTAAAATACGATAAATAACGGTATTTGTTGCGATAGTGATCGCTCGCTCAGGCTGAGCCGATTCTCCAGCCGCCGTTGCGACAATTTCTGTTCCCATAAAAGAAAACATCACAATCGCCACTCCTAAAAAGACCGAGCTGATTCCATTTGGAAGAAATCCGCCTCTATGAAGAAGGTTCGATGCTCCCGGAGACTCTACTCCCGGTATTAAACCGAGGATGATCGCTCCTCCTAAAAGTAAAAACAGCACTAAACTAACTACTTTAATAAGTGAAAACCAGTATTCAAATTCACCAAATGATTTAACAGAGTATAAGTTCGTTAACGTTAATAAAAACGTCAGGATGAGACTCACGCCCCAAGACGGTAAAGACGGAAACCAATATTGAATAATCGTTGAACCTGCAATCGCTTCAACAGCAATAACAATTACCCAGAAAAACCAGTACAGCCAGCCGATTGTGAAGCCAGCCCACGGTCCAAGCGCTTCTCTGGCATATGTGGCAAACGAGCCGCTTGAAGGATTAGCCGTAGACATTTCCCCCAGCATTCGCATAACTAAAATCACCAGCAAACCGGCAAACGCGTACGAAAAAATGGAACCAGGACCCGCTGCGTTAATGAGTGATCCGCTTCCAATGAACAAACCGGCACCAATGATTCCTCCTAAAGAAATCATGGTTATGTGTCGAATTTTTAATTCTTTTTTTAACTCAGGCGGTTGATGACTCATGTTAAAATCCTCCTCATAAAAACCGTCATTTAAAGAATTACACGTTCTTCGCATCGCGCGTTAAATATGTAAGCCCTTACAATACTATGGACAACTAACTGCAGTTTCACTACCCTCCTTCTATCTGTACATTCAAATGAAGCCTTCACTTAACGCAAAAGATCGCTTCATTCAACAAAATTACTTTTCGAATTATATGATAATTTATTTTGAACAACTTTGTCTATTGTTTTTTTGAAAGGAAGATCATTTTCATTTACTAACGATAAACTCTTTCTTTTATCGTAATTCTTTAGTTCAAAACATCTTTACTTATGCTTACCTCTGTCCTTTATTGTGCTTTTTGTTCAAAATCACTATAAAAACCATAGATTCATTGTCACTTTAAACAAAAGTGTTTATTTTTAAAAATTTTTGAACATTTTTGTTAAAAAACTATGTACAAAACGAGAATAAGGTGATTATAATACAGGTATAGGGTGTTGGAATATTAATTATGTTGTAAATTTTCTAAAAAAGGGGTAATGAAAATGAACACAATGAATATTAACGAAATCAAACAATACAAACACGAGCCTTTCACGGATTTTACGATTGCAGAAAACAAAGATGCGTTTGAATCAGCACTAGAACTTGTACAATCAGAGCTTGGAAAGGACTATCCTCTTGTAATTGGCGGAGAGTTAATTACAACAGAAGATCAAATTCAGTCGATTAACCCCGCTAATAAAGCAGAAGTTATTGGCCGCGTGTCAAAAGCAGATCAAGACTTGGCTGAAAAAGCTATGCAAGCTGCACTTTCTACCTTTAATACGTGGAAAAAAGAAGCGCCTGAAGCAAGAGCAGATATTCTTTTCCGCGCAGCGGACATCATTCGCCGCCGCAAACATGAATTTTCAGCTTACCTTGTAAAAGAAGCAGGAAAGCCGTGGAATGAAGCAGATGCTGATACAGCAGAAGCAATTGACTTCCTTGAATACTACGCTCGCCAAATGGTGCAGCTAAAAGACGGTGCGCCTGTTGAGAGCCGCGACGGTGAAGAAAATAAATTTAACTACATTCCGCTTGGTGTCGGCGTTATTATTTCACCGTTTAACTTCCCGTTAGCGATCATGGCTGGAACAGCAGCAGCAGCAATCGTAGCAGGAAATACGGTTCTATTAAAACCGGCTAATAACACACCTGTTATCGCAGCAAAATTTGTGGAAGTAATGAAAGAAGCTGGCCTTCCAGACGGCGTACTGAACTACGTGCCGGGAAGCGGGAGCGAAATTGGCGACTATTTAGTAGATCACCCAAAAACACGCTTCGTTTCATTTACAGGTTCGCGTGAAGTAGGCTGCCGCATCTATGAACGCGCAGCAAAAGTACAGCCTGGTCAAATTTGGCTAAAACGCGTTATTGCTGAAATGGGCGGGAAAGACACGGTCGTTGTAGATAAAGATGCTGATTTAGATTTAGCTGCTTCTTCTATTGTGTATTCAGCATTTGGCTTCTCTGGACAAAAGTGTTCAGCAGGCTCTCGTGCAGTTGTTCACCAAGACGTATACGATATCGTTCTTGAAAAAGCAGTTGCGCTGACAAAAACATTAACAATGGGCAGCCCTGAAGATGTGAACACGTATATGGGACCTGTTATTGACCAGGCTTCTTTCAACAAAATTACAAAGTACATTGAAATCGGTAAAGAAGAAGGCCGTTTAATGACGGGCGGAGAAGCAGATGATTCAAAAGGCTACTTCATTCAGCCTACGATCATTGCAGATGTAGATGAAAAAGCACGTTTAATGCAAGAAGAAATCTTCGGCCCAGTCGTAGCATTCTGCAAAGCGCGCGACTTCGATCATATGATGGAAATTGCTAATAATACAGACTACGGCTTAACAGGTGCCCTTCTTTCGAATACGCCTGAGCACATCGAGCGTGCAAAAGAAGAGTTCCACGTCGGAAACCTTTACTTCAACCGCGGTTGTACAGGTGCCATCGTTGGGTACCAGCCGTTTGGCGGATTTAATATGTCAGGAACAGATTCAAAAGCTGGCGGTCCTGATTACTTGATTCTGCACCTGCAAGCAAAAACAACAAGCACAACGCTTTAATACTCAGTAGAGCAGCCCTAGGCTGCTCTATCTTAAAACAACAAGGGATTTTTTCTATAGGGGGAGATATTTATGTTGGCAGAGGTATCTAAAAATGTGTTTCTTCACGCTTCCCAAAATAAAGCGCTAAACAAAGCGGCGAAAAAATGGGGTCTTCGCTTTGGTGCAGCTCAAGTGGTAGCTGGCGACACGATTGAACATGCGATCAAAAAAGTACGGGAACTGAATGAAAAAGGACTCGTTTGTACGCTTGATCATTTAGGGGAATTTGTTTCAAGCAGAGAAGAAGCTATCGAAGCGACTCAATATAATGTCAGAACGCTAGAAGCTATGGGGCAAGCCGGTGTAACGTGCAACTTATCTGTCAAAATGACGCAGCTTGGTTTGGATATTGACCGCAGTTTTTGCGTTGAGAACATGCGCCGCATTCTTGAAACGGCGAAAAAATACGATAACTTCGTCCGAATCGACATGGAAGACTACGCTCACTGTCAAATGACGCTAGATATTTTACGAGAGCTTCGCGAGACGTTTGATAATGTTGGAACGGTTATTCAAGCTTACCTCTTCCGCGCTGAACAAGACGTAAAAGAGCTAAAAGGCATTCCTCTTCGATTGGTAAAAGGCGCATATCAAGAATCACCAACCGTGGCGTTTCAAGATAAAGCCCAAATTGACGAGAACTATATGCGAATTATCGAAGAGCATCTGCTTAGCGGAACATACACGGCTATCGCATCTCACGACCACAATATTATTGCAAAAGTAAAAGAGTTCGCTCACAAAAACAACATCCCGCGCACGCAGTTTGAATTTCAAATGCTGTACGGATTCCGAACAGATATGCAGCTTAGCCTTGCAAAAGAAGGCTATACAATGCGCGTATACGTGCCGTTTGGCAACGACTGGTTTGGCTACTTTATGCGCCGCTTAGCGGAAAGACCGCAAAACGTCGCATTTGCTTTAAAAGGTTTCTTTTCTAAATAAGCATTCATTTAGTAAGTTCCATAATGAAAACGCTATCATTTCTTTGTGCCCTTTGTAGATGCTTCTGCAAAGGGCTTTTTTTATACGATTTCTCTTCCTTTTCAGTATGTATTAAGGTAAAATAAAAATACGAACGAACGTTCTTTTAATTCCAAACAAAAAGGAGAGTACATATGAATCCTCTATCAAAATTAGCACTGCCTACTAAGCTAGAACCTTACCGAAAAGAAATCGAAAAAACATGTAAGCCTTACATCCACATCAATACGGTCAGAAACAGTCCAAAATTATACGAAAGCAAGTTTGGCGGCAACCCTTACCTTCCTCTAGAAGCAAATCATCCTCTTGATTCTCAAGGTAAGCCGATGCTCCTGATGGCACAAATCAATTTTTCTGAAGTACCTTCCTATGAAAATATGCCCATTCAAGGCATGCTTCAATTTTTCATTTGTGGAGCTGATAACGAAAGCACGGGCGATATGTACGGTCTTAATTTTGACCACCCTACGGCTCAAAAAGACTTTCGCGTCGTTTTTTATGAAGACATAACAACCGACGAAAACAAGTTAACAACCGATTTTACGTATCTAGAGGACGTTGACCGAGATATGTTCCCTATTCCTCAAGAAGTAGGTTTACAGTTTGAATTAAGAATCGAACCCGTTTCCCCTACTGACTATCGATATAATGATATAGAATCAGGTTTATTTGACGATGAAGAAACGGAAGAAATCTACTGGGATGAGCTTACGGGTGAGTATCATAAAATGGGCGGATACGCATTTTTCACTCAAAGCGATCCTCGAGACTACGATGAAGCGCTGCGAGCATACAACATTCTGCTTCTTCAATTCGCTATGGACGACGAAGCGGATATTATGTTTGGTGATGCGGGAGTAGCCAATTTCTTTATTAAAGAAAAAGACCTTCGCAACCGTAACTTTAGAGATGTTTTGTACAACTGGGACTGCTGTTAAAAAAACGCCCTCTTAGAAAAGTATCTAGGAGGGCGTTTTTTCACATTATTATTATTTACTACTCAGCCTGTTTTTTCGTCTCTTGCAGCATTCAGCGTTTCTTTAAACTGCTGTAGCGCTTTTACATCTGCAAATGTGTTTATAGGAATAACATATCCGCTCATTGCGCTAACAAGAATAAAGATATGTTCATCGGTTTCTCTAATTTGAGTGATGCTTGACCAAGGAGTCTTCACTTCTCCTTTTGAGCTTTTCTCTACCAAGCCATCTTCCGTAACCATTATAGTATGCTCACCCGTCAGACTGCTGTTATCTCCTTCATTTATTACCTTTACAATGTTCTTTTTAATACTTCCGTAAAAATATTTCGGATAAAATAAAAACCACAGCACCGCAAGCAGTGCAAACGCTGCGAACATGCCGAGTAAAAATTCTCCTTCAACCCACGAAACAAGCAAAGGAATAAGAAGAAAAATAAGCGACATCCATCGCTGAACTCTCAGCACTTTTTGTACTCTTTCCGAATGTTGAGCGTGATGCATGTTAAAAGCTACGTAATCCTCTTTTGTTAACGTATAATGATATTCCATATTAATCTCCAATTCTCCTAAATAACAACAAAATAAAATATACCTCATTTGGTGTTATATGTATATAAAATAATAAGTTTTTCTTATGAAAAGCATCATCTTTTTGTCATTTATTTACACGTACACATCACGTAAACTTAACTAGTACTCTACTATTTAAGGAGGACTGTTTATGACTTTTACACTGACGCATATTGATCATATTCAGCTAGCTGCACCCCCAAATTCAGAAAGCGAAGCACGACACTTTTTCGGAACCGTTCTTGGCTTAACAGAAGTCGAAAAGCCGGAAAGTCTAAAAAAGCGCGGCGGCGTGTGGTTTGAATTTGGTTCTTATCAACTGCATATTGGTGTGGAACCTGCCTTTTCACCCGCAAAAAAAGCGCATCCAGGCTTTCACGTCAAAAATCTCCCTGCGTTCAAAGATCATCTGACTAGCTTCGGTATTTCTTTTATAGAAGACCAAAACATTCCCGGTGTCGAAAGAATTTACGTGGCTGATCCTTTTGGCAACCGAATGGAGTTCTTAGAGAAAGTGAATCTCCCTTTTTCTAACTGAATGTTCGACAAAACAAGAGCTCTTATTTAAGAGCTCTTGTTTTCTTTTGGTCCTTCTTTTTGCTTTTCTTTCCACAGCATGTATAGCAACACCCCCAGCACACAAAATGCCACGCCAAACATTGTTAAAGGAAATAAAAATGTATTAATAAAATGATGATAAACCCATGAGTCGTTCATCTAACCAGCTCCAATACGCACCGTTTTTTTTACAGTATGCCCTAATATAAGCTTTTTTATGTTGTGTTAAATATCATGGTTTCTATCATATTTCTATTTTTTTTTAATAGAGTAAATAGTAGATACATAACATTCTCCTCTTAGAGTTCTCATCACTGATTTCAAAATTTTATTAGAGGAGGCTTACTCTATGAAAAACAAGTTCACTGAAAAGCCTAAAAAGCTTTTTTGGATTCTTTCTTATAAATCATTAATTATCGCTATACTATTTGTTCTCTTAACATCTGCCGCTATTTTTACCGTCACGTATTCAACTTTTCAGCATACGCTGCGCTCGAACGTTGTCTATCAAGCACTATCAAATTATAAAGCCCAAAGCTTGTTCTACTTCATGCATACGGAAAACCATCATTTCTCTCATGCCTTTGAAGAAGATTTCTCTCCGCCTCCTCTCTCTTCTGTCGCTCTGCAGCTGGCGACGAACATTCGCGTGGCAGATACAAGAAGTCTATTTGGATCAGAACTGCCCGGCTTTTCTATTTTTGATTCTCATATTCTATTAGCCGGTGAAGGAACAGATTATACCACGATTCCCCATGAATCGGCTCCTCCGCTCGAAAGCATTTCAGGCGAGCGTGATTTGGATCCTGCTGAAAGCAAAACGTACGAAGAAAGCAAAAAACAGTCTCAAACACAGGCCAAGCAAAGTACGGGAGACAGAAAAGTTGTGTACATCTATCACACGCACAGCTGGGAATCTTATTTCCCTTTACTTGGTATGCAAGGTGAAGCGAACGAAAATAAAGCCGTTGATAACAAAACCAACATCACGCTCGTTGGTCAAATGCTAGGAATGGAATTAAAAGCAGACGGAATCGGTTCGGAAGTAGATACAACTAATATGACGCAAAAGCTGAATGAAAAAGGCTGGGGTACAGGACGAGCCTATATGATGTCTCGCAGCGTAGTGGAAACAGCTCTTCAGCAAAACAAAGACGTCGATTATTTAATTGATATTCATCGTGATTCACTGCGCCAAGAAAAAACAACGGCTGCTATTAACGGCAAATCGTACGCTAAAATGATGATTGTATTAGGTGAAGCAAACCCGAAATTTGATGAAAACGTGAAAATGGCTAAAGCGATTCATGAAAAACTAGAAGAAAAATATCCAGGCCTTAGCCGCGGAGTGTTAAGCAAAAAGAAAACAAGCGGCAATAACGGGCTATATAATCAAGACTTATCCGACCGCTCCATTTTAATTGAAGTAGGCGGCGTCGATAACAATATGGAAGAACTCACAAATACCGTCAAAGCTTTTTCTGATGTATTCAGCGAGTATTATTGGCAAGCTGAAAAAGTGAATGCGCAGTAAACAAAAACTAGCTACCGGGGGTAGCTAGTTTTTGTTTCTATAAGAGTCACGCTTCTCCTCTTCTTCACACGCAAAGCACACAAGCTTCCCTTCAACAACCGCACCGTTTAAAAATCCCTCTAAACAGTACACGTTCTTTTGACATATCGTGCAGATTCCAACGTACTCTTTCACGACTTTCTCACTCCTTACATACGATTAAAAACCATAAAAAAAAGCTCTATTAAAGAGCTTCTTTCTGTACATAGGATTTTCCTTCATTTCAACAAACGGCTCATTCCCTCAGGAGAAAGCGGCTTATCAAATAGATAGCCTTGACCGATATGACAGCCTTGGTCCGTCACAAACTGCAGCTGTTCTTCGTTTTCAATTCCTTCTGCAGTGAGATTAAAGTTAAGTTTCTTTCCCATTTGAATAATCGTTTCCACCAGCACTTTTCCAACTTCGTCTAAGTCGTCAATAAATGATTTATCAATTTTTAACGTATTAATCGGCAAGTGTTTCAAATAGCTAAGGGATGAATAGCACGTTCCGAAATCATCCATCGCCACTTTTATCCCTAGACTCCGCAGGCGGTTTAGCACTTTTTTCGATTCTTGACTGTTTTGAATAACGCTTTCGGTGATTTCAAGTTCCAGAAAGTGCGGCTCAAGACCTGTTTTTTGCAAGATTTGCTCAATCTCCGCTACGAATCGTGAGGACTTCAGCTGAATAGGTGATACGTTCACTCCTATTTTGCTCGCTTTTGAATTCAGCTCTGTCCATGCTTTCATTTGCTTACACGCTTCTTCTAACACCCACTTGCCAACGGGCACAATTAGACCCACTTCTTCTAAAATAGGCAAAAATTCATTTGGATAGACGGTACCAAATTTTGCGCTATTCCAGCGAATAAGCGCTTCTGCCCCTATCACACCAGACGTTTTCAAATCAATTAACGGCTGATAAACGAGCTGAAACTCATTTCTTTCTAACGCATACTTTAACTCATTCTCCATGCTGATTGTTTTAATTATTCGTTCATTAGATGAAGACGAACTCATTTCATATGTGTTTCGTCCATTCCGTTTTGCTACATACATCGCAATATCTGCTTGTTTGATCAGCCGGTCGATTAGTTCATCTGCGTCTTTTGGAATAATATGCTGCTGACATTCCTTTGAAAACAAGCTGATGCCAACGCTTGTAGAGGTTAGCACTTTATCTCCGTCTATATAAAAAGGAAGCGACATTTCCTTTACGATCTGCTCGGTCATTTCTTCAATTTCCTCAACAGTTTTTAGTGTATGCAGCACTAAAATAAACTCATCGCCCCCGTGCCGCGAGATAAAATCAGAGGACGGAATACATTTTTTTAATCTTTCTGCTACGCGCCTCAGCAGCACATCGCCGTGATGATGGCCAAGCGTATCATTTATTGATTTAAAGCGGTCTAAATCTAAAAATAAAATAGCCAGCAGTTCTGGAGATTCTTCATCTAAAAACAGTTTTTTCAGCTGTTTGTTTAACCAGTAGCGGTTAGGTAAATTGGTTAACGGATCATAATAAGCCATTTGCTTAATTTTTTCTTCATATGCTTTTCGTTTTGTAATATCATTGCGAATCGATACGTACTGATACGGCTTGCCCCGCTCATCTAAAAAAGGAACAATGGTTGTATCCACCCAGTAGTACGAGCCGTCTTTTGCCTTGTTTTTTATCTCTCCGTGCCATACCTTACCGGATCTGATCGTGCTCCATAACTCTTTAAAAAACAAGCTTGAATGATGTTTCGAATTAATAATACGATGGTCCTGACCGAGAAGCTCATGTCTTTCGTACTTAGAAATTTCACAGAATTTATCGTTCACGTGATTGATGAATCCACGACTATCCGTAATCGCTACGATCGATGATTCATTTAACGCAAGTTCAATATCATTTAGTTTTTTCAGCGCTTCTTTAAATTTATATTCAAAATGCCTGTTTTCCATAGCCTATACACCTTTATCAAAATTTTAACGATAAAACAAAACCTATGACGAAATGATAGAGAGGAATCGTGAATAATGAATACAAATTAATTAGCAACGGACAACGAATTGGTTTGTCCGATTACCTTACATTATTAAAATAGCAAGCGTAGGATCGCTTCTTTTCCTCTTTCCACCTTCACAAACTTCTTACAAGAAGTTCGTAAAAAAATTGATAGATAGTTTCGTTTATCCATATCTTTTATCACAACTTTTCTATGGTACCATTAAAATGATTTTTATAGAAATGAAAGTGTACTTTCTTCACTTAATTGACATACCTTTCGATAGTAAAAAGAAAAAAGCCTCTGCTTTAAACAGAGGCTTTTCCCACTTTCTTCTTACGAGCTTGTACGCGTCAGCCAAGGAAGAATAAGGTTTTGAAAGGTTTTGTTGTATACAACAATTCGATTCAGATAATACGGATCGTTATCTTTTGTAATAAGATGCGGCGCTAGGATAGCTGCTTGGTGAAAACCAGCATCTTTCACAATCTTAGCTACGTCATCATTTGTATTGCCGTATGGATATGCAAAGTAAACGGGGTCTACTCCTAAATGTTGCTTAATCGTTTCTTTGCTTTTTCGTAAATCTTCAGCAAACGCGCTGTATTTAGCAGGCGTCAGAAATAAAGGCTTGTCTTCTTCTAAACGGTGCATATCATATGTATGCGAACCGATTGTCGCAAGGCCGCTGTCTTTCATTTCTTTTAGCTGACTCCACGAAGCCATGTTTAAATTTTGAAAGTCCTCTTCTCCCACTTGTCCTGCGATTACATATAGCGTAAACGGAATGTTTTCCTTTTTCAAAATTGGAAACGCGTTTTGATACACGGTACGGTCAATATCATCAAATGAAATCCAAACGCAGCGTTTTGGAAACGTGCCTTTTTGCTGATACGTTTCAATATCTTTTGGCGTAACAAACGTAGCGTCAAGTTCCTTCAGCTTTTTTAACTGATGTTCAAAATCATTGCTGTAGACGCTGTACTCTGTTAGTTCGTCAGACTTTGTAACTGAGCTGACAATTCGGTTAAACCAATTATGCTTGCGCACGCGATGATAATTTAAGCCTAAGCATCCGTTCGTCTCAAGCGCTGGCTCCACGGTCGTTGTTGCTTTCGCCTTGTCTTCCCAGTTCACTACTTTAAAGAAAACAAAACCAACTACCGATGCCGCAATCAAAAGAAAGAATACATATTTCTTCATGCGTGCTTCCTCTCTTCAGTATGTTTTAACGGATTAACATCAAACTCGATGTACTGTGCACGCTGAAGCTCTTGAATTTGATCCTTGGATAAAAGCTCAAGACGCTCTAAATCTTTAATACTCGTATACGCCGGCTCTTTTCGTCGGTTTAAGCTTCCAAATCTCTTTTTGTTGTAGGATCTCCATAAAAACAGAGCCAGGAAAAAGAAGCAAAAAATAGCGAGTCCAATTACTAAAAATGTTCGAATTTCGCCGTTCGTCGTTTTGAACGCAATTTTTAATACCCCGCTGTAACGGTCATTTACGCCGATAACAGCTGAAAGGAAAAACCAAAGAACAATGGCACAATACAGCCAAAAAACAGATGAAATAATGATGCTTATCACTAATCGGGCAAGAGGCTGTTTGGCTTGAATCATGATTTGCTCTTCGTTAAGCCGCGGTCTGGACTGCTCCATGTAGCATAGCCTCCCTTCACTCTAGATCTGATAGCACGAGGAAATGCGCCCACTACCACAATCGTATTCACAATCCAGTAAAGCGCTGGGTACCATGCAGCCCATACGTAATACCGCTTCACGTTGTCGTATTTTGAATCAATTTTCAGCGCAATAAACAGCTGAATTAAGCTCATAAATACAAGGGAAAATGAAGTAAACGTAAACCAAAACAGCATGTCTTGAGGGCTGCTCGCCGTAACAAGCAGCATGATAGTCACAAACAGCCATGCGAATGACCAAAGGGTACTGATCCACTGCTCTAAGTATACAATCCAAATTCTGCGCTGCTTCCATTTTAATAACACTTTCCAGTGGCGAAGCATTACCTCTTGTCCGCCTTGAGCCCAGCGTACTCGCTGCTTCCAAATTCCTTTTAGGGTTTCGGGCACAAGCATCCAGCACAATGCGCGCGGTTCATAGCGGATATCCCAAAAGCGCTGCTGCAGCTTCCAGCTCACGGCGATATCTTCCGTAATCATGTCACGATCCCACAGTCCGACGTCCACAAGTGCTTTCTTTCGAAAAGCCACTACTACACCTGAGACCGTCATTACTTTTCCTAAAATTCGCTGTGTTCGTTTAATAGAACCGATAATAGAAGAATACTCAACTAGCTGAATGCGACTCAGCAGCGTATTACGGTTTCGAATGCGCGGATTTCCGGTAACGGCTCCCAGCCGTTCCCCTTTATGAAGAAAATGATGGATTAGATAATACGGAGCGTCTTGATCTAAAATAGCGTCGGAATCTAAGCAGATTAAAAACTCAGCTTTAGATGCGTGCGCACCTAAATGTAACGCGTTGGCTTTTCCTTTATTTTCATAAAGCTGAATTACACGAACTTCAGGGTGATTTCTGCTGATTTCCTTTAAAATAGCAGCTGTTCCATCCGTACTGCCATCGTTAATAAGGATGATTTCTTTAGACGGATAATCTAACGCCAAAAGGTGCTTAAGCGTTTCTTCAATCGTCTCTTCTTCGTTATAGCAAGGCACTAAAAAGCTCACTAACGGCCAGTCAATTGTTGAAAAATCAACTTTAGGATCTCGGTCGCGATAGCGTATGTAAATAAGCGTGCCTGCAATCCAAAATAAAGACATAATAAATGGATACCAGAAAACAAAGCTCGCAAGCTTTTCAAATCCAGGTATTAATACGTGTTGCATATTCATTTTTCTGACTCCTTCACACCAATTAAAATTGCACAGAGTGACAATTTTATCACTAAATTGGTTAAATAGAACATAGTAATTTTAACCATCTAAAAAAAGATACTTTTAAACTACTTTTATTCCTATATTATACAACCCTTAAATGTAAGCAAGAAGCACCAATAAAAGATGGGCAAGTTACCTACTTAAAGAAGTGACATATAGTATCTTTGTAGATTAAAAGCGTGATGATTGCAGATAGTATACGACAGAACCCTTTTCCCTAAGGAGGAATAACAACTATGAACGAACAAATTCAAAAACTGCTCAATAACTTAATTCAACTTGAACACGTCTCTTCGACTTTATACCTAGCTATGTCTAACTATATGAATCGATTAAACTATAAAGGAATGGGCAGCTGGCTGCGTCTGCAGTCTGAAGAAGAACGCACTCATATGCTAAAACTTATTGACTACTTAGTTGACCGCGGCGGAACGGTAGAATTAAGCTCTTTGCCTGCTCAGCCAAGTGAGTTTGGGTCACCGTTAGAAACGTTTCAAAAAGTATTGGAGCATGAGAAGTTCGTCACGAATTCTTATCGTCAAGCGTTTCAATTTATAAGCCAAGCGAATGACCCTCAAACATTAGTCATCGTGCAGGACTTTTTACGAGAGCAAGTCGACGAAGAAGCCCAAGCTCAAACGATTGTAGACCGTCTAAAAATCGCCCAAAATAACCCTGCAGCTATTTTCATACTCGATCAAGAACTAGGACAGCGAAAAGCTGCACCAGCGGGTGGAGCAGCTGCGCAAGGTTAAAAGCGCAGAAGAGTGTAGAACAATGTGCAGAGCCAATAACACGACGCCCGTTTCCTTGTTTCGAGTTGGTATTCATCACGGCTATTATGGCTATCCGCCCAATGTGTATGACGCCATTCAAAGGCTTATGAATCAATATATGCATCAGCTTCACTATCATCGGCCTCAATATGTTCACGTCTACTACGTGCACCCTTCTCTTATTCACTACTACCTTCACTAAGTTGAGGAAAATAAGAATTTTGCTTCTTGAAGAAATTCACCGTTTCTCTACCCTAATTCAGGAATCCTAATCAAAAATATGGATATTTATGCTAATATAGGTTTTGTTAATCAAATAAAGAAACAATTATTAGCGGGGTGTCATATGGATAATCAATACGTTGTAGGATGGGGAACGCTGGCTTTAATTAATGCCGGATTAGCGCAAGGTAAAAATCGAACGGGTCTGAACTGGTTCTTATTATCTCTTGCTTTAGGACCGCTTGCTACCTTCATCTTACTGCTGGTTGAAAAACGATAAAAAATTTGTTCAAAGCTCATTGCTTTGAGCTTTTTTCTTTATTCTTCAACTATAACTGCTCTTCAAAACAAGTAAAAAAGCTCCGCTTGAAATTTTTTTCTCGACTTAATATGCATAAATCTATTCATCATTCAGCGTAAATCCGGCTGGATTTTGTTAATAAAAAACCTACTCTTTAGAAAAGGAAGGAAGCTCCTTTTTAAACCTTTGTTTCTGACAATAAAATCAAAAGAAAGAAAAACGCTTTTATTCTATGCTTTTCTAATTAACAGATTAACTGTGTTCTACAGATGATGACCATTTACACGGGACAGCTGTGCATCTAATGAATGAGGTCAAACTTCCTGTATTTCTCAATCTGTAGAATGAATAAATACTCATTTGCTTCATTTGACAAAGAAATAAATGCTGTGTAGTTTAAGTAACATACCCCATCTAAAATGTTTTTAGAAAGGATTAAGTAGCAAGATGCGTACAAAAAAAGAAGAGTGTATAATTGACGAAATGGGAAGAGTATCGCTTCCTTCTTTGTTTATGCAACTAACAAAACTCGAGACGAACGACAAAGTTTTTTTACGGAGCTGTGATGATTGGATTATTATCGATCATCATGATGAAAATGTCCCGGTTCCTTCTCATATCTTCATTCGAACAATTGACCATATGGGTAGAATAGTCATTCCAAGATCCCTGCGAGATGACTATGAACTTAAGCCCTTTGATTATGTAGAACTATACGTGGTAGAACAGCAAATTGTTATGAAAAAAAGAGACGAAAAATCGATAGCGCTTTCACAAAAACCTGCGGTGTCTCCTCCTTATTATGCAACATTAACCGGCCGGCAGATTCAGCTCACTTCTGAACTTTTAACGTCCGTCGAATTGGATGCAAACATGGAGGTTCAATTTTTTATTAACAAAGAAAATAACATTGTGATTCAAAAATATGAAATGAATTTTGGTAAGAAAACGACTTTAACATTTACGGCTCAATCTCGAAAAATTGATGACCGTTTTCGACTTACTATTCCTAAAAAGCTGCGAGATGATTTCTCCATCCACTCAGGTAAAATGTTAAAAATCAAGACAGGTAATAAGCAGCTCATTCTAGAAAAAGTGGAGAATGAAAAAGAGATTAGCAGCGTATTATCTCAGCAAATAGACGCAGCAATTGTTGAAAAATTACTGAAATAAGAACGACGCCAAAAACAAATGGTTTCCTACGACTTCAAAGCAAAAGCTAAGAGTTATGCATAGACTGACTCTTTCTATACTCAACTCTTAGCTTTTAGACTTATCTTTTTATTTCTTTATATATTGTCTCTACTGGATAATCGCTAAAACGGCTCATCCACTCTTTTACTGTGAGTGTGATACGATCTCGATATGCGGGATTATTCGTATAGAATTTTACTTTGTCACTGTCAACAATTAACGCTACATAATAATAACCTTGCTTATCATACTCAATGATCCCTTCCATAAGCGTGTACAAACCGGTTACTCCACCTGATAGCGCTGTCGCTCCTAAGTCGTCTAAATCTTTTTCTTCATGGACGATTTGAAAGTTATCAACAAGCGTTTCGTAGTCATTTCCTACAAGTTTTTTCACATTTTCATCCTGTTCACTTGGAAGGATATCGAGTTCTGATAAGGTCTTCGTATGTTCTGTGATCTTTCCTTTTTTATACGTGCCGTCAAAAGAAACATTTAACCCGCCGTAATAGGAACAGCCTGCAGTAGCATCAATTTTGATTTCTTTTTGATTTAACGTGAAGTTTAGTATGCATTCCGTAGCTTCTTCCGTGTCTTTATAAATCGCTTTATTTCCTTCCACCTCTGCTTTTCCTTCTATTCCTCCTGCATTCGCACCGTATACTGCACCTAGTGTAAAATCAAAAGAGCCGCTTGTTGAATTAGTGATAGTTAATCCTGCTTCTTGATGATGAATATCTCTTGACCATTCTCCGTCATAGTTTCCGCTGTTTTGCGTCGATGGTGCTGATGCTTTGATTGAAGCAGTGTTCCCTGCATTAGAGATATCCTTTAAGCGTAATTGATCGCCCGACCATACGGCTGAATATACCCAATCATACTCCTTTATCGTTTCTGAACCATTAGGCTGAACAATCATAATCACTTCATGAGTTTGGATATCATAAGCAGAGCCTGCTTTTTTAAAGTCAACCACTTCATAATCTACTACTCTTTCTTGAATTCCTTTGCCATGTAAATGACTAATTAAAGACTGCTGATCTTTATAAAGAGAACTTCCTTTCACCAGATAGCTGTTTACTTCTTTAAAAGAACCGTTGTTAATTCCTTTTATTAAACCTTGCAAATATGACTTGATTAATACATTAGCCGTTTGTTTTGTAGGGGTGGATACGTTGATTTCATCTTTAGCAGAAGCTGTAGTACTTGTTGAAGGAGTGCTTGACTTTTGATGGTTGCCCTTTTCCTTATCATCATTTTGCTCCGATGAGTGAATAGCGCTTTCTTTTTGTTCAGGATGTTGAACACTTGAAGTGATGCTTTCTTTTTCGTCGCGGGAAGATACCTCATTTTGCTGACAGCCGCTTATAAGTAAACTAACCAACAGCAGAATACTAATCACACTGACGCTTATAGTGGAACGTTTCATGACTTCTCCTCTTTTCTTCTCTAGTTACACAGAACGATTTATTAACACTACAATTATACTAAAATAAAACACTGTTTCCATATCTATCAAAATAATTGTAAATAATTTGAATATGTGATTATAATAAGATACTTTGCATAGAGGAGGCTGATTTAGTTGAAGATCTCAACAGGAGCTGAATTTTACGATAATGACGAGACGTTTTTGGCCTATACAAAACGCCGGCAGCAAAAAGAAAATGCCAACGATACGATTGAAAAACCGGCTATTTTACAGCTTCTAGGTGATGTTGCACATGCAAACGTTTTAGACTTAGGGTGCGGAAACGCTGGATTTGGCGCGGAGCTTCTTGCAAAAGGGTGTTTCTCTTATACGGGAGTAGACGGCTCTATTAATATGATAAACGCGGCTCAGCAACAGCTTTCAAACTATCCAAATGCAAGAGTGCTTCATGAATCGATGGAGCATTATACTCCACCACGCACAGAATACGATTTGGTTACTGCAAGACTGTCCCTCCACTACGTGGAAGACTTAGCCTCCATTTTCATTAAAGTGAATCAAGCACTCAAACCTGAAGGAAGATTTATTTTTTCTGCGGAACATCCAGTCATTACTTCCACTTTGCAGCCTTCTGCTTTGCGCACAAACTGGACGGTGGATAACTACTTCTCAATGGGATTTCGTCAGCAGCACTGGATGGGCGGATACGTTCAAAAGTATCATCGCACGCTTGAAGAGTACTTTTCTTTGATGCAGCAAAGCGGATTCACCGTTACAAATTTAAAAGAAGCATGTCCTCAAAAAGAACGTTTCGACAGCGCTGAAACTTACGAGCGTCGAATGCGTATTCCGTTGTTTTTACTGATGAGCGGCGTGAAGAACAGATAAATGAAACTTCGTTCACCCTAACTATAAAAAAATCCGAACGCGTTGGATTCCCTATCAAGAATCTCAATTCATCGTTCGGATTTCCCTTCAACTAAACTACTTTTGTCCCAGATTCTTTCCTAACTTTCTTCGTATAAAACCGTTTTTTGTTTAAACTTAGCGTATGTTATTTAGTCACGCTCACGTTATAAAATACAGGGCCTAAGTTAAAATCATAGCCTTTTACTTGTGTAGACACGGCGTTAATATTGACTTTATGGCCAATTAACGTAAACGGAAGCTCATCCCATACGTATTTTTGCGTAGCATCAATAGCTGGTCGTGCATCTTCTACAGAAGCAGCGGCTTTGATTTTATCTAAGTATTTCGTTGACTTTTCAACCGGAGCTCCTCCTGACGTCCAAAAGCCTTGGAAAATGGTTGAACGCGCCGCCCAGTCTACGGGATAAATATCCCATGCTTTAGGATCATTTACTTTATCAGTAAAAGTTGCCCAGTCATACACTTCCAGCTTTACTTTCACACCGATTTTTTCAAGCTCTTGCTGTACAATAACAGCCGTATTGTACTGATCTTGATAATCACGTGACGTTAAAAGACGCAGTTCCTGCCCGCTGTATCCAGCCTTTTTTAAATAGCTTTTTGCTTTCTTTTCATCATGCTGATTGTACTCTTCTTTTCCTGCTTCACTGTAATAGTTCGGAAATTTTTTATTCACAATCGATGAAGTCAGTTCATAATAATCGGAATCGCCATATGAACTTGATAAAATATCTTTTGCATTAATAGCGGCATTTACAGCTTTTCTAGCATTTAAATTGCTAAAGAACCCTTCTTGCGTGTTATAAAATAAACCAATAAATCCGCCTGGAGCCAGCTTGTTTTTAACATTTTGCGTACTTTCAATTTGAGCTGCATTGTCGCTTGAAATACCTAATGCAATGTCAAACTGTCCGGCTGTAATGCCTGAAATTCTAGTAGATTCATCGCTTAAAAAGCTAATTTTAGTTTCATCTACGTGAGGAGTCTTTTTGATTTTGCGTCCTTTCGAAGAATAATCTTTAAATCTTTCTAACGTGATATATTGATTCTTCTTCCATTCTTTCACTTTAAATGGACCTGTGCCAACGAACTCAGTAGCTCCTTCAGCAGGTGCTTTTTCGATGATTTCTTTTGGAAAAATAGCGGCCGCCGGAATCGGATCTGCTAGCAGGGCCAGCGTATTCACATTCGGTGTGTTCAAATGAAGCTCAACCGTGTAGTCTCCCGTTTTTTTGACTTGTGCACCAACAAAGTTTGTTTTGCCAAGTGAAGACAGCTTAATCCAGCGGTTAATCGAAGCTTCTACATCGTCTGCTGTCATTTCTTTTCCATTATGAAACTTTACGCCTTTTCGCAGCTGAAACGTGTAGACTTTTTTATCATCGCTGATATCAATTTTTTCTGCTAAATCAGGCTCTACATTACCTTTACTATCAAAAATAACAAGTCCTTCGTAAATATTTCGCGCCGCATCTTTAACCGAAGAATTCCCAGTAATCTGAGGATCTAAAGTTGTTGGCTCGCTTTGAAACGCAATGTTTAGCGTACCTCCGTCTTTTCGAGCGGCACTGGTACTTTTATTCTCTGAGCTTGCTTGATTATTACTGCACCCCGCAGCAAATAAAGCAATCACAATAAATAATAACCATTTCAACTTAACCTTTTTCAACGTCATTCCCCCAATAGTTAAAATCGCTTTTTGAAAACCTACTATTTTCGTAAGGTTAGTAGGAATATAAACCATCCTACCACCTTTCCATTTGTTTGTGAAATTAGCAAAATTAAACTGTTTCTTTGCAATTACTGATTCAATTTATCTTGTTTCAATTCTTAATTCTTAGTATGTTTATAAGTAAAGTATTTTATCTAAAGGAGGATATTATGAACTCTGCCATCCGTCTTCATACTAAAGAACATATTGCAACGATTGAACACTACAAGCAAGCTTTATCTCTTCTATCATGGGACGCAAAAACATCCGCTCCTCTTAATAGCCAAAAGCAGCATGCAACCATTCAAGGCACGCTTTCAAAAGAGCTTTACCTGCTGCAAACAGATCCAGCCTTCGCAAAAGAATTGCAGCATCTTCAAGAACACAATCTAAATCAACTACAGCAAAAACAAGTACAGCACTATTGGAACATCTATCAAAAACTTTCCGCTGTACCACTGGAAGACTATCATCAATTTTCCGTTTTAAAAGCTTCTACTCATGCTCTTTGGTCACAGGCTAGAGAGCAAAATGAATTTAAGCTCGTCGAAGACAACCTGCAGCAGCTGATTCATACGCATAAAAGATTTGCGGATTACCGTAATCCTCACCTCGCTCCTTACGAACAGCTTTTAGAAGAATATGAGCCCGACGTTTCTAATGAAACCATCGATTCGCTTTTTCAACAAATTAAAGATGCTATTCTTCCTTTGCTGACAAAAATTAAACGCTCTTCGGTTACACATGATACATCATTTATCAGCAAGCCGTTTTCAATCGAAAATCAGCAGAAGCTCGGAAAACACCTTCTCACTGCTATTGGCTATAACTTTAAGTCTGGCCAAATCGGTATCACGACCCACCCGTTCAGTGCAGGCATTCACTCGCAAGACGCACGGCTTGCAGTAAGATACGACGAACACAATGTAAAACTGGCAGCTTTTATGTTTTTACATGAAGGCGGACATTCTATCTATAACCAGCAAATTAGCTCTGACTTGCTTGACACAGGGTTAGGCGCGTACACGTCTATGGGACTGCATGAATCTCAGTCTCTTTTTTGGGAACGTATCATTGGAAAACACGAAGGCTTCTGGAGAAATCACGCTCACTTATTCAAAGAGTTAGAACCTGCGATCTACGGTGATATTTCATTTGAAACTCTTTACTTTGCTTTAAATGAAGTCACACCTTCTCTCATTCGTTTGCAAGCAGATGATCTTACCTATCTGCTGCATATTATCATTCGCTACGAGCTAGAAAGAGATTTATTCGCTGACAAGCTTCGCGTCTCGGACCTTCCTTCCGCATGGAATGCAAAATATGAAGCGTACTTAGGAATCAAACCAAAAACAGACCGTGACGGGGTATTACAGGACGGTCACTGGTACGGTGGAGCGTTTGGCTACTTCCCTTCCTACAATCTAGGCTTTATTTATGCAGCTCAGCTAAGAGAATCCATAATCAAAGACCATCCTGACTTTGATGAAATCATTTCGAGTCAAAATCTATCGCTTATAGCAGACTGGCAAAAACAGCATATCCACCAGTATGGAAAACTAAAAACGCCAAAAGAGATCTTAACGAGCCTTTCTATAGGTAGAATTGATGCTCAGCCGTTAATTAATTATTTGACGAAAAAATATGAAGGGTTATACAAACTTTAAATTTGCCATCAAAAAAAGCATCAAAGCCTTTTGTTAGAGAAACAAAAGCTTTGATGCTTTTTTAAAGAAAGATTTACTTAGCGTTTGTGCTAATATAATGTTTAATTACTTCATAAACATAGTCTTGGCAAGCTGCTGCTGTGTTTGGATTATATTTTCCACCGTTTACTTTGTTGTTAGATAGCACTCTGATACCTAAGAATGGAACGTCATAGCTTCCTGCGATTTGTGCTGCCGCCGCGCCTTCCATTTCTTCTACAGACGTGCCGTACTTAGTATGGAACCACTTAATTCGATCCACTTCGTTATTCCACGTGTCCGCTGATCCTATCGTTCCTTCAACCACTTTTCCTTTTTTATATGTATCTTTTACTGCATTTGCAGCCGCCAGTAACTTCTTATCTCCTTCATAATAGCGAGCTTTTTCAGCATCAGGATCTTCTCCAGCACTTCCTTCAGAAGCCATTAAATCCATGGGCTTCCAAGCAGCAGGGTCCATTCCTTCGCCTTCTTTTTTATCTTCTGTTTTTAAAGAGCCTATATTCGTTGTTCGCTTTCCTAACACAATATCAAACACGTTCAGATTTTCATCATGTCCGCCTGATGTTCCTTGATTGATAATTGCTCTAGGATGGTATTTTTCTATAGCTATCGCTGTAGCAGCTGCCGTGTTTTCCATTCCTTTTCCCGTTTTAACTACGATGACTGGATAATTATCAACAGTTCCTTTGTAAAAAACAAAATTCCCTGACTTTTCTTCTTTTACATTTTCTAATTTTTTAGCGAATTTCTGCGCTTCTATCGGCATCGGCCCTTGAACAATAATAGGCTTCTGCTTCTGTTTATCTCCGGCTTCCTTTTTTGAAGCTGAATTACACCCGGCAAGTACAGATAGTAATAGAATCATACTAATCCCCAATAAAATTCCTGATTTTAACACCTTGTTTTTCATAGATTATTACTTTCACTCCATTTCGTTTTGCTGTTTCATACACTCGATGATTGGACAAAAGAAAAAACCTAGAACACTTTTGATTTTCTAAGCTTTTTAGAGTCAAAGTATAAGAAGTTAAGCACGGAATAACATTTATATACTGATAAACCGAACATTTTTACACTTTAACCCGTAGTCCAGTTCTTTGAATGGGAACCAGGTAGAGACACTCAGACCATATTTCCAAGCATATACGAGCAATATTTTTCACTTTTTAAATGTATCAAATACAAAATGGTTATTCAATAAAAAACGAATATTTTAATTAAAAAATCGTTAAAATGTTCGTTTTTATGATTGAAAGCCACTTAATCTTTTGTCAATTTCTACCTCAATACAAAAAAAGTGTCTCAAAACCGAAACTTCGAGACACTTTTTATACTTACTGAAAACCCATATTTATCGTTCTGCCTTCACTTCACGTTAAGTGGAAGCGGTGCATGAGGAGCTACAAGTTTCTGTTCACGCATTTCTTCCCAGAAGGCTGCCGGAATTACTGTGTTTAATGCCGCTTTGTCTTCGGCAATACGCTCTGGACGACTAGCACCGGGAATAACAGCAGCAACCGCTGGATTAGCCAGTGAAAACTGGACAGCAGCAGCCTTAATGCTGATCTGATGACGATCTGCAATAGCTTTAATTTTTTCTACTTTTGCCATAATGTCCGAAGATGCTTTTTGATATTCAAAGTGCGTACCTCCAGCAAGAACGCCTGAGCTGTATGGTCCGCCGACAACAATGTCCATATTATGCTTTACGGCTTCGGGCATTACTCGCTGCAGCGCACGCTCATGATCTAATAACGTGTAACGGCCAGCTAGCAACGATACATCCGGCTTTGCTTCTTCCAGCTCCAGCATGATTTCAATTGGCTCTACTCGGTTTACTCCAAGTCCCCATCCTTTAATAACTCCTTCTTCACGCAAGCGTGTAAGCACACGAAATGCGCCCGTTCGAGCAGACTCAAATTGTCCTACCCACTCATCTCCATAAAAATCTTGCGCGACATCATGAATATACACGAAGTCCAAGCGATCTGTTTTTAAACGGTTTAAGCTTTGCTCGATCGAACGAAGAGTTGCATCCGCACTGTAGTCATTGATAATTTTATTTTTACGGCCAAATTCAAAAAGTCCGCCTTTTTCTCCCATATCACGTGAAGATGTGTCTTCTAGTTCATCTGAAATAACGCGACCTACTTTTGTACTTAGCACATACTCATCGCGATTTCTTTTTGATAGTGCTTCACCAAGGCGCATCTCCGCTAAACCAGCTCCGTAAAGAGGGGCTGCGTCAAAGTAGCGAATTCCGCTTTCCCAAGCAGCATCGACCGTTGCGATGGCCTCTTCTTCTGGAATATTACGATACATATTGCCCAGTGGTGCCGTTCCAAACCCTAGTTTTCCTTGCAGTATTTCTCTCATATTCATAAAACCTCCTGAAATTTGTGTTAACTCTATTTTAGAAATTTGTCAGTATGAGGGTAAACCCAATGACTGATCTATTCATTAAATGTGATTATTATCCCCTGACAAAATTTATTATGAAGCATATACACAATAAAAAAAAGTACGCACTTCAAAGTAATATGGGAACTAAAAAGTAACCTACTAAGGAGCAAATGAGCTTTTCAGACTCTCCTTTTATTTATGTACTTTCTACTTCTTACTCATGCAAACAAACATTGTGCATACAATAAGCAGAAAGCTACTTTATAAATGAGGTGAGATTCTTGAGAGATGAATACTTCAAAAAAATTGAAGATAAGCTCGATAAGCTTGATGAAATGGATAATTCCACAATGAAAGAAGAACAAAAAGATGAGTATTTTCAAAGTTTGCTAGATGATATGGATGATTTGTTAAAAGACATGCGCCAGAGAGAAAAAGACTCCGACCATCTTGTCAGTGAACATATGAAAACGGTTAATGACATATTTGATAACGCAATCAAAAACTTAAAAAAAGACCGAAATTAGCGTTACCATGCTTCTACTTCTTTTTAATATACTGATTTTTCTGTTTTTTAAATATAAAAACATAGTATTTCATATATAAAAATGGTATTTTCAGTATACGCAAACTGTAGGAGTGAAAAAAGGAATGGAAAACAGTCACTTTAAAGAACAAGTAAAAACGAAGGAAGAGCTTCGCCGTATAGTCGGAGCGCCTAACAAATTGGCGCATCAAAAAATAATTTCTTATTTAGATCGACACTGCCGGGAATTTATTAAACATTCCCCTTTTGTTATCATCGCTACAGCTGATTATAAAGGAATTTGCGACAGTTCTCCGCGGGGGGATCACCCTGGTTTTGTACAAGTCGTCGATGAGAAGAGACTATTGATTCCAGAGAGGCGCGGCAATCAAAAAGTAGATTCATTGGAAAATATTTTATCTAATCCTCAAATAGGGCTGCTTTTTTTAATTCCAGGCATAGAAGAAACGCTGCGGATTAACGGCAAAGCTTGCATTGTAAAAGAAAAAGCGCTGCTTGAAACCATGGCGGTTCACAATAAAACTCCGCTGCTCGCTATCAGCGTTGAAGTACAAGAATGCTTTCTCCACTGCAGCAAAGCATTCAAGCGATCAAAGCTGTGGGATCCAGAATCTTGGGAAAGAGTCGAAACGCTTCCTTCCGCAGCTAAAATTGTCGCAGAACACGCAGGCTTTTCCACCCTAGAAAGCCGCAACAATCCCGAAGAAAGCAAAACTCAGCACCTCTATGAAAAAAAGCCGCTATAATGCGGCTTTTGTCATTTTACCATCAGAAACAGTATACCTCCGGCAATGATTAGAACTGGTAACAAAGCAAGAAGCAGGCCTTTTTTCGAACTTCCTATGTATTCATGATCACCATAGGCGCGGCCTGTTCTAAAATCTACTTTCACCTGAGATTCTTCTTTTTTATGTTCTTTTTTCATCCTCTTTGCCTCCTAGCGGCAGTTGGGCGTCAATTTGCTTAATATGATGCTCTAAATGAGCAATATAATCTTTAGCCAACCACTGGAGCGAAACGAAGTTTCCATCTTCTAATTTGAATTGATACATATGCTTTTCTGTTGGTATATGCGAAAGAACGGAAGCAATTTGCTTATTTAAACTGCGCCATAGGGCAACTATTTCTTCCATGGGCGTAGCTTGATAGTGCTGCAGTTCTACCCATTCATCTTGTTTGTAAGGCGTCAGGACCAAAGGTATTTTTTCATGCTGCACATTGATAAACCGCTGCAAATTGTGAATGGCTGAGTCACATAAGTGCCCCACAATTTCTTTCGGTGACCACTTCTTAGGAGCAGGACGGTTTGACGCCGCTGCTTCAGAGAATACTTCAAGCTTTTTAGGAAGCTTTATCACCCATTCATTTAACTGAACAATCGTCGTTTCCATGTTCATTTCTCCTTTAAGCACGTTTTTTCAAAAACCTTCCCCATATAATATTCATCGACTGATTTTTCATCTACAACTAGTGAACATACTTTTTTCCCTTCTATTTCGAAACCCATTTTTTTATACAGCGAAATGGCCGGTTCATTGTGGGTCATCACCGTTAGCTCCACTCGTTTAATGCCGCTCTGCGCTGCCCATCTCTCCATTTCTTTAAACAACGAAGTGCCGATGCCCCGGTTTCCGTAAGATTGAAGCACGCCAACAGCTAAGTATGCGCTGTGTTTTTTTCGGTTAACGCTTCCGCCAATCACAGATAGATGTCCGACGAGCTGGCCGTCTTGTTCCGCCACTAATATGGTCGAGTTCGGCATCTTTAAAAAAGTTATAATCATTTTTTTTTGCTGTTCAAGCGTAGTCGCACGCTCATTTTCCTCGTACAGCATATATGCTGTTTCTTTATCAAGCTCTTTATTTAACGCTAAAAAAGCGGCTGCATCGGAAGCTGAAATTTCTCGAATCACGTTTACCCCTACTTTCGTCAATAGTAGTTAACTAGAAAAGAACGTTAATAAACAGATGATATCCTTATACACGTGCTGAACGTTTTCCAAGAAAAGCAGTGAAGATAAAACATATACTAAAAGCGACGGCTGAAACGAAAAAGCCAAGCATCCACCCTAAAGCTCGCATAAACGTATCTTCATTGGGATACAGAGGCTTAACGCTTAGCCACTGGATCACCATAATCAATGCCACTATCAAGTAAAAGCTGCTTCCTGTTAAAGCCATTTTAAGACGGTTTTTAAATGACCCTGTCCATGCTGCACTAAAGGCGCTCCACGTGAAAATACTTACAATCGTCGCTAAAAACATAAGAACAATATGTAGATAAGGGATATTTGTAAACATAAGAAGATAGAGTAAAAATATTGTAGTACCAAAATATAAAGCATTAATGCCAAACAAATAGCCTCCGCTCAGCCAGTGATTTTGAAACCACTTTTTCTTGCTGAGACGTTCTACCACTCCGCTCGGCACCCACAGCGTACGTGAAAAAATAATCATCGCCAGCACAAGTATCATGCCGACCAAAAAGAGTGTTGACACTTTTTCATCAACCTTTCTATTTAAAGTAAATATGGTTAATTATACTATTAATAACAAAATTAAACTATCGTTTTCTTTACTAATGAAGAGGCTGAGACAAACGTATTTTAGTGGTAGGGAAATTTGAACGATGCATTGAGATTCTTGGTAGAGAATTAAATTCGTTCGGATTTTTTATGGATAGGCTGAATGTAAGTTTTATGTAGGTAGCTGCTTCTAGCTGTTGATTGGAGGGAAAGGCGAAGACTCCTGCGGGAAAAGCGGAATAGGTGAGACCCCGCAGAAGCGTAAGCGACGAGGAGGCTCACCGGCCGCCCGCGGAAAGCGAAGCCTTGCACGGAAATTAACAGCGGTGTCACAAGCAATTCATATGAGCTCATTTATCCTATTTGCTCGTCTTTCAATGGGATTAATTTAGATATGTCTTAATCTCTATTTACATTCTTCCTCCGGTAAACGGATTGATTTCCCCTGTTAAATCACGTCCTGCTTTCTTTTCTTCGTGTGCGATGCGCTTGCCAATCGCAATTTTATTCCAAATTAGCGGCACCCAAATACACGCTCCGAACAAAATCATTCAAAAAAGTTCTCCCATTTCTTCCATCCTTTCTTTTTCTGCTTTTATTTTGAAGACAATAAGAAACGCGTATACGCCTTTTACTCTTTGTTTGAATCACTCATATCATATGAAAAGAAATAAACCAGGATTGATAAAGCCATTCCGTACACGGTCCAAGCCGCTAGTAAAATGACGTACTGATGATTGATAAAAAAGACTCCGCTTGAAATCAGCAGCAGGATAAAACTAATCCATTTTACTTTTTTCATTACTCTATCCCCTTTACTTAACCTTTTACAGTAAGTTTCTTATTATCTACTTGTTACTACGGACAAACTGTATAAAAGTTCCATATTTTTTAAATAAACGGAAAATAATTTGATAAAACGTTCAACTATCGATTATCATATACCTTAAAGTAAGCTTTACGATTCATAAGTGGGAGTGAACAATCTTGTCTTATAGCATGAAAGAAATGAATGAAAAAACCGGGCTTTCCGCACCGACTTTACGCTACTATGAAAAAGAAGGAATTCTTCCTTTTGTAGAGCGTGATGAAAATGGAAAGCGCCTCTATAATGATACGAATATTGAATGGATCCGTTTTATTTTGGCTCTGCGCTCAACAGGCATGCCGCTTGCAGAAATCAAGCGCTATGTAGAGCTCTATAAACAAGGCGAAAGCACGATTAAAGAACGAAAAAACATGATGCTTCAGCACAAAGAAGCGGTGGAAGAAGAAATGGCCAAAACTTTTAAATACCTTGAACAAATCAACTATAAGCTCGCTTTGTACGACTCACTAGAAGCAAAATTAACGCAAAAGGAAATTAAAATTTAAACACAAAAATCCGCAGGTGCACCTGCGGACTTTTTATTAATACAGTGAATTTACGGTATTCAACAGCTCTTCTGACCATGTCCAATCGCTGATTTCAACCGCATCTGTTACGTGGTGCAATTTACTAGCTCCGATAATGCTTGACGTTACAGCGGGCTGATTCAATACCCATGAAAGAGCAAACTGAGACAAGCTTACTTCATTTGTTTCTGCTAACTTGCGATACTGCTCCACCAGCTGAAAGTTTTGGTCTGTAAAGTAGTTTCGCAGCAGCTTTTCACCATGCGCAGCGCGGCTTTCTGGCGGCACGTCATTTGATGTTTTATATTTTCCTCAAAGCATGCCGCGCGCTAACGGACTGTATACCATAACGCCTACACCTTCAGATTGACTAAACGGCAGCAGCTCTTGTTCAATTTCACGAGAGAGAAGATTGTACTGAGGCTGAGCGGAAATAAATTTTTCAAGATTCATTTTGTCACTAATATGATGAGACTTTGCAATTTGCCACGCGGCATAATTGGAGCAGCCAATATAACGAACTTTGCCTTGACGAACTAAATCATCGAGCGCGCGAAGCGTTTCTTCCATAGGTGTATGGTGATCAAAAAGATGAACTTGATAAAGATCAATGTAGTCCGTCTGCAGTCGTCGCAGCTGATTATCCACTTCTCTCATAATATGTGTGCGTGAAAGACCTTTATCATTTTTGCCTTTTCCTACGGCAATGCCGACTTTTGTTGCAAGCACAACATCATCTCGTTTTCCTTTTAACGCACGTCCAATAATTTCTTCCGATTCCCCTGTGCCATATCTAAACTCTTCATCCTGCCCTTTTCCGTAATAGTTGGCTGTGTCAATGAAGTTAATGCCGTTTTCAATGGCGCTATGTAAAATAGCTGCCGACGCTTTTTCGTCAATCCATCGTCCAAACGCCATTGTGCCTAGACATAAATTTGATACTTCCAGACCTGTTGTTCCAAGCTTTCGATATTGCATCGATACCCTCTCCTTTTTATGGCTGTCTTCACTCTCACTCTTTCTTATCATACATCTTAACGTCCACTTTAAGACAAGCCTTAAGCTTGCGTGCATACATAAAAAACTGCTAGGAACAGGCAGTGCTTCTAGCAGTTTTTGGGTTCATTTCCGCTTATTTTTTGTAATTCGCTTCTTAATTAGACATAATATGGTAAGATAAATCATAGCTTACTCGTTATCGAAACTACATTAAGCTGACGCTGTTAAAATAACGGCGATTCCATTAAAACAAGCGTGAATGATCATACTTGGAAGCAGCGACTTTGTTTTTTCGTACACCCACGCGCACACGATACCCGATAAGAAGTTAACGGGCAAGGTATTGTACGTTGGAATATGCACCAGCATAAAGATAAACGAACTTCCCGCCAATCCAAACACAATTCCTCCTTTACGTTTCAGCCATGTATAAAAAAATCCTCGGTAGATAATCTCTTCATAAAAAGGTGAGATTACAGCGGCTGAAACAAAAGCAAGTATAAATGAAAACAGCGACAGGTCATGCTGTAAACTGGCTGTTTTTTTATTTTCATACGTCATACCAAACCATTCCATTAGCACAACAATTGCCACACTTCCTAAGATCAGCACAAAAAGCCAAAAAAGAATGCGCGGCCAGTGCCGTTTTGAAAACGATTGAAAACCAATTTTTCTATCACCAGTCTGAACCATCAGTCCATACAGAGCTGATAAAAACACAGCTGCCATAACAAACCCAGTAGCTGTTCCAGCATAAAGATCATTTTTAAACAGGGAATGCAAAGCATCCTGCAATATGCCTTCAATTAAAATAGGCACACCAACAAACGTGACGACCAGCATAATTACGAATGATTTTATGGTCCATAATCCTTGATTTTTTTGTTTCAAATTACTTCGCCTCCCTTTTACATATATTCAGTGTAAAAGGTGACGTAACGTTACCTGCAAGCATTTTTTTGGAGGGATTAAACATGATTTATTTTTCTACGGGGCAAGCCGCTAAAAAATTAGGCCTCACGGTGCGTACGCTTCGTTACTACGATCAAATTGGCTTGCTTCATCCATCGTCAAAATCAGAAAATGGAAAGCGCTCTTACTCAGAAACGGACTTAGTCACACTAGAGAAAATTACCCTTTTAAAAAACTTAGCCGTTCCTTTGCGAGATATTGAACTTATTCTTCATCAAGTAAGTATTGATAAACTTCTAGGGATTCATCAGCAAAAACTTCAGCAAAAAGCTTCAGAAATTCAGCGAGCTTTAGAACACACCCACACGCTTCGCAACAGTATAAAAATAGAAGGTGAATTAAACTGGAAGCAGCTCCTTCCTTTAGTTGACAATGAAACTAATGCCAAGAGCAGCTGGACTGATCTGCTTTCGCTTTCATTAGAAGAAAGCAAGATTCTGCAGCATGATTTGCCTAAAATGGAGAATGCGAGTGCCGATAAATGGATTAGCATGATAAAGCGAATTCAGCTTTGCTTAAAGCATCAGCGTGCACCTCAATCTGAAGATGGGCAGCTGATTGCAGCAGATATTCTGCTTTTATCAGCTGAACTATTTGGGCAGCATACCGCTTTAGAAGAAACTTTTTGGGATATTCGCAAATCTCCTGAGGCATCAAGTTCACTTAATCTCTACCCTATTGACAGCGAAGTCCTTCAATTTATTGAAGATGCGATTATTTTTTACGAACAACACGTAAAGGAATGAAGGTATTGAGAAAAGAAAAGCTGTTTGCTAATTTTTCTTATAAAAGATTATTTATTTCAAGCACCGCAGCAAGCTTCGGAGATTTATTTGATATGTTTGCGGTGATAACGCTTTTTACATACGTGTGGCACGCAAATTCCCTCTGGATTACGCTTATTCCTGTCGCGTACGCTTTGCCTAGCATCCTGCTAAGTCAAGCAGCAGGAAATTTAGCGGACCGCTATGATAAAGTACAGCTGATGTTTTTGTCTGAACTAGTCCGTCTTCTGTTCACATGTCTGTTATTTTTCACAAATGAACCGCTTTTGGCACTAACGGTGCTGACGCTGCGCTCGATGAGTTCTGTTATGAAAGTGCCTGCACAGCTGGCTTACGTTCGAGAAGTGGTCAAAGAAGAGCAGCTGCTGCAGGCCTCTACTTTACAAAACATTATGTTTCAAATTGCCAAAGTTGTGGGGCCGTTTCTCGGAGCCGCCGCGCTGACGTTCACAACGCCAAAAGCATGCATTTTAGTTAATGCCGCAGCTTGTATGATTTCTATTGGTGTGCTGTTTTCACTTAAAAAAGCAGGTAAAAACATTCAAGGGCAAGCTGCTCGTTCTTCCCATCAACTGAAAGAAACGTACTCAAACGGCTGGAAAATCGTTTTTCAGCACTCAATCCTTTTACGCGCCGTTATGTTGTTTCACCTTTCGTATTTTGTAGTCATGCTTGTTGACGCTCAAATCAGCATCTTCCTACGAGATGTGCTGCCTCACCATCCGGAAATGCTCGGCTGGCTGCTTTCTGGAATCGGGCTGGGAGCGCTAGCAACAGGAATGTATCTTAATAGAAAAAAACAGGTTCACCATCCATTTAGACTTTTATCACTCGGCCTGCTTCTATTTGGAAGTTCTTTATTTTTCATTAGCTGCTTTAATCCAGCCGTTATGTCACCCTATTTCATTTTGATTGCTGCACCTATTGGAGGGGCCGGAGTTGGGCTTAATTTACTGCTGTTTAACTATATCGTTCAAACCTACAGCGACAAGGAACACCTCGGAAAAGTGTACGGATTCATCAACACCTTAACGAGTGCCGTTTTACTTACTGCTCCTCTTCTTGGAGGCATGATCGTAAAGCTTGCAGGGGCTCAGACGACTTTTTTAACGGCGGCAATCATCGTAGTAGTCGTTGGATTTGTGAGTATGGTGATGCCTCTGCGTGATAAACGGGAAGGAAACGTTCAGATTGACGCATAAAAAAACAGCTTGAGGTTGTACCTCAAGCTGTTTTTTTAGACTTCTGTTCATCAACCACCGGCTACATAAATCAAAGCAGCTAATACGTTCGGTACCGCAACCGTTTTGCATCTTCAACTCGGCTCACCTTGCGCGTCTTTTTGGCTGAAAAGAATGTGCCTGTACTTCCTAGCACGATACTGTCAATAAGGTATGCCAAAGCTAAAACGAGCGATACTGCCCCCATTGTGCCTGACACAAAATAGAGATAGCTCCACTTCCCTGTAAAAGAAGCAAGAGCAAGAACAATCCCGACCATCACGATTCCTGCTATAAATCCTTTTTTAATCAATGCATCCCTCTTCCCTTTCTACTCTTCAAATTTTACCATATACTTCTTTTTTTGTATGACACCTTACATTTTATTCTACTATACTCATATCTTATGGTAAAATTAGTAAGAGAGGTGGTACATATGAAAAAACGTCAAGGAATCACGCTGCTTTTATTTATACTCGGAGCAGCCTCTATTTCTTGTGGGATGGCTTTAAAAAAGATCTTTCCTTATTCTCCTGCAGCCGGGTGGATTTTAGGGACACTGCTTTTGCTAGGAAACTCGTTTTATACGAGAAGATACTTACATAGAAGGTCAATTAAGAAGTAAATATCCGCCCCGAGCCGTATATACAAACCTTCATTCGGTTATGGTAAAATAGATAAGCAAAAACTGGATGTAAGGAGATTTTGAGTTTGAAAACAGGATTAATATCTGGCATTATATCTTTAATTATTGTGATTATCATTTCTATTACAGCAGGCAACTGGCAGTATATTTACTATATTTCAGGTCCTCTTGGCATATTACTTACAGCGATTGCACTCGTTACGCTTCTCGACGCATTTCGATTTGAAACAAGAGGTCCTTACTTTACACCCGTCCGGCAGCGAGAGGATACAGAGTGGATGAAACGTTTTATTATTGCAGCTGTTCCTCACTTAGTTGCTTCATGTATTTGTATTTTATTTTTATAGAAACCAAAAAGCCAATGAATGATATTCATTGGCTTTTCTCATTTCTTATATTAAATACCGCGCGACATACCGTAATAATCAATCCGGTAGTCCACAGCTCCTTCTGCAAATACATTTACAGCTGATTTGGAATCTTTTTTCGGGAAAACGCGGGAAGTGAAGACAATTTTGCCGCCGTTTATATAAATTTCGACGATGCTTTTGTCGACAAACACACGAACATCGACTTCATTTGACGCTGTCCATTTTTCAGAGCGAACCACACCGTATTCCGTTGCATATTGATGGTGGAATGAAGAACGGTCGAGTCGCACTTCTTGCTTTTCTGTATCAAACACGAGGCGAAGCTCTTCTTCTTTACTATTAAACAGCTCTAAACCAAACTGTTTGGCCGCTATCTCGCGGAACGTCATATTGATTTCATATGCATTGTTTGTTGCTTCATCAATAATCACTTCTTCATTTTTCAGCGTTCCTCTAAAATGAACCGCTTGATCTCGAAGCTTATTTAACTCTTCTACAGGCTTTTGAACAAGTTCATTTCCTTCAAGCGAAAGCTCACGAGGAAGCGTTAAGGCATGAGCCCATCCATATTCGTCTGACGGATAGTCAACGTCCGGGTTTCCAATCCATGCAAATAGCAAGCGACGTCCGCTTTCATCTTGGAACGTTTGCGGTGCATAAAAGTCAAACCCTTTATCAATTTCACGGTAATACTCCATTTCAAACGTTAAACTTTCCACATCGAATGTTCCCACCGCGTAAATCACATTATAAATATTATGAAAATCGTGGCCATCCGCTTTGATTCCTTGCGGTGAAAAGACAAACACATCTTTTCCGTCCAGTTTAAAGTAATCCGGGCACTCCCACATATAGCCAAAGTCAGGAAGCGATGTTTTAACTTCGCCTTTAAATGACCACTGAAGCGCATCGCTTGATTCATACACAATTAATGCGCCCGTCTCGTTTTCACGCTGAGCGCCTAGCAGCATATAATATGTATCATTTTCTTTCCATACTTTCGGATCGCGCACATGTCCTGTATATCCATCAGGAACGCCTCGTACCGCTGGATTATGCGTATACTTTTCCACGCTTCCATCTTCGCTTAGCATTGCGATACATTGATTAGCTGAACGTGAGCCGTCTTCGTATTTTACATTCCCCGTATAAAACAGCAGCCCTTGACCATCTTTTTCAATCGCGCCGCCTGAGTATGCGCCGTGCGATTCATATTCTTCCGTTGGCGTTAATGCAACCGGAAGGCGTTCCCACGTCACTAAATCCGTAGATTTCACATGAGCCCAGTGCTTCATTCCATGCATCGCACCGTACGGATACCACTGATAAAACACGTGATATTCACCGTTTAATTGAATCAATCCGTTCGGATCATTCATCAACCCGTACTGTGGATGAATATGATAGATCGGCTGCCAGCTGTCTTTGATTGCTTTCTCTTTTAATGCTTCTAACTCTCCAGATTTTGCTTCTAAAATCGTTCTGTACTTCGATTCAGCCATTTCTTCAATCCCTCCAGCATCTAAAAAAAAGAGAACGTATTCTCCTTGCATTCTATGATATAAAATTTCAAGTGAAAATGCTACCAAAGAACGAATGTTGTCGTTTTCTTGTGTCGGATTTTACAGATAAGTTTTTTTCTGTTTTTATAGCAGAAAAGAAGGTTTTTCTGTCAGGTGGTTGAATACTATATACAATCAAATTTCACCAGCCTGTACGAGCGTCCGACGGCACTTGCAGATTTTTTTAGCGAATCATTTGCGTTTTACAGGAAGTATTCAACAAAATGGTAAACCCTTCATATTACATATTATAAAAGGAGGAAATGTCATGACAAAAGAAAACGTAAAAGAAACAGTAGGTAAAGAAACAAAAGGTGGAAGCAAAGAGTTATTAGTCGGTACGTTAGTAGGTAGCGTAGTGGGCGTAACAACAGCTTTACTAGTAGCGCCAAAGTCAGGAAAAGAGCTGCGTGCTTCTATTCAAGACGGAGCGAATCAAGCACTTGCTAAAACAGGTCAAGTGAAAGAAACGGTATATGCAAAAGGCCAAGACCTCAAACAGCGCACGGCTCGTCTTTCACAAAAAGTCTCCGAACAGTCTTCGCAAGTTGTCAACAAAGTGAAATCTTTGCGCACGGCTAAAGAGGAGCCGCTTGCAGAAACGGCTGCAGCAGAAGAGCTTGAAACGACAGAAATCGTTCAAGATCCTGTTCTTGAAGCGGAAGCGGTGCAAGAAGAATTAAATACAATTACGCAAGAAGTAAGTGACTTAGAACAATCTGTCGATGAAACAAGACGTTAATAACGAGCTGTAGAGATATCTCTACAGCTTTTATGTATATTCGCTACCCTTCCTTCCACCCTTCAAAGAAATAGCCTCCGTACGGACACGGCTCTGATTCCGGCAGTTCTTCATAACGCTGTCCGCTGTAATACTTCGCCAGCACAATCTTAGGCTTAAAAGCCACTAACCCTTCACTGTCTTCTTTCTCCGCTCCGTCTTCTCTCATCAAACAAAAAATATCTATTCCTGCAAACTCTCCGTACCCTTGATAGCACGACTCATAATAAACTTTACCAGGTGTCACCAAATAACACTCCCGCTGCCACGACGGCTGCTTACTGTAGACACTTGCAATACTTATTCCACTCACCGCACACTTCCAGCTGCAAATTCCAACCATACAACGCCTCCAACGACTTGATAGTCTATTCATCTACAACTTTTGATAAAATCAAACATCCGTTGAAATGTACAAAATTCTCTCTTCAGTCTAAAAGCCACACTCCCAGATTCCCAGTCCCCTTAACTTCACCCCAAAAGGTTCATCTAAGCGTAAGTTGGCAGCCCGCAAGGGAGGCCAACTTACGCTTAGGTCTAGCGCTGTCTCCTTGGCTGCTCTTTAGCCAAGGAGACAGCGCTACATCGATAAAAATAAAAAAGGTCTGATAAATCGACCATTTCTGGTGATTATCAGACCTCAAGTTTTTCTGCATTTGAGCGGCTTATTTGCTGTTCAAGCGATTTAGCCAGCAGTACGATTTCATGATCTACATATTTTGTTTTGATTTCTTCGATTTCCATTAATGTTTTAGAAAAGCTTTCTGCATTATTTCCCTGTCTGTGCTGCACATCTTTAAAGAAATCAAGCAGTGCCTCGTTAGACTGCGTTGGACGGCTAAAATCAATCGTGTACATTTTGTACCCCAGTGTTAAATTTGTTGTAGTTGTCATAATTATTTCCCCCATTCTTCCTATAGTGATATATCTTCTACTCTTTACCCTTTAATTCCTTCTTTTTAACCTAAATTAATTATTTTTTTCAAAAAAACTTCCCATTATAAGAAAAAACACCCTTATAACAAGGATGTTAGAGTATTCTTCCCTTCGGTACAATTCCAGATGCAAAGTCATCTTTGAACTTAAAGCTAGCAGAATTGTTTTCCGTTAGAAAATGTATTTCCCATTTAAAGACCGGATATTCGGGCTTGTACATTTCGACTTTCTGATGGGGATTTTCTTCTAATCTTGCAATTACTCGTTTGAACCCTTCATATGCAATCCACCAATCGCTTCCGGTTTCATCGGTAATAAAACAAATAGAACCGTCAATTAAATGAAGGTTTTGCTTGATATCATCAGCATTTGTAAAATACGCATTTCCAAACTTTTGCAGACAATGATCGCAATAACCTGCTTTGCCTCCATCTTTATAAATCCAGTGCGCGATTGGCTCACTGCAGTCTTTACACGTATTCGTCACTTCTTGGAGAAATGTTTTTCCGCTCCACTGTTCCTTTTCATCTTCAAAAACGGTCCATACTAAATAACTTTCCGTTTGTTCTGAAATAAAAAGGCGAAACGGCTCGTCTCGATGCCAAAAGTGAATATTTTGTTCGTCTGATTCTTCAAAGTCAATGACAAAATTATCTCGTTCTAGTATATGTCGAATAACGTTGGTTAAAAAGGTAACATCCATATAAGGACCTCCCGTACTAAGCGTGGCTTCTAGTAAAAATAGCGTTTATGAGTTAAAACATATCACGCGCGCTGAAATACCGTCAACGATTACCTCTTGCTTTCTCCGAAAACTGGAAAAGAAATGGTCAAACGCGTTATAATGGTAGTCGTGTTGAAACGGAAAGGAGATTTTATGAAGTTTACCGTTCAATCAACTGCACTTTTTCTTTTCTTTTTTATTTGTTTAAGCGGCTGTTCTGATAACGCCGAGCAGTCAAAAAAGCCGGCCGGCTATTTAGTTCAAGGGCGAATTTTAGAAGTGAAACAGGATGAAATTCTTATTGCAAACGTCATTCCGCGAGATACCGCGCTTGACTATACAACAAAAGAAATACTTGGTTCTAGCGATGTACAGCCTATTTATGTAAAAGTTTCGGATGATCAAACATACAAAAAAGGACAGCTCGTTAAAGCATGGCTCAAAAAAGACAAAAGCGTTCAGTATTCCGTTCCGGCAAAAGGCGAAGCTGTTGAAGTCAACATTTTAAAACAGCCGTAGAAAAGCTCCTGTTACGGGAGCTTTCTTCGTGTCAGCTGCCGTCCGGTTCGATTCATTTTATGCTGTTCAAAATCCCACTTTTCTAAAAAGCGCTTTGCTGATATATAACCAGATTCATATAAAAATTCGATTTCTTCTTCCTTTAAGGCAAAATCCGTTGCCGTAATCACACCGGTTGGAATTTGCACCGTTCGTTCTTTTGTCTCCGCGTTCAAATACCGCAAATCATGAGCTTGCAGCATCGTCGTAAACATACTTTTAAATAAATGGACCGGCGTCGGAATAATAGCGGCTGTATCAATTTCTTCTTTGACAAATCGAAAACCAAATGTCGGGAAACGCGGATGCTCCGTATCAAACAGCCAAATCGGAAAATTGCTTAAAAGCGCTCCATCGACAATGTATGATCTCTTGAACCCTTTGGACTTCCAGATAACGGGACGAAAGAAAAAAGGAATGGACGCACTCATCATCACGGCTTGTGAAATCTTCATATCGCTTGGCTGCATTCCGTAGCGAGGCAAGTCGTCAGGCAGCACAAGCATCTGCCCGTTCGAAATGTCTGAGGCAATAATTTTCAGCTTATCTGCCGGCAAATCCGCAAACGTTTCGATTCCTTTTTCACGCAGCAAACCGTACACCCATTTTTCCAAATAATCATTTTTATAAAAACCTAAATGAATCATCAGCTCAATCAAGTTTCCAATCAGAGGAATTCGGTTAATGATCGTTTTCCCGCGAAACTTAGCATAGTCCATGTTTTGAAGCTCCCTGCGAATTTCACTGCTTTTATAGCCACTCGCCAAAAGAGCCGCAATTAACGCGCCTGCTGACGTACCTGCTAGACGCTGCCATTCTACATTACTTTCTTCCATCGCTTCAATCGCACCCGTGAATGCAATTCCTCGAACGCCTCCCCCTTCAAATACAGCATCTGCTTTCACATTTTCCCCTCCAATACAACTCTCTACTTTTTATATACCCTTTTTTTATATTCAGGGTTTCATTACTCCATACCTTTTATTTCCCAACAAAAAAAGACTGTTTCTTTGATCGAAACAGTCTTTTCTTTACAGTCGCTTTATTACCATTCGGTAGTAATTCATTGTCAGCCAGTAGAAAAAGAAATAAATAATCCCGTATACTGCATCCGCTATTAAAACAGGGACTATCAGACTTTCACCGGTTAGATTCGTAATGACCTTCAGCGCAAATAGACTGTGCAAGATGCCAATTACTAAAGGCAAACCAAACGTAAACAGCTGCTGCTTTCGAACGGCACTCATCATTTGAGACACTGAAAACCCAAGTTTACGCAGAACTTCAAATCTTTTGCGCTCTTGTTCCGCTTCAGAGATTTGTTTAAAATAAATAATACTGCCCGTTGCCATCAAAAAGACAAGCCCTAAAAACCCTCCAATAAAAATAAACAATCCTTTACTCATTAAGCCTGCCTGAAACACATCATAGTATGAAGTACGGCTTTCGCCAGCTTCTTTTGCGATTTGATGATAGTTCTTAGCAAGTTCATTTTGTTTATTTCCATCATCGGTATTAAATACGTACACCGCTTGCTTTTGTCCAGCCTTTGAAAGTTTGATAAACGTGTCGTGATTGACTACAAACTGATAGCCGGCACTGTCAGAGTCAAGAATAAGTGAAGGTTCTGATTTAACGACTTTTAAAGCAAGCTGTTCTGATTTGTTCAGCTGCACAGCTGCGGTTTTACCTGTACTAGGCTTAAACACTTTTCCTTTTGCCATTGAATCAAAAATAACGGTTTCGTTTGCGCTTAGCGCAGGAACCGAAACGCCATTTTTCCGCACTTCTTCTTCATCTAAAAAGCTGATTTGTTCCCTATCTTTATAGTAGCCCGATGTAATAAATCGAAAATCCGATAAATCAGCAGAGTACTTCACGATATGATAGACATATCGATTTGATTGGATATCTAGCTCATCCAGTACATTCATAAATTCTTGCGCTGCTTTTTTGCTGTGCAGCGTATAGTCATAAGGCTGCATGCTTCTGGCGTCGGCTTTTGTGTTATAGTACGAGGAGTACGTCACACCAACTGCTACAAGTGTAGTAGCCGACAAGATTGTAATTAATGTTAAGACTCGTGCATTTGCTTTAATTCGATACATCATGGTAGAAACGCTTAGCATATTTGCAAACGAATAATATCCGCTTGCATGCTCTCGGTAAAGTCCCATCAGCCACTCAATTGTGGCTTTAAAAAGTAAAAATGTACCGAAAATGACCGAGAAAAGCACAACGACTACAACTAGAAAAAACTCAGGCGTCACAATGTTTCCCGATGAAAGGTAGTACCCATAGCCAACGAGTAAGATACCCAGTCCTCCCACTGCAATTGAGCGTTTCGAATTCATTTTATTTACGCGTTCACTTTTGCTTTCTGCTTGAAACAGATCTAATAGCGTATAGCGGTACATAATAAAATAGCCTTGAAACGATATAAAAATGGTAACAATCAAAAACACTACGGCTGTTTTTAAAACAGCTTGAAGAGAAAATGTGAGCGTAATAGAAAACGACAGTCCCATAAGCTTTAGTAAAAACAGCACAAACAGCCTTGAAAACACGGTACCTAGTAAAATACCGACCACCAAAGAAAAAATCCCCAGCAGCATATTCTCATAGAAAATCATTTTCCCAATCGTACGCTTTTCAATACCAACTAAATGATACAGCCCGAGCTCTCTCTTACGCTGCCTGATAAAAAATGAGTTTGTGTACCAAATAAAGACAACAATAAAGGTAAGCAGAACGTAGTTTGAAGCATTAAAAATGCCCTGCAGCCTCAGCTCTTCTCCAATAACCTTTGAAATCGATTGGTCGTACTGAAGCGTAGCAAACACATAGTACACAACAATACTAAAAATCATTGAAAAGAAATAAAGGCTGTACCGGCTAATATTTTTGCGCATATTCTTTTTAACAAGATCAAATACGGTCATAGCCTTCACCGCCTAATGCGCCTTGAATGTTCATAATTCGTTTAAAAAAAGCTTGTCTCGTTTGTTCGCCTTTAAACAGCTCCGTGTAAATTTGTCCGTCTTTAATAAACAGCACGCGGCTGCAGTAGCTTGAAGCCAGCGGATCATGCGTCACCATAATAATCGTGGCACGGTCTTCTTGATTTAATTGCGACAGCTTTTCAAGCAGGCTTGAAGCAGCTTTTGAATCAAGAGCTCCGGTAGGTTCATCGGCGAAAATAACAGCTGGATTCGTAATCATTGCTCTCGCTGCTGCAACGCGCTGTTTTTGTCCGCCAGAAATCTCATACGGATACTTATCCGCTAGCTCATAGATGCCTAGTCGCGTTGCGGTGTCTTTAAGCTTCGCTTCCATCTCTTTCTTAGACATTTTTGTAACCGTAAGCGGCAGAAGAATATTTTCTTTTACCGTTAACGTATCCAATAAATTATAATCTTGAAAAATAAACCCTAAATGATTGCGTCTGAAAGCAGACAGCTTCTTATCTTTCATGAGCGCCACGTTTTCTCCTTGAATCCATATCTCGCCGTCGGTGGGACGATCAATCGTTGAAAGAATGTTCATCAGCGTCGTTTTTCCCGCTCCAGATGGTCCCATAATACCGACAAACTCTCCTTCTTCGATTGTAAAATCAATTCCTTTTAGCGCTTCGTATACATTTCCTCTTGATCCAAACGTTTTGGTTACATTTTTTCCTTCAAGAACAATGCTCACTTTTCCTCCTCCTTTCGTTCTTTTGTAGGCCACACGCTTTTCACTCGCTGCGGCAGCTCATTCTTTGTTATAATGTCATATTTCCGAACTTCATTGCCTCGAACGAAAAGGTCAATAACCGTTCCTTCTTTTAACTGTTTAATCGTTGTAAACGTTTGAAACGTTGTTTGTCCTTTTTCGTTTATCACTGAAATGGTATATTGAACTCGTCCATACTCATCCACTTTTTTTGCTTCTTTTGGGATAATCCCGTATTGATGCTCCGTTGCAGCTTTTTGATAAATCTTTATTCCTCCTATACCTGCTCCTACAACCAAAAGCAGAGCTAAGAGGCTAATCCACTTTCGCTTCATGTACGTTCCCTCCTTGTGTATAGCTTTATCTTACTTTGAAACAAGGAAAGATTCGTTTGAAGCAGATGACAATCTCAGCGTGCAATCTTACATTTTTGAAAGGTTATCAAAAGAATTCCGTTTGTAGAAGGTCAGAACCACCGTGGTTCCTTCGTGTAAAAGTGAATTCACTTCTATTCGATGGCCCAGAGCATCTGTAATTTTTTTTGAAAAATACAGTCCTAGCCCCGTAGCTCCCTTCGTTTTTCTTCCCGCATTTCCTGTGAATCCTTTTTCAAAAACCCGGGGAAGATCTTGAGTTGGAATCCCTTTCCCTTGATCAGCGATAAATAACTTTACGTACTTTGGCGTTTCTTCACTAAAAAAAGAAAGCTTTCCTTCTAGAGGACTATATTTAATGGCGTTAGACAGCACTTGTCTCACAACAAACTGCATCCACTTTGGGTCAGTGTGCACCAGTGTGTCTAAATTTTTTTCATCAATATGCAGCTTCTTTTCAATACACCATTTTGAGAAATACGCAACGTTTGGAAAAACAAGTTCACTTAGCGACACTGCCTGCACCTGATAATCTTTTTCTAAGTACTGCAGGCGTGCGGAATATAAATTCTGATCTACTAACCCGTCAATTTTCATCCACTCATCTTCAATATCCTTTAGCCAAGGCCATTTATAAAGCTCTGTACGATGAGCATTAATAAGCAGCTTCATCGCAGTAAGCGGCGTCTTGATCTCATGAACCCAAGTCGTCACATATTCCTGCTGCTCTCGCTGCTGTACGTGAAGAGCATGAGTTTGTCTGCGATACACACTATCTATATGCTGCAGCAAACTCAGCATGTCTTCATCTGCTTTTGTTCGAACGTATGAATGCATTTCTTGTAAATCGTACGCATCATTCCGCAGCATTAAGCTCAACTTTTTTAGAAATCTTCTTTCTTTTATTCCTCTCCATAAAAGAAACAGAATCAGCAGGCACAGCGTTAATAGATTTAAATACCAAAACGAAGTGGACGACACCTTAATATCATACTCAAGCAGCAGCAGAGCATCGATTACACTCAACCATATAAGAACAAATAAAATCCAGCTTAGTCTTTCTCTTAAAAAACTTTTCCACATCTTAATTCACCAAATATCCTTGGCCTTTTTTAGTCACAATTTTATCATTCAGCCCGATTTCTTCCAGCTTGGTGCGAATGCGTGTGATGTTGACAGAAAGCGTATTGTCACTTACAAATTTCTCATCTTCCCATAACCTTCGCATAAGCTCTTCTCGCGATACAATCTTGCCTCGTTCTTCCAAAAGAAGCCGTAAAATAAAAAATTCATTTTTCGTTAAATGAATTTCTTGATCGTTGTAATGCAAACTTCCTTTTTTTAAGTCCAGTACCGCGCCGTTCCACTCGATAACATCTGAAATCGTGTCTCCATATGAATACGTTCTGCGCAGAAGCGCCTGCACTTTAGCAACAAGAACATCTAAGTTAAACGGCTTTTGAATATAGTCATCCGCGCCAACATTCATTGCCATAACAATATCCATCGGGTGTTCACGAGAGGAAAGAAAGACGATAGGAGCTTTTGAAACCGTACGTATTTGCTGACACCAGTAAAACCCGTCATATACAGGCAAATTCACGTCTAAAATGACCAGCTCTGGGCTTTCTGCAATAAATACTTCCATTACTTTTTGAAAATCTTCTACTCCAGCCACTTCAAATGACCACTGTTCAAATTTCTCTTTTACTAATTCATATATTTTACCATCGTCTTCTACAATTAAAATTTTCATACATTCACCTCTATATTCTCCTATATATTATGTATACCCGGCCGTTGAGTATTTTCTTAAAAGCTCATCTAATTCATTAGCATGACAGCAATTTTCTTAAAAATAAACCATTTATTTCTGTAAAACGAAGAATGAACGAGTATTATCGTAGTGTAAACTTGTATATGTTACAAGTTTCTCTGTTTAAATACTACAAAATAATGACAATATCGTTAATAAGTAATCTTTAAACTCCATTAAGTGCTCATTTTTTGTTACTATAGTATATAAGATGAAAACTTAAACTAATTTGACATGTGGATATGTAAAAAGGAGCTAGTTATCAATGAGTGTACCCAACAAATTACGCGACAACGCAATGGTGATGTTAAAAGAGACAAGCCGAACATTTTTTATTCCAATTAGCCACTTGCCGGCAGAATTGCAGGATGCAGTAGGATCTGCTTACTTATGTATGAGGGCAATTGATGAAATTGAAGATCACCCTGAGCTAGAAGCCGGTGTAAAAAGCCGCTTGCTTTACGCCATTAGTGACCTGTTAAAAAAGTCTTTTAACGAAGACGAGTACATGGCATTAGTAGGTCCTTATCAAGCTGATTTACCTGACGTAACGCTTCAGCTCGGCAACTGGATTGCGCTTTGTCCGACTGGAGTTGCAGATCAAGTATTAGATGCAACTTCTATTATGGCCAAAGGAATGGCCGATTGGGTAGAAAAAGACTGGCATATTCAAAATGAAGCGGATTTAGATGACTATACGTTCTACGTAGCTGGTCTAGTAGGTGTGATGCTTAATGACATTTGGAAATGGTATGACGGCACGGAAACAGACAAAGAATTAGCTATTGCGTTTGGACGCGGCTTGCAGTCTGTTAATATTCTGCGTAATACCTCGGAAGATTCAGAGCGCGGAGTCAGCTTCTTTCCTAACAATTGGAGCAGAGAAGATATGTTTGCCTACGCTCGCCGCAATCTTTCACTAGGAAAGAAATATTTAGAAGATGTTAAATCGCTTCCGATCCTTCATTTCTGTAAAATTCCGTTAGCGCTTGCTGATGGAACATTAAACGCATTGATGAAAGGAAAAGAAAAAATGACGCGTGACGATGTAAATAAAACGGTAAATGAAGTTGTGGATATGTAAAAACAAAAGCACGGAGCCCCTTGGTTCCGTGCTTTTTATATTTCCACCTGCAGACTTTCATATAAAGCGACTATTTCTCCTTGAATAATTGGATAGTGTTTCAGGGTCGGAACACTTGAAAGCTTTGGCGCTCGTTTTTGCTCAGCTGCTGCAGCTAGCTGAGCAAACGTTTCCTTAAGCTCTCGTTTCTCCGTTTCTGACAGCTCATATCCTTCATACGACGCAAGAAGCATATAACCTAACTGCTGGGTAGCGACAACTGCCGGCCACAGTCCTTCAAGCTTGACGGCCGTTTTAGAATATTCTCCAATCACATTATCGTACAGCGCCCGAAGATTAACAAGTTCCCCTTGAAGCTTATTTCTTTCTTGTTTAATTCTTTCTTCATCTTGTTCGGTGCTTAGCATTTCTAAAAATTGTCCTTCTTTTCGAATGACATCTCCAAGTAAATACGGCAGACGAAGCGAAGAAGCTCGTTTAAAAACTAATACCGTACCGACCACTCCAATAACAGAACCAATAACAATATCAATCACCCGAGCGGACGTAAAGTAGCTAATCGCTTTGTCCGGATGACCGCTTTCAGCAATTAAAAGAGCATTCGGTGTGATAAAAAGCGTGCCGAGCGCGTAGTTTTTAACAATTACAATTTCAATCGTTGACTGAAGCACAAAGACAATGAGCGCAATGACGATTCCCGTTGGTTCAAGCATGAGAATCCCGGTTCCAATTAAAATACCTAAAATGGTTCCGACAGAGCGTTGAATACCTCGCTGAACCGTTGCACGAACGGTTGCGCCAAGCATCACTCCGGCACATGTGAGGGGAATCCAGTAAGACCTTGGAATATTTGTCGTGTAGGCAACGGCTGCTGCGATGATCATAATAATTCCATAGCGCAAAGCATTTTTAAGCACATACGAACGTTTGTGAAAAGCAGCTTTTAACCGTGTTTTTACACTGCCTTGTGAAAATTGAATATACTCCGTTTCTTTTAATTCCTTCATTTGAAGAACGTCATTTACATCCAATAGCAATGTGCGCAGCTCTTCTTTGATGGACAGCTCTTCAATTTCTTCACGCACGTCTCGAATTTTTTTATGTTTTTTTAACGTGGCCATTTCAGATGCGAACGTTTCAATCACCGCTTGTGCTTTTTTAGAAACAGCCGGATTAAAATCATTCGCAGCGGCCATTACAAAGATAAACAGCCCTTCGGCTTTTTGATTTAATAAAAACAGGCGATGCGCAAACGATGATTTTTTTCGATTAATTTTCGCTTGTTTCATCGCCGTTTCCGCTGCTCGAAGCTCTACAACCGTTTTATGCTGCTCGGCGTGAAACGATTCCGTACCAAGAGACCCGACAAATGAAGCTAGCTGCCTGTACGCTTTCGCCACAGCGGCAGTTTCAGGTCCGCGCGGGTTAATAAGCCAGCCGCTCATGCTAATAAACCAAGATAGTGCTCCCCCTAAAAAAACGAGTCCTGCATGCAAAAACACGGACTGCAAATTCGGAGCTGGAATGCTTGTGCTCACCGCAAATGACAGAACAAAAAACATGGCTGAAGGCCCCGGAATTTTTAATGCACCAAAGATATAAACTGATACAGCTCCAATCACACCAAATAAAATAGTTTTGATCCAAGCTACGTCAGCAAATAATGAGCCGAGTGTGAAACAGAGCGTAACGCCAAGCAAAGCTAAAAATAACTTAACGGCACGCTGCGCATAAGGCTCATCTTTTGTATATAAATATGTAAAGCCTCCAATACTTGCAATGAGTCCGTACTGCAAATGATCAAACAAAATTCCTATTAAAATCGGCAAACTTGAAGACAAGCCTGAGCTGATTCCTCTTACCCACGGAGAAGAAGCGTGGTTAAAGCGAAAAGCAGCTTTGATTCCCGGCGCTTTTGGAGAAGCCTCAATATTATGATGAATTTCCGTATGGTTATATGTTGGTGACTTTTTGTCATCACTCATCTTGACCTCCTCCTTTCTCTCCATATATCTTTCCTGTTCTTAAAACGAGATAAACCTAAAAAACCGCTGTTCCTATCCGTATTGTGTTTAGGAACAGCGGTTTTTATCCTTATGAGCAGCGTACAGTGAAAACAAAAAGCAGATGAAACGAATGTCTCATCTGCTTTTTACTAACAGCTCTACTGCTTCTTTTACTAAGTTTTCCGTATTCTCGCCTTTTTCAATGCTTTCTCTTACGCATTGTTCAAGATTGGTGCTAACAATAACACCCATCGTGCGATCAATTGCGCTTCTCGCTGCTGAGAGCTGTGTCACAATGTCACGGCAGTCTTTTCCTTGTTCCATCATATTTAAGACACCTTTTAACTGACCTTCAATACGTTTCAAACGATTTTTAACTTGCTTATCATATTCCATCATACTACTACCTCCGCTCATGCATGATTGCGTTTCTTGCTTTGAAGCTGTACGCAAGAAGTAAATGTATACACAACTTTATACCTATCAGGGTATAATGTCAAGTAAAGGAAGTTGACTCTTTTTTTCACTGCTGAGATTTCTTTTCGTTACCTACCTCTTCACACTGCATTTAACCTGACTGATAAGCAGGTTCACAATAAAAAGTATAATTCCCGGAATATTACGCAGCTTTTTTACTCCTTACAGATAAGACAAAAAGATCATTTTTACATAAATGTTAATACTTGTTTACACCGTATTTATTGTCCTGTAATCTAAACTTAGCAATCTGAGAGTATAGTTAAGCTGTAAAAACGACTTACACTGGAGGTTTGAGATGGCTACATACGGGAAAAAATTAATGGCAAGTCTATTCATTATCATGGCATGTATTTTAGGGTTTATGGGACATGCGGCTTTTTTAGCTCCTGAAAAAACGGAAGCTGAAGTAAACTATGATGCGACGCTTTATTTTCCGTTAGACCGATATCCTGAAACGGGTGATCATATTCGTGACGCAATTGCCGCTGGGCACTCTTCCGTTTGCACAATTGATCGCGACGGTGCTGAAGCGAACCGAGAAGAATCCCTGAAAGGATATCCGACAAAAACAGGTTATGACCGTGATGAATGGCCAATGGCTATGTGCGAAGAAGGCGGAGCAGGAGCTGACATTCGCTATATTTCACCTTCTGATAACCGCGGAGCCGGCTCATGGGTTGGAAATCAGTTAGAACAGTATCCAGATGGTACACGCGTACAATTTATCGTGCAATAATAGCAGAACAAGCTTTATTTTGAAGAGGTGAAATCATGAAAACAAAATGGAAAGAACAAGAGCTAACCATGTCTTATCATCAGTTTACGCTATTTCAAAAAGGACAGCCAAAGCCCCATCACGACTGGAGTGATGAAGATATTCAAAAAGGATATGTCGCAGACGATAAAGCTATTTCATTTGAAGCAGTATCCAACACAAAAGCCATTATTGAAGTGTGGGTAAACGAAACTCCAGACGCATCACGGGCTGAAAAGACCACTCGCCTTCCTTTTCATGTTGAAAGCGATGGGATTGAAATCAAAAGTGTCCTATCTGAAACCTTAAGCTATGATATTCCAAACGGGTATTATTACGTCACATGCCTGACCATTCCTCTTCAAGAAAAAACAAACTCAGGCCTTTATTTAGTAAAGTATTTGCTGCATTTTGAAAGTCAATGAAAAAAAGGCGGCCTACTGTAAACATTTCAGGCAATATACAACAGTGATAACTCATAAAAAGCTCAGAGCGATATATAGCTCTGAGCTTTTTGGTGCAAGATGCTAAAATATCCATCCATTAAAGACCATACCTAAATTAATAATAAAATGAAAAACTATGGCTGGGTATATGCTTTTCGTCTTTAAAACGACAAATGCATAGAAAAGTCCACCAAAAGAAAAAAGTAAACTCATGATTACAGGAATTCCTATTGATATATGCAAAAGACCGAATCCAATACTCGTAATGAAAACAGCGTAAAAAGTCGATAGATTACTTTTTAAATGAGATAACATGATCCCTCTCCAAAGCAACTCTTCTAAAATAGCGTTTATAACGGAGAATACTATACCGTATATGACGAATGATTTTGTATAGCTTATATCTTCAACGAACAGTAACGGTACAAAGATTGTAGCCGACCCAATTAGACCAAACAGTAAAAAATACGTTAGCTTAATCGAATGATATGGCATCACTATACGTTTCTGCCAGTCTGGTAACGATGCAAAAAGAAATACCTTTTGTTTGGACAACAAAATGGAAAGCAATAGTCCACCTATGATAAACAGAAGTAAAACTCTGTTTACAATGATGTTCATCTTTTTAGATAGATCCCATTCAATGAAATAATTGCTTCCTACTTGAAACATACATATTCCTACTAAAAAGAATAGAAAGAGAGAAACCGTTGAACGATATTTAGAGGTTAAAGCATAGATAAAAAGTAGACCTATGATGAGCAACATTCCCCAAGCAAATAACTTATAAGAAAAAAGAATAATACCTGAGAAAAATAAACTTATTATAAGGATGAGTAATACATTTATTCGTAAATATGGGATATAAAACTCCTCCTTTCACTGTCCTTCTGATTCGCTTTATGGTAGCTAGACTTTGACCAAACAATTTTTATTTAAGCAATAAAAATAAAAAATCGAGGGTAAAACCTTTGCGATTTCACCCTTGATTTTCCGTCTACTATTTCAAACACTCAAGATACTGACCGTTCTCTGTTTATTTACCATGGTATTCATAAGTTTCTTTATTTGATATAAACGGGCTGATTTCACCAAGTGAGAACAAGTGCAGCTCATGCATCGCTCTTGTGCATCCTGTATAAAATAAATTACGCTCGTATTCATCTTGGTAACATTCACTCGACGCATTGTAAATGATGACGGCATCAAATTCAATTCCTTTTGCTAAGTAAGCAGGCAGGACAAGCATGCCTTTTTCAAATGAACTTGTTTCTTTTGTCAGCAGCCTTGCAGACATCGAAGCAGGCAGTGCTTGGAATGCTTCTCGGCTTTCTTCAGCAGTTTTGGCAATCACAGCGATCGTTTTATAGTTTTGTTCCTTCAATTTATTAATTTTGTCTATGATCGCCTCATGTAGGTCTTGGACGTTATCTGCAGCCGTAACGGTTGGCTTCGCACCGTCTCGATTAAACGGCTCGATTAAATGACCGTTTGCTACCATATCCCTTGAAAACTCGACAATTTGACGTGTTGATCGGTAGCTTCTCGTAAGAGTCAGCGTTTCTGCTTCTTTCTCTTCGTACAGTTCGCTTGAAAGAATGGTCGGTGCGTTCAAGGCGTGCGCATAGATCGCTTGATTCAAGTCTCCAAGCAGCGTCATTCTGGCATGCGGAAACAGCTCTTTTAAAAACGCCAACTGAAACGGTGAATAGTCCTGTGCTTCATCAATAAACAAATAGCGAATGACAGGATTGGCTTTGCGCCCTTCAATTTGATCTTTTATATATAAGTAAGGCGTTACGTCTTCATAAGACAGTTTCATGTTCATGACTCTGTGCACCGTGTTTTTAGCAGTGTCTTCCCATCCCTCCACGTAGGAAAAAAGGTGATTTCTTTCAAACAGCTGCATATAGATACGGCGAATGTCGATAAATTTAAGCTGCTTGATGGCCTGCTTAATAAATTTTATTTTCTTAGCTACAACCGCTTTAGCTAAATACGCTTGTTCCCGGTCGAAATCATCAAATGAGCTTTCCGTATAGCCTTCCTTTTTCTGCAGGTGCTGATAGGCCTCCACATAATCTTCTTTTTCTAAAAGCTGAATTTCTTCTTGAACCCAATCTTTTTTACGCTCCAGTTTTTCAAGCTGGTTGATGAGCTTAAGCGCCCACTCGGCTACGAGCTGCATCCTGTTAGGAATGGAAATTCCCGTATCAAGCGAATAGAAATAAGACAGCAAACGCCGAGCAGATAACACGATTTCGCCGCGAAACTTAATATTTTTAAAAATGATGTCTTTAGTAGACAGTTCTTCAATATACGCATCTACCTGCTTTTTAAATTCACGGCTTGCTTTGTAGCGAATTTCCTGCATTTTTTGTTTTTTTGCCGCAGCATCTTTTTCCGTTAGCAAATATTCGATTTGAACGAACAAGTCCTCCACTTCAAACTCGTTTCCTAACCGGCCATCGGCATATTGCTGAAACGTTGTTTGTTTCATATTGTCTTCTCCAAGCTCCGGAAGAACGGTTGAGACGTAGCTGTTAAAAAGCGGATTTGGTGAAAACAGCATCATGTTTTCTGCAGTCAGCTGCTTTCGGTGATGATAGAGAAGATAAGCCACGCGCTGAAGAGCCGCAGACGTTTTACCGCTCCCTGCTACCCCTTGAACGATCAGCACTTTATTTTTTTCATTTCGAATAATTTGGTTTTGTTCTTTTTGAATGGTCGCTACAATACTTTTCATTTGACTGCTTGCATTGTGTCCGAGCACTTCTTGAAGCAGCTCGTCTCGAATGGTAATCCCTGTATCAAACATGCTTTTAATTACGCTATTTTCGATAATAAACTGACGCTTTAGCTTCATCTCGCCTTTAATCGCTTCACCTGGCGTTTCATACTGCGCTTTTCCAGGCGAATAATCATAATACAGACTCGAAATAGGCGCACGCCAATCATAAATTAAAAACTCTTCATCTTTTTGATCCATTAAAGAGCCCACGCCCACATAAATAGCTTCCGCTTCTTTTTCACCATTTTCTATAAAATCAAAACGTCCAAAATAAGGGGATTGCGTTAGTTTTTTTAATGTTTTTAATTGATCATACGCTTGTCTATGGGTAATTTCACGTTCAGCTAAAAGTTCTGCCTGCTGCTTAATACTCGTAAATGTCTCAATCACGTCATCCGGCTCATCCATATTAACCGTGACATCGTCCCAAAACGTGCTTCGCAAATCGACAATTTCGCCCTTTACGTTTCCTACGCTTTGGCCTATTTTTTCAGCTTTTTGGCTGATTTCTTCTACTACCCAATCAACTCGCTGCTGTTCTTCTGTTAAATTTTTGTCTTTCACTTATCCACACCCCTTACACACGTTACCCGATAACAAAACTTGTTACCGGGTAAAAGCGATCGTTGTTTATTTTTTTTCAGAGTCTACATACTTCCCTACTGAATTCGTAAATCCCTGCTATGTAACCATATTATGTCTTAATTTCCACCGTTAGTATACTGAAAAATAATGAACTCCACAACAAAAAGGGCTGAGAAAGTCTCAAGCCCCTTATCTTTATAGGTCATTCCTCTACTTATTAGCTATTACTGTTTCCAAAAAGTTAGCATATGAATGATGGCTGACACCACTTCTACCCCTTGAAACGCCAGTAAACCTGCTGCTGCCGCTGTAAACAATCCGACTACCGCTTCTTTAAAAATGAATGGCATTGATACCAGCTCCTTTGCTTATTTAAAATAAGTAGATTTGTTATCATTCTACTCCTTTTTTCAGAATTTTCAATACCTTTTCATCAACAAAATAAAATAAAAACGCTTTCACTTTATAAAAATAAAGTGAAAGCGTTTTTTAAGCTTCTTTTTCTAATGCGTTCAGTGCAAGTGAATATTCTAATCCTTTTCCTTTTTGCACAACGTGCTGTACTTTGCCCATATTGCACGCTTCTTGCGCACTAACGGTCATGCCGTTTGTTAACTTGAGCTGCACAGGTTCTTCCGCAATTCGTACGTCGCATGCTAAAGCTAACTCATACCCTCCGCCAAACGTAAAGTTTGTAAGAAGCGCAATCGTTTGTTTGGAGCTGCATGAAATACGCTGAAAAATCGCTCGAGCTGTTACTGCATGAATTGGCTGATAAAGCCTTCCTGTTTCTTCACGTAGGAAAGAGGTTGTTCTATGATCTCCGTTCATTTTATAGTACTCTCCCATAAATACAATAGATCCAACCGACGCGTCGTGCTGCAGCTCATTCATCGTTTCTTGCAGCTCATACATAACTTCACTGTTCAAACGATTAAGCATCGACTGATTCATTCGTATAACCGCCACATGATTTCTTTTTTCTACTTTGATAAATCTTTTCATCGTTCCTCCGCCCTTTCCCCTGTTGTTCTTTATGAATAAAGCGCTTTCAAAATATTTCGCTTTTTAATAGAAAAGTTATTTTCATAGTTTCATCATACAACAAACTCATAATTATTTCCATTACTTTTTTAATTTTCCGTCAATAATTCCATAAATCATTTGCATGTTTTTATCGAATAAGACGTGCTATAGTATAAACAGCACAAATGCAGCTGAACTCACTGATAAAAGGAGTAATCACTATGAAATACGACTTAACAAAATGGGAGCCTCACGGCTATTCTTGCCCTGTGGAAGCAGCCGTTGATGTAGTCGGAGGCAAATGGAAAAGCGTCATTTTGTATCAATTATCGAAGGAACGCCGTCGCTTTAACGAACTGCGCAGACTCATTCCCGGCGTAACTCAGCGAATGCTCACGCTGCAGCTTCGCGAACTTGAGCGCGACGGAATTATTCACCGCGAAGTCTATAAACAAGTTCCGCCTAAAGTAGAATATTATTTAACACCCTTTGGAGAAACGCTCATCCCTATTATCGAGCTGATGTTTAAATGGGGATATGATCATACGGATAAAATTGCTGAAGCGAGAATTCAAGCAGAGAAAGAGTAAAAAGCACGCAAAGCGTGCTTTTTTTATACATGTTTACGAATCAATAATTCTTTTAACCCGTACACAAACGTGCTTTCAATCGGCTTTAACTCAAATGACGGGCTCCAGTCCATCTGCGGATAGCGGTCAATCAGCTCAGCGAGCATAATTTTTGCTTCTATTCGAGCAAGCGGTGCTCCTAAGCAAAAGTGAATGCCTCTTCCAAATGCCATGTGCACATTTGGCTTTCGATCGATTTTAAATACATTCGGGTCTTCAAAATACTGAGCGTCTCGATGCGCAGATCCCATCCATGGAACGACGTGTTCACCCGCTTTTAGTTTCTGACCTGCAAGAGTCACATCTTCTTTTACGATTCGGTGAAGAGCCTGAACGGGTGAACGATAGCGAAGAACTTCTTCAATCGCAGAAGGCAAAAGTTCTTTCTCTCGTTTGAGTCGTTCAAAAGAAGCTTTATCTTCCATTAAACAATAAATCGTATTTGAAATTAAATTTGTGGTTGTTTCGTTTCCTGCAATCAGCAGCAAAATAGAAAAACCGACGATTTCTTCATCCGTTAGCTGTTTCCCTTCTTCTTTTGCCTGAAGAAGCACGGAGATAATATCATCTCCTGGACACGTGCGTTTTTCTTCAATGATTCGATAAAAGTAAGTTTCTAGCTCATCATTTGCTTTCATTTTTTCTTGCTGCAATTTTTCGAGCGTTTCACGTTCATTATTAGAAGGACCGGCTACGATAATATCCGACCAATCTTTAAACTGACGCTGATCTTCTATCGGCACGCCTAAAATATCGGCAATTACCATAACCGGAAGCGGATAGGACAGATGCTCGACTATATCAATATCTTCAAGATGCTCCACTTCTTGTAATAATTCAGCTGTAATACGCGCAATTTTAGGCTCCCATGCTTTCATTGCTTTAGGCGTAAAAGCTTTATTAACAAGCGCTCTCATTTCAGCATGCTTGGGCGGATCAATATTAATTAGGCTCGTTCCTAGAGCAGTTTGTCTTTGGTTTTGTGGAGGTCTGCGATCAGAAGAAAAAATATTCTTTTGTTCTAGCACTTCTTTGACCCCGTCATAGTGAAAAACATCCCATACCTGCCTTTCTTCATCCCATTGCACAGGCGCGCTGTTTCTCATCTCTTCATACCATGAAAAGGGATTAAAGCGTTCTTCTTTTGTTTGAATTGTATTCACTTGACGGACAATTCCGTTTTCTCTTTCGGTTTTCATGTTAAAACCTCCCCGTATCGTTCAAATAGAATGACTGTGTAGTCATCTATGACCAAATAGTACCATATATACGAATTTTCTTAAAAATGATAGCTGTATATTTTAGTAAAAATGAATCGATAGAAGGATATTTTTTACAAAAAAGGGTAGGCGCATAGCGCCTACCTTTTTAAGAATAATGTTCTTCTGTTTTTTGTAATCGGTTGTCTAACGCGTACGCGCCGCTTCCTGCTAGAATCATATGAAGCGAAACGACAAAAAGGGCAACCTCGAGCTCATAGCCGCCTGTAAAACCAGCACCGCTTTTCGCTGTAAAAATAGCGCCAATCATCACAATCGCAAACAAGACACCGATTAAACGCGTTTGAAATCCAAGAATCATAGCGGCTCCCCCTACGAATTCAATAACCGCAACCGCATAAGCGAAAAACGCAGGAATGCCCATGCTGTGGAAGAAACCGACCGTATTATCAATACCGCTTTGGAATTTGCCAAGACCATGAATAAAAAACGTTAGCCCTAACATAAGGCGAAGTAAAAACGTTCCAAGCTGATAGCTTTTCATTTCTTTTCCTCCTTTTTTACTTTTGTCTGCACATGTAACAATTTTAGTTACAACTGTGAACAAATTCAAGGGGTTAGAACAGAAAAACAAGATATCAGCAAATTTCTTTATCCCATTTTAAACGTTTTTTTGGAAATAAGGTTATACTCTATGCTCAGTCACGCTGAAGATAAGAGAGAAAAGCAAAAATATGGTCGTGAATAATAAGTTCTGCCGTAGGAGAATGGCTCTTCAATGGCAGGTGCTCAGAATATCGAAACCGATTGAATTTATTTACGTCAACATGGTGAACGGCCTGCACATGCAAATCTTCTATTATCGCTTTTACTTGAGCAAAAGCCGGTATCACAAGAGATTCGGCTCCAATTTTTTGCAGACACTCTCTGCTTATAGCATGAGGAACAGCTGTCATCGAGCTCATTAATAAATCTTTTCTTCCTACCGTCTCATTTAACACGTACTTCCACCCCTGCACAACATGCGTGAGCTTCGCTTCATCTTCACATACGTTTAAAGCTACATCAACGCCGCTCGCTACCGCTGAAGCAAACGGATACAACTCTTGAGCTGAAAGAACAAAATCCCCGTCTATAAAGAGAAGTATATCTCCTGTTGCTGCAAGGGCCCCCGCAGCTCTTCCGCAATCATGCCCTAACCGCTCATCGTAGACGAGGGTTTTGACACCCTGTTCTTTAGCATACGCCTCCGACTGATCAGTAGAACCGTTAATCACGACAATGATTTCTAACGGCTCGAGTTTTCTTGCTTCTGCAATCACTTGTTTGATTGTTTGTTCTTCGTTGCAAACTGGAACAATAACAGACAGCTGTTTGCCTCCGTAAAAAGAAGATAATTTCCCCCAGCCGTGCTCCACAACTGGAATGGGCTGCGCAAGCATATCCACTCGCCTTTTACGATTTGACGCCTGCGTATAGTATGTTTGAAGAAGCTGCTGATAGGAGTGCATTCGTTCTTTGCTGCGCAGCGGGCGATCAAACGGACGAAAGCTTCCTTTCCCCTGTGTTTCAATCGACATAGACATACTTACGCGGTACTGTGTTAAAAATGTCACAAATAATGAAAGAGGAGACAGCTCCCAGTAGTTTTTCAACACACTTAACTGTACACCGTAAGGCGCTTTTAAATAAGCGTTGGCATGATGAGGCTTCCCAATGGCATGATGCAAAACCGTGCTCCACGCCAGCTCGCTGCGGTTAAAAGCATTCATTTTCGTTTTTCCCCATTTGTTTAGCACCACGTCGCTATGTGCAAATAACAGCGGCTGAACAAAACGCTCAAGCTCGGAAGCCGAAAGAATAATATCTCCGTCTACAAATAAGACGGCATCTCCTTTGGCAGTCTTTGCCCCTTCCATTCTCGCTTCATGTGGAGACATACGCTTTTCTATTACTTTTACCGTGCACCCCTCTTCTTTCGCTATCTTCACTGAAGCATCGGTACAGCCATTTGCGACCACAATAATCTCAAGCACATTCACTTTTTTAATTTGCTTGAGCACGTTTTTTAACATTTCTTCCTCATTGTAAACGGGCAGAACGACAGAAAGAGTTTTCATTGATATCCCCCTAAAAAAAGAACCACTGAACAATTCAGCGGCTTCATTCATTTAAAATACCTCTTGTATCCACAACTTTCTTTGCACATTTTACAACTGACCAATCGATTTGACTGTGGTCGGTTAACACAAGTACAACATCGCTTTTTTCAACTTCTTCTTTTGTCAGCGGGACAGAAAAATACGTTTGTTTATTTAATATAGCAGAGTCAATGTAAGGGTCATGATACGTCAGCGCATATCCTTTTGCTAAAAGACCTTCACATACCGTGAGCGCCGGCGATTCACGCATATCATTTACGTCTTTTTTATACGCCATGCCTACAACAAACACGCGTTTCTCATTTGCTGCGAGCTGCTTTTCAACACGTCTAATTACTTTATTTGGCATTTCTTCATTAATATGATGAGCAGCTTCAATAAGTTCGCTTGTTAACCCATTTTGCTTTAGTTTCCATAAAAAATAAAGCGGATCAACGGGTATGCAGTGTCCTCCAATTCCAGGGCCTGGATAATACGGTGTGAACCCAAACGGCTTAGTAGATGCCGCCTGTAAGACCTCATGAAAATCAATCCCTAATTCCTCGCACAGTTCATTTGTTTCATTCACCAACGAAATATTGACAAGGCGCTGAATGTTTTCAAACAGCTTGCACATTTCCGCTACTTTTGGAGAAGAAACAGGTACGACTTGCTGAAAAATACTTTCATAAAACGTCTGCACGTGATAAAGGCAGTCTTTGCTGTAGCCGCTAATCACTTTTGGAATATACTCAATGTCGTATGACTTGTTTGCTGGATCGACTCGCTCTGGAGAGTAAGCTAAATAAAAATCAACTCCCGCCTGCAAATCAGACTCCTTTAAAATAGGTAAAACGACTTCTTCAAGCGTGCCTGGATAGGTAGAGCTTTCATAAATAACGGTTTGTCCTTTTACCATATGTTCTTTCAAAAATGTAGATGCGCTAATAACGGGCCCTAAGTCTGGATTATGATTCTCTGTAATAGGAGTTGGCACGGTTACCACTACATAATCGCATGCTTGAAATGCGGAAATACCTTTTTTTAATTCATATGCTTGAAAGTTTTTCTCGCTTTGAATCGCATCATTACGTACATCTGGAATATAGCTTTTCCCTTGTTTTAGCGCTTCAATTTTCCGGACGTCAATATCAAGTCCAATCACGGTATAGTTTTTCTTAGCAAACAAAAGAGCAAGCGGCAGTCCCACATACCCTAGACCAATAACGGCAACTTTTTTATTCATTCTTCAACACCTCAAACAAAAGATCATGTCTTCGTATGTCCGGAAGAAATTCGCCTCTTTCACTAGTTTGGCTAATATAGTACGCCATGGCCTCTACATAATCTCCTAGAATTCTCTGAGTTGATGCTGCTAGACCTTTGACTTTCATGTGCTCCTTTCGAATACGATTTGTCCGCGCCACGTCAACAAAATGAACGGCCTGAACCGTAAAGCCGTACATGATACTTTTTAATTGAAATAAAGGGGGAATAATAAGAGAATCATAGCCCACTTTCTCCATTACATCTCGTTTAATGGCATGGGGAATAGCCGTCGTTGTATTAATTGTTAAATCAGGACGTTTACAGACAAGGTTCAGAAAATATTTGGCAGTACTTACCGAGTGAATAGGATGCACTTCGTCAAGCAGACACTCTAAATTATTAAGCGCTACATCAATTCCTTGATCAGCAGCTTCTAAATACCGACGTAAATCTTCCGCAGAAATCACAATGTCTCCATCTATGAACAGGCAAATCTCACCGCTGCTGTACATCGCACCGATTGCTCGAGGTACGTTATGCCCAAGCCGCTGCTTGTAATGAAGAACAGTAGCACCCGCTTCAATTGCTCGCTTAACCGTCACTTCGTCTGCTCCGTTAGCAACCACAATGATTTCTTCCACTCCGGCTTTTTGCACTTCTTGGATCACGCTTGCAATCGTTTCTTTTTCTTCACCTACTGGAATAACAGCGCTGTATTTAACGCCTGTTTTCCGTTTCACATTCGGTGTATAAGCCGAAACAACTTCCCGGTTTCGATTGCCGTCTGTTAGTCCGCCTCTTATTCCTTTTTCTTCAATAAGATGAGCTAATGCTTTAATGTGATCTCCAATGATATAGTTAGTGGAAATAGGAAAAGGGGAATTGGTAGGAATGGTTTTATGAGTGTTTCGAATCTTGTTTGTATAAATAACGTCTGAAGAACAAGGTGCAACAATTGACATTCCTTTTAAAAGAGCAATCGTATGAGCTAGGGGCGGATGAGCTAAGTTCTCGTACCCGATTTTAGCTGCTGATGTTTTTTTGATAGCATGAGGAATAGCTGTTAATGCTTGAACAGATAAATCTTCACGCTGCAAGCATAAGTTCAGCATGTATTTCGCAATGGAAACAGGATGAGGACGCACCTTTCGTTTCATAATCCACGTAAGATTATTCAAAGCGATATCATGACCGGTTTCTATAGCTTGCGTATATTTTATCAGCTCTTGATGAGGAACCGCGATATCTCCGTCCAAAAAAAGCAAAATGTCTCCTTTTGCTTTTTTAGCCCCAATGGCTCTTCCGATATTTATGCCAAGAGCTTCCTCATAATAAATGACGCGGCAGCCTGCATCCTCAGCTATTGCCTTAGTTGCATCACTAGATCCATTTACTACGACAATAATCTCAAACGGCTTTATTTTTTGAACTTCTTTAAGCACAGGTAATAATGAATCTTCTTCGTTACAGGCTGGAATAATCACTGATACTTTCAAACTCACTCAACTCCGCTGAAAATTCGAACATACGTGATGGCTACTAGTGGAATGGTTACGTCCGTTGGCTCACCATATGAGCTTGATGTACGTACAACAGCCGCTGCGTCCGTAACAGCAAGCAGTGTTCCATTAATAACGTCAATAGCTGTGATGACTTGCACAAATGAGCCAACATTTTCTCGTAATGTATCTTGAAACATACTTTTCTCTCCTTTCGTTTAAGCGCCTTGAATAGTAACAATGCTTGTAAATGGAAGTAATACCGTTGATGTTGGAGACTCTACTAATTCTAAATAATCATCTCCTACAAATGTTACAACACCTTCTAGTGGACCAGCAGTTGTTTCAATCAAAACTTCTTTTCCGATATACTGCTCGGCAATTTCTTTAAAAGGTGATTCTTGAGATTCTTTAATAATGCTTATTACGTATTCTTTGAACGTGTCGGAATAAATAACGTCTTCTACTGCTTTTTTTGTGTTTTCCTGAATAAATTCAGCAAATCGATTTGAAAACAACAGACGTTTTATCTTTTCTATATAGCGACGGTAACAACAAAAAAACATAAAGTTTGTTCCTCCTTTTTATACTGCTATCCCTTCAAATTACCTATAACCATTGACGTAACCTAAGAGATTACTTTATCAATATATACAAGCTTTATCAGAAAGGTGACAGAACTTTCATTATATTTCCATACAAATACGCACATGACCAGCCCGTTTTGCATATGATTACTTCCTACTTCCTCCTACCTACTGAAACCCAAACAAAAAAAAAGACAAAGCTCCTAAGCTTTGTCTTTTCTTATCTATTAAATGAAGAATCAGTTGGCTGCAATACGCTTTGCTCCTATATAGCGCTCTTTCCAATAGCTTGAATTTTTATCGCTAATTGTAACGCCTTTAGAAGACGATGCGTTAATAAATTTTCCGTCTCCAAGATAAATACCTGCATGAGAAGGGCCTTCTTTGTACGTTTCAAAGAACACAAGATCTCCTATCTGCGGTTCACTTACATTTTCACCTGCTTTATAGATATCTTCAACCGTTCTTGGAATATCAACGCCTACGCTTTCTTTATATACATACTGAAGATATCCGCTGCAGTCAAATCCTGAAGGTGTAGTGCCACCCCATTTGTACGGCGTGCCCATTAAAGATTTTGCTTTGCTGATTACTTTATCCGTATTCACTTCTGATTCGCCTTCTACAACGCCGCCTTTACCTAATGCATTGTATGTATTCTCTCCAACAACTCCATCTGCCTCTAGATTATGTTTCTCTTGAAAAGCCATAACCGCTTTTTTTGTTTCATAATTAAAATAACGCGATACTTCGCCTTTTAAAAATCCTTTATCTTTTAACACCGTTTTAACTTGTTCAACATCATCATTTGTCATCCCTTGTTTTAAAACCGTGTCGCCAAACGCAGCGTGTCCCATTGCCGGACTTGCAAATAATGCTCCTCCTACAAGAAGCGCCGATAGCATTTTTTTCATTTCGTTTCCTCCCCGAATCATGTTTTAAGCACCGTACAACCATACCATCTGCGGATAACAATTCAATTAATAGAAGATAACAATTTGATAACAATCTTCTTAAACAGCCTCAACTCTTGGATGTAAAACGCCGAAATATAAGAAGAAGAGAAAACAACTATTCTAGCAAGTAAAGGTGATAAACATGAATTGGTTTAAACGAAACAAAGCGCACCCCGAAGCAGCGGCTGTCGAATCCGTCACTGTAAAGCTTCATGTATCGGACCCGATGATAAAAAAACAGATTAACATGATTTCCTTAACAGCAGAGGATCTCGAACGGATTGCCAGATTTCAAGTTCACGCGCTGAATGCCATCGAAGAGATCGTGAACGATTTTTACAAAGCTATTGGCGAACAGGCTCATTTGGTTGCGATTATCGAAAAGCACAGCAGCGTCCATGCATTAAAGCAAACGTTAAAACGGCATATTTTAGAAATGTTTGATGGACAAATAGACGATGCTTTTGTGGTAAAACGTCAAAAAATTTCCAAGATGCACGTCAAAATTGGACTTGAGCCAAACTGGTATTTGTGCGCATTTCAAAATTTATTTACTTCGCTTCTTTCAGTATGTGAACGTACGATGGAATCAAAAGAAGAATGTCTGGCTTTTATTGCAAGTATGACAAAGCTTATTAGTCTAGAACAGCAAATTGTGTTAAAAGCCTATGAGCTTGAATATGACGAGCAGCGCGCTGGACTTCAGACTCAAAAAGAGAAAATTCAGCTAGAAATCTCGCGTACATCATCTATCCTTTCTTCGTTATCTGAAGAAACGAAGACGTTTATGAATCAAATGCACAGTCAGTCTTCTGACGTCGTTTCTTATGCAAACAAAAGCTCTGAACTAGCAGAAGTCATTGAGAAAGAATCTGTTACGAGTCAAGCAAAATTAAAAGAAGAACAAAACATGCTTGGAAGCATACAAAAAAATACGTCGCTCATTCAAAACAAAATGAAAACGCTCGAACATACATCACAGCAAATTCATCAAATCGTTTCGATTGTTACTTCTATTGCGGAGCAAACGAATTTATTAGCACTAAACGCTTCAATTGAGTCTGCTCGAGCGGGCGAGCATGGAAAAGGATTTGCAGTGGTGGCACAGGAAGTACGGAAGCTTGCAGAAGAAACGAAGAAATCTATTGCTAATATTTCCACTTTTATCGGAGACATTCAAAAACAAATCGAAAGCGTCTCGGCATTAGGCGGAGAAGTCGCTACATTAACAAAAGATACGGCTGACAATATGAACAACATTACTTCTTTTTTCACGAACGTTCTTAGCATAACAACCGAGAACAAACAGCAAACCGTTCTAACAAAAAAAGAGCTTGAAAAAATAGCCGACGTAATGAAGCAGCTGTCTCTGCGAATTGAAAAGATGGCCCATTCCTCAGAAGAACTTGAACGGTTAACTGAAAAAAGTTGATATACAAAAAAGCCTTCTCAGCTTGCACAAGAAGGCTTTTTTATTTTTTCAAGCTAGCGGGCTCTTGAGAAGAACGTTCGATAAACTGGACAAAATCCTCTCCGTATATACTTCGAATCAGAGCCGTCAGCTCCACAAAGTCAGGCAGCTCTCCGTAAACATCTCGAAGCGGCATCGCTCCTTGAAACAAAGGATTTTCAAGAGGGTTATAATCCTCAAGCGTTCTTAAAAACATCTTTTTTCCTTCTTCTGTGAGCTGTACGTATGTATTCCGCTTATCTTTCTCATTTTTGGAAAGGGTAAGATAGCCTCGCAAGTGCAATTTTTTTGCAAAGTTAAAAGCTGTGGATAAATGCATGACGCCTAGCTTTGAAATGTCGGTCATCGACGCAATTTCCAGCTGATAAGCAATCCCCAAAATGTGATGCTCATTAATGCTCAGATCGTACGGCTTAACCCACTGCTCCCAATCCTTTTCAGTAGACTTCCAAAGAGCTTTGCTTACTTGCATCACAAGCTGATTAAACAGCATGGCATCTTTAATTGTATCTTGATTTAACGTGCGTTTCACCTCTTCACTTCCTCTCTAGAAATGCAACCGTTCACATCATTTTCCCCTAAGACTTTACAAACAAAAAGAATGAAAATATATACAGAATATTATACATGATTGCTTATATATTTCAACTTATTTTGCATAAAAATAAATTTAAACGTTTCTTTATGTAAAAAAACAGGCGTGAACGTTCAGCGTTCACGCCTGTTTTTTAATGAATATACCGTTTACCAACCAGAAGGTTTGAAATAACGTCCGTTGGAATTTCAAACTCAACGTTTCCCATATATCCTGGGGCGACTTTGTATTTATCAAATACAATTCTAAGCTTATGATCTTTCGTAATGTAGAAGCTTTGATTTTCATCAATCTCTTTAAAAGGATCCATATCTTCTTCAGTCAGCCAGTAGATTTTGCCTTCTTCATGTTTCATTTGATCTTTCATTTGCTGTTTAATATTTTCACTAATGACCTTTATATAGCTTTGATCTTTGAACAAACTTGGAAGCGTAACGAGCACTTCGTGTTTTTTATCAATCGTGTCGTACTGATTGACGCTCGACGTTGTTAATCGATTCTTGCACAATATCAAGCGCATCTTCTTGATTCTTTACATAGCTAAAAGCAAGCCGGTAAAAATCCGCTTTATGCTCGGTTACGCACGCTATGAGCACCTGATGTGCATCATGTTTTTTCATCGTCTTTCATACCCTTCTATTTTCTCTTGCTGAAGTACATCTATAAGGTAGACGGAATGAGTAGAAAAATAGTTTGGTTTTTTTTAAAAAAAGTAAAACTAAATGATGGTCTCATGCGTCTATTAGGTAGATATATACAAAAAGGGGAATATTACTACATGAAAACCATGGGCTACAAACGTATTTTGACACTGCTTGGATGCTGTATTTTGCTTCTTGGTACAGCAGGGTATATTGTCAAAGCAAACAGTACAGAGAAAAAAACGGCAAATATTCAAACAGATCAAACCTATCCAAACGTTGAAATTCAGACGCTAGTTAAGGACCTTACCGACGGAGGCTATGCCATTAGCTACCCTTCCTTTGGTAAAAAAGAAATCGATCAATCTATTCAAGCTTACGTAACAGATCAAGTTGCACACTATGAAAAAAAGCTGAAGAAGCAGTCAAAAAAGAAAAAAGCTGAGTTAACGATTACATATAAAATCGTCCATTACAGCAAGCAAACGCTAAGCGTTGTCTTTGATGAATATGAATCTGTAAATGGAGAGAAAGGAACGTCTTCTCTCAAAACCTTTACCTTCGACCTGCCTGTTCAAAAACAAATGACGTTAAAGGATTTATTTAAAGAAGATGCAAACTATTTAGATCGCCTTTCGGCTATTTCATATGCTGAATTAAAAAAACAAATGAAAACAGCTGATTTTGACCCGGACCTTCAAAAAGGCACTCAGGCAGCTAATCAAAATTTCAGTCAGTTTGCGCTGCTTGAAAACAGTATTGTGATCTATTTTAAGCCTTATCAGCTAGGTGCTGAACAAACGAAAACCAAAACAATCGCTATCCAAAAAGATTTATTTAAAGACATGCTGAGCGATGCTTACAAAGACGAAGCAGCAAATAAAAATAAAGTCAAAGAAACGCCTCCAAAACATATCGTTAACGAAATGCCGCGGCAAGGAGCGCCTATTGATCCAACTAAAAAAGTCGTTGCGATGACCTTTGATGATGGGCCTAACCCTTCATCTACCAATTTGATTTTAGATGGATTAAAAGAAGTGAACGGGCACGCTACCTTTTTTGTGTTAGGAAGCCGCGTTCAATATTATCCTGAAACAATCGAACGTATGGTCAAGGAAGGCAACGAAGTCGGAAATCACTCTTGGGATCACCCTCAGCTCACACGTTTGAACGAAGCGCAGGTCAAACACCAAATAGGCGATACCCAAGCGCTCATTAAACAAGTGAGCGGCTATGAACCGCTGCATGTACGCCCTCCCTATGGAGCCGTGAACGCAAATGTAAGACGTTATATCGGAAATGTTGGCGTGACTCTATGGGATATCGATCCCGAAGACTGGAAATATAGAAACGTTCCTCACTCCGTTCAAGCGGTTATGAGCCAAGTCGGAGACGGAAAAGTTATTTTAATGCATGATATTTATCAAACAAGTGCCGAAGCAGCGGTTGAAATTATGAAGCAGCTTCACGCACAAGGGTATCAGCTTGTTACGATTTCACAGCTAGAACAAGTAAAAAAAGAGCGGGAGCAGCTGCATGTGCAGTAGCAGATAGCAGACGAACGCGCTGCAGCCATCCTAATGGCTACAGCGCGTTTGCTTTTTTCATGCGATGTTTAATAAATGCTATACAGAGCAGCGTAAACGGAATCACTACGTGAAAAGGGATAAAAAGCAACACCGGCATAATCGTTAGCCCTTCTTTTAAATGCTCTTGAAAATTACTTGCAATCGTCAAAGAAAAAAATAAAATTACCGTGCCCACAGGATATGTGAGCGCAGAAGGTCGTTTCACCTTAAACAGTGTGGAAAGTCCAACAATCACGGCGTAAAAAAAGACGCTGATTTTAACAAATCCTCCGATGACTAAGGCAATCATAAAAAACACGTCCAGCCGTTCTAAAAAATCAGCTACCCTAATGCTCTCTACCGTACTTAAAAGCGGAAAGACTGACCTGTTAGTCAATCCTATCCCTAATACACTCACATTAATCGCCATTGTAATTGCTAAATTAATGCCGCTTAACACAATGCCGCAAAGGCCTACAAGCTTTACTTTTTTAGGATCTTTTACATATGGAAAAATCATCGTAAACACAACAGCTTCTCCGTACGGAATATACAGAGTCTGAGTAGCCACCGTTTTCAAAACTGGCCAAATCCCATCTTCGAGTATCGGTTTTAAAGAGCTAAAATCAATTAAGCCTGAAACAAAAATAAGCACAAATCCTGCTACAGCCAAGATATACATCAAAATAAACATTAGCTCTCCTGCCCGAGCCACTACTTCAAGTCCTTTGTGCACGGTATAAATAATCAACAGCATCAGCATCGCGTTCACCACAAACAAAGGGCTGTCGGGATAGCCAAATGTCAGCAGCATTTCTCCAAAATCTCGAAGTACGCGAGCGGCAGCATATGAAAAATGAAGCAAATATAAAAAAGCAAGTGCGGATCCCAAGACTTTTCCTAACAGCTTTTGCATGTATTCTGTCGGCAGCATGTTAGGGTAGTACCTATACAGCCGGTAGTAAATGAGGTAAAGCAACAAGCTCCCAAACATACCGAGTAAAATAGCAAGCCAGGCGTCTTGTTTTGCATCCATTGCAAGCGGAATGAGCAATGCGCTTCCATGTTCAAAAAGGACGATTAAAATAAAAAACTGCACAGAGCTAATTTTCACTTTTTCCACTCATTGCTCCCTCCTGTTTACTGTCGTTGTTTTACCGCATCAGACATAAACGACTTGTTTCGCAAACCTGCTCGTCTTACATACGCTTCTACTTTTACATCCATCTCCACTTCAGGAAAATACACATCGCTCCACTCGTGCTGAAGCCTTTTCCACTGCCTCGGATAATTTTCGTGCACGACTTCTCCAAATCCCACAACATCCGTCTGTTTCTTTTGAGCAAAAGCAAACGCTTCTTTTATTTCGTTTTCAATCGCTGCTTCTATTTTTTTTTCAATATCAAGAATCACAAATGGATTTTTAATATCTACAGGTACTTCCATTTCACCAATATCTCCTTCTACCCTAGTTCTTACAATCATCTTTGGTTTGCCGTTCACCATATTTGCACTCACGTTTGTTCGCTGACGGACGACTTGATAAGCAATAGCTTTCTTTTTATCTTTCCATGAAATATTCACATCTGTTCCCTGCACTTTATCCCGCAGCCACATTACGCCTCGCGCTTTTTTTCCATATAAAAATGTAATCAGCCTGCCATCTTTAAACATGCCGAGTCCTTCTGCACGAAGAGTCGATTCAGGAGCAGTTTGCTGCAGATTTTGCAGCGTTTGGGCTTTTTGAGCACTACCTCTTATTCCAAACCCTGACATCAGCGCTTGACTTCCAGGAGATTCGAGGTTTTTCATAACTTCTTGAGCCGATACTTTCATATGTTCTCCCCACTTTTGCTCTGTGAGCTCCAGCGTTTTAAGGACTTTATTAGCTGGAATTTTATCAATTGGCGTAAGAGATTTTACAAAGCTGGAAGCTTTTACGCCGTTTGCAATGACCATATCAGATGTAATTCGAAATTCCGGATCTCGGTCAATGGCATCAATAATAACATCAATGCCTTCGGTTCTCGCAAGACTTTCTCCGATAACAATTAAGTTTGTATGAGCGTAGTACAGTCTTCTTGATACAGTGCTCGATGCTCTTCTGCTTGCTTCCACTAAGTTTGCGCCTTTTGCTCCGTATACAGAAACAGACGGACTTTGTGTACCTCCGCCGCCTCCTTGAAGACCGCCGGCTACGTTGCCTGGATTAATAATTTGCAGCGTGATTTGATACTGACCATCTTTTGTTTTATCAATTCCCATCGCTGCGACAATCGCTAGATCGGTTAATTCCTTACTGCTCCAGCAGCTTGAAAGAAAGCAAATCGTAAACGCCATTACTGTACATAAGAGCCCTTTACGCATCATTTTGATCGCCTTCTTTCACCGTAGTGTTTGCCATTCCTCGGCTTTTAGGAGGCATTGGCCGCTGTCCGTCTCCTTCTCTCGTCATATTTCCACTGCTAATGAGCCTTGGTCTTTGTCTAAGCATCCACCATGGCATGCGAACAATGGTATCACCTGAGTTGCTCGGAATAAATGGAGCAAGAGGCGTCATATATGGAACGCCAAATGAACGAAGACTGCAGAGGTGAACAATCATCATTAAAAAGCACAGAATAATGCCATAAAATCCAAAAGTAGCTGCTGCAATCATAAAAACAAAACGAATGAGCCGTGCAGAAATCGCAATGGCAAAAGAAGGTGTAGCAAAGCTTGCAATTGCCGTCATCGCCACAACAATAACCATCGCTGGAGATACAATCCCCGCTTGAACCGATGCTTGCCCAATCACGAGCGCTCCTACAATTGAAACTGCAGAACCGATCGCCCTTGGAAGTCGAATACCGGCTTCTCGCAAAATTTCAAATGTGACTTCCATAATGAGCGCTTCAACCAAGGAAGGAAAGGGAACATCTTCCCGCTGTGCAGCAATGGCGATGAGCAGCTTTGTGGGAACCATTTCCTGATGAAACGTTGTGATCGCTACATACGTAGCGGGTGCAATTAGTGAAATAAAAAAAATAAGAATGCGTAAAAAACGAATCGATGTTGCAATATCAAAGCGCGAATAATAATCTTCAGGAGACTGAAAAAACTGAATGAAGACAGCCGGTGCAATCAGCACAAATGGCGTTCCGTCTACAAAAATCGCAATACGCCCTTCTAACAAATTTCCTGCAACGATATCGGGACGCTCCGTGTGATACATCGTAGGAAAAGTAGTGTACGTTTGGTCTTCAATAAGCTGCTCCACATAGCCTGATTCTAAGATGCTATCGATATTAATTTGGTTAAGACGCTGCTTCACTTCTTTTACGATTTTGTCATTGGCAATTCCATTAATATACATCATTGAAACATCTGTCTGCGTTACTTTCCCAATTTTCATCGTTTCTACCCATAAGTCGGGCGATTTGATAATTCGCCTAACCATGGGCATGTTTTTAGCAATCGATTCCGTGAACCCTTCCTTCGAACCCCGAACGACAAGCTGTGTAGTCGGCTCTTGAATCGAACGCCACTCTCCGCCTTTCGTACCTGCACTCATTGCATGGTTGTTTCCATCTATTAAAATAAGCGTGTCTCCTGACATCAAGGCTGGAAAAACTTCACTCCACGTATGTAAAATCGCAACGTCTCCAATTCCTACTACATCTTCTTTTAATAACGTAAAGGCGTTTTGAGGCGTTATTGGTTCAGAAAACACGTCATCTTTCATCATGGTGTCTACTAAAAGCTCTTGAATAGACTGATTGTCTACAATCCCGTCTATATAGATAACAGCCGCTTGAATGGATGCCCGTTCCCCGATTTTTATATAGCGGATCACCATATCCGAGCTGTTCCCCGTTCGCTTTTTTATGTTGGCTATATTACCTTCAAGCGACTGCTTCAGCAGTTCTTGTTCCTCCGGTAGCGAACCTTCTGTTTCCTTTTTATTGTCTTTGCTTTTTTTATTTTTAAATAAAGAAGGCACGATTAAAAACACCTTTCTTTTCTTTTTTTTAGCTTTTTCCAAATAAATGCTTTGTATGCAATTTTTAATAGAGCAATCAAAGCGTAAGACAAAAAAAACAACAAAAACTATCGGTAGAATGTTTTTAAGAAAAAAACAAAAACGGAGAGTGAGACGTATGAAAATCGTTTGGATATCAGCTTTGCTGTTAGGATGCTTAATGGGATTTTCGATCAGTGTGGATATGATGCAAGGGTTTAGTTTTTCAATGGCTCTTCAAAATGCCTACAGCCCGTTTCGCGTAATGGAGTTCGCCGAATTATTTGTTCTTTTTTTCCTTTTATTCTGTTTTGCAGCTGAAATATTTTACCGCTCATACAGAGTAAAAAAGGCAAAACAGCGCCAAAGATAAAACTCTGCGAAAAACACATATTTCTCCCTTTTACCACCTATTCTCCTTTTCATTTAAATGTTATAATTTTCATAATTGGAAAAACTTTTACACGCCTTTCTGCATGGAAAGCTGTACGCTTAAACTACAAAATAAACATTGACTTTGAACTAAAAGGTGAAGAAATGATGAAAAAAAAATTAGCCGTTATTAGTACAGCTTGCTTACTTATTCTTGCAAGTGATCCCATCCCTTCTTATGCTACTCCCGATTCCCCGGATTCCTCTTCCGATGTTTTGGACCAGTCAACAGACGTGGATACAACTGAAGATGTAAAAGCTATTTTTGACTCTCTCTATCAAGAAGGCTATTCGCTTGGAGAAGAAGATGGATACGCACAGAAAAAATTTGAACATTTTGATCAAACAACAGGGCTGGACAAATCTTCTGAAGAATTCACGTGGTTTATGATGGGGTATACGGTAGGATATAAAAAAGGTCAGCAGCAAAAAGAGGAAGAGCTTAAGACTGAACAAGAAAATGAAATGGCTGCCGGCGAAGAGGAAGGCTATCAGCAAGGCGTCCTTGATTACAAACATGCTACTATTCAATCAGAAATCGATCCTTTCCCTTCTAAGTCCTCCGACTGGAATAAAGGTTATGTTCAAGGCTACAAAAAAGCTATTTCTTTAATGGACTTATCTGTTAAAGCAAAAAAAGAAGGCTATGACCAAGGTCTTGAAAATGATTCAATGAGTGTTCCGAGCATGTATGATGATGAGGATGTCACACGTCAGGCTTTTACAGAAGGCTTTGAAACCGCTCAAGCCGAAGTGCTGGAGCAGCAAAAAAAGCAGTTTGAAAAGCAAGGCTACGTACAAGGTTATCATGACCTTCCACTCCAAGTACCTGCAGAAGCAGAAGGCGAATTGCAAACAGCCTTTGAGCAAGGATATGAAAAAGGACAGAAACAAAAACAAAAAGACGTAAAAGCAGACGGATACGACTCAGCTTTCACTTATCAGACCTATAGAGCGCCTAAAAGTCTTCAGGACAAGCCTGAGCTAGAAAAATGGTACAAAGCAGGTTTTTATTCGAATAAAGATGTGAAATCTTTACAGCAAAAAGCTTATAAAGACGGCTGGAAACTCGGAAAAGAAATGAGCGTTCCGAAAAAATACAAGCAAAATAAAGCTGCGGTGGCAATGTACAAGAAATATTTTGAACAAGGCCAAAAAAAGCAGGATAAAACAGTGAGTCATATCCTGCTGGGCAGCGGTATTGTTCTTACACTGGTTGCCCTTATCACACTATGGAGGCTCCGCCGACGTAAAAATGAAGACACAACACTAGATAGCTAAAAACGAGTACATAAAAAACCCGGAAAATCGTGCTTTTCCGGGTTTTTTATGTTAAATAATCATTCGTTTATTTTCCGCAAGCTGAACTTCTTGCTCTTGTTTTGACTGATTTTGTTTTCGAATTTTCAAATAATAATAAACATAGCAGCCTATAAAGAAAATACCTCCGCAGTATAACGCCATTCGCTGTTCAGGATCAAATGCAAGACTGATCATAACGATACAGTTCGTAATAAGCGCTACGATAGGAAGAACCGGATAAAGAGGTGTTCTAAATTTCAGATCTTCTACTTTTCCACCTTTAGCCACGTAAGCACGACGAAACGCAAGCAGTGAAGCTGTAATCGCAATCCAGCCAATTTGAGCGCCAAGTCCAGCTAGTGAAATCAGCCATACAAAAACGGTTTTAGCTGCCACTACGCTTGAAAGCAGCGAAAAACATGAAATTACAAGCGTAATTAATAGTGCATTAAACGGAACTCCTCTTTTGTTAACTTTTCCAAGCGCAGGACTTGCCATTCCTTCTCTTGAAAGAGAATAAAGCATACGTGTAGCCGCGTAAAATCCAGAGTTTGCGACTGAAAGAAGAGCAGTTAAAATGATAAAGTTCATAATATCCGCCGCGTAAGGTACACCTACACTGTCTAACACAACAACAAACGGACTTTCTACGACGCCTGCTTTTTCACGAGGAATCATGCTTGCTAGGACAAACACGGATAAGACGAAAAAGAAAAGCGTACGCCAAACCGTTTGCTTAATCGCTTTTGGAATTGTTTTTTCTGGATTTTCACTTTCCCCTGCCGCAATTCCAATCAATTCTGTTCCTTGGAACGAAAAATTCACCGTAATCATTGTAATTAGCAAAGCCGTTACGCCATTTGGAAACAGCCCTTCGGCAAAGAAGTTTGATAGAAGCGGTGCTTCCTGTCCGCTTTTCATATCAATGAGTCCAAACATTGCCGCTCCGCCTACAACAATAAACATAATGATGGCGAAAATTTTAACGCTTGAAAACCAAAATTCTGTTTCACCAAATGCTTTAGCTGAAAGTGCATTTAGTGAAAAAATTAACGCTCCAAAAATGGCGCACCATAACCAAACGGGCGAGTCTGGGAACCATCTTTGCATTAATTGCCCGGCAGCTAAAAACTCAAGTGCCACCGTTACTGCCCATCCTAGCCAGTACAGCCATCCAATCGCAAAACCGGTTGCAGGGCCGATAAATTTAGTGGAGTACGTTTGAAACGATCCTGCAACTGGCATAGCAACGGATAATTCTCCAAGACACAGCATCGTTAGATACATAATGATCCCTCCTACTAAGTAGGAAATCATTGCTCCCATCGGACCTGCTTCATTGATGGTATAACCTGAACCAAGAAAAAAACCGGTACCAATACATCCTCCTAGTGATATCATAAAAAGATGTCTTGTTTTCATCGTTCTTTTTAATTCTCCTGGCTGCCCCTGTGGAATATTCATCCCATTTCCTCCCTTTGCTGCATAAAAATGAAATCGCTTTCATTTTTTTAGGTTTATTTTGTTTTTCTAGCCGCTTACTAGGTAGCTCTTCATGGCTGAAGTCCATTAATGCCGGATGTTTTTCAAATGGCGCCAGCCCCGTAGCGAGGATGGCAGCCGATTAGCCCTGCATGACCGTTTATTGATCATAACAGATTTTCTTCTACACGATACCTATAAGTAGCTCTTTCTTATAAAAGCTTATCGCCAAACAATGAACTCATTAACGCAACCGCTACTTCTGCAGTTTTGTTATGCTGATCTAAAATAGGGTTCACTTCTACAAATTCAGCAGATGTCACCATATCTGCTTCCGCTAGCATTTCCATTGCTAAATGACTTTCTCGGTAGCTGATGCCGCCTTTTACAGGTGTACCTACGCCTGGTGCATCATCCGGATCTAAGCCGTCTAAGTCCAGCGACAGGTGCACGCCGTCTGTACCGCTTAAATAATCAATCGTTTCTTTCATCACTTGCGTCATACCTAAACGATCAATTTCATGCATGGTATACACTTTAATTCCTTTTTCTTTAATTAACTCTTTTTCACCATCATCCAATGAGCGTGCACCGATAATAACCAGATTTTCAGGTTTAATTTTTGGGGTATACCCTCCAATATTTAAAAGTACAGGATGTCCAATACCCAAGCTCACCGCTAACGGCATGCCGTGAATGTTGCCTGATGGGGATGTTTCAGCTGTGTTTAAATCACCGTGAGCATCATACCAAATAACGCCTAAATTTTCTGAACCTTTTGCGACTCCTGCAAGCGTTCCAATTGCAATGCTGTGGTCTCCGCCTAATATTAACGGAAAGCGGTCTTGCTCTCTCACCTCTTCAACTCTTGCAGCAAGCTGTTCATTTCCGCTGGCTACAGCCGCTAAGTTTTTCAAATTCGTATTTTTATCTACGTCTGCCCGCTCTTTAATTTCTACTTTAATATCGCCTTCATCGTGTACGGTATAGCCAAGAGCTTCTAAGCGTGTATTCATGCCTGCATAGCGGATCGCGCTCGGCCCCATGTCTACACCCCTTCTTGTTTGTCCGTAATCCATTGGTACACCGATAATTGAAATGTCTTTTTTCATTTTCTATACCTCCGTTGCATTTTATTCTGTGTGAAGTAAACATAGGTGTTTATGTAACTATGTATTTTTTTCATTGATACAGCCCCTCATCTATTTCTTATGCAAAAATGATGCCAACTTTGTTTGTAGCATTCTATCAGTCTTTTTATTACGGGTTTTCTTACACACGCCAAAAAAACTGTCAGTTTCTACAACTTTTTGGCAAAACACGCAAATTTTTTTGTCGTTCGGTTTAAAATCGCCAATTTTATTTGCTTTCATAAAAAAAGATTGCGACATAACAAAATCCATTCAATTTAAAGATGAACAAATGGAATAAAGGAGCGAGTATGGATCGCTCGTTACACCGCTGTTGATTTCCGTGCAACAGCTAGAAGTAACTACACACTGAAAACCTACGTTTGCCATACCAATAAAAAAATCCGAACGAGTTGGATTCTTCATCAAGAATCTCAATTCATCGTTCGGATTTTTCTTCACCTAAAATACTTTTGTCCCAGTTTCTTTTTTAATTTGTAATAACGTCTCCGTCTTCATCATCGCCGGCATCGTCTTCACCAGGATCTTTTTCTAATGAGACCACTTTCTTTTCGTCATCCCATTTCACTTTGTAGCCAAGTGATTTGGCTACTTTGATAACTGATAAATAAGAGTGATGATTTGGTGTATACAGCTTTAAGTCACTCGAATCAATGACGCCTAAGCCTAACAGCAGGCGATCAGACTGAACGTAAGGCTTTCCATCAATCAGCTTCACTTGCTTATCAGTAAATGGATAAACGGCACGGTTGACTTCAACTGTAAATTCTCCTTTTTTCTCTTCTTTAATTGGTTTTGGCTGTTTGGATACATATTTAATTGCGTCTACTCCTAATACCGTGCCCTGGCGCGTATTATCAGCGCCTCCGTACATTTTCCCCGTTTCATAGTCATAGATAACCGCTTGAACGTTTCCAATATGCTCAGGCTTTTCTTCAAACGCATGTCCTTTAGCCATCATTTCAAGAATTGTATCTTGGCTAAAGCCAGGTTCCCATCTTACGGTTGGATAGCCGCCTGAATAAATACGAGGTGTTAAAATCGCTTTTTGAATCGGCATCTTATGGTCAATAACATTCATAATCGTTTCTGCTACAGACGCAATAATGGTTGGGCCTCCCGGTGAACCAATTGCCATGAACGGCTTTCCGTCTTTTAACAGCATCGTTGGAGACATGCTGCTTCGAGGACGTTTTTTAGGCTCAACCTGGTTCACGCCTCCCGGAGTGGCATCAAAATCTGTCATTTCATTGTTGAGCATAAATCCGTAGTCAGGAACCATAATTCCTGAACCAAAAACTTGTTCAATGGTAGTCGTGTAAGAAACCATGTTTCCCCATTTGTCTACAACAGAGAAATGAGTCGTTTGGCCGATTGGATTTTCTTCCTTTACTGTTGCTTTATTTGGATTTTCTTTTCCTTCATATTTCCAAGGGTCTCCTTCTTTGACATTAGGCGTTGCTTTGTTTGGATTAATTAATTTACGACGTTCTTTAATATAATCTTCATCTAACAGTCCTTTTTTCGGCACTTCGTAAAAGTCTTCATCTGCCATATACGCCGCGCGGTCCGCGAAAGCTAAGTGCATCGCTTCCGTTAAATGCTGCAAATACTGAGGCGTATTGGAACCCATTTTTTCTACATCATAACCTTCCATTAGCTTTAAAATCTGCTGCACGGTTAATCCGCCGGAGCTAGGAGGAGCCGCACTAACCACATCGTAGCCTCGGTAAGTTGTTTTGACCGGCTCACGTTCTTTTACAACGTAATTTTTCAAATCATCCATGGTCATGTTTCCATCGCGTTTTTGAACTTCTTTAACAAGCGCTTTTCCAATTTCTCCTTTATAAAGAGCATCTGATCCTTCTTTTTGAATAAGCTTTAATGTTTTAGCAAGATCCGGCTGAACAAGCTTATCTCCTTCTTTCAACGGCTTGCCATTCGGCACAAATACATTACCGGCCGTTTGGTATCTTTCAAGCTTGTCTACATTTTCATCAATGTACTGAGCCATCGACCAATTTACTTTGATTCCTTGTTCTGCTTGAGTAATAGCTGGTTTAATAACATCTGATAAGTCCATTGTTCCATAATCTTTAAGGGCTGTTTCTACTCCTTTTAGCGTACCAGGAACTCCAACTGCCTTTCCTGTTATGTGACGCTTACTGAAAGGGATGACTTTTCCTTTTGAATCTAAAAACAGCTTAGGCGTAACATCAGTTGGTGCCATTTCACGGCTGTCTAGCATCGTAATTTTATCTTTCTTTTTTTCATAAATCATCATAAAGCCGCCGCCGCCGATACCTGACATCATCGGTTCCACAACGTTTAGAGATAATTGAATGGCAGCTGCCGCGTCCACAGCGTTTCCGCCTTCAGCTAAAACTTTCCTTCCCGCTTCAGCAGCCAGCGGGTGAGATGCCGCTACAATTCCTTGTGTAGCACCTCGTTTCATTGAATGGTCGACACCCGGAACTTCAGCAGCAGCTGGTGTGACAACTAAACTTAAACTACATAATGCAATAACCAACATCTTCATAACCTTCATCTGGGTCTCCTCCTTCAAATACATTATTTCACATCGCCTGAAACGATGGATTTCACAAAGAATAAATTGGTTTATTATAATATTTTTTACATATGTGTATAAATAAAAAGCAAAGTAAATCAGACCTTTGCTTTTTTAATTAGTCGCATGTTTAACTTTTTTCTCTATCCATTTACAATTATCTATATTTTCTAACAATTTATCCATAGGCTGATAGTTTCTTACTATTTTTGGAATTATGTAGACTGAACGCTCTAATAATGTAGAAAATCTAGCAGTTAAGAAGTCGTTGGACTTACATGCACTTCTTAAAATTTTTACAAATATTCTTATTGTTATATAAAAAGCAATTCTTTATGAAAATCAGCATATGTTTCCTTAAAACCAAAAATAAAACAGGACTTTTGATTCACCGTCCTGTTTGCAGCATGTTTTCGACTTTTTTAATATCTCCGTGAGTAGGATTGATTTCCCGGGCATAGGCGATTTGTTCTTTTGCTTTTTCCATTTCTTTTAATTGAATATAGGTTTTGGCGAGTTCGAGCGGCAGCATAATCCCTTCAAAACCAAGATCTCGCGCCCGCTGCAAATAAGATAGCGATTTTTCGTAATCCCCTCCAAACATAAGCGGAGTTTCCCGGTATTTTATTCCTCGAACGAAGTGCGCCAAGCTTGAAGATGGATTTAATGTTAGTGCCTGATGAAGAGCTCGGTCCATTTCTAAATTTAATACCATTTTTTCAAAAATAATTGATTCTTCGATTTGCTTTGCTAAACAAACCGCTAAGTAACAGTACAAATCAGATGCTTGAGGTTTTTTCTTCATTTCTTGTTGAATTTCACGTTTGATCTCTTTCCACTTACCCTCTTCTAGCTGATTCATGACGTATTCTACATGTATTCCCACCACTTTGCCCTCCTTTTCCTCTTTATCATAAAGGATTTCTGCACAAATGAAAAAAGTAAGTGTTCTTCAGTCTTCTCAAAAGATCGTTACCGTTAAAAAATAGGCAAATTTCTCAATCACTTAACCCAATTAGTACATAGGATATAGAGACTCTTACTAAAGGGGGTTACACATATGGGCGCAAAAGGCGGTTTTGGTTTTTCATTTATCGTTGTTTTATTTATTCTATTAGTAATCGTAGGATGTTCTTGCTACTACTAATTTTTTAGAGGGGATGAACATCATTCATCCTCTTATTTCAAAAAAAACCATGCTTTCGCATGGCTACATACCGATTAGATGAATGAGTAGAGGAACTCATTGTTCGGCAATATTGAAGAAATTTTTGTTTTTTACTTCCGCCTAGTATGCCCTTTTTGACGGGAGCTATGCGCAAATAAAGTTAACGTTTAAAAGCGAAAGCCAGATGCACCTACAATAACAAGTAAAACAAATAACACAACGATTAACGCAAAATTTTGTTTTCCCACGTACCATCCCTCACTTCCTGTTATCTGCTTTTAGTGTATGCAACAGCTTGGCAAAATGTTTAGGACAGGGGTGCGGATTTTTTTAACGAGAAAAACCTTCAAATTTCGTCAAAAAAGTGAATCATATTTTTGTTTCTTTCGTTATATATAGTAAGAGATTTTTTTACTATAAAAAAGGGGGATCTTTAATGCGCCGACATTCCAAATTGCCCAGTGTTCTTGTCTTTGCCTTCTTTTTATTCATCGCAACTGTTTTGTGCGTAACTTCTTATATGTCTTGAACGTATAAATAATATAAAAAATCGCCTCATCGAAGGCGATTTTTCTACCCTAGCATTATATCTTCATTTGGATAACGAACGGCTTCGCGCTTTTGCTTAGATAATGAAAACGCAAGCGTTAATGGCCCCACTTTTCCTAAAAACATGATAAAGATAATAATTACGCGTCCAAAGTACGAAAGCTCAGGAGTTGCTCCCATTGATAAACCTACTGTTCCAAACGCAGAAACAACTTCAAACATAATTTTTACAAACGGCAGGTTTTCCGAAATATTTAACAGGAAAATGGCCCCAAATACAAACATAATTGAAATCATCGTGATGGCTAGTGCCTTAAACACGTGAAGAGGAAGAAGTCGTCTCTTTAATAGCACAATATCTTCCCGGCTTCGTAAAAATGCCCATACAGAAAAAATAATCACCACAAACGTCGTGAGTTTGATACCGCCTCCTGTTGACGCACTTCCTGCACCAATAAACATTAATAAGACCATTAAAAAGACCGTTGCGTCATGCAGGTGAGCTAAATCGATTGTATTAAATCCAGCGGTTCTTGTCGTTACCGCTTGAAAATAAGAAGCCCATACTTTGTCTCCTAATGATAAACTTCCGAGCGTATGCGAATTGCTGTACTCTAAGAAAAAAATAAAAAGCATGGCAATCACATTAATGGCAAACGTGCTGACAATCATAATTTTTGAATGGAGCGTTAGTTTTTTATACGATTTTTTCACCCACATATCAGCAAGAACGGTAAACCCTAACCCGCCAATGATGAACAAAAAAGAAATCGTTATGTTAATAATAGGATCTCCAACATACTGCACTAAGTTATCCGACAGTAGTCCAAACCCTGCGTTATTAAAAGCTGAAATTGAATGAAACAAGCTAAAGAACAGCCCCTTAGACCATCCGAATTCCGGAACCCAGCGTATTGCTAAAAAGATAAGTGCAACAAATTCAATTAAAAATGAAAAGATAAACAGCCTTTTAACTAGCAGGACAACTCCGCCGACGCTCGTTTGATTTAATGCCTGCTGAACGAGCACGCGCTCTTTAAAGCCAATTTTTTTACCTAGCATTATAAAAATCAACACGGCAAATGACATAATGCCAAGACCGCCTATTTGAATTAGCAGCATAATAATCGTTTGACCGATGACGGTAAAACGCGTACCTGTATCTACGACGGCTAAGCCGGTCACTGTCATAGCGGAAGTAGATGTAAAAAGGGCGTCTACCCATCGGATTGGCTCGGTAGTAGAAAAAGGCATCATCAATAGAAGAGCACCAATAATAATTCCTCCGCCAAAAATGGAGACAAGCAGCTGCGGAGGAGTGAGTTTAATGATTTGTTTTTTCATGAGTTAAACTCCTTCTTCTTCAAAACGGTTCAAATCGCGGTTATGTCCGATAACAATCAGCATATCTCCTTGTTCAATTATTTCATGCGCGGTAGGCGAAATCACCATTTCCCCGTCTTTTCGCTGAAAGCCGATAATATTGCAGCCGTACTTGGCACGAATGTTTAAATCAAACAGCGTTTTATTATGAAGTTTCTTAGAAGCGACAATTTCGACAATACTATAATCCTTTGACAGTTCAATGTAATCAATGATTTTTTCTGACACCACGTGATGAGCAATACGCTTAGCAATATCGCGCTCAGGATGAATGACTTTGTCCGCTCCTATTTTCTCCAGTACCTTTTGATGATACATATTCACCGCTTTTACCCATACTTGCTTAACGCCCATATCTTTTAAAAGCATCGTTGCGAGCACGCTTGCTTCGATATCATCCCCAAACGAAATAAGCGCATGATCAACATTGCGGATACCTAGCCCCTTTAAGCTAGCTTCATCAATCGCGTTTGCTTGCACAACATATGTAGCTGAGTTGCTAAATTTATTTACTACCTCCTGATTGCGGTCAATAGCGAGCACATCCACATCCAGATTTGCAAACTCTTCAACCAAACTGCCTCCAAAACGACCTAATCCCAATACAGCAAACTGTTTTTTCATAATGTATTTATTCCTTTCTTCAACTGCTGTGTGTTCTCTTAGCTTATACTTTTTCTAAAAAATTACATCTTTTTCTTAAAAAAAGCGCAAAAAAACACAGGAAGGCTCCTGTGTTTTTTCACACTCTTCCCCCTCAAAACGCTTGCGAAGTTAGCTGTCGGGTTCGGGTTTTAAGAGTAACCCTACCTTTTTAAGGATTCACCCCGGAGCACAATATGTGCGTAAATAATGGGTCCTCCGCTCCGTAATGGATTAAGCGATTTTTATTCAAATGTCTTTGATCTATTTTTTAGAATAATCGATTCGATTCATGATACGTTTCACTTCACGAAAGCTATCTTACTCCTGTGAATTTTGTCTGTCAAGATATTTTTAGCGAAGGCCTCACTTGCGCTGCAAGCTGCAAAAATCATATAAATCTAAACTGACAATCATTTTGTGAAATTGATCAAATAAATTAATAACAGCCAAAAGCTCTAACAGCTGCGTATCACTGTAAAATTTTTTTAATTGATCCATGTCAGCATCGGTCAACTCCCTTGGACGCACTCGGTACACATCAATAAATCGAAACAGCAGTCGATCTTTTTCTTCCAGCTCTTTTTCTCTTAACACTTTTTGATTAAGCGTCTCATCGCCTACATATGACATGCTCATACACGTCTCACAGCCGTTAACACCTGCTAGATAAAGCCTCATTTTTTCCTTGGTCTCTCTCTCTACTATATCGCTGTTCCAAAGCGTGTCGTAAAGCTCATCATACAATCTTTTTACATGCGGAATTAAATTCAATGCTTTTTCAAAATTTGTTCCCTCTTCGTTTGCTAACAAAACTCTTGCCATTTTTTACTCACTCCTTTTTAATTATTATAGTAAGAAAAATGGGAATTTCAGATTACATATAAAACATCTTATCTATTATTACTAATCAAATGAAACGTTAATAAGAAAGAAGGTTTTCAATTGAAAATTGATGAAATTGATTTATCGATTTTGCAGGCGCTGCAGCAAAACAGCCGCCTTTCTTTACGAGAGCTAGGAAAACAAATTAATTTGTCTCCTCCTTCGGTGGCAGAGCGAGTACGCCAGCTAGAGAGCTTTGGCATTATAAAAGGATATACAATCGATATTGATTATGAAAAGCTACATTTGCCCGTGTCGTGTTTTATTGAAGTAACGATGAAAAACGGCGAGCACGAGCGTTTTAAACGATTTATTTCTCAGTATCCCTACGCTTTATTCTGTGAACGCATCGCCGGGCAAGCCTGCTTTATTACAAAGCTTCAGCTTCCTCACCTGAACGTACTCGAACAATTTATTAACGAAATTACACCTTATGCCAAAACGATTTCACATATCGCTCTTTCTCACGTGGAGATGGCTCCTGCATTATTGAGTCATTTAAAAGATGAAAAGTGATTGAAACGTAACGAAAGCAATCCAATCTAAAAGCAAACAATGGAATCAATAAGCTCGTATGAATCACTTTTGACACTGCTGTTGATTTTCGTTTCAGGCTTCGCTTTCCGCACAGGAGTCTTCGCCTTGCCCTCTAATCAACAGCCAGAAACAAATAAATAGATTAAACCTACGTTTACCCTGTCAATAAGAAAAAACCGAACGCGTTTGATTCTCCATCAAGAATCAAACGCGTTCGAATCTCCCTTTAACGAAACTACTTTTGTCCCAGCCTCTTTTATTCGTCCAACAGCATAAAAAATAACCCTCCAAAGCTGGAGGGTATAAATTTTCCGAATAATGAAAGTTTTACAACTTCATTTTATCAGGTGCCGACATTTCTGTCTACTTAAAAATGTAAAAGAGCTCTCTATTAATAGAAAGCTCTTTTACCTGCTTGTTTTTTGAAAACAATCAATCTATATAAAAGGGAACTACCTAAGGTTGAAAGTCACGTGAAACCTTGGCAGTTCATCCTGGATATACCGGTTGATATGATTCAAAACAAGTTCTTTCATCATTTCTTCTTTGACTTCTGATTCCGTTTTTTTATCTTTTTGTTTTAAAATAAGAATATAATAGACTTTACCCATTTTAATGGGCTCACTACTCTCTCCGATGTGCTGTTTTTTTAAAACATCTATAAAAGAGGAAGATAGACTTGAAAGCTTTAGGTTATCAGCATTCTCTATTTTGCTGATTGTCTGGACATCAGCAAATTTTTTTTGAACACTTTGAAGAGATGTTCCCTTTTGCAGTTCAGCCGCAGCGGCAGAGGCATCATGTAAAGTGGAAAAAGCCAGCTGCGTAAAAGATACGCGCGTTAGATCGTTTTCAATATGTTTATAGTAAGCAGTTAGTTCATCAGACGTAATTTGTTTACGGAAATATTCTTCTAATTTAAACTGATTTGTTAGCTGGTTGGTTACATCACTAGAACGAATATTTAACACTTCATAACCTTGTTTTCTTGTATCCTCGTCATATGAGCGTTTAATTTGCTTCCACATATCCTCGACTTGTTTTTGTACTTTATCGCTTGTCTTCAGATGCGAAATTAAAATTTTTTGCATAACAAGCTGCCGCAATAACTCTTTGCGGTAGCTTGTATCATTTAGCGGAGCATCTGGGTTTAAGAACCCTTCAACGGCTAAAAAACGGTTGAATTCAGCTCCTGTCACCTTGCCTCCCTCATACGCTGCCAGTTCTTTGGTAGAAGATAGCTGACTAATTTCTACAGAAGGAAACATCGTGTTTGAATGCTGCTCTCCGCAGCCGGTTAAAAATACGAACGCTGTTAATACTGCTAGCAGCAGCTTTAACGGTGTTGAACTCATCCATTGTTATCCTGCTGTTCTGAAAGCTTCAGAGAAATGGTTTGTTTTTTTCCATTTCGATACACGTCTAATTTTACCGTGTCTCCTACTTTGCGTTTTGTGTATAGATATTGACGTAAATCACTGGATGTTTTGACTTCGTTTCCATCAATGGCAACAATCACGTCTTTTGATTGTAAACCTGCATCAGAAGCAGAAGAGAATGGTTCAACCGTCGTTACGACAACTCCTTCAGACGTATCGCTTGTTAGGCCTAGCTGGTTTTGTTTTGTTGCAGCTGAAAGCTGACCTACATCTTGAAGACCTACCCCCATATATGGACGCGTTATTTTTCCGTTTTTCATCAGCTGTTCAATCGTCGGCTGCACTTCATCACTTGGAAGAGCAAAGCCGATGCCTTCTACATTGTCTTCTGAAATTTTCATACTGTTGATGCCCACTACTTCACCGGAAGAATTGATCAAGGCACCGCCGCTGTTTCCTGGATTAATCGCCGCATCCGTTTGAATTGCATCTACGTTCCAATTTTCTGAAATAGGGACAGAGCGTTTTGCTGCGCTCACGATACCTTGTGTGACCGTACGAGAAAATTGTTCACCAAGAGGATTTCCGATTGCAAGCACCGTTTCACCCGCTACTAAATCCGATGATTTCCCGAACTTCGCGACTTGCTCTACATTTTTGTCAGACATTTCAAGCACGGCTAAATCCGTTAGCGCGTCAGCTCCGACAATTTTAGCTTTTTCTTTTTGTCCGTTTGAAAGTGACACTTCTACTTCGCTTGCGCCGTCAATAACGTGGTTATTGGTCACAACGTATGCTTTTCCATTTTCTTTTTTGAAAATAACACCGGAACCCGTTCCTGCTTCTTGCGTTTGGGTATCTCCAGAAAATGGATTTGTTTGCTGTTGAATATTGTTCACGCCTACAACAGCAGCTGATACTTTATTTACAACTGAAACAAGATCTGACTGATTGACGGTTGTGCTTACTGTTCGAGGCGTTGTGCTCGTTGTTGTTGCCGTTTGAGTCTGCGTTGTTTGATTCGCTGTTTGCGTATCAGCTGAATCCATTAACCCCAGCTGGGGAGCACCGTATAGCACAATTCCTCCTCCAAGTACTGCTCCGGCGATAGAAGATGCAATCACTGGAAATAAGCGTCTTCTTGGAGGCTGTGATGATGACGCAGGCTGATACTGATCGTAGCGCTGCTGGCGATTTTCGTATTCTTCTTTTCGTTCTTGCTCTCTTTCATAATCACGTGGATCCATGAAAAACACTCCTTTTAACGTAGCAAATTTTATGTTATCTATACTATAAAATAAAAGTTTGGGATAAGTATCAAAACAATGTGTGAAATTGTGAAAAATTTCTTTATAACAGCAAACACGTAGTATAATAGCGGGTACATAGGCCTTTAAAGAAACGCGCATAGATGGCGTAATATGCTTTATTTACCTTAATTTTCATATATTCAGAGGGAGGTGTCAAATTTGAGCTTTACACTATATTTAGTAGAGGATGAACAAAATTTAAACGAAGTTTTAAGCCTTTACCTTCAAAAAGAAGGCTGGGACGTTCGCTCATTTTTTAACGGCACGGACGCCAAAGAAATGATTGCAACTCCTCCGCATCTGTGGATTTTAGATATTATGCTGCCTGACATTGACGGGTATCAGCTCATTCGCGAAATCAAGCAGCAAACACCACAAGTGCCTGTTATTTTTATCTCAGCCCGCGATGCCGATATTGACCGGGTTCTTGGGCTTGAAATGGGCAGCGACGACTATTTATCAAAGCCTTTTTTGCCTCGTGAACTAGTTATTCGAGCAAACAAACTGCTAAACCGCGTATATGGTTCCAATCAAAAGAAAACCGATACCATCACGCTGACTCCTTATGAGATCGATTTACATACCCGTACAGTCAGTGAAAATGGAAAGCCGATTGATTTAACGTCTAAAGAATTTGATTTTCTTGTCACTATCTCAAAAGACCTTGGACAGGCTTTTTCACGGGAGCAGTTGCTGAATCTCATTTGGGGAGAAGATTATTTTGGCACAGACCGAGTGGTGGATGATTTAGTAAGGCGCGTGCGTAAAAAAATGCCGCAAGCACGAATTGAAACGATTTACGGATATGGATACCGGATGATGAAAGCATGAAAAACAAGTCGCTTGCATTTCAAATTTGGCTCGTCATCTCCGGTATTTTACTGCTTATTTCAATTTTGCTCGCTATTTTATTCCCAACGACGCTCAGGCAGTTCTTCACGAATGAAATTTATACCACTATTGAAAATGAACAGCATATTTTAAAAGAATACGGCCTGCCAAGCCGCTCAGGTGAATACTACTTTAGCAATGAAGACAGTGAACCAACACTTGGTAATCGAACCGTGGATCATATTTTATTGCCTGAACATGCGGATATCTCTTATTTTTCATCACGGGTGTTGCCTCAAGACTTTTTGAGAAAAGCACAGGAAGATGCAATCAATCAGCGAAAAATCGTCGCTCGCTATGAAAAAGATCTTGGCAACCGGACGCTTTTTTATGTAATTCGAAAAGTAAGTGTAAACGGACAGCCTGCTTTTTTACTTTCATTTTCGTGGGATACGTATCGCAACGCGCTCACTTCTACTCTGTTTAAACAGCTGCTTCTTGTAATTTCAATTGTATTTCTATTCAGCTGGCTTCCATCTATTTGGCTATCAAGATATTTAAGCAAGCCGCTTGTATCGCTTGAAAAAGATGTGAAAAAAATTGCCGAACAAAATTGGCATGAGCCCGTTACAGTGAACCGTTCAGATGAAATTGGCAAGCTAGGCGCGTCCATCGAGCAAATGCGCAAAAGGCTCGTATCTAAAGATGAAGCACAGCAAACGCTGCTTCAAAATATTTCACATGATTTAAAAACACCGGTTATGGTGATTCAAAGCTACGCTCAGTCGATTCAAGACGGCATTTATCCAAAAGGTGATTTATCGCAAACGGTAAAAGTTATTGAAGATGAATCCAAAAATCTCGAGAAAAAAATCCGCGATTTGCTTTACTTAACCAAGCTTGACTATATGTCCACTCATCAGCTTGCACAAGATGACTTTGATTTTACTGCACTACTTCATGAAGTAGTGGATCGCTTGCGGTGGAGGCGCCCTGAAATACAGTGGGAATTTGACGACGCAAACGCAACGATTAAAGGAGACAAAGAGCTGTGGACAAAAGTTCTTGAAAATGTACTCGACAATCAGCTGCGCTATGCCGAGACGAAGGTTTCACTTTCACTTGCTAAGCACCAAACGAACATTCAATGTACAATCAGCAACGATGGTCCGCCCATTGATCAAAGCGTGCTTCAACACTTGTTTGAACCGTTTAAAAAAGGAGCAAACGGTGAATTCGGTATCGGCTTAAGTATCGTAAAGCGTATTGTTACGATGCACGATGGAGCAATTACGGCTGAAAATACAGACACCGGAGTAACGTTTTCACTTACTATCCCTATATAAACTAAAAAAGCAAGGGAGCCAAATCCCTTGCTTTTTTATGAAAAAATTGATGTATAGGCATAAAGAGCCGGTGAACCGCCTGAGTGGACAAACACCACATTTTCATCCTTATTAAAGTAACCTTTTCGAATTAAATCAATTAGACCAGCCATCGCTTTTCCTGTATACACAGGATCCAATAAAATCCCTTCCGTACTGGCGACAAGTTTGACTGCTTCCACCATCTCTTCTGTCGGAACAGCATACCCCGGACCTACGTATTCATCCATACACACAATCTCTTCTTCTTTAAAAGGCGTTTTACTATGTAAATGATCATAAAGTTCACTCGTCAGCTTAGCAACTTTTGCTTCTTGTTCTTCTTTAGCACGACTAACATTCATTCCAATAACAGATACGTCACTTTGAAGACCTTGAAAGCCTGCCACTAATCCTGCGTGCATGCCTCCGCTGCCGCTTGTGCAAACCACGTGGCTAAGCTTTATTTGCTGCTCATAGCTTTGCATAAGCAGCTCTTGTGCACAGGCAGCGTATCCGGTTGCACCGATAACATTCGAACCTCCTACTGGAATTAAATACGGTTTATGACCTTTTTCAATTAGCTCTTGCTCTACTTTTTTCATTTCCGCTGTCAAATCAGAACCTTCAGCGACAAACCGCATGTCATGAGCGCCTAGTAAATGATAAAGAAAATAGTTCCCTGTCGGCTGATCACTTGCTTTATTTTCCCCTTCTTCTAATACGAGCACGCATTTCATCTGCTCTTTTACGGCAGCAGCGAGCGTCAAACGACAGTGATTGGATTGTATCGCACCGCACGTTACAAACACGTCTGCTCCTTGCGCTTTTGCATCAGCTACTAAATATTCAAGCTTGCGCGTCTTATTTCCTCCCCCTGTCAGTCCAAGCATATCATCTCGTTTCATATAAATTGAAGGTCCATTTAACTGCTGAGATAAAACCGATAGCTTTTCTAAAGGTGTAGGGGAATCCGTATATTTTCTTCTAGAAAATTGAGTTAAGTTCATGCTCTCATCCTCTCTTTCATATTTGTTCTATTTTACCATATAGAAGCTTTTGAAGAGCTTTTTACGAAAGGGCTTTCTATAACTTGTATACATAAGAACAAGTAGTCAACATACATTAAACCATATAAACAGTTTGAAGGAGTGTTTTCAATGAGTGAAAAAGCAGTACTTTGCAGCGTCTCACGAGTAGTCAAATCACAGCACATTTTTCCAAATGACCTAAACAATCACCACACCCTTTTTGGGGGAAAAATTGTCGCTGACATGGACATGACAGCTTCTCTTTCAGCAGCTAAACATTCCCGAAAGACGTGTGTTACGGCTTCCATTGATCACGTTGATTTTATCGAACCCGTCACCGAAGAAGATTTTATTTCATATGAAGCATTCGTTGTTGTTACAGGAAAAAGCTCCATGATTATTTTCGTTAAAGTGATTGCCGAAAATTTGTTAACGGGAATAAAACGTATTGCAGCTACTTCTTTTCTCACCTTTGTTGCATTAGAAAAAGGGAAACCTGCCCCTGTTCCTCAAGTTATTGCTCAAACTGAAGAAGAAAAAAGTCTTCAAAAAGTAGCTCTTGAACGAAAAGAGTCAAAAAAAACGCAGGTTGAGCACAGCAAAGCGATTGCGAGCATTTTATCTAAATCTTTGCGCAGCAGTAATTAAGCTCTTCATCTAAAAAGCAGCTGTCTGCTTTTTAGACGAAGTTTTTTTAGTTTTCACATTGTTATTTAATCTAATATGCGATATATTGGTTTTATGAAAAATAACATTCAACCTCTCAAACGACTTTCTTTAAGAGAAGAAGTCTATCAAACACTTAAACACAATATTGTCATGCTTGAATTTCAGCCGGAACAAAAGCTTCAGGATAAAGAACTGGCTGAGCAATTTGGAGTTAGCCGCACTCCTGTTCGAGAAGCATTAAAAAGACTTGAAGATGAAGGCCTTGTCCAAACGACACCCGGCTCTTCTACAAAAGTGGCTCCATTAAACCTTGAGGAGGCAAAACAATCTTTTATTGTCGTCGCAGCTCTTCATGCACTTGCTGCTAAGCTGGCTTGTACTTCGTTACAAGAAGAAGATATGGGCGAACTAATCAAGCACAATCAATCTCTAGAACATGCGATCAAAACAAGAAATGTCCTTAAAGCAATCGAAGCGGATGAAGCATTTCATTCCGTCTTTTTAAAACGGGCGAACAATATAGAGCTAGAACGTGTTGTAAAACAAACAAGCGCCAAAATTCAGCGTCTGGAAATCGCTCGTTTTTCGTCTCTTGCTAGCCTTGCTTCCGTTGATCAGCACAAAGAAATCATAAACGCTTGCGGTCAAAAAGATGCCGCACTGGCATCGCAGCTTGTCGAAACGAACTGGCTGACGTTAGGTGAAGCGCTGACAAGTGAGGAGGAATCCAAGTGAATCCTCTTTTATTAGGCATTGCTGCTTCATTCTTTTTTGCTTTTACATTCGTTTTAAATCGAGCAATGGATTTATCCGGAGGCAGCTGGGCGTGGAGCGCATCGCTGCGCTATTTTTTTATGATACCTCTTTTGCTTGTACTCGTTTATTTTTGGGGTGGTATTAAACCTGTGGTGGCAGAAATAAAAGCCCAGCCGCAAAAATGGCTGCTTTGGAGCACGGTTGGATTTGGGTTATTTTACGCTCCTCTTTGTTTTGCTTCAGCCTACGGTCCCGGCTGGCTTATTGCAGGAACTTGGCAAATCACAATTTTATCGGGGTCTCTCCTAGCTCCTTTGTTTTACAAGGAAGGAAAGAAGCGAGGAGGCATTCCTTTCAAGCAGCTAGGTTTTTCGTTTATTATTTTAATAGGAGTTGTGCTCATGCAGCTTGAACATGCGACTGAACTGTCCGCCGCTACTGCCTTGCTTTGTACCGTTCCCATTTTGATTGCCTCTTTTGCATACCCGCTTGGCAACCGTAAAATGATGGAAGTGTCGTCACTTAATACGTTTCAGCGTGTGCTTGGAATGACGCTTTCAAGCCTGCCGTTTTGGATCATTCTTTCTGTCTATGCCTACGTGACCGATGGATTACCAAAAACAACTCAAATTTATCAAAGCAGTTTAGTTGCGTTACTTTCAGGAGTATGTGCAACGGTCTTATTTTTTGCAGCAACCGACCTTGTTAAAAAAGATTCTCAAAAGTTAGGTGCAGTTGAAGCTACACAATCGATGGAAGTTTTATTTGCCCTGCTAGGAGAGGTCTTCCTTCTATCAAGCCCTTTGCCATCGATTCTTTCTTGGGTTGGAATGGGCGTTATCATAGCAGGCATGGTGCTTCACAGCTACCAAACGAGTCATAAAAAAGCTATACCGCAAAAAGAATTGACCTACTAATCAATAACAAAAAAGAGCGTCTCAGTCGGCGCTCTTTTTGTTTATACAACAGATCTTCTTTCTAAATTGAAGACATTCACCTGCTCAGCATCAAAGCGGCTTAGCAACGAATCTACTCCGTACTCAAGTGCAAAAGCACGTTCATTTTCTGAAATCGGAACGGCCTGCAGGAACGTTACTTTTTTATCAGATAGTTCAATCGTTGAAAAATTATCCCATAAAAACGGCGGAATCAGCAAAATGTGCTGCATATGAAAGCTGTCATCAAGGACTGCAATAACGTCTTTATAAATAGCTCCTGGGAAGATGGACACGTGAGATTTCATCATATGGAAAATACAGTTTGCTAAAATAGCAGAATAAATACCGAATTCCTCATGACAAGCCCCAACGATTTCAATTCGAAGCGGGATTCCTCCAACTGTGTAGCCTGTCGGACATTGATGACCACCGAGCGTTGCATACGCGGTTACGTCTTGACGCGGATGATTTTCGCACGCCACAACGTGAATACCATGCTTTTTTCTTTCATCTGAATAATCTTCAATTCGATCCTTTTGACCAAATACATCTATTGCTTTATGTATAATTAATTCTTCATCTTTTGTAAAATTACTCATAAAAAACCTCCTTGCTTGCGACCTTAAAAAGCTCCCTACTGTACAGCATATACTACTGCACTCGCTTACGATATAGTTTTTAGAAAATGTGATAGAAATGTTATCGTTTCGTAACATACTATGAAATTGTATCAAGAAGCAAACAAGAAACCTTAACCAATTTTTTCTTTTCCTATAAAAATAGAGCCTGCACCATGGCAGCCTCTATTTTTTATGACGTTATTATGAAATAATTTGTAATTCTTTTGGGTACTTCGTTAACGTTTCGTATCCATCTTTTGTAATGATTACATCATCTTCAATACGCACGCCTCCAAGTCCTGGAATATAGATACCCGGTTCAATTGTATATACCATGCCTTCTTGAAGCACATCATCATTGTTGCGGCTCATTGAAGGAAACTCATGCACGCTAATACCAAGACCATGACCAAGACGATGCAAGAAATACTCTCCATATCCTGCTTCTGTAATAATATTGCGTGCTACCATGTCCAAGTCGCCAATGCGAGTGCCGGGCTTGGAAGCTTCAAGAGCTGCCTGCTCAGCGCGCTGTACCGTTTCATAAATTTCTTTTTGCTTATCATTAATAGACTTGTAAGCGACTGTACGCGTAATATCTGAACAGTATCCGTCTAGCACTACACCTAAATCGAACAGAACCATATCTCCTGGCTTTAACGTGCGAAGACCTGGGTTCCCGTGCGCTTCTCCCGTTTTTTCACCAAATAAAACCATCGTTGAAAACGACATCTCACGAATTCCTTTTCGCTTTAACTCGTATTCAATTTTAGCCAAAACATCCATTTCCGTAACGCCTTCTTTTAAAGCAGATACGCCTACTTCTACACCAAAATCAGCTAAGGCAGCTGCCTTTTGCAGAATCTCAACTTCACGCTCATCTTTAATTAAACGCAGCTGATTTAACTTCTCTTCTGCTCCGACTAGCTCAGCATTTGGATATAAGCTAAGCAGTTCTTCGGCTCTCGCATACAGCAGCTGCTCTTTCTCTACAGCAACCTTTTTCACATCTATTACGTTTCGTTTATGTAAAGCTTCTTTAATAAGTTCCCAAGGATTTTGATGGTCTTCATATCCAATCACATCAAACTTCCACCCGGCTTCTTTTGCTTGTCCCACTTCCATTGATGGACAAACAAGCATTGGCTCTGCTTCGTTAAACACAAATAAGCCAAGTAAACGCTCATGCGGATCCGTATGAAATCCAGTTAAATAAAATACGTTTTCGGTTGACGAAATAAAGGCCGCTTCTACATTTTTTTCTTCCAGCCACGATACGACTTTTTGCAAACGTGCTTCCATTAAAAAAACCCCTTTCATTGTGCAATATTACTATTATAACATAGTTATTTAGCAATATTGTACAATGAATAGAGGTTAAGACAAAGCCGCGTGAAGAGTAGTAAGCTGCTCTTTAATCGCTTTTCGCTGAATGCTTACTTTCATCAGCCAGCCATTTTCTCCGTATCTATAAATAAATTCGTACGTACCTTTAGGAAAATATTCTTTTACCAGCATATCCCGGTTTTCAACAAATCCCGGATCGCCAATAAAATAGGTACCTTCTTCAAGCGGAAGCTCATGAACTTTTTTTTCTAGCTGCTTCTCTTCGTCTTCATCATCATCTATCACAATGTGCAGACCGCCTTCATCACGTACAACATCAAATTCACCGTTTTGTTCAAGCTCGAGCACCGGCACCACTTGTCCATTGACCGTTAGCAGCTGCTTCGTTCCTTCAAGGACCTGGGACCAGTGATCATCGTATAAAGTAGAAGAATAAAAAATATAGCCCTGAGATTTATATAGTAAAAGCAGCTGTTCAAAATGATTTTTCACTTGTTCTTTATCAAATAGAATAACAAAATGCTTTCGATAGAAAAAACTTGTAAAAGGCAGAATAGACGATTGATTAAGCTCTTTAATTATTTCAGCACTATCTTTACCTGAAATAATAGCTCCGGTCAATTCCCCCGTGCCATAAGGTTTCCAATGACTTAACGCCGCTTCTGGAATCAGCACAAGGTTCGAAGATGACACATATATACTCATTCGCTTCACTCCTTTTTTCTGCATTTAGACCTATATTTGATTCTCCGCAAACAGAGACTTTCCTCTTATTCCATTCTTAAAAGACAGAACTTTTTCCCTAACTATGATAGATTATAACAAATATCTTCGAAAAAAATAACCTTTATTTCCTCTTTCTTCTATTTATACACTTTTCTTATTTTAGCTGTCTTCGCAGATTTACTAGTGAACGTACTTGCTAATCTAATCCCTTAGTGTTAATTTTATTATGTTGTTTTATAATTTTTTGCATAATTGGTTTCAAACAAAAAGTATTAATATTTTTGAATGCGATGGTGAGACATTTGGAAGAACGTACAGAACGTAAACAACATAAAAGAAAAAAGCAAAGAAAAAAGAAACGCTTTAGAAAGCTACTTCTTTTCTTTCTCATTCTTGTAATCGCCGCTGGTGCGTATGTGTATTATCAATACCAACAAGGGTTAGCAGAAGCAGACGGAGCTTTTGGGAAAGATGGACAATTTGATTTTAATGGTGCAAGTGCCAATTTAGATAGCATGAATGTGCTGCTTCTTGGAATTGACTCTCGAGGTGAAGAACATTCGCGTGCCGATACAATCATGATTGCTCATTATGACAAAGACAGCAATCAGCCTAAAATTGTTTCTTTGATGCGTGATTCATATGTGGATATTCCTGGACATGGCAAAAACAAATTAAATTCAGCCTATGCATTTGGCGGGCCCGAATTAATGCGTAAGACAATTAAAGAAAATTTCGGCGTAGATGTAAACTATTATGCCGTTGTTGATTTTAAAGGTTTTTCTAAAGTTGCCGATACGATTGCCCCTGAGGGAATTACGGTTACCGTGCCGCACGAAATGTCATCAGGAATCGGCATGACGCTAAAACCTGGAAAACAAACTCTTCACGGAGATAAATTACTAGGATACGTGCGATTCCGACATGATAGCCAAAGTGATTTCGGGCGCGTGAAGCGTCAACAAGAAGTGATCGGTAAATTAATGGATGAAGCTCTTCAAGTAAAGACGCTGGCAAAAGCTCCTAAGCTATGGGGCGTCATTGATCCATATGTGGATACAAATATTCCTCCAAAAACATTTATCGTGATAGGAAAAGATTTCTTAGTTGGGAATCAGCCAGATTTAAAATCTCTTCGTTTACCGGTCGAAGGTTCCTATTCAAATGAACGAGTATCCGGTATTGGTGCTGTTTTAAGCATCGACCTTGAAGAAAACAAACAAGCGTTACAGTCATTTTTAAATTAGGAAAAGGTGTCCATTAGCGGACACCTTTTTTATACTATTCAAAAAAACTTCTGTTTTTCCTCCCTATCCTTCAAAAAAATTTGAGCTTCGACAAAAAATGAAGCCATTTTCCAGGAAACAGCTATTTCTTTGAAGTTCTATTTTTTCTACTACATGCGTATATGAAAGGAGAAGGACTTCTTTTTTATATTTTTGATTCAAGGAGATGAACGTATGAAATTATATGGTTTTCAATCTGAAGAAGAGCGTTCCTTTCTTCATTCCACCTATAAAGTGAACCCGCTGCTTTCTCATACTGGAGATGTTAAAATCAGCTTTTTATCTTTTCAAGAAAATGATTATACCCCCCGTCAAGAAGCTACGATTCCACAGCTTCTTTTAGTCGTTCACGGGGAAGGCTGGGTAGCTGGCGATAACGGACTGAAAATTTATATTAAACAAGGTGAATCCGCATTTTGGAGAGCCGGGGAATCGTTTGAAGTCGGGAGTCTAACGGCTATGACGGGATTACTCATTGAAGGATTAGATATCGCTCCTCAAAAGCTGCTTACTTCTTTTTCACGAACAAATGTAAATTAAAAAGCCGCGTTAACGCGGCTTTTTTTTATTATCTTAGTAATCGAGCGTAGCTTTCTGCACTATCTTGAATAACTTTGTCACTCAGGTCACCGCCTGCTCCTTGAAATAGAAATGGCGTTTGGAACTTCATGCCTGTTAAATTTGCCGTAGCTTGAAACGGAAGAAGCAGATGATTCATTGGATAGCGGTTGTATCCCCCTTCTTGATAAGCTTCTGGAGGGCCTCCTGTCGAAGTAGCTACGACAAACTCTTTTCCCTGAAGTTTAGTACCTTTGCTTCCATAAGCCCAGCCGTATGTTAAGACAACATCTTGCCACTCTTTTAAGAGTGCTGGTGAGCTGTACCAGTAAAATGGAAATTGAAAAACAATACGATCGAATTGAACAGCTAACTCCTGCTCTTTTTCTACATCAATTTTGAAATCGGGGTAGTTTGCGTATAAATCATGAACGTACACATTCTCTTCTTTTTTCACTCGCTCTGCCCACGCTTTATTAATACGAGAAGATGCTAAGTTTGGATGCGCTAAAATAACCAGTGTTTTCATTTTGATACTCTCCTTCTAATGTCTGTGCTTGCTTTTTCTTTTCTGTTTTTTACGCTTGCCTCTCACAGCTTGTTCAGTCATTCTTCCTTTTCCTTCAGGAAATACGAGTTAGTTTCCACTTATAAACTACCAGTATTATCATTTTGCTTCAATAAAATTGACTTTGGTTTTATCACCTTTAATTTTTTTATGTACCCAAAACGGCAAATAAAGGACAAGAAAGCTAAGAATCATAATTCCTTCAATCCATACTAAATACCAAGGATGAGGTCCAAGAACATCCAGCAAGGAAGCGTGCCCTGGTTTTTTCATCATGTATAAATAATTCGCCCCGAGTAAACGATTGATAGCATAGATAAAACCTCCGTACAGATTAACAAATACTACGCTTACCCACAAAGAACGAAACGTCGGCTCATATCTGCAAACAGCAATTAGCATACAGCAAGCAAGTACCACACCGCCATGCGATACATAAAACTGCACATAGCGAAACTGGGCATATGCATAGCCGCCAAGATCCGGGGTAATCATGGCTTGAACAGAGCTGCTGATTCCCGCGAAGTACACAAAATAAAAAAGAAACCTGCTTTTGGTTATCAGCATAATAGCAGCCAGCAGCACGACTATATCACTGAGCTGAAGCGGCAAGGAAGTTTCAGCAGACCACTGATGACATCCGATTTCCCAAGCCTGGTAGGCTGTTTCTGAAGCAATTAGAACGAGTGAAAGCAAAACGAACACAAACCTCTTTTGTCGTAGCTGCTTTCGACACAAAAAAATAAATGCTCCTATGATCACGATAATAGCTAAAGTTACAAGATGTTCAACTGAAAAAAGCTGAAAGGAATGTTGTACAGGATGGCACGTAAAAAATGAATTCATAAAACCGCCTCCCTTCCATCAGAAAACAAATTTGGTACCTTTAGCTTGTTCATAAGGCCTCATTTTCATTAATGCTTCTCTCGCATTAAAAAGAGATTGAGACATAACGAGATCACGCCAATCTAAAGACGGACGAATGGAGTAAATAATCGAGTATGGATAATCAACTGCTAGAAACAGCTAAAATAAAAAGATCCGAACGATTTATCATTCGGATCTTCTTTCAACGAACATACTGTTGTCCTAGCTTTTTTCTTCGTTTTTACTCTTTAATTAATCCTTTTTTCACTAAGAATTGATGAGCAACTTCTTCAGCTGTTTTTCCTTTTGCATTTACTTGATAGTTCATTTCACGCATTTCGTCATCACTGATTTTACCGCCCAGTTGATTTAAGATTTTTTTCAGTTCAGGATGCTCTTTTAGCATATCTTCACGAAGCACAGGCGCTCCTTGATACGGAGGGAAGAACTGCTGATCGTCTTTTAAGACTTTCAAACCAAACTGTTTGATTTCAGGATCTGTTGCGTAAGCATCCAGCATATTAATATCGCCTTTTTCTACAGCGCGATAGCGAAGCTTCGGCTCCATCGTTTTAATATTCGGGAAGGTAAGACCATATTCTTTTTGAATGCCTACATAGCCGTCTTCACGATCTTTAAACTCAAGCGTAAACCCTGCTTTTACTTTATCTGTTGCATTTGCCAAATCTGAAACGGTGGTTAGATTATTTTCTTTTGCAAATTCTTTTGTTACTGTCAATGTGTACGTATTATTAAACTTCATTGGATCTAAATAGACAAGGCCGAATTTCTTTTGAAATCCTTCTTTTGCCTGGTTGTACACCTCTGTTTCATCTTTGCTCTCCGGCTGTTCCTTTAGATGCGTCACAATGGCTGTACCCGTATATTCAGGGTACAAGTCAATTTCCTTGTTACGCAGAGCCTCAAATACAAATACTGTTTTTCCAAGCGACGATCGAAGATTTACTTTCATATCGGTTTGATCTTCAATTAATTCTTTGTACATATTAATTAAAATATCTTGTTCTGCACCAATTTTACCTCCGATAACAAGGTCTGGTTTTGTTGCGCTCATCGCTGCAAACGGAGAAACAAGAATGAGTATTAATACGATGATCATAATAAACGAGCGTTTTTTGGACCCTTTTTTAGCTGAGTGTTCAATCGTTCGCAGAATTCCATCAAAAATAAGCGCTAATAATGCTGCTGGAATGGCTCCTAATAAAATCAAACTATTATCGCTTCGGTCAATACCAAGCAAAATTAAGCTTCCGAGTCCGCCCGCTCCGATAAGAGCCACGATTGTCGCTGTACCAATAATGAGTACCATCGCTGTGCGAATTCCGGCCATAATGACAGGAAGAGCTAGAGGAAGTTCTACTTTAATTAATCGTCTCCACGAGTTCATCCCCATAGCTTTGGATGCTTCAATTAAAGATGGGTCCACTTCTTTAATTCCGGTATATGTATTTCGTACAATAGGAAGAAGCGAATATAAAAACAGGGCAATAACCGCGGGAAAGGTTCCAATTCCGACAAGAGGAATCAGTAATCCTAATAAAGCGAGTGAAGGAATGGTTTGCAGTACGGCTGTTACGCCAATGATCGGTTCAGCAATGCGGTCATGTCTCGTTAAGTACAGTCCGAGCGGCACTGAAATTAATACGGCGATAACAAGGGCCAGTACTGAAATTTGAATGTGTTCAAGAAGAGCTTGAAACAGTGCGTCTCCTCGTTGATCTAATAATGTGCTTAGTGCATTCATTACAGCGTTCCTCCTTCTTTCGTCTTATCAGAAAGAAACGCTAATAGAGTTTTGCGCGTTACAACGCCAATGCGTTTGCTCCCTTTTTTCACGGCTATTGCTTCATGGTCGTAAAGGGCGTCCATTGCCTGCTGAACAGTAGCGGTTGAAGCTAGCTCTTCAGTAGGTTCTACGTCTGGCTGTTCACTTTCTTTGAGAAACATATCCAATGTCTCAAATAAAGCATTTCCTTGATTTCCAATAAACGTTTTTACAAATTCATTTTTAGGCTTTTGAATGAATTCCTCCGGGGTTCCAACTTGAACAATTTCCCCGTCTTTCATTAGGCAGATACGATCTCCAAGCGTCATCGCTTCGCTCATATCATGCGTAACAAACACAAATGTTTTTTTGATTTTTTCTTTTAAGCTAATAACATCTTGCTGAAGCTGTTCGCGGCTTAACGGATCGAGGGCACTAAAGGGTTCGTCCATTAAAATAACGGGGGGATCAGCTGCGAGGGCACGCGCTACACCTACACGTTGCTGCTGGCCACCTGAGAGCTCAGACGGCTTTCGGTTTCGATACTGCTTTGGATCTAGTCCTACCAAGGTAAGCAGTTCATCAGTGCGCGTTTTGATTTTGTTTTTCTTCCAATGCTTCATCTCGGGTACAATAGCTATATTTTCAGCAATGGTCATATGAGGAAAAAGAGCAATCTGCTGTAGGACATAACCAATGTTCCAGCGCAGCTCATGTATGTTGTGGTCCGATACGAGCTTATCTTTTATGTATAGTTCTCCTTCGGTAATATCATGAAGACGGTTAATCATTTTTAAGGTGGTTGTTTTCCCACACCCACTCGGACCAATTAAAACGAAAAACTCTCCTTCTTTAATTTCTAGATTAATATTTTTCACGGCGGTCGTACCGTCTGGATATTGCTTTGACACATTCTTAAACGTAATCAAATTATCGTTCACACTCCCTGTTGAAATTTAACCCCTAGTTTCGTGTACCCAATGCTTAGAGGCAATAAACATTCTTTTAAGAATATTTCTAAATATGATTCATAAGACATAGTGAAAAAGATATACATGTTTTCTCACAGCGTCCTAATAAGGCTATCAAACTGTTAAAGTTTTCACAAGGCGGAGAAGAATTTTAAAGCCATCACAAATAAAAAAACCTTCTTTCAACAAGAAAGAAGGTTTTTTAGTATGCTAGCGACAGGGATCGAACCTGCGACCTCTTGCTTACCATGCAAGTGCTCTACCTACTGAGCTACACCAGCGTCTTGGAAAATTATATCACGTTTAAATTCATTTAGGAAGCGCTTTTTTAAATTTTTTTATTGGTATATTCTCTAATTTACGTCTTCTTAAATTCGCACTTTCTACAAAGTTCCATATTTTATGTTAGAACTCCTTACATAAATTATGTGAATTTTCTTTTTTTATATTACCCTTAGTAAAAGAGCTTACAAAAGAAGGGAAGAAAATAGATGGAACAACAACCAACCATGACCAAATCAAAAACGGCAACTCCCTACCCAAGAGACTGCACGTTCAGCCTGGAAGATTGGACGACGCTCGCTAAGTATTGGTACCCCGTCGCACGCTGCAGTGAGGTAACAGAGAAACCAACGTCCGTAAAACTGCTAGATGTAAATCTAGTTCTATACCGTACCACACACAAAGTAGTGGCGGCTCGTGATTTATGCGTTCACCGAGGCACCCCTCTTAGCATGGGCTGGGTGGAAGATGATGAAATTGTCTGTCCTTACCACGGCTTCCGCTATGCAACGGACGGCGCATGCACGTCGATTCCAGCTCACCCTGATGCCAATATTTCTCCCCGCTTGTGTATGGCCGTCTATCCAGTTATTGAACGATTTGGATTAGTGTGGACTTCCCTGACAGGGGAACAAGATAACCTGCCTTACTTCGATGCGTGGGAGGACCCTGATTTTCAGCAAATTGTTTGTCCGAGCTTTGATATCATGGGTTCGGCCGGTCGTCAAATGGAAGGCTTTTTAGACGTAGCTCATTTTGCTTGGGTTCACACGGACACATTTGGTGATCGAAACAACGCCTTTGTGCCTAAGTATAAAGTAAGCGATACAGAGTATGGGCTTCATGTAGAATATACGAGCACCGTGAGCAATTATTCCAAAGAACAGCAGCATTTAAATCCACCTGATTTTAAATGGCTTCGTGTCTTTGATGTTTATCCACCGTTTACAGCTACGCTAAAAGTATACTTCCCAGAAGGCGCAGAGCTGTGGATTATGAATGCAGTCTCTCCTATTTCAGCCCGCGAAACACGTTTATTCGCACCAATCGCTCGAAACTTTGACAAAGATTCTCCCGTTGAAGGTGTGTATGACTTTAACCTTCGCGTCTTTGACGAAGACCGTGAAATGGTTGAAAACCAAAAACCTGAAGACTTGCCTTTAGACCTGCAGATGGAAGCGCACATTATGGCTGATCAAACGTCCATCGGCTACCGAAAATTATTAAAGAAAATGGGGTTAAGTTTTAGATATACAAGCTAAAAAAATCCCCGCTGTCTCAGCGGGGATTTCTTTTTCATTTAGCGAACTGCTCACGTCCTGCTTTTTCCTTTATCACTTCATCTTCACTTGCCGGCGTTGCGCGTTTCATAAATAATGAAAGAATTAAGGCAACCACCACTAGTACTACTGAGACGGCAAACGCATCGTTAATCCCTTGTACCATTGCCTGCATCCCAATCTGTTCTTTCATTTGAGCTGCCCCGGCTGCGGTTGCATTCGCTGCTCCCGCTCCGCTCATTGCATCTTGAGCGAGCTCTTTTGCATGCGTAGCTGTACGGTTTGACATCACCGTTACTAAAAGAGCCGAACCAATAGCTCCCGATACTTGTTGAAGCGTGTTATTCATCGCAGTACCATGCGGATTAAAGCGCTGCGGCAGCTGATTTAATCCGTTTGTCATAACCGGCATCATCACCATAGACATTCCGAACATGCGAAGTGTGTAAAGCGTAATGAGCGTTGTATACGTCGTATCAAGCTCTAAGTTACTGAAGAAATACGTCGTAACGGCTGTAATCGTTAGACCCGTTACAGCCAGTGCACGCGCTCCAAATTTATCAAATAATTTTCCGGTAATCGGTGACATCACACCCATTAATAGCGCACCCGGAAGCATTAGTAATCCTGAATGAAGCGGAGAAATGCCTCGTACCGTTTGAACATAAATTGGCATTAGCAGCATGGCTGAGAATAATGCCATTGTGATCACCATTGAAATCGTTGATGATAAAGCAAACATTGGATATTTAAAAATGCGGAATTCAAGCATAGGTGTTTTAAGCTTGAACTGACGCGTAATAAATAAAATCAGCGCCACAGCTCCTACGATAATGGTGCCGTATACTTCCACAGAATCCCAGCCTTTATCTCCTGCTGAGCTAAATCCGTATAGAAGTCCCCCAAATCCAATCGTAGATAACACAAGCGATAGGAAATCCAAATTGATTTCCACTTTTTCTTTTTTGTCTTTTAATAGGAAGAAAGAGCCTATTAATACAATTGCCGCGATTGGCGTAACAAGGTGGAACAGCATTCTCCACTCATAGTGTTCAATTAGCCACCCTGATAAAGTAGGACCAATTGCCGGAGCAAAAATCATAACTAAACCGAAAATCCCCATCGCAGCTCCGCGTTTTTCTAATGGAAAACTTGTGAGCAATACGTTCATTAAAAGCGGCATCATAATGGCTGCGCCTGATGCTTGGATAATACGAGCGGTTAACAAGACCGAAAATACGGGCGAAGCACCGGCAAGTATTGTTCCTGCTGTAAATAAAGTCATTGCCGTTAAAAATAAGCCTCTGACAGAATAGCGCTGAATTAAAAAAGCGGTTGTTGGAATCATAATACCATTCACTAACATATAACCAGTAGAAAGCCACTGGACAGTTGACGTTGTCACCTCTAAGTCTTTCATAATAGACGGCAGCGCCACGTTTAATAATGTTTCATTCAACAATGAGATAAAAGCGCCAATTAACAAAATAGCAATTATGCCATAAGGCGGCTTTTCCATTTGATTTATCGATTGACTCATTATTGTACCTCCTTATACTTTAAGTTCATTTTTTTAGACACATGTTCTACATAGAGTATATTATACTGTGAGTTCAATTTATGCAAGTGAAAAATCTTGCGTTCATATCCTTTATTTTATCGACTTTTTTAGTCCTATAATCCTTTTATATCAATGCATTTTCGCGGTATCGTCTATTTTTTCGAAAAGAACATTTGTGTAAACGCTTTAAATCATGTATCATAAAGTTGGATCATGAGTCTAATTTTATATTTAGGTGATAATAATGAATAACCGAAAACAGCAAGTTGTAAAAAATGCACACCATCTCTTCGTTGAGAAAGGATTTCAAGCTACTTCTATTCAAGACATCATTGATTATAGCGGCATTTCAAAAGGAACATTCTACAACTATTTTTCTTCAAAAAATGAATTATTAATCGCTGTTTTCACATGGCTTCATACGACCATTGAACAAGAGCGGAATCAGCTGCTGGTTGGTAAAAGTCTGACCGATGTAGATGTATTTGTTAAACAGATTGATGCACAGATGAAAAACCATCATAAACATAAATTTTTCACATTACTTGAAGAAGTATTTGTTTCCAATGATCCTGACTTAAAAGCGTACATAAAAAAAACCCAGTTTATCGAAGTAAACTGGGTTTACAAGCGGTTCATTGATTTATTTGGACAAGAAAAGAAACCGTACCTGCTAGATTGTGCAATTATGTTTCTTGGCATGCTTCATCGCAACTTTCACTATAATTTTATGGTTAATGGCACAAATACTGACCCACATGAGATCATAAGCTACAGTGTCAAACGCTTGCTTCCTCTTGTAGACGAAGTAGCAAATTCAGGAGACATTTTGCTCGATCCGCAAACGATTAAAGAATGGCTTCCATCTTGCCCGAATACTAAAAATCAAATAGAACAGGATATTTCTGCAGCACTTATCGATTTAAAAAAACAGGTTCACAAACAATTTACTGATGAATTCGAACGTCAAAAATGCACAGAGCTTATTAGTTTTATTGAAGAAGAGCTGTTTAAACAGTCAAATCCCCGGAAGTTTGTTGTTGATAGTGCTCTTCATTCGTTACAGCAGCTGTCTGTCAACAAAAGTAAGACAACGCTAGAGGATTTACAGACGATGATTGATCAGTATGTGAGTGAACTTCATTAAAAACAAATTAAGCCATAACGAAATCAATACAATCTAAAAACGAACAAATGAGATACATGAGCTGAACCTCTTGTTCCACCGCTGTTGATTTCCGTGCAAGGCTTCGCTTTCCGCGGGCGGCCGGTGAGCCTCCTCGTCGCGTACGCTCCTGCGGGCTCTCACCTGTGCCGCTTTTCCTGCAGGTGTCTTCGCCTTGCCCTCCCATCAACTGCTAGAAGCGACTAAGTAGATGAAACATACATTTACCCTGCCAATGAAAAAATCCGAATGCGTTTGATTCTCCCTCAAGGATCAAACGCATTCAGATCTTCCTTCAACTAAACAACTTTTGTCCCGGCCTTTTTATTCACAAAGTGGAAACTCAAGTGAAAAGCACGTTTCTTTCCCTTTTATGCTAGACACACTCACTTTTCCCTTCATATAATGAATAATGCTGAAAGATACCATCGTTCCAAGTCCCGTACCTTTTTCTTTTGTTGTAAAATACGGTTCGCCTAGCCGGTTGATTTGTTCTTGCGTCATGCCGCAGCCCGTATCAATAATATCCACGATAACAGCTCCGCCTTCTTTTCCTACTTTAATAGTTAACGTGCCTCCGTTTTGCATCGCTTCAATACTATTTTTAAATAAATTGATTAAGCACTGCTGAAGCTTTCTTCTTTCTCCCATTACGAAGCACTTCACTTCTTCATCAAATGTAAAATCAATCGCGACTCCATTCATATTGGCAAGAGGCGTCATAATATGGGTGACGTGATGAATCTCTTCTGAAATATTCATTTTTTCATTTCGTTCTGGTGCAGAATTGGCAAACAGCAAGTAATCATCAATGATTTCTTTTGCGCGGTCTAGTTCATTAATCGCAATTGAAATGTAGCGTTTTTTAGTAGGTTCTTTTTCATCTTCTTGCAGCATTTGCATAAATCCTCTGCTTGCCGTTAGAGGATTTCGCACTTCATGAGAGATGCTGGCAGCTAAATGACTGACAATTTCTAGTTTCTCTGCTTTCATCAGGCGCTGCAGCACTAGTAAATTTGCCCGTATCGCTTCCCACAGTATGGTAATTACAAACATGCCTGCTACATCTAAAATCGCGAATTGAACCCACACGCTAATAGGAATGCTTGTTACGTGCAAGACAAAAATGGATACAAGCATAGCTAATAAAGAACCGATTATACTAAGACAGGTGCTCACGATAATTCTATTTTTTAATGAGAAATGTAAAAAGTATTTTGTTAGGAAAAATAAAGGAATGGATAAAATCGGAAGAGCAATTAATGTTGATAAAAACCCTACATCATACCCGCCAATTAGCAAGCGCAGCAGTAAAATAAAGACAAAAAGCAAGCTCCCTAGCGGCCAGCCTCCATATAACGTTCCTAAAATATAAGGAATTCTTCGTAGATCCATTCGATAGTCATCCGGGACATAAGCTCCGTTGACGGGAAACAAAAGGCAGAAGGTAATAGCTAAAATCGGAAATACTGCGATATAACGATCTTTCCACCAATGAATTTTTTTAGCATACTTGATTAAATAAAACATCTGAACTAAAAATAGCGCCAATAAAATAAATAGAAAATTAATTAACAAATCTTTTGTGACAAAACTCATGCATTCACCGGTCTTTCAAATGAGATAAAAATAAACTCTTTTATTGCATTTACATTTGTAACACAAATTAGAGCGTAATCATAGATAAATAAACGTATTCTATTTACTTTTTTACAACTTCCTATCACTTTATCGTCCGTTCCCTAAAATAGTGAAGGCTAAGAAAACCTTTTCAACTCCACTAAAAATATTCAGAATTTTATTTACATATGAGCTACAATGCTCTATAATCAGATCAATGTACTTGGTTTTGAGAGTAGGAGGACGAAATATGGAACTATCAATTACCTTAATGGGATTATTCGTTGGAACCCTTGTAGGCTTAACGGGGGTTGGAGGTGCCGCTTTATTAACACCTTTACTGATTGTACTCGGCATTAACCCTTCCATTGCCGTAGGAACAGATCTTGTCTACAATTCTATCACAAAATTATTCGGAGTCGCTCAGCACTACAAACAGCGAACCATTAACTTTAAATTAGCAAAATATTTAGCTTTCGGAAGTATTCCGAGCGCTGTGCTGGCTATTGTCACACTTCATGCATTTCCATCTTTTCACGAGCATCAAGAAACGATTATTAAGCACGCTCTTGGATATGTCATGACGCTGGTTGCCATTTCAATTATCTTTCGCGTCTTTTTTGATAAATTAATTCGCCCAAATCGGTTTCAGGAAATGGACTTAAATCAGAAAAAAGGATTAACAATCGGAATTGGCGTAGTCTTTGGATTTATTGTCGGACTAACATCGATTGGTTCGGGCTCATTATTTGCGATTGCGATGCTGTACTTATTTAAGCTTAAGACATCTGAGCTGGTTGGAACTGATATTGCACATGCATTTCTTCTCGTTACGGTGGCTGGTATTTTAAATGCAAGCTTTGGAAGCGTGGATTACATGTTGACTGCTAACCTATTAACTGGATCTATTCCAGGTGTGTTAATCGGAAGCCGTTTATCAACGAAAGTGCCTTCAAGACCGCTTCAAGCCATTATGGCAACCATCATTCTAATCAGCGGAATTAAATTAATTTAACAAATAAAAGCACATGCCTTTGCATGTGCTTTTTATTAGTTTTTTTAAAGATTTACATTAAAAATAATAATGTTTTAAACCACTCCCTTCCCTTCTTATACACTTCAACTAATATTTTTATTAAATTTTAGTCAAAGAGACCAATGACACCTCAAACAACCTTACGTTAAAATGTAAAAAATTATAACATCTATTGTGATATCTAAAAAATTGTACGACGAAGGGAGAACACATGACACAAACAGCGGCAAAAAGTAAGCAAAAACCTTTTTACAAAGGTCTTTTCTTTCAAATTATGATGGCAATTGTACTTGGCATAGCCGTAGGATATCTGTGGCCAAGCTTTGGAAATGCTGTGAAACCGATTGGAGACGGTTTTATTAAGCTTATCAAAATGCTGATTGCTCCTCTTATTTTTGGAGTAGTCGTTGTTGGAATTGCGAAGGTTGGAAACATTAAAACAGTTGGGCGTATCGGCGGAAAAACCATTCTTTACTTCGAAATTGTCACAACATTCTCTCTATTGATCGGTCTATTAGTAGCAAACATAATGAATCCCGGCACCGGTATGAATGTTGACCCTTCAAGCTTAAGCACAAGCGAAGTGGACACGAAGACTAACGGCTCCGAACTTCCGAGTGAAGGTGATTTTTTTCTTAATATGATTCCAGACAGTGCAGTTGGTGCTTTTTCAAGCAACTCCATGCTTCAAGTGCTTTTAATTTCTTGTTTGTTTGGCATCGCGCTTGTCCATATAGGTGGAAAAACAGCAGAGACCCTTTTAAATGTATTGGAGAAAGTAAATGATGTATTGTTTAAAATTATGGGATACATTATGAAATTAACGGCTCTTGCCACGTTTAGTGCCATGGCATTTGCAGTTAGTCAGTACGGTCTTGGAACACTTGCTGCATTCGGAAAGCTATTTATCGCTATGACAATTGCTTGTCTAGCATTTGTTCTTGTTTTAGCTGTTATTTTACGAATCTATTTAAAATTAAGTTTGTGGAAAGTCATTCTATATATACGAGAAGAAATTATGCTGGCATTTGCTACGGGTTCCACTGAAGCCGTTATGCCGCAGCTCATGGATAAATTCGAACAAGCAGGATGCAACAAAGCAGTCGTTGGCCTTGTTGTGCCTACGGGCTATTCGTTTAATCTAGACGGTGCTTCCATTTACTTGTCTCTTGCCCTCGTCTTTTTGGCACAAGCAACGGGCGTAGATTTGAGCCTCACTGATCAGCTTTTAATGCTTGGTGTTCTTCTTCTTACATCTAAAGGAATGGCTGGCATTCCAGGCTCAGCCTTTGTTGCTCTCTCTGCTACAGCAGCAGCAACCGGAGCCATTCCGGTAGCAGCCGTTGCTCTGATGCTCGCTCCCGATCGCTTTATGGGTAATTACCGGACCACAGTTAATATTATTGGTTATGCGGTAGCTGCTTTTATTATCGCACGATGGGAAAATTTATTAGATCTACAAAAAGCAAATGATGTGCTGGACGGAAAAATTGCATATCAGCCCAAAAATGCTGAAATTTCTCTCCCAGAGAGTATTCCAGCTGCCAATGAAAAAGCATTTTAACAAAAAAAATTCCTGGCCGAGACAAGTCTATTTTGCTTGTTTTTCGGGCAGGAATTTAATTGTTACATGAAAGGCCTTTTGCTGAAACTTATTTTCTTCGAGTATTTTATATACCATTTGTTTAATCGTTTCTTGCGTTTTGGCATCAGATGAAACGGAAGGCTCCATATACACGTCCAGCTCTACTCTGTCCTTTGAGTAAAGGGAAGAATTCACGCCCCTTGATTCATAGCCCGCTTCAGTTAAACCTCCGCTGATTTTATGCCAAATATCCAGTTTGTCCATTTGTTTAATAACAGGTTTTGCCTCTTCGTATGCTTGTGCTTGTTCTGTTTTTGACACTTCTTCTTTTTTAATAAAAACTGCATATCCTGAACCTACTACTAAAAACGTCATAATAGCAAATGCTCGCATTCTTTTCATTCTCTCACCTCATTTAGAGATATAGATTATAAATATGCGATCAATTGCTGCAGTATGACGGCTTGTATCTCTACTTCTTTTCCACTATACTCAGCAGTCGTTTAGAACCGACTTCTACTTCTTCTATCATACTGTTAAAAAGCTCTTGCACCGTTGGGATACTATCAATCAGTCCAACGACTTGGCCTGCCCATCCATAGCCTTCATCGATTTTATTTTCATAAATATACCGGCAGTTTGCCCCTCCGCTAATGACGTCTTTTAACTCTTCGTACCGCTCTCCTTGCTGCTCACGCTCGATAATGTCAAGAGTGTAGTGGGACTTCAATACGCGTCCAGGTGCCCCGAACGAACGTTTAATAACCACAGTATCGGTTTCTTTTGCTTCTACAATAGCTTGTTTATACGCATCATGGGCATCTACACATTCTTTTGTCGCGATAAAACGTGTTCCCATTTCTATCCCTTCGGCGCCTAATGATAACGCTGCCAATAACCCTTGTCCGTTTCCAATCCCTCCGCTTGCTAGGACCGGAATTGACACAGCCGCAGCTACTCGAGGAATTAATACCATTGTGCCGAGATCCTCACGTCCGATATGTCCTCCTGCTTCTTGCCCCACTGCCATGACAGCATCTGCTCCTAGCTTCTCAGCTTTTTGAGCTTGACGCACGTTTGCCACCAGTACGAGCGTTTTAATTCCCGTTCCTTTTAATCTCTCAAAAATAGGTGCGGGATTTGCTCCTGTTATGGAAACAGCCGGAACGCTTTCTTCTACTGCTACGTCGAGAAGTTCTTTATAAGAACCTTCCGTTTGACCTCCAACAGCAAAATTAACGCCAAAAGGATGCTCAGTTAAGGAACGCACTTTCTTAATTTCAGCTCGAAGTTTCTCAGGGGTTCGGAGCGTCATAGCTGTAATTTGTCCAAGCCCTCCTGCATTTGAGACAGCAGCGGCAAGTTCTGCGTACGCTAAATACGCAAGACCTCCTTGTACAATTGGATATTGAATCCCTAATAAATCTGTTACCCGTGTTTTCATCTATGTATCCCCTCTCCTTTTATTTTTTAATTATGAATGCTTATTCATAATCATAACAAGAAAATAACGGATTTCCTACGAAAAAATTCCAACATTTCTGTTTGCTTCAACTTTTGATAGGGTACACATTTTGTAATGATTATTAACTGAAAATCAAGGAGGAAGACATGTATGACAAAAAAGCACCCTGTAAATGAAAAAAGCAAGCAAGAACAGCTTGAGCAGTTTAAAACAGATGATCGAAACCAAGCGCTCACAACCAATCAAGGGTTAAAGCTTTCCGAAGATGAATTTTCTTTAAAAGCAGGTGAACGCGGTCCAACCCTTATGGAAGACTTTCATTTCCGTGAAAAAATGACGCATTTTGACCACGAGCGCATTCCTGAACGCATCGTTCATGCACGCGGCTTCGCTGCTCACGGAGAATTTGAACTGTATGACTCTCTCGGTGAATATACAAAAGCTAAATTTTTACAGGATCCGTCTGTAAAAACACCTGTATTTGTCCGTTTCTCTACTGTAGCTGGTTCTAAAGGTTCAGCTGAAACGGTGCGCGACGCCCGTGGTTTTGCAACAAAATTTTATACAGAAGAAGGAAACTATGACTTAGTTGGAAATAACATTCCCGTGTTCTTTATCCAAGATGCGATCAAATTCCCAGATTTAATTCATGCTGTTAAGCCTGAGCCACACAACGAAATGCCGCAGGCGGCTTCAGCACATGATACGTTTTGGGATTTTGTCGCCAATAACCAAGAGTCTGCTCACATGGTCATGTGGTCAATGTCAGACCGTGCAATTCCACGCAGTTTGCGTATGATGGAAGGCTTCGGCGTACATACTTTTCGCTTAGTTAATGCAGAAGGAAAAGCTCATTTTGTCAAATTCCACTGGAAGCCTGTGCTCGGAACGCATTCCCTTGTTTGGGACGAGGCTCAAACAATTTCTGGGAAAGACCCTGATTTTCATCGCCGCGATTTATGGGAATCGATTGAAAACGGAGACTATCCTGAATATGAGCTAGGCATTCAAATCATAGATGAGGAAGATGAATTTAAGTTCGACTTTGACATTCTCGATCCAACTAAGCTTTGGCCAGAAGAAGACATTCCCGTCAAATTGGTTGGAAAAATGATCTTAAATCGAAATGTAGACAACGTATTTGCCGAAACGGAACAAGTCGCATTCCATCCGGGGCATGTGGTACCGGGAATTGATTTTTCCAATGACCCTCTCTTACAAGGAAGATTGTTTTCATACACGGATACCCAGCTTATTCGTCTTGGCGGTCCGAATTTTCATGAACTTCCGATCAACCGTCCAGTGTGCCCGTTTCATAACAATCAACGAGACGGTTACGGACGTCAAACGATTAACAAAGGGCCTGTCAGCTATCACAGAAACTCTCTTGCAGCCAATACCCCGGCTCCTGTCTCAGAGTCAGAGGGCGGTTATGCTCACTATCAAGAAAAAGTGGAAGGAAGAAAAGTTCGAAGTCGAAGCGAAAGTTTTAAAGACCACTTTTCACAGGCAACGCTATTTTGGAATAGCATGAGCGACCCTGAAAAGGAGCATATTATCAGTGCTTTCAGCTTCGAGCTTGGAAAGGTGAAAAGCAAATCTGTTCAGCAGCAGGTCGTTGATATGTTTGCCAACGTCAGTACAGTGCTAGCTAAACAAGTAGCACAAGCGATTGGTGCAACGCCTCCATCAGGAGAAGACGCGCCAGTGACCAAGTCATCTCCGGCTCTTAGTCAGGAACAGACGATTAAAAAGCCGAATACACGTAAAGTAGCTGTCATTGTAGCTGATGACTTTAGCAGTGACCTACCACAGGTGTTAAACAGTTTAAAACAACAGGGTATTCAGCCTGAAATTGTAAGCACAACCCTCCAAAACGTAAAAGGAACAGATGGGTCAGAACTTGAAGTACAGCACACGTTCTTAACAAGTGATTCTGTCTTATTCGATGCGGTTTATGTTGTCGGAAGTTCGTCGGCTGATGAAAAGTTTCGTAAAGAAGCACTGACGTTTGCTCAAGAAGCATTCGAGCATTTTAAACCAATTGGCGCGACGGATGAAGGTGTTAAGTGGCTAAAAGCTGCTGGATTAGATAATAGTCCCGGTGTCGTAACTGGAGAAACTACACGCTTTACAGATGAATTTATTGAAGCTATTTCAGCTCACCGCCACTGGAATCGTCACGTTATATAAATACAAAAGCCTTTGAAATCAATGATTTCAAAGGCTTTTTTTATTAAACTGATTTTCTAAATGCCATAACGTGCAAATCTTTTACCGGATAAAAATCGTTATCAGGAAAGCGAACGTAACCTCTTTTAGTGTACAGCTTAATGGCATGTTCCATTGAATGATCTGTATGTAAACCTAAATAAGAACATCCTAGCTCCCGAGATTTTTTTTCACACGCTTCAAGAAGCGCATTCGCGACTCCTTTTCGGCGATGAGACGGAGCAACTGCCAGCAGACGAATTTCAGCCCATGGAAACGGCTTTAACAATCCTCCGTATACGTCCGTATTCGGCGGATAAAACAAAACGCTTCCTGCCATTTCTCCATCAATTTCAGCTACAATGCACTCAAATTTCTTTTCTTCACTCAGGGTATGTAAAATTCCCTTTCGATATCTTTTCCAGTGTGCTTCTGATTTTACAGCTGCATATTGCTCATAAGCAGCAAGCGTCACTGTTTCAATGGATAATGTTTCTTCTTCTCTAGCTTTTCGAACGATCAACTTCTTCTCCTCCATTTACCTTCTTCGTTAGTTCTTATTGTCTATGGTGAACCATGTTTATGCAACACATTTGCATCTTAAAACAGCTTCCTTTGCATATATTTAATCCGTTCATTATGATTTCTGAAGCGGTCTTTGTGCTGAAACTCTGCTTGTCTTCATATACATATAAAGAGATTCATAGACAAGGATGAGACAGCATGTATAAAAAATTAATTGCAATTGGAATTGGCAGTGTGTTTGTTAGTATCGGAATTAACGTTTTTATTCTTCCGCTTCAGCTTGTAACAGGAGGCATTACGGGAATTAGCTTAATTCTTAATTATTTACTTGGCTATAAAGTAGGCGTGATGATTTTTTGCTTAAACTTGCCGATTTATCTTCTCGCCCTAGGTTTTAACCGTTCTTATTTTTTAAATGCTATCTATGGCATGGTTCTCTCAGCCGTTATGATTGATTTGCTGTTTCCGCTTCACGGGATTTTTCACCTTCCCATTATCTTAAGCGCTTGCCTTGGAGGTGTTTTTAACGGAATCGGAACCGGCATCATGCTCCGGCAGCACGCAAGTCAAGGTGGGGTCGACTTATTTTCTCTGATACTTGCGAAATGGTTATCTTTAAACCCCGGCATCATCATTTTAGTGATTGACGCATCTATTATTATTTCAGGTATTTTACTGCTTCAAAACGATACAGCTATTTATTCATTATTTATTGTTGTATGCTCCGGTATAGTGACCAGTATCATTACGTCATTCAAGCGCATCATCGTCTATGTGTAAGGAAAAAGCCTCGAGACATGCTCGAGGCTTTTCTTTATTTGTCATTTAAGAATTCTTGCAGCGCTTCTTTATTTTTATCTAAATCAATATCAAGCACCATACCAACACCGCTATACGTTTTGTTTTCAAACGATCCGTCTAACGGCAGTCGCAGGCTTTGAACATCTTTCATCTTTCCTGTTACCACATCTTTAGCTAGAAGCATCATGCTTTTTGTATCTAAATTTGTATCGATGTAAGGATCCATTACGCCGAGAAGCTTCGGTATTTTAAACACGCTGTTTAGGCTTGCTACTTCATCTTTAAGCTTTAAAACGACTTCTTGCTGCCGTTGAACGCGTCCAAAATCACTCATGTTATCATGGCGAAAACGTACGTAGCCAAGCAGTTGTTCACCGTGTAAAACTTGGGTACCTTTGTGAAGCGTCATACCAATTCCCGAAGACATGTCGTGAGGCACGGTTACTTCAATGCCATCAGGTGCAATCGTATCTACAATTTTTGAAAACCCTTCGAAGTCCACAACTGCATAATAGTTAATATCGATATCAAAATTTTGTTTGATTGTTTTACGCAGCAGCTCAGGACCTCCGAACGCGTAAGCAGCATTCAGCTTTTGCTTGCCGTGTCCTGGAATATCCACGTACATATCCCTCATAAGGGAAACAATTTTCGGGTGTTTGCTTTTAGAATCGTAGTGAGCAATTAAAATAGAATCTGTACGAGAATGCTTTTCCCCGCGCGAGTCACTTCCTAACAGCAGCATATTTACTTCTCCGTTATTTGGGAGACTGCCTTGAAACTGTTCAAATGTCGTGCCGTCATCCGCAAATTTACCATCGCTTGCCATCGATAGCCCTTGCTTATATTGGAAATAGCTGTATATGCCTCCAACGATAATAAAAAGAAACAACAAAGCAAAGAACACTCTGCCCCATCGAACTCTTCTTCTTCTTTTGCGTCTTGTTCGCTCCACGTTTCTGTCACCAGCTTTCTTTTCAATGAAGTTCTCATAAAACAAGCAAGTAGCTAAGCTTTTAAAAAGCTCCTCTACTTGCTTGTTTGGATTGTATGGTGTGAAAGCTTACATTACTTTTCTGTTTCCTGGTCTTTTCCATACATGTATTTTGATGGATCGACCGGTTTAAAGTCATCTAATTTATTAAATCGTAATAAATCACCGTATAACACTTTATCAGAAAGTTCTAGCTCTCTTCCAACTTTCTTTTTATAAGCTTTCGCTTCGTCTGTTGCTGTGATTCTTTCTCCCGTGTTTGTATCGTAATACTTGCCGTCAATTGACGTGTATTTCGGAGAAACATAGTCACCGTTTCTAAATGCTACTACCTGATCATGGTCTTTTGATAATAAATCTGTACCGAATTGAACATACTCTTTACTATCAATTCCCACTAAGTGAAGAAGCGTAGGTACTACGTCAATTTCACCGCCGTACGTATGGTTCACTCCACCTTTTACACCTGGTACATGAAGGAAGAACGGTACGCGTTGAAGCTGAGCGTTTTTATATGGCGTAATTTTCTCGCCAAGAACTTTTTCCATTGCTTTGTTATGATTTTCAGAAATACCGTAGTGGTCACCGTAAATCATAATAACTGAGTTGTCATATAAGCCTGAAGCTTTTAGCTCCGTAAAGAATTCTTGCAGTGATTCATCCAAATAACGAGCCGTTTGGAAATAACGGTCTACCGTTCCATCTCCTGTGTTTGCCGGCTCAATGCTAGCATCGCCTTTATCAAGGACAAATGGGAAATGGTTTGTTAATGTAATCATATGCGCATAGAAAGGCTGCTTCAATGACTGTAGCATTGGCATAGATTCTTTGAAGAATGGCTTATCTTTTAATCCATAGTTTACTTTGTTATCACCAGTCATATTGTAATAACTTGCGTCAAAAAATTTATCCACACCGAACTGTTTATAAATTTCATTACGGTTCCAGAACGTTTTATAGTCTCCGTGTAAAACGGCACTTGTATAGCCGCCCTCTTGATCTAAGATCGCTGGTGCTGCTTGGTAAGTATTGCGGCCTTTTAAGCTAAATGCTGATCCTTGAGGCAAGCCGTATAATGACGTATCCATCATAAGCTCTGCATCAGCTGTTTTACCTTGTCCTGTTTGATGGAAGAAGTTATCAAAATACATAAATTCATTTCCATTTGCTAATGAGTTTAAAAACGGCGTTACTTCTTGCCCGTTTAACCTGTAGTTAATCAGGAATGACTGAAATGATTCTAGATGAATTTTAATAATGTTTTTTCCTTTTGCTTTACCGGCATACTCAATATTTGGAGCTGCATAGTGACTTGTACTGAAGTTTTTCACTGTTGTTAAGTCATCACTGCTTGCGAATGCTCGCTGCTTTGAGTTTTTAAACGTTTGAACTGCATCATACACCGTGTAGTTGTATGCTCCTAAATATTTCACTAGGTAGTTGCGATCAAATGTTCTTGTTAATAATTCAGGGCGATCTTTTTCAGCATAGTGCAGGTTAATTGCAAAAGCGATAGCTCCTGCCGCTAATACCATGAACGTATAGCGGAATTTAAGGCGTGCTTTTGGCCATTCGATTTTTCTAACAAACAATAGCGCAATCAGTAAAATAATATCTACAAAGTAAAAAATATCGTGAGCTTTTACTAAATCAGCGATACTGCCTCCTAAATGACCCACATTGCTTGTTTGCGTTAAAGTAGGCAATGTCACAAAGTCATTGAAGAATCGATAATATAAAATATTGCTGTACAAAATGACCGTCATGATTGTACTAAGGATAAGCGTCCAAACGATGGCTCTTTTCCCTCTTGCAAACAATGCTAACCCTAAAAAGATCAAAGTTGAACTAATTGGATTAATAAACAATAACGTTTTTTGCATTGAGTCACTTATATCTAAGTTGAACTCCACTTTGTAAGACATGTAAGACTTGATCCACATGAATAAAACCGCTATAAAAAAGTAAAACAACGGCTTTGAAAATAGTTTTTTCATTTTCAAATTCCTTTCACTAAAAAGTAGAGATTTCATGTTCAGCTAACCTCAGGAAAATCCCCTACATTAAATCGTAACGGTTACGTCCTGCAAAAGATTACCTGAAAATGATTCAATTTGTCAAACAATATCATCTTCATCTCTTTTTTTAGTCATCTACAAAATTTACACTTTAACTTGTAATCTCTTATTTTTTTATCTTGATGTTAATATTACACAATTGTTAATTTGTAAATTTTGTTCTCCCTATATTGCATACATATTAATTTACCACATTTCTGCTCTGCAATAAAAGTATTTTTATTTTATTAGGCATAATATTTCACTTACTGAATGAAAAGGTACTATTGTACTGGACGGTATGCTTCGCTTACTGTTAGGACTAGTAAAAATAGACTGATCTATGCTTAGTCTTTATCTTCATCAACAGCTATGCGGTCTCCTTGTGCAAAGGGCTGTGAAATAACAAGAAACTCAATCTCTTCACTCAAACGATTCATCATTTGATGAGGAATGGATGGAAGCACTTCTATTCCTTCATGTGCTTTTACATCATAAATAATTCCGTCTACTTCTAGAGCAGCTGTTCCTTTTAGCACAAAGAAAAATTGCTGTGCTCTCGTATGATAATGCCTTACCTCTTTTGTATGAGGGGGCATGCGCTCATGAATAATACTTACGTCTTTATTTTTCACTAGGTGCCACCCATCGCATCTTCCTCCCCACACGTAGTGTTCTGCGTTTTGCTTACTGACTTTCATGACTAGCTCCCCTTTTTTAATAAATGAACACCTGCAGTTAAAATAGAAATTCTATGTGATCTTTTTAATCTTGCTATTGGAAATACTTTTTTTAGATGAAGGTTTTGGCTTCAAAGTAAAAAGCATTCCTAAAAAGATCAAAACAATGCCTGCCAGCTGAAAAAGCGTCGGGCGAAATCCCGTGAATGCTGTATCTAATAAAATAGCAACGGCCGGATCTAAAAATACCAGAACTGAAATCACTTGAGTTTTTAAGTAGCGCAGGCTATCGAAAAACAAATAATACACTAAGCCAGTATGTACAAAGCCCGTTACTAAAATAGCTGTCCAGTTGGCCGTTGTTAGGAAATGAAAATCACTGAAATGAACAAATGGCAATAATAAAAAAATCCCTAAAAAAGTCTGAAGAAATGTAACAGCGTAAGCACTCGTATGAATAATTCCTTTGCCAAGCAGCGTCGTGCATGCATAAAACAAAGCGGCTAAAAGCGCCCACAGTATTCCCGACGACATGAAGCCATCAATCGTAAGTTCCTTCACCCCAATAATCAGAAGTGTTCCTGCAAAACAAATGATGATAGACATAACGCCAAGAACCGTTAATTTCTCCTTAAACATAAAGCTCCCCAGAAGCAATACTAAAACGGGTGCAAGATGATAAATAGAAATAGCTACCGTAACGGACATCATTTCAAATGCTTTAAATAGAAACACCCAGTTAAATACAAGGAATATCCCGCACAGTAAAATCTGCTTTATTTCTTTGGCATTCCATTTTTCTCTTTTATATTCACCCGTTACAAACCAGCACATTCCGAGAAAAAGCGTTGCACAAATACAGCGAACAAATACTAAATCAAAAGAAGGCAGTCCAGTTTGTGTGGAGAAAAAGCCAATTGAACCAAAAATACTCATTGAAACCATCATTTTTACTGTTGGGCCTGCTTTCATTTTTCTACCTCACTTTCAGAAAACTATTATTATTCAAACATAAAGAAGCCCATTTGTAAATTAATGGTTCAAAAGCTCTGTTCCATAAAAAAGCAAAAAAGCGCAAAGACATGGAGTCAGTCCCATCGTCTTTGCGCTTTTCTGTCTTTCTTTTAATCTTCAACCGGGAACCAGCCTGGTGTGTTAATAACGGCTTGCCACAGCGGGTCAGGAATCACAAGCTTTTCCTGATCTTTTTTGCTTAATGTTGTCACAATTTCATTTTCCCGGCCTTCTTTGACTTTTTGAACCCAGTCTGGATCCATAATTAATTCACGGCCAATCGCAAGCAGTGGAATGCCGGTTTCAAGAGCTGCTGCTGCTTCGTCTGCTGTATGAATAGAACCTACGCCCATCACAGGCACGCGGCTTCCTACGCGCTCTTGAATAATCTCAATACGTGAACGAGTATCTTCCACGCCTCGGCGCGGTTTTGACCAGAATTCTATTAGCGATACGTGAAGGTAATCAAGGTCTTTTTCTGCTAGTGCATCAACTAACTTCAATGTATCAGCCATTGTAATTCCAGGCGTTTCAGGCTCTTCTGGTGAGAAGCGATAACCTACTAAAAATGACTCTTTTGCATGTTTAGAAACGGCTTGCTTTACTTCGTCTACAATTGCTAGCGGGAATGTTAATCGTTTTTCTACGCTGCCTCCCCATTTATCTTCGCGGCGATTAGAATGCGGAGAAAAGAACTGCTGAATTAAATAGTTATTTGCTCCGTGGATTTCAACCCCGTCAAATCCTGCTTCAATGGCACGGCGCGTCATCTCACCAAAATCATGAATAATGCCTTCGATTTCTTCATTTGTTAACTCTCGAGGCACCGGTGCTCCTTCTTGTTCTGCAGCAACAGCACTTGCGCTAACAACCTCTCCATTTGGAACAAGCTCAGGCGGACACATGCGGCCTCCGTGGAAAATTTGAAGAACGGCTTTTGCTCCTTGATTTTTAATGGCTGTTGCTAAGCGGCGCAGGCTAGGAATCATTTCATCGCTGTCTGCAGCAAACTCTCCGTGAAATCCTTTGCCGTTCGGCGTTCCGTATGTACATGCTGTAATGACCATGCTAACACCTTTTGAACGTCGTACATAGTAGTCTACTTCTGCATTTGATACTGTTCCATCTTCATTTGATGAAAAATTTGTCATAGGCGCAAGAATAACGCGGTTATCTAATTTAATGCCATTTGAAAAAGTAAATGGCTGTAGAAGCGGCTCATACTTTTTATTTGTCATTTTATTTCCCTCCAAAAATGATACGGTCAAAAATAGTGGCATATTATAGGTAGAAACTATTTTCCTTCCTATAATATTAATATGTGCCATTTAAAACTGTAACTTTAAAATATACTGTGATTTTAATCTGTACAGTTTTTCCTGTCAAAGAATAAGACTTTCTCATATAAAAAAGCACTCATAGACTGAGTGCCTTTTTATCATTGCGAAAGAGGTTCCTGATTATACATAAATGCTTTTACTTTTACATATTGAGCTTCTAACTCTTGAAGTGTCAGTTCGTATAGATGCCGATTTCCTTTTTTATAAATACCAAAATTCAATAGCGCATTAATAAACCAATTTTTCTTATGTTCCGTTTCAGGCTGTGTGTGTTGTTTCACGATTTCCACCACCTAAGTTTATCTCATTTTAATTTTGCAAAGCATTCGCTTTTACATAATTCGCTTTTACATAAATGATTTTACTTCTGTACGATGAAAAAACAGTGAAATAGAAAGCTTTTTTATTTTAAATTCCTGCAGCCAGACCAGCCATTTTTTTGCGTCTTTTTACTCTTGTTAATATTTTTTCAATATAATAAATAATGATAATAAAAACCGACATAATAGCAAAATAAGTACCGATTACAACAAAAGGATTCGGACTTTCAAAACCGCCTTCTTTTCCTTTCATCCCTCTTTCCAAACCTTCGCCATCGTGATCAAAGTTCGGACGTTCGTGACCAGCAGATGCCGTCGCTGGAGATTTGTTCTCGCTAAATGAACGGCGATCAAAATCCGGCTTCCCACCGCTTTTTTGTGGCATATCTGAGGAACTTAAATTCAGCACTCTCGCTACTCCTCCAAGCTTTCCAAGAAAATCAGTCTCATTTATTTCGTATATGCCAACGACTAACAGTGCAACGGTTGCGAGCTTAGCTGCTATGCTCAAGCTTTTCTTTGATTTTTTGAATTTCGTCATATTTTTGCATACATTTATAACCCATTGCCAATGAAGACCTATGTGAGCGGCTACTAAAATTAACACTAAGAATGATACCGAAATATGCGAAACCTTAAACCACTGTTCGTTCCCAACATTAATATTTGGAAATACTACTCTTGAAATAAAAATACCGCTAATCATAATAAATGACATCGTAATCAACAGCATGATATTTAAAAAATAACCGAACTTTGTTCTGCGCGGAAGCTTACGATCAAATAATTTAACCGTAACTTTCTTTACCCACTGCCAGTTTAGTAGCACGTGGGTAAAAAAGGCGACGGCAATCGCCAACCCCGCAATTTCATGAAACGTTAACCCTCCCAATACTTGTTTGTTAAAAAATAAAACAAACGTAACGGCCATTAAAAGATCCAGTCCAAACCGGACGTACATCATCTTTTTCACTCTATTCATTCTCCTCACCTATGTATTTGTCAAAACAACCTCTTTTTCATATTTCTTAATGTAAGCAGAGTTGGTGAAAATTAGGTGAAATGACTGATTTTTTTACCAAAATAACCAGTCTTGAGTTCTATAAAAAACAGAGTTCAATCATTTTCACTTTTTCAAAAATAGCTGTTGACAAAGAAAAAGGAAGCACGTATAGTAATGGTTATTCATCAAGAACTTTCAGATTTCAATCAAAAACACAGCGATTGGGAGTAGTAGAAGCTTATTATTCGGTCAAGAGAGCTACGGGTTGGTGCAACGTAGTCCAATAATACTTTGAACTCGCCCAGGAGTGGTAAATCAGAAAGAATGCAGAAGTATTCTCTAAGTTTTAACGTCTAACCTTCGTTATCAGGTTTTAAGCAGGGTTCTTTAAGAGCCAACAAGAGTGGTACCGCGGTTAGCTAAAGCTTATCGTCTCTTCTCTCATTTGATAATGAGGTAGGAGACGATAAGCTTTTTTTATTTTATAAAAAAGTGGAGGGAAAAGTCATGAAGAAGGACAACCAAGGTTTGCAGCGAACAATGACTTCACGTCACATTATGATGATGGCGCTAGGTGGAGCAATTGGCGCTGGTTTATTTAAAGGAAGCAGCTCAGCTATTGATATGGCAGGACCATCAGTTATCATTGCTTATTTAATTGGCGGAATTATTTTACTATTCATTATGCAAGGTCTTGCTGAAATGGCGGTTCGAAACAGTGATGCACGAACGTTTCGTGATTTAGTTCAGTCGATTTTAGGAAGCTACCCCGCTTATTTTTTAGACTGGATTTACTGGAAAATGTGGGTGTTAAACATTGCAGCTGAAGCCGTTGTAGCAGCTATTTTTATTCAGTACTGGCTTCCTGATTATCCAATTTGGATGCTTGCTCTAGGCGTATCCGTTATTGTCACAGTTATTAACTTGCTTTCGGTTAAAGCATTTGCTGAAACGGAATACTGGTTAGCATTAATTAAAATTACGGTCATTGTGATCTTTATCATTGCTGGACTTCTGTTACTATTTGTATCATTTGGTCACCATACCGCAGCGGGCTTTTCGAACTTGAGCAATCACGGCGGTTTCTTTCCAAAAGGACCAACTGGGTTAATTACAGCGATGCTAGTTGTCATCTACTCTTACGGTGGAACTGAAATAATCGGGGTAACGCTAGCTGAAACAAAAAACCCTGAAAAAGTAGTACCAAAAGCCGTGCGCAGCACATTAACGCGCATCATTGCTTTTTATCTGTTCCCATTTTTTATCATCGTGAGCTTGATTCCTTGGAATGAAGTGAACGGCGTTTCTCAAAGCCCTTTTGTGATGGTATTTAAAATGATTGGAATTCCTGGAGCAGATCATATTATGAATGCCGTGATCTTGTTAGCCGTTATTTCTTCAATGAACTCAGGACTTTACGGTTCATCACGTATTTTGTATACGCAAGCAGTAGACGGTCGAGTGCCGAAGGTATTTTCGAAACTTTCTGTTAACAAAGTTCCTGTCTATGCAATCTTAATGTGTACATCATCCCTTTATGTGGGCGTGTTGATTTCCTTATTTGCAGGAAGTAAAACATTTGATTATTTGATGGGCTCCTTAGGATATACCGTGTTATTTATTTGGTTGATTATTGCGATCGCACACTTAAAGTCCCGCAAAGTTCAGCCAGAAGCATCGAGCAGCTACTCTGTTAAATGGTTTCCTTATACGACGTGGACTGCCCTAATTGCGCTAAGCGCTATTTTAATTGGTGTTATCTGCACAACATCCGTTGTCATTACGACTATTACACTAGCTATCTATTTATTTATTACAGCTACGTATATCTTTAAAGGTCGCTTTTATCAATCTTCAGCAGTCAAGCATGCTAAATAAAAAAACGCCTCCTCCGAGTCATCAGAGGAGGCGCTTTTTTATTTAAAATGTTAAGTACCAATAGCCAAGTGCAAAGCCGATATAGTTGCCAATAATATAGCCAAGCGTTCCTACTACCAAGATAGGACCAACCAAACTTCCCCATCCTTTAGCAATCGCCATTGCGCTTGCTGTCGTAGGCCCTCCTACCGTTGCATTGCTCGCTAGTAAAATATGTTCTAAATCAATTTTAAATACTTTTCCTAGAATAAGTCCCACTATTAAATTACTCATTCCCACAATGAGCACAAATAGAATTAAAAGAGGTGCTTTTTCAACAATTAATGGAATAGACGCCGGTACTCCAATGACAACAAAGAAAATATAAATGAAGTACGTGCCGATTTCTTGGCTTCCGCTAATGTTTTTAAAATAAGAAGGAAACAGATAAATGACAAGAAACGTAAGTGTGGAAAGCAATAAGTATTTTTCGCTCAAAATAGTATGTAATAATGTTTGAATTACCGAAACATTTGGACCGGTTGGAATGATTGTTCCAAACCATTCGGCTAATTTAAACGATGCAACCACTAGAAAAAATGATGTACCAATTGAAGCCGCCACGTCTTTTAACGAAATTTCTTTTTTTGCCCAATATTTTTCTGCAAGCGTATGACGATCATTTTCTCCATATTGCCCAGCCTCTACTTCTTGAATATGAGGCGTCTTAAAATGTTTTCTAAAAAACTTCATAGAAGGAACAAACATATACACGGCAAACAGCAAAGCCATAACCATATTATCAGCAACTACCGTCGCCGAAACCATTTGACTTGATGGTTCAAATTTAGCCGTAACGGTAGCAAAGTTAACCCCTCCGCCTACATAAGAAGCGCCGATAGCAGCTGCAATTTTTGCTAGTTCAGGAATATAATCTTTTAATAACAAGAAGCCTGCTGTGCTCCCTATGACCGTTCCTACTGCACAGATTAAGAAAATAAAAAGCAGTTTCCGGCTTTCTTGAAATAATTCTTTCATATTGACTTGAAATAACAATAATGGAATGGCAAGCGGTACTAGATACGCCCAAACCGCATCATAGACCGGAGACTCTGTTGGAATAATTTTTAAATTTGATAGGATAAGCGCTCCTGCTAGCGCAATAATAGCTCCTGACAGAAAAGAAGCCCACTTATACTTTTGTTCGAGAAAAATACTAACAGAAGCCCAAATCGCTAGAATTCCCCATAGTGCCCACGTATCATCAGCTTGAATAATAGTAAAAATCACGAGCTACTCCTTTCTTTCTTTTTCAAGAAATAGAATTTTCAGAAAATATACCTTTAAATTTTATCAATATATGCCAAATTCCGTCAATCCATAAAAAAAAGCTTTCCACTCTAAAAGTGAAAAGCTTTTTTTTTATTTGCGAATCAGAACCGGAATCTGCTGCTGAATCTGCTGCAAAGGAGCGCTTGTTTTCTCTGTTAACGAACGCAAGATTCCTCCTTCGATCATACAGTTAATCACAACCGCGAGCTCTCCTGCCTGCTTCTCTTGAAATCCGCTCTCTATCATTTTTTCTCTAAAAAGTTTTTCCCAATCTTGAAACGCTGCGTAGCAGACTTCTCGCAGCGGTTCATTAATAAGCGCCGTTTCTCCAGCCAGCAGTCCAACAGGCATACCAGCAATACTTTCTTCGTGTTCAAACTGCTTGGACAATTCTTCAATAAAATACTGAATAGCCTGCGCTGCGTCAGAAGATTTATTTAAACTTTCTTTAATTTGGATTTGGACGTATTTATTCGTATATTGAACAGCGTGAATCGCCAGTTCTTCTTTCCCTTTTGGAAAATAATAATAAAGAGACCCTTTTGGCGACCCACTCTCTTTAATAATTTGATTTAATCCTGTTGCATGATAGCCTTGCAGCTGAAAAAGCCGCGATGCTGTTTCTAAAATCTTATCGCGCGCATTTGCTTTCTTCACAAAACGATGCCTCCCCTATATAATAAGTGGTTTCTATAACACTACTTATCATATAAGGAAATGAAATTTTTGTCAAAATAAAGTGAATATTTTACCATTTATTTTTTCTTTCTTTCATTCCTTATGACCTAATAATTGTTTTTCTTATTTCTTCCGCTAACGGTTGAAGAGGCGTAATAATACGGTCGCTTACCTCCGCCGCCGCTTCTACCATCGAGAGCTGCGCTACTGAAACAGCAGTATTATGCTCTTTTATTAGCTCATGTAAGACATGTTTCACCTTCTGTTTATACTTCTCTAGGTTTCCAGTCATTACTAGTTCAAAAGCACCTTCTATCACAACAGGGCGAACATTTATCTTTACATTTTGATAAAATACAAATTCGTCTAGACGCTTCATTGTTCCTTCTACGGTTTCCGGATTTGTAAACACGATAAGCTGCGGTTCTTCTATTTCACATATTCGGTGAAAATAAGGCTCATCGATTTTAATAATTGGAACATCGCTTGTAAATGCTTCTGGTAAAAGAGCAATGTAGTTCGTACACGTAAGTAAAATGGCATCCGTTGAACATTCTTCCATCCACTTTAACTGCTTCTCTACTTCTGCAGCTGCTGACTCCGCTGCAAACTTAGGGTCGGTTGTTACCCGATGTACAAGGCCTGGGTCTACGAAATGCATACAGTTCGCAAACGGCAGCGCTTTTTCTATATAAGAGATGTTCGAATGATGAGCGTGCAGGCAAGCAATTTTCTTCATCGTTTTCCTCCCGTATGATGGTCTTTGAAATACTGAATTAAAAATTCCTGGAACTTTTTTGCAACAGGAGTTAAATATTTATCCTTGTTCCACGCAATCCCAATTACCCTTGAAGCTGTGTCTTCTTTGAGCTTTATTTTCTTAATGCCTCGCAAGTCTACTCCCTTTATTTCAGGAAGCAAGGCAAACCCTAAATGAGCCGCTACAAAACCAAGCACCGTTAAAAATTCTTCTCCTTCAAACGTAATATTTGGAACAATCTCGGCCTCTTCAAACAGCTGATCAAAAATTGTTCGGCTTCCATATCCTTTTTTTAACGCGATAAACGATTCATGAGCCAACTCTGAAATCGAAAGCACTTGTCTTGAAGCAAAAGAATGCGTATCAGGGACATACGCGTACAGCTCGTCTTTCCATAAATATTCCCACTGAATTCCTGCCCTAGATTCCGTTACAGAAGACATACAAAAATCAATTTCCCCCGTTTGAAGCTGATCGAGCATGATGTTCGTGGCGTTCTCAAAAATTTGAAATTGAACGTTTGGATACTCTTGTAAAAAAGCATGAACTAGTTTTGGAACGGACGAAGCGCCTAATGATTTTAAAAAAGCAAACGAAATACTGCCGCGGTGAGGGTGAATCAAATCTGAAAGCTCACGTTTAGCTTCTTCCATTTCGTTTAATACTTTAGCCGTTCGTTCGTAAAAAAGCCGTCCGTATCGATTTAAAATAACTTGCCTTCCTTTTCTTTCAAATAGCGGCACGCCAAGCTCTGATTCTAATTTAGAAATTGAGCGGCTGAGCGTAGGCTGTGCGATTGATAATTTTTCTGCGGCCTTTGTGAAATGTTGCGTTTGAGCTACAACATTAAAATATTCGAGCTGCTGCCATTCCATTTTTTCACATCCTTTACTTATTACATAATACTATCAATTTCATATAAATTATACATTGGACGTCATAAAAAATTCATGTTTAAATGAAGAACGTAGCACTTTCTAAAAATGTTATGTGTCTGCATAGAATAAGTGTTGAAAGAAGGAATTAGTTTATGGATGTTTCAATTGTTTTAACAATGTTAGCCGTCGGACTGATCTTAGGATTTGTCGGAGCAGGCGGATCAGGTTTTATTATTTCGATTTTAACGCTGCTGTACGGCGTATCTGTACACGTTGCACTCGCAACGGCTCTTACCGCAATGATTTTCTCTTCTTTATCTGGCGCAGTCAGTCATTACCGCGAAGGTAACGTATCTTTAAAATCCGGTATCTCTGTTGGTATCCTCGGTGCATTAGGCGCTTGGATTGGGTCTAACCTTTCATCCTTTATTCCAGAAGGCGAGCTAAAATGGCTAACAGCCGGTATGCTTTTATTATCTGGTGTTTTACTTTGGGTGCGAATGTTTTTATTTTCCCGTCAGCAAAAAGAACGTACTGTGCCAACAGGAGCTAAATTTGTCGTCTACTCTTTACTAATTGGCTTAATTACCGGCGCTCTATCAGGAATGTTCGGAATTGGATCAACTCCATTTATCCAGCTTGGCCTTATGATGGTGTTAGGCTTGTCTATTCGTCAGTCAGCCGGAACGACAATGCTCGTTATTATTCCGATTGCCATCGGCGGAGGAATGGGCTATTATCAGCAGGGCTTTTTAGATATTCCACTGTTGATCCAAGTAGTAGTCGGCACAATGGTCGGTTCATATATTGGAGCAAAGTTTACAAATCGCGTCCCTGCTCCCGTATTAAAAACGTCCCTTGTAGCGCTGCCTATTTGCTCTAGCTTCCTACTTGTTATATAAGAAAAAAGCTTGAACTTTGGTTCAAGCTTTTTTTATGTCCATCTGATAAACAAACTGCTTTCCTTGGCTTCCAAAGATATGCCGGCCTGTGTTGATAAAGCCGCTTCTTTTGTACAGCTGCTGCGCGGCCGTGTTTTTATAGTTCACGCCTAGCACCACTTCATTTTTAGTCGGAAAGTGATGGTTGATAAAAGAAGGAAGAAGTTTCAATGACTTTTTGCCAACTCCCTTTCCTTGATAATCAGGATGAATGGAATACGACCGTATTAAAAGCGCGCCGGATCTTTTAGTATATTCTTTAACGGCTTCCCCTGCGTCGAGCACGAAAAAGCCGACTAGTTTGTTTTCTGCCAAAATCAAAACGGGCGTTCTGTCTCTTTCCTGCTCACACTTAGCTAAGGCTTCAGCGGGAAGTGCCGTATAAATGAGCTGCTCTTCAGGCAGCGTATAGCTATGTATAGACGAGTCGTAGGATTCACTATAACAAGCTAGCGCTACGTTTTTTGTATTCTTCATTTTCTGCTGTACTCCTTTTCTTTTTTCATAGTATATCACTCACAAAAAAAGCCGCATAAAGCGGCTTTTCCTTTATCTAGCGTCGGATACAACGGTAAAGCGTTCGTTTATATGCTCTCCTCGCTCAATTTCATCAATGACTGCAATGGCGTAATCAGCATAGCTGACATGGCTGTTTCCTTCTGAGTTTAAAATAACATGATCTTTTCCAGTTTTATAAGCATCCGTTCGTTTTCCTGAAGGATTAAAAAATGCTGCCGGGCTAATAAACGTCCAATTAATATCGCTTGTACTTTCTAAGTCTTTTAAATTTTGAGCTTGATTGTCAGCTGTCGCTTTATACTCTTTTGGAAAATCAGGCATATCTGCTAGACGCGTCGTTTTCTCCTCATCAACAAACAAACTGCCTGCTCCTCCTACAACAAGAAGACGAACGTCCGGAGCATGTTTAAATACACGAATTAACGACTGTCCCGCTTCTACATGCAGATGTTCTTTTCCTTCAGGAGCTCCAAATGCATTCACTACTGCATCCAAGCCTTCGATATCTTTTGCTGTGATATCAAAGATGTCTTTTTCCAGTGTACGAACATCTCGTTCATCTACTTTGCTCGCATCACGTACGATTGCCGTTACATCATGTCCTCGATTTAAAGCTTCTTTCACGATAAAACTTCCTGCTTTTCCTGTAGCACCTACGACTCCAATTTTCATTTTATAACCTCCAGTAAAATTCTCTATATTTAGGTAATAGCCTTTTTTTGCTATGATAAAACACAGCAAAACGGTTTAAGCAAGATAGAGAGAACAAATTGGATAAATGAGTTAGTATGGATTACTTTTAACACCGCGGTTGATTTCCGTGCAGGGTTTCGCTTTCCGCGGGCGGCCGCTGAGCCTCCTCGTCGCTTACGCTCCTGCGGGGTCTCACCTGTTCCGCTTTTCCCGCAGGAGTCTTCGCCTTACCCTCCAATCAACCGCTAGAAGCACCTACATACACGAAATCTACGTCCTCCATTCATCGTTCGGCCCTGCTCTTCCTTCAACTAAAATATGTTTCTTCCAGTTTCTTTTGAAAAAATAAATAAGTGCTTATTCAATTTCAATAAATAATACATGAGCCATAGAGTGAATGGATTTAATCAATTCTACTTTATTCCCTTTCTTTTTTGCCTTTCCTTTTATTTCAACGAAATAAAGCAGTTCCCCTTGATGATGATCCTGCTGAATTTCATAGGATGAAATCATAATATTTTCCCTTTCAATCTTATCAAGGAGCTCATAAATATCCTCTTGATTCGCTGCACGAAACTTAATTAAAAGAGAATGAGTAGAAAGAGATGTAAACATCACGTTCAATATTTCTAAGCCAATCAGCACTAATATAGTTGCGCTAATGCCGACTGTATACATACCCGCCCCAATGGTTAAACCAATTCCCGACGTTGCCCATACGCCTGCGGCTGTTGTGAGCCCTCTAACATGCTGCTTTTGAATAATAATCATACCTGCTCCTAAAAAACCAATACCGCTTACTACTTGTGCGGCAACTCGGCTCGGATCAAGAGCCATATGATCTTGATGAAGCACATCTGAAAAGCCGTATTTCGAAATTAACATAATGAGCGTACTACCGACAGCAACTAAAAAATGAGTGCGAAAACCCGCTTCTTTTGCTCTAAACTCTCTTTCTAAACCAACCAAAGCTCCTAACAAACCTGATAGCGCGAGACGACTAATAAAAGCTGCGGTCATTTCCCCCCTCCTTTCTCTTCACTTTTTTATAAACGAACCTATTAACTATTCCTATTTTTGTTATAATTTACTATAACTAATTTTTGAAGTGGAGGCTAATTAAAGTGGATAAAGTTATCGATTATTACAGCAGGTTTGATGAGTGGGGAAGATTAGAACGGGAGCCTATTGAGTTTCAAGTAAACTGGCATTTTATAAAAAAACACCTTCCTCCCAGCGGACATATCTTAGATAACGGTGCTGGACCTGGAAGATATGCCTTAAAACTAGCAGAAAACGGCTACGAAGTAACTCTAACTGATTTGACGCCTCATTTAGTTCAAACAGCTAAGGAAAAGGCTTTAGAACGGCAAGTATACAATGCATTTCGTGATTTTCACGTGGCAGATGCTCGGAACCTTCAATGTTGCCTGGATGACCAATTTCATGCGGCACTAATGCTTGGACCAATGTATCATTTGCAGAAGAAACAAGATCGCATTCAAGCTGTACGAGAGCTGTATCGAGTCACAAAGCCAGGCGGAACTGTCTTTATTTCGTTTATGCCGCGCGTCCAGCACGTCATTTCTTCTTTAACATCCCCGGAGCGTTTAAAACCAAACAACACGGCAAAAGCGCTTCATGATTTTTATGAATCAGGCTGCTTTAATCATGCCGAAGAAGGCCGGTTTACTCACGCTTATTATGCTAATATTGAGGATATTATTCCTTTTTTAAAGAAGCATGGATTTCAATGCATTGAGCTGATTGCCTCTAACGTTGCTTCGTCCGTTAATTCTGAGGAATGGACTTACTGGAAAGAAAAGTCTCCTGAAGAAATGGACAGCATCGTTCAACTGCTTATCCAACAAGCATCAAGTTCTTATCACCTTGGACTTTCTTCTCATTTACTCTATATCGGACGGAAATACTAATAATCACCTCTACCTATCATAGGATAAATAGAGGTGATTATTGATGAACCGTTTATTCAAATGGAGTACGAGCACTTTGCTATGTTTGATGTACTGCTTTTTGATTCCCCTTCCCTCTTATGCAAGCGGTGACTCTTACTCTTCCTATGCAGAACTGCAACAGCACGAGATTCTCCATCAAGACTACGATATTCGCTACGAACAGCGCTTTAGCTACCTATCCATTATGGCCATTCACGGCGGAGGAATTGAACCGGGCACATCAGAAGTTGCCAAAGAACTTGCTGATCGCTTTTCCGCTTCTTATTATTTATTTGAAGGCATCAAGTCCACTAACAACGGAGTTCTACACATAACCTCAGAAAATTTTGATGAACCGATTGCTAGAGGAATTGCTCAGCAAAGTATGTCCGTGATGACGATTCACGGATACAGCGGCAGCCAGCCTATCGTATACATAGGCGGAAAAAATCAGCTTTATAAAGAGCTGGTGAATCAATCGCTGCGCAAACACGGCTTTACCGTCCGTGACGCTCCTTCTGACATTGCCGGAACAAGCGAACAAAATATTGTGAATGATAATTTGCTAAGAGCCGGAGTACAGCTTGAACTGACGGCCGAACTAAGAAAATCATTTTTCGCAAACCATGACTGGTCGAGAAACAACCGCATGAATGTAACGCCGCTTTTCCATACATTTATCACTTCCTTACAAGAAGCATCTTCTTCCTATCAAACTTTCCTTTACTTTCAAGTTCACTAACTTATCAACTCTTGCCTGTTCCTTGATTTCCAGACAAAAAAGCCAGCGCAGTCTGTATAATCAAACGCGCTGGTTCTTATCTATTTCTCTTGCTAAAATAGACCGTTTAAATCTTTTCTGCTCAAAAAACTCCTTGATTTCACTTGGACTTTGATAGGAAAGCCTAATCACATAGTAGTTAATATATTCAAGCCAAGCAAACGCGTAAAGGCCCAGAAAAAAAGCAAGCCCCTTAATCCCTAACTGCACACAGTGATAAATGAGTACACCTACACCTAACACAAGAAGAATTTTATTCATTTTTTTAAAAAGCAGAAACAATTGAATGTAGCTAGAGGGCAAATGAGAATCTTCTTTTCGCCTCACTCGCTTCCATTTCATAAACCAGTACAAGCTTCCTTGAAACAAGATAAACTCAAGTATGATAAAAGCATACACACTAGAAAATGTTGTTAAATAAAAACTTAGATGAGAAAACTCATTTAAGTACCCTACCCACAGCGCAGCAAACAGTATAGCTGCCGTAAGCTCTCCTGTCCATAAACCAAACAATTTCCGCTTTACTTTCATAGAAATCCCCCCAGCATATCTCTCAATCCTACCGTTCAAACCAAGCTTTAAACAGCAGGTTTACACCTGTTTTTATTTCTTCATCAGACAATCCCGCAAATCCAAGCAATACATAGGGCGTCTTGTTTTCATCGGCACTATGATAATAAATAGACGTTGGATAAATCGTTACCCCTTGCTCGGCAGCTGCTTCAATTAGTTTCTGTTCACTCATTCCGTTTTTTACCTTAAGAAGAATATGTAAGCCAGAATGTTCTCCAACAATATCTACACTTTCTCCCATAATAGTAGTCAAGCAATCTAGCAGCAGCGCTTGTTTTTTGCGGTATGCTGTTCTCATTTTATTTAAGTGACGTTCCCAGTGTCCTTCTTTCATAAAAAGAAAAAGCGTATGCTGATGAAGTCTTGAAACAGGCTGTTTAAACAGTCCACAGTGCTTCACATATCTTGTAAAAAGCTGGTGTGGCAGCACGGCATAGCTTATTCGAAGAGAAGGCATCAACGATTTTGAAAACGTCCCCGTATAAATAACGCGATCGTCTTGATCTAATCCTTGAAGCGCCGGAATCGGTTTTCCTTTGTAGCGAAATTCTCCGTCATAGTCATCTTCTATAATATAGCCATTCGTTTTTGCCGCCCACTCTAGTAGTTCAAGTCTTCTTGCTATCGGCATGACCATACCAATGGGAAATTGATGAGACGGCGTAATGTACACCGCATCCGCTCCGCTTTCTTTCAGTTCCTTGACTTGCAAGCCAGAATCATCAAGAGAAATAGGGAGCACCGACATACCTTGTTCTTGAAAAACGTGCCTTGTTCGGTGAAAACCTGGGTTTTCGAACCCAATTATCTTTTCTTTTCCTAGAATGACAGAAAGCAGCCACATGAGGTACTGTGTACCTGCACCTATCACAATTTGCTCCGCTGTGCAGCGCACTCCTCTTGAGTGGTAAAGGTACGACGCAATTTCTTGGCGAAGAAGCAGTTCGCCCTGTGGATGTCCGCTGTAAAAAAGCTGGCTTTCATCATGATAAATAGCTTGCACCGTTAGCTTTTTCCACGTATTATACGGAAATTTTTCCACATCTATCTTTCCGTGGCTAAAATCAATAGCAGTCGATTTCCGTTCTTCTTGCGGTAAAGAGACATAGGCGGGAGGCTGTTTTTGAAGCACAACTTCATTTTTTATCTCTTTTACAAATGCTCCTTTTCTAGCTAGTATCTCGATATATCCCTCTGCTTCTAACTGTACATAAGCTGCTTCAACCGTATTTTGGCTAATGCTTAAATGAAGAGCTAACTTTCGTTTAGAAGGCAATTTTTCATGAGGCGGAATGGTACCTTTTTGAATTTGTTTTTTTATGTAGATATAAAGCTGCATGTACAAGGGATCTGCTTTTCTTTTATCAAGCAAAGGCATTAGCTCTAACATAGTGTTCTTTCCTTTCTAACTGATACTATTAAATTCGCTGTTTCTGACACTTACTCTCAGTTCAGTTTCTTCATATACTGGACTATATCTTATAAATTAAGGAGATGACGCAATGACTATCACTTATAAAACTAACGTCTTAATCCGTGCGGAACAAGCTGCTGAAGTATTTATACATTCCGGTATTAAACGTCCTGCACAAGATCTTGATCGCATTCAAAGAATGCTCGATCATGCTTCTCTTACCATTACCGCTTGGAACGACAGCGAACTCATTGGCATAGCCAGAGCGTTAACAGATTTTAGCTACTGCTGCTATTTATCGGATTTAGCTGTTGTAAAAGATTATCAAAAGCAAGGAATCGGTACACAGCTAATCAAACACGTTCAATCAGAAATCGGCGAAGAAACCGCGCTGATTTTACTTTCCGCTCCTTCTGCTATGAACTACTATCCAAAAGTCGGATTTCATCAAATTGATAATGGGTTTAAAATTGAGAGAATTCGATAGATAAAAAAGACAAAAAACTTCCTGCCCTACTAAACTATTATTATTTTACATCTTTTCAATATGATGGTACAATATTCAAAGATTAAGGCTATGATACTTCTTCCTTCTCATCCAACTCTTAGAATTTAGAGGTATCTCTTTCCTTAATCCATTAACATAACTATACATATATTCAAAGTCAGGAAGCACAGCGCCTGGCTTTTTCTATGCAAATCATACATGGTGGTGTTTGAATGAAAAACGATATTTTTTTAAGAAGACAATTTAAAGTAATTATAAAGCAAGGATCAGATATATTAGCCCCTGCTTATGTAGCTTCCATGTTAAAAAACATTGAGGCATTAGGATTTACAGCTTCAGCTTCTTTAATTAATCGGTTACTCACTCTTTCGTTCTACGAATTTATGTCTTTTTATGAGCAGCTTCTCTTATCTTTAAAAAGACTCGTTGGCGCTCATGTCAAATATAAACCGATGTATCCTAACTTTCCAAACGAAGTCATGCAAGCGTCCGAAGCAGAACTATACATAAATGCCGTGGTTCACTATCTGACTGGGATTTTACCAAACAGTGAAAAACAAGATGTTTTTCCCCTGTTAGATACTACAGATTTGCGGATTATTGACCTCGGAACGGATGAAGAATTCGGTCTTATGATCCGTCAATTAATTGGTGCCAATACCTCATTATCGCAAACGGATCGAGCAGACATCGAATGGTCTCTTGTCAATTTACATGTATTAGACCTACTTCCAGAAGTCATTCCTCAAAAAGAAAATGCTGCATTTGTTAGCTCAGTTTTAATTAAAACAAAAAAACTACCTATTAATGTCTTGTCTTCTTATTTTAAAACAGCAACAGACGTTTTACGTTTGGCAACCGCTTTATCTGATGGCGATATTAGCCTTTCATCACCCACTTTATTTAAGAAGTTTAGTCGTTTTGAACGTCGAAGCTTGTTGCAGCTGCTAGAGAGCACTTCAAACGCGGAAGAAGATATGTTTCGCTATAAAGTAAAGTGGATTCGGTTAGGTGAAATTTTACATCCTGGGGAATACAAACATCGATTTCCTCACGCTGCTAAAGGGTTTAATGCTGTTCGAAATCATAAAAAACCATTGACCTTCTATAGTAAAGTAGAGAAAGCACTCGAGCAAAAAGACGTCTCAAAAGCAGTTTCACTTTTAGAAAAACGTCCAGGTGACTTTGCTAGACGAATTGACCATTTACTGCGCTTATCTACTGGGGAACAAGAAGCAGCTTCTATTATTACAGCATTTGCAACGGTCGCTCATTATGTCTCTACGCAAGTACTGCTTCAGCTCTATTCACATATGAAGCATCGACATCATAGACAAGATATGCGCGTAGTGTTTCCAAAAGGGAATGTGTCCAAAGTAATGGCGCTTGATAGTCCCTTACCTTCTCTTCGTAAAAATCTTTGTGATGGTGTAATAAATGCCTGCAAAGATGCTTTACATGACCGTTTTTCCAAGCTGCCACCTCTTGGAAATGTATGGGTTGATAAACGCTTGCGTGAACAAACCATACCATTTTCACAGCGTTCAAGCAGCAAAACATTAAAAACGATTAGTAGAGGTAGTAAATTAACAATACCTGAAGGCGATACGCTTCGTTTTTTCATTTGGTGGAAAGAAGGCTTTGTAAATGGTGAGCACACCGGTAGTGTAGATATTGATTTGTCTGCCGGAATTTACGATGAAAACTGGCAGTATAAAGAGCATATTTCTTATACAAACTTATCTTCAGAAAGCTTCAAAGCTTTTCACAGCGGAGATATTACATCTGCTCCTAACGGGGCATGTGAATTTATTGACTTGCATATCCCTACGATTCTAAAAAAAGGCGGCCGTTATATATTGATGAACGTTTATTCATTTTCTGTTCAACCTTTTGTTATGCTTCCCGAATGCTTTGGAGGATGGATGATGAGACAGCACGTAGAGTCCGGCGAAATATTCGAACCTTCTACCTTACAAAATAAAGTAGATCTTGCTAGTGATTCCACCATCTCCATCCCTTTAATTTTTGATTTACAAGAGCGAAAATTAATCTGGACGGATATTTCGCTGCATCATCATGTTGAATTTCAAAATAATCTTGAACAAAACAATGGATCTGTCTCTCTTATGGGGAAAGCCATGACAAAGCTGTTGAAGCCAACGCTTTATGATCTTTTTTCATTTCACGCACAAGCTAGAGGAACACTTGTCCATGACAAACAAAAAGCTGACACTATTTATTCGCTTGATGAAGGTATTACTCCTTATGATATTGAAACAATTATTGAAACCTACCTAAACTAATTATTTATAGGAAATTAAGAACAAATATAATAAAAGAAAAGACCTCTTTTCAAGAAAGAGGTCTTTTCTTTTATTTCACTAGCTTTTGCTCAGCTGCAGCTGAACCTTGACTTCGTTTGTGGAATCCTTTTGCATAGTACGCGATAATAAGACCGATAAACCATAATGGTCCGATGACAACTGCAATTCTTGTATCTGGATTATATGCCATGAGAACCACTACCAGCGCTAGGAACGCAAGTGACACATAAGATGTTAACGGAAATAAAGGCATTTTATATTTCAGCTTTGCCTCTTCACCTGTTTTTAACGTTTTGCGATACTTAATTTGAGAAAGCAAAATAATTCCCCATGTCCAAATCGCACCGAATGTTGCAATGCTTGTTACCCACGTAAATACTTTGGCAGGCACAATGTAGTTTAACGCTACTCCGACTAATAGCGCACCCGCTGATGCTAAAACAGCTTTTCCCGGTACGCCGCCTTTTGTAAGCTGGCCGTATCCTTTTGGCGCTTCTCCGTGTTCTGCTAAGTTAAACAGCATACGGCCTGTACTAAAAATACCGCTGTTACAAGAAGAAAGAGCTGCTGTTAGTACAACAAAGTTAATAATGCCTGCTGCCGCTGGAATGCCGATTTTTTCGAACGTTAATACAAACGGACTTCCCTGTGCACCAATTTCTTGCCAAGGATAAATCGACATAATGACAAATAACGCACCGACGTAGAAAATAAGAATACGCCAAAAGACAGAATCAATCGCTCTTGCTAGAGATTTTTCCGGATTTTTCACTTCTCCCGCGGTAACGCCGATCATTTCAATTCCTAAATACGCAAACATGACCATTTGCAGCGACAGCAAAATACCTTTGAACCCGTTCGGGAACAGTCCGCCATTGTCCCACAAGTTTTTAATACCCGTCGCAACGCCGCCGTTGCCGATTCCAAACACAATCATTAATAATCCAACGGCAATCATTAATACAATCGCTAAAATTTTAATAAGTGCAAACCAAAATTCCAGTTCACCATATGCCTTAACAGCTAAGAAGTTAACCGTTGTCATGATGACAAGCGCCGATAACGCCCAAATCCAGTTTGGTACATCCGGATACCAATACCCCATATAAATACCAACGGCTGTAATTTCAGCCATACATGTTACAACCCATAAAAACCAGTAGTTCCAACCTGTTAAATAACCAGCAAGCGGCCCTAAATAGTCGCGTGCGTACTTGCTGAATGAACCTGCAACAGGCTTTTGAATCGCCATTTCTCCAAGTGCTCTCATAATAAAAAACATAATCATTCCGCTAAATCCGTACGCCAATAATATTCCTGGCCCTGCTAATTTAATAGCAGATGCAGATCCGAGAAACAGTCCTACCCCTATGGCTGCTCCTAAGGACATCAGCGTCACATGTCTTTCTTCTAACCCGCGTTTCAATTCTTTCCCCTGAGTTTTCCCCTGCATAAATGTCTCCCCTTTTTCCAATCTGTCAAAACGAGATGAACACAGCCTTTTTGTTAGCGCTTTCATATAAGTTTGTGCTAAAAGACAGCTAGGCTGTATATTTGTATTCTATCACCTTTCTCTCACTTTTCTTTTGTCGAAAAATAAAAAAATTATCTTATCATTTTGTTTAAACGCACAATTAGACATAGGCCCTGCTTTTTTACTATGTATTTATTATTGCACCTAAGTAATAGTATTTTAAAAAAATAGAAAAACGCCGACTCAACTCCGTCAGCGCATCGTTCATTTTATGCTTTTTTATAAAAACTAGCATTTATTTCGCGGGTTCAAAAGTTTTACAGCCAGGTTCTTCCGTTTCAGAAACATGGTGACTACTTTCAGGACTCACAACGTAAATGGACTCTGCACTGCATTTATTTCCGGATTTCCAATACATGCACTCATTCACTTCACATAATACACCTTGGGCCACTGTTATCCCTCCTTTGCTTGTCTTATCTATTTACTACCCGAAATATAACGATTCTAACATTTTCACGCAAAAAAATCGCTTGTTTCTCAAGCGGATCTTTTTATTGCGTGTGTTCAACATACTGTTTTTTAGCTAAATATAACTCACGGCTCAGCGTGATCCGCCGTTCTCTCAAGCGGCTTAATTTAGCCTGAAATTGTTCGTTAGTTGGTTCTTCTTGAATTAAGCGATACGTAAAAGAAATATCTTCATTTAACTGTTTAAAATCTTCCCATATCTCTTGAACGAGGGCGGATTGTTTTTCTTCAAATGAACGGTTTTGCTGCGTTTTTAGCGCGGCCAAAATTTCCTGCTGCCACGTTTCGTCTTTTATTTCTTTCGCTAATAAGTATAGATCTAAATAATCATCAGTGCTTAACGCTGTTTGTCTATTGTTCAATGTCATCACCTTTTCTATACGAAATGTTTCTTCCTAAGAAGAGGATTTCATCATAGAAAAAGATTCCTCTTCTTATCTGTCAGAGCTAGGCTATGCTGGAATTAGCACCATTCAATAATTGTGGTTGCTGAGGCTTCAAAGGGCCAGTCCCTCCACCTCTCTAGATAAGAATATTCCGTTTTTAAATTATTTCTGACTATTCTAATATGTTTTATAGGTTACGTCAATAGCTTTTCAATAAAAAGAAAAAAGAAGTAAAATATGGTATGCTTTCATAAAGGATGGTGAGCACATGAAACGATATATGTTATCTGCTTTTTTGGGAAGCTTGCTGCTTCTTCTCAGCATTGCCTTTTCATCTACTTTCCATATTGCAATTGTCAAAACAACCGGAAGCATTGGAGGGATTATTTTAGCAGCGGCGGCTTTGATTATGAACGCGCTTGAAGATCCCCCCCCTTCAGACAATACAGGTGGAGGAGCCGTTGAAGTACTAGATAAAGGCGCCGTTTGGGCTACTTATTTACTTTTACTTTCATTACCGAACCTCATCGCATGTATAACATCTTATGTTTTATGGACTCGCTGACATTCACCAACGTTACGGACGTTTTACCACCTGCAGGCTCATTGATATTTGTTTATCTATAAATCCAAGTTCGCGATACACGTGCTGTGCAAAATTCCCAGCATGAACGCTGAGTCTGATTTCAGGGTAGCCTTTGATAGACAATTCATCAATTGCTTTTTGCATTAACGGCTTGGCTAGACCTTGCCCGCGGTATTCTGGTAAAACATATAACTCGTAGATAAAGCCAATTTCTTCTTTTGAAAAGAAGTCGGCAGATGGTCCCGCAAGAACCCAGCCTGCGAGTTTATTTTCTTGTCTAGATACTAAATAATAACATCCTTTTTGAAGGGCATTATCAATTAATTCATTTACGCGTTCAGCTGACGGTTGAAACTGATGCGTTGTTCCTTCAAACAGTGCATCAGCAGATTTCGTCCGAATTTCCTGTATTTCTTCTTCAGTAGCTTTTACAATCATTACGACCTCTCCTTTCGTGTTCGTCTTCCACATGCAGAGATAAATTCCTGCAAAAAAAGTCTTCGCCTAAGCGAAGACTTTTATTTAAATTCAAAATGTTCTTGATGATTGCCTCGTTCATCCGTCCAGTTAATCATGATGTCTAAGCCTGCTGCTTTTCCAGGAACAGCAAAATTGGCATAGCGAAAACGCTGACCGCTTTTGCTTAAGTTAGACCTTTCAATAGGAGAAAACAAGCTGTATTTCGTCTTGTTTTTTCCTTCGTGCCGAAAAGCTTGGACCTGCACGCGCTCTACGTCTTTTCCAATGTTTTCAACGGTTAATCCATATGTATGATAGACATTATTTTTCCACTTTAGCTGATTATCTCCCGTCATGCTCGCTTTTGTCAGTTCAACCGACCATTGTTCAGATGATTTCTTCATTGGAAGCTTCTCAATCGAAAGAGCACTAACATGAATAGTTGCAAAAGCAAGCCAAACAAAACAAAAAGTGCTGGCTGTATAAAATAGTCTTTTCATAGATGTTAATCTCCTTAGAAATTTTAGTAGTAGCATTTCCTGTTCACTTAAAAATTATGATAAACGCTTTAACAAAAAAGCCTCTCCATTTAGGAGAAGCTTCTTATTAATGCATAAGCAAATCTTTTTGTTTGTCTAATGAGTGTTTTGTATATAAATCTCTTTCAATCGCATATTTAGGACGCTGTTTCACTTCGTTAAAAATCTTGCCAATATATTCTCCGACAAGACCCATTCCCATTAGCTGCAGGCCGCCTACAAGCCAAATCGATAAAATAAGAGACGTCCAGCCAATTTGCGTATGATCTAAATATTTTTGAATCAGCGCATAAATACCAAACGCAATACTAAAGAGAAAAGAAGCTCCTCCAAGCAGCGTCAATAAGCGTATCGGCGCTACGCTAAAAGATGTAATCCCGTCGAATGCAAAAGCAAGCATTTTCTTTAACGGATATTTTGATTCGCCCGCTGTCCGTTCTTTGCGGTCATATGTGACTTCCGTGGAGCGAAATCCTACTAATGGTACAAGGCCTCGCAAAAAGACGTTTCCTTCTTTATATTTCATAAGTTCACCAAGAGCGCGTTTGCTCATAAGACGAAAATCAGCGTGATTTTGAACGAGCTGAATTCCTAGCTTATTCATAAAACGGTAAAACCCTACTGCCGTGGTTCGTTTAAAAAATGTATCGGTTTCTCTGCTGTCTCGAACACCATATACGACTTCATACCCGAGCCAATATTTCTCTACAAAAGTACGAATAACGCTGATATCATCTTGCAAATCTGCGTCAATGGAAATGACGCAGTCAGATTGCTTATGGGCTGCTTCTAGTCCTGCGAGCAAAGCATTTTGATGTCCTACATTCCGCGCTAACTTTAACCCTTTTACAAACAAATTGCTGCAGCTTTCTTTTTCAATAAGCGACCACGTGCTGTCTTTGCTTCCATCGTCTACAAATAAAATGGTACTTTCACTTGATACAAGACGTTCATTTATCAGTTCTTTTATTACAGTAGTTAATTGAAAAGATGTTTCTGTGAATACTTCTTCTTCGTTGTAACATGGAACAACAATCGTTAAAATAGGCCTGTTCATGTTATTGCCCCCTTACTTTGCTTCATATACATACACTTTCCAAGCGGACTGTTTATCGTTAAATGCTTTTAAAAAGTGCAAACCGTCACTTTCAGCATTTTCGATTGGCACAGCTGAAAAGATATAGCGACCGCCCATTTTTTTAAATTGGCTGATATTAAGCTGCAAATGACGGATTTTTTTCGTTGAGTCTTTTCGGTAATCATATTTTTTCCCTAGCTCGCTAACAAACACATAGCAGCGGTTCCCCCAGTGATCATAGTAGCTTTCTAACTTTTTATTTTTATCAAGCTCTTTGGCAATGATTTTGCGAAACTCATGTTTATACGTTAACGGATAGAAGTTGTTATACGTATCTAGCGTATAAAAGCCGTTATACTGAGCAATTGATGGATGAAGCCCGATGCTTGCTACCCGATAAGATGATTTAGGTTTCCCTATATATCTGCTGATTTCATCGAATTGATGGACAGCATAAAATTCTTTGACTGACGGCTCGTGATTGTAGCGATAATAAAGTTCAGGATTCGCTATAAACAACACAAGCAGCTGTAAAACCAAACACACCCACACAAACTTTTTCCACGCCTTGCCCCTTTTCCATAAAACATAGCCGCCAATGGCAAACATCAAATAAATAATGAGCGGGCGTAAAAAATGAAATCTAGCAAAGTTAAATGTATTAAAAAGCTGATATTTTTCTTTTAGCGGCTCCCATCCTTTATAAAACCAAAATGCATACCAAATCGACAGTAGTAGATTAAGAATAAATAACTGCAAAAACGTTTTTTCAAGCTTTTCCTTCTGATTCCGAGCAACGATCCAAAGTACGATAAAAGAAAGCGGTAAAATCACAAAGGTATGAAGCGTCATTACATGCGTATGCCCAAGCGTATAGTTCTTAAAAGCAAGGCGAACGGAATGTCCAAAGCTTAGAGTAGAGCTTAAAAATTCATTTCGACTCGTCGGGGCCTCTGGAAATAAAAGAGAATCAACAAGCCGGTATTCAATGAGCAGAAAGACAGCGGTCATCGCTGCAATACTGCTTAAAAAAGGAATGTTCCACGCTCGCTTTTTAACTGCATCTCTTAGCCATAGCAGCCCCATTGCCGTTAAAAAGAAGAAAAAGCCTAGCACAAAGCTCGCGTAAAACGGAAGCAGTAAAAGAGTAAGCCATTCCTTCCACGTTCCTTCGCGGTTTCGAATGGTTAAGAATGCCCACAGCGCCATCGGCTGTCCTAATGTACTCAGCATGCCCGAAGGCCAAAAAGGAGTAAGTGCAAAAGCAAGTGATACAAGCACTCGAATCGCATAAGCATCCTCGCTTTTAATAAAATGCTTTTTTAGTAATAAATACATTCCAATTAAAGCAAATACACGCGTAATCGTTTGGCTGAGGCTGTACGCAAGCATGGTAGGAAACAAACCATACAGCCACTGAATACCGCTGAATTCTGTTCCAAACGTATTCCTCGGCAATCCGTTAATGATTTGAGGCAATACGGCATGACTGGAGCCAAACAGCTCTCCGCTTCGATGCAGAACTTTATACCACGTAATATTTGAGTCTAAATTATCATGCACGCGTATATGCGAGTTTTCCCCGAGCAAAAACATAGGGGATACATACGCAAGCAGTAAAAGGACAGCGATAATAAGCAATGTTTTTTCTTTATTCATAGCTGTTTCTTTCTTCATCTGTTAACACCTATTTCCATTTCATAATTACTAAAAGCTAATCGTGTACAACGACTGCTTCTTTTTTTGCATTAAATACAAAGTATTTTTGACCCGTATAATTTAAAAGCGTATACAGACCTGTTCCGATTAATATACCGACATCTTTTTTGAACGGATGCACAGCAGCAGGAAGTTGATGCAATAACCAGCTGGAAAACTGCAGTCCAATATAGTAAGACAAGCCGTAGCAAACGCCAATAACCAAAATAAAACGCAGTATGCTTTTGGATAAATGAACTCCGCTTTTAAACGTAAATATTCGATTTAACACGTAGCTGACGACTGCTCCTGCTGCGTTTCCGATAAACGTTGCTGCCCAGTAGTGATGAAAAATATGAAGCAGCACATACATAATGGAAAGACCTACTGCTGTATTGACCAGCCCTACTACTAAAAAACGTACAAAAGATCCTTTCATACAAACTCCTTTTGATTTTAATACTTTCATAAAAATTACATGTTATGACTTTAAATACAGTTTCAGTGTAGCAACTCCACTTAAAAATCTAATGAAAATAACATTAAAAACAGATGAAAAAAAGCTAAAAGAATTAATAAAAATCAGGATTCTTTTAGCTATTTAGTAGAGCCTTCAATGATTAATTTTTGGTCGCTTTGATTGTCAAACGCATCCACTGCCGCTACTTCTATTTGATACGCAGTATGAGGCTGCAAACCCGATAATGGAAGACTTAGAACATCCGGAACAGGATCGCTGTAATATTGAGAAAATGCATTATATGTTTTGACCACTTCTCCAGTTTCTTTATTTTTGACGGTAATGCGATAAGAGTGAACCATCAGATTATCCACAGCTTGCGTAAACTGGATATAAAGCTGATTCGATGAAGCTTTTTCTTGTATAACAGAAATAGTAGAGCTTGGAAGAAAAATCGGTTTTACTAAATCTCGTTCATTCGTGTAGTGAAATTTTTTTGTATCTGCAGGTATGTCAATTTCCCACGCTTCTCCCGTCCACTTATTTGCATGAAAATCCCGCCTTTTAACGACTACTTTTCGATTATAAACCTCTACAAGAAGACCTTGACTCACATCTCGGTAGCCAGGAGGAAGTTCACCTTGTAAATATCCGGCACCAGGCCATATATACCGAACAGAAGACGTTGCAAGAGACGTAAAATCTCTTTGAAAAATAGTACGAGGGTCGTCCAACGGATGGTGGGTATGACCAGAAAACGTAATGACTTGCGGATAAGATTTTAACGCATTGTAAAGAAGCTGTTCATTCACTTCTATTCCCCATCTGTTTTTCCCGTACAGTGTATTGTTAATAGGCTGATGAATAAAGACAAAAATCGGTTTTTTAGGATCATCTCGCTTTGCTATTTTCAGCTGTTCAGCAAGCCAGTTAATTTGTTTGATTGAATAATCACCGGCGGTCAGACGGCTTTCTGTCCCAAGCATGATAAAATGATATCCTTTTATCACTTGGTGAAAATAAAGAGCTTTCATTTTAGTTTTAGATAAAAAACGCTGCTGCGCTTGCTGATTAGTTACGCTGTCCCGGTATTCATGATTACCAATCGTAAAAAGAGATACGGCCTGCGGCTGTTTATTTTGATTATAAATAGAAAAAAAGCGGTCGTATTCTTTTAACGCGCCGGTATCAGCCAAATCTCCTACTACTACAAATGCATCTTGTTTCGGTGCCTGTTCATTTAACTGCGTTAACGCATGTTGAAAAGTACGCAAATCAAGCGTTCCTGTTTCTTTAATATGAACATCACTGATCACAGGAAAAACTAGCTTTGGTTCGATGTATCCGCTTCGTCCGCTCTTCTCTTCAGCTCGTACGTTTAAGGTAATACCGCATATAAGAACACTTATTAATACTAAAGCGAGCCAGTCTTTTTTCAGCGTTTCCATAAAACCGCCGAGCATGATGCTTCCTCCTTTCTTCACTGCTGCGTCTCAGTCATTTTCTCTACGTGTATGAGCTTTTATTTTATGTAATTTCAAAATATCTAATCGTATAGTTTCAATATTTCTTTTCGCGTTTGCACACACTATGTTCACAATCAATTCATTACACTTTTCCTAGTCATAGTGGTATGATTTTCGTATATTACAGACTAATTGTTGAACATGTAGGAGTGAATATTTTGAAAACGGTCGCTGTTATTGGAGGAGGAATTACGGGCTTAACCACTCTGTACTATTTGCAGAAACTAAAACGAGAACGTAATCTCCCGCTTAAATTATTATTACTAGAGAAACATGCCCATCTAGGAGGGAAAATCAATACGCGTGAAGCTGGAGAATTTATTATGGAAACAGGGGCGGACTCTATTGTAGCTCGAAAAGAAAACGTTATGCCCCTGCTAGAAGAGCTGTACTTAACAAACGATTTAGTCTATAACGAAACGGGCAAATCGTTTATTTACTCTGCTAATGAGCTGCTTCCAATTCCTGAAGATACCATGTTCGGTATTCCAACAAGCGTGGAATCTCTTTTTAAGAGCGAGCTGATTTCTTCAAAAGCTAAAATTACAGCTTTAAAAGACTTAATTACTAAAAATACAACGTTTACGAAAGACAGCTCAATTGGACTCTTTTTAAAACATTTTTTAGGAGAAGAGCTAGTAGAAAAGCAAATTGCACCTATTTTATCGGGCGTCTACTCTGGCGATTTAGACAAACTCACGATTTCTTCGACTCTCCCGTATCTGCTCGACTATAAAAACACGTACGGCAGCATCATCAAAGGAATGGGAGCTAATGAAAAAAAATTTAAAACGGCAGGAAATAAAAAATTCATTTCGTTTAAACAAGGTTTATCAACGATTATTCACCGCTTAGAAGAAGAGCTTTCTGATGTAACGATTTTAAAAGATACGCCGACTACCAGCATAAAACGGAACGGTGAACGCTACCAAATCAGTACGCCGGGGCAAGCCCATTCAGCGGATTACGTGGTGTTAGCTACACCGCACACAGCTGCTCAGCACCTGTTGAACGATCCCGCATTAAACGAAGACTTTGAGCAGTTAAAAGATTCTTCTCTGATTAGCGTGTACATCGGCTATGACGTTCCAGACGAATACCTTCCCGCTGAAGGCACCGGGTTTATTGCCTCTCAATCAAGCAACTTAATCGCCAATGCCTGCACGTGGACGAGCAAAAAATGGGCTCACACCTCTAAGCGAGGGAATTTGTTAGTTCGCTTATTTTATAAAAGCACGAGTCACCACTTTGACAGCCTGCGGACGATGTCAAAAGCAGAGCTGCTAGCAGTGGCACAAAAGGACATTGAAAACAGCTTAGGAATCAAAGAGCAGCCCATTGAAAGCGACGTAACCAATTGGGATAAATTGATGCCTACCTATCACCTTAAACACGGTGAACTTGTACGCAGCTTGACTCAAAAATTGCATGACAAGCACCCCGCTATTACATTAGCCGGCTGTTCTTACTATGGAGTAGGCATTGCAGCGTGTATAACAAACGGCAAACAAACGGCTGAAGCTATCTCTCAACAGTTAACTTAAAAAAGTTTGAAAACAATAAAAGGCCTGAAAATAAATATATTATTTTCAGGCCTTTTATTACCTTTTCGTTAGCATATAAAGCTACTTTCCTTACTATTAACAACTCTTTTATCGCTTTTCTTTTTGCAAAGCAGCAGTAGCAAACAATACAAGATAGCGCTCGTCTGAAGTTAATCTAAGCCAATGTTTCACTTTATATCTCACAGGTTTCCGCTCCCTTCCTTCAAGGTTTTATATGAAAAGACTTTATATAAAGATTCAATAGCGATAAAAAATGATGCTAGGTATGTATTTTATTCCCACGCCCGCTTGTTTACAAACTTTTTTAAGCATAAGACTCTTCGTTTATTTCCCTGAAAATAACACTATTTTCGCCATTATCATCTTGCTATTTGAGAAAAAAGTGTACATTTCTTTCCTATTTTGACGAACATTGCGATAAATAAAAGCTGCCAACTGCGGCAGCTTTTATGTTAAAGGACTAATCTAATTATATTGCCTGATGGATCTTTTGTGATGAAATCTTGGTTTTCTTTAGACACAGCTGCTCCAATTTCACGAAGCTGACTTATTGCATGCTCCCTTGCTTCTTCAGCTGGAAAAACAAGTGTAAATGACTCCAAACCAACGCTGCTTTCAAGAGGACTAGGCGCTCCAATTCCATTCCAAACGTTTAGTCCGATGTGATGATGATAGCGCCCAGTTGAAATAAACAGTGCTTGATTATGGTAATTGCTAACAACCTCAAAACCTAATCCATTTCGATAAAAGTTTTCCGTTTGCTCTAATTCAGAAACGTGAAGGTGAATATGTCCCATTAAGGTAGCTGAAGGTAATCCTGTCCATGGTTTACCGTTTCCTTCAGATAATATCGCTTCTGCATCTAAAGGCTTTGTAGCCATTACTACTTCACTGTCATTCCATTCCCATGTACTTGACGGACGATCTCGATAAATCTCTATGCCGTTTCCATCTGGATCTGCCAAGTACAGCGCTTCGCTCACTAGATGATCAGACGCCCCTTGAAGCGGATAACCGCTATTTAACAAATGCTGAAGAACATTTCCTAAATCAGAACGAGTCGGCAACAATAGAGCAAAATGATATAAGCCTGTTGTACGAGGCTGTTTTGCTGTAACATTTTCCGGCTGTTCAATCGATAAAAGCGCCGTGCGTCCATCAGCTGTTAGCAAGGCTTTGTTCTCTTTTCTCCCTAAAAGTTTAAACCCGATTATTTGCTGATAAAAAGCAAGTGAACGCTCTACATTTTCTACTTTTAAATTTACTTTCCCAACAAATACATGGGGTGCACGGTGAAAGTTCATGATTATTTCTCCTTTTGAATATATCATTTTTTAATTAACTTACTTTATGTAACTTATTATATTTTTATAACTTAGTTTCGTAAAGTTATTTATTTTACTATCATAACTTAAAGCTTATATCACAGCACAACCAATTGAATAAGCCCGCCTGCTCATAATATAGTATGAACAGGCGGGCTTATTTACCATTATGCATAAACTATCAAAACAGTTCTCTGCTTTTGCGTTTGACATTTCCATTAACAAAATACTGTATTCTCTCTTTTTGCTCATTTGTTGGCTTCTTATACGTTTCACATTCAAACTGAAAACATGCTTTTTCTAAATCGACTTCATTTCCTACAATTTCTCCAATCGCACTCAATTGGTTTAAATCTCGCCAAAGTTCCTCAGAAGTTTCAGGGTCAAAATGAGATGAGAGATAATACTGCGTATCATATTTTTTAAGTTCTCTTTGAATCCGCTCAAAGTCTTCTTTATCATAGCTCCAGTCACCGCTATAAAGATCTGGGCATAGACAATCACCTAAAAACAGGACTTTTTCTTGGGGTATGTAGACAATGGACGAGTCCTGCGCGTGTACTCCTCCAATATGCTGAATGCAACAAGTTATTCCACCTAGGTCAACTTCCATATGATGATGAAACGTTACGTCCGGCTCCTGTAAAATTAACGTCTCTCGACTCGGCATTTCTTTCTTTATCATGTCCCGGCAAAATTCGATTTCTTCACCTTCCCGAACACGTTTATCCAAGGCATCATCGTCCCAGCGCAGTGTCTTTAAATAAGCCAGCTTTTTCTTTGTTAGATGATGGCTGATTGTATACTTGTTCATGGCATGAATGCCAAATGTATGATCCCAGTGCCAATGCGTAATCGCTACTCCTTTGATTGGAGGGACGCCCATTTTTCCAACTTCTTCTAAAAATAATGATGCATGCGCAGGAGAATTCCCGGCATCTACGATGAAACTATACTTCTCCCCGCATATAAGCCCGAGCACCGGCCGATCCGTTTCTTCAGAATGAGGAAAGTAATAAACATGGTCCGTTAGTTTTTTCAGCATATTTACACCCGCTTTATGTAGTTTAATAAAAGCCTCTTTATCAAATGGTAAATAATGATAAATAAACTGTATCATACTCGGTGCTGCTTGCCTATCCAATTAGCTGATATTGGACTTTTCTTGAAGAGCCATGACTTTTTCTGGCTCTTCTGCTTTGTACTTTAAGAAGATCATCACACTAATCATCACAATCATCCCTCCCACTAGCTGAGAAACAGTTGTCATTTCTCCAAGCAAGAAATAAGCTAGAATGATGGCACCAATTGGCTCTCCTAAAATAGCCATTGAGATCGTTGTAGCACCTACGTAATTTAAAAGCCAGTTGAATAAGGCATGACCAAAAATATTAGGAATAAGCGCTAAAAGTAAAAAGATCCACCAATCTTTTGGGTCATACTGAGTCAACGATACGTTTGTACAAATATTGTAGACAAATAGAACCAGGCCACCGATTAAAAAAACGGCGAAGCTATAGATGATTGAAGGCATTTTTCTGCATAATTCTTGCCCTGCCAGCATATGAACAGAAACAGCTACTGTACCTAAAATAGAAAGTAAGTCTCCGTAAAGAGCCGTTTTAGATACTCCGATATCTCCCGATGCAATAATTACCGAGCCGCTAACAGCAATTAAAATGCTGATGATTCCTACTTTGCTTGTTTTTTCTTTAAATAAAAAATAAGCTCCTATCACTACGAAGACCGGCTCAAGCGCAGTCAAAATCATAGCACTAGCAACTGTTGTATGTGAAAAAGACTCCATCCAAAACAGAAAGTGAAGCCCTAAAAACACGCCTGATACAGCTAGCATTAGCCATTCTTTTACCGTGCTGTTTTTAAAAAGAATTTTCATTTGCCTCCATGGTAAAAACGGTAAAAATAAAAGGACCGTAAACAGCAGTCTATACATTCCTAAAATAGAAGCAGGCGCGTCCGACCATTTAATTAAAACAGAAGAAAAAGAAACGGCTAATACACCGATTAAAAGAAAGACAGAAGGCGGTAAAGGAAGAGTTGATTTATTCATGCCATTACTCCTTTTAGAATCTCTTTTTTCATATTTACTACGGGAATATTCACTCCGTCTCTATGTACGATTTCTTTTTCCTCTATGTAAAAGCCGATTGATTCATACAAAGCTATATTACGAGAAACGCTCATTCTCACCTTGCATGATAAACTTTCCTTACCACACTCTTTGGCGTACGCTTCTAACCATTGAATAAGCTGCTTAGCCATTCCTTTTCCTTGAAAGGAGGGAATAACAGATAGACGGTAAAAATATAAACTCGCTTCTTCTAGCATAAAACGCGCCATCGCTACCGGCTTATTTTCGACGGATAAAATGACAGCTTCTTTTCCATGCTTTAACGATTGCATAATAGATTCTGTTGTTTCATCAAGAGCACTGGACGGTGGGACAGAATCACGATAGACGGAGAAGGCTTGTTGCATAAGATCGTGAACTGTAGCAGCGTCCTCCGGCTGTGCTAAACAGTACTTCATAAATTTTTACCCTCTTTCTATAAAAATTAAGTATATCGAATTATTATACAATACCACCTATTTTTTTCCTACACCTTTTATTGATTTTTTTTAAGGAGAATAACCTCTTTTTACGCTTTTACACCTCCTTAACTTTACTCCATTAATCTATTAATTCATTAGCACACACTCTTGAGAACTTTTTGTCGAAATGGTTAAAATTCTGTTGGGAGGGAATCATCATGACATTTTCTTGGCTTATACCTTACATAGCTGTGTCACTTATCATTGTCTTAATACCAGGACAAGACATGATTTTCGTAATGACACAAAGTATTGCTTCAGGCGTCAAAGCAGGCATCAAAACCGTATTGGGATCTATCACGGGAACATTTGTACATACTCTTTTAGCCGCAGTGGGGCTATCAATTATCTTTCAAAAATCAATTATTGCCTTTACGATTCTAAAGGTTGTAGGTGTTCTGTACCTGCTGTTTTTAGCCTACCAATCGTTTCGCGAGAAAAGCGGTCCGTTGGAATTAACAGAAAACGTTCAGCAGCACCATCACTTTAGAAAAGGATTTGTTAGCAACTTAACCAATCCAAAAGTAGCTATTTTCTTCATTACGTTCTTACCGCAGTTTGTTAATTCGTCTCTTGGACATGTAAGTTTGCAGATGATTTTATTTGGTATCATCTTTATCGCCGAAACGCTCATCATCTTTTCACTTATTGCGCTATTTGCTTCTGGCCTTGGGAAAAAAGTCAAAAAAAGCCGTATCTTTCAGCACACATTAAAATATGTAAAAGGAACGGTTTTTGGGGTACTCGGCCTAAAACTTTTATTTTCTAGCAACAATTAAGTAAAACAAAATGAAATTTCTTTCATCCCTGCTGTTATCGCCTTTTCATACCCGCTTCATTTGTCATATCACCCTATTTTTCCATGTGAGGTTAGTTGACAAAAGACCAAAATTATTATTTTATATATATATAAGGTTCAGATTTAGCAACAAGATTCGACAAGGATAATGAAGAAAAACAGCGGGGAAATAGGGAGATCTATCTAAATAGAGGGAAAATTCTATAAATTCACGTTTTTTATTATTATTCTACTATAATTCATGAAGAGGTGAAACTATGCAAGAAGTAGTTCAAGGTTTTGTTAGTTCAATCAACGAATTTCTTTGGTCCTACTTACTGATTGCGATGCTGATTGCATTTGGTTTGTTTTTTACATTCAGGTCAAAGTTTTTACAAATTCGGCTGTTAAAAGAAATGATTCGTGTATTAAAAGAAGGTGCAGATAGCTCTTCTAAAGACGGAATTTCGCCATTCCAAGCGTTTTGTATCAGTATGGCAGCCCGCGTTGGTACGGGGAACATTACAGGTATTGCGATTGCGATCGCTTTAGGGGGACCTGGTGCTGTATTTTGGATGTGGGTGCTTGCCGTTATTGGTTCAGCTTCAGCATTTATCGAGAGTACGTTAGCACAAATATACAAAGTAAAAGACAAAGACGGCGGCTTCCGAGGCGGACCGGCTTACTATATGGAAAAAGGGTTAAAAAAGCGCTGGATGGGCGGACTTTTTGCCATCTTAATCACTTTATCATTCGGCTTAATTTTTAATGCTGTACAATCAAACACGATTACCCTTGCGTTTGAAAATGCGTTCGGAACGAATCGTCTAGTGTTAGGAATTATTATGACAGTGGCTTTCGCTGCGATTATTTTTGGCGGAGTTAAGCGTATTGCAAAAATGTCAGAATACATTGTTGTGGTACTCGCTGTTGCTTATATTGGTGTAGCATTCTTCATTATTATCATGAACATTCAAGAAATGCCTTCTCTTATCGCTCAAATCGTTAAGAATGCATTTGGTTTTGAGCAAGTTGCCGGAGGTTCTCTTGGAGCAGCTCTTATGCAAGGAATTAAACGCGGATTATTCTCAAATGAAGCGGGTATGGGTAGCGCGCCAAACGCCGCAGCCGCTGCAACAACAAGCCACCCGGTAAAACAAGGGTTGATTCAAGCCTTTGGTGTATTAACGGATACGCTTATTATTTGTAGTAGTACTGCCTTTATCATTTTACTTTCAGGTGCTTACACAAATAAAAACTTAAGCGGTATTGAGTTAACACAGGCTGCTTTAAGCACTCATATTGGTTCTTGGGCAGCAGGCGCTCTTGCGATTATGATTTTCCTATTTGCTTTTAGTACGTTAATTGGTAACTACTACTACGGAGAAACAAATATTGAGTTCTTGAACACAAATAAAGCTTGGCTGATGACTTATCGTGTTGCTGTACTTGCAATGATTGTGTTCGGTTCTATTTCTCAAATTCAGCTTGTATGGGACTTAGCAGACCTGTTTATGGGCTTTATGGTAGTAGTCAACTTAATTGCCATTCTCTTGCTTTCGAAAGTGGCCTTTTCTGCACTTAAAGATTATCTTTCCCAAAAGAAAGCTGGAAAAGACCCTGTCTTCTATCAAGACAGTATTTCTGGACTTGATAATATTGATGCATGGGATCATTCAGAAGATAAATCTAGCTCAAAAAAAGCAATTTAACAAAAAAGCCGTGAATATTCACGGCTTTTTTTAATGCGCATATTTACTTCTTTTTCTTCCTTCTAATGAAGCAGTCTAAGATTCACCAAATACCTATAGTACAAATAAATCACGCTGTACGGAATCCAGTAGGAAAAAAATGTCCAGCCGAGATTCCATCCGTTTCCATATATCACTCTGTCCGTATACATATACGTTCCTTCTAAAAATGTTGTAAGCAGCGCAATAAGAAAAATAAAAAAATGAGGCTTTCCGATTCGCTGGATTAAAAAAATCATATAGCTGGCCAATACAGGATAGACACCTAAATTAAAAGGCAGCGCTTCTAATGCTTCATTTTCTAAAGAAGTCCGGAGTTTCCAAAAGCCATAATAGCTCCCTAATTCATTGATAACGATTGCTAAAATGCAAAAAGCAGTTCCTACTAAAGGCAGTAAACGACGATTTTTAGGATGTAAATAGAGGGTGCCGAAAACCCAAGGTAAAACAAACGCCAGCGCTATATTAATAAGCAAGAATATCCGACCTTTTTCTTTCTAGTATGTCACACCGTACCTTTTTCTAATCATCTCATTATATTGAACTGAGCAAGTGTAAAAGTACCTTATCTCTGATCGTTAAAGCAGAGTGCTTAATTTATGATTACTGTAGTTCGTCCCTTGCTTTTTCCATTTATTTTAACGAAACAAATTCAGCGTCTTTTTTCTCGTAATAGTTTTGAACTAAACGCCCTGATAAAGCAGCTAATACCTGCTGAAATAACATCCCTAGCACAACCGGTACAGCAACGGGAGCTGGAAAATAAGATACGGCTAACACGGCTCCGGCGCTAATATTTCTCATGCCTCCGCAAAACGTAAGCGTCACAACTTTTGCTCGGTCCCATCTTAGCCATTTGCCAATCATCCAGCTGAAGAAATAACCAGCTGAACTCATTAAAAAGACAATCACGATAATAAACAGCAGTTTTTTATCAATATGTTTTAAATAAGGTGCAATCACTCCCCCATTTATCATAACCATCACACTTAGCCCTATTTTCGAAACAGGTGCCAGCTTTGGTCCTAATGTCTGCTTAATTGTTCCTTTTGTATATTGATTTAAGCACATGCCTAACAAAGATGGAAGGACAATCATAAAACATAAATCTTTGACTAACTTCAGCGCTTCCAAATGCACGGTGTCTCCAACCACCAATAAAAGCGTATAAGGAACGATAAGCGGCGCCAAAAGAGTATCAATTAAAATAATGGATAGCGCAAGAGGAATGCTTCCTTTGTAAATCGAGACCCATATAAAACTAGTCACTCCTGTTGGAATAATCGCTGCTAGCAAAAGACCCGTGCTTGTAAATACATCATGTGGAAAAATCACTTGGCCAACGCTCCAAGCCCACGCTGGCATAAAAATATGTAAAACAAACAGGGCCATAATGATTGGAAATGGGCGGTGTATCGTGGCATTTAACTGGTGAAAGTTTGAATTCAAACTTCCGGCAAACGTCATTAATGCAAAAAGCCAGGGAATTAAGAAGGTATACTGACTTAAGGACGAACCGATAAGAACTCCTATGAGCAAGCTGACAGGCGTAATAAACGGCATCAATTTTTCTAGCATTCTATTTAATTGACTTAACAAAGCTTCTCCCTCCAACGCATGTTTTAAATAAATAATAAGATAAATTAACGTTTATAATATCACCTATTTATTATACAACTTATTTTCAGACTATTGCCTGTCTCTTTTGCTAAAAAGAGATATATTCATAATTATCACTTAAATAGATTTACAGGTATTTTTGTGCTATTTTAATAGGGAAGAAGCTTTTAAAAAGCATGAATTTAGGGTAAAGAACACTCTACATAGGAATGCTTTCAATCGACGGATATAAATGGACTGTAGCACAGTTTTGGTAACTAGGAGGATTGTATGGATTTTTTGAAGTCTCTGTCATCGTTAGATGATTGGAAAAAAATCGTGATTGCGATTGGGATCTTTTTGATCTTTTTAATTCTTCGCAAGCTTTTCACGACTTATTTGTTTAAGTTTATTATTGGTTTTGTCAAAAATAAAAAAATCAATTTAATTACGAGCGTTTTAGAAGCTTTTGAAAAGCCGCTGCGCTGGATCTTTGTGATTATGGGTTTTAAGCTTGCTCTTCCCTATCTTCCCTTTGATGTTTTAACAGCTGACACGGAAAGGCATTTAGTTCGTTCAGCTTCTGTTGGCCTTGCAGGATGGGGCTTGTATAATTTAGCTGCTTCTACCAATTTATTTTTTGCAACGTTTGCCAAAAATTTTGATATCCAAGTGGATCGAATCATTATTCCTTTTATTGAAAAGTTCATCCGCATCGTTGTTGTTATGCTTTCTATCTCCATCATCGCAGAAGAATGGGGTTTTAACGTAAACGGCTTTGTAGCTGGTCTTGGCTTAGGTGGTCTTGCTTTTGCCCTAGCCGCAAAAGACACCGTTAGTAATTTATTCGGCGGAATTGTAATTATTACCGAAAAGCCTTTTACCATTGGAGATTGGATTAAAACACCTAGTGTTGAAGGCGTTGTAGAAGATATTACGTTTCGAAGCACCAAAGTCCGAACGTTCGCTCAAGCAGTCGTAACGGTTCCAAATGCTACTCTTTCTAATGAACCTATTATTAACTGGGCTAAAATGGGGAAACGCCAAATTGCCTTTCATTTAAACTTGAATTATAATACACCAAAAGAAAAGTTAGAAACCGTGGTGGCAAGAATTAAAAAAATGCTGACTGAGCACGAAGAAATTCACAATGAAACGATTCTTGTAAATTTTGACGGCTTCTATGAATCTAGTCTAAATATCTATCTGTATTTCTTTACAAATACAACCGTTTTTGCTGATTATCTAGATGTAAAAGAAAATATAAACTTCGAAATTATGGACATTCTTGAAGAAGAAGGCGTAGAATTTGCCTTCCCGACGCGCACACTCATCGTTGAGCAGGACGGAAAGCTTTCTGGCAATCCAAAAGAATTTCTAGAAAGTGCTCGAAGCTAAAAAAAAGCTGACTTAGTAGTCAGCTTTTTTTCCTTTCTTTTTTAGTTTGAAATGAACATTTGAGTCCAGTAATGGCCGTAGCTTCCGCCTTTAGCGTAACCTACTCCGATTTCGGTAAATTGACTCGATAGTATGTTTTTACGGTGACCTTCGCTATTCATCCATGCGTTAACCACTTCTTTTGGAGTTGCTTGTCCAGCAGCAATATTTTCACCTGCTGTACTGTATGTAATGCCAAAGTTTTTCATCATGTCGAACGGACTTCCATATGTAGGTGATGTATGACTGAAATAATTTTTATCAATCATATCCTGCGATTTATAGCGAGCAACGCGAGCTACTTCCCAATTAGACTTTAAAGGCTTAAGTCCTGCTTTAGCACGTTCTTGATTCACTAGCTGAACCACTTGCTCTTCGTATGAACTTCCTGCTTTATCGGTTGGAATAGTAATTTTCTGTCCCGGATAGATCGAATTAGGATTTTTAATAGCAGAATTCGCTTCAATCAGCTCGGAAACGCCAACCTGATATTTTACTGCTATTTTCCACATCGTATCTCCCGATTGAACGGTATGTACGGTTGCTGCTTGCGCAGTGTTATTAAGACCAAAAGCTAGAGTGACAGACAACAATGTTACTAATAAAAGTTTTGATAGAGTTTTCATACTTTTATTAAAGCAAATTGATTTTAAGATTCATAGCGGTAATATTATCCCTTAGTTCCATCATATGACTTTGTCTCACTTTGTCATCTTCCCCGCACACTTTTCTATAACAAAAAGACGCACTGCTCTTTCGCAATGCGCCTTCTTATTATGAAGATAAAGCTTGTGACTGGTTCATGTCCGACACATTAACCGCTTCATCTGTGATTTGATGCACCTGACGTTTTTTGATCACATCAATATATTGAATGTGATGGCCTTCCATTTTCGTAACGGTAAAGTCATACTGTTCAAAGCTAAGGCTTTCTCCTTGCTTGACGTCATATTTCTCCGTCAAGACCCAGCCTCCAATTGTATCAACATCCGTATCATCAATTGTTGTGCCAAGCAGCTCATTAAGCTCACTTACCAATAATTTTCCATCTACAATATAATGATCAGGTTTGACTTTCTGAATTAATGGAAGTTCATCTGCATCAAATTCATCACGAATTTCACCGACAATTTCCTCTAAAATATCCTCTACTGTTACAATCCCTGCTGTTCCACCGTATTCATCAATTAAAATAGCCATATGGATGCGTTCACGCTGCATCTTAAGCAATAAATCATGAATAGGAATCGATTCAATTACTTCAATAACAGGACGGATATACTGTTTTAAATCTATTTTTTCCTTGCTGTTATTCATGACAATCTCGGTTAAAATCTCTTTCATATTGACCATTCCAATAATATGGTCTTTATCTCCATCAATGACCGGATAGCGGGTAAACCGCTCTTCTTGGACCATCTCAAGGATGTATTCGACCGTATCTTCTTGGTCAATCGAAACGACTTCCGTACGCGGCACCATAATCTCCTTGGCAACGCGATCATCAAAGTCAAAAATTTTACTTACATATTTAAACTCCGATTGATTGATTTCACCGCTTTTATAGCTTTCTGATAACAAGATGCGAAGCTCTTCTTCACTGTGTGCAAGCTCATTTTCTGAAGCAGGCTTTAGACCAAATAACCCTGTTATTAAACGAGAAGAACTGTTTAATAGCCAAATGAAAGGATAGGTTACTTTATAAAAGAGTATAAGCGGACGAACAAATAATAAAGTGACTTTCTCTGCTTTTTGAATTGCAAATGTTTTCGGAGCAAGCTCTCCGACCACAACATTTATAAATGTAACAATCGCAAAAGAAATCGCAACAGATAGTACTTTTGTTAAAGCTCCGCTTATCCCTAGTTGATCAAGTAATGGGGAGAGGAGATGCGAAAGTGTAGGCTCTCCTAACCAACCAATTCCCAGCGCAGTAATCGTAATACCAAGCTGACACGCAGATAAGTATTCATCTAAATTTGAAATAACTTGCTTCGCAGCTTTTGCATTGCTGCTCCCTTCTGCTATAAGCTGATCCACTTTGGAACTCCTCACGCGAATAATCGCAAACTCGGTAGCAACGAAAAAAGCAGTTAATGCAATCAGTACCGCTAGTAAAATCAAGTTAAATATGTCCAATCAAGTTCCTTAGCTCGTTTAAAAACGAGTAAGGACTCACCTCCTAAAAAATAAAAAATTTGGATAAAGAACTCTATCCCTGTACTGATCACTTGGAAAAGTGCCTATAAGGAGGAATCACATGATAAATGTATAAACATTTTTATATGGAGCAAAACTGCCAGTCTTTCTTCCTTATCTCACGTTTCACTCGTTAATGTAGCAGGTCATTCTTTATTCAGCTGTTCTAGATGTGAAGCAATGGCTCACATCGCTTCATTTCATGATGTTGCTTCAGCGCTGGTTCTCTCTTTCATTCATTTATAAAAAATTTAGTAGTTTCCAATCTTTATAAAGTTAAAGTCTGTTAACGTCTTAAAAGAGCGATTATGTGATAAAGAGCGATATGCGTGAAGCAAATGTTGGTTTGTATAATACTGTATTGTACGCTTTGACACTGGTGCATATAATGCTACTTCGCCAACGTGGTACACTGCCCCATCCAATCACCTCTATTTCCGTATATCTAAAAAGATTAAGGAATAATTATCCTATTTCTTTTTAAACTTATTGACTTTATTTTAAATGTTAAAAACTTTGCAGTCAAACGTTTTAGTTAGTCTCCTGCCCTTGCTATTTACTAGTGCGGCGATTTTTAGCAGGTAAATAAAAGCTTGCTGCTACACAAAAAAAACCAAAGACAAAACAGATAAGGGGGAGTTTCATACCTATTGCTTCAGCATAATATGCGAGACTCCTTCCGTGAATAGGGACGAGATTCATTTCAAAAATCAAAGTCAAAACAGATGTCACTTTGAGTGCAATACCAACAATGAAGAGACAAACTCTCAAGCCTCCACTCATATACGCAAACATCCCTTCTATCCATTAGCGAATGGATGATGTACTACACCATATGATACATCCCTACACTTTATCACTAAATGCTAAAAAAGCGCTATGTCCATGCATAGACGCTTATAAATTTGCGACCACTTGTCCAATGGAATCATAGATAACCAAATCAAACAAATAATCGTAATGCGTAGGTTCTTTATTAATCATCACCATGTTTGTACGATTGTACCGGCTCACAAGCAGCGGAATCTGATTAATCGGTGCTACTTCAAGTGATGAACCAAGCACGATGAATAAATCAGATGACAGCGCTGCTGTAACTGCTTCATCGAACTGATGAATGGCATCTCCAAAAAGAACAACATTTGGCTTTAAAAGGCGCTCACACGCTGTACATTGTGGGAGCGCTGACTGATTTAAATACGCTAAGTCATACTCTTGTTTACAGCTCGGACAATGAGCTCTCTTAATGGACCCATGAATTTCAAAAACGTTCGTGCTTCCTGCATCTTGATGCAAGCCATCAATATTTTGCGTAATTACATGCACGGTTTTGGCTTCTTCTAATTCAGCAATAAAGCGATGGCCCGTATTTGCTTTATACTGATGCAGCATTTTAATATGAAAAATTTCTTTAAACAGCGGCCAAAATTCATGAGGATACTGTTCATAGAAGTCAGCAGCTACTACGTCCACAAAGCTTTTGTTTTGGCGATATAAGCCATTTTGGGAGCGAAAGTCAGGTATACCCGACTCTGTGCTCATTCCTGCTCCCGTAAAAAAACAAATGTGTTTAGCATCATCAATAAGCTGTTTTAATTCTTTGTACTGTTTTACCATTGCATTTCTCTCCTATTTAACAATTAGCACAGGAATCGTTACTTGCTGTGCAATCTTAGAACTAACGCTTCCAAGCAGCATGCCTTTTACAGGGTTTAACCCTCTGCTTCCTATTACTACAAGGTCAAATGAATTTTGATTAGCAAATTGAATTACTGTTTTAGCCGCGTCTCCGTGCATAAACGTAATCTCATACTCCACGTTTCCTTGCTTTAAAATTTCATCTGTTGTATGTATCCGACTTTCCCGTTCCTCATCGCGGCTAAGTGATTTTAATCTTGAATCACCCTCTACTGCATAAATAACTTGAATAAAACTGTTTTCCGTCAGCTGAGCCAGCTGAACGGCTTTTTCTGTTGCTTTAGCTGCATGCTCTGAGCCATCTGAGGCAAGTAAAATTCGTTTAAACATCACGCTTCCTCTCCTCTTTTGTAAAATGGTCTTCTCTCTTTACTATATCACTCGCTGTTCAAATGTAATCATTTTTTTGATTATTTCTATAATTTTTAAAATTATTTGTCTACTTTTATGATAAACTGAAAGAAAACTTGTACAGAGGGGATGGAACGATGTTTGGTTTTGAATTAATTTGCACTTTTTGCAAAGGACTCGGAAAGCTAGCCGTTATTCCTGGTATCGGTTACATGAAAACATGCAAACACTGCGAAGGGACAGGGATGCAATCAAAAAAAGACGAAACTCCTTCCATATAAGAAGTTTCGCCTCAGCAACACTGTGATTAGATTGAAAGTTCTTTAGATAAACGGTACATATCAGCATTGATATGGTGAGGTTCACCTAAAATTTCCATAATATCATAATCTACAATTTCATTTTTACGGATACCGATTGCACGGCCGCCTTTACCTTCTAGCAAAAGCTCCACTGCACGACCGCCGAAACGGCTTCCTAGCACGCGATCTTGAGCAGTTGGGGAACCACCGCGCTGAATGTGTCCTAATACTGTTACACGCGTTTCAATACCTGCAGCTTCATGAAGCTGCTTCGCTACTTCATTACCATTGGCTACACCTTCAGCTACTACGATAATGCTGTGCTTTTTACCGCGCTCTTGTCCTTTTCTCAAACGATCAACCATTTCTTGGAACTCATCTTTTGCTTCTGGGATAAGGATTGTTTCCGCACCTCCAGCAAGACCTGACCAAAGAGCAATGTCTCCTGCATTACGACCCATAACTTCAATAATAAACGTACGTTCATGAGAAGTCGCCGTGTCACGGATTTTATCAATGGCATCGATAACCGTATGAAGAGCCGTATCAAATCCTAATGTAAAATCTGTTCCTGGAATGTCGTTATCAATTGTTCCTGGGATACCAATACAAGGGAAACCAAGCTCTGTTAGTTTTACAGCTCCCATGTATGATCCGTCTCCACCAATAACTACTAAGCCTTCAATACCATGCTTCTTAAGGTTTTCAATACCTTTTAAACGCCCTTCTTCTGTTTTGAATTCTGGACATCTTGCAGAATAAAGCATAGTTCCACCGCGTTGAATGATGTCACCAACATCTCCAACTTCTAGCTTTTTAATATTTCCTTCTATTAACCCTTGATATCCTTGGTAGATACCGTAAACTTCCATACCTTCATGAATTGCTTTACGCACAACAGCACGAACCGCAGGATTCATACCTGGAGAATCTCCGCCGCTTGTTAATACACCTATTCTTTTCATTACTTTCACCTCATCAAAGTCACATACATGACTACTATATTATAGTTCTACATTTTACCCGAGTTCGAACTTTTTGTGTAGTAATTCACAACATATTTCTTTGTTAAATTTTAAATGTACATACTTTTTCATATCTTTTAGTTATTTACCGTCAAATATTCAAAGTTTTTCTAGCGATATTGCACATCTAAAGAACCCTTTTAGTTACAGCTTTTATAAGACTATATTCACCTTTATATTTCATTTTTTTCATATATGTAATGAAATTGTAACATAGAACACTGTCGAAAGATGATATGATGAATTTACTCAAATCAGGAAAAATTTTCAGGGGGTACTAGTTTTATGAAAAAAGTAATAGCAGCTCTTACGCTTGCTGGCGTTATTGTTTCTACTAGCCCGATTGTCAGCCAAGCGGCTCTAGGCGACCAAACGCTTCGCAAAGGCATGAATCACCAAGATGTTAAACAACTACAACAAACGTTGAAAAATAAAGGTTATTTTAAAGGGAATACGACTACATACTTTGGGACTGTTACAACTTCTGCTGTAAAATCATTTCAGCGCAAAAATGGACTAGCAGCAGATGGTATTGTCGGAAAAGGAACGTATGCTAAACTAGGCGTTTCAGCAAAGGGCAAATCGCCTTCTAGCTCAGCGCGCTATAACCCTAACGCAGTGATTAACAAAGGAAAACAGTATATGGGCGTTCGATATCGCTGGGGCGGAACCACGCCAAGCGGCTTTGACTGCAGCGGTTTTATTGGCTATGCGTTCAAACATGGCGGCGGGGTTCAGCTTCCTCGAACAGTAGCTCAAATTTATCAAAAAGGAACGCGCGTCTCAAGTCCAAAAGCTGGAGATATTGTGTTCTTCCAAACTTATACAAAAGGGCCTTCTCATGCAGGAATTTATTTAGGAAATAACCAATTCCTTCACTGCTCTTCATCTAAAGGTGTGAGCATCTCTTCTCTAAAAGAGAGCTATTGGAGCAAACGCTATTTAGGTGCTAAAAGAATGTAGTTTCTATAAAAAGGGCAAGCTGTGCGATTTTGATGCGGCTTGCCCTTTTTCTGCATGTAAAAGATTTGGTATAGTAGAAGCAGCACATTACATTGCAAAACCAAGCGTGTAGATGAATACTGTAAAGGAAGTTGAATAAATGCACACCCTTTTAATTGACATGGATTCTGTCATTTGTGATCTTATGACGGATTGGCATAACCAATATAACAAAGATTATTGCGACAGCTTATCGGTTGAAAAGTTAAAATGCTGGGAATCAGAAAAGTATGTAAAGCCGGAATGTGGCACGAAAATTTATGACTACCTTGATCAGCCGGGGCTTTTTTTACATTTACAACCTCTCCCTCATGCTGTTGAGGTTCTTAAACGACTTTATGAAAGGTTTTCTATTTTAATTGTCACAAGCAGCCGTACCTATGCTTATACAGAAAAAGAGCAGTGGGTTGAGAAACACCTTCCGTTTATCGGAAAATACAATATCGTGTTTACACACCAAAAAGATAAAATATATGGAGACTTGCTATTTGATGATGCACCACATAATTTGAAGGCTTTTCAAGCTACAGGTCGCCATGCTGTTGCCATGAGCTACCCGTATAACGAAGAAGTAAATGTCCCTCGCGTGGACGATTGGCTTCAGTTTGAACAGTACGTAAATACTTATTTTAACGAATGTTGAGCTAAAAAACACGTGGACTTTGTCACCAGAGAATGAATGCAGTGCGTTTGTTAGCACAGCTACAAGCATAAAAAAACCGCCTTTTGGGCGGTTTTTGACGGATAGCCCCTAAGGGTTATCCGCTTTTTATTTAAAAAAGATATCGTTTTTCAGTACTTATCAGCTGATGAGAAAAAGTCCATAATGGCATGGATAATTTCAACAGACTGAAAAGAAAACAATGATATGGCTGTTAATGAAAAGAAACCAATCATGGCCATACGTACAAGTAACATAGACTAATCGCCTCCCTGTTTTGAACTAAATGAACGCACCCAAAACAATTCGCTATCTGTCTTTGTTTGTACGACGTTTTCGCCAAGCAAAGGCAGCTCATTCACTGCGTGTAATAATGACAATGAATCTTCATCTTTCTCTTAAAGACTAAGCGTATAGTTAGTATATCAAATGAAACTTTTTCTTCAAGGCTATACTAGCGGTAAAAAAGGAAATAGTATGAAACGATGCGTTTTATCTTTATTTCATACTATTTAGTACCCTAATATTTATTATATTAAACCTTTTAGGAAAATTGCTACTATTATATCTTTTTTTATAAAAAAAGATATTGAGACATAACTAAATCAATCCAACCTAACGATGAACAAGTGAGATAAATGATCTCGACTGCTTGTTGCATCGCTGTTGATTTCCGTGTAAGACTTCGTTTTCCGTCAGCGGCCGATGAGCCTCCTCGTCTACCTACACGAAACCTACGTCCACCCTACCAATGAAAAAATCCGAACGCGTTAAATTCTCAAGCAAGAATCAAACTCATTCGGATCTTCTTTCAATTAAAATAATTTTGTCTCTTCACTTTATTTATCGACACGTACTGTAATACTCATTGACAATGTCTAAAATAGTTGGGTATTCTTCCACCCATGTAAAATTTGTTTTTTCGTTTTCTTTTTTCACTGTTTCTTGTTCTGCACCGATCTTTTCCATTGTTCAATCTCTCCCTTTAACTGTTATATAACATTTATATTAACTAAAATTTGTTTTATAACAACTTTAAAAAGAAAGTTGGACAATGAGTATGAAAAAAAGTTATTGTAGGGATAAAATTTTCACATAATACGTACGAGTCCTTGGTCCATCAAACTCGCAAAAATAAATTCCTTGCCACGTTCCTAGCAGCAGCTGCCCATCGTGAATGATTATATGCTGAGAGGAGCCGACCGTGCTCGCTTTGAGATGCGCAGCTGTATTTCCTTCCATATGAAGATCTAACCTATGTTCCCAAGGATATACTTCATCGAAACGTCGGATCATATCGGTTTTTACATCCGGATCCGCATTTTCATTAATTGTTATACCAGCGGTTGTATGAGGACAGTAAACAACTACAGCCCCCTCTTTTAATCCTTCTGTTCTTATTAATGCTTGTACCTGACTCGTCACGTCAATCATTTCGTCACGCTTATTCGTTTTTAACGTAAATGAATGTAGCATACCATCACCTCTTTTCTTTACCATAACATATCTTTTCTATTCTTCCACATTTTTCGCATAACTCGTTTTTACATCGTAAACACTAAGCTCATTAACACAACAGGCGGTGAGTTTATTTATGCTCGATTCAAAATTTCAGCCCAATGCAGACTATACCGTTCAAACGTTTCTAGATTTGGTGGGTCAAAATACAGATGTTGGTTCCAAAAAATTATGGCTGTCTCCCACAAAATATATATGTATTATTTATCTCCAAGGATTAGTAGACGGAGAAAAACTTGATAATCTTACTCAGCATGTTGTTGAGACAAAAGCAAAAAGTGAAACGCAAACACTCGATGACATCGATTCGTTTATTTCTGTCATTAAAGACAAAGAAGTTTATACATACAAGCAAGCGATCTCGTGTTTTTTTAAAGGTCAGCCCTTGCTGTTCATTAGCGAAAGCACCACGGCATACTCGCTGAATATGTCTATGACCAAACAGCGCTCTTTAAGTGAACCTACAACAGAAAAAGTAGTACGAGGCCCTAAAATTGCTCTTATCGAAAACTTAGATGAAAACCTAGGTCTTTTAAGGCAGCGTTCTACCGAAGAAGAAATGGTTATTGAAGACATTTATATTGGAAATGCAAAGGAACATCGAACAAGCATCATTTTTCATAATAAACACTGTCAAACTCACATTGTGAATCAAGTCCGAGAGAAATTGTTAGACATTCCTTTAGATAACATTCAAGATTCAGGAATGATTGAAGAATTTTTAGAAGAAGCACCTTACTCACCGTTCCCTCAAGTACAAAATACAGAAAGACCAGATCGTGTTCTCGCTGCGGTGAATGAAGGGCGAGTAGCCATTTTAGTAGATGGTTCTCCTTTTGCTCTTTTAGTGCCTACAACTTTCGATATGATTATGAAATCACCCGATGATTATTACGAAAGATGGATAGCGGGTTCATTGCTAAGATTACTAAGGTACTTGTCTATTTTTATTACCCTATTCTTTTCGGCTATTTATATTTCACTCGTTTCATTTAACCAAGGTCTGCTTCCAACGGAGCTAGCTATTACTATTGCGGCCACACGAGAAAACGTTCCTTTTTCTCCTTTTATCGAAGCAGTGGTTATGGAAGTGACGCTTGAATTATTGCGTGAAGCCGGACTGCGTCTCCCTACTCCAGTTGGACAAACAGTTGGACTTGTAGGCGGAGTTGTTATTGGTCAAGCTGCGGTGGAAGCCCATATCGTTAGCTCCGTTATGATTATTGTTGTATCCGTATCGGCAATTGCGTCCTTCACCGTTCCACAGTACGGAATTGGCCTTTCGTTTCGAATTTTGCGTTTCGTATCTATGATGATTGCAGCAATCTTTGGATTATACGGAGTTACCATGTTTTTTCTTGTACTCGTCATTCATCTAACCAAACTCGAAAGTTTTGGTATGGCTTACTTCAAACCGTTTTTTGCGTTAAATAAAAAAGCGTGGAAAGACTCTTATGTTCGTCTTCCAAACAAAAGTCTAAAACAGTCTAAAAATAAATCTCAACAAAACTGACAAAAGGAGGACCATATGGAACAATCACAGTCGCAATCAAGCAAGCTTCTTTCAGACTTTTATGCCATTTCAATTATCTCTTCAACCATGCTGGGCGTCGGTTTATTAACACTGCCGAGCAGCATTACAAACCAGACAAACAATGCAGATGGATGGATTGTACTTATTATGGACGGCCTTTTGTTTATTGGAATTGTTCTTTTTTTAGTCTGGATGGTTAAGTATTTTAAGATTAGCTGTATGTTTGATTTCACGCAAGAAGTAACCGGCAAGCTGATTGGAAATATATTCAACTTTGCTATAGTCGTTTATTTCACATCTGTAGCAAGTTTCGAAGTAAGAGCTATGGCAGAAATGATTCATTTTTATTTACTGGAAACGATGCCCATTGAATTAATTATCCTTTCGTTTATTTTGACAGGCGTCTATTTAATCACTGGCGGTATCAATTCTATCGGAAAAGTAATGGCGCTATGTTTTCCTGTAACGGTCCTCATTCTTCTTATCTTATATCTTCTTAGTATCGGAATGGTGGATTTAAAAAACTTACAGCCTGTTTTAGCCGATGGATTCAGCCCGCTTCTTTCTGCTTTTACAACCGTCTCTGTTTCCTTTTTAGGGATTGAAACCATTGTATTTCTTCCAAAGCATATGAAAAACAAAAATCATTTACGAAAAGTTTCTATCATCGGATTTTCCATTCCTTTACTTTTGTATATTATCACTTACGTATTAGTTGTCGGCGCGTTATCCGTTCCGGAGGTAAAAACAACCGTTTGGCCTACAATTGAATTTGTTCAGACACATGAAGTAAAAGGAATTTTCTTTGAGAGGCTTGAATTATTTCTGCTTATTGTGTGGCTTCTTCAGTTTTTTTTAACCTTTGTAATGTATTTCTTTTTAGCTGTTTCAGGATTTAAAAAGATTTTCAAAAACAGATCAACTACTAATATTATCTTCCTTGTGCCCGTTTTATTTATGAGCTCTTTAGCGCCCAAAACAGCTAGCGACGTGTCGAATTATTCAACTGTTCTAGGATGGGCATTTTTAGTGACATTTTTAGTTATCCCTCTTTTCTTCAGCATGTTAATGAAAATAAAAAAGGTTGTGTTCAAATGACGAAAAAATGTCTTCCTGTCATAATGACCATTTTTTTATTGTGCGGCTGTACAAATCATCGAAACATTGAACAACTTGCTCTTGTTATAGGAGTGGCAATGGACATTACATCAAAAATCGAACCGAGAACAGGAAAAAATCAGCTGGTGCTGACTCATCAAACGTTAACCGAAACGGAATCCGGAAATATGTCTTCTTCCATTCCATACAAAAACATTACAACTGCTGGTCCTACCATTCATGAAATCACGCGAAATATTTCGCTGAAATCTGATCCTATATACAGCCAGCATCAGCGAGCGCTTTTAATAGGAGAAAAAGCGAGCAAAACGATCCCTCTTGATGCGCTTATTAATCAATTCGTTCGTGATAACGAGATACGGCGCAGCAGCCTTGCGTTTGTTACAAAAGGCGATGCTAAAAACGTTTTAACAATTCAAGGAATGTCTGTGCCGCCAGTCAACTTAATTTACGAGCTTGTTTACAATAAATTCAAAACGAATAAAATTCTAAACCCCCTAACAATGGGAGAGCTATCGGCTAAGTTAAAAACAGATCAAAGCTTTTTAATACAGCGGCTTTCTAAAATTAAAAATAGCGTTGAAATAGACGGTGCGGCAATCATAAAAAATAAAAAAGCAAAATTCATCTTAACTCAGCACCAAGTAGAGGATTTAACATGGTTAACGGGGAATATTAAAGGCGGAATTATTTACGGCAAACACGGGCCATATCCCTTTTCCTATGAAATTGGAGATGTTCAGCAAGATGTGAAGGCCCGTATTGATTCAAATCACTCCGTTCATTTTGACATCAACGTTCAAACAAGCGGCAGGCTATCAGAAGATTGGGAGACTTCAAAACAGGCTCTTGCCGCCTCTAATGTAAAGAACACCGAGAAAAAAATAGAAAAAATTATTCGAAAAGACGCAGAAAAAACACTTCGCTTATTACAAAATAATTACAAAGCGGATGTGATTGACCTGCATAATTACGTACGAATTCATCATCCTCATTTTTGGAAAAAACATCAGCATGAATGGGATGAAATATTTAGCCAGTCGACCATCGACTATCATGTCCATGTTCAAATTAAAGATTTTGGGACACAGGGCAGAGATTAGCTCTTATTACTCAACGCCAGCTTCAGTCAGCTCTTTTTTCTTTAATTCCATAATCGTGAACTTATCGGTATAGTTTTTGCTGACGAACAGCTGGCGTTCATTGTCGTTATTAAAATAAAACTTTTTATCATCTTGATATTGAAAATTCACTTTTTTCTTTTTCATTTGTTTAATAAACGTTAAGTAGTCATTTGAATGAATGAGATACCTCTTGGGCTTATCGGATATTTGAACAACATCTTCACCTGAAGACTTTAATTTCACAATACTCCATGCAATGGGAAGCGGATTACCTTCTTGAAAGATCGTTTTGTGAAAAATAAGCACAAAGAAAGCAGCTGTAACAATTGAAATAAGCACAAGCTGTTTTTTCACCGTATATCACCCTTTCTTCACGTCGTTACTACGTTAAGTAATACGACAGGCGTATGAAAAAACCTGTTCATCCGCAAAGGTTGTGTAAAGAAATAATGCAAAATCAACAAAATATAACAGTTTGGTTACCTTTTGATTAAATAACATTACTTCTTTACAAATTTAGCTAATCACATGATAGACTAAATTCAACATATTAAGTCAGGACTAAACTAAGTGAGGTGTTGCGTATGACCACAATGCGGCTTCAATCATACTTAACAACAATGTTTCCAAATGTTCAAATGAAAAGACCTCTTTTTTATAACGCGCCCGCAGGTATCCGTTTTACGCTTACCAATCAAAAAGGCGTGTGGGAACGAGAATACATGAAAAATGTGTACGCACGCGCTTACGAAATTTTTGAGACACTCCATGAAAAAAATGATGAGCTGTTACTTGTTTTCAAAGCGAATGCTGCACAGGATGATTTACTGTTAAAAAAGAAAAAAGAAACAGCTATTAAAAAATTCATTCGCTCTCGCCTGAAGAAACAAGAAGTTCAATCCGTAGCATTATTAAATAACGCTGAATATATTATTGCCTGTAAAACAAATGATGTGAAAGAAAAGCTTCTTTTGCAATCGATTGCTAACCGAGATCTTCATATTCATCCGGCTATTGAAGAAGAGTGTTACATTGTGAATTTGAATAAAGAAACCATCTTCCACTTATACGACGAGCGCGGACTGGACATTGTATCAAACAATCAGTCTTCTCTTCAACTTCTTCAGCAAAAGTTTCACGACTGGATTCTAGATATTGATGCAGCTTGTTCAAAAAAAGTACAATAAAAAAGCAATCATTCAGTAAAGGAATGATTGCTTTTTTATTAGGCTTGATGGACAGGAGACGCTTTTTTTAAAAACAGCCAGTTGATAAGAAAGAATAAGAAGCTTGTGATAACCATTGTTCCGAATGTAAGTAACAACGACCCGTTCGAAAAGCTTTTTATAAAATGAATAACCGGTTCTTTTGTCACTGGAATGGTAAATAGTAAAATTAAAACAGCACCGGTGATCATCCCTCCTGTTTGCCCGAATTTGTAAACGATGCTGCCGAGCAAACATGCTGCTGCTGTAATAAAAAAGATAAATACAGCGTCCGTTAAAAAGTGAATAGCGACAGTAGGGTCATGAAAGATAAAGTCACTCGCATAATAAAGCTGAACATTCATTAAATTCAAACTATTAATCACTTTTATTGAAATGCTCATGATGACAACATTGATAAGGGACATTACAGTTGCAAATAAAGCAAAAACACAGGTCATCGTTAAAAGATATGCTTTACGGGTAGCTCCTAACTTTAAGCAAAAGGAGAAACTTTTTCGAATGATAATAAAACTTACAATACCTGAAAAGATGTACTGCGGCATACTTGTTACTAATAGAAGATGCTCATTCACCTGACTGAACACTAAAATATCTACTACAACAAAAGCTAAGAGAATCGTCCAAAAGCGAATCATTAAATACTTTAGTTCAACGTAGAGCGAATAACTAATGGCGGCAAACTGTCCTTTCATTACGCTACACCTCCACGGTTTGCTGTAAGATAAATCATAATATCCTGTATGTGAACAGCTTCTACATGAAATGAACTGTCTATAAGCTCCTCAGCATAAATATCTTCGTTAAAGAGCACTATTTTTTTCTCTCCTCCGAATACTTGTTCATGGATTACTTGCTTTCCTTTTTCATATTCTTCAATTTGACTTTTAGGTCCTTTCACACTTACACAGCGCTGCTGCAAATTTTCTGCCGTATCCTGAAGAATCAGCTTTCCTTTTTGCATAATAAGTACTTCTTCAAATAAATTACTTACCTCATCAATTAAATGCGTTGAGATAATGAACGTACGTGGATATTCTTCATATTCATCCAATAAAAGCTCATAAAAACGCGCTCGCATCGCAGCATCAAGTCCAATATAAGGTTCATCAAAGATTGTGATGCTCGTTCGAGAAGATAGCCCAACAATAATTCCTAATGCTGATTCCATACCTTTAGATAATGCTTTCACTTTCATATTACCATCTAAATCGAACTCTTCCATCAGCCTCTCAGCAGCTTCTTGGCTCCAATAAGGATAAAAAAGTGACGCAATTTTTAGCACGTCTTTGACTTTTAATGTTTTTTTGAAATTTCCGCTTTCGTTAATTAAGCAGATATTTTGCAAAACAGAGCGGTTTTCAAATGGAGATTGATTTCCTACTTTTACCTCTCCTGTCGTAACTGGAATATGCCCGGCTACAATTTGCATCAGAGTCGTTTTGCCCGCTCCGTTTCTACCTAGCAACCCGTATATTTTATTTTGTGCTAGCGTAAGTGAAATGTCTTTTAACACTTGTTTAGATCCATAGCATTTATTTAATAGCTGCGCTTCTATATTCATTTTATTTCCCCCTTGTCTAACAGCTCTTTTAACTCGTTTACCGTAATTCCCAAATGCTGTGCTTCTTTTTTCATGGGAATGATAAAACGGTTATAAAATTCTTCTTTTCTTTGTGTAAGCAATACTTCTTTGGCGCCCGCACATACAAACATCCCTATCCCTCTCTTTTTATACAATATTCCGTGGTCAACTAGCTGATTAATTCCTTTAGCTGCTGTTGCAGGGTTAATGCGATACATTTTGGCAAATTCATTCGTAGACGGTACTCTTTCTTCTTCTGGAAAAGCATCATTCAAAATATTTTCTTCGATGGTTTCTTTGATTTGTTGAAAAATTGGTCGCTGATGATCTAATGATTGTTTCATTTTGACTACCTCACTTAAGTGGTTCATTACTCATGTAACTAACTATATAACTAACTGGTTATTTTTTCAAGTGTTATTTCCAAAAAAAAAGAAAAAAGTCCGTCAGTTAGTTACTGGCGGACTTTTTCATTTGACTGTTTAACCACTTGACCGTTCTTTTTACTAGCTCATCCTGCTGTTCTTTAGGGGAAATACTGGCTTTGTTGTCGCCTTTTTGTTTCCCGTACATTCCAAACTGTGCGTGATTAGCTCCTTTTACTTGAACCAGCTCCGTATTTTTTGAAAGTAAATGCTTGGTTTCTTTAATTTTTTCAGGCGTCGACAAACCATCTTTTCCACCGGTTAAAGACAAAATAGGATAAGTGGAAGTTGAAAAATTATTTTTATTCATCGGATACGATGCTAAAAGAACTAAGCCTTTTATTGAGTTTTGATGATCATACGCATAAGAGGCTGCACTCACTCCTCCAAGGGAATGCCCTCCGATAAACCATGCGGAAATCTTCGGATAGCTCTTCACAATATCCGTCGCTTTGTTTTGACTAAAAAAACTCATATTAAACGGAGAATCTACAACAGCAACAAGATATCCTTCATTTGCAATTTGCTGAGCATAATAGCCATATGCTAACGGTTCTACTTTAGCACCTTGATAAATAATATAGCCGGCTTTTATCTCTTTGTTCGTTTGAGGCTTGAATACGTAATAATTGTCTTTCTTCACTACTTTTTTCTCATCTACTAGTGAGTGAAGCTGCTTTGAAGGTTCATAATCAAAACCTGACCATATAACAAAAAAAGCCACGGTTACCGCCACAAGAACGGCAAGACCGACTCCTACTATTTTTAACGTTTTTTTCATGTCACTCCCTCTTTCTGTTTTTTACTATGTACTCTTTTTATATCTTTTAGACATTTTACAAGTTTGTTTTAAAGATATACAAGAAAAAAGAGAGGTTCGATATGCCCAAAGCAGGATGCAGCAGAAGTGACATAAACCATTCCATATACTCGAAACAAAAAGAGAAAATTAAAAAGGCTGCTGCATGTAATAACGGGACAGCCTCATTAGCAGACAACCTTCACTAATGAATATCTCGTTTCTTAAACCTCCCTCCTCTAACTTCAGCAATAGCTGCTACAGCAAAAAAAGCAGATGGATCTATCTCATCGATAATCGCTTTTAGCTTTGCTTCTTCAAGCCTGGTAATCACACAAAAAATGACTTTTTTATCATCTCCCGTATATGCCCCTTCCCCATTTAAATACGTGACGCCTCTCCCTAAACGAGCAAGAATTGCTTCGCCAATTTGTTCATATTGTTCGCTGATAATCCAAGCTGACTTAGACTCATCTAACCCTTGAATCACAATATCAATCGTTTTAAAAGCAATGAAGTAAGCCATTAAAGAATACATAGCGCGATCCCAGCCAAATACAAAACCGGCACTTCCCAAAATAAATAAATTAAAAAACATAATCGTCTCACCTACGGAGAAAGGCGTACGCTTATTAAATAAAATAGCTAATATCTCGGTGCCATCTAGCGAACCTCCGTACCGAATAACAATTCCTACTCCCACACCGAGAACAATTCCGCCAAACACAGTGGCTAAAAGAGGGTCACCTGTTAAGACCGGCAAGTCGTGAAAAATAGAGGTAGCAATGGATAGAATGATAACACCTAAAAGCGTAGATAGCGCAAATGTTTTTCCAATTTGCTTGTATCCAATAAAGAAGAATGGAAGATTTAATACGAAGATATAAAAGCCGATTTGAACATCCGTTAAATGGGATAAAATAATAGATATACCTACAATTCCACCGTCAATAACCTCATTAGGGACAAGAAAAAATTCTAGCCCGACGGCCATTAAAAGGGCTCCCACTAAAATAAACAGCATGCGCTTTACAATCATTTTAGCTGATAGCGAACGATGAACAACCTTTTTTATTTCATGATTCGTTTGCAGCACATAACTTCCCCTCCTTTTGTAATAGAGACATCAACTACTAACCAAACCCTTATTTTAATATTATCACAAAATTCAAACTATTTACCTGGCCTTTTACAAAAATTTCATCTAATGAAATAAATTGTGCATATATTGGATAAAATTGTAGATGATAACAAGTGAATAAATGCCCGAGTACGTTCAAAAGTGAATGAATGCCCACCACTTTTCATACGGGACTAACAGGACAAACTTAGATTAAAAGGAGAGTAAAACGTTATGAACCGTGTAAAGATTATTGCTGCTTCTTTACTCGCAGTTTTATTGCTAGCTTTTTCAGATAATTTCACTTCTGCAGCTGTGCAGGAGGCGATGATACGAGTTGTGCATGCATCACCTGATGCACCTGAAGTAGATATATATGTGGACAATCAAAGCATCGTAGTCGGCGCATCGTTTAAAGATGTGACAGATTACCTTAAAGTACCTGCGGGGTCTCATAAAATAGAGGTATATGCCATAGGTACAAAAGGAAAAGAAAAACCTGTCATTTCCACTAATGTAACCGTCGAAGCAAACAAGGCCTATACTCTTGCTGCTATTAACCAAGTTGCACACTTGGAATTAAAAGTAGCTCAAGATGATATGAACGTAGCTAAAGGAAAGAGTAAAATTCGAATTGCTCACTTTTCTCCAGATGCTCCCGCTGTTAATGTAGGTATTAATCACGGCCCTACTTTGTTTAAAGACACTGCTTTTAAACAAATAACAAATTATTCTGAAGTAGATGCCGGAACCTATGATCTAACCATTGCAACTAGTCAAGACAATAAAAAAGTACTGGACATTCCAAACCTTAATTTAGAAGCTAACACGGTCTACACGGTGCTCGCTATTAACAAAGCCGACAGTCTTGAAACGCTTTTATTAAAAGATAATACGGCTATGCCTTCCGAAATGCCAAAAACAGGTATGGGCGGTGCTTCACAGGATAATTATAATTCAATTGTGCCAGTTCTTACTTTATTAGGAATTGGAGCAGTCGCTATATTTGTTGTTCGTCGTCACAGAGGATACGAAAGCGAATGAAATGGATAGGAGGGGTTTTCACCTTTTCTTTGATACTATTCATGAGCACCTGGTTTGCCCAATCAGCAATTGCAAACGGCTCGACGGATTTTGTTGTGAAGATGGCTGAAACAAAATCAGCTCAATCCTTGCAATCTTCAGGAACTGCTTCTACGCCTCTTCCATCTCAGCTTATTATTCCGAAGCTTCATATTAAGGCTTTTATAAAAGGAATGGGCCTTACTAACCAAGGTGAAATGAGCGTTCCTGATAATGGTCATGATGTAGCTTGGTTTAAGCTTGGAGCAAGACCTGGAGAGGAAGGAAATGCGGTCATTGCAGGACATGTTGATGATCAAAAAGGACCCGCTATCTTCTATCATCTCGACAAGCTCACAAAAGGAGACGAAATTTTTGTAACCGATCAGCAAGGGGATCAGCTGACCTTCGTTGTTACGAATAAAGCTTCTTATCCCCGAGATTCTGCTCCTATCAGAGAGATTTTTGGTCCAACTTTTCAACACCAGCTTAATTTAATCACCTGTACAGGAACGTTTGATCATAAACAGAAAACTCATGAGCGCAGGCTCGTTATTTATACAAGCCTCCGTCCGGAAAAAACAGCCGATGTTTCTCACTAAACATCGGCGTTTATTACTTTTAATTACATACTGGTTCGTTTTATTTAAATATTTACACAGCCTTAATATGAACACAACATCTCACTAGTAAACTAATGCACGACCCCTCAATAAAAAGGAGTTTTGATATGAGACGAAAATGGTGGTTTGTAAGCTCACTCACTCTTTGTTTATGCGGCATTTTTATGTTTATACATACGCAGGCAGCTTCTACTCAAGCAGAAAACGTAGCCATTATTGCTCATCGAGGCGCATCAGGATACGAGCCAGAGCATACGATGCAATCTTATCTCGCGGCCGTCCAGCAAAAAGCGGATTACATTGAACTTGATCTTCACATGTCTAAAGATCAGCAGCTTGTAGCAATTCATGACTACAAAGTTGATCGAACGACAAATGAAACAGGATATGTAAAACAGTATACAGTGAAGCAGCTTCAGCGTTTGAACGCAGGAAAAGGTAATAAAAAAGCCGTCATTCCAACTTTAGAAGAAATATTCCGTACGTTTGGCAATCGAACAAACTATTATATTGAAACAAAATCTCCTCATGAATATCTAGGTATGGAAAAGGAATTGTTGACGTTGATGGCTAAGTACAACATTCATACCAATCACGTCATTGTACAATCATTTAGTCCTGAAAGCTTAAAAACCGTCCATCGATACCGACCTACGATGAAACTAATTCAACTGATTCGTTCTAAGCAAACCAATATGTTAACAGATCAGCAGTTCAGACAAATCAAAAAGTACGCGAACGGGATTGGTCCTAATGCAAACACGCTGACAAAGTCATATGTACAAAAAGCTCGCTCATATGATTTAGACGTTCATCCTTATACAGTAAATGATGAAAAGCAAATGAGAATGCTTATCGAGTGGGGCGTAACCGGCATGTTTACTAATTACCCGGATCGTCTTTATAACGTACTTCATAATAAATAAACACTTGCCGCGGCAAGTGTTTATTCTTTATACATCTCTTCTATTCGCTCTCCACAAATACAGGCTAATTAATACTATGGCATAAAGCAAAGCCCAGCCAAACACCAAAAATTTGTTTAATCCTTCGTTAATAAATTGAATGATTGCAGATACGGGCGGCAATACATACAGCAGCAGTCCCCCTCCTTGATACGGAAATGAAACGCCTGCCGCTGCAAGCGTAACGATTAAAATAAATAGAGGTCCAAACCACGATAAGCTGCCTTCTCTTACAACATCTCTTGTGAAAACAAGGCCTATGCTCATACCAAGCAAACTAAACGTCCAGTGAATAATAAACCCAAACACCATTTGCTTAGTGGATATATCCACTTCAAACATATCAAGCAGCACGGGATAAGCAATGGAAACCGCTGATAAAAACGTAAACAGCAGCATACAGCTAATAAGCTTGCTTATAAAGTACTTGTTCTTTTTCCCTACATGAAGTTTTGTAATAACTTCTTGACTGGAATCTTCCGCGTGAAACAGCGACATTGTAAACCAAGTGGTTAGAAAAAAGAGGAAAAGCGCCGTATTAAAAAAGCTATCAAGCACCGGGTTCGGTCTATATGTATAGTTCATACACAGCGAAATAATATAAAGTGCAAGCGGCGGAATATATCGATACGATTTAATATATGTAATAAAATGATAGCGAATCAATGCACCCATCTTAAATTTCTTCCCTTTCCATATGATATAACTTTACAACTTCACCTTGAACAGCAAGTAATTCTGCAAGAAACTCGTTTACATATTTTTTATCTATATAAAAAATCCAGTAGTTTCCGTGCTGTTCAATTTTCGTGCACTTTTCTTTTAATAAACGAAGTGGCTTATTAAGAATGACATTTGCTTCAATAACCGTTAAATGCTCAATGAGTTGAACGCGCTCATTTTTTAAAATGCGCTGTGAGCCAATGGTGATAACACGATCCGCTACAGCATGAATGAGCCTTTCTTCATGACACGTAAATACAATGGTCATCCCTCGTTCTTTGAGCTTTGTAAAAATTCGTTCTACTTCTAGCTGAGCACGAGCATCTAATCCTGATAGAGGTTCATCAAGCAATAGCAGCTTAGAAGAACTCAGCAGCGCTTGCATCATGTTGACTTTTTGCTTCATTCCTTTTGAAAAAGAAATGATCTCTTCATGTCTAAACTCTACCATTTCGAAAGTTTCGAGCAGCTCTTCAATTCGAGAGGTGCGCTTTTTCTTAGACAATCCTTGAATTCGTCCCATGTGCTGTAAATAACCTGCTAGCGTAAAACGCAGCTCCTGAGGAAATTGTTCCACCACAAATCCAGGCGTACCGGTTTCTTTATGAAGGTTAATTGTCCCTTTAGTCGGTTTCGATAATCCGCCAATTAGCTTTAAAAACGTACTTTTTCCCGCACCGTTTTTTCCAACAATCGCGACAGTCTCTCCTTTATAAAGGGTCGTATGAATGTTTTCTAATACGGTATGTTTTTTGTATACTTTTGCAACATTTTTTAATTCAATCAGTTTTTCCATCTGCTGCCTCGCCTCTCCATAATCCTATATGTTAAATCATAGCATATTTATGGGGAATGTGCTTCCATCTCTATACGTTTCAGCTAAATTTTCCCGTATAAAAAAGCCTTTAATCTGGTCAAAGGCTTCTTATAGACAATACCATATGCTCTTCATCGATAAATTCACCATCTACTTGAAGAGCTCTTTTTTCATACGCATAAGAAGTAAAACCGAGGCTTTTGTATAGGGCTTTTGCTCCTTCATTTTTAGCAGCAACGGCCAGGTAGATTTGCAATACCTCGGTTTGGGAAAAAGCTTGTTCAACAGCGGTTTTTAACAGCTTCTTTCCAAGACCTTTCCCCCTTGCTTCAGGGGCTACGTACATCCCCCAAATATCTCCTTTATGCTGAACTTTTAAAGGCTTTTGCTGCTGAAACCCCACGATCCCCACAAGCTGTTTTTCCATAAAAGCTCCTACTACAAATTCTGATTGGCTGCTTGGAAAATAATTTCGGATATCAGCAATTTCTTTTTCATATTCTTCTTCATAACTTAAAATAAAACTTTCGGGATGATCTTTTAAAGCACGAAGACGGAGTTCAAAGTACACGTCAGCGTCTTCTTTTACCAACAATCGTATATTCATTTTTTCACCTTAGTTTCTTATGTTTTAATTAGCTATTAAGGGCTGTACACGCTAAATACTTCATTCCACCGATACAGCTCATAATAATTTCCCGGTAGGTCTAAGCCTGAAATAAGTACCTTATCATTTTTCGTATCTTTTACGCGTGTTAAAAGATTTGCTTGTTTTCGATTTGTACGAATCCACATCGTTTGATTCGTTGCTTTATGATAAACAGGCGCATAATCTCCTAATCCTTTTTGTGGAAATGTGAACTGACTTTGCTTATTGGTCTTTACGTTCATGCTATACAAAAAAGGCAGTGGCCTCTTTTTTTCATCATTCGACCACCCTGCTTCGGGCACACGTGAAATGATGATGTTATCTTTTTCTGCCCAAGTAAAATCCCAATCTGCGAAGCCTTTTGGAGTAAACACATGTTCTTTAAAAACCGGCATCTCTTTTAAAGTAAACTTTTTATTTTCAGTGGCAAACCTTCCTTCTCCATTAATGAATGCCAGTACTTGCTCTTCATTGCTCCACTTAAACCAATTAGGCACATTAAGCATATCTCCCACTACTTGAAAAGCTTTTCCTTCTTTTGTAATGATGCACAGCTTATTTGCATCTGCAGACATTGAAGCCGTTGGAATAGCGATAAAACTAATCCATTGCCCGTTAGGAGACCATTTAAAGCTGCTTGTTGTATACGCAAAAAACGAATCATTTTCTGCTGGGAGCGTCGTAAAAGCCTCCACTTTTTTTACGTCTAACCCTGCATATTTGCTCACTGTATATAGCTTTACCGGTCCCCATCCCGTGGGCGCCAGCGCAGCAGCTGACGTAATTAAAAATCGATCTCCTTCTGGAAACCATGAAAATTGATCAACTCCTACGGCTACACGCTTCTTTTCGTGCGTTTTAACGTTGTAATATACTAAGATTCCATTCGAAATATACGCAAGTTCCTCAGCAACCGGTGACCATTGATAATGAGTCACATCATGTTCAACCAGTAGCGGTTTTCCTTTTAACGGTGCAATCATTAAAGAATCATTTTCTGCATAAGCAACTATATCTCCATGTGATGACCATTGAGGCATAGAGGCATGATGGGCATAGGATAACTGCCTTTCGGTACCGTTATCATATACCCATAGGTTTCCTTGCCGTATAAAACTGACCTTCACTGTATTGGCAGCATTTATTTGCATAGGGAACAACATAAGAAAAAGCAGACATAACGCTATTTTTTTCACCATGTTCACTCCTGTCTTTTTTTATAGCGTTACACAAATCTCCTCATCTCATCACATTTTTGAAAAAATAAAAAAGCGCAGCGAATAGCTGCGCTTTTTGTATATTATGATTTTGACTTAGATTTTGGTGATGGCTTTGTTTTAGCTTGTGCTGCATTATTAGCCGCATCTTTTTCTTTTAATAAATTCATACGTTTTTTCAAGTAGTAACCTTGTCCAATTCCGAATAAGTTACCGATTACCCAGTACAATGCAAGAGCAGATGGAAGTGAAATTCCCGCTACTAAGATGAAGATTGGCATAATGTTCATCATCATTTTCATTGGAGGTTGAATTTCATCCGTCATACTTACACGAATTTGTAAGAATGTCGTAATCGCTGCAACTACCGGTAAAATAAAGAAAGGATCTGGTTTTCCTAAACTAAACCATAAGAATGAATGCTGCGCAATTTCATGCGTTCTTGCAATGGCATTATAAAATGCGATAATAATAGGCATTTGAATAAAGATTGGCAAACATCCGCCAACCGGATTAATTTTATGCGTTTGGTAAAGCTGCATCATTTCTTTTTGCTGCTTTTGCTGTGTTTCTGGATCTTTTTTACCAGCATATTTCTTTTGAATCTTTTCCATTTCTGGACGAAGTGCTTGCATAGCCATGGTGCTCTTTTGCTGTTTTAAAATAAGCGGCAATAGAACTAAACGAATGATAACCGTCGCAATGATAATAGAAAGACCATAGCTTCCGCCTGCCCATTCAGCAATTTTCGTTAATGCCATAGATAAAGGGTAAACAAAATAATGATCCCAGAACCCGCCGCTTGTTGCGGTTACGGGTGTTTTTGTGCTGCTACAGCCGGCTAGAGCTAAAAGAAGCGCTCCCATTAAACCAAGCAATAATAATTTTTTATTTCTTTTCATATTCTTTCCTCCTAATAATGACTAAATGTATGAAGTGTTTTTCAGAAGGAAAGGATCTTCTTCATCATTATTCTTCTCTTTAACTGGTGTTTTTCTATACACATGTATAAATACATTTCGTCTTTTCCATATTGTTAATACTGAAGGATCAATCCCTGCATTCACATGGTCGGTGACAGGTTCCGCATGAAAAGCCGTAAACCTAGCTTCACGAAGCATATAATAACAAAGGATATATAAAACGAAAGCAGATAAATACGGCGCATATAGAAAAAGATCGTGATAAAATTCCATGTGCCAGCTCTCTTTCTGACTATAATAGTACAATCCAATATATGTAGTGTAGCATTTACGTTCCTGTTACACAACATCAACTTATCTCTTTAACTGTCCTACGTATTACTTTTTAAAAAGTTTCATATTTAAGACACAAAATTTGCTCACCATAAAATATGATGAGCAAATCTAATACCATTCTCTATTCTCGTATGCTTACCGCTGGTTCTCAGTCTTCTTTTAGTTTCATGAACCACGTAACACCAAATGCAACACCTACAGAAATAATCATGCCAATAATATAGTGAATTAAATTGCTCATACCAAGCGGTGCAGCAATGGCCATCATTGGAATGCCTGTGAGTCCGTAGGCGTTGGCTACTACGTGCATAAGTACCACGTAGCCTCCCCCGGCTGCTCCGCCTATAGCCGCAGCAATAAATGGCTTGCGAAGTCGTAAGTTGACGCCGAAAATAATCGGTTCTGTAATTCCTAAGAAGGAAGAAATAGCCGCTGGAATCGCAATTTTTTTCGTTTTGGCATTTTTCGTTTTAAAATAAACAGCCAGCCCTGCTCCTCCTTGCGCCACATTCGCACATGCCCAAATAGGAAGTAAGAAGTTAACGCCAATCTTCGGATTAGCAAGCAGTCCTGCTTCAATAGCATGAAAACTATGCTGCAAGCCTGTTAATACAATGGTTGAATATAAGCCACCAAACAAAATTCCTGCAAACACTCCGGCTACATCGTATAGAGACTGAAGGCTAATCGAAATTAAATCTCCAATATAGCGGCCGAAAGGACCAATAAACACAAGTGACACAAAGCCCGTGATAATAACAGTTAAAAAAGGCGTAACAAGTAAATCAACCGAATTCGGCACAATTTTCCGCAGTCCCTTTTCAATTTTACTCATCACATAAATAGCTAATAAAATTGGAACGACCGTACCTTGATAGCCAATCAGCGGAATACTTAAGCCAAACAAATCCATATATTCTGGCTTAGCATCTGCTAATGTCCATGGATTTAATAACATCGGATGCGTCAAAATCCCTCCGATAACCGCTCCAAGATAAGGGTTTGAACCAAATTCTTTTGCAGCTGAAAACCCGATTAAAATCGGTAAAATGATAAATGCTGCGCCTGAGAACATGTCCAATAAGACAAATAACGCACTATCTTCTGAGACCCAGTGGAACGCTTTCATCATCCCGAGCAATCCCATTAATAAACCGCTTGCTACAATGGCTGGAATAATCGGAACAAAAATATTTGAAAGCATGCGAGCAAAGCGAGCAAATGGGTTCATCTTCTTCTTCATTTCTTCTTGGTGATCTACTGGGGCAGCAGCCTCTTCAGCGCCTAATTCTTTAACAAAAGCAGCGTGAATTTTATTAACGAGACCGGTTCCAAAAATGATTTGAAACTGTCCTGAATTTGAAAAAGCCCCTTTTACATCTTCTATTTCATCCAAACCTTTTTGATCGATTTTGCTTTCATCTCGAATAACGAGGCGCAAACGCGTAGCACAGTGCTGCGCACTAGCAATATTTTCTTTTCCTCCTAAAAGCGGAACAAGTTTTTTAGCAATTTCTTTTACATCCATCTTACTTCCTCCTTTTTGTATGTCATAAAAAAAGCAAGACCTAAAATACACTTATAAAAGACATAGTTGTCCTTCATGCGCATTCTAGGTCTTGCCTGCTTTACCAGTCACAATCCCGATTATTCAATTAATACGCTTTCATTGTACTCAAAGCAGCAATATCCGTCAATGCTTTTTTCTACATTCTTTGCTCTATTCGGCAAATGTGAAGCGTGATGTAGCCTAACTCCGCTTCTGGAAAATTAATTTCGTACTCATCTTTGACAAATTGTTTTATCGTTTCAGCACATTGATACGATTTTTTATATTTGACTTTTAATACGTCGAGCATCTCTTCATCCATCTCATGAAAAGGTTCATTTTGCGCTAAACGATTTAACGCAAAGCGCAAGTGAGTCAGCAGACGCTGATAGGACATACTGTTTTCATCAATCTCCATATTCAGCTCTTTTTTTATAATCGTAACCATTTCATTAATAATCGTTGTATGCATCATGAGCTGCTGCATTCCCGGTGAATTCAGTTTCGCCGTATGAATATGAAGCGCAATATATCCCGCTTCATCAATCGGCATCGTGATGTCTAGCCTCTTTTTGATATGCTGAAGAGCCCACACTCCTATTGCATACTCAGGCTGATAGAGAGATTTAATTTCATTAAGCAATTTATTTTGGATGGAAATTCCACGGGCTATCCTTTCGACAGCAAAGGATAAATGATCGCTCAAAGCAATATGCACATGATGGCTTAGCGTAGCAGAAAGCTGCTGCTCCGCATACGAAATGATTTCTTCCGCCACTTGAATATGCTCTTCAGGAAGGTTTGTTAATAGTTCTTGAAACTTTTCCTGTTCTTCTTTCATGACAAAGACTTTCTCCACTTTCGCAGCATTAATAAGATCATTTTTACCTTTTTGAAAAGCGATGCCGGGACCCATCGCAATCTTTTCAACTCCGCCTTCCTTAAAGACAACGGCGTTGTTATTTAACACTTTTAAAATCTTCAAATGCGCTCTCCTTTCTTAAAGGAAAAGGCCTTGCTTATTACTTCATCGTTACTTTTGCACAAGCCGTTTCGCCTTTTTGAACCGTCCCTTGAGCCAAAATCTCGAAACTTTCACTTGCATCACTATTTGTAATAACAATTGGTGTGATAATGCTTTTCGCTTTTTCTTGAATAAGCGCTAAATCAAATGTGATAAGAGGTGTTCCTACACTTACTTTGTCACCTTGTGCCACGTGAGCTTCGAATCCTTCGCCTTCCATTGCAACTGTTTCAAGGCCGATATGTATTAATACTTCTGTACCGGCTTCTGTTTTTAAGCCTACCGCGTGTTTTGTATGGAAAAGCTGAACGACTTCCCCAGCAACAGGTGAAACAACTTGTCCTTCTGAAGGTTCGATTGCAAAACCGTCTCCCATCATCTTCTGTGCGAACACTGGATCTGGCACTTCGCTGATTGGCAGGATATTACCTGAAAGCGGAGCTAGAACGGTTGTTTCTTTTGATTTTGTCTTATTACCAAATAATTTTTTAAACATCTCAATCACCCTTTTTTAGATTGTACTTGTAGCATACCCCAATGATTCTGCAGAAAAACTTCCCCTGTCCCGTGTTACGTTAACATGGTCATTATTTAACCATGCTTTTTTTGTCTTGTAAATAAAAATATATGAGCGTTTTCATAAGAAGTGCGTTCTCTATGTCGCACTTCATGTAAACCTTTATACATCTTCTGAAGGGTGGATATTGAATTTTAAACCTAAAAAAGAGGTTGAGACATAAACAAATGAATCCAATCTAAAGATGAACAACTAGTATACATGAGCCGAACCGCTTTTGACACCGCAGTTGATTTCCGTGCAAGACTTCGCTTTCCGCGGGCGGATGCTGAGCCTCCTCGTCGCATACGCTCCTGTGGGGTCTCACCTATTCCGCTTTTCCCGCAGGAGTCTTCGGCTTGCCCTCCAATCAACTGCTAGAAAGACTTACAAACATGAAATCTACGTTCACCGTAACAAAAAAAACGAACCACTAATCAAATATCTTGATCAGTAGTTCGTTTTTCACTTCATCAAATCCTTTTGTCCCAGCCTTTTGAGATTAGAACGTTGACGCAACTTCTTTTGCTTTTTCAGATGCTTTTGCTAGAATATTGTCTGCTTCTGCTGGTGTGTAAGCCATGCCTTCTGCAACAACCAGTTGGAAATCTTGGACCCCAATGAAGCCCATCACTGTACGTAAATAGCTTTGAGTAAATTCTAGCTCTGCTGCAGGGCCTTCTGAATAAACGCCTCCACGAGCTTCTAGTAACACTACTTTTTTATCTGAAGCTAATCCTACTGGACCATTTTCAGTATATTTAAACGTTTTTCCTGCAATTAAAATGTTATCAATATATGCTTTCATTAGTGGAGGGAAGCTTAAGTTCCACATTGGAGCTGAGAAAATAACTTTGTCAGCTTGTAAAAACTGCTCTACTAATTCACCCATACGCGTTACTTTTTCTAATTCAACAGCTGATAATTCTTCACCAGCTCCAGCTTTTCCCCATGCTGCTAAAACATCTCCATCAATGAACGGAACTGTTTCTTTATACAGATCAAGCGTTGTCACTGTATCAGTAGGATTTGCTGTTTTATACTCATCTAAGAAAACCTGTGCTAAACGAGTTGAAAATGATGCTTCATCAACCTGCGGATTTACTTTTACATATAATACATTTGCCATAAATGTCATCTCCTAAAAAGTGTCTATTATTATTAATTCGAGATATTACTAAATAAATTATCTTTAATTCGAGATTTATTATATAACGTCATTTTTTATGCGTCAACCTTTTCCCACAAAAAAAACTCCGCAAGCGGAGTTTTATATACATTGAAATTCTCGAATTTGATTTACATCTACCCCAGCATACACCCAGAAAAATCCTGTCCAGCGATATCCTGCAACTGAGCGTCTGCCTACAAAGGTTGGGTAAAACCAGTAAGGTCGACCATTTCTCGGCCATATATAGGTATATCGGTATAAGCATCCTGAAATAGCGCCTGGGTCAACAGCATAAAGTGATGGACCTCCTGAACCTAGCTTTGGTGCAGGTGTAAAAGCTGGCGGTGGACTTGAAGGCGGCTGCGCTCCTCCCTGCGGCGGAAACCCTTGGCCCCCTCCTCCAGGTGGCGGCGGTGGAAATCCTTGACCTCCTCCTCCAGGTGGAAACGATGGAAACCCTTGGCCTCCTCCAGGTGGAAACAAATTTTGAAAACGTGGATCGTATTGATATGGATACATACGCACTCCCCCTTTATAATGCTTGCTACGTTACAATATGCATCATAATGAAGATAGGTGAATGTCTACTTTTACCTTCTATAGACTAATTGAACGATGTTAAACTTGGTAAACTTAAAGGGGAGTCTTATCGGAGGAAATAATAAATCCAACACGGAAACTACTTGCGTGTTGGATCTGCTTGCGGAAAATATTTTTCAATAAAATTATACAGCCAAAATACGGTAATCAAAATAGGAGCTATCACAAAAGGATGTTGAATCCACATTTTTACCAGTACCTTTTCAAATGACGGAATCGATTTTAACACTTGAAATAACGAGCTTCCGCTAAAAATAACGCTCGTTCCTATTAATAAAAAAGATAGCCAGTTAAATTGATCCATCCACATGCTCATAGAGATATAAAAACTAACACCCGTTCCTATGCCCCCCATTATTCCACTTAAAATACTTTTTACCGAAAAAGGAATCCCCACAAACCATCCGGCTCCTAGTCCTGCACATCCTGCTAAAATGCTAGAAAAAAGCAGCGGCTGCTCAAGCCAGAGACATGCATTCACTCCAACCACTAAGGTGACATGTATCCCTACGTGAAGGGAAATTCTTTTGCCAACAGGCTCTGAAACATAATGATAGTAGCGCCCGCTATAAAAAATTGTCCACCATAATAATAAAAATGCTGTCACACTTGCCCCTATAATCATAAACACACCTCTCTACGTTATGATTCTATTAATCTCTATCTATTATTTTCTTAATATCCTGTGTCTCTTATTCGGTAATTCATCCATATACCTTCCATACGTTCGTTCATCAGCAAGAAAGTAGAATATAACTATATTCTTGTCTCAACTGTTTACTTAGGATAGTGAAGTTGAATGTCTGCATGTAGAAAAAGATAGTGTAGAACACTTTCTCTTATCTTTACTATTATTCATATGTATAGCTTGCTAGATTTAGTCCTCGCAGTTTAGAATTTTTCAGTCGTTCATATGAAACTATTTGCCTTTTCTTTCGTTATATATATACACGTTTCTTTATCTTTTCACGTGCAAAAAAAGATAAATTCCTATAATATGTTTTCATATTAACCTTTAAGGAGATAAAGAAGATGAATTGAATAAGTCCCTCCAAATAGAGTTTTTAGAAAAAAGAAATTGTTATCATTTCTCCTATTTATGTTATAGAATAATTCATGTATAATAAAAGGCTGTATGGTAACGCAGCTTGCGACATATCTTTTCTTACTTTTAGCAAGTCTATATTCAAAGCAAAAACTGCAAAGTGGGGTTAGTGCGACTCTTCATTAATCGACTTTGCATTAAAAACCAGCATTTTTCTTTTATCATAAAGAAAGAATGAGATTTAATAGTGACAGGTGAATAATATGGGTGAAAATCAAAGAAATGTTAGTAGATTTGACTGGAACTTGGCTTTCCTAATCTTCCTATTGTTTTGCGTAAGCGTTGTGGCAATCCATAGTGCTGAAAAAATTGGGCAGTATGATAAGAACTTCGTAGCGCAACAAGTTGTTTTTTATATAATCGGAATGGTGATTATAGGGTTTGTCATGCGTTTTGACTCCGATCAGCTTCAAAAGCTAACGTGGGTTTTTTATGGATTTGGGAACTTTTTATTACTTCTTTTACTAGTGGCTCCGTCAAGCATTGCCAGAGAAATTAACGGGGCAAAAAGTTGGTTCACACTTCCCGGCTTTTCGTTACAGCCATCAGAGTTTATGAAAGTGTTTTTGATTATCACACTGAGTACGGTCATTGTGAAACACAATGAAAAATATCGTATCCGGACAGTAAGAGAAGACTTTTTACTGCTTGGTAAACTGGGTGCTGTACTTGCTTTACCTTTATTATTAATCATGCAGCAGCCTGACTTAGGTACCGCTCTTGTGTTCTTAGCAATCACGGTTGGACTTGTATTTGTTTCAGGCGTAAGCTGGAAAATCATCGCGCCTGCATTTTTAGGTATTACTGCGGTTGGTTCTGTCATTTTGGGACTTGTTGTTTATGCACCTAGCCTATTAGAAAAGTATCTAGGGGTTAAGCAATACCAATTTGGACGTATTTATTCTTGGCTTGATCCTGAGTCGTATAGTTCTGGAGAGGGTTATCATTTAAAGAAATCGTTAGATGCAATTGGATCAGGAATGGTAAACGGTAAAGGAATCGGTAATGGAGTTGTCTATTTGCCAGAGGGACAGACCGACTTTATTTTTGCCGTTATCGGAGAAGAGTTTGGCTTTATCGGCGCCAGCATTGTTATTAGTCTTTTCTTCGTACTAGTTTATTACTTGATCAAGCTAGGCCTTGAAACAAAAAATGAATTCAATTCTTACTTATGTGTAGGCGTTATTTCAATGCTTACGTTCCACGTATTTCAAAATATCGGTATGACCATTCAAGTCTTGCCTATCACCGGAATTCCACTTCCTTTTATTTCATATGGAGGTAGTTCACTGATGGGGAACATGTTTGCAATGGGTCTGATGTTTGGAATCTCATGGCACCACAAACGCTATATGTTTGGAAATGATTAAAGAGAGACGATGGTCTCTCTTTTTTCTTTTATCTCCCTATTAAGCATGCTACAATAAAGAAAACGCTTCCAAATCCTGTTTTAAAAGGAGTAGATATGCATGCTTGATTACCAATATCGGCGCAAAGCCTATGCTATTTTGTTAAAACAGACATCCGTATCTTCATCTACAACTTCTTTTTCCACCTGGCTCATACAGCTACTAAAACGAAACAAGTAAAAAAGGTGTGCTACTGCACACCTTTTATTTGTTCGACAGCGACGTTATGCCAATTTGCCTTACGATTTTTTTACTGTCTTCATTTAATCCTTTTACAATAACCTTTTTATTCAATCGCTCATACTTATCGATAATTTTTGAGATGCCGATTACGGCCGATTGATCCCATATATGAGAAGAACTAAAATCAATAATGATGGTATCCGGGTCTGTTTCATACTGAAATTCATCCATGAAGAAGCTGATGGTGGCAAAAAATAATTGCCCTGAAACCCTATATTGCTTCATATTCCCTTCTATTTGTGAAGTTGTTTTGATTTTAGCCATCTTCCAGCCAAATACAATCGTACTTAAAACAACACCTACCATTACGCCTAATGCTAAGTTATGTGTAAACAATACGATAACCACCGTAACAACCATTACAATGGCATCCGATAGTGGATATTTCGTTAAGTCTTTAAGGGACTGCCAATCAAATGTACCGGCGGCTACCATAAACATAACGCCTACAAGAGCAGCCATTGGAATTTGTTTAACAACATCGCCAAGCACCATAATTAAGAACAATAAAAAGACTCCGGCGACTAAGGTAGATAACCTTCCACGTCCCCCTGATTTTACATTAATCATAGATTGTCCAATCATGGCACAGCCAGCCATTCCTCCAAAGAAACCTGTTACAATATTAGCGATGCCTTGACCGCGCGCTTCTTTATTTTTATTCGAGGGCGTATCTGTAATTTCGTCCAGCACCGTTGCCGTTAGCATAGATTCAAGTAGGCCTACAATCGCTAAAGGAAGCGAATAAGGTAAAATGATAAGCAGTGTCTCCACTGATAAATCAACCTTTGGAAAGTGAAGAACCGGCAGTGAACGCGTAATATTCCCCATATCTCCTACCGTTTTTAAATCTAAATGAAAGACAATCGCTACAATCGTCATCAAGACAATGGCAACAAGCGGAGATGGTATTGCTTTGGTCATGAGCGGAAACAAATAGACGATGAGCAGCGTTCCGGCTACCATTGCGTACATCATCCAATTTGCTCCTTGAAAATGGGGAAGCTGTGCTGTGAAAATTAAAATACCTAGCGCATTTACAAAGCCAATCATAACTGTTTGAGGAAGAAATGATAAAAACCTTCCTACTTTCAAAACACCCAGTAAAATTTGAATCATTCCGGTTAAAACAGTAGCTGCAAATAAATACTCAATGCCGTGATCTTTGACTAAGTTAATCATCAATAAAGACATTGCTCCTGTTGCAGCTGAAATCATAGCTGGTCTTCCGCCTGTAAAAGCAATCACAATTGCCATACAAAAAGATGCATACAGGCCAACCATGGGATCGACACCGGCGATAATGGAAAAAGCAAGGGCTTCTGGAATAAGCGCAAGAGCAACTGTCATCCCAGACAAAATATCTGCTCGAACGTTTGAAAACCACTGCTGTTTAATACTTGCCATCATGATGGTTTATCACCTCTTATGAATTTTTTATACGATTTTCGACTTTCACGAAAATCAAAGCCGTTTTTAACGTATCAAATCGTACCATACAATTTCCCGTTTGGAAACAATTAATTTTCACAAATAAAAAGACGAGAAGCCTGATTGCTTCTCGTCTTTTTATTTGTTACGCCGCAGCATTTCGCTGCCATTCAGCAAATAAACGAAATGAAATTATATTCATTCATTAATTGCTGCTTCAAGCGCAACAACAATCATATCGTTAAACGTCGTTTGACGCTCTTCTGACGTTGTTTCTTCACCAGTGAAAATGTGATCACTTACTGTTAAAACAGATAAAGCATTACGTCCGTATTTAGCAGCTAGCGTATACAAAGCCGTTGTTTCCATTTCAACTGCCAATACGCCGTGAGCTGCCAATTTTTCTAGCTGGCCGTCTTCATTGTAGAATTGATCAGATGTAAATACACTTCCTACTTTTAACTGAAGGCCTTTTTCAACACCTGCATCGTAAGCGCGCTTTAATAAATCAAAGTTAGCTGTCGGTGCATAGTCAATAGGACCAAATTTAACGCGGTTCATTTGTGAATCACTTGACGAAGACATGGCTAAAATAACGTCGCGTACTTTTACATCTTTTTGAATTGCTCCGCATGTACCAACGCGAATTAGGTTTTGAACACCATATTCATTCATTAGTTCATTTACATAAATAGCAATTGATGGTACACCCATTCCTGTTCCTTGAACAGAAACGCGCTTTCCTTTATATGTTCCCGTAAATCCAAGCATACCGCGCACTTCGTTATAGCAAGTTACATCTTCTAAAAACGTTTCTGCAATGTATTTTGCACGAAGTGGATCACCTGGAAGTAAAATCGTTTCTGCAATATCACCTTGTTTTGCCCCAATATGTACGCTCATTTCGTACCTCCTATATGTAAAAAATCTTACGCTTTCACTATACCATATTGTATCCCTTGCTTGTCTATTTACTTCTAACATTATGCGACAAAAATAAAAAGACATACGGCCCAAAAAATGGCGTAGTATGTCTTTTTATATAAGGGTACGCTAATAGCGCAAGGGATTTACTAACGTTAGCTGAGGTGATATGTATGGGGAAAAAACATCGCAATCGAATAAATTCGCCTAAAAAGAATAATCATATTCCAAAGGAAGCAATTATAGCAGAACATGAAGCCCATGGAGATGAATATTCAGCAACAAACCGAAAAAATGGCCCTGGCCATCATACTCGTGATTACTAAGGGTCAACATATAAATAAAAAGCGGCCAGATAGGTCGCTTTTACCTTATGTTTAACGTACGTGCAGGCGATTCACTTTTTGCCAGCCGTCTGTCCATAGCTTGTAGTAATACTTCCCTCGAGTACCTTCATCAATTAATAAAATATCGCCTGTGCTGATAAACCTCGCATCACAATCTTTTGGCAAATTATCAGCAATATTAAACATCTGAAATACTTGTGTTGCTGCGTCTTGATGATCGAATGCTGTAATCGTTAGACGATGGACAGGCTTATATCCGCGCTTTTCGCCTTTTTCTTCTGTTTGCATAATGGTTACATCATATTCTGTGCTAATATTAAATTGTTTTTTTATTGTGGTCCACACACTCAACATTCTTCCCTCCACCCAAAAGCAAGTATTTACTCTTTTACGTCATGTATTCTTATATAATTAGTGATAAAATCCGAAAACCCTTTATCGAATCAAAACGTTTTTTGTCGAAATTACTAGTTTTTTCTTATTAAACATGTACATAAAATATTTGTTTCCCATTTTATCATTAGTTGTTTTTGAATGGATGAATCAATAGGCCTACTTAAACAAAATGAAATATTAACGAAAAAAATGTAACCATTGCTCCTATTTTTGGTTATATAGGCGCTTAGAAAGGAGGTAGACCCCTAAGGACCAAGCAAGTCCTAAACAATATCCTGCTAGTATATCCGTTAAAAAGTGTACACCTAAATACAAACGGCTAAATCCAATTAATAAAATAACAATAGCAATTACGCATGCAGCTGCCGTTTTGATAGACCTGCTTCTTGTATACATCCATATTAACAAAAGTACTCCGCTGTAAAACGCCATTGAGTTCATGGCATGTCCGCTCGGAAAACTATAGTGAGAGGCGGGAACGACTTGACTCCAATCAGGTCTTGGTCTTGCAAAAATCTCCTTCAATCCCCAATTTAAAGCGCGAACTCCCCAAAAAACAAGCGTGATATATAAAGCGAGCAACCCTTTTCGTTTATAAAGAAGAACTACTATAATCGCAAACCATATTGGCGCAGTAACATACCAAGATCCTACGGTTGTTATAAATATGATGATGGGTGTTAACGTGTCCGTCCTCCATCCTTCAATGGTATGAAGTACATTAAAGTCAAGCTGTTTCACCCAAGGTGTATTAAACGTAAATAAAATGAGTAAAAAGAAAGCTAAAAGCGATACAATAAATAGAGAATATTTTGTAGTGCGGTTTCCCATTTTTTATTTCCTCCAACCTATTAAAAGAAAAAGCATGTAACGTTCTACATGCTTTACTTATTCACACGTTTTGGCTGAATATAGTCTTCCGGCTTAGGAGCTTGATGAACGACAAATTCAGCCGAAAATTCCTCTTTTGCATTTATTTTTTTCGTTTGCTTTGATTGCGGCATATACCTCTCTCCTTTCTTTTTACTGTCTTTAATATACGAAAAAGAAAGGAGAGCTATGCACGTTAGCTATAGCGTGAAATAATACTGGTTAATATATTTTTTAACTGAGGAATTTCTTTTTCAGAAACATGAACATGAATGAGCGACTCATCTGCATCCAGCATTTCAGATAGAAAGCCGCCAAACCCTCTGGCACGTCGATCTACTTCTATAAATAAATCGTAATCATGTAAGCCGCTCGGCTGCACGATAATTTCAATTTCATCTACTTTCCCAGCGTAAACTCCACCGCTTGGAACAAATTCAAATTCTTGAACAAAAGGAAGTCTTTTTCTCATCCGGCGAGGGGCTTCTTCGCACTCAACTTGGCGCAAGCGAAAGCCAAGCTGTTCCATAGCTTCAATTGCGCTTGTTGCCATAAGGTTAGGAAGCACTTTTACATGATCAATATCTGACGGATCAACGGCATCTTTAATATCAAGACTGGTCGCCACCCAAACCCGGGTTCTACCTAATGTAACAGGCGTATCATCAGGCAGCTGAAAGGTAAAAGGAATAGACTTCGTTTCAGATGGTTGAATCGTGAACGGGTCGTTAATCTTAAACGTATTAAGCTCAATATCCTGCTTGTATTTTTTATCGTCTCTTTCTTTTACATAAGTTGTGAATAGACGCAGATAGATGCTGTCAATTTTCTGCTCAACATTGCCTCCGTATACTTCAACAATCCCTTCAATCTTTTCACCAGCACGAAATTCATCATTGACAAGCTTAGCATCCACTCGCGCTGCACCAATTCCAATGCGGGCTAACGCTTTATTAAATAGCGCCATACTTTCCCCTCCCTGAGCTCTTACTATTTATATAGTCATAAATATCTTTTTGTAAACTTTTAATGCTTTCATAAGATTCATCTGCTCTCAGCATTTTTTGAATGATGGCCTTAATAGGCGCCGACAAATGTAGCTCTTGTTCCCAGCTTCTTTCTTGTTTTTCCGTCGGCTCATAACCAGAGTATAATAAAAATAAAAGAAAATGACCAAGTGCATAGATATCGCTTGCAGCAGATGTTTGTCTCATAAACTGCTGTTCTTCTATAAGGGTGCTTGTTTCTTCATGGTCTCCTAAAAATCTAGCAAGACCAAAGTCAATAACATAGATGGTTCCGTTAACATCAATAATATTTGGAATACGAAGATCACGGTGAACCATTCCTTGCTCATGAATAGCAGAAACTACGTCTAGAATATTAAGTAAAATGTCAAGCGCTTGTTCTTCCGTATACACGCACTTCTCTTCAAAAATTAAATCTTCAAACGTTTTCCCTTGAATCAACTCCATCACTACGAAACAACCTTCATCTGTTTCGATAGCTTCATACAGTGAAGGAATTTGAGGATGATTTAATTGAGACAGCAATTTCGCTTCATAATGATAAGACTTCAGCCCCTGAGACGTGCGCTGCTTTGTTTTACGGAGTTGCTTTACGACTACCTTTTTTTGTTGCACAATGTCGTTAGCAACATATGTTATACCATAGCTTCCCATTCCCAGTATATCTATGATTTCATAGCGCCCGGAAATGACTTTTCCTTTTTTAAAAGGGCGGTCAACTAGCCAGCGATGAAGGTGTTTGAACATTCGATTTTTCATCATAAATCAACTTGAGAAAAAGCTTGAGAAGAAGCTTCCACTTTTACGTTTGCGCTTGTAATGGTGGTGGCCATATTTTGAATGACTGTGGCTGTCATAATATTTGCTTCGTTTATAATCGCTACTGCTGCTATGGTGATGAGGACGTCTGTAGTGATGATCACTGCTGCTGTAGTGACGAGGACGTCGATAGTGTCGATCGCTGCTGCTGTAGCGTCGACGTTTAGATCCAGTTAATGATTCAAAAATTTTTCTGAACATAAAGAAAACCTCTTTTCTTAACATTTGTTACCCTTTATACGTACGAAATGTTATAAAGGTTTCAAAAAGTCCCTTACCCTTTTTTTATATAGTTAAACGTTTCAAAGGAGGCTTAACATGACTTCTACTGACACAAATCCCCTGATTAGATTGGAGGATGTTCTTCGCCTGCAGCAGATGATGCAGCTCAAACCTCCTGCTACCCTCCCGCTGTCTTTTATCGGAGAAGACGTAAAATTGATTAAAGAGATTCGAAAAAAAGTAAAAAAAGCTAATCAAAACAATGTTACACGTACCCAAGCATATTTAGACTATTACCAAAAACACCCCGAAATTCACTGGGCTTTTTTAGCACACTTGGTTTCGCGAAACGGCGGCTATTACATGACAGATCTTTCGACTACCTTAATAAAATCCCTGCTTTCTCCAGAAAAACAGCACGCGTACTTCTTGTTTTTAGAACATTCCAATTCCGCCATTTTTCATGATGCTTACGCTCAGCTCTTACTCTATGAAAAAAGCAAAGAGCAAAACAGCAATCTGTTTCATTTACTTCCCGCTTTTCACATATCTTCTTTTATGAAAGCTGTTTGGAATGACTTTTGGCAGCATAGAAACAAAACGCTCTTATCAATAGCCCTGATTGTGAACGAACAGTATCATATCGAAAAAAATGTTCTCTTTAAAAAAGAGTTTCAGCGGGATGTTCTTCACTCTTGGCAGTTTCACACTCAAAACTTTCTCGGTATGACTCAAATCGTCTTTCCCTATTATTCAGGTAATAACATTGATTTAAGTGGAACAAAAGTGTATCATTTCGAGTCTGTCTTAAAGCGGATTGAAGTGGGAAAAACTTTATACGTTCTTCTTTTTTATTCAAACTTGCATGATTCTATCTATACATTTAGCCTCAAACACCCCCACACAGGGTCTCGAAGCGATTATAATTCGGATATATTTACAAAGAATCGAAATCATTCCAAAAAGCTGTATAGCCCGACGTTAAATATGAGCTGGGGAGACCGCGTACACCTTTTTTTAAGAAAAGATGAGTGGTTTGAAGACGAAAGCATATTTTCTCTCCTTGAGTCTATTCCCGCTTCTTCAGTAAAAAAAATTCCTCTTCAGCATCATATAAAAGTGCAATCTGCTATTAAAGCTGCTAACCCTTTTTCATAGCCACTGTCTCATAAACAAAACGACGAGTTCCCCCGTCGTTACAGATGTATCTATCTTTTTATTCTTCATCTTGCTCATCAATAATACATTTATCAATGAGATAATCAAAAGTTATATCCGCTAATTCGCCTAGCTCTTCTTCAGCGGGAACATAGCCTCGCTTGACTAGTTCATTGTAAAAGAACTCCGCAATTTCTTCCGTATCAATGACCACTTCGATTTCTTTCACAATATCACTCCTTATCCCGTTTGAACGGATTAGCGTACCTTATTTTTCTTAAAAATAGGTTCACTCCATCTTCTGCTTGAAGTTTTACCTTATACACATTTATGAACAATTTGGCAATAGTATGTCTAAAATTTCAGCAGTTTAAACAGAAAGGTAATTATACCCATTTTTTTCACTACCATCGCCGTATACACAATAAAAGATAGCTAAGAGAGATGTAATAATCTATCTCGGCTATCTTTTATTTATTAGGCATCTACCTGCTATTTTCCTTGTTCGGATTTTGCTATCTTTTTTAAATGTTTCAGCACTAAGTTCATGACTTCAGCGTATTCTTCATCTTCAAAAAGCTCATACAAAAATTTATAATCATTGTACACATCTAAAAGACCGTTTATAATCTCATGCTTTTCTTTAGTTAACCTCACTTCTTCTTTTTCAGAACCGTTTTGTTTTTTCATCTTTGGTAGCAACTCCGTCTTTTTAATTTCTTTACCTAAATACAACATATCAACACTTTGAGCGTAATTTTCTGTTTCCTCATGAGGAGTTACGAGAATGAGTTCTTCTTCACTAGCCTCAAGCCATTCTCCATCTGTTACACGTGACAATTCATAGACAATGTCTTCCCATGAATCCTCTTTATAACGCCATATTTCTGTTCGAATACCAATGATTTTAAATAACTCTTTTCCATAATTAAAAACCTGGACGATATCGCCGAAGAAAAATTTATATTCAAGCTCTACTCTTTCCTGTACTAATATTTGACCTTCATATTCTTCTAGAAGCTCAATTGTATCTTCTAAAAAAAGACCTTCACTATGGTTGATTTCGTATACAAAAATCCCATCCATCACTTTTATATCGGTAATAGTGCCAACGGTCCCGTATATTGTTACAACGACTGTTTCACCAATTCCGTATTTAGGTTTTTTCTTCCCTGCCATCGTCGCACCTCCTTAGTAAACATACACCTACTGAAAAGTTACAATATTATATGCAGTAACTAAAAAAGGGGAAGTATAACATCTTTAGAACCAAGCCTTTATTATCTATTGCTCTCTATCATTTTTACCTCTGCTTAGTACATGAGCTTAAGAAAATAAAAAAAGCAGGCTGATGGATATCCATCAGCCTGCTTTTTTATTTCTCACGCATTATTTTGATAAAGCTCCCATGCTTCATCAAATACGGTCATGCTTGATAAATAATGTCCGTTGAGCTCTAAATAAGAACTCAGTTCGTCATAATCTGTTGAAGATTTCGGGAAGCTGTGATCATCGTAAGCACTTCGCGCAAACTCTCCCATTCGATCATGTTTTTTATTTGATCGGAATTTCATTATATAGTGATAAAAGGATTTCATCGTACTCCCCCTCCAGCGGTATGTGTATCTTTTCTATCATTTTTTCAAGAAATCTACAACTTTCTTCTGCGATATGTAGATGTCGAACACTGCAATATAAGTGGTTTACCCGACAAAAAATATTAAATTCATGTTACAGTTACAAAACAAATTTCACTATTAGCGTAACGAATAAATATTGTTATATCAATATTTTTCTTTTTCCCAAAAGACATTTGTAACAAAAACACATCGTTTTTATAACAAAAGCATTGATTCGACAGGTTTCTCAAGCCTTTATGTAATTGCAAAAAAGAAGAATTCATGTTTTAATTCCGTAGTGAAAGGTTATTCTAACAATAATCGCCATTTAAATAAATCTTGTTGGTGGGAGGTTTACATCAGCATATGTTGAGGAAAAATAATACTATGAATACTCGAAATGCTTACTTTGATAACGCTAAATTCGTATTAATTTTTTTAGTTGTATTCGGACACATGATTTCTCCGTACCGAACAGATAGCAGCGGAATGCTGTCCATTTATCACTTTATCTTTATTTTCCATATGCCTGTCTTTATTTTACTAGCAGGTTATTTCTCGAAAAATTTTCATAAGAAAGGCTATTACAAAAAAATATTTACAAAGGTGGCTCTTCCTTATTTAGCTTTCCAAACTATCTATACCCTTTATTATAGTGTGCTTTATACAGATGAAACGTACACGCTTCAATATTTGGTTCCTAGATGGGCAATGTGGTTTCTACTGAGCTTAATTTTTTGGAAATTAATGCTTCCTTTCTTTGCGAAATTCCCGATGTGGATTAGCTTAACTGTCTCTATTTCGCTTGGACTTGCAATGGGATTCATTGATATTGACGGATTTGATAAAATTCTAAGCATTAGCCGAATGTTTGTCTTTTTCCCGTTTTTCCTTTTAGGCTACTATTTATCACAGCGACAAGAGCCTTTTACAAATCTTTTGACAGCGCGAAATCGAATCATTGCATCTATCGTATTATTAGTTACATTAATCGGAAGCTATTCTTTCTTAGACGACACGGCTTACACAGATATGCTGTATGGAACGAACACGTACGACAATGTGGCCGAATTTTTAATGCGCGTTTCTCACTATGGAATTGCCTTTCTTGTATCTTTTGCCTTTATGGCTTTAATTCCAACGCGCGGTTTTGCTTTAACAAGCATTGGACAGCGATCGCTATACGTGTATTTATTGCACGGCTTCATTTTAAAATGGTTCTTTACAACTGACTTCTCAAAAAGTCTAGAGCCAACGTCATGGGGTATTATCGTCTTAATCGCCCTGTCCATTTTAGTAACGATGCTTCTCGGCAGCCGTATTGTCGATTGGTTCATCACCGGTACCAAGCTCATCGTTCAGTTTGTTACACCTAAAAAAGCCCTTCAGAAATTTTCATTAGCATTCAAACGTACGTTTTCATAAAAGTCATACCCCTAAAGGAGTATGACTTTTTTCATTTTCTTCGAAGAAACCAAGTAAATAATTTCATTTTGCTGAATTTTATGTTAACGTTTTAATATCTAAAGGAAGGGAGTTTTTCAAGATGGAATTAGCATATTATGCTGGAGAGTTTAGAGATATTAAAGAGGCTGTTATTCCAATTGATGAACGCGGTCACCAGTTCGGAGACGGTGTTTATGAATTTATTCGCGTATACAAAGGGATTCCGTTTTCAATTGAACGTCACTTAGACCGCTTAGAAAGAAGTGCAAAAGCAATCTTTATCGAACTGCCGGTTTCAAGACAAGAGCTAAAGGACATCATTCACCAAGCAATGGAAAAATCAACGTTAAAAGACGCTGATATTTATATTCAAGTTACGCGCGGGATTGCTCCTCGAAATCATTTATTTCCCGATGTACCTGCACAATTAGCACTCACAATACGCCATCCTCGCCAAACACCTGAAGAAGCCTATGAAAAAGGCATTTCCACGCTTCTTTTGGAGGACGAACGATGGGCTAATTGCTATATCAAATCATTGAACCTACTTCCTAACCTTCTTGCCAAACAAGCTGCGGCTTCTAAAGGATGTAAAGAAGCTATTTTAGTAAAAGACGGATACATAACCGAAGGGTCGAGCAGCAATGTCTTTGCGATAAAAGACAACGTCTTGTTCACCACTCCTGCCACAAGAAAAATTCTATCGGGTATTACGCGCGCTAACGTACTGGAATGTGCTCAGGAACAAGCCATTCAAATTCGAGAACAAAATATGACTCCTTCCTTTTTAAAAGACGCTGATGAAGTTTTTATTACGAGCACATCTGTTGGTCTCTTGCCCGTTTCGAAAATAGACGAAGTCGAACTTCCAACTTTCCGTCCTGTTACAGTAGCTTTAAAACACGCCTACAGCCTGCGCACTGCTGGAACAAAGGCTTATCAATAAGCAAAGCCGCCCCTTACAAAATAAGGGGCGGCTTTTTAGAATTTAAAGTAGTTGCGCTTTAATAATCTTGGCACTTTTAATAGCTCATCATACCGAATTGATTCATCAAGTTTTTTTGTATCGACAAGAAGCAGCTGTGTTTCCACTTCTTCTATGATCTCTTCTTCTTGATATGACATCCCGCAACCTGAACAGCTGATACATGGCATATGAGTAATTTCAATACTTCTCGTTCCGTCTGGCAATTCCCAGTATGCGGTATTGGTTGTTTCTACTGCTTTTTCTTCTTCGCACCATGCGCATTGAACAGTCATATTACAGGACCTCCTTAAGATGATGGAGCATCGTCGCTTTTACCGTCTTTTTTCAATTGAGCTTTAAACTTTTTATCTTTTAATTCATCTCTTTTTTCACGTTTGTCTTTTAGGCTTTCGTGAGCACTGTCACTTTCATATGTTTTACGTCTTTTTACTCTCCCTAACCCTTCCGGTACAAGGTTGAATTGAGTATCATTCATAAGACCCGAGATGCCAATGGAAGAATCTTTAGCATCCGATGCTGGATAAACAGCTCGAAAATAATCATCTGCACGCCCAGGCACATAGCTTTCTGGCTCCGGATACGTCGTAATCACTCCTTCAAAGTTTCGCAGAACAACTTTACTTGCGCTTTGACTAATAATATAGTTTGGCTGAACCGCAATCTTTCCTCCTCCTCCTGGCGCATCAATAACAAACGTTGGAACAGCATAGCCAGACGTATGACCTCGCAGCCCTTCCATAATTTCAAGCCCTTTGGAAACAGGTGCGCGGAAATGCCCAATTCCTTCTGATAAATCACATTGATAAATATAGTAAGGACGAACGCGTATTTTCACTAAATCGTGCATAAGCTTTTTCATGATAGCTACGCTGTCATTAATCCCAGCTAAAATAACCGCTTGATTGCCAACTGGAACTCCTGCATCGACAAGCATTTCACATGCTTTTTTTGTCTCTTCCGTAATTTCAATGGATGTATTAAAGTGAGTATTTAACCATACTGGATGATATTTTCTTAAAATGGCACATAAATTTTCCGTTATTCGCTGCGGAAACACAACGGGGGCTCTTGTGCCAATTCGAATAATTTCCACATGGGGAATAGCTCGTAAATTCTTCAAAATATATTCTAAAATATTGTCATTAATCAGCAAGCCATCACCGCCTGAAATGAGTACATCTCGTACTTCAGGTGTTTTGGCAATATAAGCAATCGCAGCATCTAACTGCTTTTTTGGAACGCCCATTCCGATTTGTCCTGAAAACCTTCTTCGAGTACAGTACCTGCAGTACATGGAGCATTGATTGGTAACTAAGAACAAAACACGATCAGGATAGCGATGAGTCAACCCTGGCACTGGAGAATCTTCGTCTTCATCTAGGGGATCTTCTAGATCATATTTTGTTTTATGAAGTTCTTTGCCAACCGGAACAGACTGCATACGGATGGGGCAGCGGGGATCATCTGGATTCATTAAAGATGCATAGTAAGGCGTAATATTGAGCGGAATCGTTTTGGTTGAAATGCGTACTCCTTCTTCTTCTTCAGGAGTTAAGTTAATGACCTTTTTTAAATCATCTAACGTTCGAATTGTGTTTGTTAATTGCCAAATCCAGTCATTCCATTTTTCTTCAGGAACATCTTTCCATAACTCAATGTCTTTCCAATGTCGGGACGGCTTATATAAATCATATAACATACAATCGCTCCTTTATGAAGATTTACTATTGTTATATGTTACAGCCCATAAATTGGTTAATTATTTCTCACCCTTTACTTTTTGACAGATCCTTCACCCATACGTTCATATCTTCTAACGATTTATAAATGTAACAATTATTCGTTAACCGTCCCGTATAGGTATAGCCAAGCTGCTGAAAGGCGGCGTTCATCCCGAATGAAAGCGCTCTCGCTATTGTGTATACACAAAAAATATGCCGCTGTTTGAGCTCCGCCTCTAGTGCGCTTAATAAATGCTTCATGAATCCATACTTTCGGTAAGCAGGGAGAGTCGCACAATCCGTTAGTTCAGCATTGTGATAGACATAGTCAATTTCAGCAGAAGCAGCGCTAACGATATCGTTCTTGTCAACTATGATATAAAACAAGCTATCTTCTTGAAGCAAACTAGAGAGATACTCTTCTTCGTAGAGGGGAGTAGGATACACTGTGAAGATTTGACGGTAGAGCTGAGAAAGTTGTTTAGCGTCAGATGAAATCGCTCGGCGCATGATCAGTTGATTCGATAAAGGAGAATAATGAGATGTCGGCAAATTCAAAACATCTTGAAGCAGCTCTGTTTCTTTTAACGTCTCCCCGCTGTTTCGGCGGGATTGAGACGTATAGTAGCATAAAAGATACGCGTCGCTTCCGTTAAAATAGTAGGGAACAGTTGCTTCTAAAGAAAATCCCAAGCTCATCCAGTCCAACAGATATTCAGCACGTGCTTTTATAATCCACTTTTCGTACGTTGCCTTATCAATTTCTTTATATATATAGCTGTAAATATCATTCACATTTCCCCGGTAATCATCTATTCTCAGACGCTTGTTATATTCATCTAAAAAAAGAGTCATAGCAAAGGTTGGTTGACAAATATTTTCTTGTTTCGCCATTTGTTTGTATCCTCTCCCTTTTTAGCTTAGTCCGCAATACTGCACCAGTCTGCTACCGTGAGAGCAATAATTTCTGCTGCGTCAAGCATCGTTTGAATACAAATATACTCATTCGGAAAGTGGGCCACTTCTGTTACTCCCGGTCCAAACACCACTGTTGGAATATCCCCTACTTGTGACAGTATCCCTCCATCGGTTCCCCAAGGAGATGCTTCAATGATCGGCTGATTCTGTTTCACTTGATAAAAAGAGGACGAAAGAGAAGTCATAAGCGGATGCTCTAATTCAATTTCACCGGGAAGCCAGTGGGCCCCAAACCATTCCAAGTCGGCAGGATGCTCAGCAAACCACTCATCACACTGAGGCAGAAGTTCAAGCCAGGATTTCATTTCTGCTCTGACATTTTTCATTTTTTCATGCGGAGCAACTCCTATCCTGCCTTCTAATATTACTTGATCAGCGACTGAAGAAGGCCACGTTCCTCCTTGTATATTTCCGATATTAATCGGCACGGGAATGGGAATTTTATTATAGAGCGGATCGGTAATTCGACTGTTTCTCTCTTTTTCAAGATCCTCAATATGTTTAAGCACCACAGCTGCTTTTTCAATCGCACTCACGCCTTCATACCGAGTCCCTCCATGTGCTGCTACTCCATGCACGGTGACTCGAAACCACATGGAGCCTTGCTGCTTAGGGAAGATCTTCATGTTGGTTGGTTCTGGAATAATGGCACCATCTGCTTTGTACCCTCTAAGTACACAGGAAAGTGTTCCTGCACCTCCGCTTTCCTCTTCTACTACGCTTTGAAAAATAACATCTCCTTTTAGTGAAATATCTAGCTCTTTCAACGCTTGAATAGCTAAAAGTAATGACACATTTCCTCCTTTCATATCCGTTGCTCCGCGTCCATATAAGTTTCCATCTTTTACAACAGCCGTATAAGGGTCTTCCGTCCACTGTGAAAGATCTCCGGGTGGCACTACATCAATGTGCCCATTCAAAATGATGGATTTGCCTCCGCCTTTCCCTTTTAACACGCCTACCACATTCGGGCTGTCTCGAAAAGTAGAACGGTTGGAGGCAAAAGCTTCATGGCTGCGAAGTATTTTTTCGTCGGGTTCCCATATATCAATATCTAACTGCAGCTGTCGAAGGCGTTCAATGACAATTGCCTGCGCATGCTTTTCAGAACCCTGCACGCTTGCTTCTTCTACGAAACGCTTGAGTAAACGCACTGCACTTTGACGATGCTCTGTCATCCAGTTATGAATAGATTGCTGTATGTTCATGTAATGGTCCTCCTTATGGTATCGTAATCAATTGATCACTCAGGCGAACTGTCGCTTCTGTTGAACTCAAAATATCCTCTACGGTATAAGGAGACATTAACTCTGTTAGAAGAAGCGCATCTTTTTCTACTTTAAAAACCGCCCGATCTGTAATAACTAATCCCACGCAGCCCGAAGCAGTCAAAGGTAAAGAACACGTCTTAACCAGCTTCGGTTCTCCTGTCTTGCTCGTATGATTCATCAGCACAATGACTTTTTTCGCTTTTTGAGCTAATTCCATCGCTCCTCCCATCCCAGGAACTCGCTTACCTGGCACAATCCAATTAGCTAAATCCCCTTTTTCACTCACTTCTAACGCACCAAGAATGGTCATATCGACGTATCCTTTTCGAATCATCGCGAAGGCTGTAGCACTATCACAGTATGAAGCTCCTTGAACGGTAGTTGTTGGATAGCCTGCTGCATTGCAAACATTCTCATCTTCTTCACCTAAAGGAGGGGAAGATCCTAACCCTAAAATCCCGTTTTCAGCATGAAACATCACATGAACAGCGCTTGGTACATAATTAGGAATAAGAGAAGGAATGCCAATACCTAAATTAACAATCATGCCGTTTTTGATTTCAGCCGCAGCACGTTTTGCAATACGATGACGAATATCTATTCCCAAACCCATTTCCAATTCACTCCTTTAGAAGGGACAATATAATCCACAAATACACCTGACGTCATCACGTTCTCTGGGTCAATGTCGCCAAGAGGAACAATTTCATCCACTTCAGCAATAGTGATACGACCTGCCATAGCCATTAATGGATTAGTGTTTCGAGCGCTTTTATCATAAAGCAAGTTGCCGAATGGATCTGCTTTTTTTGCATATACAAAAGCCACATCGGCTGTCAGTGGTTTTTCAACTAAAAATGTCTTGCCGTCCACTTCCACTTTTTCTTTTCCAAATTGAATAATGTCATTTTCAATTCCTACATCAATCAGTACTCCTCCGATTCCAACTCCTCCCGCTCGAATCCGTTCAGCAAGCGTTCCTTGAGGAGAAAACTCAACTTTTAGCTTTTCTTCCGTCATCAGCGTTCCAGCCACTGGGTTCGATCCAATATGAGAAGCGATCAGCTTTTGAATTCTTCCTTGGCTTACCAATTTTCCCGCACCAATATGAGGAAAGCCTGAATCATTACATATCAATGTAAAATTTGATTTTCCGCTTTCAATCAGACCATCAATGAGAGAAGGTGGGCTGCCTACTCCTCCAAATCCTCCTATCATCAGCGTAGCCGCATGATCTACGTATTCAATCGCTTGTTCCACAGTTGTCATCTTTTGAAATGAGTTTTCGACCTTTGTCACTCATTTCACCTCATTTCTCTGTTTTTCATTTTGCACTTCATGCAATGTTTTCGAAAGCAGATCGACCGCTTCATCAAGCTGACGATGAGTAATCGTAAATGGTGGCGCAATAATAACACCGTCTCCTTCGACTCCGTCTGTTCCTGCTTGTGAAGGATAAAGGAGAAGACCATTTTTTTGGGCTTTACTTATTACGCGCGCCGTCATATTTTCCGAAGATGAAAAAGGCTCCTTCGTCTTTGGATTTTGCACAAGCTCAAGACCAACTAGTAAGCCTTTGCCACGTATATCACCAATGATAGGGTAAAGAAGTTGAAGCTTCTTCAATTCCCCTACTAAATAGTCTCCTTTCAGCGCTACTTCTTGAACAAGATCATGCTTTTCAATATAGGTTAAAACAGCTATTCCTACAGCGGATGACAGCGGATTAGCGCTTAGCGTATGTCCGCTCATAATTAATTTGGATCCGTTCATGATAGGTTCAATCGTTTTGCTGCTAGCCAACGTAACGGCTATTGGTGTATATCCTGCTCCCACTCCTTTTCCAAGCGTCATGATGTCTGGTTTAACTCCCCAGTGCTCATACGCAAACATCACGCCTGTACGCCCAACTCCAGTCATGACTTCATCCGCAATCCATAACACATCATATTTATCGCAAATTTCTCTTATCACTTCATAATAACCGGGAGGAGGTGTAAGCGCTGCTCCGGCTGCTCCTACAATGGGCTCTGTAATAAAAGCAGCAATATGTTCAGGGCCGGTTCGTTTGATAACTGTTTCCAATTCGTGTGCACAAGCAAGATTACAGGATGGATAGGTTTGATGAAACGGACATCGATAGCAATAAGGAGGTGAAACCGAAGGATAATCTTCAAGCAACGACGAGAAGCGTTTTCGTCTTCCAACGTGCCCTGACATAGACAGAGCTCCTATTGTAATACCGTGATAGCTCATCCAGCGTGACAAAACCTTTGTTTTGGTTGGCTTTCCTTGCTCTTGAAAATGCTGAATTGCCGTTTTCATAGCCGTTTCAGTCGCTTCTGTCCCGCTGTTAACAAAAAAGCTCCACTGGAAATGATTGCTGCTTAATTCACATAGTTTCTTAGCTAAGGCTTCTGTTGGATCACTTGTAAACTGCGACCGATATACAAACGCAACTTTCTGTGCCTGATCGGTCATCGCATCAATGATTTCTTTTACGCCGTGTCCGATACTTGCTGTAACTGCCCCCGACGAAGCATCTATGTACCTTTTTCCATCTTGGTCGTACAAATAAATTCCTTTTCCATATGAAATAACTGGGTAGTCGTCGTCGAGCAGCGGCTTTATTACATGAGTTTTATTCATTTCCGCACTCTCCTTTCAAACATACACTCTTATTAAACTGTATGCTGAAACGAAGAGTTTCTTGCCAATAAAAAAAGCCCTAGCATATAGCTAGAGCTTTTACGCTTATTAAGCTGATTGCGTTACAGATTTATCGATACGCTTTGCTTCTGACTCAGCCACAATAACGGCACACGCAGCGTCTCCCGTAATATTTACAGATGTACGAAGCATGTCAAGCAAGCGATCAATTCCAATAATCAATCCGATACCTGCTACAGGCAAGCCAACCGAACTCAATACCATTGCTAGCATAATGAGACCAACTCCCGGCACACCTGCTGTACCAATACTAGCAAGCACCGCTGTCAATACAACCGTCACAAGAGCACCCAGCGACAGGTCAACGCCGTATACTTGTGCAATAAAAATAGTCGCTACACCTTGCATAATTGCCGTCCCATCCATGTTAATGGTAGCACCTAACGGCTGAACAAAACTGCTGATGGACTCTGGGACACGAAGGTTTTTTTGAGCCACATTCATTGAAATCGGAAGCGTTGCATTACTGCTTGATGTACTGAATCCAACTGTCATCGCAGGAGCAAAACCTTTAAAAAATTCAATAGGGTTACGTCTGGCCATAAGAGCGACTGATCCCCCATATGTTACGATCGAATGGATAAACAGTGCGAGCACGACTACAATCATGTACAGCCCCATCGCTTTAATTGCCTCCCAGCCTTGACTTCCAACCGCGGTTGCAAGAAGCCCAAACGTTCCGTAAGGAGCAAACTTCATCACTAGATTTACAAGATACATCATCAATTCATTGCCTTGCTCGAGTAAATTGTAAAGCCCTTTTGTTTTACTTCCAAGCATCGTAATACCAAAACCGATAAAGATAGAGAAAACGATAAGTTGAAGCATATTCCCTTCAGCCATCGCTTGAATTGGGTTGACTGGAATCATATTTAAGAATGTCTCTCCAACAGGCGGTGCTTTTTCGGCTTCAAAAGAAGCGTTTTTTGTATCAAAAGATCCAAACGTACCCGGTTTAATTGCATACGCTAAAATTAAACCAATAATAATAGCAACGGTTGTTGTAACTAGGAAGTAGGAAACTGTTTTAGCCCCGATTCTTCCTAGTTTTTTAGGATCTCCTAAACCTGCTACACCTAACGTGATAGAGAAAAACACAATTGGTACAACAAGCATTTTAATTAAGCTTAAGAAAATTTGGCCAAGCGGTGTAAACAAGTACTTGTCCAGCGGAGCAAAAGCACTTGGAGCAAAAGCATTGATCAACACTCCTACAACAGCACCAGCAATTAGCGCGATAATAATCTTTGTCGATAGCTTCATAGATTTACCTCCCGTAAATAAATTATATTAGAATGATTCTAACTACCATACTTATTTTACCATGCATTGAGAACGATAACACTCAAAATATACAATATATTAAAAATTTTCAGATTAATAGTTTAGGAATATTTTTATCTATACAAAAAACCATGAGAATATCATGGTTTCATAGACCTGTTATTCCCTCACTGAATGCTGACGGAGTTAGCTGTCGGATTCGGGTACGTGAGTTACCCTACTTGATTCATTCAAGATTCACCCCAAGTACACTACGCACAAATATGGGTCCCCCGTTCTCTTATAAAACAAAAGAGATTAAGCAAATAATTTTCTTTAATATTTTTGCATGATAATAATTCTTACTTTAATTAAAATTCATTTTATATGTTTCTGTCAAGTTTTTATTCAAAAATAATGCATGATTTTATCATAAAAAGTTGAGAATTGTTATATTTTAAAATATTTACATCATATTTTAATAAACCACAAATAGTTATTTAACAAGACTTAAAATCTAATGGATAAAAAATTAATTCAAAAAATAGTTTGTAAAGTGAACTTTCTTCTCATTAAATTATATTCATAAACTTGCATAATTATTCTAACATCCACGTACTTTACTGCTTTCATAAATATTTTACTCATCAAAAAATAACTCTTTCCAACTGTTGATTTTATTCTTGTATTGCTTGATATAAATTCTCTAAAATTTCACTGAATTTGTTGATAGAAATAAATGGACATTGTCAATTCGCCTTATTCTATTTAATTCTGCTCACGATAGAAATATGGATCCCGTAATACCTTTTAAAAAAGGAGCGGGTAATTATCATATAAAACTATCGGATTTGGAGCGGTACAAGTTCTTTACTTTTTACTTATTCCCTCTCGTTATTTAACACATATAAAAAAAGAGGCCGTGACGGCCTCTTTTTCTTATACAGTAACAGGTTCAGAACTTGCTTTGCAATTCTTTAATTTTTCAACAATGTCACGCGCTACCCACACACCGCACGCACTTGCCTGCGCGAGTCCTCGCGTAATACCAGCTCCGTCTCCTCCCACGTATAAACCGGAAATTTCAGTTTCAAACTTATCATTTAACTTCGGGCGGGCTGAGTAAAATTTCGCTTCCACACCGTAAAACAGCGTATGTTCAGATGCTAACCCAGGCGTTACATGATCCAGTGCTTCTGTCATTTCAATTAAGCTTTTCATCGTATTGTAAGGAAGCACTAAGCCTAAGTCACCCGGTACAGCTTCTTTTAACGTTGGTTCTAAAAAGCCCTCTTTAATTCGAGTCGCTGTTGAACGACGGCCCTTTAAAATATCTCCATACTTTTGAACAACTAAGCCCCCGTTTGACAGCATATTAGCTAATCTTGATACTTCGTGCGCATATTCGTTCGGCTGATCAAATGGATCCGAAAATTTATGAGAAACAAGCAGCGCAAAGTTCGTATTTTGACTTCCAAGCTTCGGATCTTTGTATGCGTGTCCATTTGCTAACATAATACCTGAATGATTCTCTACTACCACATGTCCTGAAGGATTGCTGCAAAACGTTCTGACTCTTGTACCTACGGACGTATTGTAAATGAATTTCCCTTCGTACAAGTGCTTGTTGATTTCTTCCATAACAACGTTGGATGTTTCTACTCGAACGCCGATGTCCACTTGATTGTTAATCATTTTCAAACGACGTTTTTTTAGTAAGTCGCTCATCCACTTCGAGCCGTCTCGACCTGGTGAAACCACCACTTTATCAGCCGTAATTCTTTCACCATTTTTCAATTCAATACCGCGCACGATATGCTGACCATCTTCTTTTTCTGTTATTAAATCGGCTACTTCCGTTTTATACTGCATATCAATTTTTTCTTTTAAGTATTCATAAATGCTTTTTAAAATTTCTAAATTTTGCTCTGTTCCTAAATGACGCACCTGGGCACGCAATAGCTTTAATCCTGCTGCGTATCCGCGTTTTTCAATTTCACGAACTTTATCAGTTAACGGATCCGTAATCGTATCGGTTGCTCCGTGTTTTAAATTAATTTCATCCACATATTTAATTAAATCTACCACCTGTGATTCAGACAGATAATCCGTCATCCAGCCTCCAAATTCACTTGTGATATTAAATTTCCCGTCTGAATATGCGCCGGCTCCACCGAAACCATTTGTGATAGAACAAGCAGGCAAACAGCCAGCAAACTCTTTTTTGCCAACCGCAGGCGGACATTTTTCAATTTTTTTCTGAAGAATCGGACAATTACGTCGATAGATATCGTGTCCTTTATCGATTAATAAAATAGTTGCTTCCGGTAATTTTAACGTTAACTCATAGCAAGTAAAAATCCCAGCGGGTCCTGCCCCTACCACAATAACATCATAATTTGAGTTCATTGTACATTCTCCCATCATCTTTTTTCTTTGGGTAAAAGATAAAAGTTATTGACCGAATTTTCTTTTTTATTATCATTCGGTTATTTTCTAGCCATTTGATAATATATCAAAAACAAACCCTTTAGTCAACAATATACACGAACATTAAAATAAAAAAATACAAAAATATTCGTTTTTATTCCAATCAAATAAAAACCAGTGAACGAATAGCAAGCGCTATGAAATGTTCACTGGTTCTTTAATATACGGAAGAGCAATTTCTACTTTTGTTCCTACTCCTACTTTGCTCGCAAATGAAATATGCCCTTGATGCTGTTCGATTATCCGGTAGCTAATCATTAACCCTAGCCCCGTTCCTGTTTGTTTCGTAGAATAAAACGGTTCACCTAGCCGCGCTAAAGATTGCTCATCAATTCCGCAGCCTTCATCCTCGATAATGACCACGCCGTATTCATTTCTTTTCTCAGCGGTGACTTTAACTGTACCTTTGCTCATTGACTCAAGCGCATTTTGAATCAAATTAATAAAAACTTGTTTAAGCGCATTTTCCTCACAAAAGATTGTAATCTCATCACTAATTTCATTAATAATACGACAGTTTTTATAATTGGCGTGTGTATCTAATAGTAATGTCACGTGACGGATGATTTGATTGAGACTTTTTGGGTGGTATGAATTTTCAATTTTAGGCTTGGCAAGCGTTAAAAATTCTTGAATAATGGATTCGACGCGATTCAATTCTTCAAGCATAATATCATTGTATTCTTCATTATACTGTTTTGATGCTTTTAACAGCTGAATAAACCCTTTAATCGCCGTCATTGGATTACGAATTTCATGTGCTACTCCTGCCGCTAACTTGCTCACCATTGTAAGCTTTTCAGATTTGCTTGCCATTTCATCATATTTTTTTCGATCGGTTACGTCGCGAATAATATACTGAATGGCATCCTGTCCTTCAAACTTAATTTTGGTTGCCGAAGATTCAATAATGACGACTCCTTTTTTAGTCAATAGTTTCACATCAACACGCGGCCTCACTGACATTCCGTTCATTAGCTGAACCATTCGTTCTTTTACGATTTCTAAATGTTCGGGATGAATAAAATGAAGCCAAGGATGCCCGATATACTCTTCTTTTTTCTCGCCGCCAAGAAGTTTAACACCAGCGGGATTCAAATATTGAATTCTGCCTTCTCTTGTTACAATAAATGCATCTTGGCTTTGCTGGACAAACTGCTTATATTGCTTCATTTTCCGAATGACTTCCTCTTGCTTTTCAATACTTGAGGAAAACTCTTTCCACTGAACAACTAAGAGTGGAATATCCCCTTCCGTGCGCTGAATATGGATGTGCATCGGAAACTGCTGATCTACTTTTTTCTTAAGTAAAACAACTTCTTCCTCTTGCTTTCTTAACGGTCCCACTTCATGCTTTTCAATAAAAAAGCGATTTGGCTCTTCAAATACATTACAGGAAAGAAGTCGTTCCTCCGTCGTTTTAAAAAGGTGGCAGCACGCTTCATTTAAAATTTGGATATCTCCATCCATATTCATTACGAGCATTGGTGTAAATGACATTGAAAATAGCTGTTGAAATACTTTTTCCTTTTCCATATATTCACCTTCGCTTATTGAGTTACTAGCTATAGTATAATATGGTAAATGTTGATTTGGCAAAATTTTTTTATTATTTAAACAATTTATATGTAAGTTTGTCCTTTTCCATCTGTTATAAAAAGCTCGCACCTGCGAGCAAATGAGGCCTAATCAGCAAAAACAAGTACAGCCAATGATGATTAATAAAATAAATAGCACAACAATTAATGCAAATGACTGGCCCGATCCACAATGATGATAACCGCCAATTGGATAATGGCAAGTATCATATAAGTGGTGATAGCCTCCGTGATGGCATGGGTCGTAACAATCGTAGTTATACATAGCAATCTCTCCTCTTGTTTTTTTTCATTTCGTACACTGTACTTTATATGCGTTAGTTGATTGTCCTGTATGTGTATTCGCCCATTTTTCACTTTCTCTTACGCCATATTCGCCTTTTAGGCTGCAGCGTATACGAAAACAACAAAAGTAAAATACTTCCCATCACCAGTAACGTAGTAAAACTTTTCATAAACTCAATAATGACCCCTATATACGGGAGATGGTATGCGTAGCTTCCAATCACTTTAAAAGAAGCAGGCAAAGAATCTCTTTGAGCTGTAACCAGTACATCAAGCTCTTGATTATGGGCCAGTACAAGTTCATTTTTTGAAGAAGATGATTCGTCTCTAAAGACAACTATATCTCCGCGATGCAGGTGGTGATAATCCGTTTCTTGAACGGTCACGGTGAAACCAAATAGGCTTGGAACTGTACTAACAAATACAAATGTAAAGCAAATTGCATAAAGAACAAGTACATATCGAAACGCGGAAAACATACATTTATTGATCATAGGTAATCAGCTCAATTCGCTCGGTTACTTTATTTAGCACGGGGGTAATGTGATTAAATGAAGTAGAGCGCTCTGTAAATTGAATTAAAAGTAGCAGCAGTAAAAAACTTAACATAATTAACCGTAGCACCCGAGCATAAAAATCGCGCATGCTCTCACTCCTTTTTCCTATACTAAATTCGGTCGTACAATAAGCCTTCAGTCAATAATTTGATTCAGTATATGCACATAGAGGGCATTTGGCTCATTGTTTCTTCTTGGAGGTCTCGGGAGTGATCAGTGATCGGCATAAATTATGAGTTTTAGCATATGTTTGGTTACGTATGGAAATATTTTTATACTCCGACAATAAGGGAGCTGAACATATGGCTAATTATTCCTTTGATCAATATATTAAAAAAGCAATGAAATACGATTTTCTAGCTAACTACTATAAGTATAGTGATCCATCTAAGCATATTCATTATTATCAAAAGCATTTGTACTATATCCAGCAGGCCATCTTAACTTCTTCTGAAAATACGAATCTGCGCGTAAACCCGCCGCAAATTCGTATACTTCACGCTTCTCCAGATTCTCCATCTGTAGATATTTATATTAACAACAAACGAGTGATTCGCAATTTAACTTATAAACAAGAAACAGATTATATTGAATTACAAGAACCTGGAAGATATACAATTTCTATTTATCCCGCTGGAGAAACGGGAAGACCTGTTTTAACGGAATCATTTACATTTGAAAGAAACCGAAATTACACGGTAGCGGCGGTAGATGAGCTAAACAAGCTTGATTTATTATTTATCTATGACAATACGGATGTGCCAAGTGGAGAAACAAAGCTTCGATTTGTGCATCTTTCTCCTGATGCTCCTGCTGTGGATATTGCGGCTAGAGGCGGAGACGTCATTTTTTCTGGCGTGCAGTTTAAAGAAGTCACAAAATATTTGCCTTTGTCCCCCATGCATGTTCAACTTAGTGTGCGCATAGCAGGAACCAAAAATGTAGTACTCGAAATCCCGGCACTGAACCTTCGTCCGAATCGAACATATACGGTATATGCCGTCGGATTTACTAAGAACCGTCCTGCATTAGAAGCGCTAATTTCCCAAGATCGTTAACGAAAAAAACCTTCCAAATTGGAAGGTTTTTTTATTCACTGCGCGAAATTAAACGTACGCGAATATCATCATTTTTTAAATCAAATTTTTGTACTTTTACAGCAAAATCACTCTCTAACTTCATCTGCTGTAACGCTACGTATACTGATTCATTCTTTGGATCGATCGTTACCCATTCTGGTAGCGCAAAGTTATTATTTACGTATCGAAGCACTGTGCGGACAGGAAGCTGCAGCTTTCCAACAGAAAGCGACTGCTGTTCAAGCACAATATCTCCATTTTTTTGTACGATTGGATCAAATGTCATTCGAATATTAATATCATCGCCGAATACTTGAATCGTACCGTCTACTCTTACTACATCCGTAAGAGTAATTTTGTAGTTAAGCGGCTGATTCTTAAATTCTTTTTTTAAATATTTATCAATCAGTACATTTAAGTCCGCTTTTTTAGCCAAAATTGTTAGTTCTGCGTCTCCTTCTACTTTTTCAGAGGGAGTTGGATTGGCCTTATCAACCGGTTGAAAAATAAACGCAATAATAAGGATAGCCCCTAGAACATTAATCCCTAATAACGCGATAAATAGGGTTTTCCACTTCTTCATATAACAATCTCCTTACTCGTTCCCACTCTCTTTCGTGTTTTTCTCTTTTTCATCAGATGTAACTTCTTCTGCTGTTTCCTTTTTCTGGTCTCCAACGAGAGGATCTTCTTCCTCCATTGATTTACTAATGCGTTCAGCCATTAGTTTGTACCCTTTTTTATTAGGGTGAAACTCGTCTTTCCCTAATAAATTTACGTCAGAATCATAAAAAATATCATCAATTTTTACATAACTTACATTATCATATTGAGAAGCAATTTTCTCGCTTGCCGCATTCCATTCATTAATAACAACATTAATTTCTTTCACATCACTTAACGATTTAAAGAATGGATTATAAAAACCAATTAAATAAATATGAGCATTAGGGTTCAGCTTACGTATACGTGAAAACACGTCATTTAGACGTTTTTCATATTTTGACTGCTGTGATTCAAACGTCTTAATTGAGATATTGTAAAAGTAATCTCTTACCACTTTCATCACGTCATTGCCGCCAATCGTCAAGAAAACAATGTCTGCTCTTGATACTTCAGCTGCTACTCCCGGCTGATTTAACCTCGCTAATAGCTGATCCGTCCGATTTCCTCTTTTGCCTAGATTCTCTGTTCGTACATTTTGCACTTCATTTTGTTTAGAAAGGTATTTAGTTAAGTATGGTACATAACCGCCTTTTTTAGACTCATCTCCTACTCCTTCTGTTAATGAGTCACCAATGGCTACGATATCTAAATCTACAGGAAAAAACCCTTTCGGAATATGCTTTTTAGGTGTTAAATCCACTTCTTTCTGAACGGCTTCTTCTTTATTGTCCGTTGGCAAAAAAGTCGTCGTCGAACAGCTTGCTAACACCACCGCACTCATACTGCTTATTACTATACTTTTCCATTTTCTCATCATAACACCTACTAACTATGCTGTATTCTCGCTGTCACAAGCAATACTGCTTACCGCTCTGAATAACTATATCTTTATATCTTATCATACTATGTCAAGTTGATATTTTACTACGTTTCTTATATATAGTATATGTAAAAAAAAGGATAAGCATGTTTCTTTCATAAAAATATCCGCTAACACATCACTATAAAGATAGCTGTGTTTGACGGATAGTTTTGACGGATTTATAGCTCTTACTGAAGGGTTTTGATATCTTTTAACATATCTTCATAAGGAGGGTCAGTCACTCCCTGATAAGATTTTTGAACGACTCCATCTTTGTCAATTAGAAAAAAATCTGTACCGTGAATAACCTGCGGATTTTCTTGCGGCTTTTTCACAATCGTTTTAAATTGGTCCAGCGCAAACTTCTCAATTTCCGCTTGTTTATACCCCGTTAAGAAATCCCAATTCGAAAAATCAGCGCCAAATTTAGTCGCATAGTCCTTCATTTTTGGTGGAGTATCCACTTCAGGGTCTACGCTAAATGAAACAAAGCGAACGTCCAGCCCTTCATCCTTGGCCATTTTTTGTAATTTAGCCATATGAGCCGTCATTGGGGGACATACGGTTTCGCAGCTTGTGAAGATAAAGTTAGCTATCCAAACGTTCCCTTTCAGCTGACTTAGCCCTACTTTCTTTTGATCTTGGTTAACATAAGAAAAAGAGTTCATCTTCCAATTAAGCGGATTTTCTATTTTGGAACCACAGGCTGCTAACATCATACAACTAATGAGCAGTAAAAAAAACAATTTATAAGACCAGCTTTTCATATGTTCCTCCTGCACGGTTAAAGTTTAGTCATAGCTAGGGAAAATCAAGGTAAACGTTGAACCTTTTCCTGGTATGCTTTCCACTTCAATTCTTCCATTCATTTGTTCGACCAGCTGATAAGAAACCATTAGACCAATCCCTGTTCCTTTTTCTTTTAAAGAATAAAACGCTGTTCCCAGCCGGTTCACTTGTTCACTGGTCATGCCTATACCAGTATCTTCAATTTGAATATGTACATGCCCTTGTCGCTTGTAAAGTCCTACTCGAAGCGTTCCTCCAGCTCTCATAGCTTCAATTCCATTTTTCATAATATTAAGCAGAACTTGATTCAATTCGTTTCGGCTGCCGCGAACATACATCTCTTCTTTTGCGTCTAATTCTATGAGTATATTGTTTGTTAACAAAGCATAAGAAGATAATAAGTCTACTAAGCTTGTAACACACTCTAAGCAGTTAATAAAACGATGCTGATGAACATCCGGCTTGGCTAAAGATAAATAGTCATGAATAATCGCTTCTGCTCTGTCCATTTCGTTAATCATAAGATGAAGGTAACTTAATTCAGTGTTTGAAAGCTTTGTGTTATCTTGAAACAGCTGCAAAAACCCTTTTACCACCGTCATAGGATTTCGAATTTCATGCGCTACAGAAGCAGCTAATTGACCAATTGCATTCATTTTCTCTGCTCGCTGCAATTCCTTTTGCATCCTCGTTTTTTCCATAATAACTTCTAATTCATCAATCGCTTTAGCAATTCCATCTTTTGAATGACTGAAATTCGTTTCTACGTTCAGCTGTTCTTTTGTTGCTGACACTTGTTGAAAAAGCTGCTGAAGCCGCTCGGTCATTTCATTAAATCTTGTGTGTACATTCCCTAACTCAGAATCATTTTCATGTGTCAGCTTCACATCAAACTTCCCTTGACTTACTGCTTGAATTCCTTCTATTAATTCCCCTAGGGGGGACATTAATCGCCTTAGTCCCCAGTCTTGAATAACAATAATGAAGGTAAACAAAATCGTAAACGCAACGATCAAAGCCACAATTAAACGTTTTTGGTAGATATAGATAGCGCTTGCATCTATATCTACACCAAGAATAGCGACAACTTTTCCAGAGCTGTTTGTAATAGGCGATAAAACGGTTATCCACGTCCCGAATTCGTCTTTGTATGTAGATGTTACGATATTCTTCTTTTCTTGTTCTGCTTGCTTAAATGATTTGTAAAATTCTTCTCCACCATAGTAAATCATGGACGGCTCTAGTGATTGCTTAATTTTCTTATTCGCTGTTACGATAATCTTATTTCCATGCGACTTGAATCTTTCGGTCGTCATAATATATCCCTGCAAGTACGACGGATGCAATTCATAAATCTTTCTAAACTGCTTTTCTAGCTCGTCTGTTTCAGGAGTCGTCCCGTTCCTTGAATCCACTGCTGCTATTACGTCTTGTTTAGATAAAGACTCCCTCCATAAATCAGCCATAATTAACGCGTGCTGCGTTAGTGTCTCTTTTGCCATCTTTTTTTGAACTTGATAGCTAATAGCTAAAGAAATGACTCCAAGGGCAACTACAATTAAAGTAGAAAATAAAACCGTTTTGTTAAACACACTCAAATTTCGAATATATTTTTTCATCGGTATACTCCGGATTCAAAAGAATAGTAACCAGCACAGCATTCGCTGGTAGAAAGTTGATTCTATTATATCATACGTTCGTCCACTTCTCTTTCCCCTTTTTCCAAAAAAGAGAAAGCCAAAAAAGTGACTTGCAAAAAGCAACCCACTTTATTCAGCAAAATACATAAAACCAATTGCACCAATACCTGTATGCGTCGAGATAATAGGCGTCGTATCTTCAATTGAAAATTGCGTATAGCCCCTTGCCTTCACAATTGATTCTTTTAATTTAGAGGCGAGTCCAAATCCATCTGCATGTACAAGCCCTACTCCTTTAATACTTTTTCCTTCTGTATGCTCTTCGAACTGTTTCGTTAAAAACTTAACAACTTGAGAATGGCTGCGCACTTTAGCAACAGGAGTATATACTCCGTCAGCTAGAGAAGCAATCGGCTTAATATTTAAAAGAGAACCGATCAATCCTTTTCCTCGTCCAATACGTCCACCTTTAACCAAATTTTCAAGCGTATCAACTACGACAAAAAGATTCGTATTTTGACGCACCTCTTCCAAGCGCGTGATAATTTCTTCTACTGTATGCCCATCTTCAATCATTTTCACCGCTTCAAAGACTTGAAACGAAAGAGCTTTTGTAATGTACATAGAATCAACAACGGTGATGTTTCCTTCTACCATTTGAGCCGCGCTTTCAGCTGCTCGAACAGTTCCGCTCATTCCCCCAGTCATATGAATCGAAATGACGTCATACCCTTCACTAACTAATCGTTCATATACTTCAACAAAAGAACCAATAGCTGGCTGAGAGCTTTTTGGTAATTCTTTTGAATTTTTCATTTTTTCAATAAAATCTGTCGGCGTTAATTCCACGCGATCTAAATACGTTTTATTATCAATGTTAATACATAAAGGTATCATCTCAATACCGTACTTTTCAGCTTCTTCCAACGTTAAATCAATTGTTGAATCCGTTACCACTTTAATTTTCGCCATGTGTTCACCCCTATAAGATGCATTGCAGACTAGTATAACATGAACGCTTTCAACAATATAGTTATAATAGAATGCAAGTTTTGCTAATTCGTAAAACGCAAGTTCAACCTTTTATATCAACAAAAAAAAGTTGACTCTGCTGAAATATTCAGAAAAGTCAACTTTTACGTTTATGCATTATGTTTTAATACATGAGACTTAAAGAGCTGTTCGTAATCTTTCCATTTCAACACGCGTTTTAAATATTCTTGAAACGAGTAGGTTTGCTTCGGCACTGATTCGTTCGTGATTTGTCTAATAAATAAATCAAGTTTTGCAGATAACATGAACCGAAACGTGCTATTTTCCTCTAAAACTGGAATTTCAGTAATTTTTACTCTTTGACCACTGACATGTTTAAATTCAAGGCTTTTTAATAGCAAGGCGATCAACCCTCTTTTTACCCGTTTATTTTATTATAATGCTTGAGGCACTTTCTGTCTTGATAAAATAAAAAGAAAATACAACTATTTTTTAAAATAAAAATGCTTCATCAACTTATTCGACAGTTGATGAAGCATTCCTTTTTAAAATGACCTTCTATTTAAATAAATAAGTGAAATAAGTTGCTTTCTTTATTAATTTCCGTATAAGGGAATCCTTTTTTATCCATACGATTAATCAATGGATAATAATCTTCTTTATGCTTAAGCTCGATTCCTACAAGTGCTGGTCCGCTGTCTTTGTTATTCTTTTTCGTATACTCAAAGCGCGAAATATCGTCTGTCGGTCCAAGCACTTCGTCAAGAAATTCACGAAGAGCTCCTGCGCGCTGAGGAAAATTAACGATAAAATAATGCTGTAATCCTTCATAAATCATCGAACGTTCTTTGATTTCTTGCATACGTCCAATGTCATTGTTTCCTCCGCTGATGACGCAAACAACCGTTTTCCCTTTAATTTGCTCACGGTATGAGTCAAGAGCAGCAATCGAAAGAGCGCCTGCTGGTTCTGCTACAATCGCATTTTCATTGTATAGAGATAAAATGGTTGTACAAACCTTGCCTTCAGGAACAACTACAATATCGTCCACAAGTTCTTTACTGATGTCATACGGAAGCGTTCCAACTGTTTTAACAGCTGCTCCGTCTACAAATGGATCGATTGCCGGTAGCGTCACTACATTTCCATTTGCTAAAGATGTCTGCATGCCAGGCGCGCCTGCTGGTTCTACCCCAATCACAGCTGTTTGAGGCGAGATGCTTTTTACGTATGTGCCGACACCGGAAATTAATCCGCCCCCGCCGATACCCGCAAATACGTAGTCAATTTCATCTTCACAGTCATTGAACATTTCAACGGCTACTGTACCCTGCCCTGCAATAACGTCTACATCATTAAATGGGTGAATAAATGTTCGATGTTCCTCTTCACTGCATGCAATAGCTTGTTCATAAGAATCATCAAACGTATCTCCGATTAGTACGACCTTTACGTTATCTTTGCCTAAAAATTTCACTTGATTAATTTTTTGGCGCGGTGTTGTGCTCGGCATGAAGATTTTACCATCGATATTTAAATGACGGCACGCATATGCTACACCTTGTGCGTGGTTTCCTGCACTTGCACAGGCAATTCCATTTTCTAATTCTTCTGGGGATAACTTTTTGATTCGATTGTAGGCACCGCGAATTTTAAATGAGCGCACCACCTGTAAATCCTCACGTTTTAAATAGATATTACATTCATATCGTTCAGACAAAACGTCATTACGCTGTAGTGGTGTATGCACAACAACATCTTTAATCAATTGATTTGCAATCATGATGTCCTCTAAATGTACGTGTTTTGTTCGATTATCTACTTGTTGTTTCATAACCAACTTCCTTCCTCTTCTACCATTATTAATTTGTACATTATATCACAAAAAATTTAGAAAAATCATTATTTTTTATTAATAATAACTAAAAAAACTTTTCCAACTATTTTACTGTCCACATACTTTACATATGTTTGGCAAACGCTAAATAGACTTGCAAAATTGCCCATACTTTCTACATGCAGCTGCGGCGATAACAGGTATAAATTAAGAAAGGTTGTGGAATAAATGGAGTTTTCTCTTCAAAGTCATGAAAGTGCCGTTCCGTGCGAAATAGTTGCAGATGAAGAAAACGGTAGATACATGCTTCGCAAAGCAGATACGAGCGGAGAAGTTTTTAATACACCAAGCGAACTGATTGAATGGATTGAAGCTAACTGGAGACCTGAACAGTTTGTGAGCCCAACGGCTTTTCACGAAATGATGAAGCAATTAAAATCAATATAAAAAGAGATTGAAACATAACGAAATCAACCTAAAGGCGAATAAATGGCATATAAGAGCTAGCTAGTAGGGGGCGCTTGTTACACCGCAGTTGATTTCCATACGAGACTTCGCTTCCCGCGGGCGGCCCGTGAGCCTCCAGTCACCTGCTAAGAGCACCTGCATACATAAAATCTACCTTCACCCTCATAATGAAAAGATCCGAACGATTCAACGTTCGGATTTTTCTTCAACTAACATACTTTTGTACCAGACTCGCGTTTTTTACAAACAAAAGAGATCAGCTTCGCTCGTATACGGTAAAATAATACGTGTAGGGATTTTTTTCATCTTTAATTCCTTGCTGCTTCGAAATAACTTTCCATTCGCTTAAATCAATCGCAGGAAAATGTGTATCTCCTTCAAAGGATTCTTCAATATGCGTAATATAAAGTCGGTTTGCAACGTCTAATGTTTGCTCATACAGAGTAGCTCCGCCAATCACGAAGAGCTCGTCTTCTTTTTCAGCATCTAATGCTTCTAGTTCCTCAACTGAATGAATAACGGTTGTTCCTTCTTGTTGATAATCTTTTTGACGCGTAAGAACCACATTTTCGCGATTAGGAAGCGGGCGTCCAATTGATTCAAATGTTTTTCTTCCCATTACAATCGTATGACTCGTTGTGATGCGCTTGAAATACTTTAAATCTTCCGGAAGACGCCATGGCAAATCATTTTCTTTACCGATCAGCCTGTTTTGATCCATTGCGACAATGAGGGAAATCATACGCTCACAGCTCCTTTGATGTGAGGATGCGCATTATAGTCTACTAACTCAAAGTCTTCAAATTTAAAGTCAAAAATTGACTTTACGTCTGGATTGATTTTCATTTTTGGCAAAGCATGAGGCTCACGCGTTAACTGCAGGTTTACTTGTTCAATGTGATTGCTGTAAATATGCGCATCGCCAAACGTATGAACAAAATCACCTGGCTCTAAATCACACACTTGTGCCACCATCATTGTAAGCAGCGCATATGAAGCAATATTAAACGGTACGCCTAGGAAAATATCAGCTGAGCGCTGATACAATTGACAAGACAATTTGCCGTCCGCTACGTAAAACTGAAATAAGCAGTGACACGGCGGTAAAGCCATATTGTCTACATCAGACACATTCCAGGCGCTTACCATTAAGCGGCGAGAATCAGGGTTGTTTTTAATCTGATTGATAACATTTGTAATTTGATCAATTTTTTCTCCGTCCGGAGTTGGCCATGAACGCCACTGATGACCATACACAGGGCCAAGTTCCCCGTTTTCATCCGCCCATTCATTCCAAATGCGCACGCCGTTATCCTGTAAATACTTAACGTTTGTATCTCCTTGTAAAAACCAAAGCAGTTCATGAATAATTGATTTCAAATGAAGTTTTTTTGTCGTTAATACCGGGAAACCTTCTTGTAAATTAAAACGCATTTGATAGCCAAATGTGCTAATTGTACCTGTTCCTGTCCGATCTTCTTTTTTTGTTCCATTTGCTAACACATGCTCGCAAAGTTCAAGATATTGTTTCACTTCCGACACTTCCTTTATTAAAAAGTCCTTTTCTATTGTATAAGTGTTCACGAGCTAAGTAAACAACTAAATCTCAGCTCATGCAGAAAAGTTTTTTATCATTTAGATACGCGATTTCCCCGGAAAAAACGAGAATGAGACCTAACAAAATCAATTAAATAATCGCGTATGAATCGCTTATGACACCGCGGTTGATCTCCGTGCAAGGCTGGCGGCCGATGAGCCTCCTCTTCGCTTACACTTGGGGGCACTTGGGGGGTCTCTCATCTGTTCCGCTTTTCTCGCAGGAGTCCCTCCAATCAAACGCTAGAAGCAACTAAACAGATGAAATCTACGTTTACCATGACCATAAAAAAATCCGAACGAATTTCATTCTCTCTCAAGAATCTCGATTCATCGTTCGGATCTTCCTTCGGCTAAACTACTTTTTAATAGCTTAGTCTTTGTTAATTAAATACAATTGTGCGGTTTTCATGCACTAAAATGCGGTCTTCTAAATGCCATTTCACAGCACGTGCGAGCACCGTACGTTCAATTAAGCGGCCTTTTTTCTTTAAGTCATCCGCATCATCACGGTGGTTCACGCGTTCAATATCTTGTTCAATAATTGGACCTTCATCCAAGTCGTCCGTTACATAGTGAGACGTAGCACCAATTAATTTTACACCTCGTTGATATGCGCGTTCATATGGACGTGCTCCAATGAATGCCGGTAAGAATGAATGGTGAATATTAATGATACGATACGGATTTTCCGCCACAAAAGTTGGCGTTAAAATTTGCATATAACGCGCCAAAATAATCACGTCAATATTATAATCTTTTAATACCTGCAGCTGTTTGGCTTCTGCTTCTTGGCGAATGTCTTTTGTCGCCGGTATATGTTTAAACGGTATACCGAATGATTCAACCACTTCGCGCGCATCTTCGTGATTGCTCACAACGACAGCGATGTCTGTCATCAAATCTCCGCTTTCCCATGCCCACAGCAGTTCTAGTAGACAATGAGGCTCTTTTGACACAAAAATAGCTGTTTTTTTCAAATTATGAGCATATGTAAACTGCCAGTTCATTGAAAATGTATCGGCAATTTTTTTGAAGCTTTCTTCTAGTTTTGTTCCTTTAGCTAATAAATCCTCACATTCAAATTCGAAACGGATAAAAAACATACCCCCTTCATGGTTCGTTGAATGTTGACTTGATTCTACAATATTTGCACCGTGCTCATGTAAAAACGTAGACACAGCGGCTACAATACCCGGTTTGTCCGGACAGCTAATTAGCAGCCGACCTCGATTTTTATATTTCTCTTTATATGAAGTTAAATGTTTTTGAATATGCGATTTCATGTAATTCCCTCTCTTTTTTTAAATATACAGACAATTGTACCATTATCCTTGTAGCGATGCGACATTGAAATAGTGCTTTGACAAAAGAAAGCCGAAACGTTTGCATCGGCTTGTGTATTTGTTGTTCTAACATCTACTACATCAAATCGTTCATTTACTCACCTTTACATTCTACACATACATAAAATGAGTGTTTCCTAAAGTGCTGCAGCTCATCCCCTTCGCTTCCTGCTTTTGAATTAACCATAAAAAAGCCGCCAGCACAACACCAGCGACTTTTCCTTATTATTGCACAGCTTTTTCACTCACTTCATGCAGAGCATTTTGTACCTTGCCATATTCGCTTGCGTGAGGACGATCTCCGTCATCTTCGTATCCGTAATCAAACATTCGATTTCGATTTAACGTTAATTTCGTAATGGTTGGACGTAATAAATTAAATAGTTCAAATCGTTTTTTTAAATGTGGAAATGATGCTTGATAATGTAAAATTTCTGCTCGTACACTTTTCCAAAAGTCCGCTTCTTCTACGCCTTCATGCTCTTCTAAAATAGTTGCTAAATAGCGGAAGTGACAAACAAATAACCCTGTTAAAATAAACTGCGTCAGTCCTTCCGGCTCTTCGCTGCGCAGCACTTCTTTCAATTCAAAAGATAGCTGCTGCAGTTCTTCAAACGGCTGATCGCTAATATTCACGTCATCTACAAAATCTTTCATAATAATTCGAACGGGCTTGTTATGTTTAAGCACCAATACCGTATTTTGACCGTGCGGGGAAAATACAGTACCGTATTGGTACAAGTAATGAAGAAGCGGGGGCAACACAGCGCTGGTTAACGCATCGATCCACCCGGCAGGAGTTAAGCCCGACTTTTCTATATACGACGAAACTAAAGCTTTCCCTTTACTGTCAACATGTAAAAGCGCAGCTAGCGTAATCGCATGCTCTCCTTCTTCTAACTCTTGATAGATGCTTTCACGCCAAACGACTCCCAGCATTTCTAAATACTGATAAGGCGCGTCTTTAATAGAAGCAAACGTCGGCTGAGTTACGTTTAACGTAGCCACTTCACCTAAAAGTCCTACTTTGCACGTATCTTTTAAAAACGCATCGCGATCTCGTATGCCTTTTATGTGCTGAGTTACTTGAGGAGCAATTACCGTCCGCTCACTTGGAAGACCTCTGTACACAAGCGTATTTAATATACTCATAGGAAGCTTTACATGATATTTATCTCGATTTGTTGTATTCACAAATGTACGAATCGACTGCTGAGGCAAGTATTGATCTTCACCTTCTCCTAACGGAACAATTAAATCATTTGCAATGTATTCAGCGAATAAAGGAACAATCACGTTCATCCACTGCCATTCATGAACGGGAATATAGTAATAGTCCGCCGCTAAAAGGTCTTGGCTTGTTAATTCTTTTTCAAATTCAGCTAGCCTCTCACTGCTTAGCTCCTGTTTCATAACATCGTCAAAGCCGAGGGTATCTAATGAATGAAAAGAAGCAATTTGCTTCGCTACAGCAATCCATGAAAGCTGAATTTTTTGTTTTTGCTCAGGTGCAAACCGCAGATAATCATCATAGCCAAATCCGATGCGGCCTTTGTTGTATGTAATCCAAGGATGTCCCGCCATTTCACCTTCTAGCTCCGCATAATCCATATCTGCTAATTCATCAGCTGATTTTCGATTTTGCAAATGCACGTCTGCTATTAACGTATGAAAATATTCTTTTGCTAAGTGACCTGCGGTTGAGCTAGACATTCCTTTGTCTTCAGATAGGCTAATTAACAGCTGCAATGCCTCAGAAAATGTAGGGATTGACGTTTTAGATGTCAGCTTAATACTTTCTGGCAGTACAGAAAAACTGTCAAACAATCGCTGTTTCGCTTGATATGTATACGTAACGCCCCGGTCGTCTTCCCACTGGTAGGTGGAAATCTCACCCTGCTTTTGCAGTTCCTTCGGTGCAATAATATGTTCATACATAAATTCCTGCAGCATTTTAGCTAAAAGCTGTCGATTTGCTTTTTCCCATGATTGCTTATTAAATACGGAAAGATTCGTTTCTTTGATTTTCATCCTTCATTCTCCTTTACTTGTCTTAGAATAGGGATCGTTTTATTACGCAGCGGCATTACAGCGCTAGCAGCTAGCAAAGCAGCGGCACCAGCTGCTAAAGGAAGCGCTAAATTTACTTTGCTGATTTCTAGTGCTAAAAGCGGTGCAATCAGCAGGGCAATGTTTTGAACAGCAATAAGCCAGCTGTAATAGTAAGCAGCTCCTTCTTTGCTTTTTTGAAATAAATAGATATCAAGTATAACCATGCTGAGATAAAACCCGGCTCCATATAAAATTCGACTTATAATAAACATGCTGAGATGATCGGCATATGCTTGCAAACATAGCAGTAAAGCACTAGTACCAGTTACGCCATAAAAAAGCGGTATAACTTTGCCATTAAATAGCTTTGTAGGTACCGTAAGCTTTAAGATGATCGCCATAATGCTCGGCATCACATATAACAAAGCGCTGCCTTGACTGCTCATGCCATATGTGTCACTTGTAAACAATGTAAAATAAGGGCGAATGACATTGTGTCCAAGGTGAAAAAAGAAAATAGCCAGCAAATAGAAAAAAATAGGCTCGTTTATACTTTGAATGTATGCTGATGTTTTTTCTTTTTTTAAAGATGAAGCTTTTCTTGTTATGAGCCATACGGCTAGTACCATATCAGCTAAAGCAAAGTACTGATATACTTTAAGCGGCATTTCCCATGCAATAATCGTACTTCCAAACAAGCTAGCGACAATAATAGCCGTATGAACAATAAATACATAGGTTGTTGCGGCACTTGCCTTTTTCTGTCCATTTTTTATGCCGCCTACTAAATATGGGTACAAAAGATATAAACTGCTTTGAAACACAAGTAATACTAACGAAGTGGCTAAAAATCCATAAAAAGTAGAAACTTCGCTCAGAATGACTTTAATTAAGGCTGTCATTAGAAGTGACGCTACGATTATATGTTTTATTTTCCACTTTTTAAGCAGCATTCCCCATAAAGGAGTCATAACAATGACCACAATCCGGCAGCAAATAATAAAAAAAGACGTCATTGCGACTCCATCTACATGGAAAGCATTTGTAAAATACTGTGGATAAAATGGTGATAATAATACCTCTGACGTCATGGTCATAAACAAACAGATAAAAACAAAGCGCGGAGAAATCATTTCTTAAAATCCAAACTTTTGGAAGACAGTATTTCCATATATTTTGTACACGTTTTTACCTGCAATTTGATTAATCAAAACAGCATTTCGATAAGCGCCTAAACCTAAGTCTGGTGCTCCAACCCCGTGTGTATGAAGCTCTCCGTTTTGAACAAATAGCGGAGCGCCTTTTTTCTTCATCTCAACTTGATAGAATTCGCTAATTTTCAGCTGTCCTTTTTCATCAAACAGCAAATGTTCTTTTAAACCTTCCATAAAAGCAGGCTCTTTTGCATGATAGCCAGTAGCCATAATGACAATTTCACTTTCTTCTTTTTCAAACGAGTCCTGCTCGTATTGGTGAAGAGTAAGAAGATGTGTATCGTTTGTCTTTTCAACGCCTGCAAGTTCCGTAAGCGCGCGCATTGTTAGCGGCACTTCTTTCCCGCCAATCGTTCGTTCGTAAATCAACTCATAAATATCACCGATCGTTTCAAAGCTTATTCCTTTGTATAAAAGAGCTTGATTTCGTAAAACGCTCTCTTTTTTCTCTTCGGGCAATCTGTAAAAATAGCGGGTATAATCCGGTGAAAAATGTTCAAGGCCAAGCTTTGAATACTCCATCGGATAAAACCCTTTTGAGCGCGTATACCAATTCAGCTTATAGTCAAATTCAGGCTGCTGTTGAAGTAAATCGCAGACAATTTCAGCTGCGCTTTGTCCAGAGCCAATTACGGTTATACTTTTAGCCTTCAGCGTTTGTTCACGATTCATTTTGTACTGAGCGGAGTGATAGAACGTATCGCTGGCTACTGATTGAAAGTCTCTTGGCACTACGGGCTGAGTACCTACTCCGGTTACAAGATGATAGCTGTAAAAGGTATGAAGCCTCCCTTCTTTTTCAACTATTACTTCGTAGTAAGGTTTAGCATCTTCATGCATTTTTACTTCTTTTACTGTGCTGTTAAATTCAAGCCCGCTCAGCTGGCTTGCTACCCAGCGGCAATAATGATTGTATTCATTTCTCGGAATGTGAAACTTCTCAAAGAAATAAAACTGATACAAACGCTCATGCTCATGCAAATAATTTAAGAACGTGTACGGACTCTTCGGATCCACCATCGTGACCACGTCTGCCATAAACGGGACTTGAAGAGTGGTCCCTTCTAAAAGCATTCCTGGATGCCAATTAAACTCATTTTTTTGTTCAAAACATTTATATGTACAATCTGCTTTATCAATTAAAGCTGCTAATCCTAAATTAAATGGACCAACTCCTACTCCAATTACGTCTAAAATGTCCCGTTGTTCCATTCGCTCCACCTTCTTTCAAATACTTTTCTTTCACATTTCAGCAGTACACCTGTTTTATCAGGCAGCGACACTTCTTTCATAAATTGAAAGCCGCATTTTTTAAATACTGCAATCATCTTTTCATTTCGTATATCTGGTTCCGCTATTACTTTAGCAGTATCTGCTACCTCGAACTTGTGCTTTAGTAAACCAAGAAGGAGCGGATAAATATAGCCTTTTCCTAAAAAAGCAGGTTCTCCAATTAATAAATGAATCCCTTGATCTCCTTTTTCGTAAGGGTAATAGTTACTGATAATATCGCCGTCAACCGTATAAGATTCCCAATAGCTCATAGGTACACCGTCAATTTCTCCAATTAACAGTTTTTGATGGGAATCAGCTAGAAATGTTTTTAAATGCTGCTCATACGCCTGTCTTGAAATATTTAAATTCCAATACGGAATAACATGCGGTTCATGCATCCACTTGTACAGCCGTTCGAAATCTTTTGCAAAAGAAACAGAGCGAAAGGTGATGCTCTGCTCCTTTTGCTGAATCATAAATGGATACTGCGTTTGTAATCCCGATTTCATACCCGTACACCTGCAGATTCGTACAGAGGATTTTCAACATTTACATAAACAGACTGCGTTTCAAGAGAGCCTACCAGCTCATCCATATCATGAACGCGCGTTAAGAAATTGGCTTTGCAAGGAAGCACTTGCTCTTCTAACATCGATGAAACAAGCCTCGTATGATCTTTTTCTTTGTACATCTCTATTTCTTGTCGCAGAATCAATAGCAGATCTGACTCTTGAACGAGGCCAGCTGCACCAAAAGCATTAACTAATCCTAAAATATGATTAAAAAATACGTAATAACGAAATCTTTCTTCTGCTACAGCGTCATCACATACCGTATCGCTTTCCCCGTTTAAGGAAGGAAGCAGCTTGCGAAGCTCTTGTTCCTTTGATTTCATAAAGTAATAGCCTTGGTTGTCACGGTAGTAAAACACCGATGGATATCCGTTCTCATCAAGTTTAATAACGGAATTTTGCTGATGAGCTTCCAGGGCAATTCCTTTTTGAGTGTAAAGCCACATCATAGGATGAAAAGAGACATTTAAATAGCGTTTAAACCAGCGCTTGCTTATGTCTTCATTCGTGCTATTTTCACTTGAAACAATATGATTAATAATATTTTCAATTTGAGATGCTTCTCCAAACACATGATCTTGACACAAACTTGCTAGGAGTGTTGTACGGTTCCCTTGCTCACCTTGAAAAGGGTTGCTTCGAATCATGACTTCAAACCCAAGCTCCTTTTTTCCGAGCGTGATGTAAGCAGGATCTTCAATCACTTGAAAAGCCGGATGATTTTCTTGAAGCTCGGCCTGCAATCCTTCTTGCAATAAACGACTCACTTCTACACCTCTGCTTAATTCTTTGCGTTTATTCACTCTCAGTGAATTCGTAATCTTCACCGGAATAGAAAATTTGTACATCACATCTGCATCTTCACTGTATACAGTTCGAACAGACGAAGTCGGATAAAACGGCTGACCGTGTGGCCCTAGATAAGCAAGCCGGCCTTTTTGAATCCATTCACACACTTCTTCTTTTCCTAAAAGATAACGAGCTTGCAGCGGATGCATAGGTATAAGTGAATAATCGTCCGCTTGGCAATGCAACTGTACGAATTCTTCAGAAACCTTCTTATCTTTTTTCAACTGCTCTTTAATAAGCTGTGAAGCGGTTTGACTCTCGGCGGACTGTTCTGCAACAAGCGATTTATGTGCTCTAAAATAATGAAGCTGAAATTTGCCGTTCACTTCAGGAGCAAACACCTCTTCTTCTTCAGGTAATATCCCTTGACGGCTTTTAGGTGTCGGATGCAGCTGGTGACCAATAAGCAAGGACTGCTCAGATTCTAAGAACGTTTTGTCCCATTTATAGCACGTTTCTAATTCTTTCTGTCTTTTTTCAATGAACAATTTCATATTTTCGTAGCTTAATAGCACACGTACAATTAGCTCATTTACCTGTAGTAAATGATCTGTTACTTCTTTTAAAAGAAAGACTAAAAGAGTGACGACATCTAACTCCTTGAGCTCCTCTTTCTGAATGCGATAATAAAAGACCGGAAAGAACAAGTGACGTCCGGTAGCTGAACGGTACTTTACTGGAAAGTAAAGAGTTACCGGCTGTTTTTCTAGCCTAAGAACGAGCGTTTCTTCGCTTTTCATTTCTGAAATGGACTGCCATACTCCCTTACCTGTTTCTCGAATATAGCAATTAATAATATTTTGCATCGTAATAAAATTAGCCGATAACTGAGCGTTCACGTAATCGCTCCTCCTTTTTCTCCAACTCTTTTCCTAAAGCCACGACTTCCTCTAACTGAGTGGCAACAGAATCAACTGTAATCATAGGATTTAACATCGTTAGCTTTAAATAAGCTTGCTCTTTATGCTTTGTTTTTGCCATGATAAAATTGCCTTTTTCATATAAATGCTGCTGAATACGCTGATTTAACTTATTTTCATAATGCTGCTGTTTTTGACAATCACTATATAAAGTATCTGGCATATAGCGAAATACAACCGCGTTCATATAAGGATCATTTAACACCGTAATATTCCTTTGCTTTCGTAAATGTTCAGCTGTCTGCTTAGCCGTTTCAATCGTATGATCAACCATTTTCCCATACTCATTTGTACCTACTGCACGGAAAGTCAGCCATAGCTTCAAGGCGTCAAATCGTTTGGTCGTTTGAATACTGCGATCTACCAAATGTACATGCTCATCTTCTTCAGGATTTAAATAATCTGCATGAAGCTGAATGTGTTTGAACATAGCTGAATTCTTCAATAGAAATGCCCCGCAGCTTACCGGCTGATAAAACCACTTATGAAAATCCATCGTAATAGAATCTGCCCGTTTAAGGGCTTTTAAGCGTTCACGATATTTATGTGAAAATAGCAGCGCTCCTCCATAAGCGGCGTCAGCATGAAGCCAAAGTCCTTCTTTTTTAGCTAGCTCACTTATTTCAAAAAGAGGATCTACGCTTCCAAAATCCGTCGTGCCTGCCGTTGCTACAATAGCAAAAGGAAGGTTTCCCTGTGCTTTGACTTCCCGTATGGCTTCTTCTAAATTTTCTATATCCATCTCGTGCCTTTCATTGCACTTTACACTCACCACCGCATTCATGCCCAGTCCAAGCTGAGCTGCAGATTGCTGTACCGTAAAGTGGGCTTTTTCGGAGCAGAAAATTCGCAGTTTTTTAGCTTGAAGCGGTAAACCTTCTTCACTAACATCAATGGAAAATGCAGCATGACAATACTCATTACGAGCAAGCAGAAGTCCCATATAATTCGACTGAGTCCCTCCGCTTGTAAAAACGCCGGAAGAAGAGCTTGGATAACCAATTTGTTGTGTTAACTCATCAATCACTTGATCTTCTATATACGTAGCTGCCGGACTTTGATCCCACGAGTCCATAGATTGATTCAAAGCAGAAATCATCACTTCTGCAGCAAGGGCCGGTATGATGGGAGGACAATGCAAGTGCGCCATTGCCCCCGGATGCGAAATATGAAGCGAATGATCCAGCACTACGGCTTGTACGTCATCAAACAAATCTTCTAGCGGCTGTTCGTGTTCGCTAAAATAGACCGAACGATTGACTAAGTTCGATAGTTCGTCAACGTCTATGTGAGTATAAGGGGATTTTAGTGTATGGTAGTGACGTTTAATCATCTCTGTCACTCCGCCTATCATCGCTTCATAATTCTCGAGGCTTTCTTTGGATGATGATAAAAACCACTTTTCAAACGGCGCCATTTTATTTATTCACCCACTTCTCTTCTGCTGCTTTTATCGCTTCTTCAAATCTTGTTAACACTTCATCGGTTTGTTGTTTCGTTAAAATTAATGGAGGAAGCAGACGAATAACAGCACCATGTCTTCCGCCCACTTCTAAAATGACGCCTCTGTCGAAACATTCTTTTTGAATCAGCTTAGCTAACTCACCGTTTGCAGGATGACTGCCGATTTTATTAGCCGGCTTTGTTGCGTCTATGATTTCAACGCCCAGCATTAAACCTCTTCCGCGTACATCACCAATTGAGAATACTTGCTTTTGGATATGTTTTAGCTGACTCTGAATATAAGCTCCTAATTCATGAGCATGTGCAGGTAAGTTTTCTTGTTTTATAAATTGCAGAGTGGCTTGTCCTGTAGCCATCGCAAGCTGATTTCCTCTAAAGGTGCCGATATGTGCACCCGCTTCCCATTGATCCAGCCTTTTATCATACAGAACAACGGATAAAGGCAGGCTACCTCCAATTGCTTTAGATAGTACTAATACATCCGGTTCGATATCAGCGTGTTCGAATGCATACAGCTTTCCTGTTCGTCCAATTCCAGTTTGAACTTCATCTACAATAAGCGGAATATTTCGTTCTTTTGTGATTCGGCGAAGCTCTTTTAACCATGGAATCGGCGCTGGAACAGAACCTCCTTCTCCTTGTACGATTTCTACTACAACACCCGCTGGAGTCACAATTCCGCTTTCCGGGTCATCCAGCATATTTTCAATATATGTACTAATGTACGTGTGGCCTTCCGAACCTACGCCAAACGGGCAGCGGTATTCATATGGATAAGGTAAAAAATGTGTATCAGGTACTAGTGCATGAATGTGCTTTTTGGGACTCGTTGTACCGCTGATGCTTAACGTTCCGTGCGTGGAGCCGTGATATCCCCCTTGAAAAGATAAAATCGTTCGGTTGCCTGTTGCTGTTTTTACAAGCTTCAAAGCCGCTTCAATCGCGTCTCCTCCAGTTGGACCGCAAAATTGGATTTTCGCTTTATTTGCAAAGTTTTCTGGTAAACTAGCGAATACTTCATCAACAAAAGCTTCTTTCACAGGCGTTGTTAAATCTAATGTATGTAAAGGAATAGATTTTGCTAAAACGTCTTGAATTGCTTCATGAACTACGTAATGGTTATGACCTAGAGCAAGCGTACCGGCTCCGGCTAAACAATCAATATACTCTTTTCCATCCATATCCGTGATCACGGCGCCTTTTGCTTGCTTAATTGCAATAGGAAGGCGTCTCGGATAAGACCTTGCATTGGATTCTCGTTCATTTTGCATAGCAAGCAGCATTTCATTTGATGTAAGTTGTTTCGTTGACGTTGACATATCATATCCTCCTGTTTATTCAATTGATAATGATTTTCATTAACAATTACAACAATAAATGATAATGATTATCACTGTCAATGATTATTCTGAAAATATGAAATTATTCCTATTCCACTCTAGACGCTTAAAAATTTAGCATTCTTATACGTATCAAGGGTTTAATAGGCTTTGTGATGTTTTCCAATTGGGGAAAACTATGTCATAAGTCCTTTTTTATTTGCAAATAAAAAAGTGCTACAATTTCTTGTAGCACTTCTGTTACTTTTGTTTATTCATCGTCTCTTTTGCAGCTTTTACACTCCTTGGGTCAAGCGGTTTCGTATATTGACAATTCACTCGAACTCCTGAACCAATACGAATTTCTTTCACGGGAGTAACGGATAAGAACGCTTGAAGATTTTCAGGTTTCAGCCCTTTTGTCCCGATTAAAATAATATCTTTATCTTTCATTCTTCTTAACAGTTTTTTAATATGAGGAATACCGTTTAGTGCACTTTTATCCGCTCCTGAAGTCATGACACGCTGAATTTGCTTATAGCTTAAAAGCGTTTCAAGCGCCTTTTCTTGATCACTGATTTCATCAAATGCTAAGTGGAACGTTACATTCATTTCTCCTGCCGCATCCAGCAGTCGCTTTAAAGCTTGCTCATCAATAATTTTGTCTTCTGTTAAACAGCCCATTTCAATTCCATCAATGCCAATTTCTCTTGCATAGTGAATATCTTCAATCATTGTTTGCAAGTCATCTTCATCATATTGAAAAGATTGATTATGCGGACGAATCATCACAAATATTGGGATATGTATCGTTTCTTTCACTTTTTTCATCAAACCGTAGCTTGGGGTTAAGCCGCCTTCACCGATTCCAGTTACAAGGCTTATACGATCGGCACCATGTTCCTGGGCAACTTTAGCATCATGTAAGGTTGCAGCTGTGACTTCTAATATCATTCTAAAAACACCCTTTCCCCTTTAATATAGAGCTTTTGCCTTCTTTTCCCTGTATTTATACTTAAAAAACTCTACCAAACTCTCTTATGTAAGAAAACACCCAAAAGATGTGATTAATATTTTCAAAAAATTGAATGTCATGGAAAAAGAGTAAGAACTATTCTTTTTCTCATGACGTTTCAATTAATAAAATTCTATATTTATACTAAAGATTCAAAAATACATCCCTTTTATCTAGGGTAAAGGGTTTATTAAAAAGAACGTGGATTTGTTTGTTGCATGAACATCCAATCATTTAAAGAATGAGGCTGCTGATGATCAACTGGTGCTGATAAATCGCGGCATCCGCAATCATGCATCGGCATCTGACCCATTCCTCCGTGCATTGGCGGCATTCCACCTTGCATCGGCATTTGGCCCATTCCTCCGTGCATTGGCGGCATTCCACCTTGCATCGGCATTTGACCCATTCCTCCGTGCATTGGCGGCATTCCACCTTGCATCGGCATTTGACCCATTCCTTCGTGCATTGGCGGCATTCCACCTTGCATCGGCATTTGACCCATTCCTCCGTGCATTGGCATTCCGTCTTGCATCGACATTTGACCCATTCCTTCATGCATTGGCGGTAGCTCTCCGTACATTGGCATTTGATTCATTTCTTTTTGCATCGGCGGCATTTCTCCATGCATTGGCATTTGATTTGCGCCTTCTTGCATCGGCATTACCTGCATTTCTTTTGCAGAAGGCATAGGCGGCATTTTAGCAGGTTTAGGTGCTGCTTGCATATATGGATTGGATATCGGTTGTCCGGTTTGTTTCATTCCATACGAATTTCTCATTTTTAAGGGCTCCTTCCCATTCTCTTACTCTGTTTACGTTATTCTTTTTACCATCAATCTGAAATTCGTCCATAAGAAAATAGGCCTTCTACACATTCAAAATTGTAGAACGTATAAGAAAAAAGCTATAATCGAGGCAAATTGCAGATAGAAAGGTGGCACATGATGAATAAAACCATTATCGTATGGATTCGAAAAGATTTTCGGCTGGTTGATAACCCAGCTCTATTTCACGCAGCTAAAGAAGGAATAGTTGTACCTATTTATATCCATGACGACTATGAAGAAAGCTCAATGGGAAGTGCAAGTAAATGGTGGCTTCACCATGCGCTGAATGACTTTAAAACCTCGATTGAAAAAATAGAAGGAACGCTGATTGTACAAAAAGGAAACCCTAAAGATGTGTTGCAAAAATTACTCCATGAAACGAATGCACAAGATATTTATTGGAATAGATGCTATGAACCACATGCGCTAAAAAGAGATAAAGAGCTTCAAGCTTTTTTTTCAGAGCAACAAATAAATATTCGCACATTTGAGGGATTTCTCCTTCATGAACCTTGGAAAATCACAAAAGAAAATGGAGACCCTTATAAAGTATTTACAGCTTATTATAAAGCTTCTCAAAAACATTCCGTATCTTCTGCTGTAAAAAAAGTTACTTCCATACAGGCTTCCTCTAAACCTGTTGAGTCTCTTTCAGTCTCCGATCTCGATTTGCTTCCAAGCATACCGTGGGATGAAACGATTAGGTCAACGTGGGAAGCTACGGAAAAAGGCGCTGTGGATGTCTTCAAAACGTTTTTAAAGAATAAGCTGCTTCATTATGAAAAAGGACGGGATTTTCCTGCTGAAGCATTAAATTCGTTTCTATCTCCTTATTTTGCCACAGGACAGCTCTCAGCTCGAGTCCTTTATCATTATTTGAGAACTAAAGCTGAAAAAGTACGTTCTGATGCTTTTGAACAGCAAGCTGAAATGTTTATTCGTCAACTTATATGGAGAGATTTTGCTTATCAGCTGCTTTATCATTTCCCGCACACTACAACTGAACCGCTTAATGAAAAATTTAAGCAATTTCAGTGGGCTGACGGCAATGAAGAGCTTCAAGCTTGGAAAAATGGAAAAACCGGCTATCCCCTTGTCGATGCCGGAATGCGAGAGCTGTGGGAAACAGGTTTTATGCACAATCGAGTTCGAATGGTAGCTGCTTCCTTTTTAGTAAAGCACCTTTTAATTCATTGGAAACACGGAGCAAATTGGTTTTTTGATACCTTAGTAGACGCAGATTTAGCTAATAACACAATGGGCTGGCAGTGGGTTGCAGGCTCGGGTGCAGACGCCGCGCCATATTTTCGTATTTTTAATCCAATTACTCAATCAGAAAAATTTGATAAAGAAGGAGAATATATTAAAAAGTGGCTTCCAGAGCTTAAGGATATTCCTTCTTCTTATATTCATAAACCTTGGGAGGCCCCAGCAGACGTATTAGAAAAAGCAAACGTTACACTTAATAAAACATACCCGGCTCCAATTGTCGATCATAAAGCAGCTAGAGAGCGCGCGCTAGAGCATTATCAGCATATCAAATAAGAGGTAAATCACGCCTCTTATTTGATATGCTGAATTTTTTAAACGTGTAAAAAATTCCCTTTCTTATCTATTTGCAACTAAAAACATGTATTTGAAATCTCTATATAGGGTTTTCAAGCCCTATTCCCCTCCCTATAGCACATTTGATTTTTCATATTTTTTCCTATAATTTGAATATATAATAATGATTATATATGCTTGAGAACTCTCTCATTGCATAGATCTGATTGGAGTGATTCGATGTCCGTTTGTCCTTCTTGTAACTATAAGGAAGATTATAATTTTTGTAGAATGTGCGGCACTCAAGTTCGGCACACCTTCACCAACCAAGAAGATCAGCTTTTTTATCCATTAAAAGATCGAATCATTACAGATGACAATGAACCAAAGCATCAAGCTATTTTATCTCATACCCATGATTTAGTATGTGCTATTACTGAAGATGGGATTTATGAATACGCTTCTCCTTCTTACGCTAAAACGTTAGGCGTTTATCCCGATGAACTTATTGGACAACATGTGCTTATCAATGCGTATCCCGAAGACAAACACATAATCTCCACTATTTTAGCTAACATGAGCAAAACAAAAGAGGCCTCCACATTTGAATACCGAAAGTTTCATGTGAACGGCACCATCGTTTTATTAGAATGTAAAGGCGCTCCAATTATCACATCTACGGGAGAAATCGAAGGGTTTGTATTTGTCTCACGAGACGTAACAGAAAAAAGACAAGCAGAGAAAAAGATCCGAAATTCAGAAAAACTTTCTGTCATTGGTCACCTTGCTGCAAGTATCGCACACGAGGTTAGAAATCCTTTAACAACCATTAAAGGGTTTATACAACTGTTCAGTGAGACACAGCAACCGAAAAAAACAATGATTTATCGAGATCTCATTCAGCATGAACTTTCACAAATTGAACATATTATCACAGAGTTTATGAGTTTAGCTAAACAAGAGTACGTATATACAGACAACCTTGTTATTACCGACTTGTTAGATGAGGTATTAAAGCAATTTGAACCGGCTACTGGAGTCAAAAACATCCACATCATTCGCCATTATCCAAAAGAACATCCCCTGCTCATTAGTGGACAAAAAACACAGCTAACCCAAGTATTTATTCATGTTATACAAAATGCCATTGATTCGATGGAAAGCGGCGGCAAGCTGGCAGTATCAATTGAAAAATCAGCTAGAGAAACGCTGTGCATTGTGATAAAAGACAATGGATGTGGAATTGATTCAAAGCGTATCCCTCATATAGGAGAGCCTTTTTATACAACAAAAGAACGAGGAATAGGCCTAGGACTAACAATTTGCAACAAAATTATTAACGAACATAATGGTTTTTTTCATGTAGCCAGTGAAAAAAATGACGGCACAAGTATTACCATTACCCTTCCTATGAAAACGACTGAACTTTACGTAGTGGAAGCCTAAAAGAGAGATTGAGACATAACTAAATCACTTCCATTTAAAGACGAACAAATGAGATCGCACGGCTCGCTCGCTTATGACACTGCTGTTGATATCAGTACAAGGCTTCGCTTTCCGCGGGCGGCCGATGAGCCTTCTCGTCGCTAGGCTCCTTCGGGGTCGTATCTAGTCTTAGTCTACTTTTCCCGCAGGAGTCTTCGCTTTGCCCTCCAGTCAACCACTAGAAGCAACAAAACAGATAACACCCACGTTTACCATTCCAATAAAAAACGAACCACCGATCAAATATTTTGATCAATGGTTCGTCATTCACCTCAGCTAACATACTGTTGTCCCAGCCTCTTCTTCCTTTAAAACAGCTGAGTGTACAGCTGATACTTATAAAGCATATAAAAACTTCCTATCACTGCCAGGTAAAAGATGAGAGTCTCTGCTCCACCACCTGTTTCATATGTTAAAGGAGGCTTAAACTTCTTCTTGCTAAGAGGAGAGAAAAAAGGTACCCCTCGTTTAGAAAAGAAATCTCCAAGAATATGAAAAGCGTATCCATAGGCTATCCCTAATGTAAAATCGTTGTTATACATCGTATGTAAATAAAAAATAAGTCCACTTGCAAGAATAGAATGCGTAATACCTCGGTGTCCAAAAATAGATTTAATGACTTTTGCGAGACCAAGAGATCTTCTACCAATATATGAATTTGGTTCATCAATATCAGGAAGCAGCGCTCCAATCGCAATGCCTACAACATAAGGAAATGTAAACGAAGCGTCTCCTGTTATAGCCACACCGGCACCGGCAGCAATCGATGTTGCAATATGTGTGTGATATCTCAAATATGCCACCTTCTTTCTTTTTCAACTTAAGGCAAGCACTGTGAACAAAATCACACATATGTTCGCCCAACGTTAACTATAAGTGAAGGTGGTAAAAATGTCAAAATAATCTATGATTACGTAAGCTGCAGACCGACTAACCCAATAAGCATCACAAGAAAACTAATAAGAGTACCCTTTCCATTTTTCTTTGCTCTTCCATCTTTTTTGACAATAGAATAAATCCACGTACTCGAATACACAGCGAATCCAAGAAAACCAAATAACGTGATATATGTAAACATACCGAAACTCCTTTGCTTGTCATTACTATTAACTATACGAGATTTTATAAAAAAAACAAAGTAGTATGACGGCTTGTTTAATATCTCTTTCTTTTTCTTATACTAGGAAGAGGAGGGATGGCTATGCAACAGAAGCAGTTGGAAGATATATTCGACTTCTATGGGTTAAGTGAGGTTTATCGCGGCAATTTTGAGGATGTTGAACACCACTGGTTATTTAAAGACGTGGAGGCAACTATACTTGAAGATTTTTTTAACTCTCACGATTGCGAAGATCTTGAATGCTGTACTCTAGAAGAATTTTGTTTTTTATTCATGAATTTTCAATCAATCCATGCACAAATTCCCCACGTGTACTATTACTAAAAAAAGTGATTTCGCAGGAAAGCGAAATCACTTTTTGTTAAAAGCCTAAAGAAATATATTTTACTTCTAAGTATTCTTCAATTCCGTAATGTCCGCCTTCACGTCCAAGTCCACTTTCTTTAAAGCCGCCAAACGGCGCTTGTGGTGTAGAAGGTAGTCCATCATTTAGTCCTACAATACCATATTCTAAAGCTTCAGCAATACGAATAGCTTCTGAAATATTTTCAGTGAACACATAAGCTGCTAATCCGTAAGGCGAGTTATTTGCACGGCGAATAACTTCTTCTTCTGTTTGATACGTCGCAATTGGAGCAATTGGCCCGAATGTTTCTTCGTACATACAAAGCATATCGTCTGTTGCACCATTTACAACCGTAGGCTCAACAAAAAGTCCGCTTCCTTCTTCGCGTACAGCCCCTCCAGTTAAGACGTTTCCGCCTTTTGCTACAACATCATCTAAGTGGCGCTTTACTTTTTCTAACGCTTTTTCATCGATCAGAGGTCCGATATCCGTACCTTCTTCTAAGCCGTTTCCGACTTTCAGCTGACTAACAGCCGCTGCAAACTGCTCTGCGAACGGTTTAGCAACAGATTCGTGCACGTAGATGCGGTTTGTACATACGCATGTTTGACCAGCGTTACGGAATTTAGAAGCAATTGCATTTGTTACTGCTTTATCTAAATCAGCATTTGCTGTTACGATAAACGGAGCGTGTCCGCCTAATTCTAAAGACACTTTTTTAACCGTATCAGCTGCTCCGCGCATTAGCAGTTTACCTACTTCTGTAGAGCCCGTAAACGATAGTTTACGTACGCGTCCATCTTGAAGCCACGCTTCTCCAATCGCTTTTGCATCTCCCGTAACTACATTAATTACGCCTTTTGGAATACCCGCTTCTTGTGCCAGCTCTGCTAGTCGAAGAGCCGTTAGTGGCGTTTGTTCTGCCGGTTTAATAACCGCTGTACATCCAGCTGCTAAAGCTGGCGCTACTTTACGCGTAATCATAGCTGCCGGGAAGTTCCAAGGTGTAATAGCTGCCATGACTCCCACAGGCTGCTTATGAGCAAATAATCGTTTATTAGGAGAAGAAGCTGGGATTGTTTCTCCGTAAATGCGTTTTCCTTCTTCTGCGTACCATGAAACGAATCCGTTGGCATAGCCAATTTCACCTTTTGCTTCTTTAAGAGGCTTGCCTTGTTCGACTGTCATTATTTCAGCAAGTTCATCGGTATGTTCTTCAATCAGCTGATGCCATTTAAATAATAATTTACCGCGCTCTTCTGCTGTTTTTTTAGACCATGTTTGAAACGCTTCATAAGCAGCATCTGCTGCTAGCTTCGCTTCTTTTTCTCCACCTTTTGCAACAGTAGCCACTACTTCATTTGTTGCTGGATTTACCACTTCGTATGTATCATTTGCTGAAACAAATTCTCCGTTAATATATAAGTTTGCTTGCTTCATATTTCTTCACTCCCTGCTTAAATTTATCTACTCACTGTTCTGTGCTGTCCGAAACGTACTTTCGAATTTTACGACTCGCTTGTGATTGGCTAATACCAAGCTGTTCCGCTACTTTGTAAGACGACCTATGCTGTTCAAACGCCTTTATGACCATCTCTTTTTCCACATGTTCAATCATTTCAGGAAGCGTATGGACAGGTGGATCGACAGCAAACTCTTTTGCAAAAGGCAAATCTTTAAGCGTAATCATTTCTTCACCTGTAACAACCAGACGCTCAATGATATTTTCCACTTCACGAACGTTTCCTTTCCATTCTTGTCCTAAGAACGCATCTAACGCCTTTGGTGATAAACGTACATTACGTTCGTATACTGTATTAAAATGGTGAAGAAACTGATAGACAAGCGGCAGAATATCTTCTTTTCGCTCTCGTAAAGGAGGTATGATAATCGGCACTACGTTTAGCCGATAGTACAAATCACGTCTAAACTTTCCTTCTTCCACCATTTGTTCTAGATTTTGATTCGTAGCAGCAATGATTCGTACGTCTATTGATACTGCTCTTGTTGAGCCCACGGGACGAATGGTACGGTCTTGCAGCACGTGGAGCAACTTACTTTGTGCCGAAAGAGAAAGTTCACCAATCTCATCTAGAAAAAGCGTGCCTTCGTTGGAAAGCTCAATGATCCCTTTTTTCCCTTCTCGAAATGCTCCAGTGAACGTACCGCCTTCATAGCCAAATAGCTCTGATTCAATAAGCTGTTCGGGTAGCGCTGCACAGTTAAGTTCATGATACGGCTGCTGTTTTCTTGTACTAAGCTGGTGAAGCAGTTTTGCTACTCTGCTTTTTCCTACTCCTGTTTCTCCAAGTAAAAGAACGGTTGTATTTACAGAAGCAACTCGTTGAATGGTTGAAAAAACTTTTTTCATCGCTTCGCTTTTTGTCACGATGCCTTCTAAATCGACGGCTTCGTTTAACTCTTTTTTATAGTTTTCAAGCTGTTCTTCCATCTCTTCTACTTTTCGTTTTAATTCCATCAAGTCTGTGAGATCTCGTGAATAGCTAATAACGCTTTTTAAATGACCGTCGTTTGTAAATACCGGCCTTGTCCGCACATGAAGATACCTGCCGGAGTTTGTTTTTTGAACCAATTCAATCGCTTGATTGGATTCAATCACTTTTAACGTGGCCGAAGGATAAAAAATACCCATTTCCTGCAGTTCTTTTACGTGCTTTCCAATAAAATCTTCCACTTTCAAAGCATAGTTTTTTTCACACTCTGAATTTACAACTAACACATATCCATTCGCATCAGTTACAAAGATTTCATCAAATGATGACTCAAATATATCGTAAAGTTCGTCGTTAATTTGCTGAATATGCTTTTTATGAATGGTCATTTGAATCACCTTTTCGTCAAAAAATAATTATTATTTTATTTTATCAGAAAATGAAAAATCTATAAATAGAGTGTCCAAACATACCCATCCTTTGTGATTCATGAAGAATGAGTGAAGAGCCCTCTCTTCACTCATGCCTCAGTTTCTCTTATACTTGAACCGTTTGCTGCACGCTTGCTTCTAGTGCTGCTTCAAAAATAGCTAAGCCTTCCTCCAGCTGCTCATCCGTAATAACAATTGGCATTAAGATACGAAGAACGTTTCCAAATACTCCTGCGCTAAGCAGTAATAATCCACGCTTGTTTGCTTCTTTTACGATACGCTGTGTAAGCTCCTTGTCCGCTTCTTTTGTTTCACGATCTTTTACAAGCTCGATAGCAGACATCGCTCCTAATCCGCGAATATCACCGATACAGTCATATTTTTCTGCTAGTTTTTCAAATCGTGATGTTACTACTTTTCCAAGGTACTCACCGCGTTCGTTTAGCTTTTCTTCTTCAATGATATCAAGTACAGCTAAGGCTGCTTCACATCCAAGAGGACTTCCGCAGTACGTTCCACCAAGCTCACCAGGATTAGATTCATCCATGATTTCAGCATGGCCAATGACACCGCTGATTGGTACGCCAGCTCCTAGTGATTTTGATACCGTAATTAAATCAGGCGCCACGTCAAAATGTTCAATACCGAAGTAGCGGCCCGTACGTGCAAATCCTGCTTGAATTTCATCTGATACAAATAAAATTCCGTGCTCTTTACATAATTGATACACTTCTTGCACAAAACGTTTACCTGGAACGATGAAGCCACCTTCACCTTGAATCGGCTCCATTACAACAGCTGCAATCGTTTCCGGTGCTACTTCTGTATTTAAGAAGTTTTTAAATTCTGTAATCATGAAATCTTCGTATGCTTCAACTGATAATCCTTGTGGACGGCGATACTCATAAGGATATGGAGCTTTGTATACTTCAGGAGCAAACGGTCCAAATTCATATTTATATGGTTTTACTTTACTTGTCATTGTCATTGTCATTAATGTACGGCCATGGAAACCGCGGTTAAAGGAAATAATTCCTTGACGCTTTGTATATTTACGAGCAATTTTCACTGCGTTTTCTACAGCTTCTGCTCCGCTATTTAAAAGTAATACTTTCTTGTCAAATTCACCAGGGGCAATTGCTGCTAATCTTTCTGCAAGCTCTACGTATGACTCATACATCATTACGTTAAATCCTGTGTGAATAAAACGGTCTACTTGTTTGTGAAGCGCTTCTTTTACTTTTGGATGACTGTGTCCTACATTGATTGTGCCAATTGCGCCTACGAAATCAATAAACGTATTGCCATCGACATCTTTAACGATCGCCCCTTCAGCCGTATCAGCAAATGTCGGAATGCCATAACTTACACCTTTCGGAATGGCACGGTGTCTTCTATCTAATAATTGCTTTGCATTTTCTCCCGGTAAATTTGTTGCTACTTTGCTAAAAGTTTGACTCATTTTTATCTTCCTCTCATATTAAATAATTCTTCAATTAGTTTATATGCAAAAAACGTGCCAACTTTTAAAAAGCTGAAAAATAAGCATTTTTAGACAATTCTAACGATAATTCACTCATTAATGAGTCTATATAAACTTATCGATGAGTCAAAAAAGACTTCCCTCTCGCACAAAGTACAGGAATTTTATATTGCCATAAAAGGAACAAGGCTTTTATAATAAATGTATAAATATAGTAATATTAGGAGTGACCTCTTTATAAAGGAGTGAAAAATATGCTAGAGGGCTGGTTTTTATGGGTTATTTTATTTTGGGTAGTCTTTTTAATGAGCATGTTTGCTATCGGCGGATTTTTTATGTTCAGGAAGTTTTTAAAGCGCTTACCAAAAGAAGACGGCATGTCTGAGCTTGATTGGCAAGATCACTATCTTTCCAAAACCGTCCACCTTTGGTCAGCTGATCAAAAGCAGCTATTAAACGTTCTTGTTGAACCAGTACCTGAACTGTTTCGCGATGTAGCCAAACAAAAAATCGCGGGGAAAATTGGGGAACTCGCAATTGAAGAACAAGCAGCCTCTATAACGGAAGACTTAATCGTACGTGGATACATTTTAGCTACGCCTAAACGTGATCATAAATTTTTATTAAAAACATTAAAAAAACAAAAAATAGATGCCGTCCCCTATCAGCATTTATTTTAAATCAAAAAAGGTGGCTGCGTAGCCACCTTTTTTAGTTTAATATTGTTGTATTAGCAAGACGATCATTATGCAGCTTTCGTTCGAGCTTTTTGTACGATGTGTACATCGCAATGCGCCAAGGTACAATCATACCAAATGCTAAAATCCAGAACATACCGCCAAGCTGGCCAACATCAATTGAAGAACTTAAATATATTTTCATTGCAATTCGAATAATAAGCAAACCAATAATAATGAATGCAAAAGCTTTTGAACGCTTCAAGTAAATATGATCGTCACGAATTTCAAATTTAGACGTTTTAATTAACAGGATTGAGAAAATCATGCCTGCTATTAACGCCTCAAGCAGTTCTGCACCCGTTACTCGAAACATTGGGAAAATAAACATTAACGCTCCCGTACTCATAAAAAAAGGCGGAAGTATAATTTTTTTTGCATTCGTTGGTTTATCAGCAGCTTTCATTCGAACAACTAATATGAAAGAAGCCATAAAAATTGCGACAAGTGTTGAAGCAATAACCAATGAAATCCTTCCTTTACTATAGTTTAGTGTTTACTTATATTATAATCCAAAAAACATCAGAAGTAAAAGTGCAACAAAAAACCAGAAGAGGATCTCTTCTGGTTTTATTTAGTAGAGGTGATATCTGCTTTTGCTTTTTGCTTTTGTTTTTGCTTTTTCATTGCTTTTAGTAAGAACCCGCCTTTAAATTTACGCGGCTCGTATGAAATAATGAAAGCACGAGGCTCATATTCTTCAATGAATGCTAATAGCTCTTCTTCTCTACTTCTTTTTGTTAAAATGTCTAATCTATAGCGTGCACTGTCTCTTCCTTCTCCTTGGTAAACAGTAACACCAAAACCTTCCTGTCGAAGGCGGTTAATCAACTCTTCATTTTTGGTCATAAGGTTAACTAAGAATGTTGTATATCCGATAGCAAGCCTAGATTCGATATAACTTCCAAGGATAATTCCCACTCCAAACCCAACTGCATATACAACCATAGCAAGCGTGCTTTGATCTCCTGAAAATACAAGAGATAAGCCGAATACATAAATTAACGCTTCAACAAATCCAAAAACTGAGGCATACATACTCATACCTTTGACTAAAAAAATTGTGCGCAGCGTCAAGATCGGTACATAGATCAGTTGCAAAAGCAAGATTAACAAAATATCTTTCAATTTACACACCTCTTTTTAACAATTAAAAATATGACGATTTCATTGTATCACTCCGTATTTATAGAAGATATAGTAAAAATAAATTTTTTCTATATATTTTTTTACCCCATATTCTTGTATATTTCCTAAGAGCGAAAGTAACTATTTTGTCTTTTGAAAAATAAAAAGAATCTGTCAATTATCAGATTCTTTTTTGTATCATTTTCCCTTTTTAAAAGCCCGTAAACCCTCCAAATACGCTCGTTGTATAAATAATAATTTTTGTCATCCAGTCAAAATACAAAATAAATCCCATGCCAATCATTGCGTATCCGCCAACTTTCATCATAGAATCCATATGTTTTTTTAACCAGTTCATTTTCCCAATAAAAAACGTCATGATAAAAAATGGAATAGAAAATCCAAGTGAATAAGCTATCATATACAAAAGGCCAGAGCCTGGGTTTGTCGCTGCAAGCGCCATAACCGATACTAAAATAGGGCCCGTGCACGGAGTCCAACCCGCAGCAAACGCCATGCCTATGAAAGAAGAACCTAAGAGACCAGCCGGCTTATTTGCGAATCTAAGCTTATGTTCTTGCATAAGAATGCGAGGCTTAAAAATCCCTAGTACAACTAGACCAAAGAAAATAATAAGAATAGCGCCAATCTGCCGGATTAAATCCTTATAGTTAAAAAACCACTGACCAATAAAAGACGTCGCAAAACCAATCATAATAAAAATGACAGAAAACCCAAGCAAAAAGAAAGCTGTGTGAATAAAAGCTTTTCGCTGATGCGACTTAGCGCCTTCCTTTAGCTCCCTAACTGATACTCCCGTTATGTACGATAAAAAAGCTGGGTATAAAGGCAAACAGCAAGGTGAAATAAACGATAAAAAACCTGCGCCAAATGCCAAAAACAAATTTAAATCTCCCACATTTCACACTTCCCTTTTTTGTTCTTTTTGTTCTTTTTCGTTACCATTTTGTAACCAAATTGTCTTATCTCACTTCTTTCAAATAGTACCATTATCTTGTATAATTAGGTAAACGACTTGTTAGAAGGGATACATAGCATTGGCCAAAAAAGATATTCTATTAGCGATTGAAAAGAAACGAGAAGAACTCATCCGCATAGTCCGAGTAAGTGGATTAAACTCTCCACCTGCTATTAAACATAGTCAAGAATTAGATCATTTATTAAACGTTTACAATGAATTCCCTGCTCAAACGACAGAAACAACCTCTCCATGAAGGTTGTTTCTTTTTTTGCCTTCACTCTATCAATTCTGTATAAGTCTCTTTTACTCCTGTTTCTTTGCTGAAATTCTCCTCTTTTTCACTGTGCTGAAGCTGATACATATTATAGTACAAACCGCCTTTGTTTAGCAGTTCAGTATGTGTGCCTTTTTCGACGATTTTTCCTTTATGCAGTACTAAAATACAGTCGGCGTGTTGAATAGTGGATAAACGATGGGCAATCGCAATTGTTGTACGGCCTTTTCCCATATCTCTTAACACTTCTTGAATCGCTTCTTCTGTTTCTGTATCAATGTGTGCTGTTGCTTCATCAAGAATAAGGATTTTAGGATTCCGGATGACCGTTCTTGCAAATGCTAAGAGCTGACGCTGGCCGCTTGATAAAGTGGAACCTCTTTCGACTAGCACTTCATTATACTTATTAGGAAGAGCTTCGATAAATGCGTGAGCTTGCACAAATTCCGCCGCTGCTTTTACTTGTTCATCAGAAAAATGGTCTTCGTGCAGCGTAATATTTCGTTTTACGGTATCTGCAAATAAAAAGGCATCTTGAAGCACTAGCCCTACCTCATCTCGAAGCTGTTTATTTGAAAAAGACGATAGCGGTTTATTATCGATCAAAATGTCTCCTTTTTGCTGCTCATAAAAACGCATTAATAAATTAATGATGGAGCTTTTCCCGCTTCCCGTATGGCCTACTAAAGCCACTGTTTCTCCTTCATTTACCGTAAACGATATATCAGAAAGTACATCTCGAACACCATCATAGGAAAACGTTACGTTTCTGAATGCTACCGTTCCTTTTTGTACCCCCTGCTTTTGTTCTCCTGCCATGACTGGATTTTTTTCTTTTTCATCCATCAAGTCAAATACCCGAGAGGCTGATACCATCGCTTGCTGATACATAGAAAGACGCTGCATCATTTCATTAACAGGCTCAAAAAAACGATCCAAGTAGTTGATAAACGCGTAAAGAACACCAATTTTAACAGGACTGTCAGCTACGGAAATACCAAAATAACTGAGCACAAGAATAACGGCTAAAATGTAAAGAATTTCGACTGCCGGCCTTAGCAGCAAACCATCCAACTTAATATTGCGCATCCCCGCTTTGTAATGTTCATCATTGATTTCTTCAAATTCCGAGCGCAGCCGCTTTTCTTGACGAAATAACTGAATAATAGACATGCCTTGCAAAGACTCATGAAGCTTGGCATTTAACTGGCTTAGTTTCTCTCGAAGCTGTCCGTAGTAAATAGCGCTGTAACGCTGATAAAGCTTCATAAGTCCCCAAATGAACGGGAGAAGAACTAAACAATAAAAAGCCAGCTTCACATCTAGCATAAACATGGCTATAAAAATACCGACTAAAAACACCCCATTTTGAATAAAAACCGCGATGACTTCCACAAACATTTCTTTCATGGCTTCCGTGTCATTTGTAATTCGAGATACCAGGCTTCCTGTGGGGGTGTTGTCAAAAAAGCGAAGAGCCAGGCGATGAACATGAGAAAAAACGTCAATTCGAATCTGCTGAATAATTTGAAGCGAAATTTTTTGGAACTGCAGCAGCTGAAAGTATTGAACGACAATTTTTAAAAGCTGTAAAAGCAAATAACTGCTTGCAAGCCACACAAGAGGCTGAAGAGGCAAATACTTAGGAGTTAAATAATCGTCAATGAAAATTTTAATCAAAATGGGCCCTAATAAATCCGCAGCCGTAGCAATTAATAATAGTGTGAACGCTAAAAAAAATGATTTTTTATGCGGAATTGTATAGCGAAACAGACGTTTATGTACCGAAGAATGCTCAATTTTCATTTTTCGTCTCTCCTTCTTCTACCGCACGTTCAAGCTGCTGTCTATCGTACATATCCTGGTACCAGCCGCTCACGCTAAGCAGCTCCTCATGAGTTCCTCGCTGAATAATTTTCCCTTTATCAAGTACAAGAATCAGGTCTGCATGAGTAACCGAGCTCAGCCGATGTGCTGTAATAATCGTTGTTCGATTTTGACGTTTCTGCTTCAGCGCTTGTAAAATACCCGCTTCCGTTTTTCCATCTACCGCTGATAGCGAGTCGTCTAAAATTAAAAGCTCAGGATCTAATAGAAGAGCTCTTGCAATCGAGATACGCTGTTTTTGTCCACCCGATAACGAAACGCCTTTTTCGCCTACTATTGTTTGATAGCCATCTGTAAAATCAAGGATGTCTCTATGTACATTGGCAACTTTAGCCGCTTCTTTAATCTCTTGATTGCTTGCTTCTCTTTTTCCAAAAGCGATATTATCAGCAACTGTTGTTGAAAACAAAAAGTGATCTTGAGGAACATATCCAAGGCTTTTGTACAATGAATCAAAAGCATAGTCTTTAATATCTTTTCCTCCCCATAAAACAGCTCCGTCTCTTACATCAAATTCACGAAGCAGCAGCTTCAAAAGCGTGGTCTTCCCAGCACCCGTCTTTCCGACAATACCTAACGTTTGACCGCGAGAAAGTGTAAAGTAAATGTCGTTTAACGTATATTCGTCTTCTTTACCATACGAAAACCTATGAATAACAGCTTCAATATTTCCTGTTGGCATTTCAACACTAGGATGCGCTGCTTCTTCAATCGAATTTTCTTCTTTTAATAAAGAAAATACCCTGTCATATGATGCTCTTCCACGTTCCACAATGTTAAATAGCCAGCCAAACGCGAGCATCGGCCAAATAAGAAGACCCAAATAAGTTGTAAAGGTAACAAGCTGCCCCAGTGTTAACTCTTCACTAATAACCATCTTGCTGCCAAAAATAAGAGCAAGTAAAAAAGAAAGTGCTACAATAATCGAAATGGTCGGATCAAACAATGCATCTACTCGGGCTACTTTCATGTTCTTTTGGACAACATCTGCAGACTTGATGCGAAATTCTTCGACATCAGCTGCTTCTTCCCCAAACGTCTTAATGACTTTAATTCCGCTAATGCTTTCTTGAACCTTATCATTTAAAGTAGAAAATGCTGCTTGTGCGTGATGAAACCGCGCATGAAGCAATGTACCATAGTAACTTGTTAAAACGGCCATAAGCGGCATAGGAATAAGGCAAATAAGCGTTAATTTCCAGCTGATTGTGAGGGCCATTGTGCATAGAACAAGCCCTCCTGTAACAATGGAATCCACGAGTGTCAAAACGCCCGAACCTGCAGTTTGTTGAATGGCTTGAATATCGTTTGTTGCATGGGCCATCAAATCCCCAATTCGCCGGCGTTGATAAAAGGCCTGATTCATCTTGGTAAAATGAGTGTAGAGGGTATTTCTCAGCTGCTTGGCTAGTTTAACAGATGAACCAAATATCATAATACGCCATATGTATCTCGTGAAATAGGCCACAACAGCAGCTCCTAGCAAAATGCAAACCATCTGCATTAAACGCTTTCCATTCAGCGTCCCTTCTTTAATGCCATCTACCGTTAAACCAATAATTTTAGGCGGGAGAAGTTCTAATGCTGCCACGATCATGAGCAGCGCTACCCCCGTTATGTAAGACTTTTTTTCCTGTTTGAAAAACCACCATAACTCTCGAAAAATTTTCATTGTATCCCCCTAGCCCCACAACCATTTTCTTATCTCTATCATAAAACAAAAGACACCCTTCTGAATAGAGAGTGTCTGTCCAATTAACCATTATTTAATTTGGCCGTTCATTGCTTTCATCATTTGGTTAATTTTTTTCTGCGATGGTTTCATGCCCATTTGCATCATCATCATTTTTAACATTTGTTCATTAATTGGTGGATTTTTCTTCAGATAGCTCATCATATACTTACGAGCAATGAAAAATCCTAGCGCTATCCCAACAATTAATGCTAGAACACCAACTAGAATATACATTCCCATGGTATTACTTCCTCCTTCGTGTTGTCTAACTTACAGTGTACTAGACCATACGCTATTATACAATATTTCCGTTCCAATTTCCTTAAATAATTACACAAATTTTCTTGTTTTCACAGGCCTCAGCCAGCCGTATTCATCCGTTCCATAATTCACTGCTAAAAAACAAGGATCTAGCTTGCGTAATACTTCAAAAAAAGCTGTCTCAGCATCAACATTGCCATCTCCTTCAATTGTTATACAGCGATTCGTTAATTTTATAGATGCTCGACTTTTTTTATGAGGATATTCCAGCACAAACGTCTCTTGATGAGTAAAAAAATGAGGATAATGAGAAAACGCCTGAAGCAATTCTCGTTGAATAAATGAAATGGGCAGTTGGCGAGTAATGTAATGAACTTGTTTTTGTAAGTGCGTTTCCTGCAAGTGACGTTTCATTCTATATTCAATCAGCAGCTGATAAATGAGCTTTTCTCTTCGAAAATAGGATGATGCAACTTCTTCCTCCATTAAATATACTTCATACGTTCTCACGATTCATCCTCCCTTTCGGCTCGTTCTTTTTTGTACCATTATACCGAATGGTGTACGCAATGCTTGTCTATCGATGAAAAAATTCCTTTGTTTTTTTGTCGAAAAAAAAGAGCAGACCACAGGAGTCTGCTCTTTCTTATGAAAAAGAATTATGCATTAAGCAAGCTTTTCACTTTTGCTACTACATTTTCAACTGTAAAACCAAATTCTTTCATGATTGTTTCACCAGGAGCAGATGCACCAAAGTGATTAATACCAAGAACTTGTCCTTCGTCTCCAACATAACGTTCCCAGCCAAGTGTAGAAGCCATTTCAATACCTAAACGTTTTTTCACTGATTTAGGGATAACACTTTCTTTGTACTCAGCAGATTGCTCTTCGAAACGATCCCATGCAGGCATACTTACTACAGATACGTCAATGCCTTCCGCAGCTAATGCTTTTTGTGCTTCTACTGCTAGGCTTACTTCAGAGCCTGTTGCAAGTATTAATGCATCCGCTTGGTCTTTACCAGCTTTAGATACAACATATGCACCTTTAGACACGCCTTCGTATGCATTTTCTTTTGTACCTTCAAGCGTTGGCAAGTTTTGACGAGTCAATACAAGCGCCGTTGGGCGGTCAGTTGACTCTAATGCTAAGCGCCATGCAGCAGCTGTTTCATTTGCATCTGCAGGACGAACCACTGAAAGACCTGGCATTGCACGAAGTGATGGCAATTGTTCAATTGGCTCATGTGTTGGGCCGTCTTCTCCAACTGCGATACTGTCATGTGTGAATACATATGTTACAGGAAGCTTCATTAAAGCTGCTAAGCGAATTGCTGGGCGAAGATAATCAGAGAATACAAAGAATGTTCCTCCGAATACTTTTACACCGCCGTGTAGAGCCATACCGTTTAATGCAGCTCCCATTGCAAATTCACGTACACCGAACCAGATATTACGTCCGCTGTAATCAGCTGCAGTGAAGTCTTCTGAACCTTTAATCATTGTTTTATTTGAGCCAGCCAAGTCAGCTGAACCGCCGAAGAATTGAGGTACAGCTTGTGCTACTGCGTTTAATACTTCTCCAGAAGAAGCACGGCTAGCTAAGCTTGAACCCGTTTCGTATGCTGGAAGCGTTTCTTCCCAGCCTTCCGGTAACTTTCCTTCTACTGCTAGTTCAAATTGACGACCTAGTTCAGGATATTTTTCTTTATACTGTGCAAATACATCGTTCCATTCGTTTTCTTTCTTTTGGCCATCTTCAGCAATTGTAGCTTTGAAGTGAGCATACACTTCTTCTGGCACATAGAAATCTTCTTCAAATGTCCATGCATAAGCTTCTTTTGTTAATTTTGTTTCATCGGAACCTAATGGAGAACCGTGCACGCCAGAAGTACCCGCGTGGTTTGGAGAACCAAATCCGATTGTTGTTTTTACTTCAATTAGCGTTGGGCGTGTTAAATCGCCTTTTGCTTCTTCAATTGCGTTTGCAATCGCTGTCAAGTCATTGCCGTCTTCAACGCGGATTACTTGCCATCCGTAAGCTTTGAAACGATCTTCTACGTTCTCAGAGAACGAGCGATCTAAATCTCCGTCTAAAGAAATATCATTTGAATCGTATAAAACAACTAAACGTCCTAATTTTAAGTGTGCCGCTAATGAAGCTGCTTCAGCAGATACACCTTCCATTAAGTCTCCGTCACCACAAATACCATACGTAAAGTGGTCTACAATTTCTAAACCTTCTTTGTTGTATGTTTCAGCTAAATGACGTTCTGCCATTGCTTTACCAACAGCCATTGCAATACCTTGTCCTAGTGGACCAGTTGTTGCATCAACACCTGCTGTATGACCGAACTCTGGATGACCTGGTGTTTTACTTCCCCATTGACGGAAGTTTTTAAGGTCTTCAATTGATAAGTCATATCCAGCTAAATGAAGCAAGCTGTATAATAGTGCCGATCCGTGTCCTGCTGATAATACAAAGCGGTCACGGTTGAACCAGTTTGGATTCTTTGGATTGATGTTCATGAATTTTGTCCACAATGTATATGCCATTGGAGCAGCTCCCATTGGCATACCTGGGTGACCTGAATTTGCTTTTTCAATCGCATCGATTGATAAAGTACGAATTGTTGCAATCGAAAGATCTTCAATACGTTGTGTCATACTCTTCATTCCTTTCAAAACTATGTACATATGTTATCATACTAATGATTTGCTTATTTGTACAATACTTGAACCAAAAAAATTTCCACTTTTACAGTTTTTGTGCCCCTTATTAAAAATATACAAAAAACTAGAGGGAACACTCCCTCTAGTTTTACTAGAACGTCTTAGTGAAGACGCTTCTTTTTACTCTCTTTTAACTTCTTAGGCGTAACATCTTTACCTTCTTCGTCCACAACTTTAATCGTATGAAGGTGATTTGTCATAGATTGTCGGAAAACTTTTAAATATTCCTGACGTAGCTCTTGCTGTTCTTTCGCTTCAGATTCTGTCAGCCCTTCAGCCTTTGCCTTTTTTGAAAGAGCATTAATACGAGCAAGTTTATCTTTTGATAGCATATAAAACCTATCTCCTTATAATCAATAATTAAAATTACCGAACCGCTCCGGCAACATGTAGTCATCTTACTAAATCTCTTTCGTTTTATCAAGAGATTGAGCACTCTCTTGGTACTCTTGATAGCGGCGATGTACCGTCGCTTTTGAAATATTATAACCAAAACCTTTTAGCGTAACTGAAATTTCAGCAAAGGTTAAGCCGTTATGACGAAGGCGGACAATTTCTTCAATCGGCGCTTCTTTTTTTTCTCTTCCCGAGTTAACTCCTTGATTTTTTAAATTTTTCTGCGGACGATAACCGTTTTCTACGGCTCTTTTCATTCCTCTTTTAATTTTAGCATTATGTAATTTCCGCTGATGCTCTTCCACTAAGCTAATAATATCTAACACCATTGAATCAGATTCTGAAAGCTGAAGCTGACCTTGATGACTAATCGTATAGATGGTAGCATTTTCTTTATGAAAAGCATGAAGCAGCGCAATTCGGGCATTTCCTCTGCCTAATCGTGTTTCGTCTTGAATGAGCAGCACGGATATTTTCTCTTCTTTCATTGTATGAAGAACATCTAAAATACCCTCTCTGTCTACATCATATCCGCTTGCTTTTTCCATCACGACTTTTTTCACCTCTAGATGGTGAAGATCAGCAAGCTTTTTTAATTCTTCTTGCTGGCGCTGTAAAGATGTTTCTTGGGTTTTTTTATCCGTACTGACACGGCAATAAATAATGGCGTCCACTTTTATCACGACCTTTTCGGCTTCTAACAATATTCAGGAACGGCCGTTACACACTACTGTTCAATTGCCACTTGATTATGTAACTCTTTTTTTAAAACAGGAATATATAATTTATCTCCAGGAGATAAAGACTGGGCATTATCTGAGTTTAAATCATTAACGTCTTCAACCCATTTGACAAATTCATTGGTGGTCAAATGATGGTGATTATGATACTTGTTGGACAAGTCCCAAAGCGTATCTCCTTTTGTAATAGTAACCGTTGAATATTTGTCTAAATCTACTTTATCCGCTCCTAAAACCAGCGTCAATACATATGTAAGTGCAGCGATAACTGCAAAAAAAATAGCGTAATGTTTCATAGAATGTAAGAATTGTTGCATATTATGATCCCCCTATCAGAATATATGTTCTTATTTTATTGAGAACATTTGTTTCTGTCAATGGAATTCTTCGAACTTATGTTTGTATATTGACACATCACGTGGTATAATTCACCTAAAGAATAGCTAAAATCGAGGTGAAAAATATGAAGCTATCAAAACGTCAACAAGACATACTAGATTTTATTAAGCACGAAGTAAAATTAAAAGGCTATCCGCCTTCTGTTCGCGAGATTGGGGAAGCAGTAGGATTAGCCTCTAGCTCCACTGTACACGGGCATTTAGCTCGTTTAGAAAGCAAAGGGTTAATTCGCAGAGATCCAACAAAACCAAGAGCAATCGAAGTTCTTCAACTAGATGAAGTAAACATCCCTAAAAGCAATGTCATTAATGTTCCTGTTATCGGTAAAGTAACAGCGGGTCTTCCTATAACAGCCGTTGAAAATGTGGAAGAATATTTCCCTCTTCCAGATAAATTCGTTTCTCCAGATGATCATGTATTTATGCTTGAGATTATGGGAGAAAGTATGATTGAAGCAGGTATTCTAGATGGCGATATGGTAATCGTACGTCAGCAGCAAACGGCTAATAATGGAGATATTGTGGTCGCCATGACCGAGGACAACGAAGCAACGGTAAAACGTTTCTTTAAAGAAGAAAATTTCGTTCGTTTACAGCCTGAAAATTCAACGATGGCGCCTATTATTCTTCGCCACGTAACGATTTTAGGAAAAGTAACTGGTGTATATCGCACGATTCACTAATCAGACACTGTATGTAAAACCAACTAATCATGATGTTAGTTGGTTTTTTTTACGTTTGTTTTCTAAAAAAATTGGCATATTATAAATGATACGTTGAATCACCGCAGGCAGGTAGAACGGTTTTTGTAAAGCTTGTTTCACCTTTTACTTTCTATCTGCATTTCCGCGACTCTTACAAGGAAATACAACCGACCATAAGAAGGATGTAATTTATGACCAATACACCAAGGAAAACAGAACCATTTCAAACCATTGTACCTACCAAAGCAATGAACATGTTTCTTTTTCCTTTTTCCTTTGATCGAAAAAATAAAGAGCAGCTTGTTCATGCACTGAAAGAAAATTTGTTCGATTTTTTTTCCATTCAAAACAAACATTTAGAAAAAGAATACTACGGAGAACAGTATTACGTATCTCATGATAGCCTGGATCAATATTTTCTTCCTTACATTGAATGTATTCTATTCCCTGACTCGTGCGAAAAAGAAGGGCTGCTTCGATTTTCAAAAAAAATAGACCATACCATTACGTTACACACTTCCTCCACCACCGTGTCTAGCAACGTGCTGTCTGTGGATGTTTTTTTATGTCCTTTTGAAATTGGCGTCATGACCATTCGCACTGAGATGAGCCATAATCATTACACCTATGATGATATTTTAGAATTCATGAATCATTTTCGTGTATTAGAACCGAAGCTTGCTGAAGAGCACGGATCCACCATTACCTATGAACATCATCGCTATAGCAAAGTGCAAGATTATATTTTTTCACAGCTTGCGCCATTTTTGAACGAACACATCAAGAAAGAAGCCACGCGTGAACAGCACGTTGGGAGCCTTCCTTATTTTATCGATGAACGGATGTTTGTGTTAAGTTATGTAACGGTAAATCAAGAGCAAGAAATTAATTCCACAACTTTATTTCGTACTGGGCAGCTAAATAGCTATACGCCTGACGGGAAAGCGTTTATTTCTGCACACAATCATGAGTATATTAAAACGTATAATACTAAACACGTGTATGAAAGGTGGGCTCCTGAAACCTATTACGTCATAACAGACCATGTGTTTTCATGTATTTCTAAATCGACAGACTCTAAAACGGATCAGCTTTTGATGAATCATCTATTTGGCCAGCATTACTATAATTTATTTTTACATTTTTTCTATAAAATCGTGTTGCTAAAACTATCTTATGAGTATTCTCAGCTCACGTTTCATAAAAATTCAGAGGGCATTGAACGACTAATCCGCTCTATTACCGTATTTTCAGGTAAATATTTATTTTTAGAAATTAGCTCGCGCACAGAAGGTCAAGAGTTTTCTGAGCTTTTTAAAAAAATCTTTCACATCAATTCTCTTTATCAAGAAGTCAAAGAAACCCTTGGCACTTTGTACCAAAATCAAGAGAAAATCGCAGCCAAACGTCACAATTACTTATTATTAATTTTAACGATTTATACGGTTCTTTCCGGTATTTACGGAATGAATTTAGTTATTAGCAAACTAAAGGGAAACATCAATTGGGATAGCATGAAGCAGTTTTCTATCTTTGAATATATCGCTTTAATAGTAGCTCTATCAGGAATTCTGATCAGCATTAGTCTCGGAGTGAGTTCCCTATGGAATTTATTAAAAGATCGGTTTAAAACATAAAAGCTGTTCGCATCAGAAAACACATGATAAAAAAGAAGAGATTGAGACATAACTAAATCAAGCGAATCTATAGGAGAACAAATGGAATAAATAAGCTAGTAGGGATTGCTTGTTACACCGCAGTTGATTTCCGTGCAAGACTTCGCTTTCCGCGGGCGGCCGATGAGCCTCCTCGTCGCTTACGCTCCTGCGGGGTCTCACCTGTTCCGCTTTTCCCGCAGGAGTCTTCGTCTTGCCCTCCAATCAACTGCTGGAAGGAACTAAACAAATGAAACTACGTTCACCATAACGAACCACTAATCAAACATGGTGATTAATGGTTCGTTTTTCACTTCGACTAAAATCCTTTTTTCTCAACCTCTTTTATCTATTACTAAATCACTGCCTACTCCGCTTACCCTTTTATCAAACGTTATGCCGCTGTTGTAATTTCAGAACAATCTAATATTATACTCTATAAGAAAAATATATACAAAATAATAAAATATGGTATCATAGGGTAGGAATTTTGTACCTTATCTTTGAAATAATTTGCAGGAGGTAATATGCTTAACTCATTTTTATCCAAAAGCCTGATCTTTTTATGTGTCATTATTCTCACGTGGTCTCTATGGGGCAGTTACAGTGCGATGACAAATTCATTGGAATTAAAGGGCTTGGCTTTAAGTAATTCATTTATTATTGAAGGAATATTTATCACTTTCCTTGTCATTTTTCTAATAGCTATTGCAAGTAGATACATGAACAAAACTGTTTTTTTTATTTCACTGATCGTTTTGACCTTAGGTATTCGACTAGCATGGATGCTTTCTGTTCAAACGCCTGTAAAATCTGACTTTCTTGTCATGTTAGATGCCGCGCGTAATATCGCAAAAGGAAATTATGACTTTAACCAAAGCGTTTATTTTACTACATGGGTATATCAGCTAGGCTTTTCATTCTATGAATCTGTTATTATTCGCTGTTTTGGAGATAATATTTTTATATTAAAATTGTTAAATATTTTTTATTCCACTGGCACCGTTATTTTTATTTATTTAATTGGCGCAAAAGTATTTAATGAACTTGCTGGGAGAATGGCAGCTTTTCTATATGCGTTCTACATTCCGAACATTCTTTATAGCTCAGTGTTAACTAACCAGCATTTAGCTACTTTTTTATTTTATGCAGCTTTTTACCTTATTATAAAAAGATTTGCTCATAACAAGTTTAGCTGGCTTTATATTGGCCTTCTATTGTCGTTAGGAAATTTAATGCGCCCTCTAGGACCCATTATTATCGTCGCTGTTTTCATTTATTTCATCTTGCAAATTCTTCAACCTTACATTAAAACGAAGAATGCTGCTGAGTTAAAAGCTCGTCGAAAGAAAATAGGAAAAAACCTCGTAGGCATACTGGCTACTTTTTTTATTGCAAATGCGCTGATCAACTATTCTTTTGTAGCTAGCGGTATTTCTAAATATCCTTTAAGTAACAGAGATCCTTTATGGAAGTTCGTCATTGGCTTTAATTACGAAACAAGCGGTTCTTATTCTTCAGAGGATGCTAGTCGTTTTATGGGTATGCCAATTGGAGAAAAACGAGCTGAAGCAGAAAAAGAGGTAATTAAAGAACGGGTAGCAGATAAAGAGCAGCTTTTAGATCTCTTTCACATTAAATTCCTAAATATGTGGGGCGGAACGGATGCATCTACATTTTGGAGCATTTCATTAACTCCTCAAGAAGATGTACCTTTTAATAAAGAGAAATTAATTAGTGCTGCTCAAAGTTATGAAAGAATCATTTATGTTTCAACTACTATTCTTTCCATTATTGGCCTTATATGTTTATTCCTGAGGAAGCAGGATAAATATCCGTATACACTGTTTTTATTACTAATCATAGGATACGTTCTTATTCACTTGCTTATTGAAATTCAAACTCGCTATCGATTCTTTATTTTTCCAAGCTTTATGCTGCTCGAAGGATTTGGTATTTCAGTGATTCTATCCTATTTAATAGTACGATTTACTAAAAATGAACCCAAGACAAAATGTGAAGAGATAAATTAAATGGAAGGGATTATACAACCGTGATAAAATTCCTGAAATTCGGATTTGTAGGGATAATGAATACCCTGCTCACTATTATCAGTTACTTAGCACTCATTCATTTTGATATGAATTATATATTGGCTAACGTGCTATCTTATTTCATTGGCGTCATAAACAGCTACTATTGGAACAAATCGTGGGTGTTTCAAGCAACTGTACATAAATGGATGTTAGCTCAATTTTTCATCGTAAACCTTATTACTTTAGCAATTAATACAAGCTGCTTATTCCTTCTTGTACACTATACACCTGCTAATCCAATAATTGGACAACTGTTGTCTACTTGTATAGGAATGTTTATCAATTTTTTCCTTAATAAAATATGGACGTTTAAGCACACAAACCATCACTCGCTAGGAGGTAAAGCATGAGAGAACTAATTTCAATTGTGGTACCTATGTATTTTGAAGAAGAAGTAGCTAATGAATGCTACAATCGCTTGCTTTCCGTCATGCATAAAAATCATATTAACTATGAATTCATTTTCGTCAATGACGGCAGCACCGACCGAACAATTGAAATCTTGAAAGACGTAGCGGCTATGGATTCTAACGTAAAAGTTATTGATTTTGCTCGTAATTTCGGGCACCAAACTGCCGTAACAGCAGGCATTGATTATGCTCAAGGTGATGCTATCGTTATTATTGATGCGGACTTACAAGATCCGCCAGAAATGATTCCCGAATTAATTGCTAAATGGCAGCAAGGCTATGAAATTGTATATGCAAAGCGCAAGAAACGAAGCGGAGAGACCTTTTTTAAATTAGCCACGGCTAAGTATTTTTATCGCTTTTTAAATTATATGTCTGATATCGAAATCCCTAAAGACACGGGAGATTTTCGTATTATCGACCGAAAAGTAGCGGATGTATTCAAAAAAATGACTGAACGCAATCGTTTTGTACGAGGAATGATGTCTTGGATTGGCTTCAGGCAAACATATGTAGAATATGAGCGTGATGAACGCTTTGCTGGTGAAACAAAATATCCTTTAAAAAAGATGATCAAGTTTGCTTCAGATGGAATTATTGGGTTTTCAACGAAGCCTTTGCGTTTAGTAATGGTTATTGGCTTATTATCGGTTTTTGTATCACTTTTAGTTTTAAGTTATTCGATTGTTGTTTGGCTGATAGGGAAAAATATTCAGCCTGGCTGGACTTCCATTATGGTAGCTATCACCTTCTTTAGCGGTATTCAGCTACTTGGTTTAGGTCTAGTCGGACAATACATCGCAAGAATTTACGATGAAAGTAAAAATAGACCTATTTACGTTGTACGTGAAACCATTAACTTTTCGAAAGCTTCAACAGATTCTCCAAACGTACGTGAAAAAGTATATAGCTAAAAACAAGGAAGAAAACAGTTGTTTTCTTCCTTGTTTTTATTCTTTTTGAAGCTGTAAATCACTTGGCGCCCAGTCCGGAATTCCATCATCTTCATCAAATTCAATAATAACATCCGTTACTCCTTTTTCCTGTAAAATACGATTTTCCAGACGATCTTTAATATCATCAGCTTCGGCCACCGTTAAAGAAGGATCAATTTCTACTTTTAATTCAACGTGAAGCTCTTCTCCTTCTTTCATCACCATTAACGTTTGAATATCCCGCACTTGTACATCTTGCATGACAATCGCGGCAATTTTTATTTCCATTTCTTTATCTGCTTCACCAAGGGCTCCAGCAGCATTATCTAAAAATACTCGTCCTACTACGAAAAACATCATAAGCCCAATTAAAATAGAAGCAATTCCTTCAGCTTGGTGAAAAGGTGTAAACCGTGAAATGAAAACGGCTATTAACGCCAATACGCCTCCTCCAGTAGCTACCAGATCTTCCATAAAGACCAGCTTGGTTGCTGGCTTTGCTTTCTTTAAATGAACAAAGCTTTGCGTAAAAACATTGACCTCTGCGGTATTCATTCCGACATCGTGCAAAATTTCTTTCATTGCCTTAAATAAGACAAACATCTCAAGCAATACCGAGATGCCAAGTACTGTAATATTTAAAATAAAGCCTGAAGACTTCGTTGGATGAAGAATATGGTGATATCCTTCTTTAATCGTTTCAAACGCCATAATCCCTACTACAAGAACCGCTCCTAATAGAACAAGATTAACCAATCGGCCGAAACCATTTGGAAAGCGTTTGGTCGGGGCTTTTTTACTTAATGCCGAACCTATAAAGACAAAAAACTGATTAGCTGCATCTCCTAAGCTGTGCATCGTTTCAGCAAACATCGCTACATTCCCTGTTAAAGCGAAAGCAATTCCTTTAATAATGGAAATAATGGTATTCACTATAGCGGCCATCATGGCCGATTTATTTCCTTTTCGCAACAATTTAATTAATTCACTCATACAATCCCTCCGTTTGCGCCTTTGATGAGATTCGATTACGGTTAGTGTATGTGAATTTAAAAATTAAAAACCTCCAACATACAAGTTGGAGGTTTTTAGTCATGTTTCATTATTTTTTAAAACGGTACGGTACAGTTGTAACAATTACATTTTTACGGTAAAGCAAATGTGCTTTTAACAACAGACTGGACTGATTGTGAAGGATATTTTGCCAGCTTTTTTTCGTAATGAATTGCGGAATAACGACCGTAATGGCCATATTGTTTTCCCGCGCTTTTTCCTCGGCCATATCGATGAATCGAAACAGCGGCCGCACTAAGCTGCGGTATTGAGAATGAAACGTAACAATACGAATATCAGGCTGCCACTTCTCCCACTTCTCTTCCATTCTCTTTTCGCTTTCTCGATCAAAGGCCACGTGCACTGCAATAACGGTATCGCCAATCGTTCGTGCATAATTTAATGAATTTTCTACTACCTTTGTCATTCCTGCTACAGGAACAATGACCACATTTCCTTCAAGCTTTCCAATCTTTTCTCCTTGCTTAATGCGAAGCTGCTCTCCTACCGCTTCATAATGCGTATGAATGCGATGAAAAATATAGACAATAACCGGCAAGAAAATGAGCACGGACCATACTTGTGAAAACTTCGTTGTAAACAAAATGATTAGCACCGTTAAGGTAATGAGGGCCCCAATTAAGTTAATAGCTAGCTTCCCTTGCCAGCCGGCGGGCTTTTCTCTAACCCATTTGACAATCATCCCTGTTTGAGAAAGCGTAAATGGAATAAACACCCCGACTGCATAAAGAGGAATTAATTGTTCAGTCGCTCCTTTAAAAGCTACAATTAAGACAATAGAAGCAATTCCAAGGGTCACAATTCCATTTGAATAGCCTAATCGATCGCCACGAATTTGAAACATTCTTGGCATGTATTTATCAGACGATAAGTTGACAGCCAGCAAAGGGAAAGCTGAAAACCCCGTATTCGCCGCTAGCACTAGAATTAGAGCTGTTGTGCCTTGAATAAAATAATAAAATCCATTTCGTCCAAACACACTCGATGCAATTTGTGATACAACCGTTTCATCTGCTTTTGGAGAAATGCCAAGCCAATAAGCTAAAAACGTGATGCCAGAAAATAAAACGGCTAAAATACCGCCCATCAGCATTAATGTATGAACAGCATTTTTTGCACCTGGCTCTTTAAAGTTAGGCACTGCATTTGAAATGGCTTCTACACCTGTCAATGCCGAACAGCCTGACGAAAAAGCTTTTAATAATAAAAACAAACTAATACCTGGCACTACTGTACCGAGAGAGGGATGCAGCTCAGGTGAAACTTGACCTGTCGCTATTTTAAACAAGCCTACCGCTATTAACAAAATAAGAGCAATAACAAATAAATAAACCGGATAAGCTAATACAGAAGCGGATTCTGTTACACCACGTAAGTTTAAGACGGTAATAAAAATCACCAGCAAACACGCAATTACTACATTGTAATGATGCAGCGTTGGAAAAGCCGAAGTTAAAGCATCGGTTCCTGCTGAAACACTCACAGCAACTGTTAAAATATAATCTACCAACAGTGATCCCCCAGCGATAAGCCCGGGATTTTCTCCTAAATTGGTTTTGGAAACAATATAAGCTCCTCCGCCTTGCGGATACGCATAAATAATTTGACGGTATGAAAGAATTAAAGCCGTCAGCAGCACCAATACCCCAATCGCAATTGGAATCGAATACCAATAGGCAAGAACGCCGACTGTTGCAAGTACAATCAAAATTTGTTCTGTTCCATAAGCCACTGAAGATAAGGCATCTGATGATAAAATAGCCAGTGCTTTAAGCTTACTAAGCTTTTGATCGCCTAACTCTTTTGTTTTGAGCGGCTTTCCAATCAATAATCTTTTGAGAACTGAATAGTTCACGTAATTTCCCTCCGATGATCGCTTAGCTACTATTTACTGTCCATTGCTAAGCGCCGTTACAAGTTCATGAATAAGTGCTATTATTCCTAAAAAATACCTTTTTATGTTAAAAAAGCGCACAAAAAAAACACTAAGGGTTCTCAGCGTTTTTACACAGCTTAAACCTCCTCTCCAAAACGCTTATGGGGTTAGCTGTCGGATTCGGGCTATGAGAGTAGCCCTACCTTTAAAAAAGGATTCACCCCAAGTGACAATGCACAAATTTGGGTCCCCCACTTCTGACGAATTAAGCGATAACAGGTCAATATAATTTTCGGTTAAAGGGTATGATCAATAACATGTTTCTTTCATAACTATCCTTTGTTCTTAGATAATATACTCCCGTACAAATGGTTTGTAAAGCATTATTTTACGTAAACCATAAAATAGTACTTAAGGCGCTTTTAACAGCAAAACAAAAGGCCTTCTGCCCGCTTTCAGAAGACCTTTTTGCTTTAACTTTTTGCTTTTAAAACGGCTGCTAGCTTGTTTTTTGTTTGAGGACCATAAATGCCATCCACATCATAAGGAAGATACACAAGCTGAAAACGCCTTACTGCATCTTTCGTTTGAACTCCATATATTCCGTCTACTGATCCTACTTTAAAATTCACCGCGTTTAATGCTTTTTGGAGCTGCTTCACAGCTTCTCCAGAATCACCTTGTTTTAAAATTCCATTTGGAAGCGGATATTGTTCCGAAGGTGGAGTTGGTGACGGTGTTGGAGATGGGTTTGGTGAAGTCCCTGAAGGAATAACAATTGTTTTTCCAACCTGTAGTGTGAGAGGATCAGAAAGCCCTGTATTGGCTTCTTGAAGCGCTTGCACTGTTATGCTGTACTTCTGTGCAATACTGTAAAGCGTATCTCCTTGCTTGATCGTATACGTTTTTGTACCCGGTTCAGAAGGCGATGGATTCGGTGTTGGTGTTGGATTTGGGTTTGGAACTGCACGACGAGGTAAATTCAAATAGACGGCAATTCCTTTTGCATACGATTCACCCATACTTTTTAAAAAAGCTTCATTTTGAAGAAGTGCTGCATCTGTGCGGTTATCAATAAAGGCTATTTCAGTGAGTACTGCCGGCATATTTGTTAAGCGAAGCACCGCATAATTGGCTGATTTCCGACCGCGATTCGGATGATTATACGCCAGCAGCGCTGGCTGTACTTGGCCGTGGACAATCGATTGAAACGTTTTGCTGGCATTGCTAGCGCTTCTATAAACATAATCTTCGTACCCCGTTCCTCCACCAGCATTTACGTGAATAGACATAAATGCATCTGCGCCCCACGAATTAGCTTGAGAAGCGCGCTGAGATAACGATAAAAAAACATCTGTGGTACGAGTGGTTTTAATCGTAAAATCACTGTACGTGCTATTTAAATAGCTTATTAAATATTGTTGAATTTTTAAAACTAAGTTTTTTTCATACAGTCCGTTCGCTCCAACTGCTCCTGCATCTGCCCCACCATGTCCTGCGTCAAGATAGATTTTTTTCATATTACTTGTCCCTCCTTATTGCTAACATATGCATGAGGTCAATAAGTGCTACGTATACTAGCCTACTAAGTAGAAAATTACTAAAAAAAAGAACCGCTACTCAAAGGCAGCGGTTTATTCTGCGTTGTAGACAGAATATTAAATAAATAGGGATAGCTCTCAAGGAGTGACAGCTATATGCAGAGTGTTGATTCGTTGATTAAATGATAATAATTATCATTTTCATTTGAAGTATACACTAAAAGGAAAGTTTTGTCTATTCTATTATGAGAACGGGCCTATTTAAAAAGCAGAACGCCTATAACAATGAGAATAATCCAAATTGGAATGCTTATTAATATGCCTATTACTAAACCTTTAAAAAAATTTCCTTCTTGCATTTTCATTCCATTCCTCTCCAACAGTATTTTCTAATGACACTACGACTGGCTGAAAATTCTCTGAAGTTATACTGAAGTGCAGAGTGAACACATAAACAATCTCTCTATCTGTTATACACTACTTTTACATATAGATTCAATGAGACAAAAAGCTTATCCTTTTTAATTCATATAACCAAATTCTTTCCTGTATATAACAAAACAACAAAAAGCCTTCCGTAAATTGTACGACAGGCAGCTATACTTATTTTATGAACAGTTTAGTTCAATATTTAATATGCGCAATGTTATTCATTTTGAAAACAAAAAAGTCCGAGAGAACGTATAAACGATCTCTCGGACCTTTAAGAATTAATATTGGCTCATGTATTGGTCACGTTCCCAAGGATGAACTTGTGTACGGAACATATCCCATTCGATTTCTTTCGCTTCAACGAAGTGCTCTGCTAAGTGTTCACCTAATGCAGAAACCATAACTTCGTTTGATTGGAAGCTATCTAAAGCTTGAGCTAATGTTGCAGGTAAATCTACGATACCTTCTTCAACACGCTCTTCTTTTGTCATTACATAGATATTACGATCGATAGGTTTTGGAGCTTCAAGGTTGTTCTTGATTCCATCTAAACCAGCTTTTAATAGAACAGCCATTGCTAAATATGGATTAGCAGCTGGGTCTACGCTACGTACTTCAACACGAGTTCCTACGCCGCGAGAAGCTGGGATACGGATTAATGGGCTACGGTTACGAGCAGACCATGCAACATAACAAGGAGCCTCATATCCAGGCACTAGACGCTTATAAGAGTTTACAGTAGGATTTGTTACTGCTGTAAAGCTGTGTGCGTGCTTGATGATACCTGCGATAAATTGACGAGCAGTATCACTTAGCTCTAGATTACCGTTTTCATCATAAAATGCGTTTTGACCATCTTTAAATAATGAAACGTTACAGTGCATACCTGAACCATTCACACCAAATAATGGTTTTGGCATAAATGTAGCATGTAAGCCATGTTTACGTGCAATTGTTTTTACAACAAGTTTGAACGTTTGGATATCATCACAAGCTTTTAATGCAGCAGCATATTTGAAGTCAATCTCGTGTTGTCCAGGAGCTACCTCATGGTGAGATGCTTCAATTTCAAAGCCCATTTCTTCAAGCTCTAATACGATGTCACGACGGCAGTTTTCACCAAGGTCAGTTGGCGCTAAGTCGAAGTAGCCACCTTTATCATTTAATTCTAATGTAGGTTCGCCTTTTTCGTCTAATTTGAATAAGAAGAACTCTGGCTCAGGTCCAAGGTTAAAATCAGTAAATCCTAACTCTTCCATCTCTTTTAACACACGTTTTAAGTTATTACGTGGATCGCCATCAAACGGAGTTCTATCTGCATTGTAGATGTCACAAATAAAACGTGCTACTTTACCTTTTTCAGATGTCCAAGGGAAAATAACAAATGTATCAATGTCCGGGAATAGGTACATATCTGATTCTTCAATACGTACAAACCCTTCAATAGAAGAACCGTCAAACATCATTTTGTTGTCTAACGCTTTTTCTAATTGACTTACTGGAATTTCAACGTTTTTAATTGTTCCTAAAATGTCAGTGAACTGAAGACGAATATATTTTACATTCTCTTCTTGAACTTTGCGGAAAATATCTTCTTTTGTGTACTTTGCCATCGTGTGATCCTCCCCTAAATCTCTATATAATATTTATAATCTATACCCCTCATATACGAACGGCATAAATATTGATAACTTTATTAATGAAAGAACCTGGACATATCTCCTTGATTTAAAGTTGCTCGATTAAAACGGCCTGCTTGCATAAGTTCTGCACGAAGCATTTTTCGCAATTCATCATCCGTTAATTCTGGCTTTGCTGTTGCTGCCACAACTTTTTCTTCTTGCTTATGCCCTTTTTGCTCCTTTTGAAGATGAAACAGCTGTTTTACACCTGCTAAGTTTACACCTTGTTCAATAAGATCACGGATTTCAAGCAGCTTATCAACATCGTTAAATGAGAATAATCGTCGATTTCCCTCTGTTCTTACTGGTGCAACTAATTCATGTTCTTCATAGTAGCGAATTTGGCGAGCCGACAACTCAGTTAACTGCATCACAATTCCAATTGGGAAAAGTGGCGTATTTCTTCGAATGTTGTCACTCATTTCAGTTCCTCCTTTGGATTAACTATTTACATTGTATGCTATGTTAGTTCACCTGTCAACCGAATGTTAGTAATTCTAACATAAATTTTTCTGAACATTTCTTCTATACAAATAAATAGCACTTGGTTTATTTTTATAAGCCTATCTTTTCTTTCTTAGCGGGGAGAAAATAGTCTTTCTATCTTATATTTTATGAAAGTTCTTTCGTCAGCATTTGATCTACTGCCATACATATTGCTACTTTTACGTGAGCATATGTTAACCCGCCCTGCACGTAAGCGACATAAGGGGGCCTGATAGGTCCATCTGCCGTCAGCTCGAGGCTTGCTCCTTGTATAAACGTTCCAGCTGCCATAATCACATCATCTTCGTACCCTGGCATATAAGCAGGATAGGCCGTTACGTGTGAATTAATTGGCGAGGCGAATTGAATAGCCTGACAAAAAGAAACCATTTTATCACGGTCATCGAACTGCACGGATTGAATTAAATCCGTTCGTTCACTGTTCCACTTCGGCTCACTTTGCATCCCTAGCTCTTCGAACATAGCGGATGAGAAAACCGCTCCTTTTAATGCTTGACCGACTACGTGCGGCGCCAAGAAGAACCCTTGATACATTTCTTGTAAGCTATACAGCGTCGCTCCAGCTTCTGCACCGATTCCAGGAGTTGTCATTCGGTATGAACAAGCTTCCACTAGGTCTTTTCGTCCTGCAATATAACCGCCGATTTTAGCAAGGCCTCCACCGGGGTTCTTAATAAGCGACCCTGCCATCAAATCTGCTCCTACATGCGTTGGCTCGATTGTTTCTACAAATTCACCGTAGCAGTTATCGACAAATACTATAACGTCAGGCTTAATACTCTTTACAAAAGAAATCATTTCTTTTATTTGCGCGACTGTAAAAGAAGGGCGAATGCCGTAACCTTTTGAGCGCTGAATGCCTATCATCTTTGTGTGCTCATGAATAGACGCTTTCACTTCTTCAAAATCCACTTGACCTTGCGCTGTTAAATCTACTGATTTATAGCTAATATTATATTCTTTTAAAGAGCCTACGCCGCTTCCTCGTATACCAACAATTTCTTCAAGAGTGTCATAAGGCTTTCCAGTTATATATAATAGTTCATCTCCAGGACGCAGTACGCCAAACAGCGAAATGCCAATTGCGTGCGTACCTGAAATAATTTGCGGACGCACCAGGCAAGCTTCTGTTCCAAAAACATCCGCGTATACTTTCTCCAACGTATCGCGGCCTAGATCGTCATATCCATACCCCGTTGTCGGATTAAAATGTGAATCACTCACTCGATTTTGCTGAAAGCTTTGCAGCACCCGAAATTGATTTGCTTCAATGCGCTCGTCAATTTTCTCATGTACGGGCTTAATTTGTTTTTCTACTTTTGCAGCAAGTTCCCGAATGCGTGCCCCGTTTTTTAACTGATCAAACATCATTTCTTTGTTCCTCAACTTTCTTCAAGCGTTTGTAGCTTTTTGTAAAGGGGATGCTCTTTTGCAATATACCCTTTGCACTGATACTTCTCAGTTTCTTCATTGAATTTTAACGACTCAAGAATAGAGACCGTTTTGAGTTCAGCGAGCATTTTTCCTTCATAAGCCGGCAGCAGCACATGAAAAAATGCCATTTCTTTTTTCATTTCTTCTTGAATTCTTTCCCCAAGCTTCACTAAATCAGTAGCTTTAAAAGCGCTCATTGATAAAGATGTCGAAGCGGATGGGACAAATAGTTCATGCTGCATATCTTCTTTATTGTAAACTGTCAGCATCGGAATGTCCGTTACGTTCAGCTCTTCTAGTAAGCGATGCACTGTTTTTTCGTGGTTGTTGTAATCTGGATTAGATGAATCTACCACGTGCAGAACAAGGTCAGCTTCGGTTACTTCTTCAAGTGTTGAACGGAACGCGGCTACTAACGTTGTTGGAAGATCTTGAATAAATCCAACCGTATCCGTTAACAGAGCGGTTAGTCCTGACGGAAGCGTATACTGTCTTGTCGTTGGATCAAGAGTTGCAAACAGCTGATTTTCTTCAAAAATACCCGCCTCTGTTAAGCGGTTAAAGATCGTCGATTTACCAGCGTTCGTATAGCCCACAATTGCAATTTGATAGACATGATTACGCTTACGTCTTTCTCGATAACGTTCGCGGTGACTTACCACTGTCTTTAACTGACGCTTAATTTCATCAATTTTACGGCGAATATGTCTGCGGTCACTTTCAAGTTTCGTTTCACCAGGACCTCTTGTTCCAATTCCGCCTCCAAGACGTGACAAAGCGGTACCTTGTCCTACTAACCTAGGCAGCAGATAATTTAATTGAGCAAGTTCCACCTGCATTTTTCCTTCTCGCGTTTGAGCACGCTGTGCGAAGATATCCAAAATCAGCTGCGTACGGTCAATAACACGCGCAGATAACCCTGCTGACAAATTGCGGATTTGACTCGGTGACAATTCATCATTAAATACAATTAAATCAGGCTCTAACTCTTCTTCAAGAGCCACAAGTTCTTCTACTTTCCCTTTTCCAATATAAGTAGCTGGATGAATGCGATCGCGCTTTTGCGTTAACCTTACCAGTACTTCGCCTTTTGCAGTCTCAGTTAAAGATGCTAGCTCATCCATTGAATATTCAAAACGTTCGTCATCGTCATGAAGCTGACATCCGACTAAAATTACGCGTTCAAGTTCAGTATTCATTTCTGCTGTCAAAGATTTTTCCTTCCCTTACTATTAAATTGACAAATCATTCATATCATATCAAAAAAATGTCCATTTCTCCATCTTTGCAAAAGAGACAGAATACATTGTCTTTTACTAGTTTAACACCCTTTTTAAAATCTATAAAACGATGATTAAAAAAACATTGAAATATCACGAAATTCTGTATACAATTTGAATTGGTTTACTTATCGAAATTTGAATCAGGCTGCCTGATTTTAAAATACTAGTCGCTACTTGGTGAAAACAGAATAAAGGGGATAGCATCATGACTTGGGACGTACTTAGCATTATTGGAACGATTGCTTTTGCAATCAGCGGAGCTTTCATTGCCATGGAAGAGGAATATGATATTTTAGGCGTTTACATATTGGGAATCGTAACGGCTTTTGGCGGAGGAGCCATTCGAAACCTGCTTATCGGTGTACCCGTGTCTGCCCTTTGGGAACAAGGACTCTTTTTTCAGATTGCTTTATTATCTATTACTGCCACTTTTTTATTTCCAAACAATATCTTAAAACATTGGAAGCGATGGGGAAACTTTTCGGACGCCATCGGCCTTGCAGCATTCGCGATTCAAGGAGCGCTTTATGCCACTCATATGAACCATCCGCTTAGCGCGGTTATTGTAGCTGCGGTCTTAACAGGAAGCGGCGGCGGGATTATCCGAGATTTATTAGCACGCCGAAAGCCTACTGTTCTTAAAGATGAAATTTATGCGGTATGGGCGATTATCGCAGGATTTAGCGTAGGGCTACATATTACAAATACGCCTATAGAACTTTATACGTTATTTATCTTACTTGTAGGTCTTCGGATGTGTTCATATATTTACAAATGGCGCCTGCCGATCAAAACGATTCGACAACCAAATATGTAGAAAAAAAGCCTTTCGTGACGAAAGGCTTTTTTTCTACAGCTGAATATCGCTTGACGTTAAAGTTAGAAGCTCGTTGCGCTCAAAGCTTTCTTCTTCTAAAAGCCTCATGGATTGAGTACGTATGGAACGTTCGATAATGTTTCGCACATATCGACCGTTACTAAAATCCCTAGGCGTCTGATTGTACTTCACGTCCATGAAATGATCTTTTAGCTTTTTATAGGCCTCTGTACTAAACTGATACTGCCTGTCATTCATCATGTGACCGGCAATGTCCATCAGTTCATTTACATCATAATCCGGAAAATCAAAAATAAACGGAAACCTAGAGCGCAGCCCTGGATTAAGACTTAAAAAATTTTCCATTTCTCTTGGATAACCAGCTAAAATCAATACAAACTTATCATTTGAATCTTCCATATGTTTGACCAATGTATCAATCGCTTCTTTGCCAAAATCTTTTTCTCCCCCTCTTGCAAGAGAATAAGCCTCATCAATAAATAAAATACCTCCAAGCGCTTTTTTTACAAGATCTCTCGTTTTCTGAGCGGTATGGCCAATGTATTCTCCAACTAAATCTGCCCGCTCTGCTTCAATTAAATGTCCTTTAGACAAGATGTTCATATTCAAAAATAATTTACCTAACAGGCGGGCTACCGTCGTTTTCCCTGTTCCTGGATTTCCTTTAAACATCATATGCAGCGCCTGCTTTCCCGCTTTTAAGCCCTGTTCCTCTCTTTTTTTGTTAATATATAACCACGCATATATTTCTTTTATCATTTTTTTCAATTCTTCCATTCCAACCAGTCCGCTCATTTCTCGTTCAATTTCCCGAAGCGGCTCATGATTTATGACAGCTTTTTTGGCAGGACGCGGAATTGATGTCGTGTACGATTTTTCCTTTTTTGTTTCATTATTTAAAATGATATTAATTTGCCCATTATTTTTAAGAGTTATCGGCTGCTCCACCATGTTCACCTCTCGTTTCATCCCACTTCTCTGTATCGCATAGCTGCATGCGATGAACGATACGAAGACAATGATCTCTTATTACCGAAGAAATAATCGTCTATTATAAGGTTTATGTTCGATGAGTAAAAACAATGTTAAGAAACTTTTTTAAGCCTTTATTTGCATAAAAAAAGCATCCGAATATGCGGATGCTTCTCTTTAATCTCTATTCAAGTTCTACTGTAATATTTTTATTTGGTACAAATGTCGAAATCGCATGTTTATAAATCAGCTGCTGTTTTCCCTCAGATTCAATTAAGACAGTAAAGTTATCAAATCCTTTAATTAGTCCTCTTAATTGAAAACCATTTAAAAGAAATACCGTCACATAGATATTTTCTTTACGTAATTGATTTAAAAATTGGTCTTGAATATTAACTGATTGTTTCATTATTCGGCCTCCTCGTTTCTCTATCTGTTTACTTAATTCGCTTCTTTCTTCAGCTTTCCTGCAATATATGTAAAAATTTCAGCAAACTTTTCGGGAAATTTGTCAACTTCCATCTCTATCCATTTTACAGGCATTTTATTTCGAAACCACGTTAACTGACGCTTGGCATATCTGCGTGAATTTTGTTTCAACTGTTCAACGGCTTCTTCGAGCGTGCAGCGTCCTTCAAAATAAGCATACAGCTCTTTATAGCCGATAGCTTGAATTGATTGTACATCATGCAGACCACTTTCGTACAATGATTTGACTTCATCAAGCAGTCCAGCCTGCATCATCATATCGACTCGGTGATTAATTCTCTCATATAATACGTCTCTATCCATTGTAAGTCCAATAATGCTTACGTCATATAATAACTCTTGCGACTGTTCTTTTGTATAGTCACTGAATTTTTTGCCGGTTACTTCATAAACTTCAAGCGCTCTGATTACACGGCGATGGTTGTTTTTATGGATAGCAGCTGCACTGTCTGGGTCAATTTCTTTTAGCTTTTCATACAGGGGATCAATGCCATGAGCTTTAATAAATACTTCCATTCGTTCACGAACTTTTTCATCACTAGGAGTTTCTGTGAACTGATAATCATAAATAACGGATTGAATATAAAGACCCGTCCCTCCAACAATCATCGGCATTTTTCCTCTAGCGTGAATATCATCGATTTGTTTTCTTACAATCTCTTGAAATTCTGCCACAGAAAACGATTCATCCGGCTCCTTAATATCGATCAGGTAATGGGGAATACCCTGCATCTCTTCTTCTGATACCTTTGCTGTTCCGATATCCATCCCTTTATAAATTTGCATGGAATCACCTGAAATAATTTCTCCGTCTAACTGTTTGGCAAGTTCAATGCTCAATTTTGTTTTACCAACCGCAGTTGGTCCAATAATGACAATAAGTTTTGGTTTCTCTCCCGTCATAACAACACTACTTTCATCTATAGGCATTCACATCATTCCATTTTATCCAAATGGTCATGATTTATTCAACAAAACGGCTAGCTGCAGCTAGCCGCATTGCCTACATCACTCGCTTAAACATTTTTTCCATTTCATACGTCGAATGATGGATAATAATTGGTCGTCCGTGCGGACACGTAAATGGATCTGTTGTTTTTCTCAACGTTTCAAGTAAAGCAAAAATCTCATCGTTTCGCAAATGATGATTCGCTTTAATCGATCCTTTACAGCTCATCATAATAGCCGCTTCTTCTCGTAACTTTTCGATATTGACTCGTTTCATCGTAAAGATTTGCTGAATCATTTCTTCAATGGTTTCCTGTTCCTCTCCTTTTGGAAACCACTGCGGATGCGAACGAACTATATAGGAGTTTTGTCCAAACGGTTCTAAAAAGACTCCTACTTCAGCAAGCATATCTTTGTACTCGTCTAAAATCAAGGCTTCATTTCCCGAGAACTCTAGCGTAAGCGGCATAAGCAGTTCTTGAACTTCTGAATCTACTTCTCCAAGCTTTCGCTTAAAATATTCGTACTTAATTCTCTCCTGTGCCGCGTGCTGATCAATAATAAATAATCCTTTTTCATTTTGTGCCAAAATATACGTTCCGTGCATTTGGCCAATTGGGTACATCGCAGGAACACGGGGTTCTGGCTGCTCTTTGGCTGAATGGTTTGGTTCTGGAATAGGGGCGTTTTCTCCCACCGATTCTTCATATTGTTCTATTTCTCGAAACGTTGGTTCAAGTTCTTCATCTTGACGTATGACCTCTGTTTTAACAGGCGGCATGATCTCGTCTACACGAGCAGGAGCCTCCTTAAAGCTAGGCTCGCGAACCGTATTAGACGGCTGATAGCCAGACGGTTTAGACTGATGATCAAATGTAAAGGTCTGCTGCTCAGTTGGCTGCACAGCTGCTTTTGACTTAGTTGGCACTACAGCATCTGGAATTAACTGCTGCTTTTTAAAAGCAGCTTTCACTCCTTGTTCAATAAGCTCAAACAGCTCCGCTTCTTTACTTAACCGTACTTCTAATTTTGCTGGATGAACATTCACGTCCACTAATAAAGGGTCCATTGTAATGGTTAAAAACACAATCGGAAAACGACCGATAGGTAAAAGCGTATGATAGCCCTGCTGTACCGCTTTTAACAACCCGTAGTTTTTAACAAACCGACCGTTAATAATGGTGGACATATAGTTGCGAGAAGCTCTTGTGATTTCAGGAAGAGCGACGTAACCATTCACTTCATAATCAAGTGACTGAACGTTAATCGGAATCATTTTTTTGGCTACTGCCATTCCATAAATAGCGGCAAGCACTTGGCGCACATCTCCGCTTCCGTTCGTATACAGAAGCTGTCTTCCTTGATGCATCAGCCTAATTGAAACTTCAGGATGAGACATTGCAAGACGATTGACGACATCCGTTACGTTACCAAGCTCCGTGTTTACCGTCTTCATATATTTTAAACGTGCAGGTGTGTTGAAAAATAAGTTTTCAATAACAAGTTCGGTACCTTTTCGGCTTGACGTTAATTCGTGATGAACGATTTCTCCGCCTCTAAGTTTAAGATGAGTGCCGGCTTCTTCTCCCGTACTCGTTTTGAGTTCAAGCATTGAAACCGAAGCAATACTTGGCAAAGCTTCACCGCGAAATCCTAACGTTCGAATTCGAAATAAATCTTGTTCTGTTTTGATCTTACTTGTCGCATGTCTTTTAAAAGCGGTCAAGCAGTCTTCAGAAGCAATGCCGTCTCCATTATCCAATATACGAATTTTTGAAAGCCCAGCTTCTTCTAGCTCAATTTCAATAACTGTACTGTTTGCATCAATAGCATTTTCGACTAGTTCTTTCACCACCGAAGCAGGTCGTTCAACAACCTCTCCGGCAGCAATTTTATTTGAAAGTTCGTCTGAAAGCTGCACAATTTTACCCACAGACTCACTCCTCTCACTCTATTTCTTCTTTAATGATTTTTGCAGTTCATACATCGCATTCATTGCGTCTAAAGGCGTCATTTCTAAAATATCCAGCTCTTTTAAACGATCTATAATTGCTTTTTCACGTTTCGAAAGCGCAGGCTTTTCTTTTTTCTTTTCTATTTCAAAGAACGAAAGCTGATTGGCTTCATCTGCTTTTTTACTATCTGCACGTTCTTCTTGAACCAAAGAAGCACCTTCTTGTGGAACTTGCTGTGTCATCTCTTCTCTTTTTGGAGCCTGACGTACAGGTTCACGCTCAGAAGATTGTTCTAAGTCATGTAAGATGACGCGAGCTCGCTCTAGAAGCGGATCTGGAAGTTCCGCTAGTTCCGCTACGTGAATACCATAACTTTTATCTGCGGCACCATCTTTGATTTTGTGTAAAAAGACGACTTTTCCATTTTTTTCAACCGCGCTTACATGAACATTTTTAAGCGCAGGAAGCGACTCATCGAGGACGGTTAATTCATGATAATGAGTAGAAAATAGGGTCTTACAGCCAATATGTTCATGAACGTATTCAATAATTGCTTGAGCAAGAGCCATTCCGTCATACGTAGACGTACCTCGTCCAATTTCATCTAACAGAATTAGACTCGACTGAGTGGCATTTGTCACTGCATTTTTCGTTTCTAGCATCTCGACCATAAACGTACTTTGCCCTGAAATTAAGTCATCGGCTGCTCCGATACGTGTAAACACTTGATCAAAAATCGGCAGAACCGCTTCGTCCGCTGGCACAAAACAGCCAATTTGAGCTAGTATCGCCGTTAAAGCAACCTGACGCATATACGTACTTTTACCAGACATATTGGGTCCTGTAATCAGTAAAATTGAACTATCATCCTTCATTTGACAGTCGTTTGGCACATATTCCTGTGAATTCATTACTTTTTCTACTACGGGATGGCGTCCATTTTGAATCGAAATATCTTCACTTGAAAAAATAGGCTTCGTGTAATGACGTTCTTCACTGATTTTTGCAAAGCACTGCAGTACGTCAAGCTCACTTACTTTTTTAGCGAGTTCTTGCAGCCTTGGGATATATGCTTTTACTTCCTCACGAATTTGTAAAAACAATTCATATTCCAGCTCTACAATTTTCTCTTCCGCTTCTAAAATCAGCGCTTCTTTTTCTTTCAGCTCAGGCGTAATAAAACGTTCTGCATTGGTTAACGTCTGCTTTCGTTCATACATTCCTTCAGGCAAAAGATGCAGATTTGCCCGCGTTACTTCTATATAATAGCCGAACACGCGATTATAACCAATTTTCAGTGAGCGGATCCCTGTTTTCTCACGCTCTTGCTGTTCAAGTGACGCAATCCACGTTTTTCCGTTTCGGCTTGCATCTCGGTATTGATCAAGCTGTTCATGATAGCCGTCATTAATAATGTCTCCTTCTTTAATTGACAAAGGAGGGTGCTCTTTTAATCCTCTTTCAAGAAGATTAGCTAATCGCTCACAAGGATCAATGTCTTCAACAAGCTTTGTCGCATAAGGATGATTCAAACGATTCACAACCTCTTGGATATGAGGCACATTTTGCAATGATTTTTTTAATTGAATTAAATCACGAGCATTTACATTACCAAAAGCGACTCGACCAGCTAAGCGTTCTAAATCATATACGTCTTTTAGCAACTCACGCAGTTCTTCTCGTTCAAAAAACTGTTTCATTAAGACATCTACCATATTCAAACGATTATCAATATCCGCTTGTTTTAAAAGCGGACGGTCAATCCAATTTTTTAATAAACGGCCGCCCATTGCCGTAACGGTCTGGTCTAATAACCATAGAAGCGAGCCTTTCTTTCCTTTTGAACGTATCGTTTCGGTTAACTCTAAGTTTCGCTTAGAGAACAAATCAATTTTCATATATTCATTGATTTGATAAAACTGCACGGGCTGTAAGTGTTCAAGCGAACGCTTCTGCGTGCGAGTTAAATACTGAAGAATACGCGCAAACGTTGCGATAAGCTTTTGCTGCTGAAGCGACTCTACTAAATAATCTAGTCCTTCTACTTGCTCTGTACTATTCTCATAAGAAATGGTAATCGTCATGCGCTCTTTTAGTGTTTGTAATAAGTCAGCAGGAAACTCAGAGCTTACAACGACTTCTTTTGCTTCTTTTGCATAAATCTCTGAGACTATATCGTGGAACGAACTAACAAGCGTTACGCTGTTTTCTCCTGTAGACAAATCAGAAAGAGCAAGACCAAACGTTTGATCCTCGAACGCAGTAACAGAACAAATATAGTTATTTTCCTTTTCATGCAGTCCGCGTTCGTTCATCAGTGTTCCGGGTGAAATCACCTGCACCACTTCTCGCTTTACAACACCTTTTGCATGCTTAGGGTCTTCTACTTGTTCACAAATAGCTACTTTAAATCCCTTTTCAATTAAACGCTCGATATACGTAGGAGCAGAGTGATACGGAACCCCGCACATCGGAATTCTCTCTTGTCCTCCTCCGTCTCGGCTTGTTAATGTTATTTCAAGTTCTTGAGAAGCTGTCGTAGCATCTTCGAAGAACATTTCATAAAAATCACCTAATCTAAAAAATAAAAAGGCATCTTGATACTCTGCCTTAATTCTCAAATATTGCTGTATCATTGGCGTATACGCTGCCATACTATTCCTCCATACCACATCTAGTTGTGCGTTTTTGCTACACGTATTATAACATAAGTCTTTCTTAAACTTAATTTATTCAAATAGAACAATCTTCAATTTCTTTTTATAAAACAAATAAAAAAGCTTCGGACGAAGGAAGAAGCTTGTCCGAAGCTTTTCATTATTTACTGCTGTTCAAATGACTATGCTTACGTCCGTATAAGAAGTAAACCACTAGCCCTAGTACAAGCCAAATTACGAAACTAATCCATGTTAATTTTGGAAGCTGAAGTGCTAAGTATAAACAGAACACAAAAGCTAAAATTGGAATCACCGGCACGAACGGTACGCGGAAACCAGTGGATTCTGAAGTTTGTTTTGATTTACGTAAATATAAAATTCCAATTGATACGGTCATGAAAGCAAAAAGAGTACCAATGTTTGTTAACTCTGCTAATCTTCCTAATGGTACTAAACCAGAGAAGATGGATACTAGTAAACATGTAATCCACGTATTTACTACTGGTGTTTGTTTTTTCTCACTGATTTTTGAAAAAGGCTTCGGCAATAGACCATCTCGACTGATCGCATAAAATAAACGAGTTTGTCCATACATCATAACGAGTAATACTGTTGTAATACCCACAATTGCGCCTAATGAAATAAAGCCTGCTACCCAATCTTGGTTAATGTAGCTTAAAGCAAATGCTACAGGGTTTTTAACATTTAATTCTGTATAAGGTACGATTCCTGTTAAGATAAGCGATACGACGATATAAAGAACTGTACAAATCGCAAGAGATGCAATGATTCCGATTGGCATATCCCGCTGAGGCTTGCGTACTTCCTCGGCCGCTGTTGCTACAGCATCAAAACCAATGTAGGCGAAGAATACAGTTGCTGCTCCTGTCGCTACTCCCGAGAAACCAAACGGCATAAACGGCGTCCAGTTTTCTGGTTTAACATAGCTAACTCCTACCCCGATAAACAGAAGTACAACAGCCAGTTTAATAATAACCATGATAGCATTAAAACGTGAAGATTTTTTTACTCCTTGCGTTAAAAGCAATGTGATTAAAAACACGATCATAATTGCTGGAATATCAATATACGTGCCGTTTGCAGGATTGTATGCACTTGTTAAAGCTTTTGGAAAATGTATGCCAAACCCTGCTAACAATCCTTGGAAATACCCGGACCATCCGCTGGCTACAGCAGAAGATGCAAGACCGTATTCCAAGATAAGATCCCACCCTAAAATCCAAGCGATTAATTCACCAAATGTTGCATAACTGTAAGTGTATGCGCTTCCTGAAACAGGAACTGTTGAGGCAAACTCTGCATAACAAAGAGCTGCAAACACACACGCAAGTCCTGACATGATGAAAGATATAACTAAAGCTGGACCGGCATGTTCAGCGGCGGCTACGCCCGTCAATACAAAAATTCCGGTTCCGATAATGGCACCAATTCCTAACATCGTTAAATCGAAAGCGCCTAAATCCTTTTTTAATTTAACACCTTTAGAGTTGGTTTCACTAATTAACGTTTGAATTGATTTTTTACGAAATAAGCTCATAGTAAACCCCCAAAAATACTTATCTGATATAACTAAATTTTCTGAAAATTAATGCATTATTTTCTTTAGATTTACTATACACTGCGCATTCGACAAAAAGCAATATATTTTTTTATTTTTATAAGAATTTTCTTAAAATAGTAAAAATAAAAAAACTAGGAAGAACTTCTTCCTAGTTACTCATCGTCCCCTAATATAAAATCAGGATCCAAATCCTCAAATTCATCGTCATCTACGTCTAAATCAAACTCGTCTTCATCATCGCAGCCTTTCGGATTTACTGCAACACAAACCTTGGTTTCGCCAATCACTTCCGCCAACAATTCTCTCTCTACTTGAACAATCGTTTTATTGCCATTTGGTGAAATTGTGCACTCTAGACAATTTGGCTGCTGCAGCACGCGAACAATTACTTCGTAATCGTCTCCAATCGAATCTTCGTCTTTATAGCGCAGCTTAATATTATCTTTGTATGATACGGTTTCCGTCCAAACTTCGGTTTTTGTATTATTATTGTACGAATACCAGATGTTAATATCATATCTTCCGTCAACTTCTACATTGCTGCCGCTTTTCTTTGCTTTGTACTCATGGTTAATCACCCAGCACCCTAAGATGCTTGTTGGTCGATTTTTCGGTGCAAGCGTATGAGACGATTGTGTAAACTTGCGACCTTTACCTACGACTGCTTTTGTAATAATTTCTCTATAGTGTTGTGACATGTGAGCATACCCTCCTCAAACTATCTTCATTTCATCCTATGCAGGCTCATTCACTTGTTTGCACATTATTTTTAAGAAACTAGGTTTAAGGCATAAAAAACCTATGTTCCATTGTATGCAAGGATATAGAAAAACGTGACAATTATTAGAGAGAAAATCTGCCCAATTTTCATGCCACGGGATGCACAAAAAAATGCCTCAGCAAATTGCTGAGGCATTTTTTCTTTATGAGCAGCTAGATCCAGGGCTGTTCCGCACCTGTGAACCTGTTTCACCGCGCAGTAAATCACCATCTGTTGACACAATAATTTCATCCGTTACTGTGTTTGAAATAGTGTTAGCAACAAGTTGAAGCATATCATTCACGTTTATTTGAGACTCTTGAAACTGCTGAATAATCGGCAGTTCATCCAGCTCTTCCTGTAAACGATCGATTTTTGCCTCCACTTGTTTTAACGCTTCTGTTTTACCATAATGTTGGAAATTAACAGCTTGTTTTTGCAAACTTTTAATGCTTGCAATGGTTTCACGCACTTTTTGATTTTCGTTAAGCTGAGCTTCGGCACGCTTGAAGAAATCTACTTCTTCCGTTTCAGCAATCATTTTTGCCAGCTCTTGAGCACGTTTAATTACGTCACTCTTGTTATACTGCGCCATATTACTTCACCTCTGCTGTTTCTTCTACCATTTCCCCGTTTAGCGTCCATGTTTTGGCTTTTGTAACTTTTACTTTTACAAGTTGCCCAATCACTGACTTAGGTGCTTTGAAGTTTACAAGCTTACTTTTTTCCGTGTAGCCTGCTAATACTTCCGAATTATTTTTACTTTCACCTTCTACTAATACTTCGACAACTTTACCTTCATATTCCTTCAATTTCTTTGCAGAAATTTCATTTACAAGAGCATTTAAGCGCTGAAGGCGCTCTTTTTTCACTTCCATTGGTACATTGTCTTGCATCTTAGCAGCTGGCGTACCTTCACGAGGTGAATAGATAAATGTATAAGCACTATCGAATTCAACCTCACGATATAGTGACATTGTTTCTTCAAACTGCTCATCCGTTTCATTTGGGAAACCAACAATAATATCAGTTGTTAATGATGCTGTTGGAATGGCTTCTTTAATTTTACGAACAAGCTCTAAATAATGTTCACGAGAATATTTTCGTGCCATAATTTTTAAGATATCGCTGCTTCCTGATTGAACAGGCAAGTGAATGTGGTCGACAAGATTTCCGCCTTTAGCAAGAACTTCAATTAAACGGTCATCAAAGTCACGAGGATGACTTGTTGTAAAACGGATACGAGCAACGTCAATTTTACGGATTTCGTCCATTAAGTCGCCTAAGCCGTACGTGATGTCTTCAAAATCTTTTCCGTACGCATTAACATTTTGACCTAAAAGCGTAATTTCTTTGTAGCCTTGAGCAGCTAAATGACGTACTTCTTGGATAATGTCTTCTGGACGGCGGCTTCGTTCTTTTCCTCGCGTATACGGAACGATACAGTACGTACAGAACTTGTCACAGCCGTACATGATGTTAACCCATGCTTTGACGCTGCCTTTACGTGCTCTTGGAAGGTTTTCAATAACGTCCCCTTCTTTAGACCATACTTCAATCACCATTTCTTTTGCTAAGTATGCTTCGTTTAAAATGTGAGGCAAACGGTGAATGTTGTGTGTACCAAAAATCATATCCACGTGCTGATGTTTTTGTAAAATTTTATTTACAACTGACTCTTCTTGAGACATACATCCGCAGACGCCGATCAATAGCTCAGGGCGCTCGCGCTTTAAGGCCTTCAAGTGTCCTAATTCACCAAACACTTTATTTTCCGCATTTTCACGGATCGCACACGTATTCAATAAAATAACATGAGCATCTTCAACAGAGTCAGTTGGCTCGTAGCCAAGGCCTAGAAAAATACCAGCCATTACTTCTGTATCGTGCTCATTCATTTGACAGCCGTACGTACGGATATAAAACTTGCGTCCCTGTCCCATTCCGTGAAACTGTTCATCGATTGCAAAATCATTGTGATAGGAAACTTCTTCTTTTCCTCGTTTTTTCGCATCTTTTAAAGAAGGTGGCATGTATACTGTTTGAAAATATTTGCTGTAATCCTTTTCGGATTTTTTGTCCGCTGGATTAACTTGGTTGCTTTCTAAACGTTGTTTTTCGTTCATAAAAAAATCTCCTTTCGCCATGACAATTGTCACGTTGCACCTGTAAATCGCAAAAAAATGTGACAGCTTTATGCTTATGCATAAAACTCATCACATTAACATAGTATATAACTTTCAAGTAGCGAACACAATCATATACCTATTTTCTATACCTGTTTCGTTAAAATTTCATTCGACTTTCGAAACATTTATTAAATCACAAAAAGAGATTGATACATAACTCAATTAATCTATTTTAGAGACGAACAAATGGTATAAAAGAGTTCATGTAAATCGCTCATTCCACCCCTGTTGATTTCCGTGCAAGCCTTCGCTTTCCGCGAGCAGCCGATGAGCTTCCTTGTCGCTCCCGCGAGTTCTCACCTATTTCCCTTTTCCCGCAAGGGCCTTCACCTTACTCTCCACTCAACAGCCAGAAGCCACCACCTATATGAAACCTACGTTCGCTATTACTATGAAAAAATCCGAACGAGTTGGATTCTCCATCAAGAATCTCAGTTCACCGTTCGGATTTTCCCTCTACTAAACTGCTTTTATTGCAGCCTCTTTTACATAAATTCAGCTACTAGCTCATCAAATTTTTCCTCAGTCATACCTAAGTCTGCTTTTGACAGCGGCTCTTCACTATAACCATGAACAAGCTGCTGATACGACGGCTGATGCGCATTTTGATAAATAAGCCCTGTTACTAACCCGTTATGCTCCATTAACGTCTGCATAGCTTGCATACGATTGTTTGCATCATAACCTTCAATTGTGCTAAGACTAGTTAGGTTTTCTTTAAACCAATCATACGTGTTCACTTTGTTATACGTTACGCACGGGCTAAATACGTTAATTAAAGAAAAACCTTTATGCTGGATGCCTTGTTCAATTAAGCTTGTTAACTCTTTTAAATTCGTTGAAAAGCTTTGCGCCACAAACGTTGCTCCAGAAGTTAACGCAAGCTCCATAACAGATAAAGACGACTCGATTGATCCTTCAGGCGTACTTTTTGTCTTGAATCCTACTTCACTGCGAGGAGATGTTTGTCCTTTTGTTAAACCGTAGATTTGGTTATCCATTACGATATACGTTACATCGATGTTTCGGCGAATCGCATGTACCGTGTGTCCCATACCGATAGCAAACCCATCTCCATCACCGCCAGATGCGATAACGGTTAAGTCACGATTAGCCATTTTTACACCTTGAGCGATTGGAAGCGCACGTCCGTGAATACCGTGAAAACCATATGAATTAATATAACCAGAGATACGTCCAGAACATCCAATACCTGAAATAACAGCAAGCTCATGAGGTTCTAAACCTACGTTAGCAGATGCGCGTTGAATAGCTGCTTGTACGGAGAAATCTCCACACCCCGGACACCAGTTAGGTTTTACACTGTTACGAAAATCTTTAAACGTTGCCATTTAACACAAACATCTCCTTACTTTTTGCGTATACTTCTTGCGGAAGAAATGGATTTCCATCATACTTCAATACGCTTTGAATTTTATCATGACTTGCAATATTCATTTTTAAAATATTAGCAAGCTGTCCAGTAGCATTGTTTTCAACGACGACTACTTTTTTAGCTCCTTGCACGTAAGGAAGCAGTTCGTCAGCTGGGAAAGGATGAATCAAACGAATGTGAGCGTGATTTACTTTTATACCGTCCTGCTCCAAACGTTCCATTGCCTCTTCAATGACTCCACGCGTCGAATTAAATCCAACAAATAAAATATCAGACTCTTTTTCATGAGAGTGAACATGAATTGGCGTATTAAAACGAATTCCTTTTGTTTTACGAAGACGCTTATTCATTTGATCATCGCGGTTCACCGGAGATTCAGATGGCTTTCCTGTCTCATCATGTTCTACTCCCGTCACGTGATGAATACCATGCTTCATTCCTGGAATGACGCGTGGTGATACGCCGTCTTCTGTTACGCGGTAGCGCTTGTAATATTGTTTTTCTTCCAGCTCTTCTAGCTCTTCTTGCTGAAGCTTACCGCGGCGGATTTCAACGCGGTTATAGTCAAGCGGTTCTACTGATTGCTTCCCAAGTGAAAGCTGTAAATCCGTTAGCATAATAACTGGACACTGATATTCTTCTGCTAAGTTAAACGCTTCAATCGTATCGTAGAATGCTTCTTCAACCGTACTTGGCGCCATGACAATCTTCGGAATTTCACCGTGCGTACCGTAAATCATGGCCATTAAATCAGACTGTTCTTGCTTAGTTGGAAGCCCTGTACTTGGACCGCCGCGCTGCGTATCGATAATCACAACAGGCTGCTCAGTGATGCCCGCTAATCCAATCGACTCCATCATTAATGATAGGCCAGGTCCAGCTGATGCTGTCAGCGCACGTACGCCTGCATAGTTAGCTCCGATAGCCATCGTACATGCTGCGATTTCATCTTCTGTTTGAATAACGGTTCCACCGAATTGAGGAAGCTTTTTAATTAAGTATTCCATGATTTCCGAAGCAGGGGTAATTGGATATGCTGGCATAAAACGAGCCCCACCGGCTAAAGCGCCTAGCGCAATCGCATCGTTTCCAATCATAAACATACGTTTTTTACCATCCGCTGGATTTAGTTTCATGGTTTCTAACTGTTCGCCTAGCTGTTCACGAATGTAATCTGCACCTTTTTTAATAGCTTCCATGTTTTTTTGTACAACTTTTTGGCCCTTTTTACCGAAGATTTCAAGCACTACTTCTTCAAATACTTCTGTGTCAATATGAAGCACAGCACTTGAAGCGCCTACAGCAACCATGTTCTTCATTAGCGACGTTCCTAATTCCGTTGCAATTTCCGTAAACGGAACAGCATATAGCGTAGCAGTTGTACATGTTTCGGGCAGACTTGGGTTGAATTTCGCATCTGCAATTACAACGCCTCCTACGCGCAGCTCATGGACGTTTACATCGATTGTTTCCTGATCGAACGCAACTAAAATATCCAAATCATCTGACACAGATCGAACCTGAGTTGTACTCACTCGAATCTTATTATTTGTATGTCCACCTTTGATACGAGAAGAAAAATGACGATAGCCGTATAAGTAATAACCTAATCGATTTAAAGCGGTTGAAAAGATTTCTCCCGTACTTTCGATTCCCTCACCCTGCTGTCCGCCAACTTTCCATGAAAGTTGCTGTACCATAAATCAACGCCACTCCTTTAATTGCTCATAATATAGAAATCTATTTTATTGATAAAAACTGAAAAAAGTAAATTAGCAAACGATTTCATTTGCTTCTGCATTTCACCAACCAAAATCATCTGCAAAACTCCCACAGCACCTTGTCGCTGTGCAGGATACGTTTCTGCTTGAGCAGCTCCATAATCCGTTTTCAATTTTATTCCGATTGCCAGAAAAATGCAACCCTTTCCATTGAATTCTCAATCGTTTTAATTATATTTATATTTAATGAATAAGATGAAGTTTTTTAATGATCTTTTCTGCCTTCACATGAGGCATTATTATATAAATAATTTCTATAAAAAAGAGCTTTTCCAAGAAGAAAAAGCTCTTTTTTTATTAGCTGCATACACGATCAGCAAAGTTTTGAAACAGAAAGCGTTTTACCTGCTCTTCAGTGTAATGCTTAAGGAGTTCTTCGATTAAATTCGTATACTGTTCATATCTTCCGAGACGATGAACCGTTTTGTCAATGCCATCAAAGTCCGAACCAAAACCAACGGCGTATTCGCCTCCCCTTTCACACATGTAATCAAGATGACGAATCACATCCGTTATTTGTGCTTTGGCAGAACTCGTTAAAAATTCAGGCACAAACGTAATGCCAATCACGCCGTTTCGCTTTATTAAAGCATGAATTTGATCGTCTCTTAAATTCCGGGGATGAGAACACAATACGTGCGAATTGGAATGAGTAGCCACTACATATTGCGCTAGCTCAATCACATCCCAAAAACCTCTTACCGATAAATGAGAGACATCCGTCCACACTTTATGTTCATTATTCAATTCAACAACTTCTCTTCCAAAAGAAGATAACCCCGCGCCTCGAGGTTCTAAAATCCCGTCACACACGGCATTGCTGTAATTCCATGTCAAACCTACTGAGCGCACACCCAGTGAAAAAAGCGTCTTTAAGCGAACTAAACTTGTATCAATGGCATCGCAGCCTTCAAGCGTCAGCATTGCTCCTATTTCACCTTTTTTCAAGCTATCTATATCGCGTTTTGAACGAACCCATTTCACATCGGGAAGCGATAAAATATGACTCTGAAACAGCTGGATCATTTCTAACGCAACATCAAAGCGCTGAGCTGCGGGAACCGCTTCTGGAATATAAATAGCGAATAGCTGAACTTTCCCTTTTGCTTTCTTTATTCCTTCTAACGTCACATGCAGCGCTGAATCATATGTAAAAGATAAACGTTTATTTAACCAGAGTTTCATCAATACATCACAATGAGCATCAAATACCACAACCCACACCCCTTTAACTCTATACAAAAAGGACCTGTTTGGCTTCTATGCTTTACAGGTCCGTGGTTTTTATAATTATCGCGGCTCTACAATTAATTTAATGGCTGTTCGCTCTTCTCCATCAATTTGAATATCTGTAAAAGCTGGGATGCAGATTAAATCAACCCCACTTGGTGCAACGAACCCTCTTGCGATTGCTACAGCTTTTACTGCTTGATTAAGCGCCCCGGCCCCAATGGCTTGAATTTCTGCTGCGCCGCGTTCGCGCAGTACGCCTGCTAAGGCACCAGCAACTGAATTTGGATTAGACTTTGCTGAAACTTTTAATATTTCCATATCTAGCTCCTCCTTATTCTTTACAATGTATGATGAGAGATCATTAGACCAATGACTTAATTGATTTCAATGTTACTATATTCACGATATGTCAAACGTATTCCTGCTTGTTTTTCCTAAATATTCAAAAACTTATATTTCTACACCTTTCTTTTTTCTTTTTACGTTTTTGACAAAATAAAAAAGCCAACGTATCGTCTTTCGACACATTGACTTTTTCCCTTTATTCAAAAAACGGATGGTCTTCGTTAATTAAAATCCGCTCTGTTTTTGTTGCTTTCCCCGTCTTTTGATCAATATCAATAACGATTCCACTAAGCTGCGTTCTTCCTTCTTTTGGCACTTCAAATCGAACAGGAAGAGACGTTAAAAAACGCTTAATAACAGCTTCGCGCTCCATCCCTAAAATGCCGTCATATGGTCCCGTCATTCCTACGTCAGAGATGTAAGCTGTTCCTTTTGGCAATATACGATTGTCAGCTGTTTGAACGTGCGTGTGAGTGCCGACAACAGCGCTGACACGACCGTCCACATACCAGCTAATCGCTTGCTTTTCACTTGTTGTTTCAGCATGAAAATCAATAAAAATAAGCGAAGTGCGCTGACGTGCTTCTTCAATCAGTTCATCTGCTTTTTGAAATGGACAATCAAGCGGGGCCATAAACGTGCGCCCTTGTAAATTAATCACGGCTACCTCAAGCTGATTATACGTAAAATACGTAATTCCCTTGCCCGGTGTACCTTCAGGAAAATTAGCAGGACGAACAAGATTTTTTGCATCGTCAATAAAATCAAAAATTTCACGTTTGTCCCACGCGTGGTTACCAAGGGTAATAATGTTAGCCCCTGCTTGCAAGAACTGACGATAAATCTTTTCAGTAATGCCTTTTCCTGAAGCTGCATTTTCTCCATTCACAATTGTAAGTCCCGGAGAGTATTTTCTTTTTAATCTTGGTAAATATTCTTCAACCATTTCACGGCCTGGAGAACCAACTACGTCTCCAATAAATAAAATTCTCATGTAAAAGCTCCTATACTTCATTCTTAATCTGCATCTTCATCTCTACGAAAAAAAATAAAGTGGCGAAACGCCACTTCATTTTTATTTTGCATACTCTACTGCTCTTGTTTCACGAATAACGGTTACTTTGATGTGGCCAGGATAATCCAGCTCATCTTCAATTCGTTTTCGGATATCTCGAGCAAGTCGATGCGCTTCTAGATCACCAATCGTATCTGGTTTCACCATAATACGAACTTCACGCCCTGCTTGAATCGCAAATGATTTTTCAACGCCTTCATAAGACTCTGAAATTTCTTCTAACTTTTCAAGACGACGAATGTAGTTTTCTAACGTCTCACTACGAGCACCTGGTCTTGCAGCAGATAATGCATCCGCTGCTGCAACTAGTACAGCAATGATTGATGTTGGTTCTGTATCTCCATGGTGAGAAGCAATCGCGTTAATAACAACCGGATGTTCTTTATACTTTGTAGCTAATTCAACACCGATTTCTACGTGACTTCCTTCTACCTCATGATCAATCGCTTTACCAATATCATGTAACAATCCTGCTCGTTTGGCTAACGTTTCATCTTCACCTAATTCAGCAGCCATAAGTCCTGATAAATGCGCTACTTCCATCGAATGTTTCAGCACATTTTGACCATAGCTTGTTCTGAATTTTAAGCGACCAAGAATTTTCATCAAGTCTGGGTGCAACCCGTGAACACCGACTTCAAACGTCGTTTGTTCACCAACTTCACGAATATATTCGTCCACTTCACGGCGAGATTTTTCAACCATTTCTTCAATACGCGCGGGATGGATACGACCATCTTGAACGAGTTTATCAAGTGCAATTCTTGCTGTCTCACGACGAATTGGGTCAAATCCTGATAAAATAACTGCTTCTGGCGTATCATCAATAATAAGATCAATTCCTGTCAAAGTTTCAAGCGTACGGATGTTTCGACCTTCTCGACCGATAATTCGGCCTTTCATTTCGTCATTTGGCAAGTTAACAACTGAGACAGTCGTTTCAGCAACATGATCTGCTGCGCAACGCTGAATAGCAAGTGAAAGAATTTCTTTCGCCTTTTTATCGGCGTCTTCTTTTGCACGGTTTTCTGTTTCTTTTACCATTATTGCAATGTCGTGGGAAAGTTCATTTTCAACACGATCTAAAATAATCGCTCTTGCATCTTCTCTTGTTAAGCTTGAAATGCGCTCTAGCTCTGTTTGCTGTGCACGTACTACTTCTTCAACTTTGCTTTCCATCTCTTCAATATGCTGTTGTTTAACAGTAAGAGAATCATCTTTCTTTTCAAGTAACGCTTCACGTTTATCAAGTGATTCGTCTTTACGATCAAGATTTTCCTCTTTTTGCATTAATCGATTTTCTTGTTTTTGAAGTTCTGCTCGACGATCACGAATATCTTGTTCTGCCTCTGTACGAAGCTGATGGATTTCATCCTTCGCTTCTAGTAAAGCTTCTTTTTTCAAAGCTTCCGCCTCGCGGGTTCCTTCATCAATAATTTGTTCTGCACTAGACTTTGCTCCCGCAATTTTAGCTTCAGCAATCGATTTACAAACAAAAAAGCCAACAACTGCACCGACGATTAGGCCAAGCAAAGCGAAGATGATTGTATTAGTATCCATCATTTCACCTCCCCTTGCTATAAACTTGTAAGTTTTAAATTTCATGTCGGCATGTACATCGTATTCACCTTTCAATATACACACAAAGGCTTTTAAACGCTAAAATGTTTTAAAAAGGGAAAATATACATCTTAATTGTAAATCTGTGCATTTTTATTGTCAAGCCTGCCTCTACAGTATATATTGAAATTTCGTATGTTACTTTTCTAGCATTAACAATTTTTACAAAAAAAAGACCCCTTCTTTGAAATAGAGGAGTCTTTTTTTATCTCGCAGCAAATTAAATATTTAAATCGCCTTGATCGTCATCCTCAGGAGCTGGCTCTCCATCTTGATCTAAACCATGATGTTCACGCACTTGTCCGGCAATTTCCTGACGAATATCAGTATTTTCTTTTAAGAATTGTTTTGCATTTTCACGACCTTGACCTAGACGCTCGTCATTATATGAATACCAAGATCCACTTTTTTGAACAATATCTAGTTCAGAAGCGATATCCAAAATTTCGCCCTCTTTTGAAATACCTTCTCCGTACATAATGTCTACTTCAGCAGCACGGAAAGGCGGAGCTACTTTGTTTTTCACAACTTTAATTCTTGTTTTGTTACCTACAATATCGTTTCCTTGCTTTAACTGCTCTGCACGACGCACTTCTAGACGCACTGAAGAATAGAATTTAAGCGCACGTCCACCAGGAGTTGTTTCAGGGTTACCAAACATAACGCCGACTTTTTCACGAATTTGGTTAATAAAGATAGCGATTGTTTTAGACTTGTTGATAGCTCCAGATAGTTTACGCAATGCTTGAGACATTAAACGAGCTTGTAGACCCACGTGAGAGTCTCCCATTTCTCCTTCAATTTCCGCTTTTGGCACTAATGCTGCTACTGAGTCAACAACAATAATATCTACTGCACCGCTTCGAACTAAAGCTTCAGCGATTTCTAAAGCTTGTTCTCCCGTATCAGGCTGAGATAATAATAGCTCATCAATATTCACACCTAATTTTTGAGCATATACAGGATCTAACGCGTGCTCCGCATCGATAAATGCAGCCTGTCCGCCCTGCTGTTGAACTTCTGCAATCGCATGAAGAGCAACTGTTGTTTTACCTGAGCTTTCTGGACCGTATACTTCAACTACACGTCCACGTGGATATCCACCTACACCTAAAGCTATATCTAACGCTAATGAACCACTTGGAATCGTAGAAATTCTTTTTTCCGTTTGTTCACCTAGTTTCATAATTGAACCTTTACCAAATTGCTTTTCAATTTGTTTTAAAGCCATATCAAGGGCTGCTTGACGATCGTTCACTCAATTTCCTCCTCTATCTCTTTGAAATCATCTATAAACTGCAAACTTACTACGATGTAGTAGCAATGTCGAATTAACAACTTTCTATAACTTACTATACTAGTTTTTGAGTCGTTTGACAAGCAAAAAGCGAATAAATGTTCGTTTATTATTTTATAAAAAAAAGGCTGTTTTGGAAAAACCAAACAGCCTTTTTTCTTTATTTCTTTATCATCTTTAATACGTAATGACAGCCATAATTAACCGTTCGTGAACGAATCCCCTGGCGGCTTCCGGATAGCTGCAGGCTGTAAACTTGAGGAGCTTGATCTTTATAGGCTACCCCTATATATACTGTTCCTACAGGATGTCCTTCTTGTTTGGAGGGCCCAGCTACACCTGTAAACCCGATGCCAATATCCGTTTTGTATAACTGTTGAATACGCTGAGCCATTTCAGCCGCGCACTGCTCGCTAACGGCTCCGTACTGATTCAACGTGTGTTCGCTCACTCCGAGAATATTTTGCTTGATTTCATAATGATAGGCGACCAGGCTGCCTTTTACAACTTCTCCAGCACCTGAAACAGTTGTTAAACGTTCGCTGAATAAACCGCCGGTTAAACTTTCGGCTGAAGCAATCGTTAATCCTTGTGCCGTTAATTCTTTTACCAATTCATTATGTAAAGAAGTTGCCTCGTATCCATATAAATACTCGCCTACGCGCTCTGAAATGGTTTTTTCCACTTCGTCTAACATGCGCTGTGCTTCAGCAGCATCAGCGTGCTTAGCAGTTAAGCGAAGCGTCACTTCCCCATCTCCTGCTAGCGGCGCAATCGTCGGGTTGGTTTGTGCATCAAGCAAATCTTCAATTTCCGTCTCAAGCTGCGATTCTCCTATTCCGAAAAAGCGAAGAACGCGTGATTCAATACTTTCTTTTAATTCAAGCTTTTGAGCTAAAAATTCTTGGCCATACGATTCATACATTGGATAAAGCTCTTTTGGAGGCCCTGGAAATAGCATATAGTGTTTTCCCTCTACTGTAAGCCCCATACCTGGAGCCATTCCGTAATCGTTTGGGAGCACTGCCGAACCTTCTAGCACAATTGCCTGTTTTTTATTGTTAGGTGTCATGATACGATTTGACTGTTTGAAATAGGCTTCAATGCTTTCAAGCGCTTCTGCATTTGTTGTCAGCTCTACTCCTAGCACACTCGCAATTGTTTCTTTTGTTAAATCATCTTTTGTAGGACCAAGCCCGCCTGTGAAAATAATTAACTCCGCACGCGTTTGAGCTGTAGCAATCACTTCTTTTAAGCGCTGTGCATTATCTCCTACTACCGTATGATAGTAAACATTAATTCCAAGTTCGGCTAATTTTTTCGATAAATACTGAGCGTTTGTATTGGCAATTTGTCCAAGCAGCAGCTCAGAGCCGACTCCAATAATTTCAGCGTTCATCATATCATCTCCATCTTACTTATTTTGAGTTAACAAAAGCCTGTTTGTTTTTAGCAAAGTAGTCCCAGCCTGAAATAACCGTAAAAATCACTGAGATCCAAAGCATTACGCTAGCAAATGGAATGGAAACCCATTCAAAAGGCAAGTTATACAACAGAATAGCTGAGATAGCTAAAATTTGAGTCCATGTTTTAATTTTACCTAACATATTTGCTGCTACAACTTCCCCTTCCCCTGCTAGTACAAGTCTTAAACCTGTGATAGCAAATTCACGGCTAATAATGATGATAGCAGCCCATCCTGCACCTGCAATTAAATCTAAGTCAACAATAGCTACAAGCGCAGCTGAAACCAATAGCTTGTCTGCTAGTGGATCTAAAAATTTGCCCAAGTTCGTGACTAAATCGTACTTTCGAGCATAGTATCCGTCTATCCAGTCTGTTGTAGATGCAATAATAAATAATGCTGCCCCTAATAGGTGAGCGATTGGAATTTCTTTTCCTGCTGCCTCCACTGTACCGAATGGTAGCGGCACCATCATAAAAATGAGGAATACGGGAATTAGAAAAATTCGCGAAATGGTAATCTTGTTTGGTAAATTCACTTCTTCTGCCTCCAATTACTGTTACAAACTGAAAGCGTGCAAACGAAGTTGTTTGCACGGCTTTGGTTTTATTATAGCGTGAATGAGTAATTAATTCACATATTATCTTTATTTACACCCTGATCACTTTTTAAAACAGGCTGTTTACTGTGCTTCTGCCGGCTGATATTGAATCGTTACAACTTGTCGAACTTGCTTGGATGAATCAAACGGCAAGTCAACCGCTTTTCCATTTACTTTTAACTCTACTCCAGGTGAATAACCGATGTTGACACGTGCTTCAGTTTCTTTCGTCAAATCAAATTCTTTTGTTTCACCTTTTTTTAGAATGGAGCTAAAGAAAGCATTTCCTTTTCCATTTTTCACATCTAACCAAGTATCTGCTTGAGTGGATGTTACTTCTAGATTAAATGCATCTGTACCGGAAAGAGCATACGTAGCACTTCTGCCTGTTTTTTGAACTTCCTTGTATTCTTGTTTACCGCTGTCTTTCTTTTCTTTTTCCGCTTTTTCTTTTGCGGCTTTTTCTTTTTCAGCTTTTTCTTTTTCTTTTTCTTGTTCTTTCTTATCAGCAGCACTTTGTTCATCTTCTGACTTGCTATTGTCATTTTTTGCAGTAGTTTCATTCGTTTCTTCCTGCGTGTTAGACTGCTGAACTTCGCTGTTTGGAGCTTCTTGGTTAGCCTGCTCCTTGTTTTTATCCGAGACGATATTTTGAGCGATTACCCAAATAATAATCCCAACAACTACAACTCCCGCCACCACTAGAACAGTTGGAAGGTAGTCATATGCTTTTGAAACTCCTTTTGTATGCTGAGGAATTTCTTTGCGGCTGCGAACGCGCGAAAGCTGCTGCGGCATGTCTTCTGTTTGAGTTGAAGGAATGTCTGATTTGTATTCTTCAAAAATAGCATCTGTGTCCAACCCAATTGCTTCGCAGTATTGCTTAATAAACGCTCGTACGTAAAATTTCCCAGGCATAACCTCATAATTGCCTTCTTCAATGCCAAGTAAATAGCGTTTTTGAATTTTCGTTAGTTTTTGTAAATCCTCTAACGACAATCCTTTGCTTTCTCGTTCTTGTCTTAACCTTTGTCCTAACTCTGTCAATGCTAACACCTACCAATTATGCTAAAAATCAAACATCGATAATCCACCGTCTTGAAACATTTGAGGACCTTCCATTATTTCATATGTAATTTTCTCATTGGGGTCGTTTCTTATTTCAATAATGTAGGCAAAATCATCTAACGAATACTCGGTATTTTGTACAAATACATCCGGATGCTCCACAATTTTTGTCGCGGGTACATTCATTACTTCTCGAACAAGCTGCCAGTGCTTTTCATTCGCTCGTTTTGTCGATACAATCCCGTCAATAATAAAAATATTATCAGCGTTGTATTCGTCAGCAATAAGCTGACTGCGAATCGTTTGTTTTAAGAGTGTAGAAGACACAAAAAGCCACCTTTTGTTCGCGCATACGCTAGCTGCTACAATGGATTCGGTTTTGCCTACTCGCGGCATACCTCGAATGCCGATAAGCTTATGACCGTCTTGTTTAAACAGTTCCGCCATAAAATCTACGAGCAAACCTAATTCATCTCTTACGAAACGGAACGTCTTTTTATCATCTGCGTCCCGCTGAATATAGCGACCGTGACGCACTGCTAACTTATCACGCAATTTAGGCGGTCTCATTTTTGTCACAATGATATTATCCATTGTTTTCAAAATAGATTCAAGCCTGTCTATTTGCTCATGTGAATCACAGCGCAGCAATAACCCACGGCGAATATCATCCACTCCATTAATTGTGACAATGTTAATTGACAACATTCCAAGAAGCGATGAAATATCACCTAAAAGACCCGGACGATTTTTTTGTATTTGATATTCTAAATACCACTCAATTTTCTCCATCAAACCCCTCCCATTTCTTGGCTGGCCTTCGAGAGGTGCCCCCTTTTTTTCACCTAGTTTAACTATAAATGATTTCCATTATATTATAAACCCTAAAGACAAGTAGTTCTACATTTGTTATGTATGTAAGCGCTTATTTATTTGTACTATTTAATTCTAAGAAAAAAGGAGCTTTCACACGCGGTGAATTAGCTCCTTTTTAGAAACGATAACTTATTTTACTGATCCGTTATTTTGAACTAATTTCACCATGCTGCTCGCAATCGCATGCTGCTCTTCTTTAGAAGCAACGCTCCAAAGGTCTGCTAAAATTCGCTCTTGATCATTTTTTGCATCAACTTGGTTTGCTAAATATCCACCAATTTGATAAGCAAGATCATGAATAACTTCCTCTTGCATTCCTTCGTTTTGCGCATGATGTAAACGGTCGCCTAAAAAATCTTTCCAGCTATCCCAGTTTTCTAATACTGACATGAGTAGCCCTCCTTAAGGTTTATTCATATCATAGTTTGTACCGTGTTTTTGATTTTATGCACACTTTATATGTACCAACCGCCATTAACCGATAATATTTGTCCCGTTATGTAGGAAGCTCGTGAAGATATTAAATATGAAACGGCATCTGCCACTTCTTTTGGATATCCTATTCTTCCTAAAGGGATCTCTTCAGCCAGCTCTTTAACCTCTTCTTTTGAATAGCTAGCCATCATATCCGTTTCAATCGCTCCGGGCGCAACTCCATTTACTCGAATCCCACTTAGTGCAACCTCTTTTGCCAAAGCTTTTACAAACGTATTTTGTGCACCTTTTACCATGGAATAAAGGACTTCAAATGAAGCTCCTGTAAGTCCCCAAATGGAAGAAATCATGATGATTTGTCCGCTTTTAGCACTAATCATTTTAGGTAATAAAGCTTTGGTAATAACAAAGGGCGCCGTGATGTGAAGATAGATCATTTCTTCAGTTTCTTTTGCCGGAGTATCTGTCATTAACCCGCTAACGCTTCGTCCGCTGTTATGAATAATAACCTCTACCGGAACAATAATTTCCTCTAAAAACTTCTCCACTCCCTCTTTGCATGATAAATCCGCTTGTACCGTAAACACGGTTTTTACCTTTTCCGCAAGCTCATGTGCAAGCGCCTCTATTCTGTCTCTTCGTTGATGGTAATGCAAAATAAGCGAATATCCTTCCTCAGCCAATTGCTTAGCAATCGCTGTGCCAATTCCTCCGCTTGCACCTGTCACAAGGGCAAATTTCTCCATAACCTTCTCTCCTTTACATGCAAAAAAGCTGATGAACATCAGCTTTTTTGGCAACAATCATCTTTATTTAGGTACTACTTCACAAACCGTAAAGTTCTTTTCATCAATAATCTCGTTTAGCACATCTTTTATTTCGTTCACCTTCAGTTTTTCCAGCGTTTCAACAATATCAAATAAATTCATATCATTAAATGCATAGCGTGTAAACTGATTAGCAATAAACTCAGGTGAGTTTAATGAACGTAAAAATCCGCCGATTTTCTTTTTACGGATACGCTCAAGCTCTTCTTCTGTTAGTGATTTTGTTTTCATTTCAAGTAAAATTTGTTTAACTCGATCATACAGCTGTTCGGGTTGGTCCGTATCTCCTCCGATAAGAGCAAAACCAAATCCTCTTTCCTCCGTATAATCATAAGCAAATGTTTCATCAATGAGCCCGTCTGCATATAACTCCTCATAGTACGAAGAACTTTTTCCAAATGCGTAATCTAAAATAATATTCATTGCTAACTCATATTTAAGCATTTCTCCACCTGAACGCTGCGGATTTTTCGCTTTTAGACCCACCATACATTTAGAAGACTGCACCGGCATTTTTAGTACTTGTTTTTCTTGATCCACCGTTTCAGGCTCTTCGTCAAAATGACGCTGTATGTCAGAGATTTCTTTATAATCTTTTTTCTGCTGATTGTCTCGAACTTGCTTCATTACCTTTTCCGCATCAACAGGACCTACAATGAACAACAGCATGTTGCTTGGATGGTAGAACGTTTCATAGCATGTATACAGCAAATCTTTATTAATATGTGAAATCGATTCAATCGTGCCGGCAATATCAATTTTAACAGGGTGGTTTTTGTACATATTTTGAATGGTGCCAAAATACAAGCGCCAGTCCGGATTGTCGTCATACATTGTAATTTCTTGACCGATAATGCCTTTTTCTTTTTCGACCGTTTTTTCTGAGAAGTACGGCTCTTGTACAAAATCCACTAATGTTTCAAGATTTTCTTCAAAATTTGACGTACAGCTGAATAAATAAGCTGTGCGCGTAAAAGAAGTAAATGCATTGGCCGAAGCACCTTGTTTACTAAACTGCTGAAAGACATCCCCGTCTTCTTTTTCAAATAATTTATGCTCTAAAAAGTGTGCGATTCCGTCCGGAACTTTTGTCATTTCATTTTCATTTAGCGGTACGAATTGATTGTCAATCGATCCATAGTTCGTTGTAAAGGTAGCAAACGTTTTGTTAAACTCCGGCTTTGGCAAAATATATACCTGCAGCCCATTGTCCATTTTTTCATGATACAGCTGTTCCTGAAGCTGCGAGAATTCAATTTTCTCCATTTTCTTCACCGCCCGTTCCTGTTAAGAAATAAATTGTATCCATTTCAATTTTCTCAGCCACTTTAATAATTTCCTGCTTAGATACCGCATCAATATGCTTTAAGTATTCGTCAATTGAAATGTCTTTGCCTGTTAATTCATTATGATACATAACCTCTACTAGTCCCCGTGGAGTATCCACCGTTTCAAGCAGCTGATTGTGAATGACGGCTTTTGTTTGAGCGATTTCGCCGTCTGTGAACGACCCTTGCTTCATCTCCTGCATTTGTTCTTTAATAATGGTAACGGCTTGGTCGTAATTTTTAGCATCAATACCCGACATGACCATCAGTAATCCCTTATGACTTTCTACCCTTGAAGCGGCATAATAGGCTAAGCTTGCTTTTTCACGCACATTGATAAATAGCTTAGAATGTGAGAAACCTCCGAATATACCGTTAAATACTTGCAGAGCAAAATACTGTCTATCTCCGTATACAACATTTGTGCGGTAGCCAATATTTAATTTCCCTTGTTTTACTTCTTGTTTTTCCACTACTTCATTTACTTTTGAGATATCTTTAGAGGTAATAGAATCTTCAATGTCTTTTTGCTCGCGCTTTGGTAAAGTAAATGTTTCTTTTACTGTTTGTAAAACCTCTTCGACTTGCAAATCTCCAATAGCATAAAGGTGAATGGCATCTTCTTTTAACACCTGCTGATAATAGGCGTACAAACTTTCACCTGTAATTTCTTCCACGTCGTCAATTTGACCGTTTACATGTAAAGAGTAAGGTTCTTCCTTACACATTTCTTCGACTAGTCTTAAATTAGCATAGCGCATTTTATCATCAAATACGGCTTGAATTCTCTGACGAAGCGAACGCTTTTCTTTTGTCATAATATCCTTTAAAAAAGAGTCCCCTTCAACTGCTGGCTTTAATAAAATATCGCCAAGAAGCGCTAACGCTTTTTGCAAAAGCGGAGTTGAATCTTTCAAATATTTTTCATTCGCTATATCAATGCGAACCGTAATATCGTGGTTATCACCTTTTTTTGTTAAGTCTACTTGTAAAGTAGCACCATAAAGCTCATCTAAATATGTACGAAGCTTTGTCGTAGACGGCAGCGACTCGGTAGCGCTTTGAAGCACATAAGGTAAAAGGGCACGCATTGTCACCGTTTTCTTATCTAAAGGGGCATTTAGTTTTAAAATGAACGTGTTTGTTTTGTACTTAGCTGTTTGAATGGTATGAACAGTCAATCCTTCTAGTTCATGTTTTTGTTCAGTCAATAATTTCATATATAAACCTCCTTTTAAATTTTGATGTATTAACTAGACAATACTTCTATTTTGAATCTTTAACGCTAATTTTAGTCTTATAACCACTATATCGAATTCAAGGAAACATTTTCAAGTAACTTGCCGCGCGCTTCCTCATTTCTTTTCATATTCTTTCTCTCAATGAAAAAAAGGCGGAGAAAAGAATATGATTTCTTTGTCTCCACCTTCTATATTTATCCAACTTTAGTCATTGTTAGACCTCGTATAGAGGATTTATTAGCGGCGGCCTTTTTCATAAGGAACGCCTAGCGCTTTAGGAGCCTCGGCACGTCCTACAAAACCAGTGAGTGCTAAGATTGTTAATACGTACGGTGCAATGGTTAAAAGGACGGATGGGATATCTTGAATAACCGGAATCTGAGCTCCCGTGATACTCAAAGACTGTGCTAATCCGAAAAACATCGCTGCACCTAAAGCACCAATAGGATGCCATTTTCCAAAAATCATAGCTGCAATAGCAAGGAACCCTTGTCCAGCAATCGTTCCCGCTGCAAAGTTTGTAGCGATAGACGTAGCATACACCGCTCCGCCGATTCCAGCGAACATGCCGGAAATCATAACGCCAACGTACCGCATTCTCACAACTTTGATCCCCATCGTGTCTGCTGCCATTGGGTGTTCACCAACTGAACGAAGACGAAGACCAAACGGCGTTTTATAAATGATGTACCATACAGCAAAAGCTAGCGCAATTGCAATATAAGACGTAATAGGAACATTCGAAAACAAAATTTTGCCGATTACTGGAATGTCTGATAGACCTGGAATACTTACTTTATCGATACGGAATTGGATAAAATCTGTTTGTCCTTTCCCAAAAATCTTTTTGATTAAAAAGATTGAAAGACCCGCAGCTAGAAAATTCAGCGCTACACCACTTACAGTTTGATCTGCTTTTAATGTAATACTTGCAACAGCATGAATCAGCGAAAACACAGCGCAAACAACAGCCGCAATTACTATCGCTACCCACGGGGCCCAAGCACCTAATGAATCCTGAAGTAAAAGGGTTGAAACAATACCTGTGAACGCGCCAAACATCATCAGCCCTTCTAATCCGATGTTCACGACCCCGGAACGTTCACTAAATATCCCTCCGAGCGCGGTAAAGATAAGCGGTGCAGCTGAATAAAGCGCCGCTGGAATAATAATGGCTAACACCTCTAAGAAGTTCATTTTGCTCCCCCCTTGCCTGCACGGCCAAGCACCCAGCGAATTAAATAACTAGATGCAACAAAAAAGATAATAAGCGCAATGACAATTTGAATTAATTCAGACGGTACACCTGTCATAAAGTTCATTTGAGGAGCCGCCGTTTGCATTCCTCCGAAAAAGAATGAAGCTAATAAAATTCCAATTGCGCTGTTAGCTCCTAAAAGGGCTACGGCGATACCGTCAAACCCCGTACCCGTAAACGCAGTGAATGTGCCCATATACTGAAATGTTCCAAGCCCTTCCATTGCCCCGGCAAGCCCGGCAAAAGCGCCTGAAATCGCCATGGATAAAACAATGTTTCGGCCTACATTCATTCCTGCATACTGTGAAGCATGTTGATTAAAACCAACAGCTCTTAGCTCGAAGCCCTTAGCTGTTTTATTCAAAATAAACCACATTACGACGGCTGCAGCGATGGTAATAAGAATGCCGTAATGAAGGCGAGAGTTATTGGTTAACTGTGCTAAAAAGCTTGATGCTAAAGATGCCGATTCTTTAATATCATACGATTTTTCATTACCCGCATATAAATACGTACGGATTAAGCTGCTCGTTGTATAAAGAGCAATATAGTTCATCATAATGGAAACAATTACTTCATGAACATGAAATTTTGCTTTCAAAAATCCTGGAATAAACGCCCAAACTGCTCCAGCTGCAGCTGCTGCTAATACAGCTAAAGGAATATGAATGACTGCTGGTAAATCAAACGCATACCCAACCCATACTGAAGCCAACCAGCCAACTAAAAGCTGTCCTTCTACTCCAATGTTAAAGAGACCGGTTTTATAAGCAAACGCAACCGCAATACCAGCCAGAGCAAGAGGAGTCATGGCACGAATCGTTTCGCCAATGGCTTTTGGCGTTCCAAACATCCCGTCAAAAAGAGATTGATAGCCAAGCATTGGATCATAGCCGCCTAGTAACATAATAACCGCTCCGGCAATGAGTCCTAATATGGCCGATACAACAGGGATCAAAATCATCATTACACGTTCATTTTTCACAAGTTTATTCATGCTGTTCCACCCGCTTTCTCACGCGTACCGCCTGCCATTAATAAGCCTAACTCTTGTTCATTCGTTTCTTTTGAATCTACAATGTCAACTATTTTCCCTTCATAAATAACCGCAATGCGATCGCTTAAATTTATTACTTCATCCAGTTCTAGCGAAACGAGCAGCACTGCCCGTCCTTTATCTCGTTCTTCAATCAGCTTTTTATGAATAAATTCAATGGCTCCTACATCCAGCCCCCTCGTTGGCTGAGCTGCAATTAATAGTTCCGGACTGCGGTCTACTTCACGGGCAATAATGGCTTTTTGCTGATTTCCGCCCGATAGCGATCGCGCTTGCGTATATTCACTAGGCGTTCGCACATCATATTCTGCAATTAACTCTTTTGCCTTTTTATACATCTCTTTATAATTCAAAATACCTGATTTAGACATCGGCTTTTGATAATACGTTTGAAGACCGATATTTTCACCAATTGTATAATCTAATACCAGTCCGTGCTTATGACGATCCTGCGGAATATGTCCTATTCCTGACTCCGTAATTTTACGAGTGGATAACGTAGACAGTTCTTGATGTTTTAATGTGATCGAACCCGACTTTATTTTTCTCAGACCCGTAATTGCCTCAATCAGCTCTGTTTGACCATTCCCATCTACACCCGCGATGCCTACAATTTCGCCTGCTCGAACGCTTAGATTAAGTGAACTTACAGCCTCTACTCCTCGGCTGTCTTCTACTACTAATTCCTTTATTGTTAACACAGCTTCTTTTGGAGTCGCTGTTTTCTTTTCAGTTTTAAAATGAACTTCTCTTCCTACCATTAAAGCAGCAAGTTCATCAGGGTTCGTTTCTTGCACATTTACCGTGCCAACTCCGACACCTTTTCGAATAATTGTACAGCGGTCGCACACTGACATAATTTCTTTTAATTTATGCGTAATTAAAATAATTGACTTTCCTTCTTGAATTAATTTTTTCATAATTTGAATTAATTCCGTAATTTCTTGAGGTGTTAAGGCAGCAGTAGGTTCATCAAAAATAAGAATATCGGCTCCTCTGTAAAGCGTCTTTAAAATTTCCACTCGTTGCTGCATGCCAACTGAGATATCTTGAATCTTCGCATATGGATCTACCGATAATCCATATTGATTTGAAAGCTCTTGAATATCTTGAGCTGCTTTTTTAATGTTGATTTTCCCCGTTCGCGTCGGTTCGTTCCCAAGAATAATATTTTCTGTTACTGTAAAGTTTTGAACGAGCATAAAATGCTGATGAACCATCCCAATCCCTAAGTCGTTCGCTACGTTAGGGTCCGTGATTTTGACTTCTTGGCCGTTTACACGAATCTGCCCTTTTTCAGGCTGATAAAGTCCAAATAAAACGTTCATCAGCGTTGACTTACCCGCACCATTTTCTCCTAACAAAGCATGAATTTCTCCCTTTTTCACTTGGAGTGTAATATTGTCATTAGCGACAATACCGGGAAACTCTTTGCGAATATCTAGCATTTCAATAACATATTCCACTGCTTTCACTCCCTATTCCTGCCTGTTACAGGATTCTGTCTTCGGTTTTTTGGCTATGAAAAAGGCTAGTTTTCACTAGCCTTTTATACTCATATAATCATTGCTTAACAGACGTCAGCTTATTTTTTAAGCGTTTTTTCAAACTCTTTAAATTCTTTATCCGTTTGAGGCACTGTAATGTCACCGTCTAGAATTTTTTGCTTATACTCATCAACTGCTTTTAACGCATCTTTGCTTACATTATCTTGTGATGGAGCAATTCCTACTCCGTCTTCTTTTAAGCCAAACACAACTTCTTTACCACCTGGGAATTTGTCGTCCATTGCTTTTTTAGCAACATCTTCTACAGCCAAGTCAACGCGTTTAACCATCGAAGTTAACGTTACGTTTTCAGGCATACCTTCTTCATGCTGATCGCGGTCAACTCCAATTACCCAAACCTTTTTGTCTTTCCCGCCTTTTGAACGGTTTTTAGCTTCTGTAAATACGCCGTTTCCAGTACCGCCAGCCGCTTGATAAATAATATCAGCGCCTTTGCTGTAAATAGTAGAAGCAATAGCCGAACCTTTTTCTGGAGAGTTAAAACTTTCTGCGTATTGAGAGATAACTTCAGCATCTGGGTTTACAGATTTAACACCTGCTTTAAATCCGTTTTCAAACTTCTTGATTAATGGAGATTCAACGCCTCCGATAAAGCCGATTTTGTTTGTTTTCGTTTGTTTAGCTGCCACTACACCTACTAAGAAAGAGCCTTGCTCTTCTTTAAATAGAATGCTTGCCACGTTATCTAAGTTCTCTGACTTTAGCGTATCGTCTACTAATGCAAAGTTAGCGGCTGGATACTGCTTTGCTGCTTTTTTAATATCTTCTTTTAACAAAAAGCCAATTCCATACGTCAAGTTGTAGCCACTCTCAGCAAATTTAGAAAGATTGCTCTCGTATTCAGACGCTTTTGTAGACTGCAAATACTTATATCCAGTCCCTTCATCAAGTCCGTTATCTTTCCCAAACTTTGTCAGACCTTCCCAAGCAGATTGGTTAAACGATTTATCATCTACCCCGCCCGTATCTGTTACCATTCCCACTTTAAAATCCGCCGCTTTTTTATCTCCGCCGCTCTTACCTGCGTCGTCTGAGCCACACGCACTTAAAAGTGTTCCTGCCGCTAATACTAGTGATAATGCAAGTCCCGTTTTACGTTTTAACATGTTTTAACCCCCTGAATAGTTTTAAAAGTATAAAGCCAATTTTCTATTTCGTCCTTGTGACCTACATTTGACACCTCCTTAAAAGGACAATGTTAAACAGTTGGAAATTTTCTGACATTTAACTACAAAAAAACTAGACGCGTTTACGCAGTACTTGGAAACTGAATTGATCTGCTTTAAAATAATTGATGGAATATAAAATGGGTTCATCATGCTGGTCATAATGCATTTGTTTCAGTACAAGCAAAGCGGTTTCTGGCTCGCATTGTAAAATAGGAGAAACTTTTTCATGATAGCCAAGAGGCTCAATGTTTGCCACGGCGTATGCAATGTGCTTTCCTGCTTGTTTTTCAAGAATTTCTAGCAAAGACTCTTGTTTATATTCGAAATTTTCAGGCAATATTCTTTGAGGAACCTTGTCCATGCAATATACAACCGGCTCTCCGTTTGCCGTTCTCACCCGTTCAACAAATAAAATCTGTTCGTCTTCCCCGCATGCAAAACGTGCTAAATCATTTTCAGACAACTCTTGTATTTGAGAAGATAAGAAGATTGTTCCAGCCTTCATACCGGCTTGTTCGATCATATGTGTTATACTATTTAATTGTTCAATCCCTGACAAAAAAGTAGGCTTCGTGTTGACAAATGTTCCCACGCCGTGTCTGCGAACAATAATATTCTCTTCTTCTAATATGCGAAGTGCCTCACGTAGCGTTGCGCGGCTAACCCCTAGCTGCTTTGATAAATCAAACTCTGAAGGGAGTCTTTCCTTTTCTTTAAAAATTCCTTTTTCTATATTTTGTTTAATTTTATCAATCACTTGTAAATACAAGTGCCGATTATCCGCACGTATAGACATCACTCTTCCTCCATATTAAAAAGTCATCAGACCTCTGATGTTCGACTACTTAATCGAAAATAATATATCATTTTTCGACAGATAAATAAATAGGTTATATTAATTTTTTATTAAAATTTTTAATATTTTTTTAAAAAAATGAATTTTTGTTATTTTTTAATGTCAGCATACCTAACAACCTGCTTTTCTTCTAATATTAGATAAAAACCAAACATTTTAGTCATTAAATTTTTTAATATTCGTTTTTATTTCATTTATTTAGCATGACATATTTTTGTATGATACTATTATTCCTCTCTTTCGTTTCATAAAAAAGATGACTTGCACATACGCAAGTCATCTTTTCTAGTAACATTATTAAGATCCAACATCCTCATTTTGCTGAGAAATCAGGACGGAACGCGGCTTACTTCCTTCATAAGGTCCCACCACTCCACGCTCTTCCATTGCATCGATTAAGCGTGCAGCCCGGTTATAGCCAATTCGAAAGCGTCGCTGCAGCATAGAAACAGAAGCTGTTTGCATTTCTGCTACAAGCTGTACCGCTTCGTCATATAGCTCATCTGCAAAATCATCAACTTGTTCAGGAGCATCGGTTGGAATCATTTCTTCTTGATACTGCGCTTTTTGCTGTGCAATTACAAAATCAACAATCTCTTCTACTTCTTCATCTGATAAAAAGGCACCTTGCACACGTACAGGTTTTGAAGCTCCAACAGGCATGAACAGCATATCTCCTCTTCCTAGAAGCTTTTCAGCTCCTCCCATATCTAAGATCGTACGAGAGTCAGTTTGTGAAGATACACTAAAAGCGATTCGGGAAGGAATGTTAGCTTTAATAACTCCCGTAATAACATCTACTGATGGTCGCTGTGTAGCAATAATCAAATGAATGCCGGCAGCACGAGCCATTTGAGCAAGACGTGTGATCGAATCTTCGACATCAGATGAAGCAACCATCATCAAGTCAGCCAACTCATCGACAATCACCACAATATAAGGAAGAGTCGGCTGTTTTGCATCCGCGTCTCCATCGTCATTCATACGTTTTACTAAATCGTTATATCCTTCAATGTTTCTCGTTCCGCTGTGTGAAAACAGCTCATAACGTCGCTCCATTTCATTTACAACTTTCTTTAAGGCTTGAGAAGCTTTTTTCGGATCCGTTACAACAGGAGCCAATAAATGCGGAATACCATTGTACATATTGAGCTCAACCATTTTAGGGTCGATCATCATTAATTTTACTTCATGAGGCTTTGTTCTCATTAAAATACTAATAATAATACCGTTGATACACACACTTTTTCCGCTTCCTGTTGCCCCTGCTACAAGCATATGAGGCATTTTATTAAGCTCTGCTAGCACCGCTTCGCCTGAAATATCTCTTCCTAAACCAACTAATAGCTTTTTATCCGGTCGGTTATTTTCAGTTGCTTCAAGTACTTCTCTAAGTGAAACCATCGCTACTTCTTCATTCGGCACTTCAATTCCTACCGCTGATTTCCCGGGAATTGGAGCTTCAATCCGAATATCTTTGGCAGCTAATGCAAGTGCTAGATCATCACTTAAATTAACAATCTTACTTACTTTTACTCCTACATCAGGATATACTTCATATTTTGTAACAGCTGGTCCAAGGTGAACTTTTGCCACTTTTGCTTTTACGCCGAAACTTTGAAACGTTTTTTCAAGTTTTTCGGCATTTTTATAAATGTTTTTATGCTCTTTTGCCTGGTTGCTTTTCTTTGGCATCGTTAATAGCTTGATAGGAGGAAGCTCATACTCTTTATTTTCCGTTTCAGTAAATGTAATCATAGGAGCTTTTTCTTCTTCCTGTTCCTTTTGCGGCCTTGGCTGTTGCGGTGCAGCAGCTACAGGCTTCGCTTCCACAACCGGCGGCACTGGAGTCATAGGAGCAGCAGGAGGTTGACTAGACTCTTCCTCTCCGTAGTCAAAGTGTTCAATAATTGGAGGCGAAGGTGCTTCTACTTCTATGTCCATGCTTTCTTCAGGTTCTTGAACAGCTTTTTCTTGGCGTCTCTTTTTTGTTGTTTTGGAAGCTTTTTTCTTTTTATGTTTCCACGTCTGAATATCTTGCCAACCTTCTTTTAACTCCGTTGTTAAAAAATTCACTAGAGGTGACAAAAGTTTTAATACCGTTTCGTGAAGCGAACGTCCGGTAATAAGCAGTACCCCAATCACAATAAGCAAGGCAGCGATAAGTTCTGTTCCTAAGCTATCAAATAGATAGTAGAACATAGCAAACATAATAGCTCCTATCATCCCTCCGCCTAAATCACTGTGATTCGATTGGCCCGTTGCTTCGAGCATATACAAATCCCACGTGTTCATAATGACAGACGGATCTGTAAACGTTCCGTTTTTTGATAAATTTTCAAATAACGTAACATGACTAAACAGTAAAATAGATAAAATAATGAGATATGTACCAATAAGCTGCCGCGTCACTAAAGGAGGCATTTCTCTTTTCCAAATAATATAAACAGATAGAATAGCCATTCCGATTAAACACAGCATATACCATTCGCCAATAAATAAGCGGACCACTAGTACAAGGGCCTGTCCTACAGCACCAAGTCCTGCCATGGCAATTAGTGTTAATGCTAATAAAAATAAGCCAATAAGCTCAAAGCGCAATATGCGTTTCCATTCATCCTTTTTTATTTGACCTCTTCGTTTTTTCTTTGCCATTTTTCCACTCCAATCAACGTCCAACACTCTATGTTGATTTTGTTTCTTTTATCAGTTGAATAAAAAAGCAGCCAATACAGCGGCTGCCTTCTTCATCATATTCATTATACCATATTCACCATAATTATACTGAAATCCTTACGACAAAATTTGACCAGGATAATAATTTTCATTCAAATAATCTTGAGGATTCGTACTTAAAATCCTCACAATTTGCTGTTGCTTTTGTTCATTTTCTTCAACAATAACCGGGATTCCATTATGGCTAATAAGCTTTGGCTGAGATTGTTCTTGTTGATAAGACTGCTGAAAGATTAGTTCTTGCGGCATCATTGTATACAAAATCATTGCAGCAGCTGCTCCTCATTCTGACGTCCTTGCTCAATCAATTCATTCAACTTTTTGATCGCTTGAGCAACTCCGCCTACTTCGTTAATTAACCCGTATGAAACAGCATCTCCGCCAACTACATTTGTCCCGATATCACGCGTTAAGTTCCCTTTTGAAAACATAAGTTCTTTAAACTTTTCTTCTGAAATATGAGAGTGTTCTCTCACAAAGTTAATCACGCGCTCTTGCATTTTATCTAAGTATTCAAATGTTTGCGGTACACCAATAACAAGACCCGTTAAGCGAATAGGATGAATGGTCATGGTCGCTGTACCGGCAATATACGAATAATCAGTTGAAACTGCAATTGGAACACCGATTGAATGTCCGCCCCCTAACACAATGGACACAGAGGGCTTGGATAATGAAGCAATCATTTCAGCAATTGCAAGACCGGCTTCTACATCTCCACCTACTGTATTCAAGATAATAAGCAATCCTTCAATTTTTGGATTTTGTTCGATCGCCACAATTTGCGGGATGACATGCTCATATTTTGTCGTTTTGTTTTGAGGAGGCAGCTGCATGTGCCCTTCGATTTGTCCTACAATCGTTAAACAGTGAATATTAGAATCCTGAGGAAGCTGAGCCACGTTGGTCTGTCCTAATTGTTGAATTTTATCTAATATTCCGCCCTTGCTTTCTTCATTTTTATTAGGCTGCTGAGGCGCTTCATCAGAATGTAATCTTTCGTTATTTTCAAACATATTCTAGCTCCTTTCACTTATTGATAGTAGTAGTATGAACTTCTCATAGTTATTACATCCGCATCAGTTGCAAATAAAAAGCCTTCCCAGCGGGAAGGCTTCACATTAGATTTCCATGATAATCGGTAAAATCATCGGTTTACGACGGGTTTTTTCATATAAAAATTGATTTAAACTTTCTCTCATTTTTAATTTTAATGAAGACCACTCGATCACTTTGTCTTCCATACACTTTTCTAAAATTTGCTGAACAATCTTCGTTGCTTCTTCTAAAAGCTTTTCTGATTCTCTTACATAGACGAATCCGCGGGAGATGATTTCTGGCCCCGCTACTACCGTTTTTTGGCGTTTATTAATCGTAACTACTACCGTTAAGATTCCGTCCTGTGACAGCAGCCTGCGATCTCTCAGAACGATATTTCCAATATCACCGACGCCTAGTCCATCAATGAGCGTATTTCCCGCTTGAATAGAACCGCTAGGGTACATGCGAGCATCTTTAAACTCAACTCGCTCACCTTTTTCAAGCAAACAAATATGATCTTCTGATATTCCTAATTGACCGGCCAGCTTTGCATAAGCTTTTTGTTTTCGATACTCTCCATTCACAGGCATGACATATTTCGGCTTTGTTAAGTTAATCATAAATTTTAATTCTTCTTGACTGCCGTGTCCGGAAGCCTGCACTTTCTTCTGAGCAAACACTACGCTTGCTCCTAAACGAAAGATGACGTCAATTGTTTTTGAAAAGGTCGTTTCATGCCCCGCCACAGGTGTAGCAGCCAGCAGGACCGTATCATTTTGTTTGATTTGAATCAATTTATGGGACTGTTTAGCCATTCGAGTAAGACCTAAAATCGGCTCTCCGTGATGACCTGTTGTTAAAATAACCGTTTCATGTTCTGAAAGATCTTTTAGCTTTTGCACAGGAACAATTAAATCCTCAGGCAGCTGTAAATGTCCAAGTTTTGCTGCAATATCAATGATTTTCAGCATACTTTTTTCCATAACGATCAGGTTACGGCCGTGCTGATATGCGGCATGAATGATTTGCTGAATGCGGTGCAGATTGGAACTGTATGCAGCCACAATGATTCGACCTTTGCTTTTATAAAAAGCGTCGGTAATATTTTGTCCGATAACCGCTTCGGAAACTGTATAGCCCGGCTTATCCGCATTTGTACTGTCTGAAAGCAAACACAGGACGCCTTTTTCCCCAATGGCAGCCATTTTTCCAATATCCGCGCTTTGAATGCTGACTGAATTTTGATCAAATTTAAAATCACCTGTATATACAATCGCACCTTGATTTGTTTGTAAACAAATGCCGACTGAATCTTGTATGCTGTGCTGCGTTCTGAAAAATGAAATATCCACTCCTTCAAACGATAAAACCGTTGACGAAGTGATAGGATGTAAAGCGTCATATTTTTTAATTCCATACTCTTTTAACTTTTCTTTGATGAGTGCTAGCGTTAATTCTGTACCATATACAGGCACATCCAATTTTTGAAGTATAAAGGGAATAGCGCCAATTTGCTCTTCGTGTCCATGAGTAACAAATATGCCTTTTACGTTCTGCTGATTTTCTACTAAATATGTAATGTCCGGAATGACAATATCAATCCCCAACATTTCTTCTCCCGGAAACTTTGATCCTGCATCTAACACATATATGTTTCCGTTTATTTCCACAACATACATGTTTTTTCCAATCTCTCCGACTCCACCCAAGGCTGAAATTTTAATATTTTCTGTCTTTTCTAGTACCATAAGCTCCTCCTACTTACTTTCACCCGTACAATTTCATTTGCTTACATTATAACTGAAGTAAGAATTGGAATACAAGAAATTTCATTCGTCTATTTCCGTCATCTGCTCTTCTATTATCTTATAAGAAAAAAACGTCTCTTCATCGACTCGTATATACGGTCAATGAAGAGACGTTTAAAAAACATACTTATAGAGCTTATATCGTATTTAATGTGCTGACTAACGTTTGGCGTTCTTCTTCCGTTAACGGAACTAAAGGTAATCGTACAGATCCTACGTCTAACCCTTTTAGCTGTAAAGCCGTTTTAACAGGCGTTGGACTTGGAGCTGCAAAAAGAGATTTCATAACGGGTACAATACGCTGATGAATTTTTGCTGCTTCTTTCGGATTTCCCGACTCATACAGCTTAACCATCTCTTGCATTTCATTTCCAATAACGTGAGAGGCAACAGAAATAATGCCAGTTCCTCCAATTGCTAATACCGGTAGTGTTAAGCCATCATCACCGCTGTATAAAGCAAAATCATCGCTTGTTTGTGCGATAATAGCTGTCATTGCGTCAAGGTCTCCGCTTGCATCTTTTAACGCTACAACATTTGGCAGTTCAGCTAGGCGTACAATTGTATCAACAGACATATTGATCACAGATCGCCCTGGAATATTGTATAACATGACAGGAAGCTCTGTACTTTCAGCAATTGTTTTAAAGTGCTGATATAAGCCTTCCTGATTCGGCTTGTTGTAATAAGGTGCTACAATCATAATCGCATCTACGCCGATTTCTTCTGCCTTTTTTGTTAATTCAATTGATGCATACGTATTGTTGCTTCCTGTACCAGCAACAACAGGTACACGGCCATCTACTACCTTTACTGAGTGGCGGAACAGCGCCAGCTTTTCTTCTGTTGAAAGCGTAGGAGATTCACCCGTTGTTCCTGCAATAACCAACGCATCCGAACCGTTGCTGATTAAATAGTTAATAAGCTGCGTTGTTTTTTCAAAATCAATATTTCCTTTATGATCAAAAGGCGTTACCATCGCTGTTGCGACTTTCCCAAAATCAATCATGTTTTCACTCCTTGAAATTGCATTATCCCTATTCATGTAATGAACCGTTAGCTTATAGCTAACGGAACATGTAGTTTATCTCTTTTGCGGTGCTTTTGACAAGTCAAAGGCACCATGAAGAGCATTAACGGCTTTCTTTAAATCCTCTTCTTTTACAAGCACCCAAATCGTCGTATGGCTATCAGCAGATTGTAAAATCTGAATACCTTCGCCAGAAAGGGCTGTAACAATTTTAGATGTAACACCAGGCACCCCTGCAATGCCTGCTCCAACCGTTGACACTTTGGCACAGTTGCGAATAACAGCCGGCTCATACCCTAGCGCATGAAGCACATCAATCGCTTTGTCAGTTGCTTCATCTGTTACCGTATATACAACACCCTTCGGTGAAATATTGATAAAATCTACGCTGATTTTTTCTTGTGCCATTGCTTTGAATACTTCTGCTTGCGTATCATAATGGCCTTCTTTACTAAAAACTTTAATTTGAGTGACGTTGGATACGTGCGCGATACCTGTTACAAGGCGTTCTTGCACATCGCTTCCACGCTGCTGTGCTTCACCTTGAGATGTAACGAGCGTACCTGTTGAATCAGCATACGTGGAACGGACGCGCATCGGCACTTTTGCTTGCATGGCAATTTCTACGGCACGTGGGTGAACTACTTTTGCACCTTGATAAGCCATGTTGCATATTTCGTTATATGTGACAACGGATAGCGGTCTTGCATCTTCTACAATACGCGGGTCCGCTGTCATCACACCTTCTACATCTGTGAAAATGTCAATGTAATCAGCCATAAGGGCTGCACCTAAAGCTGAAGCAGATGTATCGCTGCCTCCGCGTCCAAGCGTTGTTGTATCACCTTCAGTAGTTGCACCTTGAAAGCCTGTTACAACAACGACATCATATTCTTCTAATTCTTTTAACAAACGATCGCATTTCATTTCTAGTATCTTGGCATTGGTAAAATCATCATTCGTCACAAACCCGGCCTGTGCACCGTTTAACGCTGTAGCTTTAATACCATTTTCGTTTAATAAATTCGTAAACACAACCGATGAAATTAATTCTCCGCATGCCATAAGCATATCAAGCTCACGTTTATTAAGAGACGCTTTATTTCCATCAACAAGTGAAAGCAATGTATCCGTTGCATACGGCTCACCTTTTCGTCCCATTGCCGATACAACAACGACTACTTTGTAACCCTCACTTAATGCATTATTTAAATGATAGATTGCTCTCGCTCTTCCTTCTTCGTTACGAACGGAAGTTCCTCCAAATTTTTGGACGATTATTTTCATACTTACACCTCATCATGTTCCGAGACACTCTGGTTGCGCTTATTTTACTAAGCTAAGCTTAATAAGTGATTCTGCAATTTGTACAGAATTCCAAGCTGCACCTTTTAACAAGTTATCAGAAACGATCCACATATGGAAACCGTTATCGCGATCTAAATCTTTACGAATACGGCCGACAAACACATCTCGTTTACCTACACAATCTGCTGGCATTGGATATACTTGATTTTCTGGATCATCTTGCAATACGATACCAGGTGCATCAGCCAATAAATTTTTCACATCAGCTACCGTTACACCGTCTTTTTCAATTTCAATGTACACTGACTCTGAATGACCTGTTACAACCGGTAGACGAACACAAGTAGCAGCTACTGGCAATTCAGGCATGCTCATAATTTTCTTCGTTTCATTAATCATTTTCATTTCTTCAAATGTAAAACCGTTATCTTGAAATTTATCAATTTGCGGAATGGCATTAAAAGCAATTTGATAATGTTTTTTATCTCCACCAACCGGTAAAATTTCCGGTGTAAACTCTTTTTCTTCTAAAATAGCTTTAGCTTGTTCTTTTAATTCATTAATTGCAGCAGCGCCTGCTCCAGAAACGGCTTGATACGTTGATACTAGTACTTTAGATAAGCCGTATGTTTCGCGCAACGGCTGTAATGCTGCAACCATTTGAATTGTAGAGCAGTTTGGATTAGCAATGATTCCGTTATGTGCGTGTAATGCGTCTTCATTCACTTCCGGCACAACTAACGGGACATTTTCATCCATTCGATAAGCGCTTGTGTTGTCTACAACGATTGCTCCGCGTTTTACTGCCTCTGGTGCAAGTGCTTTTGAAATACTCCCGCCTGCACTGAATAAAGCAATATCTACGCCTTCAAAGCTATCAGGAGTTGCTTCTTGCACAACAACTTCTTCTCCGTTAAACAACACTTTTTTACCAGCTGAACGAGCTGAAGATAATAACGTTAATTTACCAACTGGAAAATTACGCTCCTGTAGGGTTTTAATCATTTGTTGTCCTACTGCACCTGTTGCTCCTACTACTGCTACATGTAATTCTCTTGTCATTTTAATACCGCCTCCAACAATTTTCAACTACTCAACATTTATCTGCATATACTGACTATTTTAACATATTATTATGCTTCATTGCGTCAAAGAAGAGAAGATTTTTAAAATCTTCTCTTCTTTGAGATTGAGAGTTCTCTTACAGCCGCAGTATTGAATAGATTCATGCAACAGCAAGAGGCATATATGTCCTATGACTCTTGACCGTCGCGGAACCTTTCGACAATAACAGGCTGAATCTGTTTATCTTCAAGCGCTGCGTACACCGTGTCTGATAACATCGTCATACGCGCTACCATTGAATTTGGCTTAAGCACCGGGTCATCTTGACCAAATGGAATAAAATAAATATTTTTAGTAGCCATTAGCCTCATTAAGTTTACACCATTTAGCCCTAGTGCGTCATTAGTCGAAATTCCCAGTACCACCGGCTTATTATTACGAAGCGTTGCTTTAGCTGCCATGAGTACCGGAGATTCAGTCATTGCATTTGCAAACTTACTCATCGTATTCCCAGTGATTGGAGCAACCACCATACAATCAAGCGGAATTTTCGGTCCTAAAGGCTCTGCTTTTACAATTGTATTGATGACGGCGTGGCCCGTTAATTCCTCAATTTTTTTCACCCAGTCTTCTCCATCTCCAAAACGAGTATTTGTGGATTGTACGGTGTAAGAAACGACCGGTAACACTTCTGCTCCCAAATTAACAAGCTTTTCAATTTCCGGCATAACCGCATCATACGTACAGTGAGATCCGGTCAAGCCGAATCCTATTCTTTTACCTTTTAATGACATTATTTTTTCTCCTCTCTCGCATCCGCAGCGTCTTTTAATAAATTCACTAATACATTAGCGACAATCTGACCTGCTGTTTTTGGAGCCACAATTCCTGGAAGACCTGGTGCTAAAATAGCTTTAATTCCTCGTTTTTCTGCATAGCGGAAATCGGTTCCTCCAGGCTTTGAAGCTAAATCAATAATAAGTGCATGGGTCGGGACATTAGATAATGTCTTAGCCGTTAAGATGGGGTATGGAATGGTGTTAATACATATATCACTATCAGCAATTTCTTTATCGAGTGCAGAAAGATAGAAAGGTTGCAAACCCATTTCAGCAATACGTGCTAAATGTTCAGATTTTCTAGCTCCTACTTTTACATTGGCACCAAGTGCAGCAAAGGACCTCGCCACGCTCATTCCTACTCTTCCTAAACCTAGAACAGAAATATTTGAACCGTGAATGGTAAAATCCGTATGTTGAATAACAAGCATGATGGTACCTTCAACTGTAGGAATAGAGTTATAAATTGCTACATCATCACGCTCAAATAGCTGAACGAGTTTACGGTTTGTCGTTTTGACTAATTCGTTTAAATACCCATTGCTAATACCAGAATAAATAATGCAGTGCTCAGGCGTTTTTTTAAGTATTTCTTCAGTCAGCACTACTTTTTCATTTGAAAAAATAGTATCTACTTGCCCTTCGTGATTTGTTCCAGGCACTGGAAGGATGATGGCGTCAACATCTGAAAAATCCAGCTCCTCTATCTGATATTTCGTCGCACCTGTAAAACCATGATCTAGCTGATCAAAACCAATAAGAGAGGTTTTTGCATCTAATTGAATTAATTTTCGAATGACTTCAAGCTGCCTAGCATCACCGCCAATTACAGCTATGTGCAAATCCGTTAACATGTTTCATTTTCACCTTCTTTAACATTAAATAGATGTATCTTTCGCTTAAACCATCGAGATGTAAAGTGCTATCATTACGCCCTAGAATGCCTATTGCTTTTCTTCAACATACTATGTAAACACACAGGAATCGGTGAATCTTTATCCCTGAAAATAAAAGAAACGAGATGCAGGAAGCATCTCGTTTCTTATTTTGTTGACTGATTGTTTATGTCTTCTAGCTGCTGGACATTTACAATCACCATATCTGTACCAATTTTTTCGATATTCCCCCACGGCACTCGCACTTCATCTCCTTGCTTTCGAAACCCAAACCACTTCACAGATGGAATAATCAGCGCATTAATTTGTCCCGTATGTTCATTAATTTCAAGATCCGTTTGCCCTAAAATACCCAAACGCTCTGCTCGCTTAACATCCACAATTTCTTTTCCACTCAGTTCGCTTAATCTCATAGTATCCCTCCTTTTCTCTAATTTATTGAACAACCATACAAAAAATGACAAAAAAATAAGGCTGGCTCAATTATTTTAGCCAACCTTACTTTTACTGTTTACTTTCCTTTAAAACCTTTAGGCAAATCTCCACTCGGGCTTATTAATGAAAGAGCAAATTCATCTTTGAAAATATCTCGCGCAAGACCATTTACACTATCTTTAGTCACGGCATTAACAAGGTCTAGAATCTCATCTAATGAACGATGATAGCCTAGCATTAACTCATTTTTTCCGTTTCTGCTCATACGGCTATTTGTACTTTCAAGACTCAGCATTAAGTTTCCTTTCAGCTGCTCTTTGCTGTTAGCAAGTTCTTTATCTGTAATACCTTTGTCTTTCAGATCATAAAGCGTTTCTTGAACCGTATCATATAATACGTCGAGCTGATGGCTTCCCGTCCCCCCATAAATCGTTACAAGACCGCTGTCTCGATAAGAAGAATGATAAGAGAAAACAGAATAAGCCAAGCCGCGCTGTTCGCGGACTTCTTGGAACAAACGACTGCTCATACTTCCGCCAAGCACGTTATTTAATACAATTAAGCTATATACATCTTCTCCGCCGATTGGCAAACCTTTAAAGCCAAGGCAAAGATGAGCTTGTTCTGTTTCCTTTTTGCGCGCAATATGATTTGTATGGAACTCTGGCTGAACATATTGATGCGCGGAATGACTTGACGTATATGTACCAAAATAGTTTTCCACCTGCTGAATAAAACTTTCATCAATGTTTCCAGCTACTGAAATAACGATGTTTTCGGGAATATACATTTGCTCCATATACTGACGAAGCGAATCACCGTTAAATGTTTTTAACGTATCTTCCGTTCCTAAAATTGGATAGCCTAATGGATGATTGCCATATACGGCTTTGCCTAATAAATCGTGTACAATATCATCAGGTGTATCTTCATACATTTTAATTTCTTCATATACAACATTTTTTTCACGAGCTAATTCCTCTTCATCAAATGAAGAATTAAAGAACATATCCGCCAGCACATCTAGTGCTTGATCTGCGTGTTCGTCTAATACTTTTGCATAGTAGCACGTGTATTCTTTAGAAGTGAATGCATTTACTTGTCCGCCAATGCGGTCGAAGCTTTCTGCAATTTCACGAGCAGATCTTGTTTTTGTTCCTTTAAAAAACATATGTTCAAGAAAATGTGATACACCATTAATTTCAGGGTGTTCACTTCGAGAACCCGTTCCGATCCAAACCCCAATGGCCACAGATCGAACAGTTGGGATATTTTCCAATACAATTCTTACACCATTTTTGCACGTATATCGTTTTATCAAGCTAGTGCCTCCCTTTTGCTTATCTCACTTACTTCTTAGTAGAAGAAGGTATTTTCATCATTCGTTCTTCATCTAGCATTGTTGACACATCGCTAACTTTCAGGCCTTTGTGTTCAATATCGGTTAACAATTGGTCAAGCGATTCGGCCGTTGATTCAGTCGGGTGCATCAGTACAATAGCCCCTGGGTGAATCTTTTTCATTACTCGATTAATTAACACTTCTGAACTTGGCTTTTGCCAATCGATTGTATCAACTGTCCACATGATGGTACTCATTTTTAACTGAGAAGCAAGCGTTACTACTTCGGGGCGAAAACTGCCGCTCGGCGGAGCAAACCATTTTACTTTTTGTCCCGTAGTAGACGTAATAATATCATTCGTTTTTTTTAGCTGCTGATTGATTTGACTAGCCGATAAAGTGGCCATATCAGGATGAGAATAAGAGTGGTTTCCGACTTCATGCCCTGCGTCTACAATCATTTTTGCCATATCTGGATTATTTTTAACCCATTTTCCTTCTAAAAAGAAAGTTGCTTTAGCATGGTGCTTTTTTAGCACTTCTAACATTTTAGGCAAATACTCGTTCCCCCATGCTACGTTCACTGTAAACGATACCATAGGCTTTTCATCGTGTCCACGGTAGATAGGTTCCTGTGGTAAATCACTCAAGTGAACCTTTGGTCTAACCTGTTTGTACACTAGTTTTTTTTCATCAAATTTACCCGCAGGTTTCATATTTTTATAAGAAGCAGCAAGATCAACTTTTATGCCGTTATAGCCAGGAACCCGTTTCCAAACGGGATCGATTCGTGCATTCGCTGCCGGCTTTTCATAATCTTTTGCTTTTTCTTCAATCTTTTGATATAACGCATCATGCTGAGCTGATACAAGTTGTACATCGGATTTAAGTGCTTCTATATATGCTTCAGCAAAAGGATTATAAATAGATTTATATGTAATTGCCAGTAAAAATAGAAATGCTGTAAATTGCACAATGGTTCTCTTCACTTATCCTTCCCCCTTTACCATTTAAAATATGTATAAAGAGGACAAGGTAGAACAAACATCTACAAACGATAAAATCGCCCTACACATGGATTTTCTTCATGTATGGACGATTTCACAATATCTATATAGTAGTAAAAGAAGATTATTTTGTTTCTTTTGCTTTTTCTTCTTTTTCTTTTTGTTCTTTTAAAATTGCTTTACGAGATAAGTTAACGCGACCTTGTTTATCAATTTCCATGACTTTAACTAAAAGCTCGTCACCAATCGCTACAACGTCTTCTACTTTTCCAATACGCTCTTCTGCAAGCTCAGAAATGTGAACAAGCCCATCTTTTCCGCTGAAGATTTCTACAAATGCACCGAATTTTTCAATTCGTTTTACTTTTCCTAAGTACATTTGGCCCACTTCGACTTCGCGTACAAGATCTTCAATGATTTTCTTCGCTTTTTCATTCATCGGCTGATCAATAGAAGAAATGAAGATTGTACCATCTTGTTCGATATCAATTTTAACGCCTGTTTCTTCGATGATTTTATTTATTTGCTTGCCGCTTGGTCCAATAACATCACGAATTTTATCAGGGTTAATAGCCATTGTAAGGATCTTAGGCGCATATTGAGAAAGCTCTTGACGGGGCGTAGCAATCGTTGACATCATATGATTTAAGATCTGCATACGGCCTTTTTTCGCTTGTTGAAGGGCTTCGTCTAAAATTTCACGAGATAACCCGTCAATTTTAATATCCATTTGAAGCGCAGTTACGCCATTTTCCGTACCTGCTACTTTAAAGTCCATGTCTCCTAGGTGATCTTCCATTCCTTGAATGTCCGTTAGAATCGAGTAGTGTTCACCTGATTTGATCAGACCCATGGCAATCCCTGCTACAGGTGCTTTAATTGGAACCCCAGCATCCATCATTGCAAGCGTACTTGCACAAATACTTGCTTGTGAAGTAGAACCGTTTGATTCTAATACTTCAGATACAAGACGAATTGTATATGGGAAATCTTTTTCATTTGGAATAACCGGCTCAAGTGCACGTTCGCCTAGCGCACCATGTCCAATTTCACGACGACCCGGTCCGCGCATCGGTCTAGTTTCACCAACACTAAATGAAGGGAAGTTATAGTGATGCATGAAGCGTTTAGATTCTTCTACACTTAAACCATCTAAAATTTGCACATCGCCAAGTGCACCTAATGTACAGATGCTAAGCGCTTGAGTTTGTCCACGCGTAAATAATCCAGATCCGTGTGTACGCGGAAGCAAGTTTGTTTCAGAAGAAAGTGGACGAATTTCGTCAATACTACGGCCATCAGGACGCACTTTTTCTTCCGTGATCAAGCGACGCACTTCACTTTTAACAAGCTTCGACAAAATTTCATTCACTTGATTTAGTACTTCTTCTTCTACATCTTGCTCTTCAAATTTTGCAGCTACTGCGCTTTTCACTTCTTTAATCGCATTTTCGCGCGCATGCTTTTCTTGAACTTGAACAGCACGGTTCATGTCACCTTCTGCAATTTCGCGAACTTGACGCTCAAGGTCAGCATCAACAGTATAAAGCGCAACTTCTACTTTTTCTTTGCCTACTGCTGCTACAATTTCTTCTTGGAACGCAATTAATTTTTTAATTTGCTCGTGTCCAAACATAATTGCTTCTAACATTACTTCTTCCGGTACTTCATCAGCGCCTGCTTCAACCATGTTGATCGCGTCTTTTGTACCAGCAACCGTCAGATGAATATCGCTTTTTTCAAGCTCATCTACCGTTGGGTTTGCAACAAATTCATTGTCTACACGGCCTACGATTACGCCTGCAATAGGACCTTCAAATGGAATATCAGATACTGATAATGCTAATGAAGAACCAAACATTGCTGCGATTTCTGAAGAACAGTTTTGATCTACGCTCATTACAACGCTGACAACTTGAACTTCGTTTCGGAAACCATCTGCGAATAAAGGACGAATCGGACGGTCGATTAAACGGCTAGCCAAGATTGCTTTTTCACTTGGTCTGCCTTCACGCTTAATGAATCCACCTGGGATTTTACCGACTGCATATAAACGCTCTTCATAGTTTACTGTTAACGGGAAGAAATCTACATTTTTAGGCTCTTTTGAAGCCGTTGCTGTACTTAATACAACTGTGTCTCCATAGCGGATTAATGCTGCGCCATTTGCTTGTTTTGCCAACTGGCCAACTTCAACTTCTAGCTTTCGTCCAGCTAGATCTACGGAGAACACTCGTTTTTCTTGTTCCATATCGACGAGTACCCCTCTCTACATATAAAATATGTATGTAATCAAATGTGATAGTTTTATTATAAACGAAATATCCAAAAACAATAGCTTTTTTCACATTATGTAGCATCTTTAATGTTTCTTAAATGTACATACTAAAAAAGCGGGAATGCTCCCGCTTTCTTCTTATTATCGACGTAAACCAAGTTTGTTGATTAACTCACGATAACGAGTAACGTCTTTGTTACGTAGGTAGTTAAGTAAGTTACGACGTCGACCTACCATTTTTAAAAGACCACGACGTGAATGATGATCCTTTTTATGAGTACGTAAGTGACCGTTTAGATTGTTAATTTGCTCTGTTAGGACAGCGATTTGAACTTCTGGAGAACCAGTGTCGTTCGCATGAGTTTTGTACTCACTAATAATTTCATTTTTACGCTCTTGTGTGATAGCCATCCTATTCACCTCCTTATTATTAAACCCCAGTTACCGAGCAAAACGTTGGTGAATCGTAATGCCAAGCAATGGTTGTTTTACATACAAGTGTTATGTTACTACTTATTGAAGCAAAAAGCAAGTCGTAGCAGCTATTTATATATATTTTTTTATTTCTTATGCTTTTGAATTCCTTCAAAATAAGCAACGGCTTCTTCCTTGTCCTTTGAGATCTGACCGACAAGCTCTTCGATGCCGCTGAACTTTTTTTCTGAACGAATCATTCGGTGCCATTTCACCGTTACGTGCTGATCGTAGATTTGCTCGTCAAATGATAATAAGTGGACTTCGATTGTTGGCTTTTCTAAATTATCGTGAAAAGTCGGCTTGTAGCCCACGTTGCATACTCCTGCATACCACTTGCCGTGGAGCTGAAGCTCAACAGCATATACACCGATGCGCGGAAGTAAATACTCATCATCTAAAGCGATGTTAGCGGTTGGAAAACCTATTTGCCTGCCTCGCTTTTCTCCATGAGTTACTGTACCTGACACTTCATAATAGCGGCCGAGCAGCTCTTTTACTCGATGCATGTCTCCATTTGCTAAACTTTCGCGAATAAGCGTTGAACTAATTTTTTCTTCGCCATTTGTTAACTTATCAATTGTTGTTTGCGTGAATTTTGATCGAGAATGAAATGGTAGTATTTCCATTGTTCCTTTACCTAACTTTCCATACGTATAGTCAAATCCAGCTACCACATGCTGCACATTCAGGCCAATAATATACTGATCAACAAACTCTTGAGGCAATAGTGCTGCAAACTGTTTATCAAAATGAACGATATATAAAAAGTCAATTCCCATTTCCTCAATGAGTTTCTTTTTTTCTTGAAGTGGTGTGATCATATCAATGTGCTGCACGTTGCGCCCGAGCACCACAGAAGGGTGAGGAGTAAACGTCATCACAGCACTAGCTATGCCTTTTTCATCGGCTAACTGTTTTGCTGAATTTATCACTTGCTGATGCCCTAAATGCACACCATCAAAATAACCAAGCGCTAACACTGATTGTTGAACAGCTTCTCGTTGAAAGTGGTGTGGATGTCGAATTTCAATCGTTTCCAAAACACAGTTCACCTTTTCCCTAACCGGTCTAGTCGATTGCCAACACTTTAACCGGCTTCATTAAATGTTTTTTTGTTGGGTGCTGAGCATAAATCGCTAAGCACTTGCCTGCAGAATTTATCATTAAAAAGAATGGTTCTTTTTTTAACTCTTCATCTTCCGTACACGGCAATACCGCGCCGTTTTTCACTTTCTCTGCTAATGTATCACTAATTTGAAGTTTCGGCAAATGATTAAGAGCTTCTTCGATGGAATGCAGTTTCTCATTGATCGTTTCTTCTTCGACCGCTCGTTCAATATCTTCAAATGTCATACAATCTTCCAGTGAAAACTGCCCGGAACCCGTTCGCTGCAAATAAGACATATGAGACGGATAGCCCAGAGCTTCTCCAATCATCACAGCAAGCGTTCGCACATATGTACCTTTGCTGCACGTTACGCGGAATTTGAAGGAAATTTGTTCTCCCTCAAATGTAGCGCGATTATCCAGCAGTTCAAAGCTATAAATATGAATGGTTCTAACAGGGCGCTCTACTTCGATTCCTTGCCTTGCATATTCATATAGCTTTTTACCTTTGACTTTTACCGCGGAGTACATTGGAGGCACTTGCTGAAGTTCTCCCGTCATCGAAGACAGCACTTCTTCGATTTGAGCACGCGAAAAAGAATCTGCTACTTTCTTTTCTTCTACAACCTCTCCCGAAGAATCTTCTGTTGTTGTAGAAAATCCGAGTGTCACTTCTCCTTCATAGGTTTTAGTAGCTCCTGTTAGATACTCTACAATTTTGGTAGCTCTACCGATACAAATAGGTAATACCCCTGTAACGTCTGGGTCTAATGTGCCTGTATGCCCTACTTTTTTAGTGCGAAGCAGCTTTCGGACTTTAAACACACAGTCGTGCGAAGTCAGGCCAGCTGGTTTATGTAAAACTAAAACACCGTCCACTCATTCTTCATCTCCTTTTCATTTAAAAAAGGGTGTCTCAGAAGCAAAAACCACTTTTGAGACACCCTTTTTTGTTTCTACATTCACTGATCTTATTCGTTCTCTTGATGGTCATCGCTTTCTTTTTTAATTTCATGAAGCAATGATTCAATTCGATTACCATAATCAATTGATTCATCAAACTCAAACGTAATTTCAGGTGTTTTACGTAAGCGAATGCGCTGACCGATTTCTGAGCGGATAAATCCTTTTGCTTTCGCAAGGCCTTTTAACGTATTCTCACGCTGTTCAGCATCTCCTAAAACAGAGATATAAACTTTCGCTTGCTGTAAATCGCCTGATACTTGAACATCTGTTACAGTCACAAAACCGATGCGCGGATCCTTGATTTTACGATTTAAAATCTCGCCCATCTCTTTTTTCATTTGTTCTCCGACTCTAGTTGCTCTTATGTTCATCTGTGTCACCCCTTTTATAACCAATCAAAAGTTGTAATGGTACGTTCAATCTCTGGAAAAGAATCAATTAAGCTTAGCGCTTTTTGCAGTTCTTGTTCCGTTGTGACACGGCTAGATGAGACTGCGACAATGCTAATTTTTGTTCGTTGCCACACATCTTGAAAATCAGTTTCTGAAACTGATACGTTAAACCGCTGCTTCAAGCGCATCAAGATGCGCTGAAGCACGGCACGTTTTTCTTTAAGAGAAGCAGCATCGTAAATTAAGCATTCACACTCCACTAGTCCAATCATTTAGGATCAATTTGCTCCATTACATATGCTTCAATAATATCTCCTTCTTTAATATCATTGAAGTTTTTAATTGTAATACCACACTCATATCCTTGAGCAACTTCTTTTGCATCGTCTTTAAAGCGTTTTAGCACATCTACTTCACCTTCAAAGATAACAATTCCGTCACGGATTAAACGAATTCCACTATTACGCGTAATTTTACCGTCTGTTACGTAACTTCCTGCGATTGTACCAACTTTTGATACTTTGAATGTTTGACGTACTTCCACTTGACCGATGATTTTTTCAGCAAACTCAGGATCAAGCATTCCTTTCATCGCAGATTCAATTTCTTCAATTACTTTATAAATAATGCGGTGAAGACGAATATCTACGTTTTCTACGTCAGCTGTACGTTTTGCTCCAGCATCTGGACGCACGTTAAAGCCGATAACGATTGCGTTAGAAGCCGTTGCAAGAATGATATCAGATTCTGTAATCGCACCTACACCCGTATGGATAATACGAACATTTACACCCTCTACATCAATCTTTTGAAGAGCAGCAGCCAATGCTTCTACAGAACCTTGTACGTCTGCTTTTACGATAAGATTTAAGTCTTTCATTTCACCTTGTTTAATTTTTTCAAATAAATCATCTAAGCTTACGCGAGATTTTTCACCGCGCTGTTGTTCAAGCTGCTTTTGAGCACGAGCTTCTCCGATTTGACGAGCTGTTTTCTCATCTTCAAACACTAAGAAACGATCTCCAGCTAACGGAACTTCGTTTAAGCCAGTAATCTCAACCGGAGTAGATGGTCCTACTTCCTTCACACGGCGGCCGATATCATTTACCATTGCGCGAACGCGGCCAAACGTATTTCCGACTACGATTGGATCACCTACGCGTAGTGTACCAGTTTGAACAAGAAGCGTTGCTACAGACCCACGGCCTTTATCTAACTGTGCTTCTACAACTGTACCTGCTGCACGACGGTTCGGATTTGCTTTTAACTCTTCTACTTCACTTACAAGTAAAATCATTTCAAGCAATTGATCGATCCCTTCACCCGAAATGGCTGAAAGCTTACAGAAGATTGTTTCTCCGCCCCACTCTTCAGCTACAAGGCCGTGCTCCATTAGTTCTTGCATCACGCGATCTGGATTTGCTGCTTCTTTATCCATTTTGTTAACCGCAACAATAATTGGCACTTCTGCCGCTTTTGCATGGTTAATCGCTTCAATTGTTTGAGGCATTACACCATCGTCTGCTGCAACAACAAGGATTGTAATATCCGTTACTTGCGCACCGCGAGCACGCATCGTTGTAAATGCAGCATGCCCTGGTGTATCAAGGAATGTAATTTTCTTTTCATCAACCACAACTTGATAAGCACCGATATGCTGCGTGATACCGCCTGCTTCTGCAGCCGTTACTTTTGTGTTACGGATAGAGTCAAGAAGCGTCGTTTTACCGTGGTCAACGTGACCCATGATTGTAACAACTGGAGGACGCACTTGAAGATCTTTTTCGTCATCAATGATTTCTAATGAGTCAAAAGCAGTGTCATCTACCACTACTTCTTCTTCAACTTCTACACCGTATTCTCCGGCAATTAGTTCGATAGAATCTTTATCTAACTCTTGGTTAATTGTTGCCATTACACCAAGCATAAATAGTTTTTTAATAATTTCAGAAGGCTCTTTGCCTAATTCTTTTGCTAACTCAGAAACCGTTAAGCTTCCGACAAACGTTACTTTTTCCGGTAACTCTTTTGCAGCTGCTGGAGCTGGTCTACCTTTTGGTGCCTGTGACTTTTGTCCCTGCGGCTTTTTGTTACCTTTATTGTTTCCTTTGTTAGCTGTTGATTTTGTATTTTTATTCAATACTTTCACCCCCATAAAATTAACCGAGCATCGTTGCTAGCTTTTTAGCAAATCCCTCGTCCATCACGGCTACTACAACTCGAGCATCTTTACCGATCGCTTGACCTAGCGTGTAGCGATCGGGAACGATTTTAACCGAAACGTTGTAGTAAGAACATTTATCCGTTACTTTTTTCTTTGTGTTTTCAGACGCATCGCTTGCTAAAAGTACTAACTTTGCTTTTTGTTTCCGAACTTCTCTAACCACAAGTTCTTCTCCAGAAATCAATTTGCGTGCACGGTTTGCAAGCCCTAAAAAGGAGATCCATTGTTCATTCATTAGCGTGACTGTTTCTCCTTTTCTACAAGCGCTAGCAACTCTTCATAAACCGCTTCATCTATTGACGCGCCTAAATGTGTCGAAAGCACATTTTTCTTTTTTGCCAATAAAATTGCTTCTTTATCCTTGCTTACATAAGCTCCGCGCCCGGACTTTTTACCCGTTACATCAACTGAAACGTCGCCTTCTTTTGAGCGTACAACGCGTACTAGCTCTTTTTTAGGCTTCATTTCTCCAGTGGCCACACATTTTCGCATCGGGACTTTTTTACGATTGTTCACCTTGGCTCACCTCTTATTCCATATCTTCATCTGAATCAAATGCATGTTGACTTACTAGCATATCATCGCTGTTTTTTACAACCATACCTTCTTGTTCAGCTTCTGATTGACTTTTAATATCAATTTTCCAGCCTGTCAGCTTAGCAGCTAGACGTGCATTTTGTCCACGTTTACCAATTGCAAGTGACAGCTGATAGTCAGGAACGATAACAGTTGTTGCTTTTTCATTTTCATCTACAATCACATCTACTACCTTAGATGGACTTAGGGCATTGGCAACAAATTCAACTGGGTCATTTGACCAGCGAACGATGTCAATTTTTTCACCTTTTAGTTCATTTACAACAGCCTGTACGCGCTGACCTTTTGGCCCTACACAAGAACCGACAGGATCTACTTCAGCATACTCAGAATGAACAGAGATTTTTGAACGGTCTCCAGCTTCGCGAGCTACTGATTTTAATTCAACTGTACCGTCATAGATTTCCGGTACTTCTTTTTCGAAAAGACGTTTTAAAAGACCTGGGTGCGTACGTGAAACATAGATTTGTGGGCCTTTTGTTGTTTTTTCTACTTTCGTAATATACACTTTAATACGATCATGAGGTTTATACTGCTCATTTGGCATTTGCTCGCTTTGAGGAAGCAATGCTTCAATTTTGCCAAGGCTCACATAGATGAAGCGAGAATCTTGACGCTGAACAATACCTGTCATAATATCTTCTTCGCGATCGCTGAACTCTGAATAGATAACGCCTCGTTCCGCCTCACGAACACGCTGTGTAACAACTTGTTTTGCCGTTTGAGCCGCGATGCGTCCAAAGTCTTTTGGCGTTACTTCGATTTCAACCACATCGTCTAGCTGAAAGTTAGGGTTGATTGTTTGTGCTTCTTCAACCGAAATTTCCAGGCGTGGATCATATACTTCATCAACCACATCTTTGCGAGCAAACACGCGCATTGAACCTCTTTCTAAATTTAAATCAACGCGTACGTTTTGCGCTTGGTTAAAGTTGCGTTTGTAAGCAGAAATTAGCGCTGCTTCAATTGCTTCAATAATTACATCTTTGCTAATGCCTTTCTCTTTTTCAAGAATGACTAAGGCATCAAATAACTCACTGCTCATCGTTGGATAATCCCCCTTTAATATTGGCCCCTACACATTAAAATACAATCGCTAATCGAGCAAAAGCGACTTTGTCATATGGTAAAACCACCGTTTTTGTGCGTGTTTTGATACGAATAGATAATGTGACAGTTTCTCCGTCAAATGATTGTAATTCGCCTTCAAATTCTTTTGCGCCTTCAATTGGTTCATATGTTTTTATGTATACATGCTTACCAATTGCACGTTCAAAATCTTTATCTTTTTTTAATGGGCGTTCCGCACCAGGCGATGATACTTCTAAAAAATAGTTATGAGGGATTGGATCTACTGCATCCATTTTCTCACTCAATTTTTCACTTACTGCTCCGCAGTCTTCGATATCCACGCCGGTATCAGAGTCGATAAACACACGTAAAAACCAATCTTTTCCTTCTTTTACGTATTCAATTTCAACAAGCTCTAAATTCATTTCCTCTAAGATAGGGGAAACCATTTCTTCCACTGTTTGTTTTACATTTTTACTCATTCTAATCCTCCCTTCGAGACATTGCATGGTATGTTTAGGTTACGCGTTTTTTATGTCTCTTATATCAAAAAAGAGTGGTTTATTTGCTATTTTTATTTTGCACTCTATAAGAGGTCTAACCTACTAGAGTGGAAATGTTGTCATTTGTATTGCAGGATTTTAAACGTCGCATAATAAATCAATCATGGTGATTGAAAATCTACAGAAAAAACGAATCATGCTAGAAGCCGATTCGTTCTCCATACTACTTACTATGTCAGTAAGTTCATATCAATAAGAAAGAGCGGGTTTCCCCACTCTTTCTCGTCCGTATCCTTAGCATTTCCACAATTACTATATCATAACCGCTTATTTTATGCAAATGTTAGAAAAGAGAAAGCTGGTTCTGATCAGGTAATGATTCAAGGCATCCATGGTTGTCTAGATACTCTAAAATCGTCTTCGATACTTTGCCTCGCTGCTGCAAGTCTTCTTTCGATAAAAACTCTCCTGTTTCACGAGCTTTTACAATGTTCAGCGCTGCATTTGTCCCAAGACCGGGAATGGCATTAAACGGTGGAACTAAAGACGTGCCGTCAATTAAAAATTCGTCTGCGCTAGATTCATATAAATCTACTTTTTTAAATGAATAGCCTCGTTCGCACATTTCTAAAGAAAGCTCAAGCACCGTTAATAAGTTTTTCTCTTTAGGAGATGCATCTAAACCTTTGGCATTGATTTCTTCCATCTTCGCTCGAATAGCAGTTGAGCCTTTGATCATCGTATCAATATCAAAGTCATCTGCACGAACCGTAAAGTATGCTGCGTAATAAAGAAGCGCATGGTGCACTTTGAAATAAGCAATACGCACGGCCATCAATACATAAGCAGCCGCATGGGCTTTAGGGAACATATACTTAATCTTTTTACAAGAATCAATATACCAGTCCGGAACACCATTTTTGATCATTTCTTCTTCAAATTCAGGTGTTAGCCCTTTTCCTTTACGTACAGACTCCATAATTTTAAAGGCAAGTGAAGGTTCAAGACCTTGATAAATCAGATAAACCATGATGTCATCACGACAGCCGATTACTTCACTTAAGTTGCAAATATCATTGCGAATTAGCTCCTGTGCATTACCAAGCCATACGTCCGTCCCGTGCGACAGTCCCGAGATTTGAACAAGCTCTGAAAACGTCGTTGGCTTCGTATCTTCTAACATTTGACGCACAAAGCGCGTTCCAAATTCAGGTATGCCAAGCGTTCCTGTTTTACACATAATTTGCTCTTCTGTTACGCCAAGTGATTCCGTTCCGCTGAAAATTTTCATCACTTCAGGATCATCCGTCGGAATCGTTTTTGGATCAATTCCACTTAAATCTTGAAGCATGCGAATCACGGTCGGATCATCGTGTCCGAGTATATCAAGTTTTAATAAATTATCATGAATCGAATGGAAGTCAAAATGAGTTGTTCTCCATTCGGAATTACGGTCATCAGCTGGAAACTGGATCGGTGAAAAATCGAAGATATCCATATAGTCCGGCACAACGATAATCCCCCCTGGATGCTGACCAGTTGTACGTTTTACGCCCGTACATCCTGCTACTAAACGATCCACTTCTGCGTTTCGCAAATGTAAATCACGGTCACCGGCATAGCCTTTTACATAGCCATAAGCTGTTTTTTCGGCTACTGTACCGATTGTTCCCGCGCGGTATACATTATCTTCTCCAAACAGTACTTTTGTATAGTTGTGAGCTCGCGGCTGATACTCTCCGGAGAAGTTCAAATCGATATCGGGAACTTTGTCTCCTTTGAATCCTAAGAACGTTTCAAACGGAATATCGTGTCCATCTTTAATAAATGGTACGCCACAATCGTCGCAGCTTTTGTCCGGCAAGTCGAATCCGGAACCAACGGAACCGTCATTAAAAAACTCGGATTTCTTACATTTTGGACAAACATAATGCGGCGGCAGTGGGTTTACTTCTGTAATTTCCGTCATCGTGGCAACGAATGAAGACCCTACGGAACCACGTGAACCAACTAAGTAACCATCATTCAAGGATTTTTTAACGAGTTTATGCGAGATCAAGTAAATAACGGCAAACCCGTGGCCGATAATACTTTTCAACTCTTTCTCTAGACGAGCTTCTACTACTTCAGGCAGCTCTTCACCGTAGATGCTGCGTGCCATCGCATAGCTCATTTCACGCATTTCTTCGTCTGCACCTTCAATTTTTGGCGTATATAAATCATCTTTAATTGGTTTAATATCGTCAATCATATCCGCTATTTTTTGCGTATTATGAACAACAATTTCTTTCGCTTTGTCCCCGTCTAAAAATGAAAAACAATTCAGCATCTCATCCGTTGATCTAAAATGAACATCCGGCAGCTGATGACGGTTTAACGGGTTAGCCCCGCCTTGTGAACCAATTAAAATTTTTCGGTAAATTTTGTCTTCCGGATTGAGATAGTGAACATTTCCTGTTGCTACAACCGGCTTTCCAATCTTTTCACCGAGCTTCACAATATTGCTGATAATATCTTTTAAAGCTTTCTCATCTCGCACTAAATCCAGTTCAATTAAGTGCTTGTAGTTGTCAGGAGGCTGTACTTCGATGTAATCATAAAATTCAGCTGCTCCTTCTACTTCATCGATTCCTTTTTGCATCATGCCTTCGAATACTTCGCCTCGGTCACATGCGGTTCCAATCAAGATGCCTTCCCGATATTTGTCGAGCTGAGATCTTGGAATTCGCGGAACTCGATAAAAGTAATTTAAATGAGAAATCGAAACGAGTTTAAATAGATTTTTTAAACCTACGTTGTTTTGTGCTAAAAGCGTCGCATGATAAGGACGGGCCCGCTGATATGCATTACCTTCTCCCATATAATCATTTAAGCGATCGTGCATTGTAATTTCGCGTTCAAATGCATCTTTCAACATTTTATTTAACAAATAGCCGGTTGTTTCCGCATCATAAATCGCGCGGTGATGCTGCACAAGTTCAATATCAAACTTTTTAGCAAGAGTATTTAAACGATGGTTTTTCATATGCGGATACAAAAATCTTCCGAGTTCAAGCGTATCAATAACGCCGTTAGCTGCTTTTTCTAATCCGATTTTTTGCAGTCCCATATTTAAAAATCCCATATCAAAGCTTGCATTATGAGCAACTAAAATACTGTCGCCCATCCACTCATGAAAATCACGAAGTACTTCTGAGATTTCAGGCGCATTTTGGACCATATCATCTGTAATACCCGTCAGTTCAATTGTTGTTGCAGACAGAGGATGATGAGGATTTGCAAACCGTTCAAACCGATCGATGATTTCGCCTTCTTTCATCTTCACGGCAGCAAGTTCAATAATCGTATCGTATACAGCTGACAAACCGGTTGTTTCGACGTCAAATACTACGTAAGTTGCTTCTGTCAAATCCACATGCTGCGGGTTATAGGCAATTGGCACGCCGTCGTCTACTAAATTGACTTCCACTCCGTACAGTATTTTAATGCCGTTCTTCTTCCCGGCTCCATACGCTTCAGGAAACGACTGTGCAACCGCGTGATCAGTTATCGCTACAGCTGGATGTCCCCATTTTTTGGCTTGTCCGACTAAAGCTCCAACAGATGAAACAGCATCCATTTGACTCATTGGCGTATGCAAGTGAAGTTCCACACGCTTTTCATCTTCAGGCGCTGTATCCTGTCTAGCGGGACCGGTAATCTCGTTAACATCATTTCCAATCATAACTAGATCACGGACAAATGTATCGTTTTGTACACTTCCGCGAACCTTCACCCACATTCCTTTTTTAATCGCTTGAAGTAAAGGAATATCTTCTTTGTCACGCGAAAACATTTTAACCATAATAGAGTTTGTATAATCTGTCACTTTAAAAATAAGAAGCGTACGTCCGCTTCGTAATTCTCTCGTTTCTGCATCAAATACGTATCCTTCAACGGCAATTCGCTTTTCTTCATCCACAATGGAATCCAGGCGAACCGTCTCGTCTTTAATCGTATATCCAATTGTAAGCGGACCTTTTGGTAGGTCTGGCCCATCACTTTTTTCATTTTCTTTATTTTGCATTTCTGTGATGGCTTGTAATACTTTTTCTGTATCTTCTTGTTTTCGTTGCTCTACAAACTGCTGAAATGCTTCTTCTGAATGTACAACTTCCGTCATTAGCTGAAGGTTCGGAAACCCATAGGACGCATACTGATCAGCAATTAACTGACTATACTTTTTACGTAAAGCCGTTCCTTCTGCATCATGTCGTGCGTTCACAATCAATTTGGCACCGTTCAATCTCGGCATTTGATCTTGTAAAAGCGACTGTAAAAGGGGAGATATGCCCTGCATTTCTCCAATACAATGCTTCCAATATGACTGTACATGCTCTTCCGTACATTGTTTATTAACGGTTTGAATAGAAAAAGAAACACTCGCAATATGAGAAAAAGCTGAAGACATGCGAGCATGGAATAACTCATAAATCTCAAAAGGTAATAACCCTTCTAAAGAAAAATGGAAATGCCATTTTTTTTGTTCTTTCTGAATGACGAGCTTTTCAATCGCTGCGTTTTCAAAGTAAGGAACAATTTGATCACTCGTCAGCTCTAACTGCTGCAGCAGCAACTTAAAACGCTCTTTTTTTCCTAGCGTTTGTGCTTCCAAGTTTTCTGCCTCCTTTTATAAATGAGTGCAATCTATTTTAACATAAATGACTTCTATTCTGTCATATGTTCTGTTTATAAACATAAAAACAGCAGGGATACAAATCCCCGCTGCTTCATTACTTCGCTAGCAGTTCTTTCACTGTTGAAACAAGATTGTCAACTGACACTTCTAATGACTCCCCAGTTTTGCGTACTTTTACTTCTACAATTCCTTCAGATGCACGTTTACCAACTGTTACTCGAACAGGAAGACCAATTAGATCTGAATCTGCAAATTTTACTCCTGCACGCTCTTGGCGGTCATCTAACAGCACTTCAAAGCGATTATCTAATAACTCATTATATAATTTCTCACCTAGTTCACGCTGTTCATCATTTTTCACGTTAACTGGAATAACGTGCACTTGATAAGGCGTAACAGCTTCTGGCCATAGAAGACCGTTTTCATCATTAAATTGTTCTGCAATCGCAGCTACTGTACGAGAAACACCGATACCATAGCAGCCCATAATCATTGGCTGGCTGCGTCCGTTCTCATCTAGATACGTTGCTCCCATCGCTTCACTGTAGCGAGTTCCTAGTTTAAAGACGTGGCCCACTTCAATACCTTTAGCGAACTTGATAACGCCTTGTCCATCCGGTGACTGATCCCCTTCTTGGATGAAGCGGAAATCTTCGTAAGTTGCATTAAAGTTACGTTCATTCACATTTGTGTAGTGATAACCTTCTTCATTTGCTCCGCATACACCGTTAGCAATTGCTTTTACCGCATGATCAGCTACCACTTCTACTGAATCACTTACACCAATCGGTCCTACTGAACCAACTGCGCATTTTAATACTTCTTTTGTTTCTTCTGGAGTTGCCAGTTCAACAACGGAAGCTTCAAAATAATTTTTCACTTTAATATCGTTTACTTCGTGGTCCCCGCGAACAAGTACAAGCACAAAACGATCATCTACTTTAAATAAAAGTGACTTGATACAAGAAGTCGCTTCAACATTTAAGAAAGCAGCTACGTCTTCAATGCTATGCTGATTTGGTGTTTCCACTTTTATTAATTCTTTTTCAGCTTCACCTGATTTTTCATACGTATTTACAACCGGTGCCATTTCAACATTTGCTGCATAAGAAGATGTATCTGAATAAGCAATTGTATCTTCCCCGATTTCAGAAAGAACCATAAATTCATGCGTATCTTTTCCGCCCATTGCACCTGAATCAGCGATAACCGCACGGAAATTCAATCCGCAGCGCTCAAAGATGCGGCTGTAGGCAGCAAACATTTTGTCATATACTTCATCTAAACTTTCTTGAGAAGCATGGAACGAATATGCATCTTTCATAATAAATTCACGACCGCGTAATAAGCCAAAGCGTGGACGTTTTTCATCGCGGAACTTCGTTTGAATTTGATATAAATTTAGCGGTAAACGTTTGTATGACTTCACTTCGTCACGAAGCAAGCTTGTGATAACTTCTTCGTGTGTTGCTCCCAAAGCAAATTCACGGCCGTGACGATCTTTCATACGCATTAACTCAGGTCCGTATGAATACCAGCGGCCAGACTCTTGCCACAATTCAGCTTGTTGTAAAGCAGGCATTAATAATTCGACAGAACCTGCACGGTCCATCTCTTCACGAACAATTTGTTCAACTTTTTGCAATACGCGCTTACCAAGCGGTAAAAAGCTGTACACACCGCTTGCATTTTGGCGCATGTAACCTGCGCGCAATAGAAGCTGATGGCTTTTTATATCCGCATCAGCTGGCACTTCTCTTAATGTAGGAATCAATGTAGAACTTTGTCTCATAACCTCGCACCTCTTTGCTTACTTCTCTATCTTATTTTTTAAGGCGGACCATGCCGCAATTTTCATATAATCAGCGAGGGAATATCCCTCGCTGAGCGTATGTCTTATAAAAAGAACTTTTGAATATCGTTCCACGTTACAACGAGCATCAGCAGCATTAATAAAGCAAAACCGATAAAATGAACAATACCTTCTTTTTGACGATCAATTGGCTTACCGCGAATTCCTTCTACAGCGAAGAACAATAGTCGTCCTCCATCTAAAGCAGGAAGTGGAAGCAAATTGACAATCCCTAAGTTAATACTTAAAACGGCTGCCCATTTCATTAGATAATAAATGCCTGACTGTGCTACTTGATCGGTTGCTGCGTAAATACCTACAGGACCAGAAAGCATATCCAGTTTGAACTGTCCTGTCACAAGCTTCCCTAGACCCGTTAAGATTTCTTTCATCCACGTATATGTTTCAGTAGCCCCGTGCGTGATCGAACCAATGAATGACTTTTCAACCGGTGCATATACGCCAATTAGTCCAATTGTCTGTTCCCCAACTTTGCGACTTTCAGGTGTAATCGGAATATCTAGCGTTTTGCTGCCGCGCTGAACCGTGAATGTAATTTGCTGTTCAGGATGTTTTTGAATTACTTTTACGACATCATCCCACGTTGAAACACTTTGTCCATCAATTGCTTGAACTTTATCTCCTTGTTTAAGTCCCGCATCAACGGCTACTCCATCTGATGTTAATTTGCCCATCACGGGTTTGTCAACAACATATCCTTGAGAAATCCCAAGAACGATAAAAATAACAAAGGCTAATATAAAGTTCATTAGCGGACCAGCGAAAATGGCTAGCGCACGCTGACCAAGAGTTTTGGAAGCAAACTGACGGCTGTAAGGTGCAATTTGAATTTCTTCTCCGTCCATAACGAAGTAAGATTCTTCTGCTACCTCGAATTTTTGCAGACGTTCATCTTCACCTTCTTCATAACCTGAAATAAATAGATTATGCTCTAAGTCTGCTTGCTCTACCTCAATAACTTTTGCATTTGGATGCTGTTCCTTGTTATTAATAATGACTTTATTTACTTTGCCTTCCTTATCAAACATGAGGCCCACCATTTGACCAGGCTTTACTTCGATCATTTCTGGATCTTCTCCAGCCATTCGAACAAATCCACCTAGAGGCAGCAAGCGAATGGTATAAACTGTTTCATTTCGTTTAAATGAAAAGATTTTGGGACCAAACCCAATGGCAAACTCACGGCATAAGATGCCTGCACGCTTTGCAAAAACTAAATGACCAAGCTCATGAAAGAATACAAGAGCTCCAAAAATGACGACAAACGCAATGACTGTGTTCAATGGGTATTACCCCCTTCATGTAATAGAGTCAAACCTCCACCCACCAGAAATAAGTGGGTGGCTTCTCTCGCACGCACATTATCGAGAGATGGCGGATCTAACAAACTCTCTTGCTTCTAAATCTACTTCTTTAATAGTAGATAAACAAGGTTTCTGTATTACAGTATGTTCATTCATTGCTTTTTCAATCACATCTTCAATTTGCAAAAATGTAATGTGACCATCTAAAAAGGCTTGAACAGCTTCTTCATTAGCTGCATTTAAAACAGTCGGAAGTGTTCCACCCGCTTTGCCAGCCTCAAATGCAAAAGCTAAACAGCGAAAACGCTCTTCATCCATTTTAGCAAAGTGAAGCTGACCAATATCCGCCAAACTTAAACGCTTGGTGTTAGGTAAAGACATGCGTTTTGGATACGTTAACGCGTATTGAATTGGCACGCGCATATCAGGCGTTCCAAGCTGAGCAATAACGCTTGTATCAGAATACTCTACCATAGAATGAATGATGCTTTCTTTATGTAACAATACATCAATTTTCTCATAGGGAAGATCAAAAAGCCAATGTGCTTCAATCACTTCTAGTCCCTTATTCATCATCGTTGCCGAATCAATTGTAATTTTAGCTCCCATCGACCAGTTTGGATGATTTAATGCATCTTCAACCGTTACTCCCTGTAGTTCTGCTCTCGTTTTATCTCGAAAGCTCCCTCCAGAAGCCGTTAAAATTAAACGGTCTATTGCTTTTTGATCTTGCCCTTGCAAACTTTGAAAAATAGCTGAGTGCTCACTGTCTACCGGTAAAATATCAGCGCCATATTCCTTGGCTGCTTCCATGACAAGGTGACCAGCGGTAACAAGTGTCTCCTTATTTGCAATAGCAATCGTTTTTCTCATTTTGATTGCTTCTAGCGTAGGAGTCAACCCTACACTTCCAAGAACAGCATTTACTAAAACTTCTGTGGATGGATGAGTTGCCACTTCCACAAGCCCTTCTTCTCCATAAACAAATCGAATAGAAGGGAATTCTGCTTGCAGTGACAGACAATCTTCTTTCTTCATCACAGAAACAAGGGCTGGCTTACACTGCTGAATAATCTTTCTTGCTTCATTAATATTTCGACCTACAGAGATTGCTGAGAGCTCAAAATGCTCCGGATGCGCTCGAACAATATCAACGGTTTGAGTACCGATTGAACCTGTAGCTCCTAACAAGGAAATTTTCTTCAAGTATATTCACTCCTATTAAAACAAAGACATCTTTTTTATAGAGATAATAAAAAAGCTAAAATTGGCATGATGAACATCAAACTGTCAAAACGGTCTAAAACCCCACCATGACCCGGTAAAATCTTTCCTGAATCTTTTACGCCATAGTGACGTTTGAACGCTGATTGTACAAGATCACCCATCTGTCCAAATAACGATACAATAATACCAATTACGAGTAGTTCAATCATAGTTTGATCAATATTTGCTAACAGCTTAAATACAATGGCTACTACGATAGCGCATACGACGCCACCAACAAAACCTTCAATTGTTTTATTGGGACTGATTTCCGGCCATAGCTTTCGTTTCCCCATTGCTCGTCCAATAAAATAAGCTCCGGAATCCGTCGCCCAAATAATAAGAAAAGCAAAGAACAAATAAGCTAACCCAAACTCTTGACGAACCTCGATAAAATAATGAAAGCCAAAGCCAACATATACTGTCGTTAATAAAATAAACCCAACGTCATCGAAGGTAAATTTATTTTTAACTACAACCGTGTACATTAATAAAAGAAGGACAGCAGCAAGCGCTACTTCTATCTTATGTTCACTTAAGAATTGAAATGCAACATCTCTTCCATTTGGTAGTAAAAACACCCAGGTTACCAATAAACTAATGATACTTGGAAAAGACATTGCTTTCAAATGTTTCATTTTTAAAAGCTCAATTACACCAACTGTTCCGATTACATACATAATAAGGGTAAAAGGTAACCCTCCAATTAAAACAATCGGCACAAATACCGCAAGTGCTACAATCGCGGTGATAATGCGCTGTTTCATCTTGTTTTCCACACCTTCTTATACACCACCAAAGCGGCGACCGCGCTTTTGAAACGCCTCGACTGCTTCGATTAAATGATTTTCTTTAAAATCTGGCCATAATACTTCTGTAAACCAAAACTCTGTGTAAGCTAGCTGCCAAAGCATAAAATTACTTAAGCGAAGCTCACCGCTTGTACGAATAAGCAAATCCGGATCTGGAAGGCTTTTGCTCATTAAATAGGAAGAAAATAAATTTTCTGAAATAGAAGAGGAAGCTACTTTTCCCTGTTCTACATCTTCTACCAATGACTGAATAGCGCCCATGATTTCGTGACGGCTACCGTAATTGAGCGCGAAGTTTAAAATCAGCCCTGTGTTATGCTTTGTTTTTTCAATTGCGTTATCCACGGCTCGAATCGTATGGGCAGGGAGCTCACTTTTATCCCCCATAATACGAACTTGCACATTTTTTTCAATTAGCTCAGGCAGAAAGGTTGTTAAAAATTCCTCTGGCAGTTTCATTAAAAACTCGACTTCAATTTTGGGGCGCTTCCAATTTTCAGTGGAAAATGCATATAAAGTTAATACTTTAACACCTAATTCATTGGCCGATCTGGTCACATGACGCACTACCTTCATTCCTTCATGATGGCCCATCATGCGAGGAAGAGCTCGTTTTTGCGCCCAACGACCGTTCCCATCCATAATAATTGCAATATGTTCAGGAACAGGGTGCTGTTTCACTTGATCTTTTCGTTCTGACAAAGACAGTGTATTTAAATCTTGACTTTTCTTCCATGCTTGAAATTTTCTTAACATGCAAAGGTCCCCCGTTGTACGCTCTCACATAAACGTGTGGCTTATGTGAGTTTTTTCTTACTACACATTATTAACAAAAAAACCCCCTGTAAACAATAGAGGGTCTTTTACAATATATTTTACCTTGAAATGACTTAAACTGCCATAATTTCTTCTTCTTTATCTTTCGCCACTTTATCCACTTTTACGATATGATCATCCGTTAGTTTTTGAATGTCATCACTGTAGCCGCGTAAATCGTCTTCAGTAATTTCACCTTTTTTCTCTAACTTTTTGAAATCATCGTTTGCATCACGGCGTACGTTACGAACCGCAACTTTTGCTTCTTCAGCATATTTTTTCACCATTTTCACTAACTCACGACGACGCTCTTCCGTTAAAGCAGGAATCGATAAACGGATAATAGTTCCATCGCTTGTAGGTGTTAACCCTAAGTCAGATTTTAAAATAGCTTTTTCAACTTCACCAATTTGTGATTTGTCATAAGGCTGAATAACAAGCATACGAGCTTCAGGCACGCTTACTTGCGCCAATTGGTTAATTGGTGTTGGTGCACCGTAGTATTCTACCGTTACGCGGTCAAGAAGTGACGCGCTTGCACGTCCAGCACGAATTGATGCTAGTTCGCGGCTAAATGATTGAATTGCTTTTTCCATTCTTTCTTTTGCGTTTTGCAACACTTGTTTTGGCATGTTTATTTCCCCTTTACAATTGTTCCAATGTTTTCGCCTGTAACGGCACGTTTAATATTGCCTTCTTCCGTAATTGAAAAAACAATTAGCGGAATATCATTGTCCATACATAATGAAGAAGCTGTAGAATCCATAACAGCTAGTCCATCTTTTAAAACATCAATATACGTTAATGTTTCGTATTTTACAGCATCAGGTACAAGCTTAGGATCTGCATTATAAACGCCATCTACGTTGTTTTTAGCCATTAAGATCACGTCAGCTTCGATTTCAGCTGCACGCAAAGCTGCTGTTGTATCTGTAGAGAAATAAGGGTTTCCTGTACCCGCGGCGAAAATAACAACGCGTTTTTTCTCAAGATGACGAACAGCTTTTCTTCTAATATAAGGCTCTGCTACTTGTCTCATCTCGATAGAAGTCTGAACTCGTGTTTGCACACCGATGTTCTCTAAGCTATCTTGAAGAGCCAAAGAGTTCATTACTGTTGCTAGCATTCCCATATAATCAGCAGCGGCACGATCCATACCCATTTCACTGCCAATTTTACCACGCCAAATGTTTCCACCACCAACGACTACAGCAATTTCCACACCTAATTCATAAACGGCTTTTACTTGTTCAGCAACAGATTTGATGATGGATGGGTTAATACCAAAACCCTCTTCACCAGCTAATGCTTCTCCACTTAACTTTAATACAATACGATTATATTTTGCTTGACTCATGCTTACCTCCATCGTTAACGGTGAGATCTCTTTTGTAAAAAAGGGAACACACAGTGTTCCCTATACGGTCAAACCCTTACTTTTTAACTTGGTTCATTACTTCTTCAGCGAAGTTGTCTTGACGTTTCTCAATACCTTCTCCTACTTCAAAACGAACGAAGCTTTCAACAGTAGCGCCTTTGCTCTCAACGAACTGACGTACTTTTTGATCAGGATTTTTAACAAATGTTTGATCTAGTAAGCAAATATCTTCGAAGAATTTGCCAAGGCGACCTTCAACCATTTTTGCAACGATTTTTTCTGGTTTGCCTTCGTTTAATGCTTGTTGAGTTAATACTTCGCGCTCACGCTCAGTTTCTTCAGCAGAAACTTGGTCACGAGAGATGTATTTAGGGTTGATTGCAGCGATGTGCATAGCAACGTCTTTTGCAACAGCTTCTTCAGTTGTACCAGATAATACTGTTAACACACCGATACGTCCGCCAGCATGTAGGTAAGCACCGAATGCATCAGCATCAGTTTTTGTTGCTACAGCGAAACGACGTAGAGATAATTTTTCTCCGATTGTAGCGATTGCAGAGTTGATGTGTTCTTCAACAGTTGCACCGTTTTCCATTTTTTGAGTAGCAGCTTCAGCAGCGTCAGCTGGTTTGTTAGCTAAGATGTGAGCAGCTAATTCTTTTGTTAATTTTTGGAAACCTTCGTTTTTCGCAACGAAATCAGTTTCAGAGTTAACTTCTAAGATAACAGCTTCGTTACCTTGAGTTTCGATGTAAGTTAGACCTTCAGCAGCAATACGGTCTGATTTTTTAGCAGCTTTTGCAATACCTTTTTCACGTAAGAAATCGATTGCTTGCTCCATATCACCGTTAGTTTCAGTTAACGCTTTTTTACAATCCATCATACCAGCGCCAGTTTTTTCACGTAATTCTTTTACCATTTGAGCAGTAATTGCCATAATGTGTAGCCTCCTTGTTTGGGTATGTAATTAATGTATATAAATGGGTTAAATCTTTTCAAAAAAAGGTGATAAAAGGCTATTCCCTCTTATCACCTTTCACGGAATTAAGCAGTAGTTGTTTCAGTTTCAACTGCTGTTTCTTCACCTTGTTTAGCTTCTAGAATAGCATCAGCAACTTTAGAAGTTAAAAGTTTAACAGCACGAATTGCATCATCGTTTGCAGGGATTACATAGTCAATTTCGTCTGGATCACAGTTAGTGTCTACGATACCAACGATTGGAATGTGTAATTTTTTAGCTTCCGCTACTGCAATACGCTCTTTACGAGGATCAATGATGAATAATGCATCTGGAAGTTGTTTCATATCTTTAATGCCGCCTAAGAATTTTTCAAGACGCTCTAACTCTTTTTTAAGTTGAACTACTTCTTTCTTAGGTAGTACTTCGAAAGTACCGTCTTCTTGCATTTTTTCGATATCTTTTAAACGTTTGATACGTTTTTGGATAGTTGAGAAGTTAGTTAATGTACCACCTAACCAACGTTGGTTAACAAAGTACATACCAGCGCGAGCTGCTTCTTCTTTAACAGAATCTTGAGCTTGTTTTTTCGTACCTACGAATAAAACAGTACCGCCGTCTGCAGCTAATTCTTTAACGAATTTGTACGCTTCTTCTACTTTCTTAACTGTTTTTTGAAGATCGATAATGTAGATGCCGTTACGCTCAGTGAAGATGTATTTCTTCATCTTTGGGTTCCAACGGCGAGTTTGGTGACCGAAATGTACACCAGCTTCTAGTAATTGTTTCATTGAAATTACTGACATGTGTTTTTCCTCCTAATGGTTTTAAGTCTCCTCCGCTCATTTCATCTTCAGCCGAAACTACAAAAAGTAGCACCATCAACCGAATCAACAAGCGTGTGTAATAACACCAAAAACAAATATAGCACACTCCTTTTTCACAAGCAAGCGTTTCATTAAGTTTATTGATGAAATTTCAATAATAATTCAATTTCAGTTTTCCCTCTGTGTAAATGTTTTGCAATTTCTTCGATTGTTAAACCTTTTTCCTTTAAATAAACGGAAAATTCTTTTATCTCTTCACCTGACAAATCTTGAATTTGGTCTGTAGTTAATTCATCAAAAGGTGTGCGTATATGCTTCTGATTTTCTTCTATAGAAAGAAGTTCATGCAGCGACTGGGAAGGCTCACTTTTTAGATCCACCCTTTGAACAGGCACGTCTTCTTCATCTACCAAAGGTGATTTTACGCTGCTTTTTTCCACTTCCGAAGAAAGCGAAGTGGAACGCTCTCGAAGCTGCCTTAAAAACTGCTCGTTTTGTTCCTGAAATTCAGCAAGATACGAACTCATTGCAGCTTCCATTTTATTTATATTTTGCTGGTGCAAGCGTTCAATCCTTTTCACTTTGGTCACTTGCATATATAAAAGAATAATGCAAAACAGTGATAGACCATGAATTAAAAAACTAACTGTGAGTAAAAACCCCATCCTTCTACCTCTTCACTAAATTATTTTGCTTAAACTCGTACGCATTTTAAACAGCGCTTTCGAATGAATTTGAGAAATACGTGAAGTAGATAGCCCTAACAGCTGTGCGATTTCTGTAAAAGTCAGCTCTTCTTTATAGAATAATGAAACAACGAGCTGCTCTTTTTCATTTAGCTGCTCGATAACTTCAGCAAGCTCTTGATATCGTTCGTCGTTAATTAGCTCCTCTTCAGGAGAGAGCGTTTTTTCATCTTTAATCGTATATTTTTGCTCTCCATCTTCATACTCTTTCGGCTGTTCTTCCATTGATAACACGTTAGCTAAAAAGCCTTCGTTCATTGTATGAACAACGTCTGCTTCTGTCATGCCTACTTCTTTTGCAACCTCACTTGGTGCAACTCTGCGCAAGTATCTTTGTTCAAGTGCTTCTGTTGCTTGCTCAATCCTTTTCGTCTTTTCCCTTGCGCTTCTTGATAACCAATCTTCTTTGCGAAGCCCGTCTATTATCGCCCCTCGAATTCGAAAAGACGCATATGTATCAAACTTTAAGTCTCTACCGTAATCAAACTTTTCCAAAGCATCGTAAAGGCCGATTAACCCTAAACTACGAAGCTCTTCTTTATGAATATTCTTCGGCAGCCCCACGCTAATCCGCTGAACGTGATAGTTAACGAGCGGCATGTACTTTTTAACAAGCATGTTTCCTGCATGTGAGTCTCTCGTCTCTATCCATTCCTGCCAAATTTTATGTTCTTCAACTTCTTGTATACTTTTCAAGGGTCTTTCAACTCCTTTTTATAGCGCTATTAAACCGTCAGAGCGCGCTTTATATCGTTTTTATCCCTTCGTTAATCGTACGAACCTTTAAAATAGCCGTTTGAGGATCAAATTCAATTGTGCGTCCATTGTGTCCTCCTGTAGCTTTTGCTGCAATGTCTACACTGTTTCTATGCAGCTCTCTCTCTACTGCTTGAACATTTCGAAGGCCAATTCGCATGACATCATTTCTTGGTTCAAATTGAAACATCTGCGCGCCTCCTGCTATTTTTGCTTTCAACAATTTTCTATGTGCGCCTTGTTTAATCAACATATTTATCAAATCAAAAATGGCTGTATCTGCATATTTAGCTCTATTAAAAGGACATTTAGCCCCGCTTGAATCCGGAAGCATCACATGAGCGAGCCCAGCTACTGAGTGAACAGAGTCATAAACGACAACTCCTACACATGATCCTAATCCCGCTGTTCGAAGCACTGCAGGTGCATGTGTAACATTCATTTCGGCAATTCCTACCTTAATCACTTGTTTATCATCTCTCACGATTCTTCAACTCCTAGAACCTTCAGCGTGATATCCATTATTCGTTTGGCTCACTGGAGGTGGTCTTCTAAAGAGAGCACTTTAGGTAAATTTAGAAGAACAATTAAACGACTATCTACTTTAACGACTCCGTTTAAATATTCTACAGCTGTTCCTTCAACTGTTTCAGGCACTGAAGCAATTGTTTTTTCATCAATATCCACTACATCATTTGCCGCATCGACAATCAAACCTGCTTCTACATCATTAAGACGAACCATAATAATACGTGTCAGCTCATGGTTAAGCTGTTCTTGCAAGTTAAAACGAGTGCGCAAATCAATAATCGGTGTAATAACGCCGCGAAGATTAATAACACCTTTTACGTATTCTTTCACTCCAGGAACGCGTGTTATGTGCTGAATCTTTTCAATCGACTGCACTTCTTCTACTGAGATTCCGTACTCCTCGTCTCCCAATTGAAACACAATAATTTTCATGCCTTTCTCCCTTTCTTTTTACAGCATTTGTTATTTGATCAAAGCGTTGCAATCAATGATAAGTGCTACTTGTCCATCGCCTAAAATCGTGGCTCCTGAAATAGCAAACACACCCGGCAGATAATGCCCTAAAGATTTTAAAACAATTTCCTGCTGACCGATAAAAGAATCAACAATTAGCCCGGCAGTCTTTTCTCCTTTTTTCACGATGACTACTGAATAATGATCGCCTTGTACTGAGTTAGGCACAGTGAATAGTTCTTTTAAATCAATAAGAGGAATAATGGCTCCTCGAAAGTCAATAACCTTTTGACCGTTTACATGCATGACCTCTTTCGGCTGAACAATAGCTGTTTCAATAATCGAAGAAAGCGGCAAGGCATAGCGCTCTTCACTCATTTGCACGAGTAAAGCAGAAATGATAGAAAGAGTGAGCGGCAGTTGAATAGAAAAACGCGAACCGTATCCTTCGTTAGAATCGATCGTTACAGAACCCCCTAACGATTCAATCGTGTTTTTCACAACATCTAAACCTACTCCTCGTCCGGAAACATCTGAAATTTGCTCAGCCGTCGAAAAGCCTGAAGCGAAAATGAGCTCATACACTTGTTTATCCGTCAGCGTTTCAGCTGTTTTTCCATCAATAATTCCTCTATCTAACGCTTTTTGCAGTACCTTTTCACGATTGATGCCCGCCCCGTCATCTTCTAAATCAATAAAGACATGATCTCCGCTATGATAAGCTTTAAGGCGAATCGTTCCCTTTTCATTCTTTCCGTTCTCTAAGCGTGCTTGAGGCATTTCAATTCCGTGGTCAATGGCATTTCTTAATAAGTGAACAAGCGGATCTCCAATTTCATCAATGACGGTCCGGTCCAGCTCTGTATCAGCTCCGACAATTTGAAGTTCAATTTGTTTCCCTAAATCTTTTGAAAGCTGTCTCACCATACGGGGAAAACGATTAAAAACGGTTTCTACAGGCACCATACGCATATTTAAAATAATGGTTTGCAAATCTCCAGAAATACGGGACATCCGCTCGACCGTTTCATCTAATTCGCTATTATTCAATTCTTTTGATATTTGTTCTAACCTGCCTCTATCAATAACTAGTTCTTCAAACAAGTTCATAAGACTGTCCAAACGGTCAATATTAACTCGAATCGTCTTGTTATTTGATGGCTGTCTTTTCTCTTCAACAGGCGATTTAGAAGGTGCTGACACGGTAACTTCCTGTATGGCTGCTGCTACTTCTGCTGAAACAAGCTCCTCCATTTCTGTCTCCTTTTTTACGGGGACCGCAGCAATTTTCACACTTTCTACTTCAGAGACTTCCATAATGCTCGCCTGCAGCTTTTCTTGTGATTCATTTGTTACTAATATAACGATAAAAGATGATTCGAATTTTTCTTGTTCGATATCTTGAACAGTTGGCGCTGACTTAATAACGTCTCCTGCTTGCTCTAACACATCAAACACCATATACGCGCGTGCAGCTTTTAATAAGCAGGTGCGTTCAAGCTGTACGGTTATTTCAAACGCGTTAAATCCTTGGTCTGCCGTTTGGCTGAGCAGCGTTTGTACTAATTCATCGTACTCAATGGAAGAAGCTGCATGCTGTGCTACGGGTTCCTCTGCTACAATACGCTGCAGCTTTTGAACAAGCAATTTGACATCAAGCTGACCATCGCCGCCTTCAGAAATAGATTGAACCATTATTTCTAGCGCATCGACTGATTCAAACAAAGCATCAAGAACTTCCGTATGAACGTCGAGTTGGTGATTTCGAACAGCATCTAACACGTTTTCCATTTTGTGAGTTAATTGTGCTAAATCATCAAATCCCATTGTTGCAGACATACCTTTTAACGTATGAGCAGATCGAAAAATTTCGTTTACATAGCCAAGATCATCGGTATTTTTTTCAAAACGCATTAGCTGGTCATTAACGTTTTGAAGATGTTCCCTGCTTTCTTCAATAAACACTTCTAGATATTGATTCATATCCATCGTAACTTTCCCTCCTATTTCTGTGCGTAGCGAGAAATAAAGCTTCCAACGTTTCGCAGCGGTTCAATATAATCAACAAGTTTTGTAGAAACGGCTGATTTGGGCATCCCATAAATGACAGCTGTTTCTTCAGATTCAGCTAATATAAGCGCGTCTTTATTTTTCTTTAAATCAATAACACCTTCCGTCCCATCCGCCCCCATTCCTGTCAACACAATAGCAAGTTTTTGATAACCTGAAATTTTACTAATCGACTGAAACAAACGATCCACTGAGGGGCGATGTCCCTTTACAGGTGAAGAAGTGTCTAAACAAATGCTGAGCTGTCCTTTTTTCTCTACAACCGTCATGTGAAAACCTCCAGGCGCAATATAAGCACATCCTGAGCGAACGATTTCATTGTCTTTTGCTTCTTTCACTTCAATATCAGCTAGCTGATTTAGCCTAACCGCTAATGATTTTGTGAAATTTGGAGGCATATGCTGCACAATAAAAATAGGTGCGTTTATGTCTTTTGAAACAGTTGATAATACTTCTTGCAGCGCACGCGGTCCTCCAGTAGAAGTACCAATACAAATCATTTTGTTCACTTTCGTCCCCATCGGGAGGTTATATACACTGCTGTTTTGCACGTGCTGATGACTGCTTGAAAATATGTTGGCTTTACTAGCAAGCAAAAGTTTAGAGATAAGCTCGTCTTTCACTTTATGTAGGTCCAGCGAAATAGCTCCCGAAGGTTTAGCAACAAAATCAACTGCGCCGTACTGCATAGCGGTCAGCGTATTTTCAGCACCTTTTATTGTTGTACTCGATAACATGACAACAGGAAGGGGCTTCACATGCATGAGCTGTTTTAACATATCTAAGCCATTCATTTTGGGCATTTCGATATCCAGTGTCACAATATCTGGCGACAGCTCGAGCGCTTTTTTCAACCCTTCTTCACCGTTACGCGCGGTACCCACAACGTGAAAACGACTGTCACATGCTAAAAAATCGCCGATTAGCTTTCGCATAAATGCAGAATCATCTACAATAAGCACCTTTATTTCATTCACTCTAATTTCCTACCTTTCAAGAAAAAATCGTTTGAGGCGCCGAATAAACATTCCCTCGTTTTTAGCCGTTACCCTATTGTCTTGAGGAATAAGAATACTCACCATTTCTATTAGTGATATACTCGCTTTAGATGCTGGATTTTGAAGCAAAAAAGGCATTTGGCGATTGACCGCTTTCTGAACAGCTTGATCGTTTGGGACAATACCTAATAGAGAAATAGATATGTTCAAAAACTGCTGAACAGCTCGGTTAAATCGTTCATACGTCTCATTTCCTTCTTTGTCAGAAAGCGTTTTGTTAATAATAAGACGAACCGGTGCTGATACAGAATAGGAAGCTGCTAGCTTAATAGCAGCGTAAGCATCTGTTATAGATGTAGGTTCTGGTGTTGTGACCACGATCATTTCATCTACAGCTTTTAAAAACTTAAGCACACTCTCTGACATGCCGGCTCCCATATCAAAAATCATATAATCATATTGATTTGTTAACGAATTCAATTCTTGTATTAAATGAGCAAGGTCTGATGGAGACCATTCAAATACAGAGGAAATTCCTGTTCCACCAGCCACATAAGCTAAATTCTGAGGACCTTTTTTAATAATTTGCTGGATGGAAAGCTTTTTTTCTAGCAAATCGACCATCGTATATGAAGCAGTTTGCCCAATCAAAATATCAATATTTCCCATCCCTATATCCATGTCAAAAAGAAGAACTCTTTGCTTTTGCTTCGTTAACGCAAGAGATAAGTTTAACGATAGATTTGACTTTCCAACCCCTCCTTTTCCGCTTAAAACGGCTATTGTTTTGCAATCTTTTAAAGAGTTTTGATTCTTTTTTAACACTTTTTCTCTTAAAACTGCTGCTTGATCATTCATCTTTCCAATCTCCAAACACATCGTCGATAAACTCTTTTATTTTAAATGCCGAAACATCTTCTGGTACATCCTGCCCATTTGTTGTAAAAGCAGCTCGCTGGCCGTAATGATATAACATATTTAAAAGTGAGCCTTTGCGGGTGGTTTCATCTTGCTTCGTAAAAATCAAGTGATCAACAGGCAGACTAGCAAAACGTTCGTAAACAGCTTTCATATCTGATGCTTTTGACGTTAGGGCTAAAACAAGAAACGTTTGCAAATCTTCTTGAAACGTAATAATTTTCTTTAAATCATTTACATATTGCTGTTCCAAAAAGTTACGGCCTGCTGTGTCAATAAAAATCACATCGTATGCTTCTGTTTCTAGCAAAGCTTTTTTAAAATCTGCTCCGTTATAACAAATCGTTAAAGGCGCATTCAAGATCGAAGCGTATGTCTTGAGCTGCTCAATCGCTGAAATTCTATACGTGTCAGTTGTAATAAATGCTATTTTTTGATTGTGTTCCAGGACACATTTTGCAGCCAATTTAGCAAGAGTTGTTGTTTTACCGACACCTGTTGGTCCTACTACACTTACATATTTTTTGAAAGGACCGCTCCATTCACTTGCTTTAAACTGATTGACAAACCAGCTCTTCGTCCACTCCATAAGTTGGTTTGAGTTTGGGCGATGTAAGTAGTAGTACTCCAGCATAGGAGCCTCTATGCTTTTTAAAATAGCTTCGTCTATTTCTTGCAAACGCAAATAGGCAAACACATCCTCCACTGCTTTTGGATATGAACCTGAAGAAACCTTTGGCATTTGATTCATTTGTGAGACAAGAGTATTTAACTCACTGAGCTGCTGCTTCATAAAAGATTGATTATCTTCCATACTGGGTTCTGGCGGCGACGAATTCTTCTTTACGCTCAGCTTTTCTACGGAATCGACAGCTGCCAATACTTCTATTTTTGCCTTAGTAAATAAGCCAAGAAACCCTCCTGTTCGAATTTGTTTTGAATGTAAAATAACCGCTTCCTCACCTAAATCTGAACGAATGGCTTTCATAGCTTGCGGCATAGATGCTACTACGTATTTTTTTACTTTCATCAGATATCCACCACTCCAACACTTTGAACTTCAACATTTGCTTCTAGCTCGTTATATGATAAAACTGCCATATGGGAAAAATACCGCTCAGTGATTTGGCGCACGTACATCCTCACCGCAGGAGAACATAACACAATTGGAGACTGTTCTTGAAAAGAAAGTGTTTCTGTTTGCTTGGCTATACTTTCTACGATAGCTTGTGAAACGTTAGGGTCTAGTGATAAATAATTCCCATGCTCTGTTTGTTGAACAGCTTCCGCCATCGTTTTTTCAACTTTTCCTGAAAGGGTAAGAACTCGAAGCAGACCTTCTTGGACCGTATATTGACTGGTAATTTGTCTTGCGAGCCCTTGCCGGACATATTCAGTTAACAAATCGGTGTCTGACGTCATTTTTCCGTAGTCGGCCAGCACCTCAAAAATAATGGGTAAATTTCGAATTGAGACGCTTTCTTTTAAAAGCTTTGCCAGTACCCTTTGAATGTCTCCAACGGAAAGAGGATTAGGCGTTACTTCCTCAATTAAAATAGGATAAGTTTCTTTTGTGTGATCGATTAGTTGCTTTGTCTCCTGCCTTCCAATCAGCTCATGTGCATACGATTTTATAACTTCTGTTATGTGCGTAGACACAACCGAGGGTGGGTCAACAACGGTATACCCGAACATCTCAGCCTGCTCCTTCACCGACTCACTAATCCATTTTGCAGGCATCTTAAAAGCTGGCTCTAACGTATCAATTCCTTCAATCAAATCATCATCCATTCCCGGACTGATTGCTAAATAGTGATCGAGCAGCAGCTCCCCTTTTGCCACTTCATTGCCCTTTATTTTAAGACAGTATTCGTTGGGCTGAAGCTGAATGTTATCTCTGATGCGAACAACCGGAATGACTAATCCTAGCTCAAGTGCCAGCTGTCGCCTAATCATCACAATTCGATCGAGCAGATCGCCTCCTTGATTCGTATCAGCAAGCGGAATTAATGCATACCCAAATTCAAATTCAATTGGATCAACGCTTAATAGATTGACAACACTCTCCGGACTTTTCATTTCATTGTCTTCCATCTCTTCTTCAGTAGGCGCCATTTCTTCACGAACCGCCTGATGCTTAGCCCGAGACAAATAATAGCCTCCCACTCCTAACAAAATAGCAATAGGCATTGTAATAACATCATTAATTGGCGTAATTAAACCAAGAGCCGCAATCGTTCCTCCGGTTACATAAAGCATAACTGGAAAAGCAAACAGCTGCTGTGTAATATCTTCGCTCAAATTACCTGTTGAAGCAGCTCTAGTGACGATAATACCTGTCGCTGTTGAAATCATAAGGGCTGGAATTTGACTCACTAACCCATCGCCTACTGTTAACAAAGTAAAGGTTTGGGATGCTTCAGTGATGGACATTCCCATTTGCAGCATGCCGATAATAATCCCAAATAAGATATTAATAAGGGTGATGACAATCCCTGCAATGGCGTCACCTTTGACGAATTTACTGGCTCCATCCATTGCTCCATAAAAATCTGCTTCGCGCTGAATTTTTTCACGGCGGTCAATTGCTTGCTTTTCTGAAATCATACCTGCATTTAAATCTGCATCAATACTCATTTGTTTACCCGGCATCGCATCCAAGGTAAAGCGGGCGGCTACTTCAGAAACACGCTCCGCTCCTTTTGTAATAACGAGAAACTGAATGATAATTAAAATAATGAAGACAACAAAGCCCACTAAAGGATTGCCTCCAATAACGAAGTGGCCAAATGTTTCCACCACTCCGCCTGCTTCTCCTGTTCCTAAGATTGAACGTGTCGTCGATACATTCAAACCTAATCGAAACAGCGTAAGAACCAGCAGCAAAGACGGAAATACCGATAGCTCTAAAGGTTCTTTCATATTCATGGAAACGAGCAGTACAAGCAGCGCAAGAGAAATGTTAATCATGATTAAAATACTTAATAACCATGAAGGCAACGGAATAACAAGCATAACGATAATGAGTACAACACCTATAACAACTGGCAGTTCTCTTGCAGACATTAATTTTTCTCTCCTTACAATAGCGTAACGTTACATTTTATTTTGAATGCGGTATACGTAAGCTAATATTTCAGCGACCGCTTTAAAAAATTCTTCCGGCACCGCATCTCCTACTTTGGTTTGATCAAAAAGTGCTCTTGCTAGCGGGCGATTTTCTACCATGATGATTTCATGGCTTTTGGCAATTCCTTTAATCTTCTGAGCAATAAAATCTACGCCGCTGGCTACAACATAGGGAGCATCCATTTTTTCTTCATCATATTTTAAAGCAATGGCATAATGAGTGGGGTTTGTAATGATGACATCCGCTTTTGGAACTTCTTGCATCATTCGAGACATTGCCATTTCCCGCTGCTTTTGCTTTATTTTTGATTTGATTAGAGGATCCCCTTCAATGTTTTTATGCTCATCTTTGATATCTTGCTTTGACATTCGAATATTTTTCTCGAAATCAAACTTTTGGTACAAATAATCAAGCAGCGATAAAAATAAAAGCATAAGCGAGGCTGCAAGTCCCATTTGAAAAACAAGTTTAGACAGAACAATCAGCGAGTCCCCTATACTTTTTTGAGATAAATTTAATACATCTTCTATGTGAATCCATAAGATAAAAAACGTGACGGCTCCGATACACATAATTTTCAGCGTTGACTTGATTAGTTCTACCAGCGCTCTCATGGCAAAAATCCGTTTGGCTCCGCTAATAGGGTTAATCTTTTCTAACTTAGGCTGAAGAGCCTCCGTGGAAAAAAGAATACCAACCTGCATATAATTTGCTCCGAGCGCAGCAATAAAAGCTGCGAGCATAACAGGACCTGCTGCAAGAGCTATTGAAGGAAGAAGGTGCTTAAACATCGCAAATACGCGCTCTGCCGTCACTTCCTCAAGCATATACGTTTGAAAAGCTTCTCTTAACAACTTCATCATTTGCTGTAAAAACTGTTTGGCTCCAAACAAAAAATAAAGAAAAACCATTAAAAGGATGAGCGCAGTTGTAACGTCTTGACTTTTAGCTACCTGTCCTTTTTTTCTAGAGTCTTGCTTTTTTTTAGGTGTAGCTTTTTCCGTTTTTTCTCCCGCGAAAAATTGCAAATCAACTTTTACTAAAAACAAAGCTACACCCCTCCTAATATGCGAATCATCGCGCGCATCGCTTCTATCATTTGTTCAAATATGATTTGCATCATATAAAACATGCTCCCCATCACGACAATCAGCAAAATAAAGGCAACAATAATTTTTACCGGAAACCCCACTACGAAAATATTTAACTGCGGAACGGTTCTCGCGACAATTCCAAGCGCGATATCGACTAAAAATAATGAACCTACCAAAGGCAAAGACATTTGAACAGCTACTAAAAACATCGATGAAAAAACAGTTATGATGTGTGTAGCAAATGCTTGGCTTCCCACAGGGAAAGCTACTTTGTCTAACGGAATAATTAAATAACTATTATAGATGCCGTCTATTAATAAATGATGTCCATTGGTCGATAATAAAAATAGGAGAGCAAATACATATAAATATTGACCTAGTATAGGACTTTGCGCCCCTGTCTGCGGATCTATTACGTTGGCAATCGCAAATCCAACTTGAAAATCGATGAGACCTCCGGCAATTTGAATAGCCATAATAAATACATACGCAGTCAAACCAATAAACAACCCAACAGCACATTCTTTTACTACTAAAAGTACAAACTGTGCATCTAACGAAACGACGGGTAAATCAATCGTTGTCGCAATGATAACGGATAGCGAGGCAGACAAACCTACCTTATGAACTGTGGGAATCGTTTTGTATGAAAATAGCGGAACCGTGATAAAAAAAGACGTTACCCGCACTAGCACTAGTAAAAACGCGGGATAGGATAAGATCAACTGACTCATAGCTACCCTACGTACCGATACAGATTTGAAAAAATTTCATATGTAAATGAAATCATTTTTGATAACATCCACGGACCAAAAAATACAATCCCTACTAAGACCGCTACAATCTTAGGAACAAAAGCAAGAGTTTGCTCCTGAATTTGGGTAGTTGCTTGAAAAATACTAATAATGAGCCCAACTACAAGGGCCAGCAGCAATAAAGGGCCAGATACAATTAGGATTGTATACACGCCTTTTTCTGCTAACGAAATGACAAATTCTCCATTCATTGTCTATCACCTATTGAAAACTTATTAATAATGATTTAACAACTAAATTCCAGCCGTCAACCAGTACAAATAGTAAAATTTTAAACGGGAGCGAAATCATAACGGGAGGAAGCATCATCATTCCCATAGACATCAGCACGCTTGCTATAATCATATCGATAATGAGAAAAGGAATAAAAATCATAAATCCAATTTGAAATGCTGTCTTTAGCTCACTGATTGCATAAGCCGGAACGAGCGCAGTTAAGGGAATATCTTGAACAGAGGATGGTTTATCTATATCCGCATATTCTAAAAAAAGAGCTAAATCTTTTTGTCTTGTATGAGCACTCATAAATTCTTTCATTGGTTCAGCTGCTTTTTCATAGGCTTGATTCAGCGTGATTTTTTCTTTTAAAAGCGGCTGAAGCGCCTGTTCATTTACCTGAGAAAAAGTTGGCGCCATAATAAAAAACGTTAAAAACAGCGATAAACCAACTAATATTTGATTAGGAGGCATTTGCTGTGTCCCGAGCGATGTACGTACAAATGACAGCACAATGACAATGCGTGTAAAGCAGGTCATCATAATTAAAATTCCAGGAGCTACCGAAAACACCGTCAGCAGCAACAAGAGCTGAACAGACGTGGAAATATTTGTAGGACTGCTCGAGTTAAAGAGGTTCATCACTTCATTCATCGTTCTTTTTGTTCCTTTCTAACTCTTTTAGTACGTTTTGCCTTTTTATTTTCATTTCATTCATTTCTCGCTGAAAAAGCTGTTGAAAAGAATGACTGGATTTCTCTTCTTTTTTAGAAGTCAATTTTTCTAAAAAAGAAGGTAGTACGACTTTATATTCGCTCTCGTTTTTCTGTTGTTCCTCGTACTGCGTGAGCAGCTGCTGTTTCTCTTGCCCCGTAATTTCTGAAAGAAGCTGCACATTTTCACCGACTCCAATGATTAAAAGCTGATCTCCAACTTTGACTACTTGTACAGATTTGCTGCTTCCAACATTTGTCCCCCCCAGGTTTTGTACTATTTTATTTTTTTGTAGCAGCCTTCCTTTTTTATTGACAAATTTTAAGAGTGCAAAAAGCAGCCCAATTACAAGTAAAAACGCGAATATCATCTTCATAATATCTCCAGCTGAGAGCGTAGGCGTCCCCTGGAGTGCAGTTTTTTCTTTTGAATCAGCACTCTCACTTTCTAAACACTTCTCCGTTTTTTCCAAACATTCTTTTACCGATGCAGATCCACTTTCTGCATAGACGATTTGATTTGATCCTGCTAATACGCTTATTAACAGCGCAGCAATTACGAACTTTCGCAGCAATGCCTGCCACCTCTTACTTCAACATAGTGTAAGATTAGCGGGAAAGACCCGCCAATCTGTTGTTTATCCAATTGCTTTTGAAATTGCCTCTAATACACGATCTGCTTGAAAAGGCTTAACGATAAAATCTTTTGCCCCTGCTTGAATCGCATCAATCACCATTGCCTGCTGGCCCATAGCTGAACACATAATCACCTTAGCATCACTTTTTATGCTTTTAATTTCTTTTAAGGCCGTAATTCCATCCATTTCAGGCATCGTAATATCCATTGTGACAAGATCTGGTGCATGCTCTTTAAATAACTCCACAGCCTGCTGGCCGTCTGCCGCTTCCGCTACTACTTCATATCCATTTTTCGTTAAAATATCTTTGATCATCATGCGCATGAATGCAGCATCATCTACAATTAAAATTCGGTTTCCCATCTCTACTCCTCCTAAAAATCATTACTTTAGTTTGTTAATACGGTCTCTTTGACTAATAATATCGGTTACGCGAACGCCAAAATTCTCGTCAATGACGACCACTTCACCTTTTGCAATTAATTTGCTATTAATCAAGATATCTACTGGTTCGCCTGCTAGTTTATCAAGTTCAATGATTGCACCAGAAGATAATGCTAAAATCTCTTGAACCGTTCGCTTAGTCCTTCCAAGCTCCACGGTAACTTGAAGCGGGATATCAAGCAGCATGTCTAAATTTCGTGAATCCCCTTGAGGAGAAGACACGTGCTCGAACTCTGAAAACGATGCGGGCTGAATATCAACTGGTACATGAACAGATTCTGCCTGCTGTGTTTCTTCATTCTGTATGTATTCAGCTGCCGGCGGTTCTGTTTGCTTTTCGTTAAGATCTGATTCTTTTTCAATAGAAGCTGCCGTATCTTCTGCGCTTGGAACTAAGAGCTCTTCCACCAAGCTTTTGGCAAAAGATATCGATAAAAGTTGCATAATATTCGAATCGATTAATGTGCCTACCTTCAAATTAAAAGAGACCTTTACAAAGACGTCATCTTGGGGAATCAACTCTGTGCCTTCCCCTTTTTGAATATTTAAAATATCTAAGCTCGGCGGAGAGATATCAATTTTCTTTTGAAATACCGTAGACATAGACGTCGCTGCAGAACCCATCATTTGATTCATCGCTTCCTGCACTGCACTCAGCTTAATTTCATCCATGATTTCCATCGGATTCTCACCCGTTCCACCAAGCATCAAATCTGAAATAACAGCTGCATCTTCATGTTTAATAACTAACAAATTCGTACCAGAAAAGCCTTCTGTATACTGAACTTGCACAGCGACATGAGGATTTGGAAATTCATCCGTCAGCTCTTCTTTATATACGAGCGATACAAACGGTGTGGTAATATCGACTTTTTGATTCAATAAAGCCGATAGCGCTGTTGCTGAACTGCCAAACGAAATATTTCCAATTTCGCCAAGCGCGTCTTTTTCCATTTCCGTAAAGTAATCATCTACTTGACTTGACTTATTCGGCTCTGAAAACCCGTCAAGTGAAGAAGTTCCTTTTAACAACGCATCAATTTCATCTTGCGAAAGCATGTCATCGTTCATTCCTTTCGTTCCTCCTCTTAACATCATCTAGAATTTGCACAGCGACTTTCCGACTGACTTTTCCAGGCTGTGCAATAAATTTAGGTTGTTCTCCGACGTAAATAGTTAACGGATTATGAACGCTTGTTTGCAGTCGAATAACATCTCCCGCATCTAATGCTAGGAAATCTTCAATTGAAATATCCGCTTTTCCTAGCTCGGCTACAACCTGCAATTCCGCATCATTGATTTGTTCCTTTAGCTGCTCAACCTCTTGTACGTTAGGTTCTTTTTTCGAAGATTGCATCCAGTAATGAACGGACAGTTTGGACACAATCGGCTCAAGCGTCACGTGCGGAATACATAGATTGATCATGCCCGTTTCATCTCCAATTTGTACGTTTAATGAAATGACGATGACAATTTCATTTGGTGAAATGACCTGCAAAAACTGAGGATTCACTTCAAACTCTGATGTTTCAGGTTCAATTTCCGCAATAGAACTCCAAGCTTCTCTCATACTGTCTAACGTTTTCTCTAACAAGTTTCGAACCAAGCTCGTTTCAATCTCCGTTAAGTTACTAATTTTTCCACCGCTCTCGCCTTGTCCCCCGAGCAAGCGGTCAAGCATCGCATAGGCAATGTTCGGATTGACTTCCATAATGATATGCCCTTCTAAAGGAGGGACGGCTATCACGTTTAAGATGGTTACTTTCGGAACAGAGCGAATGAACTCCTCATACGGAATTTGATCCACTGATACAACGGACACTTGTACAACGTTACGAAGCTGCGCCGAAAAGACGTTGATTAACATGCGCGCATAATTTTCATGAATTCGCGTCAAACTGCGAATCTGATCTTTTGAAAAACGCAGGGCGCGTTTAAAATCATATGTACGAATACGCTGTTTTTTATTTTCCTTTTTTAGCTCATCCGCATCCATCTCTCCGGTTGATAACGCGGATAATAGGGCGTCAATTTCATTTTGTGATAATACATCCCCTGCCACTAGCTTCCCTCCCTTTTTCTTTACTGCAACACTTTAGACGTTGTATAAATTTTAACAACATGTCCGTTTTCCATTAATTGATCAATTTGCTTTGCAATATCTGTTTCTAACGTGCTGAGTCCTTGCGTTCCTTCAAAATCTTGAGCACTCATATCTGAGAGCCTTTTGATAATAATGTCCCTTACTTGAAAATCTCTTTTTTGAAGCTCTGCCGCTGCTTTTTTACTATCCATTTGAATTTTAAAAGAGATGCTGATGTAGTTATTGCTTTTTAAATTTGTTTTAATATCCGTTACATCCACAGAAGCTTTAATCACATCGTCAATAGATGGACCTTTTTCAGTACTTGCCTGCTCTGTATACTTTAACGTCACGATAACAGCAACGCTTCCTATTAACGTAAAAGAAAGCAGAATAATAATCATCTTACTAACTAGCTTATTTTTAAACACACTTTATTCCTCCGTCGTTTGCTGCAGCCCTAACACGTTAATTCGCTGATAATAACTCGTCACTTTCTCATTCACTTCTTCAACTGAATCCTTTACCACCAGCTTTTTGTTATTCGTTAGCGTAATGGTCGTATCAGGAAATGCCTCAAGCTGCTCGATGTAGAGCGCATTTAACGTAAATGTTTTGCCGTTTAGCCTCGTTAAAGTGATCATAATTAACCGGAGTAATACCTACTCCTTCCTCCCGCCTATCGTTTTAGATTCACTAGCTCTTGCAGTATTTCATCGGATGTTGTAATAATTCTTGTGTTCGCCTGAAATCCGCGCTGTGCAACAATCATATCCGTGAATTCTTCCGATAAATCAACGTTGGACATTTCAAGGGCGCTTGAGACGAGCGTTCCTGTACCACTGTTTCCGGGAGTAATGTTTGCAGGAGTTGTAACCAGCCCCGCATTTGGAGTGTCTGCAAACAAGTTTCCTCCTACTTTTTGAAGTCCTTCATTGTTAGCAAACTTCGCAAGTTTAATAGTACCTGCAACCCTCGATACACCAGTATTGTCTATATAATTCACTGAGCCATCCGAGCCAATGCCATAGCTTTGACTATTTGGAGGAATAACGATTTTCTGATTGGTGGAACTTTGCAAATAAAGGCCACTTCCTGTTACCAAGGCTCCATTTCTATCTAAATAAAAGTTTCCCGCCCTCGTATACATGGGGTTTGTGACCGTTCCATTGTTTTGTGTACCACTATTTCCGACAATAAAATATCCATCCCCAGAAATAGCTAAATCAAGCGGCCGTCCCGTTGACTGAATACTCCCTGCTGTTTGAACTGTATCAACCGTACCAATTTGTGAACCTAACCCGACCTGTTTAGCATTGACTCCTCCACGGTTAGCTCCAGGTGCTGTTGCTCCTGCTACCTGCTGACTTACTAAATCTTGAAACGTTGTACGTCCTTTTTTATAGCCGTATGTATTAACATTGGCAATGTTATTTCCTAGGACATCTAATTTGGTTTGAAAATTTTTCATGCCGCTGATTCCTGAATACATCGAACGTAACATAAAATCACTCCTTAAATTTTGGTTGGTTAACTGCTTACTTCTAAGATATCGTTTAGCGAAAGTACCGTATGATTTTCATCGTTGATCGTAAACGATATCTCATTGTTTTTGACGGATGCTATTGAAATGACTCCTTGCTTTTTATTTCCTTCTTCATCTAACCATGCAGCGGTTTTACCAATTAATTCGCTTCCTTTTAAAATAGGAGAAGCCTGAGACTGCGTTACAAACGTATTGAGCGATGTGCTCATATTTGTCATTTGTTCAAGAGATGAAAACTGAGCCATTTGTGCAATAAAGTCTTTGTCTTCCATTGGATTCATTGGATCTTGATTTTGAAGCTGAGCAATCAAAAGCTTCAAAAAATCATCTTTGCCAAGCGAGCTGTTTCCCGTTTGCTTCACTTGTGTGTCTCTATTGCTTAAATACAAGTCAGACGTAATTTCATTTGTCATTGTTATCACCTATACGTTGTAGTTAATGAGCGCTGATTCAAAAGAAGATAGAAAGGAAGCCGATTCTTCCAGTTGTTGTGAATCTTGATCTTCTTCTTCTTTTTTAAACGCTTCTTTTTCCTGTCTTTCTTTTTGCTGGTCATTTTCATTGTTATACGACATCGCTTGTTCCGACAGTAGCACATCGATTTTATCAATTGATACATGCTGAGACGCGAGACCGTGCCGCAAAGTTGAAAGATTGGAGTCCAATAACTCTTTTGTTTTTGCTGACGATACGACAATTCGCGCAACCGTTTCGCTGTCTTTCTGAAGCATTTCAATTGAAATCGCACCTAGCTGTTTTGGAAATAACTTAATGAGAAGCCTGGGTGTTCCCTCTTCGGTACTAAACGAAGCTTTACTCCATATTTTTTGCAGCTCGTTTACCAAATTGCTAGACTGTTGATAGTCAGGTTTTGCTTGCCCTAGATAAATAGACAACTGCTGAAGCTTAGGCATTTCTCCACTTCCAAAGGATGATGGCTGATTCTCTACTGGCGCCCCGATTGTGTGTGTACCTGCCGGACTTTCGCTATTTTTCAAAAAGCTATTGGTATCTATACTTCCGCCGGGTACAACCACATCTTTTTTCCATGGAAGCTGATTAAAAAACGGTACTTTTTCTTCTTTAGGAAAAGCAGTCATATTTTTCACAGAACTTTCTGAAGCTGTATGAACAGCGTCCACACCAATTTGATCAACGGATACATGGTGAGACGTGAGAGCTTGCCGTAATCTAAAAAGGCTGGCGTCTAACAGCTCTTTTGTTTTCGCTGACGATACAACTACTTGCGCAGTCGTTTTATTGTCTTGTTGAAGCATTTCAATTGAAATCGTACCTAGCTGCTTTGGAAATAACGTAACGAAAAGCTTGGATGCTCCCTCTTTAATACTGAACGAAGCTTTACTCCATATTTTTTGCAGCTCGTTTACCAGATCGCTAGACTGTTGATGATCTAATTTCACTTGCCTTAAATCAATAGAAAACTGCGGCACTTTTTCTTCTTTAGCAAAAGCGTTCATATCTTTTACAGAACTTTCTAGAGCTGCTTGAACAGCAACCACATCGACTTGATCAACCGATACATGCTGAGACGTGAGAGCTTGTCGTAATCTAAAAAGGTTGGCGTCTAACAGCTCTTTTGTTTTCGCTGACGATACAACCACTTGCGCAGTCGTTTTATTGTCTTGTTGACGCACTTCAATTGAAATTGTCCCTAGCTGGTCTGGCCATAACTTAATAGAAAGATTAGATGTTCCCTCTTCAGCACTGAGCGAAGCTTTACTCCATATTTTTTGCAGCTCATTTAACAGATTGTCAGACTGTTGATGATCAGATTTTACTTGCCCTAGATCAATAGAAAATTCTTGGATCTTAGGTACTTCTTTAGATTTAAAAGATGATGGATTATTTTCTAACGTCCCCCCGGCCGTGTTAGCAGTGAAAGAAATTTCACTATCCTTTTTTGAACTATTCCTATTCATACTTTCGTTACGTAAAACCACATCTCTTTTCCAAGAAAGCTGATTCAAAAGCGGCCCTTTTTCCTCTTTATGAACAGCTTCCATATCTCTTACAGAACTTTTTGGAGCCGCATGAACAGCGGCGAAGAAACCAGCAGAGCGCTTTTCATGTAAGGTATCGGTTAATACACGTGGTTGTTTATGAATTTTCTCTATTTTTTCAGCAGCAGTTTTCCGCAAACCCTCAAGCTGCGAATTCGAAAGGGTCACTGACTGCAGCCGCGGTTTTTGTAGGTCTTCCATCAGCTGAGCGAACTCTGTTTGAAACGCAGATGATGTATTTTTACAAATGGTCAACAAGGTAGAAATAGAAGACAAATATTGTTCTTGACTGTCTGTTTCAGATGAAACAGGTGCCCGCTGCATGTCTGTTAACACGTGCTGCAGCTTTAGAAGCGGCTGTTCCAAATCTAGACTACTTGGAATACTACTGATCATCTCGGCTAGATGTTTGTACAAGACAGACGATTCATCTTCTTCATCTTCTGCTTCGCTTAACTGAATCGCCATTAACCCGACCGCCTTGAAGACGTCTTGATCTATCGCTTGTTCATCCGATAATTTCTCGCCGCGCGTTAAAGACTGCACATCTAGCTGCTTAAGCTGCTGAACAATTTCTTCAAAAAAACCCTGAGTCTGACTAGCAGCTGCTTTTTCATCGCAGTTTACCTTTGATACAGCTGCTGGACGTAGTGAAATTTCCACTGTTTTCACCTCTGCTTTTATTCATCAATCTGATCTGTTAACAATGTCGTATAGCGTGCAGCTACTTTCGGATCCATTTTTTCTAAGATTGCCGTTCTTGTACTCGCTTTGAACTGCTTAAGCATCGCGACTGCTTTGTCTTCTTTTAATTCGGCAAAGATGAGCGCTGCATTTTTAGGAGACATGTTTTCATAGGTAGCAATGACATCTTTTTTTGCCAGCTGATTGTTTTTTTGTTTTTTCGCTTCATCGTCGGCTTTTTCTTCCATATCGCGCATTTCGATTTTTAGTTCATCCATTTGACGGTCTTTTGTAGTGATCGTTTTCTCGTAAGCTGCGATTTGCTTTTCTTTTGCGCTCAGCTTCTTTTGAAGACTTTCAACCTGCTTTTGTATCTCTTCATTGCTTTGTTGAATATTTTCATTTTTTTGCGACTGTTCACTTGATACAAACGGAATGGCGTGTGTAATAGCTGAAACTTTATCATTTACATTAACGCCTAAAAGCGTCAGAACAATATAAGCCGCCAAGATAAGGAACACTGCTGGAATAAAGATTAAAAATAAAAACACTTGGCTTTTACTGTAAGACTTTTCTTCTTCGTACTCTTCTCTTAACTCTTTTTGATTAGCCATGTTTTCCACCTAATTCCTATGCAGCATATACTGCTGTAGCGACAGCTCATCCATTTGCTTCGCTTCTAACTGTTTTTCCGCGGTTATATAAGAATCGTAGTCTCTCTTTTTTAACTTTTCATACTTCTTTACTTCTATGTTCTTTTCTTCTAGCTTCAGTTTCTTTAAGTTCATTTGCTGTCTTGCAAACATGACCTCTTGTTGCAGCCTTTCAATCACTCGTTCGGCACTTGTTAAAAACTGCTGAAACGATGTAATTTCTAAAATAGAAAGCCCTTGCTTCATTTTGCCCGTATGCTGTTCAATCAGCGTTTCTTTTTCTTTTAGCTTTTTATAAAGCTTTTCACCCGCTGTTTCAAACTGCTGCAAGGATTGATTATATTGAGATAGCAGTTCATCCTTTTCATTTGACTTGATTGCCATTATTTTAGATAACCTAAATTCATATGCCATATTTACTCACCTTTCACAAACAGTTCACAGAGCTTTGTTACACTTGTTTCAAATGATGGATGTTCGTTCGTTTTTTGCTTTAAAAATGCATCAATGACAGGATGATAGTGGATGGCCTCATCAATGTAAGCAGAAGATCCTCTTTTGTAGGCACCTATGTTAATTAAGTCTTCAGAATTAGCATAGGTAGCCATTAATGAACGCAGTTTTTCAGCTGCTTCTTTATGCCGTTCACTTACGATATGGTTCATCACGCGACTAACGCTTTTTAAGACATTGATGGCCGGATATTGACCTTTATTGGCCAGCTCCCGGTCTAGTACAATATGTCCGTCTATAATGCCTCGCACCGTATCCGAAATAGGTTCGTTCATATCATCACCATCTACTAATACAGTATAAAAAGCAGTAATAGATCCATGTTGATTAGTTCCTGTACGTTCAAGCAGCCTTGGCAAGCTAGCAAAAACAGATGGTGTATAACCTTTAGTAGTCGGAGGTTCACCTACGGCTAATCCAATTTCTCTTTGAGCCATTGCTACACGGGTAACAGAATCCATCATCATCATGACGCTCAGCCCCTCATCTCGAAAGTACTCAGCAATAGAAGTAGCTGTATATGCTGCTTTCATTCGAAGGAGAGCAGGCTGATCCGAGGTAGCAACTACTACAACGGAGCGCTTTAACCCTTCCTCTCCAAGATCTCGTTCAATAAACTCTCTAACTTCTCTTCCTCGCTCGCCTACAAGGGCAATGACATTGATATCTGCTTTTGTATTGCGTGCAATCATCCCAAGCAGCGTACTTTTCCCAACACCGCTTCCTGCAAAAATACCTATGCGCTGCCCTTTACCTACTGTTAGCAAACTATCAATCGTTCGTACCCCTACTTCAATCGGCTGTTCAATAGGCGGACGTTCTAAGGGATTAGGGGGGTCTTGATCGGTTAAAACAAACGGCAAATATTGAGAAAGTTCAGACCCGTCTAAAGGGTTCCCTAACGAATCAAGCACTTGACCTATTAACTCTTTCCCCACGCTTACCTGCAGAGGTTTTTCTGTCGTTTCCACTAGGCAGCCAGGTCCGATATATCGAACAGACGTATAAGGCATTAAAACGACGTGCTCACCGTTAAAACCAACAACTTCTGCACGAATTTTATCTCCTCGTTCACTAAGATGAATAAAGCAAACATCTCCTATTGACGTTCTAGGTCCTTTAGATTCAATCATCATTCCTACTACTCGGCTGACTTTCCCGTACCGTTTAAAAGAAGATGTGCGCGGGATTTCATGAATGAGTTGTGCGACTTTCATGTTTACTCTCCTTTAACAAACGTTCTTTTAATTTTTTCTTCATTTCCGTTAACTGGCTATCAAAAGACGCAACAAGACGCCCATAAGAGGAATCGATGACACAATCCATTTCCTGAAGATTTTCATCCGCATAAATAAATAGCCCGGTTTCTCCGTTTAATAAATCGAACAGTTCTCGTTTATGTTCACATACATATGCATATTTTTTCGGGGAAACAAAAAGCTGGATTTCTTTATGTTCTCTAACTTCTTTTAAAGACCTTGCAACAAGTGGTAAAAATGATTCATCTCTTTGAAGCTGCTCATTTAAAATCGTTTCAGCTAGGGTGAAACCTAATTCAAAGATGACTTCTTCAGATTGATTTATATATTCGTAGTACTGATTCTTTGTTTCGTCAACAATGTTTCGCGACATGGCTAATACATGCTCATACTCTTGTTTTCCTTGAAGCAGCCCTTCTTCGTATCCTTCTTCATAGCCTCGCTTTTGTTCTTGTTGAACCAGCAGCACCTTCTCTTCTTCCCACTGCTTTTTCAAACGTTCAATTTCGTTTTGAGCTTGTTTTCGGTAAGCGTCTGCCTCGGCCTTTATTATTTCAGCTTCACTGTGCGCTTGTTCAATAACGTGCTGTGCGTTTTCTTGCTGAAGATGTTCTTCTGTGGGCTCATCTTGTATCGGAAAACCAAATGGAATGACTTGAATGTGCTTCGCATTTTCGTCTGAAAGTTTATTCGTATAAGTTGATTTAATGATATTAGACAATAATATCGTCTCCTCCACCTCGAGCTAGTACAATTTCACCAGCATCTTCTAAACGTCTAATTGCAGCAACGATACGTGACTGAGCTTCCTCTACATCTTTCAAACGCACAGGACCCATAAATTCCATTTCTTCTTTAAACGTTTCCACCATACGACTAGACATATTTTTAAAAATAATAGATTTCACTTCTTCACTTGCTACTTTTAAGCTCAACAATAAATCATCATTTTCTACATCTCGTATCACACGCTGAATAGAACGGTTATCGAGCGTTACGATATCCTCAAATACAAACATTCGCTGTTTGATTTCTTCTGCTAATGCCGGATCTTGAATTTCAAGCGTATCAATAATAATTTTTTCAGTTGCTCGGTCTACTCCATTTAATACTTCAACTACTGCTTCTAAACCACCTGTTTGGGTATAGTCTTGGGTAACAGTAGCAGAAAGCTTTCTCTCTAAAATTTGCTCAACTTCATTAATGACTTCCGGAGACGTACTTCCCATCGTTGCAATCCGTCTTGCAATATCCGCTTGCCTTTCCTGAGGCAGTGATGATAAGATTTGTCCTGCCTGAGGCGGCTCTAAGTAAGATAAAATAAGGGCAATCGTCTGAGGATGCTCATGCTGAATGAAATTTAACAGCTGCATAGGATCAGCTTTTCTGGCAAAGTCAAACGGACGAACTTGCAAAGAAGAAGTTAATCGATTGATAATCATCATAGCCTGCTCTGGTCCAAGTGCTTTTTCTAACACTTGTTTCGCATAGCTTACTCCTCCTTTTTCAAGGTAGTTTTGGGCAAGCGTTATTTGTTCAAACTCATGAAGAACAGCTTCTTTTAGAGACGGCTCTATTTTTCTCACTGAAGAAATTTCAAGCGTTAGTTGCTCAATTTCATCTTCACTGAGATGTTTATAGATAGAAGCTGATACATCGGGACCGAGAGAAATTAACAAAATTGCTGCTTTTTGCTTTCCAGTTAACTCATTTTTTTGCATAGCCTTTACCATTAGCTTTCCTCCTAATCCTCACTAATCCATGTTCGCAGCAGTTTTGCAAACTCTTCCGGGTCTTGCTTCGCTAACGTTTCAAGATTGCTTTTTGTTTGCTGTTCAGCACTTAAAACAGGGGCTTTTTGTGCCGCTTCATATGCTTCAAAAGTTTCATCATACTCTTCATCATATTCCTCTTCATCTAAGTCTTGACGTCTTTTCCTAACCAACAGCACAATAAGAACAACAATAATAAGCAGCAGTGCACCTCCGATTATATACATCCACAATGGAATTGAACTTGCTGTGTTGTCAGCTGTTTCTTGTCCATTAAACGGCTGAACGGAAACGGTAATCTTATCGCTGACCGCGTTATCCGAGAGAGCTTTCGTATTTGCATCTTTTGAAATAGAAGTACGGACAATTGTACCTAACATTTTTTGAACATCTGACTCAAGCGTATCGGAAACTTGTGATTTCCCTTTTGCATTGGACGGATCTATCATTACTTGAATGCCAAGGTCTTGAATTTTGTATGGACTTTCGACGATTTCTTTATGAATTCGGTTCACTTCATAATTAATTCGTTCTTCGTTTTTTTCGTAGTCTCCGTCTCCACTTGTTGTACTGGATGAGTAATTTGTTGTATCTTCTTCTCCTGTTCCAGCAACGCCTCCATCTTGAGCATTTTTACCAGAAAATGTTTCATTGATTTTTTCAGCGCTAACGGCAATTCCTTGCATATTATCTTTATCAACAGGCTCTACTAGCTTTTCTTCGCGATTTTGCTGTGTAAAATCAAGATCTGCTGTAACAGAGACCATTACTTTGTCTTGACCGACCAGTCTTCCTAGCATTTGCTGTACTTGACGCTGAATATCTCGCTCAACTTCTTTTTTCGCTTCGTTCTGCGAAGCAAATGAGCTAGAAGCTGAATTCGTTTCGTTACCTTTTAAATCAAAGTACTCAAAATATTGGTTCATGATGACGATATTATCTGTAGGAAGGTTTGGCACACTTTTGGATACTAAATGATAAAGAGATTTAATTTGCTGATCATCAAATTTATAACCAGCCTTTGTATTAAGCACAATCGATGCTGATGCTTCTCCCTGCTTTTCATTCGCCCATACGCTTTCATTTGGAAGGGTAACCATCACTTTTGCATCGTTGACTCCTTGAATGTTTTTCATTAAGTTAGCCAATTCAGTTTGCATCGCATCGAGTTTTAACACATCAAATTCATTATCTGTCATACCAAAGCTCGCATTTTTCCCAAAAAATGAATAGTCGATACTTCCGCTATCAGGAATTCCTTGTGCAGCTAAATCAACTTTTAGCGAGTCAACGCTTTGTTCAGGCACCGAAATGGTTGTTCCGTTATCAGAGATTTCTGAAGGAACGCTTCTAGCATCAAGCTCTGCTTTGATTTGTCCTGTTTCCTGAGCCGATAGATTGCTATAAAGAGGGACAAATTTATCCTTGTTTAAAAAAACAGATGCTAAACTAATGACTAGAATAGCCGCAAGAGGAGCAGCGATAAGGGCTATTTTCTGTCCTTTTTTGCGGTTATTCCAAAAGACTTTCATCTTATCTCGATAAAGAGCTATTCTTTCATTCATGGTATTCCTCCGGTTATTACTATTTTCATTTTGTTTAATAACCGCTCAATTACATTTGCATTCTCATCATTTCCTGATAGGCTTCAACAGCTTTATTGCGTATTTCAAGAGCCGTTTGCATCGTAATACTTGCTTTTTGAGCAGTAATCATTACATCTTGGAGTTCGACGTTTTCTCCTTTAGCAAGCTTTTCAGTCGCTATATCCGAAGCGCGTTGAGTATTGTTTAACTCATTGATTGAGTCTTTTAAAAACGTTGAAAACTGTTGAGTTGTTTGTCCAGTGCTAGTAGAAGCTGCTGTTTTTGCCATTGCTATTTGATTGCTGATACCATTAATCATTTTATCGCTCCTTTATTTCCCAATTTCTAACGTCTTTGTTAATATACTTTTGTTTGTATTAAAGACCGTCACGTTTGCTTCGTAAGATCGAGTAGCACTAATTAAATCCGTCATTTCCTTTAAAGGATCTACGTTCGGCATCTGCACGTACCCTTGGTCATTCGCATCTGGATGCGTCGGGTTATATACTAAATTAAAAGGAGTATTATCTTCTGCGATATCTGTGACTTTTACACCATTGTTTTGACTTTTATTGATTTCGGAGTGTAAGAGGGACGAAAAAGAAGGCGAACGATCAGACTGCATGACAACCATTTTTCTTTTGTAAGGCTGCCACTCACCATTAACGTACGTCCCTCTTGTCGTTTCAGCATTCGCCATATTAGATGAAACAACGTCCATCCTTAAACGATTGGCAGTTAAAGCTGAAGATGTAATATTCATATTTTGAAAAATAGTCAAACTTATTTACCTCCTCTAATGACTGTTTGAAGAGAATTAAATTTTCCATTTAAACGATCTACTAGCGCCTCATAGTAAATTTGATTTTCAGCCATATCCGCCATCTCTTTATCCATATCCACATTGTTTCCGTTTGCTTGATAGGAAGTGTTTCGCTGCTGGGTAATCACTCGCTGGGATGAACCGGAAAATGGGATATGTTTTGAATCAGTCTGATATGCTTCTAACTCGTTATGTAATAAATCTCGAAATTCACTCGTACGCGATACTGTTTTCGATTTATAATTTGGGGTATCAACGTTTGCGATATTTTGTGCAATCGTCTGCTGCTTTTGTGACGCGTAGCTAATTCCATTTTCAATTGTTTGAAAAGTAGTTGAAAACAAACTCAATTCTTACACCTGCTTATCTATTCTATTTTTCTCAAAAATGAGACAAATTTCGACTTTAGTACCATAGAACTTATTGTAAGAAAAACTTCATGCAATGTCTATCCTTTTTTAAGAACTTTTGGACTATAAACCAAAATTTTCATTCGTTTTCCCAACATATTTTAACATCAACCCTATACTTTAGCTCTATTTTTTAAGTTCAAAATCAAAATTTGTATCATAAGTCCTGAACAATATGTAATAAAAGTAACGATTTGTAATCAACTAGTATCTTTTTACTATTTAAAAATTCTATAATATAATTTTTAGATTTTTATATGAAGTTTGTTAAAGATTTATAAAAATAGTGAACGAATCCTCTTAACCCAGAGCGAATCTTTTCGTACTGAGAGCATATAAAAAAAGCACACGGGCAAAGCCCGTGTGCTTTTTGGTTCATAAACTTAGTTAGATTTTAATTTTTCAAGCTCTACTAAGAATTTGTTGTTAAGAACTTTAATGTAAGTTCCTTTCATTCCTAAAGAACGTGATTCGATAACGCCAGCACTTTCTAATTTACGTAGCGCATTTACGATTACTGAACGTGTAATTCCAACGCGGTCAGCAATTTTACTTGCGACTAATAGTCCTTCATTTCCATTTAACTCTTCAAAGATATGCTCAATAGCTTCTAACTCACTATATGATAATGAGCTAATTGCCATTTGTACAACAGCTTTGCTACGCGCTTCTTCTTCAATCTCTTCTGCTTTTTCACGAAGAATTTCCATACCTACTACCGTTGCACCGTATTCAGCAAGGATTAAATCATCGTCTTCGAACTGACGGTCTAAACGAGATAGTACAAGCGTACCTAGACGCTCTCCGCCTCCGATAATTGGAACGATTGTTGTTAGTCCTGCATCAAATAAGTCTTTATTTTCAACTGGGAAAGCTGTATATTGACTTTCAATGTTTAAGTTAGAAGATGTTTCTTGAATGTTAAATAGGCTTTGAGTATATTCTTCTGGAAACTGGCGTGCTTCTAACATATCTTTCATACGCGCATTCTCAATTTGCTGCTTAACAGCGATTCCTAATAATTTACCGCGACGGCTTACTACGAATACGTTTGATTCGATCACTTCGCAAAGTGTTTCAGCCATTTCTTTAAAGTTTACTGGTTTACCAGCTGCTTTTTGTAGCATTGCATTAATCTTTCTAGTTTTCCCTAATAAATCCATTAGTACTCTTCCTCCTGCGATTTCAGTTCTATAAAATAAATTGACTCAAATCTTTGTTTTTAGCGATTTTTTCTAATTTTTCTTCCACGTACTGCGGAGTAATCACAATTTTCTCTAATGTTACTTCCGGTGCTTCAAACGATAAATCCTCTAGCAAACGTTCTAAAATCGTATGAAGCCTTCTTGCACCAATATTATCTGTATCTTGATTTACCTGATATGCAATTTCTGCAATCTTACGTATAGCATCGTCAGAAAATTCAATTTGTATACCTTCAGTTTCCAATAATGCCGCATATTGCTTTAATAACGCATTATCTGGCTCTACTAAAATGTTTATAAAATCTTCAACGGTTAGCTTCGTTAATTCAACGCGAATTGGGAATCGCCCCTGCAATTCTGGAATTAAATCCGACGGTTTTGATACATGGAAAGCACCGGCTGCTACAAATAAAACATGATCAGTTTTGACTGCGCCATATTTTGTAACAATCGTTGACCCTTCTACAATTGGTAAAATATCTCGCTGCACGCCTTCACGTGAAACATCAGCGGAAGATGAATTACCACTTTTCTGAGCAATTTTATCAATTTCGTCAATGAAAATAATTCCGTATTGTTCTGCACGATTCACAGCTTCTTGCGTCACTTCATCCATATCAATCAATTTTTGCGCTTCTTCATTTGTTAATACTTTTCGTGCATCTTTAACAGTAAGTTTGCGCTTTTTTTGTTTTTTAGGCATAAAATTGCTTAAGGCATCCTGCATGTTCATGCCCATTTGTTCCATACCCGAACCTTGTAACATATCAAACATAGAAGGCTGTTGCTCTTCTACTTCAATTGTGACATAATGATTTTCAAGCTCTCCTAGAGCAAGTTGATGAGCAATCTGCTTGCGCTTCGTCGCAATATTCGTTTCCTCATCTTGATCAGGATCCGCATCGCTTGACTGTGTACCGTTTGAAAAAATCATTTCAAACGGATTTTTAAACGATTGCTGCTTCTTTTTGCTTGGAACAAGAAGCTCCACTATCCGCTTGTTTGCATTTTCTTCTGCGCGATCACGCACGTCGTTCATTTTTTCTTCTTTCACAAGTCGAACTGACGTTTCAACTAAATCACGAACCATTGATTCTACATCGCGTCCTACATATCCAACTTCCGTAAATTTTGTTGCCTCAACCTTAATGAAAGGTGCACCGACAAGCTTAGCTAAGCGGCGTGCAATCTCGGTTTTACCCACACCTGTAGGACCAATCATTAAAATGTTTTTCGGCACAACTTCATCACGTAAAGATTCGTCTAGCAGACCGCGTCGATAGCGATTTCGCAGCGCCACAGCGACCGCTTTCTTTGCCTTCGTTTGACCAATAATATACTGATCGAGCTTTTCTACAATTTGTCGAGGTGTTAAATGAGAATTCATAAAAAAATCCCCTTTCCTACAGTTCTTCTACAATAATATGATCATTTGTATAAACACATATCTCACTTGCTACATCTAAAGCTGCTTTTGCAATTTCTTTAGCTGTTAAATGTTCGCCTGCATGTTGTTTTAATGCACGTCCCGCTGATAAAGCATAATTTCCGCCTGATCCAATTGCTAAAATGCCGTCGTCCGGTTCAATAACTTCACCCGTTCCTGATACTAACAGTAAGTTATCTTTGTTCATAACAATAAGCATTGCTTCTAACTTTCGCAATACTTTGTCACTTCTCCATTGTTTAGCAAGCTCAACGGCTGCACGCTGAAGATTTCCGTTATACTCTTCAAGCTTCGTTTCAAATAATTCAAAAAGAGTGAATGCATCAGCTACTGAACCTGCAAAGCCGGCAAGAACTTGCCCTTGAAATAGACGTCTTACTTTTCGAGCAGTATGTTTCATCACAACAGCATTACCGAACGTTACTTGTCCGTCTCCAGACATGGCACATTGACCGTTATGCTGAACCGCAAAAATCGTAGTAGCATGGAAAGTAGACAAATTAACTCCTCCTTTTATGCGCGAGGATGGTGATTCATATAAACTGCCTTTAAACGATCCTTCGTCACATGTGTGTATATTTGAGTGGTTGATAAATGTTCATGACCTAGCATTTCTTGAACTGTACGTAAATCTGCCCCTTCATTTAACATATGAGTCGCAAAAGTATGCCGCAAAACGTGTGGACTAATATGTATATTCTCAGCGGTCTTCTTTACTAACTGATCAATGACTAAGCGTATGCCTCGGTCTGTCAACGGTGTCCCCTTATAATTTAAAAAGAGCGAATGAGTATCAGAAGGAGCCTTTTTTAAAAGAAGCTTTCTTCCATTATCTATATATACTCTAAGAGCGTCCTTGGCATAACAGCCAAATGGCACGTACCGTTGTTTTTTTCCTTTGCCATATACGAGCAAAGTTTGAAGTGAAAAATCTATATCGCTAAGCTTAATAGATGCACATTCACTCACTCGTATTCCGGTGGCATACAGCAATTCTAATAGAGACTGATTACGCTGCCCTAACGGAGTTGTTAAGTCATTCATTTGAAATAATTTCACAATCTCCTCTTCATACAGGAAGCGCGGATTTCGCTCTTCCTTTTTAGGAAGGGTAACGAGCGCAAATGGATTATCTTCTACTAATTCTTCTCTATTTAAGTAACGATAAAACGTTCTCAAACAAGAAATTTTGCGTGACATCGATCTTTTTGAATACTGCTTTTCATATAGGCGTGTTAAAAACAGCCTTGCATCAGCATATGTAACACTTTGTAGGTTTTGTATTTGCTCTTCCTGCATAAAAGACATAAAGATAAAGATGTCTTTTTCATAGCAGTCAACTGTATATTTTGAATAATTTTTCTCAATTTGTAAATATTCTAGAAAGGAATTTAATACATCTTTAACAAATTCCAATGTTATCACCTCACAAGGGCTACTAAATATTATCACAATTAAGTAGCCCTTGCAAACAATTTTGATTATTTTGTTGTAAAATTCTGAATAGTTTCCAATGCTCGTTTAGCAAGCGTTTCATTTCGTTCTTGTTTGTTTTTGATTCGCACTTCCAATTCTTTGAATAAGCCAAAGTTGGCATTCATCGGCTGGAAATTTTTTGCGTTTGTATGTGTGATATAGTGAGCCATACTGCCAATCGCTGTTTCCTGCGGCAATACAACCAATTCTTCACCAAGTACAAGTCGAGCCGCGTTCATTCCTGCCATTAGTCCGCTCGCCGCTGATTCTACATATCCTTCTACTCCCGTCATTTGTCCAGCAAAGAATAAGTCATCACGCTCACGATATTGATACGTAGGCTTTAACAATTTAGGAGAATTAATAAACGTATTTCTATGCATAACTCCGTAGCGTACTACTTCTGCATTTTCTAAACCTGGGATTAAGCTCAATACTTCTTTTTGTGCTCCCCATTTTAAATGTGTTTGGAAACCTACGATATTATATAGTGTACCTGCTGCATCATCTTGACGAAGCTGAACAACTGCATAAGGTCGCTTTCCTGTTTTCGGATCTTCTAACCCAACTGGTTTCATTGGTCCAAAGAGCATTGTTTTTTCTCCGCGTGAAGCCATTACTTCAATTGGCATACATCCTTCAAAATAAATTTCTTTCTCAAATTCTTTTAAAGGAACCGTCTCTGCATTGATTAATGCTTCATGAAAACGCTGGAATTCTTCTTTTGTCATCGGACAGTTTAAATAGGCAGCTTCCCCTTTGTCATAGCGAGATTTCAGATATACTTTATCCATATCAATGCTGTCTTTTTCAATAATAGGTGCAGCCGCATCATAAAAATATAAATAATCTTCACTTGTTAACGCGCGCAGCTGTTCCGATAAATCTTTGGACGTTAACGGACCTGTTGCAATAACAGTTGGTCCTTGTGGAATTTCTGTAATCTCTTCATTAACAACTGTTACGTTTGGATGGTTTTTAACACTTTCCGTCACACGAGCGGCAAATTCGTGACGATCAACAGCCAGTGCTCCACCTGCTGGAACCGCACATTCGTCTGCTGAACGAATAATTACAGAGTCTAATAATCGCATTTCTTCTTTTAAAACACCCACTGCATTTGTTAATGTATTCGCACGCAGTGAATTACTACATACTAATTCAGCAAATTTGTCCGTATGATGAGCAGGTGTTTGCTTCACTGGTCTCATCTCATAAAGACGGACTTTCAAACCGCGCTTTGCGATTTGCCAAGCTGCTTCACTTCCAGCAAGACCTGCTCCGATAACATTAATTACTTGTTCATTCATTGTAAATCCTCCAACTTCATTTCTATCTTTTCTATCATTTTCCTTATTCATTCACTGGTTTGTTCCTTTTTTAACGGGACAAAGAAAATGCGACATTACTCAATGTCGCTAATAACGTTTCCATTTTAGCACATGAAGCAATGTCGCCGCATCTTATATAACTGCTATTTTTAAATTTAAAGTGTGGGAATTCATCCCATTCTCTTTTACTGCTGAGCTTCCTCTTTATAATCACAACTTGTACAGACGACTTGAGTTCCTTTTTTCTGTTTCTTCTCCACAAGCAGATTTTCACATTTCGGACATTTTCTTGCAATCGGCTTATCCCAAGATACGAAGTCACAGCCCGGGAATCGATCACAGCCATAAAATGTACGCTTTTTCTTCGATTTTCGCTCAACGATATTTCCTTCTTCACATTTCGGACACTTTACGCCAATCTCTTTTACAATTGGCTTTGTGTTGCGGCAGTCAGGGAAATTAGAGCATGCCATAAATTTTCCGTAGCGTCCCATTTTGTATACCATAGGTGAACCGCATTCCCCGCAATCTTCTCCGGCAGGTTCATCTTTAATCTCCACTTCGCGCATTTCTTTTTCAGCATGTTCTAAGCGTTTTTCAAAATCACTGTAAAATTCGTCAATAACACGCACCCATTGAACATTACCATCTTCCACTTCATCCAAATCGTTTTCCATTTTAGCTGTAAACTCTACATCTAAAATTTCCGGGAAAAACTCCAATACAAGCTCTAGTACAATTTCTCCAAGTTCTGTTGGAACAAAACGCTTGTTATCGAGCGCTACGTACCCGCGCTTTTGAATCGTGTCAAGTGTTGGAGCATATGTAGACGGTCGGCCAATGCCTAGCTCTTCTAATGTCTTGACTAAACGAGCTTCAGTATATCTTGGCGGCGGCTGTGTGAAGTGCTGCTTTTCATCGATGTCTTTAGAATAAGCTACTTCTCCTTCTTCTAAGTCTGGAAGAAGATTTTCTTTTTCCTCCACTTGATCATCATTGCCTTCAACATACACTTTCATAAAGCCTGGAAATTTAACTTTGGAGCCGTTTGCTCTAAATGTTACGTCTCCATTTTTCAAATCTACAGCCATTGTATCCATAATTGCAGGTGCCATTTGACTAGCAACGAAGCGCTCCCATACTAGCTTATACAGTCGATACTGATCACGCGATAAGAACTCTTTTACCTCTCCTGGTTTACGAAGAGCTGAAGTTGGACGAATCGCTTCGTGGGCATCTTGCGCGTTCGAATTTTTCTTTTCTTTACGCTTTTCCGTTGCCACAAACTGATTTCCGTATGCGTTCGTAATGTAATCTCTAGCTTCCGTTTGAGCTGTTTCTGAAATACGAGTAGAATCGGTACGCATATACGTGATAAGACCTACTGTGCCTTCTTTTCCTAAATCAATTCCTTCATATAATTGCTGCGCAATCATCATTGTTTTTTTCGCTCGGAAGTTCAGTTTCCGCGCTGCCTCTTGCTGTAATGAAGACGTGGTAAAAGAAGGAGCCGCATTACGCTTTCGCTCACGTTTTGTTACTTTAGAAATTGAAAATTCATTTCCATCTAATTGTTTAACAATGTTGGTTACATCATTTTCATTCGATAGCTCTACTTTTTTTCCTTGATATTCGATCAACTGGCCTTCAAATTGGTCGTTCCCTTTTTGAAAAGTTGCTTTTACCGTCCAGTATTCTTCTGGGATAAACTTTGCAATTTCTTTTTCACGATCAATAATTAAACGCACTGCAATTGATTGAACCCTTCCGGCACTTAATCCTTTTTTTACTTTTTTCCACAGCAATGGACTGATGTTGTAGCCAACCAGCCTGTCAAGAATACGGCGTGCTTGTTGAGCATCTACTAAATCCATATTAATTGCTCGTGGATGTTTAAAAGATTCTTTAATCGCTTCTTTTGTAATCTCATTAAATACTACGCGACAGTCCGATGCAATGTCTACATCCAAACTGTGCGCCAAGTGCCATGCAATCGCTTCTCCTTCACGGTCTGGATCGGCTGCTAGGTAAATCTTTTTTGCTTTTTTAGCCGCTGTTTTTAGTTCTTTTAAAACCGGGCCTTTCCCGCGAATTGTAATATATTTCGGATTGTAATCCTGTTCAATATCAATTCCCATTTGACTTTTAGGTAAATCGCGAACATGTCCCATCGATGCTTTTACTTTATATTTCTTTCCTAAATAACGTTCAATTGTTTTAGCCTTTGCAGGCGATTCTACAATTACTAGGTAGTCAGACATCTATTTGTTCCTCCTCAAGAGGTAGAATAAAATCTTCATTATTATTAAATATTTGGTTCTTGTTTGTCAAATGTCCAAAAGATAAGTCATACGATTTTACTACGTATCTCACTAGTATTTCGTACCATGCAAGAATATGACTACTTTGAAACATTCATCTTATATACATCATTTCATCTGTAATATCAGCAGCGCTTTGCACAAGTTTTGCCCCTAATTGGATTAACTTATTCGTTCCACATGATGTTTCTTCAAAAATAGAACCCGGTATGGCAAATACTTCTCTTCCTTGCTGAAGCGCCTGGTCGGCGGTAATAAAAGATCCACTTCTTTCTTTTGCTTGCACCACCAACGTGCCTCCTGTTAATCCGCTAATGATTCTGTTTCTGCGAGGGAAAAACCATTTTGTCGGCTTCATAAACGGGGCATATTCAGAAAGCAGCAAATGATGCTGCGCAATTTCTCTTGCTAAATTTTGGTTTCCTCTTGGGTAAATATTATAAAACCCTCCGCCTAAAACTGCAATCGTTTTAGCTTTTTCAGCGATAGCCAGTTCATGAGCAGCCTGGTCAATCCCTAAGGCTAGTCCACTTACAACGACAAATTCTTCATGCAGCATCGGCTTAACAATATGAGTCAGAGCTGCAGTTCCATATGAAGTGGGATTCCTTGTTCCTACAACGCTTAAGCTTTCTGGAGCGTGTAGAAGAGAAATCTTTCCTCTTGCAAATAATACCCAAGGCGGATCATAAATATGGCGCAAAAGTTCAGGATATTCATCATCTAGGATGGTGACACATTGAATATTCTCAGCGTCATATTTATCTAGAATATCTCGTATTGGAATAGTTTGCAAATCTTTTTTTATTTGATTAGCACGTTCAATCGAGAGAGTCAATAGTTTTTGAAGCTGTGATGGAGAGTACTCGTAGAGATTTTGTAATGAAGAATTCTGTTGAAGTAGCGTAAAAATTTGTTTCCAATTAACAGATGGACAATGTGCTAAATGAATTAATTTTTCCCGTAAATCAGACATTCTACAATCTCCTTTTTAAATGGACAAAATAGCCCCCGGTCAAAGGAGGCTATATGTCTTCTATTAATGAGTCTTACACTGCTCGTAAATGCCTTGTTCTTTTAACACTTTAATAAGTGTTTCTCCCATAACAGATGGTGTTTCAGCTACTTGGATACCGCACTCATTCATTGTTTTAATTTTTTCAGATGCTGTCCCTTTACCACCTGAAATAATAGCACCAGCATGGCCCATACGTTTTCCTGGAGGTGCTGTTTGACCGCCAATGAAGCCAACCACAGGTTTTGTCATGTTTGCTTTTACCCATTCTGCCGCTTCTTCTTCTGCCGTACCGCCGATTTCACCAATCATAATTACTGCATACGTATCTTCATCTTCATTAAACGCTTTTAATACATCGATAAAGTTCGTGCCGTTCACTGGGTCACCACCGATACCAACAGCTGTTGATTGGCCAATGCCAGCTTCAGAAAGTTGATGAACAGCTTCATATGTTAATGTACCAGAACGTGAAACTACACCTACATGACCTTTTTTGTGAATGTACCCTGGCATAATTCCAATTTTACATTCTTCCGGTGTAATAACACCTGGGCAGTTAGGTCCCACAAGGCGCGTACGCTTTCCTTCCATATAACGCTTTACTTTTACCATATCTAATACTGGAATACCTTCCGTAATACAAATAACTAAATCTAAATCTGCGTCAACTGCTTCAATAATGGAGTCAGCTGCGAATGCTGGCGGAACGTATACAACAGAAGCCGTTGCGCCTGTTTTTTCTTTTGCCTCGGCAACCGTATTAAATACCGGAACACCTTCTACTTCTAAGCCGCCTTTACCTGGTGTTACGCCACCAACAATTTTCGTTCCATATTCTAACATTTGCTGTGTATGAAAAAGGCCAACTCCGCCTGTAATTCCTTGTACAATTACTTTTGTATCTTGATTAATAAATACGCTCATTCCTATCCCCCAGCCTTTCTATTTCACTAGTGAAACGATTTTTTGTGCGCCGTCTGCCATAGATTCAGCAGCTGTGATATTTAAGCCTGATTTTTGTAAAATTTCTTTTCCAAGTTCAACGTTTGTTCCTTCTAAGCGAACAACTAATGGAAGGCTTAATCCAACTTGTTTCGTTGCTTCAACAACACCTGTTGCAATAACATCACATTTCATAATCCCGCCGAAAATATTAACGAAAATACCTTTTACATTTTGGTCAGATAAAATAATTTTGAATGCTTCTGTTACTTTTTCAGCAGTTGCGCCGCCCCCAACATCCAGGAAGTTAGCAGGGTCGCCTCCGTAATGTTTAATAATATCCATCGTTGCCATTGCTAAACCTGCACCGTTTACCATACAACCGATATTACCATCTAGTGAAATGTAGCTTAAGTCGTATTTAGATGCTTCAATTTCTTTAGCATCTTCCTCTTCAAGGTCACGATATTCAAGAATATCTTTTTGACGATACAGCGCATTTGAATCAAAGTTTAACTTCGCATCCAATGCCATAACGTCTCCGTCACCTGTTACAACTAGAGGATTAATCTCTGCAATTGAGCAGTCTTTTTCAACAAATACTGTATATAAACCTGTCATGAACTTAACTGCTTTTCCAACTAGTTCTTTTGGAATATTAATATTAAATGCAAGTCTGCGAGCTTGGAATGCTTGTAAACCAATCGCAGGATCTACATATTCTTTAAAGATTTTTTCAGGCGTTTTTTCCGCCACTTCTTCAATTTCAGTTCCACCTTCTTCAGAACCCATCAATACAACTTGAGACGTTGCACGATCAAGAACTAAACCGATGTAATATTCTTTCTTAATATCGCATCCCTCTTCAACTAACAAGCGCTTAACTTCTTTTCCTTCAGGGCCTGTTTGGTGTGTTACGAGGGTCTTTCCTAAAATATCTTGTGCATATGTACGAACTTCATCTAAGTTTTTTGCTACTTTGACACCGCCCGCTTTACCGCGTCCACCAGCATGGATTTGTGCTTTCACCACTGATACTTGTGAACCTAATTCCTTTGCTGCTTCAACTGCTTCTTCAACAGTAAAAGCTACTCGACCGTTTGGTACTGCAACCCCATATTTTCTGAGTAGTTCTTTTCCTTGATACTCATGGATATTCATTTCCCATCCTCCTAACATAATCAACCACAAAACTATACTGCACAAAATAGACTGCGCTTTCATTGTATAAAAATAATTGTCTAATTGTCTACTATTCTAGTGAAAAATATTGAAATAATAAGAAAATTGATATTTTTATGGAGATAGTACTTAACCATACCTTATGAGGTCAATGAGACTCTGCGGACGTTAAACGTACGGTTGATCATGTAAATCAACCTTCACAACTGAAGCGAACTGAGAGGAAAATAATTTACGAATTTCACCCTCTGCAATATCTCCACTTAAATAAGCTATATCCTTTTTGAGCCTAAAATCCCGCATGTGAAACATGCAAAGCAGAGATATGCTCGGGTATCATGTTCTAGTTTACTTGGTTTTTTATTGGTGCAAAAGATCGGCGGTGTTCTGGCAAAATTCCATATTGTTCGATTGCTTCTAAATGTTGTTTTGTTCCATATCCCATATGTTTTTCGAATCCGTATGCAGGATAGCGTTCACCAAGTTCTTTCATCATTCGATCTCGCGTCACTTTTGCAATAACAGAACTTGCAGCAATGGAAATGCTTGTAGCATCGCCTTTGATGATTGACTGCTGCGAAATAGGCACCGGCAGCTTCATCGCATCAATAAGTAGTTCATCAGGCTGAACAGCTAGAAGTTCAATTGCTTCAGTCATTGCCTTTTTTGTTGCTTCATAAATATTAATAGAATCAATGACCTCTGCGTCTATAATACCTATACCGATAGCGACAGCGCTTTTACAGATTTCTTCATAAAACGCTTCTCGCTTTGCTTCTGATAACTTCTTTGAATCCGTCAAACCAGGGAGAAAAAAATCCGGCGGCAAAATAACAGCAGCAGCTACTACCGGTCCTGCTAACGGTCCTCTTCCTACTTCATCTACTCCGGCAATATAGGTTGCTCCTTGATTGTATAATTCGTTTTCATATGCCATCATTTCATCAAACTGTTTCTTCAAGCGCTCAGCGGCTTCAAATTGCCTTTGTTTTTGAATAATAACCTGCTGCACACCTTTACGCTCATCTTGCGCATATGCCTTAAATAAAGCATCTTCCGGGCTTCTCACTTGCTTTAGTTCTTCTTTTATTTCCTTAATACTCTTTTTCATTAGCTCCACCTTCTTTATATCAACATTTTCATACGGCACCTTTACATAAAAAACGCCTCATGCTAAAAAGGCAGAGGCGTTTTTTGTTTCAGTTCGCAATGTATTGCTTACAGCTGCTGTTCAGCTTCACTTGGATCATCAAATGTAAAGGTGCCAATTTTATCCGTTCGAATTTCTCGAAGAACAAGCTCAGCTGTTTTATCATAATCCACCATGCCGCCACCCATTAAACAGCCGCGGCGCGACCCAATTGCATCAAAAAGCTCTACAATATCTTCTGGGATTTCATTTAAATCATAACGCTGCTTTAATTGTTCTGGGTAATGGCTAGTTAAGAAGCGCAGCGCATAAACAGCGACATCTTGCATATTTAAAATGGTATCTTTGATAGCACCCGTTGTCGCAAGCTTATATCCAACTGTTTCATCTTCAAACTTAGGCCACAAAATACCTGGCGTATCAAGTAGCTCTAGCTCATTTCCTACCTTAATCCACTGCTGTGCTTGCGTCACACCTGGACGGTCTCCGGTCTTGGCGATTTTTTTGCTGGCAAGGCGATTAATCAGCGTTGATTTACCGACGTTAGGAATCCCTACAATCATCGCTCGGATAGCGCGGGGTTTTTTAACTCCTTTTGCGCGCATGCGGTCAAACTTCTCTTGAAGAAGTTCTTTGGAAGACGAAACAATTTGTTTCATTCCTTTACCTGCTTGTGCGTCAATAGCTAAGGCATAAATACCTTGTTGTTTATAATAATCTAGCCACTGCTGAGTAACGCGCGGATCAGCTTTGTCCACTTTATTCAGCAATACGATTCTCGGCTTGTTCACAATAATCTCATCAATCATTGGATTTCGCGATGATTGCGGAATGCGTGCATCAACCAGTTCGTATACAATATCAATCAATTTTAGCTTTTCAGTTACTTGTCTTCTGGCCTTGGCCATGTGGCCAGGAAACCATTGAATTGTCATATTTTACTCACCTTTTATATTTTACTTTGCAAAACGCGCTTCTTTAATCGGCCAGTATACGGCACTCGTTTTACCAAGCACCTTGTCCATGCTCACAAAGCCAATCTGACGGCTGTCTTTACTGTAGCGTCGATTGTCTCCCATCACGAACAAATAGCCTTCTGGCACGGTCTTTTTACCCGTTACGTCTTCTAGTTTAAAGTCTTCGGTTAAATTACCGTCAATCACTTCTTTTTTATACTGATCTAAATAGGGCTCTTTATAAGCTTTTCCATTTACATATAGCGTATCATTTCGATACTCAATATGATCACCCGGCAGTCCGATAATACGTTTTATGTAATCTTTTTCCGCTGTAGCATGAAAAACAATAATATCAAAGCGATCAGGATCACCAATCTTATAGGAGAACTTATTTACAATCATTCGATTTTGGTCATGCAGCGTAGGCATCATAGAAAGTCCATCTACTACAATCGGTGCAAACAAGAAATAGCGAATTACAACAGCTAACAGTACGGCAATGGCGATTGCTTTTATCCATTCCCACAGTTCATTTTTCTTTCGAGCCATCTTCAGTCCTCCAACTCTTATGTCATACCTTTATTTTAAACGATAATGTTTGAAACGCCTAATAAATAAATAGAATAAAAAAATGATGACTTGTACGTCTATTTTTTACTGTCAGAGAACGAATCGTTCTAAAAAAACATTTGAAAAAAGGAGCTTGTATAAACAAGCTCCCCTTTACTATTATCGAATTTCTTTAATACGCGCAGCTTTACCACGTAATTCACGTAGGTAATAAAGTTTCGCACGGCGTACTTTACCGCGGCGCATTACTTCGATTTTTGCAATTTTTGGCGTATGAAGTGGGAATGTACGCTCTACACCTACACCGTAAGAAATCTTACGTACTGTAAATGTTTCGCTGATACCACCGCCACGACGCTTAATAACAACACCTTCAAATACCTGAACACGTTCACGAGTACCCTCAACGATATTTACGTGTACACGTACAGTATCACCAGGACGGAACGTAGGAAGATCTGTTTTTAATTGTTCTTTTGTAATCTCTTCGATTAATTTTTGCATCGCGTGTTTCAACTCCTTCCAACAGACGCTCATACCAATGCTTTTCAATCATTGCAGCGGAACATCGTTATAGGTGACCAGACATCTGCCCAAGCCACAAAATCTATCTTAGCACACTCTTATACCGTATGCAACAGAGTTTATGCATAAATTTTATGGATTTATGAAAGGTTGTTTTCCTCTTTTAATTGAGCTACTAGTTTCTTTTGCTCTTCCGTTAGCTCCATTTTTTCAAGCATATCCGGTCTTCGAAGCAACGTGCGCTTTAAAGACTCTTTTTGGCGCCACTGTTCAATTTTTTTATGATTTCCTGACATAAGTACTTCAGGAACTGTTAAGCCTCTAAAATCAGCAGGACGCGTATAGTGCGGGTGCTCTAGTAAACCTGTACTGTGTGAGTCTTGTACAGCTGAATGATTATTGCCAAGCACATCAGGAAGCAGGCGAACAACGCTATCGATCACAACCATTGCACCAAGCTCTCCCCCAGTTAATACATAGTCACCAATTGAAATTTCATCAGTTACCAGCTGCTCACGAATCCGTTCATCATACCCTTCGTAATGACCGCAAATAAAAATTAAATGCTCTTCCGCTGCTAGCTCTTCTGCTTTTGCCTGCGTATAGCGTTCGCCCTGGGGACAAAGCAAAACTACCCGGGGCTTCTTAGCTGTTTCAGTCAGCTTTTCTACAGCGTCAAAAATAGGCTGAGGTGTCAATACCATTCCAGCACCTCCGCCGTAAGGATAATCGTCCACATTTTGATGTTTGTTCGTAGAGTATTCTCGGAAATTAACTACATTCAGTTCAACCGCATTTTTTTCCTGTGCTTTTTTCAAAATTGATTCACCAAAAACACCGTCAAACATAGAAGGAAATAGCGACAGTACATCAATTTTCATTAGTCCAATAACCCTTCCATTACCGTAATAACAATCTCTTTTTCATCTATATCAATAGATTGTACAACGTCGTCGATGTAAGGAATAAGAACTTCTTTTCCGCCTTTTTTAACAACCCACACATCATTAGCTCCCGGCGTTAAAATTTCTTTGACCGTTCCTACCTCTACCCCGTCTTCTGTTTTTACTGTACACCCAATAATTTCGTGGAAATAGAATTCACCGTCTTCTAAATCCGTTAGCTGCTCCTCAGGGATTTTCACTTCACAGTTTTTATACTGCTCAACATCATTTACGTTGTGGTAGCCTTCGAATGTAAGCAGATCAAAATTTTTATGCCTGCGGTGGCTTGCTACCGTTACTTCTACCGGCTCGCTTTGCTTTTCTTTGAAGATATAAAGTTTATTTCCTTTTTCATAGCGCTCATCAGCAAAATCCGTAGTTGATACAATACGAACTTCTCCTTTTACACCGTGGGTATTCACAATTTTTCCAACCTTAAACCATTCCATGCTTCTTCACCTCTATCTAATCTCAACAACTTTGCTATCTTTTATAATAATTGTTTTACTTTCTTTTATCTTTTCCCAATCATCGCCGATTTTTACCTCTACTAAGGCATCCAGTTCCGTTTCAACGAGTTCGCTCCCTAAAGGAAGCTTTTCTAATTGCGTCAGCTGAAAGTTCAACACTTCAATTTTTTCAAGGCGAGCGGATTTTTCTTTTTCAAACTGACTATGTAATAAAGAAGAACCTTTATTGGCTTTTTCCATGTGCTTTAACTGAAATTTCAGCTGTTCCATCTCTTTTTCAAGCGCCTGCTTGCGGTTTATAAAACGATTTTCAAGATCTTGTTTGCTTGCTTCAGTTAACACTTGTTTCACAACCACTTTTTGAATAATGTTCAAAACGTTCCCTCCGCTCTCAAGATAGTGACCTTGTGCTTTTTACATGCATATTGAAATAGCTGCTTCTTGCTCGCAAAAGACTTACTGTGATCAAAACGTTCATCTTATCATAACATAAAAAAAGGGCGAGGTTATCCCTCTCCCTTTTTGATTACTCTTGAATTTTCACATACACTTTTTTACCTTGCTGTGATGCTGCTGCATTCACAACAGTTCGAATCGCTTTTGCAACGCGGCCTTGTTTGCCAATTACTTTGCCGACATCTTCTTGGTGAACAGTAAGGATGTACGTCACTTGACGTTCATCTTCTTGTTCCTCCACTTTAACATCAGCTGGGTAATCAACAAGCGGCTTTACAATTGTTTCGATTAGTGATGTCATCTCGAGTGAAATTATTTTCCTAATTTAGCATTATGGAATTTTTCCATGATGCCTTCGTTAGAGAAAAGGTTACGAACTGTATCAGATGGTTTAGCACCATTTTGTAACCATTTAAGAGCTAGCTCTTCATCGATTTTAACTTCAGCTGGTTGAACTACAGGATTGTAAGTTCCAACTACTTCGATGTAACGTCCATCACGTGGTGAACGAGAGTCTGCTGCTACGATACGATAGAAAGGAGATTTTTTAGCTCCCATACGTTTTAAACGAATTTTTACTGCCATTTTATAAAGCACCTCCGAATATGTTTCAACAAGATAATATAATATCAAATAGGTAAAATGTTTGTAAAGGTTTTTTTCTTAACACTAGAAAAATATTTTATTTTCTTTGGTTTTTCAGTCCAAATCAAGCGTTTTATCATGAAAAGAATGGAAGTTTCATACCCTTTTTCTTGCCTTTTGACATATTTGTCATTTGTTTCATCATTTTTTTCATGTCTTCAAATTGTTTAAGCAAACGGTTAACTTCTTGTACAGAACGTCCGCTTCCTTTTGCAATACGCTTTCTTCGACTTGCATTAATGATTTCAGGGTTTGTTTTTTCCGCTTTCGTCATAGAACGAATAATTGCTTCTACATGATTAATTTGCTTTTCATCAACCTGCAGGTTTTTGAGCCCCTTTACTTTATTGGCGCCCGGAAGCATACCAATCAGCTCATCAAGCGGTCCCATTTGACGCACCTGAGCAAGTTGATCTAAAAAGTCATCAAATGTAAATGACTGCGTGCGCAGCTTAGCTTCAAGCTCTTTTGCTTTTTCAGCATCTACATTGGCCTGAGCCTTTTCGATAAGCGTCAGCACATCACCCATACCTAAGATACGGGAAGCCATACGCTCTGGATGGAATGCTTCAATAGCATCCATTTTTTCTCCAAGACCGACAAACTTAATTGGTGTATCGGTTACTGCACGAATAGAAAGCGCTGCACCACCGCGCGTATCGCCGTCTAGTTTCGTTAATACAACTCCAGTTAATCCTAATTGCTTATTAAAGCTATCCGCAACGTTTACTGCATCTTGACCCGTCATCGCATCGACAACAAGGAAAATTTCGTCTGGGTTAGAAAGCTCTTTGATCTGTTCTAACTCCTCCATTAAATTTTCATCAACATGCAAACGTCCCGCTGTATCAATTAATACATAATCGTGATGCTCTTCTTTCGCATGAGCAATAGCTTGTTTCGCAATCTCCACAGGACTTACTTGATCACCTAATGAAAAAACAGACATGCTAAGCTGTTTTCCTAGTGTTTCAAGCTGTTTAATAGCTGCCGGACGATAAATATCTGCTGCTACAAGCAATGGATTACGGTTATATTTTTTACGTAATAAATTGGCAAGTTTACCGGTTGTTGTTGTTTTACCTGCACCTTGAAGTCCAACCATCATAATTACAGTTGGAGCTTTCGGAGCTACTGCAATCTTGCTTTGCTCTCCGCCCATAAGTGCAGTTAATTCTTCTTGTACAACCTTAATAACTTGTTGTCCAGGCGTTAAGCTCTTAAGAACGTCTTGACCTACAGCACGTTCGCTTACGCGCTTAACAAAGTCTTTTACTACTTTAAAGTTTACATCGGCTTCTAAAAGGGCAAGTCTAACTTCACGCATCATTTCTTTAACGTCAGCTTCGTTAACTTTTCCTTTTCCTTTTAACTTTTGCAGTGTGCTTTGCAAACGGTCGGCTAATCCTTCAAATGCCATATACGCCGCCCCCTAATCTAATTTCTCGAGCGAATCAAGAAGAGAAGAAAGCTTACTATTCTTGTGTAAGTCGGCTGCAAGTTCGTCTTTCAGTTGTTGAACAATTGATTGACGCTCTTGAAACCGTTGAAATAACAATAGCTTTTCCTCATATTGTTCAAGCATTTGCTCTGTACGTTTTATATTATCATAAACTGCTTGACGACTCACATCAAATTCTTCCGCTATTTCACCGAGGGAATAATCATCCAAGTAATAAAGTGACATATAACTTCTTTGTTTGGGCGTCAACAACGCCTGATAGAAGTCAAATAAGTAATTCATTCTTGTTGTTTTTTCGAGCATATGCACGCTCTTTTCAACCATCTGACCGCCCCCTTGTTAAGTGAAAAGCCTTTACATGTTATTAGTTTAACTAGGCGAGGTTTGAATGTCAAGTTTTTTCCTTAACACCTCACATTTTCCCACTTAAAAGAGATGGAGACATAACTAAATTACTTCAATTTAAAGACGAATAAATATGAAACCTGCGTCCATCCTACTAATAAAAAATCCGAACGATGAACCGTTCGGATCTTCCTTCAACTAAGATACTTATATCCTAGCCTCTTTTTAGATTACGCCTCTTTTTCTGTTTCTTCTTCTACAGCATTGGCAAATAATCCATAAATATATTGCTCCGTGTCAAACGGCTGAAGATCGTCCACTTTTTCTCCAAGTCCAACGAATTTAACAGGAAGCTTCAGTTCGTTTCGAATGGCAAGAACAATTCCGCCTTTAGCCGTACCATCTAGTTTTGTCAACACAATTCCCGTCACGTTCGTTGCTTCTGAGAATGTTTTAGCCTGACTTAAAGCGTTTTGACCCGTCGTCGCATCAAGTACAAGCAGTACTTCATGAGGAGCACCAGGAATTTCTCGCTCAATAACACGCTTTACTTTCTCTAATTCTTTCATTAAATTCACTTTATTTTGAAGGCGGCCTGCTGTATCACATAGTAAAACATCTGCTTTTCGAGCCTTGGCTGACTGAACAGCGTCATACATGACAGCGGCAGGGTCAGAACCTGCAGATTGCTTAATAACATCAACACCAACGCGTTCTCCCCATACTTCTAACTGCTCAATCGCACCAGCACGGAACGTATCACCTGCTGCCATTACAACTTTTTTGCCTTCTTGTTTGAATTTATGCGCAATTTTCCCAATTGTTGTTGTTTTCCCAACGCCGTTTACCCCTACAAACAAGATCACTGTTAAATCATTTTGCTGCATATTCAGTTCACCAATCTGCTCTTCACCAGACTCATAAATGTCAATTAATTTCTCAGAGATAACAGCCTGCACATCTTGAGGATCCTTAATATTACGGCGTTTCACTTCCGATTTTAAGTCATCAATTAAATCCAACACGGTAGCCACACCGACATCAGCACTAATTAAAATTTCTTCTAATTCCTCAAAAAACTCTTCGTCTACTTGACGATAGCGAGACACTAGATCATTCACGCGTTCTGAAAAAGAATTGCGCGTTTTTGATAGTCCATCTTTAAATTTTTGTGTAACAGAATCGGTTTGCATTGTAATTTTTTCTTTTAGTTTCTTAAAAAAGCTCATTCGTACCACCCTTTCATTCTATGAGTTAAACATATTGCTTTGATTCTTCTAAACGAACAGAGACTAATTTCGATACGCCAGATTCTTGCATTGTCACACCGTACAGTACATCAGCTTCTTCCATTGTACCTTTTCGGTGAGTAATAACAATGAACTGTGTTTGATTACTAAATTTGCGTAAATACGTAGCGAAGCGATGAACGTTTGCTTCATCAAGCGCCGCTTCCACCTCATCTAGCACACAAAACGGCACCGGACGTACTTTCAAAATAGAAAACAGGAGGGCAATGGCTGTTAACGAACGCTCGCCGCCTGACAGCAACCCTAGATTCTGCAGTTTTTTCCCAGGAGGCTGGGCAACAATTTCTACACCTGTATTTAATAAATCTTTCGGATCTGTTAATTTCAAATCCGCCTTTCCTCCTCCGAATAGGGAAGAGAACACTGTACCAAATTCATTGCGGATACGAGTGAACGTATCAGAAAAACGTTTCTTCATTTCCTCGTCCATTTCTTCAATCACTTGATACAGCGTATTTTTCGCTTCGTCAAGGTCCGCTCGCTGCGTATTTAAAAATTCATAGCGCTCTGAAACGCGTTCGTATTGTTCAATAGAACCTAAGTTTACGGTTCCTAATTCATCAATTGCCAGCTTAATGAGCTTGATTTTTTTCCTCGCTTCTTGAATATCTAATGTTAAAGGATATTTTTCTTTTGCTGCTTCAAAGCTAATTTCGTACTCTTCTGTCAGCTGCTGCAGACGGCTGTCTAGCTCTACGTCAATTCGATTGATTTTGACTTCTTCATCTTTTAAAGCATCCGTAATTTGTTTGTACTGACGCTGCAGCTCTTTTACAACCCTCTCTTCGTCTTCAAGTTTATTCTGGGCTTTCAACCGCTCTGATCTGCAGTCATCCATTAATTGTAACGTTTCTGTCTTTTCTTTTATTCGCTCATGCGCCGCTTCTTCGAGCTTAAGTTCACCCGAGTCATTGCTCGTGATTTCACTCGTTAAAAGAGAAAGATCATCTGTAGCTTCAGACAAACGCTGAATGGTTTGATCAAGCTCAAAGCACACTCTTTCATATTTTTCTTGCTGATTTGTGAGGAACTGTTCTTTTTTCGCAAGAAGCACTTTTACTTCTGTAAGCTCATGTTGAACCGTTTCTTTAGACGTTTGCTGTGTATGCTTGCGTGCAGCTAACTCTTCAATGTTTTTCTCTAATACATTTGCCTGCTGCTGATTTCCTTGCAAACTCGTATGCAGCTCATCAATTCGAGCGGACAAGCTTGTTTGATCTTGTCTAAAGCTAGCAATATCATGATCGTACATGGTTAAACGGTCATTCACTGCTTTTTCTTCGATGTCAATTTGCTTTACTTCTCGGTCAGATTCCTGCTCTTTGTCTTTCAAGCGTTCCACAAATGCCTGCTGTTTATTAATTTCCTGTTGAAGCTCTTCAATCTGTGACTTTTTATCTTTTACATCTTGCTCGAGCACAAGCGTCTTTTGTTCCATCTCTTCTATTTTTGCCGTAATGGCTTCCACTTCACGCTGACGGCCTAATAAAGAGTTGGACTTTTGCTTCATGGAACCCCCTGTCATCGAACCACCGGGGTTGACGACATCTCCTTTAACGGTCACAAAACGATAGCGATGCTGCACAAGACGGGCAAGTTCATTTGCACCTTTTAAATCATTGACAACAATAACGGTTCCAAGCAAATTTTTAATAACTCGGTCGTAGGTAGCTTCGTATTTAACAAGAGATGAAGCGATCCCTACATACGCTTCGTGACTCTCTAGCATAGAAATAGTTTGAGCCGGAACATAACGGTCTTTTACAGACGTCAGTGGTAAAAATGTAGCTCTCCCGTAACCATTTTGTTTCAAAAAGCCAATTGCCTGACGTGCACTTTGTTCGTCTTGAACGACAATATGCTGAGCTGCTCCTCCAAGCGCAATTTCAAGCGCTGTTTCATACTCTTTTGGAACATTGATTAACTCAGCAATGGCGCCTTTGATACCTGCAAGCTTCTCATCACGCGCTTTTAACACTTCTTTTACACCGTGAAAATAACCTTCATAGTCTTCTTGCATCTCTTCAAGCATTTCTTTTCGTGATTTTGTCTGCTGCACGTACTGATAAGCTTGATAAAGCGTAGACTCTTGTTTACGATAGGCTTGCCTTAATGACTCAAGCTTCTCTCCTTGTTGCTTATACACGTGTACAGCCTGCTGAAGCTCTTGACGAAACTGAGCAAGCCTTTTGATCGCCGCTTCTTTTCGCTGCGTTAATTCACGGCGCTGTTCTACGTATTGCTCGTTGGATTTTGTTAAACGCTGCTCTTTTTCAAACGTTTGCATTTTTTGCTGCTCTAAAAATGAAATTTCATTTCGAGCGGATGTTTGAGCGTTCGCTAATTCAAAATACTCGCTTTTCATCTGTTCAAGTTTTTCTTCTAGATTCTCGCTGTACTGCCTGAACAGCTGTTCCTGCTCAGTAAGCTTTAGACGTATCTCTTGTACTTCTTTTTGAGATTGCTCAAGATCTTTTCCTTCGCTGTCTTTTGCTTTACTTAGCTCTTGATGCTTATGAGTATACTCTTTTACTAAACGTTCCAGCTGCTCTTTATTTTGAAAGGCGTTTTTCTTACGCTCTTTTAATACTTCTTTTTTGCCTTCTAGCTTTTCTACTTCTTCACTTACATATAGTAGTTTTTTATGTAAAGAGTCTAGTTGTTCATCTATTTGCTGAATGTGCAAACGAAGGGTCTGGATTTCTCCTTCACGCGTGCGAATATTCGTCGCGAGAGATTCTTCGAGCTGCTCGTGCTGAGCCATTTCAGCCTTTAATTTTTCCCATTTCTGATGAAGATCTTCAACTTCAAATACCGTAACAGCCACATCAATGTGCTCTAATTCTTCTTTTTTCTGCAAATAATCTTTTGCAATAGACGATTGAATCTGTAAAGGCTCTAACTGACCTTCAATTTCATGAAGAATATCTACCACTCGATTTAAATTTTCTTGCGTTTCGAGAAGTCGAAGCTCCGCTTTTCGTTTACGCGTTTTGTATTTTAATACACCTGCTGCTTCTTCAAAAATTTTACGGCGCTCGTCAGATTTACTGCTTAGTACTTCTTCTACTTTTCCTTGACTAATAATCGAAAAAGCTTCTCTTCCAAGTCCTGAATCCATAAATAAATCGACAATATCTTTCAAGCGGCACGGCTGGTTGTTAATAAAAAATTCACTGTCTCCTGAGCGGTACACGCGCCTTGTAATACTAACTTCATGGTAGTCAAGCGGGAGAAACTGGTCATCATTTTCTAACGTAAGCGTTACGTCAGCAACATTTACTGCACGGCGCGATTCGCTTCCTGCAAAAATAATGTCCTCCATTTTCCCTCCACGAAGCGATTTGGCTGACTGTTCTCCAAGCACCCAGCGTATGGCATCCGTAATGTTGCTTTTTCCGCTTCCATTCGGTCCTACTACCGCCGTTACACCTGGCACAAAATCTATCGATACTTTTTCTGCAAACGATTTGAACCCTGCAATATCTAATCGTTTGAGGAACATAGAAATCCCCCCTCACACATGTAATTTTTTCATAGCAAATCCCCCTTTATAACGAATACGTTAAGAGGGGGATCATTTTATTTCGTTTGACTTGCTCTAATTTTCGTAATAGCTACTTGAGCTGCTTTTTGCTCTGCTTCTTTTTTCGAACGCCCTACACCAACGCCGAGCTCTTCACCATTTAACGATACGCGAGATAAGAATTCGCGATTATGCGCTGGACCTTTTTCTTGCAAAACTTTGTATTCTAAGTGTCCAACTCCATCACGTTGAATCACTTCTTGAAGCTGGCTTTTGAAATCCATCACATGAGAAAAAGCACCTTCATTAATTTTTGGAAAGACAACTTTTTTTAGAATCGTTACTACCGTATCAAGCCCTTGGTCTAAATAAAGAGCTCCGATAAATGCTTCAAACACATCGGCCAGTAAAGCCGGTCTAGATCGGCCGCCTGTCATCTCTTCACCTTTTCCAAGTAACACTAGTTTACCAAAATCCATTTCATTTGCAAAAGTAACAAGCGACGGTTCGCACACAACTGCTGCACGAAGCTTCGTTAACTCACCTTCACTCATCGTTGGATATTTTTTAAATAAAAATTGTGATACGGTTAGTTCTAATACAGCATCTCCTAAAAACTCAAGACGCTCGTTGTCTTCATACGGTCTTCTGCGATGCTCATTCACATAGGATGAATGTGTAAATGCTTGAAAAAGAAGCGCTTCATTTGTAAACTGAATACCAATTTCCTTTTGAAACTCTGCAAAATTTTGCTTGAATTTCACGTTTATCTTTCGATCTCGATTTGAATATTGTTTAGGCATAAAATACCTCCGCTTACCTGCTTCAATTGTTTCGTAGTTTTTTCCTAACATCTCTCATTATAAAACGAGGTATCCTAAAAGATACACTACCTTTTCAAAAAAAGAGGTCTTTTTTTGAAATTCTTAAAAAGAAGAGAAAGCCCCGCTGTTTAACGGGGCTTTTCATACATATACTACAGATTAAATTTGGCTCTGTATGTAATTAACTGCATCTCCTACAGTTGAAATTTTTTCAGCTTCTTCGTCAGAAATTTCGATATCGAATTCCTCTTCAAGCTCCATTACAAATTCAACTACGTCTAGAGAGTCAGCACCTAAGTCTTCTTTGAAACTAGATTCTAGTTTCACTTCACTTTTGTCTACACCAAGACGATCAACAATGATTGTTGTTACGCGTTCTAGTACCTCTGCCATTGTTCTTCACCTCCCCTCAAGTCATTATAGATGATTTCCATCTAAAATACTATGGTTGAATAATAAAGTTTATCGGTCGCCTAGTAAACGTCCCTTTGTACTTTATCACCAAATTACACTTTTCGTAAAGTGCCTTTTTTACATCACCATTCCGCCGTCAACGTGAATCGTTTGACCCGTAATATAGCGGCTTGCATCTGATGCTAAAAACGCAACTGCGTTCGCAACATCCTCAGGCTGGCCGAAGCTTGCAAGAGGAATTTGCTTTAACATTTCCGCCTGCACTTCTTCATTCAATTTATCCGTCATGTCTGTTGCAATGAAACCAGGAGCAACTGCATTCACTGTAATATTGCGGCTTGCTAATTCTTTAGCAGTTGTTTTTGTTAAACCAATCACGCCTGATTTTGCTGCTACATAATTTGCTTGTCCAGCATTACCGCTGACGCCGACAATTGATGAAATATTAATGATACGTCCTGCGCGCTGCTTCATCATTTGACGAGTAACCGCTTTTGTACACAAAAATACGCCTTTTAAGTTTGTATTAATAACATCATCCCATTCGTCTTCTTTCATACGCATAAGAAGATTATCACGTGTGATGCCCGCATTGTTCACTAAAATATCTACTGAACCAAATGTAGAAATCGCTTCTTTTATCATTGCTTGTACAGAATCACTTTCCGCCACATTTGCTTGTACAGCAATTGCATCCGTTCCTAATCCTTTAATTTCATCCACTACTTCAAGAGCTTTCGCTTCACTACCAGAATAGTTTACAACTACTTTAGCACCAAGCTTTCCGAGCTCAATTGCAACGGCACGACCAATTCCGCGAGAAGCGCCTGTTACAACCGCAACTTTCCCTTGTAACATGTTATTCTCCCCCTTTTAGTGCGTCAATCGTTGATTTTAATGATGTAAGATCATTAACAGCATAAACAGCCGCACGGCGATTTACTTTTTTCACAAGACCTGATAATACTTTTCCTGGTCCAATTTCAACAAATGTATCTACACCTTCTGCAAGAAGTGTCTCAACTGTTTCTTCCCATCTCACCGGAGAATACAGCTGTTCCACTAGCTTGTTTTGAATATCTTGACTGTCAGTAACCGGCTTTGCTGTTACGTTTGCTATGACTGGAACTTTCGCATCGCTAAAGCCCACTGTTTCTAGCGTATCACGTAGTTTTTCAGCGGCTGGCTTCATTAAACTAGAGTGGAACGGACCGCTTACCACTAGAGGAATCACGCGTTTTGCACCTTTTTCTTTGGCAAGAGCTCCAGCTTTTTCTACGCCATTTACCGTACCTGAAATAACAATTTGACCCGGACAGTTAATATTTGCAAGCTGGACAGCGTCGCCTTCGCTTGTAATTTGAGCGGTAACAGCTTCTAGATCTTCTGCTGACATGCCAAGCACTGCTGACATTGTACCTTGACCTGCTGGTACAGCTTCGTCCATATAGCGACCTCTTTTGTGAACAGCAACAACGGCATCTTCAAACGATAAAACCTCAGCAGCCACAAGCGCACTGTATTCTCCTAGACTGTGACCCGCAACAAAATCGGGTGTAATTCCGCTCGTTTTAAATGCTTCAAGCAGCATTGTACTCGTTGCTAAAAGAGCAGGTTGAGCATGATAAGTTAACGTCAATTCTTCTTGAGGCCCTTCAAAAATAATGTTTGAAAGACTGAATCCTAAAGCTTCGTCAGCCGTATGAATCAGCTTTTTCGCTTCCTCTGTTCCATCATATAAATCTTTTCCCATACCAACAGTTTGTGACCCTTGGCCTGGAAAGATAAATGCAATTTTCCCCATTTCTTATCTCTCCTTTTCTTCATTAGCAGTTTGTTCGATTGCTTTTTGAATAGTGGAAGACACATTGTTTTCCACCATATTCACAGCTTGCTTAATCGCGCTAAACACTGCATTCGCATCCGACGAACCGTGCGCTTTGATAACAGGCGCATGCAATCCAAACAGCCCTGCGCCTCCATATTCACTGTAATCCATTTTCGCTTTCAACCCCTGCAGCTGAGGTTTTAGCACCGCTGCGGCTAACTTGCTTTTTAACGTGCTCATTAATTCTTGTTTAATCATAGAAAACAAGGAAAGCGCCGTTCCTTCAATGCTCTTAAGAGTCATATTCCCTGTAAAACCATCTGTTACAACCACATCCGCTACGCCGTTTAGCAAATCACGGGATTCCACGTTGCCTACAAAATTAAGATCAGCATTTTTTAGCAGCTGAAAGGCTTGCTTTGTTAAATCATTTCCTTTTTTATCCTCAGTTCCAATGTTCAGCAGCCCCACTCTAGGAGCTTGAATGCCGCGTACTTTTTCGGCATACACAGACCCCATCACAGCGTACTGGAGCAAATGTTCAGGCTTGGCATCAACGTTTGCACCAACGTCTAGCATCAAAAAGCCTTTTCCATCTAGTGTCGGAAGCGTCGGAGCAAGTGCTGGACGTTCAATGCCTTTGATACGACCTACAATAAAAAGTCCCGCTGTCATTAGCGCACCTGTGTTTCCTGCTGAAATACAAGCATCCGCACGACCTTCGGCTACTTCATTTGCCATTAATACCATAGATGCTTGTTTTTTACGGCGCACAGCTCGCACTGGCTCATCAGTTGCATCAATGGTTTCTTCTGTATGAATAATCGAAATACGATCTGAATTTGTTAAATACTTTTTTATTTCTGATTCGTTTCCAATTAACGTAATATGTAATTCTTTAAATTGAGCAGTAGCTTTTTCTACACCTTCAATAATGGCTTTCGGTGCATGATCTCCGCCCATTGCATCAATAGCTAGTTTCATGTTGCGTCTCATCCTTTTTATTATTTATCCTTTGTAGAACGATACATTTTAAAAGTGCCAGAGAACACTTGCTCTTGCCCTACATAGCTGTTTACCTCAACGGTGGTTCGCACTTCACTAGTTGACAGAACTTTCGCTTTTGCTATCACTCGTTCATGAAGCTTAACAGGGCGATGATAACGGATCGACGCATCTGCTGTGAGCGCTAGTTCGTTGTTAATAACAGCGACAGCTAACGAATTAGCTTGCGCAAAAAGGTGGTGACCACGAGCAATTTGATTACGCTGAAACACATGCTCTGTTTTCACATCAAAAATAGATATCGCTGATTGATCTAGTTCAATGTCGATAACTTCTCCAATTACTTCTTCAATCGGAAGCGAACGCACTTCCTCGTCTAGTTGTTTGGAAGCTACATGCTTAATACGTTCTCGCAGTTCAGGAATCGACAACTCTAGGCGGTCTAATCGAATTGTTTGAACGCTCACTGAAAAACGGTCTGCTAGTTCTTCATCCGTAATAAATGGGTTTTCTTCAATTGTCGTTTTTAATAGCTGCTGTCTTTCTTTTTTACTGCGCTTCATTGTCCACCATCCGAACTTTTAATACTAGGTACTAATAGCAGTATATAATCATTGCCTTCTAATTGCAACATTTTTCACATGCTGTATTCTGTGCATTGACGTCGTAGTAATGGCCACCAGCCGCTAACTCTTTCACTCTAAGCCGCTTTTTATCTTTATAGACGAAAAGAGATTGTCACTTCAATCTAAAGATGAACAAATGGGATAAAGGAGCTCGTATAGATTGCTTGTTACACCGCTGCTGATTTCCGTGCAAGACTTCGCTTTCCCCGCAGGAGTGCCATGCCCTTTACTTAACAGTTAGAAGCACCTACATACCCATCACATACATGAAATCTACGTTCATCACCACAATGAAAAAAATCCGAACGATTGATCGTTCGGATTTTCCTTCAACTAAACTACTTTGTTTCAGTCTCTTTTACTAATCAAATTTTTCTCCAGTCAATACGCCCGTTGCTTCTAGTTGTATTCTCAGCAGTGCAAACTGATCTTCTGTCCAAAAGCTGTCGGAATTTACAAGCTTAGCAGCATCTTCTCGAGCTACTTCAAGCGCACGGTAATCGTGCACCATATCGGCTACTTTAAACTCAGGCATCCCGCTTTGTTTTCTGCCAAAGAAATCACCAGGTCCACGAAGCTCTAAGTCTCTTTCTGATAATACAAATCCATCGTTTGTTTCCGTCATAATGGTCATTCGTTCTTTTCCAACTTCTGATTTCGGATCCGCGAGCAGAATGCAATACGACTGTGCATCTCCTCGTCCTACGCGTCCTCTTAGCTGATGAAGCTGAGATAACCCAAAGCGCTCTGCATCATAAATGACCATCACGGTTGCATTCGGAACGTTCACTCCTACTTCTACAACCGTTGTTGATACTAAAATCTGCACGTCATTTACGCTAAACTGTTTCATCACTTCTTCTTTTTCATCAGGTGACAATCTTCCGTGCATGAGACCAACGCTTGCTTTTCCATTAAAATAGTGAGTGAGTGTTGCATGTACATCAATTGCATTTTGAACATCCAGCTTGTCCGATTCTTCAATCAACGGACAAATAACGTAAGCTTGTCTGCCGTCATGTATTTCTTTTTCAACGAAATGTAAAATACGTTCAAGCATATCATGTTTTACCCAGTATGTTTCAATTGCCTTACGTCCTGCTGGCATTTCATCAATAATGGACACATCCATTTCTCCAAACACCGTAATAGCAAGAGTTCTTGGAATAGGAGTCGCCGTCATAAACAGTACATCAGGACTCTCTCCTTTTTCACGTAAAACCCGGCGCTGCCCAACTCCAAAGCGGTGCTGTTCATCCGTAATGACGAGTCCTAAGCTATTATATATAACTTCGTCTTGAATTAAGGCATGTGTACCTACTAATACATGAACATCTCCGTCTTTCACTCGCTGAAGCAGCTCTCTTCTTGCTTTTCCTTTAACAGACCCTGTTAGCAAGCCTACGCTGATTCCTACCTTTTCAAGCATCGCAGTCAATGACTCAGCATGCTGTTCAGCTAAAATTTCAGTCGGTACCATTAAAGCACCTTGATGCCCTGCTAAAACAGTGGCGTATAAAGCAACCGCTGCTACGACTGTTTTACCTGACCCTACATCACCTTGCAGCAAGCGATTCATGCGATAAGGCGATTTCATATCGTGCGTAATTTCGTTTACTACACGTTTTTGAGCGTTTGTTAACGGAAACGGCAGCAAGTTCGTGAAGTTTACCAGCTCAGTTGAATCAAACGCTTGCTTCATTCCAGGCGTTTCTTCTCTTTCGCGCTTTCTAAGCGCCTGCATTTTTAATTGAAAAAGTAGAAATTCTTCATAGACAAATCGACGTCTTGCTTGTTTTAAATCTTCATGATCACGAGGCAAGTGAATACTTCTAACCGCTTCTTCACGCGTTACTAGTTTGTATCTAGAACGAATAGAAGCCGGGAGCATATCCTGAATGCTGCTGCCATAATTCTTCAACGCAAGAGAGACGAACTTCCGCATTCCTTTGACCGTTAAGCTGCCTTTAACCGAGTAAACAGGCTCAATCGTTTGATTTTTAACAAACGGAGAAAATTGAAGCTCCTGCAAGTTAATCGTTTGCCGATGCTGATCCCATTTCCCCGTAACCGTAACAGTTTGATCGATTTCTAACTTTGACTTATAGTAAGGGCGATTAAAACAAGTAACCGTAATCAAATAGCGGTTTACTAGCAGTCGAAATGTCAGGCGCGAACGTTTTTTTCCGTAATACGTAAGCGAGGGGACGCTGTGAACCTTTCCTTCTACGGTGACCTTTTCGTCGTGCTTTGCTTCAGCCAAATCTTTTAACTCATAATCTTCATAGCGGTATGGGAAATGTTCTAATAAGTCATGCACACTGTGAATATGCATATCCTCTAATGCTTGTGCTGTTTCCTCTCCAATACCTTTAATGGTTTTAATTGAAATAGTTGTTAGTTCATTCACTTTTGTTTAATGCAATACCAAAGATCTTCGCTTCAAGCTCGCGACCTGTTGGTGTTGCCGCTAAGCCTCCTTGTGCAGTTTCTCGTAATGCAACCGGCATTGTTTGACCAATTTTATACATAGCATCAATGACTTCATCACATGGAATACGACTTGTAATGCCTGCCAAGGCCATATCTGCTGCAATCATTGCATTCGCCGCTCCCATTGCGTTTCGTTTCACACATGGAACTTCTACTAGCCCCGCTACTGGGTCACATACTAATCCTAGCATATTTTTGAGAGTAATTGCCATTGCTTCAGCTGCCTGACTAGGTGTACCTCCTGCCATTTCAACAATCGCTGCTGCTGCCATACCTGAAGCTGAACCAACTTCTGCTTGACATCCGCCTGCTGCTCCTGAAATAGACGCATTATTGGCTACAACAAACCCAAAAGCACCTGATGTAAATAAAAATTCAATCATTTCTTTACGAGTTGGGTTTAGCTTATGTTGCACTGCAAACAGCGTTCCTGGCACTACCCCCGCAGATCCAGCAGTAGGCGTTGCACAGATTGTCCCCATTGCCGCATTTACTTCGTTTGTCGCTACAGCTTTGCTGACTGCATCTAAAATTAAATTTCCAGATAAAGATTTTCCACTTTGAATATAGTTTTGAAGCAGCACTGCATCTCCGCCTGTTAAACCTGTAACAGACTGTACCCCTTTTAAACCTCGTTCAACCGCTTCTTCCATAACCGTTAAGTTCCGGTCCATTTTTTCCATAATTTCTTCACGAGTAACTCCCGTGATATCTATTTCCTGTTGAATCATAATCTCTGCAATTTTTACATTTTGACTTTCTGCTAATTCTACTAGTTCTGCTACGTTTCGAAACATAGTAACCTCCGCTATTATTCTGTCTTATTTTCACTTCAGAATCATCTATAACCACTCGGCTCCAGTTATTCTCTCAAGCCGTTCCTATTCGCTCTATCCTACTCCACCATTCTTGTTACTTGAATAATGTGAGGTAATGTTTTTAACTCTTCAATTACATCATCTTCAATATTCGTATCCATTTCAATTGCCATGAGCGCTACTTCTCCGCGCTCTTTGCGAGATACTTCCATATGTCCGATATTAATTGAATGTTTCATCAAAATATTCGTAACGGTCGCAATGGCACCAAATCGATCATTATGCACAACGAGAATAGCTGGATTCATGCCTGATAAATTTAATTCAAATCCGTTCAGCTCCGTAATTTGAATTTTTCCTCCGCCAATTGAAATTCCAACAACTTCAATTTCCTTTAATCCGTCGCTCATTTTGATGCGAGCAGTATTCGGATGATCTGTGATTGCCGCTTCCTCAACAAATGTGACGTCCATTCCTTCTTTTTTAGCTAAGTCCAAAGATTGCGGAATACGCTGGTCGAACGTATCAAAATCTAAAATACCGCCAATTAGCGCTACGTCTGTTCCGTGCCCTTTATACGTTTGAGCAAAAGAACCGTACAGTGAAACCACAACTTTTGTGGGCTGCTTGCCAAAAAGCGTTCGGGCAACGCGTCCAATACGCGCTGCACCAGCTGTATGCGAGCTGGATGGTCCAATCATTACCGGACCAATAATATCAAAGACAGATTTATATTTCATAAGGATTTTCCCCCTGCTATTTAGACATTGTTATTACTTATATGTTACTTGAGCTTTTGACTTTTTGGAAGCTTTGTTTCACGCTCTTAAAAAATTTAAAAATTCTCATTTTTATTAGGGATTCACGCACAAAAAAAGCAGTGTATTTATCCATAAAAATAAGATAAGCACACCGCTTTTTTTGCTATATTATGCAGGAAAAGATAAATTACTTAAGCTGCTTCTTGCTCGGAAGCTACATCGTCTACTGTTTTAATTTTAAAGTTTTTAAAAACAACTGAACCTATAAATCCAGCTAATGCTCCCGCTAGTGCGCAAAGCACTGCACAAATTGTGACCTTCATAGGGTCATTAAACCCAAACATCACTGCAAGTCCTGCGATGGGCGTTGCCGTGCCTGCAGCATCATTTACCAATCCGAACAGAGCCACAACCACACCCGCCATTGCACCTCCAACAAAGTTTGTAATGTAAATAGGAATTGGATTTGCTGAAATAATATTCGCTTGCGTTAAAGGTTCAACTGCAACTGAAATGGTTGTACGACGATCCCCAATTTTTAATCGATCAAACAGCACATAGTTCATGAAAGAAGAACCAAACACAGCAAGAGCTCCAATCGCCATAGGCAATCCCGTTAACCCTAGCATAGCCGTTAAAGCCATTGAGCTAAGCGGAGCCGTTGCTACTACTGTAATAACTCCCCCTAAAATAATTCCCATCAAAATAGGGCTAGCACTTGTTGTATCTTTGATAATTCCTCCAATATTTAAAAGAGTCGCATCTACAATAGGTGAGAATGCATTACCAATTAATCTTGTTAAAGGTGCCGCAATTAAGATGTTGCCTAATAAGTCTAGACCAGCAGGTGCCTTTTTCTCAATAAATTTCACGACAAATGCCATGAGGTATCCCGCAAAAAATCCAGGAAGCAAGCCTAGCCCTGAACACACCACTCCCATCATAAGAGCATATACAGGAGATACTCCTAACGCCAAAGCAACTAGTGCTGCCGCTGCAACTCCTCCCATTCCTCCTGCAGCCTTTCCAACTTCACCCAGGAATGAAATACCTAGTAAATCTCCTCCTACATATGACTGAAAGGCCTCTACGAGAAACGCAGCTACCGCTCCGCTTGCCAGAGCCCCCATTGCTTTCATGCCGTAAGGTGCCTTGTTGCTAAACAACCAAAATAAAAATAAAACTAATAATAATAAACCTGTTCCTTTTAAAATATCCACTGTTGTCTCTCCTCTCATGCTGTTTTCTTTCACATTTGACTTAATCAGTTTTCAAAACTACCATATAAACGGGTTCTTTTCAACTAATATACCTAACATACCGAACGATTACAACACTTAAAAATAAAATAGTTCGTATTTAACTTAAAAAAACACCAAAAAAGAAGCGCCCCTCGGGAGGGATGCTTCTTTTTTGGTTATTCAATTGCAAAAATGTAAGAATATAAAGGTTGATCTCCTTTATGAAGCTCTACTTCAACTTCTTCAAACGTTTCTTCTACAAACGATGTTAGCGCTTCAGCTTCATCGTCTGAGACGTCCTCGCCTTGAAGAATCGTAAGGATTTCCGCTTCCTCATCCATCATATAAGTCAAAAGCTTTTTTGCTGCTTCTAATTTCTCTGAATCTTTTACGACGATTTTCTTTTCGGCAATACCCATAAAATCGCCTTTAGCTAATTCAAGGCCATCAATATTTGTATCGCGAACTGCATACGTTACTTGTCCTGTTTTCACGTGCTGTAGAGCTTCTGTCATTACTTCCTCATTTTCTTTTAAGCTTTGCTGAGGATTAAATGATAGCAGCGCTGTCATTCCTTGAGGAACCGTTTTAGACGGGACAACCGAAACGTGACTGCCGGCAACAGCAGCCGCTTGGTTAGCAGCCATCACAATATTTCCGTTATTAGGTAAAATCAGTACCTGTTCAGCATTTGTTTCTTCAATCGCTTTGACAATATCCTCCGTACTTGGATTCATTGTTTGTCCGCCTTCAATGACAACCGTTGCCCCAAGGCTCTTGAACAATTCAGCAATTCCTTTTCCCATTGACACAGTAACAATGCCAAAGGGCTGTTTTTCAGCATTTTTTACTGCAGGCTTTTCTTCACCTGAAACAATGCTGCTATGCTGTTCTCTCATGTTTTCAATCTTCATTTTAATTAAACTTCCGTACTGCTGCCCGTAGTTTAACACTTCTCCAGGATGCTCGGCGTGAATATGAACTTTCACGATTTCATCATCAGATACTACAAGCAATGAGTCGCCCCATTTACTTAAGTCTTGACGAAACGTTTCTTCAGAAAATGTTTTAGCTGCAGGCTTATCCTCTTCCAGCCTTACCATAAATTCTGTACAATAGCCAAATTCAATATCTTCTGTATTCATATGGCTTTGCGCATGCTTATGATGCTCAGCATTTACGAGTTCATTCATTGAAGGGGCTGACATGGGTACACCCGGAAGTTTTTCACCTTTTAATTCAGCTAAAAAGCCTTCATAAATTAAAACAAGCCCTTGACCTCCGCTATCCACTACGCCTACTTCTTTTAACACGGGTAAAAGATCTGGCGTGCGATTTAACGAAGCATTAGCTTCCTTAAGTACTTCTTCCATGAACAGAATCATATCAGATTGCTTTTTAGCAACAGCCGCTGCTTTTTTAGCAGTATCCTTAGCTACTGTTAAAATGGTTCCTTCGATTGGTTTCATAACAGCTTTATAAGCAGTTTCTACACCAAGCTCAAGGGCTTCAGCAAACTCTACTGTTGTAATCGCTGACTTTTGCTCAACCGATTTCGCAAAACCGCGGAATAATTGAGATAAAATAACTCCTGAATTACCGCGCGCGCCCATCAATAAGCCCTTAGACAAAGCTTGACTCACTTGGCCGATGTGATCAGATAGTTTATTTTTCACTTCTTTAGCACCAGACGTAATCGATAAGTTCATATTTGTTCCAGTATCGCCATCTGGTACGGGAAAAACGTTCAGCGCATCTACATAATCTGCATTGTTAGATAGATGCTGGGCTCCTTGAAGCACCATTTCTCTAAACCGCTTTCCGTCTAACGTTGTCATTGACACGAATCTTCCTCCTTAATTAAACGTTCGTTACACGAACACCCTGCACATAAATATTTACTGAATCAACCGTTAAACCAACCGTTTGTTCCAGTGTGTATTTTACTTTTGTTTGCACATTATGAGCAATTTCAGAAATTTTTGTTCCATAGCTTACGATAATGTACATGTCGATATGTACGTCATCCTCTTCTTGTCTTACCACAATACCTCGTGTAAAGTTTTCTTTGCGAAGAATTTCTGTAAGACCATCTTTAAGCTGATTTTTTGAAGCCATTCCGACAATCCCGTAACAATCAACAGCTGCTCCTCCAGCAATTGTTGCAATTACATCTGTAGAGATATCAATTTGACCATACTTCGTTTTCATTTCGATGGACATACTCGTTCCCCTTTCTACTTTCATAGGTTATAAATATTCTACTATAATCAATCTCGTTTTAAAAGAGGCGTCCAGCTTGTCCCTTTTAAAGATGACAGTATTAGGTATCAACTTGTCTTAAAATAAGTAATAGCCCAAGTTATACCTATTTCTACTCTCTATATTATTGAACATAGATTCATTTTATATGTCAAGGAAAATTTCTTGAAAGCTTTTCTCCAGAACTATTGCATTCTCTGTAAGGCTATGATAAATTAATATAGTATTTCTCAAAACAGAATTGAGTAGTTTTTTTGGTGTTAGGAGGGAAAATCATGGCACGCAAATGTGTAGTAACTGGTAGAAAAGCTCGTTCAGGTAACGCACGTTCTCACGCAATGAACGCTACTAAGCGTAAATGGGGTGCTAACGTTCAAAAAGTACGTATCTTAGTGAACGGTAAACCAAAACGTGTGTACGTTTCAGCTAGAGCCCTTAAGTCTGGTAAAGTTCAACGCGTTTAATCTTTATAATGAAAAAGCACCATATTTTATGGTGCTTCTTTTATTATTCCGGCGTTGTTAATCTTTTTTGAACGAATTAAGCATGACCTTTACGATCCCACCTAAAAACTTTGGAAGTTTGATTGTATAGAATTTCATACTGTCCCTCCTAACCGTCTCCACACTTTATCTCCTTTTAAAGAAAGCCCTATGTCCTGCTCTCATTTTCCATACTTCATCACAAGCAACGTTTATCATTGCTTCTTACCATCATTAATATGCCTTTTGCAAATGAAAAAGTACCTCTTTGTTGAATAAGTTCATTGCTAATACATAAAGTTGAGCCGAGTTCTACTTCATGCTTATTGAGCGGATATTTGAAACCTTCTAGCGTAAGCTCTTTTACACTGCCTGCAAATGGAACGAATGAAATATAGTGAAATTCCTTGAAATGATCTACATGATAAGTGCCTGGTTCAAACAATTGAATGATATTTTGATTGTCAATCATTTGTACATTCGCTTTCTTTTTTAACCCTTTGTACAGGAGCTGAATGCTTCCAAACATGTGGTCAAGCCTTCCACCTGTTGCTCCAAAGATACAAATACTGTCCGGTTTTTGCTCTATTGCCCACTCAAAGGCAAGCTCCAAATCCGTTGCATCTTTTTCTGCAGGATACAGTTCAACATCTTGTAATGCTTCTCTCACTAGCTTAAGCTGCGCATTTGTAATGGAATCAAAATCTCCGAATGCTTTTACGGGCAAAATGTCTTGCTGAAGAAGAAGGAATACGCCGCGGTCTACTCCTACCCACTTTACATCATTTGATTGGTGCAAGGGCGGCATATGTTCATCCGGTCCCCCTGCTAGAATATGAATTTTCATTATGTATATGCTCCTTTTCTATTAAAAAATGAACGAAATAACTATGTTTTCTTTATCCTAAAAGAAAAAGCTGCTGTGTACAAGTTCTACTCGTTGTACACAGCAGCTTTTATTACTTACGCTTGAACAGTTGTGCGAATTTGACTAATTGCGCCAGCTCGGTCTTCTTGGTTATAAATAGCTGAGCCAGCCACTAAGACATTTGCTCCTGCTTCCACACATTTTCTTGCTGTTTCTTCATTAATTCCTCCATCAACCTCTACTTCAATAGAAAGGTGACGAATTTCAATAAGCTGAGAGATTTGCTCAATTTTCGGCAGTACACTCGGAATAAAGTTTTGTCCTCCAAAGCCTGGGTTCACCGTCATTAATAAAATAAGATCGATATCTTCTAAGATATGCTTTACCACGTCAATTGGCGTTGCAGGATTTAAAGCAACGCCTGCTTTCATGCCGTGCTCTTTGATTAATTGAATGGTGCGGTGCAAATGAGTACACGCTTCAGCATGTACCGTTAAAATATCAGCACCTGCCTTTGCAAACATTGGAACGTATTGATCTGGGTTTTCAATCATTAAATGCACATCTAATGGCAGTGTTGTGACAGGGCGTACAGCCTCAACGATAAGCGGTCCAATTGTAATATTAGGAACAAAATGGCCATCCATAACGTCTATATGGATGTAGTCTGCTCCACCTGCTTCAACTTCACGAATTTCTTCAGCAAGCTTTGAAAAATTGGCAGATAAAATGGAAGGTGCGATTTTTGTCATTTTTAATACCTCGGCTTTCTTTGCTTAATTTCCTCAATAAATTGCAAGTAATGTTCGTAGCGATAACTCGGAATTTCTTTTTGTTCGTATGCTTCTTTCACCGCACATTTTGGTTCTTTCACATGCAAACAACCTCGAAATTTACACTGTTCACTCAAACGCGACATTTCAGGAAAACAATGGGTTAACTCTTCTACTTCTAACGTTAAAAATTCCAGTGAGCTAAAGCCTGGCGTATCGGCTACTAAACCTTCACCAAACGAAATCAGTTCTACATGACGTGTTGTATGCTTTCCTCTTCCAAGCGACATTGAAATATCATTTGTCTTTAACTCAAGCTCTGGTTTAAGTGTATTTAACAGTGAAGATTTACCTACACCTGACTGTCCGGCAATAACCGTTACGCGATCTTCAAATAACGGCTGAATTTGTTCCATGCCTTTTTCTGTGACTGTCGACGTTAAAATGACCTCATATCCTATTTTACGATATTCTTCGGCATATTGCTCGATTTCTTGCTTTTGCTGCTGTGATAAAAGATCTACTTTTGAAATACAAATAATAGGTTCAATATGATTAGACTCCACTAACACTAAAAATCGGTCAAGAAGCATCGTGCTAAAATCAGGTTCAATCGCTGAAAAAACAAGCAGCGCCTGATCAACATTTGAAATTGGGGGACGAACTAATTCATTTTTACGTTCTTTAATTTCAAGTATATATCCTTCAAGCTTATTTTCTGCCTGAAATACTACATTGTCACCGACTAAAGGCGTTACCTTCTTTTTACGAAAAACACCTCGTCCTCGACATTGCGTTACTTGTCCGTCATGAAGAACATAATAAAATCCGCTAAGGGATTTAATAATTCTTCCTTCTGGCATAACCTCACTCCTATCACTCTGGATATTCAACGTCTTTTTCTTCAATAACTTCCCCGTCTCGGACAATTTTATAAGACGCTTTTTCATTTTCATCAACTAAAACATCGAACGATTCTTTTGTTGTTTCAGTAATCGTTAGTTCTTTAGCAGGAACGGACATATCGTTATCTGCATCTTCGATATAAATTTGTACTTTTTGCGGCTTTGGCTTTTCCTCTTCTGTTCCGGTGGCATCGCCTGTTTCCGTTGCGTCGCCTTGTTCCGTGCTTGCTTCGGTGTCAGTCTCTTCTTTATACGGAATAGTCACATCCACTGACACCGTTTGAGGAGCTTTTGGCTCCTTGCCCATTGAGACCGTAATGGTGAGCTTATCACCTTGCTCGATACTCTGCTCCGCTGCAGGCTTTTGAGACATCACAAGACCTTTTTCAACAGTGTCGGAATACGCTGTTTTTACGTCCACTTCAATATCTTCATCTGACGCATAATCTTTTACGCTTTTTTCCGTCCAGCCCGAGAAATCCTTTAATGTAATCTTCGGCGGACCCTTACTTACCCATAGCGTAACCGTTGTATCTTCGGGCACGACTTGTTCGGTTTCTTTAGGCGTCTGATCTGTAATATTGCCTTTTGGTTCTGTGCTTTCAACTTCGATGGATTGGATATCTTTATAATTCTGCTTTTCTAACAGACTTTTTACTTCCGTAAAGCTTCTTCCAATGTACCGATTAAATGCTTCTTTTTTCTTTCCTGTACTCCGATAAATAATGACATTAGATCCTTCTTTGATAACGTCTCCCGCTTCTGGCATCGTTTTAACCACGTCGCCTTCTTCCACCTCATTATCAGATATATCTTTAGGATTCTTCACTTTAAAGCCTAAAGAAACTAAATCGGTTACTGCTGATTCATAATCTTGATTATGTAAATCAGGAACCTTTACGTCTTTTGGCAGTAATAAAGCCGGAATAAATGTAACGGCGGCTACGCTAGCAGCTGCCAGCAGCAAAAAAATTAAAACAAGCGTTACAATCAGCTTGCTCTTGCCTTTTTTCTTTTTCTTCTTTTTTTTCTTCGGCTTTAACTCTTCTTCCTCTTGTTCTTCCCGCTCTAAGTGAGGCGGTTTTCTCACAGGTACGTGCGTTTCTTCGGATTCAACAAAATCCTCCTTAATAACTGGAATGGCTTTTGTCACTTCTTCATCATCAGGCACCGTAAACCTTTGTTCATTATAACGATTTGGATGAACAGCAGACTGTAAATCCGCTTCGAGTTCTTCGACGGAACTGTATCGGTAAAATGGATCTTTAGTTGTTGCTTTTAATACAACATTCTCCACGCTTTGAGGGATAGATGGATTCCATCTTTTAGGAGAAGGTGTTTCTGTCTGTAAATGTTTTAAGGCAATTGACACAGCCGATTCCCCAGAAAAAGGGACTCGACCCGTTAGCAATTCAAATAGGACGATGCCAAGCGAATAAATATCAGAACGCTTATTCGCAAGCCCTCCCCTTGCCTGTTCAGGAGATAAATAATGAACAGAGCCCAAAACAGAATTAGTATGCGTAATGGTTGTAGAACTTAGTGCTACGGCAATGCCGAAGTCAGTAACTTTAATGGTATCATCATGATCAATTAAAATATTTTGAGGCTTAATATCCCGGTGAATAATTCCGTACTGATGAGCATGGGCAATAGCTGATGTAATCTGCGTCATAATATGTATGGCTTTATCAAGAGATAGTGGTGATTCTTGCAGAATGTATTGCTTTAATGTCATACCCGGTACATATTCCATGATGATATAGTAAATATCTTCTTCTTCTCCAACATCATAAATGCTGACGATATTAGGATGAGCAATACTCGTAGCAGATTGTGCTTCTCGATGGAAACGCTTTATAAACGCATCGTCACTTGCAAAGTCTAAACGAAGCACTTTAATTGCCACATCACGATCCAAAATCATGTCGCGACCTAAATAGACGTTTGCCATTCCGCCTCCACCAATTACTTGCAATACCTTATAACGGTCGTTTAGCCGTCTACCTATTAGCAACACTCTCACCCACTTTCAGATGTAAAGTCCACAATTGCAAGTGTAATATTGTCTTCTCCACCAAGCTCATTTGCTAATTGAATCAGGCTCGTACCCTTTTCGTGAAGTGATGAACTTGTTGATAACGTTTCGTTCAGCTTTTGTTCCGTTACCTTATTTGTCAGTCCATCTGAACATAATAATAATCGATCTTCTTTTTCCACTTCAATTGTTTTTACATCTAAACTAACATTTTCTTCGGTACCTAGTGCTCGCAATAAGATATTTTTTCGTGGATGATGCTCGGCATCTTCTTTGGTGATTTGACCATTTTTTACGAGTTCATTCACAAGAGAATGATCTTCTGTTACTTGTTGAAATCCATATTCATTTGAAATATAGCATCTGCTGTCTCCTATGTTACCAATCGCACAAAACGTATCGGCGCATAAAGCAAGTACAACTGTTGTACCCATTCCTTTACACTCTTCATGCTCCTGAGCATACTGATAAATATCTTGATTAATTTGCGAAACATGCGTACGAATCCACTGCGTCGCCTCATCAGGAGACGTTACTTTGTCCGCTTCTTCCCACGCTATTTGCAATTTTTTAACCGCCATCTCACTGGCGACGTCGCCAGCTCGATGACCTCCCATACCATCAGCCACAATTGCAAGCAGCTGATTGTATTGGTTCAAAAATACCCCTCCGTTATCTTCATTATGTTGTCTAACTCTCCCTCGGTCTGTCATGAAGACAGTTGCCATACAATCACCTCGTCTCTTCTTTACGCTCCTTCGCACGTAATTGGCCACAAGCTGCATCGATGTCATGACCTTGCTCACGTCGAATAGTCACGTTAACGCCACGCTTTTTAAGCGTACGTTCAAATGCAAAAATCTGTTCACGCGGTGTACGAACATAATCACGCTCAGGCACATAGTTTACGGGAATCAAGTTCACGTGACATTTAACGTCTTTAATCAAATCCGCTAATTCCTCCGCATGCTCTACTTGATCGTTTACTCCTCCGAATAGACCATACTCAAAGCTAATACGTCTTCCCGTTTTATCCGTATAGTATTTAATGGCTTCCATCAAATCAGGAAGTTTGTACGCACGGTTGATCGGCATTAAGCGTGAGCGGATGTCATTGTTTGGAGCGTGAAGTGAAATCGCAAAATTGATTTGCATTTTTTCATCAGCAAACTTATAGATTTTCGGAATGATTCCACTTGTCGATACTGTGATATGACGTGCACCAATATTTAATCCATCATCACTGTTAATTGTTTTTAAGAAGCGCATCATTTCATCGTAGTTATCAAATGGCTCCCCAATACCCATAATTACGACAGAGCTCACGCGTTCTCCTTGTTCATCTAGCGCTTTTTGTACTTTTACTACTTGCGCTACGATTTCTCCAGCTTCTAAGTTACGCTTTAAACCTCCAAGAGTAGACGCACAGAATGTACAGCCGATGCGACAGCCAACTTGAGTTGTTACACAGACAGAATTTCCGTATTCATGACGCATAAGCACCGTTTCAATTGTATAACCGTCATGGAGTTCGAATAAAAACTTCATCGTGCCGTCCCCAGACGTTTGCTGGACAACTGTTTTTAATGTCGTTAATGCAAATTTGTCTTTTAACTGTTCACGTAATCCTTTAGATAAGTTTGACATATCGTCAAAGTCCGTTACGCGTTTAACATATAACCAGTCAAAAATTTGTTTAGCACGGAACTTCTTATCTCCGTGTTCCACTAACCAATTTTCTAGGTCGTGCATTTCTAATGAATAAATAGATGGTTTTTGCGCTTTTTCTTCTGCTTTTGCTTTTCTTTTAGCTACTTCTTCCATTTTTACACCTTCTTCTGTAAACATGCAATATAAAACCCATCGCTTTGTGCATCTGGCAGCAATTGAATTTCACCATGTTTTACGTTTTGTTTAAGCTTTTGCGGCATGCGTGCAGCGAGTGTTTCATCTTTTTGAAAATCAGCATGATCTGCTAAAAATGCTGCTACAACATCCCCATTTTCATCCCGGTCAATTGTACATGTACTATATACAAGGGTCCCACCTTTTTTTAATAAAGGCGCAACCGCATTTAAAATATCTTGTTGAATACGCGCCAGCTGCTTTACATCTTGCTCAGTTTTTGTATATTTCAAATCAGGTTTACGTCTCATTACACCAAAACCTGAGCACGGAGCATCTACTAAGATGCGATCAAACATTTCTTCATCAAACTGTTCGCCCGCTTTGCGGCTGTCTTGAACCGTCGGCTCAATATTGGTAAGATGCAGACGCTCTGCCTGCTGGGCGATCAGCTTTACTTTATGGTCATGAATGTCCAAGGAAATAACTTTACCACTGTTTTTAAGCTGCTCTGCAATATGAGTTGATTTTCCTCCCGGTGCAGCACAGCTATCTAAAATTAGCTCTTCTGCCTCCGCACCGAGCGCATGAGCCACTAACATAGAGCTTTCATCTTGAACGGTAAACATTCCTTCACGAAATGCTTGTGTATGAGCTGCATTTCCTTTTTGAACTTCTAGCGCTTCTTCTACAAAATGGCCTGGTTCTACAACAATACCTTCTTTTTCAAGCGCTTCTTTTACTTCATTTTGCGTAAAGCGTGCACTGTTTACTCGGATTGTTTGTTTAGGGGCCATTAAATTAGCTAAACAGATTCCGCGTGTTTTGTCCAATCCATATTGTTCCACCCAGCGTTTTACAAGCCACAATGGATGACTCGTTTCAATTGCCAACCGCTCCACAGGATTTTGTATTTCTTCTAAAGAAGGCGTGCCGCTGCGCTGAATATTTCGTAAAACGCCGTTTACCATTGAGGCAATTCCTTTGTGGCCGCGTTTTTTGGCAATTTCTACTGCTTCATGAAGGATTGCCCGGTCCGGCACTCGGTCTAAATATACCATTTGGTAAAGCGATAAACGAAGCAGCACTCGCACCCAAGGCTGCAGTTTTTTTGGATTTTTCAAGAAAGGCGCTAACCCGTAATCTAACGTATCACGTCTTTGAATCGTTCCATACACAATTTCCGTTAACAGTCCTGCATCTTTTCCTTGAATACCACGTTTTTGTATACTGTTATTTAACAATAGATTGCTGAATGCCTGATTTTTTTCAATAGCTAGTAAAATATCTAAAGCTATGTCTCGAACGTTGTACTTACTCATTGACATCCCCTAATACTGTTCCGACTTCAACGGATGTACCTCGTAAATACTGCGCTGCATCCATACGTTTTTTTCCAGCCGGCTGAAGTTCCGTCACTTTAATAGCTGTTTCATTTCCAGTTGCTACTATAAATCCATCCTCTTCAAGTGATAAAACGGTACCCGGTTTGCCTGATGCAGATACTTTCTCTCCCCACCAAATTTTCATGACCTGACCGTCTGCTGTTGTATAAGCAACCGGCCAAGGGTGAAGTCCGCGGATATGGTTATAAATTTCTTCTCCTGTACGGGCCCAATCAATTTTCTCTTGTTCCCGCTTAATGTTAGAAGCAAATGTCGCTTCGTCATCGTTTTGTTTAACCGGCGTAATTTCACCTTTTACAAGAGAAGGAATGGTTTCTGAAAGCAGTTTTGCACCAGCAGCGCTGAGTTTATCATGAAGCGTGCCAACGTGATCACGTTCTTCAATCGGAACTTCTACCTGTGTTAAGATATCACCTGCATCTAATTTTTCTACCATATACATAATTGTAACACCAGTTTTCGGCTTACCTTGTAGAATTGAATAATGAATCGGCGCGCCTCCGCGCAGTTCAGGTAACAGAGAAGCATGCACGTTAATACAGCCGTATTTAGGCGCTTCTAAAATAGGGGTTGGTAAAATTTGACCAAAAGCCGCTGTTACAATTAGGTCAGGCTCATACGCTAATACTTTCTGATATTCTTCTTCTAAACGAATCTTTTCTGGCTGCAGTACAGGTATTTCATGCTTTAACGCCTCAACTTTTACTGGAGGAGGTGTTAATACGCGCTTGCGCCCTTTTGGTCGGTCCGGCTGTGTAACCACTGCGACCACTTCATATCCATCTTTAAGTAATGTTTGTAAAACCGGCACTGAAAAATCCGGCGTTCCCATAAATACGACTTTCATCGTGTAAAACCTACCCTTCTAGTTCATCCTCTTCGTAATACTTTGTTACTTTTTCCGTGAACAATACACCGTGTAAATGATCAATTTCATGTTGAATTGCTCGTGCTAAAAAACCTTTTGCTTCTATAAAATAAGGTTTTCCTTTACGATTTTGCGCACGTACTTTCACATAATCAGCTCGAGCCACGTCACCAAAAAGGCCCGGAAAACTTAGGCAGCCTTCTGGACCGATTTGTTCGCCTCGTTGCTCAATAATTACCGGATTAATTAACTCAATTTTACCGTGTCGGTCATCCACGTCTACCACTGCCACTTGCTGCAGAACTCCTACTTGAGGAGCAGCTAGACCCACACCGTCTGCTTCAAGCATTAAATCATACATGCCGTTTAGTAATTTCGCTAATTTATTATCAAAGTTTTTAACGACTTCACACTCTTGTTCAAGTACTTCATTAGGATGGTAAACAAGCTTAAGCTTAGCCAAATAGGCACCTCCTTTATTCTTTCTATTTATATCCAAAAACCTTCTTCTTTAACGCCATCAAGACGACTGGTTACATCATCGAGTATGGATTCAAATCAATAGTGATCGTTAAATTCTCCTTCTGCATTTCCGCTTGATAGCGTTCTAATATATATTTCAACAGCGGAATCAGGCTTGGTTCCAGCTTGTATTTTAACATGCATTGATAGCGATATCTATCTTTTATCTTAGCAATCGGAGATGCGACTGGCCCTAAGATCGTTGTTTGCGGCGAAAGTTTCTGACGCAGATACTGCGAAATTTTGTCTGTAACAGACACCACTTTTGCAATATTTTCATGAGATACGGTGACAAGCGCCAAGTAAAAGAAAGGAGGATATTTATGCATTTTACGAATTTCCATCTCCTGCTTATAAAACGCATCATAATCATGCTGACTCGCAAGTTGAATGCTGTAGTGTTCAGGCGTGTACGTCTGAATCACTACTTCTCCTGGAAGTTTGTGGCGTCCTGCTCTTCCGCTTACTTGTGTTAAAAGCTGAAACGTTTTTTCAGATGCACGAAAGTCAGGTAAATTCAGCATCGTATCTGCTGTTAGAACGCCTACAAGCGTGACGTTTGGAAAGTCCAGTCCCTTCGCAATCATCTGGGTCCCTAGTAAAATTTGCGCTTCTCCACTTGCAAACTTGTTCAGGAGCTTTTCATGCGCGCCTTTTCTGCTTGTCGTATCAACATCCATTCGAACGACTCTAGCCTCAGGCAGCACTTTTGTTAATTCTTCTTCCACTTTTTGTGTGCCAGATCCAAAAAAGCGGATATGTTCGCTGTGGCATTCTGGGCACTCAGTGTGCACTTGTTCTTCATGTCCGCAATAATGGCATTTTAATTTATTTTGATAGCGGTGATACGTTAGTGAAATTTCACAGTGCTCACATGTCGGAACGTAACCGCAGTCTCTGCACATAACAAAAGAAGAGTGACCTCTTTTATTTAAAAATAAAACGATTTGCTCCCCTTTTTCCAAACGGTCTTTCATCTTTTCAAACAGCAGAGTTGAAAACATAGAGCGATTGCCGCTGCGAAGCTCTTCTCTCATATCAACGATATCCACCGACGGCATTGATGACTTATTCATTCTTTGCTTTAACGTCAGCAGCTTATACACACCTTTTTGCGCTCTTGCAAAGGACTCAAGCGTTGGTGTTGCACTTCCTAAAATGACTGGACACTGATGATGCTGCCCTCGGTAAATAGCTACATCTCTGGCATGATAACGGGGGTTTTCTTCTTGTTTATAACTCGTCTCATGTTCTTCATCGATAATAAGAAGACCCAAATTTTCAAATGGAGCAAATACAGCAGAGCGGGCCCCTACTACAACGGATACTTCTTTTCGCTGAATTTTTCGCCATTCATCGTATTTCTCTCCAGTAGACAAGCCGCTATGAAGCACAGCAACTTTTGAGCCGAACCGCTCTTTAAACCGCTTGACCATCTGAGGGGTAAGGGAAATCTCCGGAACAAGCATAATCGCTTCTTTTCCTTTTTTCAGCACTTGATCAATTGATTGGAGATACACTTCCGTTTTTCCGCTTCCGGTTACTCCGTACATTAAAAACACATCGTGAAGATTTTCTTCGATGTCCCGCAGAATTGGTGCAATTACCTCAGCTTGTTCATCCGTCAATTGAAATGGCTTTGATGGTGTAAAGTATCGATCTTGATAAGGATCACGGTATATTTCAATTTCCGTTTCCGCTAAGAGTCCTTTGTTAATCAGCGCTTTTATAGGAGCGGAGGTAATCTGCAAATCTTCCGCTATTTCTTTTATGGCTACTTCTTCATTTCGCTCGAGCATAAAAGACAGCACTTGTTTTTGCTTTTCTGCCTGCTTATTTAACTCGCTCATAAACTGCTGAATTTCTTCAAAGCTTTGATTCAGTTTTACGCCTTTTGCCGTTTTTTTGTTTCCTTTGTTTTTCACCACGTAGACAACTTCGATTAGACCTTTTTGAATATCACGGTGAAAAGCTGGAGCAGCGGCTGTCTTTTCTACTTCACTCCACTTCAGCGAGGATCTTGACTGAAAAAACGGCTTTACTTGCTCATGGAGCTGTTCGTATGCCTCTTTTGAAAGGAGTGACAGTTCTTTATCATATTTTGCTTTCATCGCCGCAGGCAGCATGACTTGAAAAGCCGATATCATAAAACAAAGCGTTTTTTCGGTTAGCCAGTGCCCAATCTCTAACAGTTCGGGAGTCAGAACCGGCGTTAAATCAAGCAGGTCAGCAATTGGTTTAACACGCTTAACTTCGGCCTCTTCTTTAAGAGCCACCACAAACCCTTGAACTTTTCTAGGACCAAACGGAACGACAACTCGCATACCCGGAACAATAATTCCTTTCCATTTGTCAGGAACAGCGTAGTCAAAAGCTCGATCTGTTTGCTTAGCAGCCACGTCCACAATTACACTAGCTACACTCATTTTTTCAGCCCTTCTAACATTTCCTTCACTTCTTTTAACACCTCGGTAGCTACATCGTGTTTTGAAAGAATGGGAAGTTTCCTAGACTCTCCGCTTCGCTTATAGAGCGTTACAATATTTGTGTCCGTTCCAAAACCTGCTCCCTCTGTCGTTACGTTATTGGCTACAATCATATCCAAGTTTTTAGATAAAAGTTTCTTTTGTGCATATTCATCCACTTGTTCTGTTTCTGCTGCAAAGCCGACTAAAAGCTGGTGTTCTTTTCGCTCTCCAAGCGTGCGTAAAATATCTGTTGTTCTCTCTAGCTCTAATACTGCTGCACCAGGCTGCTTTTTCATCTTTTGATCAAACACATGCTTTGGTCGGTAATCTGCCACTGCGGCTGATTTGATAACAACATCTGCTTCATGATAGCGCTGCATAACAGCTTCAAGCATCTGCTGCGCACTTTCAATTTGAACAACCTGCACTCCTTTTGGATACTCTAAATTCGTCGGTCCCGTTACAAGTGTTACCGATGCGCCTAACTTAGCAGCTTGTTCTGCAAGAGCATAGCCCATTTTCCCGGTAGAACGATTGGTGAAGAATCGTACGGGATCGATGCGTTCTACCGTAGGTCCTGCTGTAACCAATACATTCACACCTTCAAGGATCTTTTGTGTACCTAATGCTTGTGAGAAATGAGATCCGATTAGTGAAACAATTGTTTCTGGCTCTTCAAGACGGCCTTTTCCTACATAACCGCATGCCAAATACCCTTCTCCAGGTTCTACAAAAGAGTAACCAAATGATGAAAGAGTGCTCATATTTTTTTTAACAGCTGGATGATCGTACATATGAACATTCATTGCAGGTGCAATCCACACAGGTGCAGTAGCAGCGAGCAGCGTTGTGGAAATCATATCATCCGCAAGACCATTTGCTATTTTCCCTATCATATTTGCCGTAGCAGGAGCTACTAAAATTAAATCAGGCCAATCTGCTAAATCAATATGTGCAATCACAGATGGATCTTTTTCATCAAACGTATCTGTATAAACTGGGTTTCGAGACAGAGCTTGAAACGTAAGCGGCGTTACGAACTCGCATGCCGAAGCAGTCATCATTACTTTAACTTCCGCTTCCGCTTGTACTAATTTACTTGCTAAAGCTGCGGCTTTATATACGGCGATCCCGCCGCTAACACATAATAAAATTCGTTTTCCCTTCATCATTATGCCCCCATCTATTTATCCCGCTCAACCAGCATCCGCTTGTTTACTCGGGTAACTATCTAAAGCTTTTCAATTTAATTATTATACCATTTTTGTAATGAGACATTCACTATCCTGCTTGAATACAAACAAAAGCATCAAAAAAATAACAACCTATAAAGTAGGTTGTTATTTTTTCACTTACTGATGTTTAGAATCTTCTTCTGCTACACCTTGCTTATAGCTTAATTGTTCAGCATTAATTTCTTCTAAAGCACAGCCTACAAATTTATAAGAAACCGGCTTTTCAATCGGCGTATCATTGTGAAGCTGTAATTGACGTGCACGTTTTGCAGCTACTGTCACAAGCGTGTACTTAGAATCTAATTTTTCCATTAGGGAATCAATTGATGGATAAAGCATGTTTATTCTACCTCCAGCATTCTTTTATAGCGCGCAGAAATACGATCACGACGGCAGTGTTCAGCCGTTACGATAGCACGGATGCGAGCACAAGCATTTTCTACTTTGTCATTTTCTACAACATAATCGTAGGCGTCCATAAGTTCAATTTCTTCTTTTGCCACGCGCATACGGTTATTGATTAAATCTTCTGTTTCAGTACCGCGGTTTACGATACGACTTTTAAGCTCTGACAAACTCGGCGGTGCCAAGAAGATGAACAAACCTTCTGGAAACGCTTCTTTCACTTGAAGAGCACCTTGCACTTCAATTTCTAGAAATACGTCTTTGCCTTCAGATAACGTTTGTTCTACATAATCAACCGGGGTACCGTAGTAGTTGCCTACGTATTCAGCCCACTCTAATAATTTCTTGTTTTCAATCATGCGCTCAAACTCTTCGCGTGGTTTGAAGAAATAGTCAACACCGTCTACTTCACCTTCGCGGGGCTTTCTTGTTGTTGCAGAGATAGAATACTGCAATTTAATGTCTTCTTGCTCAAACAATGCTTTTCGTACCGTTCCTTTTCCAACACCTGATGGTCCGGAAAGAACAATTAATAAACCTCTTTCAATCATCGGTTCAAGTGACCTACCCTTCTAATAATTCTTCTTTGTTTATAAGTCGCTGTGACACAGTTTCTGGCTGTACAGGAGCTAAAATAACATGATCGCTATCCATAACAATAACAGATCGTGTTTTACGTCCTTGCGTTGCATCTATTAAAGAGCCTCGATCTTTTGCATCTTGAATAATGCGTTTGATTGGAGCTGATTCAGGATGAACGACAGAGATTATACGATTAGAAGAAATAAAATTTCCAAATCCAACGTTCACTAATTTACCGCTCATAAGAAGCCTCCCGCTATACCAATATAATCTTTATCTTACACGAAGGCTATTCAATATTTTGAACCTGCTCTTTTATGCGTTCTAATTGTGCTTTCATACTAATAACATACTGAGCAATAGTACCATTATTTGCCTTCGCACCGATTGTATTCATTTCACGATTCAGCTCTTGAACAAGGAAATCCAGCTTGCGTCCTACTGAATCAGGTGTATTTAATGCTTGAATAAATTGTGAAACATGACTTTGAATTCGCGTAAGTTCTTCGCTAATATCTGCTTTTTCAGCAAAAATAGCTACTTCAGTCAGCACTCGCTGCTCATCGAAAGTACCTTCTAAATAATCGCTCAGCTTTCTTTTAATACGCTCGCGATATTGTTCAGCAACTTCAGGAGCAAGCTGTGTAATTTTTTCGCGAATGTCTTGAATATCCTGTAAGTACCCCATCAAATCGTGATACAGCTCTGATCCCTCTCGTTTCCGCATATCCACTAACTGATGCACAGCAGCGTCAACGGCTTCAAAGATTGCACCATGAATACTCGTCTGATCAGCTTCTTCTTCATAAGTTGTCATCACTTCAGGCATGTGTAAAATGTCTTGAATTTGAACAGATTGTGACAGCCCATGCTTTTCTTGTACTTGCTGCAACGCATTCATGTATTCCTCAAGCAGCTGCCAATCCGTCTGCAGTTTCTTTTTTGCCATTTCTTCACCTGAAATAGTAACAAATACTTCTACTCTACCACGTTTTATGTATGTTTGAACGATTTTTTTTATTTTATCTTCAATTTCAATTAATTGTCTTGGCATACGAATAACAATTTCACAAAAACGATGATTAACAGACTTCATTTCCACTGTTACTGATCGATTTTCCACTTCCGCTTTTCCGCGGCCAAAACCCGTCATACTTTTTATCATTATCATCACATCCACTATGTACATCTTACATAAAAAGTATCATAAAAGAAAGTGTTAGCAAAAAAAAGAAATCTCTCTTCTTTATTCAACCTGTAAAGGCTGCCTTCATGAGTTTTCTCATTTAGGACAGCCTGTATTAAAGTATAGCACAATTTATGAAGCTTTTCTTGTTAAAAGTGAACCGGCAAGTAAAAAAGTTGGAAGGCTTGCAAGTCCTAGAATAACGAGCCATTCCCGCGGTGCAATAGCCATTGTATGGAAAATAGGCTGCAGGGGCGGATAGTAAATGGCCACCAGCATAAGGATAATAGATGAAATAACGGCTCCTACAAGATATAAGTTTTGAAATGGATTGCGATCAAAGATTGATTTTTCGCTCCGGCAGTCAAATACGTGAATAAGCTGTGCCATGACAAGTGTGGCAAATGCAATCGTCTGTGCATACTGCAGCCGATCTGGGTCATTGTCGTAAACAATCATGAATGCAGCAAGTGTAGCAGCTCCAATTAAAAATCCGCGGCTGACTACTTTCCACCCTAATCCTCTTGCAAAGATACCTTCACGCGGATGCCTTGGATGGCGCTTCATCACGTTGTCCTCTGGCTGGTCTAAGCCAAGAGCCATCGCAGGCAAACCGTCTGTTACTAAGTTTACCCATAGTATTTGAATGGGCACTAGCGGAAGCGGAAGTGCTAAAATCATCGCAAAGAGCATAACTAAGATTTCTCCTACATTTGATGCAAGCAAGTAACGGATAAACTTTCGAATATTTTCATAGATGTTTCGTCCTTCTTTGATCGCTGATTTAATAGTAGCAAAATTATCATCAAGCAAAACGAGTGAAGACGCTTCTTTTGCTACGTCTGTCCCGGTGATGCCCATCGCGATGCCTATGTCTGCTGCTTTAATAGCCGGTGCATCATTTACGCCGTCGCCCGTCATGGCTACAATGTGATCTTTTGCTTGAAGAGCCTTAACAATTTTAAGCTTATGCTCAGGTGATACCCTGGCATATACGTAAACATCATCCACTACTTCTTCTAGCTCTTCCTGCGTCATTTTGGATAAATCCGTTCCTTCCAAGACTTGACCGTTTTTCGGTAGAATGCCTAGCTGTTTTGCAATCGCCTGTGCTGTAATGACGTGATCACCTGTAATCATAACGGTTTTGATTCCTGCGTCTCGGCATTCTTTGACCGCTTGCTTGACTTCTGGTCTTGGCGGATCAATCATTCCTTGAAGCCCGAGGAAAGTCAGGTCTTTTTCCGCTTCCTTCTCTGTATGAACGCTCTCATGGTCTTCTAACGGCCGATAAGCAATCGCAATAGTTCGAAGCGCTTGGCTAGCTAACTGATCAATCGCTCCTTTTACTTCATTATGAACTGTTACCGACAGCGTTTGTTGTCTGCTTTCCCATAAAATATTTTTGCTGTTTACAAGCAGCACATCCGGAGCACCTTTTGTTATAACATAGCGCTTATTAGATGCGTCTTCAATGACTACACTCATCATTTTACGCGTTGAATCAAATGGAAACTCTTCAATAATCGTAAACTGCTTTTGAATGTTTTCTTTTGTCAGCCCCGCTTTCATTGCGGCAACAAGCAAAGCCGCTTCAGTAGGATCTCCGTCGATGACATATTCTTTATCTTTTCTCGAAATGGACGTTTGATTGCAAAGCAGACCAAACACTAAAAGCTGCTGAAGCGGTTTTTCATTCCGTGTATCAACTTCTCTTTCCTCTCGCGAAAATACGCCCGTAGGTTCATACCCTGTCCCTGATACCCTCCACGTCATTCCTCCTGACCAGAGGTGAGTAACCGTCATTTTATTTTGCGTTAATGTGCCCGTTTTGTCTGAGCAAATGACTGATGCGCATCCTAGTGTCTCAACAGCAGGAAGTTTGCGAACAATGGATCTTTGCTTAATCATGCGCTGTACACCAAGAGATAGCGCCACGGTTACGATGGCAGGAAGACCTTCGGGTATGGCAGCAACAGCTAACGAAACTCCTGCTAAGAACATACTGTATAAATCATGGCCTTGCAGTACCCCAATCCCGACAACTAATACAGTAAGTGCAAGCGCTACAACTATTAAAATTTTACCTAATTGCTCTAACTTCCGTTGAAGAGGAGTAATCATGGCTTCAGCATTTTGAAGCAAATCAGCAATTTGTCCCATCGCTGTTTTCATTCCAATCCCTACAACGATACCTGTTCCGCTTCCTCGCGTCACAAGTGTACCCATAAACGCCATATTGTCCTGATCTCCAAGCGGCACTTCATCTCCGGGCAAAGCTTTTATTTGCTTGGCAACTGGCAAAGACTCTCCCGTAAGCGCTGATTCTTCAATTTCTAGACTTTTGGCTTCCATAATCCGAAGGTCAGCCCCGATGCGGTCTCCGCTCGAAAACTTTACAATGTCTCCTACTACCAGCTCTTTAGATGGCAACTTAACCCATTTCCCTTCACGCATAGCTGCTACTTGAGGAGCAGAAAGCTCTTTTAATGCATGAAGAGATTTCTCTGCTTTTCTTTCTTGAAAAAAACCTAGAAATCCATTAATTACTACAATGGCAATAATAGCAATCGCATCGATGTATTCGCCTAAAAGACCTGAAATAAGCGTAGCAGCTAGTAAAACCAGCACCATAAAATCTTTAAACTGCTCTAGAAACACAAGAATGGCCGGTTTTTTCTCTCCTTCAGTCAATTCATTAAATCCTTGCTGCTGCTGACGTGCTTTTACTTCTTTGTGTGTAAGACCATGCTGTCTGTCTGTTTTTGTTACTTCCACTATTGCTTTTTCACCTAATTCATACCATTTCATTGCATCTTTTCACACCCTTTTATTTGTAAATGCACCTATTAGATTGTTACAATCTTATATCGTATGCTTATTCAGACTCGTCCTAAAAAATGCTATACTTTTCTATAGGACAATTTTCAATTACTTAAGGATGTGAGCACTATGTCATTTGATGGTATTTTTACATATGGCATTTTACAAGAATTATCTGAGACCTTGGTTTCAGGACGAATTTCAAAAATATATCAGCCGTTTCCAAACGAGTTGATTTTACAAGTGCGCGCTAAAGGTGAAAACCGCAAACTTTTAATCTCAGCTCACCCTAACTATTCACGCGTTCATTTCACAAATGAGCCCTATGAAAATCCATCTGAGCCTCCTATGTTTTGTATGCTTCTTCGCAAACATTTAGAAGGAAGCATTATTGAACAAGTGTATCAGCTTGGATTAGACCGCATTTTAGTCATTGAAACAAAAGGACGAAATGAAATTGGCGATGTGACGTACAAGCAGCTTATTATTGAAATCATGGGAAGACATAGTAATGTTGTGCTTGTAGATAAAGAAAAACAAACGATTATCGACAGCATCAAACACGTTCCAATGGCCTTGAACAGGCACCGTACGCTTCTGCCCGGAGCTCCTTACGTACTGCCTCCTAGCCAAGATAAGCTTCATCCATTTGAAGCGGATGAAGAAACCGTGGTTAAAAAAATTGATTTTAATAGCGGAAAGTTAGCGACTCAGCTAGTGCAAACCTTCTCGGGGCTTTCTCCTTTAATTGCAAATGAAGTGGTGTTTCGCTCAGGCTTAGCGAATCGTTCTACCCTTCCAAAATCATTCGTCGAAACGATGACGCTGATCAAAGAAGGTCAGTTTACACCGACTCTGACAACCGTTAATCAAAAAGACTACTTTTATTTACTGGAATTAACGCATTTAGAGGGTACGAAAAAAACGTATGCAACCATCAGCGAGCTTCTTGACCGATATTACTACGGGAAAGCAGAGCGAGATCGTGTAAAGCAGCAAGCGCATGATTTAGTACAGTTTATCTCTACCGAGAAAAAGAAAAATGAGAAAAAAATAAAAAAACTTGAGCAAACGCTGCAAAATGCAGAAAAAGCATCTGATTACCAGCTAGCCGGTGAACTCCTTACCGCAAATTTACACCTTGTCAAAAAAGGAGATGCGAAAGTGGACGTGATTAATTATTACGACGAAAATAGTGGTACGCTCACCATTTCATTAGATCCACAAAAATCACCGTCTCAAAATGCTCAAAGCTATTTTACAAAGTATCAAAAAGCGAAAAATTCCGTTTCGATTGTAATCGAACAAATTGAAAAAGCAAACGAAGAAGTTCAGTATTTTGAATCACTTATTCAGCAAATGGATACTGCTACTCACAAAGACATTGCCGAGATTCGTGAAGAGCTTGTGGAAGAAGGATATTTGCGCAACCGTCAGCAAAAACAAGCAAAAAAACAAAAAAACACCACGCCTACACTTGAACAATACGTTTCAAGCGACGGCACGACGATTTTAGTTGGAAAAAACAATAAGCAAAATGAGTATTTAACAAATCGCCTTGCTGCTCGTGATGACATTTGGTTTCATACAAAAGATATACCGGGTTCTCACGTTGTTATCCGCAGCCAAGAGCCTTCAGAAGAAACAATTTTAGAAGCGGCTCATCTTGCTGCTTACTTTAGTAAAGCCAAGAATTCAAGTTCAGTACCCGTGGACTATACAAAAATTCGCCACGTCAAGAAACCAAGCGGTGCTAAACCTGGTTTTGTGACGTACGATAACCAGCAAACGGTGTACGTAACGCCTAGCGAAGAACTTGTACTGAAGCTGCGTCAGTCATAATAAAACCCCCTTTCTATATAGAAAGGGGGTTTTATTATATAGATCTAGTTTAGTTCATCCATGAAGGGTCTGAAGGATTTTCACGCCATTTAAATAGCTTGTCCATCGCTTCTTCTTCAATGTATCCCGCTTCGTTTGCTGCTTCTACTAGCGTAGAGTAGTCTGTTAGCGAATAAACTTGAAGTTCTTTTTCTTTAAACAGCTGACGCGCTTTTTCCAGCTCATATGTAAAGATAGACACAACTCCCAGTACTTCACACCCCTGCGCTTTTAATGCATCGACTGCGGTAAACACACTTCCGCCAGTTGAAATCAAATCTTCAATCACAACAACCTTTTGACCTTTTGTTACTTTTCCTTCGATTTGATTTCCTTGGCCATGTTCTTTTGCTTTGCTTCGCACATAGCACATTGGAAGCTCTAGCGCTTCGCTTACCCATGCTGCATGAGGAATACCAGCTGTAGCGGTACCAGCAATCACTTCTGCATTGGCAAAATACGTTTTAATTAAATGCTGCAGACCTTTTGCAATTTCTTTTCGCACTTTCGGGTAGCTAAGCGTTAGACGGTTGTCACAATAAATAGGTGACTTAATTCCAGAGGCCCACGTAAACGGCTCGTTTGGTTGAAGGCTTACTGCCTCAATATCAATTAATTGTTTTGCAATTTCTTTTCGTAGTTTTGTCATCGCGTAATACGCTCCCCTTTCCACTGCTGTAACATCTCATAATATGCTTTAAGCGGGTCTTTTGCTTTAGTAATAGAACGTCCAACGACAATGGCACTTGAGCCATATTCTCTCGCTAGCTGAGGGGTTGCCACACGGACTTGGTCATCTACCGAATCTGTGCCCATACGAATACCCGGCGTTACGGTCAAAAAGTCCTCTCCTGCTGCTTTTCGAATCGAAGGCACTTCATGAGTAGAACATACCACGCCGTCAAGTCCACTTTTTTTAGCAAGCGCTGCATAATGCGTAACCACTTCTTGCATCGAATGTGTAATAAGCTGCTGCTCTTTTAGCATTTCATCAGATGTACTCGTTAGCTGAGTAACCGCAATACAATCCGGGCGCTTTTTGCCGGCAGCGGTTCCTAAGTCAAGTCCTTCAACGGCTGCTTGCATCATGTTCATTCCGCCCGCTGCGTGAACGTTAACCAAATCTACTTCAAGAGAAGCTAAAGACTTCATCCCTTGCTTTACCGTATTGGGAATATCATGAAGCTTTAAGTCTAAAAAGATTTGGTGATTTTGCTCTTTTAATGCAGAAATAATGGATAACCCTTCTTTATAAAACAGTTCCATGCCTACTTTCACAAATAATGACTCTTGTTGAAAAGGCATTAAAAACTGCTGTACATCGTTAATTGATGAAAAATCAAGAGCAATGATTAACGGTTGCTTCACGCTTTTTCCAGCTCCTTCCGATACATTCTGAAACATGCTCGTATCCTAATGATGTTAATAGCCTTGGCAGTTCGTCAATGATGGTTGGACATACATACGGGTCAACAAAGTTTGCTGTACCAACCGCCACTGCACTTGCACCTGCATATAGGAACTCGAGTGCATCTTCAGCAGTTGTCACTCCGCCCATACCGATAATTGGAATGTTCACTTTTTGGCTCACTTCATATACCATTCGAATCGCTACAGGTTTAATGGATGGACCTGACAGTCCGCCTGTGCCGTTCGCTAAAACCGGCTGAGCTGTTTTCAAATCCAGACGCATCCCGAGAAGCGTATTGATCATCGTTAAGCCATCCGCGCCGGCTTCTTCAACAGCCATCGCCATGTCTACAATATTGGATACGTTTGGTGATAGCTTAACATAAACTGGAACATTTGAAACATCTTTTACTGCTTTTGTTAAACGAGCAGCAATGACAGGATCTACGCCAAACGCAATTCCGCCTTCTTTTACGTTAGGGCATGAAATATTCAATTCAAGTGCTTTTACATTTGATACGGTTGAAATTTCTTTTGCCACGTGCACATATTCTTCAATTGAAGCACCGGCTACGTTCGCGATAATCGGCACATCATATTGCTGAAGCCAAACGAGCTCTTCATTCATTACTTTCTCTAACCCAGGATTTTGTAATCCGATCGCATTTAACATTCCTGCAGATGTTTCCGCTACGCGAGGAGTTGGATTGCCAAAACGAGTTTCAGCAGTAGTCGCTTTAATCATAATGGCTCCAAGTGCATCAAGTGAATAAAATTGAGCATACTCACGTCCAAATCCAAAACAGCCGGATGCTGGCATAATTGGATTTTTTAAATCTAATCCTGGCAATGTCGTTTTTAGCATACTCATAGAAGCACCTCCCCTGCTTGAAAGACGGGACCGTCGCTGCAGATTTTTTTATAAGCCGTAGAATCTTCACTTTCCCTGCATACACATGCAAAACAAGCGCCGATTCCACAGCCCATTCTTTCTTCTAAAGAAATGTAAAGCGGCTTGTTTGTATAATTATTTTCTAATGCTTTTAACATTGGAGTTGGACCGCATGAAAACATAACGTCATATGAAAACTGCTGCTCGTCAATCACCGTTGTGACAAACCCTTTTGTTCCATAAGAGCCGTCTACCGTTGCAATATATGTTTCTCCTAAAGCTAAAAACTCTCGCTCGTAAAATACGTCTGCCTTTGATTGAAAGCCTAAGACGTGAATAACCTGCACGCCTTTTTCACGAAGTCTTTTTGAAAGCTCATAGAGCGGAGGCACTCCAATGCCTCCCCCTACTAATAAAGCCGTTTGACCTGACTCTATCGCTTCTAATGGAAAACCGTGGCCAAGCGGACCTAACACGTCAATCGACTGTCCGGCTTGTTTTTCGGCCAGCAGCGATGTTCCCGCCCCTTCTGCACGGTAAATCATCGTAAACTGTTCGTGCGTTTGGTCAATTTCTGCAATACTGATTGGTCTGCGAAGCAGTGGCAAATAGTCGTTGTTGACGCGGATATGCACAAACTGCCCCGGCTCATTCATGAAACGAACAAGCTCGCCTTGAAGGGTTAATTCATATACATTGTGTGTTAACGGTCGCTGACTGACGACTTGCATCATTTCATGTTTGATCATACGGTTGTCACCTCTTTAGTTGGACGAACTTTTTTCATTGGTGTTGTATGGAAGCTGATCGTTTCAAGCACTCGTAAAATCGCTTCTGCTGTATCAAGTGATGTTAAGCAAGGTACACCATTTTCAACTGCTTCACGGCGAATTTTAAATCCGTCACGCGCAGGCTGTTTTCCTTTTGTTAGCGTGTTGATGACAAGCTGCGCTTCACCTTTTCGTATCACATCTAAAAGATTGTGATCTTCATGATGAATTTTATTTACTACTTTTACGCGAATGTCTTCTTTTGTAAACGTTGAAGCTGTTCCTTCCGTTGCAATCACCTGGTAGCCGATGTTAGCAAAACGCTTCGCCAGCGCTGTTGCCTCTTCTTTGTCTTTATCCGCTACTGTCATAAGTACTGAACCGTACGGCTTAATGGACATACCTGACGCAATTAGTCCTTTATATAATGCTTTTTCGTACGTTGAATCTTGCCCCATTACTTCTCCAGTAGATTTCATTTCAGGTCCAAGCGTAATATCTACGCGGCGCAGCTTTGCAAATGAGAAGACCGGCACTTTTACGTAGACACCTTCTTCTTCAGGGTGCATGCCTGATTCATAGCCAAGCTCTCGCAAACTTGTTCCTAAAATAACTTTTGTTGCGACATTCGCCATCGGAATACGCGTGATTTTACTTAAGAACGGCACCGTACGGCTTGAACGAGGATTTACTTCAAGAACAAACACTTCTCCTTTTGATAAGACGAACTGAATGTTGAGCAGTCCAATAATGTTTAAGCCTTTGGCAATACGTGTTGTGTAATCAATGATTGTATCTTTCACGTCCTGTGACAGAGTTTGCGGTGGATATACAGCAATGGAGTCACCTGAGTGTACACCCGCGCGCTCTACATGTTCCATAATCCCTGGAATAACCACTGTTTCACCGTCTGAAATGGCATCGACTTCAATTTCTTTTCCAGTTAAGTAGCGGTCGATTAACACAGGGTGATCTGCGTGTACTTTTACCGCGTGTTTCATATAGTGAAGCAGTTCTTCTTCTTTATACACAATTTCCATTGCGCGTCCACCTAGTACATATGAAGGTCGTACAAGCACCGGATAACCAATTTCTTTTGCCACAACCACTGCTTCTTCTACGGATGTAACCGTCTTTCCAAGAGGCTGAGGTACTTCTAAACGCGCTAGCGTCGCTTCGAATTTTTTACGGTCTTCCGCTGCATCTAAGCTTTCAAGCGACGTTCCTAAAATCTTGACCCCTCTTGCTTCTAGCTCGTCTGCTAAGTTGATTGCTGTTTGACCACCGAACTGTACAACCACACCTTCTGGTTTTTCTAAATCGATGATATGCATCACATCTTCAATCGTCAGCGGCTCAAAGTATAATTTATCTGAAATACTGAAGTCGGTAGATACTGTTTCTGGATTGTTATTGACAATAATCGCCTCGTATCCAGCTTCTTTAATCGCCCATACGGAGTGAACTGTTGCATAGTCAAACTCAATTCCTTGTCCGATGCGGATCGGACCAGACCCTAACACTACAACGCTTTTACGATCTGTAACAATCGATTCATTTTCATCTTCAAACGTGCCGTAAAAATATGGTGTTGTAGATTCAAATTCTGCTGCACATGTATCTACCGTTTTGTATACTGGCATCACGCCATTTTGTTTGCGGAAGTCATATACTTCACGCTCTGTTTGATTCCATAGCTTAGCAATCGTGCAGTCTGCAAATCCCATTTCTTTTGCTTCCTGTAAAACTTCTACGTTATGAATCTCTTCTTTTAACACATTTTCAAAAGCAATCACTTTTTCAAGTTTTACTAAGAAGAAGAGATCGATTTTGCTCCAGTCATGAATTTGCTGAATCGTTACGCCGCGGCGAATGGCTTCTGCGATGTAGAATAATCGCTCATCGCCAGCTTTGCGAATACGTTTTTCAATAATGGCATCATCAAATTCATGCGCATCTTTCAGCTCTAAGTGATGAACGTTTGACTCTAGTGAGCGTACGGCTTTTAAAATTGACTCTTCGAACGTGCGGCCAATTGCCATTACTTCACCTGTTGCTTTCATCTGTGTACCGAGTTTACGGTTGGCTGATTCAAATTTATCAAACGGCCAGCGTGGAATTTTAGATACGATGTAATCTAGTGCCGGTTCGAAACATGCGTATGTCTTCCCAGTTACCGGGTTCATCATTTCATCTAATGTTAAGCCTACCGCAATTTTTGCTGCTAATTTTGCAATTGGATACCCTGTTGCTTTTGATGCTAAAGCCGACGAGCGGCTTACACGAGGGTTTACTTCAATTACGTAATACTGGAAGCTTTCTGGGTCTAGTGCTAGCTGAACGTTACATCCGCCTTCGATTTTAAGCGCTCGGATAATTGTTAGTGACGCATTTCTAAGCAGCTGATACTCACGGTCGCTTAGCGTTTGGCTTGGTGCTACAACAATTGAATCTCCCGTATGAATACCGACCGGATCAAAGTTTTCCATATTACATACTACGATCGCATTATCGTTTGCATCGCGCATTACTTCATATTCAATTTCTTTAAAGCCTGCAATGCTTTTCTCAAGTAAGCACTGTGTTACAGGACTATGTTTTAATCCACTTGTTACAATTTCAATCAACTCTTGCTCGTTGTTACAAATTCCGCCTCCCGTACCGCCAAGCGTATAAGCAGGACGCACGATTACCGGATAGTTTACTTGTTCAACAAACGCATACGCTTCGTCTAGCGAATGAATGATTTCACTTGCTGGGACAGGCTGATTTAGTTCATTCATTAGTGAACGGAATTGTTCACGGTCTTCAGCTTGTTCAATCGCCGATAATTTTGTCCCGAGAATTTCTACATTCAATTCTTCTAAAATACCCGTTTCGTGTAATTCTACCGCTAAGTTCAGTCCCGTTTGACCGCCAAGCGTTGGAAGCAGTGCATCCGGGCGTTCTTTACGAATAATTGAGCTTACAAATTCAACCGTTAGAGGTTCAATATATACTTTATCTGCCATTTCTGAGTCTGTCATGATTGTTGCAGGATTGGAGTTCACAAGAATAACTTTGTATCCTTCTTCTTTTAGCGCAATACACGCTTGCGCTCCTGCATAGTCAAACTCTGCCGCCTGTCCGATGACGATTGGTCCTGATCCGATTACGAGAATTGTGTTAATATCTTGACGTTTTGGCATTAGCAATTACCTACTTTCTGATTGTTTTTCATAAGATCCATAAATTCGTTGAACAATCCGTTTGCATCTTCAGGTCCCGGTGATGCTTCAGGGTGATATTGAACCGTAAATGCCGGATATTCTTTATGCTTTACTCCTTCAACTGTTCCATCGTTAAGCGCAACGTGCGTCACTTCTAATGGCGTGTTGACAAGAGATGGCTCACATACTGTATAGCCGTGATTTTGAGATGTAAGAGCTACTTTATTGGTTTTTAGATCCTTTACAGGATGGTTGGATCCACGATGACCAAATTTCATTTTTTCTGTATCTGCTCCGCATGCTAGCGCAAACAGCTGATGTCCTAAACAAATTCCGAAAAGAGGAACCTTTCCTAAAACCCCTTGAATCATCTCGATTGCTTCAGGTACGTCTTTTGGGTCTCCAGGTCCGTTGCTCAACATGATGCCATCTGGATTTAATTGAAGAATTTCTTGCGCAGTTACGTTATAAGGAACCACAATCACGTCGCATTGACGAGCTGTTAATTCGCGTAAAATTCCGTGTTTCATTCCAAAGTCAACGAGTACCACTTTTTTACCTCTGCCTGGGCTTGGGTAAGGCTTCACTGTTGATACTTTTTTAACTGAATCAGTCGGAAGTTCATGATTTTGAAGCTGTGCTACCACTTCTTCTACATTGACTTCCATGTTGCACACGCGTCCGCGAAGCGCACCGTGCTGACGAATTTTTCGCGTTAATTTTCTCGTGTCGATTCCAGCTAATCCTGGAATATCTTTTTGTTTTAAAAATTCATCTACTGATAGTTCGCTTCTGAAGTTTGAAGGAGCATCACAAACTTCTTTTACAATCAAACCGTGTACAGCTGGTTCAATCGACTCAAAGTCATCGCGGTTAATACCGTAGTTTCCGATTAAAGGATATGTTAATGTCACAATTTGTGCACAGTATGATGGATCAGATAGAATTTCTTGATATCCTGTCATTCCCGTGTTGAAAACAACTTCTCCTGTCATTTCTTTGTCGCTGCCGAATCCTTTTCCGATAAATACTGTTCCATCTTCTAAAATTAGTTGACGTTGCATGCTTTAACATCCTCCCATACTCGTTTACCTTCTACTAATGTCATTACCGGCCAACCTTTGCATACCCAGTTAGCAAACGGCGTATTTTTACCTTTTGATACAAATTCTTCTGAATTAATTGCTTTTTCTGTTTCAAGATCAATGATAGTCAAATCTGCTGGTTTCCCTACTTCGATGGTGCCATAAGGAAGGTTGAACGTGTCAGCAGGCTTGTTTGTTAAATATGATACTAGCTGCTCTAGCGTTATTACTTCTTTTAATACCAAGTTTGTATAAAGAAGCGGGAAAGCTGTTTCAAGTCCTACAATCCCAAACGGCGCAAGCTCCATGCCTTCTGCTTTTTCGTCCGCTTTATGGGGTGCATGATCAGTGGCGATAAAATCAAGCGTTCCGTCTAATAAAGCTTCAATTAATGCCTGTTGATCATCTTTTCCTCGAAGCGGCGGATTCATTTTAAAGTTTGAATCAAGCCCAGGGATGTCTTCCTCATTTAACAGTAAATGATGAGGCGTTACTTCTGCGGTTACGCGAATGCCTGCTTTTTTCGCATCCCGAATGGCGCGAATGGATTCTTTTGTACTTACGTGACACACATGGTAGTGACAGTTTGCTGCTTCAGCAAGCAGGACATCTCGTGCAATTTGAACGGCTTCGCAGATAGAAGGAATACCGTTTAGTCCATGTTCTTTTGCAAATTTTCCGTCGTGGACGCAGCCTTTGTTGATTAAATCATTATCTTCACAGTGTGCAACGATTGCTTTATTTAATGAAGCGGCTTTCTTCATCGCTTCCAGCATCATTCCTGTTGACTGAACGCCTACTCCATCATCTGTAAAAGCAAATGCGCCCGCTTCTTTTAAGCCTTCAAAGTCCGTTAGTTCTTTTCCTAATTGGCGAGTGGTAATCGATGCGTATGGTAATACGCGAACATGTGCTGTTTCTTCAATACGCTTGTTTACCCACTCCATTTGTTCAACAGTATCCGGAACTGGACGGGTGTTTGGCATTGCAGCAATTGCTGTAAAACCGCCCTTTGCCGCTGCTAAAGTACCCGTTTCAATCGTTTCTTTCTTTTCTCCTCCAGGCTCGCGCAAGTGAACGTGGACATCGATTAAACCCGGTGATAAGAAGTTCCCGCCTGCATCAATGACTTCTTCATTCTGTACGTCGATGTGTGAAGCTATTTCAGCAATTAAACCATTTTCAATTTTCAGTTCGACTTTTTTAATTTTCCCTTTATTTAACCATGTAGCATTTTTGATAATTGTTGTCATTATTAAGTCCCCTTTCAATTGGTTGTAGCGCTCTTGCTAATACTGCCATACGAATATATACGCCATTTTGCATTTGTTTAAAAATTCTTGAGCGTTCACATTCAACGAGCTCATCTGCAATTTCGACTCCTCTGTTTACAGGAGCTGGATGAAGGATAATGCTATGTGATTTCATTTTCCGCTCTCGTTCAACGGTTAATCCGAAGCGGCTGTGGTAGTTCTGTGCAAGCTCTGAAGTGTTCTCTTCATGCCTTTCAAATTGAATACGCAGCAGCATCACAACATCGACCGTTTCGATTGCTTCATCGATATCAAGATATGTACCGTGTCTGTTCTCTTCATCTTTCCATTCTTCAGGTCCCGCAAAATATACGGTCGCCCCTAGTTTTGTCAGCATTTCAGCATTCGATCTCGCTACGCGGCTATGTCGCAAATCTCCGACTATTGCGACTTTTATTCCTTTAAACGAGCCGAACTCTTGGCGAATTGTCAGTAGATCAAGCAGACACTGGGTTGGATGCTGACCGCATCCGTCTCCTGCATTAATGATGGGAATCGATACTTTTTCCTGCAGTGCTTCATAATAACGATCTTGCGGGTGGCGAATAACAACTGACTGAACGCCGATTGAAGCTAATGTTTCAATCGTGTCATAAAGCGTTTCTCCTTTTTGGACGCTTGAAGTTGTTACTTCAAACGGAATTGTTGTTAATCCTAGCTGCTGTTCTGCCATTTCAAAGCTGCATCGAGTACGCGTGCTCGCTTCAAAAAATAAGTTGGCAACAAACATTTTCTCTTCCGGTTTCCATCCTTGTTTATTCGTTCGATAGTTTTCAGCGCTGTCTAAAATCTCTAGAATTTCATTTGTTTCTAGTGTTGAGACTGTCACTAAATGTTTCATATCGATTCCCTCCATTTTTGCTTTCCTCGCATTTCTTTATAAAAAACACCCTTTCTAACTTAGAAAGGGTGTAAGAAAACAAGCTTCGTCTATAACGCGCTTTTCACACACCCTTAGAAACCTCTCTGGATTTCAATTAAAAGGCGTTCTATGAAATTTTTCGTGCTGACGTTTGTTGAACGTTTTCTGCTTCTTTTATCTTCTCTTTCGGAAGAACTAGATTCAGCAGAACTCCCATGATAGCAGACAGTGCCATACTATCAACCTTTACATGTTCTGAGATATCTAAGTGTGCTCCTCCGATTCCTAACACTAAGATAATCGAAGCAATCATTAAGTTTCGTTTTGATCCAAGGTCTACCTTTGCATCCACCATCATGCGCAAGCCTGATGAAGCAATGATTCCGAATAAGAGAATTGAAATCCCGCCCATGACCGGCGTTGGTATACTTGAAATAAGAGCGTTGATTTTGCCGACAAACCCGAACAAAATCGCGAAGACTGCTGCTCCTGCTATCACAAATACGCTAAGCACCTTTGTGATGGCTAACACTCCGATGTTCTCACCGTATGTTGTATTTGGCGGTCCGCCGATCAGCGCAGCAAGCATAGTTGCTACTCCGTCTCCTAAAATCGATCTGTGCAGCCCTGGCTTTTCAATATAGTTTCGATCCACAATCTTATTTAAGACGAGAATGTGTCCGATATGTTCTGAGAGTGTTACGACTGCTACAGGTACCATGATAAGCACAATCCCCAGTGAAATGGACGGCGTGTATGTGACAAACGGCACGTAGAAGTGAGGTACTTCAATCCACTCTGCTTTCACTACCTTTGAAAAGTCTACCAATCCTTGTGTATAAGCGAAGATGTATCCACCGATAATTCCCATCAGTACCGGAATCAGGCTGATAATGTTTTTAAAGAAGATTGAGCAAGCAACTGTTATCGCTAGTGTCACAAGCGCAACCATCAGGTAAGTTAAGCTGTAATTTCCTTTTGCATCGTTCATTGCCATGCCTACTGCTGTATTAGCTAGTCCTAAGCCTATAACCATAATAACTGGTCCTACTACAACCGGAGGAAGAAGCTTCATAATCCAATTAATTCCTGTTCCTTTTATAATCAAAGCGACGATTCCATAAACAAGTCCGGCTAAGAAACAGCCAACCATCGTTTCTTCAGGTCCAAACGAAGCTTTTGCGAAAATGATTGGCGTGATGAATGCGAACGATGAACCAAGATAAGAAGGAATTTGACCTCTTGTAATGAGCAGGAAAGCAAGCGTTCCTACCCCGCTTGAAATCAAAGCAATTGCCGGGCTGAACCCGACTAGGAACGGCACTAATACCGTCGACCCAAACATTGCAAACAAATGCTGTAGACTCAATGTTAACCAATTTACTGCTTTTGGTTTATCATGTATATCAAGTACAAAATCTCGTTGTTGACTCATATGTTTTTCCTCCTATCACTATTAAAAAACCTCTTTACGCAGAGGCAAAGAGGTTTTCAGTATACAAGGAAGACGCTATACCGCAGTATAGTTTTCCTTGTATAGTGACCCCCCTTTTGCAGCCTCACGGGACTACCATTTAAAAGGGTATATAATTTATTTTTCGTAAATAGACACATGGTCTTTTTCGTCTACTTCCATTAAATGCACCGCAATTTTTTCACTTTTAGCTGTCGGTACGTTTTTGCCAACATAGTCTGCTCGAATGGGCAGCTCGCGGTGCCCTCTATCCACTAAAACAGCCAGCTGAATGAGTTCAGGTCTGCCGATATCAATCAGTGCATCAAGTGCTGCTCGAACCGTACGGCCCGTATATAACACATCGTCTACTAAGATGACGTTCTTATTTGCAATATCTGTCGGAATATCTGATCCTTTTACGAGAGGCTCATCATTGCTTGTCACTTTCGATAAATCATCTCGGTAAAGCGTGATGTCTAGTTCTCCGACTGGCAATGTATTTCCTTCAATTTGTGCAATTCGTTCTGCTAAACGTTTTGCGATATAAATACCTCGCGTTTTAATCCCCACTAGCACACAATTTTCGATTCCTTTATTCTTTTCAATAATCTCATGTGCAATTCGAGTTAAAGCGCGGCGAATAGCCTGTTCGTCAAGTACGGTAGCTTTTACGTTCACTGTTTTTCACCTCAAGTTGTTGACATAAAAAATCCTCTTGCCTTGAGGCAAGAGGATTTGGTTTTAGACATATTTCTTCAAAAAGGCTATAAGTATGCCTTTTCTTCACCGTTTCCTTCTCAGCCTCTCTGGACTGTTCTTAAAGGTTCTTATTAAGTTAATACAAGTATGCCATCACTTATGGCAGTTGTCAACTTCTTTTTTCAATAAGCTCTAGCATCTCATTAAACTCTTTTGGAGCCGGTGCTTCAAATTCCATATATTCATTTGTACGAGGGTGAATAAAGCCTAATACACCGGCATGAAGCGCTTGTCCGTCAATCGGAAGCGTTTTTTTCGGTCCGTACTTCGGATCCCCGGCAAGCGGAAAGCCAATATACTTCATATGAACGCGAATTTGGTGTGTTCGCCCCGTTTCTAGCTTACATTCGACCAGTGAAAAATCTTTAAAACGCTGCAATACAGTAAAGTGCGTCACTGCATCACGGCTGTTTTCATCAGTCACCGTCATGCTTTGGCGATCTTGCTTATCTCGGCCGATTGGCGCATCAATTGTACCGTGATCGTGCGCAATTACTCCGTGAACGATAGCTTTATAACGACGCGTCACTGTTTTAGCTACAAGCTGACTAACTAGTGATTCATGAGCTAAATCATTTTTTGCGATCATAAGTAAACCGGATGTATCTTTATCAATTCGATGAACGATACCAGGGCGCATAACGCCGTTAATACCGGATAAATCTTTACAGTGAGCCATTAGGCCGTTTACAAGCGTACCGCTATGATGACCAGGAGCTGGATGTACAACCATACCGCGAGGTTTATTTACAACAAGCACATCTTGATCTTCATAATAAATATCTAAATTCATTTCTTCCGCTACCACATCAAGCTCTTCTAGTTCCGGCACTTCAATAATAATAGCGTCTCCTGTTTTACATTTATAGTTTCCTTTAACGGTTTTATCGTTCACTTTTGCGTGACCTTCTTTAATCCATTGCTGCACTTGTGAACGTGACCATTCTGCATTTACAGTCGAAAGTACTTTATCAATACGTTCTCCCGCTTGTTCTTCATTTATAACTATTTCAATTACATTCATTCTTTGTGCTCCTTCTTCATTTTCCCTTCAAACAGCGTCATAATAAACATGATGATTACTCCGACGACAAGTGCCGAATCAGCTACGTTAAAAATCGGAAAATCATACGTAAAGATGTATGTATTTACGAAATCAACTACTTCTTTACGGACCACTCGATCAATAAAGTTTCCAATGGCGCCGCCTAACATTAATGCTAGCGCAATACCGAACCATTTATCTTGTTTTTTGAGCTTTTGAATATAAATTATTAAACCGACTACCACAACCACCGTAATGAGATAAAAGAACCACATCTGTCCTTGTAAAATCCCCCACGCGGCTCCTCTGTTACGATGAGAGGTAATGTAAAGAAAGTTTTCAATTACGGTGATGCTTTGTCCATAATACATTTCTTTTACAATCATCCATTTTGTTACCTGATCAATAAGTATAACAGCTAAAGCGATAAGATAATAAAACACAAACGTTTTCCTCCCGCAATAAAATCAAACGAATCCATACTAAAGCATTTTAGCACATAATTCATTTTTTTTCTCGCTTCTCACCATAAAACAAATAAATCTTCATTTGTGCGGGCCGTCGGCATTACTTTTAATTTATGAATAGACATCACTTCGCCAGTTAGTTCATCAATTCCGAACGCACCAACGTCCAGCTTTGCTAACGCGTGTTCTACATCTTTTAAATCGGCTTTAATCATTTCTATTACGTAACGTTCCTTTTCATCTATATAACCAGATTGTTCTGTAGCATATCTCAATAGGCGATCTTGTAATTCTTCTTTAATAAGAGCTAATTCCTGTCCAATGGAAAGATAATTTTCATACATGCAAACGCCTCCTGTGCTGATAAGATGAAGTATTAATGATGTTAGGTTTACCGAGTTTTCCATCGAATCTACAACACAAGTTTTTCCTAAGGCTTTAAATGCTTTATACCATTGTATTTGGGAATTTCGTACAGCAAAAAACACGCCCAAAAAGGACGTGTTTTTGTTAATTACTGCTGAACGTAGTGATTTTTTACAACATCCGCACAGCGTGTACATAAAGTCGGGTGATCTTGATCTTCGCCAACTGTTGGTGATACAACCCAGCAGCGCTCACACTTCTCACCTTCTGCTTTACTTACAACAATTGAAGCATAGCTGAATTTTTGTGCTTCAGCAGGCGCTTCACCTTCTGCCACCTCAAGATCTGAAACGATGAAGAGTTGACCTACATTTTCAGAAATAGATGCTAACAGTTCTTTCGTATCTGCTGTTGGATACAGCGTTAATTTTGCTTCTAAAGACTTACCGATTACTTTTTCATTACGAGCCTGTTCTAGCGCTTTTAATACTTCATCACGAAGCTCCATGAATGCATCCCATTTCTCTACTAATTGATCTGCTCCCTCGATTTCTTGAACCTCTGGCATATCAACTAGCTGCACGCTTTCTTCCGTTAAATTTGGAATGTGAACCCATACTTCGTCTGCTGTATGAGAAAGAATTGGCGACACTAATTTCGTTAACGATAATAACGTTTCATAAAGGACCGTTTGAATGCTGCGGCGCTCTACATTATTTTCTGCTTCGATGTACAATACATCTTTTGCAAAGTCCAAGTAGAATGAACTCATATCAATCGTACAGAAATTATGCACTGCGTGATAAATGCTTGAGAATTCATATGAATCATAAGATTTTTTCACTTTATCAATTAATTTGTTCAGCTTCACAAGCATGTAGCGGTCTACTTCACGAAGGTCTTCAACAGCTACAGCATCAGTTGTTGGATTAAAGTCCGCTAAGTTTCCTAGTAAGAAACGGAACGTGTTGCGGATTTTACGATATACTTCTGCTACTTGTTTTAAAATGTTATCAGATACACGAACATCAGCTTGGTAATCTACAGAAGCTACCCATAAACGTAAAATATCTGCACCTAGTTGTTTCATTACTTTTTCTGGAATTACAACGTTTCCTAATGACTTACTCATTTTGCGACCTTCACCGTCTAAAGCAAATCCGTGGCTAAGTACCCCTTTATAAGGTGCTTCACCCGTTACAGCTACGCTTGTAGAAAGACTTGAATTAAACCAGCCGCGGTATTGGTCAGAACCTTCTAAATACAAATCAGCCGGACGCTGTAAGTCTTCACGTTCTTCAAGAACAGCTTGATGTGAAGAACCAGAGTCAAACCATACGTCCATGATGTCTGTTTCTTTTGTGAAGCGGCCATTTGGGCTTCCTTCATGAGTAAAGCCTTCCGGAAGCAAGTCTTTTGCTTCACGCTCAAACCATACGTTTGATCCATGTTCTCTAAATAGATTTGATACGTGTTCGATTGTTTCGTCCGTAATGATTGGCTCATCATTTTCAGCATAAAATACTGGAATCGGAACGCCCCATGCACGTTGGCGAGAAATACACCAGTCGCCGCGGTCACGCACCATGTTATAAAGTCGCGTTTCACCCCAAGTAGGCACCCATTTTGTTTTTTCTACTGCTTTTAATAAATCTTCACGGAAATCTTTAATAGACGCAAACCACTGTGCCGTTGCACGGAAAATTGTTGGTTTCTTTGTACGCCAGTCATGTGGGTATGAGTGGGTAATGAAACTTAATTTTAACAGCGCGCCTTCTTCTTCTAGTTTGTCTGTAATCGGTTTATTCGCTTTATCATAGAATAATCCTTCAAATCCTGGTGCTTCATTCGTCATATGACCCTTACTGTCGACTGGACAAAGAACTTCCAATCCGTATTTTTGACCAACGATAAAGTCGTCTTCCCCGTGTCCCGGTGCTGTATGAACACACCCAGTACCAGCATCCGTTGTTACGTGATCGCCAAGAACAACTAATGAATCACGCTTGTAGATTGGATGCTCAGCTACTACACGCTCAAGTTCTGAACCTTTTACCGTACGAACCGTCTTATAGTCAGCCCATTCAATTTCTTTAGCAACTGTTTCAATCAGTTCAGTTGCTACTACATATTTTGCTCCATCTGCTTCAACTACGCTGTACTGAAGCTCAGGATTGACAGCAATCCCTTGGTTAGCTGGCATTGTCCATGGTGTTGTCGTCCAAATGATGAATTTTTCATCTTGTTCAAGCACACCTTTACCATCTTTTACGTTAAACGCTACGTAAATAGAAGCTGAACGCTTATCATAGTACTCAATTTCCGCTTCTGCTAAAGCAGATTCACTTGAAGGGGACCAGTACACAGGTTTTAACCCTTTGTAGATGTAGCCTTTTTTCGCCATGTCACCAAACACTTTGATTTGCTGCGCTTCGTACTGCGGCTGAAGCGTTACATATGGATTATCCCAATCTCCGCGTACGCCTAAACGCTTGAACTGCTCACGCTGGCCGTTTACTTGTTCCCAAGCATACTGTTCGCAAAGCTTACGGAACTCAGCTACCGTCATTTCTTTGCGGTTTACTTTTTTATTTTTTGTTAAAGCTGTTTCAATTGGCAAACCGTGTGTATCCCAGCCTGGTACATAAGGTGCGCAGAAGCCTGACATCGACTTATAGCGAACGATAAAATCTTTTAAAATTTTATTTAATGCATGTCCCATGTGAATATCGCCATTCGCATATGGAGGTCCGTCATGCAAGACAAATAGCGGACGGCCTTCCGTACGTTTTTGTACTTTTTCATAAATATTCATTTCAGCCCACTGTTCTTGCATTTTAGGCTCGCGGTTCGGTAAATTTCCACGCATCGGAAATTCAGTTTTTGGCATCAATAATGTATCTTTATATTCCATGTTTTACCCTCCAAAAAAAAACGTAAATTTCATATCTTTTTGTACCATAACAAAAAGACCTCCTCATCCCAAAAAGGGACGAGAAGGCCTCCCGCGGTACCACCCTAGTAGATTTGCTGCACGCAAATCCTCTTTGCATTCGTAACGTGAATAAACCGCCACTGCTTACTATCATCAGTTCAGCAATGGTACTCTAGGGTGATTTTCACTTTTTTGTTTGTTATCGAGCTCGCACCATCCTCGATTCGCTTTGACAAACTAAAAAAGCTACTGTCCCTGTCTCCGTACTGTTTGATATGAAATTTCATCTGTTACCAAATTATATGACAACAAAACGTGAGAAGTCAAGATGATGTCTTGACTAGTCAATTTTTTCTTCTAGCGCTGGCATCTCATAATCCATCAACTGATCCCAGTCGTCGCTGTTTAACATTTCAAGCTGTGCTTCGATTAACATTTTGAAACGAGTTCTAAATACTTTAGACTGCTTTTTCGTCTCCTCAATGTCCATCGCAATTTTACGAGACTTAGACAGTGCTTCATTAATAATACGGTCCGCATTTTTTTCTGCTTCTTTTATAATGAGCTTCGCTTCTTTTTCAGCGTTTCGCTTCACATCTTCCGCTGCTTCTTGAGCAATTAAAATTGATTTATTTAACGTTTCTTCGATGTTAGTAAAATGTCCAAGACGATCTGTTAATTCAGATACTCTTCCTTCTAACTCCTTTTTATCACGCATGACCAGCTCATAGTCTTTAATTACTTGGTCAAGAAACTCATTTACTTCATCTTCATCATATCCGCGAAATCCGCGATTAAACTCTTTGTTATGAATATCCAAAGGGGTTAAAGGCATCTAGGCCACCTCCGTGTTGTCTCATTACGTCATTAGTAATGGTTTATTCGACATATTTTTAAAATTTCCTGCTAGTAGATTTCTTTATTTCTGCTTTCCTACAACAATTCGCCATTTTTCTTTTTTGGTTTTGCCTTCAAGTGAAACGATACGACTTCTGCCGTGACCACGAAGTGACAAAATATCACCTTCATGACATTCAAAAGAAGGCTGTTCAATGACTTTAAAATTCACTTTTACCGCTCCATTTGCAATAAAAGGCTGGACTTTTTGTCTTGATAAATTGTGAATGGTCGACAGCAAAACATCAAGCCTCATTGAAGAAACTGTATAAATGTGTTCAATCAGCTCTTCTTTTACCACATGCAGCTGCTCTCTTTGAATAGAAGAAAGTGAAACTTTGGCTTTTCCAATTGATGTTAAATTCATCTCAATATAAGAAGAAATTTCCTCTGCAGCTACAAGCTGAATATCGTCTCCCGCGACCAAAATATCTCCAAATTTTGAACGGCGCAGTCCTAAGGACATCGCCGAACCAAGAACTTGAGGATGTTCAATTGTCACAAACTTTTTAGGATAATTGAGCTCGTACATACGCAACTGAAAATCTTCGCTTTGAGGTACATAGTAATCCGGATATAGCAGCGCACGCTTGCGTTCAGCAAACGGTTGTCCACCATCAAATGAAACTTGAACCTCTCCTTCAGTCCCGACAATAGCCGTCACAATCTGCTGCTCTCTTGGATCTAAAAAGTCCGTTAATTTTGGGCTGTATTGATGTAGGACATCTTCTTTCCACTGAAGAACCTGGTCAATAAATCCATGTTCTTCTTGCCTAAAATGTTCATAAATAGACATATTATTACTCCTACTATTGGTATGTAAAAAAGGAATCCAGCGATTCCTTTTTAAATAAATCCAACCATACTGTGAAGTGAACGTACCCCTGCTTGCGCAAATCGTAGTAAAAAGATTGCAACAAGAGGTGAAATATCAATCATGCCAATAGGCGGAATGATTTTACGAAAAGGCTCTAAGTAAGGCTCACAAATACTGCCAAGCAGCTGACCAAACTTAGATGCCCTTACATCGGGTACCCAAGACATCAAAATGTAAATAATCAGTGCCCATGAGTAAAGCCCAATTAATTGCCCAAGAATCCCAAAAACGATGTCCAAAAACTACCACCTCTTTACGTTTGTTGTATCGTGTTCTCCCATCATATCTGAAATGCTTCCGCTTACGTCTACATTATCAGGTGTACATAAAAAGATGTCGGTTCCAATTTTTTGAATGTCCCCGCCTAAAGCATAAACTGTACCACTTAAAAAGTCGACAATTCTCACTGCTTGATCTCGTTGAATGCGCTGTAAATTAACAACTACGACTTTACGATTTTTTAAATGATCCGTAATTTCTTGTGCTTCGGCATAGACGCGAGGTTCGCAAAGCATCATTTTTGATGATTTTTGAACGCTTTGCAAGCTAATCACATTTTGCTGCTGATTCAGCTGCTGACTAGCTTTCGCTGCTGGTCTCGACTGCTGTACAGGCTCTTCTACCGACTCTTCTTGTTCGTAATGTTCTTCTACATATTCAGTATCGTCATCAAGAGCAAAAAAACTTCTAAAGCGATTTTTCATACTCATCTTGAATTACACCTCCTTAACGTTCATTCCCAACTAACGTGGTTCCTAGTCGAATGAATGTCGCTCCTTCTTCAATTGCAATTGCATAATCGTTTGACATTCCCATTGATAGCTCTGTACACGGTGCATATGGCAAGTTTAGTTCTTGTATACGACTCTGCAATTTTTTTAGACCTTGAAAACAGCTGCGAAGCGTAGACTCGTCATCTGTGTGAGGAGCCATGGTCATTAATCCGACCACTTGAATATTTGCAAATTCTTCAAGTGATTGAATAAATGGAATTACGTCTTCTACAGCAAGGCCATGCTTGGATTGTTCTTCGGCAACATTAACTTGTACAAAACATTTTATACGATGTCCTGCACGTTTATCAATTTCTTTTGCTAAAGATAATCGGTCTAGTGAATGAATATAGTCAACTTTATCAATCATATTTTTTACTTTTCTTGTTTGTAAGCTTCCGATAAAATGCCAGGTCGCTTTCTTACCGATTGATTCATACTTTTCTAGAAGACCTTCATCCCTGTTTTCTCCGAGATGTAAAATGCCTGCATCCACTGCTTCTGCTGCTCGTTTCGTAGAAACGTATTTTGTTACAGCAATCAGCTCTACATCTTTTTGATTTCGATTAACTTTTTTACACGCTTCAGCAATTGTTTGTTGAACTGCTTCTAGATTTTCACTTACGCTAGCTGTCACTATGTAATTACTCCTCCTTAAAGCCTATGAAGTTAAACATGCGTCCTGTTTTCCCTTGGTCGCGGCGATGTGAGAAGAACAGGTCATCTTCACAGCTTGTACAATACGACGATGTTAAAATTCGTTCCGGCAATACGCCTGCGTTTTGAATCAGCAGCTTATTGACTTTTTTTAAATTAAGCGCGTATTGTCCAGGGCTTACTTCTTGATATCCATTTTGGCCAACCGCTTCGTTTACTTGCGTAATGACACGGTTATCGACAACATAACAGCAATCTTCAATCGAAGGTCCAATCGCCACGTAAATATCTTCAATCGGAACATTTTCTTGCTCTACCCAACGTCGAATCATATTTCCTGCAATATCTTTCACTGTTCCCTTCCAACCGGCATGAGCTAGACCAACTAAATGGTGATCAGGCGCATAGAAGTACAGCGGAACACAATCTGCATAACATAAAGCTAACAAAATATCAGATTCATTTGTATAAATGCCATCCGTTGCTTTTATGCCCTCTTCGTACTTGTAGATTCCTTTTGCACAGTCGGCTTTTGTTACTTTTTGAACAGTTGCTTCATGTACTTGTTCAGCACATACAAAGCTTTCAAAAGACATGTCTAGTTCGGCTGCTAAAATTTTTCTATTTGTAATAACATCTTCTACGTTATCGTTTACGTGAAGCCCTAGGTTAAAAGAAGCAAATGGAGGTTTACTCACACCACCATTTTTTGTGGTGAAACCAGCAACAAGCATATCATTCTTTTCTACCCAAGGGCTCAGCCACATAAACGAGTCGTGATGACTTTTTTTTAATGGCTCAGGATTCATGTATGTGACACATCCCTTGTTTCATTTGTTCTCACATATTGTACCACAGATTGCTAGGTGCTGTTGACAAAAAACTAATTCTCTTCAGGCTGAAATGCGTCTTTATAACGTACTAAAATGACATCAGAACCAATTTTCACAATATTTTTCCACGGAATAACAATTTCATCATCTTTTCCAAAGAAGCCCAATACACGAGAGCCCCCGATAATGACGGCCTGTATTTTTCCCGTTGTTAAGTCAATATCAATATCCCCTACATTTCCAAGTTTTTTGCCATCAGCTACATTCACTACATCCTTCAGCTGGAATTCTGAAATCTTTAACATGCTCTCTCCCCCTATAGCCAACTTTATTCCTTAGCCTATATATATTTTCAAATTTTCATTTCATGAAGGAAAAGCTTATTTTTTCTCTGCCATTCTCGTTCTATAGGCATTTTCTTCACTAATTACACAGCTTTTCATCAAGAGACATTCTCAACGAGTAGCTAAAAGTCCTCACAGTAATAGGAAATCTGATATGAATATCTTTTGGTCATGTATTATACATTGACACATACAAAATAAGCACCGCGTCTTTTTTTATAGACACGATGCTTATTAAGTTGAACATCAAATAAAGTGAATGGTATTAATTGTATGAACGCGAGCAGCTGCCAGTTTAAATAGCTTTTGTTAACTTTGAATATTTTTATTCATCTGTTTAATAGCAGCTTTTTCTAAACGAGAAACCTGCGCTTGAGAAATACCAATTTCTTCAGCCACTTCCATCTGCGTTTTACCTTGAAAGAAGCGCTTTCGTAAAATTAGTTTTTCTCGCTCGTTCAATCTTCTCATACCTTCTTGCAAAGCAATTTCTTCAATCCAAGTTGAATCACGGTTGCGTTCATCACTTAGCTGATCCATGACATAGATTGGGTCTCCACCATCATTGTAAATAGGTTCAAATAGAGAAACCGGATCTTGGATAGCATCTAAAGCAAACACAATTTCTTCATGGGGCACTTCTAGGACTTTTGAAATTTCCTCAGCTGTAGGTTCCTTAGATGTTTCACTCATAAGCCTTTCACGAACTTGAAGAGCTTTATAAGCAATATCACGAAGGGAACGAGAAACACGGATTGGATTATTGTCACGTAAATAGCGGCGAATTTCCCCTATAATCATTGGGACAGCATATGTAGAAAACTTCACGTTTTGACTTAAATCAAAATTGTCAATGGATTTCATTAATCCAATACACCCAACCTGAAATAAGTCATCAACAAATTCTCCACGATTGTTAAAACGTTGAATCACGCTGAGTACGAGACGTAAATTTCCGCTTACTAGCTTTTCTCTTGCTGTTCCATCCCCAGCCTGCATTTGTTTAAACAACTTTCGCATTTCTTCATTTTTTAACACGGGAAGTTTCGAAGTATCTACTCCACAAATTTCTACTTTATTTCTTGTCAACTCTTTCCCTCCTAACAGGAGATGATGTTCTGAATTCAGTATCTCCTCCGAAGGAAAAAATATGCACTTTTACAATTCTGACAATTCTACACTAAAAAAGCTGATGGTATAAGATGCTTATCAGCCCTTATACCATCAGCTTTTTTACTTAAACCATTTTATTAAATTCTTTTCGCAGCCGTTTAATAATTCGTTTTTCAAGCCTTGAAATATAAGACTGAGAAATGCCTAGCATATCAGCTACATCTTTTTGTGTTTTTTCTTCTCCGCCGGCTAGCCCAAAGCGAAGCTCCATAATTTGCTTTTCACGATCATTTAATTGGTGCAGTGCTTTCAACAAAAGTTTTCGATCTACATTGGCTTCCAGGTCTTTTGTGATGATATCTTCTTCGGTTCCCATCACGTCAGATAATAACAGTTCGTTTCCATCCCAATCAATATTTAACGGCTCATCAAATGAAACTTCAGATCGAATTTTATTGTTGCGGCGCAAATACATTAAAATTTCATTTTCAATACAGCGAGAGGCGTACGTCGCTAGCTTAATTTTCTTTTCAGGATTAAACGTGTTTACTGCTTTAATTAAACCGATGGTGCCGATGCTAATTAAATCCTCAATATTGATTCCCGTATTTTCAAACTTGCGGGCAATATAAACAACCAGTCGCAAATTACGCTCAATCAATAGTGAACGGGCTGCTTCATCTCCTGATGGGAGTTTTTTTAAGAGAACTTCTTCTTCATCTTTTGTTAAAGGTGGTGGAAGAGCTTCACTTCCTCCTATATAATACACTTCATCTGTTTTTAGCTTAAGTTTAATTAATAATTTGTACCACCATAATTGAAATCGAATTCGATATGTAGCCATTCTGTATCCTCCTTTATTTGTTCACACCTTTTACGATGCGGAACTTACTTCGCCAATAACAATGAGCTTCGGATGAACAATACATTCATATTGCTTCTCCACTGAAAGCGTTGTATGACTAATACCTACTAATACTTTAGTGACTTCAATCGTATTGGACTGATGCACCAGCCTTACCATATCTGGCTTTAGAGCAAGCAGCAGCTGATTGGCTTGGCCCACGCTTCGATAAGGGACAAAGCGGACTTTTGAATACCACTCTTGATCAATATCTTCGCTGTGTGAAAAGGATTGGACATTTTTGCTTAATTCCATTAAGCCTTCAGGCAATATTTCTTTTAAAGAATCTGCTGTAACAATCATAACCGGGGTTTTCGTCAGCGGATCTACAAGCTGGTTTCCACTATCAATAAGTCCTTTCATCGACAGCGTCTGTTCGTTTAAAATAACTTCCACATCTACCAGCTGATCAAATGTAATGTTTTTCATTCGCAAATCATCAACTCGTGCTTTTGAAAAATAAGATAATAGCGGAAAACCGATAAGAACAAATATCCAGCTAATAGGATCACCAAACTGTGGAGATTTTGTATCAACCATTTGATTAAGAACAAGAAACTGATCTTGAAATAAAAAGTGAACGCCCATTAACCCTCCACCAACAACAAAGGTTGCAAAATAAAACGTTAATAAATTCTCAAAGAAAAAGCGCAGTCGTTTGTAACCAAACGTCATCAATACCATAAAAAAAGAGAATAAAATTTTAATAGCAGGATGAACCATGAGATGAGAAAAAGGCGTAAACATAAGAAGGACAATTAATGAACCGATAAAGCCGCCAAGCAAAAGCCGCCACCACTTGTAATTCCGTTTAAGTACAACTGCACATAACATTAGTAAAATCGTATCTAACCCAAAATTCAGCATCCATATTAAATCTAAATAGATTGGCAATGTTTATAACCTCTCCATTCTTTCTGAATTTTTCTGTTAAAAATTAGTATATAGTACATCCTATTAGAAAGTCTGTCAGTTCATGCCGAGAAACAAGCAGTATTTTTGAGGAAATCATTCGATATTTGTCACACCACTTTTAGAAAGAAAACATAAACCCTTTGAAGGCATCATATTGACCATGTCGAATGTTTTTTATATTCTTTTTGATTTTTCTAGATTCATTGCATAAAAAAAGACCTCTGTATAAAACAGAGGTCTTGGCTTTTTATTTTCTTAGCGTCTACGATTACGGTTTCGTAAGAATGTTGGAATATCTAGCGCATCTTCAGACTGTGGCTGAGATGGACGCGTATATTCTTGCTGTACAGGTTCTTCACGCTTTACTTCACGCTTCGGCTGGGGAGCCGGCTGCTGTGTCGATTGCTGCATGCGATTCGCGGATAACGAAGGACGACCTGGTTTTGGCTGTGATAAATCTTGGTCACTAAAGCCAGTTGCAATAACTGTAACAACAATCTCGTCTTTTAGGTTTTCGTTAATAACAGATCCAAAGATCATGTTCACTTCTTGGTCAGAAGCCGAAGCAACGATATCTGCAGCTTCTTGTACTTCGTAAAGACTTAGGTTTGTACCGCCTGTGATGTTCATTAATACACCTTGAGCTCCATCGATAGATGTTTCAAGAAGTGGACTTGAAATAGCTTTTTTAGCCGCTTCAGCAGCACGGTTTTCACCAGTCGCAATACCGATACCCATAAGGGCAGATCCTTTGTTAGACATAATTGTTTTCACGTCAGCGAAGTCTAAGTTAATTAATCCAGGAACTGCGATTAAATCTGAAATACCTTGCACACCTTGTCGCAATACGTTATCCGCTTCACGGAACGCTTCTAGCATTGGCGTGTTTTTATCAACGATTTCTAATAAGCGATCGTTCGGGATAACAATCAGCGTATCCACTGCTTCTTTCATTGACGCAATACCGCCTGCTGCTTGAGTAGAACGCTTACGGCCTTCAAACGTAAACGGACGAGTAACAACACCTACCGTTAGTGCTCCTAGCTCACGAGCAATTTGGGCAATGACTGGAGCTGCACCAGTTCCAGTTCCTCCACCCATACCAGCTGTTACGAAAACCATGTCTGCACCTTTTAGTGCTTCTTGGATTTGTTCCTTACTTTCTTCAGCTGCTTTTTTACCAACTTCTGGATTAGCACCTGCACCTAATCCTCTTGTTAATTTAGCGCCGATTTGCATTTTTGTTTCAGCTTTTGATAAATTTAATGCTTGTGCATCTGTATTAACTGCAATGAATTCTACACCTTGGACGCCATGTTCAATCATTCGGTTAACCGCGTTGTTACCGCCGCCTCCGACACCGATTACTTTAATCGTCGCTAATTGGTCTACACTTGTATCAAACTCCAACATGATAGTTCCTCCTAATTCTTCGAAATTACCAATCCGTAACGTTAATCAAAGAAGTATCCAAAAAACTTCTTCATTAAATTTTGGTCATTTTTCTTTTTCGGCTGCTCAGCTGATTGTTGCGGCTGCTGTGGTTTCGGGCTAGGTTTGATCATTTCTTGCTCAATCGGCTCTTCTTCCACAACTGGCGCTCCAATTTCCCGGCCTTGTATTTTAGCATTTTTGTATGCAAATTTTATTAATCCTACGCCTGTTGTATAATGCGGCTCACGTACTCCAATATAATCAGGCACTGCTATGCGCACGTTATTCTTTAAAATTACTTGAGCTAGCTCAAGGATACCAGGCATCGCTACTACTCCGCCTGTTAAAACAAATCCTCCTGGAATATCTTTGTATCCTAGGCGATTTACCTCCTGCGTAATCATATCTAAAATCTCTTCTAATCTAGCTTCAATAATATCAGAGATTTCAAGCTGATTAAACTGCTGATGCTGATCGCTTCCAATGATCGGTACACTAAATACTTCTTCTTCAGAAGCATGATCGTAGAAAGCATGTCCATGCTTTATCTTAATATTTTCCGCATCTTCAGTCGATGTGCGAAGGCCAATCGATAAATCCTTGGTAATGTGCTCTCCGCCAACAGCTAGTACATTTGTTACTTTCAAATGTCCTTGGTCAAAGATCGCAACGGTTGTTGAACCTCCACCGATATCTACCAGTGCGACACCTAAGTTTTTTTCATCACGAGATAATGCAATTGAACCAGCGGCTAGAGGCTGTAAACAAATATCACTGATTTCTAAACCAGCTCTTTCTACACAGCGTAATAAGTTATGTAAAACCGTTCTAGATCCCGTTATGATTGTGCCTTCCATTTCTAAACGTACCCCAATCATACCTCTAGGATCATTAATACCTTCTAAGCCATCTACAATAAATTGCTTTGGAATAACATCAATGATTTCACGATCTGGTGGGATAGACATGACTTGAGCAGCATCAATTACTCGATGAATATCTTCGTTTGTAATTTCACGATTCTCGCTTGACACGGCTACTACTCCGTGACAATCCTGTAAAAATACATGATTTCCGCTTATGCCCACTACAACCTTTTTAATTGTAATGCCTACCATTCGTTCAGCTTGTTCTACTGCTTTTCTAATAGATTGAACTGTTGCATCTATATCAACGATAGAACCTTTTTTTAGTCCGTGTGATTTAACATTCCCTACACCAATGATATTCAATGAATCGTTACTCATCTCTCCGATGATTACTTTCACACTGGATGTACCGATGTCTAAACTAACGTATATTTCATTGCTGTTCATTCTTTGGCACCTCCTTTTTCTTTCTGCACATGTCATCTTAATAAATTAAGAAGAACAACAATATTAATTTTTTATTATATGAAAATATTCAACAAATACATCTGTTTCCCTTTTGTAAAATCAATTTTTTTCAAGTTTTTCACAGACTTTATCTCTTTCAAAGAACAAAACGTTCTGGTTTTGACTTTTTTTTAGATTTAAGCCTAAAATCCACTGAAAAAAAGCTATTTAACTACAAGTCTACACTAAGATGTACACTGAGAAAAGCGAAACTTACCTAGAACAAATATTACATTTCCATTTCACAGCAACGGAGAAGAAAATCATATGTATGCAGAATACTTGCATGTGATTATACAATGTACGAGGGCTAGTTTGCCAGTCTCAGCTCATCTATTTCCTTTAATTAACACTTATAAAAAATAATTACTGCTTGCTCTTTTTATAAGGTTTAAATGCATATCCTTCTTCTAAATCAATAATACCTTTTTGATCATCACTCAATTTACTTGCAATAGCTGGGTAATGAACAATTTTATCAGAGAAGTTGCTAATTTTCCCGCTTACTTCACGCGTATCGTTCATAAACACCTCGATGTGAAGAGGTTCTGACTTTGTCGGCGCGTAGTAAATCTCAGAAATAGCCCCTTTTATGCTCTTAGGCGTTTTAGCTAATTCTTGAACCATGCTTTGTATAGCGTCTCCGTCTTTCCAGTCAATTAGCAGCGGAGCGTCGGATGACACTTTCTTAGCACTTACTTCTTTTAAAACTTTTCCATTTTCATTCACAGGGAAATATTTATTCCCCGAGGTTACATATGCAATTCTTGCGTACTCTTTTACGTCGATTACGACCTTATTAGGAAATGTTTTGTGAATGACAGCTTCCTTTACCTCAGGGTTTTTTTCGACTTTTTCTTGAATTCGATCAGCATCAGCTTTCCAGTAGCTGGTTTTTTTGGACAGACCACTCGCTTTGACAATATCCTTATCACTTACATGTTTATTCCCTTGTACTTCAATGTTAGAAACATTACTCAAAGAAGATTGAGAATATACAATAAATAAAATAAGGATGAAAAAGAGTGATAAATACAAAATAAGCCGTCTATTTGCTTTTTGCTTTCGCTGTTCTTGCAGCTTCGGTACCCGATCTTCTAAAACAATTAACTTACCTTTTTCCATTTTTTTCACCCTTATCCATTTGAGAAAATAAACGAAGAATTACCATCTATTTATTTCCAATCTTTGCTTCATGAGAATATCCCCATTATAGCATAGAATAAACACATAAAAGCTACCTTTTCACGCATAACCATACAGCGACAGGCTGAGTAATTAGCGGCCGATAATCTCAACTTCTGTATGAATATCAATATCGAATTTCTCTTTAATTGTTTTCTTAACATGAGCAATTAAATTCAGCACGTCTGAAGCCGTTGCATCTCCTGTATTGACAATGAAGTTCGCATGCTGCTCACTAATTTGCGCACCGCCTACTGAGAAACCTTTTAAGTTGGACTTTTCGATTAAGTCTCCTGCATAATTTGGAAGCGGATTTCTAAAAATACTTCCCGCACAAGGGAAATTCCAAGGCTGTGTTTCGCGGCGATAGTCTTTATTTTTCTGCATGACCGCCACAATATCATCTTTCGTTCCCTTTTTCAAACGCAGCACGGCTTCTACACATACTCCAGGACGGTCTTTTTGTAGAATTGAATGACGATACGAGAATTGAAGCTCTTCATTTGTCAGCCACTCAAGAGTGCCATCTTCAAATAAAATCAGCGCTTTCTCGACTACATGAGACATATCAGAACCATGGGCACCTGCATTCATATAAACAGCGCCTCCCACAGATCCAGGAATTCCACTTGAAAACTCCAGTCCAGACAGACCTTGTTTTGTAATAACTGTTGCAAGCTTGATGCTAGGGTATCCCCCACCTACAGTAACCGTCTCTCCATCTACTGTTAAATCATCTAATCCGGCTCCGAGCTTAATGACCACGCCTTCAATTCCCTTATCAGAAACAAGAAGATTAGATCCTCGACCAATCGCTCTCCATTTCACGCCGTGTTTTTTAATAATATCCATCGTAACTTTTAAGTGATCAACAGAATCAGGTTCTACAAGCACATCTGCTGGACCACCAATTTTCATTGTTGTATGTTTTGCTAGCGGTTCATTTTCACGAACCTTTCCAATATTCGCTTCGACTAACTCTTTTACTAACGCTTCCATAAGAACCTCCTAAAACCCTCTTTGCTGTTATAAAACTTTCATGTCAATGCGCCCTTACTTCTAATGCATAAGAATAATAAGAACAGATTCATAACTAAGCAGCAGCACCTTGTAAGATACATTTTTTCTACGAAGGCACTCTATTCTGTTGTCAATTTCATCATTTTTATTTATCGTATGACATTCACCCATAGAATGTACGTTCATCTGCTATATAAAGTAATTTTGATTGTTTTTTTATCGTTTTTCATTTAGAAGTTAAACACATGCTGACAGTCATAAAAAAACGCTACGCTCATAAGTGCACATACGTTCACCTACTCACTAAGATAAAACATTTAACCTTACACATCATACCATAGTTGGACTCAAAATTGGTTATCACAACATTACATTTTAAAAACATTTCATACAAAAATATCATCTACCTGTAAAAAATCGAAAATAAACCGCCAACAAAATCCGGCGTGCACTTGGATTTAAGATGACGGTTTACTTCAGTAGACCATTGCCTACTTGACATTATACAATTTTTTTCAATTAATAGCGAGAATATCTACTAACATTTAACAAAACTCCAACTGCTGCCAGCATGAGCGTCAGCGATGATCCGCCGTAGCTTAAAAATGGAAGCGTAATTCCCGTAACAGGCATAAGACCTGTTACCACGCCTATATTAATCATGACTTGAATCGCAACCATTGAAATAATTCCTAAGGCTAAAAACGTTCCGTAAAGATCAGGTGCTCCGAGCGCTACTTTAATTCCTCTCCAAAGCAATAAGCTAAACAAAAGTAGAACGAGTGTTCCACCGATGAAACCGAGCTCTTCTGCCAGAATAGCAAAAATAAAATCAGTTTGAGGCTCCGGCAAATAAAAGAACTTTTGTCTACTTTGCCCTAACCCTAATCCAAGCAATCCCCCCGGTCCAATTGCATAAAGAGATTGAATGATTTGAAACCCGCTTCCAAGCGGATCTTCCCAAGGATTTAAAAATGAGGTGATGCGTTTAATCCGATAAGGAGCCGATAAAACAAGTCCTGCAAAACCGGCAACGCCAAGCAACCCAAGACCTGCAAAGTGACTTACTTTTGCTCCTGAAACAAAAATCATGACTAAACAAGTTCCAACAAGCACCGTTCCAGTTCCTAAATCCGGCTGCATCATAATAATGCCAAACGGTAAGAAAACCAATAATAATGCAGGTAACATTCCTTTTCTAAAGGATGTAATTTTCTTCTGGTTTTCTGATAAATATTTCGCTAAAAATATAATCATAGCAAACTTCATAAATTCTGAAGGCTGAATCGAAAACGCTCCAACACCTATCCAACTTTGCGACCCATTTCGTACTAGCCCTACTCCCGGAATCAATACAAGTACCAGCATAACAAAGCAAATGATTACAATTGGCTTTGCCCACGTACGCCACATCCAATAATCAATATTCATGATGACAAACATCGCGCATACTCCAAGCCCTGCAAATAAGAGCTGGCGTTTAGCAAAGAAAAAAGAATCATTAAACTTGTATGTAGCCCATACCGCACTTGCGCTGTATACCATAATAAGGCCGATGGTTAGCAAGGAAAGCGTAACGATTATGAGAAAAAAATCTGGGGTAGACCTTTTTGTCGACACTGTCACACACCTCTAAAAATAGATTAGGGCTAGTGTATTTTCTAGGTGTTTAGACAAGCCCTTATTTCAGTTTATGCACAGATTCAATAAAGATGTCACCACGTTCTTCAAAAGTTTTAAATTGATCCCAGCTTGCACAAGCAGGAGATAATAAAATAACATCTTCTTCATCTGAACAAGCATATGCTTCTGAAACTGCTTGTTTAACATTATCGACACGTTTTACAATTTGTATTCCCGCTTCTTTTGCTACGCGTTCAATTTTAGGAGCCGTTTCACCAAACGTAATAACAGCTTTCACATTTTTAAACTCTTCTTTTAAATCATCAAACTCATTGCCGCGATCGAGTCCACCTGCAAGTAAAATCGTCGGCTGCGAAAAAGCGGAAAGAGCTACTTTTGTAGCAAGCATATTCGTAGCTTTAGAGTCATTATAAAACTTACGTTTGTTGATTGTCGTGACATATTGAACGCGGTGTTTAACACCAGCAAACGTTGTGAGCACGCGGTAAATAGCTTCATTTGAACAGCCGTACAGCTTCACAACGGATACAGCTGCTAAAATGTTTTCTTGATTATGTTTGCCTGGCAGCACCACATCTTTTAAGGACATCACTTCTTCATCTTTAAAGAAAATGGTTTCGTTTTTAATATACGCTCCTTCTGTCGTTTGAGCTGTAACAGAAAAAGGTACTTTTGTCGCTTTAACATCTGCACTAGCTTTCATCACTAGCTCATCATCCGCATTAATAACGGCAAAGTCTTCACTTGTTTGATTGTTAAAGAGATTTGCTTTCGCTTTGATATATTCCTCTTTGGTACCATGATAGTCTAAGTGAGCATCAAACAAATTCAATAATAAAGAGATTTTCGGACGGAATTTTTCAATTCCCATCAGCTGAAAAGAAGAAAGCTCCGTTACAATTACATTGTCCTTTGTTGCTTTTTGCGCCACTTCACAAGCTACTGTTCCAATATTTCCAGCAATCAACGGCTGCTTTTGATCTTCTTCTAACATTTTATAAATTAGCGTTGTTGTTGTTGTTTTCCCATTGCTTCCCGTAATTCCGATAAAAGGCGCTTCGCTAATTTCATAAGCCAATTCTACCTCTGTTAAAATCGGAATATTTCGCTTTAATGCTTCTTGCAATAGAACATTTGAATACGGAATCCCAGGGTTTTTTACAATAACATCCGCTTTGTCTAAAAGCTCAAGCGGATGATGTCCACAGACAACTTCAATGCCCGTTTTTTCTAATTCCTGTGCTGCTACGTTCTCTTCGTACGGTTTTTGATCATTAACGACTACTTTAGCACCAAGCTGTTTAACTAACTGAGCGGCTGCTAAACCGCTCTTGGCTAATCCTAAAATAAGTACTTGTTTACCTTGATACGTATTGACTGATTTCATTTAAATCCACACCTCGATATAAATTCCAAGCATTGCAAATAATAGTCCTACAGCCCAAAAAGTCATAACTACGCGCCATTCCGACCAGCCGCTTAGCTCGTAATGGTGATGAAGCGGGCTCATTTTAAACACACGTTTTCCTGTTGTTTTGAAAGATGCGACTTGAATAATAACAGATAGTGTTTCAATAACAAACACACCACCGATAATAACAAGCAAGAATTCCATTTTCATTAAGACAGCCACCGTAGCGATTGCTCCTCCTAGCGCTAAAGAACCCGTATCTCCCATAAATACTTTTGCAGGATGGGCATTAAACACTAAAAATCCTAACACAGCTCCTACTACAGCAACTGAGAAAATAGATAGTTCAAACTGCTCTGCATTCCAGGCAAGAACTGCAAATGCACCAAAAGCAATCGCACTTGTACCAGATACAAGTCCGTCTAATCCATCCGTTAAGTTAACCGCATTTGAAAAACCAACAAGCCAGATGATAAGGAAAACAACATAAAACCAACCTAAATCGATTGGGTCTTTAATTCCTGGAATCGTCACTTCAGTTGAAAACTCAAACTGTCTTGCAATAAAGTAAAAAATAATTGAAATGACAACCTGACCTAAAAACTTTTGTTTGGATGTTAATCCAAGGTTACGCTTTAACACTACTTTTATAAAATCATCTAGAAATCCTAATAAACCAAATCCGATTGTGACAAATAATAATAGAAACGTCTTATATGTAAGTTCTGCATACTGATTGACCATAATAAGAGTTGCCACAATAATAGATAATAAAATCATGATACCGCCCATTGTAGGTGTACCTGATTTTTTCTGGTGAGATTTCGGGCCTTCATCACGAATACTTTGACCAAACTTTAATCTTCTTAAGAAGGGAATAAAAATCGGCGACAATACAACCGTAATCAAAAAGGCTACGCCGATTGTCAATAAAATTGATTGTTCTAGCACGATGTTCCCTCCTTAACTTCCAACTCATTCCGACTCATTTTGTTCTCTACCCATTTCATTACTACTTTCGCTCCTCAATCATTTTGCGTGCTACTTCTCGATCGTCAAAATCGAATACTTTTTTACCAATAATTTGATAGGTCTCGTGCCCTTTTCCAGCAATGACAATAACATCATCTGCATGCGCTGTTTCCACTGCATAGCGAATAGCTTCTGCACGATCAGCAATCGTCACATAGTTATCTGTATCCAAACCTTCTTCCATATCTTTTAAAATAGCCAATGGGTCTTCACTTCGTGGATTATCAGATGTCAAAATAGCTTGTGTACTGTATTCAGCTGCAATTCGAGCCATGATTGGTCGTTTCGTACGATCTCGATCTCCGCCACAACCAACAATAACATATATATTGCGTTTTGCGAATTCTTTTACAGTTTTTAACACGTTCTCTAAGCTGTCCGGCGTGTGGGCATAATCAACGATAACCGTAAAATCTTGCTCCGCATCAACCACTTCAAAACGCCCAGACACGCCTTCTAACACTTTTATTTCCTCGACAATAACTGACAGAGGGATACCTGATACTAAACATGAAGCCGTAGCCGCTAATACGTTGTAGACGCTGAATTTCCCAATAAGCTTCATCTCTACACGAACCGTTTCTGTCGGTGTTGTCAAGTCGAACGTTGTGCCGCTGTTTGTAATTTGAATATTGGTTGCACGAATATCACTTTCACGGTCAATGCCATAGGTAATCACTGTAGCAGCCGTGTTTTTAATATATTCCTCGGTTGCCGCATCATCAGCATTAAGAACAGCAAATTTAGGACGATTATGGTTATAAGTGTTTCCTAACTGTGCAAATAGCAACCCTTTCGCACGACGATAATCTTCCATTGTATGATGATAGTCCAGGTGATCTTGCGTTAAGTTACTAAATACCGCAACATCAAAGTCGCACCCGTGTACGCGTCCTAAGTCAAGTGCATGAGATGATACTTCCATCATCGCTACTTCTACATTCTCCTCCACCATTTGGTGAAATGTTTTTTGGAGCGTCAGCGATTCAGGCGTTGTGTTTTTCACATCATAAGACGTATCACCAATACGAATTTCGATCGTTCCAATTAGACCCGTCTTTTTATGTTGTGATTTAAAGATATGCTCAATTAAATGTGTAATTGTTGTTTTTCCATTTGTGCCTGTTACACCAATTAAATGCATTTTTTGTGTGGGCTGATTGTAGAAAGCATCCGCTAGCACTGCCATTGCTCGTTTTGTACTCTTCACACGTACAACAGGCACTTCTACATCCACAGGCTTCTCTGCTAAGATTGCTACTGCCCCTTTTTCCACAGCCATCTGTGCAAAGCTATGGCCATCAACTGTATAGCCGTCTATACAAATGAACAATGCTCCAGGCTTAACTTCTCTTGAATCCATTTCAATTGACGTAATATCAATATTCTGTTCAGGAAGCTGAACAAAATCATGTAAATGTGTTAGTAGTTCTCGTAAATCCATTCCTACCATGTCCTCTCTATTTGTAAAGTGAAACGTTTGTTATAAGACGCTATGGCAACTATTCTTCTTTTTCTAGCACCTAACCTATTACATTTTACAGAAAAAGAAGCCCGGAGGGAACACCCCCAAGGCTTATTTGTTGATTTCATGTTCACACGCAGAGTAACCTGCTGATTATCATGCAAGGAAGAATAATGGTTTATAGAGATTTTTATTTTCCCATATAAATTCTAACCGTTTCGCCTTCTTTAACTTTCGTTCCGGCTGCAGGAGACTGCTTGACCACTTTATCTCCTTCGCCGCTCACATCTAATTTTAAATTAAGTAGCTGTTCTTGTAACTCTTTTTTTGACATTCCTACGACATTTGGTACTTTTATCATTGGTGTGTCCAGCCACGTTAACTCTTTTTCAATTTGTCCTTTACGCGGTTTAACGTCCATCACACGCAAACTGTCTTCAATCATTTTACCTACAATCGGAGCTGCTACAACTCCACCAAACTGAATGGTGCCTTTTGGGTTATCAACCGCAACATACACGACAATTTCAGGGTTATCTGCTGGTGCAACGCCGATAAAAGAAACGATGTGATTGTTTTTCAAATACTTTCCATTTTGAGCTTTCTGCGCAGTACCCGTCTTTCCTCCAACGCGGTACCCTTCCACAAAAGCTCCTTTTCCGCTTCCTTGTGCTACTACACTTTCAAGAGCAAAACGCACTTGCTTAGACGTTTCCTCGGAAATAACTTTTCGCTTAGCAACCGGCTTATGACTGCTTACAACTTTTCCGGTAGTTGGATCTACCCACTCTTTGGCAATATAAGGTTCATAAAGCGTTCCACCGTTTACGGCTGCTGAAACAGCAGCTACCTGTTGAATAGGCGTAACAGCAACCCCTTGCCCAAAAGCTGTTGTAGCTTGTTCAACCGGACCTACGCGCTCAAGCGGGAACAATATCCCTTTTGCTTCCCCTTGTAAATCAATACCTGTTTTTTGACCAAAGCCAAATTCTTTAATGTATTTGAACAATTTCTCTTTTCCTAAACGTTCCCCAAGCTCCACAAAACCAGGGTTACATGAGTTCTGTACAACTTCTAAAAAAGACTGCTGTCCATGTCCGCCTTTTTTCCAGCAGCGAAGTCTCGCTCCGCCAACTTCCGCGGCTCCATCATCGTAAAATTGATCTTTTAGTAAATCCACTTTCTTTTCTTCAAGAGCAGCTGCCAGTGTAATAATCTTAAACGTTGATCCGGGCTCATATACGCTCCAGATTGGAAGATTGCGATTATACACCTCAGGCTTCACATTTTTAAAATCCGTAGGATCAAAGCCCGGACGACTTGACATACCTAAAATTTCACCGTTTTTAGGATTCATGGCAATGGCAATCATACCATCTGGATTATAAGCTGTCTGAGCATTATCCAACTCACGCTCCATGATCGTTTGCACACGTGAATCAATGGTCAATCTCAAATCCAGCCCGTCCACAGGTGCTGTGTAGTCATCGGCTATATTGGGCATCTTTTTACCTTTAGCATCCGAATACAATTTAACTGAACCTTTTTGTCCTTTTAGCTCTTTATCATAATATAATTCAAGGCCTGTTAACCCTTGATTATCTACTCCCGCAAAGCCTAATACATGCGACAAATAACTTCCAAACGGATAGTACCGCTTCGAATCTTCAGCTATATATACGCCTTTTAAATTTAAATTTCGCACTTCATTTGCTTTCGCATGTGAAATTTTTCTTCCTTCAGGACGCAAATATACGCTAGAAGAAGCTTTTGTTATTTGTTCATATACTTTTTCTTTCGATGCTCCCAGCACTTTTGCTAACTTTTCAGCCGTAACAGCTGGATTTTCAACTTGTCTTGGCATAACTAAAACGGTCGGTGCACTTTTATTTGTAGCTAGTGCCACATCATTGCGATCTAGTATCTTTCCTCTTTCAGGTTCAAAAGGAATATTCCGACTCCATAAGTCTTTGGCTTTTTCAGTTAGCGTATCCCCAGTCAGCAACTGTACATATCCAAGCCTTGTATCAATAATCAAAAACACAATAAAACCGACAAACAAAACAATGGCTAGCCTTTTACGAACTGTGACTCCTGATACCCGCATATATTAGAACCTCCTCTGAATCGGCTCGTTCCAATATATGCTTGTACAGGATTCACTAGAACTTAATTTCTAGTCAAGTTGCTTATCGTCTTTTTTACTATCAGACTCACTTTTTTCCGTTTCTTTTAACTTATTTAACGTGCTTGAAAATTCTTTAGGCGTTTCAAGTTCCACTTTCAGATACGTTCCTGCTTTTAACGGATCGCCTGCTTTAATACTTTGACTTACAACATAACCATTTTCAAGTGCGCTAGGTCGAACGTTGACAAATTCACTAAAGCGAATAACATCACGATGTGAAAAACCTGTTAAATCAGGCATTGTGGCTTTTCCATTTGTCTTAATGAACACGCGTTGACCAGTGACAATGGTATCGGAAGTAGGTGATTGGCTTTCTACCGTATCTCCTTTACCTATTACAACAGGAACAAGTCCTTTTTGTTTTAAGTCTTTCACAGCACTGTCAACTGATTCGTTAACGTAAGATTTAAGCGTAATTTCTGAATCTACCTTTTTCTCTTCTGTTTTCTTTCCGTCTTCGTCTGTTTTTTCAGGCTCCACCCCTAAGTACTGCAGGCTGTTTTTCATCACCGGATTAAATACGGCTGTAAGCGGTGCAGTACCCGTCTCTTGAGGCGTGAGAGTTGGATTTTTAACGGCTACATAGACAAGCAGCTTTGGATCTTTAGCAGGTGCAAAGCCCATAAAGGAAATGAAATTTTTCCCGTGTCCATGCAAGTAGCCTCCGTTAGGACCAGGAATTTGAGCTGTTCCCGTCTTTCCAGCGACATCATATCCTTCAATTGCGTAAGGTTTCCCTGTTCCGTCATCAGAAGAAACAACGGTTTCTAAAATATCTAGCGTTTCGTTCGCTGCTTTTTTAGAAATAGGTTGTCCTACTACGGTAGGTTTTGTTTTCTTAATCGTTCTCTTATTTGTTTCATCGACTACTTGTTTAATCACGTAAGGCTTCATCATTTTCCCGTCATTTGCAATCGCAGTAGCCGCTTGAATTTCTTGAATAGGCGTAAAAGCAGACGCCTGTCCAAACGCAGTGGTTACGCGGTCTCTCGGGTACTTCGTCACTAACTTGCTAGAAGCTTCGTTTGGCAAGTCAATTCCTGTTTTATCCATAAAGCCAAACTTGTCCAAGTATTTATACAAACGGTCGGTACCTAATTTTTCGTTGGCTAAAATGGCAACCGCTACATTTGAAGACCTTTGAATTCCTTCATTAAATGTAATAGCTCCCCAGCCGACTCCGCCGTTGTGGTCATTAATCGGAACGCTGTTTTTCGTTACTTTATAAGATCCCGACTGATAGCGGTCTTCGCCGTTATAGACGCCTGCATCAATCGCGGCTGCTAGCGTAAAGATTTTCATTGTTGAACCAAGTTCATAGCTGTTTTCAACAAACGGATTACGGTAAGAAGTGATATCACGAATATTTGGGTCAAATGAAGGGCGGTTTGACATCGCCAAAATTTCACCGGTTTTGGGATTCACTACCGTTGCCATTAGCTCTTCTGGTTTATATTCTTTAGCGGCCGCTGTCATTGCATCCTCTAAAAACGTTTGAATTTTTTCATCAATCGTAAGCGTGACGCTGTCTCCATTTTTCGGAGCTACAATTGACTCTTTTGGATCCGGAAGCTTAATTCCATTTTTAGCAGCTTCGTATTTTACATATCCATCTTCTTCAGAAAGCTGCTTATCAAATACTTTTTCGATTCCCATTTTCCCTACGATTTTACCCGTATCATCTTTTTGTGCGTATCCTAAAATACTTGAGGCGAATACACCGTTTGGATAGAAGCGCTTCGAATCGCGTAAAAACGTGATGCCTGGGAGATTTAGTTTTTCAATTTTTTGCTTTAGCACGTTATCAATGTCACGGCCTCCGGGGCCAAGTTCGACTTGGAAGACGTCTTTAGACATCATTTTTTCAAGTTTAGACTCATCCATCTTCAACAATGGGGCTAATTTTTCAGCCGTTTTTTCAGGGTCTACTACGTGCTGCGGGTGATCTTTGTCTTTTGTTTGTTTTTTATCTAAAATCGCCACAACCGTATAAGCACCCGTGTCTTGGGCGATTGCTTCTCCGTTTCGATCGTAAATCGTACCGCGCTGTCCTTCAATTTTGGACGTTCGCGTGTGCTGTTTTTGTGCAATTTCGGCTAAAGCTTCTCCATTTGCTTTACCCGTCGCTTGGATGTAAAAGAACCTGATGGCTAATACAAAAAAGAGCAATGCAAATATTAAAATTAATATTGCTGCTCCTGTACTAATATTGCTATTTTTTCTTGGCGTAGTCATCGCAATTAATCGTTAACGACTTTTACGTTATTTTCATTCAATTTTAGTCCAAGTTCTTTTGCTTTTGTCCAAATACGATCGTATGCACTTAACTCTGTTACCTGTAGTTTTAACTCATTGTTTTTTGCTTCTTGCTTGTCAATCTTTCCATCAAGTGATTGCACTTCTTCACTGATGCTATAAAGCGAAGATTGATTTGAAATGATTTGCACAGACCCAAACAGCATGAGTGCGACAAATCCCGAATACACAATTTTTTCACCAACCGTGATTTTTCTTTTTGTCTTCCGAACAACTTGACGTACCGTCTTTTGCTGCTTCTGCTGCTGATCTTGCTCTCTTACTTTGTATGCTACATTGTTCATTCTCGTCCCCTCCTCTTTGATTAAACCCTTTAATTACACTAATTTCTCAACAATTCGAAGCTTTGCCGAGCGCGCGCGCTTATTTTCTTCTATCTCTTCTTCTGAAGGTAAAATAGGTTTTCTTGTAATAACTTTCATTTTAGGTTTAAATTCTTCTGGAATAATTGGCAGTCCATGCGGAAGCTGCGGAACCGTACTTGCATTTTTAAACGCAACTTTACAAATTCGGTCTTCAAGTGAGTGGAAGGTAATAACACTTACACGTCCACCTTTTTTGATCACATCCATAGACTGTTCAATTGCATCTTCAAATACTTGAAGCTCATCATTTACAGCAATTCGAATAGCCTGGAAAATTCGTTTTGCCGGATGTCCACCCGTTCTTCTAGCTGGCGCTGGAATCCCATCTTTAATAAGATCAACCAGCTCTAGCGTTGTTTCAATTGGTTTAGACTCTCGATATGCTTCAATTTTGCGGGCAATTTGTTTCGAAAACTTTTCTTCTCCGTATTGGAAAAAGATTTTCACAAGTTTTTCATAAGGCCATTCATTTACTACGTTGTACGCAGAAAACATTGAGTTTTGATCCATGCGCATATCAAGCGGGGCATCATGATGAAAGCTGAACCCTCGCTCTGGTGTATCCAACTGAGGAGACGAGACTCCGAGGTCAAATAATACTCCATCTACTTCTTCAATTCCATGTTTCATTAGCTGCTCTTTTAAATAGCGAAAATTACTTTTGATTAGAATAACTCTGTCTAGATACGGGGCCAATTTCTCTTTTGCATTTGCCAGAGCGACATCGTCTTGATCAAACGCAATTAATTTCCCTTTTTCTGATAGCTGTTTTACGATATATTCACTATGACCTGCTCCGCCAAGCGTGCAGTCGACATATACTCCATCCGGCTTAATATTTAAGCCTTCCGCTGCTTCTTTAAGCAAAACAGTTGTGTGATTAAACATTATGACACCTACTTCTTTCTAAACTACTTAGTTATGTATACAAAAAGCAAAAAACGGTGTTTTTCTTTGATATATATACACGTTTATATTATATATCAAAGTTCAACATTATTTCAGCTATTTATATAAGAATTAAGTAGAATTTTGTCTTTTTGTCACAAATAGTGTCATTTTGTTAAAAGTAGGACATATTCGTAGAATAAAATGTAAGGAATATAAGGTTTTTTTGCGCAATTAGAAATAAATACCTTATAAGGATTCAATTGGTTGATATTCACCTTGTAGACTTTTTCTCTTTTCCAAAATAAAAATCCTGCTTTTCAGCAGGATTTTATTAGACATAACAGACTTTTAACTGGTGATTTAATTCGACTTCAGCACTTAGTAAATCTGACACAAATTGCATACCATAACCATTTAAATAATACATAATATTCCACATGCGTTCTTGTGGAGCGTTGTAGGGACGAAGAGCAAGTTCAACTTGAGCATATTTTGAATGCTTCACATCGTGCTTAATTAGCTGTTTGGATTCGACAATCTTTTGAATGGTTTCAAACTGCTTTTGAATAATCGCTCGATTTTTAAGCATGACTTCATCGAATGTTTTGTCTTCTTTTTGAATATTTTCACGAAGAGTTTTATGAATTTTTTCGAAATCTTCTTTCGCTTTTTCAAAATACATTTCATATGGGTTGTGAACTTCTGTCTTAAGCCAGTGCTCCCTCTCTGCATCTACGCCTTCGTTTACTACGTTCGAAAGGTCTAACTGAAGTTCATCCATATACTTCTCGATATGTCTTTCTACGATTGCATAGGATAACCTAGGGACCACGGGAGGCATTTTAAAGCTAAATAAAGAAAATGCTTTTTCAAGCTCTGCCCAATACGCTACTTCCCCCGGACCTGCAATAAACGCAAGGGTAGGAAGTAAGTACTCCTGCATAAGGGGTCGAGTCACAACGTTGTTACTAAGAAGCTCCGGCGTTTGTTTAGCAATTTGAACCAGCTCTTCTTTAGACAGCACGAGTTCATTTTGCTTTCCAACAAACTGCTTTTGTTCTGCATCTCTTTCTAAAAGTACTCTATTTTCGTTGTGTGAATAAAAGAGATGAGCCGTTTCTTCTCCCACTTCAATCATTCGTCCGTATTGTTTTTGAATCTCTGTTTGCTGTTCCATAACGGCTGACGATAATTTGTCATTTTGTTCAATTAACGTCACAAAGAAAGAAGATTCAATGCTGCGTACTTCTTTAGAAGCTGCATCCATTAAAATAAGACCTGACTCTGCGAACATTGTGGTAACCAAATGAGCAAAGAAATCGACATAGGTACGTGATTTGTCTAACGCCTCTAAAACAAGGTGTAATACCTGGTTTGTATGCGCCGTTTCGTTAAACGTTTGAAATACATCACGAACCCAGCTTCTACAGGCTTCATGGTCTAGTTCGATTTGAGAAACCATTTGCTTTTTCTTTAAAGAATGCTTTAACGTTTTCTTTAAAAGCTGGTTTTTATGCTCTGTGTATACATGGTTGATCTCAGCAAAATCATGATCTTCTCCAGCAATCCAAAATACCGGAAGCACGGGCACGTTTAAAGCTTCCTCTTGTTGTTTAGCTAGGAGCACAATTGAAATCACTTTATGAATGGTGTACAAAGGACCCGTAAGCAGCCCCGCTTGCTGACCTCCAACGACCACTACGCTGTTAGGATCTTTTAGCTTTTCAATATTTTCAATCGTCTTAAAAGATGCTCCGTAGCGCTTATTAAAATTAAGCAGATACTCAGCAAGCTGTTCTCTTGGATAAGACTGCTTTTGAACATCCGCTAAACGTTTTTCATATACGTCTTTTTCGTGTATATTATAATGAAAAAAGGAAAGGGCTTGCTTTTCACCTTTTATGTAATCGTTCGTTAGTTTGTTTCCCGCCTTTAAAGAGACGTCTGTAATCTCCATGAAAGAACTTCCTTTCTTTTCCTAATACTTATATTCTCTACATATAGCTTCATTATCCATAATGTAACTGCTCACGTCTAGTAACATGCTTTACAGAGAGGAAATACGAAAAGCGATTCCACCTATATTTAATACAATATGTGCAATAAGAAACAAAACAAAATTCATCCGAAAGAACCCTTTCGCAATCAGCTTCATTTCTAAGTCATGTTTGACCTTCCAATGTACAAACATCATAATCATTGCTACAACTAAAAGGACTAACGCAATCAACCACAAAAAAGAGTGCCCGAAAATTTCGACAGCTGCATAATGCACGGACAAAATAAGAAAAACCGTAGTAATGTACGTTGCTATGTGGACAGATTTCCTTTTATTTTTCGTCAGTTTGCGTAAAAGCATGTATAGAATAAAAAAACCAACGAGCGGCAGAGTGACAAACGTCGCAAAAACTCCAGCAATAAAACTTCCCATGTTAATCACCCTTTTCTTCTTCGATTCCTTTTATTGACCCATATAAAAAGTCAACAATAGGCGTCGACGTTCTTTTTTCAGCAGCTTGTGTTTGAATATAGCCTAAAATAGCATCAATTTCTGTTTGCCGCCCCTCCTGTATATCTTTTAGCATAGAAGATTGATTTGTACTCGTGCGTGAACAAACCCCCAGCGCATTTTCCCAATAATTAAAAGCTGAATCCAGTTTTAACACAGCGGCAATCTCTTCAAACAATAGACGCATCGTTTTATAAAAGTAGCTGTTATGAATCAGCTGCCCATTTTTCACCCGATACAGCGCCGTAAGAGGATTGATGAGCGCATTTACAACTAATTTCTTCACCAGCATCGCATACCAATCTGCTTCAATCACCCAAGGAAAATTTACAATTGGCAAGATAGACTCCATTTCTCCTCTGTACGAAGCAATACGGGTTGTTCCTATTCCTGTATGATGGACGCTATCCATATTGGTACGCATTGCCCCGTGTTCAACTGTACCCAAATAGAGAGTGCGCTGCGGGAGATTTTTAAGAATTTCAATATGGCTCATACCGTTTTGGATAAACAAAAGGGGAGTATGTATAGTAAGGGTTTTGATAAAAGGAATAATCTCTTTTAAATGATACTGTTTTACAGTAATAATGATTAAATCTGCTTCTTTTATGTGTTTTTCCAGAGAGATAGCACTGACTTTTTTAGTGTGATGTTCCTCTTGTCTATGTAAGGTAATTCCATTATCGTTAATACACTTTGCTTGAGTTTTTGTTTTCGTATACAAGGTTACATCATAACAATCTGATAAATACGCGCTAAACAACAGACCTAATGATCCGCCTCCAATAATACCTATAGTTTTCATCGTATTTTTTGTTCCTCTTTCCATTATTGAGTTTCATTTTAGCAAAAAAATGCTTTGAATTAAATGCATTCTTAAAATTTTACCTATTCATATAGCCCGTGTGATTAAAAATCACCGGGCTTATTGTAAATTATTTAAAGTGATCCCGTTTTTTTCTATTATACGGGATACACCGGATGTTTACGACGGCTAAAGGTCACATTCTTTGTTTCATATAATCGAAAGCGGTCAATTAAAGTTCGACGCAGTTCGTTAGCAGGAACGATGTCGTCAATAATAAGTTCAGAAGCCAGCGTATAGATATCGATGTGTTCTTTATACTCCTGCTGTTTCTGTTTAACAAACATAAACCGCTCTTTCGGATCTTCAATTTCATTAATTTTATTAGAATAGACGGCATTTACTGCCGCTTCAGGACCCATTACGGCAATTTGAGCAGTAGGTAATGCAAGGCAGCAATCCGGTTCAAAAGCTGGACCAGCCATAGCGTAAAGCCCTGCGCCATAAGCTTTGCGCATGACTACGGAAATTTTAGGAACTGTAGCCGAACTCATCGCTGCAATCAATTTTGCACCATGTCTAATGATGCCTGCTCTTTCTACTTTGGTTCCAATCATGAATCCAGGTACATCCGCTAAAAATAGCAAAGGAATATGGAAGGCATCGCACAGTTGAATAAATTTTGCTCCTTTATCTGCTGAATCTACAAACAGCACTCCTCCTTTGACCTTCGGCTGATTGGCAATAATCCCTACTACTTTTCCATCTATTCGTGCAAGCCCTGTTACCAATTCGGCGGCAAACAGTTTTTTCACTTCAAAGAAGCTCCCTTCGTCAATAAGGGTATCAATTGCTTCATAGATATCAAATGGAACATTTTGATTCTCCGGAATTAGTTCTACTAAATCCTTTGTCTCCTTAGGCTCTTTAGCTTTTTGTACTTTAGGCTTCTCTTGATAGTTTTGTGGAAAGTAGGTTAAATAAGATTTGGCATAGGAAATAGCTTCTTCTTCAGAATAAGCTAACACATCTCCACATCCGCTAACGCTGCAGTGCATATGTGCTCCTCCCATTTCTTCTAGCGTAACCTTTTCTCCAATAACAGCTTCGGCCATACGCGGCGAACCTAAGTACATAGAAGCGTTTCCATCTACCATCACAACAATATCACAAAATGCAGGGATATAAGCCCCTCCAGCTGCTGACGGACCGAAGAGCAAACAAATTTGAGGAATGACGCCGGAAAGTTTTACTTGATTGTGAAAGATCCGTCCAGCTCCTCGGCGGTTTGGAAACATATCTAATTGATCCGTAATACGCGCTCCTGCAGAATCCACTAGGTAGAGCAAAGGCACATGCAGTTTTTCTGCTACTTCTTGAATCCGAATAATTTTCTCTACTGTTCTGGCCCCCCAAGATCCTGCTTTTACAGTAGAGTCATTAGCCATTACACAAACCGTTTCACCGTTTACTTTCCCAATTGCAGTTACAACACCGTCTGCCGGCAACCCTTCGGCTTTATTATTTGCAAACATGCCGTCTTCTTCATATTTCCCGTCATCAAATAAAAGGGCTAAACGATCTCTTACAAAAAGCTTCTGTTGTTTTGCAAGTTTCTCTTTGTACTTCTCCGCGTTGCCACGCTCTACTTTTTGACGATTTTCATCATATTTTTTCTGAGATTCACCTGTATGTATCATGATATCTCTCCTTTATGAGTTATGAAATAGTCACCAAAACGTCGCCTTCGTTCACAAAATCCCCCACGGCTATATGGACAGTCTCTGCAATACCAGCTTGATCGCTTTCAATAGGAATTTCCATTTTCATAGATTCTAATACAACAACAACTTCTCCTTTGGCTACACTTGCACCTTGCTGAACAAACACATTAAATACCATGCCTGCCATTGTCGCTTTGATTTCACTCATTGTGGTGCTCCTCCTTTATTTAATACGGTTGATAATAACGATGTGTTATAGGTGCCTTTTTCATATAACTCTTCATTTAACAACTGCTTAAATAGAGGAATATTCGTTTTGATTCCCTCTACAACAGCTTCTGTAAAATATGATTTAGCTAGTTCAATTGCATTTGAACGCGTACGACCAGTAATAATAACTTTTGCAATCATTGGATCATAAAAAGGTGTAACCGCATTCATATCACTGTAGCCGCTGTCTACGCGCGCATAGGTTCGCTCGGGCAAGTGATAACCCGTAATTTTTCCCGGAGCCGGTAAAAAAGTAAACGGATCTTCTGCATAAATTCGAAATTCAATGGCATAGTTATTTGCTGCTATTTCCTCTTGCACACGTGGAAGCTTTTCTCCGCGCGCAGCTAAGATCTGCCACTTAACTAAATCGACCCCTGCAATTTGCTCGGTGATCGGATGCTCAACTTGCAGCCGCGTGTTCATTTCAAGAAAATAAAAATTTTCGTCTTCATCCACAATAAACTCCACCGTACCTGCATTATAATATCCGATTGCTTTAGCCGCTTGAACGGCTTGGTTTTGCATGGCTTGTCGCGTACTTTCTTTTAAAGAAAGCGCAGGGGCTTCTTCAATCACTTTTTGATTTCTTCTTTGTACGGAACAATCGCGTTCAAAAAGATGAACGACATTACCATGCTGATCTCCAAACACCTGTACTTCGATATGTTTTGCGTTTGTGATAAGCTTTTCAATAAACATTCCTTCTTGACCAAAATATGCTTTTGCTCTTGCTTTTGTGGAGGCATACACTTGTTTTACTGCTTCTTCGTTATCGCAGCGCACCATCCCAATTCCGCCGCCGCCTCCGCTTGCTTTTAACATAACGGGATATCCAATTAGACTCGCTACTTTACAAGCCTCTTCAACTGACGTCACATCGCCTTCGCTGCCAGGGACAACAGGTACACCCGCTTCTTTCATCGCGGCACGAGCAGCAATTTTGTCGCCCATCATCGAAATGATTTCGGGAGAAGGACCGATAAAACAAAAACCTTCATCAATCGCTCTTTTAGCAAATGCACTATTTTCCGATAAAAATCCATATCCAGGATGAATGGCATCTACTTTTTCTTCATGACTAATTCGCAGCAATTCTTCTACATTCAAATATGACTTTTGCACAGGAGGCTCTCCAATTCGACGTGCTTTTGTAGCTGCTTGAACATAAGGAAGCTCTGCATCTGCATCGGAATAGACAGCCACCGTTTCAATGCCCATTTGTTTGCATGTATGAATAATACGAAGAGCAATTTCTCCTCGATTTGCAATCAGTATTTTTTTCACCTTTCTCTCCCCTTTCCTCAAATTTCTACTTTCCCCCATATAATTCTACAATAATTTTAAAACTCCTCTACAATTTTTGAAAACGCTTTCTATTTGAATCTTGCTTTCCTTTTGCTTCCTTTCTAAAAAGTGATGCTTATAGTAATGTATTCTTCATATTTAACTGAAAGAATTCATTTTTCCTTATGCGCATTGAATATTCGTTCACCAATCATGAAAACAGAATATTTTGTATTTTTGTTATATAATATTAGATGAACGAACCAAGCCAGTTCGTTTGTCTAGCAAGGAGACATAACAAGGGGGATATGGGATGAATTACGAAGTGAAGCATTTAAAAATTAATTTTAAAACGCTAGAAGAGTTCAAGAAATTCAAAGAATATGGCATTCAAGAACTTTCAATGCTAGAAGAATTACATGCCAAAATTTCCGATAATGAAATAAATTCTCCGTTTTACGGTATTTATTTTGGAAATAGCTTAGTGGCTCGGATGAGTCTCTATAAGCGAAACAAACAGTACGATCAATATTTCGAGCCGCCTCAAACGTATATTGAAGTGTGGAAACTCGAAGTGCTCAGCGATTTTCAGCGCAAAGGATTGGGTCAAACGCTCGTTGAATACGCCAAATCCTTTCAATTACCTATCAAAACAAGCCCACGAGTAAAATCTAGTGATTTTTGGTCAAAAATGGGGTTCGTACCTGTAACATATGATATCGATCGTGATTTGGGAGAAAACCCTCTTATTTGGCTACCAAACGGTGTAAGCGAACAAAAATAAACAGCTGATTTCCAGCTGTTTATTTTATATCTATGTGGTATATATGATCAACATGAAGTAGGGAGCATTCAAACTGTCGCTTTACTTTTGAACTTTTTCTAAATTTAAATTTTTATCCACTTGAAATTTCACTTTTCTACTTTTTTCATCCTCTTTTAATACAACCATTTTACGAGCCCTCTCCATAATTTCAATAAGAGCTTTATAGTCATCTTCCACAATTAACAAGTTGTTTTGCAAAGCTTTTTTTTCTTTTTCCAAAATCGTTACTTTCTCTTGTAAACGTTCAATCTTTTGCTGCAGTTCTTCATTAGCTTCGAGAAGCTCTGACGAGTGCCTTTGCCCTTGATCTACATTTTCTAAATATTTAATTACCTCATTAAGCGAAATATGTTTCTCTGCTTCCATATATGATAAGCGTGCAGGCTGCTCGTCATCTTTTGAAAGAGTTCTTGCTTTTAATTCTTTTCTCTGTTTTTTCGCAAGATCAATACCAGTCTTGTATTGTTTGCGCACAAAAGAATTCCAGCGGAAGCCACAAGCTGCTGATGTTCGTGTAAGTTTCTTCCCCACTTCTTCAAATGCAGCTAGCTGAGTGCCACCTTCACGTATATGACGCAGTACAATTTCTGCGAGTAATAAATCTTCATCATGAGTCCATGCATCTTGACGAGAAGAAGTCATTTTTCTATCCCTCCTTATCCGTACTTATTAAATGAATATGCACCTACTAGATAAGATAGACTATTGTTCCTCTTCTCAATCAAGAAAATCTTTCATATACTTTGAAGCAAAATGGGAAACCCGTGATTCTTTCATCTTTCGCTTATTAACTATATTGCTATGGAAATGCAGTTCATAACTATGTTTTTTTAACGATGACCTTTTGAACCGCTTCTTCATGCTCAGGCGACTCCCACAATATCGAGCAGCGATGAATTTCTTGTTCCATCCGATTCCAAACCCGGCTTTGCTCCCATTTCTCAATAGCGATTTCTTTGTAAGCTTGCAATACCTGGGTCGGTTTATGAGTGATAGGGGCTAACCACTCCTCACACCTCATAGTTAGCTCTTTAAACGACGTGACATAGGAAAGAAATCCAATTTGCTTTGCCCGTTCTACTCCATACAGCTGAGCACTGTAGATCATTTCCATCGCTTCTTGATAACGCAGCTTTTCAAGAAGAATGGTTCCTCCTCCCCAGCCTGTTGTAATTCCTAAATTCCCTTGAATAAAGCCCATTTCGCTATGTGTTGCACTTATACGAAAGTCACATGCAATCGCAAGTTCACATCCTCCTCCAACCGATGTTCCATTCAAAAGGGCAACTGTGGGTTTTGGGAGTGTTAAAATCTCATAAAGAATTTTCCCCATTTTCGTTAACATTTGAGACGCCTCTTTCGAAGTCTTTAGCTCATGAAATACACTTAAATCTCCTCCACTGCAAAATGCATCTGAACCAGCACCTGTAATTACAAAAGCTTTTACTAACTGATCATGTTTCACATAATCTACAGCTTGCTGCAGTTCATTCATAACATCATAATCAATAGCATTACGCTTTTCAGGACGATTAATCACAAACGTAGCAATGCCTTGGCTTGTAGTAAACAACTCGCTTTTTTTCATGCTTTTTCCTCCTTATAGACAAGGTATGAATCCTTTTACAACAGTAATTGTTTATTTAAAAAGAGTTCTTGTTCTATAAGAAAAATCCTTCTCTCCCAAAGGGCAGAGAAGGAAAAAAGGCAAAAAAAATAAAAGACCCTCTTAGAGGGTCTTTTATTTAAATAAGCAATTATTTGCTTACTACGTCATTTCCTTTGTAAGTACCACAAGCTTTACATACGCGGTGTGATAGTTTCATTTCACCACAATTTGGGCACTCTACCATACCAGGAACTTGTAATTTAAAGTGCGTACGACGCGTTCTTTTCTTCATTTTAGATGTTCTTCTAAAAGGTACAGCCATTATTCCCACCTCCTTAAAAGAGTTTTAAAATCATATGAAGGCCCGAAAGCCGGATCTTCGCATTTTTATTTCTTTTTGTCTTTAAAGAAATTTTCGAGTACGGCTAAGCGGGGATCTACTTTTTCCTGCTGTTCTTCTTCGGTAACAACTTCCCAGTCTTTTCCTGACTGTGGAGCTGCTCCTGCCGCTTGCTGATTTTCACTAAATACCTGCAGAGGAATTTCAACAATAATTAACTCTTGAATCAAAGGTTGTAAATCAACCGTTTCTCCCTCTACAATGCGTACTTCAGCATCTTCTTCATAATCAGCATTCACATTCAATAAAAACGTTTCAGTTGCGTTAATTTCAAACGGATACGGAACGTCAACTAATGTACGAGCACAAGGCAACGTCATTTCTCCTGAGATTTTAAGGTGAAACGTTACTTTCGAAGAGCTAATGTCGGCTCTTCCTTTCACATTTACATCTGACATTCTACGAATTTGAGGATCAGCATTCATAAACTCTTTGCCGTCAATCACTTCGTCAAATGTTAGACCTTTATTTTGCAACTGATACAATTGATGTATTGTCCATTTCATTGTTAATCACCTCAAGGCAACAAAGGTTATTATAGCTTTCACAAGATTATTTGTCAATATTTTTTCTTTACACTATAATGTACTTAAATATGCTTTTTTGTAAAAATTTCTTACTTTCATAAAAAAATGTTTTTAAAACAAAGAGCTAGACTAAAAATAATAAATTAAAAGGAGACATTATGCAAGCAGTTGGAATAATTGTCGAATATAATCCTTTTCATAATGGACACGCTTATCATCTGCAGCAAGCGAAACAACAAGCCGGAGCAGATTGTGTGATTGCTGTGATGAGCGGGCACTTTTTGCAGCGCGGAGAGCCTGCTCTTGTATCGAAATGGTCCCGCACAAGAATGGCTTTAGCCGCTGGTGCAGACTTAGTCGTTGAATTACCCTATGCTTTTTCTACTCAAAAAGCTGAAACATTCGCAAGCGGCGCTATTTCTATTTTAGAATCCCTTCACGCTGACTTTGTATGCTTTGGCAGCGAAAATGGCAATATTGACTCATTTACCCGCACCGCTGATTTGCTCGAAGCTCACGAATCAGAACTATCCGCTTTAATTCAACAAGAGATGAAAAAAGGGAACAGTTATCCAAAAGCAGCTTCCAATGCTTTCTTACAGCTTTTTACGGAGGCTCCTATTGATCTATCTCAGCCAAATAATGTGCTTGGAATGAGCTATGTAGCTGCCATTAAAAAACAGCATGCATCTATTAAACCATATACAATCACTCGAATTCAATCACATTATCACGATGATTCCCTATCTTCGTCTTTTATTTCAAGCGCTACAAGCATACGTAAAGCTATTTTTGACAGCAGCAGCCATGGGGATCTGAGCAAGCACATGCCAGTTAGTACAGCAAATGAATTAGCAGCTTACAAGCAAGCATACGGACAGTTTCATCATTGGGAGCATTATTTCCCATTTTTGAAATACAAATTATTAACTACTCCGCTTTATGACTTACAGCGTATTTATGAAATAGAAGAAGGTATTGAACACCGGCTGCTATCTTATATTTCTTCAGCTACTTCATTTGAAGATTTTTTAACAAAGGTTAAAACGAAGCGATATACGAGAACCCGTTTACAGCGCATGTGCGTTCACCTTTTAACCAATACAACAAAAAGTGAGATGCAACAAGCTAATCCTTACATTCGCTTATTGGGAATGTCAAAGACAGGACAAGCCTATTTAAACACAATTAAGAAAAAGCTGTCCCTTCCTATTGTATCCACTGTCTCGCAATGTAAACTAAAAGAAATTGATACCGATATTAAAGCGACACATGTTTATAGTATGCCGTTTCAAGAGCCTCTGCGCTCTCAGTTTATGAAACAAGAATATACGCGGCCTCCTATCATTTGGCCATAAAAAAATCGTCTGCAAGAGACGATTTTTTTATGGTTTCAGCTTTTCTAAATACGTTACGGCATCCGAAAATGAATCTACGGGTACAATTTTCATATCACTGTCTATTTTTTTAGCTGTCTTCACTGCTTCCCGGTAGTTAGAGCCCGCAGCCCCTTTTTCATTTGGTGCAAAGAAAATTTCTGCTCCTTCTTTATCTGCGGCTACAATTTTTTGCGAAATACCTCCGATTGGTCCTACCTCTCCTTTATCATTGATAGTCCCTGTACCTGCAACACGATGGCCTTTTGTCATGTCCTCTTTAACAAGCTGATTATAAATTTCAAGCGAGAACATCAGTCCCGCTGAAGGCCCTCCTATTTTTTCAGTATCAATATGTATATCGGGCTTAACTTTTAGTTCTTGGTTCGTTTCTAAGGCAATTCCTAGGCCTACTCGCTTCGGCTCGTCAGGGAATGCTTTAACTTTTAGAGTATGTTTGCTTTCTTTGCCATCTCTTTTTACATAAATTGATACTGAATCTCCTGCTTTTTTAGTCGATACGTAGTTGATTAAGTCCTCAGCAGTTTGAATTTTTTTCTCGTCTACTTTCGTCACTACATCTCCAACATGAAGTTTTCCATGTGCAGGCATATTTTCTACGACATATGTAACATATACGCCTTTATTGAGATAAGAAACGCTCTTTCCAGCTTTTTCGTATGCGACTGAAATAGCGGCATTTTTTGACGTATCCATCATATGTAATTGCCTTGTCGAGTAATCTTCATCGCTTTCACCTTGCTGCAAAATTTGCTTTGTAGGGAAAATTTCATGAAAGTCCTGTATTTTCGCAAGACCATATGAAAGAGGAGTTGCTCTGCCCATTCTTACAGTTGTCAGCATAAACGTCCCTTTTTCATGGTATCCATCTTCTACTTTAATAATAGGCGCAAGTTCTTCTGCCATTCCAGGCTTTGTAATGTAGTACGGCAAAGGATAAAAACAAAGCATTGCCACCACTGCAATAACAGCCAAATATACCAAAATTCTAATTCTAGATTTCACTTTTTTTGTTCTCCTTCCAATGATCAATTGCTTGCAGGATAGAAGGCAACTGCTCATGTGCTGCTTGTTCACCAATTGAAATCATTTCTTGAATGTTTGTAAACGCTCTGGAACTAAAAGTATCGAGATTAGGACGAATCATAATGTCTGAAGCAATGGTCCGATGAGCTACTAGCTCATCTTGCAAAATATCTAAACTTTGCATAATGACATCAAAAATAGAGCTGATTTCTGCATTCACTTTCGCTTTTGATACATCGACTCCAATGACAATATCAGATCCCATTTCTTTTACAACCGACACAGGAATACGGTCTACTACCCCGCCGTCTACAAGCAATCGTCCATCAATTACTTCGGGAGCAAAGATTCCTGGAATTGAAATGCTTGCTCTCACCGCTTCAGCGATAGGTCCTTTTTTAAACACCACTTTCTCTCCTGTTTTCAAATCTGTCGCTACAATGGCAAACGGTATAGATAGCTGTTCAATAGTTCTATTTTGCGTAAAGGTGCGAACCAACGATTTTACTCTGTTGCCCGTAATAAATCCCATTTTAGGCACGGTAAAATCCAAATAATACTTTCGTTTGAACGTTAGCGCCATTTTATAAAGAGTTGCCAGTTCAATACCTGACGCATATAGTGCACCAACTAAAGCTCCCATGCTGCTGCCAGCTAGAAAATCAATAGGAATGTTATTTTCTGTTAGCGTTTTGATTACTCCTAAATGTGCAAAACCTCTAGCTCCACCTGAGCCTAACGCAACTCCTATTTTTGGGCTTTCCACTTTACCTGCCCCCTCGTTTTACCTTATAGACTTCTAAAAATGTAAAAACATTTGATGAGCTTCTCTATCATTGTTGCCCTGTCTTCGGTAGGACTATTCTTCATTTTGTATTTGTTCATTTAGTATGAAGCTAAAGATATGTTTTGCTCAATACACGGTGGTTATTAAGCATTATACTATACTGAAGGTTGTTTTAAGAAATTCTTGCTCTTCGCTTGCTGCGTATACGTTTTTTTACTCCTTGACTATCTTAGAAGTGCATTGATTTATGTATATGAATTGTATTTCCAAATGTGACAAGACGCCTTTTTATTCAGTATGAATTTATTTTCTCCTTACTCACAGGCATAAAGTCGATGCATAGCTTCGTATATTGATATATAGAAGAACTTGTACATTTGCCTAAAACTCCTCATTTCATTCATATCAAAATGACGTGAGCTTAGAAAAGGAGATGAATCGTTCATTGAATAAATCGATGGTGAAAACACTTCTGCTCGGGACGAGCGTAACGCTTCTCGCTATTGCGCTTATTGTATATCCAAAAGAAGCGCTAGAAGGTTCAGTAAGAGGTCTCAACACATGGTGGAAGGTCGTCTTTCCTTCTCTGCTGCCCTTTTTTATTGTTTCAGAAATGCTTATTGGGTTTGGCGTAGTGAAGTTCATTGGGATCTTATTAGAGCCGTTTATGAGGCCTTTATTTCGAGTACCTGGAGTAGGGGGTTTTGCTTTAGCAATGGGCATGGCTTCTGGGTTTCCTTCAGGTGCAAAAATCACTTCCCGGCTGCGTCAAGAAAAGCAGCTAACAGCTATCGAAGCTGAAAGACTCGTATCATTTACTAACTCATCTAACCCTATTTTTATTTTTGGAGCTGTGGCAGTTGGCTTCTTCCACAATCCAGCTGTCGGTATCATATTAGCTCTCTCACATTACATAGGGAATATTTGTGTAGGATTGGTGATGCGTTTTTATGGATCAGCAAAACCGAAAGGACAAGTAACTCAAAAACCTTCTTTATCGTTAGCTTTTCATGAAATGCATAAAACGCGTTTAAAAGATAAGCGCCCTATTGGGAAGCTTCTAGGAGATGCGGTTACTTCTGCTGTTCAATCTCTCTTAATGATTGGCGGTTTTATCATTTTATTTTCTGTATTAAACAAACTTTTATATGTTACTCATATCACGGCCGTTTTAAGCAGCGGTCTAGCTTATTTATTTTCCCTCTGTCATATAGGGACTGAACTGAGCCTCCCCTTTATTTCAGGGCTTTTTGAAATCACGCTAGGAAGCCGTCTAGCAAGTGAAGCGCCTGACACGCTGCTGTTTCATCAAATTATCATCGTTAGCTTTGTATTAGGCTTCAGCGGTTTCTCCGTTCAAGCACAAGTGGCTAGCATACTCGCAGAAACAGATATTCGATTTTTTCCGTTTTTTATTGCACGCATTTTTCACGGCTTTTTTGCGGTAGTATTCACTATCTTTCTATGGGGTCCTCTTCGAGAATCCATTACTACTTTTCAAGCATCAGAAGGAGCACTGCCGGTTTTTTCTCACTTGGAGCCCGTTACGATTCTATCGCAGTGGCTAAACGTGTACGGTCCGCTCTTAACGATTTTTACGCTATGCTGCTATATTTATATATATTCAAAACGAACGTTTCTTCATCGTTCCTAGTAAAAAAAGAACGTGACGTTTTCTTATCGGCAAAGAAAACGTCACGTTCTTTTTTATCTTATTTTTGAGACAGCTGTTCAAATTTTTCCGCAAGCGCTTCTCTAACAGGGGGAGGAACTAATTCAGAAATATTCCCGCCATATTTAGCTACTTCTTTTACAATACTAGAACTTAAAAACGAGTATTGATTATTTGTCATCATAAATAACGTTTCGATCTCTTTATCTAATACGCGATTTACAGATGTGATTTGCATTTCGTACTCAAAATCCGATACCGCACGCAAACCTCTTAAAATGGTCTTTGCCTGCTTTTCTTTTGCATATTCCATTAATAATCCGCTGTACGACTCGACTACCACATTAGGAAGTGATTTTGTTACTTCTTTCAGCAAAGCTACTCGCTCTTCCCCTGTAAATAGAGGACTTTTTGAAGAGTTATTTAAAACAACCACATAAATCGTATCAAATACATTTGCGCCTCGTTTAATAATATCAAAATGTCCATTTGTAACTGGATCAAAGCTTCCTGGACAAACAGCTATACTACCCATACGTATCCCCTTTCTACATCTAACAGCTCATTGATTTATTCAACTGATTCTTCTTTTTTGTATGTATAAATAGAAACACCAATGATACCGTACGTTTCGCTTTTTATTTTTTCAAATAAACCAATCTCATTATCTAAATGTACATCATGAGAATGCTCCGCTACAATAATTCCTGTTTTTGCTAGAAGGTTTTCTTCACTTACCGTTTCGATAAGCGCTTTCAACTTTTGTGCTTTATACGGTGGATCAAGCAAAAGTAAATCGACAGTCAGCTCCCTTTTCTTTATCGCTTTCAGTGCACGTTCTGCATCATTTCGATACACTTCAGCGCGGTCTTCTAACCGGCAAGATGCTAAGTTTGCTTTAATCGTCTGAATCGCTTTGCCATCCCGATCCACAAAAATGACTTTATCTATTCCTCGGCTTAGAGCTTCAATTCCCAAGCCACCGCTTCCACCGAACAAATCAAGAGCTGTTCCACCTTCAAAAAACGGTCCAATCATATTAAAAATAGCTTCTTTCACCTTATCTGTTGTAGGGCGGGTTGAGTATCCTGGAACCGCCTTTAACGCATGGCCTTTATATAAACCTGCTACTACTCTCATCCTTATCACTACCTTACTTTTACTTCCTTATTCTTCATTATCCTAACATATTTTGAATTACAAAGACTAGCAAAAATCCTCAATTTATTCAATGCTGTATACATTCTGTGCAATAACCCAGCAGCTTGCTTTTATGCTGGACTTTTACGACCGTGTCCTTAGATACACTGATTCTTTTCTAGAAGATACACCTATGAAGATCATTCGGCATTTCGTTCATAGAAGATTTCCTTTACTTTAATATGTCATAATAAACGTAAATTTACCCTTTTTCTCTGTCATGTTATCAGTCTTTTATGTATTAAAAAGTGAATTTCACAAGACAGGTATATGAACGTTTAAAACGGACATACTGACTAGTAACAACATCATCTAACCGATGTTGTTGCCAACCGCGGAGAAGACTTACGTTTCCCCATAAGTTCTTCCTCCGGTTTCTCCTCTCCCTTTGCCTTCATCAAGGTGCTTGTAATCGCAGAGGTGATTACACCCTTTTATTGAAGGGCCCTACAATGAGTAGTTGTAGGGATTTTTTTATTTACTCTTAAAATATTCAATGATACATTAAACTACGTGAGTTTGCTTTTTTAATACATAAAGGGGGAAATACATATGATTCAGCGTTTTATTGAGCTCGGAGAAGGGTATTCAGATATTTATGAGCTGTTAGAGATTGTCAAAAGCAACAAACACCGTCTTGCTCATCTTATTATGCTGCGAACAGTAAAAGAAGATCGACAAGTAGCTTCTTTTGTCGCTGTCTTGCATCCAACAGCTGAAGCGAATTTCCAACCGCTTTACGTTTGCCGAGAAGGAATTGTTTTAAAACAAAACGACAGCAAGCGCGTTGAGTTATTTAAACAAGCTGCTAAGGAAGCGGGAAAAGAAATTGTGGTACTCGATGTCAAACCATCTACTACATTTCCAGAAACAGCACTATACTATCAGCACCTTATTGGCATTTTGCGAATGAACCGCTTTATTCCGCCAATGCAATAATCTCATCCCTGCCTATTCATTTGCTAAGGGCAAGTAAAATAAAAAAAGGAATGTACATCACATTCCTTTTTTGTTTAAATTCCTATCTTATAGTCATATTCCTTCGCCTTATCCGGCTTTGAATTTTCGAATTCTGTTTTTAAAAACGGCCGATAAGAAGGATCTACTTTCTTCACAAAAGGTAGAGACTGAAGTTTATGGATTGTTTTTTCAATGCCATCTTGGTTGCAATATAAGACAACATACTTTAATTCTTTAGATACGTAATGCACATTTCCGTACTTTCGCAATGCTTTTGCTTGCTTAACAGAATGCACATACGCCACAATTCCTTGACGTTCAACAAACATATTTAGTTCCCCTTTTGCATACGTTATATTGGTTTTCTTTATCATAAATTCTTTTATATGAAGTAGGTGCTTTATGTATGAATTTAGATGATATCTGGATGCTCTTTCTTACTCATTTTAACGAGCAGAGAGCTATTGAACAAGTCATTTTCAAAAAAATCACAAATATACCCTTTTTGTATATAAACACATCAATTGAGCGTAGAAAAATAGATGAGCTTCTAGAAGCTTCATCTATTTTTGCTACATCCAATACAAATGCTACGTGGCGCTCAACCTTTGTCAGAAGTCAGCATCTTACTTATGTTTATCAGCACAGGTTTTACGTTCCACAGCGTAAAATGGCCTGCTGCGGAAATTCCTGTGCTGATTGCGTTCGATTTATACAGTGAACGGCTTATGCGCTGCACCCACAGCTTCCACCAGATCCGCAGCCACCGCCGCAGCTGCTTCCCGTATCAAAAAACGGATTTCCCGTCGGTACTTTCACGTGCTCTGAAACAGCTTGACCAAGGATAACGCTAATTTCATCAAGCAGCTTTTGTAATTCATTTTCTGCTTTTTTGAACGCAGCGATTGTCGCGTGTAAATCAACTTGACGCTTTACATCACGTACTTGTCTCGTAATCGTTTTATAATCAGGATGATATTTTCCAAATCGCTGAACATCCTCATACTGTTCCTTTATTTTCACAAATTCAGCAATTAATGCCTGTGCATGTGAATCTTTATTTAATCTATATAAACATTGACGATAGTTCTCGGCTACGTCTGATTGTAACACCATGTTCGCTACGTGATCAGACTCATCGAGTAATTCAACAGTTCTCATTGTTGTCAGCATGGCTGTGCACCTCCGTTTTTATCTTATCACGTTTTGGATCTAAAGAAAAAGAACTTGCTAAAACAGCTTACACTGATTTACTACAAGTTCTACTTTTTAACTATATAATTTCAACCGTAAAGGTATTCCTCACTTGATAACTTTCTTCTTTAGATTTCATCAGTTCAATCGTAACAGCATGAGATCCTTTTGGAAGATCACTTAAAACAAAGGCTGCTTGCTTCACTTCTTTAAATGGTTTTCCATCTACTGTGATTTGAAGGAATCCACTCTCTGTTGAAAATGAAAACCCGCTTAGAATACATTCGACGTATACGTTTTGTCCTTTCACATGCTGGTGTACCATCAGTGAAGGTTTTGTATTCATTGCACCAAACGTTTCAGCTGCCCGCGGTTGAGAGGGAATTTTAGTTTCAGGTTTTGGTTTATCATGGTTGCATCCTAGTAGAGAAACTACACATAAGGCCGTCGTTAATAGTAAGCGCATAATACCATTCCTTTATCATTCGTTTCTCCATAGTGTTTACAAACTCTTCGTTTTTACTCATGACGTGCAAAAATCTCTGCATCGCTATGTATGCAGAGATCATTGATTTTTCATGGACTGAAACATATGAAACATCATGTTTGCCATTTGAATCGAATTCGAAAACTTTTCGACTTTATGAGGAATCGTTTGTTTGTAGTAGTGCTTGGATTCTAATTCAAATTTCTCGAGTTCTTCAGGATTTCTAGATAAACGCCGGTACCACATTGGCTGTTCACGAACGAAGTCGTTGAGTTTAGGACGAGACTGCATATACTCGTATATATCTTTTCTCATTGCGTTTAATCTTTCCTAAAGCCAAATGGATTCCCTGGCCCGGAAGCTGCTCCTCCACCGGATGGCTTAGATGGCTGAAATTGCTGCAGTACTTGTTGAATATTCGAAATAGCTGAATTTACATTTGTGATATGATTTTGCATTTGATTCAAGTCCATGTTTTTCAACGAGGATACAATTGTACCCATAATATCTTTTTTCTCTTCTGTTGCAGCAGCTGGTTCAGCCTTTGCACTTTCTTCTGAACGATATGCCTCCCACATTGGATCTTCTGCACCAAATAAATACCAATCTTCATAAAGCTCTTTCCACGTTTTTTGCTGCTTTCGAACCTGTTCTACTAATTTGGGATGTGATTTTACAAATTGTTTAAATTCCACAACGGACGGATGAAGCTCTCGTTTGGTTTCCTTCACAGTCACTCACCTCATACTTAAATATAGCCTACTATATCTTAGAAAAAGAGAGCTCGTTTCGTGCGCCTATTTCAAAAATTTTTATAGCTGTTTTTTTGAAGAAGCACGAACTGTGAACCAGTATGTAATGAAAATAGATAAAATGCTTAGCCAAAATGTAAAATAACCAATTTCAGACATATACGCATTGAGCATGCTGTATCTTGGCATCATAGAAAAAACGTAATCAATGATATCATTATGTACAGCCCATACAGCGGCAACAGCTATATGCCATAATTTAATCCGGTAAAACGGTACGTATAAAAGCCCTTGAAAAGCCATTGCTGCATGAGAAGCCATTAACATAAGCATCATCCAATCAATGTATCCTGTTAACACATAGACCAATACATTCATTACGACGGCCCAAATCCCGTATTTAAACAGCGTGATCATCGCTAAAGCTTCAAACAGTGAAAAATGCTTTCCAAGTAAAAGACCGATAAGTACAATAACAAAAAACAAGCTTGCCGTTGGACTATCAGGCACAAATAATAAAAACTTCTTAGGCGTTTCCGCTAATTGACTTCCATACCAAATATATCCGTAGATTGTTCCTAGTATATTCACAATCAGCAAAAGCGTTAAAAAACGCTTATCTTTTAAGGTATACCATAACCAAGCCATTTAGAAAGTCTCCTTTACATTTAATCTCTTCTTTATTATGTACAGTTTTTGAACAATAGCAAGCACCGATCTCACTGATGTAAAACACAGCATTAAATAAATTCAAAAAAAAACCAGCCCTTTGGCTGATTTTCACTATTCTTTCCCTAAGTTGCCGACAAATTCCGAGAGCGTTTTCAATTCTTTATCTGAACCTTTGAAAACACCTTTTGGCATATTGCCTTTACCATTTTTTGCGATATTGGCGATTTCTTCAGGAGATAAATCAATGCCTGTTAAAGCCGGAGCTGCAGGACCTCCCTGTAAGTTATCACCATGACAGGTCAAGCACGTTTGCTCTTGCATGATTTTGTAGCCTTCTGAATTTTTGTCAATCGCTACTTCTTCTCTAATTTTCCCTTGCTCTTCACGCGCTTTCCAATCCACCTGTGTCGCTGACTGCCACGTTAGGAAAAAGACTGCTGCTATAGCCAAAAGCATGAATCCTGTTGCAAACGGCCTCTTAGCTGGTCTTCTTTCTGGCCCTCGATCAATGAACGGAGCAAGCATTAATGCGCCAAATGCAATGCCTGGAATAATAAATGCACCTATAATATTATATGGACCAGAAGCAAATGAATATTTAAGCAATTGATATAGGAACAAAAAATACCAGTCAGGAAGAGGCAAGTACCCCGTATCAGTCGGATCGGCAATACGTTCAAGAGGAGATGGATGAGCGATGGTTAAACATAGATAACCGATTAAAAAAACTGCCCCTACCATCCATTCTTTTAGTAAAAAGTTTGGCCAGAATGCTTCTGTTTTCCCTGGAAATTCAGAGTAATCTTTTGGAATATTGGGTTTTCGTTCTGCAGGAACACGTGAATCTCCAACAAACTTCATCCCTTTACCACGATGCATGTTCTCCCTCCTTTTTCTCACTGTTCTAGTGAAAGTACTAACAACGGAGTATGTGCTTGATGCATATGATGACTAGTGTGATTGAATACTTGAATAAAGCGTATAAAATTTTATAGTGGTCCTGAAATGCCTTGTTTACGAATCATTAAGAAGTGGGCACCCATTAAGCCAAGTAGAGCTCCGGGTAAAAAGAATACGTGAATGGCGAAAAAGCGAGTTAGTGTTTGAGCACCAACGATGTCTGGATGTCCTGAGAGTAATGTCTTCACTTGCTGGCCTATAATTGGTGTGGATTCGGCAATTTGCAAACCTACTTTCGTTGCAAATAGCGCTTTCATATCCCACGGCAACAAATAACCTGTAAAACCTAAACCTAACATAACAAAGAAAATTAACACACCCACAATCCAGTTTAACTCGCGGGGTTTTTTGTATGCTCCTTGGAAGAAAACACGAAGTGTATGTAAAAACATCATGACGATAACCAAACTTGCTCCCCAGTGATGCATACCTCGAACAATTTGTCCGAAAGCGACTTCATTTTGCAGATAATAAACGGATTCCCATGCATTTTTTATATCTGGTACATAATACATGGTTAAAAACATGCCTGATAAAATTTGAATAACGGTAACAAAAAACGTTAATCCACCAAAACAATACACAAATGCTGAAAAGTGATGTGCGGGATTTACGTGCTCTGGCACTTCATGATCGGCCACATCTCGCCATAAAGGAGTAATATCTAGCCGTTCATCCACCCAGTCATAGATTTTGTTCAACATTTTCTATGCCCCTCCTTGTGGTTTGGCTTTTCCTAGATATAACGTACCGCCTTTTACTTTTTGAACGTATACATCTAACGGTCCCATCGGTGGTGTCCCCGGTACATTTTTACCGCTTTTTTCATACATTCCCCCATGACAAGGGCAGTAGAAACGGTGTGGATAGTTTTTGTCCCCAGCCCAGTTAACCGTACAGCCTAAATGCTTACAAATTGGTGACAGCGCGACGATTTCACCTTTATCAGTTTTGTACACCCAAGCCGATCTTGGCTCTTCTGATTTATGCCACGCATCCACTTGCTTGATTTTAAAATCGACACGTTTCGGCTCTTTTGTAATGTCTTTAACCTGCGCTACAGCTACTAAATCCTGACCCGCTTCTTTTTCTAAAATTGGATCTACTGCAAAGCGCACCATTGGCATTAACATTCCAGCAGCCATGAATCCCCCTACACCAGTGAGCGTATAGTTTAAAAACTGTCGTCTTGATACCCGATCACCCATGCTTTTCCCCCCTTTAAAAAAGTTCAGTCCAGAGAATTTTGGACACATGATGGACCATTCTATTAAACTAGGACATAATCATGATATATTAATATTTCTGGAAGGTCAATACAATAAAAACCTAAAACATGGAAATAATCTTTATTTTTCTAAATTTTTCGTCATTATTTTGTGTGCGCTTCCATTACTTATTCTACAGTCTTTTTAAACACTCCATTTCTCTACAAAAATCGGTAAGAGCTGTTGAACTTGTTCATGTATGAGCGTATACTTATGCGACTCATCTATATGCTCAAGCGGTAAAGCAGGTATCCAAATGCAGTACGCCCCTATTTCTTTTTCATACTGCAGCCAGTCTCGGTCGCTAGTAAGCACAAAAAGATGTTTGACTTCATTGTCATTTATATGCTCATTCCAACGAAGTAATGTTTCATAAACAGCAGCTACTCCATCTTTTTTTAAGTATGTAAAACTAGGTGTTAAAATCACTCTTCCTTTAAATTGCCTTTCTAACTCTTCAGTAAGAGCAGTCGTATATTCACTCATAGATGCCGTAAGCTTTAAATCTTCTCCGAAATCAATTGGAATGAGCGGAACCAATACGGTATCAACATAACTTTTGGATTGTAGATACACATCCATTTCCTTGGCCTGAAGCTTCAACTTCCTTCTCCTCTCAGCAAGCTCCCTAAAGCTTGTCTTATTTATATTCCAAAATGAATAAGAAGATAAAAAAAGAGATTGACCTTTTTCTAAGAAGCTAGCCAATCCCTCGTTTATCTACTGTACATAATGGTTATTTAAATATTCGCTTAAGCGCTGAAATTCCTCTTTGTCATTTTCATCTAATGCTTTATCAATTAGTTCCATGATTTTTGATCGCTGAAACTTCTGAATAGATTCTTCCAATATTTGCTCAGCTAATACTCTGTCTTTTTCATTTGTTTGATTAGCTTTTGGCATATACGGATTGTCTTCCAGTACAGCCACATATTGAGGCGATGAATACAACGATCGGAAGTTTAATTGAATATAAATGTCTTCTTCTCGATTCAAACGAATATCATGAAATGATTTTTCTGCATCGGTTGTCATGATATTTTCTTTATAAAAACGAAATGGAGGGTCTTCCACACAGTGCGTAGACATCACCATCCCGCGAGGACAAAACTGTGCTTGTTCAACGAAGTGAACTCGTTTCATCAATTGATCATGGCTCATCAAATAATTTAAAATCCATACACATTCTCTGCGCTTCAGCTGATAATTCGTTAAAAACCAGCGAACAAATTCTTTTTTCTCGTTGACAGTAACAGGGGTCGTCATATTCTCACTTCCCTCCTCTGTGTTTAAACTCTCAGTTAAAACACCTTTTACAGTTATTTATTCCACACGGCAGCAATAAAATCCTCTGAACTATTATTTATTCTTCTAATTGAAATAATATGTCTTGAATTTCATCTACTGTTGGATCCATTGCTAATAAGGCTTGGAAAATCCCCTTCGCTTTCGAACGCTGTCCTTCTTCTAATAAGAAGTAGCCATACTCTTCTAAAAACGCATACTCTTCTTTAAAAACAGTGTATGCAGATTCGTAGTATTTTAGCGCTTCTTCATAATTTTCTAATTCCTGGTGAGCTTTTGCTAAATCCCATTCAAAATGAGGGTCATGCTCATTATATTCTTTGGCGTGCTCGATATTCTCCACTACATCTTCATATCTCTCTTGACTCATATAAAGTTTAGAGAGAGTTAAAATGGCTTCAATATACCCTGGATCTAGTGCAATCGCTTGTTGAAATGCCGATTCAGCCTCTTCTTCTAGACCGCGCTTTAATGCTATCTTCCCTTTAAAAAAGTAAAGTTCTTTTTGAAATTCATCCTGCGCAATACCTTCGTTGACAGCCACCGCAGCCTCTTCTAGCATCTCTTCATGTTCATATGATTTTGCTAAATATAAATAAAGAGAATGGTACTCACGGTCTAGCTCTTTTAGTTCTGTGAACTTTTCAATAGCGGTCTGATAATGACCTGCTTGATACGCTGAAATCGCATATTCAAATAGTGTGTTAATCTCAAGCTTATCTTTTAGCGCTTGATCAAAGTAAGGAAGAGCTTCTTCGAACTGGCCGATACCTGCTAAACTTTCAGCTAATCGCTGACGAAGATCCGTGCCGTTAAATTCTTTTTCTGTTTTTAGCAGCGTTTGATAAAAAGGAATCGCCTTTTGATAAATTCCTTGACTGCTGTAAAATTCACCGAGCCCAAAATCTATAACCGGCTCATTTGGAAGCATTTTTTTCGCTTCCATTAACTTTTGCTCACTTACTTCACTAAGGCCTTGCATTTGATATAAGTCAGCTACAAGAAGCAGAGCTGGCACGTAGTTATCATCTTCGCTGCTAATTTGATTTAAAATATGAATCGCTTCTTCTTCTTCTTCTAAATCGATAAGCATTTCAGCTTTTAATAAATACAGCTCGCCTTCTTCTGGGTATTTAGCGATGAGCTCGTCTATTAAAGGCAGCGCATCATTTACTAGTCCCCACTCCTGAAGCTGTTCAGCCATTAAAAATTTTTCTTCGTCTGTAGCTTTGTCTTTCAATTCATGAATAAGGGCAAGACCTTTTTCAATTTCATTGGATTCTACGTAACCTATCGCGCGGTCTAATTCTTTCACACACAATTCTCCTTTATTATTACATTCACTTTTTATATAAAAATAAAACGAATTAATTTTCTATTTTTCCAAACCGAAGCAAGAACACATGCTTCTATACACCATGATAAAATAGTTTGAGCGTTTGTTCAACAAATCAATTTGAATACGCTTACATTTTTCGAATAAAAATCCGAACGAGTTTGATTCTCTATCAAGAATATCAATTCATCGTTCGGATTTTCCTTCAACCAAAATGCGCTTGTTCCAGCCTCTTTCTTATTCGCTTAGTTTATCAAGATCTTCAAAGAAAGTAGGATAGGAGACGTGAATAGCTTCACTTCTCATTAGTGTTACCTCTCCCGTTGCAATGGCTGCTGCGACCGCAAGCATCATTCCAATTCGATGATCTCCATAGCTGTCTACTTCACCGCTTTTTAGAGCAGTCTTACCTTCAATGATGAGGCCATCAGCTGTTGGAGTAACAGAGGCACCGAGCTTGCTTAACTCCGTTGCAACCGTATCGATACGGTTCGTTTCTTTTACTTTTAATTCTTCGGCATCTTTAATAACCGTTTTCCCATTCGCCTGAGTCGCCAAAAGAGCAATCACTGGAATTTCATCAATTAAACGAGGAATTAAATCCCCCCCAATTTCAATCCCTTTCAACTGAGACGTTTCAATCGCCAAATCGCCAATAGGCTCTCCATTTTGAATACGTTCATTAGAAATTGTAAGACGTGCACCCATTTGCTGAAGCACATCAATAATACCTGTTCTTGTAGGATTGAGTCCGACGTTTTTCAAAACGATTCGGCTGTTTGGAACAATGGCTCCTGCAACAAGAAAGAACGCGGCTGAAGAAATGTCACCAGGTACGTATACATCCGTTCCGCGCAGAGATTGTCCTCCTTCAATGCTTACAGTCGTTCCATCTACCTCTACGTCTACTCCAAAGGCGCGAAGCATACGCTCTGTATGGTCACGTGATGTAAAAGGCTCGGTTACTTTTGTTGTGCCTTCTGCATGAAGTCCCGCTAGTAAAATCGCTGATTTTACTTGTGCACTTGCTACAGGAGAATGGTAATGAATTGCTTTTAAAGCGCCTCCTCGAGTCGATAAAGGCGTATATTGGCCGTGCTCACGCCCATCAATCTTTGCACCCATAGAGCGCAGGGGCACCGTAACGCGGCTCATAGGACGCTTGGCAATCGACTCATCTCCAATTAGAGACGTATGAAATGGCACACCTGCAAGAATTCCAAGCATTAAACGAGTAGTCGTTCCTGAATTTCCTACATCTAGGATGGAAGCAGGTTCACTTAACCCTTCGATACCTTTACCTTCGACTTCGACATACTCGCCTTCTCTTTTAATCGATACGCCCATCTTTTCAAAACACGAAATCGTACTTAAGCAATCTTCCCCTGCTAAAAAATGATTAATTGTTGTTTTCCCCTCTGCCATGGCTCCGAACATCACAGCTCTGTGAGAAATCGATTTATCTCCAGGAATAGAAATTTCTCCTTGGAGAGATGAAAGATTCGTTTTTAATTGTTTTCCACTCATTTCATTCACGCCTTTCATACATTAAGAAATAAACGTCTGATATTGATGCTGATGGAGACACGCTCTTGCCCGCTTTCTATCTTCCTCTGTTTGAAAGCTCAAACGTAATACTCCGTATATGTCTTCTCGTGTTTCTAAAATTCGAATGTTTGTAATACTGATTTCATCTTCTGCTAAATAACCCGTTACTTCTGAAATAATCCCCGGATAGTCAGGAACATCCACATAGAGATCATAAAAGGATGGAATCGCTCCTTTGGTTCGTACAGGAAGCTGATCTCTAAATTGTTTTGCTTGTGAAAAATATGTATAGATATCGTTCGCGTCTTTTCGTTCGATCATATTTCGCACGTCGTTCATTTCTTCAAGCCAGTGGTCAAACATTGAAAGAAGCGCATCCTGATTATGAAGCAAAATATCTCTCCACATCGCTGGACTGCTTGAAGCAATACGTGTAATATCGCGAAACCCTCCAGCTGCAAGCTGCGAAACTAGCTGGTTGTCTTGTTGGTAATATTCTGCTTGATGAACAAGGCTTGCAGCAATAATATGAGGAAAATGGCTGATGACACCCGCTAATTTATCATGTTCTTTTGGTGACATCACAATAATTTTAGCTTTTGTACCACTTAGCAATTCCTTTAAACTGTCCAAAGCCTCCGAAGAAGTAGAAGATGAAGGTGTTAATACATACATGGCATTTTCAAACAAATGAGCTTTAGAAGCAGCTACTCCGCTTTTATGAGACCCAGCCATTGGGTGGCCGCCGATAAACTCAATGCCTTTAGCAATAAGAGCTTCCGCTGTCTTCACTACCTCTTCTTTTGTACTTCCTACGTCTGTGACGATAACAGACTGTTTGAGCGTAAAACGTTCTAACTGTTTTAGCACTTCCGCTGCTTGAGTAACCGGAATAGCAATAACAATATAATCCGCTTGCTCAGCGCCTTGTTGCAAAGAAGAAGCCGCTTGGTCAATTACACCTAGGGTTTTGGCAAGCTCCAGCTGCTCTTGATTAATGTCAAAACCTATTACATCAAGATGATGATGCGTCTTTTTTATATTAAGCGCCAGCGATCCTCCAATTAACCCCAGGCCTATAACAAAAACATTTTCTGTCACTTTCCTTCACCTCATTGTACATATGAAGATGAGAGTGTGAAATCACACTCTCATCTTTTACTATATTGGGTATTAAGCTTTCGCCGCTTCTTGACTAACAAACTGCTGAAGCAATTCAATGATTTGTTCATTTTGTTCTTTCGTTCCCACCGTAATACGAACGGAAGTTGGGAAGCCTAATGCATTCCCTGAACGGACGATAAATCCGCGCTGCAATAAAAATTGGAACACTTCATCGCCTTGACGGCCAAAATCAATTAGAACAAAGTTAGTGAAAGAAGGATAATAGTTTAAGCCGTTCTTATCACAGAAAGCATAATATTGCTGCAAGCCTTCTTCATTTTTCTTTTTACACTCTTCAATGAACGCTTGGTCTTCAAGAGCAACGATTGCTGCTTTTTGAGCCATGCGGCTTGTATTAAAAGGTTCACGAGCCGGCTCAATTTTTTGTAGCAATGATTCGTTTGCAATACCGTAACCAATGCGCAAAGAAGCTAGGCCGTATGCTTTTGAAAATGTGCGAAGTACAATTAAGTTTTCGTATTCATTCAAAAACTCTACCGTATTCGGATAGTCGGCTTGATCTGCTGCATACTCAAAATAGGCTTCATCCATAACGATTAATGTATGCTTAGGAACTTGTTTCATAAAAGAAATTAACTCATCGCCCTTCACATACGTTCCCGTTGGGTTATTAGGGCTGCATACCCACACAATTGTCGTATTTTCATCAATTGCACGAAGCATAGCATCTAAATCATGATCTCCGCCGCGCAGCGGTACTTCACGGATTTCTGCACCTTCAATTACGGCATTGTGCTTATATTGAGGAAATGACGGCGTCGGCATGACAGTATTTGTATCAGCCGATAGCAAAGCTCGGCAAATAATTTGAATGACTTCATCAGACCCATTTCCAAAAATCAGCTGATCTTGCTCTACGCCTACGTGCTTTGCTACTGCTGCACGCAGTTCAGCTGCATAGCCGTCTGGATAAAGCGCCATATTTTCGATTTCTGTAGCAATCGCCTCTTTTACTAAAGCAGAACTGCCGTAAGGATTTTCATTAGACGCTAATTTTACGACGCGATCTAAATTAAATTCACGCTTTACTTCTTCAATTGGCTTACCTGGTTTATATGGAGATAAAGTTAGTAATTGTTCTTTTACCTTCAACGTGTTACACCTCGCATTTTTGTATAGGCGAAACGATGGATGCAACATACTCCTCAATTTGATTTAATCCGTCTCGGCGTGTATCCTTATTTAAAAGAACTTGTTCAAGCTGGCCAATTTTATTAACAATTGCACTTCCAATTACAATGCCGTCGCTATGTTCTTTTAACACCTCTACTTGTTCACTTGTTGAAATTCCAAAGCCGACGGCAACCGGTATAGAAGCTGCTGCTTTTACATCTTCTAAAAAGGTGCCAATATCAGCTGGCAACGTAGAGCGAACCCCAGTAACGCCTAAAGACGACACGCAGTATAAGAAGCCCGTTGCATCTGCAGCGATTTTTTGAATACGCTCTTTAGATGTAGGAGCAACCATTGAAATGTACGCAACTTTATTTTCAGCGGCAAGCTCCCGGATACGGCCACTCTCTTCGTACGGTAAATCCGGAATTAGCACTCCATCTATTTCATTTTCTCGCATTAACGCGAAAAAGGATTCTAAACCTAATTGTAACACAGGATTAAAATAGGTAAAGAGAATTACCGGTATTTTCACACCTTTTTTTCTCATCACCGATACAAGCTTAATGGCTTTTGAAATAGACATACCGCCAGATAAAGCTCTTTTGGACGCCTCTTGAATAATTGGACCATCTGCTAAAGGGTCGGAATATGGTACGCCCAGCTCTAAAATAGAAGCACCTTGCTTTTGCAAAGCCAAAGCAATATCCACCGTTGCATCTTCATGAGGATCTCCTGCTGTAATAAATGGAATAAACAATGTTTCATGTTTAGGTAGTCTCGCTTCAAACGTATTCATGTTCTTCTTCCTTCCCTTCTAGCAAGTTTACTAATGTATGAACGTCCTTATCTCCTCGACCTGACAAGCAAATTAAAATTGTTTCTTCTTTCGTCATGCTTTTAGCCAGTTCAAATGCTTTTGCCAGCGCATGAGCGGACTCAATAGCGGGAATGATTCCCTCTGTTTTCGCCAGCAGCTGAAGAGCTTCAATTGACTCATCATCCGTTACACTTTCATATTCTACTCGTCCAATAGATGAAAGGTGAGAATGCTCTGGACCGATACCTGGATAATCCAAACCTGCTGAAATAGAATAAGGCTCTGTAATTTGACCATTTTCATCTTGAAGTAAATACGTGAGCGTTCCGTGGATAACACCTTTTGTGCCTTTAGCCATTTTAGCAGCATGAAGAGCTGTATTTAGTCCTTTCCCCCCTGCTTCTACCCCAATCAAGCGTACATTCTCTTCTTTAATAAAATCATAGAACATACCGATTGCATTACTGCCGCCTCCGACGCATGCCACGACAGCATTCGGAAGTTTTCCTTCTACTGCTGTAAACTGTTCTTTTGCTTCTTCTCCAATAATTTTTTGGAAATCTCGAACCATTTTAGGATAAGGGTGCGGTCCAATGGCCGAACCAATTAAGTAAAAATGATCTTCACAGTGTTGAACCCAGTAGCGAATTGCTTCATTTGTTGCATCTTTTAGCGTTTTTGTTCCAGAAGTTGCAGGAATGACTTCCGCTCCTAGAAGCTTCATGCGAAAAACGTTCAACGCCTGACGTTCAATATCTTCTTCTCCCATGAATACTTTGCATTCCATTCCGAACTTTGCAGCTACTGTAGCTGTGGCTACCCCGTGCTGACCCGCTCCTGTTTCAGCAATAATTTTTGTTTTGCCCATTCGTTTAGCAAGTAAAATCTGTCCAATGGCATTATTGATTTTGTGAGCACCCGTATGATTTAAGTCTTCACGTTTTAAATAAATTTTTGCCCCGCCGAGCGTTTCGGTAATATTATCAGCATATGTTAAAGCCGTTGGTCGCCCAGAGTAGTTAACAAGTAAAGATAGATACTCATCTTTAAATGCCGGATCTTTCATTGCTTGATTCAAAGCTGCTTCTACTTCTTCAAGTGGTTTCATTAATGTTTCAGGTACGTATTTTCCGCCAAATTCACCAAAGCGGCCAAATTCATCAGGATGATTGTATGTCATAGTATGATCTTCCTTTCAATCTCTATAATTTTTGTATAGTCCTTCGTTCCATTTGTTTCAATACCGCCAGAAATATCAATCGCCCCAGGCTTATAGGGTAACAAGTTCTCAATGTTACAAGCATTGATTCCTCCAGCAATAAAGCATTTTTTACCTAACCTTTGGGCAGCTGATTCATACTGAGGAACGAAGCTCCAATCAAAAGCGACGCCCGTTCCTCCAAATTGTTCTTTAACCTTGCTATCAATTACATACCCGTCAGCTTCTTCATATACATGCATTTGCTGCAGCGTTTCTTTATTGTGAGGGAGCGCTTTCCACACTTCATATCCACGCTGCTTTAACTGACGTACCTCCGCAGCTGTTTCTTGCCCGTGGCACTGAATTACATCTAAATTTGTTACGAAGGCAATTTCAAGTATTTGATCTACCGGCGTATTCACAAATACCCCTACTAGTGAGACTTGTTTTTTTATTTCATCCGTTACAAACTCATTTACTCGTTCAGGCTTTACATATCGTTTACTTTTTGGGTAGAAAATAAAGCCAATGTGAGTAGCAGCCGACTTTTCGATTAAAGCTATATCTTGTTTTGAGCGAATCCCACAATACTTAATAAGCATATTCACTTTCCCCAAACAGCTTTTCAATCGCTTTGGTTTGATTATCCTGTCTCATAAGCGATTCCCCTACTAAAATAGCTTTTGCTCCCGCTTCTTTTACGTAGGAAACATCCTCGTATAAGTAAATGCCGCTTTCACTCACTAACAGCTGATCTTTCGGAACATGTTTAGCGATTTCTTTGGTCTGCTGCAAGCTGGTTTCAAACGTATGAAGATTTCGATTATTAATTCCAATAATCTTCGGGGTAAATACAGCTAGCAGCTTTTCAAGCGTTTCTAGAGAATGCACTTCTACTAAACAATCTAACTCTTTTTCGGCAGCTTGAAGATAAAGCTCTTGCAATTTTAATGGTTCAAGTGCTTCTCCAATGAGTAAAATAGCATCAGCACCGATTCTTGCACTTTCTTCCACTTGAATGGAATCAATGATGAAATCCTTGCGAAGCACAGGGATAGAGACATGCTGTTTAATGTCACTTAAAAACGTTCGATGTCCTTGAAAATAGTGCTGATCTGTTAACACAGACAAAGCATCTGCTTTCCCTTTCTCGTAGGCTTTAGCAATTTCCACAGGCTGAAAATTCTCTTTTATTAATCCTTTAGAAGGCGAGGCTTTTTTCACTTCTGCAATAAGAGCCAGCTCTCGATTCGGATTTGATAAAGCGTCTAAAAATGATCGTTTTGCAACATTTTGCTGTTCGGGTAACTGTAGGTTTTGAATTTCTTCTTTTTTTGTTTCAATAATTTTATTGAGCATGTTCAACCACCTTTTTCGATTTCAATCGTTGTAATTGCGTGTATGCAGCACCTGATTCAATTGTTTCTAAAGCTACAGCTACTCCTTCTTCAAAAGTAGAAACGTTTCCGCTAACGTAAATAGCTGCAGCAGAGTTCAACACGACTGCGTTTTTAGCAGTTACATTGCTTTTATTTAAAAATAGCGATTCAATAAGCTCGGCACTCGATTTTGCATCTTCTACCACTAAGTCTTCAAGCTTCCCTCTCTGTAAGCGTACATCCTCTGGTGCAAGCGTATATTCTGTAATGACATTGCCCTGTACTTCTACAACGTCCGTTACATCAGTGGCACTGATTTCATCCAAACCGTCTCTGCCTGCAACCAGAAGGACGTGGTTAGCTCCAAGTACAACAAGCGCTTCTGCTAATTTTCGTGCAAGCTCAATGGAATAAACGCCAATTACTTGCTTTGTGCAGTTAGTAGGGTTTGCTAATGGACCTAATGCATTAAAAACCGTTCTAAATCCTAATTCCTTTCGAGTAGCAGCAACGTGCTTCATAGCTGGATGATAAAGCGGCGCAAACAAAAAGGACATGTTGAGGTCAGCCACCGCATTTTTCACTTCTTTTTCATTTCCTTGAATCCATATATCCAGATGTTCTAACACGTCGGCACTTCCGCTTTTAGAAGATACGGCGCGGTTCCCGTGTTTCGCAACCTTTACTCCGGTAGCAGATGCCACAATCGCACTAGCCGTCGAGATATTAAACGTAGAGGCCCCATCTCCTCCGGTACCGCATGTATCTACTACGTTTAATTCTTCTAGAGAAATAGCATTCATATTATTTTTCATACCTCGGACAAAACCGACAATTTCATCGACGGTTTCTCCTCGGTACGTTAAGATGGTTAGCACGCTAGCGATTTGAGCTGCCGGGACTTTACCGTTCATAATATCATTCATAATTTTTTCTGCTTCTTCCGCTGAAAGTGACTCACCGCGCAAACACTTTTTTAACAATTCTTTAAACATATACATCCTCCTTTTTATCGTAGATGTCTTGGGCCAATTGAATTGTTTTGATTAAAGCGCTGGCTTTATTGCGGGTTTCTTTCCACTCAAGCTCCGGTTTTGAGTCAGCAACCACTCCTGCTCCAGCCTGGATATAAGCGGTCTGGTCTTTCAAAAGAATGGTCCGAATCGCAATGCACGAATCAATGTTTCCATCAAATCCGAGATATGCTACGGTTCCTGCATATACATTTCGCGCAACTGGTTCAATTTCATTTAAGATTTGCATCGCTCGCACTTTTGGAGCGCCAGATACGGTACCCGCTGGAAATGCAGAAAGCAGCGCATCAATGGGATGTACTTTTTCGTCAAGGCGCCCTGTCACTTTAGAAATCAAGTGCATGACGTGCGAAAAGTTAACCTGCTGCATTAATACTGGTGTTTGGACACTTCCATACTGTGCAACTCGGCCGATGTCATTTCTTGCTAAGTCCACGAGCATATAGTGTTCTGCCCGCTCTTTTTCATCGTTAATTAAGTCTTCGTATAAGCGCGCATCTTCTTCTGCATCCCTGCCACGTCTTCTCGTTCCTGCAATCGGATGAATTTCTAAATGGCCGTTTTCAATTTGAATCAACCGCTCAGGAGAACTTCCAATTAGCTCCACGCCTTTTACTTTCACGTAAAATAAATAAGGAGACGGATTAACTAATCGCAATACTCTGTAAATATCAAATCCAGCTACGGTCGTATCAATTTGAAATCTCTGCGACAATACGGCTTGAAAAACATCTCCGCTTTTAATGTATTCCTTAATTTTTTCCACATCTTGCACAAATTTATCTTTTTGGTATGACGATGTCACGCCTTCAAAGCTAACTTCGCGCTGCTCGCTTTCAAACATCATTGGCTTTTCTTTCACCGTCTGCGCTATTCTTTCAACATATCGATTGATCTCTGCTAAAGCTTCACCGTATTTTTCTTTTTTCTGCTGCTCTTTGTCTTGCTCATCAAGCTGAATGTAATGAATCACCATAAGCTCTTTTATTTGATGATTGTACGCAAGCATCGTTTGACAATAGATAAAGTGAAAAGTAGGCATGTTCAAATCATTTTGGGCATGTACGTTTACTTTTTCAATTTGCGATACTGCGTCGTAGCTGATAAACCCTACTGCTCCTCCTTTAAAAGGAAGTGCAAGGTCTGGTACTTTCACTTTCAGCTCTTGCTGAATTTTACAAAATACCTCTTTAAAGCTGTCTCCTTGCAGCATAGGCTGAAGCTGCTTGTTTTTTGCTAGATAGGTTCCGTTTTCTTCCTCGACATACAAAAATGGATTTAAGCCAATAAAAGAATAATTGGACCATGGTGATGATTCATCATTACTTTCAAGCAAATATACGGCTTCATCTTTTACTTGTTGAAAAAGATCAACAGGTGTCATGCTATCGATAAATATTTTTTTTATAATTGGAATGGTTAAATACTCTGTAGAGTCTTCTAAAAAAGAAGTATACGTGTTCGTCATATCTTTCAATCCTCCATTTCATGGAGAATGAGAATAGATGAGGTTATATAAAAGAGGATATAATAAATAAACCCAAAGACACATCAAAAATGGGCCTTTGGGTATACGAATGGTAAAATTCACTCAACTAAACTCTGCTCAACTGTCTCATTCTCGTCTACCCTAATCTCAACTAAACTGTCTATTGTTTTCTCATAACTAAAATCTCTAAACTAACTTGTTACCAATTGTAGTACGTTTCAAATTCATTTGTCAACTACTATCTACTTGGCTTTAGACGAAACTAAGCTTTAAGCTCTTCATTCAGCAGTTTAAGAATCACTTCATCTTCTACTTGCTGAACAAAAGGCTTGCCTATGCCTTCAAGCAGTACCATGTGAACATTGCTTGATTTAGACTTCTTGTCCGCTTTCATTCTTACGAGCAGTTTTTCAGCTGAAAGATGGTTTGGGACAGACGTCTTGTAGCCAAATTTTTCAAACCATTTCGCAATGTCGTCCACAGGGAACTGACTTTTTCCAAGAACATTGCTGACTTTCATAGCAAACAGCATACCAATCGCTACGCCTTCTCCGTGGCTGATTTGTCCATAGCCGCACTCTGCTTCGATCGCATGACCTAGCGTATGTCCAAAGTTCAGATGGGCGCGAACGCCAGCTTCTGTCTCATCTTCTTTTACAACAGATGCTTTGACTAAAATACCGCTTTGAATAGCATAAATTAATTTTTCATCTTGTAAATCAGTCAGCGATTGTATATTTTGCTGAAGCCATTTATAAAATGCTTCATCGTGAATAAAAGCGTGTTTAATCACTTCTGCAAAACCGGAACGCCATTCTCTTTCGGGAAGCGTTTTAAGAAGATCAATATCATAAACAACCGCTTCAGGCTGATAAAAAGCACCAATCATATTTTTCCCAAGCTCATGATTAATGGCTACTTTACCGCCTACAGCACTATCGTGAGCAAGAAGCGTCGTTGGCACTTGAATAAAAGAAACACCTCTCATATAAGTAGCGGCTACAAATCCAGCTAAATCGCCTACTACCCCTCCGCCAAAAGCAATAACGAGCGCATTTCGATCAAGCTGCTGCTCGAGCGCAAATGTCTGACAATCGTAGTAATGTTGAAATGACTTTGCATGTTCACCGCTTGGCACTACGTATTTAGCCACTTTAAACTGCGTCTCAATCGCTTTTACAACCGCTTCTCCATAATATGAATCTACGGCTGAATCGGTGATGATTAACACGGACGACAGATTAGGTTTTACACTCTCGATAATAGAAGGCAGCTTTTCAATTAATCCATTTCCTAAATAAAGAGGATATGTTTTGGATAAAGTTTGAATATCAATTTGCAACATTAAAACTCCCTCGCATGTGCACGCATTTTCTCAATATTTTCAGCAATTAAATCAATTCGGTCTTGTCCAAACTGTTCGATTAGCGCATCAGCCAATTCCCAAGCTACAACGGCTTCTGCGACAACGCTTGCCGCCGGCACAGCGCAGCTGTCTGAACGTTCGATGCTTGCCTCGAAGGCTTCTTTTGTTTCAATATCAACACTTTTTAACGGCTTGTAAAGCGTTGGAATAGGTTTCATTACACCGCGTACTACAATTGGCATACCTGTTGTCATGCCGCCTTCAAAGCCGCCTAAGTTGTTTGTTTTACGGGTATACCCGTTCTTTTCATCCCATAGAATTTCGTCATGAACTTCGCTTCCTGGTCTGCGAGCCGCTTCAAAGCCAATCCCAAACTCAACGCCTTTAAATGCATTAATGCTCATAACAGCTGCAGCAATCTTCGCATCTAATTTACGATCGTAATGAACATAGCTGCCTACTCCTGCTGGCACGCCTTCAATAATAACTTCTACTACGCCTCCGATAGAGTCGCCGTTTTTCTTAGCATCATCGATTGCTTGCATCATGTCTTTCTCAACAGCTGAGTCAAAACATCTTACTGGGGAAGCTTCAGTGACTTCTTGAAGTTCCTCTAAGCTTTTGTATTGAGGCGGATTTGCCTGTACGCCGCCAATTTCTAATACATGTCCAGCTACAGAAATCCCGAACTGAGCAAGAATTTGACGAGCCACAGCACCTGCTGCTACCCTTACAGTTGTTTCGCGAGCTGAAGAACGTTCTAATACATTTCTCATATCGCGATGACCATATTTAATAGCGCCGTTTAAATCGGCATGCCCTGGTCTTGGTCTCGAGATTTTACGCTTTACTTCTTCTGACTCTTCTTCAGAAATTGGCTCGATGCCCATAATTTTTGTCCAGTGTTTCCAGTCGTTATTTTCTACCGCTAACGTAATAGGAGATCCTAGCGTATAGCCGTGGCGGACACCGCTTAAAATTTCCGCTTGATCTTTTTCAATTTGCATACGTCTTCCGCGACCATGACCTTTTTGTCTTCGCGCTAAATCTGTATTGATGTCTTCGGCTGTTAAAGGAAGCCCTGCCGGAACACCCTCTAAAATAGTAGTCAATTGTGGACCATGTGATTCTCCTGCTGTTAAATATCGCATAATCGTACCTCCGCTTAATATGTATTATTCGTCAGAATTTTTCCATTTTTAAATATGACTATACCATACTATAACATAAGAATGTACAAAAAGTTTCACCTCAGCTTTTAAGAAACCGCTTCTGGTTGTCTCGATTAAATGGTCTTTACTTTTCTGTAAAAAAACGTATCAGCCGTTTCAAATCCATACTTTTGCGGAGTAAAAACCTGTTCTGTGCTACCTACAAATAAGATGCCGCCAGGTGCTAAAGATCTGCTAAATTTTTCATATAAAGCATGCTTTGCTTCATCTGTAAAATAAATAAGCACATTTCGACAAACAATCAAGTCAACGTTTTTTGGAAAAGAGTCTGACAGTAAGTTATGTTTCTGAAAAACAACTGTTTTTTTGATTTTTTCATCTAATAAGTACCCGGTTCCTCTTTGTTGAAAGTACTTATTTTTCATCGAAACAGGCATTTCCTGAAGTGAACGTTCATCATAAAAGCCTATTTTTGCTTTTTCGATCACTTTTTCATCCAAATCAGTCGCCAATATAGAAATACGCGAAAGAGGAAAAAATGTTGATAAAACCATCGCTAGTGTATATGGCTCTTCCCCTGTTGAACAGGCAGCGCTCCACACTTTCAGGTCTGTTTTTCCTTTTACAAGAGTCGGTAAAATTTTTTGCTCCAATATATCCCACCGCTGATAGTTGCGATAAAACTCTGACACGTTAATCGTCATCCGATCTAAAAACTCCTCAAGCAGTTCGTTATTACTGTTCATTGCTCGGTAATATTCAAAAAAACTAGAAAAACCCTTTTTTTCATATAGGGAGGTAAGGCGGCGTTGCATTTGAGACTGCTTATATAGTGATAAATCAATGCCTGTTTTTATTTTTATTTTCTCCACAAACGCGTCGTATTCATCTATCATTTTTGACTCTCCTTTCTTATTTCTATACGTTGATGCTATATAAAGAAATAAAACCTTTATATATGCTTATCTTCTTACTAATATATCGGAATACATTGTGAAAATGTTTATGTAGAGAGATATTCGCAATCAATAGCCTAGGACCTATTTATAAAAACAATAAAAAAGACGAATGAAAATTCATTCGTCTCCTTGCGCTATCTAAATTAGTAAATCCAAGCGTCTGCGTCTTTTTTATAGAAAGTCAGCTCTTCACTTTCAAAGAATAAGCTGATTTCACGCTCCGCACTTTCTGGTGAATCTGAGCCGTGAATAATATTCTTATCGACAATCAGTCCATAATCACCTCGAATAGTTCCAGGAAGCGCTTCTTGAGGGTTAGTTTTCCCCACCATTTGACGTGATACTGAAATCACGTTTTCACCTTCCCATACCATAGCAAAAACTGGACCTGATGTGATAAATTTCACTAACTCACCGAAAAAAGCTTTCTCTTTATGTTCACCGTAGTGTGTTTCAGCTAATTCCTGCGAAATATGCATAAGCTTAGCTCCGACTAATTGAAAACCTTTTTTCTCAAAGCGAGAAATAACCTCACCAATAATGCTTCTTTGTACCCCATCTGGTTTGACCATTAAAAACGTTTTTTGTATCATTTTACTCTCCACCCCTGAAGTTCATGATATGTAAACAAGTTTTGAAAGCGCAATCACACCTCATGAAGATATTAACATTGTTTCGAGCAGTTTACAACTTATGAAAGTAAATAAATCAAAATTTCCGTTTTCCAATGTACTTCGCAATTTGATGCAGCGTTTTTTTCGCCTTGTTTGGCGGCAGTTCTTCTAAAATGCTCATCGCTTTTTGCAGATAACGATCGCTCATCTCAAATGAACGTTCAATGGCGTTAGAAGATTTAATATCAGAAATAATTTCATTGATCAGCTCTTGCTCATATTCCCTCTCGAAAAGCTGTTCTACTTTATCTCGAAACTCAGCATTTTCAATGGCATACAAAACTGGCAGCGTAATATTTCCTTGCAGTAAGTCGCTGCCAACTGGTTTCCCAAGCTGTTCTTCTGATGAGATAAAATCTAAAATGTCATCGGTAATTTGAAATGACATTCCCACGTAATATCCAAACCAAAATAAACGTTTATGTATATCTTCAGGGGCTCCCGCTGCAATTGCACCTAACTGACAGCTTGCAGCAATTAGCAGTGCCGTTTTACGTTTAATTCTACGCAGATACACGCGTAAGTTTTGGTTTAGGTTGTATTTGTCCTTAATCTGTTCAATTTCACCGAGCGTTAATTCCACCATCGTATTAGATAAAATTTTATGTGCTTCCACATCTTTAACCTCACTCATAACTTCAAGCGCACGAGCAAAGATGTAATCCCCTGTATACATAGCAATACGATTGTCCCATTTTGCCTTAATTGTTGGTTTTCCGCGTCTCTTATCAGCGTCATCAATAACATCATCATGAACAAGAGACGCCATATGAATCAGCTCAAGCGCTACTGCCACGTGTTTGATTTGGTCGATGTTGTAATGCCCAAATTTAGCTGCCAACAAAACAAATACAGGGCGAATTCGTTTCCCCCCTGCTTGTAAAAGGTGAAGAGAAGCATCTGTGATAAGTGTTTCATCGGTATGAACAGTTTGTTCAAGTTCTTTCTCAATAAGGGTAATATCCGTATTCAAAAAAGCGTACATCATTTTTAGTTTCATTGGACTCACCTTGCATTATATATTCATTCTTTACTCCTTATCCTACAGGCTGTTGCACCTGTAGGACAAGCTTTTTCTCTTTTATCGTTTGTACCCTAGATGCATCGCTGCTACTCCACCTGTGTAAGATTTCACTTCAACATCTGTCAAACCGGCTTCACGGAACATATCAGCCAATTGCTTTTGACCTGGAAAGTCCCTAGCTGACTCTTGAAGCCATGAATATTCATCATAGCTTTTAGCGACCATCTTTCCAAGCGCAGGCATAATATACTTAAAATAAAGCAAGTACATTTGTCGGTAGCCGATCATCGTGGGCTGAGACGTTTCAAGGCAAACCACTTTTCCGCCAGGTTTCACGACGCGCTGCATTTCCTTTAACACTTGAAGGTAATCGGGCACGTTGCGCAGTCCGAATCCAATCGTTACATAGTCAAATGAATTATCTTCAAAAGGAAGTTCCATTGCATTGCCATGTAGTAAGGTAATATTTGAAAAAGGTGAGTTTTTTACTTTCTCTTCACCAATCTTTAGCATATTCTGACTAAAATCCAGGCCAACTGCCTCTCCTGTTTCTCCAACTGCTTCCGCCATAGCTAGCGTCCAATCCGCAGTTCCGCAACAAACATCTAAAGCTTTTGTTCCTTTTTGAACATTCATTCGCTTCATCGTATCTTTGCGCCATGCCTTATGACGCTGAAAACTAATAACAGAATTCATTTGATCATAATTTTTATATATTTTTTCAAATACGCCATGGACACGCTGTTCTTTTGATTGCTGCATATCTCTATCCTTCTCCTACGACATTTTTCAGCACTTCTAAGCTAGATGTAAGTTCATCTAAGTGCTCTCTTAAAAACTCATTCATCACAAATTCACTTCGTAAGTATCCTCTAACAATGTTTACAGACTGTTGAGTATACGAATAAAGGTATTCTTTTATTTGTTCTTGATTCATACCAATTTGTTTGCAATAGTTTAGCAAGAGAGTAGGCTCTTTATGCTGTAATGACTTTAATTGCTTTAATATCCCGTTCAAATACGCTGCATGTTTTAAAAGTTCTTTCCACTCTTCACGTTCAAAATAGTCACATAAGCATCTTACAAACGATGATTCTGCTGCTAAAAAACTATTCATAACGTCGTGTGGATTAGTAGAGCGATTGTTATAAATGTGTATCTTAGCGATATTAATTTCTTTAATAGCAGATGCTATAACTTTCATTAAATTCAGCTGGTTGCTTTGAGCTAAATAGTAATAGTACAGGCCGCTGTAATAATCTCCGGCCAAAACTACCAGCTGCCGCTCATGCAGCTTTCCTTCATTTCCGCTAACATTTTGAGTGGAGACTAGATCGTGGGTATCAAGTGCGGTTTGAACGAGCATCACAGATAGCACAGAGCTGTTCTTTTTTTCTTCTTCCATTGAAAGAGTATCTAAGAACGAACACATGTACAGTAATCTATTTTCATCAATACGCGGATGATGAATATATTTTTTTACATATGGATGACTTAATTCAACATGAAGCTGTTCTTTCATGTTGGCCACAATATCATAGATGGTTTTTACGCTCATCATCCTTGTCTCCCTTTCCATCACTATTTGTTTAAAGTTCTTTTAACTCCAAATCGATAGTGTCAATTATAACATAATTACATTATAAAATATCCTTTAAATTCTTTTGAAGCTTTTTCACGGTTTAAATCATTTAGCTGCTCATCCGCTTGAATACCGTTCATCTACATACCATCTGGATTCCTTAGACAGTAATTTAAGATATTGCTTTTAGTTTCACCATGTTTTTCCTGTTCTTATTCATTTATTTTAAATATAAATAAAAGCAGGAAAATCCCTGCTTATTTTTTCGTATCGGATTCAATTTCTCCGTGAACAGTCTGAATGACGGCTTTGCCACGAATTTTAATTGCGGATGTATGCTCAGTAAACTGCGCAATCATTACTTCGCCTTTATCTAGTTTTTCTGAATGATGAAATCGCGTATCTGCTCCTCGCGTTAAGCCAATTACGTTAACTCCATCTTCGACCGCTTTAATGACAATATACTCCGGCGTTCCTTTTTGTGTCATATTCTCTTCTCCTTCATCATCCACATTATGATTTAATCAGTGATAAAACTTCAGCTCTAGAACTTGCATCGTGTTCTAACACTCCGCGTACAGCAGAAGTGATTGTCATAGCTCCAGGCTTTTTAATGCCTCGCATGGTCATACACATGTGCTCTGCTTCCACTACTACCATGACCCCGTGCGGCTCTAATGTTTCTACAATAGAATCCGCCACTGTAGATGTAATTCTCTCCTGAAGCTGAGGACGTTTCGCAACAGCTTCTACCGCTCTTGCCAGCTTACTTAAACCGGTCACTCGTCCGCCTTTTGGAATATACGCAACATGAGCTTTTCCGTAAAAAGGCACTAAGTGGTGTTCACACATAGAGTAAAAAGGAATATCTTTTACAAGCACTAGCTCTTCATGGTCTTCTCCAAAAACTGTTTTAAAATGCTCTTTTGGATCTTCATTCAACCCGGAAAAGACTTCCTCATACATTTTAGCTACTCGCTTTGGTGTATCTAATAATCCTTCACGGTTTGGATCTTCGCCAATTGCTTCTAAAATTAGTCTCACGGCTTGTTCGATCTGTGGTTTATTTACAGATGACATGTTGTTGCCCTCCAATTCGTTGCATTACGACTTTATGAAAAAAATTCTAGCATATGTATATACCAAAGGCAAAAAAGAAAGGTCGCAAATGTGCGACCTTTCAAAGCTCTTCATCAACGGCTATGAATAAAGCCATTTTATGTAGATATTATTTTACAGCATCTTTAAGAGCTTTACCTGGTTTGAATGCAGGAACTTTGCTAGCAGGAATTTCGATTTCTTCGCCAGTTTGTGGATTGCGTCCTTTACGAGCAGCACGTTCACGTACTTCGAAGTTACCAAAACCGATAAGTTGAACTTTGTCCTCAGCTTTTAAAGCTTCTAAAATTGTATCGAAAACAGCATCAACTGCTTTTGTAGCATCCTTTTTTGAAAGCTCACTTGCTTCTGCAACAGCATTAATTAATTCTGTCTTGTTCATGCCATTCACCTCCTCCCAAAATCGGATCATATAATAACTAAAAACCTTGTTAGAAAAGGAATCTAGTAATTCGTTATATCTCATTCTTTAACAAAACAAATGGATATTATACATAACCTATGTATCGACAAGCCTAATCATAAACGATTGAACTAAATAATTCAATGTTTTTCATTCATCTGCCGTATGTATGTAGTGAAAACAGTATGATCGATCGATTTCTGTTAAAAGATTAACATATTGAACAAGGCATAGCAAGCAGAAAATAACGCAGGAATAGGATAACCACGCGATCTATCACAATATATGTAAAGTTTTGTATGATCTATCCAAAAAGAAGAGGCTCCTTTATGAGGAGCCTAACGTTATATTCTTATAAAATAATCGCGATTAAACCTCCGGATCCTTCGTTAATAATCCGTTCTAGCGTTTCTTTTAACTTATATCGCGCATTTTCAGGCATCAGCGACAGCTTTCCTTGAATCCCTTCTCTTACGATTGAACTTAGAGAGCGGCCAAATATATCTGAATTCCAAATTGAAAGCGGATCATCTTCAAAGTCTTGCATCAAATAACGAACTAATTCTTCGCTTTGCTTCTCCGTTCCGATAATCGGCGCAAATTCTGATTCTACATCCACTTTAATCATGTGTATAGAAGGTGCCACTGCTTTTAAACGAACTCCAAAACGCGATCCTTGTCGAATAATTTCAGGCTCATCAAGGCTCATATCCGAAAGCGAAGGTGCAGCTACACCATAACCCGTTTGTTTAACCATACGAAGGGCATCAGAGACTTGATCGTACTCGGTTTTTGCATGAACAAAGTCTTGCATTAACTGCAGCAAATGATCTCTTCCGCGAATTTCTACTCCCACGATTTCTTTCAAAATCTGGTCGTATAAGTCATCTGGAGCGTATAAGTCAATTTCGGCAATTCCCTGCCCCATCTCAATTCCGGCTAATCGAGCCTGATCGATGAACTCAAACTGGCTAAATTGCTCTACTACCCGTTCAACGTCTCTCAGCCTCTTAATATCTTTTACCGTTTCTTTAACGGCTTCTTGATAGCTTTCACGCAGCCAATGTTTATCTTTTAAAACCATTACCCAGCTTGGTAGATTAACGTTAACTTCTAATACAGGGAACTCGTAGAGTGCTTCTCTTAATACGTTCATCACATCAGTATCGCGCATGCTTTCCACACTCATCGCTAATACTGGAATATCATATTTTTCATTAAGCTTTGCACGAAGCTTTTCTGTATCAGGATGATATGGCTGTACGGTATTAATAACCATGATAAATGGTTTGCCTACTTCTTTTAACTCATTAATGACGCGCTCTTCTGCTTCGACGTAATCTTGACGAGGTATATCTCCAATTGAGCCATCTGTTGTAATGACGACACCAATCGTTGAGTGTTCTTGAATTACCTTTCTCGTTCCAATTTCAGCCGCTTCGTGAAATGGAATTGGTTCTTCATACCAAGGCGTATTGATCATTCGAGGTCCGTTTTCATCTTCGTACCCTTTAGCCCCAGGCACCGTATATCCTACACAATCTACTAACCGTATGTTAACTTCTAGCCCGTCATCTACCAAAACATTAACTGCTTGATTCGGTACGAATTTCGGCTCAGTTGTCATAATCGTTTTCCCAGCTGCACTTTGTGGTAGTTCATCTTGTGTGCGAGCTCTTTCTGCCTCGTTCTCGATGTGAGGCAGGACCACCAGCTCCATAAATTTTTTAATAAATGTAGATTTCCCTGTTCGAACTGCTCCCACCACACCTAAATATATATCGCCTCCTGTACGTTCAGCGATATCTTTAAATACATCCACCTTTTCCAAAAGATCCCCTCCGATCTATGAGTTCATGGAATATGACATCCATTGCGAGAGTAAATTAGGACACTATATAGTTATGACGTTGTCCTATTAAAATATGACTTTTGATAGAAAAATTTATGATTTTTTTCATGCACATGCTGACTTAGTCATTCTGATTATCATTATTGGTGTACAAGAAAGAGAAAACCCCTTCTCTCTGAATATTATTCAAGGAGAAGGGGTTCATGACTTATTTTTTTAAAAATATTGGTTCATTCTTATCGTTGACTGTATAAGGAAGAGAGTAAGCAGGTACAAAATCACTGTTTTCCACAAGGAGCTTTCGTATATCTTCACCAGGTTTGTAGGAGCTTTTATGCTTTTGAATGGCATCATACAAATCAGGACGATAATCTACAAATACATCTCCCTGTCCATTAACAATTAAAGAAAGACTATTCCCTGTATATGGGCTAGTAACGACAGGAGGCTCTTTCATATTCAATTTTTTATAATTAATAGAGAATACGCCGGGAGCGATGACGTCTTTAAACGGTACGTACCCTTTATGATTTTGACGGTATATATTCAAATGTACGTTAACATCTTGAATCGTATCCGCCATCCGTAAGTCTAATAATTTAACCGTGGGGTTTGTTTCTGCATCCACAAGTACGTACGCAAATATCCCTCCGCTTTCATACGAATTCCCAGGTGCGTCTTGCATGTATCTAGGAACTATTTTCGTAAAGTCAATTGGATATTTTTGATAAATCGGCGTGTCCATATCTTTCGTTTTTATTGGCAATAAGCCTCCGCTTTCTTGTTTAAATTGATCAACCGCCGTTTGCACGGAAGCAACTTGATCTTTATAAGGAACTTGATTTTGAGACATTCTTTCCGCCGGGTACAAACAACCGGATAATACAAAAATGGTTAACCCAACAATAGACGTTAGCATGAATTTTTTCATTTTCCTCACCCTACCATATGTACATTAAGCATCTGTCGGCCCGCTCAATACAACAATTACCATAATAAGACCTGCTACAATCATAAGCGAATAGGCAATGAAAGCGAGTACAATTTTACCAATGCGGTTTGTAATTTTATAACGACTAAAGTAAATAGAAAATACCGAAATGAACATAAATACAATGGAACCCAATGAAATCCACATCTTTAACAAACCTGGCGACAAATTGCATCCACTCCTTTTTTCACCGTTATTATAACATAAGGACTTATAGTTAAGATGAATATTGATAGAACTTTCTAAATTCACTATTTATTTACCTTCCAGTAACTCAAGCTCTATAGTAATTACTTTCCTATTAAATTGACAAATTCCTGCTTTTTCACATAAAAAAAATCGAAGCGAAGGGGGCTCTTCGCTTCGATCATAACTAAATATTCCCATACTAACAGTTCTACTCATCTTTATTTACACGTTATTTTATGCAAGTAAATGATTTTGGGTATCACCAATTGCCTATTTTTTCATATTTCTTTGCACTTAATTTAATTTTTCTCCTAAAACATTCGCTAAATCTTCCATTTCATGTGTTTTAGTACGAGACATAAGGGCGTCTACTGCATCTTTTGCCTTCACATCATTAAACAGTACATTATATAAAGCATCAGCAATCGGCATTTTCACGTCATATTTTTGAGATAGCTGGTAAGCTGCTTTCGTCGTGCGTACACCTTCTACAACCATTCCCATATTTTCTAATACTTCGTCTAAATTTTTGCCTTTTCCAAGAAGATTACCAGCGCGCCAATTTCGAGAATGAACGCTTGTACACGTTACAATTAAGTCTCCAATCCCGGTCAAACCTGAAAACGTCAGAGGATTGGCACCAAGCACAGTACCTAAGCGAGCGATTTCAGCTAAGCCACGAGTCATAAGAGCAGCCTTCGCATTGTCACCATATCCAAGTCCATCCGTGATACCAGCAGCAAGAGCAATAATATTTTTTAACGCTCCCCCAATTTCCACACCAATCACGTCAGGATTTGTATAAACACGGAAGTACTGCTGATTATTAAATAAATCCTGCACTTTTTCTGCTGCTTGTATATTTGTTGAAGCTGACGTCACGGTTGTCGGCTGCCTTCTACTTACTTCTTCAGCATGACTCGGACCTGATAAGACAACGATGTCTTTTGTATCAATTTCTTCTTGAATCATTTGAGATATACGTAAAAGAGAATCCGGTTCAATTCCTTTACTTACATGAACAATTGTAAACAGTTCATCGGTAAGGGATTTTAGCTGCTGCAACACTTCACGAATGGCCTTCGTTGGAACAGCTAAAATAAGGGTTTCAACACCTTCTATTGCCTTTTCTAATGACGTAAAACCTTTAATCTGATGAGGAAGCTCTACACCAGGCAAATATTTTTCATTCTGATGCGTCTCGTTAATTTGATCAATGACTTGTTGTCTATGTCCCCAAATGCGAACATCGTGTCCATTTTCCGCCAATACGAAAGCTAATGCAGTTCCCCAGCTTCCTGCTCCTAGTACAGCTATTCTTTCCACGCCGATCACATCCTCTGTTATTTTCTTGGTCTTGCAATAATTTTAATTGGAGTTCCTTCGAATCCAAAAGCTTCACGAAGCTTATTTTCTAAGAAACGCTTATATGAAAAATGCATTAGCTCAGGATCATTTACAAACACAACAAAAGTTGGCGGCTTGATCGCTACTTGAGTTGTGTAATAGATTTTTAAGCGGTTGCCGTTGTGAGTAGGCGTAGGGTTCATTGCTACTGCATCCATAATCACATCGTTTAAGATGCTTGTTTCTACACGCACCGCATGGCTTTCGCTTGCAAGATCAATCATTGGCAATAGCGTATGCGTACGTTTTTTCGTTTTAGCTGAAAGGAATACAATTGGAGCATATGTTAAGAACTGAAAATGCTCACGTATATTTTCTTCAAATTTTTTCATTGTTTTCTCATCTTTTTCTACTGTATCCCATTTGTTCACAACGATGACAACAGCTTTTCCAGCTTCTTGTGCATAACCAGCAATTTTCTTATCTTGTTCAATAATACCTTCTTCAGCATTTAATACAATTAAGACAACATCTGAGCGTTCAATTGCCTTTAATGCGCGCAGTACGCTGTATTTTTCCGTACTCTCGTACACTTTTCCACGTTTTCTCATTCCAGCTGTATCAATAACAACATATTCTTGATCTTCTTTTGTAAACTTTGTATCAATGGCATCGCGTGTCGTGCCGGCAAGATCACTGACAATAACACGATCTTCACCTAGAAGAGCATTAACTAATGAAGATTTTCCTACGTTAGGACGACCAATCAATGAAAATTTAATGACTTCTTCTCCGTAATCTTCGTCTTTTTCTTTTGGAAAGTGCTTAGCTGCCTCGTCTAGCAGGTCACCTAAACCTAAACCATGCGTTCCTGAGATTGGGAACGGTTCTCCATATCCTAGTGCGTAGAAATCATAGATTAATTCTCTCATTTCAGGATTATCTACTTTATTAACAGCTAGGACAACGGGCTTTTTGGATTTATATAAAATTTTCGCCACTTCTTCATCAGCCGCAGTAATTCCATCGCGTCCATTCACTAGAAAAATGATTACGTCCGCTTCATCAATTGCAATTTCTGCCTGCTGTTTGATCTGTTCTAAAAATGGTTCATCTCCAATATCAATACCGCCAGTATCAATAATGTTAAAGTCCAAATTCAGCCACTCACCTGAACTATAGATACGATCACGAGTTACACCCGGAATATCTTCTACAATAGATACTCGCTCTCCTACAATTCGGTTGAAAATTGTTGATTTTCCTACGTTGGGACGACCAACAATCGCAATAATTGGTTTTGGCATACGATTCTTCCCTTTCCTTGATCTTTTTTATGTATAGGCAACCAGTCTTTAATCGACTAAAGGTATTTATCTACATGTACAAATAAATAAGATCATTCGTTTTTCAAAAATTGAGGCCATGCAGCGTGGCATGACCTCTACTAATCGATCATAAGCGATAAAGCAGGCTTTTTATCAGCTCTATTTTACACCAAGCTGATTAACTGCCTATCCGCTGAATAAGCATTACTCTTTCAATCAAACAATTTTATCAAAAATCACCGGTAACAACAATATAATTTTACGAAATCTCTTCTTCTATTTGTAAGTACTTTGCTTTTGCCTGTGAGACTTCAGCACGTACAAATCTAAATAAGCAGAGAAATAAACCAGCATCTCCCAAATAAACATAGATCCTACTGCTGTTGCTAAAACGTCGAGTGTCCGAAGAGACCCTACTTCATAAGATGCAATATCTCGAATGACAACTGCGTATAAAAAATCTCCTCCAACTACACCTAAAATGATCGCTGCGAATCTTTTTTCAGCATCTTTAATCACCATAAAGCAAATATATAAGATAAGTCCAGTCAAAATCCACTTACGATCAATAAAAATCCACACAGGATCATAGAGCTCAAGTAAACAAAAACCAGCATAGGCAATTATTATAATGCCGCATACCATAACATAATATAACTGCTGAAACCTGCTGTAGCCTGAAGCATAAATACACGCTACCCCCACTAAAAACAAAGCGGTGTAGCTACATGAAAACTGAGCCGTATGCATGTTCATTCCGCTTAGGAGTATACTGATTAATATAATGGCTGCTACCTTCCAACGCCTAGGTGTTTTGGGCATAAGAAAAGTCGCAACAATCCATCCCATCCACGAAAGCCAATAAAAGAAAATTCCGTCCACTGAATATGGCACCTCCTCTACCTGTCATCAGTATGTATCAATTTTGGAAAACTTAATCGGAGTTTTAGAATAGACCCCCTTATTTTGGACAACCTATCAGAAAAAAGGAGGGAATATAAAATGGGAAAAGATCGTCAAGAGAAAAAATTAAAGGAATCAAAACGAGTTGAATCTGACCGTGATCAAGGACTTCACTACCCGGGAGCGACAAGCTTGCAAAGTCCTGAAGAAGCGCGCGAGTTAAATGATCATAAATAAAAAAATGCGCTGACTAAGTCAGCGCATTTTTTTATTTTAAAACTGGATGTGAAATAGAATAGGAACGTTCTTTCTTTCCTGTAAACAAAAAGAGAACTCCTCCCACTAACAATAGTGCTCCTGACAAATAAAATCCGAATTCCATACTTCCAAGTTTATCTGCAAAATATCCGGTAATGTAAGGTGCAAAGATCGATGACAGCATACCGCTGAAGTTGAAAAAACCGTACACTTTAGAGTACATGGACGATGGAGTAATATCCGCCATATACGAAATCAAAATCGGATCTAATGCTAATTTCCCTATCAGACCGTACACAATTAAGCCGATTAATAGCCAAGAATAACTCTCTGTATAGGGAATAAAAAATTGACATAAAGCGCCCGCTACTGACAAACTCACAATTAATGCTTTTTTATTTGCAATTCGATCAGATATATATCCAAAGAAGATTGCTCCTGGAATAGACGCCCACGGTACTAAAGATGCTATAATGCCTGTTTGAGACCCTTCTAAGCCTCGCGAGTGCTGCAAGTAATACGGAAGCCACGTCAGCATCCCAAAAAATCCGTAAAGAGAGCAGAAGATTAAAATGTATACGAAAATATGATTTCTTGTAAATAATACTTTTAGCGACTGCTTTGTTTCTTTATTTGGCGAATTTTTTTCTTGATCCCTTTGCTTATCTTTTACAAAGAAAGCTATTAAAATAGCTATTACTATAGTCGGAATAGCAAATAAGTAAAAAGTAAACTGCCAGTTTTTTTCTAACGTATATGTAATGTATGTAGAACCGATAAAACCAAGTGATATACCAAAAGCCATTCCACTATTGATGAGCGCAGACACTAGACCTCGGTATCGTTCGGACGTGATGCTTGAAGAAATTCCGTATTGTGAGCCATAATACGTTCCTTCTCCAAGTCCTGTCAGCGCCCGCATGAGTAAGAACATACCGAAAGTAGTCGTAAGTCCTGTGAAAAATGTGGCAACTCCAAACAAAATGTATCCAGCCACTAAGATCTTAACGCGCCCAAATCGATCTGCCAAAAAACCCGTTGGAATTTGCATAGCTGCATACGCTGCAAAAAATACGGTAGACATTAGCCCAAGTTCAGCTTTATTAAGATCCCACTGTGCACCGATATCTCCCATAACTGGAGATAAAATATTACGATCTGCATACATGAAAACCCAGCCTAAAAAGAAAAGAAAAATTGTAAATATAGGATGTCCCTTTTTCATTATGTCACCTCTTTTTTCTGATTTTTCTGTTTATTTAACTTATTATAAGTGGCTAACGTTTGGGATTTCATGCTTTTTGTCACTTCTTCTGCCAACATTTTTTGTTTTTTTAAATGAAAACGCGATCATTCATCTTTTAAAGAAATAAAAAAGCATGCAGTTAACTGCATGCTTTTTTATCATCTGTTATTAAATGTATCTATGGAAACATTTCGCTGAGTCAGCCAGCTATGGGTGTCCCCTGTAATAACTAGAGGCATTTGCTGAAGCTTAGCAATAGAAGTTGCTCCTAGCGCAGCCATGATAAACGTTAACTCCTCATGCAGCTTGGCTATCTCTTCTACGACTGCTTCTAAACCAGACTTCATTAAAATGGATAGAAAATATCCTGCCATTCCCGTTGCAGAAGCTCCTAACGCAATAGACTTAGCAATATCCATAGAGGTTTGAATACCTCCTGAACCAATAATGGACATACCTTCTACGTGCTGAGATACTTCCGCTAAAGAAGCTGCTGTGGAAATTCCCCAATCATTAAAGAAGTGAAAATGTTTTGCTCGTCTTTCATTTTCGATTTTCGAAAAATTGGTACCGCCGTACCCACCAATATCAACGATTTCAACACCAACATCTTTAAGTTTTTGCACTGCTTGAGCGCTCATCCCAAAACCTACTTCTTTGACAATTACAGGAACGGTTACTTCCCTTACAATGCGTTCAATACGACGTAATGCATCGGTAAAATCACGATCTCCCTCGGGCATAACCAGTTCTTGTATAACATTTAAATGAATTTGAAGTCCATTTGCTTCAAGCATATCAACCGCTTTTTTAGCTTGTTCCACTGTAGCTTCACTGCCTAGGTTGGCAAAAATAATTCCGTTAGGGTTTTCTTGACGCACTACTCTGTATGATTGTTCTTCCTTTTCATCTTTAATCGCAGCCATCTGCGATCCAACGGCCATTGCTAATTCACCATGATGAGCAATTTGAGCAAACGAACGGTTAATCCGTTCCGTTTCTTGTCCGCCTCCACCCGTCATAGCATTTATAAAAATTGGCGAACTTAACAAAAGTTCGCCAATTTTTGTATCAATATGAACATCGTGCACGCCTGTATTTGGTAAGCTATTATGAACGAAGCGAATATCATCTAGCCCGTGCAGCCTATGCTGTCCCGTTTGAATCGCATGATGAATGTGATCAATTTTACGTTTTGCTCTGCTCACAAATCATCACCATTACTTATCTTAATTTTTTTAATTGATCCCCAATCATATCACCTAATTGGAAACCTTTGGACTCTTCTTGTAATTCATAGTCACCATAATCTTCTTGTTCTTCTTCCTCAAGATCACGAATGCTCAACGAAACGCGTCGTTCTTGTTCATTCACATCAAGTACTTTTACCGTCACTTTTTCACCTTCAGAAAGTACTTCATGCGGTGTCCCGATATGCTTATGGGAAATTTGAGAAATGTGTACAAGCCCTTCTACTCCAGGTAGAACTTCCACAAAAGCTCCAAAAGATACAAGTCTTCTAACGGTTCCATCTACTACATCACCTTGGCGAAGCTTCGTAGAAATGTTGGACCATGGACCTTCTAACGTATCTTTAATAGATAATGAAACACGCCCCGTTGATTTGTCAACAGACAATACTTTGACTTTCACAGTATCTCCCTCAGCTACTACGTCTGAAGGTTTTTCTACACGCGTATGTGAAAGCTGAGAAATGTGCACTAACCCATCTACTCCGCCTACATCTACAAATGCTCCAAAGTCTGTTAAGCGCTGAACGGTTCCTTCTAAAACCTGACCTTCTTTTAATGACTCAAGAACATTTTCTTTTTGTTGTACAAGCTCTTCTTCTACAACTGCACGATGCGAAAGGATCACGCGGTTTTTTTCTTTATCTAATTCTACTACTTTGACTGTAAGAGTTTGATCTTGATACTCTGCAAAATCATCAACGAAATGAGTTTCAACAAGAGAAGCTGGAATGAACCCTCTTACACCAATATCTACTACTAATCCGCCTTTGACAATTTCCTTGACTACCGCTTCAAACACTTCACCTGAAGAAAGTTTTGCTTCTAAACCATCCCATGCTTTTTCAGCATCTACAGCCCGTTTAGATAGCACAAGCAAATCGTCTTCCACTTTAATTACTTTCGCTTCGACTTCGGCACCTTCTTGGATTACATCGCCTGCTTTTTCAATATGTAAGCTCGCTAATTCACTAATTGGAATAATACCGTCTAGTTTGCTGTTAGGTACATCTACATACACTTGCTTTTCTTCTACTTTTGTAATAGTACCTTTTACTGTTTCCCCTACTTCTAATGACGTTACCTCTACTTGATTCATATCTTCTGTCATCGTCTTTTCCTCCTCCAATATCCATCTACAATATGTATTCCCTTGTAAGAGTTCTTCACTCTTTTAGCTCATCATTATTGTATATAGCTCTGTATAGAAAAAACTCTCTTTGTTACTAACTTCTAATAAATAGAATCTTTTGTCAAGTCATAAGGTTACAAACTATTGATATTTTTCAATTAATTCACCAATGCTTTTCATAATAACTTCGGTTACTTCGTCAGCTGATGCTTTTCGTTCGCGAAGCTCATCCATCTGAATTGGCGGTCCGTACACTACTTTTAACCTTGCAAAACGCTTATATGGACCAATAACAGCGCAAGGCACAACAGCTGCTTTTGAACGCAAAGCAAAAAAGCCTACTCCAGCCATCCCTTTTCCTAATTTCCCATCTTTACTTCTTGTTCCTTCGGGAAATAATCCAAGTACTTTCCCTTCTTTTAAAATCTTTAACCCTTGCCGCAAAGCTTCGCGATCTGCCATCCCGCGCTTTACAGGAAATGTTTCTAACTTTGGCAGAACAGTCTTCAGAAAAGGTGCTTTAAACAGCTCTGCTTTTGCCATAAACGAAATAGGCCTTGGACATGTCACACCTACAGTAGGCGGATCTAAGTTGTCAATATGATTTGAACAAAGCAAAACTCCGCCTTCTGAAGGGATATTTTCTGCACCGATTACTTCATAACGATAAACTGGTGTTAAAATGCCTTTTACAATGGCACGTGCAAACATATAAAAGCTCAAAATCATCCAATCCTTTCTTTTGTAATAGAAAGTATTTTTTCTACAACTCCTTCAATCGATAAAGAAGTTGTATCGATTTCAATTGCATCTTCAGCTTTTTTAAGAGGTGCTACTTCGCGCTCAGAATCCAACTTGTCTCTGCGGGCAATTTCTTCTTTTAAACGCTCTAAATTTGATTCAAAACCTTTTTTTATGTTTTCGTCATGGCGTCGCTGTGCTCTTTCATCCACAGACGCTAATAAAAAGATTTTAACTTCTGCGTGAGGAAGCACGTGTGTACCGATATCACGTCCATCCATTACAACGCCTCCATCTTTAGCAAGGCCCTGCTGTCTCACTACCATCTCTTTGCGAACTGCACGATGTTTTGCTACGATGGATACAGAGTTAGTTACTTCTGCGGAACGAATTTCACTTGTAACATTCTGTCCATTTAAGATGACTACCTGTCCAGATTCAGACGGTTTTAAATCGATTACTGTTTCGTTAAGCAAATGCAATAGCTCTGCTTCATTTTGCAAATCTACCTGGTTTTTCTGCGCTTGATACGTTAGAGCACGATACATCGCTCCTGTATCAACATAAATATATGATAAGGTTTCTGCTATAATCTTTGCCACTGTACTTTTCCCAGCAGCTGCAGGACCGTCAATTGCGATTGAAATTTGTTTTTCCATAAGTGCCTCCCTTAATTTCAAAACAGGAACAAACCACTTTCATCTTTTATACAATGAGCCATTTTATATGAAACGTTTATAAACGAAAAAAAGAGCAGGGGGTCTTCTCCTGCCTGGTGTTCACTGCATGCTTCTTTCCTAGTTATTCTACCATACGTCCGACTACTGGTCGAATGTTTCAATAATTTTATTAAAATTATTTTTGCTCACTCCCTCATACTGAATAACCTTTGAGAAATATGTACTGTGACTGCTAGATAATAAAATACATTGGGCAATTATTAAAAACACAAATTGAATAACCACTAATTTAATTAAAATTCGTTCTATTCGATTCACCTTTTTTCTCCTTTTGTAAGAAGTAATATCTTTGCTTACAGTTTAGGAAAGAGAAGTTTTTTTTATACGCTAAAGAAGACCTTTTCTTCTTAGGTCAAGCTGACGCTTTAAGGTATAACGAATCATCATTTCCTTCGTTTGTTTTTCCATATCCATAAATTTAATAGATAGCTGACCTACTTTACAAGAAGTCGGGGCGGTAATTCGTACAACTTCCCCTTTTAATTCAAGATGCTGCAAAGCTCCCTCACGATTAGGAAGACTTAATCGTACAACAACCGAATCTTTTTCATTAAAAAGCAGCGAGTGATGGAAGGAGCCGGCTATTCCACCTGCACTGATGTTTTTAGTCATGATTTCCATTACGTCCTGCTGTTCTTGTTCACTTTCTATCACCGCCTTCACTGTAAGCGGCACACGGAAAAAATTTCTTCTTTGGATAGATTTCAACTTTTTATCGCCCGGGTAAAAGAGCTTCACAACAGGCATGCCTTTTATTTCACGCCCTGTTACTTCAGTTGGAAAGGTATATACATTTTGATCATATCCAATAAACGTAGCAAGCAATTTTGTACCTTTTAGTAAAAAAGCACTTCGCTGCGTTTCTTCATTTAGCGGATAGCTAATATAAATCACGTCTTCCGTAAACTCAACTACTTTACATCGATATGTTTGTTGTAATATAGACTCTCTGTGCCCGCTCTCTAACGTCAACCTCATTCCCGCTTTTATCATCTTCTCTCTCCTTCAGTTCCACTATATACACTTTTTCCCTTTATTTAAACATAGTCAAATATATTTATTTTGTAAATATAAATTAGTCATTTAGACTCAATAAAATATCACAAAACACAAAAAACGGTGTCTATAGACACCGGTTTTTATCAACTTTACACTTCATTATATAAAGGTTCTGAGTTTTGCAGTTTTTCAACTTTTTCTTCAAAACCCGTATCAGCATTGATGAAAATACGATACGTATCATTTTTTATTGTCCCTAAAAACTCATAGCATAGCACTTCTTCGTTTAAATCATTCGTAATGATTGCCAAGCGGTCTTCCATCACTTTTACATTCGAGTTCAGCTTGGTTTTTGCCTGTTCTTTCGAAATTTTAGGTTTTGGAATATCTCTTGTACGATGTTTTAATAAGAAGTCTTTAGCTGAGAAACCAATCACAGATCCATCTTCTAAAGACATTTTCATTTTAACTGAATCCGGATAAATCCGAACTCCACTTTCCGTTTGCTCTACGAATGTAAAAACTCCCATGTTATCATATTGAGCGCTTTCAGCCATTACTAGGCTTTCAAAACGATGATCTTTTAAAAACTTAGTCGCTTTGTTCATAGCATCGTTTAAACTAATATTTTGTTTTTTAATATCTCGATCTTCGAGCACCCAAAGCGGATATCCACCTTTTTGTGTAATATCCATATACGTCTCTTGTTTAGTCTTTGGATCTGTAATGGTTAAGCTGTACACCTCATAATCGGCATCTTTTCCGCTCTTTACAATATGAATTTGTTCATTTCCTTTTAAATTCAAAAACGAACGCGCCACTTGTTTTGCAACATCTTCACTAACTTCTCTGCCTTTTAATTGATGAAAAGCATTTTTTTCCTGCTCATTCGTTGCATTCATAACGCCTAAATCTGTTTCGGCAAAAGAATCCATACTTTTTTCAACGGTTTTTAATCCGTCAATAATCGTATTGTCCCCTTGCTTTTCTTTTGTAGCTAAGGCTAGCTCAACATCCATCCAGCGCAAGTTATTATCAATGACTAGATGCTGTACTTGGCGCATTTCATTTTGAATTTCGCCTGACTGATCATAAAGCGAATTTAACGTTTTATACTCTTTATCTGTTAGGGGGGATTTGCTTAAATCCCTTACCGCCACTTTATACGTAAAGTCACCAACATCTGAAAGAAACTCTTCTGTTTTATTGAACGGTAAAAGCGATAAAGGCAGCTGTCCTACATTATTATGAGCTTCAGAAGTTAAACGCCATACTTCTGCAAGCGCGGGCGAAAGCTGATCTCTCGAACTCATGGCGAGCGTGCCACCGATTTTATCATTTAATAAATCTAGCTGATATGACAGATCATGAAATGCTCGTTGATACGTATTCTCGGCTTGAAGCAGCACAGCATCTTTTTCTTGATGTTCGCTGTACCCCCAATACCCTACACCTACAACACCAATAGCTAATAATACAATTAAAATTGTTCGAATCATGTTTCCTTCACCTCTCTTTATCGACAGAAAATGTGTTTCCCAATTTGCTTAATTTGAGGACGTGACCAAATCCATGCGCTTGTTGCTGTATCCGGATTAAAGTAATAAATAGCATTCCCAGTAGGATCCCATCCGTTAATCGCATCCATAACCGCTTTTTTAGATGTTGGATTGGGTTCAAGCCAGATTTGCCCATCTGCTACGGCAGTAAATGCACGCGGTTCAAAAATAACTCCAGCGACTGTATTTGGAAATGACGGACTGTTAACTCGGTTCAAAATAACGGCCGCTACGGCTACTTGGCCATTATATGGTTCACCCCGTGCTTCACCATGCACGGCATTTGCCATGAGCTGAATATCATTTTGTGAAAAACCGCTCGGTACATTCACCGCTGTTGGCTTTTGTGCTTTTTCTTTCTGTTGCTCAGAATTTCCTTTAGACGTATTACGCTGCGGCTGACTGGCAGGTTTTTTTGCCTGAGAAGATCCGCTTTGTGCTTTTTTCTGGCCATTGTTCCCGCTGCTTTTCCCACTACGGCTTCCTTTAGACTGTTGATCAAGAGGCTGACCGCCATAGTGCGTAAACTTATTCCCTTTTCTAATTTGATTTTTCACATAGTTTTCGTGATATTTTGTCGCGTTGGCTAATTTAATCTTTGTTTGCCAGCCTGCTAAACCGTCAATCTTTTTAATGCCAAATTCATATTGAAAATTGCGCAGTGCCCAGTATGTGCTCCATCCAAATACACCGTCAATTTTCCCATTATAATAACCTAAATACTGAAGTCTCGACTGCAGCTCAATAACGTCATCTCCAACTGCTCCGTGTTGAATGACTTGATTTGAAAACGCGTGAGCGGCCTTTGGACTCACAACGGACGCTGCAATAAATGAACATATGCATATGAGACATGCATACTTTTTAAAACATCGAAATGATAACATGACAAAACCTCCTACATCGTATGTAACTGATAAGATGATAGGAGTATTTTTTGTAAAGGTTGTTTTTTTATACAAGATGCGCAAAATTTACCGAAATGAAAAAAACTCAGCTCGTAAATCTCTCAAAAAAGATTTACAAGCTGAGCCTAGACAATCGATGGCTGTTTGGCCTTTTTTACTTTTCTTAATGCCAGCCACCATAAATAAATCATAAATGGAATAATAATAAATACCCAATGATCCATTGTTTTTAAAATATAATCATATGTTCCATGTAAAACGAGCGGCGCAAATACGGAGTACAGCGTCCACTTCGTTTTTTCCTTTCCTTCAGAAAACTTTGCTTTCCCTAAATAATACCCCATAATGACGCCGAATAAAGCATGACTAGATACGGGTAAAAAGGCTCTTCCTAGCGCTGATTCTAAACCATTTGCAAATAAATATAAAATATTTTCAACGGTAGCAAAACCTAATGAAACAGCTGCCCCGTAAACAATTCCATCATAATGCTCATCAAATTCCACATGCTGATAAATCGTGAAATATAAAATGAACCATTTGAAAAATTCTTCTAAAAAGCTTGTCGTAAAAAATGCTTGAAGAAAAGGTGATTGAAAAACGTGTTCTTCACCAAATACATATTGAATAAACATAATTGGCAAAACAAGCATTGCTCCAAAAATAAATGTTTTTAATACCATTGAAATAGGCTCAGTTTCATATTCATCTTTCAAATAAAAAAAACTTAACAATGCCAATCCTGGCGCAATGCCTGCAGATACAATCGCCAACATAAATAGCGCCTCATCTCCTCTATTTTTTTTAATAGTAACATGTTATCTTTAGGATGAAAATCTCCGTCTATAATGTCCTTATCTTTATATGTAAATGCTCACATAACTTGCTGTCGATTTACAAAGCCTAACAAAGACCTTAAACAAGTATACCAAAAAATGTATCATACTTATATGAAAAATTGAAAGGAGCTCTCTATGAAAACTGTTTATATTCTTCACACCGGCGGCACAATCTCTATGAAAGAAGACATGGCAACTGGATCGGTAACACCAGATATTCAAAATCCGCTTCACCGCTCCACATCATCTGTTTCAAGTATGGCCAATGTAATCGTAGAAGAAGCATTTCATCTGCCTTCTCCTCACATTACTCCTAAGGAAATGCTTATACTTTCAAAGAAAATACGCGATAAAATTAATGAAGGCAAGATTGATGCAGTCGTGTTAACTCACGGTACGGATACGCTGGAAGAAACCGCTTATTTTTTAGATTTAACAGTGCATACAGATATTCCAATTGTCTTAACTGGAGCCATGAGATCAAGCAATGAAATTGGTTCAGACGGTCCTTATAATTTTATATCTGCGGTTCGGGTGGCTATTAGTGACGGTGCAAAAGGAAAAGGTGTCTTAGTTGTGATGAACGATGAAATTCATACCGCTGAAAATGTGACCAAAACCCACACAAGCAACGTGGCGACATTTCAAAGTCCCCAGTATGGGCCAATAGGATTAATTACAAAACGCGGCGTATCTTTTCACCACATGCCTACAGAACATGAATTTTATCCTGTTAATCAAATAGATAAACAAATCACTTTATTAAAAGCTTATGCAGGAATGGACGACCACTTGTTTCAAGCAGTGGCTTCAATGAATGTTGATGGACTTGTAATTGAAGCCCTCGGTCAAGGAAATCTACCTCCTCTCACAATTCCAGGCATTCAATTGCTTTTGAAGCGAAAGATACCCATCGTGCTCGTTTCTCGCTGTTTTAATGGAATTGCTCAAGATGTATATGGATATGAAGGCGGTGGCAAGCAGTTGAAAGAGATGGGCGTTATTTTTTCAAATGGCTTAAATGGTCCTAAAGCACGCATTAAACTGTTAGTTGCTCTCCAAGTAACAACGAATCATGATGAGCTGCAGCAGCTATTTAATCATTAGTAAAACAACGCATAGAAGCCTATGCGTTGTTTTTATTGATAATATGAGAAGCAATGGATTTCCCATGAAAACGTCCATTTTCGATAAAAATCTCATTAGCATTGTTTCCTGCAGCAATCACACCAGCGATATAAATTCCTTCCACGTTTGTTTCCATCGTCTCTTCGTTGAAAGAAGGGCGGCCTGTTTCAGCATCTAATTCCACACCCATTTTTGTTAAGAAAGAATGATCAGGATGATAGCCAGTCATTGCAAAAACGAAATCGTTACGAATCGTAGATTCTTTCCCTTCCTGCTCATATGTTACCGTTTCATCCGTTATCTTTGTTACATGAGCATTAAAATGCATCCCAATTGTTCCATTTCGAACCAGCGCCTCAAATTCAGGCAATATCCAAGGTTTTACGCTAGGGGAGTAATCTGAGCCACGATAAACAACCGTCACCCTTGCATCACACTTCACCAATTCCAGAGCTGCATCGACGCTAGAGTTTTTTCCGCCTATAACGACTACATCTTTATCAAAGTACGGATGCGCTTCTTTGAAATAATGAAATACCTTTGATAACTCTTCACCAGGAACATTCATATAATTAGGATGATCGTAATAGCCCGTAGCTATAATGACATTCTCCGCTTCATACGTCTCTTTAGATGTTGTGACATTAAATTGGTTTTCCGCTTGTTTGTCTACTTGCAAGACACGTTCAAACGGCTGAATTCGAACTTGCTTGCGCTTCACCACTTCTCGGTAGTAAGCAAGAGCTTGGTTGCGCACAGGCTTACGATTTTCCGTAATAAAAGGGACATCCCCAATTTCTAGTTTTTCACTCGAACTAAAAAACGTTTGGTGGGTCGGATAGTTATAAATGGCATTCACGATATTTCCTTTTTCAATTACAAGGGCATCAATACCTGTATGTTGAAGCTCAATAGCTGCTGAAAGGCCGCATGGTCCTCCGCCAACAATAATTACTTTTTCTTTCTTCATGCCTGTCACTCCTTCAGTTGTAAACGCACCTTTTTTTATTTTAACGCAGTGTAAAACAAAAAAATCTCCTCATTAATGATAGGAGATTTTTTCTATTTACGCAATTGTTCTGCTGTTCTGTTTTTAAATCCAGCCTCTGAAACGAGAGCCTTCCGCCATTTTTCTTACGCCTATCATATAAGCAGCTAGACGCATGTCGACTTTTCGAGTTGTAGAGGTTTCGTAGATGTTATTAAATGATTTAACCATTACTTTTTCAAGCTTTTCTTCTACTTCTTCTTCCGTCCAATAATAACCTTGGTTATTTTGCACCCATTCAAAATAAGAGACTGTTACACCGCCGGCACTTGCCAAAACGTCTGGAACTAATAAAATTCCTCTCTCTGACAAGATGCGCGTTGCTTCAAGAGTTGTTGGTCCATTTGCTGCTTCTACTACAATACTCGCTTGAATGTTATGGGCATTTTCTTCTGTAATTTGATTTTCAATCGCAGCTGGAACTAGGATATCACAGTCAAGTTCAAGCAGCTCTTTATTGCTGATTGTATTATTGAATAATTTCGTTACTGTACCAAAGCTATCGCGTCGATCTAATAAATAATCAATGTCTAAACCGTTAGGGTCATGCAGCGCTCCGTACGCATCGGATATCCCTACAATTTTAGCGCCAGCGTCGTGCATGAACTTAGCTAAAAAGCTTCCTGCATTTCCAAACCCTTGTACTACTACCCGTGCACCTTGTAATTCAATGCCTTGTTTTTTCGCTGCCTCACGAATACAAATAGTTACTCCTTTTGCAGTCGCTGTTTCACGTCCGTGCGAACCACCTAAGACAAGGGGCTTTCCAGTAATAAAGCCCGGTGAGTTAAATTCATCAATCCGGCTGTATTCATCCATCATCCAAGCCATAATTTGTGAATTTGTAAACACATCCGGCGCTGGAATATCCTTTGTTGGTCCAACAATTTGGCTAATCGCACGAACATATCCGCGGCTTAAACGCTCTAATTCTCCAAAAGACATATTTCGAGGATCACAAACAATTCCACCTTTTCCTCCACCGTAAGGAAGGTCAACGATTCCACATTTTAAACTCATCCATATAGATAGAGCTTTTACTTCTTTTTCAGTTACGTTTGGGTGAAAACGAATTCCACCTTTCGTAGGACCAACTGCATCGTTATGCTGCGCTCGGTAACCTGTAAAAATCTTAACTGATCCGTCATCCATACGAACAGGAATTTTTACTGTCATCATTCGTAATGGCTCTTTTAATAGTTCATACACTTCATCAGGATAGCCTAGTTTTTCTAACGCTTTATGTATCACTGTTTGTGTAGATTTTAAAACATCATGCTTCTCTTCTTGACTATTTTTACTGTCTTGCATCTTGTCGGCTACCATCTGTAAACCTCCTAAAATGTATCGAAAATTATTCGTTTTTAATTGAATGGTGCTTCTTTCATGACATAGTATACACCCTTAGTTTTACATTGCAAAGGAAAATATCGAACTTTTAGTATTTTTTGTGTTCTTCCAAGAAAACGCTTCCAATAACTTTACAAGGTATGCTACAATGTTTTAAGTCTGCCTCTTTTCTAGTATGCTTTAATCGTCTTAAAAAAATAAAAAACACCCGGTGATAAAGAGCACTTTCAACAACTTTGTACAAGCTGAAAGTGCAGCCACTCTTATTTTAATAAAAGTGTTTTATCCTTCACGGGTGTAATTATTTCAATTAAACAGTTAAGAAAAGACAGAGTTAATATACTCCAGAGCTCTCTTTTCTACTAACATTTTTCCATATTCATTTACGCGGTGCTTTGTAATTGTAGAGGGATTTCCATACTCCGCCAAAACCGCAATCATATTCCCAACTTCAGCCGGTGACAGCATGTGATAATCCAACAGCACGTAAAAACGTTTTTCAAATGAATAGAGCACGCTATCCGTATCGTAAAAGTTTGACATGCGTTTGGTCAGCTGAATGACATCTTCAAATGAATCAAACTCAAAAAACATGTCTTCGCTTTCATCTAGCATGACCTGCATTTCAATGAAGTCCTCGAACTCGTCTTCATCGAACTCACCGTAGCTGGTTTCTTCTTCATACTGCTTCGTCACAAATACAACCATTCCCTGTGCTTGAAGTGAAAAAACTTCTACCGAAAGAGAATTTGTAGGTTCAAAGTTCAGTTCTTGAGAAGCTTGCTCTATCATCTCACGAAAAAGCTGTTTTACTTTGAATGTATCTGTCCATAGATCTTCTTTTGTTAACCCTCTTTCTTTTAAATCATCGTAGGTCAAAAAAACTTTTAGCTTATTATAGTTTAATCGTTCAAGCCTCATTAGCGTCCCTCCCCGCTTGCACTCATAACCACATGGTTCGATAATGCAGTATATGTATTTTTTGGAAAACGGTTCGTGATGTTTACTTACGAGTTTACAGGTTTATGATAGGAAAGACAAGCTATTCTCAATCAATTTCTGCTAATTTTTTTGTTAGCCAGCTGTTCCACTCTTCTTTCGTATTTCCTAAAATAAACGGCTGAGCCTCGTCTTTTCTTTTGCTATCTAAACCATCAAACACATAACCGCCTAATCCTACTTTGAGATGCGGGAATTTCTTTATCATTTGGTTCGTCAAATTTAGTGTTTTCTCGGCATTTTCCATCATTGTGCATGACATAAATAAAAACGTTGGGTCTACTTCTTTAACAATTAACTCAACATCTTTATCTTCAATGCTGCTTCCTAAATAAATAACCTCAAACCCTTTACGGCGTAAAAATAGCGTGAAGACTAGGAGTCCCACTTCATGTGTCTCATTAGGTCCGCATACAGCAATCGCTTTAGGCAATAAGCCATTTGAAGGCAGCGAATAAAAAATCATGCTGATACGCGTTTTTAATACTTGGGTCGTATAATGCTCATGAGCACTTGTAATTTGCCCTTTTTCCCACATATCTCCAACCGTCACGAGTAGAGAACCCAAAATATCAATAACCACTTTTTCTACCGAATACAGGCTAAAAGCATGATTAATTAAATCCTGTGCTTTTCCTTCTTCAAAAGATAAAAGCATCGTTAACAGCTCATCCCTAATTTTTTGAGGGGAATCTACTTCTCCTTCTTCTTCAAAGGTTCCTACTGTACTGCTTTCCGTTTCTAATAACGAAACCGCTTGACTGATGGTAAAACCTCCGCTCACTTTTTCCGTGAGCCATTTTAATTTCCGCAAGTCTTCTTCTGTATATAACCGATGCCCGGATTCATTGCGGACAGGATTTAAAATTTGATAGCGTCGTTCCCATGCACGCAAAGTTCCCGGCTGGATTCCGACCATATTTGAGATGGCTTTAATATTATACTTCCCTTCGTGAGCCATACGTAACCTCCAACTACTCTTCGTGAACTGTATCTATTAATTGAATTATAGGATAAGTTATCCTGTGTGTAAAATTTGTATATGCTATGTAAAGAGTTTGTTCAAGGCTATTCTTTCCTTTTTAAAGTGATATAATGCGTTTGAGCTCTAGCTTGTAAACGGAGAGGCAAAGAGGTTGTACCATATCCGTTACTCACAAAAAGAGGAATCTTTCTTTTTTCTTTCAGCCCTCCTAATTCATACATACCCAAATTAAATAAGCGTATCTGTCCCCCGTGTGTATGCCCGCTCAAAATTAAATCTACTTTTAATTCTTCATCTACATAATAGATAACATCAGGATTATGGCTTAGAAGAATGGTAAGCTGCTCAGGTTCAATGGAAGAAACAGCTCTCTTTAGATTCATCTGACCTTCTGATAAATCATCTACCCCTGCAAAGTGGCATGTAGTACCATCTTTAGAAACGGCAAAGACATGCTCATTTTTAAGGGCAATAACTCCTTCATCTTTAAGCATCTGCTTCAATTGCAATTGATCTACTTCGTAATCATTATTTCCCCACACAAAATAGACGGGTCCTAGCGTTTTAAGCTGTTGAATATTTTGACGAGCCCGCAATAAAGGGACTCCTCCTTCTAGTAAATCACCGCCTATGATCACAAAATCTACTTCGCCCGGTATTTTTTCCAACAGCTTCGACGAAACTGTTCGCTTATGTATATCCGATATAAAAAACAGGCGCAAAGGCTGCTGATTTTCAGGAAATCTTGATAAATGAATCGTTCTTTCTTCCACATATGTACGATGAGCTTCTGAAAACATAAAAATCAGCAAGCCTATGCCTAACGCTAAAACCATTAAAAGAATAACCATATATTCTCCTTCTTTTCATTTTATACCCGATGTGTTTCTGTTAAAGAAGAAAGGGCATAAATTATCGCAATTGTTAACAAACCTACTACTTGATAAAGCGCAATTGCACTTAACCATAAAATTCCTATCACACATAGACATGAAACAAGGTATTCATGCCAATTTACCTTATAGCCTTTTAGAAGCAACCGACTTTGCAGAAACACTTTACGAACTGCCGCTGACAGACAAAAAAGAGCCGTGAAAAACAAGATTATAATACTAAACACATCTAACGGATGTAAAATCATTTGAATAAGTAAATAGGTTAACGAAGCTTTTGAGCCTACAGCCGTTAAACTGCTGATATAATAACTGCATAACCACGCAGCCAGCAAGTTAAACCAATCCCTCACAAAAAAACCCCCTTCACTAAACTTCTATGTAAAAAGAGGCTTTTTCATGCGATTCTATTTGTTTTCATGATATAAATTAATTCCATAGGTTGACTGCATCCAGCGGAACGTTTCTTTTCGGTGCTCCCATGTTTCAGGCGTCGCCCATAGCTCTTTGCTTCTTTTAATAATCTCACAGCGCAAATCTTGGAAAGTCTTTTCTGCTTTCTCGCTTTTTTTCTGCAGCTGTACAGTATAAAAGTAAAGTGAGACGGTAAGCAATAGAAACATCAAATGTCCCATGTTGCCTAACAAAAACGAAAAAAATTCGCTAAACGTCGTAAAAAAACCGCTTTGAAATAGGAAAAAAAAGTAGCTGATAACAGCCGTTACACTGGCTAAAAACAAAAGCTTCCATTTTTTCTCTTTAGCTTTCAGCTTATTGACTGTCTCTTTTCTTTTAATAACGCTCGCTAATATATATTGAAGTGTTTCATCGCTCTCAAAGTCTGTCACTTTGTTTTCCATCATTCCACCCCCCTCGTATGCTAGTACAACATATGAGGGAACATAAAAGATTATGTGGGTAGCACTGAAAATAATGGCTGTTTCCTTAACCTTTACTGCATTAGTTCTTCTGGCTGTGCAGATTCCCCTTTTGATTTTCGTATCTGCAGGCCCAATAAAAAATCAATGAGAAAATGAGTAAAAATCGTGACATACAAATTTTCAGTCCACCAAAAAAGTAACCCTATTAAAAAGCTTAAAAACACAACCGAAATAAAAAGAAACCACTTTTTTAAATATCGAATGTGAACGAGTGCAAATACAATACTCGCCCAAAAGAGGCCAAACTGAACTTGTATAATCCCTCGAAATAATATTTCTTCTGAACATGCAACGATTAGGCAAATAAGGATCAGATGAGGAACAGAACGATTAGCAAATAAACGTTCATTGATCCCTCCGTCATCGTATAAATGCTCAGGTACGCATTTCATTAGAAGTATATCTCCTCCTACTACCAAGAGAGCTGTTCCTCCCCCGTACAATAAAATAGAAGACCAATCCAGCTGAAAAAACTGCGAAAAGGAATTCCATGAATCGAATGTAAAAAAACCGATGCCTAAAGCAATGAAGCAGATGAGCAGCTGTGTTACATATAAATTTTTAACTAGCTCTGCATCTGTCATGGATGAAATAAGCTCTTGCTGTGATTTTGCCATTATATCTCTCCTTGACGAAGCAAACGAGCTAATTCTAATTCCCAGCCTTGAAATGTCCATTGCTCCTGCTCACCATTTGTTTTTTTATAGTTTTCTAAATTCAAACCGCAGCAATCGCAACAATTCTCAAGCTCTGATTTTCCCGTTTCATCGAAATAGCCAAGCAGCACGTGACGACGGCATTCTTTTGTCTCAATAAACCCCTTCATCGCACGATACTTGTCATATTTGTTTCGAAGACGTTTATTTACAGCTGCAACAATCGTTTCATACATCGATTCAGGAATTTTCCAGGGTTCAACATGTTCATTTTTCACTACATTTTCTCTGTACAAATAATAACGAATAAATCGCCAATGTGTTTCTTGAACACCCACTGTATAAAGAAAGTGAGACTCTACTTGTTTTAAAGGAATGGCCTGATCATGGTTTCGTAAATACGACAAGCAGTATAAGATGGTATCTGAAGAAGGAAGCTCAATTTCAAGTAAAGAATGAGCAAAATCATCGTCTCCTTCAGCATAAAGCAAGATCGCAATACTGTTTCGCTGATCGCGTCCACTTCTTCCAATTTCCTGTACATATGCTTCTAGCTGCGTAGGTGTATGAAAATGAATAACAAAGCGAACATTCGATTTGTTAACCCCCATTCCAAATGCACTTGTACAGCAAATGATATCAAGCTGATTTTCTAAAAATTGCTGTTGAACAAGCATTCTTTCATTCGGTTCCATTCCTCCGTGGTAATACTGCACTCGCTGTATCCCATTTTCCTTTAGAAGCTGTGTTAATGCTTCTGTCCAAGATCGGCTGGAACAATAGATAATTCCCGGACCTTGCAGTTCACTAACGTACATCAGTAACTTCTCTTTTTTTTCTTCAATACTTGCAACAAAATCAACTTTCATCGCAATATTACTTCGATTCATGGAATAGATGTGCTCGTTGACAGCAGGAAGCGATAAGTAGCGCTTAATATCTTCCACTACTTCCCTAGTCGCAGTTCCCGTTAGTGCCAGACATAGCGGACTGCCAAGTTCCTTCCATATATCTCCTAGCTGTAGATAATCTAAACGAAAATCATGTCCCCACTGAGAAATACAGTGCGCCTCGTCCACAACGAAAAGGCCTACCTTTGCCTGCTTTAATGCTTCTACTACAAAACCATTTTGCAAAATTTCAGGAGATGCATAAATAAAACGATAAAAAGCTAAATTTTTTAGCGCTCGTTGTTTTTCTTCTTGTTGTAGGAAACTATTTAAGGCAATAACTCGCTTTTCTCCGCTTGCCTTTAGTTGTTGAACTTGATCTTCCATCAGTGAAATTAAAGGAGATACAATCAGCACCGGTCGGTTCAACAAATAAGCTGGGAGCTGATAGCACAATGATTTCCCTGTTCCTGTAGGAAGAACCGCTAACACATTATGACCTGTTAAAATATCTTGAATAATCTCTTTTTGTCCTAGTCGAAATTGGCTATAGCCAAATTGTTTCTGTAGAAGTTGTTCTATCTTCACATCAAACACCACTTTTTTTAGTATCAGGTAAAATGTTTTGCTAATACGAGACGAATCTGAAAATAGGTAACGTCGTCTTTTACTTCTTCTTTTATCACCTTTAATTTATTTGTCCGCAAACCTTCAAAGGCTGCGATAATTTTTTCCTGCTGCTTAGGCGATACGTATGCATCGATTGAAAAAGATGGAACAAACAGAGCTAATTCTGCAATATGATCTTCAATGGTACTTTCTTTTAAACGCCTTATATAAGCAATTTCTTCAAGCGTCTTGCCTTTTTGAAGCCAGCTATACGTTTTTAACGTCGAGCTTGTCAAAGGCAATTCTAAATATAGATCACGTAAAAAAGAAGAAAGCACGTGAAAGCTTTCATTATTTTTACTCACTTTTTCAATGATATGGTGAATAACCCCTAAAAGTTGAATATGAACATAATGCTCATCGAGTTCATATTGATATGCTAACTGATTTTTTGTAAAGCCGACTCTTTGGTATCCAGTCAGCTGCAAAACAAAAAGAGACGCATCCCGTTCCGTACAATCTTTCAAGCACGTTCGGAGCTCCTTGAATAGCTCGGCGGCTAACTCTTGACGCGTTTGCTTTTGAGACATAATATACGTTTTGACCCATTGAATGACCTCAGGATTTTTGGAGATGGGTAAAAACCCTTTTTGAAAATACTGTAGGTTTGATAAGGTCTGAATGAACAAAGTGATTCTTGCTAAAAATAATTGAGTACTGCTTGCGAATTTCCATCCGTCTAAAGCTGGATGAAAGGGTCGAGCCGTCAGTTCATCTTCAAGGCGTGCTTGTCCCTTATCTGTCATCACATACTTTTGATTTTCAGTTTCTTCAATATACTGCTGTTCTTTTAAATATGCAACGCAGGTTTCAAAAGACCGTTTATCTAAGTAAACAAATGACTGAAAAAGAAACGAAATTCCAAAAAATTTTCCGTCTTGAATCGTTTGAGCTGACTTTTTACCTGTTAATAAATGATAAATACCATAGGCGGTTCGCTCACCTTTTAACTGTTTTATACAAAATAAAATGCTAACTTGAATATAATTCAAAGGTGTCAACTTCCTTTCTCATTCATTGTACCAAAAGTGACCAATAGCATGTGAGATAAAGGCTTTTCAGCTCTTTCCTTTATGTATCAAAACGTTTGGGTAAGTGAAGAAACCTTGATTTGATAAGCATTCTCAGTGACTTTTCTATTGAAAAGTTTTATAAATCATTTTACAATGAATAAGGAGAAATTTCACTCTTGATTCGCGAAGAGATTATATAATGAGAAATTTTCGAACACTTTACAGGAGGTCTTGTTATGCCAAAATATACAATTGTTGATAAAGATACTTGCATCGCATGCGGCGCTTGCGGAGCAGCAGCACCAGACATTTATGATTATGATGATGAAGGTATTGCATTCGTAACATTAGATGATAACCAAGGTGTAGTAGAAATTCCAGAAGATCTAGAAGATGATATGATGGATGCAATGGAAGGCTGCCCTACGGATTCAATTCGCGTAGCGGATGAAAAATTCGAAGGCGATGCTAATAAATTCGAATAAGTATTGAGCAAACCTGTAGTGTACATGCTGCAGGTTTTTTTATATATAAAAATCGCTCTCACCGGGAGAGCGATTGAATTAAACAGCAATGCGACGTGTGATCCATTGCTTCATTTTTGAAAACAATAAGACAAAGATAACCCCTGTTGCTGCTCCTTTTATTAAGTTAAACGGCAAAATACCTGCAACGATATATTGACGTGCTTGTTCACTAGACATTTCTGGCGATTGCAAGAAGATTGTATACGCTGGTAAGAAGACATAATAATTTAAGACAGCCATGAGTACCGTCATTACCACCGTACCCGTAACCAAACCTATCGTTACGCCTTTAGCCGTTTTAAATCGGTTGAACATATATGATACAGGAAGAACGAACAGCAAACCAGCCACAAAGTTCGCCACTTGACCAACTGGAACCCCTGTAGCACTTCCTTGAATTAAATAATTCAATAAATTTTTTATTCCTTCTACTATAACAGCAGCCATCGGTCCAAATATAAGTGCTGCTACGAGTGCAGGAATTTCGCTAAAATCAATTGTTAAAAACGGAGGCAATCCAGGAATTGGAAAATTAATCATCATTAAAATATAAGCAATACTACTTAACATTCCTAGTATGACCAGCTTTTGAGTTTTCTTACTTTGTTGCATCTTGCCTCTCTCCTTCTTTGTGATCCACTCTTCAAAGAAGAAAGGTTCAACTTTATATCCCCACGCAAAAACCTCCCAACAAATGATTCGTTGAGAGGAGACATGGCAGGCATATTTAATAAACGTTCATCACATTAGGTTTTGAACGCTGAACCTCCACCTTCTCCCATCCAGACTGTACTGTCGGCTTTGGAATTTCACCAAATCTGCTCGTATGTATTACATATAAGCTCGCGGGCTCAAAACAATTTGTTTTTTACCGCCGGTCGGGAATTTCACCCTGCCCCGAAGATAGACCAATATTTAATTATGAATTTATTATATGTTATCTCGAATTAAAAGTAAATAAAGAAGTTCTTTAATTCCTATTAATTTGATGTATTTTATAAACTTCATTTCTGTTTTTATATGTAAAATAAGGAAATAAGTGCATAACAAACAGCAATATGACATATTTATAGTTTCAATTTTACGTTTATAATGGCGTATTTGATAACTAATCGTAAAGTTTAAAAAATATAATTGACAGAATTTTTTTAACATGGTAAATTATCAAATATTTGATGATAGTAAAATCCAAGGGAGATGTTCACGTCATGTATAATGTATTAGTAGCTGATTCAATTAGCAATGAAGGTCTTGCTCCACTACTTGAAGCTCCTCATGTGAATCTTACGCGAAAAAAAGTTGAAGAAGTTGAGAATGATTTGCATACGTACGATGCGCTTTTAGTACGGAGTGCTACGACGGTTACAGAGGATTTGCTGGCAAAAATGCCGAATTTAAAAATTGTTGCCCGTGCTGGAGTAGGTGTCGATAATATTGATATTGAAGCCTCAACCAAACGAGGGGTTGTCGTTATTAATGCGCCGAACGGAAATACCATTTCAACGGCGGAACATACATTTGCTATGATGGCTAGCTTGCTTCGGCATATTCCCCAAGGAAATGCTTCAGTTAAAGCGCGCGAATGGAACCGCTCAGCATTTGTTGGAACAGAGCTTAATCGCAAACACCTGGGCATTATCGGATTTGGACGAATTGGCTCAGAGCTTGCCAAACGCGCAAAAGCCTTCAATATGAGCGTTCACGTTTACGATCCTTTTTTAACATCTTCCCGAGCTGAAAAGCTAGGCGTAGAACTATTATCCCTGGATGAATTACTAGCAGCAGCGGATGTTATTACCGTGCACACTCCCCTTACGAAAGAAACAAAGGGATTGCTGAATCATGACACGTTAGCCAAAACAAAGAAGGGCGTGTTTTTATTAAACTGTGCACGCGGCGGGATCATTGATGAAAAAGCCCTAGTTCATTATCTAGAAATTGGCCATGTTCAAGGTGCAGCTATTGACGTATTTGAAGTTGAGCCGCCGATTGATAACCCTTTGTTACATTTTGATCAAGTTATTACAACTCCCCATTTAGGAGCTTCTACAAAAGAAGCCCAGCTTAACGTTGCTGAAGACGTGGCACATGATGTTTTGCGTTTTCTAGAAGGTAATCCTGTAAGCTCATCCATTAATTTACCGACGCTTTCTAAAGAAGTTTTTGAAAAAATTCAGCCGTTTACGAGCCTTACTAAACAAATGGGAGCTATTTTATCTCAATGCATGCGAGAACCTGTTCAGCATATCTCTATCTCCTACGGAGGCACAGTGACGGATTTGGAAACCACTTATATTACACGGAGCTTATTATCAGGCTTTTTAACTCATCGTATCGACTCACCTGTTAACGAAGTCAACGCTTCTATGATTGCCAAAGAACGAGGAATTACATTTGGTGAAAAAACATCGGAAGATACGCAAGGATATTCCAATATGATTGACGTTACCGTAACAGGCGAACAGCGTACATTTACCATTACGGGCACCTATATAGCAGGCTATGGACCTCGAATTGTTAATATTGATTCGTTTGATATTGATTTTTATCCGGAAGGACATCTTCTTTATATCCGTCACAGTGATCAGCCCGGAGTTATTGGAAGTGTAGGAAAAGTACTTGGAGATTTACGTATTAACATTGCTACCATGCAGGTAGGCCGTAAGCAAAAAGGCGGAGAAGCTATTATGATGCTTACGTTTGATAAACTTTTAGATGACTCTGTCATCTCTTCGTTAAAACAAACAAGCGAAATTGTGACCATACAGCGTATTGAATTGTGACATTGAAAAAAGAGCCTTAGCGGCTCTTTTTTTATGGACTTATTTTTAACACTTGTCCTGCATTTAACATCGTATTTTCTAAATGATTCCACTTTCTTAGCTGATCCATATCTACTTCATATTTGACTGCGAGCTCAGATAATGTATCTCCTTGATGGATAAGAATACAGTTATCAGAAGTCTGATGTAACTGCTGAAAAACCGTGGCAGCTAAATCGCTTTTTACGTATGCCGATAGTTTTTGCTTGTCCAATTTGGCAAGTGGGTTTACTGCATTGGTTTTATCCGGATTCCAACTTCCTTGATGAACTTCAAAATGCAAATGTGCACCTGAAGATCGCCCTGTATTGCCAACTCGTCCAATGTTTTGACCTGCCGCTACACGATTTCCTTCTGTAACAAAACGTTCCTCTAGATGAGCATAGACCGTTTCGTATCCATTTGTTTGTTTGATAAAAACAACCTGTCCATATGTATTTGAATAATAAGAGCGGCTCACCACTCCTTTTGCAACAGCATACACCTGTGTACCAACAGGTGCTGCTATATCAATTCCAAAGTGCTTGGCGTGACGTGAACCAAATATATCAGTTAAGACTCCTTCAACCGGCCACTCCCACTGCTTCTCTTCTGCTTTTACCATTTGCCCGCCCAAAAATAAAAGACCTATACACAATCCCATCACTAATACAACCAATATTCTTCTTAACACGTCAATCATGAAGAAAGAACCTCCTATGTAGATCATTGCACACAAAACATACTATATGCCAATTCCTTCTCTTTTAGACTTGTTTATAGAAAAAATAAAGAGATGTGATTCTCCACTGAATCACATCTCTTTGTTATTCTTATTATTTCAGACGAACAAACTGTTATTTAGCATGTGTTTACTTTGGCAGTTTGATAAAGAAAGTTGTTCCTTCATTTAATTCACTTTCAACCGCAATGATCCCTTGATGTGCCTCCACGATATTTTTGGCGATTGCAAGCCCAAGACCAGTTCCTGACTTCCCTCTCGTTCTGGCTTTATCCGCTTTATAAAATCGTTCAAATACAAATGGAAGATCTTCTTTCGGAATGCCTGCTCCTGTATCTTGAACAGAAAGATGGATTTCGGATTGACTTTTATCAAGATGCAGCTTTACTTCTCCGTAGTCATCCGTATGACGAATAGCATTATCAATTAAGTTTGTCAGCACTTGTTCCATACGGTCTGAATCAATCATCGCTTCAAATTCATCTTCTATTTTTCCATTAAGAGACAGTTTAATATGTTTTTCTTTAGCTAACCCTTGAAACTTACGCAAAACACGTTCTGTAAATTCAACCATTGCTACAGATTCTAAGTGAAGCTGCACATGTCCCGCTTCCATTCGCGCCAAATCTAAAAGTTCATTTACAAGCCGGCCCATACGGAGTGATTCATCATAAATCACCTGTGCAATTTCTTTCTTTTCTTCATCCGTACTTGCAATATCGTCAATAATAGCTTCACTATAACCTTGAAGCATAGAAATAGGTGTACGTAATTCATGAGATACATTTGCAATAAAATCTTTTCTCGATTTATCAAGTTTACGCTCTTCAGACATATCCCGTAGTACAGCTACAGCACCGCGAATTTTCGTTTGATTATAGAGCGGTGACATTAAAATGACCCACGTTTTCCCTTGAATTTTTAATTCTGCACTTCGCTCTGTTTCAGTCTCTACTACCGTTTGAAACAAATGGACGACGTTTGCTGGAAGTTCAGGCACCTGCTGGTTGTTGACATCCTGCTCGTAATACCAAGTCTGAAGAAAATGCTCCGCTGGGGGGTTGGTAATTAAAATCGATCCGTCTCTACTAAACGTAATAACACCGTCTGCCATACTGCTTAAAATACTTGAAAGCTGCTCTTTTTCCTGATTAAGCGCATTGAGGTTAAACTTTAACTGCCTGCCCATTTGATTAAAAGCAATCGCTAACTCTCCAATTTCATCGTGAGTTAAAATAGGTACTTTTGTATCAAAGTTGCCTTTTGTTACTTCAAATGCCGCCTGCCTCATTTTTCTAAGAGGCGCTGTAATTCGAGTAGATAAGAAAAAAGCAAAGATAGTAGTTAAAATAATAGCAATACCTGCAGCCAATAAAATGAACTTAGTCGTATATTGAGCGGGCTCTTCAATTTCAGAAAGAGATTGATACAAATAAACGCCGCCTGTCGGTTTGTTATCTTTCATTAAAGGTACGCCGACAACAAACATTAAAGGCTCATCACTCGTGTCTTTCTTTGTGGTCATGTACATTTTTTCCCGTATTACTTTACCTTTTTCAACCACTTGATTTAGCTGATCGTTTTGCTTCACAATGGCCGAAATAGCTTTCTTATTTTCTTTATCAGGATGTGTGGAATGCCAATAAAAATCGTTATCTTGAACAATAACTACACTTGCTTGGTCTGCAAGTTCACGAGCAATGGATAGTCCTAATTTTTCATCGTCCGTTTCCTGCACAATGGTAGAGATTTTAGCAGCCGTTTTAGTTAAACGGTTTTCTGCATCTACAACATGATAATTTTCAAAAAACTGAAGCAATAAAATAGTCAAAATAAATAAAACAAGCGTGACGAGCAATAGGATAGTAAACCATAGTTTACCAACTACACTTCTCCAAAACATCAGTTATTTTCAACCTCAAATTTATACCCTACTCCCCATACGGTTACAATCATTTTCGCCGCTTGTGACGATACACGATTTAACTTTTCACGCAAACGCTTGACGTGCGTATCTACCGTACGAAGATCTCCAAAGAAATCATAATGCCATACTTCACGCAGCAGCTGCTCTCTGTCGTATACTTTATCTGGCGTTTTTGCGAGATAGCATAATAATTCATATTCTTTTGGAGTTAAGTTAACTTCTTTTCCGTCTGCTGTAACGCGATGTGCATCATTATCAATCGTTAAGTGATCAAAGACAATAAGATTTTTCACGCTTGTTTCTGGTTGAATAAACGTTGCTTGAGAAGAACGTCGAAGCAGTGCTTTTACGCGAAGAACCACTTCTCTTGGGCTAAACGGCTTAACGATATAATCATCTGTACCTACTTCAAACCCTTGGACTCTGTTTACTTCTTCCCCTTTAGCTGTAAGCATGATAATAGGAGTTGCTTTTTTCTCCCGAATTTGTTTACAAACCTCAATACCATCTATGCCGGGCATCATTAAATCTAATACAATCAAATCATAATCTATGTGTAACGCTTTTTCGATTGCTTCATGCCCATCTGCTGCTTCTTCAATGATGTATCCTTCTTTTTCCAAGTACATTTTTAACAATCGTCTAATGCGATCTTCATCGTCTACTAGCAGTAATCTTTGTTCGTTTTGCATGTATTTTCAACCTCCTAGTCTTAGTGTACAAAAAAAAACCGGCGAGTTCTACTTATGATACCCAAACAATGTGACAATTCGTGAACACCTTTACGAAAAACAGCTGTTTTTACCAAAAAGAGGTTGAGACGCAACGAAATCCATCTAGCCTACAGACAAACAAATAAAATAAAGAAGCTAGTAGAGATCGCTTGTTCCACCGCTGTTGATTTCCGTGCAAGTCTTGGCCTTGCCCTCCAATCAACCGCTAGAAGCCCCTACATACATGAACTCTACGTTCACCATTCCAATAAAAAATCCGAACGAATGAGATTCTTCATCAAGAATCTCAACTCATCGTTCGGATCTTTCTTCAACTAAAATATCTTCGTTTCAGCCTCTATTCTATTATTAAAGGTTACGCATATGAATGTAAACCTGCAATAATTAGGTTCACAGCCACTAAGTTGAACATAATGATGGCAAACCCGCCAACTGCCAGCCAAGCTGATTTTTCACCGTGCCACCCTTTCGACAGCCGAAGATGAAGAAAAGCAGCGTAAAATAAAAAGGTGATCAGCGCCCACACCTCTTTAGGGTCCCACCCCCAAAAGCGCGTCCAGGCCATCTGAGCCCAAATCATAGCGAAAATAAGTGCTCCTAGTGTGAAAATAGGAAATCCAATCGCCACTGCTCTGTAGCTTACTTCATCAAGCAAATCGCTGTTTACCTGCTTCACAAGCGGCTGCAGCGCAGCTCCAATTCGCTTCCGTAAAATAAGACGAATCAGCCAATATAAGACGAATCCACTGGCTAACGACCAAATGACCGTATTTAATTTTTTAGCATTGATAATAGCCGGCATATCAATAAGCGGCTGTATATCGTTCCCGTCTGTCCACTCACTTTGATGCGGCCCCACTAGCGGAACCATATGATATACGACTTGCTCTTGTTCTCCACTTTTATTAACCCAATTAAATGATGATTCGTAGTGAGCCGCATTAAAAGCCAGCGTCACCGCTACAAACCCAAGCGTACTAATAAGCGTATACAGGATGAATTCCAGCCAAAATGCTTTTTTATTTCGCTTGGATTGGTCAATCGTTTTGATTAAATAAATCAATCCTGCAACAAAGCTAATGGAAAGCACAGCTTCACCCGTAGCTGCGGTTGTAACATGAATATGCAGCCAATTCGTTTGGAGAGCCGGTATCAGCGGCGTAATTTCAGTTGGAAACATGCTTGCATAAGCAATGATCAAAAGAGCCACCGGCAATGCAAAAAGTCCAAGCATGCTAAGACGATAAATAAAGTAAATAACAATAAATGCGCCAACAAGCATCATGCCAAAAAACGTCGTAAATTCAAATAAATTACTAACAGGAGCGTGGCCTGATGCAATCCATCTTGTAATGAAGTAGCCAATCTGTGCAATAAAGCCGATGATGGTAACCGCAATTCCAAACGTTGCCCACTTTGTTTTCTTTTGAGCTGCTCGCTTATCTCGAATAGCCCCTCCGAAAAAAAAGGTTGCAACTAAATAAGCAATAAACGCCACATACAGTAAATTACTACTTATACTCGCGTAATCCATGCTTTTTCCTCCTATTTTGTTTCTTTATCATTTTGGTCCTTTAACTGTGTAAGAGATGTTGATTCTAATAAACCATTTAGTTCTTTTTTAAGACCATACCAGTTTTTATTTGTATGTGCGGCCAACCATATCTCGTTATTGACTTTTTGAATCCACATGCGGCGATGATTCCAATACATCCCTTGAATCACACCAATCATAAAGATGGCTCCGCCAATTCCTAAAAACCAAAGCGTATAGTCTCTGCGAACGGTTAATCCCGTTACATTTTTCGTCTCCACACCAGCAAAGGTCATTTTATAATCGTTATTTCCTAGCGGCTCCAAGTTCTCTCTAATTCCAACAAAAGCAACTTCCCCTTTTTTATGCTGAGGCGTAATCATTTTAAATACAAAAGCCGGATTGTTAGGCACTCTGGTCTTTGTATTTGGATTTCCTTCATCATCAAAGAAAAAGTCTGGAAAGTAACTCATGAGCTTGACTTTATATCCGTTTTTTAAATCATATGTTTCTTTGGGATTATGTAAATCTACTGTAAGTGAACCAACGTTTCTATTTGCATTTTTATCTGTTAAATGGAAAGACATAGAGCTAAACTCATTTAACTTGAAGTCCACTTGATACATGGCATATCCTTCAAACTTAAGCGGCTGATTCACACGAATCTCTGAATCTTTTATTTTCTTTAACTTTGGATCTGCTCCCGGTATAAGCTTTCCTTCGCGCTTATACAAACTAACATCCGCTTCATATTTTTTGGCTACTTTATTATTCCCTGCACGATCAATTGCTTCTTGAAACACGGCGCTTTCGCTATCTTTATCATACGTTTCAACAGTAAAACGATGGTTTTTCAAAAAATACTCTCCGTTCGTCCCAGGAATAACTTTTGTTTCACCTTCACGGATCCAAAGAACTTCATCTATATACATACCTGGTACAAATCTAAGCATAGCACCTAGTAAAAAGATAATGAGACCGATATGATTAACGTATGGACCCCATCTTGAAAAGCGTCCTTTTTCAGCCAGCAGATTGCCGTTTTCTTCACGAATAGAGTATCTTCTTTTTTTGATCATGCTTTTTACATGTTCATAATCTTGATCCGTCCACGATGATGAAGTGCTATATAAACGCTGTTTTTTTAAGAAGTTTGGATGTTTTGTTACACTCTGCTTTTTTAGAGCTCGGTACAAAGGCACTACTCGATCTAAACTGCAAATGACTAACGACATTCCTAAAGCAGCAATTAAAAGCAAGTACCACCACGATTCGTAGAGATGATGAAAACCTAACTTATAATAAAGCTCTCCTGTCCATCCATATTCCTTTTGGTAATACTCATCTGCTGTCATATTAGGAGGTATGTAAGCTTCTTGAGGATAAATGGTTCCGACTGCAGACGCAACAAGCGTTACAATAATGATCCAAATACCTACTTTTACAGAAGAGAAAAAATTCCATATTTTATCGATAACTGTTTTATTGTACGTTTGCGATCGCCTTGCGCTTCCTTCATAACGCATATCCACTAATTTATCAGTTGCTTCTTCTGCAATAGGCTTACCACAGGCTTCACACAAAATCGTACCATGCGGGTTAACGTGTCCACATTCACATTTTACGTGTTTCATTGTCAACACTCCCTATGGTTTAATTTCTTCCATATATTCTTTTATTTTAGACTCTTCCAATCCCCCAATAAAACTGTCTACAATCTTTCCGTTTTTATCAATTAAAAATGTAGTCGGCAGAGGATCTATTCCGTATGCACCCAAAACTTGTGAATCTTTATCCATCAAAATTGGAAAAGATAGCCCATACTGTTTAGCAAACTGCTCTACTGCTATATTCGTTTCTGCAACGTTAACAGCTAGAATTTCAACACCTTGCTTTTTATATGAGGCATACTGCTTTTCCATCGCCGGCATCTCTTGTTTACAGGGCTTGCACCATGTTCCCCAAAAATTCAAAAAAACTCCTTTGCCTTTGTAATCTGATAGCTGATGAGTTTCTCCATTAACATCTCTTAACATAAAGTCAGGTGCCTTATCTCCGACCGATACCTTTTGTTTATCAGCAAAAAATTGAGCATAAAGGGTATATCCAACCGCGCACAGCAAAACTGCCAATATAACTGTTCGAATAATCAAGCGCTTTTTTTTCATGGCACGAACTCCTTTTAACCGCTTTCAATACGCTTTTTTCTACCATTATATCATTTTTGTGGTAGTGGCTTTCCAATAATATTTCGACGTTTTTGTGAAGTCTTCCTCTCATTCTACAAGTTCGACATTTTTTCAAAAAACCTTGCTTGTTTTTCTAATTCACGACATTTTTCATAAAAAAAACAGGTAAGTGAAAATTACTTACCTGTTTGAGACATTGAATATAATTGTTTGACTTCATGCGCTGTAAGCTCACGAGCTTCTCCTGCATTTAATCCGCGTAAATCTAAAGGTCCGTAGCGTTCACGTTTTAATTTTAAGACAGAATGCCCAATTGCATCGAACATGCGACGTACTTGACGATTTTTCCCTTCGTGAATCGTCAATTCTACAATTGCCGTCTGCTTGCTTTTATCAATAGAAAGAACTTTTGCACGAGCTGGTGCTGTTTTTCCGTCCTCAAGCATCACACCGCGCTGCAGCTGTCTGATTTTTTCACGACTTGGAATTCCTTTAATTTTAGCCACATACACTTTGTCCACTTCAAATTTAGGGTGCATTAGCTGATTAGCAAATTCACCGTCGTTTGTTAAAAGAAGTAAACCCGACGTATCATAGTCCAGACGTCCAATGGGATAAATTCTTTCTTCTACATGTGGAAAGAAGTCAACGACTGTTTTTCTTCCCTTGTCGTCGTTAGCAGCTGAAATGACGCCTCTTGGTTTGTATAACATAAAATAAACGGGCGCTTCGCTTTCTACCGGCACTTCGTCTACTTCAATTTTATCGTTAGGACCTACTTTCGTGCCCAATTCTCTTACAACTTTTCCATTTACTTTCACTCGGCCTTGGCCGATTAATTCTTCAGCTTTACGTCTTGATGCTACACCTGCGTGAGCAATTACTTTTTGTAATCGTTCCATTAACACTTCACCTCTTGTAACATCTTACTTGTTTACGAAGTAATACACAAGTGTATTTGCCACTCAGAGGTAGAATTTTCGATTTCTTACCGACCAAACACAAGGATTACAATGACAACTGAGGCAATAATTCCTACCAAATCTGCCAGTAAACCAACCTTCAGTGCATCTCCCATTTTTTTAATGCCAACCGCTCCAAAATAAACCGTTAAAATATAAAATGTGGTATCTGTACTTCCCTGCATGGTCGATGCCAAACGACCGATAAAAGAATCAGGTCCGTATGTAGAAATTAGATCCGTCGTTATACCAAGAGCAGCCGTTCCAGATATCGGTTTGATAAGAGCTAAAGGTACAATTTCAGCCGGAACGCCGACTGCTTGCAGCATAGGTTTTAAAACAGATAAGAAAAAATCAAGGGCTCCTGAAGCTCGAAAAATAGAGATGCTCACTAACATGCCGACTAAGTAAGGAATGATGGAAAAAGCAATTTGTAATCCGTCTTTCCCTCCCTCTACAAACTTTTCATACGTAGGAATTTTTTTATAGGTTCCATAAAGTAAAATACATCCTACGATAAGAGGAATAAACATCAATGATACTTGATTAAGCATAGTCATTTTCGTTTCCCCCCTTTTCGTGTACGTCGATAATAAAAGAAGCGATCAATGATGATAGCTCCTATCGTAGCTACAACAGTTGCTAAAAGCGTGGTACCGACAATTTCAGTAGGATTAGCCGAGTTATACGTAATTCGAATGGCAATAACTGTGGTTGGTATAAGTGTTAAACTGGTTGTGTTAAGTGCTAAAAGTGTGATCATAGAACGGCTTGCTTCGTCTCTATCGTCGTTTAGCTTTTTAAGCTGCTCCATCGCTTTAATGCCAAGAGGAGTTGCCGCATTCCCAAGTCCAAACATATTCGCCATCATATTGGACAATATGTACCCTAGGGCCGGATGATCTTTTGGAACATCAGGAAAAAGTCTTGTAATGATGGGTCGAAACAGTTTCGCTAACTTGTCGAGAAGCCCTGCACTTTGAGCAATATTCATCATCCCTAACCAAAAGACCAGCACGCTGATTAACCCAATGCTGATGGTCACTGCTTCGCCAGCTCCTTGAAAAATTGCTTTGTTTACATCACCAATTTTTCCATTTATAATCGCAAAAACAATTCCAATAATGGTCAGCAGCATCCAAATAATATTAACCATCTGTTTTGGCTCCAGACTGAATAAACATTAATCGCTTCACCTTATCAAAAAAACCTTTTTGCTGCTCGGACTGCTTTTCGAAATAAATTGGAACACTGTCAATCGTCTCTCCACTTCTATAAATATCGAGCTTTCCTACCACATTTGGAACTTCCCCTGTTTCTTTCCACTGCTTTTTAGGCTGAATTAACGTTGTTTTTACTTCTACAGAGCTTTGTTCTTTCTTGGTGAGCGGATAGACGACATTCCGTTTAATATACAGCTGATCTTTATAGAAAGAATCCTTTATATCTGCCAATTCGCCTTTTGCAGCCAAACTGGTCATATCATATTTATCAAATGCATTTTCATACATGGAAATGTGATCGTTCCAATCATCTGGCGCATTAATCGTTACGGCGATTAAATCCATTCCATCTTTTGTAGCAGTTGTCACAAGCGTTCGTTTTGCTAATTTTGTATATCCTGTTTTTCCGCCAGTACAGTATGCATATAGTGTTGTAAGCAGTTTATTTTTGTTTTTCCACACTCGATCCCATTTCTCTTCAGGGTGCTTCATTCGATAGACTTTTGTTCCTGAAATCTCTTTGAAAATTTTATTATTCATTGCATAGCGCATGAGCAGAGCCATATCGTGCGCGGTTGAGCGATGATTTTCATGATCGTCTAATCCATGCGGATTTTGAAATGTTGTATTTGTCATGCCAATTTCTTCTGCTTTTTTATTCATCAAATAAACAAATCCATCTTCGCTTCCTCCAACGGCTTCTGCGATAGCTACAGCAGCATCATTACCTGAACGAAGCATCAAGCCATATACTAAATCTTTTAATTTTATTTTTTCACCTTCAACTAAATACACAGAAGAACCTTCAACACCAACTGCGCTGTGGCTCACGGTAACTATTTTATTTATTTTGCCAGATTCAATCGCCAGTATTGCTGTCATAATTTTTGTAATGCTAGCAATTCGGCTAACTTGATCTGCATTTTTAGCATATAACACTCTCCCTGATTTCTGTTCCATCAAAATAGCACTATGAGCACTTACGCTCCCCGCTGCAGATGATATGGAAGGCCAACCGCTGAGACATAGCAATACAATAAATAGATAGATGATACTTTTTTTGCTTCTTTTCATGTCATCCCCGTCCCTCTACCTGTTTGTACAAGTTTATGCTCGTCTTTTTTGGTTATGAATGAAAAGATTTGTCCATACAAAAAGAACATAGAAAAAACTCTATGTTCTTTTACATTTTCACTTCATTTCTTGAAACGATTGAAAAAACAAATCTGCTTCTTGATCGGTTCCTTCTTGTAATAAATCTTCTGGAAGCGGCGGCAGCCCTTCGATACTTTTAAGGCCAAAATAGCCTAAAAATTCTTTTGTCGTTCCGTATAAGATGGCCCGCCCTGCGCCTTCCGCTCGTCCCACTTCCTTTAATAAAACCTTTCCAATTAAAGTTTGAAGAGGCCTTTCCGTTTTCACTCCGCGAATCTCTTCGATTTCAGCTCTTGTAATTGGCTGCTTATACGCTACAATAGCTAACGTTTCAAGTGCTGCTTGTGATAATGATTGATTAGCGGGGGCTTCTACGAGCTTCTCAATATATGGTGCATACTCTTTTTTGGTGACAAGCTGATAGGCCCCTCCTATTTCAACAAGTGTAACTCCTCTGAACTTACACTCCTGCTCTAAGCTCTCCAAAGCACCTTGAATGTCTTCATGAGGCTTTTCTATAATCTCAGCTAACCGGCTAATGGACAGACCTTCATCACCAGAAACAAAAAGTAAGCTCTCAATAATAGCCTGTAGATTATTCGTTGTCATTCCTCTTCATTCCTTTCTCGATACGATACATAAAGCTCGTCTAGATTGTGCTGCTGTTCCACAACGATTTCATTTTCTTTCATTAGTTCCAGCACAGCTAAAAACGTTACAACAATATGATCACGCTCTTGATAAGGAAACAGCTGATAAAAACTTTTTTTCCCTTTAAAGGCTTTTAATTCATTCACAATTTCACTCATGCGCTTGTCAATTGGAATGTCTTGCCTTGCTATTTTCGTCTGCATAGGCTTTTTGTTTTGCTTTCGTTTCATCAACTTTTGAAAAGCACTTAGCATATCATACAGTGATATATCCAATCCTTCATCCTGAGGCTGTGTACGTTCTTCTGCATTTATTTGCACATTACTTGGAGGTTTTGTATACACATGACTTTGGTCTTCTTCCAGCTTTTGAAGCTCTACAGCCGCTTCTTTAAACTTTCGATATTCAATTAAGCGCTGCATCAATTCTTCACGCGGATCTTCTTCATCGACCATTTCAATTTCATCCATATCTTCTTCATACGTAGGCAGAAGCATTTTACTTTTAATTTGAAGCAAAGTTGCTGCCATGACTAGATACTCACTGGCAACGTCTAGCTGAAGCTCATTCATAGTATGTATAAACATCATATATTGCTCAGTAATTGTCGCTACTGGGATATCGTAAATATCAATTTCAAATCGGTTAATCAAATGCAGAAGAAGATCTAAAGGTCCTTCAAACGCATCTACTTTTACACTATACTCCACTTTTATCTCACCAACACTTTTCAATTGCTTATCATTTCTGCTGCTTTATATAACGTTACTATCATTAGTATAGAGGATTATAGACACATGTCCAATACAAATTAACGTAAAAATAGGTCATTTGCCCATACAAAAAGTTTAAACATACATATGATGTCAAGGTAATAACATTTTGGAATGACTGAAGGAGGAACTCGCATGGGTGAAAAATCTTGTGGATACGGTAGCGGTTTCGCTTTAATTGTTGTACTGTTTATTTTATTAATTATTGTTGGTTGTTCTTGCTTACGCTTCTAACCACACATATTGAATAAAAACAAACGTGTTCTCCATACCTTGAGCACGTTTGTCTCTTTAAAGGCACCGCGCTGATGAATAGCTAACTTTTGTGATACACTACATATAGAGTCTTACCAGGAGGGAACAAGATTGTATTCACAAGCTTATATTGATTATTTAGTTCATTTTCATGGCGACCGAGATTACTTTGAATGTCATGAACTGCTAGAAGAACACTGGAAAAAAGACGAAAGAGGACACCGCAATATTATTTGGGTTGGTCTTATTCAAATTGCTGTTTCACTCTATCATCATCGACGCCAAAATTTCACCGGAGCCGAAAGAACGATGCAAAAGGCGCTGGCAATTTTAACAAAGGAAGAAGAAAATATTGCACAGCTTGGACTTAATTATAGTTCAATGCTTAAACTTCTTCGCAAACAATTAGCTTTAATCGATACCTATCAGCCATATAAAAGTATTAACTTACCCATTGAAGATCCAGCATTATTACGAGCTTGCAAACAAAGAAGCACTGATAAACAGCTTGTCTGGTTATCAGCTTCTAATCTGCAAAATGATGCGATTGTTCATCGTCACAGCACGCGAGATCGGTCAGATGTGATTGCGGAAAGACAAGCGAACTTATTGGCAAAACAAAACAACAGGTAGCGGAAGCTACCTGTTGTTTTATGATGACTAAGATGTGAAAGAAGCTTTTGCACCTTACCTAATCATGCTTTTCTTTATTCATCCGCCTGACACTTTTCATAAAACGGAGCGATGATTTCACTCGGCTTAATTTGTGCAGTCGTATACATTTCTTTAAGAGCTTTAATCATTTTTTTGCCAATGCCCTGTTGGCGGTGTGAAGGGTTTACACTGACGTGTTGAACCTCAATCAAACTTTTATCGAGCATGGAAATGCCAACAATCCCAATAATATCTTCTTCTTGTTTCCAAAGATACAGCTGCCAATGTTCGTTTTGCTCATATTCTTTCATCGTTTGTTGAAGTTTTTTTAAATCTTTTTCCGTAGGTACAAACGATAGAAGACCCATGGCAATTTTTTCATAGTTTCGTTTATAGCGAATAAGCATACGATTCTCCCTCGTCCTCAAACTTTCCTACAAATTAATGCGCTGCGTTTTTTACTGCTTTTATCATACAAAATTTATAAGTAAATAGCAATATTACACAAAAGCTTGTCCTATGTCATGCGTGTATGAGAAACCTAATCTATTACGCTTTTTGAGCTGTTGCGCGAAGAAAAAACGCCGTAACCCCCTGTAAAAGGTTGTTATGACGTTTTATCAGCTAATATCCATTTATAGCAGTATGCTCTTATTCTTCCCAGACTTTTACTTCTTTCATTACGTCGCCATTTTTCATTTTTAACACTGTATCAAGTCCTTCTGTTACTTTCCCAAATACAGTGTGAACACCGTTCAAATGAGGCTGTGGCTCGTGAACAAGAAAGAACTGGCTGCCGCCTGTGTCTTTACCAGCATGTGCCATTGATAGAGAACCCGCTTCATGTTTGTGAGGGTTTCCTTCTGTTTCACATTTAATTGAGTAGCCAGGGCCGCCAGCACCTGTACCAGTTGGATCTCCTCCTTGAGAAACAAATCCAGGGATAACGCGGTGGAACGTTACGCCGTTGTAGAATCCTTCATTAGCTAACTTTTCAAAGTTTTCTACTGTTCCTGGTGCTTCGTTCGAAAATAAATCGATTAGAATTTTTTCGCCATTTTCCATTAAAATACTTGCTTTTTTCATATAAATAACCTCCAATATATGTATTAGTACCGCTATAGGCTCTGTTTTTCCCTATCAAAGCGGCAAAACGTAAAAGTTGTAAGTGCCACCTAGAGGCAGAACACTTACATTTATAAACTCACTCTATTCTACTACAAACAAGCTCATGAATTCAATGAATGCACTTTTTCACTTTCTTCTCATAGGGCTCTAAATAAAAAATAGTAGTTGTGAGATGAAACTTTTTATAGTATCATCCGTCTAATACAGTGATGGAGATACATAGATTTCATTTTATATAGAAATCTACGCCTCTAGACTGATTTATGGGAAAATGATGAATTGACTCTGTTACTTCAGACCTGCCCGTATTATAATAGGGCAAGTATGGGATTAAAGGAGGAAAAAGGTTTGAAATTAACGATAAAAGCAATGATGGTGACATTAGGTCTTCTTCTATTCCTAACCGCACCCTTAAAAAGTTTTGCAGATGCTGCTCCTGGCGATGTGATTATTACATTAGGTCAGGACTTAACCAGCTCTCAGAAGCAACAGGTATTAAATGACCTTGATGCACCAAGCAATGCTCAAACAGTAACCGTGACAAACCAAGAAGAGCATGAATATTTAGGTGACTTTATTCCAAAGGCTACTATTGGATCTCGTGCTATTTCATCTTCTAGTATTACCCTTGGTTCAAAAGATTCAGGTTTAAGCGTAGCAACTCAAAATATTAATGGTATTACAGACGACATGTATATTAATGCTTTGATGACCGCCGGCGTTAAAGATGCAAAAATCCAGATTACCGCTCCATTTGAAGTATCTGGTACAGCTGCTTTAACAGGTATTATGAAAGCATATGAAGTTCAAACAGATCAAAAAATCCCAGAAGAAGTAAAAAAAGCAGCCAATGAAGAGATGGTCCAGACATCTGAGCTTGGTGAAAAAATCGGTAAAGAAAAAGCAGCGCAGTTTATGGCAACGATTAAAGAAGAAATTGCCAAAGAAAATCCTCAAACAAAGGATGATTTACGCACGTTAATTCAGCGAGTGGCTGATGATTTAGGTATTAAATTAACAGATTCAGAGCTTAATACACTTGTTGATTTTTTCAATCGTTTAAAAGATATGAACATCGATTGGAATCAAGTAAAAGACCAACTTTCCGCGACAAAGGAAAAAGTAACAACATTTCTTCAGTCAGAAGAAGGCCAATCATTTCTTGATAAATTAAAGCAATTCTTTGTTGATATTATTAATGCTATTAAATCGTTATTCTCATAAAAAAAGAGCCTCTTGAACAAGAGGCTCTTTTTTTTACGTTAATCACTCGTTACTTTTTTACCGTCACTTTGTATTTCACGTCATTTTTTACAATGTCTTCATACGTTTCGCGTTTTACGACTAGCTGTGCTTCTCCATCTTCTACGAACACGACAGCTGGCTTTGGCAAACGGTTATAGTGACTTGCCATAGAATAACCGTATGCGCCTGTACAAAACATCGCTAATAAATCATCTGGGTTTGCTTTTGGAAGGTGTACATCCCACATCAGCATATCCCCCGATTCGCAGCACTTACCCGCGATGGATACGAGCTCATCACTCTCATCATTCATTCGGTTGGCAATGACTGCTTCATATTTCGCTTGATACAGCGCCGGACGGATATTGTCGTTCATTCCTCCATCAATCGCTACATATTCGCGTACATTAGGTACATGTTTACGAGAACCGATTGAATACAGGGTCGTTCCAGCATCTCCTACAAGAGAGCGGCCGGGCTCAATCCAAATTTCAGGAATTTCTACCTCTAACTGTTTGGACTGCTTTTTGACCTCTTCTATAATAACTTCCACATACTGCGAAACAGGAATAGGCTGATCTTCTTCCGTATACCGAATGCCAAAGCCGCCGCCTAAATTTAATACTTGCGGAACAAATTCTATACGTTGTTTCCACTCTTTCATTTTTGCAAAAAGCTTTTGAGTCGCCATAATAAATCCGGTTGTTTCAAAAATTTGCGATCCTATATGACAGTGAATACCTAAAAGTTCTAGCCCTTTGCTTTTCTGCACGAGACGAACTGCTTCGTCTGCCTGACCGTTTTGAAGGTCAAATCCGAACTTAGAATCTTCCTGCCCTGTCAAAATATAATCATGTGTATGAGCTTCGATTCCGGGTGTTAATCTGAGAAGAACAGGCATCTTTTTTTGATACTTTTCCGTTATTTCCTGAAGCAATGCAATTTCATAAAAATTATCAACTACAATGCATCCTACATCTTCTTTGACGGCCATTTCTAGTTCTGCTCGGCTTTTATTGTTTCCATGAAAATGAATCCGTTCTTTCGGAAAGTCAGCTGCTAAAGCGGTATACAGTTCTCCTCCCGAAACAACGTCTAACGAAAGACCTTCTTCATGAACAACTTGGACCATGGCAATTGTAGAAAAAGCTTTGCTTGCATAAGCGACCTGTGCTTTTACCCCATGCTTTTCAAATGTTTCTTTAAATCCTCTAGCACGCTGCCGAATTAAAGCCACGTCATATACGTAAAGGGGTGTCCCAAAATTTGATGCTAATTCAACCGTATCAACTCCACCAATTTCAAGATGACCCTGCTTATTTATGCGACTTGTTCCGTGTAAAAACATGTTTAGACCCCGTTCCTGTGTATAGTGTAAAAAAGACAGTTAACGGCAATTCGCTGCTAACTGTCTAAATATTTATTATTTTCCATATTTAAAACAAATCTATCACATCTTCATACAGGTTTCAACCACATATTTTGTTTAAGGTTTTGCAGGCTGGCGGTCTTTGTCCTGCGGATGTACAATACTAGGACGCGGATTTGCTCCAGGAACCGGTGTGCGAATGAGAATCTGCCATAAAGCCTGCGGATTGAATGGAAGAAACGGCCACAAATAGGGCGTATTCAACGATTTTAGTCGCGCCATATAGAGAATGATACACGTTGTTGCAATAAGAAACCCTGGAGTATGAAAGGCCGCCACAAAAATTAACAAAAATAATCGCAGCATTTTATTTGCTACTGCTAACTCATAGCTTGGCGTTGCGAATGAACCAATTGCTGCAATAGCTACATACAAAATAACCTCCGGAACAAAGAGACCTACATCAATAGCAATTTGCCCAATAAGCGCGGCGGCAATCAAGCCCATCGCCGTGGCGAGCGGCGTCGGCGTATGAATCGCCGCCATCCTCAGAAATTCAATCCCAAAATCAGCTAGGAAAATTTGAACAACAGTTGGAATATTTGTTGCTTCGTTTGGTCCAATAAACTGCAATTTTGACGGCAGCAAGTCTGGCTCAAGTACAAATAACAGCCATAACGGTAATAAGAAAAGAGAAGCAAGAATTCCTAAAAACCGTATCCAGCGGATAAACGTACCGACAGAAGGAGCCTGCCTGTATTCTTCTGCATGCTGCACGTGATGAAACAACGTAGTTGGCGTAATAATAACGCTTGGAGACGTATCGGTAATAATGATCACATGCCCTTCTAGTACATGAGCTGCTGCTGTGTCCGGACGTTCTGTATAGCGTACCATTGGAAAAGGATTAATTCCTTGTTTGACTAAAAACTCTTCAATTGATTTGTCAGCCATCGGCAAACCATCTATATCAATTGCTTCCAGTTCATCTTTTATCAGTTTAACCAGCCCTGGATCAGCTACGCCATTTATGTACCCAATCGCTACGTCCAGTTTTGATCGTTCGCCTACCTTCATAATTTCAAAACGAAATCTTCCGTCACGAATTCGTCTTCTTGTTAACGCAGTATTGATAATGATGTTTTCAGTGTATCCATCTCTTGCTCCGCGAATTACTTTCTCTGTATCCGCTTCTTCAGGGGATCTGCCAGGATATGTACGCACATCGACTTCAAAGCCAACTTCTTCACCGTCAATTAAAACGAATAGCAGTCCTGATAAAACCGACACCATTCCATCATCCAGCGTCTTTAAAGGCTTGACTTGCTGATGAATAAGACGGTTTTCAACAATATCCTTTAGCTTTGCCCGTTCAACTTCATTATCATTAATTTGAACGAGGACTTTGGTAATTTCAATAATAAATGAACTATCGCACAGTCCTGTTACATAGTAAACGTGAACTTCTCGATCCAAAATAAGTAGTTTACGCACGCCCACATCAAAACTTGTGTTCATACTAGCGTTTTCTTTGAACCACTGATCGTTTTTTTGTACTTTCGAAAAAATAGCTGTTTTCTGCTCTGCTAGCTTATCCAAACGAACCGCTCCTTTCTAAAATAAGTCTTGCTGCTTTTTCTGTAATAGGACATCCCAGTTTAACATCATCCATCCTAGCCATTTTGCCGATATCGCCTATTCCTACAACTAAGGGAATATCGAGCTGATCCAAGCAGTAAACTGTATCTCCATTAATTCGTCCGACTTCTAACTCTTGAATTCCGCTTTTATCCACGCCGTAATGCGATATTTCCCCAAAACGATCAATGGTCACATCCACTCTTGTCCATTCGCTTTGATGAGTACGTGATGCAACAGCAATCACTCCAAGAACTTCTACTTGAGGATGCTTTGCTACATGGAGCAAAGCAATTTCCCCAGGTCCTTCCTCTAAGAAACCGCTATCGTCAAACATCACAAAGACGGGGTCATATGGTGCTTGAAGAATTAAATCTACTGTTTGACTGCCTGTTAACGTAGTAGGGTTTCCATATGACCTCGAAATGCATCTGCCACCAACCGATTTGGCTACATGCTCAATGGCTTTGCGCGCATATTCATCCCCATCGGTTACAATAATGACCCTTCTTTTTTTCATAATCTTTTATCCTTTCGGTTTAAAGATTAACGCAATAATAAAAGCAAATAAAATAGCTGCTGAAATTCCAGCCGAGGTAAGTTCAAAAATCCCAATCCCAATCCCAATAAATCCGTGGTCATCGGCTTGCTTCATCGCTCCGTGCAGCAAAGAATGACCAAAGCTTGTAATTGGAACCGTCGCTCCGGCGCCAGCAAATTCAATTAACTTATCATAAAGACCAAATCCATCTAAAATCGCTCCTGCAACTACAAACGAACTCATAACATGCGCTGGAGTAAGCTTAGCAAGATCAAGCAGCAGCTGCCCAATAACGCAAATGATTCCTCCTACAGCAAAAGCTATTACATACTCCATTGATCATCCCCCCTCCCCAATATGTTCTAAGACGACGCCATGAGCAATTGTTGGAATTGACTCTTTTTGCTGAATCATCGTTGGACTTAAAAGAGCTCCTGTTGCCACCATAAACACTTTCTTTAAGTTTCCTGATTTTAATTCATTTAAAATATGCCCATATGTGACAATAGCCGAGCAGCCGCAGCCGCTTCCTCCTGCAAATACATTTTGATCAGGGCGGTATACCATTAATCCGCAATCATTATGATTGGTTGATATATCGTAGCCTTCGTCTTTGAGCAGCTGTTTTAAGATTGGACTGCCTACACCAGATAAATCTCCTGTTAAAATAAGATCATACTCGCTTGGAGCGATGTTTAAGTCTTCCAAATGCCTTTGAATGGTATCTGCAGCAGCTGGTGCCATAGCAGAACCCATATCGTTTGCATTTTTAATCCCGTAATCCATTACCCGACCAATCGTTGCAGACGTGAGACGCACAATACCTTTTTCTTTCGAGACTAGCGCTGCCCCCGCTCCCGTAATGGTTGCCGTTGCTGTATCTGGTTTTTGTCCTCCGTACTCGGTAGGATTTCGAAATTGACGCTCAGCTGTTGCGTTATGACTGCTCGCTGATGCAATAACACGATTAGCAAACCCAGCATCTACAAGAGCTGCTCCCGTTGCTAATGTTTCCATCGATGTGGAACAAGCGCCAAACATGCATAGAAATGGAATTTGGTTATGTCGGGCTACAAAATTAGCCGTTACGTTTTGATTTAATAAATCTCCAGCCAAAAACAAATCAACGTCTTCATAGGATAAATTTATTTTTTGCAAGCAGGAATCAATGGACTCCGTCATCAGTCTTCTTTCAGCTAACTCCCAGTTGTCTTCTTCACAGTGCAAATCTTTATGTGTAATATCAAATGTTTCTCCCAACGGTCCATCTGCTTCTTTTGGCCCTACTGCTGTTCCTGTAGCATTAATGTAAATAGGATTTTCATAAACCCACGTTTGCTTTCCAGTTTTTCTCATAATCCCCCTCTTTTCATAGCAAATAAGTTTTAAAAAGGTAGCGAATGATTCCTACAACGTAAGCCGAAACCGTTCCAAATACAATGACGTTTCCAGCCAGCTTGAACATGTTGGTCGCAACTCCGAGAACAATTCCTTCACTTCGATGTTCAAGCGCTGCACTCGTCATGGAATTGGCAAAACCCGTAACAGGAACGGCTGAACCTGCGCCTGCGAATTGACCGATACGATCGTATATCCCAAACCCGGTTAAGAGCGCAGATATTAAAATAAGGGTTGCAACGGTAGGATTACCTGCATTTTTTTCATTAAAGTCAAAAAATGCAATATAGAAATTTTGAATTGCCTGTCCTAATGTACAAATGATCCCCCCTACCAAAAAGGCTTTTAGGCAATTTGCCACATATGAAGGTTTAGGCTGAAATGGTTTAATACTTTCTTGATAGTTATCTTTTAATTTTTGATTATTTGCCACGTTACATACATCCTTTTCTTATTGATTAACAAAATAAATCCAATGAAATAATGATCCGCATACTTTGCCTAGTACAATGGCCATTAGCAATAAAATAAGCTTGCCTTCCATCCCTATCCGTTTCGTTAACGTCGGCAATACATTAAGCACTTCTGTTAACGCTGCTGCCAGCATCCCAATAAAAATACCGCTCGTTAGACCTATGATCATAATAAGCACCGCAGGAAACTGCCACGTGTATTGATGAAGACTGCACCAACCGCCTGTAACAGCACCACCCACCACTCCCCATTCATATGCTTGAATGTATTTCATGGTTTTGGTCAGCTGCATCAAACGCGGAATAATGCCCAGCACCGTTAAAAATGCTACAAACCCAGCACCTGCAGCCAGTCCTCCCGCAAGTCCAATTACAATGGTCATCACAATGTTAATGATCATCAATTTTTTTCATACTTTCTTTATTCTCGTGCATAATGACGTATTGATCTAAGTCTTGCTGGTAATTAAACATTTCGACTTCGAGAGGACTAGGCTCTTCATTAATTCGTTTTCTAAAGACGTGGTTAAAAAACAGAATCATTCCCAGGCCTAAACCGATAGAGTAAGGCACTTGAATCAGCAAAGGCTGCTTATCTCTCAGACCGGTCAGCATATAGAACAATTTTTGATGTACTTGTCTCATACTCACATCTTCGTGAAAGTTCATAATTGCTAAAGCAGCTCCGATGAAGAGAAGAAACCAAACAGCTAGAAAAAACAAAAAGGAATATTGTTTCTTTTTATACACGACCTCTACAATCGTTTGAGCGGGTCCAATCGTCTGAATGTCTAAATGCGGATACTGAGAGGCAACTTTTTCAATTACCTTCATTAAATCAACAATGATAATATTTCGATCACTCATACTTACTTGGTATACAATGAGCTTTTCAATTTGCTTTTGAACAGAATCTCCTGCTATAACCATTGCTAATTGTCCAATATTTACAGCCTCATCAGGTTTTACTTGAATACGATGCCTCATTTTAAGATAAAGAACGTTTTCCATTCATATCACACCTTACGATTCATTATCTCCCTGTACGTGTAGTATGGATTTTCTTAAATTTTCTAATTCACGTTTCTGAACAGACCATTAATTACCAAATAAAAAAAGCAATCCGTTTCACTATTCTTCTTTGAATAGCAAAACGGATTGCTTCTTAAGTATTACGTATCATTCATATGCAGCTTCATTTGTTTTAAGATTTTCTTCTCAAGCCTCGATACCTGAACCTGGGAAATTCCCAGCCTTGCGGCCACTTCGGACTGAGTTTGATCTTTGTAATACCTCAAATAGACAATGAGCTTTTCACGCTCATCAAGTTCTTCAATTGCTTCTTTTAAGGCAATTTTATCAAACCACTTCGCTTCCGTATGATCAGCAATTTGGTCAAGAAGGGTAATTGGATCTCCATCATTTTCATAGACGGTCTCGTGAATAGACGAAGGAGCACGATTAGCTTCTTGAGCTAGCACTACATCTTCAGGAGTGAGATCCAAATGTTCTGCAACCTCAGCGACTGTAGGGACGCGTCCAAGTAATTTGGAAAGCTCGTCTTTGGCTTTACGTATTTTATTGCTCATTTCTTTTAGAGAGCGGCTAACCTTTACCGTGCCATCATCACGAATAAATCGCTGAATTTCACCAATAATCATTGGAACAGCATATGTTGAAAATTTAACATCATACGATAAGTCAAATTTATCAACGGACTTTAATAGCCCTATACATCCAATTTGAAATAAATCATCGGGCTCATAACCACGGTTAATAAAACGTTGAACAACCGACCAAACGAGCCGCATATTTTTTTGGACGATTGTATCTCGTGCAATTTGATCACCTTGCTGACTGCGCTTGATGAGGTCTTTAACTTCATGATCCTTTAAATACGGTTCGTTTTTATTTTTTTTGACCTCCACATCCATTGGCAAGTCTCCTTAATTACATAGCGCTTTACTATTTGTTAAGTGCTTTTTTAAATATAAGGTCGTACCTTCTAATACAGTAGACTCCACTCGAATTTCGTCCATAAAGTTTTCCATTATGGTAAAACCCATCCCAGAACGTTCTAGATCTGGTTTCGTCGTGTATAAAGGCTGCTTGGCTTCATCTACGTTATCGATACCAATTCCTTCATCACGAATCATCAGCTCGACTACACCGTCTTCATGAAGCGTCACAGAAATATATACCACACCATCCGGATTGCTTTCATAGCCGTGAATAATAGCATTTGTTACTGCTTCAGATACGACTGTTTTAATTTCTGTTAACTCATCCATTGTTGGATCTAACTGCGTAATAAATGATGCTACCGTGACGCGGGCAAACGATTCATTTTGACTAAGCGCGGAAAATTGGAGGTTCATTTGATTTTTCATTATGCCACCCCCAATTTTTGAAGCGCATTTTCTTCATTAGGTTCAAAACGAATAATTTTAAATAAGCCTGACATATTAAACAAACGTTCTACGGCAGGAGAAATAGCGCATACAACCATTTCCCCGCCGTTATTATGAACCTGTTTGTATCTCCCTAAAATAACCCCCAAGCCAGAGCTGTCCATAAAGGTTAAATGCTGTAAATTTAAAATCAAATGGCTGATAGATTCCCTCTCTATCGCTTCGGTGATTTTGCTTCTTAGCTCTTCTGCCGTATGATGATCTAATTCTCCTGTTAATCGAACCAACAAGACATCTTGTTTGAATTCCAATTCAATCGAAAGACTCACTATACAAACCTCCTCGGAAATCTTATAGTCAGTCTTTCGCTGCCGACAGAATAGAATCCTTCTCACCGACAAAACTAGTTCTATTTCGTCACATTTAGCTGTTTACGATGTTTGAGAGAAAATAGAGAATGTACGTTTGAATATCTTCCACCAAGAAGCAGCATCGATATCTTCTTTTGCAAGAAGCGGTGAAGAACTAACTACTTTGTTATCCTTCTTAATGGTCAACATACCAATTTTGTCGCCTTTTTGAATAGGCGCATTTAGCTTCTCGTTCATTTTCACTTCTGTTTTAACGTCTTTGGCTGCATTTCCTTTTTTCAATAAAACAGAAATAGGCTCGGACGTAACAGCTGTTACCTGATCTTCGCTACCCTTATTTACATCTATCTTAGTAATAACGTCTCCTTTTTTGTATAAAGGCTTCGTTGTATATTGACTGAATGCGTAGTCTAACATTTTGGTTACTTGATTATTGCGATCTTTTGGCGTGCTTGCACCGAATACAACGGCTAAGACACGCATATTTCCTTTTTTAGCGGTAGCTGTCAGACAATACTTAGCTTGACCTGTAAATCCAGTTTTGAGTCCATCAACGCCGGGATAAAACTTCACTAAGCGATTTGTATTTACTAACCAAAACTTCTTATCTGTATCCGTGCGCAAATAAGCTTCGTATTTACTTGTATAGTTAATAATTTTTTCATACTTTAGCAGCTCTCTGCCCATCATGGCCATATCATGAGCTGTACTATAGTGATTTTCTACGGGCAGGCCTGTCGGATTTTGAAATTTTGTATGAGTCAAACCAAGCTCTTTCGCTTTTTGGTTCATCTTTGCTACAAATTTTTCTTCTGATCCAGCTAAATATTCAGCCATTGCCATAGAAGCATCGTTACCAGAACCTATTGCAATTCCTTTTAGCAAATCATTTACCGTCATTTCTTCACCGGGCTCTAAAAAGATTTGTGAGCCTCCCATTGAAGCGGCATATTCACTTGCCCGCACTTTATCTTTTAAGGTAATTTTCCCTTTATCCAAAGCCTCCATAATTAAAATCATTGTCATAATTTTAGTCATACTGGCAGGGGGAAGTTCTTGATTACTATTTTTTTCGTATAGAATTTTTCCTGTATCCCGTTCAATTAAAATAGCTGACCTAGCACTGTCAGCGAGCTCAGAATTCTTTTTTTCTGCGGCTAAAACAGGTTGCGTCATAAGTGGAAATAAAAATATGACAACGAGTAACTTTACAATAGTTCGCTTCATCTCCACAAACCTCCATTCTTTATACAACCTATTTTTTCCAAGGTATAATCGATTTATACTAAGGGAAATAAAAAAAGCATCGAGAAATTCTCGATGCTTGAAGCCATATTTTCTTCTTATTTTTGATAAGCTGGAAGCTGCTTTACTACTTCTTTTACAAGCGATAAAAACTGCTGTTTTACTTTTTCAGTCGTTTCAATCACTTCTTCATGATTTAACGGCTGATCTAAAATACCAGCTGCCATATTAGAAATACAAGAAATACCTAGTACTTTCATACCTGCATGGCGTGCCACAATAACTTCTGGCACTGTAGACATACCGACCGCGTCTCCCCCGATAATGCGAAGCATGCGCACTTCAGCAGGCGTTTCGTATGTTGGACCTGTATTTCCTACATATACACCTTCTTGTAAGGCGATATTTAAATCAGCTCCTACTTTCTTCGCTAATTGACGAAGATCCTTGCAGTAAGCAGTTGACATATCCGGGAACCTCACTCCAAAATCAGAGTCATTAGGTCCAATCAAAGGGTTGGTTCCAAAGTTATTAATATGATCAGAAATAATCATTAAGTCTCCTGCATTAAAGGATTCGTTCACTCCGCCTGCTGCATTCGTTACAATCAACGTTTCTACACCGATTTCTTTCATTACGCGCACTGGAAATGTTACTTTATCAAGGGCGTACCCTTCATAAAAGTGAAAACGTCCTTGCATAGCTACAACCGGTACGTCATAAATGGTACCTATTACTAATTGACCTGCGTGACCTTCAACTGTTGAAACCGGGAACTCAGGAATGTCGTTATACGGAATTTTTACCGCACCTTCAATTTCGTCAGCTAATACCCCTAGTCCAGAACCTAAAATAAGCCCAATTGTTGGTGTAACAGCTGATTGATTTTTAATATATGCTGCTGCTTTTTCAATATATTCTTTTTTCATACTCCATTCCCCCTGCTTAATTCAACTCTTTTAAAAAACTTTTTCCATGCTTAGGCATTGCTACGCCAAAATTTTCCGCTACTGTTGCGCCAATATCTGCAAACGTTTGACGAATAGAAAGTTCTTTTCCTTCTTGCATGCCTTTATTGTACACAAGAAGCGGCACGTATTCACGCGTATGGTCTGTCCCATGATGAACAGGGTCATTTCCATGATCAGCTGTAATAATCAATAAATCATCTTCTTTTAATAAATCAAATACTTCTTCTAAGCGTGCATCATATTCTTCAAGCGCTTGCCCATATCCTTGTGGATCGCGGCGATGACCATAGAGAGCATCGAAATCAACTAAATTTAAGAAGCTTAAGCCTGTGAAGTCCATGTTTAATGTATCAACTAGCTTATCCATGCCGTCCATATTCGATTTGGTACGAAGAGATTTTGTGACCCCTTCTCCGTCGTAAATATCAGAAATTTTACCGATAGCAATAACATCGATGTCATTGTCTTTTAATTCATTCATTACTGTACGTCCAAAAGGCTTTAATGCATAGTCATGACGATTGGATGTACGCGTGAAGTTACCTGGTTCACCTAAAAACGGGCGAGCGATAACACGTCCAATCATATATGGATCATCAAGCGTTAATTCACGAGCAATCTCACAAATTTTGTACAATTCATCAATTGGAACAATTTCTTCATGAGCAGCAATTTGCAAAACAGAATCCGCTGATGTATAGACGATTAAGTCACCTGTTTCCATATGCTGTTTTCCTAGCTCATCTAAAATTTCTGTACCAGATGCTGGTTTGTTCCCAATGATTTTTCGACCTGTTTTTTCTTCTAGTTGTGAAATCAGCTCTTCTGGAAATCCGTCTGGAAACACATTAAAAGGCGTATCAATATTAAGACCCATGATTTCCCAATGTCCTGTCATTGTATCTTTTCCCGCAGAAGCTTCCTGCATTTTTGTATAGTAAGCCAACGGTTTTTCGGCTTTATCAATTCCTTTAATTTCACGGATATTGCTTAGACCCAGCTTAGCCATATTAGGCATATGAAGACCGTTGCAGTGCTCTGCAATATGACCAAACGTATCGGCACCTTTATCATTGTATTTTTCAGCATCCGGTGATTCACCGATACCTACTGAATCCATGACAATTAAAAATACGCGTTTATATGTATGCGCCATTTTATTCCCTCCAAATATAAATTTATTTATTCTCTATAAAATTCCCGTTTGGAAATAATTTAACCATCTTCTCTTATTGGTCAGAAGTCTGACCTCTCTATTAGTATAGACGCTTTTTATTTTTTTGTACACATGAATGAAAGTGTTCTCAATCAAAAAAACCAATGTCTATAAACTCACTGGACATTGGAATCTTCCTAAGCTCGCGGATGAAACTGATTGTATACATCTTTTAAACGCGCTTTTGTGACATGTGTATAAATTTGAGTGGTCGAAATATCCGCATGCCCGAGCATTTCTTGAACGGCTCTCAAGTCCGCGCCGTTCTCTAACAAATGAGTAGCAAACGAATGCCGTAAAGTATGTGGAGTTAATTCTTTTTCAATTTTTGCTTCAGAAGCTAACTTTTTTAATATTTTCCAAAACCCCTGCCTTGTTAAACGCCTTCCGTGATGATTAACAAAGAGTGCTTTGTCCTGTTCCTTTTGCTTTGTTAAAATACTCCGGCCATGCTGTAAGTACTCTTCAATCGCCTCCGTTGCCAACCTTCCGATGGGGACAATTCTTTCTTTATTCCCTTTTCCGATGCAGCGAATAAATCCCATCGTCAAATGTGCATCATCAATATTTAAGTTAACGAGTTCAGACACACGAATTCCAGTAGCATAAAGCAACTCAAGCATCGCTTTGTCTCGTATGCCAAAAGGTGTCGAAGTATCAAACACATTTAACAGCGCCTCTACTTCCTCTGCATTTAGCACTTTTGGCAGCTTGCGCTCAAGCTGCGGAGTATCAATATGAACGGATGGATCTGTATCCGCTGCTTTTTCTCTTAGTAAGAATTGATGAAAAGATCTAGTTGAAGCCACATGTCTCGCAATCGTTTTAGATGACTTTTGCTGATCACTTAAATATTTCAGGAAATTAACGATGTGGAGTCTTGTTACTTCATTAAATGATTTCAGCTGCTCTACATGCTCTAAATATTGAGCATACTTTTTTAAATCTCGTTCATACGAATCGATCGTATTTTTCGCCAGTCCCCGCTCTACTACTAAATAATGAATAAAATCTTGAATTTGATCATTCAATAGCCTCTACTCCCCGTTTTGATAAAACATAAATAAACGCTCCAGCCACGTCTGATCTTTGTTCACACTTGCTTGCATGACTTTAACTGCTGAACCCGACGGCTCATCATAACGTTTATAATTTTGATACTCTTGAGATACCCATATCATTCCAAAATAAAACAAAAGAGTAAACCCGGTAAATAAGATAAATACTTTACATGTATTATATACCATTTCAGCCCATGATTTCATGAAACAATTCCTCCAATTTTTGATTCTATTAGAAGATATGCCAACTGGGACAGGTTTTATACATGTTTCTTGCCTTTATACGCTGAGTTCTCTCCTGGTCATTTCCTTCCTTTCTATAAAACCATGTAGCTTGTAACCTCGTTATTTTTTCTATTTATGTACAACAAAAAACCTTCTCCATTAGGGAAAAGGCTTTTACTGCTTGTCTTCTTTATCCTGACAGCGATGGCAAATGCCATGAAACGTCAAGCGGTGATCTTTAATTTTAAAATTCCATTGCTTTTCCACAATTTCTTCAACGTCTTCAAGCAAATCTTCTTGAATTTCGTCCACAGATCCACATTCCATACACACAAGGTGATGATGAAAGTGTGCGGCTCCTTCTTGTCTTAAATCGTAGCGAGAAACACCATCGCCAAAGTTTATTTTATCAACAATTTTAAGTTCAGTTAACAATTCTAACGTACGATAAACAGTTGCCAATCCAATTTCCGGAGACTTTTCCTTGACGAGGAGATATACATCTTCGGCACTTAAATGATCCTCTTCATGTTCAAGAAGTACTCTTACAGTCGCCTCACGTTGAGGTGTCAATTTATAGCTAGCTGAGTGCAACTGCTGCTTAATTCGCTCAATTCGACTTTCCATAATTATTCCCTCCCTCGCCATTCACTAATCCATTATATCAGATGTGTCGAGGGTGTCAAAATAAAGTTATTATTAATAAGAAAAAAGAATTCTTTTTACTTAATACTTATTCTTACTTATTTAATAGAGCCATTACACTTTTCATTAAAGTAGGTGATACGTAGGCTTCAACTGTAGCCGCACAGGCAACCAAACATATCATTGCAATCATCGTGCCGCTATAGCGTAAAAAGGATGCGGAAATTGGCTCCGCTGCTTTTTTAAAGAATTGCTGCCGCACAAGCTTCAAAGAAAAGGCAACGGAAGCTGCAGACAAGATCAGAAACGCGGGGATGAGAAAGATATTTTGCGGCATAACAGATACAAAAGATAGCGCAAAACCAGAGAGTCCCATTTGATTGACTAAAAAGCCTACGGTAAAACCAATCACCATTCCTTTTAAAAACAGCAGAATTAACACTACAGGCAAACCAATAATGGCGATTCCTAATATCCAAATGAGCCCTAAGTATTTGACATTATGAAAAAAACTTTGCTGAAACATTTCAACGCTGCTTGCTACTTCTCCACTCTTTACCTGTCCGAAAAACCGGTTTAAATAGAAGTACAGGTCTTCTTTTTGATCAAGCGTCAAACTATTTACAACAATAGCCCCAAAAATGATTCCCATTAAAAACAGCACGGTCACAAACAAATAAATAGAACTGTTTTCTTGAAAATGTCTTGCATACGATAATGGCAATTGTTTTTTTCTCATCGTCTTCCTCCTATTAATCGCTTAATAGAGTGTATGATAGAGTACAAAAACTATGCCAAGAATCTTTTGAATCTATCAAATAAAAAAAGAGAATGAGACATAATGAAATCTACATTCACAATCACCTTAAAAAAATCCGAACGAATTTGATTCTTCATCAAGAATCTCTATTCATCGTTCGGATGTTCCTTCAACTAAAATATAGTTGTCACACATTTTTTTAAGCTAAAGATACACGCATGCCTGTTTTTTCTCACATCAAATGACGTTTCAATGTAAACCTCTAAATTGCTAGATTGCCGTTCGTATGTAAAAGAAAAAACTCTCTTACTCTCCTAAGCCGCTTTTTAACTGTAAGTACTGCACAGCATAGGCTGTTTTTGCATCATAAATTTCCTTGTTTTGAATAAGAGTAAGGGCCTCATCTACCGTAACTTCCATCACTTCAACAAATTCATCTTCGTCTAATTCCGCTTTGGTGGTCATCACTTTTAAATCTTCCGCTAAATAAAGGTGCACCAACTCATCCGCAAAACCTGGTGATGTATAAAAAGAAATAATATGGCTAAGCGAATCTGTCGTATAGCCCGTTTCTTCTTCTAACTCACGTTTTGCCGTCACAATCGGCTCTTCTCCTTTTTCTAGCTTGCCGGCTGGAATTTCGACTAAAATACGATCCATCGGCCTGCGATACTGTTTGACCATAACCATTTTATGATCGCTTGTTAACGCAATGACAGCTACGGCTCCAGGGTGCTTAACTACTTCTCTTGTACTCGTTTTTCCGTTTGGAAGCTCTACTTCTTCTAAGTACAAATCAATCACTCTGCCTCCAAACAGCTTTTCAGAAGACAGCATTTTTTCTGTTAAATGATCCATTTTCTACACCTCGTTCTATTTTTTTGACTCTTACATATATTCTATCATACGAATCTTGGGAGGTAGAAAAAATGAAAGTTTATGTTCACGAGAAGCAAATCATTTTGGTCGGTAAAGCATGGGAAATCAAACAAAAGTTAAAAGAATACGGTGAACAATTTCAGTATGTTGATGAATGGACGAACGCTATCTCTCAAAATTTCAATTCTTACAAACAAGCAGACTGCAGACACTAATTGTGCTGCAGTTTTCTAATCTTCTTATTTGAGTTTCCCTCTATCATAGCGCTACAATAGATAGAAACAAGTAAAAATAAGGAGTGACATATATGGAAAAAAGACGCTTAGGTACTTCAGACTTGCTTGTCAGTACATTAGGTTTAGGGTGCATGTCTCTTGGAACGGAACAAAAACACGCTGTCAATATGATTGATGAAGCTCTCGAATATGGCATTAACTATTTCGATACAGCAGATTTATATGATTTTGGCTTAAACGAGGAGTTTGTGGGACAAGCCCTAAAAAAACGCAGAAATGATATTATTTTAGCCACAAAAGTGGGGAATCGCTGGAATGATGCAAAAGACAGCTGGACGTGGGATCCGTCTAAAGCTTACATAAAAGACGAAGTAAAAGAAAGCCTGCGCCGTCTTCAAACAGATTACATCGATTTATATCAACTGCACGGAGGAACCGTTGAAGACAATATTGAGGAAACGATTGAAGCATTTGAAGAATTAAAACAAGAAGGCGTCATTCGCTACTATGGTATTTCATCTATCCGCCCAAATGTGATTCGAGAGTATGTGCAAAATTCTTCTATTGTCAGCGTCATGATGCAATACAGCTTGTTAGACAGACGTCCTGAAGAAAGTGCACTTCCTCTTTTACATGACAACGGCATTAGCGTTGTAGCGAGAGGTCCAGTAGCCAAAGGGCTGCTAACCGATAAAGGAGAGCAAAAGCTTGCTGCATTCGAGGGCAAAGGCTACTTAGATTATAGCGGTACGGAATTAGCAAAAACGATAGAAGAATTTCGTCACGTACGACCAACTCACTCTCTAAACTCAACGGCACTTCAATACTGTTTATCTAATCCTAGGGTAGCCTCGGTTGTAGCAGGAGCAAGCTCTTCTTCACAGCTTCGTGAAAACGTCAAAGCTGTCGAGGCTTCCCCGCTTCAGCCCACTGAAATTAGCAAGCTGCAATCGATCTTTAAAGCAAATCAATACGAAGCTCACCGTTAAAAAATAAAAGCGCCTTTATCGGCGCTTTTATTTTTTAAATTCAGACCAGTTCAAATCACTTTCATTTAACAGTTCTTCAAACGACTTATTTTTTTCTTTTTCTTTTCGAATTCGAGCAGCTTCTTTACGCTCTGTTTCTTTCTGCTCTTCTTCTTTTAAAGAAAGCGCCTGTTTTTTAGCTTGAAGCTGTTTTAATAAGCTATCATTTAGCTGATCTTTGATACTGAGCTGATCATTTTGTTTTTGTGCTGTTTGTGCTGATTGTTTTTGCTTTTTTTTAGCCATCACAATTCCCCCGCTACTTTAATTGAGAGATATTGTATCATATTCTTGCTTTTGTTACCAAAAATCAAAATGCATCTAGTTTTACATGTTCATCAATGATTAAAGTTGGCTCTGTAGATTGTTGAATATCTTCTACCGTATAGCCTTTCGCTACTTCAACAAGCTTTAGGCCTTCTGCCGTAATATCAATGACCGCTCGATCTGTAATAATACGATCCACTACCTCTTTTCCTGTCAGAGGGAGGCTGCACTCATTTAAGATTTTAGGCTCATCTTTTCTCGTCACGTGTTCCATAATAACAATGATGCGCTGTGCTCCGTGAACTAAATCCATTGCACCGCCCATTCCTTTAATCATTTTTCCAGGAATCATCCAGTTTGCCAAGTCACCAGTTTTTGAGACTTCCATTCCTCCTAAAATTGCAATATTAATGTGCCCTCCGCGAATCATTCCAAATGATTCAGCACTATCGAAATAAGAGGCGCCTTTTGTCGCCGTTACGGTTTCTTTACCTGCATTAATTAAATCAGGATCTACTTCTCCTTCTTTCGGATATGGTCCAATGCCTAACAGACCGTTTTCGGACTGAAGTACCACCGTTTTATTATCTGAGATATGATTAGCCACAAGCGTTGGAATACCAATTCCAAGGTTTACATAAAATCCGTCCAAAATTTCTTTTTCAGCACGTTTTGCAATTCGCTCTCTCACGTTCACGCCGTTTTCAATCATGAAAAATCTCTCCCCTTTTGTTATTTTTGAACGGTTAAACGCTCAATACGTTTTTCTTGTTCACCAATAATTAACGATTGAACATATACACTAGGTGTGTGGATAATATTTGGATCAAGTGAGCCTGTTGAATGAAGTTCCTCCACTTCTGCTATCGTCACTTTTCCTGCTGCTGCAATCATTGGGCTAAAATTGCGCGCTGTCTTGTTATACACTAAGTTCCCCATATGATCGGCTTTCCAAGCTCTGACCAAACTAAAATCAGCTTTTAACGCCTCTTCTAGTAAATATTCTTTTCCATCAAACACACGAACTTCTTTTCCTTCAGCAATGGGTGTTCCCACTCCCGCTGGTGTATAAAATGCAGGTATGCCTGCTCCGCCGGCGCGAATCTTTTCAGCTAGCGTGCCTTGAGGCAGCAATTCTACTTCAATTTCTCCTGACAATACTTGTCTTTCAAACTCTTTATTTTCTCCCACGTAAGAACCAATCATCTTTTTAATTTGTTTGTTTTTCAGAAGCAGTCCAAGTCCCCAGTCGTCTACGCCGCAGTTATTTGAAATTACGGTTAGATCTTTTACCCCTGTTTCAACTAACGCTAAAATCAAATTCTCCGGAATTCCACATAAACCAAAACCACCGACCATAATCGTAGCACCGTCGTGAATATCTTCCACCGCTTCTTTAAACGACGTATGTACTTGTTTCATACATAACCACCCCTTCGTTATTTTTGAAAACGCTTTCTAATCTATTATAAAAGATTTTTATTTCTTTTTAAATATATATATAACTGAAAATTATAATTTAATCATTTTTTTGTCAAAAAAGTTATATTACTAGACAAATTAAAGAAAAAACAAAAACGCCACGAGTTCCAAAGCTGTATGTTTGGAATCTGTGGCGTTGTGATATAGCTTTAATGTTTGTTAAAACTATATCAAATTAAGGACGTTCAACGATTGTTGCAACGCCTTGGCCTCCGCCAATACATAACGTTGCTAACCCAAGTTTTGCGTCGCGTTTTTGCATTTCATGAATAAGTGAAACTAGGACACGTGCACCACTTGCACCAATAGGATGTCCAAGCGCAATTGCTCCACCGTTTACATTTAAAATATCATGATTAAATTGAAGTTCACGATCCACAGCGATTGACTGTGCAGCGAATGCTTCGTTTGCTTCTACTAATTGAACATCTTCTAATGAAACAGCAGCTTTTTCAAGCGCCTTTTTCACTGCGCTTACAGGACCGATTCCCATAATGCTTGGGTCTACTCCGGCAGTTGCATTACCTTTAATTGACACTAATGGTGTTAGGCCTAACTCGTCTGCTTTTTTACGGCTCATTACCACTACTGCCGCTGCACCGTCATTGATACCAGATGCATTACCAGCTGTTACAGAACCGTCTTTTTTGAAGGCTGGACGTAGTTTCCCTAAGCTTTCAGCCGTTGTGCCTGCACGTGGGAACTCATCTTGTTCAAAAACAGTTACTTGACCTTTTCTTCCAGGCACTTCTACTGGCACGATTTCATCTTTGAAACGACCAGATTGAATAGCTGCTTCTGCTTTTTGCTGACTTGAAGCTGCAAACGCATCTTGTTCGTCACGAGTAATTTCATATTTATCACACAGATTTTCAGCTGTAACGCCCATATGGTAGTCGTTAAATGCACACCATAATCCATCTTGAATCATACTGTCAACTACTTTTTGGTCGCCCATTTTAAACCCGTTGCGTGCATTTTTTAATAAGTATGGTGCTTGGCTCATGTTTTCCATTCCACCAGCAACAATCACATCAGCATCCCCAGCAAGAATCGCTTGTGTAGCGAGATGTACTGCTTTTAGTCCTGATCCGCATACTTTATTGATGGTTAATGCTGAAACAGTTTCAGGTAAACCTGCTGCTAAAGTTGCTTGTCGTGCTGGATTTTGTCCTAAACCTGCTTGTAGGACATTTCCCATGATAACTTCATCTACTTCGTTTGCTGATACCCCTACTTTGTTTAAAGCTTCTTTAATTACAGTACCACCTAAAGTTGTTGCGGATACATTTTGTAAGCTTCCCCCAAAGCTGCCGATTGCTGTACGTACAGCGCTTACAATGACTACTTCTGTTTGACCCATGTCGAAAACCTCTCCTTACTGTTTGATTACTGTGATTAACTGTCACCTGTATTAATTTCGACATCGCTTGCGAAATTCCTCTTTTTTTGTAAAAATTTATAATTTTTATTGAATTTTAATTTTTTAGAATTAAAATGAATATTAGTAAGCGTTTACAATGTGGAAGGAGAGCGGTTTATGGGATTTCCTGAAAAAGTAACAATTATAGAAGTTGGTCCACGAGATGGACTTCAAAATGAAAAAAATTTTGTTCCAACTGAAAAAAAAATTAATTTTATCAAAAAATTAAAAGAAGCTGGACTATCCGAAATCGAAATTACATCCTTTGTTTCTCCAAAATGGGTTCCTCAAATGAAAGATGCTTCTACTGTTGCAAATACATTTCAGTCTGATACGTGTCGAAACATTGTACTTGTGCCAAACCAAAAAGGCTTGGAAAAAGCACTGCAAGCTAATTGCCGCTCCGTTGCGCTGTTTATTGGCGTAAGCGATACTTTTAATCAAAAAAATATTAACAAAAACACCAAAGAAGCTGTACAAACGCTGCTTCCTCTCATTCAGCAGCTCAAGCAGCAAGAATGTTTTATTCGAACTTGCATTTCCACCGCCTTTTATTGCCCGTATGAAGGAAAAATACATGAACGCGACGTGCTGGCCCTTTGCGAAAGCTTTGTGGAAGCTGGAGTGAATGAGCTAAGTGTTGCCGATACAATTGGTATGGCAAACCCTAAAGATGTATTTTCACTTTTCTCGAAATTAAAACAAAACTTTCCCCACACGCTACTTGCTGCGCACTTTCACGATACGAGAGGATTAGCCATTGCAAATATCTATGCAGCTCTGCAAGCCGGTATTAACAGGTTCGATTCATCCGCTGGCGGGTTAGGCGGATGTCCATTCGCTAAGGGAGCAACGGGAAACGTAGCTACAGAAGATCTCGTCTTTATGCTTCATGAAATGGGTATTTCCACTTCTATTAATGAAGAAAAGCTGCTCGAAGCGGTCGCTTTTATCGCTCCTCACATTTCAAGACCGATTGAAAGCAAGCAATACTCTTTATTTGCACAGCGTTAAAAATTAGGTTTTTATGAGAGCGATGCTATAATAAATAATAGCTATATTAACAAAAGGAGCCGCTAATCATGAAAAAATGGCTATTATTAATAGGAAGTGTTTTCGGAGCATTTGCCGCTCTTGGCATCTTTTTTACAAATCAAATGATGTACATCCGTAAAAAGACCGACAAAGTTATTATTGACCGCGATACGGAAGATGGCTTTTATGATGAGAAAGTCTATAGCACTCTTCCTAAAGAAGCATTTGTGCTTCCTTCTTCTCTAGGCTATAACATAGCTGGGACCGTTATTAAACAACACGAAAACAACCGATTTATGATTCTTTCGCACGGAGTTACAGTTCATTCACTGAACTCTATGAAATATGCTCGGCTTTTTCTAAAGCTTGGATGGAACGTCGTTCTTTATGATCATCGCCGACACGGCAAGTCTGAAGGGAAAACAACGAGCTACGGCTATTATGAAAAACTGGACCTTCAATCCGTTGTTCACTGGGTAAAAGAACAATTCGGTCCAACTATTTCCCTCGGGATTCACGGGGAGTCTATGGGAGCTGCGACCACTCTTTTGTATGCTGGAATGGAAGACGGAGCTGATTTTTATATTGTCGACTGTCCTTTCTCTGACTTGGAAGAACTTCTTGCCTATCGCTTAAAACAAGATTTCCACTTACCAAAACAGCTTGTGATGCCAGCAGCTAATATTATTTTAAAATGGCGAGAAGGCTACTCATTCAAAGACGTATCACCCATTTCAGTCGTAGATCAAATCAAACATCCTGTTCTATTTATTCACAGCAAAGAAGATGACTATATTCTTCCTAAAATGACGGAGCAGCTGCATGCCAAAAAAATGGGAGCAAAACGGATGTACTTAGCACCTATAGGCACTCACGCCCGCTCGTATGCTGATAATCCAGTGGAATATGAACATGTTATTGAAGAATTCTTAGAAAAAACACAAAAAGAAGCGCTTTAAAGCGCTTCTTTTGTTTTATCGATAAATGACATGCGCGGATTTAAAATTTGAGAAGGACATTTTAGCATAAACGCATATGCACTTTCATTGTAGTCAATCGTCATATTATCATCTAAAAATACTTGCTTTGTTTTTTCGACAAGAACAGGAACAAAATTCGTCTCAATGGTTACATCATCGCTCTCTTTTTCATCAACAATCCATAGCGTCGTTACGCCGCTCACAACACAGCCGCATCCATCCGTATCGTATTTTAATTTTAAATATAGTGAAGAATCTTTCCCGTACTTTTCTTGTACTTTTGCTATCGCTTTATCAGTAAAGGTAATATTCATTTTCCTTTAACTCCTTTTAAACTAATTGTATAAACAAACGAAAATTGCTTATATAATGAGTATAATACACATCTCGCTTTCATTAAACTCTGGCGCTTCATATAGATGTGTACAAAAAGGAGGTTTTTTTATGTCAAAAGTACAAATTAAAGTAATGGATAACGGCTCTTTCCGTGTCACTGGAGACGTTGAATTAATTGATGCAGACGGCAACAAATTTGAAACAAAGCCGACATTTTCACTATGCCGATGTGGCCAGTCGCAAAAGATGCCCTTTTGCGACGGAAACCATAAAGGGAAATTCGACTCTTGTGTGCGCGCTGCAAAAATTTTAGATGAGCAGTAGATTCATACAAATACAGCCTTACTGAACGAAATCGTTAACGAAAAACATTGGTAACCTGTGGTTAAAGCACAGGTTACTTTCTATTAAACGCATCCCCTGCCAATTTTTCTACGAGCCCCGGGGCAAGCTGATACACCTTCGAACCTATATTCATCCACTTAGGCAAGTTGACTTCTCGTTTTGGTTTCCCAATAATATTGACCGTTTTTTCAGCTACGTATTGAGGGGTTAACATAAACTTTTCTACGCTTTTTTCATAGTTTCCTGATTGATCTGCTATTGAAAAGAAGTTGGTTTGAATAGGACCTGGATTCACTGCCGTTACATAGATATGTGTTTTCGCTAATTCCATTCGCAGGCTGTTGGTAAACCCTAGCACGGCATGTTTAGAAGCTGAATAGCCACTGGATTTAGGCGTTGCAAGTTTGCCTGCTTGAGAAGCAATGTTAATAATATGTCCTTTGTTTTCTTTTAGCATATAAGCTAAAATTTCTTGTGTACATGCAATTAATCCAATAACATTGACTTGAAACATTGAGGCAATTGTCGTAATCGATGCTTCTTTCACTTCTTCAAATACACCAAAACCTGCATTATTAATCAGGACATCCACACGCTTAATTTCACTCATCATTTTCTGAACAACTCTTTTGACTTCCTCTACGTTCGCTACGTCAGCTTTATATATGTAAGAGGTAATCCCATGCTTTTGACTAATTTGCTCGGCTACTCGGTGCAGCTTTTCTTCTGTACGTGCAAGTAAAACGGGGACGCCCCCTCTTTTGGCCACTTCATAAGCTAAATGTTCTCCAAGACCTCCTGAAGCGCCTGTAATCACGACATGTTGGTTCTTTAACGAGGATTTCAAATATAACACACCTTTTTCATAAGTTAAGAGCACACAGAATAAATAAGCGTACTTTCTTTTTCATGTGTACTGATTTTATTTGCATCTTCTAAAAAATCGAGCTGACCAATTGTTTCAGAAAGAGTTAGCCCTAGTTCTTTTTCATAAATAGTAGGAAATAGCTGTTTACAAATATCAAACGCTGTTTGAGGGCGTTCTTTTATCATGCTAAGCACTTTATCCGCTCGGTCGCTCTGCTTTTGTAACCTCTCTTGTACAAGTTCGCGAACATGTAACACTTCATCTCCATGACCTGTATAAATACAGTTTATCTCTAAGTCAAGCAGACGTCTTAATGAATGATTATATTGAAGAAGCGTTTTAGGTCGCTCGCCGCTTGGTTTCATAGGAGGTTCAATAAGCGGATTAGATGAAATATGCTTTAACAGTAAATCTCCTCCAATCATAACCGCTGTTCTTTCATTGTATAATGCAATATGGCTTTGAGCATGACCGGGTACTTCAAGTACTTTCCAACTCTCTAGGCCCGGAATGTAGTCTCCTTCCTGCACAGAAGTTGTAAGAGAACGGTGACATGAATACTTCATTGATGCTTTTAAACGTTTTAAATAAGGGCGAAACCTTTCATCTACGCCGGCTTTCATAAAGTGGTCTTCAAAAAACGCATCGTACCACTCAAAAAAATCTGGATTTTGGGAGATCCAAGGCTGATTTTTCGCATGACCGACTATGGCGATATCTTTATCAAAAAAATCAAGCATTCCTACGTGATCAGGATGGTGATGAGTTAGGACAACTTGCTTAATATCATCTGGTTTTAATCCTATTTCATTAAGCTTTTCTTTAAATACAGACCACGCCGCCTCCGTTTTAATACCAGCATCGATTAGCGTAACGGTCTGACCTTTTATAACAAAAACATTCACATCTCCTACCGCAAAAGGAGTAGGCAGCACAATTTTATATAATTGCTCATTCATCTGTATTTTTGCTCCTTTACCATCGCATTTTCTTTTAAGTTTACACGATTTTTCCTGTTATTTATACAATTGCATTCGTTTTCTGAAAATTACATTGACATCCTTCTCTTTTTCATTGCATAATGACAGAAATATAGTGAAGTTTTATTCATATCTTTAGATAACTATGCATTTTATAAAGAAGAGATACACAAACACAAACCTTTAACAGATACTGAAATCTCAGTATCTGTTTTCATTGGATAGCAAATGACTGGAGGAACTTTTAATGAAAACGGATCTAAACATCGCCTTTATTGGAGCTGGATCAATGGCTGAAGCTATGATCTCAGGGCTGCTGTCAGATAAAAAGCTTCGCCCCAATCAAATCACCGTAACAAATCATAGCAACGATAAAAGACTTCACGAACTTCGAAACGCCTATGAAATTAACATTACGCGTAATCATGCCTTGTTAATCGAAAAAAGCGATATCGTCGTGCTTGCTATTAAACCAAAAGACGTAGCGGAAAGCATCGATACGATTAAGTCTTATATTCGTCCGCACCACCTCGTTCTCTCTGTTTTAGCAGGTGTATCGACTGCCACAATTGTAAACTTGTTTGACCAAGAAGTAGCGGTTGTAAGAGCTATGCCAAATACATCGGCCTCTATTGGATTATCGGCTACAGCCATTGCACCCGGCAAGTTTGCTACAGCAGAGCATATGAACGTTACTACTGCTTTATTTGAAACGATTGGTACGGTTACAACTGTAGAGGAAGAGCAGCTTCACGCTGTAACAGGACTATCTGGAAGCGGCCCAGCGTATGTTTACTATCTAGTAGAAGCAATGGAAAAAGCAGCTGAAAAACAAGGCTTGGATACGTCAGTGTCAAATGAACTAATTCTTCAAACTCTTATCGGTGCTGCAGAAATGCTAAAACAGTCACCTAAAACGCCAGCCGTACTTCGAAAAGAAGTGATGAGTCCGGGCGGCACAACAGAAGCAGGAATCGAACAGCTTATTTCTCATAACTTCCAAGAAGCCATGATGCAGTGTATTGAACAAGCTACAATTCGCTCCAAATATTTAGGAGATACGATTGACGAAAAAATCTCGAGTAAACGTTCGTAAAGGTTCACCTCTTTCTAAAAAAAGAAAGAGGTTTTTTATGATTAAAAATGGATAAGCAGATTATGTGAAAGAAAATTCAATGCGGTGATATAATAACTTTTGTTTAGAGTATCGAAATAATTGGAGGTTAAACCGAATGACAACAAAACTATTTTCACCTTATACAGTGAAAGATGTAACATTAAAAAACCGAATTGTAATGTCACCAATGTGCATGTATTCATGCGAAAAGGAAGACGGCGTAATAACTGACTTTCATATGGTTCACTACACAACTCGTGCGTTTGGACAAGTAGGTCTCATTATGGTTGAAGCCTCAGCTGTCGTGCCACAAGGTCGTATTTCAGCTCAAGACTTGGGAATTTGGAATGATGAGCAAAAAGATGGATTAACGAAACTTGTGACACAGCTAAAAGAAAACGGTGCAAAAACAGCTATTCAACTTGCACACGCAGGACGTAAAGCAACTGTTGAAGGCGATATTTATGCTCCTTCCGCTATTGCTTTTGATGATAAAAGTAAAAAACCTGTGGAAATGACCACAGAACAAATTCATGAAACGATTTCTGCCTTTAAAGAAAGCGCTCGACGTTCAAAAGAAGCTGGATTTGATATTATCGAACTTCATGCGGCACACGGTTATTTAGTACATCAATTTCTATCGCCGCTAAGCAATAAGCGCAGCGACGAATATGGCGGCAGCGCTGAAAACCGCTATCGTTTCTTAAAGGAAATTATTGAAGCTGTGAAAACAGAGTGGGACGGCCCTTTATTTGTCCGTGTTTCTGCTTCTGACTATACAGAAGGCGGATTAACAGTCGATGATCACGTTGTATTTGCAAAATGGATGAAAGAACAAGGCGTCGACTTAATTGACGTTAGTTCCGGTGCTCTGGTACACGCTCCAATCAACGTATACCCTGGCTATCAAGTGCCGTTTGCAGATAAAATCAAGCAGCAAGCTAATATTGATACAGGCGCTGTTGGGCTAATTACAACTGGACGACAAGCAGAAGAGATTTTACAAAGCGAACGCGCTGATTTAATTTTTGTTGCGCGCGAACTTCTGCGCGATCCATACTTCCCGCGCACGGCGGCAAAAGAGCTAAATGAAACAATTTCAGCACCCGTTCAGTACGAACGCGGATGGTAAAAAAAGACGAGGATATCCTCGTCTTTTTTTATGAAATCGTAAACCGCTTCAAGTCTTCTGCTATGTCGGTATTCGGAAAAATTTCTTTTGCTCCTTCTGCTAGCTGGCTGACTGCGTCTCCTTGGTAACGCGAACTAATATGAGATAAAATAAGATGCTCGGCCGATGCTGTTTTAGCAATTTCAGCAGCTTCTTTTGCAGTAGAATGAAAATAGTTGTAAGCAAGCTCCTCGTCTCCCGCTGAAAAAGTAGCTTCATGGACTAATACATTCGCATCCATAGCAAGCTGAACACTTTGCATGCACTTTCTTGTATCTCCTAAAACCGTGATGACCTTCCCTTTTTTAGGCTCTCCTACAAATTCTTGACCATTGATTATACGCCCATCTTTTAATACTACTTCTTTCCCTTCTTTTAACTGCTGATAATGAGGCCCCGGGGGAATATTCATCTCTTTTAAACGCTGAACATCCAGTGATCCTGGCAAATCTTTTTCGACAACTCGATATCCATAAGATAAAATGCCATGTTCAAGCTTGCCAAACTCCACTGAAAAAGTTTCATCTTCAAAAATCGTTCCACTTTCACTGTCCTCTTCTATTTCAACAACCTCTAGAGGATATTGCAGATGAGTTTGACTTACAGCCAGCGTGACTTCAATAAATTCTTTAATTCCTTTTGGCCCGTATACAGTAAGCTGCGATTCTCCACCTTGAAAGGAACGGCTTCCAAGGAGTCCAGGCAATCCGTAAATATGATCACCGTGAAGGTGCGTAATAAAAATTTTCTCAATCCGCCTCGGTTTAACGGTTGTATGTAAAATTTGATGCTGCGTTGCTTCTCCACAATCAAAAAGCCACACCGCCCCTCTTTCTTGCAAAAGTTCGAGCGCAAGAGATGAAACATTCCGCTGTTTCGCCGGTACTCCTGCACCCGTCCCTAAAAATAACAATTCCATTTTCTACTTCCTCCTTCACACGCACAAAAAGCCTGTAAGTATATTATACAGGCTTTTTGCAAACTTACCTATTTGATGCTGTCAAGCGCATACGTAATAGTAGCTAATAACAGCTCAATATCACTTTCCTCAATGTTAAGCGGCGGTGAGAGCGTGAGAACATTATTATAGCCGGCCACCGTTGCTCCATTTTTCCCAATAATCACTCCTTTGCTTTTGCATTTAGCAATCACTTCATTTACAAGATTAACGTCTAACGGTTCCTTCGTTTGTTTATCAGCTACAAGTTCAATTCCAATTAAAAGCCCTTTACCCCTTACGTCTCCAACGTATGGGTGGCTATCGATAAGCGGCTTTAGCTCACTTAATACGTAAGCTCCGAGCTGTTTAGAACGGTCAAAAAGATTTTCTCTTTCCATAATTTCTAAATTCTTTAATGCCAGTGCACACGCAGCCGGGCTTCCTCCAAATGTATTAACATGGCGAAAATACTCGTACTGATCGCTATCTTTGAACGCTTCATAAATTTCTTTTTTAACAGCAGTTGCAGAGAGCGGAAGATATGCGCTTGTAATTCCTTTTGCCATGGTAATGATATCTGGTTTTACATCGTAATTCATAAAACCAAAGGCTTCTCCTGTACGTCCAAAGCCGCAAATAACTTCATCTGCAATTAAAAGTGCACCGTGTTTTTCACACGTTTCTTTTACGCCTTTCATATAATTTTGAGGCGGTAAAAGAATTCCTCCTCCTGTAATAATTGGCTCCATAATAACAGCGGCAATCGTTTCACTTAGCTCCCACGTCATAACGTTGTCAATATCTTTTACAGATTGAAGATTTTCTTTCGGTGCATCGTAGTCATCTTGCCCTCGGTACGAATCAGGCGGGGCAACGTGAATAAAGCCAGGGGCAAGCGGTTCATATTTATATTTACGCTGAGCTTGACCGGTTGCTGCTAGTGCGCCCATTGAATTTCCGTGATACCCTCGGTAACGCGAAATAAATTTGTAGCGAGAATGCTCTCCTTTTTGCTGATGGTACTGACGCACAATTTTAAAAGCCGTTTCATTTGCTTCAGATCCGCTATTTGAAAAGAAGATAACATAGTCATCACCTAGCATTTCATTTAGCTTCTCTGCCAGTTTGATAGCAGGTACGTGCGATTGAGTGAGTGGAAAATAAGCCAGTTCTTTTAGCTGCTCATAGGCTGCGAGCGCTAACTCATCCCGTCCATACCCGGTATTTACACACCAAAGCCCTGCCATTGCATCTAAATAACGATTTCCTTGTTCATCTGTAATCCAAGCACCTTTTGCTTTTGTAGCAACCATTGTTGCATCCGGACTGTATGGTTTCATTCCATGCCATACATACTGCTCATCTTTTGCACGCAGATCTTTTTCATTTTGACTGACCTGTACCATCTTATCCACTCCCAAATCGCTAGCGCGGTATTTTTTTCTGTATGAAAAGACTTCGACAAAATGCCGAAGCCACTTGCTATATTCATCTATATGTTAAAAGTCAAAGCGTGATGTAACCATCTTTTTACGTGTAAAGAAGTTCAAACCGTCTTTGCCGTTGACATGCAAATCTCCGTAAAAAGAGTCTTTCCAACCGGAGAATGGGAAGAAAGCCATTGTAGCAGGTACTCCTACGTTAATACCGAGCATACCCGCATCTGCTTCTTCTCTAAATTGACGCACCGCTTTTGCATCTTTTGTATAAATCGTTGCTCCATTTCCAAAACGGGATTTTTCCATATAGCGAAGTGCTTCATCTAATGTGTCAGCGCGAAGCAAGCTGAGTACAGGTGCAAAAATTTCTTCTTTAGCAATGGTCATATCAGGAGTTACGCGGTCAAAAATTGTTGCCCCTAAGAAGTTGCCTTCCGTATGCTCATCCATTTCTTTACGTCCGTCACGAATGAGTTCCGCTCCTTCTTTCATGCCAAGTTCAATATAATCCAGCACCTTATCACGGTGCTCTTTTCGAATCACAGGCGTTAGAAGCACTTCATCATCAAATCCGCTTCCCATAATTAATTCATCTGCTTTTTGTTTTAATTTTGCGACGAATTCATCGCCTTTTTCACCAACCACGATCACGGCGCTGCACGCCATGCAGCGCTGGCCGGCACTTCCATAAGCCGAGCTGATAATATGTGATACCGCTTTATCCATATCGCAGTCTGGCATCACAACATGGTGATTTTTAGCTCCAGATAAAGCCTGAACTCGTTTCCCTTGAGCAGCAGCTTGTTCATAAACATATTTTGCTACCGGCTGCGATCCGACGAATGAAATCGCTTTAACTTTTTCATGCTCTATTAATCCGTTCACGACATCGTGTGCCCCGTGCACAATATTTAATAATCCATCCGGTGCTCCTGCTTCTGTAAAAAGTTCAGCAAGTCGCGTTGCTAAAAGCGGCGTTCGCTCAGACGGTTTTAATACAAACGCATTTCCACATACAATGGCGAGAGGAAACATCCAAAGCGGTACCATCATCGGAAAGTTAAAAGGTGTGATGCCGCCAACGACACCCAGTGGAAAACGGAACATCTCAGAATCGATTTCTTCCGCTATGTTATTTAATGATTCTCCCATTAATAAAGTAGGAGCACCCGCGGCAAACTCCACGCATTCAATACCGCGCTGTACTTCACCGTAAGCTTCTTTGAAAGCCTTGCCGTTTTCTTGTACAACTAATTTAGCTAACTCTTCATGATGCTTAACGAGTAAATGCTGAAACGCAAACATTAATCTTGCTCGTTTTGGAGCAGGAACGTTACGCCATGTTTCAAATGTTTTTTGAGCTGTTTCCACCGCATTGGCTACGTCTTCTTTTGTAGAAAGCGGTACTTTTGCAATGACTTCGCCCGTCGATGGATTAATTACCTCTCCAAATTTTCCCCCTCCCGTATCAACCCATTTTCCGCCCACGTAATTTTTTAAAACTTGCGTATCATTATTCACAACTGACATATCGCTTGGCCTCCTCAAAAAATAAGAAATGACAAATCTACCTTTATTATTGAATAAATAAATGGTGGTTGCATTAGACAAAATGTGAAACAACTCTAGATTCTCGTTTCACATTTTGCGCAGTGAACTAGGAGAAAGCATGAACTAAAATGAACATATAGTAAAATCCTCCTCAACATAAAAAAACAGCTGTTTCCAGCTGCTTACTTATCCGTTTATAAATTCCGCACGCGACTTTTTCATCATAAACAAATATTCATATGCCATGATCATAAACTCGATTGCCAGTCGTTTTTCCGGCTCCATAAAGTCTTCACCCAACAGCTTTTCTAATTTTTCAATACGGTGATACAGCGTTTGCCGGACAATGTATAAACGCTTAGCCGTCTCTTGTTTAGATCCGTTGCATGCTAAATAAATTTTTAATGTTTCCATGAGTTTTGCATTATACGTTTCATCATATGTAATAACGGGCTGCAGATATTCAAACACCACTTCCTGTAAGTCTTCATGCTGATGTAAAAGCGAAATAATCCGGTACATATGCAAATCATCATAAAAATGAATAATGGTTTGTTTTTGCAGCATTTCTTGAATCGAAATCGTTTCTTTAGCCGTTTCATAGCTTTTATGCATGCAGTCAAGCTGTTCACAGTATTGGCCAATTCCGATAAAGCTAATGGCGTTCCTCTTTGAATTTTCATCCGATTCATATTGATTCATCCAGCGATGAAGGCTGTTTTCTAGTCTCTCTCTCCACGTGCTAACCATTCGTTTGTTCAAAAGAATAAATAATACTTCGCGATTTCGCTCGGAGACTAATAAGTGAAAGCCTTCTTGTTCAAAAATGCTTCGCAAGATCAGCTTAAAATACGTTCGATCAAACTTCTCCCGCCTTTGCCACTTACAGCAAACAACGACACCTCCGCGGATAGGAGAATCTGAACACACTTCGTGCATAGAGTCTTTTATTTGTTCAAGAGTTAACTCTCCGTTCATCCATTTCGTCATCCATTCGGTTTCATCTACTCTTTTTTTCTCTTCGACATACAGGTCCTTCAAAAAATGCTGAGCAAGTGCAGTCGCCGTTCGGTCAACGGTGAGCACTTCAAGTTCTGTTAATGCTTCATTTATAGAAGCGACATACAGCTGAGCATAATCTTGTCCTAATAAATGAATAGGCTGCTCAGTAAAATGCGGACTTCCATTTTCCCTGCTTATATAATGAAGTAGAAGCTGCTGTTTGAGCAAGTCCATCTCCGGAGCAAAGGTAAGTAATTCATTTGAAACTTTAAGGCCGACAAGAAGCCCCGTAGATTCATATAAACACTGTAAGATGAGGGCCGGATCATTAACTGTTAACAGCAGCTGATTTAGCCTATGAGAATACTGTTCTAAGTCGGAAATCATTTGATAGTGCTGATTAATTAAAAGCGAGTGAACATCTTGCGTAATTTCAACGAACGGAACTTCCTCGTGAAATAAAATAATCGGAAAATCACATTCGTTCGCTTTATCGATGACAATTTGCGGAATCTTAGAAGTATAAGTGCCAAGTTCAATACACAGTCCTGATGCCTTACAAGAAATTAATTGCCGAAGAAATGATAAACAAGATTGAGAATCTTCTCCCCAGCCTACCCCTGTTGATAAAATGAGCTCGTTTCCTTTTAGCAGCTCATTGATGCGCGTCACTTCCATCACGTGCACCCACTTCACAGAATTAGTAAGCCCGTTCTCTCCAGCTATTACTTCACAGTTTACAAAATGTTTCCTTGTTAAAATCTCTGTTACTGTTAAATATGATTTCAAGTCAACACCGCCCCTAGCGAATTTCACATCATGTCTCCTGGATCATTAACGCGTATTTCGCATATGTGTAGAACAAAAGCTATATCTTCTTACATTATATTAAATATTTAGAAGAAATAAAATATTTAATAAAAGAAACGAAAAAAGCCGTAACGATAATGGATCGTTACAGCTTCTGAGCTGTTTGCTGTAATTTATTAAAAAAACCGTGGCGTTTAACCGCTTGTTCTTTAATTCGGTGAATTTCTTTTTTATAAAACCGCAAATCTTGTAGTGACACTGCATTTAACATTTCCATTTTTAATTTATCAATAATTTTTGTTTCTTCCTGTGTCATACACTGCATAGCTTGATCCATCCGTGTCACACCCTTTTCGTATTTAATAGATTTAGTTTGAAAACGTTCTACTCTAATATTTACTACAATTTACTAGATAACTAAACCTTTTCTCTTTCGATGTAAACGAAATGTAACAACTGTAATACAGTGAATGGATAATATCTAGTTATTTTGTTTCACATCCAAAACGAAAAAAACACACAAACGGATCACTTTTGTCAGCCAATATAGTAAAAAACTTATAGGTATTAGTAAACAAATAAAGAGATTGAAACATAATTAAATTACTCCAATCAACATCTGAAAGCGCTTATATATATGAAATCTACGTTCACTCTACCAATAAAAAATCCGAACGATTCATCGTTCGGATCTTCCTTCAGCTAAAATAATTTTGTCCTAGCCTCCATTTTTATACTTGTTGAATCAGTACGGATGAAAAATATTTTCTAGCATCCGCCGTCAATATATGAAGTGTTTCTTGTTCGGTTTGGTTATTTTCGGTGCGTTCAAACGTCACAAACGCCCCGCTTAGATTCTCTGTTACGGCCGTTATTTTGAATCCTTTTTGCAGCAAAAAATCAATCTTTTCTCGCTCTGCCATATATTCATGGTAACTTGACACTTCCCTGCCTCCGATCTATTTTTGCATCTGTTTTTATAACATTAATTTTTCAGCTTCGTTAGCCGTGTTTAACTCATTAAACTTTGCTCGTTTTGTAAATTGTCCGTAGCCTTTTTGACCGACAAACTGCTTATCTTTTACGATAAATGCCCCGCGGCAAAGTACTGAAACCGGCTCACCTGTGACTTTCATTCCCTCAAATGCGCTATAATCGACTGCCATATGATGCGTGTTTGCTGAAATCGTACGTTCAACAGATGGATCAAATATAAGCAGATCCGCGTCTGCGCCAACCGCTATTGTTCCTTTTTTCGGGTACAGTCCGAACAGCTTAGCAATTTTTGTTGATGTTATATCAACAAACTGATTGATATTAATTCGTTTCTTCACTACTCCTTCTGAAAATAAAATACTCATGCGATCCTCGATAATAGGTCCTCCGTTTGGAATCTTCGTAAAATCTCCTTTCCCCAGATCTTTTTGACCGTTAAAATCAAATGAACACTGATCAGATCCAATCGTTTGCAAGTCGCCATTACGCAAAGCATTCCACAAAACATCTTGGTTCCATTTTTCACGTAAAGGCGGTGACCATACGTATTTTGCTCCTTCAAAATTCGGTTTCTCTAAATAGGTTTGGTCAAGCGTCAAATACTGCGGACACGTTTCACCCCAGATATTTACGCCTTTTTCCCTTGCTTCAGCAATCTTTTTAACCGCTTCAGCGCACGACACGTGAACAACATAGAGCTGTGAGTCAGCCAGCTCCGTTAGCACCGCGGCTCTTCCCGTAGCTTCTCCTTCTATTTCTGGAGGGCGAGTCAGTGCATGATAGATAGGATCAGTTTGTCCTTGTTCTAGTGCTTTTGCCGTTAAATACTCAATAACATCTCCATTTTCAGCATGTACCATCACAAGCGCCCCTAGTTTTTTAGCTTGCACTAGCGTTTGATAAAGGGTAGCATCGTCTGCTTGAAAAACATTTTTATAGGCCATGAATACTTTAAAAGAAGTAATTCCTTCTTTTTCAATAATTGTAGGAAGTTCATTTAATACATCTTCCGTGATTTCGCCAATCATTAGATGAAAGCTATAATCGATAGCCGCTTTCCCTTTTGATTTTTCATGCCATGTGCCGATCGCTTTTTGCAGCGGTTCGCCTTTATTGGTTAAGCAAAAATCAATAACAGTTGTCGTACCTCCAAAAGCTGCTGCTCTTGTACCTGTTTCAAAGTCATCTTTTGTAACGGTGCCTCCAAATGGCATATCTAAATGAGTATGAGGATCGATCCCTCCCGGAAATACATAGTTGCCTTTTGCATCAATCACTTCACAGCCCTGCTCTTCAAATGCCGAGCCAATTGCCGAAATAACTCCATTTTCAATTAAAATATCGGCTTTATACGTATCTGTTGCTGTGACTACCACACCATTTTTAACGATTTTCTTCATTTCTTCATCCCCTTTGTCTTTATACGTCTAATCGCTGTGCAGCCGTCGCTTGTAAAACAGCTTGGCGTTCATTCCACGTCATTGGAGGCTGTTCATTTGGTAATTCAACCATGGATATAGCCCCGTCCACCGGACATACAATCGAACATAAATTACAGCCTACACAATCTTCTTCTCGTACTTTTAAATAAGATTTCCCTGAAGGATCTTTCAGCATATCAATACATTGGTGAGAAGTATCTTCACAAGAAATATGACACTTGTTGCAGTTAATACACGTATCCGGATCGATGCGAGCCACTACTTTATAATTGAGATCTAAGTTGCCCCAGTCGGAATATTTTGAAACGGCTTTCCCTACAATATCACTTACTTTTTCGATTCCTCTTTCATCCAAATAATAATTGAGACCTTGAATCATATCCTCTACAATGCGGAACCCGTGATGCATAGCCGCTGTACATACTTGCACACCTGTAGCACCCATGAGCATAAATTCGACGGCTTCCTGCCAGTTCGAAACGCCTCCCATACCTGATATTGGAACGTTAATAAACGGACTTCTTGCACATTCAGCAACCATGTTTAATGCAATCGGCTTAACAGCCGGGCCGCAATAACCTCCGTGAGCGCCTTTTCCTGCTACGTGTGGAATCGTATTCCATGAATGAATGTCTACTCCTGCTAAACTATTAATAGTGTTAATCATGCTCACAGCGTCAGCACCGCCTCGAACCGCTGCTTCTGCTGTAACGGTGATATCTGTGATATTTGGGGTTAATTTAACAATAACCGGCGTTTGGGCAACTTCTTTAGCCCAATACGTTTGTTTTTCAACCAAATCAGGGACTTGCCCAGAGGCAGCACCCATCCCTCGTTCTGCCATTCCATGCGGACAGCCAAAGTTCAGCTCTAATCCATCCACTCCTACGTCTTCTACTTTTTTGACAATCTCATGCCATTTTTCTTGCTGAGGCTCTACCATAAGAGAAGCAATAATTGCGTGGTTAGGAAACTTCTTTTTCGTTTCATAGATTTCCTTCAAATTAACTTCAAGCGGACGATCGGTGATTAACTCAATATTATTAAAGCCGGCTACGCGCTGACCGTTGAAGCCAACGGCAGCAAATCGAGAGGAAACATTTAAAATCGGATCACCAAGCGTTTTCCAAACTGCGCCTCCCCATCCTGCTTCAAATGCACGCTGCACTTGATAACCTGAATTGGTTGGCGGTGCGGATGCCAGCCAAAACGGATTTGGTGATTGAATACCTGCTAAATTTGTTGTTAAATCTGCCATAGATTTCTCCTCCTCCTGATTTTAAGCTGTTTCCATTGTTTCTTTTGTTAACTGCATATGAATATTTAACGCCGTTTGTTTTCCTTGCTGAGCAGCGGTCACAACCATTGCTTCTCCTTGCCCTTTACCAAAAATAACGTCTCCGCAAGCAAATACTTTTGGATTGGATGTTTGAAACGTCTCTTGATTAATTAAGACAACTCCGTCTTCATGATGCAGCTGAAATTGTTGAATTAAAGACAGGTACCGTTCTTGACCAATTGCTTTAACAACAGCATCGACTGGAATGGTAAACGTTGAACCTTCAATAGGAACAGGCTTTCTTCGGCCGTCTGCATCTGGATCTGTTAGGGTCATTTTTACACATTCAATTCCGCTCACCTTACCATTTTCATCTCCAATAATTCGTATAGGAGCCGTTAACCAGCGGAATTCCACACCATCTTGTTTTGCAAATTCAAATTCAAAATCATAAGCCGTCATTTCTTCTCGTGTACGACGGTATAAAATTTGAACATTTTCAGCCCCCAAGCGCACGGAACACGTAGCACCATCAATCGCAGTATTTCCCGCACCAATGACAGCAACACGCTTACCCACAAATTCTGTTGATAACGCTTCTGACTTCGTTTTTTTCACAAAATCAATCGCGTCATACACACCGTCTAGCTCTTCACCTTCAACATGTAGAGAAGGCACCTTGCTCATACCAATAGCTAATACAACAGCATCATACGACTGCAGCAATTCGCTTGGAAGAATATCTTCTCCAATTCTTACGTTTGTTTTAATTTTCACATCTAAGCTTTTTACTTGTTCAACTTCCCAGAATGAAATCGCTTGAGGAAGACGAAACGACACGATTCCATATGTATTTAACCCTCCTGCTTGTTTTTCCGCTTCAAAAATGGTTACGTCATACCCAAATCGCGCCAGTTCTCTTGCTGCAGAGAGACCAGCCGGACCTCCGCCAACAATTGCTACCTTTTTGCCGTTTGCTTTTCCTTTTTCAAACAGCACCTGTTCATTTTGAATAGCCCAATCCGTTGCGTAGCGCTGCAAATCTCCAATCATAATTGGTTTGGTTGAATGATTAAGCACGCACGCTCCTTCGCATAGTTCATCAGTCGGACAGACTCTCGAACAGCTTGCTCCTACGGGATTAGAAGACATAATCGTTTCGGCAGACCCTTTTAAATTGCCCGATGCAATTTTTTTAATAAACGTCGGGATGTCAATTCCTGTAGGGCATGCCTGAATACAGGGTGCATCATAACAGTACAAACATCGATTAGATTCTTCGACTGCTTCTCTATTTGACAACCCTTTTTCTACTTCATTAAAGTTTTGAATGATGGACTGCAAACTTTCCTGTGACCGCATTGCATCAACCTCCCAAGGATATCTGTTGATAAAGCTCAGATTGAAAGCGCTTACATATTTTTTATATACGTTATTTTCAACTTCTACTTTGGTAAAATGTATTACTAACTTTATTGTACAAAACGACCGTCTTTTCTTCATTATACATTATGTTAAAAGATTCAGACTATTTACTATTCACTATGTAAAAAGCCTTGCTTTTATATAAAAGCAAGGCTGCAACTATTATTTTGCTACTTCTTTAATAATCGACACTACTAGTTCAGATGTCTTCACCAGTTCTTCTACCGGAATTTTTTCATTTGTTGTATGAATGTCTTCATAACCAACTGCTAAATTTACTGTTGGAATATCAAAGCCTGCGATTACATTTGCATCGCTTCCGCCTCCGCTTTGAAGCAGGCGTGAAGGACGATCGATATTAGCCACGGCTTTTTTAGCAACTTCGACAACATGATCTCCCTCACCGAATTTAAAGCCTGGATACATCACTTTAATATCAACTTCTGCACGTCCGCCCATTTCTTGTGCAGCTGTTTCAAACGCTTCTTTCATTTTCGCTACTTGTGCTTCCATTTTTTCCGGAATTAATGAACGAGCTTCTGCTAAAATATCGACGCGGTCACACACGATATTCGTTTGCGTTCCACCTTCAAAACGTCCAATATTCGCTGTAGTCTCTTCATCAATACGTCCAAGCGGCATTTTAGAAATGGCTCTTGAAGCAATCGTAATAGCAGAAACACCTCGTTCAGGAGCTACACCTGCATGAGCTGTTTTTCCATAAATTGTTGCATTCACTTTTGCTTGCGTCGGCGCAGCAACAATAATGTCTCCCACTTTGCCATCGCTATCTAAAGCATAGCCGAATTTTGCCGTTACAAGACTGGAATCAAGAGCTTTAGCGCCCACTAAGCCAGATTCTTCTCCTACTGTAATAATAAATTCAATTTTGCCGTGCGCGATGTTTTCTTCTTTTAATACGGTGATGGCTTCTAGCATTGCTGCTAAGCCTGCTTTATCATCCGCTCCAAGAATTGTCGTGCCGTCACTTTTAATATACCCATCTTCAATAGATGGTTTAATACCGTTTCCAGGTACGACTGTATCCATATGAGAAGTAAAGTAGATTGTGTCTACGCCTTCTTTTGTAGCTGGCAGTGTGCAGATTAAGTTGTTAGCTCCGTGGCCCGTTTTTTCTTTAGCATCATCTTCTACTACTTCGACGCCTAATGCGGTAAATTTTTCTTTTAGTACAACAGCAATTTTTTCTTCATGCTTTGTTTCTGAGTCTACTTGTACTAATTCAATAAATAAATCAACGATTCGTTGTTCATTAATCATAATATGTAATCCCTCCAAAAATAACCTACAATGGTATGTTACCATGTTTCTTTGCTGGACGCTCTTCCTTTTTATTGTGCAACATTTCAAGTGCTTGTATTAATTTTATTCGCGTTTCCCTAGGATCAATAACATCATCAACCATTCCAGCGCTTGCCGCTACGTAAGGATTAGCAAATTTCTCGCGATACTGTTCAATTTTTTCGTGTCTTGTTTCATCTGGGTTTTCGCTACCTCGAATGTCGTTTGCAAAGATAATATTTGCAGCACCTTGAGGACCCATAACAGCGATTTCTGCATTCGGCCACGAATACACAAGGTCCGCTCCAATCGATTTACTATTTAAAGCTACGTATGCACCGCCGTATGCCTTTCGCAAAATCACCGTGATTTTCGGAACGGTAGCTTCGGAGTATGCATATAAAATTTTAGCACCATGACGTATAATTCCGCCATGTTCCTGCTTGATACCTGGGAAGAAACCTGTAACATCTTCAAATGTAATAAGTGCGATATTAAATGAATCGCAAAATCGAATAAACCTTGCTGCTTTATCTGAGGAGTTAATATCTAAACTGCCTGCCATTACTTTAGGCTGGTTACACACAAGTCCGACAACTTTTCCATCTATGCGGGCAAAACCAATGACAATATTTCTTGCAAAGTCTTTTTGCACTTCAAAAAATGAGTGCTCGTCCACTACTTGGTGAATGACTTGACGCACATCGTAGGGGCGCACGGCATCAAACGGGACAACGTCTAATAAATCCGGACGATAATGATCACACTCTGCCTTTGAAGCTAAAGGAGGCTGCTCTTGGCTAGACTGAGGAAGATAGCTTAAGAGCGTTCGTACTTGTTCTAGCACCTCTTGTTCTGTTGCACCTCTAAAATGGGCATTACCGCTAATTTCGTTATGAACAGCTGCTCCTCCAAGATTTTCAGAGGAAATGCTTTCTCCCGTTACCGTTTCAATTACTTTTGGTCCTGTAATGAACATTTGACTTGTTTCTTCTACCATAAAAACAAAGTCTGTAATCGCCGGTGAATACACGGCTCCGCCTGCACAAGGACCCATAATAACAGATATTTGAGGCATGACACCCGAATAAATGGCATTTCGATAAAAAATATGACCGTATCCATCAAGAGACATGACGCCCTCTTGAATACGAGCTCCGCCTGAATCATTTAAGCCAATAAACGGCACGCCTGTTTTAGCCGCTAAGTCCATTACGTGCGCAATTTTTTTAGCATGCATTTCACCTAACGCACCTCCGAATACTGTAAAATCTTGCGAAAACAAGTAGACTGAGCGACCGTTTACCTTGCCGTAACCTGTTACTACCCCGTCTCCTGGTCCTACTTGATTATTCATACTGAAATCCGCACACCGATGTTCAATAAACGGATTTAATTCGACAAATGTATGTTCATCCAAAAGAATTTCAATTCGTTCGCGTGCCGTTAGTTTTCCTTTATGGTGCTGTTTTTCAATTTTTTCGTCTCCACCGCCTAACTCGATCTTTCGGCGCTTATCGTACAATTCATTTAATTTATCATAAATGTCAACCATGTTTCTTCTCCTCCTCTAGTGTTTTTTCACAGAGCTCATAAAGAACACCGTTTGCTGACTTTGGATGCAAAAAAGCAATGGATGCTTCCCCTGCGCCTTTTCGCGGAACATCGTCAATCATTTGTACACCCTTCTCCTTTAACTCGTTAATCCGTTCTTCAATCGTGCGCACACCTAAAGCAACATGATGAAGACCTTCACCTCTCTTTTTGATAAACGCGCCGACCGCACTGTCTTCAAAGAGCGGCTCTAATAATTCAATTTTTACGTTGCCGCACTGAATAAAAGCAACTTTTACTCCTTGTTCTTCTACTTCTTCTACTTTTAATAGAGACAGTCCTAATACCTTTTCATAAAACGGGAGGCTGCCTTCAATTGATTTTACAGCTATTCCTATGTGATCAATTCCTTTTATCACTTTCTCACCTCTTAAAAAAGCGTTTTCATTTACACATATTCTTGAAAACAAAAGAAATCTCCTGCTCGCGTATCTACAGAAAGTTGCTTGTCTAAGCAGCGGAAGACATGTAAAATAAGAAAAAAACGTGTAGGAGGACTTTGGTTGTATGTCTAATAAGAAAATCCAAAAAACCATTGTGTTTTTAATGCTTCTTGTCATGTTAATATCTACGCTTTTAGCTGGACTTGCCATGTGGTTTTAATCGGAACCGATGACTAAAAACATAGCTGCACTGCTGTTTCTGTGTGCAGTGCAAACATATAAAAAAGACTGGTGACTAGTCACCAGTCTTTTGCTGTATATTCACAATGCCTTTTTGAGCGGCTAACTCTTCAAAAGATTGATCTGTAGATACAATCCATACTTTTGTACCTAACGGGACTTGGTCATATAAATGGCTTACTTCACGATTTTCTACGCGAATGCAGCCATTCGATACATATTTACCGATGGAATCCGGCTGATTTGTACCGTGAATGCCATAAATACGTCCGTCAGTCTCTCTTGCATCAAACCCAATCCACCTTACACCTAGAGGATTTTGAGGAGCGCCTCCTTCGATATTACTTCTCCGATAATAAGGATTAACAGCTTTTACTGTTACGGTGAACTCCCCTTCGGGCGTCAGATTAACTGTTTTCCCCGTTGCTACTTTAATAATTTGTTTAATTTCTTTATTTTGAATATAAGCAAGCTCATTGCTTTGTTTATTAATAATAATATAAGGATCATTTGGCAACGGATTTTCTCCTAATGGCCAAACCGGAGATAGTAGTAAAAGGATAAAAGCAAACACATGCACGTAATCCACCACCTTACGTTAGTCCTAAATAAGACGAGAGAGATATCTCTTGTCTTATTTAGTGTTCGTAAGCAAGATAAACAACATGCATGCTGTTTAACTTATTTTTAAGGTTTGTTTAATAACTAAATATTGTTCAATTTCTTTGACTACGTGCAGTAAATCGGCACGCGCTTCAAACTCTTCCCGCGTTTTTGGAAGTGGCATCTCTGCAAACGCTTCTCGTAAATGCTGAAGTTTGGCTAAAAATAATTTTGCTGTATTACCGGGGTGGATGGATAGACTTAATTCTTCAATGAAATCGGCAATCATGTAGCGCTGTTCTACCACCAAATCAATAGCGGTAATGAGAGGAAGCGTTCGCTCAATAATTTCAAGCTGTTTTTCACGAATTTTAAAATAGCGGTAATAATAGTTTTCCCCACGCACAAAATGATTTTCTACATCACGAAACGCAAGGCTTTTTGCTTTTTCTAAAATTTTTACCGTATCTGCAATTTCCTTACCGTCCCAACTGCTGTCATTGGTTCTGAGATACAGGGCAATTTCTTTTAACATCGACCGGAAATTCTCTTCAATTTCTTGCTGATACGTGCGAAGCTCTTGATCTAAACTTGGCATGTATAAATTCACAAGCAGGGCAACACCTATCCCAATTACAATTAAGCCAAGTTCATTAAAGACGATTCCCCATGTCATATTGCCTTTGGAGTAAATATGAAGCAAAATAACGGAGCTTGTAACAATGCCTGCATTAACTTTGAATATAACCGTAACCGGGATAAACAAAAGCAGCATCAGTCCTATAACAATTGGATGATAAGCAATCCCTTCAAAGAATATAAACGAAAACAGAATGGACAAAGAACAAGCAATAAAACGATCGCTTGCACTTCGCAACGATTTTTTCTTTGAATTTTGAATGCACAAAATGGTGATAATTCCAGCTGATACAAAAAACTCGAGGTGAAAGAACTGAGCTATAATAATAGCCAGTGATGTACCGACGGCTGTTTTAATTGTCCGGTACCCAATTTTAAATTTCATTTTCTAGACTCCTACATGTTGGTTTCTTTTTAGTGTGATAAAATACTCTATTCTTTATTAACACGAATAGAAAAATAACACAACCTTAAACCCTGCTGTACCGTATAAATTTCAATAAAAAAAGTGCAGAAAAGTTCGTACTCTTCCTGCACTTTTTTTATTATAAAATCTTTTCTAAGAAATCTTTAGCACGCTTGCTTTTAGGCGCTGAGAAAAATTCAGCCGGAGGCGCATCTTCAACAAGCACACCGCCGTCTAAAAACAGCACGCGATCCGCTACTTCTCGTGCAAATCCCATTTCATGCGTTACAATGACCATCGTCATTCCTGTTTCTGTTAGCGACTTCATTACGTCGAGTACTTCTTTTACCATCTCTGGATCCAATGCTGAGGTTGGTTCGTCAAACAGCATCACTTTCGGTTCCATTGCCAGTGCTCTGGCAATAGCTACACGCTGCTTTTGACCGCCCGATAAGCGACTTGGAAACTCGTTGGCTTTTTGAGCAAGCCCCACTTTTTGGAGTAATTCTTTGCCTTTAGCAACAGCCGTTTCTCTTGACACGCCTTTTACCGTCATCGGAGCATACGTCAAATTTTCAAGCACTGTCATATGTGGAAACAAGTGAAAATGCTGAAATACCATTCCTACGTTTTCACGCACACGCATAATGTTTGTTTTTTTATCTGTAATCACTTGACCGTTAATTGAAACGACTCCGCTCGTCGGTTCTTCAAGCAGGTTCATACAGCGTAAAAAAGTAGATTTACCAGAACCAGAAGGGCCAATAACAGCCACGACTTCTTTTTCTTTAATCTTAGTTGAAATACCTTTTAAAACTTCATTTTTACCAAATGATTTGTGTAAATTTTCAACGTTAATCACCTTTTCTCATTCTCCTCTCGACTGCTTTACCAAGGAGCGTTAAGCCCATTACCATTACATAATAAATCAACCCTGCAAAAATTAACGGTTCAAGGTAGGCGAACTTTTCTCCCCCTACAATGTAAGCACGGCGCATAATGTCGAGTGCTCCAATAACTGTAACGATAGCTGATTCCTTTGTTAATGTAATGAACTCATTCATTAAAGCAGGTAAAATATTTTTAAGTGCCTGTGGCAAAATAATTTGTCCCATCATGCGGCGATAAGGAATTCCTAACGCTAATGCCGCTTCACGCTGTCCTTTGTCAACAGCTAAAATACCAGCGCGAATAATTTCAGATATATATGCTGCAGAGTTTAGCCCGAACGCAGCAACGGCTGCTGGAAACGGGGCAATATCAAACCCGAGCAGCTGAGGTAATCCAAAGTATATTAATAATAATTGCAGTACTAGCGGTGTTCCGCGAAACACGGACGTATATGCATCCGCAAACCATTGAAGAGGTTTATTGCGGCTGATTTTACATAAAGATAAAATAACTCCCAGCACAAACCCTAAAATTGCTGAAGCTAGGACTATCTGTATCGTTACCCCTATCCCTTTTAAAATATAAGGCATAGAAGGCACGATTTGCGAAAAATCCAAATTCATGCCTAGTTCCATTCCTCTCTAACTATCATTCTTATTTTTGGTCGTCAAACCACTTAACGATTAATTTATCTAATTCACCGTTTTCTTTCATTTTCTTTAATTCACGGTTAAAGTCATTCGTTAGCTTGCTGTCTTTAGGAAATGCGATTGCTGATCCTTTACTTGAATCTGGACGTCCGGTATCAGACATTTGCAAGCTTTTGTCTTTGTTCACATACCCTTTAGCTACTGTATCTTCAATAATCGCTGCATCGATACGATTTGATTTCATTTCTTGAATTAGTTCTGGAATACGGTCACGCGTTGTTACATTTACTCCGTCAACTTCTTTTGCAATTTCTTTTGCTTCGTCTGCTTGAATAGAAGAAGTTTGTACACCGACTGTTTTTCCTTTTAGTTCTTCTGCATTTTTAATTGGCGCATCTTTCTTCGATACAATCATGTTTTTTGCTTCATAGTATACGTCCGAGAAGTCCACGTTCTTTTTACGCTTTTCAGTTGGCGTCATACCCGCTAAAACTAAATCGACTTTATTAGATTGTAAAGCTGGAATTAATCCGCCAAATTCCATATCCTTCACCTGTACGTCATACCCTAACTTTTTACCGATTGCTTTTGCTAAATCTACGTCAAATCCGATTGCTTCACTATCACCTTTTGCCGTATCAATATATTCAAATGGTGGGTAATCTGCTGATGTTCCCATTACTAGTACTTTTTTATCTTTGTCGTCGCTGCTTGCTCCGCCATTAGACGTTCCATCTCCTGCTCCGCATGCAGCTAAAACGCCTGCTGTTAAAAGACCAATTGCCGTTACCGATAACCACTTCTTCAATTTCATCTTCGTTCCCCCTAGTTTATTCCTTACATTATTTTTTAAAAATTAATAATATTATGAAATAAGTTTTTTACTATTGCAAGTAAATGTCGAAATTTAAATATATATTCATATAAATGTATTTTAACACAACATTATAAATATGCAATATCTTTTTTAAATATAAGTTTCACTATTTGAAAATACCTTTTCTCAACATTTTCCACTCGTTAGAAGGCCTGCATACAGATAGGTAAAAAAACGCATAAAAAAAGAAGCCGTTCAAAACGGCTTCTCTCTTACACTTCTTCACAGTGCTGTTCGAATGCTTCTTGCAGCTTCATCACAACTGACATTGGCTCATGGCCTTCAATTTCGTGACGCTCTACCATTGTGATAATTTTTCCGTCTTTTAATAAGGCGAAAGATGGAGATGAAGGCGGATAACCTTCAAAGTATTCGCGTGCACGTGCAGTTGCTTCTTTATCTTGCCCAGCAAATACTGTAACCAAGTTTGTTGGACGTTTATCATAATGTACAGAGTGCGCTGCAGCAGGTCTTGCAATACCTCCTGCACAACCACAAACTGAATTCACCATTACAAGCGTTGTACCAGGCTTTTTAAAGGTTTCATCTACCGCTTCAGCCGTCGTTAATTCTGTATAACCAGCAGCTGTAATTTCTTTGCGGGCTTGACGAACAACGTCGTTCATAAACAAGTTAAAATCGATATTCATTTTCATACCTCCCTTTTGCTATCTATTCTTTATCATAGCAAACGAAAACTAAAAAGGCGATTGCTTTGACTCATTTTTTCTTGGTAATCAAGATTAAAGAAGAAAAGAAATGGTGATACTATTTTTACAGCTAGTAAACCATACTCTTAACTCCCTAGTGTAGAAGGATCCGCATAAAATGCAGGATCCTTTTTTATATTTCCTTCATCGCCTGCTGGTAGGTTTTAATCAAGTGTTCGAGAGCTTCAGCCATTGTGACATCTCCCGTCATCATTTGTTTTTCAACATCCCCTAACGTTTGCTTAACTAAAGGATGTTCATAAAATGATTCTTGTAAATATTCATTAACACTTGCTTGTAACCATGCCCTCATTTGCTTTTGCCTTACTGTATAAAACAGATCCTTTTTATTCATCCATTCCTTATAGTCACAAATTATCTTCCACAAGTCTTGAAATGATGCTTCTTCATAAGCAGAAGTTGTGATGACCTGTGGGTTCCATCCTCCAGAATGACCGTGAAGGAAACCGATGATGCTTTCGTATTCTTTTGCAGTCACTTCTGCTTTTAGCCGGTTATCCCCGTCTGCTTTATTTACACAAATCAAATTAACCCACTCAAGCAGCCCTTTTTTAATTCCTTGCAAATCATCTCCTGCTCCGGTTAAAGCAAGCAGAACAAAGAAGTCTACCATCTCTTTTACAATCATTTCACCTTGGCCAACGCCCATCGTTTCGACAAATATGATGTTATACCCAGCCGCTTCGCAAAGAAAAATGGCTTCTCTCGTTTTAAGATGAACACCTCCAAGCGTTCCTTGAGAAGGTGAAGGACGGACAAAAGCATTCTCTTGTTTGGTAAGCAGCTCCATTCTCGTTTTATCTCCTAAAATACTTCCTCCAGACAAGGTACTGCTTGGATCGACTGCCAAAACTGCAACGGAATGGCCATTTTTGCATAGGTACGAACCAAATTTGTCAATCAGCGTACTTTTTCCTGCTCCGGGTACCCCTGTAAAACCAATGCGCACTGAATGCCCCGTATGAGGATAGATTTCTTTAATCAGCTGTTGTGCTAGTACTTTATGCTTCGGCGCTTTACTTTCAATTAAAGTAATGGCTTGAGCTAACACTGTTCTTTTTCCTTCAAGCAGCCCTTGTTTATAATCTTGTACCGTTTTTAATTTCACCAATTGTCTTCACCAACTATTCTTCTAACCGTTTCTTTATTTCATATAAAACGGAAACGGCCGCTTTTGGGATTACTGTTCCAGGTCCAAAGATTGCAGAAGCGCCGTGTTCTAAAAGAAATGAGTAGTCTTGTTTAGGAATAACGCCTCCGACAATAACAACGATATCGTCGCGCTCTAATTTCTTTAATTCCTCAACAAGCTGCGGCAGTAACGTTTTATGCCCGGCTGCCAAAGAGCTTATGCCAATCGCATGTACGTCGTTTTCTACAGCTTGCCTTGCTGTTTCTTGAGGCGTTTGAAATAAAGGGCCGATATCAACATCAAATCCAAGGTCAGCAAAGGCTGTTGAAATCACTTTCGATCCTCTGTCGTGACCGTCTTGCCCCATTTTTGCGACTAAAATTCTTGGACGTCTTCCTTCTTCCTCTAAAAATTCAGCCGTGAGCTTTCGAACTTCTTCGATTTGATCTCGATGCACAAACTCCGCACTGTATACCCCGCTGACTGACTTAGAAGTAGCCTGGTGTCTTCCAGCCACTTTCTCAATAGCTTCTGAAATTTCACCTAGTGTAGCTCTCGCTCTCGCAGCTTCAACCGCAAAAGCAAGGAGATTACCTTCACCTGTTTTGGCACAATTGGTCAGTCGATTAAGCGCTTCGATTACCGCTTGTTCGTCACGTTCACTGCGTATTTTCTTTAACTTTTCCAACTGCTTCATTCGAACTGCTGTGTTATCAATATCCAGAATATCAAGCGGTTCTTCTTGCTCCGGCTGAAACTGATTCACACCTACAATAATTTCTGCCTGCGAGTCTATTCTTGCTTGTCTGCGCGCAGCGGCTTCTTCTATCTTCATTTTAGGTACGCCTGCTTCTATTGCTTTTGTCATTCCGCCGAGCTGCTCTATTTCTTCAAGATGCTTCCACGCTTTTATCATTAATTCATTCGTTAATGATTCCACATAATAAGAGCCTCCCCAAGGATCAATAACGGAACAAATCTCCGTTTCATTTTGTAAATAAAGCTGCGTATTTCGGGCAATTCTAGCTGAAAAATCAGTTGGGAGAGCAATCGCCTCATCCAGTGCGTTTGTATGAAGCGACTGCGTATGTCCTGATACTGCAGCCAGAGCTTCGACGCATGTTCTAATAACATTATTAAATGGATCCTGCTCCGTTAAGCTCCAGCCGGACGTTTGAGAATGCGTTCTAAGAGCTAAAGATTTAGGATTATCCGGCTCAAACTGCTTCATTAGTTTTGCCCATAGCAGCCTTCCTGCTCTCATTTTCGCTACTTCCATAAAATAGTTCATTCCAATTGCCCAGAAAAAGGATAGCCTCGGAGCAAATGCGTCAATTGTAATTCCTGCTTTCAAGCCGGTTCGTACATATTCAAGTCCGTCTGCAAGCGTATAAGCAAGCTCTAAGTCTGCTGGAGCGCCTGCTTCTTGCATATGATAGCCTGATATACTGATACTGTTAAATTTCGGCATGTACTCCGCTGTATATTTAAAAATATCCGCAATGATTCGCATTGACATTTCAGGAGGATAAATATACGTATTGCGCACCATATATTCTTTTAAAATATCGTTTTGAATCGTTCCAGCCAGCTTTTCTTTTTTTACCCCTTGTTCTTCAGCTGTTACGATGTAAAAGGCCAAAATAGGAAGCACGGCCCCGTTCATCGTCATCGACACGGACATTTGATCAAGCGGAATCCCTTCAAACAGCTGCTTCATATCCATCATTGAATCAATTGCCACGCCTGCTTTCCCTACATCTCCAACAACTCTTGGATGATCAGAGTCATAGCCGCGGTGGGTAGCGAGGTCAAAAGCAACAGACAGCCCTTTCTGTCCAGCAGCTAGGTTTCGGCGGTAAAAGGCATTGCTTTCCTCCGCCGTTGAGTATCCTGCGTACTGTCTAATCGTCCAAGGCCGATTCACATACATCGTTGCATACGGTCCTCTCACAAACGGTGGGACGCCAGGTGCAAAGTGAATAAAGTCGAGGCTATCTCTGTCTTTTTTTGTATATACTGATTTTAATTCAATTTGTTCATTTGTTTGAAAAGCAGTGAATGAACTTTGAGTCACGTCATCTTCCCTTTGCTGCTTTGAAAATGATAATGGAATATTAGAAAAAGAAGGCTTTTTATACATGAACTTCTACCTCCAAAGCACATAATAACTTCTTAACGCATTGAATAACATTCGTCTTAGGATGTATGACGCTCATTACACCTTTTTGCTGCCACTGCGTTTTGCGTGATACATGTTCTTCCCCTACTACGTACACATAAACGGAATCTTCCTCAAAATAAGTCATCGCTTTTGTTAAGAGCTTTTCCACGAGTTCATCACTTCCACAGATCACATATGCTTCGTGCTCTTGTTCATTCATCCAATCTGCTATCTCCACATAGGAATCTATGTTTTTAATTGTTTCACACGCAAAGCCTGCGCTTTCAAATAAAGACCGGGCAATCTCAGCTTTTTTACGGCTGGTAGGATCGGTGAGCTCCATAATGCCAATGCTCATCCCCTTTGTATAAACCCGTATTTTTTCAAACTTCTCTGCTGCTCTCCACTTAGTGAGCGGCACAATACTGTCAGGCTGTGTCTGCTTCGCCATTTGTTTTAGCATCCACCCTGCTGTTACCCCTTTAGATGCTAGCTTTGTATAGTCCTCTAGCGAAAGATTTGATGAAAATTCCGAAGCGGTCTGATCACTGTATTTATCCATTTTTATTTCTTCTTTTTTAAACGGCGTGCTTTTTATCTCTTGAGATACATCCTGTTGCTTAGGAGCATAGTGTGTGACTCCGATCAAGCGCTCAATTCGGCACTCTATATCCTCTTGTCTTTTTACTTTCATTTGTTCAACTTCATCTTGAATTCGCCCTTGTTTTAAAGCTTCTTCCATTCCGCCGTGGTCTTCAATGTTGCCAAATAACTCCCAAGCTTTTGTCATTAATTCATGTGTGTAAGCTTCAACGTACCAAGAGCCTCCGGCAGGATCCATTACTTTTGATATATGTGTTTCGTGCTGTAAAATTAAGTGAGTGTTACGGGCAAGGCGATGAGCGAACTGAGAAGATGAAGATGTGACGGAATCATACGGTTCAATATGCAGACTATCGGCTCCTCCTACAATAGAAGCAAATGCTTGAACCGTGCTCCTTAATGCATTTGTATACATGTCTTCTTTAGACTGTGTAAGATGTGACGTTTCCGTATGGATAAACGGCACTGAAACGGCCGTGTCATCAAAAGCACGAACCACATTTGCCCAAAGCATGCGAAAAGCACGAAGTTTTGATATTTCCATAAATAAATGTGAGCTAACTGAAAAAGAAAAGGTCATGTGAGGTAAAACTTGATGTAAGGACAAACCGCGTTTTATGCATTCATCAATATACTGCACCCCTGTAGCAAGCATATAAGCTAGTTCTTGAACAGCATTTGCACCGCTGTTATGGTAAGGAATACTTGATACAATGATCGTTTTGAGCTCTGGAACATTACTGTGAGCCAAACGCGTTGCGTAAGCTAAATGATCGTATAAATCTCGAGTAGAAAGTGGAACTCTTCCATATTCAGCAAGGGTGCCGAGCGGATCCATTCCAACCGTACCTGTCAGCTGTCTCATATCAAAGTTATGATCAGCACAGTATGCTTTTAGGAACGAAAGAAGTGGAACGGATGTACATCCCGTATTTAAAAATAAAGGCACAGCTTCAAGAGCTACATGCTGAAACAAATGAGCAACATCCTCTAAAGTGGAAATTGTAGCGCCTGAGGCTACTTCAGCTTCAGTTGCTTCATCAACGTCTTTTCCTTGCCTCATTGCTTCACTGCACGTAAAAGCGGCCGTATTTTGTCCATTTCTCAAACTGTGTAAAAGAAGTTTATTGCTTTCTTTAATAGAAGGCAAGTCGATTTTTTGGGTAATTTCCCATTCCCCTAGTATGTATGATTCTTTACCGGCTCCTCTTAAACAATCTATTTCCGCCGGACTCTGCTGCAAGTAGTCTAAATGTGCCGTATCACTTTCAAAATAAAGCGGTTTCAAAAAGATGTTTTCTAACGTTTCTTTTGAGCGGAGCGCGGTATTTTTGCTAACTTCCTGTGCCCAATCTTCTTTAGGTGTACGTGTAAATTCATGAAATGATAATGTATTTGTTTTCATTTCCATGCCCCTTTACAGTTAATAGCTGCCTGCTAAACCGAGATGATTACACTTTGAAGTTTGATGATTCTTCTTTTATTTTAATACATCTTTTACAAATTGTTCAATCATTGCTTCAAAATAAAACAAGACGGGGACATGATCACCCTACATTTACCATCACGATAAAAAAATCCGAACGAGTGGGATTCTCTATCAAGAATCTCAATTCATCGTTCGGATCTTCCTTCAGCTAAAATAGTTTTGCGCCAGCCTCTTTTTTAATAGACGGACGTATTCTCTTTAGACGTAGATTCTAAAATCTCTTTAACTCTTGCCAAGAATCTGCCGCACACCAAGCCGTCTAACACGCGGTGATCAAGTGATAAACATAAGTTAACCATATCTCGAACAGCAATCATGTTATCAATAATAACCGGACGTTTTACAATAGATTCTACTTGTAAAATAGCCGCTTGCGGGTAATTAATAATCCCCATTGATTGCACGGAACCAAATGAGCCTGTGTTGTTAACAGTAAATGTTCCGCCCTGCATGTCTTCAGACTTCAATGAACCTGTACGAACTTTTTGCGCGAGCTCTGTAATTTCACGTGCAATGCCTTTGATTGTCTTTTCATCGGCTTGTTTAATAACCGGCACAAATAAAGCATCGTCTGTTGCAACAGCAATCGATACATTAATGTCCTTTTTCTGAACAATACGGTCTCCTGCCCACATTGAATTCATTTGAGGGAATTCTTTTAAAGCCTGAGCCACTGCTTTTACGAAGAACGCAAAATACGTTAAGTTAAAACCTTCTTTTTGTTTGAACTCCGTCTTTAATGCATCACGATAAGAAACTAAGTTCGTTACATCAACTTCAACCATTGTCCATGCATGCGGAATTTCATGCTTGCTGCGAAGCATATTTGCTGCAATAGCTTTGCGCACGCCTGTAACAGGGATTTCTTGATCTCCTGCTGCGGACACAACCGGCGCGGGCTGCTGCGTTTTTGGAGCAGCTGCTGCTACAGGTGCTTCTGGCTGAACTGTTGATGCAGGTGTTTCTTTCACTTCAGCAGCTCCGCCTTTTTCGATAACAGCTAAAATATCTTTTCTCGTAATGCGGCCGCCCGCTCCTGTTCCTGTCACGGCATCTAAATTAATATTATGCTCTTGCGACAGGCGCATAACAGCTGGAGAGTATCGGCTTTTATTGGATTGACTGTCCGCTGTTTTTGGCGCTGATTCTTCTACAGTCTTATCAGACGTTTTCTGTTCTTCTTGAGGTACAGTTCCTTCTACTTCAATTAAACAAATCACTTCTCCTACAGGCAAAGTATCATCTTCACCTGCAATTAACTCTTTAATTGTTCCGCTAAAAGAAGAAGGCACTTCAGCATTTACTTTATCCGTCATGACTTCAGCTAACGGGTCGTACTTATTTACGTGATCTCCAACAGAAACGAGCCATTTGCTAATTGTACCCTCTGTTACACTTTCACCGAGCTGCGGCATCGTAATTTTTTCAATAGCCAATTGATACAACTCCTTTTAAAATTGAGCTAATTCTCTCATTGCTTTTTCTACTTTATCTGGATTCACCATAAAATATTTTTCCATTGTTGGTGCATACGGCATAGCTGGAACATCAGGGCCAGCAAGGCGCTGAATTGGCGCATCTAAATCAAATAAGCAGTGTTCAGCAATAATAGCTGCTACTTCGCTCATAATGCTGCCTTCTTTGTTGTCTTCCGTTAAAAGCAGAACCTTACCTGTTTTAGATGCTGCTTCTATAATAGCTTCTTTATCAAGCGGATAGACCGTTCTTAAATCTAAGATGTGTGCTGAAATGCCGTCTGCTTCCAGTTTTTCAGCAGCTTGAAGAGCAAAGTGTACACAAAGACCATATGTAATAACCGTGATGTCGTCTCCTTCTCTCTTTACATCTGCTTTGCCAATCGGAAGTACATAATCATCTTCAGGGACTTCTCCTTTAATCAAACGGTACGCACGCTTATGCTCAAAGAAAAGAACTGGATCATCATCACGAATAGCTGCTTTTAATAATCCTTTTACGTCATAAGGCGTAGAAGGCATCACAATCTTTAACCCTGGCGTATTGGCAAATAGTGCTTCAACAGACTGAGAATGATAAAGAGCGCCGTGAACTCCGCCGCCGTAAGGAGCTCGAATTGTAATTGGACAACTCCAATCATTATTAGAACGATAGCGAATTTTTGCTGCTTCTGACACAATTTGATTGACTGCAGGCATAATAAAATCAGCAAATTGCATTTCAGCAATCGGACGCATGCCGTACATTGCCGCTCCGATTCCTACGCCTGCAATAGCAGACTCTGCAAGAGGTGTGTCAATAACTCTTTCTTCCCCGAACTGTTCGTACAGTCCGTTAGTTGCTTTAAATACGCCGCCTTTTTTCCCTACGTCTTCTCCTAATACAAACACGCGGGAATCTCTTTCCATTTCTTCACGAATGGCCATTGTTACTGCATCAATATATGAAATAACCGGCATATGTTCTCCTCCTTACTCACCGTACACGTATTTTAAAGCCGATTCCGCTTCTGCATAAGGAGCGTTTTCAGCATAATCTGTTGCATCATTAACGATGTTCATAATATCATCAAGCATTTGTTTTTCTCGTTCATCGGTTAACACGTTAACCTCTTTTAAATAAGTCGCAAAGTACGCAAGCGGATCGCTCTTTTTAGCTTCAGACAATTCTTCTGCTCCGCGATATGCACGATCATCATCATCACTTGAATGGGCAGTCAAACGCTCTGAAACAGTTTCAATAAGAGTAGGCCCTTCTCCTCTGGATGCACGATCTCTTGCTTCTTTTACCACTCGGTATACTTCAAGGACATCGTTTCCATCAATTGTGTAGCCTGGCATACCATATCCAATCGCACGATCAGATACTTTTGCGCATCCTAGCTGCTTTTCAACCGGAACAGAAATCGCATACTTGTTATTTTCACACATAAAGATAACAGGAAGCTTATGAACACCTGCAAAGTTCGCGCCTTCGTGGAAATCTCCTTGGTTAGAAGATCCTTCTCCAAACGTAACAAACGTTACTAAGTCTTTTTTCTCCAATCGTCCTGCTAAAGCGATTCCTACTGCATGAGGCACCTGTGTTGTAACTGGAGAAGATCCTGTTACAATTCGCTTTTCCTTATAGCCAAAGTGACCTGGCATTTGACGACCTCCTGAGTTTGGATCTTCTGCTTTAGCAAACCCAGAAAGCATTAAATCGCGCGCAGTCATTCCAAATGCCAGCACAACACCCAGATCGCGGTAATAAGGTAATATGTAATCATTCTCTCTGTTTAAGGCAAAAGCTGCCCCAACTTGAGCGGCTTCTTGACCTTGACATGAAATAACAAAAGGCACCTTCCCTGCACGGTTTAATAGCCACATACGCTCATCAATTTTTCGTGCAAGCAGCATAGTTCGGTACATTTCAAGTACTTGTTCATCAGTTAATCCTAATGATTCATGACGGTTTTTTGTCATGTTTAAACCTCCTTTAATCATCAAAAATGAATCGCTTTTCCATCTACAGCTAATGAAGCTTCTCCCATCGCTTCTGAAAGGCTAGGATGAGGATGAATGGTATGAGCAATTTCCCATGGTGTAGCATCTAATACCTTTGCAAGACCCGCTTCAGAAATCATATCCGTCACATGAGGTCCAATCATATGCACACCAAGAACATCATTTGTGTCGGCATCGGCAATAATTTTAACAAATCCCTCTGCCTCTCCATATACAAGAGCTTTTCCAACGGCCTTAAACGGAAACTTTCCAACCTTCAGCTGAAATCCTTGCTGTTTTGCTTCTTGTTCTGTTAATCCTACACTTGCTGCCTCAGGGCTGCTGTATACGCATTTAGAGATTGTTGTATAATCAATCTTCAAAGGCTTGTCACCATGTAAATGCTCCACAGCTACAATTCCTTCGTGAGAAGCTACATGTGCAAGCTGCAGTCCGCCAATCACATCTCCAATTGCGTAGATATGAGATTCTTTCGTTTGATAAAAATCATTCGTGGCAATCACACCGTTTTCTACTACAATATCAGTATTCTCGAGACCAATTCCTTCGACATTCGCTTGACGCCCTACAGATACAAGCAGCTTTTCTGCTTCATATTCTTGCATATCGTCTCCTACTTGAGCGGAAATTTTCACCTGACCATCAATAGACAGTGTATCAGCCATTACTTTAGCAGAAGTAATAATGGTAACTCCTTTTGCTTTTAAAAGCTTCGTCATTTCACGGGAGATATCTTGATCTTCTGTTGGTAAAATTCGATCGCTGTATTCCACAACCGTTACATCAACATCAAAATCTGTGAGCATTGACGCCCATTCAATTCCAATGACGCCGCCTCCCACAATAATAATAGAAGCAGGAAGTGTTTCCATCTTTAATGCTTCATCTGAAGTGATTACTTTCTCTCCGTCAATCGTTAAACCAGGTAATGTTCTAGGACGAGACCCGGTTGCGACAATTACATTCTTTGGAATAAGCATTTCGTTTTCTTCACCGCTTTTTAATTCGACGGAGATAGTTCCTGGCATAGGAGAAAAAATAGAAGGTCCTAAAATACGTCCAATTCCTTCATATACGTCAATTTTACCTTTTTTCATTAGCTGTTTAACACCATTATGTAACTGTGAAACAATTTCTGACTTTCGCTCTTGTACACGTGCATAGTTCAATAGTACATTGGACGTTTCTACGCCAAATTCACTGCTTTTCTTAGCCGTTTGGTAGACTTCTGCACTTCTTAGTAAAGCTTTGCTTGGGATACACCCTGCGTGCAGGCATGTGCCGCCTAACTTGTTTTTTTCCACAACCGCTACCGATAGACCTAACTGAGAGGCACGAATAGCTGCTACGTACCCTCCGGTTCCACCGCCGAGAATGACCAAATCATATTCTTTTGCCACACTGCTTCACACCTTTCTGCAAACGCTATTAAGCGCCTTTATATTCCTTTACTTCTTCTTCACCTGTAAGCACTCGGAGAGCCCCTTCAGCTAGCGCTTGAAGCTCATTTTCTCCAGGATAAACAATGACATCTGCAATCCACTTTACATGATTAATAATCAGCTCAACAAACGTTTTTGAATAAGCAATGCCTCCCGTTAAAATAATGGCATCTACTTTTCCATGCAATACCGTACTGGCAGCTCCAATTTCCTTCGAAATTTGATAAGCCATTGCTTCGTAGATAAGCTTAGCTTTTTCGTTTCCATTTTTCACTAGCGCTTCGACTTTCTGCACGTCAGATGTGCCCAAATAACCGACAAGCCCGCCTTTTCCTACAAGCATTTTCATAATCTCATCGCGGTAATACTGACCTGAAAAGCAAAGACGAACTAATTCACCAACCGGTACACCGCCAGCGCGCTCTGGACTAAAAGGACCGTCACCGTGCAGGCCATTGTTCACATCAATTACTTTTCCGCGTTGATGAACTCCGACTGTAATGCCTCCACCCATATGGGTAACAATAACGTTCATTTGTTCATATGTGCTATTCATTTCTTTAGCCACTTTTCGAGCAACCGATTTTTGATTCAACGCGTGAAAGATGCTTTTCCTTTCCATAAAAGGAGTTCCTGAGATACGAGCGATGTCACTTAGCTCATCTACCACCACTGGATCAACAATGTATGCTGGAATATTTAATCCAGATGCAATCTCAAACGCTAAAATCCCGCCTAAATTTGAAGCATGATGGCCGGCATAACCGTCTTTTAAATCTTTGAGCATGGCTTGATTTACTTCGTATGTGCCGCCTTCAATCGGGCGTAAAAGCCCTCCTCTTCCACATACTGCACTTAATTTAGATAAATTAATCCCTTCTTCATCAAGTGCCTCTAAAATCGAGTTTTTACGGAACTCATACTGTGCATATATCGTCTCAAACTGATTCATTTGCTGTGAATCGTAGCGGATTGTTCGATCAAAAATTGGTTTATCGTTGTGAAATACGCCAATTTTCGTGGACGTTGAACCCGGATTTATTATCAGCATTCGATATTCGTGCATATCCAACAAATGTCCTCCTACCTTATCATTCTCATAAACGAAGGCTAGGTCGAAAGGATTTCATTTATTCCTTTTGCCTAGCCTTCAGCTCAAACATTAGCGCGTATGACGTCTACTTAAAATATGCTGTCCATTTTGTAAAAATTGACTGCGTGAACGACGCAGCTTTTCAATTCTTTCTTCAGCTAAGCGATCTGCTGCTAGATAGGTTGGAATGCCATCTCGTTTTGAGATTTCAACTACCTTTTCAATATTATCATAAATACCTTCAACTTTTTTCAGCGCACGCTCACGGTTATATCCAACTAGCTCATCAGCTACGTTAATAACGCCTCCTGCATTAATAACATAGTCCGGTGCATATACAATGCCTAATTCATGGATTAAATCACCATGACGCGTTTCTTTTAATTGATTATTAGCTGCCCCTGCAATAACTTTTGCTTTTATTTGAGGGATCGTTTCGTCGTTAATCGTTGCTCCGAGTGCACAAGGAGCATAGATATCACATTCTACACCATAAATATCATTCGGGTCTACTGCTTGCGCACCAAATTCTTCTACCGCACGCTGAACAGCTTCTTTATTAATATCCGTCACAATAAGTTTCGCTCCTTCTTCGTGAAGGTGGCGGCATAAATTATATGCTACGTTTCCTACGCCTTGGACAGCTACTACTTTTCCTTCAAGCATATCTGTTCCAAATGCTTCTTTTGCTGCTGCTTTAATTCCTCGGTATACACCGTAGGCTGTGACCGGTGATGGATTGCCTGATGAACCAAAAGCAGGAGATACACCCGTTACATAATCCGTTTCCTCATATACAATATCCATATCCTCTACCGTTGTGCCCACATCTTCTGCTGTAATATATCGACCATTTAATCCTTGAATAAAGCGACCAAATGCACGGAACATCGCTTCATTTTTGTCTTTGCGAGGATCTCCGATAATAACCGTTTTCCCTCCGCCTAAATTCAAGCCTGCTGCTGCATTTTTATAAGTCATTCCGCGTGATAGACGAAGCGCATCTTCAATTGCAGCCTCTTCTGATTCATATGTCCACATTCTCGTACCGCCTAGGGCTGGTCCAATTGTTGTATCGTGAATCGCAATAATGGCTTTTAAGCCTGAATCTTTATCTTGGCAAAATAATAACTGCTCATAATCGTATGTTTCCATATAGTCAAAAATTTTCATTGTTAGTGCCTCCTAAGAATTCTGTTGAGCGACGCTGATAGCAAGCGCCAGTGAGTATAATTTACTTTCTGATGAATCTGCTCTGGATGTTAAGACGACCGGAGCTTTTGCTCCCGCTAGAATAGCTCCAACTTTTGCTTTAGCAAAATAAATGAGGGATTTATATAAGACGTTCCCTGTTTCAATTGCTGGAACGAGTAATATATCTGCTTGACCGGCAACTTCACTTTGAATGCCTTTTTGCTTGGCTGCTTCTATATTAATGGCATTGTCGAGTGCTAAAGGTCCATCAATAACGCAGCCTTTAATTTGTCCTCTGCGGTTCATCTGTGTAAGAAGTGCAGCCTCTACTGTTGCAGGCATCAAAGGGTTCACAACTTCAACCGCTGCAATAGGAGCTACCTTTGGCATCTCGATCCCAATCGAGTGGGCAACGTTCACCGCATTTTGAATGATTTGAACTTTCTCTTCCAGAGACGGCGTAATATTCATAGCTGCATCTGTTACAAGAATCGGACGGTCATAGTGAGGAACGTCAAACACAGCTACATGTGATAAAACATTTCCCGTACGCAAACCATGCTCTTTATTTAACACAGCTTTTAAAATAAGCGATGTGGATAAATTCCCTTTCATTACGATATGAGCTTGACCTTGCTGAACTGAACGCACAGCCAATTGAGCCGCTTCTAAAACGGACTCCGTATGTACGACCGTCACAGCCTTATGAGTGAGTAAGGATGGGCGGTACTGCCTGAATAATTCATTAATTGTCGTTTCGTTGCCAAACAAAATAAATTCAGAAACTTCCCTTGACACAGCTTCATACACTGCCTCAATTGTTTCTAAGTCTTCAGCTGCAGCAACAGCAACAGTCAAAGAAGACTGCTTAGCAACCCGAGATAAGATGGTAGCAAGAGTCATGGAATGTTCGACCTCTCCTTTTTCATTCTTTCTTTTGCTCCGTTTTAAAGAGCATACTGCGCGTTTATGCAGTCACCTAAAATACATGCAAGATTTGTGCCATCCACTGCATATATTACATAATATAGCTGCTTATATCCGTTCTTACGCACAAAAAATTTTTTTATTGATTCTAACACCAAATAGAAAAAAAGAATACCTCTCTATTTATATGCAATAAATTGCACACCATGCATTTTATTGCATGCTGTTATTTGCAAGATTGTATTTTTCCAACTTATAATACAAAGAACGCAGGGAAATATTGAGCTGTTTTGCTGTTTTCGTTCGGTTATATTCGTTTGCAAGCAGCACTTTTTGAATAAGTTCCGCTTCGTAATTTTCCATCATGTGCGCTAAAGTCTTCCCTTCGAATACTACCTCTTCCTTCACCTGATTTTTTTCTTTTTTGCCCTTGCCTTCAAGTGAAGGGAGATGAACAGAATCAATCATTGTTTCTGTATAGTGCATATAAATAATCGCTCTGCCTAATATGTTTTCAAGCTCTCTGACGTTTCCTGGCCAGTCGTATGATCTTAATGACTGTAAAGCCCGCTCTGTTACTCCTTCAACATGCCGGCCGTAATCTTGATTAATTTTTGTAATTAAGTGTGTAACAAGCGCACCAATATCCTCTTTTCTCTTCCGAAGAGGAGGTATGTGAATCGGAATTTTGTTTAGCCGATAATACAAGTCCTGTCTGATGCTTCCATCAGCCATTCCTTTTTCTAAATTCACATTCGTAGCTGCAATAACGCGAACATTCACCGGAATAGGAGTCGTTCCTCCAACGCGAATAAGCTCTTTTTCTTGAAGCACCCGAAGCAGCTTAGCCTGCATATGAGCTGAGAGCTCCCCGATTTCATCTAAAAAGATGCTACCGTTATTGGCTTCTTCAAAAACGCCGCGTTTCCCGCCTCTTTTTGCCCCGGAAAAAGCTCCTTCTTCGTACCCAAAAAGTTCGCTTTCAAGCAAAGACTCGGAAAGCGCAGCACAGTTAATCCGGACGAATTTATTAAACTTTCGGCTGCTCGCATTATGAATCGCATGTGCAAACAACTCTTTACCCGTCCCAGATTCACCTCTCAGCAAAACAGTAGCTGGTGTTTTAGCAGCAAGTCTAGCCTGCTCAATTGCTAACTGAAACTCTTCAGATTGACCAATGATATCAGCAAATGAATATTTCGCTTCCAGCGTTCGGATAATTTGACGCGCTCTCTTGAGTTCATTTGTAAGCTCTTGAATTTCAGACATATCATGAATAACGCCAACGCTTCCTTTTAATTTCCCGTCGACAATAACGGGTGCAACATTGACAACCACGTCTCTTTTACTCGGACCGAGCCTCATTCTTACACCTCGAACAGGACGCCTTGTTTGCAGCACCTTCATGTGCATACTGTCTCCTTCAGAGATATCGGCAGTCGCGGGCTGACCAATAATATCCGTCTTTTTTAAACCCGTAATTCTCGTATAAGCAGGATTAATTAAAATCCCTCTTCCTTCTTCATCGACAACTGAAATAGCTTCTTCAGAAGATTGAATAATTGCTTGAAGCATAGTTTGTACTTCTTTTAAGTTCGTAACTTCTTCTGCCAATCCGACAACGTCCGTAATATCTTTAAAAATCGAAAAGGCCCCAAACAGCTCTCCATTCTCGTCGAGTATTGGTATTCTAGTCGTAATTACCTTCCGTCCGCTATCTAACACAAATTCACTATTTTGATCAATCGTTTTTGTATGAAGAACATCAACAAGTTTACTATTTGGAATAACTTCATGAAGATGCTTACCAATTACATCTCTGTGTGAAAAGTTCGTCAAGCGCTCGGCACTTTGATTAAATAGCGTAATATATCCATTCCTATCAATCACGACCATCGCATCATGAGCTGCGTTAAAAATAAGATCATATTTATACGATTCTTGCTTTAACCGTTGAATTAACTCTTCTTTTTCCTCCATCAGATTGGCCATAATTTCAGCAACCAATCCCGGCACTACCAGTGCATCAGCGGGTTTGCTTCTTTGTAATTGTTGAAAGACGCCTTGTTTACCTGTTGTTTCAACAATGACATCGAGCTGCTTTGTCATATAAGGCTCCCAATTCATTCCGGTTGAAATATCTTGTTCTTGCGCATGCAAAACAGCCGGCGCGTTAGCTCGTACGTCTACTACACCAATCACTTTCATAAATTCTGTTTCCAACAAGATTTTCAGAATAGCTAATCCGCCTTTTCCTCCTCCAACGATCAACACATTTTGCATATTTTTTCACCTTTTCTACTTAATATGTACATATCCCGTGCAAAATATTGCATATACCTATCATATAAAAAAAGAAACGCTCTTGACAATTTATTTAGTTCTTTTATGATTCAAGTATAACGGTTTCATAATGTAAACGCATTCATTTTAAAAAAGAGAAGCGAAAGGAGCAATTATGGTTCGAATTATCGCACTGCTAATCTTACTTATTCCCGGTATACTCGCTGGCTATGGCATTAAACTTATGAGAGATATGATTTTTGGCATCCTGCAATCCCCGTTCCCTTCTTTATTTTCGCAATTTTCAGTCGGGCTTCTATTATTTTTAATCGGCCTTGGATTTGTTGCTGGCTTTATTCTGCACAGAGACCGCAAGCGAAACAAAGTTCAAAACCGATTTCAAAAAGATAAAAAAACATCGCATTAATGCGATGTTTTTTTACGAAAAGCGCCCTCCAAATTGCTTCACCATTTTTTCTGGATAATCAGTAATAACGGATTCACATCCATATTTCCGAAGCTGCTCAGCTACTTTTACATCATTTACTGTGTAAGGTCGCACTGGAATTTGACAATCTTTTGAAGCGGCTACATTTACTTCATTAACGGTACGCTGATTAGGGTGAAGAGCTTTTGCGCCAAGATGCTGCGCATATACCCAAGGCTCATACATCGGATAAGAGTATAAAATAGCTGTTTCAATCGTAGAATCCAGGGAACTAATTCGGGCTAAGCTGTTATGATTAAAAGACGAAATCATCGTTCGATCCTTCATCTTGTATAAATAAATTAAATCCAAGACTTTCATTTCCAAGTATGGATAGTCAAATATATTGTTTTTCAACTCGATGTTTACGCTAATTCCTTCACTTGAAGCCCACTCCATTACTTCATTTAACGTGGGGATTTTACATACTCCATACTTTTTTTTGAACTTATAGCTCGCATCTAATTTTTGTAAATCTTGATACGTAAAATCTTTTACATACCCTTTTCCATTCGTCGTTCGATCTACTTTTTCATCATGAATTACAGCAAGTTCTCCATCCTTTGTCATATGCACATCAAGTTCAATTCCGTGTGCTCCGACTCTCGCTGCTTCTTTGAAGGAAATCATCGTATTTTCAGGAAACGTTCCAGCTGCGCCGCGATGACCTATTACAAACATACTTGCTCAACTCCTCTATTATCACTTATTATTAACTTTAGCATTACTTAATAGTGAAAGCACGAATTTACTGTTTATACTTTTTCACTTTCATTACTTTATATGCAAAAGGAGGTCGTTGTGTATGAGACCACTGCAAATTTCACCGGATACAGCCGTAAAATTAGCGGAACAATTGAATATCCCCCTCGAGCAATTAATGCATATGCCTCAGCATATTTTGCTGCAGAAACTTGCTGAATTAAATGCGAGCGAAGATAAAAAAGGATCTGAATAACAGATCCTTTTTTCTTTTGAATTTTCATTTCAAAAAATAGTATTACCTTCTCATTTCATTCCCTATAACATATATTAGAATATTTAATAATATAAATGTATTTTTAAAAATGCTTTTAAATAAGTAATTTAATACTTTTTTGTGTATATTTAATTATTTTTTGATTTTTCCATATAACTTCATTGACGAAATTATTATTTTTCTACTAAAATAAAAAGACATTATATTTATTCCAGTACTTATATTCTGATTTTTTGATCAATTCAAACAAAAGGATTAAATAGTATGAGAAAAATTTAGGGGGACTTCATTATGCAAGCAGCTGTACAACACGAAAATCAGCAGCCAAATGGGTCTAGGAAAAAACACCCTCCTGGACTGTACTTATTATTCGCTACTGAGGCATGGGAAAGATTTAGTTATTATGGAATGAGAGCCATTCTGGTTCTTTATTTAACTGCTACCGCTGCTCAAGGTGGACTCGGGGTAGATAAAGCAACAGCACTGAGCTTATATGGAACATTCACTAGTGCTGTTTACATTACGCCGATGATTGGCGGATATTTAACAGACCGCTTCCTCGGAAGAAGGCTAGCCATCACTATCGGTGGTGTGATTATGGCACTCGGGAATTTTTCCATCTTCATTCATCAAAGTGTAGCCGCTTTGTATATCGGACTTGCTTTATTAATTATCGGAAACGGATTTTTCAAACCAAATATCTCCACATTGGTCGGAGATCTTTATGAAGAAAATGATCCTCGCCGTGACGGTGCTTTTACCATTTTTTATATGGGTATTAACTTTGGTGCATTCTTCGCACCGTTAGTTGTTGGATTAATGAGTTACAAATACGGATTTTTAACAGCAGCTATCGGAATGGTTGTTGGACAAATTTTATTTAACCTACTGGCTAATCGCTACTTAGGTGATATCGGGAAAGAGCCTACAGGAAAAGTTCACGCAGCGGCATCTCAAACATCAACTGCTCCGCTGTCAGCACGAGAAAAGAAAAGAACGGTTGCTATCGTTATTCTAGCCTTCGTTGTTATTGCTTTCTGGACAGCTTTTGAACAGGCCGGAAGTTCTTTAACGCTATATGCTCAAGATCAAATTAATCGTCAAATAGGTAGTTTCACGGTTCCAACAGAGTGGTTCCAATCATTGAATCCGCTGTTTATCATGATTTTAGCACCAATTATGTCACTAGTTTGGTACAAGCTCGGAAATTCAAAACGCGGTGATTTCAAAACACCAACAAAAATGGGTATGGGACTTGTAACAGTGGGATTAGGATTCTTAATTTTAATTCCAGCCGTTATGTATACTGGTAATGATCCAGCTTTAAAAGTAAATATCCTGTTCATGATTTTCACTTACTTCCTGCACACGCTAGCTGAGCTTATGATTTCACCAGTAGGGCTGTCTATGGTAAGTAGACTGGCTCCATTAAAGCTTGCTTCTCTTTTAATGGGGGTATGGATGGCAAGCTCTGCTGTTGCTAATAAGCTAGCGGGTGTTCTTGCATCTTATACACAGTCTTTAGGTTATTTCGATATCTTCAGCTTAATCGGAGCTGTAACAATTGTACTAGGAATTATTGTTCTGTTCCTTTCAAAACCGATTGCTAAATTAATGGATTAAAAAAAGCAGCCTTTTCTGAAGGCTGCTTTTTTATAATTCACTTATCCATATCCCATCTAAAATATGTAGATAAATTTTTTAATGCATCTTTAAAATCTTCCTCTCTGTTCATTTCTACAAGTCTTTTCACCCTTTGTTCTACTTTATTTTGGTCATAGTCTTTCATGATCAGATATCCACGACCAATTTCAATATCTTCAATTGTACTGTAAAGCCTTGTAGGACTTATAACTTCAAATGAAAACATATCTGAAGCGCCTTCAACACCTTTTAAGCCAACATCTAATTGATAATAAATACAAAAATCTTCGAAGGTTTCTCCCCAATCTTCATGAATGATAGTAAGGGCTTTGACAATCATTATGTTATTCAACTCCTAAGTCGCACATAATACACGGCTGTTCGTTATAAAAACTCCACGCTAAGTCGATCTACTATAATTTCTGCATATTTACCCATGACCTCTGGATAATCATCTAAATAACCGTCTTCATCTATCACATGTAAACCCGCATCAATAAAACCGTCCCAAACAATTCCTCGAACCACATACGCATATGCTTCCCCAATTCTCTCTAGCTCTTTGAGTCTTTTTTCAATCAAGCAGACAAGTAAATCATTGATCATTGTAAAACTTATACGCACTGGATAACGCTGCCCTTCCTTAATTTCATACGAACAAATATCAATAAACGCTGTAAATACTATACCATTTATATCTAACGTAACTTCTCTTTCCAACTTTTTATTTAGGTTCGTTACTTTAGCAAAATAGTTCATTTAATCACCTCATGAGCTCAAAACTTAAGAGTTTTTAAAATACTCCTTTTCATTATCCAAAAAGTGTTTTAAATCAGATACTAATCTGTTACTATTTTCTTCTGCAGAGTGCTCTTCTGGACGATATTTATCATCACTTGAAGGAAGATAGTAGATAAAACTTTCCAGCTCACGAGGGTATTGAAAATCAGCATATACTTCAGCAACAGCTTCAAGGAATGCCGACCCATCATCTCTATAGGCTTTTTTCAATGACTCTAATATCCCATATCTCCATTTTCTTGTTTCGTATTCAAATTTGTCTCCTTCTTCTAAAAGCTCTTCCATATTAAATTCTTCTAGTATTTCGATTAATACTCTTTTATAATTTATTTCTTCAGATCCCCATGCAAGCTCAAGAATGTTAGCATCTTCTACATCGGGAAACATCTCTAAGTATTCAATTGCATAATGAGTTAGATGGCTATGATCTATTACCCCTAGTTCCAAACCTACATACAAAGTACCCCAACTATAAGCTATGTTTTGTTGTTTTAATACATCAATATTATATTTCATGTAATCACCTTCAGGAGCTTTATCAGTTAATTGATTTGGTTAATGTGTATGAAACGCTATAAATTTTTATCTTATTGCAAACCTTAGACCATCATACCATTTATATAAATTATTTTAACGTCCTACAGTCCTACAGTGAATATGAAGGGAAACAAGAAGGAGGATCCACTCCCCTCAATATTTCCCCCTCTTAAAACAAAATAAAAGGACCAATGAATTCTTAAAATCCATCGGCCCTGCCGTAAAAAGTTTATTGGTTTTCAGTTTACTATCTAGTGTAAATTCCAAAAGTTTATCGGCATGTACTCTGTATTACAAAAGGTATAAACTCACTCAAAACCCCGTAATTCCAGCAGTCCTATCCCTTTCAACTCGCTTTATGCTCAAGGCGTAATTTATCCGCAACCATTGCAATAAACTCCGAATTCGTCGGCTTCGCTTTTGACATGCTGACAGTATATCCGAATAATGAAGAAATGGAATCAATGTTTCCTCGGCTCCATGCTACTTCAATGGCATGACGAATGGCGCGCTCAACGCGGCTTGCCGTTGTATTATATTTTTTTGCAATATCAGGATACAGTACTTTTGTAATTGACCCAAGCAGCTCAATATCCTTGTATACCATTGAAATGGCTTCTCTCAAATATAAATAGCCTTTGATGTGAGCAGGTACACCAATTTCGTGAATGATGCTCGTAATGCTTGCATCTAAATTTGCTGGTTTGCTGTCGCGATGTGAACGCATGGAAGAAGATGAACGTTGCATAAATGAAGATGTTTGTCCGCTAACTTGACGAATATGATTCACTAAGTTTTCCATATCAAACGGCTTTAGAATAAAATAAGCAGCTCCTAAATCGACCGCTTTTTTCGTTACGTCTTCTTGACCAAATGCCGTTAGCATAATGACATTTGGATAATTTTCTTTTTTCATTTCTTTTAACTGACCTAAAACTGCTAATCCATCTAGATGCGGCATAATAATGTCTAATACAAGAACATCCGGATCTTTATCTTTTAAAATGGATAAACACTCTTGTCCATTGTAAGCTACTCCGATTACTTCCATGTCTTCTTGCTCTGAAATATAATCTTCAAGCAAACCAATTAGTTCCCGATTATCATCAACCAAGCATACTTTAATTTTTTTCAATGCAGCTTCCTCCTCAGTCCTTTATGTTATACGTCGTTTCCTACGTGTCTCTATTCTTTATTCTAAAGGACAAATTCGACAATGCAACATTATTTCCTTTATTTTTTTAGAAAAAAGTCTTTTAAATGGAATTTATTCGATTTTCTCTTATTTTCTTTGTTTTTCGACGTTTTTCTCGTACATTTACGACAATAATTTTTATCAAAAAAAGCGAACTAATGACAACATTAGCTCGCTTTTTTTCGATTATTTTTATAAATATCAATTCCTGCTTCGTTAAGCATCCATTCAATATGGACACCATAACCCGAGGTAGGATCATTTACAAAAACATGGGTAACCGCTCCAACGACTTTACCGTTTTGAATAATCGGGCTCCCGCTCATTCCTTGAACAATTCCACCTGTTTTCTTTAACAATTTAGGATCTGTAATTTTAATAACCATTCCTTTAGTAGCCGGAAACTTTTGAGGTATAGTACTCATAATTTCAATATCAAATTCTTCCACTTGATCATCATCTACTACCGTTAGAATTTTAGCCGGTCCTTCTTTTACTTGATGAGATAGGGCAATTGGCATTGCTTTATCCATTATTCCGTTTTCCATCGTTGAAGACAATTTTCCAAAAATACCAAAAGGACTATTTCGTGTAATATTTCCAATGATTTGTCTATCTTCAGAAAACCTTGCTAGCTTTTCACCGGGAACGCCGTTAGAACCTTTCTCAATTGATGTAACGGTCGAACGGACAATTTGTCCATCTTCTACTACGATTGGCTTTTTTGTATCCATATCCGAAATAACGTGGCCTAAAGCGCCGTATTTTTTAGATTTTGGATCATAAAAAGTCATTGTGCCAATTCCTGCAGCTGAATCACGGATGTATAAACCAATTCTGTACGCATAATCTTGCTTATCTTTTAACGGATACAGCTTAGTATCAAACTGCTTTTTTTCTCTTAAAATATGCAGATTTAATGGTTCACCCGTTTTTCCTGCCTGCTGAATAAACGGTGTAATATCACTCATTTTTTCAATGGTTTTACCATTAATCTTCGTAATCATATCTCCAACTTGAATACCCGCAATTTCGCCAGGAGATTTTTTACCTTTTGCTGTATCTACCTGATGATAGCCTACAACAAGAACACCTTTTGAATTTAATTTCACACCGATTGACTGTCCACCTGGAATGACTTTAAAATCAGATAATACCTGCACGTCTACACGCTTTACAGGAATACCGGCCAAATGAAGCATCAACTCTTCTTTGCCTACCTGTTTGCCTGCTATGGTCAGCTTCGCCTTGTTACTTGTTACATCGTAAACAGGTGATGAAGCTTCTACGCTAAGCGGTAATGTCGTATTAATTTTTTCTTTTTGCTGTTCAAATAAGACGATTTGTTTTGGAATGTGTATATATTGTTGCACAACTGGAATAAATCCTACAAAAATGAACGAAACAAGGAGAATCGCACCAATTATATGTCTGTATCGATTTTGCATGTTTTCACTCTCCTCGCTTCCTCGCCTAAATGGCTACACATTTAATTTAGCCTTCTTAGAGCGCATTTATAACAGAAGTTCAGAGAAAAATGAAAAGAAGTGCAAGGAAACATTTTCAGTTCCTCCATTTTGTATAAAAAAACACCTTTAACACATACTGTTACGTGTTAAAAGGTGTTTTATTAAATGGTGTGCTTCATCTTATCCGCTAAATCTAAAAGCTCTTTGGCATGCTCCTTTGTTAAGCTTGTAATTTCAGCTCCTGCAATCATTCGACCAATTTCTTTTACTTTTTCATCAAGAGTTAATGGAAGAACAGACGTCGTTGTACGATCACCTTTTATCTCTTTAGCAATAAAGAGATGAGTATCTGCCATTGCTGCTACCTGAGGCAGATGAGATATACAGAGAACTTGTGAATCAACAGAAATAGCATGTATTTTTTCACCGATCGATTGAGCTACTCTTCCACTTACGCCTGTATCAACTTCATCAAAGATAATGGACGTCACGCCTTGATGCTTAGAGAAGATGCTTTTTAACGCCAGCATAATTCTTGACAGTTCTCCTCCTGATGCTACTTTTGCAAGAGGTTTTAACGGTTCACCAGGGTTGGTAGAAATATAAAACTCTACGTTGTCAATGCCGTCTTTGGTGAATTTTATTCTTTCTCCATTTACTTCAACGTCATTTTTACCTGCATTTACAACAGAGAATTTAATTTGAAATACAGTCTTAGCCATATACAGTTCTTGAAGCTCATGATGGATGCTGTCCGTTAACTCTTGAGCAAGTTTTTTTCGAATAGCTGAAACATTATTAGCTTCTACTAATAAATCCTGCGCTACGCTGTTTAACTGTTCTTTGATCTTGCTCACATGCGTATCTCGATTTTCAATACGATCAATTTCATCTTCAATTTGTGCAGCATATTCTAGAATTTCATCTACACTTTGACCGTATTTACGCTTTAAGTGATTAATTTCATTTAAACGCGCTTCAATAAAATCTAAGCGTTTGGGATCAAATTCTAATAAATCAAGCTGCTGACGAATTTTATAAGATGCGTCTTCTAGCTGATAGAAGCTCGATGAAATGATCTCAGAAATTTCGGCATAGTTTTTTTCCAGTGACGAAATATCCTCCGTATGATTCATGGCTACGCCTACCCAATCTAAACCTTGGTGTTCACCGTGCAGCGCATTGTACGCATCGTTTAGCGACGTATAGATCTTTTCAAAGTTAGAAATCTTCAAACGCTCTTCATTTAGTTCCTCGTCTTCGTTCAGCTGCAAATTTGCCGCTTTGATTTCATCTAATTGAAATTGAATAAGATCGAGGCGATGTGCCATCTGCTGTTCATTTTCAGTTAATTGATCGAGCTGCTTTTTTAGCGATGTATACCTAGAAAATACCTCACGATACTCCGTCAAAGCCTCTTCTACTTTTTCTCCTCCATATTGATCAAGAAGAGTTAAGTGACGATCTTGGTTCATTAAATCTTGGTGCTCGTGCTGTCCATGTATATCAATTAAAGTCTGTCCAACTTCACGTAGGATAGCTAACGTTACGAGCTTACCGTTGATCCGGCAAATACTTTTCCCATTTGTAGTGATATCTCGGCGAAGCACAATCATTCCATCTTCCACTTCTAAACCGACTTGTTTAGCTTTTTCATGACTTGGATGCTGTTCTTCATCAAATAAGAAAAGTCCTTCAATTTCGGCCCTGTCTGTTCCGTGGCGGACAAACTCCGAAGAGCCTCTTCCACCTACTAACAATGAAATGGCATCAATAATAATCGATTTCCCCGCTCCTGTTTCGCCTGTTAATACCGTTAAGCCTTTTTCAAATGAAACAGAAAGTTCATCAATAATCGCAAAGTTTTTAATGGATAATTCAGCTAACAACCTGCTTCACTCACCTTTATAACATTTCTAAGAATCGGTCTGATATAATTTGCGTATCTTCAGGAGTACGGCAAATAATCAAACATGTATCGTCTCCACAAATTGTTCCTAATATTTCATCCCAGTCCAAATGATCAATTAATGCGCCAATCGCATTTGCGTTTCCCGGTAATGTTTTCATCACCAACATATGCCCAGCTGAATCAATTTTTACAAATGCGTCCATAAGAGAGCGCTTTAACTTTTGTAAGGGATTAAAACGCTGATCTGCAGGCAAGCTGTATTTGTATCGACCGTCCATCAAAGGCACTTTGACTAAGTGCAATTCTTTAATATCACGAGAGATTGTTGCCTGTGTTACATTAAAACCTTGGTTTTTTAAAATATCTACCAATTCATCCTGTGTTTCAATATCATTATTCGTGATAATATCACGAATTTTAATATGTCTTTGCCCTTTATTCATGTTGGCACCTCACATTAATATGTAATCTTCTTTTTGTTTTGTTGTTTATAAGTCTTTCACTAATTAAGTAGCATAATGTGTTCAACTTGATTATGCACCTTTTGTATAAAGAGTCATAATCAAATCGCCAATGCTAAGTCTTTGCTTAACATTGGCCATTATTACTTTTTCTCTTTTAACGTCTTATGTGCTTCTTCGACTACTTCATGCACAGTAAGCGGAGCTTGATTTTCACCAAGTTCACGCTCGCCTTTCCAGCGCAGGTGGAGAAGAAATTCGATATTTCCATCTCCTCCCGTTATCGGTGAATACGACATGTTATATACATCGTATCCTTGACGAAGCGAGAAATCCACCATGCCTTGAAGGACTTCTTCATGCACTTTTGAATCACGCACGATTCCTTTTTTCCCAACTTGCTCTCTTCCAGCCTCAAACTGTGGCTTAACGAGCGCAACAACATCGCTGTGTGGAACAAGAAGTGTTTTTAACACAGGAAGAATGAGTCTTAAGGAAATAAATGATACATCAATAGAAGCGAATTCAGGCAAGCCTCTTGATAAATCAGCTGGCGTCACGTAACGGAAATTTGTTCGTTCCATTACTTCTACTCGCTCATCTTGACGAAGCTTCCAAGCTAGCTGATTATAGCCTACGTCTAGCGCATAGGACATCTTCGCTCCATTTTGAAGCGCACAATCGGTAAAGCCTCCAGTAGAAGAACCAATATCAATCATGATTTTATCCGCTACATGGACATTAAATTCTTTAATTGCTTTTTCAAGCTTAAAGCCGCCTCTGCTGACGTAAGGCATTACTGCACCTTTAATTGTCAGCGGCGTATCGCGTTCAATTTTCTCTCCCGGCTTATCCAAACGGACTTCATTCGCATAAACAAGTCCTGCCATCACTGTACGCTTTGCTTTTTCTCTTGTTTCAATCAAACCTCGTTCTACTAATAATACATCTACTCGTTCTTTTTTTGTCACTTAACTTCAAGCCTCTTTTGTGTTGGTGTTACGAGTTTTTTAACTCGATTTATAATCTCTTCTTTGGTTAAGCCAATTTCTTCTAAAAGTTTTGTTACGCTGCCGTGCTCGATAAAGCGATCTGGAATCCCCATACGTTCAACGCGCGTATCATAATAGCCGTGCTCTGATGCAAACTCTAACACCGCACTTCCAAAACCGCCTTGAAGTACCGCTTCTTCTACCGTAATCACAGGCTTATTCGTTTGGAAAATCTCATGAAGCATTTTTTCATCCAGCGGTTTAATAAAACGAGCATTGACCACTTTGACGCTGATTCCTTGCTTCTCAAGTTCTGCTGCTGCATCCATCGCCATTGAAATCGTTGTACCAAACGTTAAAATGGTTGTATCTGAACCTTCTTTTAATACGTCCCATGTACCGATCGGAATGTTTTTCAGTTCTGAATCTAGTTCAACACCTAATCCGTTTCCTCTAGCGTAGCGCATAGCAATCGGACCTTCTTCATAAGTCAAAGCAGTATGAACCATGTGCTGGCCTTCATTCTCGTCTTTTGGCATCATAATAACAAGGTTAGGCAAATGACGTAAGAATGCAATATCAAACACGCCTTGATGCGTTTCACCATCAGCACCTACTAGCCCAGCGCGATCAATTCCAATAAATACATTTAGCTTCTGGCGGCAAATATCATGAACCACCTGATCGTATGCACGCTGTAAAAACGTAGAATAAATAGCTAAAAAGGGCTTCATATTTTGAGTTGCAAGACCAGCGGCCATTGTTGTTGCATGCTGCTCTGCAATCCCAACATCAAACATACGATGTGGAAACTCTTTTTGAAATGCTTCGAGTTTTGAGCCTACAGGCATTGCTGGCGTTACGGCTACAATGCGATCATCTTCTCTAGCCATCTTCAATACCGTATCACTTACTAATTTACTCCAAGCAATCGGAACATTTTTGTCTTTAATAAAGTCACCAGACTCAATTTTGTAAGGGCCTGTACCATGCCATGCTCCGCTTTTATCGCTTTCCGCTGGCAAGTACCCTTTCCCTTTTTTCGTAATAACGTGAATCAGTACCGGTCCTTTTGTTTTCTTTGCATATTGTAACGTTTCCAATAAATCGTCATAGCTATGGCCATCAACCGGGCCTAAATACGTAAAGCCAAGATCTTCAAAGAACATGCCTGACACGACCATGTACTTTAGGCCATCTTTTACACGTTCTGCCGTTGCTGCAAGCTTCCCGCCTACTGCAGGCACTTTTTTCAGCAAGACTTCAAGCTCATCTTTTACCCAGTTATATTTGCCCGCCGTGCGCAAACGTCCTAGAATACTGTGTACAGCACCCACGTTAGGAGCGATAGACATTTCATTGTCATTTAAAATAACGGTCATATCCGTTTGCTCGTGCCCGATGTGGTTAAGCGCTTCAAGAGCCATACCACCTGTTAAAGCTCCATCCCCAATGATAGGAACAATATGAGCTTTTGTTTTTTGCAAATCTCTTGCAGCAGCCATTCCCATTGCGGCTGAAAGAGATGTAGAACTATGTCCCGTTTCCCATACATCATGCTCACTTTCGTCACGCTTTGGAAAACCGCATAATCCTTTATATTGACGGATTGTATCAAACTCTCCCGCTCGTCCTGTTAAAATTTTATGGACATACGACTGATGCCCCACGTCCCATAAAAATTTATCTTTTGGGCTGTCAAATACTTTATGGAGTGCAAGCGTTAACTCAACAACCCCCAAGTTTGGCCCTATATGACCACCAGTTGCAGAAAGCTTTGTAATTAAAAAACGACGAATCTCTTCACTTAGTTCTTCTAATTGTGTTACTGACATTTTCTTTAAAAACTCAGGATTTTTTATCGTTGTAAGATCCAAGGTGGATCACTCACTTTCGTACTTGTTATAAAGTTACCTTAATACATTGTCTATTGTTTTATACGTATAGTCAATTTTTAGTATTTCCTTATTACTTACAATACCTTTGATATTCTATCAGTAAACCAGTGATATTCAAAGGAAAACAGTGAAAAAATAGCCGCTAACACAAATGTGATAACGGCCACCAAGATATTGTATATGTCTTTCAAACCTATGCACTACGCTTTTATACAGTAGTAAAATCATTATAGCATAGCCCCTATTGGGACTCAATCTTATTTTACTGTATCACTCAAAAAACCTGACAGAACTCGTCATTAGCTATCACGTTTTGCTATATATAAACAAATTTCTTCTAGTAATCCGTGCTTAATTTGAGCTTGACGTAACGAAAGAAGTGCTTGTTCAACATGATACTGTAACTTTTCTTTGGCCGCTTCCATACCTAACAAAGAAGGATATGTCGTTTTTTCATTTTCTGTATCACTGCCAATTGGCTTTCCTAATTTTTCTTCAGACCCTTCCACATCCAAGATATCATCTTGAATTTGAAACGCTAACCCTACATGCTTACTGAATTCTTCTAATAATTCTTGCTGTAGAGGCGTAGCTTTTCCAAGAATAGCTCCTGCTTTTACACAAAAACCTAGCAGCTTCCCCGTTTTGTGAAGGTGAATATATTCAAGCTCATCTAGCGTGAGCTGCTTTTTTTCGCCTTCCATATCCGCAACCTGTCCGCTGATCATACCTTCTGTTCCGCTTGCTTTTACCAGTTCTGTAATGAGCTGAAGCTTCATATGTGATGTCATCTCAGGATGTGCCGCTTCAGAAATGAGCTGAAAGCTATTTGTTAAAAGAGCATCTCCAGCTAATATAGCCGTTGCTTCGCCGTACACCTTGTGATTCGTCGGTTTACCTCTTCTTAAGTCGTCATCATCCATGCTAGGTAAATCATCGTGAATGAGAGAATATGTATGAATCATTTCCACTGCACATGCTGTTTCTAATCCCATGCTCTCGTCTTTTCCAAACGCATGTAGCGTGGCGAATAACAGCACTGGGCGAAGTCGCTTTCCTCCTGCCGTAAGAGAGTAAAGCATGGATTCCTTTAAGTTAACCGGAGCATGTAATGCTTTTACCACTTCAGGCAAGCGTGTTTCTACTCGATCTTTTGTAAAAGAAATATACTCTTTTAAATTCATTTCATTCACCATCACTCTTCCTCCTGCACCGAGAATGGCTCAAGCGTTCCGTCTTCACGTAAAATAGTTTCCATTTGCTTTTCAATATGCTGAAGACGATCGTGACAGAATTTTGAAAGAGTCATTCCTTCTTGGAATTGTTGAATTGCTTCTTCTAAAGGCACGTCGCCTTCTTCTAGCTTGTTTACGATGGTTTCTAACTGCTCCATCGCCTCTTCAAACGTATACTCTTTGTTTGTCGCCATTTTTCATCGCTCCTCTATTTTCGAAACTTCACACTGCAACTGTCCATCGGTCAAACGAACGTTTACCACATCGCCTTTGGATACTTGTTTGGTTGATTTAATTAGCTCTTTTTCTTTATCGTATACTAAGCTGTAGCCTCTTTCCATTGTTTTTAATGGACTAAGCGTATGTAATTTTGACGTTGCCGTTGCAAATAAAAGCTGTTTTTGCTTTAGCAGCTGCTGCATCTCTTTTGTCAGCATTTTCGTCAGCTGCTGTTGACGCTCCGCTGCTTTCGTTAACTGATGCTCAGGGTGATTGCGCAACAAAGCGGCTGTTAGCTGCTCGTAGTTCGTCCGTTTATGTTCAATGTACCTTCTACCTTCACGATAAAAACGCTCCATCAACTGATCTAACTGCTGCTCTTTTTGCTGGACCAACTTTTGAGGATAACGAAAAGCATATGATTTCTGGGATCGTTCAAGCCTGCGGCTACTAGACTGAAGCATTTCTTTCATCGAACGAAGAAGACGGATATTTCGCTGAGTCAATCTTTCTGTAATTTCACTGATATGAGGTACAGCCAATTCCGCGGCACCCGTTGGAGTAGGAGCGCGAAGATCTGCTACAAAATCTGCAATTGTAAAATCGGTTTCATGTCCCACCGCTGAAATAACAGGAATAGTAGAAGTGAAAATTGCACGAGCAACGCTTTCTTCGTTAAAAGCCCAAAGCTCCTCAATTGACCCACCACCGCGCCCAACAATTAATACGTCTGCTTCTTTACGACGGTTTGCTTCTTCAATTGCCTTAATGATAGACGGTGCCGCATTCACTCCTTGAACAAGAGCGGGCATAACAATAATGTTCGCGTTATATCTGCGCTTTAATGTCGTAATAATATCACGTACGGCTGCTCCAGTCGGAGACGTAATCACACCTATTGTTGTTGGATACTTCGGCAGCTTTCGTTTCCTAGCAGGATTAAATAAGCCTTCTTTTTCCAGCTTTTTTTTCAGCTGTTCGTAGGCCAAGTATAGGTTTCCCACGCCGTCAGGCTGCATTTCTTTTACGTACATTTGATAATTTCCGCTTGGTTCATAAACCGAAATTTCAGCTCGAATGAGTACATTCATTCCTTCTTCAGGCTGAAAATTAAGCTGCCGGTTATGCCCAGCAAACATAACGGCTGCGATACGAGCATTTTGATCTTTCAAGGTGAAATACATATGTCCCCGACTATGACGTTTAAAGTTAGAAATTTCTCCTTTAATCCATACATCTTGCATGTGAGGGTCTACATCAAACTTGCGCTTAATGTATCGTGTAAGAGCCGTAACGGTTAGATAACGCACTTCACTCATCGTTTTGCCTCCTTTGCAGTCACCCTCTCCCCTTTATATAAAGGAGAGAAGCATTTTGGTCACTTGATTTGGCAAGATGAACCTTTATTTAGATAAAGTTGTTAACACTTTAGACAATACGCCATTGATAAACTTGCTTGATTGATCATCGCCAAACGTTTTCGCTAATTCAATCGCTTCATTTAACGTAACGCTCGTAGGAATTTCTTCTTCATACTTCATTTCGTATACGGCAATACGCAGGATAACGCGGTCTACAGTAGCTACACGATCTAACGTCCATTTTTCTAAATGATTGCGTAAAAGTTCATCAATTTCTTGCTGATGTTCAACCACACCTAGCACGAGACTTTCTAAAAATTGATCAGACTTTTCATTTTGTACAACATTTCCGATTGCCTCCATTGGCTCGGTCTGCCCTAAATCATGCTGAAATAGTGCTTGTAATGCTTTTTGGCGTGCTGTATGTCTTTTCATTATTTTTGCTCCTTTATTTATCTTCTTCAACTAGTATACCTAGATAATAGCATAGTTTATGAAACGATACTTCATTGTTCTTATACGAAGTTTGTAGAACACGAAAAAGACCGTCTTTATGACGAGACAGTCTTTTTCACTTTACCATAGCTTGTGTTGAAAAGGAACAAGTAATCATACGTTATTCCATTTTAGCAACAGCCGTTAGGTAAACGTTTGTTTTATTCAACTTCTTCAATATCAGTTTTTTGCGTATCAAACTGAATCCCTACGATATGAATGTTTACTTCATCGAGATCAATAGCTGTCATATTTTTAAGGGCTTGACGAATGTTATCTTGTACTTGTTGCGCTACGTTTGGAATAGACACTCCAAACTTCATCATACAAAATACGTCTACTTTTATCCCGTTTTCTGTTAAGTCCACTTTTACACCTTTACCGTGGTTTTTCTTTCCTAGTTTCTCCACAACGCCAGCTGCAAAATTTCCTCTCATTGCAGAAACGCCTTCTACTTCAGAAGCAGCAATACCCGCAATGACTTCAATAACCTCAGGAGCAATTTCTACTTTGCCAAGAGAATTTGGGTGTTCTTCCATTTCTAATACATGATTTTCATTCATGTACAGCACCTCCTATAGTTTATATTATACTAAGAATTCATTACGTCATATAGCTCAAGAAACTTCGTGTTGAATTCACCGCTAACAAATTTTTCATGATTTAATAGTTTTTGGTGAAAAGGAATAGTGGTTGCAACGCCGTCGATAACAAATTCATCTAACGCGCGCTTCATTCGTTCAATAGCTTCCTCACGAGTTGGAGCATGAACAATCAATTTAGCCACCATTGAATCATAGTAAGGCGGGATTGCATAGCCCGGGTATGCAGCAGAGTCTACGCGCACTCCGTAGCCACCTGGCGGCAAGTACATTTGAATCGTACCTGGTGAAGGCATAAAGTTCTTCTCTGGGTTTTCCGCGTTAATTCGGCACTCAATTGCCCATCCATTAAATGTCACTTCTTCTTGCGTAAACGGTAAAGTTTCACCATTTGCCACTTTGATTTGTTCTTTAATTAAGTCAACTCCTGTCACCATCTCTGTAACAGGGTGTTCTACTTGGATACGCGTATTCATTTCCATGAAGTAAAATTTGTTTTCACGGTAATCATAAATGAATTCCACTGTTCCGGCTCCTGTGTAATTAACGGCTTGAGCAGCTTTAACAGCAGCGTCACCCATTAATTCACGCGTTTTTTCGTCTAACGCTGGAGAAGGCGTTTCTTCAATTAATTTTTGAAGACGGCGTTGAATCGAGCAATCACGCTCTCCTAAATGTACAGTATTCCCATGAGAATCAGCCAACACTTGGATCTCAACGTGACGGAAATCCTCAATGAACTTTTCAATGTACACACCAGGGTTACCGAAAGCTGTAGCAGCTTCTTGCTGTGTAATTGTAATACCTTTGATAAGCTCTTGTTCATTTTTGGCAACGCGGATTCCTTTTCCTCCGCCTCCTGCCGTTGCTTTAATAATAACAGGATAGCCAATATCATTAGCGATTGACATACCGTCTTCCACTGACTCTACAATTCCAGTTGAACCAGGAACAATTGGGACACCCGCTTCACGCATCGTTTCTCTCGCTACGTCTTTTGTTCCCATTTTGTTAATGGCTTCAGGACTTGGTCCTACAAATGTAACGTTACACTCTCTGCATAGTTCTGCAAAATCAGCGTTTTCAGCTAAAAAGCCGTATCCAGGGTGAATGGCGTCACAGCCCGTTAGCATCGCAACGCTCATAATGTTTGTAAAGTTTAAATAGCTGTCTTTAGATGACGTTGGTCCAATACAATACGCTTCGTCTGCTAATTGTACATGCAAAGAGTCACGATCAGCTTGAGAATGAACAGCTACTGATTCTACACCTAATTCTTTACACGCTCGAATAATTCGAACCGCAATTTCTCCTCGATTCGCAATTAATAGCTTTTTAATCATATTTACCGCTCCTTATTCAGGCTTTACTAAGAAAAGAGGTTGACCGTATTCTACAAGTTGTCCATTTTCAACTAATACGTCAACGATTTCACCTTTAACTTCTGCTTCGATTTCATTGAATAATTTCATTGCTTCTACGATACATACAACCGAATCTTTTTGTACTTTATCTCCAGGAGTTACGTATACATCTGATTCTGGCGATGATGACGCATAGAATGTCCCTACCATCGGAGATGTAATTTTATGTAAACTCTCATCAACCGCTGGGGCCGCTTGTTCTTCTTTTGGTTGAGCAGACTGTGCTGCTGGGGCTGGCGCTGGAGCCGCTGCTGCCTGCGGTGCAGGTGCTGCCACTTGTTCAGGTGCCGAAACCACTACTTGCTGCGCTTGTTTGGAAACAATTGCGTCTTTTTTCTTCATCTTGATTTTGGAGCCTTCGTGCTCATAGGTGAACTCCTCGATTGATGATTGATCAACTAGTTTAATGATCTCACGGATCTCTTGAATTTTTAACATATTGAACACTCCTACCTCATGAAAATAGAATTCTCTACAATGTTAATAATACGATAGATGGCTACAGCCATTCAATTCGTTTGGCAAACATTAAAAAGAAGTTCCACTTACTCTATAATAACTTTTTAGCGTTATCGTTTTATAAATGGAAACATAGCTTTACAGATGACAATACGTATGAAAACATTTGTCACCTAGTACTAATATAAGATTATGAAACCTATTATAACCGAAGTAAAAAAAGAAAGCCATGTTAAAATTTTTACCGTCTTGCTTAGATTTTAGTCATTTCATAAAAAAAGAAGTGTAAACAACCCCAATTTAAGGCTGTTTCACACTTCTTTTATTCCCTTTATTTAGTTGGCTGAAACTCTACCGCTACTTCTTTTGGACCCATTTCTTTTTTGACTAGCTGAATGATTTGATTTGCTTTTGTTTTTGAGTGTTTTTCTGTCTTAACGGTAATTTGCACTTGTTTTCCATCTGCTCTTACTAGCGCGTCACTGTATCCTTTTGCTTTAATTAATGTTTCCAGCGTGGCTTCTTTTTCCCCTAGCTTTGATAATTCATCAATTTTATCCATCGCCTTGCTTACTTCCGCAGGCGTCACATTTTTTGATGCCGCTACTTCTTGATACTCTTCTTTTAATTGACTTCTTTCATCGTTTAATTCCAAACGAAGCGCCGTAAATAGCTCATCGCTGTCCGTGCTTGATACAACCGCTGATTCTTTTGCATTTTTAGCCGTTTCCTTCTTTACATCTTCTGCTGAGCCTTCAGTTTTTGAATCTTCTTTTGTTCCTGATTCCTCATCTGTCTGTTGTTTTGTATCTTCTGCAGGAGCCTTGTCATCAGCTTGCTTTTCGCTTTGCTTTTCATTGTCTACTAACGCAACATTACTCTGAGGATTTTCTGGCGTTGTCATATAATACACCGATAACACAACCACTAAACTTAGCATTGTTAATAACCAAACCGTTTGCTTTTTTAATAACATATTCATTTCCCCCTCATCCTTTTTTCGCTAATACTGCTACTCTATGACTTGGTATATCGAGCGCTCTTGTCACGGCTTCAATAATAGATTTCTTTACCTCGATATTATCAGCTCCTTTAGCGACAACTAACACGCCTCTTACTTTTGGTTTTTCGGTTTTAACTACAACAGGCTTTTCTTGTTCTCCGCTTCTTACAATGACCAGCTGTTCGTCTGTTGAGGAATCTTCAACTTTACGAGTCCCTCCTTCACGGTCCGTTTCGTCGGTCGTTTGCGATTTTGTGACGCTGTTTTTTTCATATATTTTGGATTCTGTTGCATCTAGGTTCACAATTACTTTTACCTTACTTACGCCTCTAACTTGATCCAAAATATCTTTCAATTCTTCCTCATACCGCTCTTCATAACCTGTCATCGTTGTTGTCTTTTTAGAGCTAAAAGCGGGAACATCCTGTGATACCGGTGGTGCGCTGGTTTCGTTGCTTGCACTCTTTAGTAATCCGCCTGAATTCATAGATGTTGTGAGTGAGTTGCTAAATACCATAAAGATAACGCCTGCAGCTAGTAAAATGCCTATATACATTAACTTTGAAGGTTTCTTCGTAGTTGATGACTGTTTAAGTGAAAAGAACCGCTGAAAAAATGATGGGTCACCTTTTTCTGGCTTTTGACTCATTTCGTGTCTCCCTCCTCCATATTCACAACAACTTGGCCTTGTTTTACATCCCATTTTGCTGCTAAATAGTTGGATAATTTCTTGGATTCTGTTGGTTTGTTTGTTTCGATCGGTGTGGAGGTATCAATAGAAATAACTTTCACAGCTGAAACAACCTCGGAATCATCCGATGCTTTTTTACTTACGGCAACTGAAATGGATTTAATATTATCAGCGGTAGGTTCGTCGTTCGGCTTTTTTGTTTCAATGTGAATTCGATCAATTGCTACACCATACTGATCCATCAACTCCTCTTTTACATCTGTCTCCATTTGGACAGCCATTTGTTCTAAAATATATGCACGTTGTGAAGCTTGTATTTCTTTTTTCTGATTTTCTATTGAATTTTCTACCTGCTGATCGGATCGAATAGATGATAAGCTAAGTGATTTCAACATTTGATTAACATCCACTTTAAAAATTTGAAAAACGGGTGTAATAATAATCAGCATTAAAAGAAGTCCAACCACCAGCTTTGTATATTTTTGAAAACTAGAATTGGGCAACAGTAAATTAATAATGGTAGCTAATAAGATAAAAAGAATGATATTAGTAATCCACGTCGTTAAGGCCTGCAATTTCTTCACCTCACCATCATTGTGACGTTGCTCGCTGTAATGATGACCGTTAAACATAAGAAAAACATAAGCGAGACAACCGCAAGCGCCGCGAAAATATAGATGACGCTTTTGCTGATAATGCTCAAGCAGGAAATAACCGGTCCTCCTCCAATAGGTTGAAGAAGAGCTGCTGCCAGCTTATAGATAAAAGCGAGCGTTAACACTTTAATAGCCGGAAACGCGACGATTAACAGTAAGACTGCTACTCCAGCAATCCCTACTGAATTCTTTAATAGAAGCGAGGCACTGATGACTGTGTCAGCCGCATCTGTGAATACACGTCCTACAACAGGTATAAAGTTCCCTGTGACAAACTTTGCCGTTCGAATTGTAATACCGTCGGCAACAGCTGAGGTGGCCCCTTGAACGGACAGCACCCCTAAAAAAACAGTTAGGAATATTCCAAGCACGCCAATGCTTATATTTCTCAACAGCTGAGCAAGCTGTGTAACCTTATGTTCATCTGAAATCGTACTCACAATGCTAAGCAGTGCTGAAAGAAAAAGCAGCGGCATCACTACGTATTGAATAAGCAAACCGCTTGTGTTCATTAAAAACAAAATCATCGGATGAAAAAAGGCTGCCGATACAACTCCTCCTGATGATGCCATTAGGGCAAGCAGCAGCGGCACCAGAGCTAAAATGAATTTGGTCATGGTCTCAATCGCTCCCGTTGCATAAGAGATAGCAATTTGAAAACTATTAAGAGCAATGATGATCAAAACCATATATACAAGCGCATACGCTACTTTACTTACGGTTTGCTGATTAAACGCACTTTGAAGCGTTTGTAAAAACACGCTAAAAACCGTTAGCATAATGAGCGTACCGAGGAGCTTTCCATTCGCTAATACTTCATGAAATAAAAACTTTACAAGACCTCCTAGCCATTCTTTAAGAGAGAACTCTTTTTCTCCTTTTAAAAAATCGACTAAACTTCCCTTCTGACTCTCGGGTAAAAAGCCGCCGTATTGGGTAATAATATCGTCCCAAAACTGTTTGACTTCATCGATACCGAGCTTATCAATTTGTTCATTGACAAGTTCTTGCTGCTTCGGGGGTTCGGAAGCTTGTACATTTTCTGGAAAGAAAAAAAAGAGGAACAAAAGAAGAGCGAGTATATTCAATTTAAACGTCCACCGCTTCATTTCGTCACCTCATATTAAGTAAAATTAATTGGGCAGCATTGAAATAATCGTTTCAATAATGACCGTTAAAATAGGAATTGCCATGGAGAGAATCAGCACTTTTCCACCTAATTCAATTTTAGAAGCAATGGCACCCTGCCCTGCATCTTTCGTAATTTGAGCACCAAATTCGGCGATATAGGCGATACCAATAATTTTCAAGATGGTTTCCACATAAATCATGTTAACGTGGGCATTAATTGACAGCCGCTCGACCATCTTAATAATTTCGTAGATTTGATCAATTAAAAAAAGAAAGATCACGGATCCCACGAATACAACAAGTAAAAAAGCAATAGGTGATTTATGTTCTTTTAAAATAAGAGCCAAAAACGTAGCTACTAACCCTAAGCCCACAATTTGAAGCATTTCAATGGCAACTCACCCCTCTACCCTTGAAATAAAAAAACCGATTTGATTTTTTGAAATAAGTCCTCTACAATCGAAGCAACCATAAATAAAATATAAATAAAGCCGATAAGGGTAACCCAGTTCGCGTAATCTTTTTTTCCCATCTGTTCGAGTACGGTGACTAAAAAAGCTACGACGATACCAATCCCAGCAATCTGAAAAATGGTGTTCATATCAATTCCCACATTTAATCCTCCTCTATCGCTACATCAATAGAATGACCAGTAGCAACCCAGATAGAAAGCCTAAACTTTTAACCATTTTTTCATAGCGATTCTGCTTATCAACTGCATCTTGTTCTTCGCGTTCAAGATGGTTCAGCGTCAGTAAGATATGCTTTTGCTGCGAATAACGATCATGCTGACCAAGCGTTTCACCAAATTGTTTTAAGATTTCTAGTTCTCCCGTTTTAAGGGCGGTTTGTTTCCAAAATTGGTCCAAGGTCTTTTCCCAAGCTTCCTTGACACTTTCAGTACCTTCTTGTAATTTTATTGAAAACTCATTAAACAAAGAAGCCAAAGGATTAGGAAGCTGTAGAGATAACAAATGAGCAACTTCTTGAAGAGGCCGATTGCTGTACATAATTTCTGCTTCTAACGACCTCAGAGCCGTTTTTAATTGCCTGAGCTGCCTAGGTCTTGCACTAAGCTGCTTTGCAAACTCAAATCCTGTGTAAGTGGAAGCAAATAAGATAAAGATGGCACCAAACAGTTTCATACACCATCACCCTTTACTATTTTCAATAAGCGACTTTTCAGCGGACGTTTTCATGGAATTATAGTGCTCATCGTAGATAGCCTGAAGTGTTCCAGGACCTCGGCTGTTCGATAGCACAACATACCTTTTGAATACGTGAAGTTTCATTAAAGCTTGCAAAGTGGGACGCTTCATTAAATCTTCAATGTCATAGCCATGAACAGTCATAATGACACGAACGCCAGCATTAACCGCTTCAAGTACGGCCTTACAATCTTCTTCACTTCCCACTTCATCCACGATCAGCACATCGGGGCTCATGGAGCGAATCATCATCATCATGCCTTCAGCTTTTGGACAGCTGTCTAATAAATCCATTCTAGATCCGAATGTATGCTGAGGAACCCCTTTAACAGCCCCAGCAATTTCTGATCGTTCATCTACAATTCCCACTTTAAACGGAGGAATCTTAGAGGGCTCTATGCCAGTACTTATTACTCTGGCTAAATCGCGAATCATGGTTGTTTTTCCTGTTTGAGGAGGTCCTATGATGACCGTACTTTGCCAATAGCCAGTGTATAAAAAAGGAATAAGCTGATTCGAAATACCAATCTTTTGTTTAGCAATCCGGATATTAAAGGATGATACATCTCGAATCACACGAACCTGTCCATTTTCCGTTACAACTTTTCCCGCTAGTCCAACCCGGTGCCCGCCTTCAATGGTGACATATCCTTTTTTCAATTCTTCTTCAATCATATAAATCGAAAACTGGCTTAATTTATTTAAGATAAATAAAGCATCTTCTGCACTTGGAAGATACGATTCGAAATATGGCTGATTGTTGATTGTAAATTCGACAGGTCTTCCTACGCGCACTCGAATTTCTTCTAGTACATGAGAATGGTTTGTAACATAAAATTCAACAGTCTTTTTTAAATTAGGCGGAAAGATTGCAAGTATTTCGTTTAACATATTCATCCCCTCATATTTGAACTCACTTCAATGTATTATAAGCTTGACCATTTTATGCCTACCTTTTATTTAAAAACACCGATTAAAATGAAGAGCACTCCTACTACAATCATGATTAATTTCCCAAAAGATAATTGATCGGCTACGGACACTAAACCTATGGTAAAAGAACTCACCATTACAATCGGACCAACAAGCGCTAACATTCCATTAATCATTAACGCTTTTTTCACATCATTGTTTGTGACAATTAAAATAGCGGCAATAAACTCAATAAATGAAGAAATAAATCGAAGGCACGCCATCGTTAATACCGTACCGTTTAAATGATCCAACCACTGCTTCATAAGCCCCTCCTATATCTCTGCGTTGTTTAGTACAACCTATGCAAAATAAGGAAGAGTTAGCACAAAAAAACATACAAAAAAGGCAGAGAATGATTCTCTGCCTTTTTTGTATGTTTGCATCTTGCTTACACGATCCAATTACGCGCGTGATACGTAGCTGCTGTCTGTTGTGTTGATAATTAATACGTCGCCTTCGTTTACGAAGAACGGAACGTTTACTGTTAAGCCAGTTTCCACAGTTGCCGGTTTTGTACCGCCAGAAGCTGTGTCACCTTTAATACCAGGTTCAGTTTCTGTTACTTTAAGCTCAACTGTGTTTGGAAGTTCAACACCTAATGTCTCACCTTGGTACATCATAATTGCTACTTCCATATTCTCTTTTAAGAATTTTAGCTCATATTCAATTGCACTTGCTGGAAGCTCTAATTGCTCATAAGACTGGTTGTCCATGAATACGTGCTGATCGCCGCTTGCATATAGATATTGCATTTTACGGTTATCAATTTGGGCTTTCCCTACTTTTTCACCTGCACGGAACGTTTTTTCTTGCACAGCTCCTGTACGAAGGTTACGTAGTTTTGAGCGAACGAATGCAGCGCCTTTACCAGGCTTTACGTGTTGGAAATCCATTACACGCCAAATACCTCCGTCTACTTCTACTGTCAAACCTGTACGAAAATCATTTACTGAAATCATGAAGAAATCCTCCTACATTTTATAAAATAATGAACTCTTTTGATGAGTGCGATAATGCCTCATTACCTTCTGCTGTGACGATCGTATCATCTTCAATACGAACGCCCCCTAAGTCTGGTATGTAAATACCTGGTTCAACGGTTACAATCATACCTGGCTGCAGTACATCTGTAGATTTCACAGAAAGTGAGGGGCCTTCGTGTACTTCTAACCCTACGCCGTGACCGGTCGAATGTCCAAAATACTGGCCGTATCCGTGTTCTGTAATATAATCACGCGTTAACGCATCTGCTTCTTTACCCGTCATACCTGCTTTAATGCCGCTCATTCCATTAAGCTGCGCTTGCAGTACGACATTATAAATTTCTTTTAGCTTATCACTTACTTCACCGACGGCAAATGTTCGTGTGATATCTGAACAGTAACCATTATAGTATGCGCCAAAATCAAGCGTTACAAGTTCCCCTTTTTCAATTACTTTTTCAGAAGCAACACCATGCGGTAAAGCCCCGCGATGCCCTGAAGCAACAATTGTATCAAAGGATGAAGATGTTGCGCCTTGTTTTCTCATAAAGAACTCCAGCTCATTAGATACTTGAAGCTCTGTTAAACCAGGACGAACAAAGGTTAAAATATGTTCATATGCTGCATCTGCTATTTTTGCAGCTTCCTTTAATATCTTAATCTCTGAGTCACTCTTTATCAAGCGTAAGTTTTCGATTGCGTGCGAGATTGGAACAAGTTCCGCGCCGATATGCTTATCAAATAATTGATGCTGTCCATATGTAACATAATTCTGTTCAAAACCAAGCTTTTTAATTCCAAATTGTTTCACTACATTCGCTACTTCTTCTACAATAGGACCCTTGTGCTGAACGATATCAAAACCTTCTGTTTGACTAGTTGCTTGTTCAACATAACGAAAATCTGTTACAAATGCCGCTTTGTCTTCAGAAATGATAACGACACCAGCAGATCCTGTGAAATTGGTCATATAGCGTCTGTTATATTCACTTGTAATTACAACACCGTCCACATTCAACTTTGAAAACTGTTCGCGTAGTTTTTCGATTTTCATTTTATTTCCCCCTTAATTGTAAAAGTGCCTGCAGGGCAAGCTCGTATCCGTATAAACCTAACCCGACAATTTGACCATGTGTAACAGGTGCCGTCACTGAATGGTGGCGAAACTCTTCACGCTTATGTACGTTTGAAATATGCACTTCAATAACAGGAACAGATATACTGGCAATCGCATCTCGAATGGCATAACTGTAGTGAGTAAAAGCACCAGGATTGATCATAATTCCATCAAATTTCTCATCCGCTTCATGAATCCAGTCGATAATTACACCTTCGTGATTAGACTGTACGCACTCAACTTCTACCCCATGGTCTCTGCCTGCTCGCTGAAGCTTCTCTTCAAGATTTTGAAGATTATCTGTCCCATATACCGCTGGTTCGCGTACGCCTAAACGATTTAAATTAGGACCGTTTATTACTAAAATCTTATTCATCTTAATTCAACACTCTCCCCTACTACGAACCCTTTATGCAGCTCACTTATGTGAATTTGCACTTTATTTTTCTTTTTAAATCATTATATAGAATATATTAGCATACGTTGGAACATTCACACTACTTATTCGCCGTTTGAAAATCTGTAGATTCATCTTTTGTTTGAAGCTCTGCAGCTTCAAAAGAAATGGAATATCCGATGAATACACCATATAAAATATAAATACAGAGGGATGAAATAATCGTGTTAGCTGGAAGCTCTCCAATTGTTTTTAAATTGGGAAAGAGCGGATTCAAAACAACGAATACAATTGCCCACCATAATAAGCCGTAAGCAAAACCTATCCAAATTGTTTTAAACTTCTTTAATAGGACGTAGTATAACAACCCGACAAAAATAGATAATACCCCTATAAGAAAAATACTGACGATAACACCTATTCCTTTATCCTTCCAATCACCTAATGCCCATGGATCTAAAAGCATATTTGGATTGATAACACTAAAGCTGAACAGATAATTTAAATAGCCAATAAAGCTCCAGAAAATCCCTCCAAAAAAGGAAATAAAGACGGCTTTAAATAAAAAAGACATTTCCTGTTTATGCGTAGGGTGGTTATCCTGTTTTTTTTCATGCTGTTCTTTAGGTTCTGACATATTAATCACCTCTTGATGTAGTATGAACTTTTTTCTCATTTCTAAGTTTTTACGTTTATTACTCTTCCTATACGCAAGAAGGGAGCCTGATATCAAAGAGACATTTTAAAACTACTTCGCACAGAGTTTCATAAACAAATTTTATAAGTGAAAGGAAAAAAATTCATAACAAGGGTGTGGAGATGAAAAATATTGGCTAAACTAGATAACATGCATCCGCCTAGAGGTTTATTTGATTTTGCTGTAGAATATAAAATACTAAGAAGTCTAGTCTAGTTAAGTTAGGTTGGTGCCTGAAATGTCTAAATTACAAAAACCTGCGTATGGTGGTCAAGCCGTTATAGAAGGCGTCATGTTCGGTGGCAAACGTATGATGGTGACGGCTATTCGCCGCAAAGATCAATCTATTGATTATTTTCATTCAAAAAGAAAATCAAATTCCGTACTCACTGCTTTTAAAAAAATTCCTTTTTTACGAGGAATTGCTGCTATTGTTGAAGCCAGTGCAAACGGTACGCAGCACTTGAACTTTTCCTCTGAACGCTATGACGTGAATCCAGAAGATGATGCTCAAGTAGCAGAAGAACAACAAAAAGAGAAAAAAGAATCAAAACTATCTTTAATATTTGGCGTTGCAACTATTGGTGTAATATCCTTTCTTTTCGGGAAAGTACTATTTACATTGATTCCTGTGTTTTTAGCACAATTGACACGTCCTGTTTTCACTTCAAGTGTAGCTCAGGTTTTTATTGAAGGAGTATTTAAACTATTATTGCTCCTTGGCTATATTTATGTGATTTCACAAACGCCACTTATTAAACGGGTGTTTCAATATCATGGAGCAGAACACAAGGTCATTAATGCATATGAAAACAATGCTGAACTTACGGTAGAAGCCGTGCAAGCACAATCTCGACTTCATTATCGCTGCGGAAGTAGCTTTATCCTCTTTACCGTAGTTGTAGGAATGTTTGTCTACCTACTCGTTCCAACGGATCCTCTTTGGTTACGAATTGTGGATCGCCTTGCATTAATCCCAGTTGTCCTTGGTTTATCATTTGAAGTGTTACAGTTAACCAATAAAGTTCGTCATGTCCCTCTTCTTCGCTTTTTAGGTTATCCCGGTTTATGGCTTCAACTTTTAACAACCAAAGAACCAAAAGATGATCAAGTTGAAGTTGCGATTGCTTCATTTAAAGAACTTTTACGCGTTGAAAATGAACTTTCTTCTACCACTGACGAACAAGTTGTCTAATCCACACCGTTTTGCTTTCTTTTTTTACTATTTTAGGAGGTGAACAAAATGAGACGTCCATTCGTGAAACCACTTGTATATGGTCTAATCGGGTTAGGAGTCATTGGCTTTGCATTTACGTTGATTACAGATCCAGCTGTTTTATTACGTCAAGCAGGTTATATTTTTCTGTTTATCATTTTGTTTTACTTAGTTTATCGGTTTATTCTCCGCCCTTCTCAGACAAAAGGTCAAGATAGAGGGTATGTGCGCGCAGTAAAACAATCAAAACTGCGTCAAAAAGAAAAAGAGCGAGGAAGCAACAAAGTTGATATGCATACGTACCGAAGCTCAAATAAGCGCCCGGTATCCAAGTCAACGAAACCGCTAAAGAAAAAGAAAAACAACTCACACTTGACCGTCATCGAAGGTAAAAAAGGAAAAAAGAAAAATAGAGCATTCTTTTAAAAAAACAAGGAGAAAAACCTCCTTGTTTTTTTAATAGCACCACTTTTTCAAAAATGCCCTTGTACGCTTTTTGCCAAACGCAATCAGCTCTTCCTTCCGTTCTTCTGTGAGGGTAAATTCTGTCGCAAAAACTTGATTAACAGGTAAAAAGATAATATTTTTTTCGTGACGTTTTGAAATATGTCTTGCATCGTGCGCATCTTTCATCGTCTCAAAAAGCGCACTGAATAAACCAACGGCATTCTTAATTTTATTCCGTTCTCTTTCTTCGTCCTTCGGGCTCAGCTTCACACCAATTACCGGTCGTTTCTTAAGACTTTTATCATCATCAAATAGAAAAATTGGAAAGTTGCTTAACACGCCCCCGTCGACTATTAAACTGCTTGGGGTAGATTTTAATTTAACCGGCTCAAAAAAATATGGAATGCTGCAGCTCATTCGAACGGCTCTTGCTACAGAAAAGCGATTCGGGTCGATTTGATATTTAGGCAAATCATCTGGAAGAACAAGCATCGTACTGTTGGTCAAATCTGACGCAATAATACGCAGCGACTGATCAGGCAAATCAGCAAATGTACGAATTCCTCTGCTCCGCAATTTCTCAGCAATCCACTTTTCAAGCCTTTCTCCTTTATATAATCCCATTTTCCAATATAAAAACAGCCACTTTGTCAAGCTTGATGGTAAAAAAGACATTCTTTGATCTAAAAAAGACGATAACTCAATTTCATTCATCATTTCAACAATTTCTTCACTTGTATAACCGGCTGCTACAAATGCACAAATAATGGAACCCGCACTCGTTCCGGCTAACCGCCGAAAGATCAAGCCTTTTTCTTCTAGAGCTTGTAACGCACCAATCAGTGCAAGCCCTTTAATACCGCCACCTGAAAACACTCCGTCGACGTACACAGCCTCTCCTCCAAACTACCCACTCTACATTTGTAGTCAACTCAGCAACAAGTTATGATAAAAAGAAAAAAAGCAGTGACGCTATTGGCCGCTGCTTTTTTCTTATAATTTTTGCTCTTCTTCATTTCGTTTTTGTACATTGCGAAGATCTTGAATACGGTTATGATTTTCTTCAAAGTATTGAACTAAATCTCCAATACGATCAATGGAATTCCAGCTTAAATGATGTTCAATTCCTTCTACGTCATCATAAATATTTTTCTCATCTACGCCAATGATGCGCAGCAGCTGCTCTAAAAGCTCGTGGCGATAAACAAGACGTTTTCCAATCTTTTGCCCCTTAGATGTTAAAACAAGGCCTCGGTATTTTTCATAAATTAAGTACTCATCTTTGTCTAGCTTTTGAACCATCTTCGTTACAGATGAGGGGTGAACCGCCAATGCATCAGCAATATCAGACACTCGAGCGTATCCTTTATCTTCAATTAGCATATATATTTGTTCAATATAATCTTCCATACTCGGTGTAGGCATGAAATCTCCCCCAATTAATATTATGTATTGCTAATAATAAGTCATAAATGTCTGTTTCTTATAGTGATATCGTGTTCATGTTTGATAATCTATGTGAAAAAAACGTGTAAATAAAGCGATGTCATAAGATAAAACGGGATAAAAGACATTCAATTAAAATCATACTACAATGCTTATTCAAATACAAGAACCGTTCGATCCCGCTTCTTATTTATGCCCCATTTTTATACATAATAAAAGCTGACTCGTTTGAGTCAGCTTTTACTAGTCAATCGTGTTCAAAATTAAAGGCCGCATTTCAGCTGTGCACCACAGTTTGTACATGTGTTGCATCCGCCCATTTCTTCTACCGTTCCTTGACGACAAACCGGACAAGTATTACCTACTTCAGAACCGATTGTTACATCAGTTGAACGAATTTCATTAATTGTATCAACTAACACAACGTGCGGTTTCGTTTCTTCTTTTGGCGCTTCAATTTCTTCATCAAACGTATTTTCTTCTGCTTTTAGCGTTAAGACTTGTGCATCACGGCTGCCGTCTACGTACACCGTACCGCCTTTTGCTCCGCCTTTATACAGACGCTCGTACACTTTTTGAACTTGCTCTACTGTGTAACCACGAGGAGCGTTTACTGTTTTACTAATTGAACTGTCAATCCAGCGCTGAATCACACATTGCACGTCCGCGTGAGCTTGTGGTGCAAGTTCCATAGCTGAAATGAACCATTCAGGAAGGTTGTTTGGATCTGCATCTGGATGCTGATCTAAATACTCTTGAACGATATCAGCTTTTACTTCAATAAATTTACCTAAACGGCCGCTTCGGAAGTATGAGAATGAGAAATAAGGTTCAAGACCCGTTGATACTCCAACCATTGTTCCAGTACTGCCTGTTGGCGCTACTGTTAATAAATGAGAGTTTCGGATACCGTTCTCTTTAATGTTTTCACGAATATCTTCAGGCATTTTTTTCATGAAGCCTGTATTTGTAAATGCTTCACGTAAAGAAGCCGTTTCAGCATCTGTTTCCCCCACTAAGAACGGGAAGCTTCCTTTTTCTTTTCCAAGCTCTACAGACGCGCGGTAAGCTGTCGTTGCAATTGTTTCAAACACTTTATCTACTAACTCATTGCCTTTGTCAGAGCCGTACTCTGTCTCACAATAAATAAGAAGATCGTGAAGACCCATTACACCAAGGCCAACGCGGCGTTCGCCAAGCGCTTGTTTTTGGTTTTCTTCTAAGAAATAAGGAGTTGCATCAATAACGTTATCTTGCATTCTAACGCCTGTTTCAACCGTTTGACGTAACTTTTCAAAGTTAACAGTTTTCGTTTCTTTATCTGCCATTTGCGCTAAGTTAACAGCAGCTAAGTTGCAGACAGAGAATGGTGCAAGTGGTTGTTCACCACATGGATTTGTTGCAACAACGTGCTGACCATATGCTTGAGCATTTGTCATGTCATTAGCATTGTCGAAGAAGAAAATGCCTGGTTCAGCTGAGTACGTTGCACAAATATTAATTAAGTTCCATAGCTCTTTTGCACGGATAGTACGATACGTACGAACTTTGTTTCCTTGTTTTGCCCATTCGCGCACATCGCCTACTTCGTGCCAGTTCTCATTGTAATTAGCCATTTCTTCTTTTGAATAGCTTTCTACGTCTGGGAAGCGAAGTTCGTATTCTCCGTCGTTTTCAACAGCATCCATGAAATCTTTTGTTAAGCATACAGAGATGTTTGCTCCTGTTAAAAACTCTGAGTTATGAACGCTGTACGTTCCGCCTGTTTGCAGCTTTTCTTCTGCATCTTTAATGATTTTTTCACTGAACCCACCAAGACCAGGAATTTGTTTATAGTTAATGATTCCTTGGTACATCGCTTCTTCAGACTCTGTTAGCGGCGTGAACTTCAATTTATCTTGTGCATGCTTTTTAATCATTTCGTCATTTGTGTTTTCAATTAAGAAACGTAAAATGCGAGGGTTTTGCATTTTAGAAATAATAAACTCTACAATGTCAGGATGCCAGTCGGCAAGCATGATCATTTGGGCCCCCAATTTGTTACTCTTCGTTAAGAAGGGTACGGTCATTTCTGCCGTACTCTTACACTTTCATGTAAGATCAGACTATATCATCAAAGAAGAAAATTTCTCATATTTTCGATTCAGTTTAATGGTTCCATGTTTGTATAGTTCTTTTCCAAGTAGTTTAATTTCTTTGATACTGCTAAGGTATAAGTCACAACAGCCCTGTTTTTGTGTAATACAGTTAACATTTACTGCAAATCCCTTTGACTTAAGAAATACTAGGATTTCTTTTAACATCTTAGAGTTTCCTGTGAAGCCTATTCTCGCTTTTTGATAGCCATTTCTTTCATAAACTCTGATATGACCATCTGCATCAAAGAATCCTCTTAAGTATGCCCATTGTAATTCCTCATTTTCAAAATCGATCCACTTTTCAAAGCCTGTTTTTCGAGGGCCGACTCCTAGCATTATTAAGTCATTACACATTTTAGTTGAATTGATGGTTAATGAATATTTATTCTGTTCGTTGCTAGCATTTCTTTTTCTGAATTTGATAGCATCCTCTATATTCAATTCTTCACTGATATCCTGTAGTAATTGTTTATCTTGCTCCGCTAGAACTAGGACCAACCTTTTCGACCTCTTTCTGTCGAAAACTGTTCCATCTCCAGTGATGTAACCTACTACATAAGCTTGATTAGGCGTGAGTATACTTTCAAAATAATCTTCATTATATCTATAGATTTTATTTTTTAATTTCCCTGCTTCGCCTGGTGTTCTAGCTTCAAAAAAGTGAAGTTCATCATTCCATCTTTTAATTGTATTTCGTGCTATACCTAACATTTTTGATATATCTACTTGGCTATAACCTTGATCATGTAACTTGATAACTGATTTTATGATTTCTTCTTTGTCTCGTGCCCCATAGCGACGTTGCCGTTTGCTATGGTTTACTCCTTCCTTTGCTTCCATCATAACACCTACTTTATTCACTAAAGTTTTATTACATTAGAACTTTTAGGAAGTTTCAATAGTCGTTGAACCTTTATCTTCGTTTCCAAAGACACTTGGCTGCTGATTGCCCAATCTTTCCTCTTTTCTAACCATCACGCTCATCGTTGCCGATCACGTTGTGGTGAAGAAAGCTCTAAGGGTGTTCCAGCAATTCACGAGATTACGTCGCCGGTTTGTTAACGACGCGACCCACCTTGCTCAACAAGATGCGTCAGTTTAGCAATATCATCTAACCATGAAACCGAACCAGATGATTTGCCGTTTACACCGCGAGCCAGCGTGTTGCGCGGGCGAAGAGTTGAACCATTCGTTCCAACACCGCCTCCACGGCTCATGATTTCCATTACTTGTTTGCGGTGTTCTGAAATACCTTCACGTGAATCTTTTACATAAGGCATTACATAACAGTTGAAGTACGTTACGTCCGTATCAGCACCTGCACCGTAAAGAACGCGGCCAGCTGGTACAAAGTTTAGCTGAACAAGCTCTTGATAGAACTTTTCAAACCACTCTTTGCGCTTTTCTTCTGTTTTTTCCACGGAAGCTAAGCCTGTTGCATTACGTTTTGCAATTTGCTCATAGAAGACTTCTAGAGGTTTTTCAATGACATCTAAAGAACGAGTAATTAATCCGTTTTCTGCTTCTTCAGGCGATAAAGCTCCTCTAAACTCATCTTCTACCTTGACAACAGCGGTTTTTTGCTCAAAATTAATGCTTTCCACATAGCCAAGTCCTCGTGCTGGAAATTTTGGATCTTCCTTTACGGTTAGAACAACAAAATCTCCTTCTGATAACGTTAATTTTTCCGTATCTTTAAACGCATAGCGGTCTAACATTACCAATCTTGAAACACCTTTATGAGTCAACTTCATATCCGGTGTAATCGGATGTACTTGCGGAAAGCGTTCAATATCTGAATTAAGCTTTTCAACATTCATATTCACTTTTTGATTTAACAAAACAGTCATTCTCACAACTCCTTACCTATCGAACATCTATTAAATTTATTAACTCTATTTCCTTTTAAAGGAAATAGAGTTTTTCAATCAACTATCAATAACTTACCACACGGCTTGGACGAATTCAATATATAGTATTTGACACTTATCCAAACATCTACATATAGAAGGGTGTCAAGTGAAATATTTTTTTTTTCGTAAAAAAAGTGTTTGACTTTTCTTCTCTATGCATTCTGTTAGCCAAGCATTGTTTCTAAAAATCCCAATAAAAAGTGCAACTTATAAGAAGTTGCACTTTTATCTATTTCCCATCGGCATCCGTTTAGCGCTTAAAGTTCCATTCATCCGATCCGTACTTTGTGCGCGCTAGTTCTTCTACATATGCTTCCTCTTCTTCAGACAGTGTATACGGTTCTAAATCAATATCAAGAGCAGAAGCAAATCCTTTATAAAACGCTTCTTTTGCTTCTTCAATAGAGATTTTGCGGCCCGCAATTGCATTGATGGCTACCGCTTTAGAACGAAATGCGCGCTGCATTCTTTCTTTCACGCGATCATTTGGATAATTAAACACGCTGAATAATTTATCTTCATCAATCTCTAACAGAATAGAGCCGTGCTGTAGAATAACTCCTTTTTGTCTAGTTTGGGCACTTCCAGCAATCTTGCGGCCCTCTACAACTAGTTCATACCAAGAAGGAGCATCAAAGCACACGGACGAACGAGGGTTTTTTAAGCTATTTTTTTCTTCTTCTGAACGAGGAATAGCAAAATAAGCCTCGAGTCCTAACGAACGAAATCCTTCCAGTAAACCTTCAGAGATTACGCGATATGCCTCTGTAACTGTCTTAGGCATGTTAGGATACTCTTCAGATACAATGACGCTGTAAGTAAGCTCTTCATCGTGAAGCACGCCCCTGCCGCCCGTTGGACGTCTTACAAAGCCTAGTCCTAATTCTTTTACTTTATCAAAGTTAATTTCTTTTTCAGCTTTTTGAAAATAACCGATTGACAGCGTTGGAGGGTTCCATCCATAAAAACGAATCGTAGGTGGAATTTCTCCTTTACTATGCCATTCTAATAACGCTTCATCTAACGCCATATTGTAATAAGGCGAACGGTTGTTGGAATCAATAAATCTCCACTTTGCTTTCATCTACCTCATCCTCAGCTATATGTAATATAAAAAATAAATCCGTTTTTTAGTCTACCAAAAGATTGAGCTAAGGAAAAGCAAAGAGCAACATAAAACTGCGAATTCAAATGTGGTAGTTTTTTCATTTTCGGGAAGAAATCCGCTAGATTCAAGGCGAAATCGCTTTACTTCTAATTTCATTCACTTATATAATAAGAGTATGGATTTTGTCGAAGAAAGGAAGAATCAGCATGTCAGCAATTACAGCAGTACTCATTTTACTTGGAGTAATCATCATATACTCTGTCGTTATGTTCTTTGTCCAACGTCGCATTATGAAAACGTTAACTGAAGAAGAATTCCGCAGCGGCTACCGCAAGGCACAGCTAGTTGATATTCGTGAACCGAATGAATTCGAAAACGGACATATTTTAGGCGCACGAAATATTCCTCTTTCACAGTTCCGTATGCGCATTAAAGAATTTCGTCCAGATCAGCCTGTATACATCTATTGTCAAAGCGGAATGCGCACAGGACGCGCAGCACAAATGCTTCGTCGCCACGGTGTTCAAGAAATCTATGATTTAAAAGGCGGCTTCAAAATGTGGAACGGTAAAGTGAAAAAGAAAAAATAATGGTATGTATATAGAAAAACCTCGCCTTTGGGCGAGGTTTTTTGTTAGACGTTTTGAACAGCCTGTTCTTTCTGATAGCGAAGAACTGGCTTTCTCGCTGCGAGCGTTTCGTCAAGGCGCTTCACAACCGTTGTATGGGGAGCTTCCTGTACAACTTCAGGCGTTTCTTCTGCTTCTTTTGCAATTTGAATCATCGCATCGATAAACGCATCTAGCGTTTCTTTCGACTCCGTTTCCGTTGGTTCGATCATCATGCACTCTTCTACGATAAGCGGGAAGTAGATAGTCGGCGGATGATAGCCAAAATCAAGCAGTCGTTTCGCGATATCCAATGTGCGTACGCCAAGCTTTTTCTGACGTTTTCCTGATAAAACAAATTCGTGCTTACAGTGACGGTCAAACGGCAGCTCATAGTGCTCTGCTAAACGACGCATCATATAGTTGGCATTTAACACGGCATTTTCCGTTACGGCTTTTAAGCCGTCTGGACCCATTGAACGAATGTACGTATAAGCGCGAACGTTGATGCCGAAGTTTCCGTAAAACGGCTTTACGCGTCCAATTGACTGAGGACGGTTATAGTCAAAGTGATAGCCTTGTTCTGTTTTCACAAGCACTGGTTTAGGCAAATAAGGAATTAAATCTGCTTTTACCCCTACCGGACCAGAACCAGGACCGCCTCCTCCATGAGGGCCTGTAAACGTTTTATGAAGGTTTAAATGAACCACGTCAAACCCCATATCTCCAGGACGGGCTTTACTTAATACTGCGTTTAAATTTGCACCGTCATAATAAAGCTTTCCACCTGCTGCGTGAACAATTTCAGCCATTTCTAAAATATCTTCTTCAAATAACCCCAGCGTATTTGGATTTGTTAACATTAAAGCGGCTGTATCTTCTCCTACTACGCGGCGTAAATCCTCTAAGTCCACTAAACCATGTTCGTTTGATTTTACCGTTACCGTTTCAAATCCCGCAACTGTTGCCGAAGCCGGGTTCGTTCCGTGAGCTGAGTCTGGAACAATGACTTTTGTTCGCTGCGCCTCACCATTTGCTTCGTGATAGGCACGAATCATCATAAGCCCGGTCCACTCGCCGTGAGCACCTGCTGCTGGCTGAAGCGTTACTTCATCCATTCCTGTGATTTCCGTTAAATGCTCTTGTAAATCATATAAAAGTTCGAGAGCACCTTGAACCGTTTGCTCATCTTGAAGCGGATGGATGTGCGCAAAACCAGCAATGCGTGCTGCTTGTTCGTTCACTTTTGGATTATATTTCATCGTACATGAACCAAGCGGATAAAATCCTGAATCCACTCCGTGATTTCGTTTTGAAAGCGCGGTGTAATGACGCATAATATCGAGTTCTGATACTTCAGGAAGCTCAGGCGCTTCGGTACGCACATACGCTTTTCCAAGCAGTTCTTCAGCATTAACTTTTGGCACGTCTAACTCAGGCAATGAATAGCCGATTCGTCCTTCTTTACTGCTTTCAAAAATAAGTGATTGATTTTGATTAAGCATGAAGATCCCCCAATTCATTTACAAGTTGGTCAATTTCCTCTTTTGTACGGAGCTCTGTAAAAGCAAGCAGCATGTGATTTTCAAGCTCTTGGTTATCACGGCTAAGATCATAACCGCCAATTATTTTTGAAGCTAATAACTGACTGTTTGCTTCTGTTACCGAAACAGGAAGCTTCACGACTAATTCATTAAAAAACGGTCCTTCAAATGCCACATTTACCCCTTTTGCCTTTAACGCTTCATATGCATAATGCGCTTTTGATAAATTTTGCAGTGCCATTTCTTTTACACCTTGCTTGCCTAAAGCTGTCATGGCAACTGATGCCGCTAAAGCATTTAACGCTTGATTTGAACAAATGTTAGAAGTCGCTTTATCGCGGCGTATATGCTGTTCACGTGCTTGAAGGGTTAAAACAAACCCTCGCTTACCGTTTTCATCTACCGTTTGCCCTACTAATCGTCCTGGGATTTTTCGCATAAGCTTAGACGTAGTTGCAAAGTATCCGCAGTGCGGGCCTCCAAATTGACTTGGAATACCAAATGGCTGTGCATCTCCAATGACAATATCAGCTCCGAATTCTCCAGGAGGCGTAAGTAAACCTAATGATAAAGGATTGCTTGAAACCACAAACATGCATTTTTCTTGATGAGTAATTTCTTCAATTTCTTTTAACGGCTCGATTTGTCCGTAGAAATTTGGATACTGGACAATAACAGCTGCCACGTCACTCCCCATCTCTTTTTCTAATGCAATCATATCTGTTACTCCGTCTGCTGCAGGGATTTCTACCACTTCAATGTACTGACCCTTCGCATACGTTTTTAAAACATCTTTTGACTCAGGGTGAACAGCCGCAGAGACAAGTACTTTTTTCTTTTTTGTTTGACCGGCACTGAGCATAGCGGCTTCTGCTAAAGCAGTTCCTCCGTCATACATAGAAGAATTAGCCACGTCCATCCCCGTTAACTCACAAATCATTGTTTGAAATTCAAAGATGGCCTGAAGTTCTCCTTGAGAAATTTCTGGTTGATACGGAGTATAGGCCGTATAAAATTCCGAACGAGAAATAACATGATCAACAATAACCGGCATGTAATGATCGTAAACTCCTGCTCCTAGAAAAGAAGCATAGTCTTTTAAATGAGCATTTTTAGCAGTCATACTATTTAATTCTTTTAACAGCTGAGGCTCTGAGGCCGCTTTTTTAATATTGTATTCTCCTTGAAAACGAACGCGCTGCGGAATATCTGAAAATAGATCATCAACAGATGAAACGCCAATTGCTGCTAACATTTGCTGCTGATCTTGTTCTGTCATTGGTAAATAGCGATGTAACATGTTAAATTCCTCCCCAAAGCTTACTTTGAACGTTTATAAAAAGGTGTTGAAACCACTTTTGCTTTTAAGCGTTTCTTCCGAACCTGCACTTCCACTTCTTGACCAAGCTCTGTATACTCTGCTGACAATAGTGCTAGACCGATGTTTTTCTTTAATGTCGGTGACTGTGTACCTGTTGTCACAAATCCAATTTGTTCTTCATCTGCAAATACTTCGTAACCGTGTCGTGGTATACCTTTATCAATCATTTCAATTCCTACCAGCTTACGAGGTGCCCCGCTTTCACGCTGTTCTTTTAACACTTCTTTTCCAATAAAGCTGTCTTTGTTCGTTTTTACTGCAAATCCAATTCGAGCTTCAATCGGCGTAATATCTTTTGAAAGCTCTTGGCCATATAAAGCCAAAGTAGCTTCAAAACGAAGCGTATCGCGAGCTCCTAATCCGCAAGGCAACACACCTTCATCACTGCCTGCTTCTAAAATAGCCGTCCACAAGTGAGCGGCGTCAGTTGAAGAACAATAAATTTCAAAGCCATCTTCCCCGGTGTACCCAGTACGTGAAACGAGAGCTTTTACATTCGCTACTTCTACATCATCAGCAAATGTAAATGGCTTTAACAAAGCTAAATTTTCGTTCGTTAACGTTTGTAAAACTTTTTCTGCTAAAGGACCTTGTAAAGCTAGCTGCGCAGTTTCATCAGATTGATTAACGAGCGTTACATCTCCTTGTTTGTGAGACACCAGCCACTCATAGTCTTTTTGAATATTAGCAGCGTTTACGACTAGCAAATACTCTTGATCTGCTTTTTTATAAATCAGCAAATCATCTACCGTGCCTCCGTCTTCATAACACATAGCCGTATACTGCGCTTTTCCATCGACGAGGGTAGAAACGTCATTTGTCATCGTGTGCTGAAGAAAAGCTAAGCTATCAGCTCCTGTTACAAGAATTTCTCCCATATGAGAGACATCAAAAAGACCTGCCTTTGTACGTACAGCTTCATGCTCTTCTTTAATAGAAGAAAATTGAACGGGAAGAGCCCATCCGCCAAAATCAATTGTTTTGGCACCATATTTTTGATAGGTATCATAAAGCGGCGTTTTGTGTAATTCTGTTGTCATATTTATGTCCTCCTCTTTTTCACGTGAAACTTTTCATAACGGGGAGTTTTCAAATAGTGTGGGGATCACTATGTATCCAAACAAAAAAGGACAGAAACCCCCCTACTGTATTTAGTAGGAAGTCTCTGTCCTTTTCACCTGAAAGTTTACCTATAAACGAATAGGTTTGCCTCGTGGGTGGTCTATAAACGCATAGACACTCTCCAGAGCTGCGTCAAACAAGAGTCTTTTTGCCTGAGAGATTCACAATCTTATTGCTTGCTCCTTCGGCGCTACATTCAAGTAGTCTCTCCCCGTGTCGTCATTCGCTTCTATAAAGTTGGTAAAGTTGGGCATACTACTGAAAGATGTATCTATCTTTATTCACACAATCATTTGTAAAGTGCTAATCTATTTTCTTTTTCAAATTTTCTAAATATATTTTTATCCTACCTGATTCTTATCATTTGTTCAATAAAAATTTTTTACAAAGGAGCATTTTTATCATGAAAGTGAAATTAAACATCGATGAAACATGGGAAGCAGCCTTCTCAACTAAATTGGAGCAAGACGGCCCTTGGTCTGTATGGGATTTGTATAAACTTGCCTATGAAATAGAAGACCAAACGCTTATCTCAGAATTTGAAGGACTGCAAAGCCCAAAACATCTAGCTGATTTAACGCCGCTTCCTCATCAGCTCGAAGTAGCCAAACAAGTAGTTGAAACAATGAATGGGAAAGCCATTTTAGCAGATGAAGTAGGACTGGGAAAAACGATTGAAGCAGGGTTAATTTTGAAGGAATATATGATTCGCGGACTTGTTAAAAAAGTTCTCATTTTAGTTCCAGCTTCGCTTGTTTCACAGTGGGCTATGGAATTGAATCAAAAATTTTATATTCCCGCAGTTCCTCAAAGAAAATCATATGTGTGGGATCAGTGCGACATCGTTGTATCTTCAATTGATACAGCAAAACGTTCTCCTCATCGAGAAATTGTGCTTGAACAAGACTACGATCTCATCATCATTGATGAAGCTCATAAACTTAAAAACAACAAAACAAAAAACTATGAATTTGTGCAAAGTCTAAAAAAGAAATTTTGTCTGTTGCTAACCGCAACACCGATTCAAAATCGAATTGAAGAAATTTTTAACTTAGTCTCTCTTTTAAAGCCTGGCCATCTCGGCAATAAAGACTATTTCGAAGAATTATTTTCCGCTAAAAAACGCTCTTTGCAAAACGATGAACACTTAAAAGAGCTTGTTAACAAAGTTATGATTCGAAATCGCCGCCACGATACGGGTATCGAATGGACGAAGCGAATTGTTCAAACCATTCCTGTTGAATTCTCGCCAAAAGAACGGGAGCTGTACGATGCGATTACATCTTTTAAAGGAAACGGATTCCACCCTTCAAGCGCTTTTTCAATTTTAACTCTGCAGCGAGAGGCCTGCAGCAGCCGTGAAGCAGTGTATATGACATTAAAAAACATGCTGGAACGTCAGGAAGATCAAAACAGCGCATTAACGGAACATATGATTACGCCGTTAATGGAACTACTTCAGCAAGTGCCTCAAAATGCAAAAGCAGAAAAAGTGCTAGAGCTAGTTCAGAAAATTGATGATAAAGTCATTATTTTTACTGAGTACAGAGCAACTCAACTGTATTTACAGTGGTATTTAAAACAGCATGGAATTACCTCTGTACCTTTTAGAGGCGGATTTAAGCGAGGTAAAAAAGACTGGATGAAGCAGCTTTTTGAAAGCCACGCGCAAGTATTTATTGCCACTGAAGCAGGCGGAGAAGGAATCAACCTTCAGTTTTGTCATCATATCATTAACTATGATCTACCGTGGAATCCAATGCGTCTAGAACAGCGAATTGGAAGGGTCCATCGTTTAGGTCAAAAACATGATGTTCACATTTACAATTTAGCCATTCAACATACGGTCGAAGAACATATTTTAAAATTACTGTACGAAAAAATAAACCTTTTTGAACGAGTTGTTGGAGAGCTAGATGATATTTTAACAAAGCTTGATTTAAAAAATATCGAAGAGCATATTCAGGATATCTTATTTCATTCACGGAGTGAAGGAGAAATAAAAATCAAGATGGAGAACTTGACGTCTATTATTCAATACGAAGACAGCGAGGAGGATCAGCATGCAGCAAACTGATATTCATCAATTTTTAAAGCGTTATTTTCTAGCTAATAATTGTTCTATTGTCACAGAAACACCGTCTTACCTGACGGTTCAATTAACGATTGAACTCGATAAAGAATTGATGAATCGTCCATTTTATTGGCACTATATCGAAAAGACGGGAGGAGAAGCAACTCCTGCTTCGCTCACTTTCATTACAGACCCAGCATTTGAAGACGATTCCGTTCAAGGAGAACGAATTCATTTTGGTTCACCTAGACTGCACCAAATTTTCGCTTCTACTCAAAAACTAGGCGGGTTTATTCACTTGTATGAACAAGTTGCATCAGCTCAGCCAACAAATCAGCCTTTACACCCTTGGCTTGCATTAAATATTAAAGTCTCGTACAAATGTGATCGTAAAAAAGATGAGCTCTTGTCGCTTGGCATTAATTTAATAAATGGACAAATTATTGAATCATTTCATGAATTAATCGTTAATCAAAATCTGTCATCTAAAATCTCAGACTATTGCTTTACTCTCTCACCTTTTATTAAACCTAAAAGTGCCATCGCACGACTCACATCATATGTGACTGACTATGTTAAAACTCAGCCAACTGAATGGGCTGAAAAAGCGCAAGAAAGATGGTATGAAGACTTAGCGCTTCTTGATCATTTTTACGAAACAGCAGAAGAGCTGCCAGAAATATATATGACCGAAAAAACAGCGCTTCAAGAACTGTACGAGCCGACTATCTTGTTTAAGTTTATAAACGGTGGCTTATTTTACATATCGCCTGAAACGATGTCTCGTCAATTTAATAAAACACAAGCCGGTTAAAAAAAAGATGAGCATATGATATGCTCATCTTTCTTTTTTCTTTCGATACCACAGCATAAACGACAGCGGAATCATTCCAAACCATCTGTTTGCAAAAGGTGCTCGCTCTTCTTTTTTTTGAATCTTTTTCGTTTTCCTCTCTTCTTTTGGCTGATCCATATATTGTACAAATTGCTGAGTCATATATTTCACATAATCATTCGTTTTCATATAATCATCTCCTCAGCACTATTATATCCGGAGAGAAAGAGACTTAATCCGTCCATTTCACAATGTGCTGATCCTTTTTTTGAATATATGCCGTTTCCGTCAATGCTCTTCCTTGCAATGTTTGACACTTTATTTTCAGAATAATCATCTGTTCATCTTCACTTACTACTTCGTATGAAACCATACCAGTTTCTAATACTAAAGATGCAGATGGAGATTTATTATGTTCTCTTATTTCCTTTTTCACATGTACAACTGCGTTTTCTAAAAGATGCTGCAGACGATTTTTCTGCTCTACTTCTTGATAAAATGAACTTTTCGTCACAAAATAAGTGGTTTGCTGAGCTACTAACAGAAGAAAAAGAGCACAAAATGCCAAAACAACCGGAAGAATAAATCCTTGCTCATTATGTTTCATGAGCAAGCATCAAAAACGTCGTAATGGTTTCTTCTCTAACTTTGTTAACACCGTCTGTTGAACGAATCAACAGCCTTTCTTTTTGCTGTTCATACATAATATTCTTAATGTGCTGCAGCACAACTTCATGACCGCTTTCATCCACTCGTCTTCTTATCTTGTCTTCGTAGCGTTCATAAGTGATGACCTGATTATTTTCCATTTTCAACGTAAGCGTAGTCTCATGAATTCCCACTTCTTTTGCTTCTCGATATTCCATAGCAAGTTGATTCACAAAAATTTCCCACTCCATTTCATTCATACTAAAATCCGGATTATATGTTTGCTTCGCTAGCGGAATGATAATGGGGAAAAATGAAACAATGATCAAAAAAAGAGTAAAACTGACTAACATCTCTACAAGCGTAAAGCCTTTTTCCCTTTTCACTTCAACATCACATCACACTTCTTTTTCATTTTCTCAGCAGAATCTTTCCATTCTACACAAAGCTTTTGAGCACTTTCTCCGTTCCACTTCAGATAAAACGCAACGTTTTCTTTTACGATTTTTTCTCGCCGTTTATATCCTGCTTCATATTTATATTTCAATAGCTCTTCGTGCAAGATAGCGTCAGCTTGATACGAAACATATTGCTTCTTTTCCGCTTCCTTCATCTGAACATACAAAGGAATAATTGTACCGGTTAGGAGTAAAAGCATGCTAAATGAAACAAGCATTTCTAACAAGGTGTAGCCCTGCTGACCCTTACATCTTGTCCACATAAAAACGCCCTCTGCCTATTTGAAAAGTAACTTTATATTTAAATTTTTGATTGCTGATAAAAATGGTCTTCGCTTGAGAAATATTGCCGTTTTTGTTGTATTGTATCGTGGAATTGCCGCTTCCAAACGTGATTTGAATGGTGGAGTCATAGGCGCGCTTATAAAGAACGGCACGAGAATCAGAAACAATATATTCTGTTCCCTTCGGTGCGAAGTTAATTTTAATTGGGGATTCTCGGTTCATGGCTGTCTGCTGCACATAAAACGTGTCGCTTTGCAGCTGTCGCAAAAATAATGTGATTTTGTAATATTCCACAAGCGGCCGAATGGCTACAATAATGGAAAACATCATCACTTGCACAATAAATAAAACCATCAGCATCTCAATGAGGGTAAATCCTTTTTGCTTAAGAAGAACCACTAGCTGTAACCTTTCCGGTACCGTCAATTTGAATAGCTTGACCATTTGGACACACGGTGCCTTCTTTTAAGTAGCCTCCTGCTTCAAGCTCTTCTAGACTTGGTTTTTCGCCATTTTCAAGTTCGTATACTTGTACCTCAGCCTCTACGGTTTTGACAAGAGCTGAGCAGCCTTTGTTGTTAATAACCGTATTATGCTTTAATACATTTGGAATCATAATGAGCAAAAGCACGGTAATAACGAGCATAACAATGAGCATTTCAATAAGGGTAAATCCTTTATCACCTTTTAGAATCATATTCTTTCACCTTTCTACAAGCTCGACATCACTTCTAACATCGGAAGCATAACGGACATATACATAAGCAGAATGACGATTCCGATGAATAAGAATGTAAGCGGCTGTACATATTTTAAAATACGAAAAATAAATTGTTCCATTCTTTCCATCATAAATAGACTGTAATCATACAGTTCTTGAGAAAGCTCACCGTTCTGCTGGCCATGCACAATAACGTGAGCCAAGTCTTTTTCATAATGAGATTTACCTGAAATGATCTGATCTAATCGCATTCCTGAGGAAAGTTGATCTGTAAAAGCAAAAGCTTCCACTTGAAAAAACGGATGATGCTCTTGCTTTTGAAAAAGAGCAAAGCATTCATAAATAGATAAACCACCATTTAGTAAATTGCTCATATGAACAGAAAAAAAGTACGAGTTAAATAGCCGTGTGAACGTTCGGATAACGGGAACTCTCATAAAGAGCTGCATTTGAACTACTGGAGGCAATTTTTTAATGTAAATCACATAAAACAAATACAGGATAATTGGCATACTGATGACTGCAGGTAACACAAAAGGAAAGAATGACATCGCCTGCATAAATAAGAGGATAAACGAAGACTGCTTGTTTCCAAAGGATAAGTACAGAGCTTCAAACTGTGGAAGTAAAACCGTACTTAAAACAAATAAAATGGAAAGAATAAACAGCAGTAGCAATACGGGATATTGAACAAGCTTTTGAAATTTTTTACGATGCCTTACTTTTTCTTCAATCATTGAGCTGCTTTCTTTTAAAGCAAACTGAAGATTTCCATGCTGTTCCGCAAAATATAAATAGCTTAAAATATCACGGTGAAACTGAAGTTTAACAAAAGCATCGTGCAAAGATTCTCCACGTTTTAACTGCTCAAGACATTTTTCAATATCCGTTTTTTCTTTGTTAGATACTTGAAACGTCAAAAACGAAAGAGCTTGAGAAAGAGTATATCCTTTTTCCAAGAGCTTAGAGACCTGCTTAAGAATTTTCGCTTGCTGAGCAAGAGACCACCTTTTTTGTCTATTTGTCTTTATCCCCATCCGTCTAGCGAATGCGGATATAAATAGCCTAGCGCGATTCCTTTTAGAATAACATCTCGGAGCGTCTTATAATCATAATCCGCATTTTCTCCTTTCACTTCTCTCATCACTGCGCTAAGCTCCTTGCCATAAAGCAATTCGTATATGCTGGACTGACGATGCTTTCTCATTTTTTTACAAGCGGGATGGCATTTTCCGGAACACAGCGGACAGCGAATTTCTACAAGGCGCTGTGCAGCTACTGCTACAAGAGTCTGTTCCATTTCTTGAAAGCTAACGCCAAATTCAAGCAGCCTGTACAAAGATCCTTTTGTATCTTTAGTATGCATCGTTGTCAAAACCAAGTGTCCGGTAAGCGCTGCTCTCACAGCAATTTTGGCAGTCTCACTATCTCTTATTTCTCCCACCATGATAATGTCTGGGTCATGGCGCAATATAGCTTTTAAACCAGTCGTGTACGTAATCCCCGCCCGTTCATTTACCTGTACTTGAAGCACGGTTTCACTCGGTTTTTCAATAGGGTCTTCTAGTGTAATAACATTTCGATTAAAAAGATGCTTTACTTCGTGTAAAAGAGTATATAGAGTAGTGGTTTTACCTGATCCTGTAGGACCGGTAAAAATAATTAATCCATGAGAGAATTTCAAGAGAGAAATAAGCTTTTTAGTATGTTCAGGAAAAAGAGATAAATGTTTGAGAGATGTAGATTGTTGATGAGGCAAAAGCCGAATAACAAGACTTTCATCATGAGAAGTAGGAAGAGTTGATAAACGTAAATTTACTTGATAGTGATCAAGGGAAGTGGTCAATGCACCATTTTGAGGTTTTCTTCGTTCGCCAATATCCATTCCCCCTAAAAATTTAAAATGCGAAATGAGCCGTTCAGACATTTCCTTTGAAATAACCCTCTTTAAAATAAGCTCTTGGTCAATTCGCAGCTGAATCACAGCATCTTTCTTTCGGGGCACAATATGCACATCAGAACTTCGGCACTCACATGCATCTCGTATAATGTAAGTCGCAAACTGTTCAATTTCGGTCAAACGATCATCGCTCCTTTATTTGTAATAAAGATGATTGTCAAAACATCTAGAAACAGTAATTTCGACCTTTTTCGAGATTTTCCTTCTTCTTTTTTCATTTTTTATAATTTTTTTAGTATACGTTTCTTTTCTTCGCTTCAGTCCTTGTACACGATGTACAACTTCTGTACACCTCTAAACGACTACATAAAAAAAGACAACGTGATGTAAAACTCTACGCTGTCGTTTTATGCGTTATTTACTGAATTGAGCTTCTTCATCATGTACGCTTAGACAACTAGAGAAGCAAGACTTGTTTTTTTCTTGACTAAATTTTTAAGAGCAGATTCGTTATAGCCTACTACAAGCTTTTTGCCATCTGTTAAAATGGGTCGGCGAAGCAAACGAGGATGTTCAATTAATAGATTGACCACTTCTGATAGTGTCATGCTATCCACATCAACATTTAACTTTTTATATTCTTGACTTCTTTTAGCCAGAAGTTCATCCATCCCTTCTGTGGTCATAGAAAGAAGTTCAAGCATTTCTTTATGAGTAGGTGTTTCTCTGAATAAATGACGCTCTTTAAAATTTACATCTTCCTTCACTAGCCACTTTTTCGTTTTACGACAAGATGTACAGCTCGGGTACGTATAAAATTTAATTTCTTCCATATGAAACCCTCCCGTTTTTTAGTTATAGGTTGTTTATATACATTGTACACGTTTTGTATAACTTTTGTATAGTATTTTGCACATGTTTTGTATAACTTTTTTTCTTCTGTCGTATTTCAAGGAAAAGATAGCGTTTTCAGGAAAGAAAGGATGTATTATAATGGAAAAGTATCGATATAGTTTCATAAGTGTTTTCTAGTGCTTACACAGCGATGACATTCATCATGACACTAACTAAGTTTGATAAAGGAGGAAATGGACGTGGAACGAATGTACCGTGTAATGGGGTTCTGGACAGCAATTTTCACTGTAATGTTTTACCTCGGTCACATGCATAAGACTTCTTTACTCTTTTTAGCTCAAACAGGCTTTTTTGTAATTCTTAGTTATTTAAAGCTGTCTGAAAGAATGTACATTTACGTTTTCGGAGCATATTTGACCGTCTTTTTTGTGGGGTTCACGTACTGGTCAACTTTTATGATGACACCAGGACAGTAAAGAGAAAAGCGATGGGCTTCCATCGCTTTTTGTATTCTTAAAAACCATTCAGGAAAGGATTTTGATCCATTTCGTGTCCCACAGTTGTTTCAGGTCCGTGACCGCTTAGTACAAGCGTATCTTCTGGAAGGGACAGCAATTTCGATTCGATGCTTTCTAACAGCTGAGCTTGATTGCCTCCAGGTAAATCTGTGCGTCCAATGCCGCCTGCAAAAAGCGCGTCACCAGATACTACAAAGTTACCCGGTTTGAAATAATATGAAACGCTGCCAGGAGAATGGCCAGGCGTTTCGCACACCTCAAATTGGAATGAACCAATTGTTAAATTGCCTTCGACTGAAATAATATCGGTTGCATCTGGAGCCGTAATTTCTCCTAAATCAAAAAATTTCGACCCGTTTAAATCACTATTATGAAGCCATTCTTTTTCATTTTTATGTACATAAAGCGGGATAGAGTAGTGATTCATCACTTCATCCACTCCTCCAATGTGATCAAAATGAGCGTGTGTCAGCAAAATAGCTAACGGTTTATACGTTTGTTTTTCTAGAAATTCAACGAGCTGTTTTCCCTGAGCTCCCGGGTCAAAAACTAAACATTCTTTTTTTTCGTTAGCAACGACATAACAATTCGTTTGAATCGGTCCTAGCGGTATACGATGATAGTTCATAATGTATCCTCCTTGTAAAATTTATTTCCGTTATATGCATTATCATACACACATCATCTTATAAATGAAAGTAAGGACCTTTCTAAGCTAATAAGGCGAAAGAAAGATTGGTTTTCATCTCGACAAACGGTTAGAAAAGTTTTACAATTAAAGGGATAAGCTAATGATAGCGCTTTAATTTTAAGTTGCCTAAAGGAGGTTTCTTCGAGTGGGTCTTATGATTATTTTTGCACTAACAACATTGCTAGGCGTATTTGCAGCTATTTCATCTTTTAGAAATAAAAACATATTAGGCATTGGTTTTTCGGTACTAACATTCGGTGTGTTCGGATGGTTTACCGTGATGACCATTATACATCACGGTTATCCGGCGGTACATCATTAAAAAAGCCACGCAAAGCATATGCTTTGCGTGGCTTTTCAAATAGATAGATATTCCATTGCCGCAACTAAAATAGCCTTGGTCGGATTATATACGCGCGATATTTGAGATAAAGGCAGCGGATTAATTCCTTTCCCCAGTTCTAAAGTGAACCCTAGCTTTTTCTTTTCTAAAATAAACCAATCCTTAAATCCAGCGTGACTATCAATCGTTTTGACTGCTTTATAACCGCTTACCCTTTCAAAATAACTGGCTATTTCCTCCGCTTCCTTCGGCTCTTCATTCATATACCCCCAGTAAAATTCTTCTCCTTGGGTATGTAAAGCTATCACACAATCAAAATCATGACGCTCAACGAGTTTTACCATTGCCTGCGCTTCAGGTTCAGACAGAGATTCATAGCCTGGAAAGTCCCGATAATGCGGAGCTTTAGGTTCTTTGCGCTTTTTTTCAATTTCCCAATAAGCCGGAAACTGATTGTTTAAGTCTACCCCTCGGATATTTGCTTTCCAGCTTTGAAAATCAGGAAAATCTCTTCCTATTTTAGAAAGAAAAGACGCATAAGGTTCACTTACAGCAGGACCTTTTAAGACCAGATCTACTCCGTCTGGATTAACAATTGGAACCGCAGAAAGCGTAATTTGATTAAAAAGAGCTCTTGCTTCCTGCCCGTTCAACGCCTGATCGTAATGAAGAGCAGCTAAATAATCTTCAACAAACTGTAGAAGAACATTTGTCGTAATCCATTCATTGGCATGAAAAGACGCATTAATATGAACTTTTCTTTCTCCGTTTCCAATTAAAATATGAGGAATCGGCTTTCCAAGCACGCTGCACCCTATCCATTCAAGAGAACCATAGGGATAGTACGTTAAAAGTGTTTGGATATCTTGTATTGTTCGCGTGTAATCGTAGGGCTTTTGGATATCTACAATTTGCATAATCTTCACTCCTTTACACTATGTATATGTAAAGATTGAAAAGATGCATGATAAAAAAGCACTTTGACTAAATGTCAAAGCGCTTTTTTATCTCAGTTAGATTCTTGCTTATTATTCAAAATAAGATTTAACTAACCAAGCTCCTCCAATAATTCCCGCATCGTTTCCTAAAGTAGCGATTGCTAGTTCAGCACCTTGCGCTACGCGAGGAAATGCAAAACGTTTGAAATAATCTCTTACCGGTGCAAGTAATACCTCGCCTGCACGAGACACACCGCCGCCTAGAACGATCTTCTCAGGGTTTAATGCATTAGCAGAGTTTGCTAGTGCTAGACCTAAATGAAAAGCAACTTTATCTACAACATGCATAGCTAACTCGTCTTTTGAACGAGCTGCATCAAATACATCTTTAGAGGTAACTTGTCCATTTTGTTCTAACACTGTGCGAAGCTCACTTGGTTTGTCCGTTTCCGTTAATTCTTCCATTGTTAAACGTACAATTCCAGTTGCTGAAGCAATTGTTTCTAAACAGCCGGTTTTGCCGCAGTTACACGGTGCCCCGCCTTCAGGAATAGAAGTAATGTGCCCGATCTCACCAGCGGCTCCATTTACGCCTTGTACAATTTCACCGTTTGCAATGACGCCACCGCCAACGCCTGTGCCAAGCGTAACGCAAAGTAAATCTTTTGCTCCGTCTCCAGCACCCTTCCACATTTCTCCAATCGCTGCAATGTTTGCATCATTGTCTACTACAACAGGAAGAGAAGTTTCTACTTCCAAGATATCTTTGATAGGGAATTTTTCCCAACCTAAATTGACAGCTACTTCAATCGAACCGTTTGCAAAGTTGACAGGCCCCGGTGCACCAATACCAATTCCTACTAACCTTGATTTTACTTCTCCAAGATCGTTTAACTTTTTATCAATTGCTTTTGCAATATCCGTTGGAATTTTACGGCCTTGCTCGCTCACATCCGTATTAATTTCCCACTTGTGAATGATTTCTCCATAATGATTAATAAAGGCCATTTTTATTGTTGTACCGCCTAAATCAACTCCAACTAACCATTTGTCATCCATGTTCATTCATCCTTTTTCTCTTTTTGTTGTTTTAACTCTCGACGAAGCAAAAGAATTGCCATTTGGTAATCACGTACATCAATCAAGTTAGACTGATATAACTCTTTTACTTCCGCTTCCATCAGCTCTAAATCAGCAATACGATTGCCCACGTATATAAAAATGCCGAAGGACTTTAATAATTGTTGTACATCATATAACGTATTCATTCTGTCACCTTTATCCTATTTTCTAGGTGATATGATTCATTTATTTTGAGATAACTCAACAGTCATTCAGTCATAAACAGCGGCCGTATTTAACGCCCACTGCTAGGTCTACATATTAATATTCTAGTAAACGTTCTCACAATAGTAAAGTATAAAATATTAAATTCGTCATTCAACAGTTTTAATTTCCTAGCTCTCGCTTCAGCTTTTCGTATTTTTCATTTTGCGGTTCAAGCGCAATTGCTTTATCGATATTTTGTGTGGCCGCTGGAATATCATTCAGTTTCATATTCACCAGAGCTAAATTGTAATACGCCTCATGAAAAGTTGAATCATACTTTACAGCCTGATTCAATTGCTGTTTAGCTTCTTTATAATTTTCAAGATAAAATTCTGCGTTAGCACTGACGAAATACACGTTACTATTTCCTGTTCCTTTTTCAACAAAAAGCTTAATGGCATCTTTTGCTTCTTCATACTGCTTCTGCTGAAGATACGTAGCCGCTACGCTGAGTGCATAGGGCTCATCTTGATAAACAGAACGCTCATGATATCCATAAAAAAGCAGACTTCCTACTAATAAAAGCGTGCAAATGAAAGCCGGAATCTGAATATACAGCTTTTTTTGTTTCGGTAAACTGACGATGCTCGCAGCTAAAAATCCGCCAACCAAACCGCCAATATGCCCTGCATTATCGACGTTCGGCGCAACAAATCCAAAAATCAAGTTAATCACAATGATTACAATGAAACTCGATCCTATTGTTCGAAAAAAGAAACGTGGATTTGTTCTTGCTAAAAACAGTAAAGCTCCAAAGCAACCGAAAATGGCCCCTGAGGCTCCTGCGGAAATAGACGTATTCCATATAAAACTTCCTAGAGATCCTGCAAACCCGGCAAATATATAAATAAAGACAAAACGCCCGCTGCCATATATCCTCTCTACAAGCGTTCCTAAATAATACAGGGCTACACTATTCATAAGCAAATGCAGAAATCCTATATGCAAAATTATAGGTGTAAAAAAACGCCACCATTCGCCTTCAATAATTAAGGGGTTGTATTTAGCTCCGTATTGAATCAGAGTGAGCGTATTTTGTGTACTGCTCTTCCACTCCAGAAACAGAAACATTAAGATTTGCAGCGCCAAAAATATATATGTAAAAATAGGCTTCCCGTATCCAGCTATTTGCTGTTCTTCGCTTTGTTTTTTCTGTACAAAAAGCACAATTTTATGTTTCCACTGTTCTATTCGCTGTGCTTCTTCTTGGGAAGAGAAATTGTCTGCGCTTTCTAATGTAAGACCCAACCGTTCGAATAGAGGTTCATAAGCGCTTGCTTTCTCTGCCGTTAATTGTTCAACGTAACTATTCACTTTAGAGGGACTTGGCGCACTTTCTAAGGACTGCTCTGTATAAAAAGGATCAAAATCAGCAAAGTAAATCGTGTTAAGAGTAAGCGTTGATTTACCTCTCTGCTTTCGCACATTTTCAGCTCTTTGTAATGCATACAATACATCTTTTTGCTGCTCAACGGCTGATTTAAAATTCCGGCGGACTATGCGGACAATTGACTTATCTTTGCGATGCGAAGATTGAAACCATAGCTCTGAAGCATCAGCTTTCATCGAAATCAACTCATATGAAGAATGGCCAAGCAATTGCTGTGCCAGCTGCAAATAATAAAAATCTTGCCTAGACAAATAGTCACCTCCTCATGCTCTCTATATGTAAAGATGGCAGAAAGCCAGGAAAAAAGCAACGATTTTCCCTTTTTCTTTTTCTACAAAAAAACACCTTACGGGTCGGGACTGACCCCATGGAGTGAGACAAATAAAAAACACCTTTAAGTTAAAAAACGGGTATGTAGTACCTAACAATAACTTGGAGGTGTTTTTTCTATGGGGACAAGAGTAAGCTATCCAGTAGAAGTTAAATTACAAGCAATTGAAATGAGATTGGCAGGAATCCCCGTCAAAGAAGTGATGGAAACGTTACAGATTCGCAATCGTACGCAGCTTCAAACATGGATGAGATGGCATAAAAATGGAGAAGCCTATCGTTTAGCACAGCCCGTTGGGCAAAGCTACACCCATCAAAAGGGGTCCCATTCTCAAGATGCTTTATCAACGTTAAAAGCTGAAAATCAATATTTAAAGCAACAGAATGACGTGTTAAAAAAGTACAAAGAATTGGAAAGGGAGTGGTACGAGAAGTTGTATTGAATGTAGTGGAAGAATTAAAAAAGCAGTTGCCGATCTCTCAAATCTGTCAGTGCCTAGGGGTTCCTCGATCTACTTATTATCGTTGGCAGAAAAATGAGCAACGAGAAGAAATGAAGAGAAAAAAACGAATCGAACGAAAAATTGGTGAACAGTGCCGCAACCATAAATTTCGATATGGATATCGAAAAATTACAGCGTTACTCAATCAAACCATGCATATCAACCATAAAACCGTGCAGCGTGTTATGCAGAAATACAGTTGGCAATGCCGAGTAAAAAGAAAAAAACGGAAACAAACAGGACAACCTTATCAGGTTGTAGAAAACGTGTTAAACCGTAATTTCCGAGCAGAGCGCCCTCTTCAAAAGCTGGTTACGGATATTACCTACTTGCCTTTTGGACCCAAACAGTTGTATCTTTCAAGTGTTCAAGATTTATTTAATGGAGAAATTATTGCGTATTCCATTGGTGATTGCCAAAACGTAGAATTTGTTTTAGATACATTAAGTCAACTCCCTCCTTTGCCTGAAGGATGTACGTTGCATAGCGACCAAGGTTCGGTTTACACGTCCTATGCGTATCAACAAAAAGTCAAAGAAAGAGGCATCATCATGAGTATGTCCCGTAAAGGGACACCAGCTGATAATGCCTCCATTGAATCGTTTCATTCCATCCTAAAGTCTGAAACGTTTTACCTCGACGAGTTAACATGTACTACGACTGCCATCGTAGAACAAACCGTCGAAAACTATATTACTTATTATAACCATATCCGTATTCAAACAAAACTAAACAACCAGTCACCGGTACAATACCGAAAACTGGCTGTTTAAAAGGTGTTTTGATCCCTGTCTCGAAATCAGGGGTCAGTCCCGTCTGTAAGGTGTTTTTTTATGTATCTTTCGCTCTCAGCGGAAGACCTGCTTCATTAAACGATCCCGAACAAATGGCAAATTAAAAAATGAACGAACAGCTAGACTGCGGATAAATGAATTTCCAAACAGCGAATTTAAAACACGGTATCTCATTTGATAGCCCAGCGTTCCAACAACTAAAAGCGTAAGTACCAATACAATATGTCTCATTTTCAAGCCTCCTTACGTTTACTTTGCTCCTATGACGAACATTTTATGCTCTTATATAGGTAAAAGCAGGATAAGGGTTCCGCCTGTAAAAGCAGCAAGCAAAATAGCGGCAAGATTTACAACATCATTGTTAAAGAAAGTTATTCCTTTCTCTTTTATCGTTGGCTTACGGCAATGATCTTTCCGTTCCGTTTCAATACCGCAGCTTTGACAGCGAAAGCGAACTTGCACACTTGCTCCAAGAAGAGTGTCTATAGCGTTTCCAATAAAACCAAAGCACCCGACTAGCAATATACTACTTAGCGATACGGATGGAAAAGCAAAATAACAAGCGGCAGCAATAAGAAAAGCTCCGGCTGCTCCGGCTGCTGTACCTAAAAGTGAAACGGCTCCTGAGGTACCCGCTTCTACTCTCTTTAATGTCCAAAGGTAAAACGGCTGCTTCTTACTAAGAGACCCTATTTCAGATGCCCATGTGTCCGCATTAGCAGCTGAGATACTGATCATAAACATCCACATGTAAACAGGAAAAGCTGTTGCAGCATATAACAAACCGCAAGCAGCAGCTACACCTCCATTAGCAAGGACTTGAATATAATCTCGCCTGTCGTGCTTCTCTAGCTTTTCTTCTAATGCGCGTTTTTTTTCTTTTTTGTACTTACTACACAACGTAGAAGTGCTAAAAAATAAGAGTAAGAGTAAAAAACCTTGCAGCGAAAAACCGATATAAACGCTCGCTCCTACGATAAAAGACATGCAGGCTCCCGATACTGTCAGTGCTTTTGCTATGTAGCCTGCTCCTGCCATGAGTAATATTACAATTATCATGACAGCATCAAACGGATTCACAGCAAATAAGCTCCTTCTCTGTCAAAATATATTCAACGGGAATATCATGAGATTCATATGGGACCTCTGAAACGACTTGACAATCAAACGCAAGGCTTAGCTTCTGTCCGCTATAATCTGTTAGATAACGATCGTAATAGCCGCCTCCATAGCCGATACGATATCCATTTTTGCTATATACCACGCCAGGCACAAGGAGTAAATCAATTGAAGATTTTGAAACGGGAACAGTTTCTTCAACAATTGGCTCCGCTAACCCGTAGTACACTGTTTCAAGCTGTGAAAAATTCATGATCTCGTAGAAAACCATTTGAGATGTTGTGGGGTTGCATTTTGGAACAGCTACTTTCTTTCCATCTTTCCAAGCACGTTCAATGATGGCTTTCGTATTAACTTCTTTATTTCTTGAAACCGTAGCTGCAATGACTCTAGCTTCTTTCCATAAACAAGTTTCATACAGTGCATTTGCTATGCTTGTTGAATGTGCCTCGTGCTGATCTTCAGAAATTAAATTAAGAACGCGCTTCATCTCTTTGCGCAGATGAGATTTCATTTGAATTCCCCCTATAAAAAAAACAGCAGGATTGTACTCCTACTGCTTACTTTGTTTCGCGATGAAGTGTAACTTTTTTAAGTCTTGGGCTGTATTTTTTTAACTCAAGACGATCTGGGTTATTACGCTTGTTTTTAGTTGTAATGTAATTACGGTCACCAGTTTCAGTGCAAGCTAATGTAACGTTTACGCGCATCTATTTTCCCTCCAAACATTATAAACATAAATCAGACTTTAATATAATATCATTTTTCGAAAGGAAATGCCAGTCTGTTTTTTTGAAGAAAGTCATTTAATTTCATTTCTTCACTTTTTCTTTCCTCTTAGAGCCCTGAGCTCCTTCTCTCCTACGCCTTATCTATAGATGAAGTGTCTTGAAATAAGCGGAACTCTTTTTACGAGAGGCGCACTTCCTTTCTTTTAAATAAAATCCATTATTTACACTCTTTGATACTCTTGTATTTTTTCTACAAAATATGCCGACAGCTTCTTGGCAGTCTGAGTGTTTAACGCCTCTGAATAAATATTTAATACAGGCAAGTGACCATCGGGCAAAATAAGCGTCCATTCATGGGGATCATGGTAAATCTTTAAGCCATCAATGACATACACTTGTTTACCGATTGCTTCTTCTAATAGTTTCTTCATGACTTGTTCTTGAATTTCTAGCGGACATGAAATATACCGCCAGTTCATATAAGCGTGCGGGACATATTGAATCATTTCAGAAATTTTTCGCTGTTGCACCATAATTAATTCGATCAGCTGACATAAAGCATACATGGCATCTAACTGAAATTGAACGGGCCCCAAAAGACTAAGTAAATCACGTTTTTTTGCTTTTGTCCTCATAAATGATTGATTGAGAGATTGAGCAAATGTTTCTAGTGTGGATGAATAGTGTATAGGAATAGGAACGAATGCTACTTTTTTTGTCATGTATACGCTATAAATATAAAGCGACATAATTTCTGAGTCATTTACGCTGCAGCCTTTTTCATCATATAGAGCAAATGTTTCTCCATCTTCTTTAATCTGAATACAAAAAGACAGCTTATTTCGTTTAATTATTCGTTTGATTTCTTCTGCTTTCTCCCATTTGTTTAAAAATAAAACATGGACACGAAGACGCTTACATAATAGTTCGACAACTTCCTGTATAAGCGGCGAACAAATCACGCCAATCCGCATATTGTCTTCTAATAAAGCATACTGATTAATTGATTTTACTAAAGCAGCACAATATTCTCCCCTGATATTTCCTATGCTTGTTTCTTTAAATGAAACAGAAGTCGTTACGTTTGCTTTTTTAGCTTGAAGGTACATCCGCTCAATCTTTTTTTCAATAAGCTGATTAACTAATTGCCCTTTATTATCATATATTTCTAAAAACAGGCCGCTGTTTTTGCTATCCACACCAATATAAATACCAATGCTCGCTTGTGAAGTCATCATGTAATATCGAAATACCGGAAGAGCTTCTTTTTTAATATCATACACAGCTGAATGATTACTTCGTAAAAAAGAAAAGCATTCTTTGCGAAGCTGAGTGGCTTCTCCGTCATCATCGCTTGCTAGACAGAACGACCCTTGATGTTTGCATACAAGTAATAACGCATTGTATAGTCTTTCTCGATCAACAGATGAATGTACATACAGGCGACCGTTTTTGAAGATAGAAACATCTGGCTTTACAGAAAGTTGGGGTAGCACTTGATTTCCAGCTACTGTATCTTGGACATACGTAGTCATTGCTTGAACATTTACATAGGGACCTATCGTAGCGTTGTATAAAAACGATTCTGCCCCCACCGTTACGTTTTGAAGCAAAATCGTTTTATCGATTGCAGCATGTGCTTCTATGATGCTATTGGTTCCAATAATCGTGTAAGGACCAATTGAAGCACCTTTTTTAATCACCACATTTTCTCCTACGTAAACCGGATCGTAAACAGTCACCCCTTCTTCTATGAGCGCGTCATCTGAGACAATACTTTCCTGTCTATTGCCAAACCACTTGCTCCACAAATCATAGTGTGCTTGACGATAATGGTGGATTTGCCCAATATCAATCCAATAATCTTCCGTTACAAAGCTGCACACAGTATGATTATATTCCAAAAGAAGCGGGATAATGTCAAAGCTAAAATCTGTAGGACCATAAGAATTCACGTAATCAAGAACGGATTTTTTGATCACATACACTCCCGTATTAATCAATCGGCTATTGGCCTGTTCGTAGGTCGGTTTCTCTACAAACCCAGTGACTCGATACCCTTCATCTATCGTCACCACTCCATAGCCCCGCACGTCGTTTACTTCTTTTGTAACAATGGTCATTTCGCTTTTTTGTTCATAATGAAAATGAATAACGTCTTGAAGATTAATTTCTGTTAAGGCATCTCCACTAATAATAATACAGTCTTCCTCAATAAAGGCCTCTGCTCGCTTAATTCCGCCCGCCGTTCCAAGAGGCTCTTTTTCGATAAAATAAGTAAGCGTCACTCCCCACTGAGAGCCATCCCCAAAGTATTCAATAATTTGTTCATGCCTATACTGCAGCGTAATCCCAATCTCTGTAATTCCATGTTTCTTAAGCAGTTCAATGCTATATTCCATCACAGGTTTATCGTAAAGCGGTAGCATAGGCTTTGGAATCGTATAGGTCAAGGGCTGCAGTCTTGTTCCTTTACCGCCAGCAAGTATAATGGCTTTCAATTTTTTGCCTCCCTTCTTTTTTTATCCTGGCAAATCTGATGTTGAAACAGCTTACTTGTATCAATAGCGATTTTTTCCCAGCTAAACATAGTTGTTGCTTTTCTATACCCATTTTCGCTGATTTTTGCAGCCGTTTTTTCATTTTTTAACAAAAATTCAATACAGTTGATTAATTCGAGCGTATCTCCTCGGGCAAACGTCAGGCCCGTGTCAAAATGTGAAACAATATCGCTTAGACCTCCTGTATCGGCAACGATAGTTGGCTTCTTGGCTACCATCCCCTCTAAAGCCACAATTCCAAAAGGTTCATATAAACTTGGAAAAACAACCATTTTGCAAGCTTGAAGAAGCTGATTTCGTTCGTTATCGGTAATGTATCCAATAAAATACACGTATTTGTCTAGTTGCTTTTCACTTACCTGTGTTCGAAACTCATGAAGTAAAGGCCCTTTTCCTGCTACAACGAATTGAACATCTATTTGTTTTTTCTTAAATAGTTCCGCTGCTTCAATAAATAGCTGAAATCCTTTTTCATATACAATTCGTCCAATTGAAAAAATAATAGGGGCCTTTCTAAAATTATATTTCTTTTGTAAACTTTCTTTTAACCGCTCATTTACTGCGTCGACTACCAGCTGCTTGTCAATTCCATTTGGAAATATAGCAATTTTATCTTGCTCTACGTGAAATAAAGTGATTAATTCCTTCTTCATATAGTCGCTGCAGACAATGATTGAGCTTGATTGTCGAATCAGCTCCTCTTCTTGCAAGTGAATTTTTTGCTGCATGTCATTATGAATACCATTATTGCGCCCATGTTCTGTCGCATGAATGGTCGTAATTAGCGGTCTATCCGTTTTATCTGCTAAACATTTTGCAGCGGATGCAACAAGCCAGTCATGAGCATGAATAACGTCAAAAGACAGCTTGTAGCCTAATTGCAGTCCTCTAAGAGCCATAGCCACGTTCAAGCTGTTTACCCATGTCAAAAAATCCGGATGATGAGGCTGCAGGCTTTTAACTCGGTAAACGTGAACACCGTATAAACGCTCATATTCCGGCAGCCCCTCTACATACGTTGTTAATACACTAACGTGATGGCCTGCCTTTGCTAACGCTCTGGATAAATCAAATACATGTCGTGCAAGTCCTCCGATAACTAGAGGAGGGAATTCCCATGCAAGCATTAAAATGGAGAGACCGCCTTTATATTGATTTACTGATAAAGCCGCTGGCTCTATCTCTTTTGTAGGGTATAAAAAAGAACTGCCTGAAAGAAAACTGTTTTCGCTATCCATCCTTGGATTCTCTTCGTGACAGAGAAAATCAAATAGTTTTACTTGCCTTTCGTATTCATCTTTGACTTTTTCAAAATTATAAAGCCAATCGCTGCTACTTAAAAGAAGCCACTGTCGGTAGATAGTATTCACCACGCTAGGATGTTTAGAATCGATAACATCTAGCATCGCCTCTGACTTCTGTACGGTTGAAATAAACAATTGATTGTTCTCACTGACAAATTCGGCGCTTTTTGTTGCACCGTAGAGTGCAAGAGTTTCGTTTTGATGAAACTCTATATCCCTCGCGTAATCTAAAGGATATTGAAATGTACCGCTTGCTGCTTGCATTCGCTGAAAGCCAAGCGTGTCCTTAGCCTTCAAATCCAAAAAAACGCTCGCTTTATTGATTGTTCCTTCCTCAACTTGTTTTCCTTGCTTAGGATATGGAAACAAGATAATGCCAGCAGGCGACTTTTTTAGTTCATCTGTTGATGACTTCACAAAGGTATAGCGCATTTCATGAGAATTTAGGAGCATATCTACTTGATGAGTATACTCTCCTTGCTGTATAAAAAAACCGACGGGCTTTTTTTCAAAAAACTGTTGAAAAACACGTATTGCTTCTGTAATTTGGAGATTTAATGTTTGTTCGGTTTTAAGGGTGGAAACGAACGCGTTCGTTACGGTAGTAGGAATACACTCCATCATGTCATGCTGAAAAAAATATTTGCAGGCTGAGAACAAGCTCCCGTTCCACTTTTTAAAAAAAGTGAGTGCTCTCTGATGCTGCCGGCTTGAAAACTGGTGTAAATACCGCGCGTAACGAGTGTTAAACTCCTCGTCGTTTAATGCGTTCAAAAACACACAAGACATCACAGCTGTTGCACCTATCAATTTCTTAGACTCAATTTGATCTAAAAAAGGGATGAACTCGTTCGTTACTTGTTCAAACAGCAGATACTCACTCTCTGTTTGAAGTACATGTAGCAAGGGATAATGCATATAAGTTAAAAGAATACAGTCATCACTATTCATATTGCTTCTTCACCTGCTCCAAGTCATTTGAATATAAGGAATATGTGCTAAATTCATTTTGAACACCCTGGTGAACTTTTACAGGTTCGTACATCCAGCTCAACGAAGTTACATTCACTTGTTCATATTTTTCTTTCATCAAATAAACCGGATTGGAACGAAGAAGGGAAAAAAAACTTCCTTCTTTATCTTGAATACCAATATCTATTACATACGTGCGCTCACTTTCCAAGCTGTTCATAAACATGAAGTCTTGCTTAGGAGTAAGACCCTTCATATAATAGCGGTTTGATTCATGGCCGTTAAAATGAAGACCTGTTATATCATACGTACACATAGCTAGGTTCAATTCTTCCCACCGTGTCGAAAACATACTTTCTACCATCTCTCGAATATGCTCAGAAAACGACCAGTGAACATAAATACGAGATGAGTCAAGCTGAGTAGCTATACACACATTTAAGTTTTGAATAAGATTAGCAGCCACTGTTTTATCACTTCGTTTCTTAGAATGTTTTTTCTACATATAAATGCCGTATAAACTTATTAACATCTTACCATTCAGAAAAAGTTGCCACAATAAACGCAATTTGTCGATTTGTGTTAAAAATTCAGGTTAACATAGTAATTATAATTTACTAACAAAAAAACCTCTTCGCTTATTAGAAGAGGTTTTTCTACTATTCGTTTAAGTCGTAGCGTTTGCCTTTTACAAGGTAAAATACGCTTTCTGCTACGTTAGTGGTATGATCAGCCATACGCTCTAAATAGCGGGCTACAAATAAAAGCTGCGTAATTTGGTTCATAGCCTCCTGCTTTTCTTTAGCAAGACTTAAAAGTTCTTTGATTGTTATTCCGTAGAGCTCATCCACTTGATCGTCCATTTCCGCTACTTTTTTAGCCAGCACAAGATCTTCCTCGTGATAAGCTTTTAACGAAAGGCTCAACATTTCAATCGAAATATCGTGCATTTTCTTTACGTGTTCTAACGGCTTAATTAATTCTTCGTTTCCAATTCGTATAGCTGATTTTGCTACGTTAACCGCAAAATCTGCCATACGCTCAACATCCGAAGCAATTTTAATTGCCACAATGATACGTCTTAAATCGATAGCCACGGGCTGCTGCTTTGCAATCAGTAAGATAGCTAGGTCATTAATTTCTTCTTCTAAGTCATCCACGTATGAATCGCCGTCGATAATTTCTAGCGCCAGCTCAACGTTGCTTGTTTGCAACGCTTCAATTGATTTTGATAGCGCCTCATGCGTTAAACGCCCTATTTCTAATAATTTTTCACGTAATATCTTTAAATCACCATGAAACTTTTCGCGTACAACCACTCATCCCATCTCCTTGTATGTCTTAACCGAAACGACCTGTAATATAATCTTCTGTGCGTTTATCAGATGGCATTGAGAAGATTTTATCTGTTTCTGCGTACTCTACCACTTCTCCATTTAAGAAAAATGCTGTTTTATCTGAAATACGTGCCGCTTGCTGCATATTATGTGTAACAATAATAATGCTGAAGTCTTTCTTTAATTCTTGTACTAACTCTTCTACTTTTAATGTTGAAATTGGATCGAGTGCAGAAGTAGGCTCATCCATTAAAATAACGTCGGGTTCAATAGCCAAGCAGCGCGCAATACAGATACGCTGCTGTTGTCCACCTGACAACCCATTCGCATTTTGATTCAAACGATCTTTAACTTCGTCCCAAATAGCTGCTCCTCGTAAACTTTTTTCAACAATTTCATCTAGTTTTTTCTTATTGCGAACGCCATGAATTCTTGGGCCGTACGCAATATTATCATAAATAGATTTTGGGAACGGATTTGGCTTTTGAAAAACCATTCCTACTTGCGTGCGCAGCTCTTCCACGTGGTACGATTTATCAAAAATATTTTTCCCTCTATACTCAATTTCACCTGATGTACGGACAATTGGAGTCATTTCTACCATACGATTTAACGTTTTAATATATGTTGATTTTCCGCAGCCTGATGGACCGATGATCGCAGTAACTTCGTTAGCATGAATGTCTAAATCAATATTTTTTAAGGCATGTGTGTTGCCATACCATAAATTCAAACCTTTTGTTTTATATACAATTTCTTTTGTTTGCGGAGTATTTACTTTTTCTTTGTTAGTCAATTCCATTGTTATTGCCATTGGATAATCCTCCTTCATCGTCTTTAACCGTTTTGAGCACAATAAAAGTCTCTCTATGTCTATTTAATATCTATTGTTTACTATCAGTGTAAATAAATACGAGAAGCCGAAACGCTTCCCCTTATTTTGATCATTTCTATTAACCCTTACACTTACAGAATAATAGCCGACTATTAATTGTGTTTTAACTCAATGTAAAGCTTTTGTAAACGAAGGTCTATCTGCGTGTTTTTTAGGTAAAAAACTAGTTCTTACGACCCTTAAATTCAATAAAAAACCATATATGTAAAGATTTCTAATAAAAAAAGAAGAGGTAGAGACATAACTAAATTAATTCAATCTAAAGATGGGTAAATTGGATAAATAAGCTAGTAAGAACCACTTCCGACCCCGCTGTTGATTTTCGTGAAAGGCTTCGCTTTTCCTGGAGGAGTCTTCACCTTGCTCTCCAATCAACCGCTAAAAGGGCCTATCTACACGAAATCTACGTTCACTCTACCAATAAAAAAATCCGAACGAAGCTGATTCTTAATCAACTTCGTTCGGATCTTACTTTAACTAATATGCTTTTATTCCAGCCTCTTTAATTGGCGTCGTTTGCAATGACAGCCTGTTGATTCTCTTCTTGGTCTTTTACTTCTTGTTCACCTTTTTTCTTTAAATCAAAATACGTATCGAGCGCAGAACGAGCAAGCTCTTTTGTAATGGTATTTGGTGCACTTGGCACAAATGCCGATGGTACCACGACAGCTACTGCAATTTCAGGATCATTCGCCGGAGCAAAGGCCACAAAGTTTGAATTATTAACTTTAATCGGGTCCTTTCCGCTTGGGTTTTTCTCATAGGCTTGTGCCGTTCCTGATTTACCAGCAGGATTATAGTTCGCTGTATGGAAAGCTGCATACCCTGTACCGCCTTGTTCTTGCGTAACGCGTTTAAAACCATTTTGAACATCTTTAATGTATTCTTCTTTCATCGTGATACGATTTAACACATCAGGTTCAAATGAATGCTGCGTACCGCCAATTTCATCGGTTTTAATCGTTGGTTTTCGGATTTCTTTTACTAGCTGCGGCTTAATGCGATACCCTCCATTAGCTATTGCAGAAGTATATTGAACAAGCTGCAGCGGCGTGTACGTATCATACTGACCAATTCCTAAATCAAGCGCCGTACCTGGAACATCGCTTCCGCCTTGGACACCTGTTGATTCGTTATCAAGGTCTATGCCTGTTGATACGCCTAAGCCGAACTGACTGTAGTAAGAACGCAGTTCGCTGAATGTATCAGGTTTAATCGGTAAAGTCATGTTTTTATGATACTGTAACCCAGCCATAGCCATTACCGTTTTAAACATAAATACGTTGGATGAATATTTTAACGCAGCTGAATACGTTAAGGGTCCTAGCCCTTCAGCCTCAGCTGATTTTTTAACCGGTGTTCCTTTAATTTTTAAGGGTTCATCAACGAACACTGTGTTTGGCTTAATAGCTCCTGAATCTAAGCCGGCTAAAACCGTTGCTCCTTTTACAACAGAGCCCATTGTATAAGATGTTGAAATATTTCCTAATGCAAAATCTTCTATTTTAGGCGCTCCAGTCTTCTTATCAATGGTGTATTTTTTACCTGCCATTGTTAAAATTTCTCCCGTGTGAGGATCCATCATAATAACAAAAGCACGGTCTAAAAATTGCGTTCCTTTCATTTGCTTTTTGGCTAAAAGTTGGTCCGTAATTTGTTTTTCTACCGCTTTTTGAAGCTCCATATCAATAGTTAAAACCAAATCACTGCCGCGTTCACCTTTAGACACTTGAATTGTATCAAGGAGATTTCCTTTTTTATCTGTTACATATTGAACTTTTTCTTTTTGACCGCTGAGCTGAGCTTCGTATTGCTTCTCTAAATAGCTCGTCCCAACTTGGTCATTTCGGCTATAGCCTCTTGACAAGTAATACTGTACTTTATCTTTAGGCAGTCCTTCGTTGGCAGATGATACATTTCCAAGCAAAGTACGGAGAGTACTGTTTTCTGGGTATGAGCGATCCCAATACGTTGTTGTATCAACACCTGGAAGCTCATCTAAGTGCTCACTTACAACGGCATACTCTTCATTTGTCACACCGCTCTTAACAATTTGCGGGGTGTTAGAGTAACCTGCCTCCATTTGGCGCTTAATAGCCAGAACTTCTAAATCACTCTTTAGAGTTTCTAAATCTTTTTTAGAGATGCGGTCTAACTGACGTTGATACAGTTCGTCATCAGTCATTTCACCATCTTGAACTTTTTTGCGATCAGCTTGCGTAATTTTCTGTTCCGCTTCTTTAGGATGAAGCATAATCCAATAATCCTTCATATCGCGTTCTGTAATTTTTACCACATTTTTAGCATCTTTATTCTTTTTATTTTCTGGAATATCAATCACATTTGTGGTGTAAGGAACATCGATCATAGTGGCTAACTTTTTAGCGATGCGCAGCCTTTCTTCAGCTGTATTTCCTTGAAAACGAGTATATGTAATCGTATTTAAAGAGGTATTATCTACAATTACGCGGTTATAACGGTCGTACATTTTCCCTCGAGGAACAGGCGTACTGACCGTAACGTCCTGTGTTTTTTCGACTTCTCGTTCGTAATTCTCACCGTATACAATTTGAACAAGTCCCAACCGCAAAATTAATACGGAAAATAGGGCAAATACGGTCAAGAAAAGTAAGTTCACACGAAAAGGCACGTGACTTTTTCTTCTTTTTTTCTTTTTCATACCAACACCTACACTTTATAAAACATATATACCATAACACCATAAAATCAGCCATTTAGCAAATAAATAGACACCTGGCAGGTGCCTATTTACACAACGTATTTATTCTAAAAGAAAAGCGCAGCATTTTCCATAGTACAAATGAAGGAGCTGACAACACTCTAAGCTGGAGACTCTCCGTCTCCTTCATTTAATACCGGAGGCGTAACAGTCGTTTCTTTTTTGTGAAGAGGCTGTGAGATATGTCTCACACAAAAATAAATGATCGTATGCCCTGCTCCAACAATAGCTAATAAAATGGGAATACTTTTTGCTTCATCAAAAAATAGTACAGCTATTAAAAATAAAGATATGGAAACGACGCGCCCGATATTCAGAAATACTTCTCTGACAACAATGTATTCAATTCTTTTTGAAACAACGTCTTTTGCTCGTCCAATCACATCGTATGTTAGAGAAATAAATGGAACCAACAAAATAGGATAGGCAATGGCAATACAAACAGCATATATAATTAACTTTGGATACGATAAGTTAAAGATAAGCAAAAAGACTGCTCCATAGAGAAGGAGGCCTCCTGTGAAGATAAACCGAAGGCGATTTTTTTGCTTAATAAACCTTGAGGCAACATAGTATCCTACAAACGCAACCGCTGAATTCACCAGTCCATATGTTCCTAAAGCTAATTCACTTCCCGTCGTAATAAACACCATGACGGATACAACAAAAATGAACGTACCTTCACGCAACCCTTGAAAGAAATGAGCCTGCAATATTCGATTCCAGTCTTTATTGACTTTTCGTTCAGCCCATACTTCTTTAAATTTGTATACTCCTTCCGCTGCGCGTCTTGTAATAAAAAAACTAAGCACAACGGCACCGATAAACAATAGCAACGATACACCAAACACAATTTTATACCCAAGTGATTCATACAAAGCGGAGATAACGAAGCCCGCTCCTAAAGGACCAATCATCCCTGCAAAAGAGTTTAAAATCCCTAAAAATCCGTTAAAAAAGTCTCTTGTATCAGGTTCTGTAATTTCAAAAGTTAGCACATTAAAAGCTAGCCAATAAAAGCCGTATCCTATACCCAGCAGTCCACCAAGCAATACTAAATACTCCGCTGCGTTAGCTCCACTGATTAATACAGCGATATAAAAAACAGCTAAAAAAGATACACCTAACCTTAAAACCACAACCCGGTCAATTCGTTTGGCCCATTTACCTGCTAAAATAAACGTAAGCGGCTGAAGCACCACTACCGCTAAATTATAAATAGCGAGATCCGAAAATTCGCCTGATTGTTTCCACAAATAAATGTTAACAAACGAATTGGAAATTGAAATAGCCAAGGCATAAAGACCGCCTATAATTAAAAGCAAAAGTAAATCTTTACTAACTTCTACATCTCCAACTACTTTTTTTAATAAAGGCATATCAAAAAACTCCTTTTCTCTTCTACACCTAGTGTGTGAAAAAGAAAAGGAGATATGTAAAAGAATTGGAAAACAAAAAAGCCAGTAAAGGTAATAATTACTTTACTGGCTCTTAAATACGTCTTCAGCTTATTTTGCAGCGTCGTAACGTTTAGCAACTTCGTCCCATTTTACAACATTAAAGAATGCTGAAATGTAATCTGGACGGCGGTTTTGGTAATTTAGGTAGTAAGCATGCTCCCAAACGTCTAGACCAAGAATTGGCGTTTTGCCTTCCATTAATGGGCTATCTTGGTTTGGTGTGCTTGTTACTTCTAATTCACCGTTGTTTACAACTAACCAAGCCCAGCCAGAACCGAAGCGAGTTTTAGCTGCATTTGCAAATTCTTCTTTGAATTGATCAAAGCTTCCGAATTTGCTAGCGATAGCGTCTGCTAATTCACCAGTTGGAGCACCGCCGCCGTTAGGGCAAAGGATTGTCCAAAATAATGAGTGGTTCGCATGACCGCCGCCGTTATTGCGTACTGCTGTACGGATATCTTCAGGAACAGCATCTAAATTTGAAATTAACTCTTCAATACTTTTGCTTTCTAGATCCGCTTTGCCTTCAACAGCAGCGTTTAGATTTGTAACATATGTGTTGTGATGTTTTGTGTGGTGAATATTCATTGTTTCTTTGTCGATATGTGGTTCCAGTGCATCGTATGCATAAGGTAGTTCTGGTAATGTGTAAGCCATGAATAATTCCTCCTTCAAAATATGTAAGCATTTTGGCGCAAAAGCACCATATACGTTTAGATTAGCAAATTTACCCTACTGTTTCAAATAAAAAGTTCCTAATCCATGATTTATATTTACCTAATTCCCATTCGCTATTCTTTTAAACATAAAAAAAGCTTCTTTTTCTCAAAAGAAGCTTTGAATAGACAATAGTATGGCGGAGGAAGAGGGATTCGAACCCCCGCGGGCTTTAACACCCCTGTCGGTTTTCAAGACCGATCCCTTCAGCCGGACTTGGGTATTCCTCCAACCCTATAAATGGTGGACCCTGCAGGACTCGAACCTGCGACCGGACGGTTATGAGCCGTCTGCTCTAACCAGCTGAGCTAAGGGTCCACATGGCTCCACAGGTAGGACTCGAACCTACGACCGATCGGTTAACAGCCGATAGCTCTACCACTGAGCTACTGTGGAACAATATGAGTTATGTATGTCACAAACGTAAATTGGAAAATAGCGGCGGAGGGGATCGAACCCCCGACCTCACGGGTATGAACCGTACGCTCTAGCCAGCTGAGCTACACCGCCATGGCTCCACAGGTAGGACTCGAACCTACGACCGATCGGTTAACAGCCGATAGCTCTACCACTGAGCTACTGTGGAACAATATAACATTTACTAGCGACATTAAAAATTTAACATGTTTCTAGCCTAAAGTCAATATATTATTTTAAAACAGCGTATAAAAAATAGGCAATCATCAGAAGTTGAATAAATCCTTTTGAAATAGCGCCACTAAAAAAGCCAATAACCGAACCTACTCCAATTTTTACTGCGTTACTAATTGTGGTCCGATGAACAATCAGTTCTCCTACAATCGCTCCGATAAACGGACCTAAAATAATTCCAAATCCCGGAATAACAAACGGACCCACAAGCAGCCCAACTGTACTTCCCCAAACACCTGCTTTAGTGCCTCCGAATTTTTTCACACCAATAATATTAGCTATATAGTCTGCTAAAAAAAGTGCGACAACTAACAATCCTTGTATCACCCAAAATAACCAGCTATAGGAGCTAAAATCATAAAATAAACCGTATATAACAAATCCTAGAGCTACAAATAGCACGCTTGGAATGATGGGATAAACCAACCCAACAAACGATACAACAAAGCTAATGATAATTAATGCCCAACATAAAATAGCCATGCCTGCACCTATCCTTTTTATTATTACTATTTATCATACAATAACCACTCCTATAAAGAAAGACCTTGCACCACTAGACCTTCCTTTATTTTACTTTCAAATACGATTTTCGAGTGTACCTCTGCAATATTAACAGCACGGTCCAGCTGCCCGTAATATCCCCAAAAACAATGACGGCAAAACCTGTACATACACGCATAAGATGTGCTTGTGACAAAACGCTCCACCGCATCATTGTAATTGGTAACGATTTCTAAAATCTATTGTAAACCTTAAATTTTCGCTATAAAATAAGATATAATTAGAATCTTCACTAAAAGGAGGCTTTACAATGAGCATGCTGAAAAAGATGGCATGGAGTTTTACTTCCTTCAAAAAAATAAGGTCGCTTCGTTTTGAGCATACGAATAAAACAATTGGCTTTGTGCTGTTTTTAACATTTATTTCTTTGCTGCCTACATTTTTCTTTATGACTTTGACGATTGTAAACGGCTATCATATCGCTACTACAGATCTTCCGAAATCTGTTTCTTCTTTTTCTATTTCAAACTCACAGCTTACGTCAAGTCAACCTTTCACAAAAAAAGTAAACGGTACCGCTTTTATCTTAAACCCCTCACAGTCTATTGAACGGTTTCATTCCCCTGCTCATGCCATTGGTTTTTTAAAGGATGGAATTTACATCACGACTAATTCACAAACACAAACTTATTCATATGAGTTGCTAAACTGGCATCATAAAGATAAAAATGAACTGCTAAACTTGCTGCACGAACAAAAATTTTCTTTATACATACTTGTCCCTATCGCTATGCTTTTACTGTACGTATTAACATCTGGACTAAACTTCCTTTCTATTACCTGCCTTGCTTATCTTGGAAAACTGATTGGACTCATTGCTAAAAAGCAGCTTCCTTTCAAGCAGCTATGGGCACTGAGCGCTTATAGTACGGTAGCCTTCACGCTGCTGTATACGCTTTTTGAAGCTTTTTCTTTGTCTCTAGCAACACATAGCTCTCTTTACTGGATAGGAACATTCTTTATTTACTTGTTGCTCGTCACAAGGGTTCCTATAAGAAAAAAGGTAAAACCTAATAAAGATGCTGGGACCCACGTATTTTAGTTGATAGAAAATCCAACTCGATCGGATTTTTTTATTGATATGGTGAACGCAGTTTTCATGTATGCGGCTGCTTATATATGGTGATTTTTGAAAAAACCACAGGCTCCTGAGGGGGAAACGGAACAGGTAAGACCCAGCAGGAGCGTATGCGACGAGGAAGATCACCGCCCGTGGAAAGCGACGTCTGGCACAGAAATCAACAGCGATATCAACAACGATCCATACTAAATCATTTATTTCATTTGCTCGCCTTTGGATTGGCGTGATGTAGTTAAGTCTCAGCCTCTTTATTTCGGTACAACTTTTCTTCTTCCCATTGCACAAGGAAGAATTTTCAACTGATACAAAACCCATAAACCTCCTGCTGTGAGCAGAATAAAGCTGTAAACAAACATCAGCCTTTCAGTATGCATCCATACTTCAAAAACAACAGGTCCCAACGCTACCCCTAAAAATCTCACCGTTCCATAAATGGATACAATAAACCCTCTTTCTTCGTCTGAAGCCGCTGAAGTAATCATCATATTAATACACGGAAGAACAAATCCTAAGCCGCCAAAGGCGACTGTCAAACAAAACATCAGCACAGGAAGCGTATAAATAATCGTTAATACTCCAAACATCAGGAATAAAAGAGTTATCCCTACTATCATTAATTTTTTCATGAGCTCTACATCTGTTTTGATGCGTTGCCCGGTCCAATAAGAAACGAGCGTCATCGCACCAAGAGGAAATAAAAAAGCGGTTCCTTTAAAAAAACCGTCTATATGATACGTTTCCTCTATTAGAAAAGATAAGTAATATAAAATGCCAAATAATAAAAACAACCCCAATCCCCCGACAAAGAATAAAGGAAAAAGCGATTTTCTTTTATCATAGACAATCCCAATGGCTCTCTTTAAATATTCTTGAACAGATACTGAATCCGAACCTGTTTTCCCTTCTCTCACATACATTAATATACCTACTAAAGCAGCACCTGCAGCTAAAGGATAGACAAAAAACGCGGCATACCATACGACGAGTGCTGCCGATGCTCCAATTATCGGCGCAACCACTTTTCCAACTCCGTTATACACTTCTAAAATCCCGAGGACTTTTGCTCTTTTTTCCCCTGTAAATACATCTCCAGTTAATGCCATTGCCAACGTTGTAGTACCTGCAGCTCCAATCCCTTGAATGACTCTGCCTGCCATCAACACAGCAAAGCTTCCAGAAGAGAATGAAGCACTACTAGCAGCGATGACACTACCTATTATCATCATGACGAGTGAATATATGATTAACTTTTTACGCCCATACCGGTCTGATAAAATCCCTACAGCAGGAATACACAATGCGGCTGGAATCGAAAATGCACTCAGTATCAAACTGGTTTTAACTCCGCTTAAGTGAAGTGACTTTTGAATGCTTGGCAGCAGAGGAATGAGCATGGAATTTCCCAGCACCATGATTAAAGGCAATAAGCCTAATGAAACAATCATTAATTTTTCTTTCAATTTTCGTTCTCCAATCATATTTAAGTAAGACAAGCATAGGCTTTACACATAAGCAAAAGAATGAAGGAGGAGCATAATGAAAAAGCTATGTGCATTAGCCGCTTTCGCTTTTATCGGATATATTTGTCACTACGACATTAAATACGGGACCATTCCCACTGCTACTGAAGCAGTTCAAGTCAGCAAAGCGCAGCCTGCAGAAACAAAAGCCGCCAGCTCTTCTTCCACCTATACAAAAATAAAAATTAAGCCAGGCGATACAGTTTTGTCCGTCATTGAGGAGCTTACAAAAAAATCGATACCGGTTTCTATGAACCAAATGATTAGAGACTTCAAAAAGTTAAATAACGGTACAGCGCCTGAGGATATTCAAATTGGAAAAACGTATAAGTTCCCTATTTACAAGTAATGACAGCATTCTTCTTGTCAAGATGGGATAGTCATTGTTAAAATAGCTAAGGTAGTACTTTCTACTAGTTATTTTGTTCATAAAGAGTTATTCTATTAATGAATTCAAATTCTTGATTTCATTTTGAAGGAGAGATTATCACGTGAGTGAAATTATACATCGTACAAAAACACGCCCGGTTAAAGTTGGAGATTTAACAATCGGAGGCAGCAACGAGTTAGTTATTCAAAGTATGACAACCACTAAGACACATGATGTTGAAGCAACGGTTGCAGAAATTAAACGTTTAGAAGAAGCAGGATGCCAAGTTGTTCGTGTTGCTTGTCCAGACGAGCGCGCAGCAGATGCAATCCCTGAAATCAAAAAACGCATTAACATTCCATTAGTTGTGGATATTCATTTTGACTACCGCTTAGCATTAAAAGCAATTGAAGGCGGAGCGGATAAAATCCGTATCAACCCTGGTAATATCGGTCGCCGTGAAAAAGTGGAAGCTGTTGTAAATGCTGCAAAAGCTAAAAATATTCCAATTCGTATTGGAGTTAACGCTGGTTCACTTGAAAAACGTATTTTAGATAAATACGGCTATCCGACAGCAGATGGCATGGTAGAAAGTGCACTTCATCACATTAAAATTTTAGAAGACCTTGATTTCCATGACATCATCGTTTCAATGAAAGCATCGGATGTTAACTTAGCAATTGAAGCTTATGAAAAAGCTGCTCAAGCATTTGACTACCCTCTTCACTTAGGAATTACAGAATCGGGTACATTATTTGCAGGAACTGTAAAAAGTGCAGCAGGTCTTGGCGCTATTTTATCTAAAGGAATCGGAAATACATTACGTATTTCTTTAAGTGCGGATCCTGTAGAAGAAGTAAAAGTTGCGCGCGAATTGCTAAAATCATTCGGTTTAGCTTCCAATGCTGCCACTCTTATTTCTTGCCCAACTTGCGGACGTATTGAAATTGATTTAATCAGCATTGCTAATGAAGTTGAAGAGTATATTTCAACTGTAAAAGCACCGATTAAAGTAGCGGTACTTGGCTGCGCTGTAAACGGTCCTGGTGAAGCTCGTGAAGCTGATATCGGGATTGCGGGAGCACGCGGTGAAGGTCTGCTATTCCGCAAAGGTGAAATCGTACGCAAAGTTCCTGAAGAAACAATGGTTGAGGAACTAAAAAAAGAAATTGATAAAATTGCTGCTGAATATCACGCAAAGCAACAAGCTGAAAAAGCTGCGGCTAAATCATAACTAAAAAAAGCGAGGCGCATATGCGCCTCGCTTTTTTTTATGAAAAGAACGGTAATATAAACGTACCGACAATAATCGATACAACTCCGATCCCTATTGCCCATGCTCCTAGCGTAAGTGCTCCTTTTCGGCGTGCGATAAACCCTAGAATAATCCCAGCGGCACCAAGAATAATTGGTAAAAAGAATAGTGAAAGAATCGAAAGCACGAGTGCGAAACGACCGTATCCCGTTCCTTCTCCTCGTCCAGCGACTTCATGATTGCGATCGCGATCAATATCTATAACTTCACGCTCTGCATGAGGCTCTCCTACTCGGTAAGGAACGCCCACTTCAGCTGCAGTTTCTTCCATGAAATCAGCTTCATATACATCTTTTCTACGCCTTTGTTCTTCATTCTCCATGCTTAATCCCTCGCTTTCGTAAATAAGGAGCATTTATAGTATCTGAATGCGAGAAAAAATTATAAGTGTCAATCTTATACAGCTACTCATTCTCTTATAAGAAATAGGTACAGACGCAATCACCAGGCCGCGCAGTGATCATTACGTTTTGTCAAAGGCATATAAAAAGTATTACTGTTTCTCTTTGGGCTTTATGTTACACTAGACAAGAATAATCAAGCACCTAGGTAGAATAAACGTATTAAAGGAGTGCACGTAGTTGACGAAAAAGTTTGGAATTGACATTGATGGAACTGTTACTTCTCCTGAAACTTTTGTTCCTCATTTAAATAAAGCCTTTAACTTAAATTTAACACTTGAAGACATTACAGAATATGATTTCAGCCCTTTTGTAAATGTATCACCTGCAGAACTGGGGAAATGGTTTAAAGCAAATGAACGCTCTATTTACGAAACCTCTCCACTTGCAGACGATGCAAAAGCGGTTTTGCAAAAATGGCATCAAAAGCACGAATTATTCTTTATTAGTGCAAGGCACGATAAGCTATTGGACGTCACGGAAGAATGGTTTCAAAAAAATGAACTATCGTTTCATCACATTGAGTTAGTCGGTTCTCATTTTAAAGTTGAGACAGCAAAACGATATGATGTTGATATCTTTTTTGAAGACAAACATGATAATGCTTGTGAAATCAGTGAAGAATGCAATATCCCTGTTATCTTATTTGATACTCCTTATAATCGCTTACCTGTTCCAAAAGGAGTGGTTCGCGTATACAATTGGCTAGAAGCAGATCAGTGGGTAGCCAGCTGGTTAAAAGAACAGCAAAAATAAAAAAGAGAGGTGCATAACGCCCTCTCTTTTTTATTGATTACATTCTATACATTGACCGTAAATTTCAAATTTATGGCCTGTAATATTGTACCCTCGCAAATCCTCGTCTACATACTCCATCGGACAAGCTTCAATTTCTTTTGTTTTCCCACAATCTAAACAAATGAAGTGGTGATGATGATGGGCGGTCGCACATTTAAATCGAAAGTGCTTTTCGCTCGAAAGCTCCGTCATTTCAAGTACGCCTAACTCCACAAACAATGATAAATTACGGTAAATTGTATCAAAACTCAGACCAGGATAATCAGGCTTCATGTATTCTAATACATCTTTTGCCGTTAAGTACTTATTTGATTTTGAAAACAGGGCAAGCATTTCTTCACGCTTTCCTGTATGTTTATATCCTTGATCTTTTAATAAATGAATGGCTTCAGTTAAATTCATTTTTGTTTCCCCTTCCGTCCTTTATTAATCATAATAGATATGATTAAAATAACAACAGCAATGACAACAATTGTACCGCCTGGTGCTAAATCCAAGTAGTACGCTGAAAATAATCCGCCTAAAACAGATATTTCACCAAAAATCACCGAAAGCAAAATCGTTTGTTTAAAGCCTCTAGCTAAGCGAATGCTTGCTGCTACAGGAAGAGTCATAAGAGATGACACTAATAAGATACCGACGATACGCATCGATACAGCAATGACAAGAGCAACCATCACAATAAATAAAAAGTGCATCCACTTCGATTTAATCCCAGAAGCAGAAGCGTGCTCCTCGTCAAAAGATAAAATAAACAATTCTTTATATAAGAAAAAGACAATAGCTATAACAAATACGGCTATGACAACAACTGTCCAAAGATCCGAACGACTCACCGCACTTACGCTTCCAAACAAATAGTTCATTAAATCATTATTAAAACCGTCCGCCAGCGAGATACAAATTGCACTAATACCAATTCCGCCCGATAAAATAATCGGAATGGCCAGCTCTTGGTAATGCTTGTAGACGCTTCGAAGTTTTTCAATAAAAAGAGCGCCTGTAACGGAAGATACCATCCCTAAATAGACGGGGTTCACTCCTTGCATAAACCCTATTTTCTGACTAAGAAGCAAGCTCGCAGAAATCCCCGCTAGCGTTACATGACTTAACGCGTCTGCAATTAAAGAAAGACGTCTTACTACGATGAACGTGCCCAATAAAGGAGCTAAGACGCCAATAATCATACCGGTTAAAAATGCATTTCGTAAAAACTCAAATTGAAATAAACTGCTTATCATACGTGCTGCCCTCCATGATGATGATCATGGGTTAACACATGAACATTATGACCATAAAACATAGATACGTCATGTTCACAAAGCTGTTCGAATTCTTTGGCATCCCCATGAAAGTGTAGAAATTTATTTAAACAAGCAACGTGGGTTACTTTTTCTGAGACAGTGCCAATATCGTGAGTAACAAGCACAAGCGTAATGCCTTTTTCTTTATTTAACTTTTCAAGAAGCTCATAAAAGGTGTACACATTTTGTGCATCCACTCCGACTGTTGGCTCATCTAAAATTAACAGCTCGGGTTCACTTACAAGCGCGCGCGCAATAAAAATTCGCTGCTGCTGACCACCGGATAGTTCTCCTATGTTTCGATTTAAAAATTCGCTCATCCCCACTGCTTCTACCGCTTCTTTCACTTTTTGTTTATGAGAAGCATTCATAAAGCGAAACAAACCTAATTTTGAAGTAAGACCCGTGGAAACCACTTCAAAAACGGTAGCAGGAAAGCCGCTGTTGAAACTATTCGCTTTTTGCGATACATATCCAATTTTACTTCGTTCTTTAAACCTTCTCTGATCTTTTCCAAATAAACGAATTGCCCCTTGAGATGGTTTTTGCAAACCAAGCAAACATTTGATTAGCGTTGATTTCCCAGAACCATTTGGACCAACGAGACCCAAAAAAGCTCCTTTTGGAATTGAAAAACTTATATCTTCTAATACATTCACTCCATCATATTGAAATGATAAATGATCAATTTCAATGATATCAGGTGTATTCATATGCGCCTCACCATTCTTTTTTTATATTTCTCCATACAAAAGAGGGCACGGTTTCTATCGTATACTCCGTTACCCATTTACTTTCTCAGAATCATTACGATTTAGTCATTAATGTAGTATACAGGATTGTCTTTTATTTGTAAACTAAGCCGGTTCACTCTTTCGCTTTCTTGCCTCCGTAAGTTCATCCGACTCGAAATGTTGTTTTATTACACAATATAGTCACATCTTTCTTTTTTATTCATAAACTATATATGACGAGGAGGTAATCATATGAAAATTGTACAGCAGATTGTCAATAAGAAAGTAAACAACATTACCCCGAAAGAGCTTTTAAAGTATAGCAAACAATACAACATCCCCATTACAGATCAGCAGGCACAAACCCTTGTATCCGTCATTAGACAGCAGCCCGTAAATATTTATAACCTTGAAGAGCGCCGAAATTTAATCAAACAAATTGCTCAAGTAACAGACCGTGAAACTGCTAGACGAGTGAATGAATTATTTCAGCAGTTAATGTAAAAGAAGAGGTCATGTCTATAGACATGACCTCTTTCAACCACATATGAAATTACATAAGCTTTTGTTTTAGCTCTGAATCAAAGCTTTGTGCACGAATCATATCAATTTCCAACTGATATGGCGCTTTTTTATTTTTCTTATCTTCTCCTACATAAGGAGTTTCTAGAATTTTAGGAACTTCTGTAAACGCTGGGTGATGAACAATATAATTCAGTGCACCAAATCCGATTTCACCAAATCCAATATTTTCATGGCGGTCTTTTCGAGCGCCGCATACATTTTTACTATCATTGATGTGAAGCACTTTAATTCGCTGTATTCCTACGGTTTTGTCAAATTCATTTAATACACCGTCAAAGTCTTGAACGATATCATAACCAGCATCATGTACGTGACATGTGTCAAAACAAACAGAGAGCTTTTCATTGTGCGTCACGCCATCAATAATTTGGGCAATTTCTTCAAAGCTTCTTCCACACTCTGTTCCTTTTCCAGCCATTGTCTCAAGCGCAATTTGAACTTCTTGATCAGCCGTCAACACTTCGTTTAGACCTTTGATAATTTGCTGAATACCGGCATCTGCTCCAGCGCCCACGTGAGCTCCTGGGTGAAGAACAATTTGCTTTGCGCCAAGAGCATGGGTGCGCTGAATTTCAGACGTTAAGAAATCTACTCCAAGCTCAAATGTTTCGGGCTTTGTTGTATTTCCTAGATTAATGATATAGGGAGCATGTACAACAATATCTGTCATTCCATGCTCTTTCATATGCAAAAGACCAGCTTCAATATTAAGCTCTTCAATCTTTTTGCGACGAGTATTTTGTGGAGCGCCTGTATAGATCATAAACGTATTTGCTCCGTAAGAAGCTGCCTCTTCACTCGCTCCTAAAAGCATTTTTTTGCCGCTCATTGATACGTGAGAACCAATTTTCAACATTACTTTTTACACCTCTAACCTATTGCGATTAACGATTGTTGCGTCTTTCACTACGCTTTTTCTTTTGCACATACTTTGTAATTTCACGAGCACGTTTTTTCTTGTAGCCAGGCTTTACTTTCTTCGGCTTTTGAATGAAGCGATGTGCCTCTTCTCCCACTTCATCCGCTTTCTTCACACGCTTTTTACGACGGTTACGGTCATCGATGGAAACCCATTCTTGCTTTTGAAGATCTTTGTTTACAAACTCGATTCCCATTTTCTCCAGCTTATTTACTGCATCTTCATCTTCCACATCGAAGATGGTAGCAGCAATTCCAGAATGACCGGCACGAGCTGTACGTCCTACGCGGTGAATGTAGAAATCTAGATCTGAAGGAAGCTCAAAGTTAATGACGTGTGAAATCCCTTCAATATCAATACCGCGAGCTGCTAAATCTGTCGCTACTACGTATTGAAATTCTAAATTATTAATTTGCTTCATCATTTTCTTACGGTCACGAGGAGATAAGTCTCCGTGAATTCTTCCTACCTTTAAGCCTTTAGACAGTAGGTCATCTGCTACTTCGTCCGCCATTTTCTTTGTATTTGTAAAGACGATAGCTAAATAAGGATTATACGAAATAAGCATATCATGCAGGAGCTTAAACTTGTTACGATGACGCAGTGGAACTAATACATGCTCTAATTTAGCTGCTGCTGCTTGCTTCGGCGAAACATGCGTAAATTTTGGATTTTCCATGTATTTTTTTAAGAATGGCTTTAATTTTTCAGGAATAGTTGCTGAAAAAACAAGCATCTGTAATTTTTCAGGCATGTTGCTTGCCAAACGGTCCACATCTTCTAAAAATCCCATATCAAGCATTAAATCAGCTTCGTCTACTACTAACGCCTTTGTTGTATACACAACTAACGCTTTTTCATTTACTAAATCAAACAAACGAGCCGGTGTTCCTACAACAACTTGAGGCTGCTTCTTTAATTTGTCGATTGTACGCTGCTTATCTGTACCGCCGATAAAACATTTTGCTGAAATTTCTTCTCCTTCAGCACTGTGTTTTGTTAGCTTTAATACTTCTTGATAAATTTGAGAAGCAAGCTCACGAGTTGGAGCGGTGATTACAACTTGTACTTCTTCTTTTTTAGGGTCTACCTTTTCAAGTAAAGGCAATAAATAAGCGTGTGTTTTGCCGGTCCCTGTTTGCGACTGACCAATTACACTTTCCCCTTTTAAAACGGAAGGAATTAAGCGCTCCTGAATCTCTGTAGGCTGATAAAAACCTAATTGTTTAATTGCTTCTATTAAAAATGGTTGAAACTCAAAACGTTCAAAGTTTGTTTTTTCCATAATAGTCTCCTTTTTTACATTCACGTTCATCTTTTAAGGCACAATATATGATTATAATCGATTTTTCCTTCTGTGACTACTTCTCATTCATATTACTAAAACTTATTACCTGTTTCAAAAACATTTTATCGCGAGTTGCATACGATAGTAAAAGAAAATCTACTTTACTAAAGGAGGTGCGTCCTTTGCTACAGCGAAGACCACCATTTCCACCCGGTATGCAAAGAAGAATGATGCCAGGAATGCCACCACAAAACGGCTTTGGGCAACAACCTGGTAACTTTGGCCAATTTAATCCATTACAGCAGTTTCGTAACTTTGCCCAGCAAACAAATGCTCAACAATCATTTTACCCGAATCAGCAAGGCCTGAACCGTGGAGGAGGTAACTTCTTAACTCGCCTATTCCGAAGAGGCGGAAATAGAAACATACCATTTCAACAAGCGGCTGCGGCTGCTCCTCGAGGTTCTTTGTTTTCTAGCCTTTCAGGAGCCCAAGGTGCTGCAGGAGCGACTAACTCTTCTTCCCTGCTTGGAGGTTTGCAAGGATTAACGAACCCTGCTAACTTGAGCTCCATGATGGGGAATGTTCAGCGAGTACTAAAAGCAGCGGAAACGATGGGACCTATGATTCAACAATACGGACCTCTTGTCAAAAATGCTCCTTCTCTATGGAAAATCTATCAGGCCTTGCGCTCAAGTGATGACACAGATGAAGTACTCGAAGCAGAAGGAACAGAGGTTTCTGAAACTGATGAAAGCAAAGACAGTAAGGTTTTATCAGCAGGCGCAGAAAGCACGGATTCATCCGATGATGAGCTGGATTTCTTTGAAGAAGAAATTGAACATTCATCCAGAGATCGGGTGTCTAAACCAAAACTTTATATTTGATAAATCTGCTGATTCCTTAAGGAAATACAGTGAGTAAAAAAAGAATATCTTTGTATTCTTCCTTTCTCTTTTATATAATAGAAGCGAGTTGAATTGCTCGTCAGGATTATGATGAGGAGGAAATTGAAATGAAAGTTATTAAAATTGCACCGCGCGGCTATTGTTATGGTGTAGTAGACGCAATGGTCATTGCACGAAACGCCGCTTTAGATAAATCATTGCCTCGACCAATCTATATCTTAGGAATGATTGTTCATAATAAACACGTTACAGATGCGTTTGAAGAGGACGGCATTATCACACTGGACGGTGCTAATCGCCTGGAAATCTTAGACCAGATAAATGAAGGAACCGTTATTTTTACTGCACACGGAGTATCTCCAGAAGTAAAAGAACGAGCAAAAGAAAAAGGCTTAACAACAATCGATGCTACATGTCCGGATGTTACAAAAACCCATGACCTTATTCGCCAAAAAGAAAAAGAAGGTTATGACGTTATTTATATCGGAAAACGAAATCACCCTGAGCCAGAAGGTGCACTTGGTATCGCGCCAGATATCGTTCATTTAATTGAAAAAGCAGAAGACGTAGCCCATTTAAATATTCAACGCGAGAAAATTATTGTAACAAATCAGACAACAATGAGTCAGTGGGACGTTGCAGAAGTAATGGAAAAGGTAAAAGAAAAATATCCGCACGCTGAAGTTCACAAAGAAATTTGTTTAGCTACACAAGTTCGCCAAGAAGCTGTAGCCGAGCAAGCAGGTGAAGCAGATGTTACAATTGTAGTAGGAGATCCTAAAAGTAACAATTCAAACCGTTTAGCTCAAGTATCAATGGAGATTGCCGGCACTGAGGCATATCGTATCGGTGACATCTCAGAGCTTCAGATCGAATGGTTGATGAACGCGAAAACCGTAGCTGTTACGGCAGGCGCATCTACCCCTACTCCAATCACAAAAGAGGTCATCAATTTTCTAGATCAGTTCGATCCGAAAGATGAAACAACTTGGACACGTGAAAAAAGCGTACCTCTTTCGAAGATTTTACCAAAAGTTCGAACAAAAAAATCGTCTTAATAGACGCAAAAGAAGGTGTTGACATTCGTCAACACCTTCTTTATTACATAAACGTAAATGGGTTTGTGTCTACTTTTGAATCAAATACTTCACACTCAAAGTTTTTCGCATCAAAAAGACTGGTTAATACACGCGTTACACCTTGTCTCATAACTTTTTCAACATGATGACCAGGATCTACAACGTTTAATCCCATTGCCATTGCATCATGCGCAACGTGGAAATACAAATCACCTGTTACATAGGCATCTGCTCCGCTAAATTTTGCGTTTGTAATATATTTGTTTCCATCTCCGCCAAGAACAGCTACTTTTTTCACTGTGGCATCCATAGACCCTACTACTCTAACACCATCCACATCCAATGCTTGTTTAACATGAGCGGCAAACTGTTTTAACGTCATCTCTTCTTTTAACTTCCCAATTCGTCCAAGTCCAAGCGTCTCGCCCGTTTGTTCCACTGGATAAATGTCATAGGCTACTTCTTCGTAAGGATGAGCACTGAGCATGGCACGAATAATTTTATTTTGTTGACCTGCTTCAAAAATAGTTTCAACTTTTGTTTCATTTACACGTTCTAACTCTCCTTTTGAGCCAATGTATGGATTGGCTTCTGAAGAAGGTTTAAATGTGCCTTCCCCTTCAGTTGAAAACGTACAGTCGCTGTAAAGACCCACATGTCCAGCTCCCGCATCACAAATAGCTGTGCGCACTGCTTCAGCATGATTTGAAGGAACAAATACAGCCAGCTTTTTCAGCTGAATAGACGTTGTCGGAACCAGCACTTTTGTCTCTTGTAGCCCCAATGCTTCGGCTAACAGGTCATTTACTCCGCCTTTAGCTATATCTAAATTTGTATGAGCAGCATATACAGCAATATCATGTTTGATGCATTTCTCTAAAATACGCCCTTCAGGACGATCTGTAACCACTTGTTTTAGAGGTCTAAAAATAGGAGGATGATGAGCAATAATCAAATCCACTTGTTTTTCAATCGCTTCGTCTACGACCGTTTCAAGAACATCTAACGTTATCATTACTTTTTTTACAGGCTTGTTTAACGTTCCAATCTGCAAACCAATTTTATCTCCTTCAACCGCTAAATGCTTGGGAGAAAATGATTCAAATGCTTCAATTACTTGAAATCCGTTAGGGATTTTACTCATTTTAACGCCTCCTCAATTAATGAGATGTCTTGGGTAAGTTTTTGAAGTTTTGCTTTGCTTTCCTCGGACTGAGCCTGCTCCATTTGGCTGACAATTTGTTTAAGATGATTTAGCTCATACGCCCACTTTGTCATAAAAGCAGCAGAGCGCTTTTCTTTTAAAATAGGGCCCATTAACACACCGGCTTCCACTTCACCGTTATAAGGAGCTAAGGCGTTTCCAGGTTCAGCGACGATGACTTCATACATACGACCGTCTTCTTCGATGATTTTTTCATCAATGATTTCCCAGCTGTGTTGAATCAGCCAGCTGCGAATATGATGTGAACCAATATTCGGCTGAAGTACAAGCCTTTTTACTCCTTCTAACTTCGCTTTTCCTTCTTCTAAAATCATCGTAATAAGCGTTCCGCCCATTCCGCAGATTGTAATACAGTCTACTTCATTCGGTGATATTACTTCTAGGCCGTTTCCTTTTCGAACGTCAATAACGTCCGTTAAGCTTGTTTTTTTCACCTGCTGAATAGCAGATTGAAGAGGACCTTCTGTAATTTCTCCTGCTACGGCACCGCTAATATATCCATTTAAATAAGCAAAACACGGCAAGTATGCATGATCTGAGCCAATGTCTGCTATCTTTGCTCCCAAAGGAATCGACTTTACTACTTCTTCAAGTCTTATTGATAAGTTTAATTCATTCATTTTGTCACCTATTCTCTATGTGATTACTGTTCATTATTTTAACATAGATAGCTGCATGATTCCTATTTCTCTTCATGTTTTCCTTTTAGCTGAATGCTTATAAAAAATCACAAAAAAAAAGCCTGCTTTATAAATGAGCGGCTTTCCAGAAAATCATGTTTCTGAACTCTATTTAATTTCTGATACCCATTTAGCCATTTCCTTCGCTTTTTCTGGAGGAACCAGCCCGGCCGGCATGTTTCCTTTACCGTTTACAACAATATCTGCAATTTCGTCTTGAGAAACTTTTTTCCCAATTCCTTTTAACGAAGGACCTACTCCACCTTGATACTGATCACCGTGACAACCAATACAAGTTTTTTGATAAATTTCTTCTGGTTTAGCTGAAGCCTGCTGTTCCGCGCCACCGCCTTCTTTTTCAGCCGCGATTTCTTTTGCATTGTTCAATCCGTTGAACGAAAGCGTTAACATTAAAGCAATCCCAATTACCGCAATTAATAAAAATGGTATTAGCGGATTTCGCTTCACTCACTATACCCCCTTTATGTATTCCCATCCCTAGAAATAACAAAATAGTATAAGCACTTTTATTTTACTTGAAAATGCTCATAAGTGAAAGGGTTTTATTTACATAATTAACTAATTTCTTATTGCGTATCTTAACAGCCAATTTGTCTTGCAATAACCGAGCGCTGAATTTCTGAAGTTCCTTCTCCAATTTCTAAAAGCTTGGCATCTCGTAAATACCGCTCCACGTGATACTCCTTCATGTAGCCGTATCCTCCATGAATCTGAACAGCTTGACTGGCTACTTCCATACAAATTTCAGAAGCATACAGTTTACACATAGCAGCTTCTTTCGTAAATGGCTTTCCTTGGTCTTTTAACCACGCTGCTTTATACACCATATTTCTTGCTAACTCAATTTTCATTGCCATATCAGCTAATTTAAACTGAATCGCTTGAAACGATGAAATAGCTTTCCCAAATTGCTTTCTTTCCTGCGCATATGACAGTGCTTTTTCATAAGCCGCTTGAGCGATTCCAACGGCCATTGCGCCAATTCCAATTCTTCCTCCGTCAAGCGTCATTAGAAATTGTTTAAAGCCTTCTCCTCTTACACCGAGTAAATTCTCTTCAGGCACTTCAACATCCTCTAAAACGAGTTCAGTTGTATTTGAAGCATGTAGACCCATTTTCTCGTAATTGTCTATTACAGTAAAACCTCGAGCTTCTGTAGGCACGATAATAGCTGAAATTTCTTTTTTCCCTTCTGTACGATTTGTAACAGCCGTTAAAGCTAAAAACTTTGCATAGCTGGCATTCGTAATATAGCATTTACTTCCATTAATCCTAAATGTTCCATCCTTCAACACTGCTTCTGTCTCCGTGCCCCCCGCGTCACTTCCTGCGTTCGGTTCGGTTAAACCAAACGCTCCAAAAGATTCCCCGGAGCATAAAGCAGGTAGGTACTGTTCTTTTTGCTCCTTTGTTCCGAATAAATAAATAGGTGCGCCCCCGAGCGAAACATGAGCTGAGTATGTAATTCCTGTAGAGCCACAAGCTTTACTTAATTCCTCTACGACAATAGCAAAACTAACCGTATCTGCTCCTCCGCCTCCATACTCTTCAGGAAAAGGAAGACCCATTACACCAAGCTCACTTAACTTTTTAAAAACATCAAGCGGAAATTGCTTACTTCGATCGCGCTCTAGTGCATTCGGTGCTACTTCCGCCTCTGAAAACTCTCTCAGCGTCCGTTGAATCATCTTTTGTTCATTGGTTAATTCAAAATTCATTTTTATTCCCCCTAAAAAAATGTATACGCTTACATTATTTAATTATAATTCATTTTTGTAAATTTTCTCAACTTTTAAAACGTTTTAATTTTTTCGTGTTATAATATAAGAGTACTAATCAAAGCATGAATAAAATGATAGCGATTCCATTTTTCGGATGTTTAAAAGGAATTTGAACAGCTTACGCTCTGTGACAAAAGAATACAAAGGAGCATTTGCAAAACGAAGGACAATTCAGTAAAATATATGAAAGAAGAAAAGTTGGTAAAAAAATCAATATACTTCTTCAAAATGCGTTTTTATGAAATTTATTCCATAAAAAAATAGATAGCCCCTTTCCTCTAGGAAAGAAGCTATCTCATAAGCGTTATTTACGCTTTTATCTATTCTAAGAAATCTTTTAAACGTTTGCTTCGGCTAGGGTGACGAAGCTTACGAAGCGCTTTAGCTTCAATTTGACGAATACGCTCACGCGTTACGCCAAATACTTTTCCTACTTCTTCAAGCGTACGCGTACGTCCATCGTCCAGACCAAAGCGGAGTCTAAGAACATTTTCTTCGCGATCTGTTAACGTATCAAGGACGTCTTCTAACTGCTCTTTTAATAATTCATATGCAGCATGTTCAGAAGGTGATGTTGCATCCTGGTCTTCAATGAAGTCACCTAAATGAGAATCATCTTCCTCACCAATTGGTGTTTCAAGAGAAACCGGTTCTTGAGCAATTTTTAAGATTTCACGAACTTTTTCAGGTGTTAAGTCCATATCTTCTGCAATTTCTTCAGGAGATGGTTCGCGACCTAAATCTTGTAGAAGCTGACGTTGAACACGAATTAGCTTGTTAATCGTTTCAACCATATGAACGGGAATACGAATCGTTCTTGCTTGGTCAGCAATTGCACGAGTAATAGCTTGACGAATCCACCATGTCGCATACGTACTGAATTTATAACCTTTGCGATAATCGAATTTTTCTACCGCTTTAATAAGACCCATGTTTCCTTCTTGAATTAAATCAAGAAACAGCATACCGCGTCCAACATAGCGTTTTGCAATACTTACAACAAGACGTAAGTTTGCTTCAGCAAGACGACGTTTCGCTTCTTCATCGCCTTCTTCAATACGTTTTGCTAAATTGATTTCTTCCTCTGCTGACAATAGGTCAACGCGTCCGATTTCTTTTAAGTACATACGAACTGGATCATTAATTTTCACACCAGGAGGTACACTTAAATCATTTAAATCAAACTCTTCTTCTTTTGACAGTTCTTGAATATCGGGATCGGCATCGTCATCATTTGCTTCAGATTCACTCATTACTTCAACACCTTGTTCTCCAAGGTATTCATAATATTCATCCATTTGATCGGATTCAATTTCGAAGTTAGACATACGCTCTGCAATTTCTTCGTATGTGAGTACACCACGTTTTTTTCCGATTTCGGTCAATTGATCTTTTACTTGTTCAATTGTTAAATCTGAATCAAGTTGTTTTGATTGAGCTGATTTTTCAGCCATCAGATCCCCTCCTTCCAAAATTTTAAGGAAAACCTTCTAAAAGTGGGACTAATACGCAATATCGTTTATTTTAACGTTTTTTTCAACTGTAAAATTTCCATTGCTATTGTCGCAGCTTTTAAATAATCTTTTTGACGCTCTGCTTCTTGCTTTTCTGCTTCTTTTTTTTCTATCGCTACCCTTTGTGGGTAAATCAATATCGTTTGGATATAATCATTCAAAGCTTGCTCCGACAATTCATCATTGATTGACATCATCGCCAATTCTGAAGCTAGACTAGACAACGAAGACTCGGGCAACCGCTCGATAAATCCGCTCGGATTAGGCTCGTGTCCTTCCTCGTAATAAGCATACAAATATAGAACAAGCGCACGATGTTCCTCGACATTGAACTGACCTTGAAGTCGGTCTTGAATTCTAAATGCTACATCCTTATCTTTCAACATATGAGCAATCAAAAAACGTTCTGCATTTTGATAAGCCGGTAATAAGCTTCTCTTTACGACTGGTTGTCTATTTATATTATTTCGATTTGGAGAATCATTATCCTTTTTCTTTTTTTCAGTTCGATACACTTGATACTGCTGTTCTTTAAGCGCATCTAATGAAATGGAAAACTCTTGTGCCAATTGGCGTAAATAATGATCTCGCTCTACGGCTTTCGTAAGGAGACTTATTTCTTTCAAAACGTCTTCAATGTATTGCATACGTTCAGATTCATTTTGTAGATTTCGTTTTCGGCGAAGATACCTCATTTGAAATGCCATAAAGGTCAAGCTGCTATTAATAACATCATTTTGAAACTTCTCTGCCCCGTATTCTTTAATATAATCATCCGGGTCATAACCATCCGGCATCACAGCAATCTTAACGGTACAACCCACATTTGTTAAGATAGCAGTTGCTTTGTGCGCTGCTTCAATTCCGGCAGAATCTGCATCGTAGCAAATGATAACGGACTCTACATTTCGGCGAATAATCTTGGCTTGTTCTTCTGTCAAGGCAGTTCCCATTGTTGCAATTGCGTTCGGGCAACCCGCTTTAACAGCCGAAATAACATCTGCAAATCCTTCAAATAAAATAACCTGCTGATTTTTGCGTATATGTTTTTTAGCGCGGTGAAAGTTGTAGAGTGTGCGACTTTTGTTAAAAATAGAAGTTTCGGGACTGTTTAAATATTTAGGCTGCCCTTTTATCTCTTTTAGCAGGCGCCCTGAAAATGCAATTGTTTTGCCTTGCAAGTCAGCAATAGGAAACATAATTCGATCACGAAAACGATCAAAGTACGTTTCATCTTGGTTGCGTTTAATGATTAAACCTGCATGTTCCATCTCTTGCGGATTAAACCCACGTTTTGTTAAGAACTTACTTACAAATTCCCACGAATCTAAAGCAAAACCTATCTCAAATTCATCGATAATTTCTCGTGAAAACCCTCGATTTATTAAATAATCATAAGCATCTTGGCCTTCTTTTGTATTTACCAATAAATGATGGTAAAATTTCTTTAAAAGCTCGTGTGCTTCAATCATTTTATTGCTAGGCTTTTGATTATCTTCTTCATGAGGATGTATCTCATGTTCGAAAGGAATATCTCCTTTTTCAGCAAGCTGCTGAGCTGCTTCCGTGAAGGACAGTCCTTCTAATTCCATTATGAATGAAAATGAATTCCCTCCTGCACCGCATCCAAAGCAATGATAAATTTGTTTATCAGGCGATACTGAAAAAGACGGTGTGCTTTCCCCATGAAACGGACAGAGTCCAAAATAATTGCGCCCTTGTTTTTTTAGTTGTACATAATCGCTTATGACGTCGACAATATCTACTGAATGCCGAATACGGTCGATTACTTCATCAGGAATTCGATTTGCCATAGTAACAGCTCCGTATTTCATATAATATTCTTCACTAAGTGCTAAATTCCTGCAAGTTTCGACAACATTTTTTCAAAAGCTTGAATGAAATGCTGACGATCTTCTTCACTAAATGCCTTTGGGCCTTTAGTATGACGGCCTGACCGTCGCTCTTTTGCAGAAACATAGCGAAAGAAAAGCACCGTATTCATTTCGTCGTCATTATAGTACTTTCCACGAGGAGACAGTGCGTAAACCCCTCGACTTACTAACATGCTTGCTAAGCCAGTATCTTGAGTTACGACAATATCCTGCTTGACTGCGTGATTTAAAATATATAAATCTGCGGCTTCCTTTTCTGCATCCACATAGACCCATTTTCCTGGTGTAGGATTTGTTTGCATGTGAGCATATGAAGCAACAAATACAAGCTCGATGTCATATGTATGTGTAAGTTCAACGATTTCTGCTTTAACAGGGCATGCATCAGCATCGACAAAAACTTTACTTTTTCTTTTGCTATAACTCTGTATTCTACATCCCTCCAGAGATTCCTTCTAACAATTTGTTATTTCCTGTAGATGGCATTTGTCGAATACTTTTTTCGATTTTGACTTGACTTTTATATAAATAGTTTATTCGTTCTTAACAAAGTCTAAACCTAAAACTATTCTTTTTTATCACAATTTTTTATTATAATATAAACAACCTATATTTTCTATACCAAAGTCACTTGTTTTTAAAAGTTCTGTCATATTCATCTTTGGTATATTTTCTTAGGCTTACAGCATACAAACATAAGCAAGCAATCTCCTTTCTGTCACGCACAGAGGAGATCCATCGTTTATTTCTTTTTGATGGTATTGAGAATGATACCAGCTGTTTCTTCTACGGCTCTGTTGGATACGTCCACCACTTCACAGCCAATCTTATCTACAATCCCTTGGAAAAATTCAAGTTCTTCTTTAATACGGCCAATATTAGCATAAATTGCTTTATCGTTTAGTCCAAGAGACTTTAAACGCTCTTTACGAATATCGTTTAATTTTTCAGGACTAATAGTAAGCCCTATACACTTCTCAGGTGATACATGAAACAGCTCTTCTGGTGGATCTACCTCAGGTACAATTGGAACGTTAGCTACTTTCAAACGCTTGTGTGCTAAAAATTGAGAAAGAGGTGTTTTAGATGTTCTTGATACTCCGATTAATACGATATCCGCTCTAAGAATGCCTCTCGGATCACGCCCATCATCATATTTCACTGCAAATTCAATCGCTTCTACTTTCTTAAAATAATCTTCGTCTAATTTTCTAGCCATTCCTGGCTCATAGCGAGGAGAAAGTTGATAAGAAGATTGAATTTTATCAATTAAAGGTCCAATAATATCAAATACCTCTACACCGTTCTTGAACGCTTCTTGAATTAAAAATTCTCTCATTTCGGGCTTTACTAGCGTAAAGCCAATAATAGCGTTGTTCATCTTCGCTACTGAAACCACTTCTGAAAGTGTTGCGATGTCCTCTACGTAAGGTACTCTTTTAATTACAAAGTCCGTCATATTGAACTGACTTGATGCAGCCTTTACAACTAGTTCAGCTGTCTCACCTACAGAATCCGAAATGACATAAAGACATGGGTTGTTCATATTTTGTGCATCCCCTTTTAATCCTTTTTCACTTATAATACTTCATCATTTGCTAATGCTACTAGTAATTTTGTAATATTTGTTTTGGTAATGCGTCCCACCACTTCAAAATTGCCGTCTCCCTCTTTAATAACGGGCATAGCATCAATCTGTTTTTCAATTAAGATCTTAGCAATATCAATTAACAAATCTTCGCGATAGCAATATGTAATGTTGGGCATTCTCGTCATGATAATATGAACAGGAATAGATGTGAGCTCTTGCTTTCCGATACTCGCGCGCAATAAATCTTTACGCGACAGTACTCCCACTAGCTGGGATTTCTCATCCACTACAAAAAGGGTCCCCACGTCTTCTAGAAACATTGTACAAATAGCATCATATACCGACACATTTTCGTTCACGACTACCGGGATAGACTGATATTCTTGCACCTGTATTTTTTTTATTTTATCTGTAAGAAGCTGTGCTCCTGTTTTACCTGTGTAAAAGTAACCTACGCGCGGTCGCGCTTCTAAATAACCGGCCATTGTTAAAATAGCCAAGTCCGGTCTTAGCGTTGCCCTCGTAAGGCTAAGCTGATCTGCAATATGCTCACCTGTAATAGGGCCTTCGTCTTTGACAATTTGCAAAATTTGTTCTTGTCGTTTGTTCAGTTCGATTGTACTCACCACCTAATCATTAAATGTGACATACTATTTATAAAACATTATATACTTTTTAAGCAAAAGTAAAAGCTATAACTTATTAATTTTAGCATTTTATCTTTTTAGAATGCCGTTTATTTTACCACGGCTTCTCAAAAAAAGCAGGCATTACGCTTACAATAAGCGAAGCTACCCCTTCGCTCCACAGTAAAAAGGGTGTCCCCTACACACTACGAGGCACCCTAGCGACAGCAATTCCTTGCATATCACTGATTATCTTTTCTACTTCTCATCAGAGAGCGATTGTTTTAAAGACTCCATCTGATTCAAAAACCGCTTTGTTTTTAAAAACAATCCTGAATATTCTTCGTAATATTGATCAATTACGAACTTTAATTGTTTTTTTGTTTCGGGCTTAACAGAAATAGAACCTAACCGCTTTAAATCAATGTAATAAAATAGCCTTAATAGTTTAACCGTCATCGGACTAATTTTCAAATGATAAGGATCTTTTTCTAAGCATCGATGACAAATAAACCCACCTTCTCGAATGGAAAAATGAAAAGTTCCTTCACCTTGGTGGCAGACTGCACATTCATTTAATGTAGGATGAAGACCTAGAACGTTTAACATTTTCATTTCATAAATAAATGTTAAGATCTCTGCATCATACTCTTCGTTCATATAATGAATGGTTTGGTGCAGCAGTTCAAATAGAAATGGATTTGGCTTATTGTTCTCAGTAGCTTTATCCGTTAATTCAAGAATATAAGAAGCATACGCTGTTGTGAAGATATCTTCGCGTATGCTTCTCATAGATGAGATAACTTCTCCTTGATGGAGAGTACCCATTCCTGAACCTGCTTGTATAAAAAAGTATCCATACGTAAATAATTGTGTGACGGAAGCTAAGCGACTACTGGGCTTTTTTGCCCCTCTTGCCATGAGACCCACTTTTCCGAGTTCACGTGAATAAATGGTGACAATTTTATTTGATTCACCGTAATCATTCGTTCGAATCACAATTCCTTCACACTTTTTAAACAATCATCATCACCGCCATCTTACAGAAGGCTAAGACAAGGGAGAATTGAGACTTTCGCTGTTGTCCTCATATGTTTCGGGTCTTTCTTTCACTTCATTTTCAAGTTCCTTAAAAATGAGATAAGTATCAATGCTACCTGTTTGTGAAAAAATGTTCCAAGTAAAATTCAACATAGAACTCCCACCTTTCTAACCATAAAGATCAGATACATATTTCAATTCCTTATGTTTAGAATAGCCTTCCGACGTAAAATCATGTAACACAATTTTTTACAAATTACCTTCTTTTATGAAGAGATATAAATCGACGCAAACAAGAACTCAAATGATTAATATTCGTCTTCTCTAAATCCAAAGTCACGGAGATGCGACGCTCGGTTTCGCCAATCTTTTTGCACTTTTACCCATAGTTCTAAAAATACTTTTGAACCTAAAAGGGCTTCAATGTCTGCTCTTGCTTTTCTTCCTACCTCTTTTAACATCTTTCCTTGCTTTCCAATTACGATGCCTTTTTGTGAATCTCTTTCGACGATAATTGTAGCGCCCACGTAAACAGCACCATTATCTCGTCTTTGCATAGAATCCATCACAACGGCAATAGAATGAGGTATTTCTTCCCTCGTTGCATGCAGTACTTTTTCACGAATTAATTCCGTAATAATAAAGCGCTCCGGGTGATCAGTTACTTGATCTGCCGGATAATATTGCGGACCTTCCGGCAATCGCTGCTTAATTTGATCAAGCAAACGCTCCACGTTATTTCCTTGTAAAGCTGAAATTGGCACAATTTCAGCAAAAGGATATAAGTCTTTATAATTCGTGATAATTGAAAACAATTCGTCTGGATGAATTTCATCAATTTTATTAATCACAAGGAAAACAGGCGTTTTTGTGTCCTTTAAACGCTCGATAATAAATTCATCGCCTCGACCTAAGCCTTCTGTTGCGTTAATCATAAATAAAATTAAATCTACTTCTTTAAGCGTATTTTGCGCTACCTTCATCATAAAGTCGCCTAATTTATGCTTTGGTTTATGAATTCCTGGTGTATCAATAAACACAATCTGCGCCTGATCTTCCGTGTACACACCCTGAATTTTATTTCTAGTTGTTTGCGGTTTGTCACTCATAATCGCGATCTTTTGACCAATTACTCGGTTCAAAAAAGTTGATTTCCCTACGTTTGGTCTTCCAATAATTGAAACAAAACCTGACTTAAATTCATTATTACTCATGTAAATCCTCCGATGAAAATGCTCCTGGAAGTAATTCTTCCACAGTTAATTCTTGTATGTCATTTTTTAAATTGGTTAATATAACTTTCATTTCTTTTGGACAAAGCTCAGAGATTACTTGTCTGCATGCTCCACACGGAGAAACAGGACGATCAGTATCAGCTACTACAGCAAGTGCTGCATACTCTTTATCTCCTTCTGAATAGGCTTTAAATAAAGCCGTACGCTCAGCACAATTGCACATGCTATAAGCTGCATTTTCAATATTGCAGCCGCGATAAACCTTTCCATCCTTCGTCAATAAAGCTGCACCAACTTTAAATTTTGAATACGGTACATAAGCCATTTCACGAGCTTTTTTCGCCTCATCAATCAGTCCGGTCTTATCCATTTATCCGCTCTCCTTTTGCGCTTCTACATGTCTTTTAACTTGTCCTTTTTTATTATACCACGGGGGTGTAAAGAACCAAAAAGAATCCTTTTTAAAACAAATACTTTAAGAAAATAATTCCTCCTATAAGGACAGCAAAACACGCATAGACCAACACCGCGGCTGCGGCTGCATCTTTTGCGTGTTTTGCTAGTATGTGATATTCAGGAGAAACTAAATCGACAACTTTTTCAACCGCTGTATTCATTAACTCCAAGCTGAACATGCCTGCAATCAGAAGCAGCACAACCGTCCATTCACCAGCTGTAATTGACAGCACGGCGCCTAAGAAAAGGACGATGAAAGAAGCTGCTACGTGAATTTGCATATTTCTCTGTGTTTTACAAACATAAATAAACCCTTCTATTGCATAGCCAAAGCTACTGACAACTTTAGCTATCCCTTTTTTATCGCGAGAGTCCATATTGTTCTAAAATATCTTTTTGACGTGTAAACATCTCTTTTTCATCTTCTGATGTTTCATGGTCATATCCAAGCAAGTGCAAGAAACCGTGAACCGTTAAGAATCCTAGCTCTCTCATAAACGAGTGATTGTATTCTTCTGCTTGCTCATGAGCTTTTGGAATCGAAATGACAATGTCCCCTAGGACTCTTGGCATCTCATCTCCGATAATTTGCATTTCATCTTCGCCCATTTCTTCTAGCGCAAACGATATTACATCCGTTGGCTGATTTTTATGGCGGTATTGATGATTGATTTCTTGAATTCGATCATTATCCACAAATGTAACGGATACTTCTGCATCCTCTTGCAGATTTTCATATATAGCAGCGGCTTCAAGCAGCTTTTCAAGCTCTTTTTGCTGTTCTTCACTTACTTCGTTTGTTTCATCAATAAAATCAATAACTAAACTCATACCTTCACCTTCTCTTTTTTTATCTCTGGATATTCGATTCGGGAATGAAAAATCCCATTTAAAGTTTCACATAGTGCTTGACGAATTAACTCTAGCTCTTTGAGCGTTACGTTACACTCGCTAAGCTGTTCATCCTGCAAGCGATCTTTAATAATATTTCGAACCAAGTTCTCAATTTTTTCCGGAGTGGGATTGGACATTGACCTTACGGCTGCTTCTACACTATCAGCTATGCAAATAACCGCTGCTTCTTTCGACTGAGGCTTTGGTCCAGGATAGCGATATTCTTTTTCATCAATTTTTTCTTCTGTTTGTTCAAGTGCCTTATGATAGAAAAACTTAAGAAGAGTTGTTCCGTGATGCTGCTCTGCAATATCTACAATCTCTTTTGGAAACTTGTGATTCCGCAAAATGGTAGCTCCATCTGTAGCATGTGCGATTATAATATTTTTACTAGTCTTAGGACTTAGTTTATCATGCGGATTAGTAATATTCATTTGATTTTCAATAAAATACTGCGGTCGCTTCGTTTTACCAATATCGTGGTAATAAGCCCCGACTCTCGCTAATAAACCGTTAGCTCCTATCGTTTCGCACGCCGCTTCAGATAAGTTTGCCACCATTACGCTGTGATGGTATGTTCCAGGTGTTTCGGTTAAGATTTTGCGTAATAGCGGATGAGTAGGACTCGATAATTCAATCAGCTTTATCGTAGATAAAATGCCAAATCCACTTTCAAAAAACGGCAGCAAACCTATAGTTAAAACGGAAGCAATAACACCAGATGCAATTGACATCATGCTGTAATAGCCAAGCTCTACAGTGCCGATTTGGCCATTTTTAATAAAAATAATAGCAAAGCTGATAATTACGTTTACCATAGCCACAAATAGACCTGCCTGCAAAATCCGTGAACGTCTGTGCTGCCTGCTTAAAAATAAAATAGCAGCAATATTGCTAATTAAAAAGTAGATCCCAATGTTCATATTAAACGAGGTTGTCAATTCACCATTAAAAATAATGCTTCCACAAATAGCAAATACAATGCTTGATAAAATAGCAATGCGTTCATCCATTAAAATTCGAATCAGCAAACCTCCCACCGCAACAGGAGCTAAGAAACCAATTTCTGATAAATCAATTTGCTGAAACAAGCTTAAGATTTTCATGAGGCCAATCGTAATGGCTGCTACCAATACATACAACAGCAAGGGCTGATATGTCTTGGTGTGAAATTCACGCAAATAGTAAATGAGGCCCGCTATCATCATTACAATCAGCAAAGCTAACCCCGCAAAAGGCTGAATAGATCCCTTATTATTCAACAATCCCGCGAGCTGGAGCTGACGATATATATCAGGATTAATAAGCTGATTTTCTTCTACAATAATCTGGCCTTGTTTGATTCGGACAGGCTCCACTTTTTCCACAGCTGCTTGACGGTTTTCAGCTGTTTTTTGTGGATCATAAATCACGTTTGGAATGATAGCGAATTTAGCAATTGCGTTCATTGAATCCTTTAGAGAATTGCTGACATTGGTGTAAACAAGCTGACTTTCTACTTGATCTTTTTTCTCTTCTACATCGCTAATCTTCACTTGATCTTTCATCACATGATGAACGGCCGTGACTACAGCATCTTTCGCAATCGATAAATCACTGTTAGAAGACTGAAGCAGCTGCTTAATGGTATCTTTTGGCAAGTTTTTTTGAATGTCTTCAGGAAGCTTGTCCTCTAGCATTTTTTGTTTGGTTTTTAATACGGCATCGATACTGTCATCTTCATGATCTTCTTTTTCATATTCTGTATTAACTTCCATCATCGCATCAAAAATAGATGCAACAAGATCGACTTGGTTCTGTGCGTATTCTGTTTTTTGTGTATACACATCTTCAACGGCTTGTTCTGCCTCTGCCCGTTTTTTCTCTGTGCTCTCTTTATCTTCAATGGTAACGGGTGAGTAAATGGTTTGCGGGGAAATAGATAGTAATCTGAGATCTAATTCCTGCGGCTTTACATTGCTATACATAGACGCAAACATCATTACACCTAACAAGGCATATAACCCAATTTGAATTAACCGTAATCGCTCGATCTGTGCCATTGTTTGCTTGATTATCCGAAACGTTGACACAAACGTACCCCCTTTTACAAAAAATAGACCCTATTAAGAAAGGGTCTTTTGGTCAGCTTGTTCGTACGCTTGAACGATGCGTCCCACAAGTGGATGGCGCACAACATCTGACTGTTCTAGATGAATAAACGAAATACCTTTAACATTGGTCAGGATTTTCGAGACAGCCGCTAGACCAGACTGAGCTCCTTTTGGTAAATCAATTTGTGAAATATCTCCTGTAATCACCATTTTAGACCCAAATCCTAGTCGTGTTAAAAACATCTTCATTTGCGCCATCGTGGTGTTTTGCGCTTCGTCTAAGATAACAAACGCATCATCTAGTGTACGACCTCGCATATAAGCAAGGGGTGCTATTTCAATAACTCCGCGTTCGATTAGGCGCTGCGTATGTTCTGTTCCTAATACATCATGTAATGCATCGTACAGAGGCCGCAAGTACGGATCTACTTTTTCTTTCAGATCTCCTGGCAAGAAGCCAAGACTTTCACCTGCTTCAACAGCAGGACGTGTTAAAATAATACGCTGCACGTGACCATTTTTAAGAGCATTAACGGCCATGACAACGGCTAAATACGTTTTACCGGTACCAGCAGGCCCAATTCCAAATACCAAATCATTTTTCTTAATAGCCGAAATGTATTGACTTTGTCCTAATGTCTTAACACGAATAGTCTTACCTTTTACATTTTTACCAATCTCTTCTTCATATACATCTTCAAAAAACTCGAGAGAATTTTTCTTAGCTAATTGAATCGCATATACAACATCTCGTTCAGATATGGAAATATTTTTTCGGATAATGTTCAGTAACTTTTTAAGCATTTCTTCCACTAGCTGAACATTTTCTGTACTTCCGGAGACTACAACAGTCTCACCTCTTGAAATGATAGAGACCTGCATTTCTTCTTCAATTCGCTTTAAATTCGCATCTTGTACGCCAAATAATGAAATGGCTTCGTTTGAATCATCAAGTTGTACGTTAATTGTTACTAGCTGTTCTGACATTCATCAATCTCCTTGAATAATTGGTTGAGTGTTCGCAATATTTTCTATAACTTGGTAATGTATTGATAATCTAACTTTACCATTGTCCTGTTCTTGGTGCAAAACTTTTTCACCTTTTATTTTAGCATCCTCACCTAAAGTTGATAGTAATTTTTTTCGACCGATTTCCAAAGCTTTTTCCACCGCCTCTTGTTTAGAATAGACGCGCTGCGAGTTCTGTTCTTCTCGTACAGCAACTTTCTCATACGACAGAGGTAACTTCCATTTTAAAAAATAGAGTGGATGCTCCACTTTTTCTGTCACCTTTGAGCTGTATTTTTCTTTGTTAAAAGCCCAAAGAGGCATTTTAAAAGCTTGAAAATCTAAATAGTGCTTCGTATATCCATTACCCGTTAATACCTGAAAATCAGTTTTTAAAGGCACTTCCACCTCAGACTTATACCATGTTTCACCGTAGACTTTCCCTTTAGCAGCTACTACTTTTTTATTTTTTTCGTTTCCAATAATACCGGAAACTAAGACCTCGCCTTCATTGACAAAATCATTAACCTTGACTAAAGGTTGTCCTTTTTCGACAAACAAATTCGTAATAATGGCTTTCTTTTTAGCAATTAAATGTTGGTAAGGTGTTTTTTGCTGAGGCTTGGGCTCATTTTTTTCAACCACTTGGAAGTGATAAGAAGTGCCGCGCACTTCTACTCCCACCCAGGTAATATTGTTCATATTATCCGTTAAATAGCGCTGGATTTTTTCAGGACTCTCTAACAGAAATTGAAACTCTCCTCTTTTTACACCTATTTTGGCGAGCTGCTTAGTCATTTGATGTTCTGTTTGTGGTTCTGCACCGCTAATTTCCACTTTCCACACCATGTTGGAAAGCAAACCAAGAATAATAAAAAAAGAAAGAAAACCTAAAGCAAATCCACTATTTTTGATCACTCGTTTTGTTAAAAAAGGAAAACCTCTGCCTCTTATAAAGTAAATTTTACAATCTGCGTTGCGAATTAGTATACGAATTTTCTTTACATCTTTCAATAATATCGTTGCTGTCGCTAGCTGACCGTCAACTTTATGGACATTCGAAATCATAATCTGTTGTCTCACACAATTATTTAAGAAACGTTCAATTCCTTTTCCAACAATTCGAATACGTACGGTACCAATAACAAAGTTTGTCCATCCATTCTTCATTTTTTTCCTCCTTGTGTTATTGTTCTAAATAAAGAACTTGATTGATTTTACCTTCTAAAACCAGTTCTTCTGGCAGTATTACTTTAATGACCAGTCCTTCACCTCGAATTAACATTTGTCCCTGTTTTAGTAACACGCGTATTTCAGTATCAGAAAAGGCTAATAAACCTTTATGGTTTTCAATATAAATGTGTATTTGTCCAACTAACGTAATACGGGGAAGATCCATTAATACATCAGCGGGTAGTTCCATTGTTTTTGTCATCCATCTTTTCATTTGGTGTCTCCACTTTTTGCTCATAAAAAGAACCCCCTTTCATCTCATGTTTATGAGAAAGGGGGTTAATGTATCACATCTATTTATCGTTTATATTTACGTTGTTTCGATTTTGGCGGCCCTAGAATTTCGGACCATACCACTCCTTGAACAGCTTCTTTACGAGAAATGGGCTTGAAAACGTTTTTCTCACCCGTGATTTTTGGTTTGTCAACCGTGATTTTCTTTTGAATAGACGGTTCATGATACGGACGATTTTTTAGCTCTTCCAATTTTTCTTGCAAAGGATTTGTTTCTGCTGAAGGAACAGTTTCCGGCTCCATACGAGCTGTTTTTGGCTCTTCTTTGACAGGTCGATATCTAGGTCTTTCCCGCCTTGAAGGATTGTTTACAGGAGGCATAGGAGCTCTTTTAGAACGCTGCTGTTCTTCCTCTTTTGACTGAGCCATAAAACGCTGCACAACGTTAAAAATAATCCCTCCAATGATGACAAAAATGAAAGCATTATTAATAATTAGTTTAATAAGCGTTTCAACGATATTCATTAGGAGAAAACCTCCTTGTTAAGCTCATTCATTATTTCTCATCGTCTTCTTTAGACATTTTTCCAATTGAATCACGCATATCCGTATCAGCAGTCAAGTTTTGAATGTTCATATAATCCATGACGCCAATATTGCCAGAGCGCAGTGCTTCTGCCATCGCTAACGGCACTTCTGCTTCTGCTTCTACTACTTTTGCACGCATTTCTTCTACTTTTGCACGCATTTCTTGTTCTTGAGCAACGGCCATGGCACGACGTTCTTCGGCTTTTGCTTGTGCAATATTTTTATCTGCTTCCGCTTGGTCTGTTTGAAGAACTGCCCCAATATTTTTACCAATATCGATGTCAGCAATATCAATGGATAAAATTTCAAACGCTGTTCCTGAATCCAACCCTTTTCCTAACACCGTTTGAGAAATCATATCAGGATTTTCCAATACTTTTTTGTGATCTTTTTGCGAACCGATTGTAGAAACAATCCCCTCGCCAACACGGGCAATAATCGTTTCTTCTCCAGCTCCCCCTACTAGTCGATCAATGTTTGCACGAACGGTAATTCGGGCTTTTGCTTTGACTTCGATTCCATCCATAGCCACCCCTGCAATAAAAGGTGTTTCAATAACTTTTGGATTAACGCTCATTTGTACAGCTTCTAGCACATCACGGCCCGCTAAGTCGATCGCTGCTCCGCGCTCAAATGTTAACTCAATATTTGCTCGGTGCGCTGCAATCAACGCATTTACCACGCGATCAACGTTACCGCCTGCTAAATAGTGGCTTTCTAATTGATTAATGGTAATGCCTAAACCTGCTTTACTTGCTTTAATTAACGGGTTCACAACGCGAGATGGTATCACTCGACGAAGTCTCATTCCGACCAGTGTGAAAATACTAATACGAACGCCTGCTGCTAATGCTGAAATCCATAGCATAATCGGTACAAAAGTGAAAAAAACAGCTAAAGCAATAATTGCTAGACCAATAACTACAAAAAACAATACGCTACCTACTTCCATTAATTAAGATCCTCCTTTTTCAAAGGCTCTGTAAGCTTCCGCACCACAACCCTTGATCCCTCTACTTTTATAATATTTACTAACACATCTTTGTCTAAATATCCGCCTTCAGTGACTACATCCACATACTCTTCATCGATGAGCACGGTACCTGAAGGACGCAGCGGTGTTGTTGTTTTACCTTGTTTTCCTATTAATTCATAACGATTTTGATTCGACACATAGCCAGATTCAGTATTAAGTGAATCATTAAGCACCATTTTTTTGAAAGGTGTAAGCTTTCTTTTAAAAAATTTCATCATCACAAACGCACCTCCCAGTGCCACCACTATTGCAATTACAAGAGAAATTCCCATTTCGACATTATTATCTGTTGACATAAAAAAACTTAAAATGATAGCTCCAAGTCCTAGTAGTCCTAAAACTCCGCCTGGTACTACAATCTCTAACAGAAGCAATATAATTCCTGCTATAAATAAAACGAGCGCTTCCATGCCAGCTAATCCTGCTACCATATGACCATAAAAAAATAAAAGAAGTGAAGCTATTCCAATAGAGCCCGCAATACCAAATGAAGGCGTAAACAATTCAATTACAATTCCTAAAGCACCAATAGATAATAAAATGGGAACAACAAGCGGATGGGTAAGAAAACGAGCAATTTGTTCACTTACACTCATTTTCGCATACGTCAGTTTAGCATCTTCATAGCCAAGTACGCTTAGGAGATCGTCTAAATTTTTTACAGTCCCTTCTGAATAACCAACTTGCTCGGCTTGCTTCGGAGTGAGCGTCAGCAATTCGTTTCCTTTTAAGTTGAGCTCAGGTATTACCATCTTGGTATTTGCCATCGCTTCTGCATATTTAGGGTTTCGGTTATTTTGTTCTGCTGCGCTCTTCATAGCCGATAACCAGTAGGACTGAGCTTTTTTTCCTGCGGCATTTCCCTGTTGGTCAATCACAGCTGCCGATCCCATTGTAGAACCGGGTGTCATATAAATTTGATCGGCGTTAAGTGCAATATACGCTCCGGCTGATAATGCTTTTTTATCGACAAAAGCAGCGGTAGGAATAGGTGTTGAGGTTAAGCTTTTAGCTATTTCAGAAGCTGCATCTACAGCTCCTCCAGGAGTATCTATGTCCAATATAATCAAATCTGCACCGTCATTTTCCGCATCTTCAATGGATCTGTTTAGAAAAGAAAGCAGTCCATTTTCTACCGTTTTATTGACAGGAATAACGTGTACACGCTTCACGTCAGCGGTGCTAATAGTGGGGAATAACCCAGTGGCTAAGATAAGAAAGCACATGAAAGAAAATAAGGTTTTCACCGAATACACTTCCCTCCTTCCATAGATAGTATGAGCATGTATCTGTATATACGAATAACTTTAACAATAGTTTCAAATTTTTTAAAATTTATCTATGTTATTCTTTGCACAAGAAAAACAAAACATACGTTCGGTTATTATCCATATAAAAAACACCTTACACAAGGTAAGGTGTTTTTTATGATAAGTGTTGAAGGACAAGCTTATTAACAAGAGAGCCATCCGCTTTGCCTTTTACTTTCGGCATAAGCGCTCCCATAACTTTCCCCATATCAGCTTTAGAGGAAGACTGCGTTTCTTCAATCGTCGTTTTAATAATTTCAGATAACTCTTCTTCAGTTAGCTGTTTAGGAGCGTAAACTTCTAAAACCGCTAATTCAGAATGAATTTTATCAACAAGATCTTGACGACCTGCTTTCTCAAATTCATGGAGGGAGTCTTTACGTTGTTTGAATTCGCGAGAAATAACCGTCAACTCGTCTGCTTCAGTTAGGTCGGTTCCTAACTTAATGGCTTCGTTTTGAAGAGATGCTTTGACCATACGAATGACCCCAAGCTTCTCTTTCTCTTTGTTTTTCATCGCTTGTTTCATATCACTATTTAAACGCTCGAGAAGACTCATAAATCCACCCTCTTATTAGAACTTGCGTTTTCTAGCAGCTTCAGATTTCTTCTTACGCTTTACGCTAGGCTTTTCATAGAATTCGCGCTTTCTTGCTTCTTGTAACGTACCAGTTTTTGAAACTGAACGTTTGAAGCGACGAAGAGCATCTTCAAGCGATTCGTTTTTACGAACAACTGTTCTTGACATTCTAATTCCCTCCCTCCGAACAAAACCACTAACATCATAATGAAATGACATGTTAGACATGTCTTTTGCAATTATAATATAATGATTCCTTAAGGTCAACCGCTTTACATAAAGTAATGCAGTTATTACCCCTTTATTTTATGAACTTTCTTGATAAAACATTACTCGTTCAGCTTTTTTACACGTATGAAAAAAGCTGCGTATACACGCAGCTTTCCAATAAGTGTTATGAGCTCATTTTCACCTGATCTTGAAGATGAACCTCATCTAGCAGGCGAACAAACTCACCTTCATTATAAGGATATCCAGCTTTTGAAATTTTCACTTTTACAAGCTTTCCAACCATTTCTTCAGACGCTTTAAACACAACCTTTAAGTAGTTATCAGTATACCCTACATATAAACCACTTTCAGGATCTTCTTTATATTTTTCTTCCGGAATTACTTCTAGTACTTCTCCTTCAAACGTTGAAGCATATTCTTTTGCCAATTGATTTGAAAGTTCGATTAAACGATGCACACGTTGATTTTTTACTTCTTCATCAATTTGGTCGGTCATACGAGCCGCTGGCGTACCTGTACGTTTAGAATACGGGAATACATGAAGCTCTGAAAAACCGTGCTCTTTAATAAAGTTATACGTCTCCATAAACTCTTCTTCTGTTTCACCTGGGAAACCAACAATAACATCTGATGTAATCGCTAATCCAGGAAGAGCTTCTTTCAGACGGTTTAAGCGCTCACCAAAGAACTCCATTGTATACTTACGACGCATGCGCTTCAATACCGTATTTGAACCTGATTGAAGAGGAATATGCAAATGACGTACAACCATTTCTGATTGATCTAGTACCTCAATCACTTCGTCCGTAATTTGACTTGCTTCAATTGACGAAATACGAATGCGTTTTAATCCTTTTACTTGAGACTCTAAATCACGAAGAAGCTGGGCAAGATTGTAATCTTTCATGTCTTCTCCGTATCCGCCAGTGTGAATACCTGTTAACACGATTTCTTTATAGCCCGCATCCACTAGCTGCTGTGCTTGTGCTACTACTTCTTTAGGATCACGAGATCGCATTAAACCGCGCGCCCATGGAATAATACAGAATGTACAAAAGTTGTTACAGCCTTCTTGAATCTTTAACGAAGCACGCGTACGGTCTGTAAAAGCCGGTACATCTAGCTCTTCATATACGCGTGTTTTCATAATGTTTCCTACGCCGTTAATCGGCTGACGCTCTTTTTTAAATTGTTCAATATAATCAAGCATCTTAACGCGATCTTGTGTACCTACTACGATATCAACACCAGGAATGGCCATAATTTCAGCTGGCGAAGTTTGAGCATAACACCCAGTTACACAAATAACCGCATCTGGATTTTTCCGCACAGCTCTGCGAATAACTTGACGGCTTTTTTTATCTCCTGTATTTGTTACCGTACATGTATTAATTACATATACATCGGCAGTTTGTTCATATTCAACACGCTCATAGCCTTGGCCTTTGAACAATTGCCAAATTGCTTCTGTTTCATAGTGATTTACTTTACACCCTAGCGTGTGAAAAGCAACTGTTGACATAATCGTCACCTCATTAACTCAGTTTGATAAGATATAGCAGACAGCGCATATAAAGGAGCTGTTTCTGCTCGTAAAATTCGCGGACCAAATCCGCTTATTGTAAATTCATTTTCTTCTAATACTTCTACTTCCTGCTCGGTCAAACCACCCTCGGGGCCTACAACCACAAGCACGGAATGGCCGGGTTTTAAAGCCGAAAGAACAGCGTGCAGATGAGATGTTTCTCCTTGCTTTGCTCTTTCTTCATAGGCTACAACTTTATGAGTATAGTCACCGCTAATTTCTACTAGTTTTTTAAAAGAAATTGGGGCTTCTACTGCTGGTACAATCGTACGATGAGATTGTTCTGCAGCCTCTTTAGCAATCTTGTTCCAGCGATCTACTTTTTTTTGACTCTTTTTATCATCCCATTTAACAACTGAACGAGCCGCAATAAAAGGGATAAACTTATACGCCCCAAGTTCTGTCCCTTTTTGGATAATAAGCTCGAGCTTATCCCCTTTAGGCAGACCGTTCACAATTGTAACATGGACTGGAAGCTCTTTTTCTTCGCTTATCCATTCTATAATAGATGCTTTCACTTCGTTAGCGGAAATATTTTCAATTTCACACAAAGCAGCTTGCCCCTTTTCATTACAGGCAATAAACTGTGATCCTTCATTCATTCTCATGACGCGTGAGATATGATGGGCATCATCTTGTGTCACTATGACACTTTGCTCTTGAAATTGATCATTTGGCAGAAAATAACGTTGCATCTTGACACCTTCTCACTTGTTAAGCTTGTTTTTGCGCAATAATTGCTACCCAGTCTTCCATAAGCGTTACTTCTTGAATAACAAAGCCCGCTCCCGTTAACGCTTTTTTGACATCTTCTTTTTTCGCACTAATAATACCTGATGTAATGAACATGCCTCCTGGCTTTAATACCTTTGCAGCATCGTCTACAAAACGAACGATTACTTCAGCTAGAATATTCGCCACAACAATGTCAACCGGTCCTTCTATACCTTGCAATAAGTTGTTTTGACCTACTGTTACGACGTTCCCAACTTGATTCAGTTCAATATTTTCGCGAGCAGAACGCACGGCTACTTCATCAAGGTCTAGAGCTTGTACATTACTTGCTCCTAACAGAGCTGCGCCAATGCTTAGCACTCCTGAACCTGTACCCACGTCAATAACACTATCTCCTGCTTTCACTGTTCTTTCCAATGCTTGAAGAGACATAACCGTTGTTGGATGCGTACCTGTCCCAAAAGCCATTCCGGGATCAAGCTCGATAATCAATTCATCTGTGCTTACTTTTTCATAGTTTTCCCAAGTTGGTACAATCGTAAAACGCTCTGAAATTTTCACGGGATGATAATATTTTTTCCAAGCAGTGGCCCACTCTTCCTCGTTCACTTCACTGATCGTAACTTTGTTAGCTCCTAAATCAAAGTCGTAAACAAGCAGTCCATTAATTTCTTTTTTGATACCATCCACAGTTTCTGCTAAAAAGCTGTTAACTGGAAGATATGCTTTAATCACTACACCTTCTTCTGGGTAGTCTTCTACGTTTAAATCGTAGATTTCACCAAAAGTTGTATCTCTGTCTTTCACTAAATCAGCAGGATCTTCAATGACTACCCCGCTAGCTCCTGATTCATGTAAAATATGAGAGATGGGTTCAATTGCTTCTTGCGCTGTATGAATACAAATTTCAGACCATTTCATTGCTACCAACTTCATCCTTTCTGCCTTCAGTAATATAGGATTTTAAATATGAACATGACAGATGACAGGTTGGCAAAGTACCTTTACCAACCTGTCTCTGTTTACTATGAAAGACAATTATTCTCCTTTAATTGCTCGTTTTACTTTTGCAAAAAAGGAATCATGCTGCTCATCAACGGCTTCTTGACCGCTCAGTTCAGCGAACTCACGCAATAATTGTTTTTGTTTTTCTGATATTTTTGTTGGAGTTACAACTCGAACGTGAATATGCTGATCTCCTTGACCATATCCTCGTACGTTTGCCACACCTTTTCCTTTTAAACGGAATTTCGTTCCCGTTTGTGTACCAGCAGGAATCTTCAGCTTCACCTTGCCGTGTAGAGTTGGTACTTCTACTTCATCACCTAGCGCTGCCTGAGCAAACGTTAAAGGCATTTCGCAGTAGATATCGTCTCCATCACGTTCAAAGAATTCATGAGTGCGCACGTGGAACACTACGTATAAATCTCCCGGAGGACCACCATTTACCCCTGGTTCTCCTTGAGCACTTACGCGCAGCTGTTGACCATCATCTACACCAGCTGGAATTTTAACATTAATCTTACGTCGTTTTGTTACTTTACCGTCACCGTGGCACGTTGCACATTTGTCTTTAATGATTTTTCCCGTACCATTACAATGATGACATGCACGTCGATTTACCACGCGGCCAAACGGCGTGTTTTGTTCAACGTTTAACTGACCTGAACCATTACAGTGCGAACATGTATCGACTTTTGTTCCAGGTTTTGCACCTGAACCGTGACATGTTTCACACGTTTCTTCACGTGGAATTTCAATTGTTGTTTCTTTTCCGAAAACAGCTTCTTCAAAAGAAAGTGTCATCGTGTATTGTAAATCGGCACCTTGTCTCGGAGCATTAGGGTCACGTCTGCGACCACCACCACCAAAGATCGAGCTGAAAATATCTTCAAAGCCGAAGCCGCCAAAGTCTGAGCCGCCTCCACCAAAGCCGCCAAAGCCTTGATTTGGATCAGTATGACCAAATTGATCGTATTGTGCTTTTTTTTGGTCATCACTCAATACTTCATATGCTTCTTTTACTTCTTTAAATTTGTCAGCAGCATCTTCCGCTTTGTTAATATCTGGATGATATTGTTTAGAAAGCTTGCGGTATGCTTTTTTTATTTCATCTTTTGTAGCGCTCTTACTGATACCGAGTACTTCATAGTAATCTCGCTTACTCATCAATACTCACTCCCGAATCGTTTCACATAAACGTAATTGTATCATTATTAATAATTCCATAGCAACATAAAAGTTACTTTCTATTGCTCCCGTGCACGCAGAGAGCCAAGTGAAAAACTTTCCCTTTCGCTTTTCCACGTTAAAAAAGTCAAAGCCAAGAAATAAGCTTGACTTTGACTTTTTAAAAAGATGTGAATCGCACCATGGCGTCATTCACGTTAGTCGTCAAGATGCATTATTTTTTGTCGTCGTTTACTTCTTCAAACTCTGCATCTACAACATCATCATTTTGAGCGCCTTGTTCACCTGCTTGCTGAGCTTGTTGAGCTTGCTCATACAATTTTACAGTTAACGCTTGAACGATTTCTTGAAGTTCATCTTTTTTCGCTTTGATTTCTTCAAGGTCATTCTTTTCAATCGCTGCTTTTAAAGCATCTTTTGCTTCGTTAGCTTTTGTTACTTCAGCTTCTTCTACTTTTCCTTCAAGATCTTTTAGTGTTTTTTCAGTTGTAAACACTAATTGATCTGCTTCATTGCGTAGTTCCACTTCTTCTTTACGTTGCTTATCAGCATCTGCGTTTTCTTCCGCTTCTTTTACCATGCGGTCGATTTCGTCATCTGATAAACCTGTTGAAGATTTAATTGTAATAGCTTGCTCTTTGTTTGTACCTAAATCTTTTGCACGAACGTTTACGATACCGTTTTTGTCAATATCGAATGATACTTCGATTTGAGGTACTCCGCGTGGCGCAGGTGGAATATCAGTTAACTGGAAACGACCTAGAGTTTTGTTGTCCGCAGACATTGGACGCTCACCTTGAAGAACATGAATATCTACAGCTGTTTGGCTATCTGCAGCCGTTGAGAATACTTGTGATTTACTTGTTGGAATCGTCGTATTACGCTCAATTAGCTTTGTAAATACGCCACCCATTGTTTCGATACCTAGTGATAAAGGCGTTACGTCTAGTAATACAACGTCTTTTACATCACCAGTTAATACGCCACCTTGAATTGCTGCACCAAGTGCAACTACTTCATCAGGGTTTACACCTTTGTGAGGATCTTGACCAGTTTCTTTTTTGATCGCATCTTGTACCGCTGGGATACGAGTTGAACCACCAACTAAGATTACTTTATCAAGTTCGCTTGCAGAAAGGCCTGCATCTTTTAAAGCTTGACGCACAGGAGCCATTGTACGCTCTACAAGGCCTGCTGATAACTCGTCAAATTTAGCACGTGATAAAGATACCTCTAAGTGAAGAGGGCCAGCTTCTCCAGCAGTGATAAATGGTAAAGAAATTTGTGTAGATGTTACGCCTGATAAATCTTTTTTCGCTTTTTCAGCCGCATCTTTTAAACGTTGAAGCGCCATTTTATCTTTGCTTAAATCAACGCCGTTTTCTTTTTTGAATTCAGCGACTAAATAGTCGATGATTACTTGGTCAAAGTCGTCACCACCAAGGCGGTTGTCACCTGCAGTTGCGCGAACTTCAAATACGCCATCGCCAAGTTCTAGAATAGATACGTCAAACGTACCGCCACCAAGGTCATAAACTAAAACTGTTTGATCTTCATCTGTTTTTTCTAATCCGTACGCAAGTGCTGCTGCAGTAGGCTCGTTAATAATACGCTCTACTTCTAAACCAGCAATTTTACCAGCATCTTTTGTTGCTTGACGCTCAGCATCATTAAAGTAAGCAGGAACTGTGATAACAGCTTTTGTTACAGGCTCACCTAAATACTCTTCAGCATAACCTTTTAAATGTTGAAGAATGATAGCTGACATTTCTTGAGGCGTGTATTGCTTGCCTTCAGCTTCCACCTTATGGTCTGTACCCATATGACGTTTAACTGAAATAATTGTGTTAGGGTTTGTAATAGCTTGACGTTTCGCTACTTCCCCAACTTGACGCTCACCGTTTTTGAATGCCACAACTGATGGCGTTGTACGGTTTCCTTCTGGATTTGGAATTACTTTTGGTTCGCCGCCTTCTAATACAGCGACACAAGAGTTAGTTGTACCTAAATCGATACCAATGATCTTACTCATTGACAATGACCTCCTTCATAATATGTAGTGTTATTGATTCACTTTAACCATCGCAGGGCGGATGATTTTATCTTTTAATTTGTAACCTTTTTGAAGCTCTTCTACTACCGTGTTCGGTTCGTATTTATCGTCTTCTACTTGCATCACTGCTTGATGCTCGTATGGATCGAATGTTTTCCCGACTGATTCAATTGCTTCAACACCTTCTTTTTGAAGTGCCTCTACTAATTGACGGTATACCATTTCTACACCTTGCAGCACGGATTTAGTTTGTTCGTCCGCTGTGTTAACTTGTAATGCACGTTCAAAGTTATCAAGTGCTGGTAAAATATCCGAAACTAATGATTGAGCACGGTATTTTTGAGCAGCTTCTGCATCGAGACGTGAACGACGACGGAAATTATCGAAATCAGCTTGTAGACGTAAGTAGCGATTCTCTTCTTCTTCAAGCTGTTGCTTTAATTGATCATTTTCTTGTTGAAGAGGGTTTACTTCCTCAGACGCTTCAGCTTCAGTTGCTTCAGCAGAGTCTGTTTGAACTTCTTCAACCACTTTTTCGTTTTGTTCTTCTACTTGCTTTTCGTTTGACAATTCATTCACCTCCCTTAAATGTTTACACACATTTTCACATTTTAAACAACGTTTTTTATTTTATCACAGGGAAAGGATGGAAGTAATATATTCCACCCGATTCCTTTATTCTTTATACAAGTTTGTTAATACTTGAGACATATCTGATGACAGCAGTGTAAGCAAACTAATCACACGCGCATATTCCATGCGGGTCGGTCCCAGTATAGCAATTGTGCCAAGCTGTTCGTGACCAAAGGAATAACTAGCTGTAATTAAGCTGCACCCTACCATTTCATTCAATTTATTTTCATGACCAATTTTCACATGTATGCCAGCCTCATTTGGGCTTAACAGCTTATAAAACTGCTGTTCATGTTCAATGATGTTAAACAGCCCGCGAATTTTATTAAGATCATGAAATTCCGGCTGAGCAAACATATTCGTTTTGCCGCCAACTACTAATTTGCCATTCATGTTGAGCTTTAATGCATCATTGAGTATATCCATCGTCTGCTCATACCCTTGAATGTGGCTTTTTAAGAGCGTCGCTACTTCTTTGTACATTTTATCATGTAAATCAGTAATACGAACGCCGATGAGCTTTTCGTTTAAAATGTTAACCATTTTTTCAATATCGGAAGGTTGAATACTGCTCGGCAGCGTAATGGTCCGACTTTCAACGTGTCCTGTATCAGTCACAATAATGGCAACAGCTGACTGAGCTGTTAAAGGTAAAATCTGCAGCTGTTTTAACTTATGGCTGACCGCTTTTGGTCCTAGCACAATAGACGTTAAACTCGTTAAATCAGATAAAATTTGCGCTGACTTTTGAACGAGCTGCTCCAATTCTACAATGCGTTCAGCGAATACCGAACGTACCGTCGAAACGTCGCTTGCTTTCAAGTGCTGCGGGGACACTAGATGATCAACATAATAACGATAACCTTTCTCAGACGGAACGCGCCCTGAAGAAGTATGAGTTTTTTCAATAAATCCAAGTTCTTCTAGGTCTGACATCTCATTACGAATCGTAGCCGAACTAAAATTAAACTCTTCTTTCTTAGATAATGTTCGAGAGCCTACCGGCTGCGCAGATCGAATGAAATCATCAATAATGACTTGTAAAATTAATAACTGTCGATCAGTAAGCACGCTTCATCACCTCTGTTAGCACTCTAAAACTCTGAGTGCTAAATCTAATAATAAATTACCAAATCACTATAGCGATGTCAACGATTTGATATTAGATTATCCCAATAAAGGCTTGAAAAACTTCATTCCCCAAAAATCGACCATTGTGTGTTAAAAAGACTGAGCTATTATCTTCACCCAAAAGTCCTTTCTCTTTGTATTCTTGAATAGGTTCTCCAAATACATCTTTTAATTCTCGATTGAATTTTTTCTTAAACTCCTCTTTTGAGACTCCTTTCGTTTTACGAAGGCCCAAAAACATTTCTTCTTCCATTTTTTCAGCCTCGGTCACGCTCACTTCATTGAGATATGCATTTCCGTTTTGCTCGACCGAATCAATGTACTTTTTTAATGGTCCAATATTTGCTCGTCTTATTCCGTTTATATAGCTATGTGCGCCTGCGCCAATTCCGTAATAATCGTCGTTGTGCCAATAGGTTAGATTATGAATACTCTCGTAGCCTGGCTTTGCGAAATTACTGATTTCATATTGATGAAAACCTTGTTTGTCCATTTCTTTCATGAGCAGCTCATACATAGCTGCTTCTTCTTCTTGAGCAGGCAGAGGCAGCTTCCCTTTGTTCATTAAATTATAAAATACCGTTTTAGGTTCAATAATTAACGAATAGGCAGACATGTGCTCTACCTCTAATGAAAAAGCGGTTTGAAGCGTAGAAGAGAAATCAGCTACCGTTTGTTCCGGCAGGCTATAAATTAAGTCTAAGCTTATATTCGACATTCCAATCTTTCTCGCTTGCTCAACACAATCAAATACCTGTCTATTTGAATGCACACGTCCAATTTTATCCAATAATCTTTCATTAAACGTTTGTACACCAATGCTTAAACGATTCACGCCATAATCATGAAGAAGCTGAAGCTTTTCTTTTGTTAATTCATTCGGATTCGCTTCAAATGTAAACTCACCTTTTTCGTCATAAGGAAGATACATACGAATGGATTCTAAAAAATACTCTAGCTGCTGTTCATCTAACGCTGTGGGCGTCCCACCCCCAACGAATATCGTGTTTAAATTGGTCGTTGGATAACGTTCGACTGTTTGTTTCATTTCTTCTCGCATGCTTTCCAAATACGGCATAACGGGCTGATTTTTAAAAAACACTTTATTAAAGTCACAATAGTGACAAATATGATGACAAAACGGGATATGCAGATATGCTGCCTTCACCATGGACTTTCACCTCAATCACATTTATAAATGATAAAAATACCGCAGAGTCTCTCTGCGGTATTTTTATCTATGTTCGTTCACACTTATTTACAGCGCTCAAAACTCTTTACTATCGTATCAGATTAGCTTGATTTTCAAAACTAATTTGACATGTTAAATAATAGAATTTCAGCTATTAATCTTCGTCCATGCGAAGCACAGCCATAAATGCTTCCTGCGGTACTTCAACAGAACCAACCTGCTTCATACGTTTTTTACCTTCTTTTTGTTTTTCAAGAAGTTTACGTTTACGAGAGATATCTCCTCCGTAACATTTTGCTAAAACGTTTTTACGAATGGCTTTAATTGTTGAACGCGCTACAATTTTTTGACCGATTGCCGCTTGAATCGGCACTTCGAACTGTTGACGTGGAATAAGCTCTTTAAGCTTTTCTACAATGACTTTACCACGATCGTAAGCTGAATCTCTGTGCACGATAAAGGACAGTGCATCGACCGTTTCGCCGTTTAAGAGAATATCCATCTTCACAAGCTTCGAAGGCTGGTATCCGATAAGCTCGTAATCAAACGACGCGTAGCCTTTTGTATTTGATTTTAATTGATCAAAGAAATCATATACAATTTCAGCTAGCGGAATTTCGTATACAATACTCACGCGATTAGCATCCAAGTACTGCATATCAATAAAGTTGCCTCGCTTCTTCTGACAAAGCTCCATCACAGCACCAACATAATCGTTTGGTACCATCATCGTTGCCTTTACATACGGTTCTTCCACGCGTTCAATCTTTTGTGGGTCCGGCATATTAGACGGGTTATCTACAGACAGATGAGTCTCGTCTGTTAAATACACGTCATAAATAACGCTCGGAGCTGTTGTAATTAAATCAATTTTAAATTCGCGCTCAATACGCTCTTGGATAATTTCCATGTGAAGCAACCCTAAGAATCCACATCGGAAACCAAACCCTAAGGCCTGAGACGTCTCTGGTTCAAACTGAAGTGCAGAGTCATTTAGCTCTAACTTTTCTAGTGCTTCACGAAGATCGTTATACTTCGCTGTATCAATTGGATACAGTCCGCAGTATACCATTGGATTCAGACGACGATAACCAGGAAGAGGTTCACTTGCTCCGTTTTTAGCAAGAGTAATCGTGTCCCCTACTCGCGTATCTCCAACGTTTTTAATAGCTGCTGTTAAAAACCCTACGTCGCCAACAGAAAGTTCATCTTTAGCAACGGCTTTTGGCGTTAACACACCTAGCTCCGTTACCTCAAACTCTTTTCCTGTTGCCATCATTTTAATTTTGTCGCCTACTTTTACTCGTCCCTGTACGATACGAATAGATGCAACTACACCTCGGTATGCATCATAAAATGAATCAAAGATCAGCGCTTGAAGCGGTGCATCTGGATCCCCTTCAGGAGCAGGGACTTTTTCAACAATTTGTTCTAAAATTTCTTCGATACCAATTCCTGCTTTAGCTGAAGCTAATACAGCTTCCGACGCATCTAATCCAATTACGTCTTCAACTTCTTGGCGCACTCGCTCTGGCTCTGCACTCGGCAGGTCAATCTTATTAATGACAGGTAAAATTTCAAGGTTGTTATCAAGTGCTAAATACACGTTTGCTAGTGTTTGAGCTTCAATACCTTGAGCTGCATCTACTACTAGAATAGCACCTTCACACGCGGCTAAACTTCGCGACACTTCATATGTAAAATCGACGTGTCCCGGTGTATCAATTAGATGAAAAGTATACTCTTCTCCATCTTTTGCTTTGTATTGAAGCTGCACAGCATTTAATTTTATGGTAATTCCACGTTCACGTTCTAAATCCATCGAATCTAAAAGCTGAGCTTTCATTTCTCGCTGTGTTAACGCATTTGTTTTTTCTAAAATACGGTCTGCTAATGTTGACTTACCGTGGTCTATATGAGCAATAATCGAAAAGTTTCTAATTTTCGATTGTCGTTTCAATCTTGCTTCTCTATCCATATTTTTTTCACTCCTACTGAAAATCGGCAAAATACACTAAACTAAATTATAACAACACATTCGTCAACATTCAATAAGCATTCCATTGAGGATTTTTCCATACAAAAAAGCAGAAAGAGATTCTGCTTTTAATTAAGAAGATGATGGATAGCCTTAAAAGCTTTTCCTATTGTACTTTTCACGCCTTCCGCTAAACTTTGACCTAGCGAGGAGAAAAAGTTAAAAGCCTTTCGTTTTTCTAGAAACTGCTGTTTTTCATCAATATTCACGACTTTTTTTGAACCTAAAACAGCAGCTTCCACCTGACCATCTGACGTTTTAGACACATTAATAACATGTTCAATCGAAGGATCATTATATCCCTTCATTTTAATCAACCCTTGCTGAGCCGTCTGCATCCCTAAAAATACGATGCACAGTAAAAAAATGGTTAGCACTACTGATTTTAAAGTAAATTTAATCATATTATTAGGCCCCTTACTTCTTTATCTTCTGTAGTACTAACCATTATGACTATATTGTGAAGAACTCATTCATCTAAAAGCGTATTAATGAGTATATGCCCCAAAGTTCTCTTGATCCACTTCATGATGCAAAGCAGCGTTAAGTCCTCCTGCAACTACATTAGCCATATCTTCAATAAACATATCCACTTCTTTTGGCGTAACCATCAAATTATGGCCTAAAGGTGCAAGCACTTCATGAATAAGACGTCTTTTTTCTTCATCGGGAAGGGTGCCAATCATACCGAGATACGTTTGACGCTGCTCTTCGTTGGGTAAGTCATCCTCGGTGAGCTTCTTTTTTTCTCCAAACGTCATACCGGACGGAAGCAGCGACTTAGACGGCTTTCCCTGCTCTTTCATTTCTCGGCCGAAATGTTTTAAGATAAAGTCAATTGTATCGCTTGTAATGGAAACCGCATCCACTACCGTTGGAATACCTATTGCAATAACTGGAATGCCAAGTGTTTCATAACTTATTTCTTTGCGCTTGTTTCCAACCCCAGACCCCGGATGAATACCTGAATCTGAAATTTGAATGGTAGCATTTACCCGTTCAATCGAACGAGCGGCCAGCGCGTCGATTGCAATGATAAAATCTGGATTCACTTTCTTTACAACGCCAAAGATAATATCACTTGTCTCAATACCCGTCATTCCCATTACTCCCGGAACAATGGCGCTAACGGGTCTAAAGCCATCTTGCACGCTTTCAGGCTGTAGCTCAAACAAATGTCTTGTAATCAACAAATTATCTACTGCCTTTGGTCCAAGCGCATCTGGTGTAACACTTAAGTTTCCAAGACCCACTACAAGACAGCTAGCATCATCTGGAATGTTGAGGCTTTTAATAAAAAAATTCAGCTCTTTAGCAAATACTTCTTCCATGGCCTCTTGCTTTTCAGTATCCTGCTCGCGAATGCCTACCGATTCAAGGGTTACATATCGGCCTTTTTTCTTACCGATTGCTTCTGCGCCTTCTTCCGTAATTTCTACCATTGAAATTTTGACACCTTGTTCTTCTTTTTCTTTTACAATTACGCCTTTGATTTCTGACTGGTTATTCGGTTTAGGCTGGTTTTCTAACGCTATGTCTTTTGCTTCGACAGCTAAATCCGTGCGCACGCTATATTGACTTAAATCAAGTTCTTTTTCCACTTCTTAACCTCCTAGACAATCTTTGTTGGAATTATTGTCACCGAGGACTGGCAGATTCATGCATTTAAGAAATGAAAAGTGGAAAGAAAGGCGCAATATCAGCTACAAGCTTTTGAAGAGAGGTCTGTCATATAAAATTCCTTGTCAAGGCTATTGCATTCTGTCCTTGTGTTTGATAAAATATCTTTTGTTCTTATTGTGAAGAATGTCGAGTTCTATATAATCTCGATTGTTATCATTTCGGGAGGTGAAACGGATGCCAAACATTAAATCAGCTATCAAACGTGTAAAAACTACTGAAGCTCGCCGTGCTCATAACATTCAAGCTAAATCAGCTATGCGTACTGCAATCAAAAACTTTGAAGCTTTAGTTGAAAACAACGATGTAGATAACGCAAAAGCAGCATTTGCTGTTGCTTCTAAAAAATTAGACAAAGCTGCACAATCTGGTATTATCCACAAAAATGCTGCAGCTCGTCAAAAATCTCGCTTAGCAGTAAAACTTAACGGTTTATCTGCATAATTGAGACAAAAACGATCCCATTAGGATCGTTTTTTTATTGCGCTCTTTTTAATAAAAAAAGCTGTAAAATAAGCGCTTTATCCATTTTCCCCGTCTTCATTTCATAATCTGCCTCTGCTAAATCCTTTAAAATTTCTTTAAGCTGCTGTTCCTCAAAACTTCTGCTCTGCTGCAAAGCAATTTTCACACGAAACGGATGAACCTTAATCGTTTGAGCAATTTGCTGCTGACCGTACCCTTGACTAGACAGCTGCTTCGTATGATAAATCAAACGAAACTGCGTCGCTAACAAAGATAAAATTTTAATAGGCTCTTCGTTATTACGCAGTAAATCCTGATACATATTTAAAGCAGTAGAAACCTTTCGCTGAATAACAGCGTCAATAAGCGTAAATACATTTTGTTCAAGCGTTTTTGCCACAAGCTTAAGCACCACTTCTTTTGTAATGACTCCGTCTTGTCCAACGTATAACGCCATTTTTTCAATTTCATTTGTCACAAGCGTTACATTAAGACCCACAAGCTGAATAAGCAGCGTCACAGCATCTTCATCCATATTCACTCCATCTTTTGAAAGTAAATTATGAATCCACTGCTTCATTTCTTTTTCACCAAATTCGTTCGCTTCGATGTAAGCTGCTTGTTTTTTTAATAATTTTGTTATTTTTTTTCTTTCATCCAGCTTTTCATAAGGGGCTAGAAGAATTAACGTAGAAAAAGACGGGGGCTGTTCGACATATTGCTGAAGTTTTGCCAGGTCATGTTCGACTTTATCTTTTGATTTTTCAGCCGTTAAAAATGCTGCATTTTTCGCGACCACTACACGCTTGTCTCCTAAAAAAGGAAGCGTTTCAGCATCTTCTAGAACTTGATCAATCGATGTCTCTTCTAAATCGTATAGTGACAAGTTAAATTCTTTATCTTCTTCATTCAACGTATAGTCGACGATTTTATCTCTAATCTTTTTACTCATAAATGCATTAACCCCGTGTATTAAATAAACGGGGGCTATATTATTTTTGGTAATACTTTTTAAGCTATCAACTGCCAACGTATATACGCTCCTCTTTTTTTATTCATCTATATTGATTATGTATAGTTATTGATAAACAAAATACAATTTCTATCGTAAAGGTGTTATGAGTTTTTGGCAACAATACAAAAGGAATTGTCTTAAAACGACAATTCCTCAGTTTATGATAAACATCAACAATATAAGCCCTAGGTTACTTATTTGTTAATGATTAAACCCTTATCTCTATTTTCTCCTCATGTCCATAAAGTATAGTTGTTAACTGTTGTCAGTTTGTGAAAACGCTTTTGAATTGTCTAGATTTTTAAAAAAAGTTAGATTATACTGTAAACAGGAGGGGTGTTAATGAACCAATTTGAAGAAAGTGTCCAAAGTAAACGCAACGACGCTGTCGATTCTGCCGTAGGATTTGGTGTTTCATTTGGCTTTTTCACTGCCTTATTTGTTATTGCAACTGTGATTCACTACTTGGGTTCGTAAAATTGCTTCAAGGCTGCTTCTTAGCAGTCTTTTTTAGTTCGTTTTTCTTACTATAGACTATGGAAGTTGCTGCGAAAACGTTCCTGACTTTTTTGTAAATTCATACATTACCCCACCATCTTCATCCGTTCGATAAATATACACTCCGTAGCTTTTCAGAAGCTCTAATATTTCTTGATGAGGATGGCCATAACGATTTTTTTGTCCCGCTGAAACAAGCGCTACTTTAGGATTTAAATGTTGAACAAACTCTTCTGAAGTTGAAGTTTTACTGCCATGATGCCCAACTTTTAATACATCTGCTTTAAGGTTTGGAAAGTCTTTCAATATTCTTTGTTCTCCTTCCTTTTCTAAATCTCCGGTGAATAGCCATCTTAAATTTCCTAACTTAGCGTCTATTACAATTGAGCCGTTGTTGCTCGTTTCTTCGAAACCTGTCGGAGAAATAATCTGAAATAACACACCTCCTTCTTGCCAGCTATCTCCTTGTTGAACAATTTGAACAGGCACGCTTTGTTTTTGAGCAGTGAGCACCAAGCCAGTCTCTACATCATTTAATTCAGCTTTTTTCCCAAGCACCAGCTCTCCGATAGCCACTTGTGAAAATAAATGCTGTGCCGCCCCTGCGTGATCATAATCGCCGTGTGTAATAATCATTTTATCTACCCTTGTTATTCCTTTTGAATGCAAAAAGGGAACAAGTACGTCTTCTCCCACGTCAAAAGAAGAACGACGTTTTTGCCATGGTTCTGTTGGAAATGAAACGGTTCCTCCGGTATCGATCATATACACACCTTTTCGATAAGGAAGCTCTATGATAAAGCAGTCTCCTTGTCCTACATCGACCATTGTGACCGTTCCTTTTGGATTCAAATAAGGGTACATACATTGTACAGCTAACAATGCCACGAGAAGAAACATATAGCGAACGAAAAATTCTCCTTCTTCGACCGCCACAAATAAAGCATAAATGCATACGTACATGCCCAAAAACAGCACAATGTGGGGTTTTCCCGTTACAAAATCAGCGGGAATCCACTCAAAAAAGCCAAGCAATTTTTCACAAAAAAGTAAAAGAACATGAAGAATTTGCTCCAGCAGTTCACTCACTCCCGGCAAGAGGATACGAACAAAAAGAATGAGCAAACAAAGAGGTAATATAACAAGAGAAAACAGCGGTACAAACACCATATTTAATGGCAAACTGAGGAGAGATACTCCATAAAAATAGTACAGCAATAAAGGAAGTGAACTGATTTGTGCAATCGCTGAAACAGCCATGAGCTGGCTGAAAGAAGAATGAAAACGAGGTAAAATCGTCTGACTCGATAAAATCAATGCAAAACTAACGGCAAAAGAAAGCTGAAATCCTACATCAAATAAATAGTAAGGCTTAAAAAGCAGCATGGCCATAAAAGCAAGGCTGATGCTATCAACTAAAAGAATTTTTCTTTGTATTTTTATCGATATAAGCATCAGCATACTCATAAAAACAGCTCGGACAACTGAAGCGCTGCCACCGGCCAAAACCATATATACAGGAAGAAGCAAAAGTAAAAGCGTAATGGCTCGCTCGCGCGTTATTCCAATCCGAATGAGCAAATAAAAACACATCGCTGTCAGCAGTCCAACATGAAGACCTGATATGGCAAGCAAGTGTATTAAACCAAATTGCTGATAGCGCTTGATACTCTCTTCTTCGATGCCGGTGCGCTCGCCGTAAATTAGTGCCTGCATAAACCCAGCGCCTGGATCCGACATATTTTGTTGAATATAATTAATTCCTTTTTGACGAATAAAGGTAAGGTACGTAAGTGGAGTTAAAGTGGGGAGCTGGCATTTTACCAAATCAAGTCTCTTAACGTTAAGCTGCCAATGAATAGACTGATGGTACAAATACTGTTGATAATCAAATGCATGAAGGTTGCGGGCAGGTGAAGGAGAAGTTAATTGCCCCGCCAGTTGACAAACTTGATGAATCGTTAGCTTTTCGAGCTGCTGTTTCTCTTCCAACGTTTTTAGTTTATAAAAAGCCATGACCTCTTCATTTTGAACCGTAAACTTAAAAGTAAGCTTGTCGCCGTCACTATGCGGCACAGATGAAATTTCGCCTGTAAAAGAAGAAGATTCAGTTAAAAGAACCGTTTTGTTATGCTTATTTGTCTCAGCTAATAGGTAGACGCACAAAACACTCAACAGTGCAGAAGCAATAACCACTTTCCTCGGACATTGTAGCCATTGAAAAATGAAAAGCACGATTAGCAAAAACAGGCTTACAGCGGAATAGTTATCATATACATATAAAGCTATCATCATGCTAAAAGCACAATAAATATAATATCCTTTCACTTTTAGCTCCTTTCTTCTTAAAAGAAAGAGGCTTCTTACTGTTACCAAGTAAAAAACCTCTTTTATCTTTAATTTGCCGTAAACAAAGCGAGAGCTTCACGCTGTAAATTCATCACTTCTGCTTCGTCCGCTCCGCTTTTTTCTAAACGAGCGAGAACATCCGTCACAAATTGAAGCTTCTCTTTACTTTTTAAGTCAATGATTGCTTCATCAAGTTCAACTTTTGCTGTTTTCACTCCCGCCTGTTGAAATAACTCAACAGCATACGGATGATTTTTGTAATCATTAGCGTAATATACTGTTTTAATTCCCGCTTGAATAAGGGCTTTACAGCAGTTTAAACACGGAAAATGCGTGACGTATACTTCCGCATCTTCTGTTTTCACACCAAACTTAGCACACTGCAAGAGTGCATTCACTTCTGCATGGACAGTTCTTACACAGTGTCCATCAATCACATAACAGCCTTCGTCAGCACAATGCACCCCTCCGCTGATCGAGCCGTTGTATCCTCCAGCTATAATACGTTTATCACGCACCACTGTAGCCCCAACAGCCAGACGTTCACAAGTGCTTCTTAAAGCTAGCAAATGGCTTTGTGCCATAAAATATTGATCCCATGAAATCCGGTTCATCTCATTCCCTACCTTTTTATTTAAAACTGAATAATTATCATTATACTTGTCTCTTTCATAGTGTAGCGTTTCTTTTCCTTTTTCGTCAATAAGTCTCTACTGTACCGTAATTTGAGCTTTGATTTTTTCTAGCGACTTCTCGCCAATACCTGATACTTGCCCCAAATCCTCTACTGTTTGAAACAAGCCATTTTCCTCTCGATATGAAACGATGGCACTCGCTTTTGAAGGTCCAATGCCATTTAACGTTTGCAGTTCATCAGTGTTCGCTGTATTGATATTAACAAGGGGCTGATCGTTTGAAGTTCCTGAGGAAGAGATTGAAGAAACAGGAGATGAAGGCGGGATTTCTTCTCCAGCAGCTGGAATGTAAACTGCCATTTCATCTTGTAGCTTGCTAGCTAAATTGAGCTGTCTTAAGTCCGCTTCTTTCGTAGCGCCTCCGGCTTGTGCTAGAGCATCTTTTACCCTTGCATCTTTCGGAAGCTGGTATACACCAGGCTTCTGAACAGCTCCTTTAATATCCACCATCACAAACGGAGAATCTTGGCTCGAAATTACTTGATCAGACGACTCTCCTTCTTTTTTTGCAGCAGAAGATTCTGCCCTTATCATATCTGAGGTTTGAAGAGAACTTTCCGGTTTCTCTCCGCCTGTGCGATAGATATAAAAAGTCAAGCCAACTGCTAAGCAAATACACCCGATTAGCCATTGTTTTTTTGAAAAAGTCAAATTGTACACTCCTTTGAATTTTGAAGTAACGTCATAAACTCCATTATGTCTTCATAGTGTTTAGAAGAAAAGGCTTTTGAAGGAGGGAATGAATCAGTGAACATAGGGTTTATCGGAACAGGAAACATGGGGAAAATATTAATTGATGCGTTTATTGAATCAAAAGCCGTACGTCCTTCTAAAATTACTATTATGAATCGCACAAAAAAAAGAGCCAAAGAGATTCAACAGCAGCATAAAAAAATTCATGTTGCTGATACAGCTGAAGAAGTTGTTCACGCATCCAAAGTCATTTTTATTTGTGTTAAGCCATTGGATATTCACCCCCTTTTAATAAAATTAGAACCACTGCTGACGAAAGATCATTGCATTGTATCCATTACCAGTCCAATTAGCGTAGAACAAATCGAACGCCTCATTCCGAGTCAAGCAGCTAGAATTATTCCTAGCATTACGAATCGGGCATTAGCAGGTGTTTCTCTTTTCACGTTTGGAGAAAGATGTACGCCTTTTTACCAAAATTATTTACATGAATTATTTTCATCTATGTCAAAGCCTGTGGCTATTGATCAAACGATTACGCGCGTATCATCCGATATCGTAAGCTGCGGTCCTGCATTCTTCAGCTTTTTGCTTCAACGCTTTATTGATGCAGCAGTTCAAGAAACCAATATTTCTGAAGAAGAAGCTACCGTCATGGCCAGTGATATGATTATTGGAATGGGAAAACTGTTGGAAAAAGAAATATTTACGCTTCCTACCTTGCAGAATAAAGTATGCGTAAAAGGCGGTGTAACCGGAGAAGGTATTAAAGTTTTAGAAGCTGAACTCGGAGAGATGTTTGTGCACGTATTTCAAAAAACACATGAAAAATTTGACGAAGACATTGAGCTTGTTCACAATCAGTTTGATAGTCTTATTCCATAATTTCTGTAGAAATCCTGCTTTGAACCAAAAAAAGAAGCCTCTACTCGGCTTCTTTTTTTTGCGCAGAGAAAAAGATGCGCTCACTGTTTGAAGTAGGCTCACTCATTTTGAAATCTGCACTTACTTCTATATTTATAAAGCCAGCTTCGCGCAGCCATGATTGGTAATGGTCAATCGACCAAGTGCGCTGAGCATGCACCTCATCAAAGCGATGATATGCATCGATTTCTTCATCATAAGCAAAAAACGTAATATCATGCTCTACGCGCATGTCTGTATCGTCATAGGTGCAGTTCCAAATATATGACACGTCTTCATCTACATAAGAAAAAGATTGATTTCCAAATACGTCCTTCATCTTGTGCACTGAATGAACATCAAATATAAAGAGCCCACCTGGTTTTAAGTGCTTATATACACGTTGAATGGTTTCTTGAACTTCTTTATCACTTTGCAAATAGTTCAAAGAATCACAAAAGATTACTACACAGTCAAACTCTTTCAATAACTCAAGTTCCGCCATGTTTTGCTGAAAAAGAGATAGCGTTACCCCTGCTTCTGCCGCCTTTTCCTGGGCCACCATAAGCATATCATCAGACAAATCAACGCCTACTACGGAGAAACCTTCTTGTGCAAATCGAACGGAGAGTTCTCCCGTGCCGCAGGCAAGGTCTAATATACTGTCAGGCTTTGTTTTCGCTTTTGCCACCTGCTGATTAAAAAATTCAGCCCAATCGTCATACGGAACGTCTGCCATTAGCTGATCATATACGTAGGCAAATTCTCCGTACCTGCTCATAGCTGTAGCTCTTCTGAACTTACAAATGGTGCATCTCCCCATAAGCGTTCTAAGTTATAATATCCGCGCTCATCTTTATGGAAAATGTGAACCACAACATCTCCAAGATCAACAAGAACCCACTTAGCCTGCTCAAATCCTTCTAAACGCTTCACAGAAATGCCTTGTTCGTGTGCTTTTTCTTTAATTTCACGAGCGATTGCCTGCACTTGTTTATCTGAGTTACCGTGACAAATAACAAAATAATCTGCCACAAGTGAGATTCCTTCCATATTTAACGCTACGATATCGATTGCTTTTTTATCGTCTGCTGCTTCTACAACAAGAGATAGCAATTCACGTTCAGTCATGTGTTTGACCTCCTAAGATTAAATCATTATATGTCATCATCGTATCGGGATAAACGGCCTGATGTTTAGTCATTAAAAAAGAAATGGTGTTTTTCAGTGATTGAATAAGTGCTGCATTTAAGTCCGTTTTAGCTAACTCCCGCACTTCATCAACACCTGGAAATCTCCTTCCGGGTTCAATGTAATCAGCAACGTACACAATTTTTTCAAGTAACGTCATGCCAGGTCTTCCGGATGTATGGTAAGCAATTGCATCCAATACTTCCTTATCTGTAATCCCTACTTCATTTCTCACTAAAAACGCGCCTACTGGAGCATGCCATAATTCGGTATTGTATTCCAATAAAGAAGGGTTCATGTTTTGATCAATAATAATTTGCTTCATCTCTTCCTTTGGACGAAACTTGGCGTAGTCATGAAAAATAGCAGCCAGTTCTGCTTTTTTTTCGTCTGCTTCAAAACGCTTAGCTAATTCAATTACTGTTTCCATTACCCCGACAGTATGAATATAACGACGTTCTGTTAACTGTTTCTTTACGATTTCTAATGCCTCAGTTCGATTCATATAATTGATTCTCCTCGATATATTGTTTAACACCAGCAGGTATAAAATAACGAATGGTTTCTTTCTTTACTACTCGTTCGCGAATAAAGGAAGAGGAGACATCAAACTGCGGAACTTCTACTTCTTTTATCGGGTAAGGGGACGTAATGGTATACCCCGGGCGTTTTACACCTACAAATGTAACCAAATTGACTAATTCATCAATTTCATACCACTTCGGCAAATATTCTACCATATCAGCACCAATGATGAAATGAAACTGATACGTTGGATATTTCTCCGTTAGTATTCTCATCGTATCATATGTATATGAAGGCTCTTTGCGCTCAAATTCAATCGGCTGCAGGGTAAATTGATCATGTTCTTCAATAGCTAGCTTTAGCATTTGTAAACGATGATATGGCTCAATAGGCTCTTTGATTGTTTTATGAGGTGGAATATACGACGGCATGAACCATATCTCATCTAATTTCAAGGCATGCAAAACCTCATTTGCCATCATTAAATGCCCCAAATGAGGCGGATTGAATGTTCCACCTAAAATTCCAATACTCTTCAACAATCCCCGACTCCTTTAATTTACTTCATTTCTAAATAGAGCGGGTTTCCCCGCTCTATTTCATTTCACTTTTGGAAGCATTAACTGCTTATTTTCGCGTGATTCTTTATATAATACAATTGTATTTCCAATCACTTGTACAAGCTCTGCTTTTGTTCCTTTTGTTAATCGAGCAGCAACCGTGTCACGATCTTCGTCACAGTTTTGCAGAATGCTTACTTTTAATAATTCTCTTGCTTCTAATGCATCAGCAATTTGACCAATCATATTCTCGTTGACTCCACCTTTCCCTACTTGGAAAATTGGATTTAAATGATGTGCTTTTGAACGTAAAAAACGTTTTTGTTTACCTGTTAACATAAAAACCTCCGTTGTATCTTATCTCTTAGTTAGTGTTGAAAGAACAATGTGTTCCATTGCCTCTTCGTCAGGACGGACGTTCGTCCACTTTTCAAATGCAAGTGCACCTTGCAGTACAAACATACCGACACCGTTATGAGTGCCTGCCCCTTTTACTTCAGCCTCTTTTAAAAGCTTTGTTTTTAAAGGGTTGTAAATAATATCGCTGACTACGGCTTCTTTTTGCAAGAAAGTAAGTGCTAAAGGCAGCTCATCAACATTAGGATACATTCCCACTGAAGTGGTATTAATAATAATATCAAATGTATCTAATTGTTTTTCTGCATCAGAAATAGACATCGCCGCCGTTTTCGTTGAAAAAGGCAGCTCGTTAGCTAATACAGCTGCTTTTTCGACGGTACGATTGCATAACGCAATTACGTCGGGAGCATGCTGAGCTGCAATTGTATAAAAAATAGCTTTTGCAGCCCCTCCAGCTCCAATAATTAAAATTCTTTTTTGGGATAAGCTTCCTTCTACTGCTTTGAGTAAAGACGTCACATACCCCTCTCCGTCGGTATTGTATCCAATATAACGGCCATCTTGATTAACAACTGTATTTACAGCGCCAATTGCCTTTGCTAATGGATCGACTTCATCCAAATGCTTCATAATATCAACTTTATAAGGAATCGTAACATTAAATCCTTGAATGTTTTTATCTTTTAGCTCTCCAATGGCTGACTCAAAATGAACAGGTTCAATTGGAAAAGCTTCATAATGAGCATCCATATTCAGACGTTTAAAGGCATCATTTTGCATCAATGGCGATAGTGAATGCCCAAGCGGATAACCAACTAGCCCATATAATGTACTCAAGATTTTTTCCCCTTTTTGTTTAAATTAAAGAATCGCGCACAAATACGCCGACTCCTTTTGGTGCATGCGCCACAACTTTTGAACCTGACTCATTAACCGTCACCCAGCCAAGGCCTGAAAAAACAATATCCGTTTTTTCATTTTTTATTGTAAATTCATGTGCAACCAGTTCAGGAAACTCATCCATTTGTTCTGGGCGCGGCGGCTGAAGCAGTTCACCTGCTTGCTTTTCATACAACTCATCTGCTTTTTCAAGCTTCGTACGATGGATATGCAAATCGTTCGATACATAACATGTTAATGACTTGCGGCCTCCCTGTACATAATCTAAGCGCGCCAGTCCTCCAAAGTATAACGTTTGCCCTTCATTTAGCTGATAAACCTTCGGCTTTATTTCTTTTTTAGGAGAAATTAACTTTAAGTCTCGTTTATCTACATAATGAGCCATTTGATGGTGATTAATAATACCAGGCGTATCATATAAAGACGCTCCGTTATCAAGCGGGATATCAATCATATCCAGCGTTGTACCCGGATATTGAGATGTCGTAATAATATCTTTTTCTCCCGTTACTTCTTTAATAATGGCATTAATAAATGTTGATTTACCAACGTTTGTACATCCCACAACATATACATCTTTACCTTCGCGATAATGTTCAATGGCTTCGGCAATTTCGCGAATTCCTTGTCCTTTTTGCGCGCTCATGAGGAACACATCCACTGATTTTAGCCCAAGTTCTTTCGCTTCTCGCTTCATCCAATGAATGAGTTTATTTTTCTTTATAGACTTTGGCAGTAAATCTGCTTTATTTCCCACTAAAAGAACCTTGTTATTTCCAACAAATCGATGCAAACCAGGTAACCAGCTGCCGTTAAAGTCAAAGATATCTACAACTTTTACAACTAAACCGTCCGTTTGACCAATTCCATTTAAGATTTTTAAAAAATCATCATCTGTTAAGGAAACATCTTGTACTTCATTATAATGCTTCAAGCGAAAGCATCGCTGGCAAATAATAGCTTCTTTTTCTAGTGCTGATTTTGGAGCATAGCCAAGTTCATCCGGTTGTTCTGTTTGAATCTCCACTCCGCATCCTACGCACTGTAATTTTTCTTCACTCACGTTTTAATCCTCCCAGTTAATCATACCTTTTCGTTTCATCCAACCTAGAATTCTTCGTTCCATTTTACGGTTAAATTTCGTTACAAATCCATCTGTTTGCGCAACTGGTACAACCAAAACTGTATATACGCCGAGACGATTTCCTCCTAATACATCCGTTAAAAGCTGGTCGCCAATAACTACAACCTCATCTTTTTGCAGCTCCATATCACGAAGAGCTCTTCTAAATGCTTTACGCATCGGTTTGCGTGCTTTATATACAAATGGAAGTCCAACTGGATCTGAAAACAGCTTGACTCGTTTCTCCACATTATTCGATACAATCGTAATTTTAATTCCACTATCTTTCATTAACTGAAACCACTCAATTAATTCCGGAGTGGCATCAGGGCGATCCCATTCCACCAACGTGTTATCTAAGTCGGTAATAATTCCTTTTATTCCGCGCTCTTTCAAATCGTCTGGCTTAATTTGAAACACGTTTTTCACATGTTCATTTGGTAAAAAAAGTTTCAACACGTATCATGCACCTCGAATATATAGTTACATACTAAAATTAACGCCGTCTATCATTATAACGACTTCTTGTTATTTTCCAACCTAAAATTTTATTCTCTTCAAAAACAGGCCTTTTCTTAGTATAAAGGATATGCCTTATGAATGCTTTAACTTTATACAGAAAGTTATTGACAAAAGGTAGTAAAACTCCATTTGTTCGTGAGCTTACGATATATTCACCCACTGCAAACTTAAAATAAAAAATAGTGCAAAAAACGTTTATTACTTATCAAATAGGGTAAGTGGTAAACAAATTCCGTTAAAAGTTTTCGACAAAAATTGATAAGCCTAATTATGTGGATAAGGTTATGCACATTATCCTCTGTTATAGTTCAGCAATTAATGGTAATTATAAACAACATACCCACATTTTATCCACCGAAAGCTGTGGATAACAGAACGATTGTTCCTTTATTTGATTCATGTTAGATTATAAATAAGGAATTTATTAGCATTTAAATATAACTTTTTAGGATATTTATTTTAGTAGGAGGTGGCGGCAATCTTATGAGAAAATTATCAGATGAGCTGCTTATTGAATCATACAGCAAAGCAACCGAACTGCAATTAAGCCCTGATTTTATAAAATTAATTGAAGAGGAAATTGAAAGAAGATCATTAAAGATTAGCATACAAATTCCTTCTTAACGAATAAAAGAGCCTTCTTAATAAAAGAAAGCTGCATCTTCATTTATCTATCTACTCTTTTATTATATGGGCTCTATTTTTTCAAATGAGCAATTGGTTCTCCATACTTTACATAAGAACCTGAGTGAACGTTAGAATCAAAAGTGATTGAGTTCTTCTCAAATAATAAAATGACAGTCGAACCAAACGTGAAGTAAGCCATTTCTTCCCCTTTTTCGACTACTTCTTTTTTAGAAACCGCTTCAATGCTGTTGATAAACATGGCTCCTACTTTTACCATCAGCATGTGACCATTTTCAAATGTTAACTCCGTGAGCTTCCGGAAATTTTTCACCAGCGGTTCTTTCCCATATTTGATTCCTAATGAATTTACTGGATAAGACTTTTGTCCAACGGTCCACGTATTCCCCACTTGGGCTTTAAGAGGACTGTGAATGCGATGATAGTCTTTCGGACTAAGATAGAGAATAATAAACTGTCCCTCTACATATTTTTCAAGAATGAGATCATTTGAAACCATTTCCTGTATAGAATAAGGTTTGTTTTTTACAATCATTTCTTTTTGAGGCGTAATGACTCCATATGCTTCTATCTTTGCATCTACAGGACTGACAACGCTGTCTTTCTGCTGATCGACCGGACGGGCAGAAGGATTCAAACGGCGAATAAATAGCTCGTGTAAGGTTTGATAGTGATGCAGAGGCTTGTCCATTTCTTCTTTATTTACTTTAAAAACTTTTGTATAGGAGGGTATAATAAACCGGCTCCATTTAGAGAAAGTGAATTTTCGAATGAGCTTCGATGATCCTTGATGATTCGTAAGCTCAATAAACGTTCGATACAGGTGCTGCAACAATAATTTTACCTCCACATACTGAATAGTTCTTTACTAGAATAAGGTTTGCGTCTACAATGAAATTACCATTATTTTTACCTTTAGTTCATTCCATCCTTTAAAGGAGTGAGGAAATTGTTTTTATTAGACTATCTAGATCATACAATTAAAAAGCTGAGATCCCAAGCGGCAAACTCCTTAACGATTGTTAATTTAAGTTTAGGAAGCTTTGCTATTTTATTTGTCATGAAAAATGAATTGAATTTAAGTTTATTACTAATTTTTTTAGCAGCGTTAGCAGACCGATTCGACGGCATGGTAGCCAGAAAGCTGCAAATTGAATCTGAACTTGGAAAACAACTGGACTCCATGTGCGATATTATATCATTTGGCATCGCTCCAGCTCTACTACTTTATCAAAGTATTTTGTCTCACTTTGGTGCTGCAGGTTCAATTGTTACCATCTGTTACATTGCTTGCGGAGCACTTCGTCTTGCCCGCTTTAACATCACAGAAAATACTGGGTATTTTACAGGGCTCCCTATTACCGCAGCAGGTTGTTTATTAACTCTTAGCTACTTGGGCGTCCCTTATTTGCCTTCACACTTTTATATGTTTTTAATTATCGTACTCGCTTGCTTGATGATTAGTACTTTCAAGCTAAAAAAAGTATAGAGCTCCATTTACTTTTACAGAGGAATATCATCATCTTGCTTCTTTTCTTAATTATAGAATAAATCATCTTCTTTAAGAAACAAAGCGAAAATTCCTTAAGAATTCTTAAAAATGAATGGTTCTATTCGGTAGGATATGTCATCTAAAAAAACTCATGCGCATGCATGAGTTTTTTTTAACACCAGCAGCTAAAAAACCAATAGAAGCTTCCGAAAATTAATAACAGGACAAACAGAACAATCAACAATCCAAGTCCCCAGCCGAAGCCTCCTCCACATGGGTATGCTGGATAATTAGGATAACAGCAGCCTCCGTAACCGTACATACTCTCCCTCCTTACACTATGAACTACTACTAGCGTATGTACATACTTTTTTCCTGTATAGGCTGGTAACTATCTCTAAAGAAAAATCTGTGGACTTTTTCAAACTCTCTTGTCCCCGGGGGGAATTTTAAACGTACAGGCAAAGACATCCTTCTTTTTACATATAGTGTAATGTTAGTCTCTCACAGGTTGATATCCCCTTATGGAGGTGAAGAGATGTCTGCATTATTTACCGCACTAGGCTATTTCTTTAAAGAATTGGTTTTCCTTGTTTCCTACGTAAAAAACAATGCGTTTCCTCAACCCTTGTCTGCTGCTGAAGAAAAGAGATATTTATCTTTAATGGAACAAGGAGACCAAGAAGCGCGAAACCTTCTTATTGAACACAATCTCCGACTCGTTGCGCATATTGTTAAAAAGTTTGAAAACACGGGAGAGGATGCGGAGGATTTAATTTCAATTGGGACAATCGGTTTAATTAAAGCAATCGAAAGTTATTCGCAAGGAAAAGGAACAAAATTAGCTACTTACGCCGCACGCTGTATTGAAAATGAAATATTGATGCACTTGCGAGCGCTCAAAAAAACAAAAAAAGATGTGTCGCTGCATGATCCAATTGGCCAGGATAAAGAAGGAAATGAAATCAGTTTGATTGATGTATTAAAATCAGAATCAGACGATGTAATTGATATGATTCAACTAAATATGGAATTAGAAAAAATAAAAGAATACATCGATATCCTCGATGATCGAGAAAAGGAAGTAATTGTTGGCCGCTTCGGTTTGGATCTGCAGGATGAAAAAACCCAGCGAGAAATTGCAAAGGAATTAAATATTTCAAGAAGTTACGTTTCGCGAATTGAAAAGCGAGCGCTGATGAAAATGTTTCACGAATTTTACAGAGCCGAAAAAGAGAAAAAAAAGAGCGGAAAGAAGGAGAATTAATCCTTCTTTTCGCTCTTTTTTAAAATAATTTCCAAATAATAATCCGTAGCAAACACATCATTACTCCCCCTACTAATCATTTAGGTGGAATCTTTCTCCACAAGCAGCCATACAACGATATATCCTTTTTGATTAATCATCATTCATCCACTCCTTTCCACTGTTCAAATTAGAAATGACGATAAAACTCATACTTGCGGTCTTTTATTTCTTCTTCTAATTGTCTTACATACTGTTCATGCTTAATTTCTGCCTCTGAGTATTGACGGGACTTTATGGTAATAGTTAAAAAGAAAATGTTCAGTGTCATTACAATCACCTCCTTATACACAAAAAAGCCACAGTAATGCATAAGCATCCTGTGGCTGAAAAATAATAAAAACCACAGGGATACTATTCGCACCTGTGGTGAATTAACGTGTTTTAATGATCAAGGTAAGAAAGTTACTTGATACAGGAACACGGCCGAATAGTATACGTATATAGACGATTTTTGGACATAGCTGAAGCTGGATGATCCATAACTGATAAACGTCTTAACATATGACTCGACCTCCTTTTAATAAAGTATTTTCCTTACAATGGTAATTATATCCACGGACTCACAAAAAGTAAACTGTTTTTTTGAAAAATAGGGAATTTTTTTATTTTTTTAACCCTCATAAAAAAAAAGACGATGTATGATCGCCTTTTTATATCTATTATTCTTTTTCTTTCATTAGTTCTTTTTTCAGTTTTTTAGTTTGATAACTAAAATAAAAGGCAAGGGCGGCAAACAGAATAACGATGGCTTCCATTATTCCAAGCTGCATACCACTTTTTTCACCTTGGCCAATCATAACACCAATGTACAAGAATGTACTTACGGCTAGAAGGACGTAAATAAAGCGGCTGTAATCTTCAATTTTTGCTTTGATGTGTTGAGCTTTCATACAATCACCTTCTCAGTAGAATGTTATAACTCTACTTTATCATAGATCTATAGGTCTACGAAAATCCTATTTTTACCACCCTTATTTCAATGCCTCTTCTAAGTCTTCAATTAAATCTTCTACATCTTCAAGACCTACAGAAATACGAATTAATCCATCTGTAATTCCTAGCTCTTTACGTCGGTCGCTCGGTATAGAAGCGTGAGTCATTTTGGCAGGAATGGAAATGAGGCTTTCAATGGCTCCTAAACTTTCTGCTAATGTAAAGTACTTCACTTTGCTCAGTACTTGTTCCGCTTTTTCTTCGCTTCCCACATCAAAAGAAACCATTCCCCCAAAACCTCTTGCCTGCTTTTTAGCAATGAGGTGGTTTGGATGGGTTTTTAATCCTGGATAATATACTTTTGTAACAGCAGGATGAGCAAGTAAAAATTCTACTATTTTCCCAGTGTTGAATTCATGTTCTTCCATTCGTATTCCTAATGTTTTAATCCCCCTCATTAAAAGCCAAGAATCTTGGGGTCCTAAAATGCCTCCAGTCGCATTTTGAATAAAATGAAGGTCTTCTGCCAATTTAGGCGAATTCACAACGGCTAGCCCTGCTACAACGTCACTGTGACCGCCTAGATACTTAGTTGCACTGTGCAGAACAATATCCGCTCCTTTTTCGATAGGATTTTGCCAATACGGGGTACTGAATGTGTTATCAATGATGGTAAGTAAATGATGCTGTTTAGCTACTGAAGAAGCCTTCTGCAAGTCAGTTATTTTTAGGAGAGGATTTGTGGGAGTCTCGATATAAATAGCTTTTGTGTTGGGGCGAATTTCTTTCTTAATATTTTCGATGTCGCTCGTATCAATAAAAGTAGCTTCAATGCCAATACGGCTCAGTACTTTTGTAATCACTCTGTACGTTCCTCCGTATACGTCATCTGTAATCAACACATGATCTCCGCTGTTAAACAGCATGAATACAGCAGTAGTAGCTGCCATACCAGATCCAAACGCAAACCCAGCATACCCTCCTTCAATTTCTTTAATAAGTTCTTCTAAGGCGTGTCGTGTAGGGTTACCGGTTCTCGAATATTCGTATCCCGTATGTTTTCCAGCTCCCTCTTGTTTGTAAGTGCTCACTTGATAAATAGGAACAGAGACAGCACCCGTCTGTTCATCGCCAACAATTCCACCATGAATCAACTGTGTTTTACGTTTCATCTTATCTTCCTCCACCGTAAATATTTTTACTTAAGTACCGTTCGCTGCTATCGGGAAAAATGGTAACAATATGAGCGCCCTTTTCTGCATTTTTTGCTTCGAGCAGGGCTGCTTCGAAGGCTGCTCCTGAAGAACTTCCTACTAGTAAACCTTCTTTTAAAGCCAGCTCTTTTACTCTTTGAAAAGCATAAACATCTTCAACAGTATGAATAGCATTAAAATAAGACCGCTCCATATAATCAGGGATGAACTCCATTCCAATTCCTTCAGTTAAGTGAGGGCCGGATTTCCCTCCGTTTAAAATCGAACCTTCTGGCTCAACAATGACTGTTTTTAGAAAAGGATTTTTTTCTTTCAAAAATTTTGCTGTCCCCATAAATGTTCCACCCGTACCTGCTCCAGCTACAAACACGTCGATTTTTCCATCAAGCTGTTCATATATTTCTGGTCCTAAGGTTTTGTAATAAGTCATAGGATTGGCCGGATTAGCAAACTGCTGAGGACAATAAGAATCAGGTATTTCACGCAGCAGCTCTTGAGCCTTGTTTATAGCACCTTTCATACCAGCTTCAGTAGGCGTTTGAACCACCGTTGCCCCCAAAGCCTTCATAAGCTGCTGTTTTTCAATACTGAATTTTTCTGGAACACATAGTATAACGTTTATTTCGTGCTGAAGAGCAGCTAAAGCCAGCCCAATCCCCGTATTCCCAGCAGTAGGCTCAACCACCGTCCCGCCTCGCTTCAGTCTTCCAGAGCTAAGAGCTTCTTGCAGCAGTTCTTTTCCTAAGCGATCTTTTACACTTCCTCCTGGATTAACATATTCTAGTTTAGCAAATATCCTGATTTCTCTAGGTAAATCAAATTGTGTAATCTCAATCATAGGTGTGTTTCCAATCAATTCATGAACGTTTTTGGTTACCTTCATAATCTTGAACACCTCGCTATCAAATAATATAACTTAACCTATATATTAAGTGGGAATTAAAATAAAAATATAGTCTACACCCCATGTTATGATAAACGATGCAGAGTGTAGACGAAAACAAACTCTATATTTTACGAACAGCTTATTTTAATTTTGTAATAAAATTCAATACTAATTTCGTTGAGTTAACAGCCGCTTTTTCTAAAAATTGCTCAAAAGAAACATTTGATTCTTTGCCGGCGATGTCAGAAAGAGCACGAAGAATAACAAATGGTACGCCAAATTGATAGCATACTTGAGCGACAGCCGCCGCTTCCATTTCAGCTGCATACAGGTCTGGAAACTTAGAGCGAACAAACTCTACGCGCACAGGATCGTTCATGAACGAATCTCCTGTAGCAATTAGTCCTTTTACAATTTTCATATCGGTTACTTCAAGAGCACTTTCTTCAGCAAGACGAACTAGTTTGTCATCTGCTTTAAAAGCTGCAGGCAAGTTTGGCACTTGACCGTATTCATAGTTGAATACCGTTACATCTACATCATGATGACGAACTTCTGTTGAAATAACGGCATCCCCTACGTTTAACTCTGGATGGAAGCCGCCTGCTGATCCTGTGTTAATAACGTAATCAGGTTTGAACTTCTCTAGTAAGATGGCTGTAGATAACGCAGCATTTACTTTTCCAATACCTGATTTTAATAATACAACCTCCACACCGCTGATTGTTCCTGTTGAGTATTCACATCCTGCGATTACTGTTTCTTGACGATTCTCAATTTTATCGCGTAAAATCGTCACTTCTTCTTCCATTGCTCCAATGATTGCTACTTTCATTTTAAAACCTCTTTCTACTATTGTTTCGTTGCCTCCAATACCCACACAAAGTGATTAAATTGTGTAAAGGTTATGTGAAAACCATTGATTTCAAAGATTTGCTTTAAGACGGGAATCGTTGTATAGTATTCCCTCTCTAGATCTTCTGCTAGTTGCGTATATCCTTTTTGTTTTGCCTGAACAATGGTATCAGCAAATGAATCCGCTGTTTCAAACATTGTATCAGCAAACACTATTTTACCACCGGTTTGAAGTAACTTTCCATAGTTTATCACAGCTTCTTCTTTTTCTTTATCTGTTAAATGATGAAAAGCATACGTACTAACTAAGCTCTCTGCTGGAAACAATGATGTATCAAATTGTAAAAAGTCTCCTGGTGTGACTAAAACATCTGCCCCTAATTTCTGTTGTGCCAATTGTCTCATTGGTACTGAAGGTTCAATTCCTACTACGGTTAGTTCTTTTTCTAACAGTTTTTTTGTTAAGTTTCCAGTCCCTGTTCCAAATTCTATCACATGCCCTATTGAACGATCTGCTACATATTCTAAGATTTCATTATAATTGCGAAACACTTCTCTATACTGTTCATCTTTCCCGCTTACCGATGCATCATACTCATTCGCCCACTTTTCAAAGATATCTAAAAACTCTAGCCCCATAAAAAACGCCTCCTCATAACTAATAATTCTTATGGATATAGTATGTTTTTAGCTATCGTTTGTTCTTCATTTACAAATATTTTAAGCTTTTAACTTTCTATTTGCTATACTATAGTAATGAGGTAAGGAGGGCGTAAGATGAACTTTGAATTTGAAATGATTGAAGATAAAATAGAATTTTTTGAAGCGGCTGATGTTAAAATACTTGAGAAACAAATCGCTGAAAAAATTGATCAAAATAAAGCGATTTTACTTGAGGTGCACAGCGTATCTCATCAAATGTCTGTGGACTATGAACAAGGTAAAAAACTGTACTCTGCAGTTGTTCATTTCAAAATAAAAAAGCAGCGCTAGCGCACTGCTTTTTTTATTGAAGCTTATCCACTACTGCGGGCTTCCAGCCTTCTCCATCTACCCATTCAATTTGAACGCGGTATTTTGTTGAGGAGTTGCCTTTAGGACTAACCGTAGCTACGGCTTTACCTACGCCACCGTTATTCCCTAAACGCCATACGGTCATATTGCTTGGACTAATGCCTGACCCTTCGCCTACAGCTTTTAGCATTTCGTTCCAATCCGTTGATCCTTTTTTATATGTTGCTGCAGGTGCATCTTGTGACGTACCTACTGAATCCCATGAAGGATCTACCTTGCGTTCTGCCACGCCAGGCTCTGGATTTTTCTCTACTTCAGCCTGTGAATCTGAGTCGTTTGATTCTTCATCTGTTGCTTGATCATCTTCAGAGCTTTGGTCATCTTCAGAACTTTGGTCATCTTCAGAACTTTGATCGTCCGTTGCTTGATCATCTGTCGCTTGATCATCTTTCGAAGAATCATCGTCTTTTTTAGCCGTCTTGTCCGTTTTTTGGTCATTTGTTTGCGGATTATTTTGAGTTGTTTCCGCTTGGTTATCCGATTTATCCTTGTTTCCAAGAATCATCGTACCACCGACAAATACAATTAAAACAGCTACGACAGCAATTAACAGATTATATAATCGGTTTACTTTTTTTTCTTTGTTTTCGTGTCTTGAAGAACGATTGTTATTCATTGCTACAATTTCCTCCAACTTTTATAATGCTTTATTCTAACATGTGTTTTCTTATAGATGAAGCATCAAAATTTATTTGAAGTATATTTGTAATATTTTTTACAAATTCTTCTTATTTTAACGTGTATTTAAGTCATACATCCCTTTAACAATATCATAAAATACGCTGTTTGTGGGAGATATCGCACTTTTTGTATTTAAATCCACTACTACCATTGCATATTTTGGATCATCTGCAGGAAAGTAACCCGCAAACCATTTATTGACGATATCGTCTTTCACATTGATTTCAGCAGTTCCTGACTTTCCTGCCACTTCATAAGGAAGCGTTTGAAATCTTCTTCCTGTTCCTTTTTCGCTCTGTACGACACCTTTTAAAAGCTGCTGCATAGAAGCAGCTGTGGCTTTATTAATGGCATCTCCTTTTAACTCATGCTCTTTAAACGTATACAATGACGTGTTGTTTTTATACTCTAGCGCATCTACAGCTTTTACCTGTTTCTTTTCTCCTCCGCGTGCAATTGTCGCCATCATATTTGCTACTGCAAGCGGAGTCACTTTTACATCAAGCTGTCCAATTGCCGTTTGCGCTACAGCATTTGGTACTTTTTTTTCTCTTGCATTTGTCCAAACTCTTCCCGATTTCTCTCCTAAAAACTGCTTGAAATGTTCAAAGTGAAACACATCACCCGTCCATCCTACAGGCTGAATAAGCCCTAACTTGTCAGCATATTGTTCAAGGATATTCGGATTAGGTATTATCATTTCTTTTGCTAGCTGGGCAAACGTTGCATTACAACTTTGCGCGAAGCTTTCTTCAAACGTCAGCTGCCCTTTTTGATGATCTTCTTCTACATTATTGCCATAAATACTTTTATCGCAGTTATAGGTAAAAGAAGGCTGAATTTTATTTTGTTCAAGCGCTGCAGCTGCTGTTACGGTTTTAAATATAGATCCAGGAGTTTGTGGCGTCAGCAAACGATTTTCTACGCTGTCTGAACCATTTTGCTTTTTAAATGGATCTTTCTTATTAATCGAAGGCCTGCTGGCCATCGCAATTACTTTATTGTTTTTTATATCAATTAAGACGGCTCCTCCGTCTTTTAACTTATAATGATTTAATGTATTCTCCACTAGCTCCTGAGCAGACAAATCAAGCGTCGTACGCACACTGACTGGATAATAAGGGTTAGCTGTGCCCGTGTACTTTACATCGATGCCAAACATAGGCCCACCTAGGCGATCAACATGATAAAGAAGCTTAGACTCCTGTTCAGGCAGCAAAAACTCGTCAAAAGCTCTCTGCATCCCTGAGATACCCACAGGCGTAGTTGATTTAATTGCTCCATTTTTCAATTTGTCACTATACTTCTCTTCAATTATCTGTTTGCTTTGTGCCTCTAGTCCGATTAAATGTTCAGCAAGAGGAACTGGACGCTCATCTTTTAGAGGAATTCCAAATACGCCAGGCACCTTTAATGCATTTATTTTTTCGACTTGTGCATGGGACAATTCTTTTGTAATAACAACCGGTGTTTTAGCATTCGCTAGTCTGTTCGTTAGTTCCTTTGGTTGCATTCCCACGATTTCACTTACTTGCTGAACAGGCCACTTCATTTTTTCTAAAAATGGAAACAGGACTAAGCGATTGTGCGTGATAGATGTTAAAGACTGTCCATTTTTATCTTCAAATTTCCCTCGCCCGTCATCTACCACCATTTCCTGCGTACGCTGTTTTACGCTTCCTTCAATTAAGTTAATCTTTTTGTCAGTAAAAGATTCTGTGCTGACAAGCTGAAGTTGAACAAGCCGTGCTCCCAGTCCGCTAATTAATAATAAAATAAAAATAAGAGTAATATAAATTCGCTTGTGAATTATTTTCATGACTACACCTCACTCTTTACAAGTGTCGACGTTGCCATTACTTTTAAAACCATTATCTTAAGAAATATTCATTCTTTTTTTCATTTCACAAAAAAACTTGCTGATTCAGCAAGTTTTTATTATTAATTTTCTGTTAAAAATTGTTGAGTTGTTCTTAGCTTTCCTATTTTCGGAAAGATGTAAGAAAGAGTTGCTTCATGCTCTTCTTTTGTAAATGTCGCCATGGCATCCGTGATAAAAATTTGGTTATACCCATACTGAAATGCTTCACGAGCTGTGCTTTCCACACCAATATTTGTTGCAATTCCGCAAAGGACAATTGTATCAATTCCTCTTCGGCGAAGCTGAAGGTCTAAATCTGTCCCAAAAAAGGCTCCCCACTGACGTTTTGTCACAATGTAATCATTCTCTTGAACATTAAGTCTTGGATCGAATTCCGCCCAGTCTGCAGGTTTTTCTTGAGGAGCAGATGGCTTTTGATCCGTTTCTGGCGTCAACGCATCTTTTCCATCTTGAAAATCTACTCGTACAAAACTAATAAATCCATTTTGTTCGCGGAAACGATTCACAAGCTGAACAGATTTCTCCACAATTTCGTCTCCTCCAATTGGAACAATCCCTTTTTGTAAATCAATTAAAACAAGCGCTGTTTTAGTAAAATCGATGTCTTTCATCTTCATCTTTCCTTTCTTACATATCTTTTCTATTCTCTCTGTTTTTTAAAATCATATAAAAAAAGCTGACGCGTGTCAGCTTTTTTACTTACGAGCATTCAGTAGAACGCTTCCAACCGTATGTTTTACTTAACAGATACAATTTTCACTGACATATCTCCACCAGGAGTTTGAACAGTTACTTGATCTCCAATTTGTTTGCCCATTAGACTTTTAGCAATTGGCGAATCATTTGAAATTTTCCCTTCAAACGGATCTGCTTCTGCACTACCTACAATTGTATACGTTTCTTCGTCACCATCTGGCAACTCTACAAATGTTACAGATTTACCTAATGATACAATAGAAGAGTTCTCTGCATCTTCTTCAATAATTTTCGCATTGCGAATCATATTTTCAAGCGTTGTAATACGGCCTTCTACGAAAGCCTGCTCGTCTTTTGCAGAATCGTACTCAGAGTTCTCCGATAAATCTCCAAAACTGCGGGCAATTTTGATACGCTCTACAACTTCTTTACGTTTTACTGTTTTTAAATATTCTAGCTCTTGCTCTAGCTTTAGCTTTCCTTCTTCTGTCATTGGAAATACTTTTTCTTGTGCCATAATCCCTTCACTCCTTCTTGAACTCAAAATCTCTAGTGTATACAGTCCATTTCTGTATGTACAAAAAATTTTCCACTCTGTGGAAAAATCAGTTAATAGAGAAATGACAGCTTCAAAACAGAAGCTGCTCGTTTCTCTATTCTTTATAATGTTTGTGTTTAGTTAGCAGAATATGTCTGCATTGTCTTCAAAAAAATTCCTGCATCTATGCTATGTTATTATAAAATGGCATTTTGTTCAAGAATTGTTTGAATTTTAGTGACCATCAAGTCAATCGCTACGTGGTTTTGACCGCCTTCAGGAATGATAATATCTGCATAGCGTTTTGTTGGTTCAACAAACTGATTATGCATCGGGCGAACGACAGATACGTATTGATCAACAACTGACTCAAGCGTACGCTCTCGTTCTTTAATATCACGAAGCATGCGACGAATGATACGAAGATCCGCATCTGTATCTACGTATAGCTTGATATCCATTAAATTACGCAAGCGCTGATCTTCTAGTACAAGAATACCTTCTAAGATAATAACATCTTTTGGTTCTTCTTTAATTACTTTCTCAGAGCGCGTATGAATTGCGTAATCATATACCGGTTTGTCAATGCTCTCATAATTTAATAAGTTTTGCAAGTGTTCAATCAGCAAATCATTATCAAATGCTAAAGGATGATCGTAGTTTGTTTGCAAACGCTGTTCAAACGGTACATCGCTTTGATCTTTATAATAATAGTCTTGCTCAAGAAGCATAATAGAATGCCCTTTAAAATACTCATAAATAGCTTTGGTTACAGTTGTTTTACCAGAACCGGATCCACCAGCGATACCGATTACAACGGGCTTTTTCCCCATTTTATATTTAAATCCCCTTTCGCATCATGTTATATGAAAATAGAGGTTGGTCCACTTTAAATTTCACAATTTGCAGCGGATGACGCGCAGCATCTAGTTCATTGCCATCTTCGTCCCAAATTTTATCTATTTTTTGCGTAAAGTTTTTAATTTCCGGACCGAAAAATTCCACTTCTTCTCCCGGTTTAAAATAGTTACGCTGTTGCAATGTCACGATGCTTGTTTCTTCATCATAATTCAATACTAAACCAGCAAAATCAAATTTTGTTTTCTTGCCGTGTACGCCAAACATTTGCTCATCTACTCCAGGAACTCCTTCAAAAAAGGCAGGAGCCGTATCGCGATTTGCACATTTGTCTAGCTCATCAAGCCATTCTTTTTGAATCACAAAATTCTCAGGATCTGCACAGTATGCGTCAATCACCTTGCGATATACGCTCACCACTGTTGCGATATAGTGAATCGACTTCATACGTCCTTCAATTTTTAAGCTATCAATACCCAGCTCAATCATTTGAGGGATAGATTGAATTAAATTTAAGTCTTTTGGACTCATTGCAAACGGATCGTCTTGCTCATCAAATAAAGCCGTTTCCGTTTTACCGTCTTCTACTTTAAATAAATCATAGTCCCAACGGCATGATTGACAGCATCCTCCGCGGTTTGAATCACGTGCTGTCATATGGTTACTTAGCACGCAGCGGCCTGAATAAGCAATACACATCGCTCCATGAATAAAAGCTTCAATTTCAATATCCACTTTTTCTTTCATTTCGCGCATTTCTTCAGCACCCGTTTCACGAGCAAGCACAACACGTTCTAATCCTTCTTCTTTCCAGAACTGAACGGCTTTCCAGTTTGAAAGTGATTGCTGCGTACTTAAATGTACTTCAAGCTTAGGTGCAACGCGTCGACAGGTTTCGATAATTAACGGATCAGCTACGATGATTCCAGAAACACCAGCGCGCTCTAATCCCATTAAATAATCTTCAAGTCCGTCCATATTTTCATTATGAGCAAAAATGTTTGTTGTAACATAAATACGTGCGCCGTATTTGTTCGCAAACTGAACACCTTCTGCCATTTCTTCAAATGTAAAGTTATCTGCATTTGAACGAAGGCCAAACTCTTTTCCTCCGATAAACACAGCATCTGCTCCATAGTGTACGGCAACTTTTAATTTTTCAAGGTTACCGGCTGGAGCTAACAACTCAGGCTTCTTAGTAATAACTCGTTTACCTTCTACTACAGTATCGATTTGAACAGCCATCGTTTGTACCTCCTTTGTTTATCTTTCTTTGCAAGCTTTTTAATATACCGTTTCTTTAAAGAAAAACCCTGTGTCCAACGGGCGGTTAATTGGCTGCAAGCTTTCAATTTCTTCTAACAAATCGTCTTTAACATTTTCGTATTCTTCACGGTCATCTACACATAAATCAATCGCTTGACGATATTTTTTTGTTACTTCTAAAATATATTGCGGTGACTTTAATACGCCGTCAATTTTGAATACATCTACTTCAGCGTCAATCATCTCGGAAAGCTCGTCGATAATGCACATATCATTTGGACTCATAATGTGCGTTCCATTTTCATCTTCGAAAATTGGATACTTATTGTTTCGCTCATTATCAAGTAAAAACATATCTTTTTCTACTTTACGATTTTCAATTTCCATGACTTTTCCTTGATACTCAAAGTAGTTGCCAAGAAGTGAACGTTTTGATTGGAACATACACGTCATGCCATGCACCTGAACTTCAATTTCTACCTCGGCTTTTTCTTTGATATCAATGATGCTATCCATGCTTAACTCACGAGCAAGAACTGCACGCTTAGCTCCTTTACGCCCCCAGTAGTTACATGAATACCAGTTTGTGCCCGTTGTCTCAGTACTCCAGTGCATCTTCATTTCTGGAGCTGTTTCACGCACTGCCATCAATACAGCAGGGTCTCCAAAGACAATCGCATCCACGCTTGCTTCTTTTAAGAATAAAATATATTCATTTAGTTCGGCGATTTTATCATTGTGAAATAATCCGTTCATCGCTACGTAGACTTTTGCATTATGCTGATGAGCAATATTTACAGCTTCTACGATATCTTCACGTTTGAATTCACCTGCTAAACGCAAACCGTAGCGCTGTTCACCAACCATAATAGCTGTTGCTCCAGCTTGTAGTAATGATTCGATTTCTGAAACTGCAGTTGGTGTCACTAATAGTTCTGGTTTTTTCATTCTTGGTCACCTCTTTTAATACTAATCGCGATTCCGTCTCCAATAGGGAGAATAGTTGTATAATAATCGGGATGATTCATCAGCCACGTATTGTATGCCTGAATTTTTTTAATTAAGCTGCGGCGTCGACGTGTTTCTACTTCGGCCAAATCGGTCGCTACGTGACCTTTAAATAGTACGTTATCCGAAATAATCATTCCTTTAGAAGATAGCATCGGCTCATAATGTTCAAAAAAACGCTGATACTGACCTTTAGCTGCATCAATAAACACTGCATCATAAGGACCATGACGTTCAATCTCATCTCTAAGCTCTAGTGCATCTCCAAGCAACGACACAATTTTATCTTGTTTTCCCGCCCGTTCAATAAATTCTTGCGCTTTTTGGTAACGCTCTTCATTTCGTTCTACCGTAACCACTCGTGCCTCTGGAAGCGCATGGGTCATTCGAATAGACGAATATGCAATCGCTGTTCCAATTTCTAATATATGTTTTGGCTGATGAAGACGAAGAATTTGCAATAGCGTTTCAACACCAATCAATTCCATAATCGGAACGTGATGTTCTTTTGCATAAGCTTCCATTTCTTCAATAAGCTCCTGGCGCTTAGGAATAAGCTTTTCCACATACTGCTCTACGTTTTGTAAAAGCAAAACACTTCCTCCGTTCTCAGAAGTACATTTTACATTATGTTTTCATAACGTTTTATTACTGCAAAATAGTAAGACAACTAGTCTATTATAAGTTTTTTTCGTTTTTACGTAAACCCGATATATTTTAACATAAAAGATGGGGAATGCGAAGTATCGCGATTCCCCAATTTTAAATTTCCAATTATTTTTCGGTATTTTGCTTTTCTTTACCTGTAATATGCTTGGCTTTTTCTTTGTTATGTTCTTCTAAGGTTTTGGTAAAAATAACTTTTCCTTCAGGTGTGGCCAAGAAGTATAAATAATCTGTATTGGCTGGATGTAACGCAGCTTTGATTGACATCAAACCAGAGCTGGCAATTGGTCCTGGAGGCAACCCTTTTACTTTATACGTATTGTAAGGAGAGTCCACTTCTAAATGCTTATAGAACACGCGGTCTTTATGCTCTCCTAAGGCATATAAGACGGTTGGATCCGTTTGAAGAGGCATATTTTTTTCAAGGCGATTATAAAAGACGCTGGCAATTTTTTCTCGGTCGACTTTTGCAGTTGCTTCCTCTTCAATCAGAGAAGACATTGTTAACAATTTATGTGCACTGAATTTTTTCTTCTCCATTTGCCCACTGTACTGACCTAATACATTATTTGTTTTCCCTACCATTTTATCCAATATTTCATCTAACGACACATTTTTATCATAAAAATCATACGTAACGGGATATAAATAACCTTCTAGCGGATGTTTAATATCTTTTTGCATCACTTCATCCGTTACTAAATCTGGATATTTTTCTTTCATTTTATTGACGAATGCCTTATCGTCTAGCTTTTTCATGACTTCGTCTTTTGTAAACTTTGTATTTTCAGCAATGATATCAGCAATTTCCACAAGCTGGCGTCCTTCTGGAATGGTGACACGAATATCAGGTTGCTTTGAAACCTCGCCTTTTTCCATTTTTTCAACCATTTCCCCTAAACTCATGGAAGGAGAAAATAAATACGTTCCAGCTTGAAATCCAGACACATGGGTTAATTTTACGTAATAGCGAAATGCACTTTTGCTTTTAATTAAATCTTCTTTTTTCAATACCGTACCAATCGATTGGACGGAAGAACCTTGTGGAATGGTCACATTTACTTTTTTATTGCTGTTTCGATCCACGGGCGTTAAGCGGGATTGAGCATAGAAAAATGCACCGCCAACTAGTAAAAGAAGTACGATAATTGTAATAAAAATAACTCGTTTTTTTCTTGAACGATTAGGTGGTAAAAATGTTTGTTGCGACAAGCAGCTTCCTGGTTAAATCTACTTCTGTAAAAGAAGATACAACCAGTTTCACCTCTTTTCTTCTTGATTTTTTATAAGTATAAACAGAGAGGAGACATGAGATTGCGATTCATTCGTATCGCCTATAGGTGTGAGATGGTATCGCTTCCTTAAATTCTCGCCTCTTCTAAAATTTTTCCATGATTTATGTTATTGTCTGCCCAAAGTCTAGTTTCATCCGTTCAAACAATGAATTCTTTTATTAAAATGCACTCTCACACGCAGGAATTATTATACTACAATTTATCTTATTTTTCGTCATTATCATACAATCTGCCCTAAGAATGCAAGGAAAAACCTTTTTATATCTAAATAGAACAGCCGCTATGTAAAAAAAAGCTGATAACGATTGTCATCAGCTTTTTCACTATAATTATTCGCCTTCTTCGTCAAGGAATGTATTAACCATTTCCTCAACCATGTCCCACTCTTCTTCTGTTTCAATCGGTTGAAGCTCACCGTCTTGACCATCTTCACTTGGTGTGAAAGCAGATGCATGAATTTCAATTTCCTCTTCATCATCTCGGTCTGCTCCGATTGGATAGTAAATTACATATGATTTGTTATATTGATCAGAATCAAATGTGAATAAAATTTCGCATAGCTGCTCATTTCCATTCTCATCGACGATTGTAATTTTATTTTCTTCTACGCTCATGTTTGCACCTCATTTTATATTGTAAGCTCTTAGCTTAACTTTTTCTTCAGCGAAAAGCAAGCCGTTCAGTTATTTCACTTCCCTTTTACGTACAAAAGAATATGCAAAAGGGAAATTCATAACTTTTCAGCTGAGGCAAAGCCTGCTGCTTTTCTTACTGCTTGCTGTCTAAGTATCCTTGAAGAATCATAACAGCTGCCATTTTATCGATTACTTTTTTGCGTTTCTTACGGCTTACATCGGCAGACAGCAGTACTCGCTCTGCTGCCATCGTCGACAAGCGCTCGTCCCACATCATCGTTTCAATGTTAAGTTTTTCTTTGACGTTGTCAGCAAACTCAATGCACGCTTCGCCTCGAGGGCCAATCGTACCATTCATATTTTTAGGAAGACCCACTACGATTTTCTCTACGGAATATTCGTCAATTAGCTGCTGTAAACGAGGATATGATTGCTCCATCTGCTCATCTGCAATTTTAATTGTTTCAATTCCTTGCGCTGTCCATCCCATTTCATCACTAACTGCCACGCCAATTGTTTTGGTTCCTACATCTAATCCTAATACGCGCATTTATGAATCCTTTCGATGCTGTTGTAAATAAGATTTAACAAGTTCTTCAATGAGCTCGTCTCGCTCTAACTGGCGAATTGTATTTCTCGCATCGTTATGACGAGGAATGTAAGCAGGGTCTCCTGATAACAAATACCCAACGATTTGGTTGATTGGGTTGTAGCCTTTTTCTTGCAGTGCGTCATAAACCGTAAACAATACTTCATGTACGTTTGTTTCAGCTGGCTCATCTTGAAAATTAAATTGCATGGTTTTATCAAATGAACTCACGGTCCCACCTCACTCTCTTAATTTGTGAACACATTGTGCACTATGCTAAGTCTTATTTATATTGTACACCAAGAAAGAGGAGAATTAAACGGATTTAACCCATTCTTCTACAGTGCCAAGTGCTTTTTCAATTTGGCTAGCGTCTTTTCCTCCAGCTTGCGCCATGTCAGGGCGTCCGCCTCCGCCTCCGCCGCAAATCGTCGCTACTTCTTTAACAAGTTTGCCAGCGTGATGGCCTTTAGCAATTAAATCTTTTGTTACACCTGCAATAATATTTACCTTTTCACCTTGTGGAGAAGCTAATACGATCACAGCGGATTCTAATTTTTGTTTTAAATCGTCAACCATTGCACGAAGGTTATTCATATCCGTTGCATTCACTTTCGCTGCTAGGACATTTACACCATTAATGTTTTGTACGCGGTCAACGAGATTGCCAGCTTCAATATTGCCAAGCTTTGTAGATAGTGAATCATTTTCACGCTGAAGATTACGAATTTCTTCTAGCAATCCTTCAACTCGCCCTACTAAATCACGCGGGTTGGATTTTACTTTTGCCGCAGCTTCTTTTAGTAAGCCTACTTGATCGTTCATTAACTGATAGGCAGCTTTTCCAGTTACAGCTTCAATGCGTCGAGTACCTGCACCGATTCCGGATTCTGATACAATTTTAAATAAACCGATAACAGACGTATTTGGTACGTGACATCCACCACATAATTCTAAGCTGTAGTCGCCTACTTGTACTACGCGCACGACATCTCCGTATTTCTCACCAAATAGCGCCATTGCACCCATCGCTTTTGCTTCGTCAATTGCTTTGTTTTCAATTTGTACAGAGATGCTGTCCCAAATCTTTTCATTAACGATTTGTTCAATTTTCTCAAGCTCTTCCTGTGTCACTTGACCAAAGTGAGAGAAGTCAAAGCGCAAGCGATCCGCTGTTACTAAAGAACCCGCTTGATTAACATGCGTTCCTAACGTATCTTTTAATGCTTGATGCAATAAATGCGTTGCCGTATGGTTTTTCACAATCGCACTGCGGTTTTCTTCATCAAGCGCCGCCGTATATGTTTCACCTTTGACAAGCTCACCGTTTGTTACAGCTACCGTTTGGACATTTTGGCCGTTTGGCGCTTTTTGAACGTCTTTTACTTCAGCTGTTCCTGAAGCACTTTGAATCGTACCTTGGTCCGCAATTTGACCGCCGCTTTCTGAGTAGAATGGCGTGCGGCTTAAGATGACTTGCGCTTCTGTTCCAGCTTCAGCGCGGTCAACAAGCTCACCGTCTACAATAATTGCTTCAACAACTGTTTCTACTTCATTTTTATCATAACCAACAAACTCACTTGCAACGGTTACTTCACCAAGTACGCCGCCTTGAACTTGCATAGAGCTAGAATCTTGACGAGCAGCACGCGCACGCTCACGCTGTGCTTCCATTTCGCGTTCAAAACCTGCATGATCAATTTTCATGTTCTCATCTTCTGCATATTCTTCCGTTAATTCAACAGGGAATCCATACGTGTCATATAAACGGAAAACATCTTCGCCTTGTACCATATCACTGTTTTGCGCTTTTTCTTTTTTAATAACGGTTGCCAAAATAGCTAGTCCGTCATTTAACGTTTCGTGAAAACGCTCTTCTTCATTTTTTACTACGCGCTGGATAAAATCCGTTTTTTCCTTTACTTCCGGATAGAAATCAACCATGATTTCACCTACTACCGGCACTAGTTCGTACATGAACGGACGATTAATGTTTAGCTTTTTAGCATAGCGAACTGCTCGGCGTAACAAACGGCGCAGCACATACCCACGGCCTTCATTTGAAGGAAGCGCACCATCACCTACAGCAAATGTTACCGTACGAATATGGTCAGCAATAACTTTAAATGCCGTATCTTGTTCATCGTTTGTACGATATTTAGCGCCTGAAATGTTTTCTGTTGCTTCAATAATCGGCATAAACAAATCTGTATCAAAGTTTGTTTGCACGTCTTGAATAACAGAAACCATACGCTCTAAGCCCATTCCCGTATCGATGTTTTTCTTTGGAAGCGGCGTGTACGTGCCATCAGGATTGTGATTAAATTGAGAAAATACAAGGTTCCAAATTTCTAAATAACGCTCATTTTCTCCACCTGGATATAATTCCGGATCAGTTAGGTCATTTCCATATGCTTCTCCGCGATCATAAAAGATCTCTGTATTTGGACCACTCGGACCTTCTCCAATATCCCAGAAATTACCTTCTAAACGAATGATGCGCTCTTTAGGCACGCCCATTTTTTCATTCCAAATCTTAAATGCTTCTTCATCCTCGGGATGAACTGTTACAGATAGCTTATCTGCGTCGAATCCAATCCATTTATCGCTCGTTAAGAATTCCCATGCCCATTGGATGGCTTCTTCTTTGAAATAATCACCGATAGAGAAATTACCAAGCATTTCAAAAAACGTATGATGGCGAGCCGTTTTACCCACGTTTTCGATATCGTTTGTACGAATGGATTTTTGTGCGTTACAAATACGCGGATTTTGAGGAATAACACGACCATCAAAATATTTTTTTAATGTAGCTACTCCACTGTTAATCCATAATAAAGATGGATCTTCATGCGGAACTAAAGATGCGCTTGGTTCTACATCATGGCCTTTTTCTTTAAAGAAATCTAAATACATTTGACGAACTTGTGCTGACGTCAGTTTTTTCATGATTGGTCCTCCTTTAATACTCTTCTTATTTATAGACAAAAAAATGATGACATAAAAGCATCTATTTTCTCTGTGTACAAAAGCAATTGCTAGTTATTTGCACACAAAAAAACTCTCATCCCTGTAGCAGGGACGAGAGTTGAACTCGCGGTACCACCCTGATTATAAATGCCAAAAGCATTTATCACCTTCATAGCGTTAACGTTGCTGACACGGCAGGTTTTAGCCTGCACTCTGGACTAGCGTTCCGCTGCTCTTTGTTTAGCGCTTCTTTCAGCCAAGGAAGCCCTTCTCTAAAAACCAGTGTGCAACGTACTCGATCCATCATTGTGTTTAAAATATGTAGCGTTTTCTTATGGCGATATTATGACAAATTAACCGCTCTTTGTCAATGTTTGAGCGTATAAGAGCGGATATGCAAAATAGATATTTTAATGACTGCTAAAATTGGCACAGCCAAAATGAGACCCAATACTCCTCCAAATTCTCCTCCTAAAAGGAGCGCAAGCATGATAAACAAAGGATGAATATGAAGGCTCTTTCCTACGATAAGCGGAGACAGCACATTTCCCTCTAGAAACTGCAGCACAAAGATTATAATGACAATGGTAATAACCAACTTTATCGAGATTGTGGCTGCAATAATAGCCGCTGGAACCGCACCAATAATCGGGCCAAAATAAGGGATGATATTCGTTACGCCAATAATGAAGCCTAAAAGAAGTGCATAAGGTACATGAAAGAACCACAGTGCCGCTGTGGCAATCACACCAATAATGAGACAAACAAAAAATTGCCCTCTAATGTAATTGCCGAGTGATTCATTCACATCCGATAAAAAACGTTCACCTGGTTTGTGCCACTTTTTAGGCGTGACATAAGCTGTTGCTTTCTTAATAGAGGAAAAATCCTTCAGCATATAAAAAACAATAAATGGAATAATGATTAAAATCAAAAAAGAGGTAATCAATGACTTTAATCCTTCCGCCACTTTTGTAAGCCACACGTTGAGCGTAGCCTCTACATCATCAATGCTGCCTTCAATTTTCTCATGTACACCGTTTGGAAGTGAAGTTGTACGATCATGAATCGATTCTACCCAATGTCTATATGTATTCGTAAAATGAGGCAGCTGTTCGTTTAAATCTTTTACTTGTTCCACAAAAATAGGGTACGACTTATAGGCTCCAAACCCGATTCCTCCAAAAAAGATGATGTAGATCAGTAAAATAGCTAGAGGACGAGGCACGCCTTTATCATGCGTTTTTTCAATAAGCGGATGAAGTAAATATGTAATGAATGCTGCAATAAAAAAAGGCAGCAGTGCTTTCAAAAACATGTAAATAACAGGAAGCCATAAAAACTGGACTTTAAAAAAGACTAATATGCACAGCAGCGCTAATAACAGCAGTCCGAATCTATAGAACCATTTGAATGAACTATCTTTCAACGTAAACTCCTCCTCTCTTCTATTTTTTGATAAAGAAAGGAGTTTATACATGCAGTTGTCTCTTCTGCCTGCAAAAAAGCACTATTGCAGCTCAGTGCAATAGTGCTTTTTTTATTAGTGAATAGCTTTCATCATACGTTTACGCATTTTTTTCATATTTCTTTTTGTAAACATCTCTCGATCATCTGCCATTTTAAATGCATAAGCTCCAAGACCGAAAGCGACTACTGACGGAATGATTCTGCCCATTGCTCTTCCTCCCGGTAAAAAAGAATTAGAAATTGATTGTGCGCTCGTCGTCTGAGAATAAATCATCAAGCGAGCTCAATGTTCCATCTTCTTCTACTTGGTGAGTATTAATTTGTCCTTTTGAAATAGTCATTTCAATAAAACAATTCCAGCAGTAATACTGATTTACACCAATTTTGCCAACGTCAATACTTTTACAGTTTGGACATTTAAACAAAGTCGACACCTCTTTATACGTTCTACTTATATAAACGCATTATGTCCACTTCTTTCCATGTCCATACTTTATTTTCTGACAATTAGCAAAGAAGGATGGCAACAAAGGAGTTTATTTAACTCTTTGTTAGCATGCGAAAGGTTACATGAAATCATACGGCGTAACGTTTTCCATCCCAATATTTGCATCTTTCATAAATGGAATTTCAGGATCTTCTATGTCGTTATCCAAGCTTTCTCGAAGCAGCGGCTGTAAATTCGTTTGGCGAACGCTGTCTTCATTTCGGCTAACTCCAAGCTGAAACGCTTCGTCTTCTCCGCATAAAATTAAAAACTGTTTGCTTCGCGTAACGGCGGTATAAAGTAAATTGCGTCGCAGCATCCGGTAATAGCTTTTAACAATTGGAAGCACAACAATGGGAAATTCACTTCCCTGTGATTTATGAATGGAACAGCAGTATGCATGAGTTATTTGATTAAAGTCTTGCTTTGTGTAAGTTACTTCATTTCCTTCATATGAAATAACCAGCATATCCTGTTTTTCCGTATTTTCTTTGGCAAAGAAAACCGAAACGATTTCTCCCATATCTCCGTTAAATACGTTGCTATCCGGCTGATTTACAAGCTGCAGCACTTTATCTCCGACTCGGTACGTAATATCTCCGTGCTTAAGCTCTCTTCTTTGCTCAGAAGCCGGGTTAAATAATTCCTGAAGAACTTCATTCAGTTTATCAATCCCTGCAGGACCTTTATACATAGGAGCTAAAACTTGAATATCTTTAGCCGTATAGCCTTTTTTTAACGCATTCCCGCAAACTTGTTGCACAACGTTCGTAATGTGCTGTCCTTGACAACGAATAAAGGAACGATCTCCTTGCTGCCTCGATAAGTCTTCCGGAAGCTTTCCTTTTTTTATTTCATGAGCCAAATCAATAATTGACGATCCTTCCGCTTGCCTGTATACATCTGTCAGACGGACGGTAGGAACTACTTCTGAACTCAGCAAATCTTTTAACACCTGGCCCGGACCTACTGAAGGAAGCTGATCTTCATCTCCAACTAAAATAACCTGTAAATTAGCAGGAAGAGATTTAAACAGCTGATGAGCAAGCCACAAATCTACCATTGATACTTCATCTACAATCAGTAATTTTCCGTCAATTGGATTTTCCTCATTATGATCAAATCCTTCTTGTCCGTTCCATTTTAATAATCGGTGAATCGTAACTGCCGGAAGTCCCGTCGCTTCGCTCATTCGTTTAGCAGCTCGTCCCGTCGGTGCCACAAGTAAAACAGGAAAAGCCTCATCTTTTTTATAGTCCCCTGGATTTAACGAACATCCGTGAAGTTCTGCATAAAGTTCGACTATTCCTTTAATAACCGTTGTTTTCCCTGTACCTGGTCCCCCTGTTAAAAGAAGCATTGGAGACATTAAAGCGGTTTGTATACCCTTGCGCTGAGACGGTGCATATTGGACGTCTAACCGCTCTTCTAGTTCACCCAGAGCCAATAAGAATTCTGATTCCGGAAACTGCTCTTCGTACTGCGTTTGAGCCATAATTTTTTGAATAGCTTTAACCAACCCTTTTTCAGCATAGAAAAGGGGAGGAAAATAAATTTTTTCGTCTTGAATGATAAGCTTTTTATCTGCTTTTAATGCGTCCACTTCTCTTGTAAGATCCATTTCAGACAGATTCTCATGCCTGCTTTTCCGAAGAAGCTCTGCTGTTTTTCCATACAGCTGTTCTGCCGTAACGTATACATGCCCCATTTGATTGCATTCTTGCTCAATGACGTATAAAATACCTGCACGCAAACGATCAGGATGATTAGTTGCCATACCAAGCCTCTTTCCAAGTTCATCGGCCCTGCTAAAACCAATACCTTGAATATCTTCTACGAGCTGGTAAGGATTATTTTGAACAATTTCAAGCGCTTCTTGTTTGTACGCTTGGAAAATCTTCATCGAAAGCTGCGGTCCAAACCCGAGGTCTGTCAGCTTTACCATTACTTCTTCTAACCCTTGATGTTCACGAAGCTGCGTGACTAAAGCTTCTGCCTTGTCAGCTGAAAGCCTCGGAACCTCTTTTAGCACAGACTCATTTTGCAAAATACGAAAAATAGCGCGTTCTCCTAGGGCGTCCACAATGTTTTCAGCGGTTTTTTTACCGATTCCGTGAAATAAATCGCTAGACAGGTACTGAACAACCCCTTGCCTTGATTGCGGAAGTTCTTTTTTGAACTGTTCAACATGAAACTGCAGGCCAAACTTTGGATGCTCTTTGAAGTCTCCGTAAAACGTGTATACTTCATCTTCATTGAGCTTAGGAAAATAACCTGTGACGACCGTTTCTTTATCTTCAATCTCTAAATTTGTTTTTTTGATCCGTATCCGCGTAACGTTATATAAGTTTTCTTCGTTATGAAAGACGGTTACAATCGACGTGCCGCTTATATAATGATGTTCTGGCTGTGAAGGGTTCACTTGTTCTTCGTTCATGTTATCCTTCCTTTACCCGCTTTCTTAATGTTCTAATGTAGACAGAACTTGTTTGGCATTTGCTGCCATTACGTGATCTGGCTGCACGTTTAAAGCTTCATCTAACATCTCAATCGCCTTGTCTTTGTCATCTTTCATAGCATAAGCTACGCCTAAATTATAAAAAGCATCGGCATGTTCTGGCTCTTGATTGACTACCTTAAGAAATTCAGCAATTGCTTCATCTACCATTTCGAGCTGTGCTAAACAAAGACCGTACTGAAATTTTGCTTCTACATCATGTTCGTTTAGTTCTACCGCCCGCTGAAGATAAGGCATCGCGAAACGAATTTCTTCCATATGAAACAGCGTTAAACCAAGCATAAAGTACGCATCGGATGAATCTAAGCCTTTTTTGATTGCTAAATCAAAGTAGTGCTTTGCCTGCTCAAGCTGCTCTGCATTAAAATAAATATTTCCTGCTCCGTAATACGCTGTTGCCGTTTCTTCATCTAATTCAATCGCACGTTCATAAAATTTCAAAGCACGATCCATCTCACTAACAGCCGCTAACAAATTGCCAAAATTCACATACACAATTGGATCTTTTGGATTATCTTCAATTGCTTCTGAAAATGTTTTAGCAGCCTCTTCAAATTTCCCTTCCTGCATATACTGAATTCCTAGCTGATTTTTATCTGTCATTTTTTCTTTCACTCCACTGTTTTAGTTATGATTTAAAAGATTTTCACATCATGAAAATCTACAATATGTAAGTTATTAGTTTACCCAATAAGTAAAGTATATCATAGAAAAACCTCAGCTATATACGGCCGAGGTTTTTCGTTCTTGCTTATATGAATTATACGTACCAGATTTGCTCTTCTTCTTGAAATACTTTGTCAATTGTTGCTCCGCCAAGACATTCATCGTCTTTATAAAACACAACTGCTTGACCTGGCGTAATTGCGCGAACAGGCTCAGCAAAAATAACTTTAATTGTATCATCATCGACTTTTTCAACAGTTACTGCTGAATCGGTTTGGCGATAGCGGAATTTTGCTGTACACGTCATTGGTGACGACCAGTCAAGGTCGCTTACCCAGCTAATATTGGTTGCTGTAAGAGATGTAGAATAGAGCAACTCATTGTGAAAGCCTTGATCGACGTACAAAACATTTTTTTCTAAATCTTTTCCGACTACAAACCAAGGTTCACCGCTGCCTCCAATACCTAAACCATGGCGTTGGCCAATTGTATAATACATGAGACCGTCATGCTTGCCTTTCACTTCGCCGTCAAGCGTTTGCATTACGCCTGGCTGAGCAGGAAGATACTGACTTAAAAATTCTTTGAAGTTGCGTTCTCCAATAAAGCAAATACCTGTGCTGTCTTTTTTCGTTGCTGTAGCAAGGCCTGCTTCTTTCGCAATTTCACGCACTTTTGATTTCTCAATTTCACCAATCGGGAACATTACTTTGGAAAGCTGATCTTGTCCTAATTGATTTAAGAAATACGTTTGATCTTTATTTCCATCTACGCCTCGAAGCATTTTATACTCCCCGTCGCGGTACGCAACGCGTGCATAATGTCCTGTCGCTAGATAATCTGCTCCTAGCGTCATTGCATGCTCTAAAAAGGCTTTGAATTTAATTTCTTTATTACACATTACATCAGGATTCGGTGTACGACCTGCTTTATATTCATCTAAAAAGTAGGTAAATACTTTATCCCAATATTGTTTTTCAAAGTTGACTGCATAGTAGGGAATACCAATTTGATTACATACGCGAATAACATCGTTATAATCTTCAGTCGCAGTACAAACGCCGTTTTCATCCGTATCGTCCCAGTTTTTCATAAAGATTCCGATCACATCGTATCCTTGTTGTTTTAATAAAAGAGCTGCTACAGATGAATCAACGCCTCCGCTCATTCCGACTACTACACGTGTATCTTTAGGTGATTTTGTCAACTTCGCCACCTCCGTTTTCTTCATTTTAATTAAATTGTTCGCTAAAAAGCGAAAGAAACGACACAAACCATCAGTGAGGGATGAAGACCCTACTGATGGCTGCTATTTACATCGTTAGTCGCTTAACGATGTTTGCTGTTTGACGTGCGGTTTTTTCAATTTGCTCAGCTGAGTTTCCTAAGCCAAAGCTAAATCGAATAGAAGTTGTTAAACGTTCAGACCCTTTTCCAAACATAGCTACAAGCACATGAGAAGGATCGATTGCTCCCGCTGTGCAAGCTGAACCGCTCGATGCCGCAATTCCTGCTAAGTCTAAATTTACGAGCATCGATTCAACATTTGTTTTTGGAAATGATAAATTTAACACATGTGGCAGAGCATTTTCAAGATGTCCGTTAATTTCAAACGAAATACCTTCTTCCTTCAATACAGCTACCATTGTTTCTTTGTATCTTCTATATTCATCTGCACGTGTTTGCAGCGTTTGTTGCGAAATTTTCACAGCTTCTTCAAACCCGACAATACTTGTCATGTTCTCAGTTCCAGCTCGTCGTTTGCGCTCTTGTTCTCCTCCAAATAGCAAAGGAGACAGTGAAACGTGAGCAGCTGCATATAAAAAGCCCATCCCTTTTGGTCCGTTAATTTTATGAGCAGAAACGGATAAAAGATCGACACCTAATTGTTGCACATTTAACGGAATTAATCCATAAGCTTGCACTGCATCCGTGTGGAAATATGCTCCATGCTCTTTTAATAGAACGCCAATTTCTCCAATTGGCTGAATAGCACCTACTTCATTATTTCCAAACATCACCGACACAAGAATTGTTTGATCGGTTAGGGCTGATTTTATGTCATCCACAGATACTTGTCCGTACTCATTAACTGGCAAGTAAGTCACTTCAAAGCCCTGTGTTTCTAAATATTGACACGTATGAAGCACAGCGTGGTGTTCAATTTGCGTGGTAATAATATGATTTCCTTTATGGCGGTTTGCAAGAGCGACTCCGATCAGTGCCATATTATCTGCTTCTGTCCCACCACTTGTAAAAATCAGTTCATTTTCGTGTGCTCCAATACTTGCTGCAATCGTTTGGCGAGCTTCGTCTAAATAGCGTCGACTTTCCCGCCCGTAGTGATGAATACTAGATGGATTTCCAAAGTACTCATGCATAAAAGTCGTCATTTTCTCAACGACTGCTGGATGTATTGGAGACGTTGCTGCATGATCAACATAAATACGTTCCAAAATAAACGCCTCCTAGCTCATTATTAAATATAAAACATATAAGACGCTTGATCATCATCAGAATGATTTGCTAAATCTTCAAGCGTTGTACTATCTAGCACTTCTTTAACTGCATCTCGAATACGAATCCACAGCTCGCGTTTTGCAGGCTCTTCATCTTCAATTCCTTCTACAGGACTAATAGGACCTTCTAAAACAGAAATAATATCGCCAGAAGTAATGTTAGCAGGTTCATGTGCTAAGATGTAACCTCCATAAGCTCCGCGCACGCTTTTTACAAGCCCAGCGTTACGCAACGGTGAAATAAGCTGCTCTAAATAATGCTCAGATAAGTCATGCGTTTGAGCAATAGTTTTAAGCGAGATAGGACCTTCGCCAAAGCGCTTCGCAAGCTCAATCATAATCGTTAAACCGTAGCGTCCTTTTGTTGAAATTTTCATACGATACACTCCTTCAATACACTTTTTTTATTTATGAAAAAAATAAGACCCTCACGTTGTCACTGAATGCTGTGATGAGTCGTTTTTTACTAAGCTATATGAACTTCTCTATACGCATTTCTTGCAAATGCAACTGTTGATATTATAACATACTATGCCTATAAGATAAATTTCCACCACCTATTCACCTCTTGTGATACAGTGAAAGAAAAGAAAGGAGAAAAACATGGCTACAAAACCTCTCGCATTTCGAATGCGTCCGACTCATTTAGATGACGTTATCGGACAGCAGCATTTAGTTGGCAAAGATAAAATGATTTATCGAATGGTAAAAGCAAATCACTTAAGCTCGATGATTTTATATGGACCTCCAGGCGTTGGAAAAACAACAATTGCCACAGCTATTGCAAAAACAACCAACACGGCGTTTCGTCAGTTAAATGCCGTTGTAAACAATAAAAAAGATATGGAAATTGTCGCCGAAGAAGCCAAAATGTCAGGCAAAGTAATTCTGCTGTTAGATGAAGTTCATCGCCTTGACAAAGCCAAGCAAGACTTTTTGCTTCCTTATTTAGAAAATGGCATGATCATTCTAATCGGAGCGACAACAAGCAATCCTTATCACGCAATTAATCCTGCTATTCGAAGCAGATGCCAAATCTTCGAATTAAAATCTCTTACGCCAGATGATATCAAAATGGCGCTAACAAGAGCACTCAACGACTCATCCAACGGATTTGGGGATAGAAAAATTATCGTAGAAGATGACGCCATGAACCACTTTTCCAATAGCTGTAACGGTGACGTGCGCTCGGCTTTGAATGCTCTGGAACTGGCTGTTTTATCAACAGGTGAAAGCGATGGTAAAATCGTTATTACCTTACAAACGGCAGAAGAATGTCTGCAGCAAAAATATTTTTCACATGATAAAAATGGTGACGCTCACTATGATGTATTATCGGCTTTTCAAAAATCGATTCGGGGCAGCGACGTAAATGCCGCTCTTCATTATTTAGGACGGCTAATTGAAGCAGGAGACTTGATCAGCATCAATCGTCGCCTTTTAGTCATTGCCTATGAAGACATTGGACTAGCTGATCCGGATGCCGGCATGAGAACTCTCGCAGCCATTCAAGCAACTGAGCGATTAGGACTCCCAGAAGCACGTATCCCGCTTGCAAATGCCGTTATTGAGCTTTGCCTATCACCGAAGTCCAACGCTGCTTACAAAGCATTAGATGAAGCGATAAGTGATATTAAAAAAGGGTTGTCCGGCGACGTTCCCCCTCATTTGAAGGATGCTCATTACAAAGGAGCAGAGAACCTTGGCCGAGGCGTTGAATATCAATATCCGCATGATTTTGATAACGGATGGGTCCTTCAACAGTATTTACCGGATCGCATCAAAAACAAACAATATTTTCATCCTAAACAAAATGGACAAGAAAAATACTTTTCAAAAGTTTTCAATCGTTTAGAGACATTAAAAAAAGAAAATGGCTGAAACTGTTGCTCAGTTTCAAAGCCATTTTCTTTTTTGTCTTTATCTATTAAGCTGCACTTTTAACGTCTTTTCGTTTTTTCGTTTTTGTTGAACCTTTAAAGTAGCTGTCTAAAAGTTTAGCGACTAAACGAGCGACTATGTTGAACAACAGAACCATAATGATTAGAATAGCAGCTGACTTTGTTGCAATCAATCTTGCATCAGGTACAATTCCTTCAGAGTTTAATTTCCAAATGTGGACGGCAAGCGTCTCTGCTGGTCGAAAAATATTAAACGGGTTTACAGGACTCGTTAAGTCAGCATTTGAATTTAACATCGGCGTCGTTAGGCCAGCCGTATAAATCAACGCAGCTGCCTCTCCAAAGATTCGTCCCGCTGTTAAAATAACACCTGTGATAATTTGTTGAATCGCTGATGGAATGACGACTTTGACAATTGTTTGCCATTTAGTCGCTCCCAACCCTAAACTGGCTTCTTTTACACTCGCAGGAACAGATGCAATCGCACTTTCACATACGCGCGTTAAACCCGGTAAATTTAAAATTGTAATCACAAGTGCTCCCCCGATAAGCGTATAGCCCCAGCCCGAAAATGTGACAAAAATTAATAATCCAAATAAACCAACTACAATGGACGGTAATGACGCCATTGTTTCAATACATAAACGGACGAAATTTAAGAAACGACCTTGCTTCGCGTACTCCGCTAAGTAAATTCCGGCTCCTAAACCAAGAGGAATAGAAATGATCAGCGTTAAAACAAGCATGTAGAACGAGTTAAACAGCTGGGGGCCGATACCGCCTCCTGCCATCGTATTGCTTGGCTTTCCAAATAAAAAGTTTGGATCCCAAAATCCCCAGCCTTTAGCGATAATTTCAACAACTAAATACACTAATAGCGCCACAACTAGAGCGGCAATGCCATAAAAAATACCTGTCCATATATTATTTACTGTGCGTGCATTTTTGTTTCTCATTGATGAGCACCTCGTTTCCCAATTGCTCGGATAATTAAAATGAACACGAAAGAAATAAGCAGTAAAATCATGGCTAACGTCCACAATGCGTTATTCCATGCCGTTCCGTTTAACGTATTAGACATATCCATTGTTAAAATACCTGTTAATGTTGCCGTTGGGCTATATAAGCTTTCAGGAAGCTTAACCGTGTTTCCGATAACCATTTGAACAGCTAGCGCTTCTCCGAATGCACGGGCAAGCCCTAACACGATACCTGTTAAAATACCTGTTTTAGCAGATGGAATAATGACTCGGCTAATTGCCTGCCATCTTGTTGAACCTAGTCCATAAGAAGCTTCTAAATATTCAGGTGCTACACTTCGAATTGCATCGTCAGCAATACTTGCAATTGTCGGAAGAATCATGACGCTTAAGACAATAATTCCAGCAATCAAACTAAAGCCCACTCCGCCGAAATTATCGCGAAGAAGCGGTACTAAAATGGTAACGCCTAAAAGACCGTATACCACTGAAGGAACTCCGACCAAAAGTTCTAAAACCGGTCGTAAAACCGTTGAACCAAATTTAGGCGAAATATAGTTGTTAAAAATGGCGATAGCAATTCCAATTGGAGCACTTATAATAACGGCTCCGATTGATACAAGCATGGAACCCAGAATAAACACAAGTGCCCCGTATTCTTTATTGTTTGGGCTCCATTTTGTTGAAGTCAACATTTCACCGATTGATATATTGCTTTGTAAAAATGACTGTATGCCTTTTTCACAAATAAATACGATAATAGCTAACGTAACCAGTACAATTAAAATACCGCAAAATGTAGAAAGCGTACGGCCAATGTATTCGCTTTTTACATAATTAATGGATTTTTTCCCCTTCATCGCTCTGTCTCCTTACATATTCAGTATATATTCGCTTTTCTTTTTATTTGCTATATACTTTATTAACATTCAAATAGAATAAGACTGACTGTGTTAGTCAGCCCTATTCTTTTTAAAAACACTCTTATTTTTTGAACTCAGTCATTGGAATATATCCCATATCTTCTACTTGCTTAGCAAAGTCTTTACCAGCTACATAGTCAATGTACTCTTTTGCACCATCTTTTGGTTCACCATTTGTAATCATGTACTCATAAGACCAGAACGGATATTTTTTAGAAACAATATTTTCTGTTGTTGGCTCCACACCATCAATATTAAGCATTTTTAAACTTTCTTTTTTATCGCCAATTAAATACGACATAGCAAGGTAACTTACTGCTCCTGGCGTTGAGTTTACTGATTGCTCAACCGCTCCGTTTGAATCTTGAGCTGTACCAACGCTGTCATTTACTTTTGCGTCACCCATTAATGTTTTGTCGAATGTAGCACGTGTACCAGATGATGCTGGACGGTTGATTACGTTAATTTTTTCGTCGTTTCCGCCAACTTCTTTCCAGTTTTTAATTTCGCCAGAGAAAATCTTTTGAATTTGCTCTTTTGTTAACGATTCTACTTTTACATCTTTATTTACAACAAGTGCGAACCCAATGCCCGCTACTTTCGTATCGACAAGTTTATCTGCTTTTGATTTATCTTCGATTTTATCGGCTGCTGGAACGTCAGAGTTTCCAATGTCAACTGCTCCTGATGCTACTTGGTTAACACCAGTTCCACTACCTCCACCTTGTACCGTTACTGAAAGGTTTGGATATTTTTCAGTAATTCCATTCGCTGCTTCTTCTGCAAGTGGTTGTAAAGCCGTAGATCCCGCCGCTGTTAACGTACCTGATACTTCTTCTTTGCTGCCCGAACCACTGTCGTTGCTTGCTCCGTCTTTACCACATGCTGCTAGTGCTCCTACCATTAAAAAAGCTGCTAATGTTACTTTAAAACCCTTTGTTTTCATTACATTACCCTCCAATAAATATATGTGTAATTAGTACTAGTCCTTTGTACTCGAACAACAGGTACAAGACACATTATACGAGTAGATTGTTGTCTTTATATGAAGTGAATTTTAAGTTACTGTAAACTTACTTATTTGGGGTTTATTTTTTCTTATTTCTATCAAAACCCTTGATATATAAGACTTTCTGAATATTACTGTAGAAGATAAAAAAGAAAGAAAGCGAAAACGTAAATTTTATGTAAATAAAGCGTTAAATAAATTTACATAAATCTCTTTTTTTAATACAGTGTAAATTCACCATCAAGCCATATTTTTCAATTTATTAGTACTTTTTATACATATCAAACAGAAGATTCCATCCAAAGCATAAATAGAACAGATATTTCCATAAAAAAAAGAAGGCTGCGATAGCCTTCTTTTTATTGATCACCTACGCGGCGAATCTTAATATCGCTTAATAATTCATTGATAACATGACCGCCCATAATTAATCCTGCTACAGATGGAACAAAAGCATTAGAAGATGGGGGCATTTTTGCTTTTCGAATTTGCGCTTGATCGTTTCCTACTTCTTTGCGAACTTCTTCGCGAATAACGATTGGACGTTCATCAGAAAAAACGACGTTAATCCCTTTGCGAATTCCTTCTTTACGCAGACGAGTACGAACCACTTTTGCAATTGGATCTGTATGTGTCTTTGAAATGTCTGCAATTTTAAAACGTGTTGGATCCATTTTATTCGCAGCACCCATACTTGAAATAATCGGAATATCACGTTTTAAACATTCTTTCATTAAATGAATTTTATACGAAATCGTATCGGATGCATCCACTACGAAGTCCGGTTTGTAACTAAAGAACTCTTCATATGTTTCTTCCGTATAAAACATTTGAAGAGAAACGACGTCACAGTCTGGGTTAATATCTAAAATACGCTGTTTCATTAATTCTGTCTTGGGCTGACCTACCGTAGAAAGCAGCGCGTGAATTTGACGATTTACATTGGTAATATCAACGTCGTCTTTGTCTACAAGAATTAAACGACCTACTCCTGACCGAGCCAAAGCCTCAGCAGAAAACGACCCTACTCCTCCTATCCCTAAAATAGCAACTGTGCTGCCTTTTAAAGTAGCTAGCCCTTCTTTTCCTATCGCCAGTTCATTACGCGAAAACTGATGCAACATGTTAAAACACTCCTCTATTAAATACACTAACGTGTATGAATAATTCAAATAAACAACGAAATTGACTATACCATATTTTTAGCAAAACGAACATGAGCATTCGTTATTTATCCATAAAAAAACTCTATGCAAATAATTACATAGAGGATTTTTTATATGTATGCTAGTCCCGATCGTGCCGTCTCGAGTGCCTTCGTTTTGAACCCGCTCTCGGCAGGTGGGTGCTCTGCTTTAACCATTGTAAGTCCTCGAGATGAGGCATGTACGCTCGTTAAAAACTCCGAGCTCCCAAGCAAAAAATTGTTCGGTCAAAACTGGATTAAGGACGAACACATCAGGACTATTTAGTTCTTGAAAGTATCTTATCACAGAAAAAATCACTTTGCAATTAATAAGTAAAACAAAAAAATCGAGCCTGTCACTGGAACGTGAAAGGCTCGATTTAACAGACGGTTCAATCGATTACGCTTCTGTTTTTTGCTTTTTTACCTGCAAATGCAGCTCGTCTAATTGCGCTTCACTTACTTCACCAGGTGCATTTGTTAATAGACAGCTTGCACTTGCTGTTTTAGGGAAGGCAATTGTATCACGCAAGTTTGTGCGTCCTGCTAGAAGCATAACTAAACGGTCAAGACCTAACGCAATTCCGCCGTGAGGAGGAGTACCGTATTCAAATGCTTCAAGTAAGAAACCAAACTGCTCATATGCTTCTTCTAATGTAAATCCAAGCGTTTTAAACATTTTTTCTTGAATATCACGCTCGTAAATACGTAAAGATCCTCCGCCAAGTTCGTAGCCATTCAATACTAAGTCATATGCTTGTGCACGGACTTGTCCAGGATCGCTTTCTAACATTGGTAAATCTTCACGAACTGGCATTGTGAATGGATGATGAGCCGCGTAGTAACGGTTGTCTTCTTCGTCATGCTCAAGAAGAGGCCAATCTGTTACCCATAGGAAGTTAAATTTCGTTTCATCAATAATTCCTTGTTCTTTTGCAAGCTTTAGGCGAAGAGCGCCAAGTGCATCTGCTACAACTGACTTTTTATCAGCTACAAATAAAAGTAAATCTCCTTCTTCCGTTTGAAGAGCTTCCGCAAATTGCTTTTGCTCATCTTCATTGAAGAATTTTGCAATCGGTCCTTTTAAGCCGTCAGCTTCAACTTTCAGCCATGCTAACCCTTTAGCACCGTAAATTTTCACGAACTCTGTTAGAGCATCGATATCTTTACGTGAATAGCTAGAAGCGGCACCTTTTACGTTAATGGCTTTTACTTCTCCGCCGTTTTCAACTGCTGCGCTAAATACTTTGAACCCGCAGTCTTTCACAAGCTCTGATAAGTTGACTAGCTCCATTTCAAAACGTGTATCCGGCTTATCTGAACCGTAGCGACTCATCGCTTCATCATATGACATGCGCGGGAAAGGGGTCGTTATATCTAAATCTTTTACGCGCTTCATTACTTTAGACATCATTTCTTCCGTCATTGTCATGATGTCCTCTTGAGATAAAAATGATGTTTCAATATCGATTTGAGTAAATTCAGGCTGACGATCTGCACGCAAGTCTTCATCACGGAAGCAGCGAGCGATTTGATAATAACGCTCAACTCCGCTTACCATTAGCAGCTGCTTGAAGATTTGCGGTGATTGAGGAAGAGCATAAAACTCCCCTTCGTGCACGCGGCTTGGTACAAGATAATCACGTGCGCCTTCTGGCGTACTTTTCGTTAAAATAGGTGTTTCAACATCTAAAAAGTCATTTTGATCTAAGAAGTCACGAATTGTTTTTGTAATGTCATTGCGCATTTTAAGCGTGTTAAACATCTCAGAACGTCGAAGATCTAAATAACGATATTTTAATCGAACATCTTCTGATACTTCCGTTTGATCCGCAATAGCAAAAGGAGGTGTTTTGGCTTTGTTTAATACCGTAATCTGCTCAGCGTGAACTTCAATTTTACCTGTTTTTAAGTTCGGGTTAACGGTTCCCTCTTCACGAGCTACAACAGTTCCTTGCACTTCCAGTACAAATTCATTACGTACATCTTCAGCAATTTTTAGCGCTTCAGCAGATTTTTCAGGATTAAATACAACCTGTACAACTCCGCCGCGGTCGCGTAAATCAATAAAGATTAATCCCCCTAAATCACGGCGTTTTTGAACCCATCCTTTTAATAGAACTGTTTCGCCAGTTGCTTGTTCTGTTACATCACCACAGTAGTATGAACGTTTTGTCATCATGGTTCCCCCTTATACTTGTTCTTGCAAATAGCTGACCAATTGATCAATTGATACTTCTTGCTGTTCGCCAGATTCCATATTCTTTACGTTTACAACTTGTTTTGCTAGCTCATCTTCACCTAGAACAACAACAAATTTTGCTTGTACACGATCAGCTGCTTTAAACTGAGCTTTCATTTTTTTATCTTGATAATCTTTATCGGCTACAAAGCCTGCACGTCGAAGCGTATTCACAATTGAAACGGATTTTTCTTTTGCTTCATCGCCCATAGTTACTACATAGCAATCTACGCCTGTTTCTACCGGAAGCTCAATTCCTTCTGCTTCCAATGCAGATAATAAGCGTTCGATACTTAAAGCGAATCCGATACCCGGTGTTTCAGGTCCGCCGATTTCTTGAATCAGCCCATTATAACGGCCTCCGCCACAAAGAGTTGTAATGGCGCCAAATCCTTCTGCTTCACTCATTAGTTCAAATGCTGTGTGATTATAATAATCTAACCCGCGTACTAGCGTCGGATCTACAACATAGTCAATGTCTAAATCGGTTAAGTACTGCTGTACTTTTTCAAAATATTCTTTTGAATAGTCATTTAAATAATCAAGAATAGACGGCGCTGTAGCCATCAGTTCATGGTCCCGATCTTTTTTACAGTCTAAAATACGAAGAGGATTTTTCTCCAATCTGCTTTGGCAGTCGCTGCAAAACTCTCCAATGCGAGGTGCAAAGTGGTCAATAAGCGCTTGACGGTGAGCTTGACGACTTTCTGTATCTCCTAAACTGTTAACAACCAACTTTAATTTTTTCAATCCAAGCGATTGGTAAAAGCTCATTAACAGGGCAAGAACTTCAGCATCAATAGCTGGATCATTTACCCCTAATGCTTCTACACCAAACTGAACGAATTGACGGAAACGTCCCGCTTGAGGTCGTTCATAGCGAAACATAGGGCCAATATAAAACAGCTTGGTTGGCTGCGTTGGATTTCCAAACATCTTATTTGACACAAATGATCGTCCAACTGCAGCTGTTCCTTCTGGGCGAAGCGTTAAGCTGCGGTCACCTCGATCTTTAAATGTGTACATTTCTTTTTGCACGATATCTGTTGTTTCTCCCACTCCGCGCAAAAATAATTCAGTGTGTTCAAACATTGGTGTACGAATTTCTTGGTAGTTGAACGCACGGCAGATTTCTCTTGCTCGCTGTTCAACAAACTGCCAATATTCTACTTTGCCCGGTAAAATATCTTGTGTGCCTCTAGGTATTTGAACTGACATAACGTGATATGCCTCCTATATTTAAAATTTACAATACAAAAAAACTCTCGCCTCTACTATTTTTCCATAGTAGGGACGAGAGTTGATCTCACGTGGTACCACCCTAATTGAAACATATGACATGTTTCCACTCATTTCGTTAACGCACGAACACGTTCATCTCCTACTAAGTTTCCCTTTTCAGAGTGAAGCCTCCTGAGTGTTCTTTCATAAAGTCATCATGTAGAAATGCTTTCAGCCTAAGACATTTCCTCTCTAGCCATGTGTCATCTTTACTACTTTTCTCGATCTTTGGCTTATCAATATAAAAATGTTATACATTCATTTTAATTTAGCAATTGCTTTCTATATTACGAATGAAATGAGCAGTTGTCAAGCACCTTTCATGTTAAGAGCGGTCTAATTGTTTTCTTAGTTTCTGAATATCTCGAAGCGTTAAACCAAATTCAGAAGCCAATTCAAGGGATGAAGCTTCACTTTCTCTGTCAATAAAATCATGAAAATGAATGCCAAATACCGGATTTACCTGCTGAAATGATTGTTCACCTTTTTCACTAAACTTCATTGTTTCTTCCTCCCTGCCTACACTTACTTATCCTTTTATTAGCATTGCCCAAAAAAGATGTTTTTACATAAGAGAAAGGATTTTTTTTATTTTCATCGAATACTCTATTTTGTTATAAAAAGGAGGTCTATCTATTCGCCATCTTAACATGAAGTCTGTATCTGTTTTGACTGCAAGTATCCTTTTGTTACTGTGCTCGTCCTCATTTGAGCGCCCAAATGTACCGGTGCATCAACCCATTATTGTAACAGCTGACTCTCTTCATGTACGCAGCGGTCCAGGACGTTCATTTTCAATTACAAATAAATTGACGAAGAATACAAGACTATCCGTTTCAGACCGTCAAGGAGATTGGTATTATGTAGAAAGCTCGGATATTCAAGGATGGGTGTTTAAAAAATTCACGAAAACCGTAGCGCTCAGCAGCGTTCAGCCTAGCATGCAGGTAGCGCAGCGCCAGCCTGTTTATACGCTGAGTAAAAGCTTGCGGCACCTAAAGGGCAAAACAATTATTATTGATGCAGGCCATGGAGGAAAAGACAAAGGAGCCATCGGCACACAGGGCACATATGAAAAAGACCTCACTCTCCGAACAGCACTTATTTTACAAAACAAACTTCAAAAAGAAGGCGCACACGTCATTTTAACCCGCACCCATGATGAGTACCTTCTACTTTCACAGCGCACGCTGCAATCGACTAAAGCAGATGCTTTTATAAGCATTCACTACAACAGTACGAACAGCTCACAGCTAACTGGCCTTATGACGTATTATTACCATCAGCATCAGGACAGTCCACTCACACATTCTATTCATCAGTCCCTTATTAATCATGCAAAATTGAAAGACAAAGGAGAACGTTTTGGAAACTATTATGTTCTTCGCGAAAATACACGTCCAAGTACATTAATTGAACTGGGCTTTTTAAGCAATGAACGGGAAGAAACGTATATTAATTCCATCAGTTATCAGCAAATGATGACGTCCGCTATCGCTGAAGGGTTAAATCATTACTTTCAAAGCAAAGAAAAAACGCAGGCTCATCTGTGAGTCTGCGTTTTTTCTTTGCTTTCTACAATAAGTGTGACCGGTCCGTCATTTGTAAATGATACGTCCATCATTTCACCAAATGCGCCGGTCTCTACTCGAACATTTTTTTCTGATAATACTTTATTAAAATAGTTGTAAAGCGTTACAGCATGATCTGGCCTAGCAGCTCCCATAAAGTTTGGTCTTCTGCCTTTTCGGCAATCTCCGTAAAGCGTAAATTGAGATACCGATAAAATTTCTCCTTCTACATCTAGAAGCGACAAATTCATTTTGCCAGACTCATCATCAAACACTCGCAAATTCACAATTTTATCTGCTACATACTCTGCATCAGCTTCAGTATCGTCATGGGTAATGCCCACTAAAAGCATATATCCGTGCTTAATCTCACCGACCGTCTCACCTGCAACAGTTACTTTTGCATTCTTTGCTCTTTGTACGACCACTCTCATGTATAACGACCTTTCTTAATGCATAATTCGGCGAACTGAATAAATGTCTCGAAGCTGCTTAATGCGCTCAACCACTTTATGAAGGTGACTGATGTTATGAATAGAAATTGACATATGAATCGTAGCCATTTTGTTTCGGTCCGATTTTCCTGAAACGGCTGAAATATTCGTTTTAGTCTCGTTTACAACCTGCAGAACTTCATTTAGTAAGCCTCTGCGGTCGTATCCTGAAATTTCAATTTCCACGTTAAACTCTTTGCCTTCTTTAATATGTGTTTCCCACTCTACAGGAATAAGACGGCTTTCAGCATCATCTGTGTGAACGTTTAAACAATCTGCTCTATGAACAGATACTCCCCGTCCCTTTGTAATAAAACCAACAATCTCATCTCCAGGAACTGGATTACAGCATTTAGACAAGCGAATCAGCATGTTCTCTACACCGGGTACGATAACCCCGGAATCTTTTCGCTTATGCTGGCGAACACGCTTGGCCGCAGTGTCGCGTGCAATATCATCAATTTGGATCTCTTGTTCTTGATCGCGCTGCTTTCTCCACTTCTCGGTTAAACGATTAGCTACTTGAGCCGCAGTTAATCCGTTATATCCAATAGCTGCATACATATCATCTTCGTTTGAGAAATTAAACTTCTCCGCTACTCGTTTGATATTATCAGCTGTTAATACTTCTTTTAAGTCAAACTCCATTTGACGAATTTCTTTTTCAACCAGCTCTTTGCCTTTTTCAATATTTTCATCGCGGCTTTGCTTTTTAAAGAATTGGCGAATTTTATTTTTGGCTTGAGACGTTTGAGCAAGCTTTAACCAGTCCTTGCTTGGACCATACGAATGCTTAGACGTCAAAATTTCGATAATGTCCCCCGTTTTCAAACGGTAATCAAGCGTAACCATCTTGCCGTTGACTTTTGCTCCAATGGTTTTATTTCCGATTTCAGAATGAATACGATAGGAAAAATCAATTGGAACAGAACCCGAAGGAAGCTCAATGACGTCGCCTTTTGGCGTAAAAATGTAAACCATGTCAGAAAACAAATCAACTTTTAGAGATTCCATAAACTCTTCTGCATCGTTTGCATCATTTTGAAATTCTAAAATTTCTCTAAACCACGTCAACTTTTCTTCAAATGAAGCATGCTCAGCTGTTTTTCCCTCTTTGTAAGCCCAGTGAGCAGCAATTCCATACTCAGCAATTTGGTGCATGTCAAACGTTCGAATTTGAACTTCTAACGGATCACCTTTTGGTCCGATAACCGTCGTATGAAGAGACTGGTACATATTTTGTTTTGGCATTGCAATATAATCTTTGAACCGTCCTGGCATTGGCTTCCAGCACGTGTGAATAATTCCTAACACAGCATAGCAGTCTTTAATGCTATTTACAATAATGCGCACAGCTAGTAAATCGTAAATTTCATTAAACTGCTTGTTTTGCAGTGCCATTTTACGATAGATGGAATAAATATGTTTTGGACGTCCTGAAATTTCGACTTTAATCGACACTTCATCTACTTGCTCTCGAACTTCATCGATAACTTCAGCCAAATACTGCTCGCGTTCCGCACGCTTTTTCTTCATCAAATTTACAATGCGATAATATTGCTGAGGATTTAAGTAACGTAAAGCTGTATCTTCAAGCTCCCACTTAATTTTTGAAATACCAAGACGATGAGCAAGAGGAGCAAAAATTTCAAGCGTTTCATTTGAAATGCGTCGCTGTTTTTCCTGCGGTAAATGCTTTAGCGTACGCATGTTATGAAGACGATCCGCAAGTTTGATCAGTATGACTCGAATATCTTGAGCCATTGCTACAAACATCTTGCGGTGATTTTCAGCCTGCTGCTCTTCTTTAGACTTATATTTAATTTTTCCCAGTTTCGTTACGCCGTCTACTAACATTGCTACTTCTTCATTAAAAGCTTTTTCTAAATCTTTTAGTGTTATCTCTGTATCTTCAACCACATCATGTAGAAATCCAGCTGCAATTGTTGCTGGATCCATATCTAGATCAACTAAAATTCCTGCGACTTGAATCGGGTGGATAATATATGGTTCACCCGACTTGCGATATTGTTCTTTGTGAGCTTCTTTTGCAAAATCATATGCTTTTTGTACAAAAGCCACGTCTTCTTCATTTAAATATCGCTTCGTATTGTCAATGACCTGTTCCGCTGTTAGGACTTGCTCATTTGCCATGAAATCACCTTTTATCAACTAGCATTTTTAATTCATATTGTAACTATTATCTTGAAAAAATCCAAGGATGTAAAGCCTTTGCGTTTAATTTATCAAATTTACATCATTTCCATTTTACGTATTAACGTTTTTTAACGAAAAAAGAGCACCTGTATCAGGTACTCTTTTTTATGTGATCGTTCTTCTTAATACGTCATTAATGTGAATACATCATAACCGTCTAGTTTGTCACGGCCGTCAAGGTAAGAAAGTTCAATTAAGAACGCAGCTCCAACAACAATTCCGCCTAATTCTTCGACAAGCTTAATTGTCGCTTCAATTGTACCGCCTGTTGCTAATAAATCATCTGTAATCAACACGCGCTGACCTGGCTTAATTGCATCTTTGTGAATCGTTAATACGTCTTTACCGTATTCTAAACCGTAATCTACTTTGATTACTTCACGCGGTAATTTTCCTTCTTTACGAACAGGTGCAAAACCGATACCTAACGCATATGCTACTGGACAACCAACGATAAATCCGCGAGCTTCTGGCCCTACGATAATATCAACTTGTTTATCATTGGCATATTTTACAATCTCATCCGTTGCGGCACGGTATGCATCACCATTGTCCATTAATGTTGAGATATCTTTAAATGTAATACCTGGTTTTGGCCAGTCAGGTACAATTGTAATATAATCTTTAAAATTCATTCTAATGTTGCCTCCTCATTCAATCGAACGCTTAAAAATATCTTGAAATTGATTTTTAAGCTGTACATATGACGTATAAATAAAGTTTTTTTCTATTTCAATCTGCTGCTGCTTTTGGCGATAAGTCGCAGATTCTATTAAATCACGTTTCGCAGAATTTTTCACTAACGAAATTAAGCCATTGTTTATTGTAACAAATTCTAACTCAAAAAACACCTTTGCCATAAAATCAATCGTTTCTTTTGACCAGCCCTTATGAATCGCTAAATCTTCTTTGTAGCGTTTTAAATCAAATGGACCCTTTTTCGCTAAAAAGCCGTAAAACCATTTAAAATGATCGCGAGTTGGAATTGTATCAAAATAATGGTCTTCTTCCGTTAAGAAAATAGCGTATATTCTAGAAGGGATACCTTGGACAAACAAACATTCAAGCCATTTCTGTGAAGGAGGCAAATCTAATAAAACGATCTGTTCCCCTGCAAACATACATGCTTTTGCCTGTTCTTCATCTTGAATAAGAACAACATGCTCCATCGGCAGCAGCGACTTGTATTTATCAATTGTTGAAGCGTGAAAAGCAACAACTTTCATTTGATCCGTAAATACCTGCTCAAAGAAACGTTTGACATCAACTGCACTGCGATAATCAAACATCTGCCATTCATCTACAGAAATATCTTCCACCATCAGCTGCGGCTTGCGCATATTATTCCACTCATTAATAGATAGTTCACCTACTAATGATACTTTAGCTATAGGAGATACTTCATCTAATATATAGCCTAACCCAAATCCTACTGCATCAACCGATACACCGCTGTCTTCAAATACGAGTTTTAAATGATTTTTATTAGCACCAATTTTCCGCATAGATGTTGTATGAACATCTTTAATGAGAACTTTTGGCTTCGGGTTATGCATACCAAATGGAGCAAGCGCACTCATTTGTTCAATGTTTTCCAGCGTAATTTCCTCTGTTCTGCATACTGTATCAACTGATGTAATTGGAATAAAATCCTGTTCGGTCAACACGTTGCTTGCTTGTTCATTAAGACGTCTGCGCAGCTCTTCTACATCATCGCTGTTTAATGTCATGCCGGCTGCCATTGGATGCCCTCCAAAATGCGGCAAAATGTCACGGCACTTAGATAAGTTCGCGAATAAGTCAAAACCTTCGATACTTCTTGCTGAACCTTTGGCAATACGGTTTTCAGAGTCAATACTTAGTACAATTGTTGGTCTATAGAATTTTTCTACGAGCCTAGAAGCGACAATTCCAACAACGCCTGCATTCCATCCTTCTCCCTCTACAATAAGAACGCTGTTTTCATCCGGAGGATACATACTCTCAACAAATTCAACGGCTTCTTCTGTAATATCGTTTACGATTTGCTGCCTTTCCTTGTTTAACGCATCAATTTCTTTAGCTAAACCTTTTGCCTCTTCAGCATTTGTCGTCATAAGTAAATGAACAGCTGGATCAGCATCTTGAAGACGTCCTACTGCATTAATGCGAGGAGCCATCGCAAATCCAATTGTATCCTCATTAATTTCTTCACGTTTTACTCCGCATACGCTCAGCAGCGCTTCAATTCCCGTGCGCTTCGTGAGCTTGAGATAATCAAGACCTTTGCGAGCAATTAAGCGGTTTTCGTCCACTAAAGGAACTAAGTCAGCAATCGTCCCAATTACTGCTAGTTCTAACAGATGTTCCGGAAGCTCCCCTAACAGCGCATGAGCGAGTTTAAAAGCCACTCCTACACCTGCCAGTTCTTTAAATGGATATGTACTTCCCGGCAGCTTTGGATGAATAATTGCATAAGCATCCGGTAAAACCGGCCCCGGCTCGTGGTGATCAGTAATAATTAAATCAAAGTTTAATTCACGTGCATACGCAGTTTCTTCGACTGCCGAAATACCTGTGTCTACCGTAATCACCAGCTGATAGCCGCCTGCGCTTATTTTATCAAATGCCGCCTTATTCGGCCCATAACCTTCTGTAAAGCGATTAGGAATATAAAAATCAACATCAGCGCCAAGCTGCTGTAAAGCAGATAACATAACAGAAGTGCTGCTGACGCCGTCAGCATCGTAATCTCCATAGATCATAATTTTTTCATTATAATCAATTGCTTGCTGAATACGAGCTACTGCTTTGTCCATATCGTGCAACAAAAACGGATCGTGGAACGTTTGTGCATCAACGTTTAAAAACTCACGCGCCGCTTCTACTGTTGTCATGCCTCTATTAAGTAATAACGAAGCTACTAGAGGTGTAATATTGAGGTTTTCTACAAATTCATTAACAAGTTGTTCATCACATTCTTGAACATTCCAACGTTTTTTTGACTGTAACATGTCTCTTCACCCCTTAACCCACATTATTATACTAGAGTGGATGAAATGGAGCAACGAAAGAAAATAAGCACATTTTTCTGACAGTACGTCTTGAATTTTGACGCACAAAAAAACGTGCGAATACTTCGCACGTTTTTGAATTACTTGCTTTCTACTTCTTTTTGTTCCTCACGCTTCAACTGTTTTCCTTTCCACACAAGCCATAGCTGAGCAGCAATAAACACAGATGAATATGCACCAAGCATTAAACCTACTAACAGAGCAATTGAGAAGTTTTGAATCGATTCACTTCCGAATAGAAGAAGTGCTACAACTGCAATTACAACTGTTAACACGGTGTTCATTGAGCGAGTAAACGTTTCACGCAAACTTAGATTTACGATAAACGCCAAATCATCAAACGTTTTGGATTTAAATTTCTGCATATTTTCACGAATGCGGTCAAACGTAACGATCGTATCGTTAATTGAATAACCAACAATCGTCAAGACAGCAGCAATAAACGTTAAATCAACCTCTAACTTCGTTAAGCTGAAGACCGTAACGATAAAGAACGCATCATGCAACAGAGCAAGTACGGCTGCAAGCGCCATGTAAAATTCAAATCGAATCGTTACATAAATGATAATTCCGATTGAAGCAATTACAATCGCCATCATTGCATTTTTCGCCAGTTCTTTTCCAACTGTCGGTGAAACGGTGCTTACATTTGGTTCAGAACCGTATTTATCTTTAAAGTGATCTTTTAAATTGGCAATTTCTTTTTTATTCAAGACCCCGACTACACGTACGACACCCGTATCATTACTTTTCCCTGTAATAACTACGTCATCCGTTTCGATATCGAGAGACTTCATTTCGCGCTGTATCTCAGCCTGCGTAACGGTATGATTCGCCGGAATCTCTATGCGAGTTCCGCTTGTAAAGTCAATACCGAGGTTCAGCCTGAACACGGCAACCGAGATAATACCGATAATGACGAGCACGCTTGAGAACGTGAAGAACGCTTTACGGTATTTAACAAAGTCAATTTTATCCCACGCTGTAGGTAAAACGGTTGTGCCGTCGTCTTTGCTTAAATCGTGAATTTGCTCTTTCTTCACGCCAAAGTAGCCTGGTTTTTTATCAAACCAGCGGCTGTTTACTAAAAGACTCATTAGTAAACGAGTACCATAAACAGCAGTTACAAAGCTTAGCACAATCCCGATCATTAACGTTGTAGCAAATCCTTTTACTGAACTTTGACCATAAAAGAACAATACAAGAGCCGCTAGCATCGTTGTAATATTGGCATCAAAAATGGTGGCAAGAGAGCGACGATTTCCTGCCCGGTATGCCGATATAACAGATCTTCCTGTTTTCAGCTCATCTTTAATCCGCTCGTAAGTAATAATATTTGCATCTACTGCCATACCTACGCCGAGAATAAGAGCCGCGATACCTGGAAGCGTCATAACCACATGCATCAAGTCAAATACAACTAAGTTCAAGTAGATATAAAAACTGAGTGTAATAATGGCAATAAGCCCCGGTAAACGATAGAAAAACAGCATGTAAAGGAAGATAATTCCGATGCCGATAATACCCGCTAATATAGTCGTGTGAAGAGCTTCTTCTCCAAACTGTGCTCCAACGGATGTAGAGTATAGCTCATCCAATTTAACCGGCAGCGACCCGGCATTTAGCAATTCCGCCAGCTGCGTTGCACTTTTCACTGTGAAGTTTCCACCTGAAATCTCAACATCTGGCTGTGTTAACACGCTGCTAACAGAGGCTGCAGATAGGTACTTCGGATTTTGTTTTGTCGCTTCTTTTTGGTACGAATCTTTTCCTTCTTCATAATCCAGCCAAATGACAATTAAATTGTTAGGTGCTGGTTTTTGAGAAAGCTCTCGCGTGATCTTTTCAAATTTTTTCGCATTTTTTAACTTTAGTGAGACGCTAGGCTGATTGCTTTGGTCAAACGATTGCTTTGCTCCGCCTTGCGCTAAGTCTGTACCATCCATCAGCACCTTATCGTTCACGTCACGGAACGTTAAGTTTGCTTGAGTTGATAACAGATCCCTGGCTTGCTTTTGATTCGTGACACCAGCTAGCTGAACGCGGATACGGTCGTTTCCTTCAATTTGAATGCTGGGCTCACTAACTCCCAGTACATCGACACGTTGACGCAGCGCTTCAACCGTGCTGTTAAGTGCCTTTTTGTCAATGACATCGCCTTTTTTAGCTGGACTGACTTTATATAAAATTTCAAATCCACCTTGAAGGTCGAGGCCAAGTTTAATATCTTTTGTAATTCCAGTCATCGTTGTTCCGATTGTACTAAACACAAGCAGTACTAAGAGGAAAAAGGCAACGATACGTCCTCTTTTAACCATCGACAGAAAATCCTCCTTCTTATGTAAAAAACATGAAATGATAACAATAGATAAATGACCAATCTAATTATCATTCATAACCTAATGTCTGTCAAATAAAGACCTTATCAAATTTTACTACATGTATTTTACAAGCTCTACTTTAATAATTCTTTCCAGTCTTCTCCATTATTAACACTTGAGAACATATCAGATTTATAAGATTCAATTGTTACATAGCTCATTACCTGCGTGATCTTAACAGATAAAATATCATTTACCACTTGATGGAGAGATAGCTCCTTTTCTTTTTTCCATTTTTTCATTTCTAAATAACTCAATAAATCGTTCTCCGTTACTTCTTCATATCCAAGCATATGAAATTCTTCCATTTTGCTCGATAAGACAGGCTGTATAAGTTCTTTCGAAGCTGAAATAAATGGATGTGTCATATCGATCCTCCTTTCCGTTTGACATTTTGCGTAAAATTTCTTTCTCGTATGAGGAATACTTGTCATGCTTGGACACCGGGGGCGCATATATTCACTGTATAAACCTCAAGAAAGCAGTGAGTATATGTCTAAATTTTTACAGGGAACTATTATTTTAATAATTGCTGGCTTAATTACACGTGTACTCGGGTTTGTCAATCGAATTGTGGTGGCTCGAATGATTGGAGACGAAGGTGTGGGACTTTATATGATGGCGGTCCCCACGCTGGTATTAGTAATCACCTTAACACAGCTTGGGCTACCGGTTGCCATATCCAAGTTAGTGGCAGAAGCAGAAGCTTTAGGTGACAGGCATAAAATAAAAAAAATACTTGTCGTCTCTTTAAGTATTACGTGTACGCTGAGCGTTTTATTTACGCTCGGACTAATATTATTCGCTCCCGTTGTAGCAAAAACCTTCTTTACAGATTCACGTACGATCTATCCGCTGCTTGCGATTATTCCAGTTATTCCAATCATCGCCGTCTCGTCTGTCATCCGCGGATATTTTCAAGGAAAGCAGCAAATGAAGCCTGCCGCTTATTCTCAAATTATCGAACAAGTGGTGCGGATTACGTTAATTGCCGTATGTACAAAAGCATTTTTGCCTTATGGAATTGAGTACGCTGCGGCTGGTGCTATGCTCTCTTCCGTATTTGGAGAACTAGCTTCACTGTTTTATATGGTGTTTATGTTCAAGCGAAAGAAGAAAATAACGGTAAGACGAAAATTTTTTGCTTCTTTACATGCGGGCAAAGATACGTTCCTTGACTTAATGCGAATCGCTCTTCCCACGACAGGAAGCCGCATGATTGGGTCAATTTCTTGGTTTTTAGAGCCGATTGTAGTAGCTCAAAGTTTAGCAATCGCAGGAGTAGCGACAGCGGTAGCAACGAAGCAGTACGGAGAATTAACAGGCTTTGCACTCCCGCTCCTGATGTTGCCTTCTTTTGTAACGGTGTCTCTATCCACTTCTTTGGTTCCCGCAATCAGTGAATCTCTTGCACAGAATCAAATGAAACAAATCGAATACCGGCTTCATCAAGCTCTCCGCTTGTCGTTTGTAACAGGCGGACTGGCCGTTGTTGTTCTTTATGTATTTGCTAATCCGGTAATGGAATTGATGTATGGTTCTGACAAAGCTGCTATTTTTGTCAAAGTCATGGCGCCTTTCTTTATCTTTTATTACTTTCAAGGGCCGCTTCAAGCTGTTCTGCAGGCGCTAGACCTTGCAAAAGCCGCCATGATTAACAGTTTTATAGGAGCAGCGGTCAAAACATCTCTTATCTTCTTACTCGCAACTCAGCCAAATCTAGGCATTATGGGAGCTGGTCTTGCAATTGTTGTGGGAATGATGCTTGTCACTCTTTTACATCTGTCTACGGTTATGAAAAAAATCACGTATAAGCTTCATGTGTTTGAGTACCTTCGCAGCTTTGCTGTAATGGGCATATCAGGCTTTATTGGACACTTCGCTTATATGAACCTTTTCACTTCCATCCCTTTGAGCTTACGAACCGTTTTATCGATTGCACTTACAAGCATTGTATACGTACTGTTTTTGCTGCTTTTTAGACTGATAACAAAGGAAGAATTAAACCGTTTTTCTGTTTTACGCTATTTTAAACGAAAATAAAACGCGGAGCAATCCGCGTTTTATTGTTTCACATCTACCAAATCTATAAAAAATTTCCCGTTGTCGTAGCTGCAATATGAAATCTTATCTAAGTTTGAATACCCTCGCTTTTCCAGCTCTGCCCTTAACCATTCCGTTGTTTTATGTTCATGCAGCAGATGCTCTTCTTGAATAACGCCGTCAATGATAAAAGGCAAATTCAAATTGCCTTTTTCACCTGATTGCTGATCTTTTTCAAACACGGATAGCCTTCCTGAAGATTCTAAAATAGCAAATTCAACATCAGCTACATTTTTTATATTTTTATCACGCAGCTGCACGAGCAAGTCATTGAAGTTATATCGCTGCCTTTTCATTTCATGTTCATTTATTTTTCCATTCTCAATAATAATGCTAGGTTTGCCATCAATAAAATTTCGCATTCGATTGCTTTTAAGAGACCATATAGCTAAGCCAATTTGAATAATAAGAAGCGTTAGCATTGGAAGAATTGAATACAGTAAAGGATCTTTTGGGTTTTCAATCGCCATTACTGCCATTTCAGCAATCATAATAAAGACCACTAAATCCAATATGCTTAGCTCACCTATCTCCCTTTTTCCCATAACGCGAAAAATAATCAAAACGACTACATATAAAAGAACGGTTCGCGCAACCATGATGAACAACTCCACTGCAAAGACCTCCTTTATGTATTCCCTTGTAGTTTGTACCATTTATTTTAAAATAGCCTTACTTTTATGCGTCTATTTTGAAGGTCTCTCGAATATGCTCGTACTAAGGGTTCACCTATCTTTTTATTTCATGAGGGGGAAACAAGTTGGGTGCAAAACGAATGAGCAACGCTGTATTTGCAGGAGTAGCAACAATCTTAGTGATGGCTTTAGCGATTAGCATTATCTTTTCTCTTATTTTAAAATTCACATCGCTTGAAGAACAATCCGTACGTTTATTTTTACTTATTCTCTCATTTATTACACTGTTTATCGGAGGATTTATCGCGGGAGGTCGAAACGGTTCAAAGGGACTTCTCGTTGGAGGAGCCACTGGTGTTTCTTATTCTTTTTTAATGTTTTTACTACAATTCCTCGGCTATAGTCACCTGTTTTCTGCACAGCAGCTCTTATTTCACGCTGGATTTATTGGAGTCGCTATTCTAGGGGGAATTGTTGGCGTAAACATTGCCGGTTCACGAGAAGCATAAAAAAAACGTCACGTACATATACGTGACGTTTTCTTTATTAATCTACGCTTCTTACTTCACGAATAGCATTGCGGTCAAACGTTAATTTTGAACCGTCAGTGCTGCGAACCACAACTTGTGACTCATCAATTGCGTCTACCAAACCGTGCATACCGCCAATTGTAACAACCTTATCACCTTTTTTAAGTGCTGATTGCATTTGCTGTACGTTTTTTTGACGTTTTTGCTGTGGACGGATTAACAAGAAATAGAAAATGACAAACATTAAAAGTAATGGCCAAATATTTTGTAAAACTCCCATGAAAACTCCTCCTTTTATTTATATTATCAACAGGTACTCATTCATAAATTTGATGAAAATTCCTGTAGTGACCTAGAAATTCTTTGCGTCCGGGCCGTTAAACCCATATTTTTCAAAGAACTCATCGCGGAAATCGCCAAGTCGGTCTTCGCGAATGGCTTCACGGACTTGCTCCATTAAGTTTAGCAGAAAATATAAGTTATGGTAAGATGTTAAACGAATTCCAAACGTTTCATTACAACGAATTAAGTGGCGAATATACGCTCTTGAATAATTTTGACACGTGTAGCAGTCACAGTTTGGATCAATCGGACCGAAGTCTTCTGCATATTTTGCATTTTTAACAACAAGACGACCTTCGCTTGTCATAAGCGTTCCGTTACGTGCAATACGCGTTGGTAATACGCAATCAAACATATCAATCCCGCGAATCGCTCCATCAATTAACGAGTCAGGTGATCCCACTCCCATTAAATAACGTGGTTTGTCGGTTGGTAAATACGGCGTCGTAAACTCAAGCACACGATTCATTACATCTTTTGGTTCTCCAACTGACAGCCCTCCCACAGCATAACCTGGGAAGTCCATTGAAACTAAATCTGCTGCACTTTGACGGCGTAAATCTTCAAACTCTCCGCCTTGAACAATCCCAAAAAGACCTTGGTCTTGAGGGCGGCTGTGAGCCTCAAGGCATCGCTCTGCCCAGCGGCTTGTGCGTTCAACTGAACGTTTTAAGTAGTCATATTCTGCTGGATAAGGTGGGCATTCATCAAATGCCATCATAATATCAGACCCAAGCGCATTTTGAATGTCCATCGCTTTTTCTGGAGATAAGAAAAGCTTGTCTCCATTCAAATGGTTGCGGAAATGAACGCCTTCTTCTTCGATACGGCGCAAATCACTTAAGCTAAAAACTTGGAAGCCGCCTGAATCCGTTAAGATGGGACGATCCCAGTTCATAAATTTATGAAGGCCACCCGCTTTTTTAACAATTTCATGACCTGGACGAAGCCATAAATGATACGTATTACTTAAAATAATGCCTGCCCCCATTGCTTTTAAATCTTCCGGAGACATTGTTTTTACTGTAGCTAATGTGCCTACTGGCATGAAAATAGGCGTTTCAAATGAGCCGTGAGGCGTATGGACAATCCCTAAACGCGCTCCTGTTTGTTTACAAGTTTTTATATGTTCGTAACGAATTGCTGTCATTGATGTATTCCTTTCATGTTAAATTACAAAATTAGCATCGCGTCGCCGAAGCTGAAAAAACGATACTTCTCTGCTACAGCTTGTTCATAGGCAGAAATAACGTTTTCTCTTCCTGCTAAGGCACTTACAAGCATAATGAGCGTAGATTTTGGAAGATGGAAATTTGTAATCATTCCATCAATTGCTTTAAATTCATACCCTGGGAAGATAAAAATATTGGTCCAGCCTGAAGAAGCAACAAATTTGCCGTTATGCTCAGTTGCAATCGTTTCAAGGGTACGGGTAGAAGTTGTGCCTACTGAAATAATACGACCGCCTTTTTCACGTACGCTGTTTAGTAAAGCAGCGGTTCCTTCACTCACTTGATAAAACTCTGAGTGCATATCGTGCTCTTCTAAGTCGTCAACACTGACTGGACGGAATGTACCCAATCCAACATGAAGCGTTAAAAATGCAATATGCACACCTTTTTCTTTTAACTGTTCAAGCATCTCTTCTGTAAAGTGAAGACCTGCTGTTGGCGCTGCTGCAGAACCTTGTTCGCGAGCAAAAACCGTTTGGTAGCGCTCTTGATCATCCAAGCGCTCTTTAATATAAGGCGGCAGCGGCATTTCTCCCAGTTGTTCTAGAACCTCATAAAAGATGCCTTCATAGTTGAATTCTAACAAACGTCCGCCTTGGTCGCTCGTTTCTTTACATACAGCTGTCAGACGTCCGTCACCAAACGAAATAACCGTGCCTTCTTTTACTCGTTTAGCCGGTTTTACAAGCGTCTCCCACGTATCGCCTTGCGTTTGTTTTAAAAGCAATACTTCAATATTAGCACCTGTATCTTCTTTTGTCCCAAATAATCGTGCAGGAAGAACACGCGTGTCGTTTAACACTAAACAATCTCCTTCTTGCACATAATCAAGAAGGTCGTGAAACATATGATGCTTCACATTTCCTGTTTCTTTGTTTAATACCATGAGTCTTGACGCATCTCGCTGCTCAAGCGGCGTTTGGGCAATCAATTCTTCTGGTAAATGAAAATCAAATAAATCTACTTTCAAAATGTTCACCTGTTTCTACTTAATTATTTAAATTTGCCAATTACATAAAAAATAAGTGATAACACAACGCTTACTAGAATACATGTCACAATCGGGAAATAAAAGGTTGTATTTCCTTTTTTGATAAAAATATCGCCAGGAAGCTTGCCAACGAACTGCCATAACAGCCCAATGACGACTAAAATGCCCCCTAATGTGATAAGCATCTTAGGCATATCATTCACTGATCAGGCACCTCCAGCTGAAAATGATCATAGACCAAAGGCGTCACAATTCGTCCTCGAGGCGTTCGCTGCAAAAAGCCGATTTGCAATAGATACGGCTCGTATACGTCTTCAATTGTGTGAGACTCTTCACCAATAGTAGCCGATATGGTGTCTAACCCTACAGGGCCGCCCCTAAATTTTTCGATAATCCCTCTTAATAATTTATGGTCAATATGATCAAGACCTAAACGGTCCACCTGCAACATTTCTAATGCTTCGTTGGCAAGCCTTTCGGTTATGGCTCCGTCTCCTTTGACCTGAGCAAAATCTCTGACTCTTCGAAGCAAGCGATTTGCAATACGCGGAGTTCCCCTAGCACGCCTAGCCATCTCAAACGTAGCTTTCTCATCAATCTCTACATCTAAAATAGCGGCTGTTCTTTCTACTATCGAAGCAAGATCTTCTTCTTGGTAATATTCTAAACGGCTTAAAACGCCGAAGCGATCACGCAAAGGAGAAGATAAAAGCCCTGCTCTTGTCGTTGCACCTACTAGCGTAAACGGAGGCAAATCCAGACGGACGGAACGTGCACTCGGTCCTTTTCCAATAACAATATCCAAACAGAAATCTTCCATTGCTGGGTATAGTACTTCTTCAACTGAACGATTTAATCGATGAATTTCATCAATAAAAAGCACATCTCCAGGCTCTAAGCTGGTTAAAACTGCGGCTAAGTCGCCTGGACGCTCAATGGCTGGCCCTGAGGTCGTTCGGATTTGCACGCCCATTTCATTAGCGATAATAGTAGCAAGAGTTGTTTTCCCCAATCCTGGAGGACCATATAAAAGCACGTGATCTAACGTTTCGCTTCGCATTTTGGCAGCTTTAATAAAAATATCCAGATGGGATTTTACTTTATGCTGACCAATATACTGCTGTAAGGTTTGCGGCCGCAAACTTTGCTCGATGATTTCTTCTTCACCAAGAACATCTCCCGTTACAATACGATCGTCCATTTTACTCCTCCCTTACTTATTGTTTCAATAATCGTTTTAACGCTTCTTTAATATACTGATCCGTTGTCATCGTTTCCTTCATTAAAGCCGGAACAATTTTTTTGATTTCTCTTTCTGCATAACCTAATACTTTAAGTGCTTCAATCGCTTCATCGAGTGCTTCTGAACTTTGAGACTTGACTTCTTGTGCGTCCAAATCTGCAAATAAAGAAGGAATGGCATCTGGTACAATATCATGCAGCTTTCCTTTTAAATCTAGAATCATCTGTCGAGCTGTTTTTTTACCTACTCCTGGAAACTTAACTAAAAACTTCTCGTCTTCCTCTTCCACAGCTTGGACAACCTGTGCTGGATTACCTGACGCTAAAATAGCTAAACCGCCTTTTGGGCCGATTCCTGACACACTAATTAACTTCATAAATAAATCCTTTTGTTCTCGGGAAGCAAACCCGTAAAGTGCAATTAAGTCTTCTCTTACATATTGATAGGTGTAAACCGTCTTTGGTTGTTCATCAATTGAAAATACATATGGATTCGGCGTAAAGACTTGATAGCCTATCCCGTTGTTTTCGATTACTACATACTCAGGATTTATATATGTAACAGTGCCTTTGATATAATCAAACAATAAGCTCTCTCCTTAATCACGTACGCGCGGGCAGTGACCTTCAACTTTGCCTACGAAGAATCCTGCCCGCATCGTTCTCTATTTTCCTTTAAAGCTGCTTTTTTAAAAGACGTCCAAGAGAACGTTTGCCTCTTTTCATCTTTCTCAACCTATTTTTACAATAGCTGTAAAAAATAGAACCGCACACTTTTATTGATGAATGACCTTTTAAAATATATACAATACTAGACTGCTGAATACCATTTTAACATATCGCCAAAAGCAAATAGAAGCAATTTAGAATGTTGAATTCAATAATTATTTTACCATACTAAAAAACGGCTGCTTGATTGAAAGCGGCCGCTGCTGAAGCTGATAGATTTTATAGAAATTAATGAGGGAAAGATATTCATCTTTTGATTGAACACGAATACCTTTCTTTAATTGTTCATGCTGATAGCTCTCAAGCCTTTTGATGTCAATTTGAAAAAACGATTGTATAATGTGCTGCGACGAAGCTGGTTTGCCTTCAAATGCTGAGAGAATACCGTTAACAGAAAGCCCTACATAACCGTTTTCTTTTAAAATAGGTGAAATATCGTCTATGCTTGTTCTAAAAACTAGCTCTTGATCCGTTTCTTTAAGCAGTCGCCAATTTTTATATTTTTTCATTAATTGTTTTTTCGTCATAGAAGGGCTTTTGATCATTTCTTGACTTACGACTCCATCCACATACACGCGCTCAAGAAATAATGTCATCGGCTCCTTTTCATTCGCATCTGCACGGTATGGCATTATACAAAGCACAACACTTACTAGCATTAAAAAAGCTGCTTGATGAATGACTTTCTTCACTCACCTTCACCTCACACGTTAATCATACTCTTTTTAGTATTATCTAAAAAGGTTTTGTGAAAATCTACACTAATAGTTTGACCTACTTATTTTCTTTTATCCTCTTATTTTATGAAGCAAGTCCCTTTTGCGATATTATGGTAAGAAAACATGGGGTATTTGTTATATTTGCACACTATTTGTAAAATTTTCTCTTAAACGTTTTAATTAAATTTTCGCAGGGTATGTACATAGTGGAAGTAATTGTAAGGACTTCTATATCTATTTTCATAAAAAAGGGAGCTGAAGTAATGAGAATGAATAAACGTGTAGTCGGAACTTTTTTTTCAGAGAAAGAAGCTTTAGATGTTATCCATAATTTAAAGCGTCAAGGTTATCGAGAAACAGACATTATGGTTATTTCTAACAGTAAAAGTAATACATTTCAAATAGGTCACGATACAAATGTAATTATTGAAGCTGGTTCACCTGCCGTAAGTTCATTAGCTGGCGTCATGATGGATAACTTTTTTACCATGATGACAGGCGGCATGGGGCTCAAACAAGGAAACGGCTTGAAGTCAAAATTAATCCGCATGGGCGTACCAGACTTCTCAGCCGTGCAGTGCGAGACAGATGTAGCCGCTGGTAAAATTCTAATCTTGATAGATGCCGTAAGCTCTGAACAAACTCCAGCGTACGGAACCTATACGGAACACAACGAGCATAGAGCCGTCCAACTACGTGAAGAAAAATTAGATGTCTTAAAAGAACGCGTCCAAGTCGGTGAAGTAAAACTCCACAAAAAAGTAATAGAGGAAGAAAGAACTGTACACGTTCCTGTTACGAGAGAAGAGTTTTATATTGAACGCCGCCCTGTAGTTGACGGAGACTATAACGCTGGGCCACTTACAGAAGATGAAATTATTCGTATTCCAATCATGGAAGAACGCGTAGAAATAACCAAAAGACCAGTTATTGTTGAAGAAGTAATTATAGGAAAAAAACTTATTCAAGAAACAAAAGAATGGACTGAAACGATTAAGAAAGAAGAAGCAAGCGTAGAACCTGATGGAATCGCGAGCCCTGAAGTATACGAAAATATGATGAACTATACAGACCATACTTACGCTCAAGTTTCTGCAGCTCTAGCAAGCGACGTGGAAGCTGAATACGATAATAGTCAGACAACTAACAACGAGAAGCCAAACACACAAGCTAATGAGACAAGCTCTTCTGCAAAAAATGTAAAAAATACAAAGAGTGTCGCTACGGCACCAGCAGATACGAAAAAAAGAGAAGGTCGCCTCAAACAAAATGAAACTAATGCTCAAAAGGAAGAAGCAGAATCCAAAACAACAAGCAAATCTTCTTCTAACAAGAAAAATTAATAGTTACATGTTCGGGGAATAGCTGCCTGGCTTCAATGGCAGCTTTTTTATATGTCTTCTCATCAAAAAAACAGCCGTCCTTCACAGACAGCTGCTTCTTCATTTAACGATGTTTATGATTGACATTCTCATCAACTGATTCAAATAGACCATTGAAATTAGTTTGAATCGTATTTCGGTCTTTTCCATTTCGAATATCGTCATCAAGAGAACGAGCGTTCATAAATACATCATGATCTACTTTTACTTGAACATTGTAGTCCTTTGCAATAGGCTTTACTTTATCGAGCACGTTTTGTTTTAAACGGCCGTTATTTATGTCTTTGGCCGGATCTACAGCAACTAATAGCTGATCTCCACGGACAACGGCGCGGCTATTTTCTACACCTTTAACGCTTGCAGCTCGATCAGCCACTTTTTCCGTAAAGTCTCTTGGATAATCTTCACCATAATACATATTAGCAACGCCATTTGTACGATCATTTGTATTATTGATGTTTCCATAAGGGTTTGTCGGATTGTCAAAACGTCCATCACTTACGTTTAACGGATAATTAGGTGTTCCATTCCCATCTAAAACTTCAGTCATTGGACCTTTCGGATTATCTACGCGATGTTCATTCGCTTTTTCATTTGTATGATAGCCAACAGGCTGTGTCGTATCTGTATAGCGCTGTTCCATACCTTGGTCTTTGTTATTGCAAGCGCCAAGTCCCATCATACATGCAAAAGCTAAAGAAGTTGCTACATACCTATTCAACATAATCGCCCCCTAATTTAAGCTCTACTTACTCTGAGCTTACTATTAGGATTAAAAGACGAGCCGTTTCTTATTCGATGAAGTGTTTATAAACTCTTTACATGTCATGTAGGTTTTGTAAGTGCTGGTAAATCACTCGATAAAAACGTGTACGCTGGGACCATTCTTCAACCGATTGCTGCATTAATCTTTGACGGTTTGCCCATGATAAAGTAGAGGCATTTATATTCCAGTTTCTCATCAGCATCGATGGAAATAGCAAAGAAGCAAGAAAAAAACGCTGCTTGCTTAATTCTTTTATTTTCGAGTGTTGAAGTAGTTCTTTCATCGACCACTGGACGTAAGGCAAAAAGCGCTGGGCAAGCTGGACATAGTCATAAAGAGCAGGAGCTTTAGCCGATAAGTCAAAATCAATCATAACAATACCCAAATGGTTTGTTTTCAAGAAATTATGTGAAGCAACGTCACCGTGAATAATGGAACAGTTTAACCCACTATCTTTGAAGCGCTCCATTAAGACTAAAGCTTTTTCTCCCCAAGTCGCAATGTCTTTATATACATGAAATTGATTAAATTCCCTAAATACATGTGATGTTTCTCGAAAAGAAGAAAGCCGCTTTTTCCATTTTAAAATAAGATCATACTCAGAAAGCTTTGTATACGCGGCTAGTTTCTTTTTATGAACTTCTCCATGATAGCGAATCAATGTTTGTAATACTTCTTCCCGACCCTGAAAACTTTCATACGTTACCTCTTTTACTTGCTTAACAAAAGGCATCATCGCCCAGTACAAATGACGGTCCTTTATATAAAGTTCACCTTCTGGGTAAGCTTCAAAATTAACAGCATACCCTTGTTGAATCTGAGATAAAAAATGATAAACATGTTCAATTTTACCTTTGTCTCTGTATGCTTTTATTACTTTTTTTCCTTTATTCGTATCCGCTATGATAACATGAGGCTTTTTCATACGATAGGTCTCAACGTGAATATCTCTTTTTTTCAAATAGAGAAAGAGACGATTTAAATTAAAATCGTCTCGTGTATAATAATCAATCTTCATCTTCGTCGTACTCATCGTATTCTGGAATACTAAATGCATTTGGATCAAACGCAGGATACGGAGGTACACCAATCATGCCATATGGGGCTGGATAGGGTGCCCTTGGGTCCTGAAAGCCATAAGGTACCTGCTGTTGGTACTGTGGATAAGGCTGCTGTGGTGCATAGTCGTCAGGTCTTGGTTCACCGCAGCTGCAGTCTCCTTGCTGCTGTGGCGCATAGTGCTGCCCATAATGATAAGGCGCGTTTCCATAACCATCGGAAGAACTTTCATAATGGCCACCTGTCATAGCTCCTTGTACTTGTGGATACATCGGTGCTTGATGATAGGCCGGATAAACGGGCTGCTGATATCCCCATGGAGGCGGACAAGGAGAACATTGTACCGGTCCATAGCAGCTGTGTGGCATCATTGGATACATTGGCATCGGTGCCATGTGAGCGCCCATCGCATGTTCTTCAAACGATTCGTTTTCATAACCGTGATGATACATTGGAGCCTGTTGATACATTGGCATTGGATATGGCTGCGGTGCATACATTGGCGGAGGACACGGCATGTAATTAAACCCGCAGCCTGGCATTACAGGCGATATCGGCATGATTGGGTAACATGGCATTTGAGGAGGCATTTCTATACTCTCCATCTCAGGACTTTCTGGCGATTCATGCTTAGGTAGTTCTTTTGGTGCTTCTTTTTTTGGAGCCTGCATCGCCATATTAACGGTGTAATAATTGTTAATATCAATCTCAGGTGCAATTGGCTTTAATTTAGGAAGCTTTGGCGCAACTGGCATTTCTTTTTTAGGCTGCGCAATTGGTGCTTCTTTTTTAGGCTGCGCGACCGGCGCTTCTTTCTTTGGCTGCGCAATCGGCGCTTCCTTTTTCGGTTGATCAATCGGTGCTTCTTTCTTTGGCTGTGCGATTGGTGCTTCTTTTATCGGTTGCATAAACGGTGTTTGAGCAGGCTGATTAGCTGACTTTTTCTCATCCGGACTTTCATCAATTTCCGTTACTGGATAAGCTTTTGTGGATTGGTCACTATAAGGGTGTTGAACTTTAGGCATTTCTTTTATACCAGGTGAAGGAGCTCCTTCTTTTTGAACAGGCACTCCGCTTGTCGGCACTTTAATTTTCATTCCAGGCATGATCATGTCTGGATTGCTTAATTGAGAATTCGCTTTTTTTAACTCTTCAAAATTAACCCCATACTTTTCAGCGATTTTCCAAAGGGTATCCCCTTTTTGAACGATATGGATTTTCAACGTCATTCCCCTCCCGAGTAGAGTCTCTGCCATCTATATGTGCAAAATCAAAGTAAGTTCTGTTTGTTCATCACAAGATATGCCTTGAACCATTTTTTTATTCATTTTGCCCACAGTTTGGTTCAAGTTTTTATGATAAAGAAAAAAAGACTTATCAACACAAACAATATGTCAATAAGTCTTCTTTTAGACCTTCTCTTTTTAATTGTCTTAAAAATCTTTATGCTCGTTCTAACATATTCGTTAGCGCTTTGATCGCCCCTTGTGCTGTATGTTCATCCACCTTGATTTGATTCACTTCTGTTCCTTCTTCGATGCTTTCTAAAGCCCACAGCAAGTGAGGCAAATCAATTCGGTTCATCGTCAAACAAGGACACATATAGGGATTAAGCGAAACAATTTCTTTATCCGGATGACTGTTGATAATCCGTTTTACTAAGTTCATTTCCGTGCCAATGGCCCATTTAGAGCCTGAAGGGGCTTTTTCAATTGTATCAATAATATATTTTGTAGAACCTGCATAATCTGATTTTTGCACCACTTCATAAGAACATTCCGGATGAACAATAATATTCATCTCAGGCTGCTTCTCGCGTAAATAATCAATATTTTTAACCGTGAAATTTTCATGCACAGAACAGTGACCTTTCCACAGAATCACCTTGATATTGTTTATATCCCCTTCATATTCAAGCATTTCTTCAATAGGATTCCAAATGGCCATTTCATCTAGTCCAACACCTAAATCATAAGCTGTGTTTCTGCCCAAATGCTGGTCTGGTAAAAAGAGAATGCGCTCTTTTTTAGAAAATGCCCACTCCACCATATTTTTTGCATTTGAAGATGTTACAGTTGCCCCATCATGTTCGCCTACAAAAGATTTAATTGCAGCTGTAGAATTCACATACGTAAGCGGAATAATTGTATCTCCGAAAAGATCCTGTAAGACAGGCCATGCCTTTTCTGTTTGCTGAATAGTAGCCATATCAGCCATTGAACAGCCAGCTCGCATATCGGGTAAAATGACTTTTTGATTTTCAGCTGTTAAAATATCAGCTGTTTCTGCCATGAAGTGAACGCCGCAAAACACAATATGCTCAGCTTCTCTATTTTCAGCTGCTATTTGAGCCAGCTGTAAGGAGTCTCCTACCGCATCTGCAAATTCGTACACTTCATCTTTTTGATAATGATGGCCGAGCAGAAACAATTTGCTTCCGAGCTTTTTCTTGATTTCTAGTACCCTTCTTTTCATTTCATTTTCTGTGAGCTCTATATATTTAGCGGGCAGCGTTTGCTGCTGAAGCGTTTGTAATAAACTCATGATTTCCTGTTCCCCTTTCTGTTAATAAGTCCAAGCTGATATCGATAGCCCCTGCTGAATGCGTTAAAGCTCCAAGTGAAATATAGTCCACTCCGCTGTCTCTAAAAGAATGAAGCGTGCCAAGCGTAATTCCACCGGATGCTTCTGTGACAATATGAGCGGGAACCAGTGGTATCCAATCTTTAATGACTTCTGGAGAACAGTTATCGAACATAATGACATCTGCTCCTGCCTCTATTGCTTCTAGCAACTGACTTTTGTTTTCAATTTCCACTTCCACCTTAACCATATGTCCAACCTGCTCTCTTACTTTCACAACAGCGTCTAGAATAGATCCTGCATGTGCAATATGGTTATCTTTCAACATGACGCCATCGTACAATCCAAAACGATGATTATAACCACCTCCAGCACGAACGGCATACTTCTCTAACATTCGCATACCAGGCGTTGTTTTTCGCGTGTCACATATACGCGTATGTGAGCTGCCAAGCAGCGCGACGGCTTTGTGCGTCATCGTGGCAATGCCACTCATTCTTTGAAGTAAGTTTAAGATTACCCGTTCACCGGTCAAAATAGATCGCACGGGTCCTGAAACGGTAGCTATTTTATCTCCAGGCTTAAGAACATCTCCATCTTTTTTCTCCAAATTCACTTTCACGTCAGGGTCTATTAAATGAAATCCTTCTTTAATCAATTCCACTCCTGCGATAATACCTGATTGCTTTGCCGTGAACACAGCTTCCCCTTGGTCAGACGGAGAAAAAATAGCTTCACAGGTTATATCTCCATCTCCAATGTCTTCTATAAAAAAAGACTGCAATAGTTTTTGTAATTTCAACGTGTTCATTGTGCTACCTTCACCTTTCTTTTTAGATTTTCTTGCTTATAAAATTAATGATTGTTTTGTTGAAGCAGCAGACTGCTTAATAATTCGCTTATGCTCCCATTCTTGGTTTTCATGCGGAAAGTCACTTCGGTAATGACCTCCTCTACTTTCTTTTCTTGCAAGAGAGGACTCTGCAATAAGCAGACCTGCCGTTAGCATATTGCAGATGGCCGCAGCTTTCCTCGAATATATAACTTCTTGGTCAAGAGGTATTCCCTCCAAGTAATTTGTGAATTCATGCACAATAGTAGCCAATTCGTTTTCATGACGAATGATTCCTACACAATCCATCATTTTATGCTGAATTTGTCTTGTGGCAGGCAGTGTTTTAGGCATGTCTTTATAGACGTAACGGACGGGGGGATAACGAGATATCGTTCTCGCTTTATGTAAAATATGACGCCCTGTCCGTTTTCCAAATACAAGACACTCTAACAATGAATTGCTTGCTAGACGATTTGCTCCATGAACGCCTGTAAAAGAAACTTCCCCCACGGCATACAATCCTTCAACGCTTGTTTGTCCGTAACCATCTACTTCAATTCCACCCATTAAAAAATGTGCGCCTGGAGTAACAGGTATTCGTTTTTTGTCCAGTTGAATTTTATACTTCCGACACAGTGCCGTAATCGTAGGAAATTTTTGTTGGAAATGAGCCACTTTTTCAATGTCTAAAAATACGGATCTTCCTTCTTTCATTTCATTAAAAATTGTCCTTGCTACAACATCTCGCGGTGCTAAATCCTTAAAGGGATGAACGCCTTCCATTATGCGTTCATTCCATTCATTTACCAGTACGCCACCTTCACCTCGAACCGCTTCGGATACTAGACCTTTCGCTTCATTTTGATACAAAAGCGTCGGATGAAACTGAACAAATTCTAAGTCCGCTAATTTTGCTCCAGCCCTGTACGCAAGCGCTAGCCCATCTCCCGTCGCAAGCGGCTGGTTAGAGGTATGCTTGTACAAAGCGCCGATTCCTCCGGTAGCAATAACCGTTTGACGAGCATGATATATAGTAATTTTGTTGTTTTCACCTTGTCCGATAGCACCTCTGCACGTTCCATCTACAGTTATTAAATGCTGAATCATTTCGTTTTCAATAACTGTAATATATGGCAGTACTTCTTTTTTCAAAAAAGCGAACAGCGCTTGTCCTGTTGCATCCCCGCCTGCATGCAGAATACGATTCGTACGATGGGCTCCTTCTTTTCCAAAATGCAGCGTACCATCTGGATTTTTATCAAACTTCATTCCTTTATGAATCAATTCATTTACTACAGCCGCACCTTCTTCCACTAAAGTGCGTACCGCTTGTTCATTGCAATGCTTATTGCCCGCAACCAACGTATCATAGAGATGTTCACTCCAGTGATCGCTGCTTCCAATAGCAGCTGCTACTCCGCCTTGAGCAAGAACTGAGTTATTGCGGTCAATTTTCCCTTTCGTTACCATTACAACTCTGTTATGACGACACAGTTCATAAGCTGCAGAAAACGCTGCTAATCCGCTTCCAATAATTAAAACATCCGTCTCTAACATTTTACACCTCTTTATTTACATGTGTCTTGACACCTATATTTACATATTATTAAATGAAAGACAAGAAGTTTTTTTATCGGAGGGAGAAAATGATTTATCTGGACTATGCGGCAACAACGCCAATGAGACAAGAAGCAATTGAAGTATATACTGAAGCGGCAACAAGCTATTATGGAAACTCCAGCAGTCTTCACACACTTGGAACACAAGCAGAAAATTTACTTACGCTATGCAGAAAAAAATTAAGCCTGTTAGTAAATTGTCGAGAGGATGATCTTTTTTTTACAAGCGGGGGAACAGAAGCTAATTACTTAGCTATTCGTTCTCTTTTAAAAGGAAAAAATGATGAAAGAAAACATATAGTGACAACGAAACTTGAACATTCTTCGGTGCTTCATACGTTGCAGCAGCTTGAAAAAGAAGGATTTTCCCTATCTTACGTACCTGTAGATCAAAACGGAGTTGTGTCTGTAGACGACTTAAAGAAGACGATTCGACCTGACACTGTGCTAGTAGCCATTCAGCACATCAATCATGAGCTGGGTACAATTCAGCCAGTTGAAGATATTGGCCATTTTTTATCTAAAAAAGAAATTCTCTTTCACTGTGATTGTGTTCAATCTTTTGGTAAGCTTCCTATTGATGTTAAAAAGCTGAAAGCTGATAGCATCTCAGTCTCTAGTCATAAAATTTACGGACCAAAAGGTGTAGGAATGGTATACATGAATTCAAGTTCTTCTTGGAAGCCTATTTATCATAAAGCAACTCATGAAAAAGGCTTTCGCCCTGGGACTGTAAATACAGCGGGCATTGCTGCCTTTACTGCAGCAGCTGAATACGCATATGCAGAAATGAAGACCGCTCAAAGCCATTATGAGCGCTTAAAATCGTACTTACTAGAAAACCTAGAGCCTCTTGCTCCTTTTATAGAAGTAGAAGGCCTTGGGAACTCTCATTTTCCTGGAATTATTGGACTGACGTTTTCAAACATACAGGGTCAATATGTTATGTTACAATGTAATCGTCACGGAATTGCTATCTCTACGGGAAGTGCCTGTCATGTAAATCAGCAGGAACCATTAGCTTCTCTACTTGCGATTAGCAAATCGACTGTGAATGCTAAGAATTTTGTCCGTATTTCATTCAGTCAACATTCAACGTTTAAGCATATTGATCGACTCATATCCGTTTTTCATTTATTACAGCAAGAATTTATGACAGTGTAAAAGGAGGGATTAAAGGTGCCAGGAACTCAAAAGAAAATTCTTGGAGAAGAAAGAAGAGAACTTATTCTACAATGGTTAAAAACAGAGAATAAACCAATGACAGGCAGTGAGCTTTCGAAACGAACGAACGTTAGCCGCCAAGTCATTGTACAAGATATTTCGCTGCTTAAAGCTAAAAATGAGCCCATTATCGCAACAAGCCAAGGATATATTTATATTCAAAATCCATCTCAAACTACCGTGCATCAGCGAATTATTGCCTGTCAGCATACGCCAGAAGATGCTGAAAAAGAGCTTCTTCTGCTTGTTGACCACGGCGTTCTCGTAAAAGATGTAACCGTTGAACACCCTGTGTATGGTGAATTAACGGCTTCCGTTATGATTCAAACCCGAAAAGAAGTAGAAACGTTCATAGAAAAAATTCAAGAAACAAACGCAACTTATTTATCTCAGCTAACAGATGGGATTCACCTTCATACGATTGAAGCAGATACAATTGAAAAACTGAATGCTGCCTGCTTAGCTCTTGAAGCGGAAGGTTATTTAGTTTCGAATGAATAAAAAGGTGCTATAACAAAAAAAATCCCGCTTTAAAGCGGGATTTCTGTTTCAAGTAGTGTATGGGGATAGCTTCCTAAAAGCTCTACGCTACAGCCTAGTGCCTCAAGTTCAGCCATAGCCCCAGGGATTAATACTTCATCCATTTTTTGTTCAATATCAATGATAAAGAAATAGTTTCCAAGCCCTGTTTTCATAGGACGGGATTCAATTTTAGACAGATTTAGCTTGCGCCAGGAGAAGGCTGAAAGCACTTGATGAAGCGCTCCTGCCTGATCAGATGGAAGTGTAATCATTAACGTTGTCTTACACCCGTTTCCAGCTAAAAATGGCACCTCTTGCGCTCCATCTTTATGCAAAATAACAAATCTTGTTGTATTATGATCATAATCATGAATGTTCGGGCAGGCAATATGTAATCCATATTCATGGGCTGCTAACCCATTCGCAATAGCTCCAATATTAAGCTCAGGGTGTTCGCTTACATACTTCGCAGCAAACGCCGTTGATGTCATCTCTTCTACTGCAGTTGACGTACATTCTCCGTGTAAAAATTTATGACACTGCGCAATTGCATGAGGATGAGAATAAATCGTTTCAATGTTTTTCCACTGTTCTGCACGAGATGGATGAACCATTAAATGCTGACGAATCGGAAGCACAATTTCCCCAACAATCGGCAGACGACGTTCATGAATAAGATAATCAAGTGTTAAATTTACAGATCCTTCAAGTGCATTTTCTAACGGTACAATTCCATACTCAATTTCTCCGTTATCCACTGCATCAATGCATGCTGGAATTGTTTTGTATGGAATATGGTCGTGCTGCTTAAATACGCCTTGGACGGCTACATGTGTAAATGTTGCCTTTGGTCCTAAATATCCTACTTTCCCCACAATCATGCCTCTCCTTATCTATATCTGTTTGCCATTATGCCCCTGAACCAAGCACGTCCACTTTATCTACAAACTCTAAGCTTTTCAGTCTTCGCAGCATTTCATTTAATTCAACATTCATGCTTGCTGTATCTAATGAAAGAGTTACGTTGGCACGCCCTTGTAAAGGGATGGTTTGGTGAATCGTTAACACATTGCATCCCGATGATGCAACGGTGCTCAATAAATGTGATAAAGTTCCTGATCGATCTTCAATATGAAAAAATAGTGAAATAATTCGCTGTTTGACAACCGTCTGAAACGGAAAGACCGTGTCGCGGTACTTATAAAAAGCACTGCGACTCAAGTCTACGGCTTGTACAGCATCTGCTACCGATTCAGCTTTTCCCCGTTCAATTAACAGCTTCGCATCCAATGTTTTTTTCATCGCTTCTGGTAATACATCTTCGCGAACTAAATAAAACTGCTTATCGCTCTTATGCAAGTAAAGCCCCTCCCCTTATCCTATGAACAACAATTAGTCAATAAATTCAAATTCATATTCAAACAGCTTTACAATATCCCCATCTTTTGCTCCTCGTTCACGAAGGGCTTCATCGACGCCCATGCCTCGAAGCTGACGCGCAAATCGACGAACGGATTCTTCACGTGAGAAGTCAGTCATCTTGAATAATTTTTCGATTTTTTCACCGCTTAATACGTATGAGCCATCGCTATCACGCGTAATAACAAATTCCACTTCTTTCTTTTCATGCTTGTACAATACGCGGTGCATAGATAGATCTTCCTCTTCTTGCATTGGGAATTCCGGCGTAGTTTCTACAAGATCAGCTACTGTAAATAACAGTTCGCGGATTCCATTACGCGTTGCTGCAGAAATTGGAAAGACTTTCACTTCGTCTCCTACTTTTTCTTTGAATGCAGCTAGATTCTCTTCGGCTTGCGGGATATCCATTTTATTTGCTACCACTACTTGCGGACGTTCGGTTAAACGCATATTATATTGACGCAGCTCTTCATTAATGGTTAAGTAATCTTCATATGGATCACGGCCTTCTAAACCTGACATATCGATTACATGGACAATAACGCGGGTACGTTCAATGTGACGTAAAAACTGATGACCTAATCCTACACCTTCATGTGCACCTTCGATTAGCCCTGGTAAATCTGCCATCACAAAACTGCGATTATCTTCTGTTTCAACTACTCCTAAATTCGGATTAATTGTTGTAAAATGATATTCAGCAATTTTTGGCTTTGCAGCAGACGTTACGGATAATAACGTTGACTTTCCAACACTTGGAAAACCAACTAATCCTACATCGGCCAATACTTTTAATTCAAGAATTACATTTCTCTCTTTACCTGGCTCTCCATTTTCTGAAAGCTCCGGTGCTGGATTTGCAGGTGTAGCAAAACGCGTATTCCCACGCCCTCCGCGTCCACCTTTAGCAATCACTGCGCGCTGGCCGTGCTCAACTAAATCAGCGATCGTTTCGTTCGTATCTTCATCTAACACAACCGTACCTGGTGGAACTTTTACAACCATCGGCTCAGCGTTACGTCCGTGCTGTCCTTTTGACATTCCATGTTCACCGCGGCTTGCTTTAAAGTGACGCTTATAGCGGAAATCCATCAGCGTACGCAATCCTTCTTCTACTTCAAAGATGACATCTGCACCGTGACCACCGTCACCACCTGCAGGACCTCCTTTTGGTACGTACTTTTCGCGACGAAAGGCAACCATTCCATTTCCCCCGTCGCCACCTTTTACATATACCTTGACCTGATCTACAAACATTTCTTTTTCACTCCGTTCTATATCTTAGCTCCTGCAATAGCAAAAGCGCTGTTAACTTATTGTTAGCATAAGGCTAAATTCATCTTCAGACATATGCTGTTCAACCAATGCAACTCCTTGAGCGCACTCATAACATTGTAGCTTGTTTTGTAGCTTCTGTATATCTGTTAGTATTCCACTAAAGTCAAAAAAGAAACGAATTCCCTGTTCTTCAATGCATACTGAAATACTCAAATAGTTTTCTGCATGATAATCAACATATTTTTCGAGTGCTTCTGTCAAATAGCAACACCAGTTGTATACGAACTCATCGTATTGTGATAAATCCTTCAATTCTCCGAGCACTTCCACATCTAAGCGAACAGCATGGTTATTCCAATGATAGGTCATAACAAAGCCCGCAAACAGTCGCATATTGATGTTTGTTAACTTGGATTCATGTTTGGATTCATTTACAATTTCTTCAATGATTTCATTCGCTCGATCAAGCCGATTCAACGCTAGATTGCCTTTGATTAATTGCAGCTTATTTAACCAATCATGCCGCGCGTATCTTAATACCTCTACGACATCCCATTCTTTTTCCATCTTAGCACTCCTAACTTTGACTCGAGCATAAGTATTTCACAACGCTGACAAACATCTCGTATCAATCTTCTTAGATATGTTCGATTATAACAAATTCCAATGGGTAATAGGTGAAATATTCTACAAAAAGAAAACTCTAACCTACTTGGGTTAGAGTTTTCTTTTTGTATCTTATGCTTCTTGAGCAACAGGGTATACAGATACTTTTTTACGGTCACGACCGAAACGTTCAAATTTAACGATACCGTCGATTTGAGCGAATAAAGTATCATCTCCACCACGACCTACGTTTGCACCTGGGTAAATTTTAGTACCGCGTTGACGGTATAAAATTGAACCACCAGATACGAATTGGCCATCAGCACGTTTAGCACCAAGACGTTTCGAGATTGAATCACGACCGTTTTTAGTACTACCTACTCCTTTTTTAGAAGCGAAGAATTGAAGGTCTAATCTTACTAACATGACATCCACCTCCTGTTTAGTTGTCGTTAATTTTTATATAATTACTGTAATCTAATTCGATCGTTTTCAGTGAAACAACCATACCTTCTAATAGCAATTGAATCTGTTCCAATGTGAAGGAATCCACATCTTTTGGAATCTCACAACGGAGATACCCACCATCTCCACCTTGCTCTAAGTGCGGTTCAACCCCACTTATTGAAAAGATAGCATTAATTGTTCCAAATGAAACTGCAGATGCTCCCGCACAAACAAGATCTTTTCCGTGTTCGGAAAAGTCAGCATGTCCACTCATCGTGAACCCGTCAACTTTCTTATTTGCATCACGAGAAATCGTCACCTTAATCATTTGTTATAATTACGCGTTGATAGCGTCGATTACAACTTTTGTGTAAGGTTGACGGTGACCTTGCTTACGACGATAGTTTTTCTTTGCTTTGTATTTAAATACAGTGATCTTTTTAGCGCGACCTTGTTTTTCAACTTTAGCCGTAACTGTTGCACCTTCTACGAAAGGAACACCAACTTTCACGCTGTCGCCACCTACAAATAATACTTTGTCAAAAGTAACTGTTTCGCCTTGTTCACCAGCAAGTTTTTCAACGTAGATTGCTTGACCAGCCTCTACTTTAATTTGCTTACCACCAGTTTCAATAATTGCGTACATTCTCTGCACCTCCTCTAAAAACTAAGACTCGCCATCACAGGTGTTCAAGTGAACTTAAAACCTGTTCTGAGCGGTTGTAGCACGGGTGCTACAAACCAACATATTAAATCTTACTACAAATCAAAGGTTAGTGTCAATTGGAATTCATGTTTTCTTCTAAAATTTTATATAGAAGCAGAGACCCTTTTTTGGATCTGCTCATTCGACCCCAATTGACGCAAAACAAATGTGTTTGTATAATCATCGCTTGGCGTAAGATATACGGTTTTTTTTACCATTTCCTCTAAAGCGTTGAGAAATCCTTGTGCCTTCATTTCATTTATAACATCACTTCGCGTCTCAATCCAAATAGCCTCTTCTTCCGCGCCGCGATGTTCCCAAATTACACGTTCAATTTGAAAAGCAGCCGTTTTGGAATCAATCATTTTACCGGTTCCTTCACATACTTCACAAGGCATAGTTAATGTCGATCCAATACTATTGCGCACTTTCTTCCGCGTTAATTGCAATATGCCGAGCTCTGTAAAGCCAACTACATTCGTCCGCACTTCATCTTGTTCACATAGCTTTTTCATGTACCTTTCTACTTCTGTCCGATCTTCTTTATGAGGCATATTTATAAAATCAATTAAGATCATGCCGCCTAAGTGACGTAATTGCATCTGTTTGGACAGTTCATAGGCAGCTTCCATATTTGTTTGAAGCATCGTCTTTCGAATATTATCTTTTCCTGAAAACTTCCCCGTGTTCACGTCTACGACCGTCATCGCTTCCGTTTCGTCAATAACGATATAGCCTCCGCTTTTGAGCCACACGATTCGCTTTAAAAGCTTCTCTATTTGCCGTTCTACATCGTAAAAAGAGAAAATATTTTCATTCCCTTTATAGTACTCTATTGACGAGTTAGGGTAGGTAGTTTGAAGATGCTGATATAGGTCGAAGTCATCTACTACTATCCCATCAACTCCTTGTTGAAGTGCAGCTTGCACTCTTGTTTCGAGAAAATCTTGTCCTTTGCTGACTAGGGCAGGAGCTTTCATCCCCTGTGTCTGTCGTTCAAGGCGCTCATATTTTTTCTGTAGCTCTTTTATTTTATGTTGGACCGCAGCTTCTGATTTTTCTGCAATCGCTGTTCGAAATAAAAAGCCTTCCATCCCTTGTTTTAACCGCTCACCAAGCTGTTTCCACTGTTGTCGTTTTGGCTCAGCTATTTTTTTGGATACAGCGACATAGTTTCCGTGCGGTAAATATACAAGCTCATCAGAAGAAAATTCAATGATACCCGTCAGCTTCGGCCCTTTTGTCCCAATGCCTTCTTTTACAACTTGAACCAATACTTTTTCTCCTTCACGAATAAAAGCAGACATCGGCTGCTGATCTTTGTGAGGATTCTCTGACTGCTGATAGGATACAAGTTCATTTCGATGAATAAATCCGTTCATTGATAAACCGATATCGATAAAGGCTGCTTGCATATTAGGCAGTACTTTTACTACTCTCCCCCAATATATATCACCAATAATTTGATTCTCGCTTTGTTCTTGTAAATAGATTTTTTCTAGTGCTTTATCGTTTATCACGGCTATACGTTTTGAAGAAGTAGCCGCGTTAATAATACATACCTTCACATACATTGCCTCACTTTAATCTAAATTCATAGGAAAAAGTTCGGTCAGTGCAACCGAACTTTTTTCATTCTATTCTATGTTACTAGAAATCAGTAAACTGTTACAAGTTCGTCTAGTTGGCTATTTGTTCTTTTTTCTACAAAGTAAGCGTGTAAAAGTTCATTTTCATCAATTTGTACATGCTCGCCTGTTTGAGATGTAGCAATAATCATATGCTTACAACCTCTTTGGAATTTTTGCAGAACTTGATGGAGCGTCTCACTGGTTGATACACTTAGTGTTTTTAAAGCTCCAATTGGATGCTCTTTGCCATGATATCTCTCCAACAAAAAGCGCATGTAGACAAATTGTCTGCTCTTCCATTCCAAATATCCAGATATAATTAAAAATGAAATAACAATCCATAAGTGCAGCTGAAAAGGATGCATAATAACGGCGTAAATAATACCGACAGCTAAAAAAAACGTTGATAACCGGAGCGCAAGCTTATGCGCTTCTAAAAATGGTAAAGACCGACTGCAAATTAAAAAAAGCAGCTTCCCTCCGTCCAATGGCCAAATGGGCAAAAGATTAAACAGTAAAATCACCGTGCATTGAAACATAAATTGCTCATACGTTTCCAAAGACAACACATTTATTTTCATTAATAAGAAAGCAGCTCCAAACATCCAGAGATGCTGAAGAGGTCCACTTATTGTCACAATAAACTCTTCTCGAAATGGACGATTCCCATGTTCATCTACTTCTGCTACTCCCCCAAAAGGTAAGAGCATAATTCTGCGAATCCGCCAAGAAAAACATTGAGCCGCTACGGCGTGGCCCAGTTCATGAATAATTACAATAATAAATAACAAAAAAAGCTGCTTTACCGTAGCCGTTAAGATACCAATTACGAAAATCCCCCAAAACAATGGATGAATGTGAATTTTCATCAATAACGAAAAAGCACTATTCAAATTGAATCACCTGACTAGGATCCACAAACTTATCACCTTTTTTAATAGCAAAATAGAATGTTCCAGCATCGCCTTTTTTACTGTTTTCCACAATTCCTACTTCTTTGCCTTTATTCACGAAATCATACATACTAACATTGATTTTTTTGAGCTGTCCATACCAAGTTTCGGTTCCATCCGCATGTTGAATAATAACCGTATTCCCAGTATCATCACGTTTTCCTACATACCTTACAATACCTTCACTCATTGCTTCTACAACAGAATCCACTCCTGTTTGAACCGTCACACCTTGCTTACTTTGAGCAAATGTTTCCGTTACTTTCCCTGAAGCTGGAGTAGCATATTCTCCGCTTACACTTTGCTCCGTTTTGCTAGACTCTTTATTCGGCAGTAGCGTTAACGGCTTCCCAAACTTATCTTCGTACCAGGAGGAAACAGCTGCAAACTGAAATTCTTTATCCATTGTTTGTTGAACCACCACTCTGGCCTTTTCAAAAGTAGGAGAAGCGTTCTTGAACATAATCCCTACAATTAACACTAAGCAGGCTGAAGCTAAAATTTTAAATAAAAAGCGTTCTTTTCGAAATAACGGGTGATATTCCTTTGCTGATGGTGTGTATTCAACCGTAGAATAATCCATCGATCCATACTTTTCTTCTTCACTCATTAAGGACGTATGAAGAGGTTCTTGAGGAAGACGCTTCGTTGTATTTAATTGTTTTCGCTTACGCTCAGCAATTCGTTTACGGATTTCATCAGCACGTCGATTCATGATTCATCATTCTCCTTGTTCTTATCGTATAATCAACTATATGACTTGTCCGTGGAGCTTATGACAGCTTGACTCTACAAAATCACACAAATAAAAAAAGCTTCCTCTATCGGAAGCTTTTTAAGAACGAACACCAAAGAATCGTTTAATACGTGCAAACATTCCCTTATCTTCTTCATCTAACGATTGAAGAGGAACCGTTTCACCTAGAATACGTCTTGCAATATTGCGATATGCAATTGATGCTTTGCTTGATGGATCCATGACAATTGGTTCACCGTTGTTAGAAGCACGAATAACATTTTCATCGTCAGCAACAATTCCAATTAAATCAACAGCCAGAAGCTGAGAAATTTCTTCCACGTCCAGCATGTCTCCATTTTTCATCATATGACTACGGATTCGGTTAATAACCAGTTTTGGAGACTCGATATCCTCTTGCTCCAATAATCCAATAATACGGTCAGCATCACGAACAGCTGAAACTTCCGGTGTTGTCACAACGAGTGCCTTATCAGCGCCAGCTACGGCGTTCTTATAGCCTTGTTCAATACCAGCTGGGCAATCAATAACCACATAGTCATAGTCTTGCTTTAACTGAAGAACTAACTCTCGCATTTGTTCTGGTTGAACAGCTGTTTTGTCACTCGTTTGAGCAGCAGGAAGTAAGTACAAACATTCAAAACGCTTGTCCTTAATCAAGGCTTTTTGCGGTTGGCATCGACCTTCTACCACGTCTACAAGATCATAAATAATACGATTTTCAAGCCCCATTACAACATCCAAGTTGCGTAAGCCGATATCAGTGTCTACTAGACACACGCGCTTTCCAGCTAATGCTAGAGCAGTACCTAAATTGGCTGATGTCGTTGTTTTTCCAACTCCACCTTTACCAGACGTAACAACAATAGCCTCTCCCACTGTCAAATTCTCCTTTCTACCCTGGTCAAATTCGGTCTTAGATGCGGTAAAGTTTGCACGCGATCTATCACCATTTGATCATTATCATCTAAGTATGCACATTCCATTATATTCTCTTCCTTCTCACTGCGCTCTTCTTCTGATCGGGTAATGATATCAGCAATGCGCAGCTGTGAAGGTTTCATTAACGATGCAGCAATAACGGCGTTTTTATTGCCGCGATATCCTGCATGAGCAATCCCTTTTAAAGCACCTAATACAAATAAATTTCCTCCAGCTACAACGGTTCCTCCGGGATTTACGTCTCCGACTAGAAGCAAATCGCCTTCTACATGGAGAACCTGTCCTGAACGAACTACCTTTGTAACAGATACTAATTCACTTTCTTCTCTTACGCGGACTGCATCTTGCTTTAAAATAACGTTACTATCAATTTGTTTAACTACTAAATACTGATTTTCTTCTATGAGCGCCTTCAATTCGGTTTCCTGCTCTGTAGTTAAATAACGATTTCCGATTTTGACATACACTGTGACGATTTGATCGGCATCGCCATGCTTATTTGTCAAAAGCTTCGTCTTAAGTTCCGTCAAAAGCTCTGCAAATGAACATGTATCATTGAGATGCAACGTTAATCCATCTTTTGTTCCTTTAATTGTCACATTTTGTTGCTTTTGTTTATTCAAGACGCTCACCTCAACGAATATATAATTTCGACAGAGACTTACTCAATTCCTTTTTTTCGTTTCTTCAATCAGCATTTTTATCCTATCATGAACGAGAAGCGTAATGTATGTTCCGATCAGCGTTCATCGATAAATTTAGCAAAATATTGAAAACATCTTTGAAGCGGAAATGCAAAAATGAGTGCAAATATGGCATTTAAAATGATGGTTGCGTAAAATCGCTCTTGCAAGAAGCGACCAATGGTCATATCGGATATATTAATAATGCTATTAATTCCATATACATAAAACTCAATAATGGCTACAGCTAATAGCGACATGCAGATTACGAGAAGCGTATTTTGCTGAAAAATCTTCATTAGTTTTGATACGATATAGCATACGGCCGGCAATCCAAGCGCGTATACTCCTAAGACATCCGTAAAGGCAATATCATACATGAATCCAAGGATTACCCCATATAGCATCGCTTGCTTTGGATGATAATACACTGACATAAAAGCCAGTACCACTACAACAAAGTGAGGCGATAGAATCCAGTCTCGCCATGGTGATGCCATGGCGACAAAATTAACAAAGATACTTTCAAACATAAAAACGACAAGCACGAGAATAGGAAGGACAAACCGTTTCATCAGTTAGCCTCCTCCGCCCCTAAATCGTCTTCAGCAGCGGGCGCACTTCTTTTAGCTACAACTACGTTATCTAAGTCATACAAGTCAGCAGCAGGTTTGATATAAGCTTTTTTCGTTAATCCGTATTCATCAGGCTCAATTTTTGTGATAACGCCAATTGGAAGATTGCTAGGGAAAATGCCGTCTTCTTGTCCTAAACCGGACGTTACTACTTTTTGCTTTTCTTTAATATCAGCATCAAATGGAATACGACGCATAACAAGCGCCTGTTCTTTATCATCATAGCCTTCAATTAAACCAAACACTTCTTTTTTAGCCTGTATTTTAGCAGATACACGGTTTGTACGATCTGATGAACTAATTAACTGCACAGTAGATGTGAACTTAGATGCATGCTTCACTTTACCAATCAGCCCTTCAGGAGTCATAACAGCCATATTTTCCTGCACATTATGAACCGTCCCTTTATCAATGGCAATTACCTCATGCCAACGGTCTGGATTACGAGCAATAACTGTTGCTTCGATTGGGTTGTATTGACTTAAATCCGTTTTTTTGTCGAGCTGTGCTCTTAATTTTTTATTTTCTTGCTGCAAAGCGTTGGCTTTCGTTTCTAATTGCATGCGTTCGTCTAAACGAGCTTTTAATACCTCGTTTTCTTCGTATGTACGCTTTAAGTCACCTACATTCTGAAAGAAACCCGCTACAAATTGTGCGGGTTCATTAAAGGTAGCCTGAACAAGACCAACCGTATCTTTGACAAACTGTTCAGGCCACGTTACATTTTTACGACCATTTAACGAAAAACCAATCAATGCCACTAATACAATAATACTGACTAATAAAATAACTAAACGTTTATTTAAGAAAAATTGTGGCACGATCTACACCTCTTAATATTTAGCGATATGAATCGCTTGTACGATTTTTAAATAAATCAATGTGTTCTAACGCTTTACCAGTTCCAATTGCAACACAGTCAAGCGGATCTTCTGCGATGACAACCGGCATATTTGTTTCTTCACTAATAACTTTATCTAAATTACGTAGCAATGCGCCACCGCCTGTTAATACAATACCGCGATCCATAATATCTGCCGCAAGTTCAGGTGGTGTTTTTTCTAATGTACTTTTTACTGAATCTACAATAGAAGCCACTGTGTCTTTTAGCGCTTCTGCAATTTCTTCTGCTGAAATTTCGATTGTTTTCGGTAGACCTGTTAGTAAGTCACGTCCGCGAATTTCCATGTTTTCAATACCTTCTGGAATTCCGGCAGAACCGACTTCTACTTTTAATGCTTCTGACGTACGCTCACCGATCATTAAATTGTAATTCTTGCGAATATATTGAATAATCGCTTCATCCATCTCGTCCCCAGCGATACGGATTGACTGACACGTTACGATTCCTCCTAAAGAAATAATCGCAACTTCTGTTGTTCCTCCGCCAATATCTACTACCATACTTCCCGTTGGCTCCCAAACCGGTAGATTGGCGCCGATTGCTGCAGCAAACGGTTCTTCAATTGTATACGCATCACGCGCGCCAGCCTGACGAGTCGCATCAATAACGGCACGTTTCTCAACAGCTGTAATGCCAGAAGGTACACAAACCATTACATACGGCTTACCCGCAAACAAACTTTTTGTTTTTTGAGCTTGATTGATGTAATATTTCATCATCGTCGCAGTTGTTTCGTAATCTGCAATAACTCCATCTTTCATTGGACGAAGGGCTACTACGTTCCCAGGTGTACGACCAATCATATTTTTTGCATCGTTACCTACCGCAACGATTTGTTTTGTATCAGTTTGCAAAGCCACAACAGACGGCTCACGCACAACAATTCCTTTTCCTTTTACATAAACGAGCGTATTTGCAGTACCCAAATCTATTCCAAGGTCTCTAGTACCGATTCCAAACATGTGTCTCTTCCTTTCTCTTACCAAAATGCAAAGGTAAAAATTCCATAATTCAATTTCTTCATTTCATAAGTAACATTTTTTATTTTCTATACTTTTTTCATAGATGTCAACGCCAAATATTGTATGATAAAAAGTCATACTTTGTCTATTAATAACGAATGATTGTAAAGAACTTGTCATTTAAAATCATGACTACTATTATAACCCAAGGATTTTAAAAAGCATAGCCTTACATGTATCCTTTTTCTTTTAAACTAATATATTTTCGATCTCCGATAATTAAATGATCTAACAATTCAATTCCTATGATAAATCCGCACTCTTTTAAGCGCTTCGTTACCTCTATATCTTCTCTGCTGGGGGTAGGGTCGCCGGAGGGATGATTATGAATACAAATAAGAGATGCAGCTGAACGGCGAAAGGCTTCTTTAAATACTTCCCTTGGATGGACAATAGATGAATTGAGACTTCCGATAAAAATGGTTTGCTTGTGGAGAACTTGATTTTTCGTGTTGAGGTATAAACAGACGAAATGCTCTTGAGACAGCACGCGCATTTCTTCCATCACATAATTAGCTCCGTCTTCAGGACCATGAATGGTATATCGCTGACTAGATTTCCGCTGTACAATCCTCTTACCTATTTCAATAGCCGCTATAATTTGAATCGCTTTTGCAGGTCCAATACCTTTAATATTCATCATTTCATCAAGCGATGCATGCTGCAAAAGTTGAAGACCTTCAAAATGCGTTAATATGCGATTGGAGAGCTGAAGAACAGATTCATCTTTGGTTCCAGTGCGCAGTAAAATAGCAATAAGCTCGTGGTTAGAAAGACTAGAAGCACCCATTGACACAAGGCGCTCTCGAGGTCTTTCATCTTGAGGAAAATCTTTAATTAACAATGATTGATCCAATTTCGCCACTCCTTTTTAGTAGACGAAACCGTATTGTTTTAGCTCACGTATTGTTCGGGAGAGCGGCAAGCCCACCACGGAGAAATAGTCTCCTTCGATTTTTTTAACTAGCGCAGCACCGAGACCTTGAATTCCATAAGAACCAGCCTTATCCATAGGCTCTCCTGACTCTACGTACTGTACGATTTCATCTTGTTCAATCGGCCAAAACTCTACATCTGTTTGTTCATAGAACGTATGAACTTTTGCATTTGATACGAACGCTACTCCAGTTAATACCTGGTGTTTTTGACCTGACAGCATCGTAAGTGTTTCAATCGCTTCTTGTTTCGTTTTTGGCTTTCCTAAAATACGATTGCCATATACCACAACTGTATCGGCACCTAGGACCATATCCTCTTTATGATGCGAAGCGACGTCCACTGCTTTTTGCCTAGCTAAATCCATTACTACCTCGGACGGAGTGTATGATGGATTGACGATTTCTTCAATTGTACTAACGTGAACGGTAAAGGGAATGTGAAGCTGCTGAAGTAATTCTTTTCGACGAGGAGAGCCTGAGGCTAAAATTAATGTTTGTTTCATACATCTCACCTTTGCATTTTGATTTAAAAAAGAAGGACACACCGTTATTTTAGCAATTTCATCTCCAAATGACAATAAACAAGTGAGGCAGCATTACACTACCTCACTCGTTAAGACGTTACAAGGCTTTCATACTGCTGAAGAGCTTTTAACACGTATCGCTGAGCAAGCCAAGCATCTTTACTGCTTTTATTGTCTTCATATGAAGAAAGAGAAGCCGCAGCTTTTTGAAGGGTGCTCACCATGGTTTTAATGTCTTCATTTGACGCTTCTTTCTGAACTTTTGTCAGCTCTTTTTTCAGAGATTTGATATCCGCTACCCGCTCTCCTTCAATCGCTTTAACAGATTGATCTAAAAGATTAGCCATAAACGGCTGCGCTGTTGTTATAACCGTTTGATCTTTTTCCCCTAATTCGCTAGTGGGCTTAATTTCATAAGACTTTACATATACATCTTTACCTTGTTGTTTATACGTTTTACTAAGCGCCTCCGCTTTTTCTTCTCCAGTGGCAGCACCAACGACCAGAGAATAGGTTTTAGGTGAAAAGATCTCGCCTGCTTGGTTCTCTTCTTTCCATTTATCCATTGCTTTGTTCGCAGCAGCTTTTGATGAAAAGGCACCTGCTTGTACAATGTAAAAGGAAAAAGGTTCTAAAGTAGAAGCAGCAGCTGACGTCCCCTTCGATTCCTGTTCGCTTTTCTTTTCAGCTTTACCAACACTTTCATTGGTAGAGGCTGTTTGAGCAGCTTTTTCTTCTTTCGTTTGCTCACTTGTTTGTGCTTTGCTTACAGGCTGTTCACTTCCTGTCATCATTTTCACACCGACCATACCAATGCCGCTGCCTATTCCGACTGCTAGCAGTACAATCACAGCTGTTCGTTTGATCACACCGCCGTTTACCGTTTTAATCGAAACATTTTTAGGATGTAATCGCGGCTTTTTCTTTTTTTCATTTCTTACATCTTCAATAAACACCACTTTATTTTCTTCCACATGAGAATCTTTGGATGACGGTTCCGGAAGAACCCACGTAAATTCGTCTTTTTCTGGCGCTTGTTCTTCCTTGGATTGACCATTGATTTTAATTGAAATCTTTCGTTCCTGCTTGTCCACTGCCCCACCGCCTTTAGTTAACGTAGTCTTAGTACCGGTTGCAAGCTGAGGTAAACCGACATAAAACATACACTTTTTTCCATGCTATCATAGAAGAAAAAAAAAATAACAAGACATTTGTCGTCTTGTTACAAAAGGTTTTCGCTATTTAGTTACAGAAATTTTAAATTTGTCGAAGACTTGAAGCTCAATAAAAATAGTTGCTAACATACCAATCTATCAATTCGTTTCCATGAAAATAAGCAGCGATTGTCCCTATAAAAATAAAAGGAACGAAAGGAATTGGTACACCTACCTTTGCCTTTTTCATTAATAACCCTCCTATACTAACGGTTCCGCCTATTAATATAGCTAAAAAAAGCGATAGCAAAACAAGCTTCACTCCAAGCACAATACCAATCAGACCATACAATTTAATGTCTCCTTCTCCAAGCCCTCCTCTGCTGAGAAATGCGATTAGAAAAAGGAGAAAAAATGCGATTCCTCCTCCCATTAAAGAATCACTCCACGAAGTTAATGGAATGAAAAGACGCTCAAGAAGAAAGATAGGCAAAAAGAAAAGCAGCACCTTATTTGGGACAATCATATAGGCTATATCTGAGACAACTATAATTGTTAAAAAAGAAACAAAGGTTAATATGACAATCAGTTCTAACGTCGTATTCAATCTAAAAACAGCATATACAAATAAACTTCCTGTCGAAAATTCTATGAATGGGTAGATGAAGGAGATTTTTTTGCGACACATACTACATTTTCCTGCATTTTTGATGTAGGAGACTATGGGAATTAATTGTTGTGGAGAAAGAACGTATAAACAGTGTGGACAATGAGATCTTGGAGACAAAATAGATTTTTTCTGAGGAATTCTAAGGCCTGCTACGTTATAAAATGAACCTAACGTGATGCCTGAAACAAATGCATAGAGATAAATTAAACTCATACTATTTCTTCCATATCAGGCGTCTTGTTTACTAATTGTAGATGTTCTTTTGAGTGAAGGAACGTATCTTTTTCCTTTAAATAGTTTCCAATAAACGGAATGAGAAAAGCTGCTAGAAGACCTATTATGATAACCAGTATGATCACGTTCATTAGAGAAATTCCTTTATTCCTCGCTGACAGTTTATTCATTTCAATATCTCTCCTTTATTGATTAGTATCAAACAGCTCCGTTATTAATAAACTGAATCATAGTACCCATAAAAGTCATATTCTGTATGCCTCCTTCCTTAAAACACACTTTTTATAGGTAATAAGGATTATACCATTAAAAACCAAAAACAGCATAAAAAAAAACGTCTGCAAAAGCAGACGTCTTTTAATAGTAAGGAGCCATAAATAAGTAGACAATTACACCTGTAAGACTTACATAAAGCCAGATTGGCATTGTCCATCGCACAATTTTTTTATGTTTTTCAACTTGCATTGTCCAGCCCCACACAAGTGCAAACAGTGCCAGCGGAACAATAATCGCTGCTAGGAAACTGTGTGTGATCAAAATGAAGAAGTAAATGGGACGAACGATTCCTTCTCCACCGAACGTAGCTGTTTCTGTAGAAATGTAGTGGAACGTTAAATATGAAACTAAAAAGAGCAGTGTGGAAGTGAATGCTGCTAAAATAAAACCTTTATGAGCATTGATATTTTTCCTGAAAATTGAAATCAACGCTGCAACTAAAAAAATAAATGTAAAACTATTCAAAATAGCATTTAACCGTGGAAAGATAGTCAAATCAAAACTTACTTTTCCTTGATAGCCAATGTTCGAAAAGAATAGCAGTAAAATAATAACATTCGCTATCACTGAAAAGGTAAGAATAATACCGGTAAAGTTTTTATTACTTTTCGGTACAATTTTTTCATTATTCTTACTCATGTTAACAATCTCCTTATTTAGTGATGTACATGTTTATTATATATCACTTACCTAGGGGGTGAAAGTGACAATACTTTGAACTTAGTGCTTCCTTATTATCCGTATCCTTTCCTCACATTATGTTAAAAGCAGCAAGATTTCACTTGCTGCTTTTGCTCATTTTAGAAGAAAAGCCCGCACTTCTGATATAAAATACAGAGAGCCCGTAATCACGACCATGTCTTGTTCCCCTGTCGCCTTTTCCTTTACGTAAGCAATTGCTTTTTTCCACTCCTCGTCCATATGCTTATTATGATGAGTACTCATCTCATAAAGCTCCCCAGCTGCGCGAGCACGAGGAAAGTCAAACGACGTAAATGTAATACTTGCAGCGATTGTTTCAAGCTCTTGGACCATTCGATCAGCGCTTTTATCATTTAAGCAGCTGAAAACTAAATGAATTTCTCGATCTTCATAATGAAGGCGTAAAGTAGATAACAAGCTATCAATGCCTTCTGCATTATGAGCCCCATCAATAATCGTTAAAGGATGCTCATTCACTATCTCAAAGCGGCCGTTCCACTTTGTATGCTGAATCCCTTTTATCATTTGCTCATTGGAGATAGAAAGCTTTTTCTTTTCTTTTAAATAACAAACGGCCATGAGAGCCAAAGCTGCATTTTTCACTTGATGATAGCCAAGCATATTTAATTTCACGTCTTCAAATATGCCATACGGCGTGTTTAACGCAAAGCCTTCCCCGTTTGCTAAGGGCTCATAGTTTTTAATGTCGAAATCTTTTCCTAACACAAATAACGAAGCCTGCTTTGACTTTGCTTCTTCAGTAATGACATCAAGCGCCTTTACTTGCTCTGCACCAGTAATAATAGGGACTTCTTTTTTAATAATCCCCGCTTTTTCTGATGCAATTTCTTCTACCGTATCACCTAGTATTGCCATGTGATCAAATCCAATGTTTGTAATAATACTCACCATAGGATTCACAATGTTTGTTGAGTCATACCGTCCTCCAAGCCCTGTTTCAAACACAGCATAGTCAACTGACTCATGATAGCCGAAATAAAGAAAAGCCATGACTGTAATCACTTCAAATTCCGTTGCTGATCCTAAACTTGTATGTTCTAGTCGCTCCACAACAGGCTTTATTTCCTGAACAAGAGCGGTCATTGCTTCATTTGAAATAGGCTGTCCATTCACGCTGATCCGCTCATTAAATGTTTCGATATAAGGAGAAGTAAAGGTTCCAACTTTATACCCTGCTTCTTCTAACATGTTTCGCAAATATGAAACGGTAGAACCTTTACCATTGGTCCCAGCAACATGAATAGCATTTAGGTTTTGCTGCGGAAAATCAAGCTGCTCTAGCATCCATTCCATTCGTTCTAACCCCGGCTTGATTCCAAAGCGAAGTCTGTTATGAATCCAATCAAGCGCTTCTTCATATGTCGTTATCATCTTTTATTCACCTTTCTTTTCCATCGCTATTATTATGTAGAGAAAAAGCGTCGCTATACAAGCCACGCTTTTTCTGTTGGTTCATTAACCCGTTGATTATCCGCGTAATTCAGCAATACGAGACTGAACAGCTTCGCGTTTTTCAACATAATCCTGCTCTTTTGCACGCTCTTCTTCTACTACTTTAGCAGGCGCTTTTGCAATAAAGCCTTGGTTGTTTAATTTCTTTTGTACACGTTCTACTTCTTTGTTTAACTTGTCGTATTCTTTTTCTAAACGCGCGATTTCCTCTTCGATATTAATTAAACCTTCAAGAGGTAAAATTAATTCTGCGCCTGTTACAACAGCAGTCATTGCTTTTTCATCTAATGAAACATCTGTTGAAATCACAAGCTCACTTGGATTACAGAAACGTTCTACATACGCACGGTTCTTTTCGAGCTGGCTTTGAATATTTTCATCTTTAGCTTTGATAAATAATTTTACTTGTTTGCTCATCGGCGTGTTCACTTCAGCACGAATGTTACGAACAGCACGGATAATATCTACAAGTAAACGCATATCGTTAGCTGCTTCTTTATCAGAAAGCTCAGGGCGTACTTCCGGCCATTTAGCTACTGTAATTGATTCGCCTTCATGCGGCAAGCTTTGCCAAATTTCTTCGGTAATAAACGGCATGAATGGATGTAAAAGTCGCATTGTGTTATCAAGTACATAAGCTAAAATTGAGCGAGTTGTCTTTTTAGCTGCTTCATCTTCTCCGTAAAGAGGAAGTTTAGCCATTTCAATGTACCAATCGCAGAAATCATCCCAAATAAAGTTATAGAGAATACGTCCAACTTCACCGAATTCATATTTGTCAGCTAATTTTGTTACGTGCTCAATCGTTTCATTTAAGCGCGTTAAAATCCATTTATCAGCAACAGACTTTTCGCCTGATAAATCAAGCTCTTCAAATGTGATGCCGTCCATATTCATTAATGCAAAACGAGAAGCATTCCAAATTTTATTTGCAAAGTTCCACGTCGCTTCGACTTTTTCAAAGCTGAAGCGTAAATCTTGTCCTGGTGAGCTTCCTGTAGATAAGAAGTAGCGAAGAGAATCTGCACCGTATTTCTCGATTACTTCCATTGGATCTACACCGTTACCAAGTGATTTACTCATTTTACGACCTTCAGCATCTCGTACAAGACCGTGAATGAGTACATCGTCAAACGGACGTTTACCCGTAAATTCAAGACCTTGGAAAATCATGCGAGATACCCAGAAGAAAATAATATCGTAGCCCGTTACAAGCACGTTTGTTGGGTAGTAGCGTTTGAAATCAGCTGCATCCACATCAGGCCAGCCCATTGTTGAGAATGGCCATAGCGCTGAACTGAACCATGTGTCTAATACATCTGAATCTTGTTCCCAGTTTTCGATATCTGCTGGAGCCTCATGATCTACGTATACTTCTCCAGTTTCTTTATGATACCAAGCTGGAATGCGGTGTCCCCACCAAAGCTGACGCGAAATACACCAGTCGCGAATATTTTCCATCCAGTGTAAGTATGTCTTTTCAAAACGATCAGGCACAAAGTTTACTTTTTCTTCTTGTTTTTGAAGATCTACTGCTTTATCTGCTAAAGGCTGCATTTTTACAAACCACTGAGTTGATAAATAAGGTTCAACAACGGCGCCGCTTCGTTCACTGTGACCTACTGAATGCATGTGGTCTTCAATGTTGAACAATACACCGTCTTCTTGAAGGTCTTTAACAATTTGCTTACGGCAAGCAAAACGATCCATTCCTTCATATTTACCTGCTTTGTCATTCATCGTACCGTCTTGATTCATCACTAAAATACGCTCTAAATTATGGCGGTTTCCAATTTCAAAATCGTTCGGGTCATGAGCAGGCGTAATTTTCACCGCACCAGAACCGAATTCCATATCTACATAATCATCGCCTACGATTGGAATTTCACGACCTACAATCGGAAGGACAACCTTTTTGCCGATTAAGTGCTTATAGCGATCATCTTCAGGGTGAACAGCTACAGCCGTATCTCCTAGCATTGTTTCAGGACGAGTTGTTGCGATTTCAATATGTCCAGAACCATCTGCCAACGGATAGCGCATATGATAAAACGCACCTTGTACATCTTTGTAAATAACCTCGATGTCTGAAAGAGCTGTTTTCGTAGCTGGATCCCAGTTAATAATATATTCTCCGCGATAGATTAACCCTTTTTTGTAAAGCGTTACGAATACTTCGCGCACTGCTTTAGAAAGGCCTTCATCAAGCGTGAAGCGCTCGCGTGAATAGTCTAAGCCAAGTCCTAGCTTCGACCACTGCTGGCGAATAAAGCTTGCATATTCTTCTTTCCATTTCCACGTTTCGGCTACAAAATTTTCGCGACCTAGATCGTAGCGGCTTTTCCCTTCGCTGCGAAGCTTTTCTTCTACTTTTGCCTGCGTTGCAATCCCCGCATGGTCCATGCCAGGAAGCCATAAAACGTCATAGCCTTGCATGCGCTTCATACGCGTTAAGATGTCTTGTAACGTTGTATCCCAAGCGTGGCCTAAATGCAGCTTACCCGTTACGTTTGGGGGTGGAATTACAATTGTATATGGCTCTTTTTCAGGGTCATTTGTTGCTTCAAAAAACTTCCCGTCTAACCAATACTGATAACGATTTTCTTCAACGGCTTTTGGATCATACTTCGTTGGAAGAGTCACTTCTTTTTCAGACATAATGTATACCTCCATAATATAAAGTTTCAGTCTTTAGAAACTGTGTAAAGCTTTTATAAACATAAAAAAACTCCTTTCCTAATAAAAGGACGAAAGGAGTTGATTTCGCGGTACCACCTTTTTTTATAGACGTATCCCGTTTGATAAGCCTATACACTTCATTTCATAACGGTTGATTAACCGGCTTTTTCTACTGAACTATGCAGCTGTTCAAAAAAGCTACTCATAGGCGACATTCCGAGTGCACATTCTTAAGAAATCTCACAGCAACTGATTTCTCTCTCTGAAAGACGAACATCCCGTACTCTTCCTATTCACTGTATTTATGTATGAATTTCTCTTAATTATACTATATGAAAAAATGTTGAATCGTCAATAATCTTCTCCATTTTTTTATGATTATATTCATAATTTTTTTGTTCTGCTCTTTATTTTTTCATTCGCTCGCTAATTTTGGAAATAAAATGAAGAGCCCACTAAAAAAAATGGCACCATTTCTTTCTTTTTTCATATACTTACTTTAACCTGGGCACGTGGATTGAAAGGGGCATGTACAAATGAAGAAACGAATAAATGTAAATTCGTATCAACTGCAGCGGTGGCTCAAAACAGCAGGAGCAGCTTGTGGACAGTTTATTGTTCCTTTAACAATTTTTCAAGGTATACGTACACTATTTTTTCCTACAACCTTTGATGTACTGTTGTTGGCACTGCTTGCCATACTAGCGGTTGCTTTATATTCCGACTGGATTTAAAAACCCAAGCGCTATTCGTTCGCTTGGGCTTGTGCAGCTGCTTCCGCTGCCATTTTTTTTTGCTGATCTACTTCAAATATTTTAATATTGAGCTGTTCAATGTTTTTCGTCAGCCAGTATGCTCGAATAAATGACTGCATATGTTCAAGCTCTGTTTTACTTTCTTTATGCTGCCTATATTGAACGATACACTGATACAGGGGCTCTGGAAACGCCAAATAACTGTGTAAAAGCAGCCGTTCCTCTTCTCTGAGAGCAAAATGTTTTTCATACGTACTAAACCACTCATAGCTGTCATAAGTCGTTACTGGGTATGTGCGAAGAGTCCGGAAATAAAATGAGACTAAATCATAAATAGGTGAAGCATCTTTTGCATGTTCAAAATTAATAAAAAAACCATTTCCCCGCTCGTCATAGATAAAATGTTTAGCCGATAGCTTTCCATGAGAAGTAACCAGCCGGATCTTTTCCTTTTCTTCCATTTCATCGTTCCACTGATCGAGCTTTCCAAAACCAAATTCAAGCGCTCTTGTCATTTCATAATAAAACGTACAGTAATGCAATTCAAACGGGGACATATAAACTTTCTTCTCACATTCTACTACATACTGCTTCAGCTCTTCCTGACGTTTTTCCCACGTTTCTTTCATCGATGTATAATGATTTTCTATATCTTCTTTTTTCACTTCTACTTCCTGCGCCGAAGCGCCGTGAAGCTTAGCAAGCTCTTGAAATAATTTATGATATCGAATATCACGCTCTTCGGCCGGATTATTTGGGAGCCACGGCATTAAGTAATACGAGCCGCTTTCATCTGAAACAATGGGCTGAGAACGCTTCGTTTGATAAATAGGGACAAATCCCATCCATCCTTTTTGATACACGTTCTGCAGCTTTTGAATGAAGTTTTGATTTCGTTCTTGATGATTCGCCATTTCTTTAAACGCAAACACGCCGGTTTTCGTATAGACTTTTTTTACTTTTCCGTAGTCTTCGATAAAGTCAACATCTAAGTCATATTCTTTTAACAATACTTTATAGTCTGCTACTGTCCGCTGCATCTATATTCTCCTTCCTCGTAAAAAATAAAGAAAACAGTTAAGACATTATATGCGTCAAAACTGTTTTCTTTCCGACTTTAACGAACGGGAATATTTAAGATGCTTCCTTCTTCCAGCTCATATTCATCTTCTAAATTATTTACTCGTAAAATGTTTTGTACATTCGTATTATAGCGGTTTGCTATCGTATCAAGCGAATCTCCGTCTTGAACAATACAAAGCTTCCACGTTGAAAAAGCTTCTTCTTCCCGCGAAAAGAGCTTTGTTAAATAAAGGGCGTTTTCATTTCGGCCGCTTTCATTTTCTTCTTTCCGAAATTCAACAATAATCTTTTCCTTTTCTTGTTCAACTTCTTCTTGCTCAGCCTCTTGTTGAACGTCAGCATACGTATTCAATTCACTAGCTTGCGATTCTTCGAAGCTTTCTTGCTCTTGACGAAGCTGAAACAGTTCAATCACGTTGTCTTCTCTTTCTTCCTCGATTTGGGCTTCTTTTTTCACTTCGACTTCAAATGGTTCATATGCTTCCTCTTCATATTCCACGACCTGCTCAGCACGAGATTCTTTTTTAAATACAGATGAAAAATAACTAGGGGGCTCTTCTGAATGATCTTCTTCAATAGCCTCTGCCTCTAAAAGTGCGGGAGCTTCACGATAGCTTACGTCAAACTCTTGTTCTTCTTGTTCTTCTTGTTCTTCTTGAGCAACGTTTTCAGTATATACCTCTTCAGCATCGTCCACTTCTTCATAGGAGACGATGTGCTGTTCCTCCGAAAACTCTTCCTCTTCCTCTTCTTCTCGTTCTTCATGCTGTTCTCCGTACAATCCTGTGATGGACAAGTCAGCCATTAGCTGCAGCTGATTTGTGCCTGGCAATTCATAATCAAATAAATCAATAGATACATATACGTCTTCAATACTTTGAATACGATTTTTAGGAATGGTAATATCAACAGGAAATTGATGTGATAATTCAGCCGTTCCGTCTTCACGGACAGAGATAGATTGCACTTGATTCTCATTTGTATATTCGCGTAACGAGTGCTCTCCCTCGTACGTTTCGTATTCACCTGTTAATTGTAATGCTCCTCGAATAGACACGTATTGGTCATATTCTTGAATAGATACTTGAGGCTCTAAGGAGATAGACAAAAGTTGTGAGACTTCCTGTCCTTTTTGAAACCATACTGATTCTTCTACGGAAAAACGCAGACATGATAAATTATCCTGCGACAAATTGTTCTCCCCCTTCCAACACCCGCCAGGTAATAGCGCGGTCATTAAAGATGTATGAACAAATAAATTAAAATATGTCTTTAAAACTAAAAAAGCTTACGGAATACTCCGTAAGCTTTGATATAAAAGACAATCTTATTTAGCTGTTTATCCACGCAACTTTGAAAAAGCTTTTTCAGCTGCTGCAATTGTATGTTCAATGTCTGCATCTGTATGAGAAGTTGATAAAAACATTCCTTCGAATTGAGAAGGAGGTAAAAACACGCCTTCATTAGCCATTTCACGATAGTAAGCTGCAAAATAATCTAAATTCGATGTTTTCGCTGTTTCGTAATTTATTACCTGTTCGTTTGTAAAGAAGAAACCGATCATTGAACCAGCTCGGTTTACCGTAAACGGCACATCATATTTTTCAGCTGCTGCCATCAATCCTTCTTCTAAGCGATCTGCTTTACGAATGAACTCATCGTAGGATTGAGGTGTCAGCTGCGTTAACGTCTCGTATCCAGCTGTCATCGCAAGCGGATTACCTGATAATGTACCTGCTTGATAAATCGGGCCGCTTGGTGCAACTCGCTCCATAATTTCAGCTTTACCGCCATAAGCACCTACTGGTAAACCGCCACCGATTACCTTTCCTAAGCAAGTTAAGTCAGGCGTAATGTTGTAGTATCCCTGTGCACAGTTGTACGCTACGCGGAACCCTGTCATTACTTCATCAAAGATGAGCAGTGAGCCATATTCTGATGTGATATCACGAAGCCCTTGTAAGAAACCTGGCTGAGGCGGTACCACACCCATATTTCCTGCTACCGGTTCAACGATTACTCCGGCAATGTCATCTCCGAATTCTTTAAAAGCATATTGTACGCTTTCTAGATCATTGTACGGCACTGTAATCGTGTTTTTAGCGATTCCTTCAGGCACTCCCGGACTATCTGGTAGACCTAACGTTGCAACGCCTGAGCCAGCTTTAATTAGAAGAGAGTCACCGTGTCCATGGTAACAGCCTTCAAATTTTAAAATTTTGTTGCGGCCCGTATAGCCACGTGCTAAACGCAGTGCGCTCATCGTTGCTTCCGTACCTGAACTCACCATACGGACGATTTCGATTGAAGGAACGCGCTTAATCACAACCTTAGCAAGCTCATTTTCAATTAATGTTGGTGCACCAAAGCTTGTACCAGATTCCGTTACTTTTTTTACTGCTTCAACTACTTGATCGTTGGAATGTCCGTGAATTAAAGGTCCCCATGATAAGACGTAGTCAATATATTTGTTGCCGTCAATATCGTAAATCGTAGCGCCTTTTCCTCGTTCCATAAAAATAGGATCCATATCTACTGATTTAAATGCACGAACAGGACTGTTTACTCCACCCGGCATTAATTGCTGCGCTTCTAAAAAAGCTGCTTTTGACTTTTCATAACTTCTCATGTGTAAGCCTCCTTAATTACTTGTCAGATAACCAGCGTGCTGCGTCTTTAGCATGATACGTTACAATTAAATCCGCTCCTGCACGCTTCATGCTAATTAATTTTTCAAGAACAATCTCTTTTTCATTTACCCAGCCGTTTTGAGCTGCCGCTTTAATCATCGAATATTCACCGCTCACATTATAAGCCACTACCGGTAAATTAAACGTATTTTTCACATCGCGCATAATATCTAAATAAGATAGAGCTGGTTTTACAATTAAGAAATCTGCTCCTTCTTCTACATCAGATTCTGCTTCTCGAAGTGCTTCTAAGCGATTGGCTGGGTCCATTTGATATGTTTTACGGTCTCCAAATTGAGGAGAAGAATGCGCTGCATCGCGGAATGGTCCGTAAAAAGCAGACGCATATTTAACAGCATAAGACATCACAGGCACATCTTCAAATCCAGCTTCGTCTAGACCGTGGCGAATAGCTGCCACAAAACCGTCCATCATGTTTGAAGGCGCAATAATATCCGCTCCTGCTTTAGCTTGACTAACCGCTGTACGCGCTAATAAGTCAAGGCTAGGATCGTTTAGGATTTTTCCGTCTTCAATTACACCACAGTGGCCATGATCTGTGTATTGACATAAGCATGTATCTGCGATAACAACAAAGTCTGGAAAATTTTCTTTAATTTGACGAATACCTTTTTGAACAATTCCGTGGTCATGGTATGCCTGTGATCCGACCGCATCTTTTTCAGCGGGAACACCAAATACCATAGCTGACTTGATTCCTAAATCAACTAACTCTTGGATTTCATCATTCAAGTAGTCTAAAGAAATTTGATCCACACCTGGCATTGATTTTACAGCATTTCTTTTTTGTTCACCTTCTACAATAAAAATAGGATATATAAAGTCTTCAGAATGTAAATGTGTTTCACGTACAAGCGCACGCATATTTACAGAATTACGAAGACGACGATGACGTGTAAATTGTAAATCTTTCATGTTAAAATCCTCCTTTATTATTCAAAACAACTAACCAACATGTCTATCATACCATTTATTGTGTATGTGTTAGGAACAAGATGCTTAATTCCATATTCGCTCGCTGTCTGACTCGTAATAGGGCCGATGCAAACAACTTTGGTTCTATTTATAAGCTCAAGCCAATTCGGAATATCTTTAACTGACTCGACAAAAAATCTAACTGTAGAAGAACTTGTAAAAGTAATGGCATCAATTCCTGTTTCTACATGTTGCTTAATCAAGCGTTCAGAGTCTTGATTTCGAATGGTCTGATATACAACTAAATCCGTTACCTCACACTCTTTTAACCCATCTTTTAAAACAGAGCGGGCTAATTGTCCTCGTACAAGGAGAACTCGCTCGTGACGTGACACATTTGCTTTTAACGACTCAAGAAGTGATTCCGCAACGTATTCTTTTGGAACAAGTTGCACATTAACATCATGTTTTTCTAGCAATTTTGCGGTTTTTTCTCCAACCGCAGCCACTTTTAATCTTTTTAAGGCACTCGCACTGATATTTAACTCTTTTAGCCATTCAAAGAAAAAAGAAATGCCGTTTTGACTTGTAAAAACAACCCAATCAAAACAGTCAATCGACAGCAGGACATCTTCCACTTCTTTTTCATTGTTAGAACGTGCGAACGTGAGGACTGGTAAGCTTAAAGGTATGCCTCCAAGCTTTTTAATCTGTGCTGCAAATGAATGAGCCTGCTTCGCTTCTCTTGTAATCAAAACTTTTTTTAAAAAAAGAGGAGCCTCATGACTCATTATTTGTCCAGCTCCTCTTTTACACGGTCAATTAAAAGCTTAGCTCCTTGAGATGTTAAGCGCTCAGCAGCTTCTGAACCGATAGCAACGGGGTCTTTTCCCGTAATTTGCTCTTTGTAAATCGTTTTGCCATCAGGAGACGCGACTAGCGACGTTAACTCAATGTTTCCGCCGTCCAATATACGCCCATAACCCGCAATCGGCACTTGGCATCCGCCTTCCATCTCTTTTAAAAATACGCGTTCAGCTCTCACAGCACGAGCGGTTTCATCATGATTTAGAGCTTGAAGCAGCGATAATAATTCATGGTCATTTTCTCGGCATTCGATAGCTAAAGCTCCTTGTCCTACAGCGGGAACGCTTATTTCCGGCTCTAGGTACTGAGTGACCGTATCTCTCGACCAGCCCATACGAGATAACCCTGCAGCTGCCAAGATAATTGCATCGTAATCTTCATTTTTTAATTTCTCTAGGCGTGTGTCGATATTTCCTCGAATCCATTTAATTTCGATATCTGAACGCATAGATAGAAGCTGTGCCCCTCGACGCAAGCTGCTTGTTCCAATCACAGCACCGCTTGGCAGCTCCTCAAATCGTTCACCATTTTTTGAAATAAGCGCATCACGATGATCTTCTCGTAAAGGAATACATCCAATCGTTAATCCTTCTGGCAAAACAGCTGGCATATCTTTCATACTATGAACGGCCATATCAATTTCTTCATCTAACATGGCTTGTTCAATTTCTTTCACAAAAAGACCTTTACCGCCTACTTTGGACAGCGTTACATTTAAGATTTGGTCCCCTTTTGTAACCATTTCTTTAATTTCAAATTCAAAAGGAAGACCTTGTTTTTTTAACTGTTCAATGACCCACTTGGTCTGTGTTAACGCAAGTTTACTTCGACGAGAGCCGACAATAATTTTTCGCATGTTGTCCTCCTAATTACGAACCCCAAAAGTGAAAATTCGATAAACTGCCAAATAAAAAGAAATTAATAAGTAAGACTAAGAACAATCCAATATTCCACATTGCGATTGCCTTTCCTTGAATACCTCTACGCAGTCTAGCATACAAGTAAGCGCTGTATGCAACAAACATTAAAAATGAACCTAACACTTTTGTATCGTACCAATGAAAATCTACGTATTTAATATAAGCCCATATGATTCCTAAGATTAACGAAAGCAATAACAGCGGTACACCAATTAAAATTAATACATAGGACATGTAATCTAGCTTTGTTAAATCTTCAATTCTTAGCAAGCGCTTGCCCCATTTCTTCTTTTTCAATAAATTATACTGAACAAGATACAGAGCGGAAAAAACAAAAGAGACTGAAAAAGCGCCGTAAGATAAAATAGCCATAGTAATATGAATGATTAATAATTCTGACACAAGGCGCTCCGACTGGACAGCAGTGTATGTTTCAAGTGGAGCAAACGTATGAATAGCCATAATTAAGAAACCAATCACATTTGTAAAAAACACCATAAAATCAACGCGAAACAGGCGATTAATCACAAGTGAAAGAGTAATTAACACCCACGCGTAAAAATACAGCCCTTCAGAAACGGTAAGAATAGGAAACCTTCCCGTCTCAAACATTCGTAAAATTAAAAAGGCTGTTTGCAAAACCCACACAATAGAAAGTAACCAGAAGGCTATCGAGTTTGCCTTCCGGTTATTTTGTACAAAATCAATAAAATATAATAAAACGCTCGCGGCGTATAAAATCACAATCAATTCATAGATTCTGGTTAATTCCATATCAACCATTATTCCATCCTCACTTAAGACTGATAAGCTACTGAATGAGACGTAATCGATGTACGAAGCTGCTCTTCTTTTTCTTTTTGCAAAGCAACTTCCTGTTCAATATTAAAAATCTTCATGAACAGCTCTAAAGAATCTTCAGCATGTTTCTCTCCAGCCAATTCTTTCGCGTGTAAAATTGGATCGCGAAGAAGTTGATTAATTATACTTTTTGTATGTTTATTTAAAACTTTGCGCTCACGCTCAGATAAATCTGGAAGCTTACGATCAATGCTTTTCATCGTTTCAGCTTGAATGGCAAGTGCTTTTTGACGAAGTGCAGAAATAACAGGCACAACGCCTAATGTACCAAGCCAAGACTTGAAAGCAACAATTTCAGCTTCAAGCATAATTTCAATTTCATCCGCAGCTTTTTGACGCTCTTGCAAATTGGATTCTACAATCCCGTTTAAATCGTCGATATCGTATAAAAAGACCGTCTCTAGCTCATCTAGTTCTGGATCTAAGTCACGCGGAACGGCGATGTCTACCATAAACAATGGACGACCTTTACGCGTACGCTCGGCTTCACTCATCATTTGTTTCGTTACTACATAGTCATTAGCTCCTGTTGAACTAATTAAGATATCTGCTTCGCTTAAAGCATGTTGAAGATCAGCAAATGGTTTCGCTTCTCCAGCAAAACGGTTTGCTAGCTCTTGTGCCTTTTCAAATGTTCGATTCACTACCGTTACTTTTTTAGCTCCGCTGCCATATAAATTCTGTACGGCAAGCTGACCCATTTTTCCCGCACCAAGAATCAACACATGTTTGGATGATAAGTCTCCAAAAATCTTTTTAGCAAGCTCTACGGCTGCATAGCTGACAGAAACTGCATTCGCACCAATTTCTGTTTCATGATGAGCTTTTTTGGCTAATGTCACAGCTTGTTTAAACAGCTGATTAAAAACCGTTCCAATTGTTTCTTCTTCTTGAGCAAGCAAAAAGCTTGAACGCACTTGTCCAAGAATTTGTGTTTCACCAATCACCATTGAATCTAATCCACATGCTACTCGGTATAAATGTTCGATGGCTCCATCATTTTCATAGATGGTTAAATAAGGCGAAAACTCTTCTTTATCTATTCCGAACCATTCAGCTAAAAATGCTTTTACATAATAACGGCCCGTGTGTAATTGATCAACAACAGCATAAATTTCCGTACGATTGCATGTTGAAACAATGATGTTTTCCAAAATACTTTTTTGGCCGCTTAACGTTTTCATGGCAGATGCTAGTTCTTGCTCATTAAAACTCAGCTTTTCTCTTATTTCAACAGGGGCTGTTCGAAAGTTTAAGCCGACTGCTATAATATGCATTTGTACATACCCCCTATAATTGAAATGTGCTTATTTATCCGAATTTGACGGGCAGTAACCCCTAAATTTCCAAAGAGCTACAGTGAGATAACTGCCCGTAAAATCCGGCGTTCTTCATTCTACTATTCGTAAAAAACGGCGGACATTACACAAGTGTAAGCTTCGCCTTATCTCTAACTATTATAACATGTTCTATAAGTCATTCGAAAAAAAAATGTGAACAGTCTTTGAAAACATGTGTTAAGATATTAACTGTTATTCCGTAATAAATTGTATCAAAAAAGCAGCGTTTTATCACGTTTTCTGTTTTGAAACACCTGGAGGTTACTATGAAAAAGCAATCAATGTTTTTTGGTGTCTTACTAGTTGGATTTGGAATCTTTTTCTTACTGAATGAACTACATATGAGCATTGCAGCAAAGGTATACACGTGGCCTGTACTGTTAATTTTAATAGGAGCAGCCCTGTTAACTGAGTCTGCTTTATCTCAAGATCATTCAAACTTGCTTGCAAGCTACATATTAATCACTTTAGGTATTCATTTCTATGTAAGTGAACAAATTCCCTTTTGGCCTACGAATATTAGCATGGTCGTTTTTATGGTGGCCATTAGCTTTTTACTTAGTGCTAGAAAAGCCAAATCAGGCTTTTTCCAAGGCGGCACCCTTTTAATTATTGCCATTTTAATGATGTTTTCAGACCGTCTTAAACTATTTTTGCCAAAAGTTGAAGACGGCGTAAATTATTTAACAACCTTCTGGCCTATTTTATTGTTACTAGTTGGGCTATATTTATTATTTTTCAAACGAAAGTAATCTATGTAAACAAGTTAAAAAAATGGAACGTTTGACTCACTTCCTGTTAGAGTGATGATAAACGTTCCATTTTTTTAGATTCTATTCCTTTGTTTAGTGAGTCATGCGATACTGCAAAGATTTCCACGCTTTATCTTTTCCTTCACCTGTTTCAGATGAGAAATGAATTAATTCATCATTTGGATCCAAGTCCAGCGTTTCTCTCACTACTTTTAAGTGCTTTTGCCATTTTCCTTTGGGAATTTTATCAGCTTTCGTTGCAATAACCATAACGGGAAGGTCATGGTGCTTCAAAAACTCATACATCATAACGTCATCCTTTGAAGGGGCATGGCGTAGATCAACAATCATTAACACAGCTTTAAGCTGCTCACGATTTGTTAAATACGTTTCAATCATTTTCCCCCATGCTTCACGCTCTTTTTTAGACACTTTTGCAAATCCGTAGCCAGGTACGTCTACAAAGTGAAGGATTTCATTAATTAAAAAGAAGTTAAGCGTTTGAGTTTTTCCAGGCTTAGACGACGTACGCGCTAAGCTTTTGCGATTGAGCATCTTATTAATAAAAGATGATTTTCCTACATTTGAACGGCCTGCTAACGCAAACTCTGGCAGGTTTTCTTTAGGATATTGTTCAGGGCGTACGGCACTGATAACAATATCGGCTTGAGTTACTTTCATTTTACCTCTCCTACTAGCGCATGTTCCAATACTTGGTCCACATGTGACACAAGAACGATGTCTAATTCCTCTTGTACACTGTCAGGGATATCTTCAATATCACGTTCATTATCATGAGGGATTAATATTTTAGTTAATCCGGCACGATGTGCACTAAGTGACTTTTCTTTTAAACCGCCGATTGGTAATACGCGACCTCTTAGTGTAATTTCTCCTGTCATTCCTACTTCTCTACGCACTGGTTTACCCGTTAGTGCTGATACTAGAGCAGTGGCAATGGTAATTCCTGCAGAAGGTCCATCCTTTGGTACAGCTCCTTCTGGAACATGGATATGAATATCATGTTTTTCATAAAACTTTTCATCAATTCCGAGTTTCTCTGCATTTGAACGCACGTAGCTAAATGCTGCCTGAGCTGATTCTTTCATCACGTCTCCAAGCTTTCCAGTTAGCACTAGTCTTCCTTTACCAGGGGACAAGCTTACTTCAATGGCTAGCGTGTCTCCTCCTACAGTTGTGTAAGCAAGACCTGTAGCAACGCCGACTTGATCTTCCGTCTCAGCCTGTCCGTAACGGAACCTAGGCTTACCAAGGAATTCTTCAAGCGTTTTGGCCGTCACCACCACGCGTTTTTTCTCGCCAGAGACTACGATGCGAGCTGCTTTTCGACAAATGGAAGCAATTTCGCGTTCAAGGTTACGAACACCAGCTTCTCTCGTATATAAACGGATGATTGCTGTTAACGCGTCATCGCGAATCTGCAAATTGCCCTTTTGCAGTCCGTGATTTTCTAGCTGACGCAGCAATAGGTGACGCTTCGCGATTTCAAGCTTTTCCAGCTCCGTGTAACCAGCAATTTGAATAATTTCCATTCGATCACGCAGGGGCCCCGGAATCGTAGCTAAGTTATTAGCTGTAGCCACGAACATCACTTTTGATAAATCATACGTTTCTTCTATATAGTGATCGCTGAAATTATAGTTTTGTTCAGGATCCAATACTTCTAACAAAGCAGAAGACGGGTCTCCTCGGAAATCATTTGACATTTTATCGATTTCATCAAGCAGAAATACCGGATTAATCGTTCCTGCTTTTTTCATTCCTTGAATAATGCGTCCAGGCATAGCTCCCACGTACGTGCGACGATGACCGCGGATTTCTGACTCATCTCTCACGCCGCCTAGAGACACTCGTACAAAATGACGATCTAGAGACGTGGCAATTGAACGGGCTAGGGATGTTTTCCCTACGCCAGGAGGTCCTGCTAAACATAAAATAGGGCCTTTAAGAGATTTTGTCAACTGCTGCACAGCTAGATATTCCAATACGCGTTCCTTCACTTTTTCAAGGCCATAGTGCTCATCGTTCAGCACTTGTTCAGCATTATGAATATTGAGCGTATCTTCCGTTTCATTTGTCCAAGGTAGCGCAATCAACCACTCGATATAATTTCGAATGACTGAGCTTTCAGCGGAGGTAGCAGGAATTTTTTCATAGCGATCCAATTCTTTAAACGCCACTTGTTTGACATGGTCCGTCATCCCACTTGCTTCAATTTTTTCGCGAAGTGTTGCTACTTCTCCCGTCTTTCCTTCTTTGTCTCCAAGCTCTTTTTGAATCGCCTTCATTTGCTCACGAAGATAATACTCTTTCTGAGTGCGTTCCATCGATTTCTTTACACGCTGTCCAATTTTTTTCTCCAGCTGCAAAACTTCTTGCTCGTCTTGAATATGAGAAATGATCGTATTTAATCTTTCCTTCACATCAGTTATTTCTAAAATTTCTTGTTTAAGCTGAATTTTTATTGGTAAATGAGAGGCTACAATATCCGCTAATCTTCCTGGTTCTTCAATGTCGCTTACGGTTGAAAGAGTTTCAACGGACACCTTTTTGGAAAGTTTTATGTATTGTTCGAAATAGTCTAAAAGCGTGCGCATCAGCGCTTTATCTTCTACATCAACCTGATGTTCTTCGTTTTGCTTTTCCACGTGCACAACAAAATATTCTTCGCTGTCTTCAAATTCTGTAACGTTTACGCGATTTAGTCCTTCTACTAAGACACGCATCGTTCCATTCGGCAGCTTTAGCATTTGTTTAATTTTTGCTAACGTACCGGTTCTATATAAATCCTCTTTTGTTGGTTCATCAATACCCATATCTTTTTGTGATACTAAACAAACTAAGTGATCATCCATCATTGCTTTTTCTAATGCTTGCACAGATTTATCTCGCCCAACATCTAAATGAAGCACCATTGTCGGATAGACGATCAAACCTCGTAAAGGCAATAGCGGCATTGTCAATTTTTCTTTTTCTGCCATGCAATGAACACCTCCAATGCTCGTCAATTAAAGTATGTAAAGTGTGAATTCTTTTAACAATTTTATCTCATTTGTATACACATGTCTAACAATAGTAATTACTAATTGTACCATGAGAAAGAATTAAAAGGCAAAATATATCTTTTTAAGCTCTTTTCATAAAAAAACGCCTTTTTCGTTGGCTGTGTATAAAGGTTTTATACGCGAAAAAGGCGATGAATATTCATCTGACCATTAATTTTTAATTATCATGATAGAATTAGCTAGATTCTCTAGTTGAAATAGCTGGATCTACCGACAAATGTGCAACATGCTCATGTACAGACAATAGCGCTTGTTCAAACACCTCCGTTAAATGATGGACAGGAATAATGTCGATACCTTTTACCTTTTCTACCATTGCATTCATATTTTCTTTTGGCACAATCACCGTCTGAACGCCTGCTTGTTTGGCTGCCTTGATTTTTGGAATCACGCCGCCAATTGGCTTTACGTTACCATGCAGACCAATTTCTCCTGTCATTGCTACCGTATGTTTAATTGGCACTTCATAAATCGCTGAGTAGATACCTGTTGCCATAGCAATACCCGCAGAAGGTCCATCAATCGGAACGCCTCCCGGAAAGTTTACATGAATATCATACTCATCGGCAGGAACATCCATTGAGCGAAGAACCGTTATGACATTTTCAATTGAGCTTTTAGCCATACTTTTACGGCGAATAGACTTCCCTTGAGTCCCTATACTTTCCTCTTCAACGATACCCGTAATAATAATGTTCCCTTTCTCTTTTGCAGGAATCGCTTTGACTTCAATTTCTAAAAGTGCTCCAGAGTTGGGCCCGTAAACGGCTAATCCATTAATAAGTCCCACTTTTTCCTCATCTGCAATTTTCGGATCGTGTCTTGGAGATAGTTGACTAGAATGAACAATCCATTCAATATCTTCATTTTTAATATCCGTTCGTTCCTCTGATATCGCTAATCCAGCCGCAATTTGCATCATATTAACCGTTTCACGTCCATTGCGTGCATATGTAGAAAACAGAGATAAACCTTCTTCTGATATATCCATTCTTACTTTATTTGCTGCTTTTTTTGCAACTGTAATAATTTCGTCGCGATCAAGCTCACGGAAAAATACCTCTACGCATCTGGAACGAATGGCAGGCGGAATTTCATTAGGTGTTCTAGTCGTCGCACCAATCAAACGAAAGTCTGCTGGCAACCCATTTTGAAAAATATCGTGAATATGTGTCGGGATTTGTGTGTTTTCTTCGCTGTAATAGGCGCTTTCCATAAACACTTTTCGATCTTCTAGAACCTTTAACAGCTTATTCATCTGAATAGGATGGAGCTCTCCAATTTCATCAATAAATAAAATTCCCCCGTGTGCATCTGTAACCGCTCCTTGTTTTGGCTGCGGAATTCCAGCTTGGCCCATGGCACCTGCTCCTTGGTAAATAGGGTCATGAACTGACCCAATCAAAGGATCAGCAATGCCTCGCTCATCAAAACGCGCCGTAGTTGCATCTAACTCTACAAATACAGCCGATTGTTTAAAAGGTGATTTTTTATTTTTTTTTGCTTCTTCTAACACTAAACGTGCTGCTGCCGTTTTTCCTACTCCAGGCGGCCCGTATACAATCACGTGCTGTGGATTAGGACCGCAAAGGGCAGCCTTTAGTGACCGAATTCCATCCTCTTGTCCGACAATATCGGAGAAGCTAGACGGCCTTACACGTTCGGCAAGCGGCTCAGTTAAAGAGATGGCTCTCATTTTCTGCAATTGCTCCATTTCTTTCTTTGAATCCCGGTCAATTGAGACTTTTTGCGTACGCTGATTGCGTAATAAATTCCAAAAATATAAGCCAATGATGATACCAAAAAAGAGTTGGACCATTAAGGCAATATTCGTCCAGTTCATAGATAAACCTCCTGCGCAGTTTAGTAAGATAATTATCAGTTATTATCTCCCTGCAGCAGTAGGAATAAACAAGATTCTAGTAAAAAGTAAAATTTAGTTGTGCTTCATCACTAGAAAAAAGCCGGGTACTCAAATTGAGTACCCGGCTTTTTTTATGCTGATGTTTTGCTGCCTTCTTGAATAGTAGATCCGTCTTCTAATACGAACTTAGGAGCCGCTTGATCACGAACAGTTTCACCTGTGATAATACATTTTGTAATATCATCACGTGAAGGAAGATCAAACATTACATCTAACATAATACCTTCAATGATTGAACGTAGACCACGAGCACCTGTTTTACGCTCGATTGCTTTTTTAGAAATTTCTACTAAAGCCTCGTCTTCGAACTCAAGTTCAACGTCATCAAGTTCAAGCATTTTTTGATATTGTTTCACTAGTGCATTTTTCGGTTTTGTTAAAATCTCAACTAGCGCTTCTTCATCAAGAGGCACTAAGCTAGCAGTAACCGGTAAACGACCAATAAACTCTGGAATTAAACCAAATTTTAATAAATCTTCCGGTAATACTTTTGCTAGTAACTCTTTTTCTGTAAAGTCTTGTTGTTTTGTTTCTGAACCGAAACCAATTACTTTTTTACCTAGACGACGCTTAATAATAGGTTCGATTCCGTCAAATGCACCACCGCAAATAAATAAGATATTTGTTGTATCAATTTGAATAAATTCTTGATGAGGGTGTTTACGTCCACCTTGAGGAGGAACGCTTGCTACAGTACCTTCTAAGATTTTAAGAAGAGCCTGCTGCACACCTTCACCTGATACATCACGTGTAATAGATGGGTTTTCAGACTTACGCGCTACTTTATCAATTTCATCGATGTAGATGATACCTTTTTCAGCTTTCTCCACATCGTAATCAGCTGATTGAATTAATTTTAATAAGATGTTTTCAACATCTTCTCCTACATAACCCGCTTCTGTTAGAGATGTTGCATCTGCAATCGCAAACGGTACGTTTAAAATACGAGCCAATGTTTGAGCTAGTAAAGTTTTACCGCTTCCTGTAGGTCCAATTAATGCAATATTACTTTTTGATAACTCAACGTCATCAATTTTACTGTTTGAATTGATTCGTTTGTAATGGTTGTATACCGCAACGGATAACGATTTTTTCGCATCCTCTTGACCAATTACATACTCATCTAAAATGTCACGAATTTCTTTTGGTTTTGGTACATCTTTAAATTCTACTTCTTCTTCTGTACCTAACTCTTCTTCTACGATTTCCGTGCAAAGTTCAATACATTCATCGCATATGTAAACACCTGGACCCGCAACTAACTTGCGTACTTGTTCTTGTGTTTTACCACAAAATGAGCATTTTAACTGCCCTTTTTCATCGTTAAATTTAAACATAATTTTCACCCCTTGTAGTATTTACTAAAGTGCTCGAAGCTGATTTCTATCCGCGCTATAGCCCAACAACATGAACAACTCATCTATTTGTAGGTAAATGCCCCTCTTTATTACATAGTAAAAGCGCTATGAAAAGATTTGTATTGCATTTTACCATACATTTTCTTGAATAGATACTAAAACGTTTTATGTATATGTTGTTGATGAGCATAACAGAATGGAGATCTGCTATTATATAGTGTCCTCTTATTGGGCCTATTTCATAACCACGGATTTCAAACAATGGGTTAAAGCTGCTTCTACGGTGTTGGTTATGATATAAAAAAACTATTGAAGTTTATAAAACAAGGCACGATCAAGTCGCGCCTTGTTTCTTACTTACTATTATGCAACAGCTTTGCTGTTTTCTACAAGAAATTCAACTGCTTTACGTACTTTCATGTCTTCTTTAATGCTATCAAGACTGCCAAGCACTTTCTTAATTTCTTCGACAGGCATGTTGTACATTCCTGCCATGTTTTCTAATTCTTTTTCTACTTCTTCTTCGCTTACTTCAAGATTTTCAGCTTTTGAAATAGCTTCTAGCGTTAAGTTGATTTTCACACGCTTTTCAGCATCCGGACGCATTTGGTCGCGAAGAGCTTTTTCATCTTGACCTGAGAATTGGAAGTAAAGTTCAAGGTTAAGACCTTGCATTTGTAAACGTTGTTCAAACTCTTGCATCATACGATCCATTTCAGTATTGAACATTGCTTCTGGAATTTCTACTTCAGCGTTTTCAGCAGCTTTTTCTACTAAAGTGTCGCGAAGAGCTGATTCCGCTTGATTCTCTTTATCGCTTTGTAATTTTTCTTTTGTTTTTGCTTTTAACGCTTCTAAAGTTTCTACTTCTTCGTCTACGTCTTTTGCAAACTCATCGTCTAAAGCTGGAAGCTCTTTAGATTTGATTTCGTGTAATTTCACTTTGAATTTAGCAGCTTTACCAGCTAGCTCTTCAGCGTGATACTCTTCAGGGAATGTTACTTCCACTTCTTTTTCAGCGCCTACTTCAAGACCAACTAGTTGCTCTTCAAAGCCAGGGATGAATGTGTTAGAACCGATTTCTAAAGAATAGTTTTCGCCTTTTCCGCCTTCGAATGCTTCGCCATCAACGAAACCTTCAAAGTCGATTACAGCTGTATCACCTTCAGCTACAGTTCCTTCTTCTTTAACAACTAGTTCAGCGTGACGCTCTTGAAGTGTTTTTAATTCAGCTTCAACGTCTTCATCTGTTACAGTTGTATCTACTTTTTCTACTTCTAAGTTTTTGTATTCACCTAATTTAACTTCAGGCTTAACAGTTACTTTAGCAGTGAAAACTAGAGGTTGTCCTTTTTCGATTGTTTCAACATCGATTTCTGGACGATCAACCGGTTCGATACCAGCTTCAACAATTGCATTGCCGTAAGCTTCAGGTAATAAGATGTCTAGTGCATCTTGGTATAAAGATTCTACGCCAAAACGTTTTTCGAAAAGTGGACGAGGCATTTTACCTTTACGGAACCCTGGTACGTTTACTTGTTTTACAACTTTTGTGAATGCTTTATCTAAGGCTTTATCAAACTCAGCAGCTTCAACTTCTACTGTTAAAACGCCTTGATTTCCTTCTTGTTTTTCCCATTTTGCAGACATGAATGTTTCCCTCCAAAATCATTTTAAGTAGTGATTTCTAAACTAGATAATGCAGATAGCCTATCAGTTCAACCCTCAATCATTATCTATTTAACTCCCTATTACTTTAAAGTAAGTAGGAATGTAATGTAAAGATGAAATTCTACTATACGTATTTAAGTGCATTTTACAACCATTATATTATAACATACAACAATAACGTTTCAACTAAACACCACATTTTATATAAAAGAAATTTCTTCAATTTCTTTTAGCTCTTTAATTGCCTTTCTTATTTCAGCTGCGGAGAAACTTCCGTCTTTCTCTGCTACAGCTGCATCTGACTCTTCTCCTTGCATCATCAGACTAACAGCATACACCGCTTCTGTCCAAAGTTTTACATTATCACCCGGTAAAAATGGAAATGTAATAAATAAATGACGCTGCCATATTTCAACGGCAACCTGCAGCAATGTAGGATTTTCATGCTCCAGCTTTTCCGTCAGCTGCGCTTCTACTTGCTCAGCAAACAAATACGGTGTTGTTCGTTGAAGCTGAAGCGCATTTACTTTTTTCGTCTCTCCAAACTTAGTAATCATAAAGTCAATGTCTACTTCTTCTTCCATGACTGTTTTTAAAGCGACTGTTTTTACGATAGGGTGAACAGCTTCGGATGAAAATAGCTGTTCCAGAAAGAAGCGCTGCTTTTCAATTCTCTTTGTTTTTAATGAATGAACCCATTCAAGCTGATCTTGAATATTGTCTAGAGCTGTGAATGATTTAAACTGCTCTAGCTGTTCTTCTTCTGTTTGTTCTTCTATGACTTGTTCTTGATTCATTCTATTCTTGCAGAACTCCAATAGCTGATAAAGCTGTTCAGCATGTTCAGAAGGGAGTTTGTGTTCTTGAATAACTGCTTGTAGAGTGACATATCCTTCATGATAGTGACCAAGCTGAATTAACACCATGAGGTACATTTGCAAATTATGATAATAATCGCCAATATCTTCTTTCAGCATTTGCTCACATAATTCCTTAGCTATGCCTGCATCACCGAGCTCCACGTGACAAATAACAAGGCCAAGCAAAATTTCATGATGCTTATTATCAAGTTCGTAGGCCTGCTCAAATAAAGGAAGTGCTTCTTGAAACTGCTTGTGCTGCATATGATCTGTAGCTTTTTCAACCAACCGTTCTTTTAATAGAGGAAAAGCTACAATTTTGTTTTGTTGTTCATTCGACATGTTTTCTCCCCACTTCGCGGTCCATTTGCTTTACAGTTTAGCAATTGAATTAACGGAACGCAAAAAAATCGAGCAAAATCATCATTTTGCTCGATTTTTGGTTAATATCTCACCGTTTTTGCTTCATAAGCAGAAATGTCGTCTTCAAAAGAAAGCGTATAGCCAATTTCATCATATCCGTTAACAAGCATATATTTCCAATGGCCATTGATATCAAACGTACGTTCAAAACCTGCTTCATCGGTAATTTTTTGCTGATGAAGATCGATTGTACAGGCGTAAGAAGCACTTTGAGACTCTTTCATCAAATAGGAAACATCTTCTTTTGGTAAAACAATAGGTAAAATACCATTTTTTAGACAGTTTTGTTTAAAAATATCCGCAAATGAAGGTGCGATAATAGCACGAAACCCGTAGTCTAAAAGCGCCCATGGAGCGTGTTCACGTGACGAACCACATCCGAAGTTCTCGTCAGCTACAAGAATTGTTGCTCCTTGATTTTGAGGCTGATTTAATTCAAACGTTTCATTTAACGTTTCATCTTCATTATATCGCCAATCAAAAAATAGAAATTGGCCAAAGCCAGTACGCTCAATTCTTTTCAAAAATTGCTTTGGGATAATTTGATCAGTATCTACGTTTGCTCGGTCGAGACCTGCTACTTTCCCTGTATGGATTGTAAAAGCATTCATCTGTGTTCTCCTCCTTATCGCACCGCTTGTTCTTGTAGTTTGCGTACATCAACAAAATGTCCATATACCGCTGCCGCTGCTGCCATTACCGGGCTTACTAAATGCGTTCTGGCGCCTTTTCCTTGACGTCCTTCAAAATTCCGGTTAGAAGTGGACGCACAGTGTTCGCCTTGTGGAACTAAGTCAGAGTTCATGCCTAGACACATGCTGCAGCCTGAGTCTCTCCAATCAAAACCTGCTTCAATAAAAATAGCAGATAACCCTTCTTCTTCAGCCATTCGCTTTACTTTTTGAGAACCTGGTACAATGATCGCTCGCACATCTGGTGACACTTTCTTTCCTTTAATAAAGGCTGCCACGTCACGAAGATCAGACAAACGAGCATTTGTACATGAACCGATAAATACATGCTGAACTGGAATCTCTTCTATTTCCATGCCAGGCTGTAAGCCCATATACTCAAGTGCTCGTGACAAAGACTTTCTCTCAGCTTCTGTTTTACACTCTTCTAATGTAGGAACTTGCTTGCTAACATAAGAACTCATCGCCGGGTTTGTTCCCCATGTTACAACAGGTTCAATTGTATCTGCATCAATTTCCAGCGTTTCATCGTACGTTGCACCTTCATCTGTTGCCAAAGCTGCCCAAGCTTCCACTGCTTTTTCAAACTGTTCTCCTTTAGGAGCATACTGACGTCCTTTAATATAAGAGAACGTGACATCGTCTGGACTGATTAAACCAGCTTTTGCACCGGCTTCAATAGACATATTACAAATGGTCATGCGCTCTTCCATTGAAAGATCGCGAATACATTCGCCCGTAAATTCCACGATTGAACCCGTTCCAAAATTCACGCCGAATTTTTGAATTATTGCTAACACAATGTCCTTAGCATAAACGCCAGGCTGCTTTTTGCCATTTACTTTCACTTGTAGCGTTTTTGGTTTCGCTTGCCATAGCGTTTGTGTTGCTAAAACATGCTCTACCTCACTAGTTCCTATCCCAAAAGCAAGCGCTCCAAATGCACCGTGAGTAGATGTATGACTATCTCCGCACACAATGGTTTTTCCAGGCTGAGTTAATCCTAATTCCGGTCCAATGATATGCACAATTCCTTGCTCTTCACTTGTTAAATCTAAAAGCTTCACACCAAACTCATGACAGTTTTCAGATAGTTTGTCTACTTGTTTCTTTGCAATCGGATCTTTAATATTAAAACGGTCAACCGTTGGAATGTTGTGATCCATTGTAGCAAACGTTAAGTCTGGACGCTTCACTTGGCGATTTGCCACGCGAAGACCTTCAAATGCTTGAGGAGACGTTACTTCATGAATAAGATGAAGATCGATATATAATAAGTCCGGCTTCCCCTCTTCTCGACGTACAACATGTTGTTCCCAAAGCTTATCAATAATTGTTTTTGGTTTCATACTGCTCCTCCTTTCTGATTATGAAAAACGTTTCTCACAAAACGTGAGAAACGCATGATTAACTGTAAGCTGTCATAATGCTTGAAATGGCAGAATCATTGGCAATTACCGCAGTTATCGCCTCCACCATTTTATCGGTACCTAAATAATGATTACCGTCTGCTAAGTCAGCTGTTCGATGACCTGCATGTAATACACTTTCAACCGCTTGTTCAATCACTGCTGCTTCTTTTTCTAATCCAAATGAATGTCTAAGCAACATTGCTGCAGATAAAATAGCAGCAATCGGATTAGCTTTGTTTTGACCAGCAATATCTGGTGCAGAACCGTGAACCGGTTCGTATAAAGATGGACCATCAGCCGTTAAGCTGGCAGATGGCAACATTCCTAACGATCCTGTCAGCATAGAAGCCTCATCACTCAAAATATCACCAAACATATTTTCAGTTACCACTACATCAAAATACTTCGGATTACGAATCAACTGCATAGCAGCTGAATCTACAAGCATATGCTCAAGCTCTACATCCGGGTAGTCTTTTGCTACTTCTTCAGCTACTTCACGCCACACTCTACTAGACTCAAGCACATTCGCTTTATCAACAGACGTTACTTTTTTACGTCGATTTACAGCCGTGTCAAATGCTTGGCGAATAATTCTTTCTATTTCTGTACGCTTATAAAATAATGTGTCGACAACTGTTTCTTCATTTCCTTCTGTTCGGCGCTCGCTAGGCTTACCAAAATATAAGCCTCCTGTTAGCTCGCGGACGATAATGAAGTCAACACCTTCAATGTATTCTTTTTTCAGAGGAGAGGCATCCGCTAAGCTATCATAAAACGTCACCGGACGAAGATTAGCATATAAATCCAGTTCTTTTCGAATAGCTAGCAAACCTTTTTCCGGTCGCAAATGTGAAGGGTTACGATCCCATTTTGGCCCTCCAACCGATCCAAGTAATACAGCATCTGCCTGCTTACAAGTCTCAATTGTACTTTCTGGAAGAGGTGTGCCGGCCTCATCAATTGCAGCTCCGCCAATTAGTCCATACGTAAACTCAAATTGATGATCAAAGCGCTCTCCAATTGCTTTTAAAACGGCAACAGCGCCCTTGGTTACTTCTGTTCCTACGCCGTCACCCGGTAATACAGCAACTTTTTTTGTCATGGTGGTCTCTCCCTTCAGTTCACATTACTTCTTGCTTTGTACGATGCTGCTGAATAGCAATTAAACGATTAATGGCGTTCAGATATGCTTTCGCTGACGATTCTAATACGTCAAATGCTACTCCGCGTCCGCTTGCTTCAGTTCCTTCGCTTTCAACCTTCACAAATACTTCAGCCAGTGCGTCCGGCCCACCGTTAATAGACTGAATACGATAGTCTAATAGTTTTACATCTTGTTCAACACAGCGCTGCAGCGTATTATAGATAGCTTCCACGCTTCCAGATCCCGTAGCTGCTTCTTGAATCTCTTCTCCGTTTTCTTTGCGAAGCGTAATCGTAGCCGTTGGAATATTGTTCGTACCATACTGAACTTGCAGACTTTCAAGCTTATATTCACTGTCTTTGCTAACTTGCTTTTGAATGACTAATGCCAATAAATCATCATCGGTAATGTCTTTTTTCTTATCTGCTAAGTCTTTAAACTTCTCAAAAAGCACGTTTGCTTCTGTATCTTCCAATGTGAATCCAAGCTCTACTAAGCGTGTACGGAACGCATGACGGCCTGAGTGTTTACCTAGCACAATTGGATTTTGTTTAACACCCACAAGTTCTGGGGAAATAATCTCATATGTTAACGGATTTTTTAAGACGCCATCTTGGTGAATACCTGATTCATGAGCAAAAGCATTTTTTCCGACAATTGCTTTATTTGGTGCAATATTCATTCCGGTAAGCTTACTGATAATGTCACTCGTACGCTTAATTTCAGGCAAGATAAGACCTGTGTTCGCTTGATAGAAATCTTGACGGACATGAAGCGCAAGTGCTACTTCTTCAAGAGCTGCGTTACCCGCACGTTCCCCGATTCCGTTAATCGTTCCTTCAATTTGAGTAGCTCCTGCTTCAATCGCAGCCATTGAATTGGCCACAGCTAGCCCTAAGTCATCGTGACAGTGAGCTGACAAATCAACTTTATGAATATTTGACACATGTTCTTTTAAGTAATTAAATACTGATTGATAGTCACCAGGAGTGATAAATCCTACTGTATCTGGAATATTAACGACTTTTGCACCAGCATCAATAACGGCTTCTACAATTCTAGCTAAAAACGGTAAATCTGTTCGACATGCATCTTCAGCAGACCATTGAACAACCGGGAATTTTTCACTTGCGTACTTCACCATTTCCACTGCTGTTTCAAGTACTTCATCAGGTGTTTTTTTCAATTTATGCTGCATATGAATTTCGGAAGTAGCGATAAAAACATGCAGTCTTGGTTCTGCACTTTCTTTTAACGCTTCCCATGCAATGTCAATATCTTTTGTAACAGACCTTGCAAGGCCTGTTACAGAAGAATTTTTGACAATAGACGCAATTTCTTTTACGGATTGAAAATCACCTTTTGAAGAAGCGGGAAATCCGGCTTCAATGATGTCGATACCTAATCGCTCTAACTGCTTAGCAATTTCAAGCTTTTCTTGTAGGTTCAAATTGACTCCAGGTGACTGTTCACCATCGCGTAGCGTCGTGTCAAATAGTTTAATTTTTTGCACTAGCGATCACCGCTTCTTTCTTTTGTTTTTTAACAAATGGCATCATTTCACGTAATTGAGCGCCAACTTTTTCAATTAAATGTTCGTTTTCACGGTTATTGATAGCTGTAAATTCCGGACGATTTGCTTGGTTTTCTAAGATCCAGCCTTTTGCAAATTTACCTGTTTGGATATCTTCAAGCACTTTTTTCATTTGTTCTTTTGAACGCTCATCTACAACGCGTGGTCCTGAAACGAAGTCACCCCATTGAGCTGTATCAGAGATTGAATAACGCATGCCTTCCATTCCGCCTTCATACATAAGGTCAACAATTAATTTTAATTCGTGTAAACACTCAAAATATGCAACTTCCGGTTGGTAGCCAGCTTCTACAAGCGTTTCAAAACCAGCTTTAACTAATGAAGTTAAACCACCGCAAAGTACTGCTTGCTCACCGAAAAGATCTGTTTCTGTTTCTTCTTTAAATGTTGTTTCTAACACACCCGCACGAGCTGAACCGATTGCTTTAGCATAAGCTAACGCTACGTCTTTTGCTTCTCCAGTTACATCTTGGAATACTGCGAATAACGCCGGTACGCCAGCTCCTTCTTCATACGTTCTTCTTACAAGGTGACCAGGGCCTTTTGGAGCTACTAAGAATACGTCAACGAATTCAGGTGCTACGATTTGGTTAAAGTGAATGTTGAAACCGTGAGCAAATACTAAAGATTTTCCTGGTTTTAGTCCTGGAAGAATTTCTTCGTTATAAACTTTTGGCTGATACTCATCTGGAAGTAATACCATTACTACTTCCGCTTGTTGAACTGCATCTTTTACAGATAATACAGTGAAACCGTCTTGCTCTGCTTGGTCCCATGATTTACCTTTACGTAATCCTACTACCACGTTTACTCCGCTGTCGCGTAAGTTTTGTGCATGAGCGTGACCTTGTGAACCATAGCCTACGATTGCTACTGTTTTACCTTGTAATAATTGATCCTTTGCATCTCCGTTATAATATACCTTTGTCATAATAAATCTCTCCTCTTAGTTTATATAGTTTTATATAGTTTACTTGGTTAGTAACTAGCTAGAATTAAATGATTGATGAAAGTTTGGCTGCGGCTTTTTGCGTACCGCGCGGAACAGCTACTGTGCCCGTGCGCGTTACTTCTTTTAATCCATAAGGCTGAAGCAGATCAATCATCGCTTCAATCTTGCTGGATTCACCTGTTACTTGAATAATTAAGCTGTCGCGGCTTACATCAATGATGGTTGCACGGAAAGGCTCAATTACTGCATAAAGTTCGTTACGGCTTGCTGGCGTAGAGGCTACTTTCATTAAAGCAAGCTCTCTTGACACCACAGCTTGATCCGTAATATCTTGAACTTTCAACACATCGATCTGCTTATTTAACTGCTTGATCACTTGTTCAGCAGCGTTATCATGCTCTACGTTCACAACAAACGTCATGCGTGATACATCTTCAGATTCAGTGTGACCTACCGAAATACTCTCAATATTGAAATTTCTTTTTGTGAATAACCCCGTCACGCGATTTAATACGCCCGCATGGTTTAATACAGTTGCTGTAATAATTCGCTTCATGGTTTCACCCCTACCATTTCATGTAATCCTTTTCCAGGTGCAACCATTGGATATACGTTTTCTTTAGGTGCGACAAAGAAATTTAGTAGAACAGGTCCATCTGTTTCCATTGCTTCTTTCAAAGCCGCATGCGCTTCTTCTTCAGTAGAAGCTTGTAAACCTTTGATATCATAAGCTTCTGCAAGCTTCATTAAATTAGGCTGATTCGGAATTAAAGAGTGTGAGTAGCGTTCTTCATAGAAGATTTCCTGCCACTGACGAACCATACCAAGCGACTGATTGTTAAGTACAACCACTTTTACAGGTAAATTTAATTCTCTAATAACTCCTAATTCTTGAAGCGTCATTTGAAATCCACCGTCACCAACGACTGCTACAACTGTTTTATCTTTGTTTGCCAGCTGAGCGCCGATTGCAGAAGGTAATCCAAAGCCCATAGTGCCAAGACCACCTGAAGTTACCCATCGATCTGGATTATTAAATGTGTAGTATTGAGCTACCCACATTTGATGTTGCCCAACGTCCGTTGTAACAACGGCATCTCCATTTGTATACTTGTGAAGCAACTCAACTACTTTTTGTGGTTTTAACACATCCCCTGAGTTCTGATACCATAGTGGATATTCTTGCTTCCACGCCGCTAATTTCTCATGCCATTTCGTATAATCTCCAACTTCTCCTTCTTGCAGAAGCAATTGCTTCAATACTTCTTTCGCATCTCCAACAATTGGAATCTTGGTTGGAACATTCTTTCCAATTTCCGCTGGGTCGATGTCAATGTGAGCAATTTTTGCATTTGGTGCAAAGTGCTTCAAGTTACCTGTTACTCGGTCATCAAAGCGTGCACCGATACTAATGAGAAGATCACTCTCATAAATTGCCATGTTTGCTGTGTAGGTTCCGTGCATGCCAGCCATTCCTAAATGAAGCGGATGATCTGCAGGAAAACAGCCCAACCCTAAAAGCGTATTAATAACCGGAATATTTTGACGTTCAGCATAATTTTTTAATTCTTCTGAACCTTTACTCAATAACACTCCCGCACCTGCTAGAATAACAGGTTGTTTTGCAGCTGCTACTGCGTCTGTTAATTTTTTAACCTGCAGCTGATTTGGAAAATAAGTTGGCTGATAGCCAGGTAAATCAATTTCTCCTTCGTAATTAAATGTTCCATCACCCTGTGCCATATCTTTTGGAATGTCGATTAAGACTGGACCAGGTCTTCCTGTTGTCGCAATATGAAATGCCTCTTTGATGATTCTCGGCATATCGCTGATATTGCGTACTTGATAGCTATGTTTTGTAATTGGCATTGTGATCCCTAATACATCTGCTTCTTGGAACGCGTCAGAACCAATTACACTTGAAGCTACTTGACCAGTAAAAACAACTAAAGGAAGTGAGTCAATCATCGCATCTGCCAAACCTGTTACGATATTTGTTGCACCAGGACCACTTGTTGCGATAACTACACCGGGTTTGCCTGAAATTCGTGCGTACCCTTCTGCTGCGTGAATTCCACCTTGTTCGTGACGAGCAAGTACGTGAAACATTCCTGAACCATATAGCTTATCGTAAATCGGTAAAACGGCTCCCCCTGGGTAACCGAAGATGACGTCAACATTTTCTCTTCTTAGAGATTCAATCAACATGTCAGCTCCATTCATTTGTGCCCCAGTGCTTACAGGTTCTTTCGTTTGCATATTGGCTCCCACTTTTCTCATCCTTTCGTTTTCTAGATAAAAGAAAAAAGACTTCTCACCCCTAAATAGACCCTATCAAATGATATAGGTCAAGGGGCGAAAAGTCTTTTGTACTTTACGCGGTACCACCCTCGTTTGTAATCGTAATGATTACCTTATGAATGTATACTGTACATTCTTTTTGATAACGAGTGCTTTGGAAGTACACTCGGTCGCCCTTACTGAATTTCAGGGTGACACTCTGAGGTGAGTTCATTTTGAGTTGGTAACGTCGGCTTCCAGCAACCCGACTCTCTGTTGATACCTAAACATCAAAACTACTTATCCTCTTCAACGTTTTAAAACGCTATATGCTTTTTGAACAATGCTTTACACATCATATTTTAAATTAATTACAATTAATTAAAATTTTTAGAAAACTTATATTTGAGGACTATCTTACGCCCATTTCTATGCATAGTCAACCACTTTTCAAGATTTTTTTAGACAATTTAGACTAAACAGAATATTTGAATGCGTTTTCATTATTGATGTAATAAGGGTTTACAGCAGTTCAAAAAGTTTTTGTGAAACGTTCATTTGTACACACTGAATGAACAAACATTCACTTTTAAGATAAATAAAAAACCGGCTTTTACTAAAAAGTAAAAGCCGGTTTTTTCCGGACGTCCCAGGAGAGATTCGAACTCCCGACCGACGGCTTAGAAGGCCGTTGCTCTATCCTGCTGAGCTACTGGGACATAATGTTAAAGTGTATCAAAGACAATACTTATTATATTCAAATATAATTTAAAAGTCAACGTTTTTTTGAAATTTTATGAGAAGAGAGGTAAAAAACCTTCTCTTCTCCCTATATTTGGCTATATTATGCTGAAAGTGTACAGGTTAACTGCATGCTAGGAATATGTTTACCGCTTATATCGTAAAACTGCACGGTAGCTTCTGTACCATCCATTACTAGTATAGCATACGTACGTTCTTTTCTCATACGAGGAAGTAACATACTTCCTGGATTGATAAATAAAACTCCGTCCATGAGCTCAGCTCCCGCTATGTGAGAATGCCCAAAACAAACAACGTTTGCCCCGACTTCTCTCGCTTTGTAATGCAGATTCATCATAGACATTTTAACATTATATAAGTGACCGTGTGTAACCAGACACGTAGCTTCTCCAAGCGACTCTACTCGATCATTAACGTAAGATGCATCGTAGTCACAATTTCCTCGAACGCCTAAAAACGCAGACATTTCTTTGCTGTCTTGCGGCAACTCAGAGTCCCCACAATGGATCATCTTATCTACATCAGCATGTCTCTCTCTGATAGTGAGCAGTTCTTCTTGTAACCCGTGGCTATCGCTTACAATTAATAGTTTCACACGTCATCACTCCTTCTAAAATTGCGCATCAATTAGCGGTGCTAGTTTTTGTAACGCATTTGCTCGGTGACTAATCTGATTTTTTTGCTCTTTGGTCAATTCTGCCATGGAGCATCTCCATTTTTCTACAAAGAAAATGGGATCGTACCCAAAACCGTTTTCCCCTCTTTTTTCCTCCAAGATGTGCCCTTTACACGTGCCTTCTACAATTTCGGTTCTCTTTCCGGGCACTGCAATGGCAAGAGAACAGTGAAAGCGTGCCGTGCGCTTTTCAAACGGCACGTCATTTAACTTTTGAAGTACCTTCTCTATATTAGCATTATCATCTTTATTTTCACCAGCATAACGCGCGGAATAAACGCCTGGCTCCCCGTTTAAGGCGTCAATAGCAAGCCCGGAGTCATCGGCAATGACCGGCTTATTTAATGCGGATGAAATGGCCTCTGCTTTTAGCGTGGCATTCTCTGCAAATGTAACGCCCGTTTCTTCCACGTCTTCAATCTCAGGAAAATCAAGAAGCGATTTTACTTTAAATCCCTTTGGTGAGAAAAGTGTTTCAAAATCTTTTACTTTGCCTGCATTTTTAGTTGCAATAATGATTTCACGCACATTAATCCCTTACCTTTCTTTAACCGGAATGTAGGCAGCCAGGTGATCAAGAACTTCCTTTTGCTGTTCAATCAATTGATAAACACCCTTTTCCCCTAAATCTAGAAGATGGTTTAACTGTTCTCTCGAAAACGTCGATTCCTCTCCCGTTCCCTGTAATTCTACAAACTGTCCGCTTCCTGTCATCACAATATTCATGTCAACTTCCGCTGTCGAATCTTCTTCATAATTTAAATCTAAAATCGAATTTTCTCCATGAATACCTACTGAAGTCGCAGCTAAGTAGTCACGAATAGGAATTTCTGTTAGCTTGTTCTCTTCAACCAGCTTTCCAAACGCTAAAACCATAGCCACAAAAGCACCTGTAATCGATGCTGTTCTTGTGCCTCCGTCAGCTTGAATAACATCACAATCAATCCAAATTGTCTTTTCTCCGACCTTTTCCAGATCGACTACAGAACGAAGAGCTCGTCCGATTAGACGCTGAATTTCCATTGTTCGTCCTGTGACTTTACCTTTTGATGATTCACGTATATTTCTTTGTGCCGTAGCTCGAGGCAGCATAGAATATTCAGCTGTAATCCATCCTTTTCCTTGTCCACGCATAAAAGGAGGCACTCTGTCGTCTATGCTTGCTGTACAAATAACCTTTGTGTCTCCCACCGAGATTAATACAGATCCTTCTGGATGCTTTAAGTATGAAGTATGAAGAGATACAGGTCTCAATTCATTAAATTCCCTGCCGTCCAAACGCATTAAGCATGTCCTCCTATAAATTCATTTATATGTAATAGTCTCTTCCATTTTAACTATGAAACAGCGGAAAGAGGTCGCTATTTCAGCAGACCTCTTTCTACTTAGTCCTTTACTAGTATAACAAAAATTTGTTTTTAAAAACTACCTGTGTTCACATTTTTAGGTCTTGAAACTGGTTCCGTTAATTTTTTCCCTTTTTCATCTTTTAGCGTTTTTTTGCCATTCACCTTAATGGCAACGCTGTCTACGGCTTTTTGCTCTGTCAGCGATAACACCAAGGAGTCGAGAACACGCTGAGAAATTTCCGTGCCTTTTAAATTTCCAAAGATGTTTTTATTAAAGTTAAGCGTTAACTCACCGTCCGCATACTTTGGAGCTGCTACGAGCTTTGCATCGGGATTAAAATCTGTCACTAAACCTGATGCAGGCGCAGGTCCTTCTACAAGTTCGTTCACAATTGCAGTGTACATATCTTTGTCATCAGAAGCAATTCGTTTTGTGACAGGAACATAGTAAGTTTGTTTGCCCTCTTGAGCTAAGTAATAAATCGTAACTGGCTTTGTTTGAGTTACGTCAACTACTCCAGTATTATCAAAGTTAATGCCATCTGCTCTGCTCAACCCTTTACTGATTGGCGTATGATTTACAGGCATCTCATCTTTATCATAGCCGTTAATGCGAATTTTAACTTTATTTACGCCTTCAAACTGCGTCAGCGTCCAAGTGACGGCCTGCAGGATACGGAGTTCATCTTCTTTTTTATATTCAGCAAATTCAGGTGAAAAATCTGCTACCATCGTGCCGTCACTTTCCAGCTTTGTCCCTAAAACTCTTGTATCAGCAGGAAGAACCGCTCGGAAATTATTTGGCAGTAAGTTTGTGACCGGTCCACCCTCTACTAAATATTCAAGAGACTGTTTAGCGACACCTTTTGATTTAGGAATTTCAAGCGTCTGGGGAACAACGTACCCGTTTTTATCAATTAAGTAGAGTTCTCTTTTGGTAGGCGCAGACGTTTCTGCCGCTTTACTTTGTTTTTTATTAGCTTCCGTTACTTTCGCTTCAGTCGCTAATGATTTTTCATCTTTCACATAGGTGACATCCTTTGGCGGATCAATTTCCTTTGCTGCGTTATCCCCTCCGAAAAGTCCACAGCCGGATAACAATACAGATGTGGTCACCACGGCGGATATGAGAACAAGTTGGGTCTTTTTGGACATTCCTTTCCCTCCTCAGACTGTTTGTACTACTATGTATACGAGCTTTTTTGCATTTTAGACCAGCTCAAAAAAGTTTTTGTCCACAAAAAAAACCGAGCATAATATGCACGGTTTTAAAGCTTGATATGTTCAACATTATATACAGGGTGCTCAAACCATTTAGATGCAATAGATTGAAACAGTTCTGTTGATCCTGTTGTAAAGAAGTAGTGTTCAGGCTCCATGTTTCTAGGAGCTAGTAAATTGCTATAAGAAAGAATGGCACTTACCTCTATTGCCGTTTCTTCCCCAGAACTGATTAACTGAACTCGAGGCCCAATTGCTTCTTGAATAACTGGCTTTAATAACGGATAATGCGTACATCCTAAAATAAGGGTATCCATATCTGTATGATAAAAAGGTTTTAATGTTTCTTTTACAATCCGCTGCGCTTCCGGTCCTTCATAATTACCGCTCTCTACAAGAGGTACAAACAAAGGGCATGCCAAATTTTCCACTTCCACTCTCGTGTGAAGAGCGCGGAGTGCATGTGTATAGGCTTGACTTTTTACGGTTCCGTTTGTGCCGATTACGCCTATTTTATGATTTTTAGTTACTTTAAGCGCAGCGCGTGATCCTGGTTCAATGACCCCTATAACCGGAATATCGAGCTGTTCTTGAATTTCATCCAATACAACTGCCGTAGCCGTATTGCACGCAATAACAAGCATTTTAATATCTTTAGCTATTAAATAATTAGTCATCTCCCATGTGAAAGCTCGTACTTCTTCACTAGGACGAGGACCGTATGGGCAGCGGGCTGTATCTCCAATGTACATAATTTGTTCTTTCGGAAGCTGTCTCATAATTTCCTTTGCTACCGTTAATCCACCCACACCCGAATCTATAACACCAATTGGTCTACTCAAAACAATCGCCTCATTTTTCTTTCATTTCATCATGCAATTTTCGTAACGTTACTCGTAAAACTTCCGTTTCACTCGGAGAGAAGTTTGCCAGTACGCCATTTAAATACGTTTGTCTCTTTTCAATTACTTCTTCGATAACACGTGCTCCTTCAGGAAGCAAATGAATACGTACTACGCGGCGGTCTTTTGGATCTTTCACCCGAACCACCAACTTGTTTTTTTCCATACGATCTACTAAATCTGTCGTTGTACTACAAGCGAGAAAAATACGATTTGATAAATCGCCAATCGTCATATCTCCACGTTCAAACAGCCACTGCAAAGCAATAAACTGAGGTGGCGTAATCGTATAGTCTTCTAAAATTTCTCTTCCTTTTTGCTTTACAATCGCTGCAATATGTCGAAGTGACTTTTCTAATTCTGCCACTGTATCCTCATTATTTTTTGCTGTCATACCGTAATCCTTTCCACCTATAAGTCTTATTTTCTATTATTTCTTTCAGTTAAACCCGTCTCTACTGTTTCTCTTTTCTATTTTATATTGTGCTCTTTTTTCGGTGATTTTTCAAGGTTAACATGAGGATTCTACAACGTTCAGCATCAAAAAACAGCTGCTCCATAAAAGGAGCAGCTGTTTCTATTAATTATTGATATACAGCTCGAAAACTGAGCTGAAATCTTTTGTTGTGTAGGCTGTTTTTTTATCTAATAACCAAGAAAACGCAGCTTCGTTAATTTCTTTAAATTCACCAGCAACACTTCCACTTGTATTTCTTGTACTGCTTAGCGTAGAAGAAGCTAGCTGAATACTTTGTTTAGCAAAATCGAGCGCAATTTCATTTTCACGCGTTATTTCAGACATTTTAAACAGCGCTTTATATAAATCTTTTACCTCTTCTATATGCTTTTTGTGTACATCGATAGAAAAAGTCTCCGAGCCAATTTTAAATTTAATTTCCACATCTAAATCGACAGTTCCAGCCGTTTCTAGCATCACGTTTGAAATGTGATTTGTGCTGTAGTTATAGCGGCGAAGCATGCGCTTTTTGCTTGTAGCACTTGTTCCATCAAGGTGAATGAGCGCTTTATTGGTAAAGCAATATTCATCTGACTTTGATTTGATTAGAAAATAAATTTTTTCTTGTTCTTCATGCATAACGTAATCATCTGCATCTACCTTGTCATAATCAACCGGCTTAATAACAGAACCAATATCACTTAGCCCTAATACATCAGCAGCTACTTTTCCAAACATTTCTCCATCTCCCTTTTAAAAACAATTGTATTATTTTCATGTTTTAAGTGTACTGTGCAAATGAGGGGATGTAAATAAAAAAAGGAGCTTCTTAAAAAGAAGCTCCACATTTATTAAAAGAACAAATTTAAAATCATATAGATAAGTGCAGCTAATGAAGCTGAAATTGGCAATGTGATAATCCATGTAATCACCATGCGCTGTGCAGTTCCCCATTTTACACCTTTCACTCGGTGAGCAGAACCTACACCTAAGATAGAAGATGAAATAACATGAGTAGTACTGACAGGTAGATGAATAAACGTTGCTCCAAAGATAATGGCAGCACCTGTTAAGTCCGCAGCTACTCCATTAACAGGACGAATTTTCATAATTTTACCGCCAACGGTTTTAATGATTTTCCATCCACCAATTGACGTTCCAAGCCCCATTGCCACCGCACAAGCCAGCTGGACCCACCACTGAATCTCAGTACCGCTTTGCATATTGTTAGCAATAAGCGCTAGCGTAATGATACCCATTGCTTTTTGCGCATCATTCGTACCGTGTGTGTAAGATTGTAGGGCTGCAGTCAGGATTTGAACGCGTCGAAAACGCTTATTCGTTTTCGTCAAGTTATGGTTTTTAAACGTTAGTTTGATAATCGTATAGACAATATAACCTACTACAAAGGCTAGAACTGGTGAAATTAGAAGGGCTTCAATGATTTTGATGAAACCTTTGTAATTTAAAGCACCAAATCCAGCAGCTGCAATAGCTGCTCCTGCAATCGATCCAATAATTGCATGAGAAGAACTACTCGGGATACCGAAATACCATGTGATTAGGTTCCACGCGATAGCAGAAATTAATGCTGCTAAAATAACGATAGAACCATTTTGAAGCGTATAAGGATCAACGATATCCTTTGTAATCGTTTTGGCTACGCCCGTAAACGTCATAGCACCGACAAAGTTCATGGTTGCGGCTAAAAGAATTGCATGTCGCGGTTTTAAAGCTTTGGTTGAAACAGAAGTCGCAATGGCATTAGCTGTATCATGAAATCCGTTGATAAAGTCAAAACCAAGTGCACCAACTACAATTAGAATGGTTAATATTAACATCGAGTCCATTATAATATAGCCCCGTTACGCATTCTTCATAATAACTGATTCTAAGTTGTTCGCAACCGTTTGACAATAATCCGCGATTTCTTCTAGCGTTTCATAAATTTCTTTATATTGAATAACTTTAATTGGATCTTTACATGTTGCAAATAATTGTTTTAGCGCACGACGATATAATGTATCACAATGTGACTCATACTCTTTAATTTTAATTGCATGTTCACTAATTTGAAGAAGCTTTTTCTCAGACAACAAATTAATAGTAATTAAAATCTCTTCAGCACAGCCTTGAATATTTTTAACAAATTCAGCTACATATTCATCAAATGTCGTAATTGAATGAATTTCCATTAAAGCAGCAAAGCTGTCGATGCCATCAAGTACATCATCCATGCTCATTGCTAGCTGTAAAATATCTTCACGCTCAATTGGAGTAATAAATGCTTTATTCAACTCAGTAATCACTGTATGCACGTATTTATCACCTTTTGATTCATACGCTTTTAAAACATTGGCAAATTCCTTTAGGTCAGATACATTTTGAAGTTCAAAGCTGCCTAAAAAATCTGCTGAGTCCTTAATATTTTGGGCAATGTCCATTAACATTTCAGAAAACTTGTCTTTTTTTCTTTTGATCACGTTGCAATCCTCCATCCAATTTATCGAAACTTTACCACTCGTTTTTTCTCTCTATCTTTTTATATGTGTTCTAGTTTCTTTTTTCATTTAAAGTAATGGATAAAACTTATCTGTTCATTACTATAACGAGAGAAACCACCTCTCTTGTGTATCAAAAAATTCGAAAAAAACAAACGTTTACCAGAGCAAAAGTCCCAAAAGATGGTTCTTTTACTTATAGGTTATGCGATTCATTTTTTTACGCCAAGTCAAAAATTACTCCTATTATTGTTAATTGTCAATAACTTTTCAAACACATTTTTTTAGGTCTCTTTACAATACATTAACAATAATACGTTCATTCCTTTTAAAACAAGGGTTTTCAGAGTTTGTATAAAACTGGGATTTACAAAAACTTAACATTACTCCCCTTGTGTAAATAATACAAGCCAGCTCCTTTAGAACTGGCTTTTATTATTTACTTATTATATTGCTGAAATACATTTTTTACTTTCGGCACGACGTAATGACTTCCGCCTTTATCTTCTACTCCTTCAATCATCATTGAAACGAGTAGGTTTTTCTGTTTTGTATCCACAGCTACAAACCAGCCGTTTTCCTGCCCTTTTTCACCTTGAGTTTTCTTTAATTCTGCCGTTCCAGTTTTTCCAGCCAGGGTTAACCCATCTATTTTTGCAGCATGACCCGTACCATTTTTATCTTCAATGACATCAACTAAATCATTTTGAATTAATTGTGCCGTTTCTTTAGATATTACTTGTTTTTTCCATATTCCACTCTCATCACCGTTCATAAGAATAGGCTTTACTATGTTTCCATCGTTTACAATCGATGTATACATCAATGCCAAGTGGAGAGGATTCACTTGCAGTTTCCCCTGGCCATAGCCAGAGTTTGCTAATACTCCCTCATCTTTAATATCTTGATCACCTGCAATTTTAGACGTTTCAAAAGGATAATTAACAGGCATTTCTTGATTGAACCCAAACTGTTTTAAACCACTGTTAAATTTGTCTAAACCTAACTTCAAAGCAGTCTGCGCAAAATAAATATTATCAGATGTAACATAAGCATCACGTAAATTAACATTCGGCTTGCTTCCCACTCGTGTTACGTAGAAATTCCCCCAGCTTTTATCTTTTTGCCACTTCTTCCCGCTGATTGATACACTTTCGTTTGGATTTACCACACCTTCATCAACCGCTAAAGCTCCCGTGACTAACTTAAATGTAGATCCCGGAGAATACGTTTTGGTAAAGCGGTTCATTAACGGCTTATCGGGATTCGTTGAAAGGGATTGATACGTATTAGCATCGATTCCAAAAGAAAAAGAATTCGGATCAAAAGCTGGCGTGCTTACAAGACCTAATATTTCTCCCGTTTTAGGTTGAAGAGCAGTAGCTACTCCTTTTTCATCTTTTAACTGTTCATAAAGGGATTTTTGAACATTCGTGTCTACTGTAACTTGAATGCTTTCCCCATCTTTTGGATTCACTTTTGCAATTTCATTCTTTTTATTGCCATCTTTATCTACAGTATAAATCGTGACGCCGTCTCGAGCACGAAGCTTATCTTCATATAAAGACTCCAACCCAATCATTCCAGCTTTAGACTGAGCATTATAGCCTTCATCTTTATGCTTTTTTAAATATTCCGCTGTGACAGGCGCAACGTATCCAACTAAATGGGCACACGCTTCTTCACAAGGATATACGCGCGCATTTACTTTTTTTTGTTGAATGCCTTCTACTTTTTTCAAAGAATTCTCTAAATTAGAGGCGTCTTTTTGACTAACTGTTTTAATAGGAACAAATTGATTCTTTTTCACCCAAGAAGCGCTCAGTGCTTGATTAATACTTTTTTCTGAAAGAGCAAGAGTCTTGCTTAATTGTTGTATAGCGTGCTCGCCGCCTTTAGAAAACTGCTGGGGAACAACTCCAATTTGAATCGCTTCTCCATTTTGAGCTAAATATTTCCCTGAACGATCCATAATTTCTCCACGCACAGCTGACTGAGCAGCTACTCTTACTTGCTCTTCTTGCTTAAGTCCTTTAAAAATCATGTTAGGCTTCCAATTAATATACCAATTCTCTGTATCCCCTTGTTTTTCTTGAACTACAGCAGCATTTTCTTTAAATGAGATTTTACCGGCTACAGAGTTCATGTTTACTTCAAAAGGTAAAACAGCTTTATGGTCTTTTATTTCTAAGTTTTCTATTTTACTTGCCTTCACTTTAAGCTTGTCCGCTTCAATTGCAGCATAGATATTTTTATATCGATTTACAAAGTCTTTTTCTGAAATCGTCTTTTTAGCATCTTTAGACAAGTATCCATACATGCCTTTAAAATCTTCTTTATTCCACATGGCTACATATTTATCAAATCGATCCTGTGCTTTCTGTTGATCATTTGAGCAACCGGCAGTTATTAATAAAAGAATTGCCATAGTAAAAAATAGCCACCCAATTCGTCTCATGATGATTTTCCCCCTTTTTTCAATAGCATTTCTCTATCATATAAAATTTTACATAAACTTTCCATCGGAAAGTTACAATCAGGAATTAATTGGTATTACAACCCACTAAATTTACATATCGACAAAAAAATCAATAGGCAAACAAGAAAAAAATTGAACATTTTGTGAATATTTTGTGTCTTTTTTGGAAAGTATTTGATATAATAATTGTAAGAAGAAAAAGAATAGGAGGCGACTAAAATGAGAAGATTCTTACAGCTTTACTTTATGTTTAGTTCTCTGTTCTGTTTTGGAAGCGTTTTCGTCCTACTTATGTCTCAAGAATATTATTTTGCACCGTTATTCCTCACACTGGGCTGTTTAAATATTTTTCTCTTTAAAGTATATATTCAAGAAAGTCGAAAAGATAAACAAGCTGCACCTGAAAAACCTAAACCAACAATTTAACGAACTCGTCTCTCGGCTGAGATGAATGTAAAAGAAGAACCGGTGAATTTTTCACCGGTTCTTCTTTTATGACGTTGAAGCTTTTGGAAACCTATCGTTTGCAATAATCTCACCGATGCTTTCACTCTTTCCTTCACCCTCATCAATATTTAAAAGCGGAAACAATAACTCGCCTACGTGATAAGCTTCTTCTAAATGCGGATAGCCTGATAAAATAAAAGATTCAATTCCTAAAGCTTCATATTCTTTTATTCGTTTCGCTACATTTTCAGCACTGCCTACTAGTGCAGTTCCTGCACCTCCCCGGACAAGCCCTACACCTGCCCATAAGTTAGGGCTAATCGTAAGTTCCTCTCTGGTTCCTCTATGAAGGCTCGCCATTCGCTGCTGCCCGACCGAGTCATACCTAGCAAAAGTACGCTGTGCTGCTTGAATCGTGTCGTCGTCCAAATGCTGAATTAATCGATCGGCTGCTTGCCAAGCTTCTTCTTCCGTTTCCCTTACAATAATATGCAAACGAATCCCAAACTTAACGGTTCTGCCTTCTGCTTCTGCTTGCTTTCTCACAGCCGTTATTTTTTCTCTTACTTGTTCAGGAGGTTCGCCCCACGTTAAATACACGTCAGAATGTTTCGCTGCAACTTTTTGTCCTGCGGGTGAAGATCCGCCAAAATAAATAGGTGGAGAAGGTTTTTGAACAGGTGGATACAACAGCTCACTGTTCTCTACATGAATATGTTTTCCTTCATAATTAACCGTATCTCCAGCCAATAACCCTTTCCACACATCTAAAAATTCATCCGCAGCTTCATAACGTTCATCATGTGATAAGAAAAGGCCATCTCCCGCTAATTCGGCCGGATCTCCTCCTGCTACTACATTAACTAGTAAACGACCGTTTGAAATTCGATCAAGAGTCGAGGTCATGCGCGCTGCCACGGAAGGGGCCATAATGCCGGGACGTACAGCTACTAAAAATTTCAAACGCTCTGTTTCAGGTATAAGTGAAGCAGCCAATAGCCAAGGGTCTTCGCATGATTTCCCCGTTGGAATCAAAACTCCTTCAAACCCTAAACGGTCAGCTGCTTGAGCAACTTGCCGAAAATATGAATAGTCTGCTGAACGATCTCCTCGATTTGTCCCTAAATATCTTCCATCTCCATGGGAAGGAATAAACCATAGTATTTTCATGATTCAACACTCCTTTTCGTTTGTTCTAGATGATATCCCAGCTCTTTTAATGAACGTTTAATTCTCGCTTCTGCTTGTTCCGCAATAAACTCAATTTCATTTTCTTTCGTATAAGCCACCTCAGAATCAACAATATAAACTCCATGAATAAGAGCAGTAGCCCCTAAAACTGATAAAGTCGGCTTAAATACATAATCAAGAGTCAGTAGGTGAGCAATGGTTCCCCCTGTAGCTATCGGCAGCACGGTTTTATTGTGAAAACCTTTTTCAGGTATTAAATCTAAAAATGTTTTTAAAATTCCTGTGTAGCTAGCTTTATAGATTGGGCTGACAATAATAACGGCATCAGCATCTGCGACTTTCTTTTGAGCTTCTTGAATCGCAGGGCTAGAAAAGTTAGCATATACTAAGTCTTCAGCGGGCAAGTCACGGACATGCACGGTTTTCACTTCATATTTTTCATCTTGTAGATATGCTGCAATATACTCGCTTAAAGCAGCTGACCTTGATTGCTTTGAAGGGCTTCCTGTAATAATTGTAACCTGGCTCATTATCATCTCTCCTTTTCACTTATAAAACTGATAGATTTACAAGGATTAATACGTGTATAAATCCTTCTTTTATTTTTCACCTGCGTAGCTGTCTCTCCATTTAAGAAGACGCTTTTCTAATACTCGGACAAATGAATCGGTTAATTTGCCTACAACAGCAAAAATGATAATTCCGACAAAAACTACGTCCGTTTGAGAAAACTGTCTAGCATCCATAATCATGTATCCTACACCTTCACTTGCTCCCATTAATTCAGCAACTACCAGTCCGAGCCATGCAATACCTAAAGACAATCGGACACCAAGTAAAATATTAGGAAGAGCAGCTGGTAAAATGAGTTTTGTGATTTGTTTCCATTTACTAAATTGAAGAACGCGAGCAACATCAAATAATTTCGAATCAACCCCGCGAATGCCTAGATACGTATTCACATAGATTGGAAAAAATGCACCATTTGCAATTAGCAATATCTTTGAAATTTCACCAAAGCCAAACCATAAGATAAATAAAGGCGCCAATGCAAGGTGTGGAACAGTTCTAAGCATTTGAATAGATGGATCCATATAGTGCTCTGTTTTCTTTGAGAAACCGACAATTACACCAAATAGCAACCCTAGTCCAGCTCCAACGGCAAAACCTATGGCAGCACGCAAAATACTGATTTGAAGATTAGCTCCGAGTTCCCCGGATACGATGAGCTGTTTAAAAGAAAGTACAATATCAACAGGTGTAGGAAGAACAGTTTTGGATACATAGCCCGCAGAACCAATAATTTGCCACACCGTGATAAGCAGAAGTGGCACGACAAGAGAACGAAGGAAAATCCCCTGCTTATTTTTCGCTTCTTCCTTTCTTTTTTTCACTTTTTGCAAGTGAGCTGCTGAAGACTGGACATGTCCTGAAACCACAGATGTTTTACTCATTTTCATCACCTCATTTTTCTTTTAATGCTTTTTCAATAAATGAATTATCAACAACATCTCCAGTATCAATTTTCTTTTTAATAACACCTAAAGATTGTTGAAAATCAGCTGTTCGCTGTTGTTCTGCAATAATTTCTTTAGAGGTTGGACGATTATAGGCAGGATTATTTTTTAACACTTGTCTTACTACGTCTTTATCTAGATTTTTTTGCTTTGCTAAAATATCCACAGATTCTTCAAAATGTTCGTTTTGCCATTCAAGCGCTTTTTGATAAACTTGTAAAAACTTAACGACTAACTCTGGATGATCTTTTGCAAAGCCTTCTCTTACAATAGTAAAACCTGGTGAAGCAACCTTTAATGAATCGCCGTCTGCTAAAATACGAGCTTCATTTTTTAAGTTTTGCAGTGAGATAAACGGTTCCCAGATTGACCATGCATCCACTGACCCATTTTCAAATGCTGGCTGAGCTTCGTCTGGCTGAAGCTGAATAATCTTTACATCACTTGGCTTCAACCCATTTTGGTCAAGAGCTCTGTATAATAAATTAAAACCGCTGCTTCCTTTCGCAACCGCAATCTTTTTACCTTTTAAATCTTTTACGCTTTTAATCTTGCTGTTTTTCCCTACTAAAATGGCATTTCCTTTCAACCCGTCGCTGGAATTAGCAATTTCTAAAAACGGAATGTCTGCGCCTTGACCAGAAATAACCGGTGAATTTCCAACTTGGCCGAAATCCAAATGTCCAGATGCTAAACCTTCAAATTGCGGAGGTCCGCTTTGAAACTCTGTCCATTTAACATTTACACCTATTTTTTTAAATTCTTTTTCAAACCATTTTTGGTTTTGTGCCAGCATTAAAGGGCCTAAGCTTTGTTGGATCCCAATGTTGATCGTAACGTCTTTTGAATCTTCTCCGCTCGCTTTTTCTTTTGTCCCGCATCCAGCCAATGCGAGAACAAGTACAATAGATGCAGTTAAAAGTAGCTTTTTCATCTGTTCTGTCTCCTTCTCTGTCTTATTGAATCTTTAATGTTCTCCTGCTTCTTCAAATTCTTTCAGTACTTGCTGCCTTAGCTGCTGAAATGGTAACTCTGTCTTTTTTCGCGGATGACTAATTTCTACTGGAACGACCCGGCTAATTTCTCCTGGCCTGGCACTCATAATCACAATTTTAGTCCCCAAGTAAATGGATTCATCTAAATCATGCGTAACAAAAATCATGGTTGTTTTTTCTTTTTTCCATATGTCTAGCAGCACATCTTGCAAATGAGTGCGAGTAAAAGCATCTAACGCACCGAACGGCTCATCTAATAATAAAACTTCTGGATTTCTTAAAAGAGCACGCGCAATAGCGACTCGTTGAGACATCCCTCCGGATAATTCTCGAGGATAAGCTTTTTCAAATCCTTTCAGCCTGACAATATCAATTAACTCATCTACGCGGCGCCGAACGTTCGAATCTTTCAGCGATAAGTCAGCCGCTATATTTTGTTCCGCATTAAGCCATGGGAACAAGCGGTGTTCTTGAAAGATCATTCCCTGTTTAATGCTAGGTCCGGCTATGTGCTTCCCGTTGATTTCAATACGCCCTTCATAATCCATATCAAGTCCTGCAATCATTTTAAGCAGCGTACTTTTTCCGCATCCGCTCGGACCAATAACGGTAATAAATTCACCTTTATTAATCGTAAGATTTACATTTCGCAATGCTTGAGTTACTTGTTCTCCTTTTTGAAATGATCGGTTAACAGATTGAATGACAACACTCACAGCAGTTCCTCCTCCTTAAATTTTCAAATCAAAAGCTCGTTCATCTAAAAACACAAAAGCTCCTACCTGAAAAAGGTAGGAGCTTTCGGTTGACCGATCAGCCCGTTGCTATATTTAACTGATTTGTTATTGGATTATTTTGAATTTTATCATATTAATCCGATTTGTCAACTGTGTTTTATATATATTATCACTTTGATTCTTGAGGATTTGGTTTTTTCCATTTAAATACCGAGTTTAAAAACCCATATATATGCTTAGACTCCTTCGTTAACAAAGGGCCAATAATAGCTAAAATCAATACATAAAGCGCGGCGAATGGCTGAAGAATTGCGGATAATCCTCCTTCAATTCCAATGTTAGCCATAATAATTGAAAACTCGCCTCGTGACATAATCGTTAACCCAATGTTGGTCGAAGCCTTGTGTGACAGCCCGCTTTTTCTTCCTGAGATCATACCGGCTGTAAAGTTACCAATAATCGTAAGCGCAACTGCACCAAGCGCAAGCCAGCCCGCATCCCATAGCGTGAGAGGATCAATACTTAACCCGAAGCTGAAGAAAAAGATGGCTCCAAAGAAATCACGAAACGGTACGACAAGATGTTCAATACGATCGCGATGTTCCGTTTCAGAAAAGACAAGTCCAAGCAATAACGCGCCAATTGCTTCTGCCACGTGAATTGTTTCTGAGAAGCCTGCCACAAAAAACAATACCGCAAAAACGACGATTATAAAGATTTCGTTTGATGAAATATTTAAAAGTTTATTTAGTAGCGGCGTGGCTTTTCGAGCAATGATAAAGAACAGCATCATATAGCCAAACGCAATTAAAATAGATGTTAAAGATCCAGCAAGCGATCCGTGGTCTCCAAGCACCAACCCTGAAACGACAGAAAGATAAACCGCTAAGAAAATATCTTCAAACATGATAATCCCTAATATCAGTTCCGTTTCTGGATTCGCTGTTCGTTTTAAATCAACCAATACTTTTGCGACAATTGCGCTGGACGAAATCGTAATAATTCCAGCGATAATCAGCACTTCAAGAAGAGGATTTCCTGTCAGGTATCCATACAATAATCCTAAAGTGAAGTTAATTAAAATATAAATAGACCCTCCCACCGCGATGGACCTACCTGATTTAATTAGCTTTCCAACTGAAAATTCTAATCCTAAATAAAACAGTAAAAAGAGAACTCCAATTCTCCCCATAAATTCAATAATCTCTTGGCTTTCAATAAACTTTAAACTGAATGAGCCAAACTCAGGAGCATGGGGACCGACCGCCATGCCCAGCAGAATGAGGAATGGAATAATCGTAAATTTAAATTTATGTGCTAGTATAGCCGCTAAAGCCACTAGTAACAAAGCTGTCCCAACTTCAAATACTAAATGATCCAATTATGAACTACCTCCTTGTGAAAGCAATTCTTTAATGAGCGTTTTTAAATTCCCTCGTTCTCCAGAGATAACAAGCGTATCTCCTTCTTCAATTAACGTATCTGGTCCTGGAGTTGATAATTTTTTTTGCGTGTTTTTAATGACGGCGATGATAGTGACATCATAGTTGCTGCGAACGTCAATTTCACCAATTGTTTTACTGTGAGCTTTCGCTTGTTTTTCAACTTTGTACCATTCAATAACTAAGTCATTGAATGCCACTTCAATGGTTTCCATTGCTTTTGGCTTGTAAATCATGCCGCCTAAAATTGCAGCTAGCTGTCTTGATTCTGTATCTGTTAACGTAATGTCAAAAATGCTTTCTTCTAAATCTTTTTGATCGAAGTGGTAGATTTCACGTCTTCCATCATCATGAATGATAACGACTACGCGGCTTCCTCCGCTTGTCTCAATTTCAAATTTACGGCCGATTCCTGGTAACTCCGTTTCTTTAATCATCATTGAATGATCACTCCTATAAAGTTTTTAAAAAGAATTTTTTAATTTTGCCCCGTTATTTGCCTAGAAAATCCGCATAGCAAATAAGCCTAAGAATAGTTGGTAATTTTAGGTTTGAAGAAAAGGCTGTTGAAATTTCAACCTTTTTTATTTAATTGAGGTAACTTGATTGAAAGATTTTTGGATAAAAAAGTGTTTTCTTGAGGATAAAATACGCAATTTGATGCGTTGGAATGATGAGTTTGGCACTCGTCCATACTAAAGCAAAAGTTACTATCACGCTTTGTATGAGGGATCCTATTTGTTTAACGCTGTGCTTAGCTCCTGGAGACATGTGCACAATATCGGTGTAATGCTGAACCGAACTTTTTGTGACCTTCACTTTTTCAAAGTCGTTATCAATAAATTTATCTGGCAAACTCGCAAAAGGCAAACAGAATATCATGCATAACAATAAGCTCATCCATACATTTTTCATCATCTCACCTCTCTTTCTTCTGAACTAGTATCTCCTTACTTAAAAGTATACGTACTCTGAAATTCAATTTCAAGCAATAAGTTTTTTTTATAAAGATTTACCTTTTTTATAATATTTTCTTAACGTCATTCTTTTTAGATATGTATGCGACACCTGAAAAAATATACAAAAAGCTGGCTTTCTAAGAAGAAAGCCAGCTCATGTTATAGTTCAAGTTCTCCCATTCGAAGGAGTTCTACGACTGCTTGAGAACGCCCCTTGACTCCAAGCTTTTGCATCGCATTAGAAATATGATTTCGAACTGTTTTTTCGCTAATGAATAGTTCACTCGCGATTTCTTTTGTTGTTTTGTCCTGTACTAAAAGCTCGAATACTTCTCGTTCACGCTTTGTAAGTAGCGGTTTAGGTTGAAACTCTTTTTCTTTCAATGTAACCCTCCTTGCCTGATCCTGAGTTGAACTATCGGATGGGTGTAAATTTAGTCAACATATCTTATGTGCGGTATGCCTACGCGGTTACTAGTTTTAGAAAAAATATGCAAAAAACTCTTTTTTTCCTTTAAAAAAGAAAAAAGCCTGAAGAAAGAGCCTTCAAGCCATTTTCATATAGTTGATAAACACCTTTTCATCTCTTCATCCCAAGGCACGCTTTTTCCTGTTTCTTTAGAAATTTGCACCATTGTTCCTCTCCCGGTGAGCACAACCTCTTTTTGCTCATTTTGAATCATATAGTGTAAATCAACCGACGAACGTCCAATTCTATGAGCTTTTACAAAAACAGATAGCACGTTGCCAAAATACACTTGTTTGGCATAATCGCACTGCAAATCAGCCACCACCGGTATCGTTCCCTCATGCTTACTCGTCCACTTTTGCATAAAGCCAATATGGTGAAAAAATTCCGTACGTATTTGTTCAAAATAAACAAAAGGAACCGTATTATTTAAATGCCCAAACATATCTGTTTCTGAAAATCTTACCTTGATCTCCTTCTTAAACGAAAATGACTCTTTCCAATGATCTATGTCTTCAATATACGAAATATTATTCATCTGTATTTCCTCCGTTCGTCATAGACAAAATAAAACCTCTCCGCGTGGAGAGGTTTTGAGTGATTATACTTGATCGCTACCAAAGAAACTTCTGAATGCTTGAATTGTTGTATCGCGGTTCAAAGCTGCGATTGAAGTAGTCAATGGAATTCCTTTTGGACATGATTGAACGCAGTTTTGAGAGTTCCCGCAGTTCGCTAGTCCTCCATCACCCATAATCGTCTCTAAACGTTCTCCTTTATTTAACGCACCGGTTGGATGGGCATTAAACAAGCGAACTTGAGAAAGCGGTGCTGGACCGATGAAGTTTGACTTGTCGTTTACGTTTGGACAAGCTTCTAAGCAAACGCCACATGTCATACATTTGGATAACTCATACGCCCACTGACGTTTCTTTTCAGGCATACGTGGTCCTGGCCCTAGATCGTATGTGCCATCGATTGGAACCCAGGCTTTTACTTTTTTCAGTGAATCAAACATACGGCTGCGGTCTACTTGCAAGTCACGAACCACAGGAAATGTTTTCATTGGCTGTAAGCGAATTGGCTGTTCTAGTTTATCAACAAGAGCCGTACATGACTGACGAGGTTTACCGTTGATGACCATTGAACAGGCTCCGCATACTTCCTCTAAACAGTTCATCTCCCAGTTTATCGGAGCAACCTCTTTACCTGAAGCATCAACAGGGTTACGTCTGATTTCCATCAGTGCTGAAATAACGTTCATATTCGGACGATACGGAATTTCAAACTCCTGATTGTAAGGAGCAGATTCAGCTGAATCTTGACGTGTAATAATGAAGCGCACTGTCTTTTGGACTGTTTGTTGTTCACTCATTGATTAACGAACCCCCTCTTGTTGTTTTTTTGGTTTTTCATCTTTTTTCTTTGTGTAGTCGCGCTTACGCGGTTTGATTAACGATACGTCTACCTCTTCATAATGGAAAGAAGGAGCCGTTTTCTTATCCACAAAAGATGCCATTGTTGTTTTTAAGAATTCTTCATCGTTACGATCAGGGAAATCTGGCTTATAATGAGCACCGCGACTTTCGTTACGGTTGTAAGCTCCTAGCGTTACAACACGTGAAAGCTGAAGCATGTTTTGCAGCTGACGAGTAAATGTTGCCGCTTGATTACTCCATTTAGCCGTATCATTAATGTTAATACGATCATAGCGTTCAATTAATTCTTGAATTTTTTCATCTGTTTTTAACAGTTTGTCATTGTATCGTACGACTGTCACGTTGTCAGTCATCCATTCCCCTAGCTCTTTATGAAGAACATATGCATTTTCTGTACCTTGAAGATTCATGATATTGTTCCATTTCTCTTCTTCTTCTTTCACATGACGATCATATACGCTTGAAGAAATAGCATCTGCGCTCTTTTCTAAACCATTGATGTATTCAACCGCTTTAGGACCAGCAACCATCCCACCATAAATAGCTGATAATAATGAGTTTGCTCCTAAACGGTTCGCTCCGTGCTGTGAATAATCACACTCACCAGCTGCGAATAAGCCAGGAATATTTGTCATTTGATCGTAATCCACCCATAAACCGCCCATTGAATAGTGTACGGCTGGGAAAATTTTCATTGGCACCTTGCGCGGATCATCGCCCATGAATTTTTCATAGATTTCGATGATACCTCCAAGTTTAATGTCTAGCTCTTTTGGATCTTTATGTGAAAGGTCCAGATAAACCATGTTCTCTCCGTTAATTCCTAACTTCTGCGCTACGCAGACGTCAAAAATTTCACGAGTTGCAATATCACGAGGTACTAAGTTACCGTATGCAGGATATTTTTCCTCTAAGAAATACCAAGGTTTACCGTCTTTATATGTCCAAACGCGTCCGCCTTCTCCACGAGCAGATTCACTCATAAGACGAAGCTTATCATCTCCTGGGATAGCAGTTGGATGAATTTGAATAAACTCTCCGTTTGAATAGTATGCACCTTGCTGATACACGATAGATGCCGCTGAACCGGTATTAATAACTGAGTTCGTCGATTTTCCAAAAACAATTCCAGGTCCACCTGTAGCCATAATAACCGCGTCAGCTGGGAACGTTTTAATTTCCATTGATTTTAAATTCTGTGCAGAAATTCCGCGACAGCTGCGCTCATCATCAAGAACAGCACCTAAGAATTCCCATCCTTCGTACTTTGTCACAAGTCCGGCAACTTCATAGCGACGAACCTGCTCATCTAATGCATACAATAATTGTTGACCCGTTGTTGCCCCAGCAAAAGCCGTACGGTGATGCTGCGTCCCGCCAAATCGTCTGAAGTCTAACAAACCCTCAGGAGTACGGTTAAACATAACACCCATGCGGTCAAGTAAGTGAATAATACCAGGAGCTGCTTCACACATTGCTTTTACAGGTGGCTGGTTGGCTAAAAAGTCTCCGCCGTACACTGTGTCATCAAAGTGTTCCCATGGTGAATCCCCTTCACCTTTCGTATTTACGGCTCCGTTGATTCCACCTTGCGCGCAAACTGAGTGAGATCTTTTTACCGGAACTAGTGAAAATAAATCTACTTGCTTGCCAGACTCAGCAATTTTTATTGTTGCCATCAAGCCAGCTAAACCGCCACCGACTACGATGATTTTTCCGTTACTCATCGGAACCCCACTCCTTCAAAACCTTAATTTTATGCAAATGCGAATAATGTACGAACACCTACAAATGTAAGTGCTAAGAAGATTGCTAATGTCACATAAGTTGAAATTCTTTGAGAACGTGGTGTTACAGTTAACCCCCAGCTAACTCCAAATGACCATAGACCGTTTGCAAAGTGGAAGATCGTAGATACAACACCAACTATGTAGAATGCAAGCATTGCCGGGTTGCTTAAAATTCGTTCCATCATTTGAAAATCTACTTCTTTTCCAAGCGCAGCTTGTATTCTGGTTTCCCATACGTGCCATGTGATGAAGATAAGTGTGATTACACCTGAAACACGCTGAAGGATAAACATCCAGTTACGGAAAAATCCATAGTTGTTAACGTTTGTTTTAGCAGTGAATGCGATGTAAAGACCGTATATTGCGTGAAAAACGATTGGTAAGAAAATAATGAAAATTTCTAGAGCATAGCGGAAAGGTAAGCTCTCCATGAAGTGAGCTGCTTGATTAAATGATTCTTCTCCCTTTGTCGCGAAATGATTCACAACTAAATGCTGTGTTAAGAAAATCCCGATTGGTATTACCCCAAGTAATGAATGGATTCTCCGATATTGAAACTCTCTGTTTGCCGCCATCTGCGTAGACCCCCCTTAGTTAAATGAACATAGTTTGTGAAGAACTTTCTTACTCCCACTAGACAAATAGATTAATCGTGAATACAGGAAATGAAAACCTTTGCATTTCCTAATAAAGTATGTGACAGGTTAATTTTACTCCCATCGATTAAGAGCGTCAAGGCAAGATGTTTAAATCTTCTATAAAATATAAATTTATAAAATTTTATATTTGTTACCGCTTACTATACTGATGTTACAGATTTTTTCTTTCTATTATAATATTGCTTGCCACAACTAAGTAAGCGTTTACTTTATACTTTTATTGTAAACAAGTTCACAAAACATTTACACAGGTAAAAGTACCCTTTTAAAAGGTATATTATGGATTTTTTATCTTTACATCTAACTCTTTTTACCATAATAAAGATCCTCTTACATTTTATTAAAAAAATGCGTGAGAGGTTTTTTAGATTTGTATATAATAGTAGTAAAGAAAGAGGGGAAAGCATGAGCAATTTACAAACAGAATCACAGCAAGAACTTGAAGAGACGATGGAAACATCAGAACCTAATGTCACAGCTGAAACAGAGAGAACTCTTGATCACGTTTCATATTTCGGATACAGCCTTTTGCGTGACGTGTTAATTCCAGAGCTTCTTGGAGACGAAACAAATACCATTTCATACTGGGCAGGAAAACACCTTGCGCGGAAATACCCGTTAAATACAATGGATGAAATCGTCGCTTTTTTTAAAGCAGCTTCCTGGGGAACACTGACGCTTGCAAAAAAAGATAAATATTCACTAGAGCTTGAGTTATCAGGTGAGGTGGTCAGCAAAAGATTTCAGCAGGAAACTTGTTCGTTTCATCTTGAGTCAGGATTTGTAGCTGAACAGATTCAGCGTCAAAACAACTGCCTAACAGAAGCCTACTTAACACATAAAGAAAAGAACGGAAAAGTGCTGATTTCCGTGCAGTGGGACCGAAAAGATATCTTACCTACCGAAACGCGTGCGGAGCGTTATAAAAAATAGGAAATATGTATATATAAAAGACGTGGAAATACCACGTCTTTTTCTCTTCTTTATACGTGCACTGCTTGCTGCTCTTCTAATTCAAATGCTACGTGAAGCGTCTCAACAGCTTTTACCATATCAGCGTGCGGTACAACTGTAGATACTTTAATTTCAGACGTGCTGACCATCTTCACTTCAATTTTCTCTCCTGCCAGCACTTCAAACATTTCGGCTGCAACGCCTGGATTAGAAATCATGCCAGAGCCGACAATTGATACTTTAGCCAGACTGCTTTCATGTTCAATACGCGTATATCCTAAAGTAGATTTATACTCTTTTAAGACGGCAAGAGCGGCATCTACGTCTACAGTTTTAATAGAAAATGAGATAGAAAGACGATTATTAGCCGTTACGTTTTGAATAATAATGTCCACATTTAACTGTTCTTTTGCTAATGCTGTAAAAATAGTAGAAAGAGTTTGCAACTCTTTGTTTAACCCTTCAATTGTCACTCGTGAAATATTATCTTCAAACGCAATTCCTCTTACGACTAAGTTTTGTTCCATTGAAACTTCCTCCTCAACAATCGTTCCATTCTCGTTTTCTAAGCTTGAACGCACTTCTAGCGGTACCTGATAATTTTTTGCAAACTCAACGGCGCGCGGATGCAGCACCCCTGCTCCCAAATTAGCTAATTCTAACATTTCGTCATATGAAATAGAGTGAAGCTTACGAGCATCTTCTACATAGCGCGGATCTGTCGTAAACACTCCTGTTACGTCTGTATAAATATCACATTTTGCAGCTTTTAATGCTGCGGCAAGAGCTACTGCCGTCGTGTCAGAGCCGCCTCGACCTAATGTTGTAATGCTTCCATCTTCTGAACAGCCTTGGAATCCAGCTACTACTACGATTCGACCTCTATCTAATTGGCTTTGAATACGAGTCGTGTCAATGTGCTGGATTCGTGCATTGCTGTGAACTGCTTCCGTCTGGATACCAGCTTGCCAACCTGTTAGCGAAGTTGCTTCATACCCTTTATATTGAAGAGCCATTGTTAACAGGGAAATCGTTACTTGTTCTCCAGTTGTAAGAAGCATATCCATTTCGCGTTTGCTTGGACTGTCCGTAATATCACTTGCTAATTTCACCAGTGCATCTGTAGTTTTGCCCATTGCCGATACAACAACAACTACTTGGTTACCGCGCTCTGCTTCTTGAATAACACGGTTTGCTACATGTTGGATACGTTCAACAGAACCAACAGATGTTCCACCAAATTTTTGAACGATTAATGCCATAATTTTGTTCATTCCTTTTCAATAAATTTGCATATGCAGGATGATGAGAAGCTAAATTTTTTTACTCAGACAATAAAAAAAGCAATGAGATGAGCTCTCATTGCTTAACGAACGAAAATTATAAAACATAACCGTCCACTGCCGTGAGATAGCTCTCCAAGAATCTACATCTTGACAATCCTACGTTTATTCAACGCAGAACCAGCAATCATTACTATGAGGTAATGTTCACTTCGGCAAATTTCCCTTTCCGCATCATTCATAAGAGCTCATACCCTTCCTGATACGTACTGATTAAATTTGCACCTCTATCTTCACTTCATTTGATGAAGTGTCGTATGAAATTAGTTAATAGCTTATCAAATATTTTCTATTATTTCAAGACTATTTTTGCAATGTTTCATAAATTTTTTCAGCGATGTTTTGAGGAACACCTGAATTTCGAATATCATCAACCGTTGCTTCTTTCAATTTTTTCACCGAACCAAAATACTTTAACAAAGCTTTTTTACGCTTTTCTCCCACTCCCGGAATGTCGTCCAGAACAGACTGAAAAGCGGACTTAGAGCGCACTTGACGGTGGAAGGTAATCGCAAAGCGGTGAACTTCATCTTGAATTCGCTGAAGCAAATAAAATTCTTGACTATTGCGTTCAAGCGGTATGATTTGAGGAGGCTCACCAATCATCAGGTTGGAGGTTCTGTGCTTATCATCTTTGACAAGACCTGCTGTAGGCACTAAAAGTCCCAATTCATTTTCGAGAACGTCCTGTACTGCAGCTAAATGCCCTTTGCCTCCATCTACAACAATTAAATCTGGAAGCGGAAGACCTTCTTTTAACGCTCTGGAATACCGTCTGCGAACGACTTCTCTCATGGAACTGTAATCATCTGGTCCCTTTACGGTCTTAATTTTATATTTGCGATATTCTTTCTTTTCCGGTTTCCCATCAACAAAAACAATCATCGCAGAAACGGGATCTGTCCCTTGAATATTTGAGTTATCAAATGCTTCAATCCGGTAAGGCGCTGCAATTCCAAGCTCTTCTCCTAACCGTTCAACTGCGCCGACCGTGCGCTCTTCATCTCGTTCAATTAAATAGAATTTTTCACCGAGCGCAATTTTTGCATTTTTACACGCAAGTTCTACTAATTCTTTCTTTTTGCCTCGCTTTGGATGCTGAACCTCTACTTCTACTAATTTCTCAGCTAACTCTGCATCAATCGTTGCTGGAACCAGCACTTCTTTTGGCTTAATATTTTTGGCATAAAACTGACCGATAAAAGTTAAGAAATCTTCTTCTGGCTCTTTATAAAAAGGAAACATAGAAACTTCTCGCTCAATTAATTTCCCTTGGCGAATAAAGAAAACTTGAACACACATCCAGCCTTTATCATAAGAATAGCCAAACACATCTCGATTAACAAAATCATTAAACGTTACTTTTTGCTTTTCCATTGTCGCTTCAATATGAGCAATTTGATCTCGATATTCTTTAGCCCGTTCAAAGTCAAGTTCTTCTGAAGCTTTTAACATTTTTTCAGTTAACTCTGTTTTGACATGCTCATATCCACCATTTAAAAACCGCGTGATATTTTCAATAATTTGTTTGTTTTGCTCTTCTTTTACTTCTTTTACGCAAGGAGCTAGACATTGCCCGATATGGTAATACAAACAAGGTCTGTCTGGCATGGTAGAGCACTTTCTTAGTGGATAAATGCGATCAAGAAGCCGCTTGGTTTCATTTGCAGCTTGGACGTTAGGATAAGGACCGAAGTATTTCCCTTTATCTTTTTTTATTTTTCTTGTAATAACAAGGCGGGGCTGTTTTTCAGCTGTAATCTTAATAAAGGGATAGCCCTTATCATCTTTAAGCATAATATTGTATTTTGGATCATGCTTTTTAATTAAATTCATTTCTAAAATAAGCGCTTCTAAATTAGAAGATGTGACGATATATTCAAAGTCGACAATGTCGTTTACAAGTCGAAGCGTCTTTCCGTCATGAGATCCGGTAAAGTAGGAGCGCACTCGATTTTTTAATACTTTTGCTTTTCCTACGTAAATGACCGTTCCATATTTATCTTTCATCAAGTAGCAGCCGGGCTGATCCGGTAAAATAGCCAGCTTTTCTTTTAAATAATCATTCATACTTTTCTCCTTCCTCTTCTCTTACTCTGTCCATCTATACATTCGCTTATGAAGCGTAACCTACATTCTTTCCTGCTTTACAATACATGCACATAAGCCGGATTTATGACGGTGTTCCTTACATCTAGTATAAAACAAACGAACGCATATTCGCTAAATAAAAGTATTCCAAAAAGAGAAAAAGTGGAGAAAAAGAAAAAACCTAGCCTGAGCTAGGTTTTGACTTACGCGTGTTTATTAATTAATTCTGTTAATGCTTCTTTTGGTTGGAAACCAACTACTTGGTCAACTTTCTCTCCATCTTTAAATAATACTAAAGTTGGGATACTCATAACACCAAATTTTCCAGCTGTTTCTTGGTTTTCATCAACGTCTACTTTCACGATTTTAACTTTATCGTTAAGTTCGCCATCAATTTCTTCAAGAACTGGAGCAATCATTTTACAAGGTCCGCACCATGGTGCCCAAAAGTCAACAAGCACTAGGCCTGATTTAATTTCATCTGTAAAGTTTTTATCTGTAGCATGTGCAATAGCCATTTTAATTCCTCCTAAATATATGCAATATCCAAATTCTACTCACAGTATATCACCTTCAAATAAGGTTTGCTAACTTTTTGCTTACATTTATACTGTTTATTCTCCGCTCTAGTTTGTACAATTCACATAAAAACATACGTAGAAAATTTCGTTTTCCGTGAGGTTGAGACATAACGAAATGAATTCCATCTAAAGGTGAACAAATAGTATACAAAGGCTGAACCGCTTGTGCCACCGCAGTTGATTTCTATGCAAGACTTCGCTTTCCCCGGGAGTCTGGCACAGAAATCAACTGCTAGAAAGACCCACACACATAAAGTTTACCCCAACAAAAAAACGAACCACTAATCAAACATCTTGATCAATGGTTCGTTTTTCACTTCGTCTAAAATCCTTTTGTCCCAGCCTCTTACGCAGACTGTACTTTCAGCTTTTTAAATTCTTCCGTTAGTAGAGGCACCACTTCAAATAAATCTCCAACGATTCCGTAATCAGCTACTTTAAAAATATTCGCTTCAGGATCTTTGTTAATGGCAACAATAATTTTTGAATTTGACATGCCGGCCAAATGCTGAATGGCTCCTGAGATTCCGCAGGCAATGTATAAATCTGGTGTGACTACTTTGCCCGTCTGACCGATCTGAAGAGAATAGTCGCAGTAATCTGCATCGCACGCTCCGCGAGATGCCCCAACAGCTCCATTTAACACGTCCGCTAGTTCTTGGAGAGGTCCAAAACCTTCCGTGCTTTTTACACCTCGACCACCTGCAATCACGACTTTTGCTTCGGATAAATCAACCCCTTGCGTTGCTTTCCGTACAACTTCTTTTACAACTGTACGCAGGTTTTTGATTTCAACATTTAAATCCTCTACATCGCCTGTACGTCCCTCTTCTTTTGCAAGCGGTGAAATATTATTTGGACGAATCGTGACAAACGTAAAAGCATCGGTCATGATTTTCTTTTCAAATGCTTTACCAGAATAAATTGGGCGGGTGAAGACTACTTGATCCCCTCCAACTTCTACATCCGTCACATCGGAAATAAGTCCTTTGTCTAAGCGAGCTGCCAGTTTTGGCGCTAGGTCTTTGCCAAGAGCCGTATGGCCAAATACGATAGCTTCAGGCTGTTCACTTTCAATGATGGCTAATAACGCCTGAGCGTAACCATCTGATGTATAAGCAGCTAAATCTTCATGCTCCGTCACAACAACTTTATTTGCTCCGTACGCAATAAGCTCTTCACTTAAAGCTTTTACGTTCTTTCCTACTAACGCTGCAACAATTTCTCCACCGTCAGCTACAGTAGATGCTGCGGAAATCGCTTCAAACGATACGTTTCGTAATCCCCCATCACGTGCTTCTCCTAGAACTAACACTTTGCGTCCCATTGCAATACCCCCATTGTTTTGACTTATTAAATGACTTTTGCTTCTTTATGCAGTAAATTGACCAGTTCTGTCACTTGATCTTTTATATCTCCTTGTAATACGCGTCCTGCGTCTTTTTTCGGAGGCAAATAAATTTCAATTGTCTTTGTTTTTGCTTCTACATCATCTTCATCTAAATCTAAATCATCCAATTCCACTTCAACCAACGGTTTCTTCTTCGCTTTCATAATCCCTGGAAGAGATGGATAGCGAGGTTCGTTAAGTCCCTGCTGAGCTGTTACTAAAAGAGGAAGCGACGTTTCAATAACCTCGGAATCACCTTCCACATCGCGTACAACAGTTACTTTTTCACCTTCGATATCCAATTTTGTAATGGTCGTGATATAAGGGATTTCTAACTGTTCTGCTACGCGCGGTCCCACTTGGCCCGAACCTCCGTCAATCGCTACGTTTCCTGCCAAAATCAAGTCAGGAGATTGTTCTTTTAAGTACTGTGCCAGCAGCCTAGAAGTCGTGTACTGATCGCCATCTTCTATGTCATCTTCCGTATTGATTAAAACCGCTTTATCTGCTCCCATAGCCAAAGCTGTTCGGAGTTCTTTTTCTGATTCTTCCCCTCCTACACTCACGACCGTAATCTCCCCGCCATGCTTTTCCTTTAGCTGAATAGCTTCTTCAACTGCATACTCATCGTAAGGATTAATAATGAATTCAGCCCCATCTTCAACAATTTGACCATTTTTTAATGAAAGTTTCTCCTCTGTATCGAATGTTCTTTTTACTAACACGTAAATATTCATTCAATTCCCCTCCTAAGCTTATTTTCCTAAAAATTTAGGCTGGCGCTTTTCAATAAAAGCGGCTACGCCTTCTTGAGCATCCCGGCTTTTGAATACGCTTCCAAAAAACTGCGCTTCTTTTTTAATGCCGCTGTAGTAAGCATCTGTTTTTACATGCTGAAGCAGCTGCAAGGTAGCTTTAACAGAGATTGGGCTTTTTTTGGCAATTTTTCTAGCAAGTAAAAATGTTTCATTGATAAGCTGACTTTCTTCAAAAGCTGCATTTGCCAATCCTAACTCCACTGCCTCGCTTCCGGATATTGGATCACTTGTCAGCATCATCTCACAAGCCTTATGAACTCCTACATAACGAGGCAATCGCTGAGTTCCTCCAAACCCTGGTATAATTCCTAACTGAAGCTCAGGCAAGCCCAGCTTAGCGTTTTCTGTTACCAAACGGATATGGCAGCTCATAGCAAGCTCCAATCCTCCGCCTAAAGCAGCTCCATGAATAGCTGCAATCACTGGTTTTGGGTAATTTTCAATATACTCAAAGAGCTCTTGACCGTTAACAGCAAGCTTCTCGTATTCTTTTTCCTGCTGAAGTGATGTGAATTCTTTTATATCAGCTCCGGCACAAAAAAATTTCCCTTCACCTTTAATAACGATAACCCTTGTCTCTTTACTATCTTCCAAATGTTTCAAAACACTTGAAAGATCTTTTAATAAAGCTTGAGACAAAGCGTTAGCAGGTTGTCTATTTAACGTAATGAAGCTTATTGCATCAACAGTTTCAACCTGGATAATCTCCATTTGTTTACGCCACCCTTTCTTTCTATTTTCATTACCTTGCGCTTTTTCCCCTCGCAGGGGAGCAGCAGGCTCACTTACGATTATGAGCCGCTGCAGCCGTTTAACAGCAGGGAATGGACTTTATCTACCGATTCTATTAGACCATATCGATGATCGTTCATTACCCATGTTGTGACAGTTTCATCAATCGTTCCAAAAATCATCTGTCGCGCAAGACGAATATCTATATTTTCAGAAAACTCACCCGTTTCGATTCCTGTCTGCAAAATAGAATCAATGAGAGTCAGATAATCTTTTAATACATCATTAATTTTCAATCTTAAATCTTTGTTCGATTGACGCAGTTCGAGCTGTGTCACTGTAGCTAAATGATGATCCTCTGCTAGAAACGAAAAATGTTTGTCAATTAACACATGAAGTTTTTCTGCCGCGGTTTCAATTCCCGCCAGTTCTTCATAAATTTTTTCTACAAATTGTCCCATCTTCTCTTGAAACAAAGAAATTAAGACATCTTCTTTGTTTTTAAAATATAAATATATCGTACCGTCTGCAACTCCAGCCTGCTTAGCAATTTTAGAAACCTGAGCATTGTGGTATCCGTTTTCTGCTATTACTACTACAGCTGCATCGATAATCTGTTTATACTTTGGCTTATTTCTTCTCAATCTTATACGCTCCTTTAAAATATGAATGATTATTCATTCATATCTTTATAATAAAGAAACCGCAAGTATCTGTCAATTATGTTTCAGTAAAAAAATCAAAGGCGACGATCGATTACGTCGCCTTTTTATGCTTTTCATTTTCTTCATCAATCAGCGCTCGTCGCAGAATCTTACCGACCGCTGTTTTGGGAAGCTCATTTCGAAATTCATAAAGGCGCGGAACTTTATAAGCAGCTAAATACTTTCTGGAAAACTCATTTAGCTCTTCTTCAGTACATCTTACACCATTTTTCAATACAATGTAAGCCTTCACCGTTTCTCCTCTATATGGGTCAGGAACACCTACTACTACAGCTTCTTGAATTTTTTCATGCTCATATAATACTTCTTCAACTTCTCGAGGATAGATATTATATCCCCCGGCAATAATAATATCTTTCTTTCGGTCTACTACATAAAAATAACCTTTATCATCCATATAGCCAACATCACCTGTTAGCAACCATCCGTCTCGCATAACAGCCTCCGTTTCTTCAGGCTGCTTCCAGTATCCTTTCATGACCTGAGGACCTTTAACCGCAATTTCTCCTACTTCGCTTACAGCAGCTTCTTTACCTGTTTCAAACGAGAGAATTTTGGCATCCGTGTCTGGCCAAGGCACTCCAATGCTTCCTGGTATTCTCTCTTCCCAAAGAAAATTAGCATGAGTAACAGGAGAGGTTTCTGTTAATCCATACCCTTCTACCAGTTTACCTCCGGTGATCTTTTCAAACTGCTCCTGCACTTCTACAGGAAGGGGAGCCGAACCGCTCATACATGAATCAATGGAAGATAGGTTGTATTTTGCTAAATCAGGATGATTTAATAATGCGATGTAAATTGTCGGAGCACCTGGAAATAAAGTAGGCTGCTGCTTATGGATGGTTTTGAGCGTCGTTTTTGCATCAAATTTAGGCAGAAGAACCATCTCATAGTTTTGCAAAACCGATAGAACAAGAACCGTTGTTAAACCATACACATGAAAAAATGGAATAATTCCAAGCACTTTTTCTTCTCCATGCCTGCAGCGGTATAACCAATGTGAACACATTGTTGCATTGGCTACCAAGTTTTTATGAGTAAGCATGACTCCTTTTGGAAAACCTGTTGTTCCCCCGGTGTATTGTAAAATCGCGATATCTTCGTCTGAAATTCCCTCAGCGTTACATACTGCGGGAGTGGATTCATTTATAATACGTTTAAATAAATGAGTAGTCTCCGTATGACTCACATCCACGCTTATCTTCTGCTGCTTGCGCTGAATAAATGGATACATTATGTTTTTGGGAAATGGGAGATAATCTTGAATAGAGGTGATGACTACGTGTTTCACTTTTGTTAACGCTTTCATTTTTACTACACGCGGATATAGCAAATCGAGTGCAATAATCATGGTCGCTTCTGAATCATTAAGCTGATACTCTAACTCTCTTTCCGTATACAAAGGATTTGTTTGAACCACTACTCCTCCGGCAAGAAGAACAGCATAAAAGGAAATTACTGCTTGAGGGCAATTTGGAAGCATAATGGCTACTCTATCCCCTCTTTTTAATCCCAGTTCAATAAGGTAAGATGACAGCTTTAGAGAATCTTGATGCAGCTGGGAAAACGTCATTTTTTTCCCTAGAAAATAGATTGCGCTTTTTTTAGGATCCTTTTGAACTGCCTCTTCAAAAAGCTGTGCTAAATTTTTTTGTTCATAATGAAGCATAGCAGGTATTTCATCCGGATATTGAGAAAGCCATATCTTTTCGGTGGATTCCACACGCATCCTCTCCCTCAAAAAAAAATAAAAAATTAGAATTTTCTAATTAAAATTATAGTTCATTCTTTTTTTAGATGCAATCGTTATTCAATGTTCTCTTTCCTACCTAATCACTCTTTCATCCTGCAGCGTAATAAATAAAAATTGGATTTACCCCTGTACATTATCCGAATTTTTTGTATATAATAAAAATTAGATTTTTTTAAGGAGCTGTATGAATTGACAACAACATTGACTAAAGGACCGTTTAAAGCAGATCACGTTGGAAGCTTTTTGCGTCCCGAGCGTATCAAGCAAGCACGATTACAAGTGGAAAACGGGGAAATGACAAAGAAACAGCTTCGAGCAATTGAAGATGAAGAAATTCGTAAACTCGTAGAAAAGCAAAAACAAATTGGATTAAAAGCCGTCACAGACGGTGAGTTTCGCCGTGCGTGGTGGCACTTTGATTTTCTGTCAGAGCTTGTTGGCGTAGAACTTTACGAAGCAGAGACGGGAATTCAGTTTCACGGAGTCCAAACAAAAGCTCACGGCATCAAAGTGACTGGAAAACTAGATTTTAATCACCACCCTATGATTGAAGATTATAAATTTCTTCATCAAGCTGCTGGAAAAGAACACGTAGCTAAGTTCACCATTCCAAGTCCTAATATGCTGTTTTTCAGAGGTCATATTGAAGAGTCTGCTTACTCGGATACGGATGTATTTTTTGCTGATTTAGTTAAAACATATCAAAAAGCCATTCAAGCATTTTATGATGCCGGATGCCGCTATTTACAGTTAGATGATACTGCGTGGGCAGTCTTTTTCTCAGAAAAAGGACAAGAACAAATCGCTTCAAAAGGTTTCACCCCCCAAGAATTACTGAAACGTTTTACGGATGCGATCAATGAATCCATTGCGCATAAGCCAGATGATATGGTCATTACAATGCATATTTGCAGAGGGAATTTCCAGTCTACTTATACAGCAAGCGGCGGATATGAAAATGCGTCAAAAGCTATTTTCAGTCAGTTAAACGTAGATGGACTATTTTTAGAATTTGATGATGAACGCTCAGGAGGATTCGAACCTCTTCGACATGTAAAGCGAGATGATCTTCAGATTGTCCTTGGTCTTATCACATCAAAATTTGGAGATTTAGAAGATCCTGAAGCAGTGAAAAAACGAATTGCTGAAGCGGCAGAATTTGTTTCTCTTGATCAAATTTGTTTAAGTCCCCAGTGCGGATTTGCTTCTACAGAAGAAGGAAATTTACTTACTGAAGAGCAGCAGTGGGATAAAGTAAAGCACGTGATTTCAATTGCTGAAGACGTATGGAAGTAATCATAAAAAAGCTGACCTGCTTGAAGGCCAGCTTTTTTGCTGTCATCATAATGTTAGGAAAAGCTATATAGATAAATAGATAAGACCAATAAGCATAAACACTCCGCATAAAACGAGTAAAATTTTCGCTAACTTCTCCATCACTCTCTCCTATCCTATCCCTGCTCCTATTACATAGGACATACCGATTGAAATAACAAGTGAAATAAACCCAACGGCTCTGTTATCTTGTTCAATTTCATCATCGATTCGAAATTTCGGCGTCAAAAATTCGAAAATAAAATAGCTGACTAGTAAAAGAACGAATCCATATATTCCCCATCCGAGCATTCTTAACAAATTGTCGTTATGCTCAATTGAATAGCGAAAAATATTAGCTAATCCAAATATTTTCCCACCTGTTGCCATCGCAACAGCCATATTTCCTTTTTGAATCTCTTCCCAATTCTTATACTTAGTAACGAGCTCAAACACAACAAGAAAGACGACAATGCTCAAGACAACCACGCTGTAATAAGCGGCGGATTCAATATACGGGTCTTTCCAAAAATCCCTCATTTTTGCATCACTCCTAATTTATATTACGCTCCACGCAATGAACTGACAGGTCTCTTTCCTTTACTTGTATCGTTCTTAAAAGAGATAGAAAACCCAGCATAGTCCATGAGCCATGTCGGATTTTCTATCTTCATATATGCTTGTTCAGCGCATCGACTGACACCTTTATTTCAGCGTTCTTTTATTTAAATTCCACAACCGTAACGCCAGAACCTCCTTCAGAAGCTTCTCCGAAACGAATATTTTTGACAGAACGATGATTTTTCAAATATTCCTGTACACCTTTACGAAGAGCTCCAGTTCCTTTACCGTGGATAATCGAAACGCGCGGATAGTTGGCTAATAAAGCATCATCAATATATTTTTCAACTCGAATCAGCGCATTTTCATAGCGCTCTCCTCTTAAATCCAGTTCTAGATTTACATGATAATCTTTTCCTTTTACCGTAGCAAGCGGCTTCGTTTCTACAGGTTTTGGAGAACTGATATATTCGAGGTCTTTTTCTTTCACCTTCATTTTCATAATTCCCATTTGTACTTGCCATTCATTATTGCTTACTCGTTCCACAAGCGTTCCTTTTTGTCCCCAGCTTAAGACTTTCACTTCATCTCCAGCTTGAAGAGTGCGCTCTTGTTTTTTCGGCACAGCCGGTTTCTTTTTACTTTTTTCAAGAGTTGGAACTGCATCTTCTAGACGCTTACGCGCCTCAATCAATTCATGCTCTTTTACAAGCGCATGATTTTTTTGACTCATTTTACGCAAATCGCTAATGATTTTCTCTGCTTCTTCAGATGCTGCTTTAACTGTGGCTTGAGCTTTTTCTTCAGCTTTTTCGTACAGCTTATCTCGTTTTTCATTAAACTCAATAATCTGACTCTGTAATTCTTTATGAAGCTTCTGAGCCTCTTTTCTTAGTTCTTCAGCTTCTTCTAGCTCGTGTTCAGATTGACGGCGGCTATCTTCAAGAGAGGCAATCATATTTTCTACTTTATTTGTTTCTGAGCCAATATAGCCTTTGGCACGTTCAATTACTTCAGCACTTAAACCTAAACGTTTTGAAATCTCAAAAGCATTGCTTCGGCCCGGTACACCAATCAGCAGCTTGTAAGTAGGGCTCAATGTTTCAATATCGAACTCTACGCTAGCATTGACCACTCCTTCACGATTATAGCCGTACGCTTTTAATTCAGGATAGTGAGTAGTCGCAACTACGCGAGCGCCTCTTTCATATACTTGATCTAAAATCGAAATCGCAAGCGCTGCACCTTCTTGAGGATCCGTTCCTGCTCCCAATTCATCGAACAAGACCAGACTTTCGTGATCTACTTTTTGTAAAATATCTACAATGTTGACCATATGAGATGAAAAGGTACTCAAACTTTGTTCAATCGACTGCTCATCTCCAATATCAGCAAATACGTGTTTAAACACAGCCATTTCCGATCCATCCAGCGCAGGAATCTGCAAACCTGCTTGAGCCATTAACGTAAATAATCCAAGTGTTTTTAACGTTACGGTTTTACCGCCGGTATTTGGCCCTGTAATAACGATGGACGTATATTGATCACCTAGCTCAATATCATTCGCAACGACATCTTCCTGTGCAATAAGAGGATGTTTTGCCTTCACTAACTTAATATAGCCTCGATCGTTCATTTTAGGTTTTGAAGCTTTTAGCTCATGGCTATAGCGCCCTTTAGCAAACATGAAGTCCAGCTCACCTAACAGATAAACGTTTTGACGGAGTTCATTTGCCACTTCCGCTACCTGAACAGTTAAAGCAATGAGAATACGCTCAATTTCTTGTTTTTCTTTTACTTTTGCTTCTTGAAGCTCATTGTTTAACGTCACAATCGCCTGAGGCTCAATAAATAAAGTTGCTCCGGATGAAGATTGATCGTGCACAATGCCTCCATACGCACTGCGATATTCTTGCTTAACAGGAATAACAAAACGTTCGTTTCGAATGGTAACAATTGCATCTGACAACATTTTTTGAGCAGACGAGGAGCGAATAAGGCTCTCTAGCTTTTCTCGAATACGAGACTCCGTTGAGCGAAGTTTTTGACGAATGCCTCTTAGCTGGTCGCTTGCACCGTCTAGCACTGTGCCATTCTCATCAATACTCATTTTAATTGTTTGTTCTACCTCAGGAAGAGGCATTAGTTTTTCGATATGTTCAGTTATAATTGAAAGCTGTAAATCTTCGTCTTCCACTACTTGCTCGATAAATTGCTTGACTTGTCTTGCAGCATAAATAGTGCTTGCTACATCAAGAAGTTCATTAGAGCTTAGCGTTCCCCCAATTTCAGCGCGCTTCACGCTAGGTCGAACGTCAAAAATGCCCCCTAGCGGTACGTTGCCACGCAATCGCAGCACGGTTGTAGCTTCATCTGTTGCTTCCTGCCATTTAACTACTTCTTCATACTGAGTCGAGGGAATCAAATTCGCTACTTTTTCTCGGCCTAAAGAAGAAGCTACTTTTTTCTGAAGCTGTTCCTTAACTTTATTAAACTCTAGTACATGAAAAATACGTGATTGCAAAACTGATTCCTCCTGTTGCTTATTTATGTCGATTTAAAAAGGCGGTTAATTTTTTGAGGCTATACGTATTTAATACCGTTTCTGGTTTAAGCCAGCCTTTAATTCCCGTAGATATTCCAATTTCCATATGCTCTAGCATGTCTATATTGTGAGCATCTGTATTAATAGCAATTTTAACTCCTGCCTCTTGGGCTTTTTTTATGTGCTCAGCAGCTAGATCTAAACGGTTTGGATTCGCGTTTAGTTCAAGAGCCGTTTTTGTTTCTTTAGCTAATTCAATCAGCATATCAATATCTACATCATATCCGTTGCGGCGACCAATCAAACGACCGGTCGGATGAGCGATTAAATCTACATGAACATTGTTTAACGCTTGCTTTAAGCGATTCATAATTTCTTCGCGTGATTGCGAAAAACTAGAGTGAATGGACGCAATAACAAAATCTAGCTCAGCTAGCAGTTCATCATCATAATCAAGTGTTGCATCAGGCAAAATATCCATTTCAATTCCTGCTAGTATTGTAAAATCATCGAACTGTGCGTTTAAACGATTAATTTCTTCACGCTGTTTACGAATGCGTTCAGGCGTTAGACCGTTAGCTACTTTTAAATACTGAGAATGGTCTGTAATCGCCATGTACTCATAGCCTCGCGCGCGACATGCTTCGGCCATTTCTTCAATCGAATACGCCCCGTCGCTCCACGTGGAGTGCATATGCAAATCACCTTTTACGGCACCGTAGGTCACAAGCGTTTGAGGCTTTATAAATGCATCTACTTCGGTTCCATCTTCACGAAGTTCCGGCGGAATAAAAGACAGCCCAAAATGTTCATAGAATGCTTGTTCAGACTCAAAAGTCATAACTTCGCCTGTATCCGCATTTTCAACGCCATACTCGCTAATTTTTTCACCGCGCTCTTTTGCTAATTGACGCATACGCACATTATGATCTTTTGATCCTGTAAAATGGTGAAGCGTTGTGGCAAACGCTTTATCTTCTACAAGACGAAAATCCACAGACACATCGTACTCATAGGCTAACGTTACTGATACTTTTGTATCTCCATTTGCAATGATATCCTTCACATTTGGCAGCGATACTAGCTGTTCACGGACAGCATGAGGCTCAGCTGTTGAAATAATAAAATCAAGATCTTTTACGGTTTCCCTCATGCGGCGAATGCTCCCTGCTTGAGAAAAACGCTCAATGCTATGCATCTGTTTAAGGGCTTCTAAAATTTCTTCCGCTATTGGAAGCATAAAAGCAAGAGGCAAACGATCAGGACGCTTCCCAAACTCTTCAATAGCAGCGATAATTTTTTCTTCTGTCTTTTTACCAAAACCGCTTAGTCCCTGCACTCGATTTTCCATACAGGCCTGATGCAGTGATTCCATATCTCGAATATCTAGCTCTTTATATAATTTAGCGATTTTTTTACCTCCAAGCCCCGGCAGCTTAAGCAAAGGAATAAGTCCTTCAGGAACTTCTTGCTTTAGTTCTTCTAATACGCTTGACTCATTTGTTTCCATATACTCTGTAATGACTGCAGCCGTTCCTTTTCCAATCCCTTGGAGCTTGGTAAAATCCTCAATCTCTGTCAGCGTTCTTTCGTCCGTTTCTAGCGCTGCAGCTGCTTTTCGAAAAGCGGAAATTTTAAAAGGGTTATCTCCCTTTAATTCCATATATGTAGCAATTATTTCTAACAATTTAATAATATCCTTTTTATTCATCTCTTTTCACCAGCCTATTATCATAATAACGAAACTTCCAAAAACATGATGAGTGACATATTTACTCTCTCAAATTTTCATCTAGACATACTTTTATCCTCGTGAAAACCGCAGATCAGACTGCGATAAAAAAAGAGGGTATCTCAAAAGTATTATGACACTTTCGACACACCCTCTCAACAAGCTATTGTAATTTCATTACATTACACCATACTGAGTCCACAAATCTTGAATCGCAGACGATAAGTATGGAGTATTTTGTACGATATTGATTGCAATTGAAGACTGTTGAATTGGCGTTTGAATTTCACTTACAGGAATCACGGCTCCAATGTATAACAAAATAAAAATGATGATATACACTTCAACGAATCCAAGTGCACCGCCGCCCCATTTATTTAACTGGCGCAGAATTGGCAGTTCGGTTAAAGCCGTTAAAACAGAGCCTGCAAGGCGAAGTACAATGTGAGTAGCAAAAAATAAAATCGCAAATGCAATCATTCGATAAAAAGCGTCTTCTATCGTTCCAGAATCAAATACAAACGATGCGACACTTTGCTGCTGAATATTGTCCGGAAACGGAATCAACAAGCGAAGTCGGCTTGCCAAATCTCCACTAAACATATAAGCGACGATAAACGAAACCGCAAAACTGACAATATGAATGAGCTGCAAAATAAATCCTCTTTTAAGACCTGTTACAAAGCCTAAAAGAAGCAATATAATTAAAATGATATTAAGCATTGACTCAGTCATTCCTCTTTTCCATAAAGTTTTTGTTCAAGTCTCTCATAGTCTTCTTTCAGTTTTATATATTCGTGTACAGCATTCACAGCTGTTAATACTGCTAATTTATTGATATCTAAAGAAGGGTTTTTAGTACTGATTTCACGCATTTTTTCATCCACTATAGAGGCGACAAGTCGAATATGGCTTGTACTTTCGCTACCGACGATGCTGTACTGCTGACCAAAGATGTCAACTGTCGCACGTGTTTTATCTTGTCTTGACACGAGAAAATCCTCCGTTCCACGAAAAATCCTAATCCCTATCATACCACGAAGAAGACTTCAATGGAAACATATCTATATTTAAGCTATCATAAGGGATAGTGCTTATAAAGTAAACTAAAATACCCCGAAAGGAGTGAAGCATTATGTCACATGCTGTTATTAAGGTATCAGCTGATCAAATAGCTAAAATGAAGCTTCATTACACATCCTATCTGCAGCCTAAACTGCCGCAGGGAAGTATTTTTTCGGCTAAAACTTCCGGCTGTTCTATCACTGCGTACCGCTCTGGAAAAATACTTTTTCAAGGAAAAGAAGCTGAAACAGAAGCGGCTAAGTGGGGAGGCTCTTTAAATGCTGCGAAAAAGGCTCCTGTCTCACACCTCCCATCAAACTTCAGCTCACTATCGGTCATCGGTTCTGACGAGGTAGGGACGGGAGATTATTTTGGTCCTATGACCGTAGTTGCTGCCTATGTTCAAAAAGAGCAGCTTCCTTTGTTAAAAGAATTAGGAGTACGAGATTCAAAAGAGTTAACGGATGCTAAAATTATTGAAATTGCCAAACAGCTTGTTTCGTTTATTCCCTATAGTTTGCTTGTTTTACATAACGAAAAGTATAATGCATTTCAAGAAAAAGGCATGTCACAAGGTAAAATGAAAGCTCTATTGCACAACAAAGCTTTATCCAACGTGTTAAAAAAATTGGATCCTGAAAAACCCGATGCCATTTTAATTGACCAGTTTGTCGAAAAAAACACCTATTATAAACACGTGGTAAAGGAAAAAGAGATTATCAAAGAAAATGTCTTTTTCAGTACAAAAGGAGAAAGCGTTCATTTATCTGTAGCTGCTGCTTCCATTATTGCCAGATACGCATTTTTAAAACAAATGGATTTGCTGACGGAAAAGACCGGGATGGTTATTCCTCGCGGAGCTGGCGCACAAGTTGATATCGCTGCTGCTAAAATTATTAAGAAACATGGCGTCAATGCGCTGAATTCTTTAGCTAAAATTCATTTTGCTAATACAGAAAAAGCTTTAAAATTAGCTAAAAAATAAGAGATGTGGAAATCCACATCTCTTTTCTTATTCTTATGAACGAAGCGTTGCACCAAATTCTTTTTCTACAGCTTCTAACACTGCACCATGTGCTTTTGCTACTTCTTCATCTGTTAATGTACGTTCAGGATCTAAGTAACGTAAAGAGAAAGCTACAGATTTCTTGCCTTCTTCCATACGCTCGCCTTCATATAGATCAAATACCGTCACGTCTTTTAAAAGTTCTCCGCCCGTCGTATAGATGACGCGCTGAACTTCTCCTGCAAGAACGTTTTTATCTACCACAAGTGCAATATCACGTGTAATAGATGGGAATCTTGGAATAGCTGAATAACGAACTTCTTCGACATCTGCAGCTAATAGCTCTTGAAGGTGTAATTCAAATACGTATGTTTCACGAAGACCATACTGTTTCTGAGCAACAGGATGAACTTGACCTACGTATCCAATTTCTTTTTCATCTAGCCATACAGCCGCTGTACGTCCAGGGTGCATACCGTCTTTTTTAACGGGAGCATATGAGATTCGTTTCTCCAAACCAAGCTGTGCAAATAACCCTTCTAGTACACCTTTAATCACATAGAAATCAACGACTTTCTTTTCACCTTGCCAGCCGTGAGCATGCCATAGACCCGTGATTGCACCAGCTACGCGCTCCTGCTCATCCGGTAATTCTCCTTCACCTTTAGATAAGAACACTGAGCCTGTTTCGTATAGCGCAATAGAATCCGACTGACGAGCATTATTATGCTTCACTGCTTCTAGCAAATGAGGCACTAAGCTTTGACGAAGGATACTGCGATCTTCACTCATCGGCATTGCTAAACCAATCGTACTTGTTGCATTTAGTGCAAACTGAGTAGCTTTTTCAGCGCTCGTTAGCGAATATGTTGTCGTTTGTGCTAATCCCGCACCTTCTAAGAAACGGCGAACTTTACGGCGTCCAAGCTGATACTCTGTTAGTTTTCCTGGAGTTGCCACTGTCACAGGAAGCGTTGTAGGAAGGTTGTCATAGCCATACATACGCGCTACTTCCTCGACGATATCTTCTTCAATTGTAATATCGCCTCTACGAGTTGGCACTGTTACAACAATGGTTTCGTCTTCCACTTTGTTTTCAAATTGAAGACGGTTCATAATGTCTTGTACTTTTTCCATTGATAGCTCTGTACCAAGCACATCGTTAATACGTCCAAGTGACACAGCTACAACAGCAGGTTCCACAGTTAGTGTATCTACTTCTACAGTACCGCTTACCACTTCACCTGAAGCGTATTCAGCCATTAATTCTGCTGCGCGGTCAGCAGCTACACGCGTACGGTTAGGATCAATTCCTTTTTCAAAACGAGCGCTTGCCTCACTGCGAAGACCGTGGTCTTTTGAAGCTTGGCGAACCGTTAAGCCTTTGAAGTAAGCTGATTCAATGAGAACATTTACCGTATCGTCTTTTACTTCGGAGTTCGCTCCGCCCATTACACCTGCAAGAGCTACCGGCTCACTGCCGTTTGTAATGACAAGCTGATTGTCTTTTAATACGCGCTCTTGATCATCAAGTGTTACAAACTTTTCGCCTTCTGACGCGTGACGTACAACAATTTCTTTTGAACCAAGACGATCATAGTCAAAAGCATGCAGCGGCTGGCCGTATTCAAGCAAAATATAGTTGGTAATATCAACAACGTTGTTATGAGGTCGAATACCCGCTGCCATTAAACGCGTTTGCATCCATAATGGTGACGGAGCAATTTTTACGTTTTTCACAACGCGCGCTACGTAAAGCGGATTGTCTTCTTTTGCCTCTACTTTAACGGAAATATAATCAGCTGCTTGCTCATCAGACGTTTGCACGTTTACTGACGGATACTTCACTTCACGACGTAAAATAGCAGCCACTTCATGTGCTACACCTAACATACTTAAGCAGTCTGACCGGTTTGGTGTTAGCCCTAGTTCTAATACTTCATCGTTTAAGTTTAATGCATCTAGTGCATCCGCTCCTACTTCAGCATCGCTTGGGAACACGAAGATACCTTCTTGATAATCTTTTGCCACAAGCTTGCTTTCAATGCCAAGCTCTTGAAGAGAACAAATCATACCGTTCGATTCTTCACCGCGAAGCTTAGCACGCTTGATTTTAAAGTTACCTGGAAGTACAGCTCCCACTTTTGCAACCGCTACTTTTTGACCTTGTGCCACGTTCGGTGCTCCGCACACGATTTGAACGATTTCTCCTCCGCCAAGATCTACTTGACAGCGGCTTAATTTATCAGCATTCGGATGCTGTTCACGTTCTACAACGTGACCAATTACCACTCCGCTGATGCCTTTATTTAAGTTTTCTACACCTTCAACTTCAATTCCACTTTTTGTGATTTTATCTGCTAACTCTTCTGCCCTTACGCCTGATAAGTCAACATACTCTTGTAACCAACGATAAGATACAAACATCGTAGTCCCTCCTTTATACTTGTTTAAATTGATCTAAGAAACGAACATCATTTGTATAGAAATGACGAATATCATCCACGCCGTGTTTTAACATAGCAATACGCTCTACACCGATTCCAAAAGCAAAACCACGATATTTAGTTGAATCGTATCCAGCCATTTCAAGAACATTTGGATGAACCATGCCAGCTCCTAAAATTTCAATCCAGCCTGTTTGTTTACATACATTACAGCCTTTACCTCCACATTTTGCACACGATACGTCTACTTCTACAGACGGCTCAGTGAATGGGAAGAAACTTGGACGAAGACGAATTTCACGGTCTGCACCGAACATCTTTTTCACAAATACTTCAAGCGTGCCTTTTAAATCGCTCATACGAATGTTTTCGTCTACTACAAGACCTTCAATTTGCATGAATTGATGAGAATGCGTAGCATCATCGTCATCGCGGCGGTACACTTTACCTGGGCAGATAATTTTAACAGGTCCTTTGCCTTCATTCTTGTTCATAACACGAGCTTGAACAGTTGATGTATGCGTACGAAGAAGCGTTTCTTCCGTAATATAGAACGTATCTTGCATATCACGTGCTGGGTGACCTTTTGGCAAGTTCAGCGCTTCGAAATTATAGTAGTCCTGCTCTACTTCCGGTCCTTCTGCTACTTCATAGCCCATCCCTAAGAATAAATCTTCTACTTCTTCAACCACGCTCGTTAGCGGGTGATGCGTACCTGCTTTAACAGGGCGTCCTGGCAGCGTTACGTCGATTGTTTCTGAAGCAAGTTTACGCTCTACCTCAGCTGCTTCTAACGCCGTTTGTTTTTCTTCAATTTTAGATGCAATAGCTTCACGCACTTCATTTGCAAGTGCTCCCATTACAGGACGCTCTTCAGCTGAAAGTTTTCCCATACCGCGAAGTACTTCTGTGATAGGGCCTTTCTTTCCTAAATAAGCTACGCGTACGTCGTTTAATTCTTTTAAAGCACTTGCTGCTTCGACTTTTGCAATTGCTTCTTGTTGAAGTTCTTGTAAACGTTCTTTCATCACTTATTCCTCCTTTTAACGTAAAAAATGACAAATAAAAAAACCTCCTCCCAAAAAAGGGACGAGGATTAGTCGCGTTACCACCCTTGTTAACTATATACACAGACGTATACAGTTCACTTCATTCAAGTTAACGGAATCTCCGGAACACCTTTACATCTATGTAAGATGGTCTAAGTGTCAACTCAAGAGGTGAATTCACTTATTACATTTATAAAAATGCTTTCAGTCGCGGCATTTTCTCCCTGCATAAACGGACATAAGCTACTGCTCTCTTTCATCGTTTTTTACATATGTAACTATTGTATTATTATAGTGAAAACACGTTCTCGATGCAACTACATTCCGCGTAAATAATAAAGTAAGATTCCAGAAGCGATGGCAACATTTAGCGACTCGCTCTTTCCATAGATGGGAATGTACAGATTCTGATCCGTTTGTTCCAGCACTTTCTCGCTTACGCCGTTTCCTTCATTTCCCACAATCAGCGCAAATTCGTTTGAAGGTTTTACGCATGTGTAGACCTTTCCATTTTGTAGAGACGTGCCGTAAACTGCTATTCCTCTTTCTTTTAACAGTGAAATCATTTCGAGTAAATCGCCTTTTACAATTGGAAGATGAAAAATAGCTCCTTGCGTTGAACGAACGACTTTTGGGTTGTACACATCCACGCTGCCCTCTCCAACGATAATAGCGTCCACTCCGGCAGCATCAGCAGTTCGAATAATCGTACCTAGGTTACCTGGATCTTGCACCGCATCTAAAAGCAATACTTTCTGTGCTGTATGAATGATTTCTGCATGCTTCGTTTGAAAACACACAGCGATAATTCCTTGAGGTGTTTCGGTGTCAGATAATAATTTGATTATTGCTTCGTTGACAACCGTTATTTCGATACCGTCTATGTTCCACTGTGCTGGCACTTCGATCGATTCGCGTATAATTAGTTCCTTTACGCAATCCTTATTTTTGATAGCTTCTTCGACTAAATGAAAGCCTTCTACCATAAAAAGGCCCTGCTTATCACGGTCTTTTTTATTATGCAGCTTTTTCCACGCTTTTACCTGCGGATTTTTAACTGAATCAATTTGTTTCACAAACATAACTCCTTTATCTATATAAAAATAAATAGTTCGATTACATTTTGCTCAATAATCATTAGATAAGTTTCACTTTATTGTACATAGAAATCGCAAAGAAAACAAAAACTATTGGTAACTTTACGATAGCTGAGGTGAAAATGATGGATCTTAATTTACGAAATGCTGTTATTGCAAACGTTTCAGGAAACTCAAAAGAAGAGCTTGAAGCTACAATTTCTGACGCTATTCAAAGTGGCGAAGAAAAAATGCTCCCTGGACTTGGTGTTTTATTTGAGGTGCTTTGGGAAAAGTCTCCAGAATCAGAAAAAGAAGAAATTCTGACAACGCTTGAAAACGGTTTAAAATAAATAGCCTTTTCCTATGTACAGCAAAAAGCTCATTCTCCTAGGAGAATGAGCTTTTTTTAATTATACGTAATTGCGTTAACCGTATTTCGGTCTAAACGTTTAATTACTTCGGCAATTAATTTGACTGCATTTTCATAATCATCACGATGAAGCATCGCTGCATGAGAATGGATATAACGAGTTGCGATCGTAATTGAAAGTGCAGGCACCCCGTTAGCTGAAATATGGATAGAACCTGAGTCCGTACCCCCTCCAGCGATTGCATCAAATTGATATGGAATATTTAATTCATCTGCCACATCTACCACTGTATCTCGAAGTCCTTTATGAGAAACCATGGAAGCATCATATAAAATGATTTGCGGACCATCTCCCATTTTAGAAGATGCTTCTTTATCAGAAACACCAGGTGTATCTCCAGCGATACCGACATCAACAGCAAATGCAATATCCGGTTCAATAAAGTTAGCGGATGTTTTTGCACCTCGGAGTCCAACTTCTTCTTGCACCGTTCCCACACCATACACAACATTTTCATGTTTTTCATTTTTTAAAGCTTTTAATACATCGATAGCAATTGCACAGCCGATACGGTTATCCCATGCTTTCGCTAGCAGCATCTTTTCATTGTTCATAACCGTAAATTCGAAATAAGGTACAACCTGATCACCAGGTTTCACTCCCCACTCCGCTACTTCTTCTCTGCTAGAAGCGCCAATATCGATGAACATATCTTTAATGTCAACTGGCTTTTTACGAACTTCTGGAGGCAGGATATGAGGAGGCTTTGAGCCAATAATCCCCGTTACCTCTCCTTTAGATGTAACGATGGTTACGCGTTGAGCAAGCATAACTTGCGACCACCATCCGCCTACCGTTTGAAAACGAATAAAGCCGCGTTCATCAATTTGAGTCACCATAAAGCCTACTTCATCTAAGTGACCGGCTACCATAATTTTAGGTCCTTGTTCGTTGCCTACTTTTTTTGCAATCAAACTGCCTAGCCCATCCGTCGTTACTTCATCTGCATAAGGTGCAATATATTTCTTCATAACCTCACGCGGTTCACGCTCATTTCCAGGAATTCCTTTTGCATCTGTTAGTGCTTTAAGCATTGTCAATGTTTCATCTAACTTTGTCATATGGATTACCCCTTTCATATGTATACCTCTATTATAGCTAAAAAGAGGTTGAAGTAAAATTTCCCATCCCTTTATTTCTAGTATCCTTGTTCTTGGCGCTTAAAATTCACTTCATTTTTTGAGACGTACGCTTCTTCAATATGTTCAGCGGAAAAACCAAACATATCGCCAAGCGTCATGTAAGATACAAACATGTCCACATAGTTTTCTTTCGACTGATCCTGCTCGAAAGCAGCAACTTGTGCAAATACCTGTAAAAATTGTGCTGTTTTTGAATCGCTTGCTTTTGCATTTGGTAACTCAGTTAAATCAGCGTATCCTTTTTCAATCCCTAAAGAAAGGATAAAATGTACGCCGTCCACAAATTCTTCTAAAATAACAGCGTCTTCAGCCGGAGGTTTGACGCTCCAAAATTTGAAGCAGCGCGTTTCGTTTGCCAGCTCTCCGATTTCGACAAGCAGTGCTAAAAGCTTTCTCGGAACCAAGTTTTCCTTATGAAGCTCATGCTTGTCCTCTATATGCTGATCCAGCTGGCGCTGCATGGTAAATAGCTGTTGTAAATTCAATGTAATCACTCCTGTAATTATGTATATCTTCTTCTTTTTAAACCAATAAAGAAATTATATCAAAAATCATGAAACTTTTTAGAAACTCGAACGTAAAGTAAGAAAACTGTGCCTTGTAAAGGAGGGAGCGTTATGTTTGTTATTGTTATCGTTCGCGTGTTCATTTTCGCGCTTGTTGCTTACACACTATTAAAGCTGGTTCAGCATTTTCGCAGTCCAAAGCGGAAGCTTGTAGCAGCTCAGGAACATCAGCAATTTTTTGTTGTTGACGAAAAAACGAATATCCGCAAAAATTTTCTACTAACGTATAAAGGTATTTTATTTGAAGGAGAAAAATACAGCAATCCCAATGAACCAGAATCTTTGTCAATTACAATGGTGTTAACAGATCCATCTCGATTACATGAACTGCAAAAACAAGATTTCAAGCTGCTGGAAAGCCACGTACACGACATGTATCCAAATGCTCCTATTCGCTGGAAAAGCCCCGTTCGAGAATTTTTACACTGAGCACAAAATCATTTGTGCTCAGCTGATAACAAAAAAGAAAAGTAAGTCAAGAGCAGCAAGAATAGGAAAACCTACTTTAAACGATGTGTGCTTCGTTTTATGACGATAGCAATACATACCAATCAGTCCTCCGATGGCTCCTCCGACAACAGCTACCGTCCACAGTGTGCTTTCGGCAATTCTCCACTCATGTCTTTTCGCTTTTTGTTTGTCTCTATACATCATTCCTACCCCTACGATATTAATAACAATAAAATAGGTAAGCAGCAGTTCATTCATGATATGTCCTCCGATAGCAAAAAAGCCTCATCATCTAAAGATGACGAGACTTTATATTCATTACTTATCTAAGCCTTTTTTAGCAGCAGTTGCTAATTCAGCAAATGCTTTTTCATCAGCTACAGCTAAGTCAGCAAGCATTTTGCGGTTAACTTCAATACCTGCTAATTTTAAACCGTGCATTAAACGGCTGTAAGAAAGACCGTTCATACGAGCAGCTGCATTAATACGTGTGATCCATAATTTACGGAAATCACGTTTTTTCTGACGACGGTCACGATAAGCATACATGTGAGATTTCATAACTTGCTGATTAGCAACTTTATATAATCTATGCTTCGAACCGAAGAAACCTTTAGCTAATTTTAAAACTTTTTTACGACGTTTGCGTGTTACTGTACCGCCTTTTACGCGTGGCATAATTGTTTACCTCCTGTATTGTTTCTATCTCAACCCAAATTACTTAATGTTATCTAATAAGTGACGGATACGTTTGAAGTCACCTTTGCTTACTAAAGAACCTTTACGTAATTTACGCTTTTGTTTTGTAGATTTGTTAGCGAATAAATGGCTTGTGTAAGCACGAGCACGTTTTAATTTACCGCTTCCAGTCTTTTTGAAACGCTTTGCAGCGCCACGATGTGTTTTCATTTTTGGCATGGGGTGTTCCTCCTCGTTCTATTACTTCTCGTTTTTAGGTGCCAAGACTAAGAACATGCTGCGGCCTTCCATTTTAGGAGCCGATTCAACTGAACTTACATCTTCGCAAGCTTGTGAAAAACGTTCAAGTACTTTTTGGCCAATCCCTTTATGAGTAATGGCACGACCTTTAAAGCGAATAGACGCTTTCACTTTGTCACCTTTTTCAAGGAACTTGCGTGCGTTACGAAGTTTAGTGTTAAAATCATGTTCATCAATTGTTGGACTTAAACGAACTTCTTTTAAGTTTACAACTTTTTGGTTTTTACGAGCTTCTCTTTCTTTACGTTGTTGCTCATAGCGGAATTTACCGTAGTCCATAATACGACATACCGGCGGTTTCGCATTTGCAGCAACCATTACTAAGTCAAGATTTACTCGTGAAGCAATTTCTAATGCTTCATTTTTTGATTTAATTCCTAATTGTTCACCGTTTTGATCAATTAGACGAACTTCGCGAGCTCGAATGCCCTCGTTTACCATCATGTCCTTGCTAATAAGTAGCCACCTCCAAGGTTTAATGAGCGAATACGCTTGCTTAGACCGATTATTAACTCACACAAAAAAGTGTGAGTACATACTGCACCCACACTTCTATCGTTTTAATTAAGATACGATGTACCTGCTAACTGCTCTATGCGTCACTCAGGTGAGAAGCGGGTGCTTCTTCTTCTGTATAAACAAGTATTCAATTACTTAAGCTATTATAGTATCAACAAAGACAAAAGTCAATGATTTCGTTCTTTTTTTAACAACAAAAGTTATTGTATCAAAGGAAAAACATTTATGCAACAGTTTTTTATAAATGTTAGATAAAAAAGCAGAGAATTTCAATTCTCTGCTTTCTTCATTAACGAGATGCTTCTGCTTTTACATTTTGTAAAAAGGCTTGGAAATCCACTGTTTCTGAATTCTGCTCACCATATTTACGTACGTTTACTGCTTTATCCTCTACTTCTTTATCCCCTACAACAAGCATATAAGGAATTTTTTGCATTTGAGCCTCACGGATTTTATAGCCAATTTTCTCATCGCGAGAATCAAGTTCCACGCGAATACCCGCAAGCTGAAGCTGTTCTTGCACTTCTTTTGCATACTCAAGGTGAACCGTAGTTGATACCGGAATCACTTGAACTTGTACAGGTGCTAACCACGTTGGGAAAGCTCCTTTGTATTCTTCGATTAAGAAAGCTACAAAACGTTCCATTGTTGACACCACGCCGCGGTGAATAACAACCGGTCGATGTTGTTTTCCGTCTTCCCCTACATACGTTAAGTCAAAGCGTTCAGGAAGTAAGAAATCCAGTTGAACCGTAGATAGCGTTTCTTCTTTACCAAGAGCCGTTTTAACTTGAACGTCTAGTTTTGGACCGTAGAATGCCGCTTCGCCTTCAGCTTCATAATAATCAAGATCAAGCTCATCCATTGCGTCTTTTAACATACTTTGTGCTTTTTCCCACATTGCATCATCATCAAAGTATTTTTCTGTATCTTCAGGGTCACGGTAAGATAGACGGAATGAATAATTTTCAAATCCAAAATCTTTATAAACCGCTTCAACTAAGCGAACTACACGAATAAATTCTTCTTTGATTTGATCCGGACGTACAAAGATATGCGCATCATTCAGCGTCATGCCTCGAACACGCTGAAGTCCTGATAATGCTCCTGACATTTCATAGCGGTGCATCGTTCCAAGCTCAGCAATACGAATTGGAAGCTCACGATAGCTGTGAATACCTTGTTTGTAAACCATCATGTGATGAGGACAGTTCATTGGACGAAGAACAAGGTCTTCGTTATCCATTTCCATTGCAGGGAACATGTCATCTTGGTAGTGCTCCCAGTGACCAGACGTTTTGTAAAGTTCTACACTTCCAAGCACTGGAGTATAAACGTGCTGATAACCAAGGCTTACTTCTTTATCTACGATATAACGCTCGATAATACGGCGGATCGTCGCACCTTTTGGAAGCCATAAAGGCAGACCTTGTCCTACTTTTTGAGAATTTGTAAATAAGTTTAACTCTTTACCAAGTTTACGGTGGTCACGTTCTTTTGCTTCTTCAAGAAGACGAAGATGCTCGTCTAAATCTGCTTTTGTAAAGAATGCTGTACCATAAATACGCTGCAGCATTTGATTATCGCTGTCTCCGCGCCAATAAGCACCCGCCACGCTTAATAGTTTAAATTCTTTAATTTTACCTGTTGACGGCACGTGCACGCCTCGGCAAAGGTCAAAGAATTCGCCTTGTTGGTAAATCGTAACCTTTTCACCTGCTGGAATCGCATCGATCAATTCAAGCTTTAGTTCATCGCCAACTTCTTTAAAAAGTTGAATGGCTTCTTCACGAGAAACTTCTTTTCGTTCAATTTCAATATTTGAATTAACGATTTTTTTCATTTCTTTTTCAATTTTACCTAAATCTTCAGGAGTAATTGATTCTTCCATATCGATGTCATAGTAAAAACCGTTTTCGATAACCGGCCCTACACCTAGCTGTACTTTTGTATCTTTGTATAAACGTTTGATTGCTTGAGCCATTAAATGCGCTGTACTGTGACGCATAATTTCAAGCGCTTCAGGAGCATCTTGCGTAATGATTTCAAGACTGCCATCTTGTTCGATTGGCGTACGTAAATCCAGCAGCTCGCCTTTTACTTTGCCTGCTAATGCTTTTTTCTTTAATCCCGGGCTAATAGAAGCCGCAATATCTTCTGTTGATGATCCTTTTGGATACTCTTTCACAGCTCCATCAGGAAATGTCATTTTGATTACTTCTGACACAACTTTCCACTCCTTTAACATAACTGAATAAACTTTTTGTAAAAACAAAAAACTCGTCCCTTATCAAAAGGGACGAGTTGTGTATACACGCGGTACCACCCTTGTTTCCTCTTCGTATCTTGGATAACCCAAAGAACCCGAAGCGGCTCGAGGTTTTATAACGGAAATTCCGTCAGTAATTACTAGAGGCTCTGCTCGTTTACTACTGAAGTTTAGAGGTGGTAAGAATATATTCCGTGTTAGGAGATTTTCAGCCTGGATCTCCCTCTCTACAAACCGTAAATATACACTCATGTCCTCATCATAACTTGTAACATATAGCTGTTTTTTAATATGCATTTATTATATTCATTTTCAAAATAGAAATCAACCTTTCACGTTATATTTTGCTTTTGATCAAACGGAAATTCATTTTTTTCGTATAACATAACTTTTTCTTGAAAGATATTTTGAATGGTATAAACAAAATCATGATCATGCTGGTCGCTATACAGATGAATAGCAGCTGGAGATAAACTTAGCAAAGGCGCGATAATAGTTGAGTCTATGTATAATGATTCTTGTTCAGATAAAAAGGCCTCTGCTAGAGCTGCACATTCACGTTCAGGAACATACCTACTATTGTCGTACAACACAAACCTGTTTTTATTCAAGTGCATTACGTACACATCACCTGTAGATGACTGTCTTTCATTAGCTGCTTGACGCAGCTGATGAATAAGAATTTGATAGTCTTGTTCAAGCTTATATTCATCAATCGCCAGCTCGGCATAATAGCGCAGCCGCTCTTGATATTCTTTTAAACGGAATTGGAGAAAAGACTCAAAGGTGAATGTTACATTATGAATGAAGAAGTCTTGAAGAGCCTGGCGGATAAGTAATTCTCTTGGAAGAGAAAATGTTTTTTGCGGAATTTCGCCTCTCTCTCCTTCCATAATCCCCCCCATAATTTGAAGCAGCAAATCTTGCTCTTCCTCTTCTGAATAGAAAAATTGTTCTTTTAATATGTTTACCATCATCTTTTTTTCTTTCTTTTTTAAAATTACGTGGGTTAATACCGGTATCACCATGTCTTGTAAAATGGCCTCTCTATGGTATGTCTCATCAATGACTAAAAGCTGATTATTCACTAGCTTCAAGCACTGTGAACCATATGATAAAGCGCTTCGCTTCGCGCATAAAGACTCATATACAACGACTGCGTCTTCTACATATTTAAAGAATATTTTCATTCCTCATAGCCCCCCTTTGGACACGCTTTATTAATGTATATGGGGCAACATGCAAAAAAATGAGCAAGTCGTTACAAGAAATGTAAAACGACCTGCTCATCTATTTCGTTTATTCTCTCCATTCATTTCAACAGGAATGGCTAGAGACTTAATTCGTTCCATGACACGAGCGGCTTTGAGCTCTTCCTGCTCGCCTCTTTGGGTATAAGTCAAATGATGTTGAAGCTCTTTAAAATTTAAATTCGAGCTGAAAAATGTCGGCAAATTTTCGAGCATGCGGAATTGTAAAATGGTTCCGAGCACATCGTCTCGCATCCAGCTCGTTACGGATTCTGCTCCGAGATCATCAAGCATAAGAACCGGTACTTTTTTGACATACTCTATTTTCTCATTGAAGCTTTGATCTTGAAACGAACCTTTTAACTCACGCAAAAACTCCGGAACATACAGAATGGTAGATTTCACTTTCTTTTCGGCTAACGCATTGGCAATTGCTCCAAGAAAATACGTTTTCCCCACACCAAACGAACCGTGTAAATATAAAGCTTTCATTTTCTTATTTGGCTCATATTCTCGCACAAAATCTCTTACTAGTTTAATGGCTTCAAATCTTCCCTGCTCAATTTCGATATCAGACATTGTTGCCTGTAAAATTTCTTTCGGCACGTACATACACTGAATAAAAGATTCTTGTTCTTTTCGCTCATCTTCTTGTACTTTTCTAGGACAGCGTTCATACTGTAAATCAATATTACGGCCTTTTACAACCAGCTGAGGGTGGTATCCCTTCACCATGTTGACACAGCTTTGCAGAGAAGGACACTTGTCACAGCATTTGCTTTGGTCGATAAATTCATGCATCTTCATCAGACCTCGGTCGACCATTTGCTCATCTAACTCATGGCGATGCTCTTGCAAAAATGTTTTAACTTCAGGATCAGACAGGATACTGTTTCTTAATGCTTCTAAGCGTGCTTTAAAATCTTTTTTGTTCACTAACTGATTTAGTGAATCATTGATAGGCTTCATCTTTTTCACCTCGTCTCTATCATACCTGCTTTTTATTCTTTATGCTTTTGTTTTAGCTCTTGATCTAACTGCTTGAGCTCTTCTTGTAGCTTTCGTTTTTCTTCTTCAAATCCGTCCACTTCTTTTGAAGGCTGCTTTTTCTCTTCTTTTTCTTCATCGCTCAGCCACTCTGGCACCATTTCTTTACGCACAATCTTTCGTCCAGCCGTTTTTTTATTTTGCTTTGCTTCGGTCCAGTTCTGATATTCTTTCTGTTCATTTTTAGCTAAATTCATGGCATCTTGAACAGTTTGGACCTTTTTGCGCGCCCAGTGTCCAGCAATTTTCTCTACATAGCTCTTAGACAATTTCATATCGGATCTTAGCATAACATAGTAAATCAGAACATTTACTACCCCTGGTGAAAGTTTTTGGTTAAACATCACTTCTTCAATCATTTGCAAATCCGCTTTTGAAGGCTCTGCTCCCCCGGAAAACTCGATCAAAAGCTGTCGAGGAGAAGTCACTTCAAGCTGTTGAATAAGCTGCTCTTCTTTCGTCTGCGGCTGCTTTTCCTGCATAGTACGAAGCATGGGCGGCTGAATTTGTTCGCTTAGATTTGGAAGTGCTTCTCCATTTTCAAATTGGTAAAAGGACTGTGCTGCTTTTCTAAGTAATTCAATATCAACTTGATCGTTCTCATTTAGTGAATCGAGCACCACATTTTTCATTTGAAGAGGATCGATACCATATAAAAAAGCTAGCTTTTCAATCGCTTGTTTTACTTTAGATGTAATGGACCTTTTCGAAATCATTGAATCTGTTAGACCTGCTAAAAATAAATCAAAATCAAAGGAGTCCGGGCTCATCTCAATAGAAGCGCGTTTGGAGGAATCTACAAAGTCCGTTTGAGCATCAGGAGAAAATACATCCTTGCTTTCAGACTGAAAACTTGGAGCCAGCTCTGTTGCTTTAACTGATTTAAATACATCGTTAAATGAATGCGTGACATCTTTGAACGATTGGTCATCGACGAGTGAATCCGAAAAATAATTTTTCACTTTTTGAAAGATGGATTTTCCAAGTCGGTTATATAAATATACATTTAACACACCATCGTTAAAAAACTGATGGGGCATAAGAGGAGGAATGAGCTCATAAATGAACACACGAACATCATCTTCTTCCTTAATATATGTTTTTAACAAACCAATGCCTTCTAATTTTAACCGCTCATGGTAAATAGCTTTCAAATTAATTTGCATCATTGACATTAGATGATGATGCGTAGACTCTTTCCCCCATAAACGGTCTTGTTCCAGCTCGCTCCATAGCGTCATATACAGACCAAAGCACGTCGTACCCACCAACGGCTGATAGAGCATGGTTAAAATCTTTCGGTCGTATTCCTGCAGTATGCCGTTCGAACGAACAACATAACGATCGACGGGTATCATTTCTTTCCAATGTTGTTCTTTCATGTCGTTCCCTACCTACTTTTAAAGTAATAGAAATGACAAAAAAAGAGCCTAAAGAATACTTCAATAGCTCTTTTACAGTCGTTCCTTCTTAATTAAATCTTTTAATTCATCAATAAATACATTGATGTCTTTAAATTGTCGGTATACAGAAGCAAATCGAACATAAGAGACTTCATCGATAGCAGCTAATCGCTCCATCACCATTTCTCCTACCACATCTGACTGCACCTCTGATGTACCCTGACTGCGCAGCTCTGTTTCAATATCGTGTACGGTATCTTCTAATTGTTTTAAGCTTACTTGGCGTTTTTCACACGCCTTAATTAACCCTCGAAGGATTTTGTCTTTGCTGAACTCTTCTCTCGCTCCATCTTTTTTTACAACAATTAACGGAAGTTCTTCTACTTTCTCAAAAGTTGTAAAACGATAGTGACACTCTTCGCATTCACGTCTTCTACGAATAGAGCGGCCTTCTTCTACAGGGCGCGAGTCCAGCACTCTCGTTCCATTGTAATGACAGGATGGGCACTTCATATTCTCAGCTCCAATAATAAACCTTGTTTTTCTTTTTATTTTCTCTTATATAAGTTAATTTCCATCTATGTTAGCCGGCTATTCGCCATTTATTATGATTTTTATCATCATTTCCTTTAACAAACACGATGCTGTATTAAAGGATTTGCTTTATTCCATCTTATAGAAAACAAGGCTTGAATACAAGTAAAGGAAAAGGAATTTCCCCATTTTATTTCCTGAAATTCAAAAATGATAAGGAACTTACGAAGAAAGAGGAATAAGTTTTTGATCAAAGCTCTTATAAAGCGTACGTACAAGTTCTTTACTAAAACCAAAATCAACCGGCACCACTTTTGATTCTGTTGTAGCAGAAAAATCGATAGCGGTTTCAAGAGGACGTACGTTAATAATGGTAATCACAACAAAAGCTTTTCTTCCTTTTACAACGTTTAAGCTAATTTCTCCTCGCTCTTCATATGCAGCAAGTATCTCTATCCCTTGCATGTGCTTCAACATTTCATGAACTTGCTTAAATGCATTCCCAGCCGTTGTTTTATAATAATGCGTTTTTAGAGTCGGATCTGAATGGTGATCGCTTGTTTCTACATGATTAGAAAATAAAGATTTAACTGCTTGTACTACCCCCATGTTGTTATCCCCTTTGTTTTTGCGTATTAAAATTTTATATACTAAAAAGAGGTGTGTAATACACCTCTTAACTTACGTAATCAATCGACACTATTAAAGTGCATTCGCTTTAGTTTGTTTTACCTGAACAGGACCCATTCCACGTGGCAATTCAATTGTTTCACGTGTCTGTGCACTTAGAGCATCTGCAATATAATCTGCTGCGATTGTAGGATCTAAATGACCACAAGTATAAACATCGATACTTGCATAACCATGCTCTGGGAAGCTGTGAATCGTTAAATGTGATTCTGAAATAATAACAACGCCACTTACACCTTGAGGTGCAAATTTATGGAACGCTACTTCGCGAACTTCCGCACCAGATTTTAAAGCTGCATCAACAAACGTTTTTTCAATATAATCAATATCATTTAACTTATCGAAATCGCATCCCCATAATTCTGAGATGACATGACGACCCATTGTTTCCATAATGATATTTCCCCCTTTAACAATTTTTAATCGTTAAACATGAAGTTCTTTCGCCATATAGCATGTTAACTACCACGGGGGAAAGTTAGTCCAAAGAGGTCCTAACCCTTTAAGTAGCCACATCACCGAAAGGTACACAAGAAGTTCACGAAACATAGTATACTTTGTTTACATTTATTTTGCAATACGTGTTTTGATTTTATTAAAGATTGTTCTTGCAGATAGACCTATACAAATTACCCCTGTATTCTCGTGAGACAGTGTGTAAAAGCTTCTAAACGACTATTAATTTTTTATTAAAATTGAGGAAAATAAACACCCCTTTGCATGCTTATCTTATTGCTTTTCCCTATTCTTTTGAATAAAAACAAAAAAAACAGGGCGATAGCTCCCTGTTTTTTTAAAAGCAATCAATAGCTTTCTTAGCTTACTCTTATTTTTGATCCATTACGCATTTCTGCAGCAATATATCTTACCAAATCGACTACGCGCTGAGAGTAGCCCCACTCGTTATCGTACCAAGCTAACACTTTAATTTTATGATCTTCCATTACGATCGTGGATAGTCCATCTACAATAGCTGAATGAGGATTTGTATTAAAGTCAATTGATACGAGTGGTTCCATTGTTAAATTTAAAATGTTCTTTAATGGTCCTTCAGCAGCTTTAATAAATGCTAAATTAACATCTTCCATCGTCACAGGTTTCCTTACATCCACAACTAAATCAACAAGCGATACGTTCGGCGTTGGTACACGAAGCGCCATTCCATGAAGCTTTCCTTTTAAATGAGGAAGAACTAATGAAAGTGCCTTGGCTGCGCCAGTTGTTGTAGGAATAATTGATTGAGCACATGCACGGGCTCTTCGCAAATCTTTATGCGGATTATCGATATTCTTTTGATCATTTGTATATGCATGAACGGTCGTCATTAAACCGTTTTCAATTGTGAACGCTTCGTCTAGTACCTTGACAACTGGAGCTAGACAATTTGTCGTACAAGAGGCATTAGAAATAATGTTATGCTGATTCACATCAAACTCTCGTTCGTTTACGCCCATCACAATAGTAATATCTTCCTGTTTACCCGGTGCCGTTAACACAACTTTTTTCGCACCTGCTTCAATATGTAACTGCGCTTTTTCTCTTGAATTAAATTTCCCCGTTGCTTCAACAACTAAATCAATCCCAAGCTCTTTCCAAGGCAAATTCAGCGGATCACGTGAATTTAATAGCTGAATTCTTTTACCGTTAACAATTAGCGCATCATCATCACATTTGACATCTCCATTGAATGGTCCGTGTATAGAGTCATATTTGATTAAATGTGCTAACGTTTCTGCTGGATAAGATGCATTTATTGCAATAATATCTAAATTTTCCTCTATAATCGCTGTGCGAAACACCATTCTTCCTATTCTCCCAAAACCATTAATGGCAATACGTGCTTTCATGGCTATACCCCTCTCTATATGTGTTATACTATTTAACTTTTTATATTGAATAGTATAACATAAATATTTAAAAAGTGAATAATATTAATTTTTTTTAATAAATTATTTTAATTAAGTTTTACTATATGTATATAGCGAGAACAGATATTTAACACATTCTTTTTTAGAAGCCCTTAAATATTCCCAATAAAAAAAGAGTGAATGCAATCATTCACTCTTTAATCTAGCCATAGGGCTAATATACTTAAAAGCTGTTGTTTTGTTTCCTCTACAGGACCGTTGTTATTGATCACCGCATCGGCTAAGGCTACTTTTTGAATCAAAGGCAGCTGTGCATGGATACGCGCATAGGCATCCTCCGTCGAGAGATTATTACGCGATTTTAACCTTTCTAACTGCACAGACTCATCGACATATACAACCACTACTTTATCGACTAAGTGTGTCAAGTCACTTTCAAACAGTAGCGGAATATCTAATACAACGGCTTCGTAACCTTCCTCTATATAGCTTTCCTTTTGAGAAAGCATTTCTTTTCTTACGGCAGGATGTACAATTGCATTCAATTTTTTACGTTCTTCCTCTTGATAAAACACAATTTCCCCTAAAGCCGCTCGATTGATCTCCGCATTTTCGTGAAGAATAGCACGGCCGAACGTCTCGACAATTTGTTTGTATGCTTCTTTTCCTGGTTCTACGACGGCTTTTGCAATGTGATCAGCGTCGATTACTGGAATACTGATGTCTCGTAGCATTCCGGTTACCGTGCTTTTCCCGCTTGCAATTCCGCCTGTTAATCCAATTACAATTGACATTGGCCTCTCCTTTATCTCTTTATTTAAAATCTAAAAATACCTAAAATAATGAGCAGAACTCCTGGTACAAATGAGAACATTTTCATCCATGATAAACGTGAAAAAACCTTGCCAAACTGTATGCCCGCACTTAAAAAAAGAGAACTCATAAGAGCTACAGCAATTGCTAGAGCATACGGCGAATAACCTAATAAAGCCGCTCCAAACCCCGCTCCAAATGCATCAAGAGATAATGCAATTCCAAGTATAAATGCTTCAATACCATTGATGGAACCTGAATTATCTAAATCTGCTGCAATTGGCTTTTTCAATACGTTAATGACTAGGCCAATTGACTTAATTTCAATTTTCACTAATGTTTTTTCTTCTTTCACTCGAGGTGAATCTGCCGGACAAAAAAACTGGTATAAAATCCACATCCCAAGCAGAACAAGAATACCTCCGCCTACTTTATTTAGTACATCCACTGAAAATAGATGCGTAAGTACTTTTCCTAAAAACATAGAAAACATTAAAGAAAATGCTGAGCAACATGAAATAATAAAAATGGATTTCAGCGGGATTTTCACCTTTCGAAGTCCGTACGTCAGGCCAACGCTAAAGCTGTCAAGACTTACGGCAAAAGCAAGAATAACTAAAGAAAATGTTATCATGATGAGAGGACTCCTTTCCTTTCTGTCTATACGTAGTATATGAAAGGAGCCCATCCATTGTTATTTTTTAGCCGGCTGACAATTTGGGCAGATATGTGTTCCTCTACCGCCTACAACAAATTTTTCAATTGGAGTACCGCACATTTTACAAGATTCGCCTTTTCTTCCGTACACATAAAGCTGCTGCTGAAACATGCCTATTTGTCCCTGTGTGTTTACATACGTGCGAATTGTGCTGCCTCCTTGCTTCACAGCTTCTTGAAGAGTCGCTACAATTTCTTCGTGCAATTTTTCATACTCTTCGTCTGTTAGTTGGCTGGCCACTCGTTCAGGATGAATCCCTGAGCGAAACAGTGCTTCATCTACATAAATATTCCCAAGCCCAACCACGACATTTTGATCGAGTAAAACCGGCTTGATTTTTCGAGAAGTTTTGCCGATTCGCATTTTTAATTGACTTGGATTAAATGTTTCGTCAAACGGTTCAGGTCCAAGGCCAATAAGAGGAGGAAACAGATCTTCCTCTCCCTTTTTAAATAAGTGCATAGTACCAAACTTCCTTACATCCCGGTATCGCAATTCTGTTCCATCGGTGAAGTGAAAAAAGACGTGTACATGCTTATCTGGTTCTTCTGCATTCTCATGGAGAGCATATTTACCTTCCATACGTAAATGAGAAACCATCGTATAATCATCGAGCACAATTTTCAAAAACTTACCTCTGCGTTCAACATCTCGAATAGTTTGTCCAACAAGCGCGTCACAAAACTGTTCAACTTGTTCAGGACGTTTGATAATATTGGGCCATTTAACTGTTACACGCTCAATGGTCTTTCCACTGGCTAATTCAATTAACGTACGTCTGACGGTTTCAACTTCTGGTAATTCTGGCACGTTTGTCACATCCTTTTTCCACTACTTTGCTTCGTACCAAGTCTTTCCGTAAGAATAATCTACTTTCAACGGAACTTCTAGCTCTAAAGCGTTCTCCATTACTTCTGGTACGATTTTCTCTAAAATTTTAATTTCTTCTTCTGGGGCTTCAAAAATCAGCTCATCGTGTACTTGAAGCAGCAGCTTAGCCTGAAGATTTTCATCTTTTAAGCGCTTATCCATTTCAATCATTGCTTTTTTTATAATATCAGCTGCCGTCCCTTGGATAGGCGTATTCATCGCCGTACGCTCAGCAAAGCTGCGGAGGTTAAAGTTTCGGCTCGTGATTTCAGGCAAGTAACGTCGGCGGTGCAAGAGCGTTGTTACATATCCCTTTTCTTTTGCATCGCGTACAATCGTATCCATATACTCCTGTACACCAGGGAAGCTTTTTAAATAGCGTTCAATAAAAGTAGCCGCTGCTTTTCTCGTAATTCCTAAACTTTGCGATAAACCGTAATCACTGATGCCATAGACGATTCCAAAGTTAACTGCTTTAGCCTGACGGCGCATATTCGACGTTACTTCTTCTCTTTCGACGTGGAACACATCCATCGCTGTTTTCGTATGGATATCTAAGTCATGCTTAAACGCATCGATTAGCTTTTCATCATCTGCAATATGAGCCAGTACGCGCAGCTCAATTTGTGAATAATCCGCCGCAAATATTAACCAATCAGGCTGTGAAGGCACAAACGCACCTCTTATTTTTTTACCTTCTTCAAGACGAATCGGGATGTTTTGCAAGTTAGGATCTACTGAGCTTAATCTTCCCGTTTGAGTTAATGTTTGATTAAAGCGGGTATGAACTTTTCCATCGCTTTCATGAATAACCTTTTTTAATCCTTCAATATACGTAGACTGTAATTTTCCTAGCTGACGGTATTGTAAAATCTCTGGGATAATATCATGGGTACTAGCTAATTGCTCTAATACATCAGCTGATGTGGAATAGCCTGTTTTTGTTTTCTTTATGACTGGAAGCTGCATTTTTTCAAAAAGAACAACTCCTAGCTGCTTTGGCGAATTAATATTAAATTCTTGTCCAGCGTATTCGTAGATTTTCGCTTCAATTTTTTCAAGCTGTTCTCGAAGATCTTCGCCCATTTCATCTAAACGCGCCCGGTCAATTTTCACCCCTTGATATTCCATATCAGCAAGGACAATGGCAAGAGGCATTTCAAGCTTCTCAAACAGCTCAAACTGTTCATTTTCAACCAATTCTTTTTCTAACACTTCTTTTAAATAAGCGACGGCGGCTGCTTTTCTTATAACATGCTCAGCTAGCTGATCAGCTTCCGCAATGCTTCGCTTAGCTCCTTTTCCATACACAGCTTCATCTGATTGCACTTGATGATACCCTTTTAATTTTGCAATTGTCGCTAGGTCATCATTTGCCTCAGCAGGATTCAAGATGTAAGAAGCAATCATTACATCATGTTCAATTCCTTTAATTTCATGCCCCGCCCATTTTAACGATACAATCGTACGTTTTCCATTAAACACCGTCTTTTTTACACGTTCATCTTCTAACCATGCTTTAAATTTAGAAGATGAAAGAGCTGTATCTTTATCAATAAAATAGTGGCCATTTTTGTTGCTGATTCCGAAACCGAGCAGCTGATTGTGATGATAGTTTTCTTCGTATCCTTCTACAATAAGAGCTGCTTCGCTTGTTAACATATCATCGTGAACTTCCTGCGCTATTTCAAACGTCAGTTCTTCAAAATCTGCTTCCTCTTCTGCTGATTCACCAAATTTAGCAAGCAGAGAATTAAACCCAAGCTCTTTAAATAATGAGATGACCTTTGAAGATTCAAACCCGTCATACTTTGCATCTTCTACAGATACTTCAAGAGGCGCTTCGCAATAAATTGTTGCAAGCTTTTTACTCATGATGGCTGATTCACGATTATCTTCTAGCTTTTCTTTTAATTTTTTACCGCTGACTTGATCGATAGATTTCAATACATTTTCAACCGTTTCGAACTCTTTTAATAGCTTTAAGGCTGTTTTTTCGCCGACTCCAGGCACGCCTGGGATATTATCCGAGCTGTCCCCCATAAGGCCTTTCATATCAATAATTTGTGCAGCCGTAATACCATACTTTTCATCAATGGCTGCAGGCGTATAGGAATCGACATCCGTAATCCCTTTTCTCGTAATATCTACGGTTACATGTTCTGACACAAGCTGAAGTAAATCTTTATCCCCAGAAATGACTTTTACGGCCATTCCTTTTTGTTCAGCTTGTTTTGAAAGCGTACCGATAATATCATCCGCTTCATAATCAGGGAGTTCATAGCGCTTAATCCCATATGCATCTAATAACTCACGAATAAAGGGAAACTGCTCTGAAAGTTCAGGAGGCGTCTTTTGTCTTCCTCCTTTGTATTCTGTAAATGTTTTGTGGCGAAACGTTGTTTTCCCTGCATCAAATGCCACAAGTAAATGCGTCGGCTTCTCTTCCTCTAAGATACGTGTCAGCATTGTAGTAAAGCCATATATGGCATTTGTATGTATTCCTTTATCATTGTTTAAAAGCGGCAAAGCAAAAAATGCACGATAGGCAATACTATTCCCGTCAATTAATACTAGTTTTTGTGTCATTCATGTTCCTCCATTTCGCTCTCTTCTTATCTTACCTTTATTTTAGCAAACAATAAGCTTTAAGGACAAAAAGTACTCTTGAATTCAACGTTTTATTTTCATGTGGTGATAAGATTTGTCCATCATAAAATAAAAACACCGCCTAGTTATTTTAGGCGGTGTAACATGTGAATGGATAGAAAATGTCAAAAAGAATCGGCGAAAATAGCACGGTTAAAGCTATTTTCGCCTTACACATTGGCTCCTTGGATGAAGGGGTTTCCATGAAAAATTGTATCAATTAATTATTAAGCTACATTAAATAAATTGTAAAAGGAACGTAAACATTTTACATCTGCGGCAAATACTTGTGCAGCTTGACCGAAAAAGTTGTCCCTTTATTGACTTCACTTTTCACTTCAATTTCCCCTTTATGAGCTTCAACAAGATGTTTAACAATTGCTAATCCAAGACCTGTTCCTCCGGAATTACGGCTTCTTGCTTTATCTACTCGGTAAAAGCGCTCAAAAATACGTGAAATTTCATCAGAATCAATACCGATACCTGTATCTTGAACATGAACTGTAATCGTTTCTTCTTCCTCTTCAAGCGAAACGTGAACAGTTCCTCCAGGCATTGTATACATGAGCGCATTGCCGATTAAGTTAACAAACACTTGCATAAGGCGCTGACTGTCACCATCAATCCACGCTTCTTCAGGAAGCGTATCTAACGTTAGCGTGATTTCTTTTTCAGTCGCTCGGTTTGATAGCACTGTTATGACCTCATAGAGAAGGGTATTCAAATCTACTGAATGAATGCTTAGCTTAAACCCTTGCTGTTCAACTTTAGACAAATCTAAAAGATCTTGAATCAAGCTCTCCATGCGCTGACTTTCCGTTAAAATGATAGATAGAAACTGCTGGCGCAGCTGTGGATCTTCCATGGCACCGTCTAACAATGTCTCACTAAACCCTTTTATAGACGTAATAGGAGTTTTTAGTTCATGAGACACATTTGCTACAAAGTCACGCCGAACTTGTTCTAGCTTTTTCAGCTCGGTAATATCATGGAAAACAAGCACAATCCCTTTCCATTCATCGTTTAAGCCAATAATCGGCGCTCCGTAAACATCAAAATATCTTCGTTCAATATTTAAAGGCAGAACCACTTGTTTTCGAACCTTTACTTCCGTCATAAATATTTTTTCCACAAGCTTAATGATTTCTTTATGCTCAAATACCTCGTAATACAAATGATAAAGGAAGTCATCCGGATGTATATGAAACTGCTCTTTATAAGCTCGATTTACTAAGTTTATATAGCCTCGACTATCGATAAGAAGCATGCCGCTTCCCATATTTTCAATTAGCGTGCGCAGCCTGTCCTGCTGCATTTCTTGATTAGTGATAGACTCTTGCAGATTACGAGCAAGTGCGTTAATAGACTGACTCAGCATCCCTGTTTCATCTACATAATCTTCATATGTACGAGCTTTATAATTCCCTTTTGCAAGTTCCATAGCCACTTTGGTTGCCGATTCAATAGGACGGGTATAGCGTCCCATAATCTTTACACCTAAGAGTAAAATCACAATCAAAGCTAAACCTAAGCTTCCAATAAGAAGGCCCCAAATTTGCTGATTTACTTGTTTCAATGAATCAAACGATGTACTCAGCACAACAAATCCCTCTTGCTTACCTTCTATAATAAGCGGGATACCATAGTAATATAAGTCGTAATCTTCTTTAATTTGATCAAAGCTTTTTTTACTGTTTAACTGCTTTTTTAATACTTGTTGGATTACGATACTTTTTTCGATTCTTTGCTGCTTGCTACCTGGATTTGAGTCAACTAATATTTTTCCGTCTTTTTGAACGATAGTCGTTCGTACACTTAACGAATGGCTGATTTGATCAACTTTAGATTTTAAAGCAGGACTTGTGATACCTTCTTCGCTAATGTACATTTCTACAAGCTTTGCCTCTTTTTCCATTCGCTCTTGAAACGTCTGAAAATAAAAGTTTTTAAACAACTGTCCCAGCAGCAGGCCAAGACCTACTAATACAATAATAATAAGTACTAATAGAGCCAAAAGTAGCCTTGAACGAAATTTATTCATCTACCTTTGGTTCCTCCAGCTTATATCCTAATCCTCTAATCGTTTTTATATAAACAGGTTTTCGCGTATTGTGTTCGATTTTCTCACGCAAATGGCTGATGTGCACATCTACAATTCGCGTATCTCCGGCAAAATCATAATTCCACACTGCACTTAGTAGCTGATCACGAGTTAATACCCGCCCTTTGTATTTTGCCAAATATAATAATAACTCAAATTCTTTTGGAGTAAGCTCAAGCTGCTCTTGATTAAAGTAGGCCTCATAATGATCTGGAAGAATTTTTAAATCACCGATCGTGATGCGCTCGCCATCTTCCTCTTGTTCATTTTCCTGAGCAATAATTTGTGTTCTGCGTAAAATGGCTTTTACACGCGCCACTACTTCTCGAGGACTAAATGGTTTCGTCATGTAGTCATCTGCGCCAAGCTCTAGCCCTAATACTTTGTCGAACTCATCGTCTTTTGCAGTTAACATTAAAATAGGCGTCATCACTTTTTGCTGACGAAGCTTTTTACAAACTTCAATTCCATCCATCTTAGGAAGCATCAAGTCTAACACAATTAAATCCGGTTTTCCTTCTAGTGCCTTGTTGTATCCTTCTTCCCCATCTTCAGCTGTTTCTACTGTAAAGCCAGCTTGTTGTAAATTATATTGTAATAATGTTGAAATTGATTGTTCATCATCTACGACTAATAATTTCTTACCCATATTAACGATATAAGCCTCCATCTAGTTAAATTAAACCGCAGCTTCATCCAAATGATATTATTTTCTATTTATCTTCTCTTATCATACAATGTTTTAGCCTCGTTCTCCAATACATTTCAACATTTTCAGAAAATATGATCAAACAGTTTCTTCTATATTTATAAATATTTAAGGTGTTTTAAAAATTTTCAAAGTCGTGTGTCTCTACTGATGGAAGTCTAAACGGCGGATACACAAGAAACCGCGCCGTTACTACTTTCTCTTTTTGCTCATTGACCGCTTCCACCTCAATCGTAACAGTTTTAGAAGAAACATCTACCTCTGTCACTTCAAATAAAAATTCAATCGTGCTATAATGGTGAATCTTTTTGGGGAAGGTTACCGTATGTTCTGCAACGTGGCTTCCAGGTCCGGGCAAATACTTTGAAATGGCTGCTGTCATAATACCGGTAATCATAATACTTGGCACAATAGGTTTTTTAAAAGGGGTCTGAGATGCGTAATCATGCTGAATGTATAAAGGGTTCGAATCATTTGTCAGCCCTAAGTACAATAAGATATCCTTATCTTCAATTCGTTCCGTTAGCGTTAATTTTTCTCCAACTTTTATATCTTCAATACTTCGGCCTATTTTTTGTTTTTTACCTAATATCATCATCATTCCACCTTTTGTATAAAGTAATAGCTTTTCTTTATATACAAGAAAAATTCGAGGTTTCCCTCGAATTTTCCTTGTGAATATTGTTTGAATATTGATAAAAACCTATACTCAAACCTATTTTATGGTATTAAGCTAATACACCCATGACAGTTTTAACTGATTTTGCTGATTGATCTAAAGAAGCTTTTTCAGAATCAGTCAGTTCTAATTCAATTACCTGCTCAATTCCTGCGGCTCCTAATACGGTTGGAACACCTAAGTAGATGCCGTTATAACCATACTCACCCTCTAGGTAAGCAATCGCTGGTAAAATGCGACGCTGATCTTTTAGGATCGCTTCTGTCATTTCCACTAAAGAAGCAGCAGGAGCGTAGTACGCACTTCCATTACCTAATAAGTTAACGATCTCGCCGCCGCCTTTGCGTGTTCGTTCAACAATTGCTTCAAGGCGCGCTTTTGGAATAAGCGTTTCAAGAGGAATACCGCCAGCATATGAGTAGCGTACAAGAGGTACCATATCATCGCCATGTCCACCAAGTACAAAACCTGTGATATCTTTTACTGAAATGTTTAACTCCTGCGCTACGAACGTACGGAAACGTGCAGAATCTAATACACCTGATTGACCAATTACGCGGTTTTTAGGAAAACCAGATTCTTTAAATACCGTGTACGTCATAGCATCTACCGGGTTTGTTAACACGATAATATGACAGTTTGGTGAGTATTTAACAATTTCTTGAGTAACAGACTTCATGATCTTTTGGTTCGTTGTTACTAGATCATCGCGACTCATACCTGGCTTGCGTGCGATACCAGCTGTAATAATGACAATGTCAGAATCAGCTGTGTCTTCGTAGTTGGCTGTTCCTGTAATGTTAGCGTCAAATCCTTGTACGGGACTTGCTTCTAACATATCCAGCGCTTTACCTTTAGCTGGATTTTCTAATTGCGGAATATCAACTAATACAACATCAGCTAACTCTTTTTGACCAATTAAAAAAGCAGTTGTAGCTCCCGTAAAGCCCGCTCCGATAACAGATACTTTTTTACGCATATTTGCCATTATAATTCCTCCCCTAAATGAATAGCTATTAAACTGTTACTTGTTTTCCTAGATTGCTAATTAATTCATCAGCGAACTCTGAACACTTCACTTCTGTTGCACCATCCATTAAACGTGCGAAATCATAAGTTACTACTTTTGAAGCAATTGTTTTTTCCATTGATTTCATGATTAAATCCGCTGCTTCGTTCCAGCCAAGGTGTTCAAGCATTAACACACCTGATAATAATACAGAAGATGGGTTTACTTTATCTAAACCAGCATATTTAGGTGCTGTACCGTGAGTTGCTTCAAAGATAGCATGTCCAGTTTCATAGTTGATGTTTGCTCCTGGAGCAATTCCGATACCGCCAACTTGCGCCGCTAATGCATCTGAAATATAATCTCCATTTAAATTCATTGTTGCTACTACATCGAATTCACGTGGACGAGTTAAAATTTGTTGTAAGAAGATATCTGCAATTGAATCTTTTACAATAATTTTTCCTGCTGCTTCCGCTTCTGCTTGAGCTTTGTTTGCAGCCTGTGCACCTTCTTTTTCAACGATGCGGTCATATTGTGCCCAAGTAAATACTTTATCGCCGAATTCTTTTTCAGCTAGCTCATAGCCCCAATTTTTAAATGCGCCTTCTGTATATTTCATAATGTTACCTTTGTGTACAAGCGTAACAGACTTGCGGCCTTGTTCAATTGCGTAGTTGATTGCTGCACGCACAAGACGCTCTGTTCCTTCAGAAGAAATAGGCTTAATACCTAATCCAGAAGTTTCAGGGAAACGGATTTTATTTACGCCTAATTCCGTTTGTAAGAATGAAACAAGCTTTTGTACTTCTTCAGAACCCTTCGCATATTCAATACCAGCATAAATATCTTCAGTATTTTCACGGAAGATAACCATATCTGTATCTTCAGGGCGCTTAATTGGAGAAGGTACGCCGTCAAAGTAGCGAACAGGACGTAAGCATGTGAATAAGTCTAATTCTTGACGCAATGCCACGTTTAGAGAACGAATTCCACCGCCTACTGGTGTTGTTAATGGTCCTTTGATTGCAATTATGTATTCGCGAATTGCATCTAATGTTTCTTCCGGTAACCATTCGCCAGTTTGATTAAATGCTTTTTCACCTGCTAATACTTCTTTCCAAACGATTTCTTTTTCACCATTGTATGCTTTTGCAACCGCTGCTTCTAATACGCGAGAAGCTGCTGCCCAGATATCCGGACCAATTCCGTCACCTTCGATAAATGGAATAATTGGGTTATTTGGTACGTTTAACACGCCGTTTGCTACAGAAATTTGTTCACCTTTTGTCATGAGAATGACCTCCTTAAAAAATTTGTCTACTTTCACTTATGGAAAAGTGCTCAACGAACGTGAGCACCTTCGTCACATTGTTTAGCTGCGCTCTTCAAGCGGAATGTACGTTTGTTTTCCAGGACCGATATAATCAGCTCTTGGACGAATCAAACGATTGTTTGAATACTGCTCTAAAATGTGAGCAATCCATCCTGATACGCGGCTTACGGCAAAGATCGGAGTAAATAGATCGTGATCAATCCCTAAGCTGTGGTATACAGAAGCTGAATAGAAGTCAACGTTTGGCGGAAGCTTTTTCTCGCCTGTTACGATCTCTTCAATTTTTACTGACATATCGTATAGCGTTGTATCTCCTGCTTGTTTGGTAAGTTTTTCAGACATTTCTTTCAAGTGCTTGGCACGAGGATCACCCTGTTGATACACACGATGTCCAAATCCCATAATCTTTTCTTTTTTCGCGAGCTTTTCGCGAATGTAAGGTTCTGCGTTTTCAACTGTTTGAATGTCAGACAACATTTTCATAACAGCTTCATTCGCTCCCCCGTGAAGAGGACCCTTTAACGCTCCAATAGCGGCTGTAATTCCTGAATAAATATCGGATAACGTTGCCACACAGACACGAGCTGTAAAAGTTGAAGCATTTAGCTCATGGTCAGCGTGTAAGACAAGTGCTTTATCAAATGCCTCTACTTGGATATCAGTTGGCTCTTCGCCGGTTAACATATATAAAAAGTTAGCGGCAATGCTATAGTTTTCGTTTGGTTCAATTGGCTCTAATCCGTTACGGACTCTTGAAAAAGCCGTTACCACCGTTGGTAATTGTGCTTGCAAACGAACAGCTTTGCGATAATTTGCTTCTTCATCCATTAAATCAGCTTCAGGATCGTACAACCCCAATAGTGATACGACTGTTCTTAAAGCTGCCATTGGATGAACATCTTTAATTGGATAAGTTTTGAAATGATCTAAGACTTCTTGGGGTAATTTAGCGTTTTCTGCTAGTAATCTAGAAAACACAGATAATTCTTCTTTGTTAGGTAATTTTCCGTGCCATAGTAAATACACCACTTCTTCAAATGTTGCATAATTCGCTAAATCATCAATATTGTAGCCTTGATATGTTAAAGTGTCATCAATAATTGAACTCACTGCTGACGTTGTAGCGACTACCCCTTCTAGACCTCGAGTTGCTGTCATAAATCTCCACTCCTTTACAGAAAAAATTCCCCATACCTTTCTGTGTAAAACGTGAAAAACAAAATTGAGCCTCTGCTCAACTAGACATTAAATGATATACGAAGCGCCTCTTTTGAATATATATCTTGGAAGAACATTCCTTTACCCCACGTAAAGAAAATGCTTACATTTCCATTTGTTTCAATAACACACAAAATCAAAACATCTGCATGTGTCATTGCTTTGTTACAGCCCTATAGGTAAAACATACAATTGTATGTAAAAAGATGCGGCCTCAAAATATATTATAAACAATTATCTGACTTTTGTGAATCAAAAGAGAGAAGAAATTTTAAAAAAATTATTATTATACAAAAATTTCTACGAAAAAAGTTCGGTTAATTTCATAAATAAATAAGCAATTCCAGCACCGATTAACGGACCTACTGCCACCCCTTGAAACAGCGCCACAGCAAGAATTGTGCCAAAAACTAAAGCGGTCGTAATATGCGGATCATCTTCCAAGAGTGTAAGTCCATATTTGGCAATAATTGCTACAGCAATTCCCGCTCCTAGAGCAATCCAGGCATAAGAAGATTTCACAGCCTCTCCTAATTGTTTGAATCCTATGTCTCCTGTTGCAATCGGCACAAGAACGGCAATTGTAATAACCGTTACTCCAATATTAATTCCTTTTGATTGTAGAAACGGAAAAACCTTACCGTCTAACCCGATTAATTTTAAAATAAGTAAAAATGCAACTGCAATGATTAATGATTGATTTTTAGCCACTAATCCAATTACGAGTAAAACAGCTAAAAAAAGCATGGGTTGTGAGAACATTTTACTCATCCTTTCTTTTTTTATTGTGATAAATCTAAAGCGTATGACGTAAATATTTTATGAGTAGCTTTTTCTTTTGTTAACTATCGTTTACAAGGAGGCCTCTATTTATTGTGTACAAGCTTCATTTACACCGACTATTTCGCTTAGCTTGTGTGTTGGCAATTATTGCAGCATCTATATTTCTTAGTTATTATGTCTCTTCTCTCATATATCCATTTATTATCGCCTGCTGCATCGCTTTTTTTATAAACCCTATGGTTAATCTATTTGAATTGAAGCTGCGCTTACCCCGCTACTTAGCTGTTTTACTGTCAATGGTTCTTATCTTCTCTCTTTTGGCCGGACTTATTACGTTACTTATCACAGAAATCATTGCAGGAAGTACGTATTTAGCGAAAGTTGTTCCCACAAATTTCAAAGAAGTGGTCATATTTATTGAAAATATTGCTACAGAACAAATACTTCCATTTTATGAACGCATTACTTCTATGTTTAACAACTTAAATACCGGTCAGCAAGCAACTATTTTATCGAACATTAAAGGGGTAGGCAACCATATCGCTCAAACCGTGGGCGATTTTTTGCAAAATGTATTGCAAAGCATCCCAGTACTTTTATCCGTATTGCCTAATGCAGCGACTGTGATTATTTTTTCATTGCTGGCTACTTTTTTTATTAGTAAAGATTGGTACAAGCTGATGGCTAAAAGCAGCTTGTTTATTCCTAAAAAAGTAAGAGAAAATGGACAGACAGTTGTTGTGGAGCTTAAAAATGCACTGTTTGGTTTTATTAAAGCTCAGCTTACGCTTATTTCGATTACCACAATCATCGTTCTTTTTGGTTTACTTGTTCTTAGGGTTGATTATGCTATTACAGTCGCTTTATTAATTGGCTTAGTAGATATTCTTCCTTACCTCGGAACAGGACTGGTTTTTGTTCCTTGGATGATTTATGCCTTTGCAACAGATAACGTGTCATTTGCTGTAGGGCTCTCGGTACTATATGCTGTAGTACTTGTGCAGCGACAAATTATGGAACCAAAAATTTTGTCATCAAGCATTGGTCTTGATCCTCTCGCTACATTAATTGCTTTATTTGTAGGATATCAACTGATTGGATTTTTCGGATTAATAGTTGGCCCTGTTATTCTTGTTATTCTAAAAACTCTTCATACAACGGGGGTTTTTAAAGAAACGTGGCAGTTTATTATAGGAAAATGAAAAAGTGTGTGAAAGAAGCTTCTTTCACACACTTTCTAATTAACGAATAATCGTCATTCGATTACGTCCTTGAAAAAATCTTCTTAGCCACGTTAAAAGAAAAGGCTTAACGATTCTGCGTGTAAACGGCAGTAAAAAGATAAAGCCTACAACATCTGTCAAGAAGCCTGGAAACAGCAGAAACAGTCCGCCAAATAGTACACACATACCATCAAGGATTTCACCGCTCGGAACATGTCCCTGGCTCATCTGACGCTGTGCTTTTTGAAAAAGAGATGTTCCTTGTTTTTTCGCTAGAAACGCACCAATAAAACTGGTAGCAATAATCAGTAAAAATGTTGACATGACACCAATGAGATGACTTGAATAAATCAAAATCATTACCTCAACAGCAGGTACAATAAGAAGGAGCGGAAGGAGCTTCCTCACCATCATCACCTCTTCGCTTATTGAATTGCCTAAACAAAAAGAGAAGGGTTCCCCTTCTCTTTTTTCTATCATCTACGTGTTCTTACAGTACGCTTGCGTGTCCGTTGTATACAACACCGCGTGAAGCATCAACTGTAATATCTTGATCTTCCGAGAATACGCTTGTTGCGTTTTCTACGCCTACAATGACAGGAATGCTTAAGTTTAACCCTACTACAGCTGCATGGCTTGTTAGACCGCCTTCTTCTGTAATAAGAGCTCCTGCTTTTTCAATTGCACCGATCATATCGCGATCTGTGCTGTTTGTAACAAGGATAGCACCTTCAGTCATTTTTGCATTTGCTTCTTCAGCAGTTTTAGCAATAACTACTTTACCAACTGCTGCTTTACGACCAATTCCTTGTCCTTTAGCAAGAACGTCACCTACAACTTGAACTTTCATTAAGTTCGTTGCACCTGATTCTCCAACTGGAACACCAGCTGTAATAACCACTAAGTCGCCGTGTGCTACAACGCCTGTTTTTACTGCGTCATTTACAGCGTGATCTAACATATCGTCAATTGTATTTACGCGCTCACCAACAACTGGTGTAACACCCCATACTAGAGACAGACGACGTGCAACAGAATCGTTTGCTGCAACAGCTACGATTGGAGATTGCGGACGATATTTAGAAACGATTTTCGCTGTATAACCACTTTCTGTTGGCGCTACGATTGCACTAGCGTTTAAGTTAAGCGCTGTGTGTACAACAGATTGTCCAATTGCATCTGTAATAGATGGGCCAACTTGCTTGCTGCGCTGTTGTAAAATCTCAGAGTAGTTTAGAGCTTGCTCAGCACGAGAAGCGATTGAATGCATTGTTTGTACAGCTTCAACTGGGTAAGAACCTGCAGCTGTTTCACCAGATAACATAATTGCATCCGTACCATCAAAGATAGCATTGGCAACGTCACTTGCTTCCGCACGAGTTGGGCGCGGGTTGCGTTGCATTGAATCAAGCATTTGTGTAGCTGTAATAACTGGTTTGCCAAGCGCATTACATTGTTTGATTAGATCTTTTTGTACTAATGGTACTTCTTCAGCAGGAATTTCTACTCCTAAGTCACCACGAGCAACCATTAAACCGTCTGAAACTTCAAGAATTTCCTTGATGTTATCTACGCCTTCTTGGTTTTCAATTTTTGAGATGATTTGAATGTGAGCTGCATTGTGTTTTTCTAGTAGTTCACGAATTTCTAATACATCAGATGCGCGACGCACAAAAGAAGCAGCGATAAAATCAATGCCTTGTTCGATACCGAATACAATATCGCTTGCATCTTTTTCAGTGATACCAGGAAGGTTTACACTTACGTTTGGCACGTTTACACCTTTTTTATTTTTTAATGTACCTGGGTTAAGTACTTTTGTTTTGATTTCACCGTCAGTTTTATTGATTTCTAGTACTTCAAGACCGATTAAACCGTCATCTAAAAGGATTTTTGATCCTACGTGTACGTCTTCAATTAGACCTGGATATGTAATTGAGAATTTTTCAGTTGTTCCCACTACTTCTGTCATAGAAACAATGATTTCAGAGCCTTCTTGTAACTCAATTGCACCATTTTCCATTGTGTTTGTACGAATTTCAGGTCCTTTTGTATCAAGTAAGATACCTACTGTTTTACCTGTTTGTTTCGCAGCTTCACGAATGTTAACAATACGTGCACCGTGCTCTTCAAAGTCACCGTGAGAGAAGTTTAGACGACAAACGTTTAAGCCTGAGTTAATTAGTTCAACTAATTTTTCTACACTTTCACTCGCTGGTCCAATAGTACATACAATTTTAGTTTTACGCATTCAAATTTCCTCCTATATATTTACTATTTACTCTTTAGATAGGGCAAATAGCTATTTCTTTTACTAACCTTGTACTAGCAGGCTATGAACAAATATTTTGTTGCCCTGACTTGTTCACCTTGCTTTACGTGTAACTTATGAAATACCTACGTAGCGCTGAATCAAATAGCAAACAAATACACAGCACTTTAACGATGAATTTCTTCATCGTTTGCTTCTTGTTTTACTATTCCCTGCAATTCATACAGCAATACTTGCTGCCTGATTTGTCTTTTAGAGAAAAGACAAACGCTCGCACAGCTGCTAATAACCATAGGAAATTTTTTAAAAACACTCTTTTTCTACTTTTACTTAAAGGTTTTTGCTGTCTATAAAATACCACGAAGAACTTGTAAACACAATAGAGAAGGGCTATACAAACCGCACAAAAACGCGCACCCTTATTTTTCAAGAGTGCACGTTTCTTTATTTTATAGTAATGGCATCGTTTTCAGCTGCAAATTGTCCGATTTTTTTGTATTTTAAATAACGCTCTTCCACTAGCTCTTCTTTTGATAAATTCATCAGCTCTTTTAATGATTTCTTGATAATGCCCTCCATGTATCCAGCTTGTGCATCGATATCTCGGTGAGCTCCGCCTTTTACCTCTGAAACCATTTCATCTACAATACCCAGTTCTTTCAAATCTGGTGCTGTAATCTTCATCGTTTCAGCAGCTTTTTTCGCAAGAGAAGAATCTTTCCAAAGAATGGCTGCCGCTCCTTCTGGAGAAATAACTGAATACGTGGAGTTCTCAAGCATATGAAGGTGATTTCCTAAACCTAATGCCAAGGCTCCCCCGCTTCCTCCTTCTCCAATTACAATGCAAATAACAGGTACAGTTAAGCCAGCCATTTCGAAAAGGTTTTTCGCAATAGCTTCGCTTTGTCCGCGCTCTTCTGCCGCTTTTCCTGGATAAGCTCCTTTTGTATCAATAAAGCAAACAATTGGGCGGTTAAATTTCTCCGCTTGCTTCATTAGACGCAGTGCTTTACGGTAGCCTTCAGGGTGAGGCATACCAAAATTACGGCGAATATTTTCTTTCGTATCTTTACCTCTCTGATGTCCAATCACGGTAACAGGCACGCCATTAAACTTGGCAATTCCTCCTACGATTGCTTCATCATCTCCATAAAAGCGATCTCCATGACACTCTAAAAAGTTTGTAAACAAGCGCGAAATATAATCGAGTGTTGTAGGACGCTCAGGATGACGAGCAATTTGAACACGGTTCCATGGGCTTAGATGATTGTAAATATCGTTTTCTACTTTTTCTAAGCGATTTTCTAACTTATCAATTTCGCTAGATAAATCCACTTCTGTGTTTTTAGCAAACTCTTTAAGCTCTGCAATCTTGTTTCGCAACTCGACAATTGGACGTTCAAATTCTAATTCGCTTACCACTCGATGTCACCTCCTGCTACGTGTATATCTAAAATAGTTGTTAACGTTTCTTTTAAATCATGACGGTCAATAACTCCGTCTAGCTGACCATGCTTCAACAGAAATTCCGACGTCTGAAAATCTTCTGGAAGCTCTTCTCTAATTGTTTGTTCAATAATACGTCTTCCAGCAAAGCCAATTAACGCGCCCGGCTCGGCTAAATTATAATCCCCTAACGAAGCAAAGCTTGCTGACACGCCCCCTGTAGTAGGATGTGTCATAATCGAAATGATTAAGCCGCCTTCATCACTGAACATTTTAAGAGCTGCGCTAGTTTTAGCCATTTGCATCAAGCTCAGAACACCTTCTTGCATACGTGCACCGCCTGAAGCTGTAAAAATAAGGAATGGAACATGCATTTCCTTCGCTTTTTCAATGGCGCGAGTAATTTTCTCGCCGACTACAGAGCCCATGCTTCCCATACGGAAGTGTGAATCCATAACAGCAACTACTACTTTAATGCCTTCAATATCTCCTTCACCCGTAACAATCGCTTCACTCAAATTAGTTTTCTCACGATCTTTTTCGAGCTTTTCGAGATAATCAGGGAACCCAAGAGGATTTTCTGACGTCATATCTTTGTCGTATTCAACAAACGTTCCGCTGTCGATTAAGCTTTCGATACGCTCTGGTGCTGTCATTTGATGATGATATCCACAGTTTAAGCATACTTTTAAGTTTTTATTTAACTCTTTCGTATACATTATTTTTTTACACTTTTTACACTTGGTCATAATTCCTTCAGGTACATCTTGTCTCATATGCTCAGAAGGAATCGTAGCATATTTTCGTTTTTTTGGAGTTTTTGTGTTTTTTGTAAATAAATCTCGTAACAAGGTGTAACCTCCTTTTGGTTCTTTTCTTTATCATAAGAACCTTTATTCTTCCTCTTCTTCTACTATTTACAAGTTGTGAAAATCCGCCTCAAATACAAATCAAGTGACGGATAGACAAAAATTGGACGAATTGTTCGCTTCACTTTATTAGTTGCTATTTACTTTACTAGATGACTGTTTGATTTTGTGTAGAAAGATGGCATGTCTCTTTCGACAAATTCCTTCTTTCACACTTGTTTGTAGCACTGATGGTGAAGATTTAATACAGCTGCTTCATCTTTTTTAGCTAACGCCTCTACTAATTCACTTATCAGAGTGTCGCTTGGCGCTGAGTTTTGTTGAAAAGTTTGAGAAAAACGGCAAATAATCAACCAGATTCGGTGTAATAGCCGATTAGGCTGCAAAGAAAACAAATAGTCAAACAAGTTCTTCAAACAATCGTCATTCTGCTTTTGAATTGCTTTCGAAACATTGATTTCGTCCTGTTCCGCTAAAACAAAATACAAACAGCTCTTTTCAAGAATATATCTCGTCTGAATTAAATCTGATTTTGTTTTACCGTCTTGTACTAAAAAAGTAGGTAATAAATCAATAAATTGATGATCCCCTACTTCTTTAATAAACGTACCTTCACCTCTTCTAGTTTCAATCAACCCAATTAGCTCTAACGCTCTGAGCGCTTCTCGAACGGAAGAACGTCCTGCGCCTAACCGTTCAGAAAGCTCTCGTTCTGACGGGATTTTATCCCCCGTAGTTAAACGATCGTCTTCCATTAGCTGGCGAATTTGTTTTAGAATTTCTACATATACTTTTGAACGTTCATTCTTCAAGTTTACTACCACTCACTTTACATTACTTTAACAGGCATGCTTGAAGCATCATGCCTGTCAAAGAACAGTTGATGTAACCTTATTCAATAATCGCTAAGCGACGTGTGTTTTCAGCTACGGCTTCTGGCTTTACTTTTATTCGGGCAACGCCTGTTTCCATAGCTGCTTTTGCAACAGCGGCGGCTACTGCCGGAGCCACTCGTGCATCAAATGGACCTGGAATCACATAGTCTGTATTCAAGTCCTCTTCCGTAATTAAATTAGCAATGGCCTCAACTGCAGCCATTTTCATTTTTTCATTAATATGAGTAGCACGTACATCTAGTGCACCTCGGAATATCCCCGGAAACGCTAGGACATTGTTCACTTGATTAGGAAAATCAGAACGTCCGGTGCCGATTACTTTCGCGCCAGCTTTTTTAGCTTCTTCTGGCATAATTTCAGGCACCGGATTTGCCATTGCAAAAATGATTGGGTCTGGATTCATCTTTCCAATCATCTCCGGTGTGAGTGCTCCTTCAACCGAAACTCCAATAAATACGTCAGCTTCTTCTAACGCATCAGCTAACGTACCTTCTACTTTGCTTCGATTTGTATAGGCTGCAACTTCATCTTTTATACGGTTCATGCCGTGAGGACGCTTGTCATAAATCGTTCCTTTGGAATCACACATAATGATATCGCGCACTCCATAGCTGTATAATAATTTAATAATAGCAATGCCAGCAGCTCCTGCTCCATTCGCTACCACTTTGATTTGTGACATTTTTCTTCCTGTCAGCTTCAGGGCATTAAGAAGACCCGCTACCGTAACAATAGCCGTCCCATGCTGATCATCATGAAAAACCGGGATATTTGTTTCCTTTTTCAACCGCTCTTCAATTTCAAAACAGTTAGGAGCCGCAATATCTTCTAAATTAACGCCTCCAAAAGTAGGTTCTAGCAATTTAACAGTTTCTATAATTTTGTCCACATCTGTCGTGTTTAAACAAATTGGGAATGCATCTACGCCGGCAAAACTTTTAAAAAGGACAGCTTTCCCTTCCATTACTGGCAGAGCAGCCTCGGGACCTATATTGCCTAAGCCCAATACGGCAGTGCCATCAGATACAACAGCTACCATATTTCCTTTCATCGTATATTCATATACATTGTTTACATCATCATATATTTCTTTGCAAGGTTCTGCTACACCAGGGGAATAAGCAAGGCTTAAATCCTCTGCGTTTCGAACAGGAATTTTGGACTTTGATTCTAGTTTACCTTTGTTAATGCGGTGCATATGCAATGCTTCTTCACGTAAAGACAATGAATTTCACTCCCAATAAACAAAATGATAACAAATACTGCGCCTGAACCATGTTCTTTCCCACACTACTCATATGATGTTATAAATCCAATTGCATTTCATTTCAAGAAAAACGCATCTAATTCGTATATTTCATAAAAAACGGTGGTCAGACCACTTTTTTAACTATTTTACCATATAACATCACATGAAATCTGTAAAGACTATATCTTCTTGAACACAACGTGCTTCTCTCCCAGCATTGCTTTTAAAGTGTTTATTAACTCGTCGCTTCGTTCAATAGAATAGTGAACGGGAAGCTTGACCAATTGACGTTCTGCCTCATAATAAATTTTTACGGGGATTTTCCCTCTATGAGACTGAAAATGCTGGTAAATAGTATGAAGCAGCTTTTCTGTACCTTGCTTTGTTTCTATACGTAAGTATAATTCTTCTGACGGTAGTTTTTGAACCGCTTCGCTAGCAGCTTCAGCACGTTGACAAACAATTTGCTGCTGCCCATTTCTTTCATCTATCTTTCCTTGTATCAGTAAAACCTTACCTTGTTCAAACAGCAGACGATTCTGCTCAAATACGCGGGGAAACGCAACAACTTCTCCTTCTCCACTTTCATCCGTGATGCGTAAAAAAGCCATTTGCTCTCCTTTTTTCGTTCGAATGACGCGAATTTCCAACACAAATACTAAAAGAGAGACCGCTTTTCCTGAAGCGTATTCTTTCATATCGTGAAGAGAAACAACAGAATAAAAGGAATTCAGCGCTTCATACTGAGAAGCAGGGTGGCTTGATAAATAAAAACCTAGCATATCTTTTTCATACTGAAGCCGATCTTCTATTTTCAGTTCCTCTTTTTCCATATATTTAGGCTTTAACGAAAATTCATCTCCAAATCCAAAGTCATCATCTGGCAGTACCAAGCTTGCATGTTCAAACGCTACATCAATCGTTGCTAATAAAGTAGCTCGATTTTCTCCAAACTCATCAAAGCCTCCAGACAGAATCAAAGCTTCAAGCGCCTTTTTATTCACGGCTTTTTGTGAAACACGGGCACAAAAATCAAATAAGTCTTCAAATCTTTTTTTCTTTCGCTCTTCTGTTATTTCCTGCATAGCTGCTGCACCAATATGTTTAATCGCTGCAAGGCTATACCTTATACTTTCACCTTCTACGTTAAACGAATACATGCTCTTGTTAATAGAAGGTGGGAGAACTTGTATTTTTTTTCTTTTTAGTTCATTAATATATTGAGCAATTTTCCCTTCGTTTCCAATAACGCTCGTTAGTAAAGCTGAAAAGAACTGCAGCGGGTAATGTGCTTTCAAATAAGCTAACTGATAGGCTACCATACTGTAAGCAACGGCATGACTTCGGTTGAAGCCATAATCAGCAAAACGCACAATAAGGTCATACACTCGATTAGCAACGGATAGGTCATATCCTTTCTTCTTGCTTCCTTGGATAAAATGAGCTCGTTCACGATCCAACACTGACCGTTCTTTTTTACTAACTGCTCTTCTCAACAAATCTGCTTCTCCAAGAGAAAAACCGGCCATTTTTGAAGCAATCTGCATAATTTGCTCTTGATACACGATAACGCCGTGCGTGGATTGTAAAATGTCTTTAAGCGTAGGATGATCATATATTACCTTCACCACTCCATGCTTGCGCTTAATATAGGTTGGAATATTTTCCATCGGACCAGGTCTATACAGCGCGTTAACTGCTACAATATCTTCTAGCTCTGTAGGTTTTAATTGCTGAAGAACTCTTCTCATTCCATCTGACTCTAGCTGAAAAATACCGGTCGTATCTCCTTTACTCAGCAGTTCAAAAGTTTTTTGATCGTTAAACGGTATATGAGACAGTGCCAGCTTTCGATTCATGTCCCGCTCAATTTTCTTTAAAATATGATCTAAAATGGTTAAGTTGCGCAAACCTAAAAAGTCCATTTTCAAAAGCCCAACGTCTTGCAGAGCTTCCATTGGATATTGAGTCAGATATACATCATCATGTCCTTCTTGTACAGCTACAGATTGCGTCAGCGGCTTCTCACTAATCACAACGCCTGCTGCATGCGTAGAAGTATGCCTTGGCAGTCCTTCTATCTTCATGGCAATGTTGTACCATTGTTTTCTGGCTTCATTTTCGGATAAATAGTCTTGAAGAACTCTTGAATCACGAAGAGCGCTTTTCAACGTTGTACCTGGTTTAGTTGGAATCGCTTTGGACATTTTGTTTAGCGCGTCTTGATCAAATCCCATCACTCTCCCTACATCACGTACGGCTGCTTTAGCTGCTAATGTTCCAAATGTAATGATTTGAGCTACGTGCAGCGCTCCATATTTTTGAGCCACATACTGAATGACTTGATCTCGTTTGTTATCAGGAAAATCAATATCAATATCAGGCATCGAAATACGTTCAGGGTTTAAAAAGCGCTCAAATAAAAGCTGATGCTGAATTGGATCAACATTTGTAATTCGCAAGGCGTATGAGACCAGTGAGCCTGCTGCTGAACCACGGCCTGGGCCCGTTAGGATACCGTGTTCATGAGCATAATTCATAAAATCCCATACGATAAGAAAGTAATCACTAAAGCGCATATTTTCAATAATGTTCAGCTCATAATCCAAGCGTTCCTCATATTGTTCCGTGATCACTTGAACTCTTTCTTGCAATCCTTTTTCGCAGAGAGTGCGCAAGTAGGCTGATGATGTAACAGACGGGGGAACAGGATATTTTGGAATGGACATTACACCTAGAGAAATTTCGAGCTCGCATCGACTTGCGATTTTTATACTTTCTTCTATTAAAAAATGCTGGTCATGAAAGAGATCTTCCATTTCATCAGGTGATTTGAAATAGTACTCGCTGCTCTTACTTTTTACCTCTTCATCGCTATGTAATTTCTCTCCGTCTCGAATAGCTGCTAAACACTCATACGCATCCCGATCTTCTTTTTTTAAATATTTCACTTGATTCGTCGCAACAAGCGGGATATTTTCTTCAGCAGCAAGTTCCGTTAACTGCTGATTTATAAAAGCTTCATCCTGTTCGTGGCGCTGTATCGATATATACAAAGACTGCGAATATACTTTTTTAAAGAATTGAAGCACTCGCTTAGCATCTTGAAGTTTGTTTTCTGCTAGCAGGGTTTCAACTTCTCCAGTTACACCGGGTGTAATAGCAATCAACCCGCCGCTATAATGATGGAGCCATTTTTTATTTACACCGTGTTTTTCCTTGGTTTGAACTAAACTGCTTAGTTTTAATAGATTTTCATATCCCTTATCATTTTCCGCTAACAAAACTAAAGGGTACGCTCGCTCGCTTTCTTCATGTTCTAGGATTGATAATGTGAGCCCAATAATTGGCTTGATCCCTGCTTTCACGCAGGCTTTATAAAAAGGAATGACTCCGTACATCACGTTTTCATCAGTCAAAGCAATCGCTTCATAGTTCATTTTCTTAGCTGTTTCTACAAGTTCATGAATACGAACGGAACTGCTTAATAAGCTATAAGAACTTTGAAGCTGCAAGTGAACAAAAGGCACAGGACTTCCCACCTTTCTTTAATTCTTTATTCTTATTATAAATTTTGTTGCCGGCGTAGACAAATTACATAACTCTGAGCGTTTGTCCATATATATGTAGGAAGCGTGATTCATTGATAAACTAGTAAAGGAGGACACGTCATGACAAAAGAGCCTTTTATGTCTCTTTTCATTTGGAGTTATTTCACTTCATTAGGTATTATTTTAGGCGGTTCATTAATTGGAGCATTTGCGGGGTTTTTAATTGGAAAATCTCCTTTATACGTCATGCATACCCTCAGCAATAGTTTGAAAATCTGGGCAATTGTCGGAGCAATTGGAGGAACATTTGATACGTTTTACAGCTTTGAGCGCGGACTCTTTGAAGGAGCCACAAAAGATGTATTCAAACAAATCCTTTTAATTCTATCCGCTATGGGAGGAGCTCAGACCGGGGCTCTTATCATCAAGTGGTTAACTCAGGAGCATTTTGTATGAGGGTACCCAGCGAGCGAATGTTCAAGCGCTCCGACTGGCAGCGTTTTTTTGCCGGTATAGTCATTGGAGCAATTGTTAGCTGGGGGGTGTTTTTAACGATTTATGGCGTTTCAAGAGATAGAGAGCTAGAGGAAGTTCGAATTGCTAATGATAAGCTAGAAAAAGCAAATTTGCAAATTAGCGCATGGCAAGAAGATGTAAAAGCATTAAACAAGGAAATGAAGCAGCATTTGATTATTCAGAATGTGAAAGTAAAATTAGTAAATGGCAATCGTTATAAAGTAAACTCTGTGGTTGAATACAATATTCAAAAAAGCGTCGACGAAGAAGCACAGCACTTAATTGCCCAAGATATTGAAAGTGCGTATCGAAGCAGGGATATCTTAAAAAAAGCAATTGAAAATAAAAAATACGAATTCGATAAAACGATTTATGAAGTTGAAGTTCATCAAATTTATTTTTATACAACGCTTTCGATTGAAGTTCGAATTAAAAAGATGGAAAAAGTACTATAAAAAGCCGCTGATTTAAAATCAACGGCTTATTTTACAGATTACTGCTGACTGCAGAGCTCTTCTAAATCAAGTAGTAAAGGCTCTACTTCTTCCCATGAATAAATGGAAGCGCCGGACGCAAGAGGATGGCCTCCTCCGTTGTATTTTCTAGCAATTGTATTAATGAGAAGCTCTTTTGAACGAAGGCGAACACGAATTTGATTTTCTTCCTCCACAAAAAACACCCACGTTTTTACTCCATCAATTTGCCCTAACGAACCGACTAGCTGAGAAGCATCAGCTGGTGTCACATCATATTTTCGAAGAATTTCATTTGGAATTTTCATATGAGCAACTCCTGCTGGAGACATCGTAAAGTTTTGCAGCACGTATCCGTGTAAGTGAGCGACGTTTTCTTTTGTTTTGTATAACTGATCATATACATCTTTAAAATTGAAACCATATTGAATCAATTCACTTGCATAGCAAAACGTTTTCGGCTTTGTATTTGGAAATAAAAATCGACCCGTATCTCCGACGATACCGCTGAAGATCAGCTTTGCTCCTTCATCATTAAGAGATAAACCCTTTTCTTTTCCTTCCAAGTAAAATTCATAAATCATTTCGCTTGTTGAAGAAGCAGACGTCTCAACCCAAAGCAAATCACCGTAAGGAGTTTGGTTTGGATGGTGATCAATTTTAATGACCATTTTTCCATTTACGTAGCGCTGATCTGATACTCGTGCTTCATTAGCCGTATCACAAACAATGACAAGCGCACCCTCATAGGTCTCATCAGCGATATCATCCATCCGGTATAAAAATTTTAATGACTCCGCTTCTTCTCCCGTTACGTATACCTTCTTCTCCGGAAAAGATGTTTTTAACAATTCCGCTAATCCGCACTGAGATCCGTATGCATCTGGATCTGGACGAATGTGCCGGTGAATAATGATGGTGTCAAACTGCTTAATAGCTTCTAATATTTGTGCTTTCATTTTCTCTCTCCCGTCAAGACTGTTCTTATTTTATGTACGCACCACGTGCACTTACATTTCCACAGCGCTGTATCCATATTATTTATTAAATCATATCTCTTCTCTTTTTTAAAAGAAGAATCAATCAATAGTAGAATTTTCTGTCATCGACCTGTAAAATAATAGATACTACTGTAAACACTTTCAACACTACTGCTTACTAGCATCTAGAAACATTACGGATAGAAATACACCGGACTGGAGGGGCGTCTGTGCCATTTTTTATGATTTTAATCGTTGTGTCCTTTGTTTTCTACATGTATTTAAAAGTAAAATACGTACGTTCGAAACGCCAAATGGAACGAAAGTGGATTTCCGCTAAGTCGAGTATTTGTCTTGGCTCTTTTGTATTATTTTTTGGAATCAATCAATGGTTTATTTACGAAACAAGCCTTTCGCTTATCATCGGCATACTATTTGTATTATTCGGTTCAGGCAGCATATTAGCAGGTATCAAAGCTTACAAGTACTATCAGCCTTATGCAATAAAAGAAGCTGATCAAATGTAAAAGAAGCTGCAGAGCAGCTTCTTTTTTTATACTCTTTCCAATAACTGAGCCATCATCATCGCTTTCCCTACTACAACCCCGGCATTGTAGACTTCTACATCTAATTTAGCAAACTTCCGACCAAGTTCTAATAGCTTAGGACGAATTTCAATTACGCTTTCAATTTGAACTGGCTTAATAAAATAAACGGTGATGTTTTCAATAACCAAATCACCTTTTTTATATAAGCGAAGAACACGATTGGCGGCTTCCGTTACAATAGTAGTGAAAACTCCGTATGAAATAGTCCCCATATAATTCGTCATTTGCGGCGTTACTTCACAGCGATACACCGGTGCTTCTTTTGTCTCTTGTACATCCATAAATTGATTGGTTACAATGTCGTCAATGGTTTCTCCTACCTGCGGTTGACGCTGAATCATTTGCAGCGCCTTTAAAACATCTTGACGGCTGATAATGCCCTCTAGCCGGTGGTAATCATCCACTACAGGCAGCACTTCAATCCCTTCCCATACCATCATATGCGCAGAAGAAGCGACCGATGTTTTCCCGTGAACCGTCATCGGATTTTTCGTCATTACTTTTTCAATTGAAGTAGAAAGGTCATATCCAATAACATCTTTTGAGGTGACCATACCGTGAACTTTCATATGCTGATCCACTACAGGAAAACGACTGTGGTGAGTCTTATCGTTACATTCATGCCATTTTTCAATCGTATCGGTTAACTGCAAGCTAACCGCTTCAGAGATAGGTGTTAAAATATCCTCTACAAGCACAATTTCTTTTTTTATCAGCTGATCATAAATAGCACGGTTAATCATCGTTGCAACTGTAAACGTGTCATAGCTCGTTGAAATAATAGGAAGCTTAAGATCATCCGCAAGCTTCTTAACCCATTCTTCCGTATCAAAGCCGCCCGTAATTAACACGGCTGCTCCTGCTTCAAGAGCTAATTCATGAGCGTTTACTCGATTCCCTACGATAAGAAGGTTTCCGGCCTCGGTATATCTCATCATAGCATCAAGCTTCATCGCTCCAATAACAAACTTGTTTAACGTTTTATGCAAGCCTTCACGTCCGCCCAGCACTTGTCCATCCACGATGTTTACTACTTCAGCAAACGTGAGCTTTTCAATGTTTTCTTTTTTCTTTCGTTCAATTCGAATGGTCCCAACTCGTTCAATCGTTGAAACATATCCTTTATTTTCCGCGTCTTTTATTGCTCGGTACGCCGTGCCTTCACTGACATTCAGTTCTTTGGCAATTTGGCGCACTGAAATTTTTTCACCAATTGGAAGCGAATCGATATACTGTAAAATTTGCTCATGTTTTGTCGCCACGTGTACTTCACCCTTCTAAAACGTTTTTACGTTTCATATGTCTTTTCTTTTATTATACGGGGGAAGTGAAATGGATTCAATCTAACCTCTTTGACGCAAAGGCTTTCTCGCACTATTTTTTTGAATACTTGCCTTTTTGCGGCGCGGTGCATAAAGCAGTGATGACAAATTGCCTCCAGCTACAAAAAGAGCAAAGGTAAGCCAGCTTATACTAAAAATCCCTTGCAAACTCGAAGTTGTTAACACTAAGTGCGGCATTGCATAGTAAAGCATCACTCCACATAGTAAAAGCGATAAAATAACTCGATTTTTTTCCATAGCTCTCCCTCCTTATTATTACTATCGTATGCAGGGAAGTAAAAAAAGCAGAACGTTTCTTTACAAATAAAAAGAGATTAAGACATAACTGCATCGATTCAATCCAAAGACGAACAAATGTGAGACATGAGCTGAACTGCTTGTGACACCGCAGTTGATTTCCGTGCAAGACTTCGCTTTCCGCGGGCGGCCGGTGAGCCTCCTCGGCGCTTGCACTCCAATCAACAGCTAGAAGCCGCTACATATATGAAACCTACGTTCACCATAACAATAAAAAAAGAACGAGTGATCGATATTATCGATTACTCGTTCTTTTTTAACTTTAACTGAAATCGTTTTGTCCCACCCTCTATCTATGATTAAAGATCCAATCCTTCTCCAGCTTTTAATACTTTTCCTTCAATGCCAGATAAAGACTCAACAAACTGATGAGGATCTTGCTTAATTACAGGAAATGTATTGTAGTGAATTGGCACAACAAGCTTTGCCTGCACCCATTCCGCTGCGATAGCTGCATCTTCAGGTCCCATTGTAAAGTTATCTCCAATTGGAAGAAATGCTACGTCAGGCTCATGGCGACCAATTAACTTCAAATCAGAAAATAAAGCCGTATCTCCAGCATGATAAATTGTCTTTCCTTCAATCGTTAAAAGCAAACCAGCCGGCATTCCTGTATAAATAATTTTCTCATTATTTTCTGTATAACTTGAACCGTGGAAAGCTTGGGTCAATTTCACCGTGCCAAAATCAAATGTATAGGCTCCGCCTATGCTCATTGGATGTACGTTTAAGCCTTGCCAGCTAAGATATGTAGCTAATTCTGCTACTGCCACAACAAGTGCACCGCTGCGCTTAGCAATTTCCACCGTGTCGCCTACATGATCATTATGGCCATGAGTCAGTAAAATCACATCTGCTTTTACATCTTCAGCATTTAAATCTGTTAATTCATTTCCAGTGATAAACGGGTCAATTAAAATTGTTTTTCCTTTTGTTTCAATTTTAACAATAGAATGTCCATGATAAGAAACGTGCATCATTTATTCTCTCCTTTTACACTAACATTTTCTATATTCTACCCGTCCGTTTTAGTTACAAAACAAGTGAATACGCGGCTATCATATCACAAACTGCGCAAAAACATGCCTTATTATGCTTGCTCTAATAAAGTTGTTGCATCAGCGTAAGTTAGACCGTGTGCATCTGCCACAGCCGCGTAAGTGACAAACCCATTTAGGGTGTTGATGCCTTGAAGAAGGGAAGGGTTTTTTAAGCACGCTTTTTTATATCCCTGATTTGCTATTTGCAGAGCATAAGGCACCGTTACGTTGGTCAGCGCTAAGGTCGACGTACGTGGAACAGCTCCGGGCATATTAGCAACAGCATAATGCAAGACCTCATGCTTCGAATAAGTCGGGTTATCGTGAGTGGTAATGCGATCAGTTGTTTCAAAAATCCCCCCTTGATCAATAGCAATATCAACTACAACGGACCCTTTTGACATCGTTTGAACCATTTCCTCGGTGACAAGCTTTGGCGCTTTAGCTCCTGGTATGAGAACCGCTCCTATCACTAAATCTGACTCTTTTACAGATTGTGCGATATTGTAGTGATTTGACATTAATGTCGTCACTTCTTTACCAAATAAATCATCAAGCTGGCGAAGGCGATCAGCGTTTAAATCAATCATTGTAACATCAGCCCCTAATCCGACCGCAATTTTAGCTGCGTTGGTTCCTGCTACTCCTCCTCCAATAATTGTTACTTTTCCTCTTTGCACGCCTGGAGCTCCACTTAATAAAATCCCTTTGCCACCTTTGGTTTTCTCCAAAAATTGAGCTCCAATCTGAGAAGACATTCTTCCTGCAACTTCGCTCATCGGAGTTAACAGAGGCAAGCTTTTGTTTGGAAGCTGTACAGTTTCATAAGCGATGCCTACCACCTTTTTATCAATCAATGCTTTCGTTAATGCTTCTTCAGCTGCCAAATGTAAATAGGTAAACAAAATAAGTCCTTCACGAAAATATCCGTATTCTTCTGAAATCGGTTCTTTTACTTTCATAACCATTTCAGCATCCCATGCTTCTTTTGCAGTATTTACAATAGAAGCTCCTGCATTTGTGTAATCTTCATCATGGAATCCAGAGCCTTCTCCTGCCTGTGTTTCAATATATACATCATGCCCACCGTTAACTAAAGCTGTAACACCAGCTGGAGTAATAGCCACGCGATTTTCATTGTTTTTTACTTCTTTCGGCACTCCAATTTTCACCTTTATCCCTCTTTTCTTATATCAGTGATTAACTGAAAAAAGAACGCCACACCAAATCCTTTAGAAAACCGGATTTACTATGACGTTACCTTTCGATAGAGCTCAGCATAATCCTGCTTTTCTTAGTCTATATACAGTATATGCATCTAGTTATTCATATAGTTCGTTATCACTCTGTGCTTCTGGATTTTCGACTACAGAAGCCATAGCATCGCCAATGACGCCGCTTGAATAAGAATCCATTAGCTGTCTTGATGTCTCTTTTTCTCCTTCGAAATCATATTCATATACATGCTGCGGATGTTTTTTGTCTTTCATATGTCACTTCTCCTTTTTCACTTTATTTTCTTTAAGAATGTGAACTTTACTTCATAATCCCTTACATAATCTTTTCTATTTTCTTCTTAAATGCTCTAGTTATACCACCATTTATCTCACATCAAAAAACGCCCGCAGATTTTTCTGCGGACGTTTTGATAACTTTTTTATATTGATGTTTTTTCATGCAATTCATCTTTAGCTAGCTGAATTGCTTTTTTTACTTGTTCAAATCCTGTTCCTCCCGCGCTATTGCGGCGATTAACAGCTGTTTTTGGACTTAATACATGATAGATGTCTTCCTCGAATAAATCTGACGCTTCCTTATATTGCTCAAGCGGCAAATCCATTAGGTAGATATTTTTCTGAATACAAACGAGAACCAGTTTCCCAACCACTTCATGTGCTTCACGAAACGGCATACCTTTTGAAGCAAGATAGTCAGCTAACTCCGTTGCATTTGAAAAATCTTGTTTCGTAGCTTTTTCCATAACATTTGTTTTTACTGTCATTGTTTCAATCATGCCAGCAAAAATGGTCAAACATCCTTCAATCGTTGTAACCGTATCGAACATGCCTTCTTTATCTTCTTGCAAGTCTTTGTTGTATGTTAAAGGCGTGCCTTTTAACACAGTCAATAAGCTAAATAAATGACCATATACTCGTCCTGTTTTACCACGAATTAACTCCGCCATATCAGGATTTTTCTTCTGAGGCATAATACTGCTGCCCGTTGCGTACGTATCATCCATTTCAATAAATTGAAATTCTTGACTAGACCATAAAATTAACTCTTCACAAAAACGAGATAAATGCATCATTAAAATAGAACTGTTGCTTAAAAACTCTAAAATAAAGTCACGATCGCTGACAGCATCCATACTGTTTTGATAAATCCCATTAAAGCCTAGAAGTTCCGCGCTATAGTGACGATCAATTGGGAATGTCGTACCAGCTAAAGCTCCTGCTCCTAAAGGAGATAAATCAATACGCTTCAGTGATTCCGCATAACGTTCAGCATCGCGCTTGAACATTGAAACATAAGCCATTAAATGATGAGCAAAAGAAACCGGCTGCGCGCGCTGTAAATGTGTGTAGCCTGGAAAAATGGTTTCAACATGCTGATCTGCTTTTGTAAGTAGTACATCTTCTAGATTTTCAATCAACCCTACAATTTGCTGAACATGCTTTTTTAAATATAAGTGCATATCTGTAGCAACTTGATCATTACGGCTTCGACCCGTATGAAGCTTTCCTCCAACCGGACCAATTTCATCAATTAATAACTTTTCTAAATTCAAATGAATATCTTCATATTGAGCAGAAAATGTTAATTCTTTCTTCTTAGCTTTTTCAAGCAGTGTTTGAAGGCCCTTTTTAATTTGTGACGCTTCATCTCCAGAAAGAATACTGCATTTCTCCAGCATTTTTACATGTGCTAAACTGCCTTCAATATCTTCTTCTACAAGATGCTGATCAAATGAAATCGACGCACCGAACTCGTCAATCCATTGTTCAGGACGTTTCGTAAAACGCCCTCCCCAAAGTTTGGTCATACCGTTGTCACCTTCTTTTGATTTACCATGCTGCTCACTTGTGTTGGAAGTCCCCATAATGAGATGAAACCAACTGCTGCATTGTGATCAAATTCATCTTCTTTTGTATATGTTGCAAGTTTTTCATTGTATAAAGAATTAGGAGATTTACGTCCCTCTACGATAGCATGCCCTTTAAATAGTTTTACTCTCACTGTTCCGTTCACATATTGCTGCGTATCTTTTAAGAATGCAAGCAGTGAATTCGTTAATGGAGAGAACCATAAACCTTCATAGATAACTTCTGTTAATTTTTTCTCAATTACTGGTTTGAAGTGCGCTACTTCTTTTACTAATGTTAAATCTTCAAGCTCTTTGTGCGCTTTAATTAATGTCATAGCAGCTGGACACTCATATACTTCACGTGATTTAATTCCCACAAGACGGTTTTCTACATGGTCAATACGTCCGACTCCGTGCTTACCTGCAATTTCGTTCAATTCTAGAATTAACTGAGCTAGCGTGTACGATTGACCGTTTAATGATACGGGAACACCTTCAACGAATTCAATTTCCACTACATCGGCTGTGTCCGGAGTGTTTTCAAGAGAAGCCGTTAGGTCATATGCTTCTTCAGGTGGAGCTGCCCAAGGATCTTCAAGAACACCACACTCATTACTTCTTCCCCATAAGTTTTGGTCAATTGAAAATGGGCTGTCTAAGTTAATTGGAATTGGAATATTCTTTTCTTTTGCATACTCGATTTCTTCTTCACGAGACCATTTCCAGTCACGAACAGGAGCTAAAACTTCTAAGTGTGGATTTAATGCTTTAATTGATACTTCGAAACGCACTTGGTCATTTCCTTTTCCCGTACATCCATGTGCGACAGCTACTGCATTTTCTTGTTCTGCTACTTCTACAAGCTTTTTAGCGATTAGCGGTCTAGATAGTGCAGATACTAATGGATATTTTCCTTCATATAATGTGTGTGCTTGAAGTGCTGCTAACGCAAATGTATTGGCATACTCTTCTTTTGCATCAATCACATATGATGATACCGCTCCAACTGTTAAGGCTTTTTCTTTAACGAATTTTAAATCTTTTCCTTCGCCTACATCTAAACAGCAAGCTACTACATCGTACCCTTTTTCCTGTAACCATTTAATTGCAACTGACGTATCTAAACCTCCGGAATATGCTAAAACAACTTTTGGATTACTCATTATCTATTCCTCCTACAAATTATATATATATTAATACAACCGTTTTAATTTTTATTCATTTAATCTACTATTACTTTAACAACTTTTTAATCTATTTTCAATAGTTATTCAAAAAAAAGTATATAAATTCACATTTATTTTAATTTAACAGGGTGAAATCTCTTAAAATACTGTAAAAATAAACATGAATGAATATTCTTTTCTTACATACTGTGTATATTTATATGCATAAATCAAGTATAAATGATTTATTTTTCACTTACAGTAGCTCTGGCTTTTGTCATTGTATAAAATGGAAGGGAAGAGGTGAAAAAATGGAGCGCTTTTTTACTTATGACAACAGACTCGGTATAAAAATTCCTGTTCTTGAAAGAGAATGGACATTCTATTCTGAAAAAGTTCAGCAGGATATTCTCCTAACATGGGAATCCATTCGGGGGGACATTCCAGACAAAATTCAATCTTTAGAAAAGAGTATTAATCAAAAACAAGCGGCGTTAGAAGACGAGACTAATTTTATCCGCTCCTGTGAATTAAATAGCGAGATAGGAGAACTTGCTTCTATTATTAATGATTTGTGGATTTGGTATCGAACAAATGAGGAAATATCAAAGAAAGTTCACGGATAGACAAAAAAACGAGTCTCATGAAAAATTAATGAGACTCGTTTTTCTTATCCAGCAAATAGCGGTATTGATAAAAGCGCTTTGCATAATCTGTCACTTGCTTGGCCATTCGGTAATTCATCCCTCCGCCAACCATCATACTCACCACTGGCAAACGATTGTAAACTTTTCTTTTTGCAGCAAATATAGCTAGCGTTTTCCCGATTTGCACAACGATTTTTTGCAGCCACGTTTTATCTACAATTTGATCAACACCTTCATAAAAATACGGGTCAAATTCTTGGCTTAACTCACTCTTTAATTGATGCCACCCCTCAGCCTGAAGGTGTCTAGGTAGCGTTGCTGCATGGAAAACTTTTAGCGTTAGCATCAGCTCTGAAGGAGTCTGGATATGATAGCCGTAGCTCATTGCTGCCTGTTGCACCGCTTGAATATTCATACATAAAACAGCAGGTATATCAATACCGACTAGCAGCGATTGTCCGGTTCCTGAAAGTGCTCCTTGACTCAGCGCATACAACCGAAGCTTGGCCATTTGCTGTTCGCATATATAAGAAAGCTGATCTACTTGAAGGGAATTCATTTCTGACAGATCTGTGATATCCTCTTTGAATACACGAGCGGTTTCAATAATTCGTTTTGTCGCTTGAGTTTGCATTTCCGTACCTTGAATTAATGCAGTTAACTGAAAGAGTCCCTCATCAATTTTATGTAAATAGGTCTCACGAACAGAAGCTGGAATTAAGTTAAGCCCTTTTTCTAACCACTCTTCGTATAATAACTCCATCTCAGTTGCTTCTACACTCTGTAAGCTCTCTTCCCATTTATAGATTTCTTCTAAAAGCTGTTCTTCGCGATTCGTTAGTATCATCATGTCACCCTTTCAAGAAATAAGTAGTTTTATTTTTATTATAACAAATAATGCATCCGTTACATTTTGCTTCCTATATTATTTCTTTCTTCTATACGTTGTAAACCTTCTTTCAACCGTCAGCTACTGACGCTATATAAAAAAGCTGATTTCCTAACAAGGAAATCAGCTTTTCGTTAGTTTGCCTGACAATTTATGAGAATTCATGCATTGAAGAGGCACTTTATGAACTTAAATATTCGCTAAACGAGTAACGTCACGTGCAATCATAACTTCTTCGTCTGTAGGAATAACCATAACTTTAACTGGAGAATGAGGGTAGCTAATAAATGCTTCTTCTCCTTGTACACTATTTAAAGCTGGATCCCAATAAACGCCCATGAACTCTAAACCGCGAAGAACGCGAGCACGTACAACATCACTGTTTTCTCCAATACCTGCTGTAAAGATGATTGCATCTACACCAGACATACGAGCAGCATAAGAACCGATATATTTATGAATACGGCTAGCAAATACTTCAAGTGCTGTTTCAGCGCGTTCATTGCCTTCAGCGCTTGCTTTGATTAGATCGCGTAGGTCACTAGAAATACCAGATACACCTAAAAGACCACTTTCTTTATTTAATACATTTAATACTTCGTCAGCAGTTTTTCCTGTTTTCTCCATAATAAATGGAATTAATGCAGGGTCAATGTTACCTGAACGAGTTCCCATTGCTACACCAGCTAATGGTGTGAAGCCCATTGATGTATCAATTGACTTGCCGCCTTCAATTGCAGCAATACTTGCACCGTTACCTAAGTGACAAGAAATTAAGCGCAATTGTTCGATTGGACGGCCAAGAAGCTCAGCTGCACGCTCAGAAACATATTTATGAGATGTGCCGTGGAAACCGTATTTACGAACGCCATACTGTTCATAGTACTCGTACGGTAAGCTGTACAAGAATGATTTTTCTGGCATTGTTTGATGGAATGCTGTATCGAAGACTGCTACAGCTGGAACATTTGGAAGAATATCTTGGAACGCTTTAATTCCCACAATGTTTGCTGGATTGTGAAGCGGTGCTAAATCAGATAAAGCTTCAATTTCCGCTAGTGTTTCATCTGTGATTAAAACAGAATCAGCAAACTTCTCTCCGCCGTGTACTACACGGTGACCTACACCAGTGATTTCATCGTATGATTGAATGATGTTTTGAGAAAGTAACTTTTCAACTAAAATTTTAACTGCAACAGCATGGTCAGGGATTTCTGTAATATCCGTTTGTTTTTCACCATTTACCGAGATCGTGAAAACAGCGTTATCTAAACCAATTCGTTCTACTAAACCTTTTGTTAATACCGTCTCACTTGGCATTTCAAATAATTGAAACTTAAGTGAAGAACTGCCGGCGTTGATTGCCATGATTTTTGACATAAAAAAACAGCTCCTTCTTTATTATACGTGCATCATAAACATAACGAACAGAACATAAAAGTGTAATCTCTACAATATTCTATGCATTTCGACACGATTTCTATCCTTATTCATTTAATCATTCACGACAATAGATTTCAAGAGCTATACATCATGAAAACGCTACCGACAAATATTCATTATTTTCGAAAAAGACTTACTTTTTATTCACTCGGAACCATTGGTCCATTTGAGCCATAATATCACTCATTGCTTCCCGATTGCTGAACTTCGGTAAATTCACAAGCAGCGCGTTTTCAGGTGCTGTTACTCCTTCTCCCTGCTTTTGAAGAACCATAATACTTTTAGCAGCCTGCTCTTGTTTGAACATTGAAAGCGGCAGCTGAACGATTCCTTGAACGATTGCTTCCTCTTTTAAAAGCGGCTGTAATAAATGAGACTGTTCAGATTCAAACAAGTTATTTGGAATAAGAGCCACTACGTATCCTCCGTCTTTTACATGACGCAAGCTTTGTTCAATAAATAAGTGATGAGCATAAGTGTGACCTTCTTCAGCTCTTACTTTATACTCTTTTGCCCCTTCGTCGTTTGGATAATAACCAACCGGCAGGTCACAGACAACTAAATCAACAGGATCAATAAAAAGCGGCTGTAAGCTGTCTTGATTGAATAATTGAACGCCGTGCTTCTGTAAATTTGCATTTACATATGTCAATTGAAGTAATAAATCATCCACGTCTACACCGTATACGTGTTCAATTGACGCAGCGTGTGTATTTAAAATGGTTGTTAATAAGTTCCCTGCTCCTACTGCTGGATCTAAAAGCGTATATTTATCTTTTCCTGCCATGAACTTTCCAACTAGGTAGCTGACAAATAGTCCTACAGCATCAGGCGTCATTTGATGGTTAGGCTGAACTGCTTCTTTCATGCCTTTTAAAATAGCTAGCTGATACGCTTTTCGAATCGTTTCTTTTTCAAAATGATCAAGCGTGATTGAATCGTACTCTTTTTTTAAACGTTTTTTAGTTACCTCATCTAGCTCTTCTTGTAAAATAGTTCCTTGAAACAAATTTTCTCCCGTTTCAGCTACTGCTTCTAAATATACGCAGTTTAGTTCTTTTCTTAAAATAATAGCTGTTTGATCAATTACACCAAATAGCTTTTCCATACTAGCTAACTGACTCATATTCTGCCTCCTGTGTAATGAAATAATATCTATATAAATGAGTAAACGTCCTATTTGGAACATCATATTTTATCATAAAAACTTCTTAAAACACAAAGAAGGCGAAAAACATTGTTTTCCGCCTTCTGCCGAACGCCACTGACAATCTTACTTAGCTGTTTTAGCTGCTTCGATTGCTGCTTCGTAGTTCGGATGCTCAGTTACTTCTGGTAAGTACTCAACATACGTTACGTTGTCATTTGAGTCTACTACAAAGATTGAACGAGCTAATAAGCGTAATTCTTGAATAGCTACACCATATGCTTCTCCGAAAGATAAGTCGCGGTGGTCAGATAAAGTTTGAACATTATCAATGCCATTAGCACCACACCAGCGCTTTTGAGCAAACGGTAAATCTACGCTTACTGTTAATACTTTTACGTTATCTAATTTAGCTGCTTCTTCGTTGAAGCGGCGAGTTTGCGCATCACAAACTCCAGTATCAATAGAAGGAACTACACTGATTAGGCGAACAGAACCCTTTGTGCTGTCAAGCGTTACTTCTGATAAATCATTTGCTAAAACAGTAAAGTTTGGAGCCTTGTCTCCAACCTTCACTTGATTTCCTAATAATGTTACATCGTTACCTTTAAATTTAGTCACGAATAATTCCTCCTTTAAATAAGTATGTACACTGTTCATATTAGCTTGTCTGTCTCTATATTGCAATTAAATGACATACAAAACATGGCACTCCAAGCTAGAAAACAAACCAAACAAAATAAGCTTTGCTTGCTTCTTTTACTATTCAAAGAAGCAAGCAAAGCTTTATTTTATACCTACAAATTAAAATCGTTTGCACTATCATGATGCTGATTTTGTTGATTGTGCTGATCCTGCTGATGATTGTTGCGCTTGAACATTTGCTGCACGCGTTCAATTGCTTGAGGTGCTGTATCTAGAATCTTTTCATATAAATGTGTACTTTCGTTAAGGTGAAGCATTTTAATTCCGCTTCCACTTACAATTAAAAAGGCAATTGGCGTAATCGATACACCGCCACCGCTACCTCCGCCGAATGGATGAGCTGATTCTTGCTGATGCTGTCCCGGAGAAGATGGTGCATGCCCTTCTACTCCAAACTCGCTTCCGCCCGCTGCAAAACCAAAACCTACTTTTGAGACAGTTAAAATAACACTGCCATCAGGTGTTTCTACAGGATCCCCAATGATTGTATTAACATCAATCATTTCCTTTAAATTTTCCATAGCTGTCGACATTAAACTTTTAATTGGATGTTCTGCCATTAAGATAACCTCCTTATGTTTTCACAGAGTGTGTCTTGTTCTTATTTGACGACTTCCATCTTTTGCGACGCTTTTTGGACGTATGCCGCCAGTATCTCAAGGTCCGTAAACCTACTAGAATAGCTTGACCAACTCGAAAAGAAATTATGCACTCAAATACCGTTTCTGACCAAAGATGTTGAAATACAGGAGTAACGCTCATGACAGGCATATCTTTTAGTTTCATATAACGGCTGATTATACCAACTATGCCCCCCTTTGCAGACCATACAGCCCCGGTAAGTACGCCTGTTAACGCAGCATCACCTAAGCCGAAACGGCTATGCCATCTAATATCACTTACCGTCACTTTCTGTAAGAAACGACGAAAAATTTTATGAAAACCGACTACCTGTTCAAGGAATTGCTTCGCATTTTCTAACATGCTTAACCCGTCTTCTACAGAATAATCATTCCATGAATTCTCGTCTTCTTTTCCTTGATCCCCCATTCCTTTCTTCTTTTCAACAAGCAAACGAGGAGAATCTTTTTTCACTTTCACTACCGGAATTTCATATGTATAGCGAATAAGACCAAACCAAGCCCTGAGTCTCACTCTGTAATAATCGTTATCTCGGACATGGTGAAGATCTACAAATAGTGTGATTTTTGTCCATACAATAAGTACAATAACAATTAAAAGTGCTAGCAATATCCATAAAAGCCATAGCACATCCTTCACTCCTTCTTAGCTTCACATTATCTCCAAAACACAGAATATTAAACCTTATGAAAACAATAAAAAGAGGTTGAGACATAACGAAATGAATCCAATCAACTGCTAGAAGAATCTAAATAAATGAAACCTCCTGCGTTTACCATAACAAAAAAAACGCACCACTAATCAAAAATCTTGATCAGTGGTGCGTTTTTCACTTCGTCTAAAACCCTTTTGTTCCAGCCTCTTTTTATTATCTGCTGATTGTACCTTCATGTATGACAGTTGTATCTGCGTAGTAATCATGAGCTCCTTGCTTCTTAGGTAAAAACGCAACTAATAAATAGCCAAGTAAAAAAACTGTTTTAGAAATATAGCGTCCAACTCCTTCACGAAACAGCACAACAGGCCAAGTTAAAGTGGAGTCTTTCAGCGATACTACTTTAAGCCCAAACACCATTTTTCCAAGCGTTTGGCCAAAATACTTGGTCATTAAAACAAAATAACCATAAAAAATAATAACCGTTACAATCGTATAGGGAGAAAAAAATCCATCTCCTCGAGAAATACCTGCTAAATGGAAAATGGGCTTGATCAGCAGAGAGTTCAAGCTAGCTACCACAGCTAGATCTAAAAGGTATGCCCAAAAGCGCATCCAAAAGCCTGCATAATGGAATTCACTACCTATTGGAGTACTTACCGCTGGGTCATGTTTTATATTGTCGTTTGATTCGGTTGAATGAGACTGATTTTCCATGTTCCCACCTCTATTCTGCATATAAATACATCAGACGCGGAGAGCTTGGCTGCGCAAATGTTTTTAACATTGCAGTAACTTGTTCATCTCCACCTATTACTTTTTGCATGCTCATTGAAAGCCAAGAAGGCAGTCCGAATCCTTGATTGTATTGAATTACTTGTGCACCTTTTAACTTATAATCTTTCTCCATTCCTGTTACCGCATCTTCAAAATAGCCTAGTTGATCGACCAGCTTCAGCTCTTTAGCCTGACGTCCATCGTACACTCTTCCATCTGCGATAGAACGCACTTTTTCTTTAGACAAGTGACGTCCCTCAGAGATAACATTGACGAAACCATCGTACGAGTTGTCTACAAGTGTTTGCATAATTTCTTTTTCTTCTCCGGTCATTTCTCTTGTTGGAGACATAATATCTTTATGAGCTCCGCTTTTGATCACAACAGATTCTACTCCTAGTTTATCAGCCAGCTTGCCGTAGTTAACGCTTTGCATAATTACACCTAGTGAACCTGTTAAAGTGTCCGGGATTGCATAGATTTTGTTAGCAGCTGTTGAAATGTAATAGCCTCCTGAAGCAGCCATTGATCCCATTGAAATATACACTGGCTTTTTCGTTTCTTTCTTCAGCTCTTCAATTTTTTTATGTATTTCAGCACTTTCAACGACGCCGCCGCCCGGTGAATTCACCTTAATAATGACTCCTTTAACTGCCTTATCATTTTTTGCAGCCTCTAGCTGCTTTAAAAATGCTTGGTGGTTATAACCATTTTGGGACATAAGCGGAGAGGAACCGCTTCCTGTATCTTGAATCGTTCCATTGACCTCTAGCACTGCAATTTTCTTCGCTGCATTTCCTTTTTCAATAACTGTTTCTGATAGTTCGCTGTCGTCTCCTCCAAATATGCCTGCCAGACCGTCATCTTTTTCTTCTTTGACTGAAAAACCAATATTAACAATCGCAGAAAAAATGAATAAGCAGGCCGCAATTAAAAGAGCAATCCACCTTTTTTTGTTCATGAAAATCCTCCTTTTTAGGTGTCAGAATTAAAAGATTATTCTTTTAATTCTTAAAGCAATAATGCTATAATTATTGTAACAAACTTTTTTTAAAAAGTTTACTTTATCGCTAATATTTTACATATCAGACAAACAAGGGGGAACTATCTATGCCAAATCGTCGCAACGTTTATTTCTTTCATCCAAAAAATCAGGAAACAAAGGCGCTTGTAAGTCCACTTATTGAACTTGCAAAACAATATGACTTTCAAATAGTAGATCATTTCGATAGCGCTAACATCATTGTAAGTATTGGCGGTGACGGAGCTTTCTTACAGGCTGTCCGTCAATCTGGCTTTCGAGATGACTGCTTATATGCTGGTGTCACAACTTCAGATCAACTAAGCTTTTACTGCGATTTTCATATCGATGAAACGGATAAAATGATTGAAGCTATTACGACAGAAAATATAGAAGTACGTCGATTTCCCGTTTTACAAACTCAAATTGATCAAGGAACTTCTTTTTATTGCTTAAATGAATGTTCGATTCGATCAGGTGTGATAAAAACACTCAGTCTAGATGTTTTTATTAATGAAAATCACTTTGAAACATTCCGTGGGGATGGGATGATTATTTCAACACCAACAGGCAGTACGGCTTATAATAAATCGGTAAGTGGAGCCGTAGTTGATCCGTTAATTCCTTGTATGCAAGTCAGCGAATTGGCATCGTTAAATAATAATAACTATCGTACATTAGGATCTTCATTCATCCTAAGCGCTGAGCATACGCTCACTTTAAAACTATCCAATGACAACAACCACAGTCCAATTATTGGAATAGATAACGAAGCATTAAATGCACGCCAAGTTGATCAAGTTCAAATTCGTTTAAGCGACCGTCAAATTAAAACGGTTAAACTGAAAGATAACTCTTTCTGGCAACGAGTTAAGCGTACATTTCTATAATAAAAAGCGCCCTTGGGCGCTTTTTATTTTTGATATACAATTTCTCCATTAATAGCAGTCATCTGCACCTGTACCGATGGGATATCATCTACATGTATCTCAAACAGATCTCTTTCTAACACGGTAAAATCAGCTACATAGCCCTTTTGAACATATCCTTTTTTGTCCTCTTGATGAATGGCCTGCGCGCTTCCTAAAGTAAACAGCTGAACAGCTTCAAATACTGTAAGTCGCTCAGATGGTATGTAAACGACCGAGCTATTTGGAGAAGTTTTTCTAGAAACTGCTGCATGAATTGTTAACATGGGATTGATAGGTTCAATAGGCGCATCCGATCCCCCTGCACACATAACGCCCTCGTCCAATAACGTTTTCCACGCATAGCAATAGTCTAAATGCTCTTCTCCAATTTTTTCAATGACCCATGGAAAATCACTGGCTAAAAACCGAGGCTGAATATCCAATACAACCGGGAGCTTTTTTACACGCTCAACTAAATCTTTTCGTAGAATTTGCGCATGAATAATACGATCTCTTTGCCCTGTTTGAGGAGGATATTGCTCGATGCTTTCTACTACATATTGAAACGCTAAATCACCAATCGCATGAATTGCAACCGTCATGCCCAATTCTCTTGCTTTTCTCACTAGCTGTTTTAATTCATCTAGTGATTGAATAGCTACACCTCTTGTAGATGGGTCGCTTTTGTATGGAAAGCTTAAAAGAGCAGATTGACTGCCGAGAGAACCATCAGCAAAAATCTTCATTGGACCTATTTCAATAAAAGCGGATGTGTCTTTCTTTTTTTCAAGGTATGTATACATATCATCTACAGCTTCATGATGAACAAGTAAATGAGCACGAAACAGCTGCTTTTCTTTATGAATAACGTCTTGAAATGCTTGATATGCACGCAAAAAGCCTCCATAATAATTTAAATCTTCCGTATGTCCACCCGTCAATCCGTGCTGAACACAATCTTTAATGGCTACTGAAAGAGCTTGTCGAATGTATGCTTCTGATACTTGAGGAATATGACCCGTTACTAATTCTTGCGCTTGATCAGCCAAAAAACCGGTAGGATTTCCTGCTTCATCCCTCTGGATAATACCTCCTTCCGGGTCACGTGTTTCAGCTGTAATCCCGGCTATTTTAAGAGCAGTCCCGTTTACTACTAATCCGTGACGACAGACTCGCTTCAACATAATCGGATGTTCAGTTGAAAGTTGATCAAGATCTTGATACTGAATCAAAGAGGAATCTTCCCACTGATTTTCATCCCACCCTTCTCCAATTACCCATTCTCCTTTTGGTGTACTCTCTACTTTTTGCCGAACGCGCATCAGCACGTCTTCCCTAGAAGTAGCTTGAGACAAATCAAGCCTAAGGAGCTTTTCACCGTGACCAATTAAATGAAGATGGCTATCTACAAAGCCCGGATACATTGGATATCCTTTGAGGTGTACTTCTTTGTCAATCTCAGCACCCCATTTAATTCTTAGATCTTTTTCTGCGCCTATATCTTCAATGAATCCTTTTTTTACATATACGCTTTCTACATGTTTACCCTCTTTTAGCATCGTATATATTTTGCCGCCGTAAAATAAAGTCCCCATCGCCAACATCTCCTTTACTTTATAAAGCTTGATCTTGTCTCTATTATACGTGACAAAACAAACAAGACAAAAGAGTGAGGTTTCCCCCACTCTTTTTAGCCATCATTATTTAATTAATATGACTTATTTACCACCAAGTTGTTGCTCAGCCATTTGAACTAAGCGTTTAGTGATTTCTCCACCAACAGATCCGTTAGCGCGAGCTGTTGCTTCTGGTCCAAGATTTACACCGAATTCAGAAGCGATTTCGTATTTCATTTGGTCGATAGCAGCTGCTGAACCAGGAGCTACTAATTTGTTTGTGTTTGCCATGTGTTTTCACCTCCTTGTTGAATATAGATTGTGTCAAAACACATGGCATCATACATTATTTTTTTGGTAATTTTATGAAATTTAACTTTTAAAACAAATCTTCTACGCTGTCTTGGGTATTTGTAGCCGAAGAAGCTGTCATCTCAAGCGTTTCTACATTATTTACCGCTTCTTGAATTAATGTTTCAAAATCATAAAATTGTTCGTATCGATTTATTTTTTCACGCTTTGGCTTCGTTTTTGGTGAGCTTGGCGTAAAGATTGTACAGCAGTCTTCATACGGTCGATTCGAAATTTCATGTGTATCAATTTTGCGGGCAATTTCAACAATCTCCGTTTTATCCATTGTTACAAGCGGACGCAAAATTGGCGTATTAGTCACTTCATTAATCGCATACATGCTCTCAACCGTTTGACTAGCTACTTGCCCTAAGCTGTCGCCAGTTACGATAGCTAACGATTCATTTTTTTCACGAATAAGGTCCGTAATTCGAAGCATCATACGGCGTGTAGAGGTCATGGTATAATTCTCTGGAATTTGCTTTTGAATCGCTTGCTGTACAGCTGTAAACGGTACAATGTGAAGCTTTACTTTTTCGTGATAAGCCGTTAATTTTTGCGTTAAATCGATGACTTTTTGCTTAGAACGTTCACTTGTAAAAGGCGGACTGTAAAAATGAACCGCCTCTATTTCTAAACCGCGCTTCATAGCTAAGTATCCTGCAACCGGGCTGTCAATTCCTCCAGAAAGCATCAGCATCGCTTTTCCACTCGTACCAACTGGAAGACCTCCGGCTCCGCGATAATCAAAGCATGTAATATACGTTGCTTCACTTCTCACTTCTACTCGTACATTTACGCTTGGTTCTTTTACGTTTACCTGTAGATGCTCTGTATTTCGTAGAATATGACTTCCTACTGCATAATTTAATTCGTTTGTATCAAGAGGAAATTGTTTATACGCTCTTCGAGTAGATACTTTGAATGTTTTTCCTTCTATATCAAATTCTTTCATTGCTTCTAACGCTGCTTCTTGAATCGCTTCAAGCTCATTTTCAACTTTTAATGCTAAACTAAAGCTTTGAATACCAAAGATTTGCTGAAGACGTTCGATGATAGGCTCGTGATTTTCACCGTTTAAGTGAATATACATGCGGTCTCTTGTGTATTTTACGTGAATATTTTGGAATGCACTAAGAGCCGTTACAATATTTTTTCTTAGCTGGGCAACAAATTTTTTTCTATTTTGTCCTTTGGTTGAGATTTCTCCGTACCGAATTAAAATATGGTTATATATCATAATCTTTTACCTCATTACTTTCTTTAGATCTTCAATTACTGTGAAAATAGCATTTACAATGGGCGTTACTTCATTATAATCATTTAAGCCTGACAAGCTCAATCGAATGGACTGATCGGCTTCTTCGTAATTTTTACCGATAGCTAAAAGCGTTTTGCTTGGCTTTTTTCGCTTTGATGAGCAAGCAGATGTAGTGGATACAAACACTCCTTTTTCTTCAAGAGCGTGAACAAAAACCTCACCTTTAATACCTTGTGCTGTAAAATTTATAATATGAGGTGCCGAATGCTCATTCGGCGTATTCATCGTGATTCTTTCGTGAGCAGAAAGTTTGTCCATCAGTTCTGCTTTTATTTTCCGCATTTTTTGCTGATTTTGAGCAGCATGTTCAAGTGTTAAACGCAGTGCTTTAGCAAATGCTACGATTCCCGGGACATTTTCCGTGCCTGATCGATGCTGCATTTCCTGAGAGCCTCCGCTAAGCAACGGATGAAGCTGAACTCCATTTCGTTTATATAAAACTCCTGTCCCTTTTAAGCCGTGAATTTTGTGTCCTGATAATGTGCATAAATCAATTTTATGATCCGCTAAAGAAAGCGGAACTTTTCCAATCCCCTGCACATGATCGACATGAAAAAGCACCTTCGAATAGTTCGTCAGCATCTGTCCAATTTCTTCAATTGGCTGAATGGTGCCAATTTCATTATTTACATGCATAACAGATACTAAAATGGTTTCATCCGTAATAGCTGATTCAATAGCCGCAGGTGATACAAATCCACTGGAATCTACCGGAACATACGTAACGTTAAATCCTAGTGCTTCTAACTGCTTGAATGGTTCATGAACAGAATCATGTTCAATATTTGTCGTAATGATATGCTGACCTCGGCTTTTATATTGCATCGCTACGCCTTTAATAGCCAAATTATTCCCTTCCGTTCCTCCAGATGTAAAAATAATTTCATTTGACGATACGTGCAGCAATTCTGCTACTTGCTCACGCGAACGGCTCAACAAATTCTCCGCCTGTACGCCAAATTGATGGAGGGAGGATGGATTGCCATAATAAGTTGTAGCTACTTTAGTAAAAGATTGTATGACTTCATTATAGGGTTTTGTTGTAGCGCTATTATCTAAATAAATCAAGGATGCGCGCCCCCTTCTTCATTTTTTCGGAACAACGTATTATCATAACATACCTTGATACTTTTTTAAATTGGACGTTACTTATATTATTGATAAACTATTTAGATTTTTTCAAAAAAACCTATATATGATTTCATAAATATGATAGTATGTATCACGTACTTTTAGTTTTTAAAAAGTCAGAAAATTTAATTAACATTATAAGATACACTAGGAGGCATTATGAAAACCAAAGCACTTACTAACAAAGAAATATTTGCCATCGGCCTTATGCTGTTCGCTCTCTTTTTTGGAGCAGGAAATATGATTTTTCCTCCTTTACTTGGACAGCAAGCAGGAACACACACTTGGAGCTCCATCATCGGTTTTCTCATTACAGGTGTAGGACTTCCGCTTATGGGTATAATTGCTGTTTCTAAAAGTAACGGAAACTTTACCGAAGTAGCTAAAAAAGTTCACCCTATTTTCGGAATTTCATTTACTATACTGCTTTACTTAGCAATCGGTCCTTTTTTCGGTATACCAAGAACAGATACGGTAGCGTTTGAAATCGGCGTAACACCATTTTTATCAGAAAATGCGGCTGCAAGCAAGATTCCTTTACTTGTCTATACCGTTATTTTCTTTGGCCTAACACTTTATTTATCATTGAATCCAACTAAAATTGTTGATCGCATAGGAAAAATCCTAACTCCTTTGCTGTTGGCAGTATTAGCTCTTTTAGCTATCAAAAGTTTAATGACCCCTATGGGTTCTTTTCAAGAACCTCACGCCAAATATATAGCCTCTCCATTTACGGGCGGCTTTATTGATGGATATTTGACAATGGATACAATCGCAGCTCTCGTATTTGGCATCGTTGTTATCAACAGTATTAAAGAAAAAGGCGTCACAGACGAACAAACACTTGCTTCGATATGTATAAAAGCCGGATTGATTGCTGCTGCTGGGTTAGCTCTCGTTTATCTCTCTCTCGCTTACATCGGTGCTTCAAGCGTAGAAGCAATTGGTATGAAAGAAAATGGAGGAGCTATTTTAACAGCTGTAGCTACAACATTATTCGGTTCGTTTGGAACCATTATTTTAGGACTTGCTATTACATTTGCTTGTTTAACGACAGCCATCGGATTAACTTCTGCTTGCGCACGATTTTTCACGCAGCTGGTGCCGAGCATGTCATATAAAACATTTGTTGTCATTTTAATGCTGTTTAGTGCTGTTATTTCAAATGTAGGTCTTACTCAATTAATTTCTATTTCCATACCTATTTTGACCTTTGTATACCCTATTGCCATTACGCTAATTGCTTTATCGTTAATTGAAAGAGCCATTTCGTTTGGTCGAGAAGTATATGTGACAGCCGTAATCATTAGCTCGATTCTTAGCATTTTTGACGGGTTAAAAGCAGCAGGAATTATCCTAACAGGCATAGACGACTTTTTCAAAAACTATTTGCCGCTTTATAACCAAGGCCTTGGATGGCTCATTCCAACAGTCATTGCCGCCTTCATAGGCTATATTATTAGTATTGCAAGAGGTACACATCACACAGATCGTATACAAAGAAAAGCGTCATAAAAAAGCTCGTGTCCTTTGGACACGAGCTTTTTAACTCTGTGAAGATACAATACGCTGTATACGATCCAGCGCACCAGGATCTACTTGCTCAATAGCTGCAGATGCTTGTTTTAATGCTTCTTTGTATTCGTAATGACGAAATGCTTCTTCTGCTTCTTCTAAAGACTGTGCAATCGAATGATGAGTACTTCTATAACGGTTACCATATTGAATCACTCTTTCAACGAGTCGCGCTTCTTCTAACATTGCCTCTGTTTCATCAAATGTATCCTGAACAAAACCAACAGCATCTTCAAGTAAAGATTGAACAGCTTGAATATTAAGCGGTTTTTCTTTCAGCTTAGCGGTTACTTCATTTAAGATATGAACCGTTTTTTCAAGCTGCACTTTATATTCTTCAGGAACACCAGGAAGGTTGCTTTTTTGAATAAGGCGTCGTGCTTCAATCAACTGAGATTTCAGTTCTTCTATTTTGTCCTTAGCTGAGAGCTCATCTTTGCGAAGAGCTTGTAGCATATCGCTATAGGATTCCTGAGATTCTTTTAATTGGTTAAGCTGTTTGGAAACGTCTTCGAGTTCTTCTTGGATCACACTGTAGGCTAAATTGTGCTCCGCCACCTTGTCCGAAATATTATAGTACAAGTTAGTCAATCGTTTTAGTTCGCGGTCCATTTTATAATATACGTCTAAATCGCGCTCTTTAAAATGATAGCTTTGCTGTACAAATAGCGTTTCTTCACGAAGTTCACGATTTCGTTCTTGAAGCATACGAAGGAAGTTAGATACCGTATGAGATTCACGGTTCATTTTATGATAGGAGAAAACCTCATGCTCAAGTGAGTCATATAACTGCTCTAAGCGTTCATTCACATCATCTAGTTTTGTAATCGCTTCTTCCACATATAATTCTTCAATATCTGCAATAATTTCAGCAGTTTCTTGTTTTAAAAGCTCTACCGTTTCTTCTACTTGCAGATGATCTAACACATATCCCTGCTCACTCATTTCGCGAAACCCGTCAAGCAGTTCATTGAACTGAACAGGAAGAGTGGTCTGACACTCAACTAACACTTTAGGAATTTGTTCTAAATACGAATCAATAGCTGTTAAATCAGTTTTTAATTGAAGAACAATCTCACGTGCTTGAAGATAGTTTCCGTTAATCGTCTCTTCTTCGTATTTTTTAAACTGCTCTTTAGATGTATTAATTGCGTATTCTAACGTTTTTTCAGCATTTCCATAGGAATACCGATGTGCGAGCAATTTTTTCTTCACATGGCGGTGAAGCTGATTTAATTCCTCAATATCATATCGATTATCTTGTTCGCTACCAATTAAATTTTGAAGTTCAGTAAGTATGTTTTCAATATCTATCTTGGTTTGTTCTAAGGCTTGATCAATATGTATAGACAACTGCTTCGCTTTTTTAAATCGGTATTTATCTGCTGCTTCTTCCGTTTCAAACAGTTCTTTATCAACTTTCGGGAGATTAGTTGATATAATTTCATCCCACTGCTCACGCCAACGTTCAAATAGCTCTTCAGTTTGACCTGTCATGTTCAATTCTTTTACTTTTGAAATTTCCTCTGCAACTGGCGTATTTGCTAATTCGACTTTGATCGTTTCCAGGCGATCAATTTCTTGATAAATCTTTTTACGTGAAAACATTCCGTACACAACTAATCCGATAATAAGTATGATTAGTGCTATAATGAATTCCATACTAAGCCCCCTTACAGTGCGTTCTACATGACAAGTTTCTTATTTATAAAAAGGGTGAATTTAATCCTTTAAATTTTTTTGCGTCAATGTTTTTATGATACCATGTAAAGTCCAACTTTTGAGCAAAAAATTAAATTTTTTTATACAAAATATTGGCATGGCGTCACTTTGTGTCGTTACAATGGAAAAAGAAGAAAAAAGGAGGCATTTTTTATGAAAGTTGACAAACATATTCATACTCCATTTTGCCCACACGGTTCACCTGATTCATTGCAACAATATGTTGAACAGGCGATTTCCCTGAACTTTGACGAGATTTCGTTTACAGAGCATGCTCCATTACCAAAAAGCTTCAGTGATCCGACGCCTGATCGCGACAGCGGAATGGATCCTGACAAACTTGATTGCTACATTCAAAACGTACAGCAAGTTAAAAAAGAATTTGAGCGCGATATTCGCATTAATATCGGATTGGAAGTTGATTTTATTGAAGGATTTGAACACGAAACAACAGATTTCTTAAACGAGTATGGTCCTCATCTCGATGACAGTATCCTTTCTGTCCACTTCTTAAAACATGAAGAAGGATATGACTGCCTAGATTTTAGCTCTGACGTATTTGCACATATTGTACAGAAATTTGGCAGCGTAAGCAAAGTATATGATAAGTATTACAACACGGTATTACGCTCTGTACAGGCCGATTTAGGCGTTTATAAGCCTAAGCGCATTGGGCATATGACACTCGTACATAAATTTCAAACTCGCTTTCCATATGACGACACGCTTTCCCCTATTATTTTATCAATACTCGATGAAATAAAAATGAAAGATCTGGCTTTGGACTATAATGGTGCAGGGTTGTTTAAGCCTTTGTGCAAGGAAGCGTATCCAGCTCCCTTTGTCGTAAAAGCAGCCCAACAGAAAAAAATCCCTCTCGTATATGGGTCAGACGCCCACTGTGCGAAGGATTTAGGCCAAGGCTATGGAGAGCTCCATTTAGGATAATTGAACGCGCAGTTTGTTTGTCCGTTCATATGGCAAACATACCGTTGTGTGCACCCATTGCTCAAGCTCAATCGCATATTGCTGAACAAAATACGGTTCGTGAGGCAATATATGAAGAACTTCACTTAGGTACTGAGGATGGAGATAAGGCATAGACAGCATGCCCTTAAGCTCAATGATTGTAAAGGAAACGTGCAGCTTTCGAAACTCCTTTTCTTTCATCCCTCTTTCAAGGATTGTTTTTAAGTAGTATTTTTCCTTGGTTAAATACGTAGTCATAACTTCTCGAATTAAAATCGTGTCAAGAGAGATTTCTCTATATACAAGCCGGGCAATGTGCCTATTTTCGTGCTGGTAATGTAAGATAGCTCGAATCATCACGATCATACTTTCTGTTGGAGACAGTTTTTTCATTTCTTGGAATGCTTGCTCCAGCACCCCAATATAACCTTCAAAATAAGAAATCACTAAACTTTCAAGCAATCCTTCTTTGCTATGAAAATAATATGAAATATTCGCTACATTCACTTTCGCTTTCCCAGCAATCTCGCGCACCGACGTACCATCAAAACCTTTTACGTTAAAAAGAGAAACAGCCGCATCAATAATTTTCTCTTTCGTTTTTGACTGTACAGCCATCTATCTACACCTCATTTCGATTTATTTTTACAAAACACATATGATTGCAAAATTGTGTAGAAATCGTTACAGTATTTAAAAAGGATTTTAGTAGCCTCTCTACATAATTCGTGATAGGCTTTTTAGTTCCTGTAATCTTTTATCGACAAAGTAGCGTTAAAACTGACGTTTCCTGATAAAAATTCATTAAATCTTATGTTGAATGGAGGAGAATACATTGTTTAATGTCGAAAACTACAGCGGCTCAAAACAAAAGGATTATGAATTAGTAATTAAGCAATTACGCGCCCTATTAGAAGGAGAAAGCAATACCATTGCTAATCTAGCAAATGCTTCAGCTTTACTAAATCAATTTTTAAATGAAGTAAACTGGGTAGGTTTTTATTTAATGGAAGACGGCGAGTTAGTACTCGGTCCTTTCCAGGGGTTGCCGGCTTGTGTTCGAATTCCACTTGGAAAAGGCGTATGCGGTACAGCAGCTCAAAATCAAAGAACAGAGCGAATCGAAGATGTTCATGCATTCCCTGGCCACATTGCATGTGATGCTGCTTCTCAGTCTGAAATCGTTGTGCCAATGGTAAAAGACGGTAAACTTTTAGGTGTTCTTGATATTGACAGTCCAATCAAGAATCGCTTTGATGAAATCGATCAACAGTATCTTGAAGAATTCGTCAAAGAACTCACTTCTTTTCTTTGAATATGAATAAGCAAAAAAACCGCTGCACATCAGCGGTTTTTGCTTATTAAACAAACGTTTGATTAGCCCATCATCACCGTTTTCTTATGTTCTTTCTTCTCCTTTCATCCTTCAAAAGAATATATCCTTTCTTTTACATTCTTTTAATCTTCAATCTTCCTTGACTTTATACGAGGAAACACCTATAATACTCGTTGTGTGAAATATTGCAGCTTATACAATCTTCTTTATGTTTTTTCATTTTGTTCCTCATTAAAAGATTGTTTTACAGAAGTAGCAAGTCTTTTAACAAGATGGTGTATCGTGTAACTCTCTGCTGCTAGAGCGATGGTACATGAAAACAAAATGAGCATATCGCTAGAATGTGTCTGTTTTTGTTTTGCATAAAATAAAAACACAAACAAGGAGGAGTCATCATGGCTCGTTATACAGGTCCAAGTTGGAAAATCTCTCGTCGCTTAGGTCTTTCTCTAAGTGGTACAGGTAAAGAATTAGAAAAACGCCCTTACGCTCCAGGTCCACACGGCCCAGGTCAACGTAAGAAAATTTCTGAGTACGGTTTACAATTACAAGAAAAGCAAAAATTACGCCACATGTATGGTGTAACTGAGCGTCAATTCCGTAACTTATTCGTTGCTGCTGGTAAATTAACTGGTAAGCACGGTGAGAACTTCATGATTCTTTTAGAAGCTCGTCTTGATAACTTAGTATACCGTATGGGTCTTGCACGCACTCGTCGTCAAGCTCGTCAATTAGTTAACCACGGTCACGTTTTAGTTGACGGTAAACGCGTTGACATCCCATCTTACCGTGTACAACCTGGTCAAGTGATCGGTGTTCGTGAAAAATCTCGCAACCTTTCAATCGTGAAAGAAGCGCTTGAAGTTAACAACTTCGTACCAGACTACTTAACAGTAGACGCTGAGAAATTAGAAGGTACATTCACTCGCTTACCAGAGCGTTCTGAATTATCTGCTGAAATCAACGAAGCACTAATCGTAGAGTTCTACTCTCGTTAATAGTAAAAAAGCCGTTCCTTATGGAGCGGCTTTTTTACTGTCTATATATAGAAAAAAAGGCCTTTCGGCCTTTTTTTATGCGTATTGAATAAGCGTATATTTTTTCTTGCCTCGACGAATCACTGTGAATTGACCTTCAATACGGTCTTCTGCACCTACTGTTTTTTGTAAATCTTGCTCGCGCTCACCATTTAAGTAAATAGCCCCGTTTGAAATATCTTCACGTGCTTGACGTTTAGAAGGAGAAATTTTACTTTCTACAAGTAAATCAATTAAACCAATATCTTCACCTGTATGCGTGTAAGAAGGAACATCCTTGAAGCCTTGCTTAATTTCTTCTGCTGTTAACTCTGAGATACTTCCGCTAAATAAAGCTTGCGAAATACGAATTGCTTGCTCAAGAGCTTCTTCACCGTGTACAAGCGTAGTCATCGCTGCCCCTAGTGCTTTTTGTGCTTCGCGTTTTTCAGGAGCTTCTTTTGCAGAAGCTGCTAATTCATTAATTTCTTCGTGTGATAAGAATGTAAAGTATTTTAAATATTTTATAACATCACGATCATCTGTATTAATCCAGAATTGGTAGAATTCATACGGACTTGTTTTTTCAGCGTCTAACCAAATTGCTCCGCCTTCTGTTTTACCGAACTTCGTTCCGTCAGCTTTTGTTACAAGCGGAACTGTTAATCCAAATGCTTTTGCATCTTCTTCTGATTTACGAATTAATTCTAAGCCAGCCGTAATATTTCCCCATTGGTCGCTGCCGCCAATTTGAAGCTTACAGTTATATGTTTGGTATAAATTCAAGAAATCGTATGACTGTAAAATCATGTAGCTAAATTCCGTAAATGAAATGCCAGATTCGATACGAGATTGAACAGAATCCTTTGCCATCATATAGTTAATACCAAAGTTTTTACCGATATCTCGTAGGAATGTAATAACATCTAATGAACCAATCCAGTCATAGTTATTCGCAATAACTGCTGCATTTTCACCTTCTTCGAAATCTAAGAAGCGTGAAAGCTGACCTTTGATACGCTCACTAAACATAGCAACCGTTTCTTTTTCGTTTAACGTACGCTCTGCTTTTTTACCGCTTGGATCTCCAATAAGACCCGTACCTCCACCAACTAATGCAATTGGTTGGTGTCCAGCTTGTTGAAAGCGACGCAAAATTAAAACAGGAAGCATGTGGCCGATATGAAGGCTGTCGGCTGTTGGATCGAATCCGCAGTATAAACGAACAGACTCTTTACTCAAAAGTTCACTTAAACCTTTTTCATCCGTTTGTTGGTTAATGAGCCCTCGAAACTCAAGATCTTGTAAAATATCCATGTTATATATTCTCTCCTTTATCTAATTGCTCGTTGCAATTTGTTGAACAACATAAAAAACGCCCCTTCTTAAAAAAGAAGGGACGAAAATATCGCGGTACCACCCTATTTGGAAATAAATTATTTCCCACTTAAATGATGTAACGGTCTACCCGTCTTTTGCTACTGTAAGTTCACAAAAGATGCTCAAGGACGTATTTCATATTTGTCTATGTACTGATTTTCAGCAACCATCAGCTCTCTTAAACAGGGAGACAAGTATTACTTCTTCCTATCACTGCAGTTTATTTTATTTAAAAGTTTACACCCCACAATTATGAATGATTTCATTTTAAAATTCAAGTCCAAAAAAAAGTTCAAACAGCTGGCTGTTTGAACTTTATAAAAACCACTTATTTTTCCTACAAAGATTGAAACATTTACTCCTTAGTCTTCCATCGTTGACAAATCTCCCGTTGGCAAATCTAATTCCCAAGCTTTTAAAACGCGACGCATAATTTTACCACTTCGTGTTTTAGGTAGCTTATCTTTAAACTCGATTTCACGCGGGGCTGCATGAGCAGCTAACCCTTTTTTCACAAATTGACGAATATCTTCAATCAGTTCATCTGAAGATTCATACCCATCTCTAAGTGCGATAAATGCTTTAATAATTTCCCCGCGCACAGGGTCAGGCTTACCAATAACACCCGCTTCTGCTACAGCAGGGTGTTCAACAAGCTTACTTTCTACTTCAAATGGACCCACGCGTTCTCCTGCCGTCATAATAACATCATCGATTCGGCCTTGGAACCAAAAATAACCGTCTTCATCCATATACGCCGAATCACCTGATACGTACCAATCACCTGGCATAAAATATGACTCATACTTTTCTTTGTTGTTCCAAATCGTATGCATCATAGATGGCCAGCCTTTTTTAATTGCTAAGTTACCCATTCGATAAGGTGGAAGCTCTTGTCCTTGATCGTCAACGATTGCTGCTTGTACACCTGGAATTGGTTTCCCCATAGATCCTGGCTTAATTTTCATAGACGGATAATTACAAATCGTCTGACCTCCAGTTTCGGTCATCCACCACGTATCATGAATACGTTTTTGGAACACCTTCATTCCCCAGCGTACCACTTCAGGATTTAACGGTTCTCCCACACTTAATACATGTCTGAGATTACTTAAATCATAGCGTTTAACTAAGTCATCACCAGCACCCATTAGCATACGAAAAGCTGTAGGTGCACTGTACCAAACCGTTACGCCAAAATCTTCAAGTGCTTGATACCATGCATCTGGACTAAATCGTCCTCCCACAATCACATTGGTTGCTCCAGCAAGCCAAGGACCAAAAATCCCATAGGAAGTCCCCGTTACCCAACCGGGATCTGCTGTACACCAATACACATCGTCATCTTTTAAGTCGAGCACCCACTTAGCAGTTTGATAATGCTGAAGCATTGCATTATGAACGTGAAGCACCCCTTTTGGTTTGCCAGTTGAACCTGATGTATAATGAAGTAGCATACCATCTGTTCTATCTACCCACTCAATTTCCACCTCTTTATTCGCCGCTTCTAATCGCTTCAGAAAATCTAGTTGAATGCCTTCTTCTTCTACATTTTCCCCTACCAGGAGAATGTGTTTTAAAGCTGGCAAATCTTTCACCGGAACGCGGCTCAGCAATTCAGGCGTCGTAATTAACACTTTTGCATCACTGTCTTGCAAACGATCTTTTACTGCACCTTCCATGAACGCTTCAAATAAAGGCCCAACAATAGCGCCAAGCTTCACCGCGCCTAACAATGCAAAATAAAGTTCCGGAGAGCGAGGCATAAAGATAAACACGCGATCTCCCTTCTCTACGTCTGCTTGTTTTAGCACGTTTGCGGCTTTGTTTGACCATTCTTTCATTTCTTTGAATGTATATTTTTCATTGCGCTGCGCATCTCGATAGTAAAGCGCAACTTTATTTTTACGCGTAGAGTTTGCGTGCTTATCAATTGCTTCATAAGCTGCATTTAATTTACCTGTTTCATGCCATGAAAATTCCTTCTCCACTTGTGACCAGTCAAAGGTTTGATACGTTTTATCATAGTCCTGTAAGTTGTATACCCCTTCAATTACAGGAAGCGCTTCCACCTTCATCACAAACTCCCCCTTATGTATAAAATTTACAAACCTATTATATAACAAAAATAGACTTTTCACAATTTTATAAAAATTATTTGTCGGAATTGGGATAATAGTCTCCCTTGTTATATGACAACCTCTGTTATAGAAGTGTCGAATTAACAAGAATCTCTTTTAATTTCCTATTCTATGTTTTTTAAAAAACTCCTTTTCTTTTATTTAATTTTTTGAAAACGCTTTAATATAGAGTTTTTTTTGTATTATAATACAGATAAGACTGCTTGAAGGTGGTGATTCATGTGAAACATTCCCAAACATACAATATGAAAGAACTAAAAACAGCTGTTGGAGCAATTGTTATTGAAGGACCTGTCTCCTCCAAGACCTTGCAACAACTTGATTTTCATGAGCAACTAACGGCCTTTCGTCCACCTGAACAGCAAAAAGAAGCATTGATCGAGATTGCCAACTTGCCTGAAGGTAGAATCATTATTGCTCGCCATCATCATACAATCATTGGTTATGTAACCTTTTTATATCCCGATCCTCTAGAACGATGGTCAGAAGGAAATATGGAGAATTTAATCGAATTAGGAGCTATAGAGGTAGCCGCTCCATTTCGCAGCTACGCTGTTGGTAAAAACTTGCTTATCGTATCTATGATGGATGATGCAATGGAAGATTATATTGTCATTACGACAGAATACTATTGGCATTGGGATTTAAAAGGAACAGGGCTAAATGTGTGGGATTACCGCAAAATTATGGAGAAAATGATGAATAAAGGCGGACTGACGTGGTTTGCCACAGATGATCCGGAGATTAGCTCCCACCCTGCTAATTGTTTGATGGTAAGAATCGGGAGCAGAGTACCTCAAAAAAGCATACAAGAATTTGATAGCCTGCGCTTTCGAAATCGCTTTATGTATTAAGCTGACCTTTAAGAAAAGGAGCTGTGTCTGATGATTGTTGAAGAGATGATGAAAACCGATCTCGTTACCTTAACCCCCGACCATACGATTGCTGAAGCTATGAAACTTTTAGATACACATAAGATTAGACATATTCCTATCGTTAATGACCTTCATCACGTAGTTGGCATCATTTCTGATCGAGACGTAAGAGATGCAAGTCCATCTATTTTAGATAATACTTATACATCTGCTCTTCTATCTGAACCCGTACGGATGATTATGCAAACAGAAGTCATTACAGCTCACCCTCTTGATTTTGTTGAAGAAATTGCAAGTATTTTTTATGAACATCAAATCGGTTGTATTCCCGTCACAAAAAACAAGCGGTTAGTAGGCGTTGTTACCGAAAGAGATCTATTACATACGTTTATTCAGCTTACCGGCACTAATAAGCCAGGTTCACAAATTGAAATAAAAGTAGAAAATAAGGCTGGTGTTCTCGCTGAAGTTACATCCCTCTTTGGTTCAACGAGAACAAACATCTTAAGTGTACTTGTCTACCCTGATGTAGATGAACGATATAAAATCCTTGTGCTTCGCATTCAAGCTATTAATCCATTGATTAGTATAAATACATTAAAAGAAAACGGCTATGAGGTGTTGTGGCCTAAATTACCGGAGATGACGTAATGACTAGTAATGCTGTATTTATTTATTCAGATGATATTCTTTCGTACAAATTCAGCAATAATCATCCGTTTAACCAGCTTCGTGTTCAACTAACATATGAACTGTTACGGGAATTTGGCGCTTTAGGCAATCAAGATATTGTATTACCGCGGATGGCATCTGATGAAGAACTTCAGCTTGTCCATGATACTAGCTATATTCAAGCGGTAAAATTAGCAGGAAGCGGTGAGCTTTCTATTGAAAAAGCAGCAGATTTTGGTCTTGGAACAGAAGATACACCTATGTTTCCCAACATGCATGAAGCCAGTGCTTTTTTAGTTGGGGGTACACTTACTGCTGTAGATTATGTGATGACTGGAAAAGCTAAGCATGCTCTAAATTTAGGAGGAGGATTGCACCACGGCTTTCGAGGAAAAGCTTCCGGCTTCTGTATTTATAACGATAGCGCGGTAGCCATCAAATATATGCAGCAAAAGTACAACGCGCGCGTTCTCTATGTCGATACAGATGCTCACCACGGTGATGGCGTGCAATGGACATTTTATGACGACCCTTCCGTTTGTACTCTTTCCATTCATGAAACGGGACGCTACTTGTTTCCAGGCACGGGAAACGTTAACGAACGCGGGCACAGTGAAGGCTATGGTTATTCATTTAATGTGCCTGTTGATGCTTATACGGAAGATGAGTCTTGGCTCGACGTTTATAAGACCTCTTTAAAAGAAGTAGCTGCTTTTTTTAAACCAGATGTTATCTTGACACAAAATGGAGCCGATTCTCATTATTACGATCCGCTCACTCATTTATGCGGCACCACGAAAATATACCGTGAAATTCCTAAAATTGCTCATGAAATTGCCCATGAATACTGTCAGGGAAGATGGATTGCGGTTGGCGGAGGAGGTTATGATATTTGGCGGGTTGTTCCTCGGGCTTGGTCATTCATTTGGCTTGAAATGATTGAACGAAAGGCAGAAGGCATGCTTCCTCTGTCATGGCTTGAAAAATGGACAAAAGTATCGCCTCACCCCGTTTGCACACAGTGGGATGATGAACCTAATATCTATCAGCCAATTCCAAGAAAACCAGAAATAACAGAAAAAAACGCTCAAACTCTTGAGCGCGCTCTTTATCCTATTCGTTCTCATACATCTCATTCTTAAAAAAAGGCTATACAAGCGTATGGCCTTTTTCACTGTGCTTCGGGATCTGAAATAATAATTTCGACGCGTCTATTTTTTTGTAGATTGCCATTAGACGTGTTCGGAACAAGCGGCTTTGTATCTCCGTATCCAAGTGCTTCAAAGCGGTTAGCAGAAAGAGAAAAATGGTTCGTTAAATAACGTATGACGCCGCTAGCACGCGCTGCCGATAGTTCCCAATTAGATGGATAACGATAGGTGTGAATGGGTCGATTGTCGGTATGACCTTCTACTTTAATATCATTTGGAATAGTACTGAATAACCTTCCTAATTCATCCAGAAAAGGGGTACCTTTTTTCAAAATGTCCGCTTGTCCTGTCTCAAACAGCACCTGTTCTTGTAAAATAAGCACAACTCCGCGTTCATCTCGCTTAGCGGTAATGACATTCTGAAGCTTATTTTCCTTCAGGTAATCCTGCACTTTTGCTAAAATGTTATCCAGCTTTTGAGACTGCTGGCTCTTTTCTACAGAAGCTAATGAGCCACCGCTTGTAAGCGAATTGACAACGGTCTGAAACTTTTGATTATCAACGCTAGACATTGAAAATAGTAAAATAAAAAAAACTAATATTAACGTCACCAAATCAGCAAATGTTACCATCCATTTTGGCGACTGTGCCGAATCCCTTTTTCTTCTACGCTTCACGAACGTGTTCACTCTTTTCTTCCAGCTTTCGTTTTTCAACAGGGGCAAATACTTTTAGCTTTGCTTGCACAAAGCGAGAATTTTGACCTGCCTGCAAGCCTATGACACCTTCAATAATCACTTCTTTAACAAAAAGCTCATGCTCCGTTTTACCAGCTAATTTAGCTGCGATTGGCTGAAAAAACAAGTTTGAAAGCAGCGCCCCGTAGAAAGTCGTTAAAAGAGCAATTGCCATGTTAGGCCCAAGCGATGAAGGGGTATTAAGGCTTTTAAGCATTAGCACTAGCCCAACGAGCGTCCCAATCATTCCCCAAGCGGGGGCATAATCGCCTGCTTTTTCAAACATACTTCGACCTCTCGCATGTCTTTCTTCCACTGCAGCTATTTCAGCTTCAAGCAGCTCTCGAATCATTTCCGGTTCTACTCCATCAACGGCTAGCAAAATACCTTTTTTCACAAATGAATCATCGATTTGTTCAAGCTCTGCTTCTAACGATAGAAGTCCTTCTCGACGCGCTTTTTCCGATAAATGTACAAATGTTCCTACAATTTCTTCTACGTTTATTTCTTTAGATTGAAACGCTTGTTTCCCTACTCTTCCCATATTTTTTAATTGTTTTAAAGGAAAGCTCACGCACAGCGTACCAAAAACGCCTCCGAGTACAATTAACATCGATGGTACATCAATAAAAGCTAAAAAACCGCTCATTCCTCCACTTGAAATAACCCCAAACACAACCATAGAGATACCAATTAGTATCCCTATAGGTGTGAGCATATCAATTTTTTTCATATTCTATCTCCCCGTGTCTGAACTTTGGATTCGTTCTTATTCATTCACAGGTATTATTTAGTTGATTGTCTGAACTCGATGCGGTGAGGAAGCTGTACAATGCTGCTGTCTACCGTTTCTTTGTTCATATATTTCGTTAAGAGACGCATCGCTACTGCACCAATATCATACATTGGCTGTACAACAGATGTTAACTGAGGACGAACCATTGTTGAAAGTCTTGTATTATCAAAACCGATAACTTCTAGATCGTTTGGTACATTCAATCCGCGATCTTGTGCCCCATGAATAACGCCTAATGCCATTTCATCCGTTCCAACGAAAATAGCAGTTGGCTTTTCAGCTTCTTCTAATAGTTTTTCAACCGCTTCAATACCTGAATCGTACGTGTAGTCTCCTTCTACAATATAAGAATCACGTACAGGCAATCCGCTTTCAGTAAGAGCACGCTTGTACCCTTTTACTTTTTTCGCATGATTGATTGGTTCTTCTAGCGTACCTGAAACGAATGCAATATTTTTATGACCGCTGTCAATTAGTGATTGCACTGCATCAAAAGCTGCTTGTTCATAATCAATAGTTACAGATGGAATTTGGTTAGTTGATTCGATTGATGCTGCAAGTACAACTGGAACCGGTGATTTTTTTAGCTCTTCCACGTGTTCTTCCGTTACATTCCCACTCATGAAGATGATTCCGTCTACTTGTTTACCAAGCATGTTATTTAAAAGGTGAAGTTCTTTATCTTGATTTTGATCGGAGTTACTTAAGATGATATTATATTTGTACATCGTTGCAATATCTTCGATTCCACGCGCTAATTCTGCATAGAAAATATTTGAAATATCAGGAATGATAACTCCTACTGTCGTTGTTTTTTTACTTGCTAATCCACGCGCTACTGCGTTCGGACGATAGCCTAGTCTTTCAATTGTTTCTAATACTTTTTTTCTAGTTGATGGTTTTACATTTGGATTTCCGTTTACCACACGAGAAACCGTTGCCATCGACACGCTTGCTTCCCTTGCTACATCATAAATTGTTACGTTCACAACAAACACTCCTTATCGAAAAACATTTCGTTTATTTTATCCTTATTTCATTTCTTGTATTTACGTATATAAATCCATCTTCCTTTATAGAATGGCTATTTCTAGCTCCTTCACTCTTACATACAGCTTAGATACCCTGTATGCATCTAAATCATTCCTGTTATGCCCTTATTATTACGTGGCAAAGACAATTTTACCAGTTTATATGTAACAATGTAAAAGACGGTGTATATTAAGTAAATAAAAAAAGTGAATCGCGAATTTATATCATATGCAATCACAGAATGATAGCGAATATCTGTAACTACTATACGATACTATGTGCTTCATCGCAACGTATTTACCGCCTTTTTCCGACAAGTTTCACGAGAATTTCATAAATTCTTGTTTTTTGGATTTGCACTTATTCTTTCCTATTTTGACAAAAGTTATCGACTGTTTTCAAAATACGTGATAATTTCGCTTATCTTTATTATAACGAAAGGCAAACAAGCTTGAAACCATTAAGTGCCTCAAACTTGTCATAAAAGTATACGAATTTTTCATTTTTACGTTTTTTTATAAATTTAAGTTACATATAGGTTTTAGCTGCTTCATAAATTCTGTAAATTGCGGGATATCCATTTGCTGAGCTGAATCAGAAAGTGCTACCGCAGGATCTGGATGAACTTCTGCCATAATTCCATCTGCACCAATGGCAAGAGCCGCTTTAGCCGTTGGAACAAGTAAATCTCGTCTTCCCGTTGAATGCGTGACGTCGACTAAAACAGGTAAATGAGTTTCTTGTTTTAAAATGGGAACAGCTGAAATATCCAGCGTATTTCGCGTTGCTCGCTCATAGGTACGAATTCCTCGTTCACACAAAATCAGCTGATCATTTCCTTTTGAAACAATGTATTCAGCAGCATTAATAAACTCATCAATCGTAGCGGCTAAGCCTCGCTTTAATAAGACAGGCTTCTTCACCGCACCCGCTTCTTTTAACAGCTCAAAATTTTGCATATTACGAGCACCAATTTGAATCACATCTACGTATTCTACAGCTGTTTCAATATCAGCGGGATCGACAATTTCACTAATAACGGCTAAATCGTATTCGTCAGCTACTCTTTTTAAAATTTGCAATCCTTCTAAACCAAGGCCTTGAAAATCATAAGGAGATGTTCTTGGCTTGTAAGCTCCGCCTCTAAGCATCCGCACGCCCTGCTGCTTCACCGCTTTTGCTACGGCTGCTACTTGCTCATAGCTTTCAACGGAACAAGGTCCTGCTACAATACGCTGAAGCCCGTCACCAATTGTTTCTCCTTTTACCGTAACAATTGTATTTTCCGGCTTCTTTTTACGAGATACAAGAAGTGCTTTACGATGATCATCTTCTTGAAGCTCTAAATGAGCTTTGAAAATCTCTTTGAAAATATGTTGAAGCGTAGACGTTTGAAACGGTCCTTCATTCTTGCTTAAAATCGCATCAAGCATTGCTCGTTCACGAACGGGATCAAACCGTTTGGTTGACTGCATGCCTTTTAACTTTCCTATTTCTTGAACAAGCTCGCCTCGCTCATTAATAAGCTTTAACAGTTTCATATTTACTTCGTCAATTTGAGATCGCAAATGCTGAAGATTTGAATTCGTCATGTACGTCCACCCTTTCACTGATTTTAAAAAATCCGTTTAGCAGGGTTACTACATAAGATGATAGATGATGGAGGATATATGTAAGGGGCTTCTCTGCTTTTATGTGCTAAACTACATCTATTGTACGAAAAAGCGGATGAAACCGCAATCAGCATATTAAAAAAAGAGTTTGAAACATAGCTAAATCACTCCAATCTAAAGAGTAACAAATGGGATAAATAAGCTCCTATAGATTGGTTGTTACAGAGAGGTTGATTTCCGTGCAAGACTTCGCTTTCCGCGGGCGGCCGGTGAGCCTCCTCGTCGCCTACGCTCCTGCGGGGTCTCACCTGTTCCGCTTTTCCCGCAGGAGTCTTCATCTTGCCCTCCAATCAACAGCTAGAGGCCGCTATATATATATGAAACCTGCGTTCACCCTACAAATAAAAAAACCGAACGATTAATCGTTCGGATCTTCCTTCACCTAAACTGCTTTTGTCCCAGCCGCTTTCAATTAATGAGCTACGTTTTTGGCTAATTCTTCTTCGTTAATGTTCCAGTGAGAAGCGTGCCACTTCACTTTTCCATCTTCAAACAGAAGCGCTTGAGGTGATTCATGCTTCACTTCATACGTTTCAGCAATATAGTTAGATACATCTCGTGAATCTTGCACATGAAGATAATAAGAAGGAATGTCTTCATGACTAGAAGCAAACGCTGAAAATGCCTCATGACCAGCTGCACTAATTGGACACGTTGTGCTGTGTTTTAAAAATAAAAAGCGATTGTTTTCCTTTACAACTTGTTCGAACTCTTCAACTGTTGAAATTTTTTTCATTTTTTTCACCCTTTCTGTACTTACTCTTAAGTTTACATGGTTTGAGCGTTTCCATACAAAAAGAGTGCTCAGCTTTATGTATGATGCTAATGAATTTATTTATAAGGTGAAGTTTTTTTCATCTTATAAAGAAAAGAACTTGTTAAATTAAAATCCCTCTGGTGAAACTAACATTTACTTGCCATTACCCAACCTAAATTATATACAAAAAAAGCGTTCACCCTATAGGATAAACGCTTTTGATTCTTTATTACGGTCGTGGCACTGTGCTTTCCACTTCATCTAGTGCTTTTTGAGCTTCTGTTAGCTTTTGCTGAACGTCTTCGTTGCTTTGAGACTCAACTTCATCAGCAAGCACTTCTAAGCTTGTTGGCGGTAATGCTTCGTGTTCAGGATCTACTTTACGGAAGTTTTTCACCTTGTCCACTACTTGTGAAGATTGCTCAGACAGTGTTTGTGATAAACCAGCCGTTTTTTCTTTAGCCGTTTGAGCAAACCCTTGTCCTTTTTCAACAGCGCTGTTTTTCGCTTGCTCCGTTTTTAGACGAACGTAAGCTGCCTGCTCATTTAAATCAGAACGGAACTCTTTACCTGATTTTGGAGCAAGTAGTAATGCCGTTGCAGCTCCTACAACTCCTCCAATCACTGTTCCTACTAAAAAGCCTTTATTTGAAGTGTTGTTTGGTTTATTTGGTTTGTTTGACATATGCGTCTCCTCCTTTAAAGTTCATCCTTATGAAAATGAGCGTGAGCGTTGAACCGCTTTTTCTTTTACTTCAACAGGTACAGGCTCTGCTTCAACTTTTTTCTGTTTTCTTAATTTTATACGCTCCCATACGTCTAATGCAACATTGCTCCATTGAACGACTTGAGCAACAGTTTCTTTATTTTCTTCTACTTTCTCTGAAACGCTTGATGATACGCTTTTAATAGACTTATTTAGGTCTTGGATTGAGTCACCTACGCCTTTAACAGAATCCACCACTGTGTTCAGCGCTTCGGATTTACGCTGAATATCTTCAGCTAACAGATTAGTCTTATGTAAAAGTGCAGTTGTTTCGGCTGTGATTCCTGTCATTTGCTTTTCTACACCGTCTAAAGTACCTGCCACTGAATTTAATGTGTGCTGAACGGATTTCAATGTTTTGGACACGGAAACCACCAGGTAAAAAATCGCAATGGCAACAATAGCAGCGCTTAAATAAAGAATAATAACCATCTGTGCAAGGCACCTCCTATTTTCTTCTCTCTTGTTATAACTACTTTCCCAATTTTATAAACAATTAAACCTTCTATTCCCTATAGACTCTTTAACTTTACCATATTCTCTCTGCTTTTATTCAGAAAAAGGGAAGATTGTACATTATTTCGCGATATATGAGTTATTTCCCTTCCTAAAGAAAAAAAGGATTTTAAAGCATAAAAACTAACAAAATAAGCTCAGTGGGGTACAATAGAAAGTGAATCACCAATCATTGTTATTTTAAGGAGGCACTATTTATGAAAGACCCTCGAATTGCGACATTAGCCAAAAATTTAATTAATTATTCTGTTCGCCTTCAAAAAGGAGAAAAAGTATTAATCGAAAACTTTGGACTTCAGCGCGAACTTGTGACAGCACTTGTAGATGAAGCGTACAAGGCGGGTGGCTATCCATTTGTACTGCTAAAAGATCATTCGGTAGACCGAGCTCTTTTAAACGGTGCACAAGAAGAGCAGTTCAATATGATGGCAGACTTTGAAGCAAATGTGATGAAAGAAATGAATGCTTATATTGGCTTGCGTTCTGGTTCAAACATTTTTGAACAATCAGATGTTCCGGCAGATAAAATGAAAATCCAAGGGAATACGATCGGTAAAAAAGTACATAGAGAAATTCGCGTTCCAAAAACAAAATGGGTCGTTCTTCGCTATCCAAACGATTCAATGGCGCAGCTTGCTAAAATGAGTACAGAAGCATTTGAAGATTTTTACTTTGATGTATGTAACTTAGACTACGGCAAAATGAGCAAAGCGATGGATGCTTTAGTTGAGCTCATGAACCGCACGGACAAAGTTCGGTTAACAGGTGAGAATACGGACTTAACGTTCTCTATTAAAGATATTCCTGCAGTGAAGTGTGCCGGAGAAATGAATATTCCGGATGGTGAAGTATACACCGCTCCTGTACGTGATTCTGTAAACGGAACAATTTCTTACAACACTCCTTCTAACTATCAAGGCTTTACGTTTGAGAATGTATCCTTAACATTTAAAAACGGTAAGATTGTTGAAGCAACCGCTAATGATACAGAACGCATCAACGGCATTTTTGATACGGATGAAGGCGCTCGTTTTGTTGGCGAATTTGCGATTGGCGTAAATCCGTATATTCAACATCCAATGCAAGACATTTTATTTGATGAAAAAATTGACGGAAGCTTCCACTTCACTCCTGGCGAGTGCTACGAAGATGCGTATAATGGAAACAAGTCAAATATTCACTGGGATATGGTGATGATTCAGCGCCCAGAATACGGTGGCGGTGAGATTTATTTCGATGACGTGTTGATTCGTAAAGACGGGCTATTTGTCATTGAGGAATTAAAAGCGTTAAATCCTGAAAATTTAAAATGAGTTTTGAAATAAAAAAAGGCACTCAGGAGAGTGCCTCTTTTTTATGATACGGTCTGCTGATATAGTTTTTCAAACTTTTGAATGTCTCCAGCACCCATAAATACTAATACAGCTTCATTATGGTCTTTTAACGATTCAATTGTTTCTTCATTAATTAATTCAGCTCCGCTGATTTTGCTTCGTAAATCTTCAATTGATAATTTACCTTGATGCTCACGAGCTGATCCAAAAATGTCACATAGATATACTTTATCAGCGTGCTGTAAGCTTGCTGCAAAGTCCTCTAAGAACGTTTGTGTACGCGTAAACGTATGCGGTTGGAAAACAGCCACAACTTCACGGTTTGGATACTTTTGACGAGCAGCTGAAATCGTTGCATTAATTTCCGTTGGATGGTGTGCATAATCATCGATTAGCACTTGTTTGCCAACGTTCTTTTCACTGAAACGACGCTTTACACCTTGATATGTTTTAAAACGCTCTTGCAGCACAGCAACATCAATTTCTTCATAATGACAAAGTGCAATAACAGAAAGTGCATTTAAGATGTTATGGTCGCCATACCCTGGAATTTCAAATGATGCGTGGAATGTATTACGAACGAACACATCAAATGTTGTGCCTGTTGTGCTTTTTACGATATTACGTGCTTGGAAATCATTTTCTTCACCTAATCCGTAATAAAGAACAGGTACCTTCGCTTGAATTTGCTGCAGATGTTCATCGTCACCGCAGGCAATAATTCCTTTTTTGACTTGAAGTGCCATCTCTTGGAACGCGCTGAATACATCATCGATATTGGCAAAATAATCAGGGTGATCAAAATCAATATTCGTCATAATTGCATAGTCTGGCGTATAAGATAAGAAATGGCGGCGATACTCACATGCCTCAAACGCAAAATACTTGCTGTCTTTTACACCTTTACCCGTACCGTCTCCAATTAAATATGAAGTAGGTTCAGCTCCTTGAATCACATGCGCTAACATACCCGTTGTGGATGTTTTTCCGTGTGCTCCTGTTACGGCTACACTCGTATACTGTTTCATAAAGTCACCTAAGAAACGGTGATAGCGTACAAGCTTGACTCCTTCTTTTGAAGCTGCTTCTGCAATTTCTTCATGCGTATCAGGAAAAGCATTTCCTGCGATTACAGTCATGCCGTCTTTAATATTATTTTTATCAAATGGTAAAACAGGAATTCCCTGCTGCTCTAGTGCTTTTTGCGTAAAAATTTCTTTTTCAATATCCGATCCTTGAACTTGAAAGCCCATATCGTTTAGGATTTGCGCAAGCGCACTCATTCCTGTTCCTTTAATACCTACAAAATGGTAAACTGTCATATAAAGAACCTCCAACATTCGTCTATCTGTAAGACAGTATATGACGGTTATCTAGAATTGCTCTTACAAACGTATATAAATGTCGTTTGAATGCTGATTTCACGATAACATTCGTACATTATATCACTTCTTATAACATAACTCCATGACTCCATTTCTACTCTCTTCCCTTGCGAAACGGCCTTTTATTTTGGCTTCATCACATAGTATATAGCCTGCTGTTTTAAAAACGAGCGCCATGTCATTGCATTTTTTTTGTCATTATATTGCGTTACTAACTGTTCAATGCGTTGTTTATGTCCTAAAAAGAAAGAGTCAATTAACACGTCATATCCGATTGATTTTATTTTTCGAATCCAAATTACTTGTTGTTCCTCTAAATTTGCAAATCTTCCTCTTACATCTTTGATGATAACCTGCTCATTTGTCAATGGGGTATATCCTTTTAAGAAAAACGAATTAGGTACTTTAGACACAATAATTGGCTCTAGTACACTCGTCAAAAAAAAGGCTCCTTGAATCAAAAACGACTCTGTTTTCTGTTTCGCCTGATCAGCTAAAAAAAGCTGCAGCAAGGTTTTCCCCTGAATGGTTACATATTCAAATGCAAACCACTGAAAAAATAATTGTTCATGGGAATCAGACAGAGGCGCCTCATGAGGCAAGTTTACTAACTCTTTAAATAAATGTGAAGCCCGCACTTTTTCTCGTATATTCGTATAGCGGTTCACAAAAAAGAAATATTGATTGTAAAAGTCGCAAATAGCATTATCAGACTGAAGCTGCTTTTGTTCACGAATTTCATTAAAGTTAATCAGTTCATGATTTTCTTCTGTCATTACTCTTCACTCGTACTCTAATTATTTTAGTTTGTCCTCTTTATACGCCTTCAGCTCATATGTTTCTGCTGGTGAGAAATGATAGCAAACTATCACATGCTAAAAAAGCAACACACACATTATCCTTACATATAGTAAATCATTTTACTAGTTCTGACAAACCTTTTCCTTTTTTTCTTGATGGATTTCTTCCAAAATCTCTACTCAAATTCTGTATAAACAAACTTAAAGCAGGAAAAAAAGAAGCGATGGATACAGTGACAGAGCGTTAGCTCACACCATGCTGTATCCTGCTGATTTTGCATAGCCTCTTTTTTAACCTACATGTAGAAAAACAGCTTAAAATGTAGAAGTGGCTGTTTGACTTTCCATTTCCTGAAGCTCGTTTTCGGTAATGAGCACATCTCTCGGCTTGCTTCCTCTTGCTTCTGAAATAATTCCTTGCTGCTCCATCATATCAATTAGTCGCGCTGCTCGATTGTACCCCATTCTGAAGCGTCTTTGCAGACTGGAAGTAGATGCACCGCCTTGATCTAGCACAAACTCGCATGCTTCATAGAAAAGCTCATCCTCTTCATTTGAAGCAAAGCTTTGCTGCTTTTTCAACAAATCTTCTTGATCAAATAGGTATGTTGGCTTCATTTGTTTTTTGACATGATCTACAACGCGGTCAATTTCTTCATCTGAAACAAAGTTCCCTTGAATTCGAACGCTTTTAGAAGAGCCGTTTTCAAGAAGCAGCATATCACCTTTACCTAGTAGCTTCTCTGCTCCCCCTGTGTCGATAATTGTACGTGAATCAACTTGCGAAGAAACAGAAAATGCAATACGCGTTGGCACATTCGCTTTAATTAAGCCTGTAATTACATCTACGGAAGGACGCTGCGTTGCAAGCAATAAGTGAATGCCACATGCTCTTGCCTTTTGTGCAATACGGCAAATAGCTTCCTCTACTTCCCCAGGAGATACCATCATTAAGTCGGCAAGTTCATCAATAATAATAACTAGATATGGCAGCTCCCCGCTTTTTTCATTATGTTCTTTTACACGTTCGTTGTATTTTGTAATATCACGTACGCCCGCATGTGCAAACAATTCATAACGGCGCTCCATTTCCTCTACTGCCCATTTTAAAGCTGTAGTAGCTGCTTTAGCATCCGTGATAACCGGGCTGACTAAATGCGGAATACCGTTGTAAGGAGCTAGCTCAACCATTTTAGGGTCAATTAACATAAGCTTGACTTCGTGTGGCGCAGCTTTATAAAGCAAGCTGACGATAATAGTATTAATACACACGCTTTTACCAGACCCTGTCGCTCCGGCAATCAAACCGTGAGGCATTTTATTCAAGTCAGTCACAACCGGCGTTCCTGAAATATCTAATCCTAACGCCACCGTTAAAGGAGAGTTATCTTTTCTAAAAGAAGGATGCCTCAAAATTTCACGAATTAACACCGGCTTACTTTGACGATTTGGCACTTCAATTCCAATCGTATTTTTCCCTGGAATCGGCGCTTCAATTCGGATATCACGCGCGGCTAGGCTCAGTTTAATATCATCTGTTAAATTCGTGATTTTGTTCACTTTCACACCGGGTTCAGGATGTACTTCAAATCTGGTCACGGTAGGACCTTGCGTGACGTTTACGACCTTAGCTCGAACGTTAAAGTTTTTTAATGTCATATCCAAAAGCTCACGCTGCTCATCCGCCCATTGATTATCTTCTTCAATAGCAGCTGGAGGAATGTTAAGCAAGTTCATTCCAGGAAATGCATAAGGAGAAGAAGCCTTTACATTTACAGGTTCTTCAGCTTTTAACGAAGCCTGCGGAACCGCTTCTTTGGTTTTTTCACCGTGAACTTCTTCTTGCCTACTTACTTCCGTTTTTTTTTGCAGAGCTTCTGCCTCCTGCCTTTGGTATGAACCTTGAGACGGCTGACTTTTTTCTCGAGCGCTGTTATTCATCTTTGTACGGTCTTTTTTCAGCATCATCACGTTAAAAGGCACTAATCGCTTACCGCGAGCTCGTTCAGCATTTTCTGGCTGTTCTGCAGGTACAAGAGGTTCTACAGCTGACTCTTGCTGTACTTGTTCTTGTAACTCTTGACTTTCCTGCATACTGCTCTCTTCCTCTTTTATCACCGAATTTTCAAGCTCTTGGTGAACAACAGCCGATGCCGCTTCTGGTTGCCACTCATCAGCTGCGGGTTGCGATGAATTTAAACTTTCAGAATTCAGCTCATGTTCTGCTTCCATATGAACACTGTTTGCTGGCTCTTCTAGAATGACGTCACTTTCTTTCTCAGCAGCTGGAGTTTCTTCTTTCTTTCTAGGCTTTAGTGCTTCTACTTCTTCTGCTGCTGCTTGTAAAAACACTGCGCTTCCGTCCATCAACGTTTCTGTTTCTACTTCTTCAGTCTCATTTCCTATCTCTTGTTGGAGAGAAACTGATGATTCAGACGGATGCGTTTCCTCTGAAATTGGAACTTCTTCGGCCGTTGTCATACCTTTTTTCGCTAAATCCCAGCTAAGAGTTCTCTCTTGTTCCACTAACGGTTCGACCGCGTGTGATTCTTCAAAAGTTAGCTCCTCTTCCTGTTCTTTTACAGCTGCTGAAGAACTTGGCTTTTCTTCAGGAAATGATAGCTTCTCTTTTTGATTTTCCTCATATTGCTTCCACTGAGCAAAACGCTGAGAAGACAGTTGCATCATTTCTTCTGTTTCTTGAATCGGTGCTTCTTCGGCTATAGGCGTAGAAACTGGTTTTCTTAACGGCTCTACAACAGTTGTATTCATCGCTCGTCGGTAAATTTCATCTTCAAACGCTGCTTTTGATAACTGTGTACTCGGAAGCTCATATTCTACTACTTCCTCACTTCCTTTTTGTACAACATTAGAAGGCCGCTTATTAAACCCATAAACAGGTGAAGGAATTTCAGTCGGACGAAACGGACGTTTTCTTACTTGCGGAACCGCTTCTTTCTTTTCAGATACCGTTTTTAACGGCTGAGATACTGACTTAGGCTGCGTTAGCGCCGACTTGCGAACAGGCTCTTGATAAAACGGAGCCGGTGCCTTTTTTGCTACAGGCCTTGGTTCATTTTTAGGCGTTGCTGCCTTTTTTGCTTCTCCCGTATCATCAATTAAAGGAAAACGAAACGTTCCTTTTGGATATTGATAAGCTACTTTTGTATGAACATCTTGCTGTTCTTCACTGTAACTCCGCTTTTGCGTTCTGGCCGAGTGTGGAACAGAAGGTTTTGGCGCTGCTTTCATCACTGGCTTTTGATGAACTGACTGCATTTGTTTAGGCTTAGGAGCCTTCTTTTTAGGAATTGTTTTTTCTCTATTTAAAGGGTATTCTTCCGTTGTATTTCCGTGTTCGTCTACAACAATTTCTTTCACTTCGTATCCTAGTAAATAATCCATTACTTTTCGTACAAAACCCATTTTTATCACTCTTTCTATCAGACTATCTTACTTCGTTTAGCCTCTTATACCGCAGTGCTGCGATATCTACAAAAAGCTATCCATGTATCCTTTATTTACCTTTGGCCTCAAAGTATTCTCTGAGATGGATATATATACTATCTTTTCATTTATCATTCTATCACGTATGCTTGAACTCTTACTATAAAATCTACTATTTTGCTTCCCTTATTTATACAGTAAAATTCCTCTTTACAAAAATATTTTTTCGCGTCTAGTTAGCACTCATAATTAAACACGAAAAAAGCCACTAGTATATACTAGTGGCTTTTAATTTTATCAAACCTTTTTAAGAATTGACAATTGCTTTTCAGCAACTGTAACGCTTTGAAATATACGTGTAAAAAAACATCATGCTTTTGCCCTATAAATCAGTATGGCACTCTGCTTTTATGCTTGAAAAGGTTGACCTACTTCATATTTGTCTTCAAGTACTAAGATCCCTTTTTCTTGGGGAGCGTTCGGAAGCGCCAGCTCTTTAGCAGAGCAAATCATACCTGAAGAAGGTACACCGCGTAGCTCTGCATCTTTAATGATCATACCGCTTGGCATAACCGCTCCTACTTTTGCTACCACGACTTTTTGACCTGCGTCTACATTTGGTGCTCCACACACAATTTGAAGTGTTTCTGTGCCAACATCTACTTTACAGATGTTCAGCTTATCTGCATTTGGATGCTTTTCTTTCTCTTGAACATATCCCACTACAAATTTAGGAGATAAATCCACTTCAAGTTTACCTTCAAAACCGCTTTCGCTAAGTACACGATTTACTTCTTCCACCATTTCTTCTGTTAATTCAAGAGAACCATTTCCCTCTACTTTTAACTTAGAAGAAGCATGAAAGATGTTATAGCCAGCTGTTGTATTTGATTTTTGATCAAAGATACGTACAACGTCGCCTTTTGTTTCAAACGTGCGATTTTCAATTGCGATATCTTCTAGCTTGACGATTAACGTATCGCCGATACCTTCTTTATTATAAAAAAGATTCATAATTAGTCCCGTCCTTTACTGCGATTTTTTCCTAGAATAAAAATAGGTTCTAGCTCACCGTTTTCGTATAAAAATGAAAGAGCTGTGATGGGTACACGTCCACTTGCAAAAAAGCTCATGGTCATTTGCGCAAGAATATCATAACCCGTTTCGTTTTGGATATCAGCTAGAATCAGCACATCTTGATGAGGTACTGCTATAGCCATTGTGCCCGAAACACTAGAAGCAAAATCTTGCAAAAATGCCTCGTTAAGAATTCGGCTTGCATCGTATCCATCGTTCTGATTGACAAAATAAAAGTCATTGCCTGCTACCGTATCTTTTTTATGTGAAATCGGCAAAGAGCGAAGATTAAATTTAGCCATTTCCCGCACTGCGGATAGATCTAAATTTTCCTTGCGAATTAGTTTCTCATCTAATAGACGATATGTATTGCCTAAATCAAGCGCATAATAAATGCGTGTTTCAGCTGTATGTTCATCATAAATCAACGGCACGTCTTCATTCGATTTATCTGGAAAAGACGTTGAGCGAATAACTGGATAAATGCGCTTTTCTTTTCCCGTTACCTGCTGTTCATCGTTCATAACACGAAGAGCTTCTTTTATATAATATACCATTTCATCTAGAGCCGCTTCCTTTTTTTCTTCCCATTTTGCAATTAGCCCAGGTAAAGAAATAGTTACACCTTTTTTCGTTTCCTGATGTTCAACGCGCAGCGTATCTTTTTCACGATCAAATAAAAAGGACCAATCCGCACCCGTTAATCGCTCTTCTAGTAGTTTTCTCATCTTTTGACTATTCATTTTCGCCATATTTACGCCTCCTTTTCTCATTTTTATGTATGAAGACTGATAGCTGTAGATCGCTATCAGTCTTCACTTGATTTATGCATTTAAGCCGTTAATAAACTCTTCAATTTCTTCTTTTGTTTTACGGTCTTTGCTGACAAAGCGCCCTGTCTCTTCTCCGTTGCTGTAACCAACAAAGCTTGGAATTCCAAATATGCTTAATTCTGCACAAAGATCGATAAAGTCGTCGCGGTCGACATAGTGAAATGTATACTCACTATGATTCGCCTCAATTTCTGGAAGCACAGGCTCGATTACTCGGCAATCTGGGCACCAGTCTGCTGAAAACATCATGATATGCTTTCCTTCTTTAATGATTTCTTTGTATTGTTCAATTGTTTGCATTTTTTCCATTTTTCTTACCTCCACTTTTTCTTTTACTTTCGTATTTAAACGGCTAAAGCCCTATACATTATTTAATCCTTCTACATCAAAACATAGTATATGAGTTGTTGCAACTATCATACACTGATGCTTTTCTATTATAAAGGGTTACAAAGAAATTTCCTATTGAACAGCTTGATTTGTCCTAAAATCCAGCTGTCCTTTTAGCATTAAAACAACCTGATAAAACATAGCCGTCCGATCTAAATTTCCATTGGTAAAAATACCGATTGCTCCTTCTTTTTTTCGAATATTCTTTTGGTTTGTATACAATTCCATAGCTTCGGCTAATTCTTTTTTATCATGACGAAGCATACCGGCTACCGCTTCAGGAAGCCGAATACGAGCCCCTCCACCTAAAATCGGTTCAAGGTCCTTAGAGGTAACAAGACTTCCCCAATTGCAAAGGAATAAGCCATGAGGTGTTTCCTGCACCCCTCCTTCAAGCCCAATGCCGATATCAGCACCTGTCTCTTTGACAGCAGCACGCGCGCGGTTAATCGCTCCTTCGATGGTTTCTTCGTCAGAAAAAGGCTGTGGCGACACCCCGGACTGCACGGCTACCTCTACATATGTAAAAGTATCTCCAAATACTTTTTTTACTGCATTTACTTTCGTTGGATTTTTCGTTCCGATTGCAATTTTCATTTTTTTCTCCTGTCATTATGAAACAAAGCAACCGCAAACGCAGCTGCTTTGTTCTTTTTTATCCGTTTTGCTTAATCGTATCGAGCGTTGTTTGGTCTGTAGAACGTACGAGTTTGACAAGTAATTCTTTTGCGGCTGCATAGTCATCTACATGAATCATAGACGCATGAGTATGAATATAACGTGAACATACGCCGATGACCGCAGAAGGAACTCCATTATTAGAAGTATGAACGCGCCCTGCATCCGTACCTCCTGGAGAAACAAAGTATTGATAAGGGATGCTGTTTGTCTCAGCTGTATCTAAAATAAATTCTCTCATTCCTCTATGTGTGACCATCGTACGGTCAAAGATACGAAGTAATACGCCTTTTCCTAATTGTCCAAATGCATTTTTATCGCCTGATGTATCGTTAGCTGGACTAGCATCTAGTGCATAAAACAAATCCGGTTTAATCATATTCGCAGCTGATTGAGCACCGCGAAGTCCTACTTCTTCTTGCACAGTAGCTCCAGAATATAAGATATTTGGCAATTTTTCATTTTTTACTTCTTTTAATAATTCAATCGCAAGTCCGCACCCATAGCGGTTATCCCATGCTTTCGCCAGTATTTTCTTTTCATTTGCCATTGGCGTAAACGGACAAATCGGTACAATTTGATCGCCAGGACGAATGCCCATTTCTGCTACTTCCTGCTTACTATCTGCGCCCACATCAATCATCATATTTTTAATGGCCATTGGCTTGTTGCGCTGTGATTCGTCTAATAAATGAGGAGGGATAGAAGCAATTACGCCGGTGATAGGACCTTTTTTTGTAACAACATGGACGCGTTGAGCTAGCAGTACTTGACTCCACCATCCTCCTAGAGTTTGAAAACGAAGCATTCCTTTATCTGTTACAGACGTAACCATAAATCCTACTTCGTCCATATGTCCCGCTACCATTACTTTAGGACCTTTTTCTTCATTATAGCGAACGCCGAATAAACTTCCTAACCCATCTTGAATGACTTCATCTACAAGGGGTTCAATTTGCGAGCGCATAAATGAACGTACTTGATGTTCGTTTCCAGCGGCACCTGGTAACTCCGTTAATGTTTTAAATAGAGATAGCGTTTCATTGTTCATATATACTCTCCTTTATGTATCATTTTCTTTATTGTATCGAAAACCGGAAATAGTTGCTAGTTCCGTCCTTCTCTTCTACAACTCAACTTAACAAAGCATTCGACAATTTGATATAATGATGAAAACATATCCTTAAAAAGCAGGTGAATAACGTGAAATGGACTCAACTAATAGCAGGAGCTGCAGTCGGATTTGCAAGCGCTTATATTCTTCAAAAAAGAAAGTCGTCAATTTCCTCATCGGAAGCCCTTACGATTGTTAAAAGCGCTTTTAAACAAAATGGGGCAATCGACGGCTCCTGGATTGAAACAACGACTAAAGTCATTCAAAAACATGGTCTCTCTTTTTATGGTTATACAGGTGGAATTATCAGAACACGTGATGCAAAACAGGAACATTACGAGTTTTTCATTGATAAAAAAAGCGGTTCTATTATTGAATTGACGCTGAATGCACCCGTTTAATTTCGTCAACTATTTCTCCTTTGTTATCCCATTTTACAGCTCGATAAAAAGCATCATGATAAAAACTTAGCCAAGCATGATTCTCATAGGCATAAGCTAGCCACTGCTGCTTTTGTTCAATCGAAGTCATTGGATAATCATCATATGCCATTACCCATAAGACATTTTGATGTGCATGTGTTGGCAAAAGATCGCCCATGTGCACTAAGATGTCATTGTTTCCTTTTAATACAACTACAGCATGACCATCACTGTGACCGCCGGTATGATGAACCGTTACTCCAGGCACAATTTCCTCTTTATCGCTAAATGTTATTACTTGATGCTGAATAAATTCCCAATTTTGTTTCCAATACGTATTTTTAGAACGTATATTAGGATTTCTCATTTCATTCCACTCGATCTCACTAACAAAGATTCTTGCATTTGGAAAAGCAGAGGAAAAATGGCCATTGCTGCATTTTGTTAACCCTGACACATGATCAAAGTGAAGATGCGTCATAATGACATGAGTAATATCTTCGCACGTAAACCCTAACTTTTGTAAATCTTCAGCAATAAATGATTCTTCTGTTACACCAAAATGACGCTTTTTTTTCTCATCCAACATACCATTCCCTATACCTGCATCAATTAACATGAGGTGTTTTTCAGTTTGAACGAGCAAAGGATCAGTCCTCATTGGAATTCGGTTTCCTTCTGAGATAGGATATTTTTTTGTCCAAAGCTCTTTTGGAACAACACCAAACATTGCTCCTCCGTCTAAATGATTATTCCCTCCACGAAGCCATGTCACTTTTAATTCGCCTATTGTTAACGTTTCCATTTTACACCTCCATTATATTCCTTTTTATTTTATCACTATCTCCTTCTCTTTTTGAACAAAAAAAGACTGAGGAACTCAGTCTTTTTCGTTCAGGTATTTTACTTCACAGCGGTAAATACGGCTGCCTTTTTGTGAAAATTTCTCTTCATATTCCGTCATAACATTGCCTTCAAAATCGCTTTTATGCAAATCTAAGCTAATGTATTTGAGAAGAAGCCCATATTCTGAAAAGCTTGTCAATGAATATTCAAATAGCCCTTGATTATCTGTTTTAAAGTGAATTTCTCCACCATCAACCAGCAGGTTTTCATACATGCTTAAGAACGTTTTGTATGTTAAACGGCGTTTGGCATGTCTCTTTTTTGGCCATGGATCAGAGAAATTGAGATAAACGCGATCCACGTCATTTTTTGCAAAAAACTCACTAAGGTGGTTAGCATCTACATTCAACAGCTTTAAATTTGGAAGCTCTTCTTCAATCAATCGTTCTAGAGCACTTAAGATGACACTTTCATACATTTCAATTCCAATATAGTTGATATGCGGATTTTGTTTAGCCATCCCTACTAAAAATTGGCCTTTTCCTGTTCCTACTTCAATATGAAGAGGATTTTCGTTTCCAAAAACCTCTTTCCAGTTCCCTTTATACTCTGCTGGATTTGGAACCACGTATTGAGGATTTTCAGCAATTTTATCTTTTGCCCAAGGTTTGTTTCGTAATCTCATGTTGCACCTCTTTAATGTATTTTAACGCATTGAAAATGTCGGTTATTCAAAACAACCGACATTCTCATGCATAATTGTGTTTAGATAGAAAAAAATAAGAGCATCATACGAGAAAGGATGATGCTTAATGCCTTTAAATGCCGAACACCAAATGAATATATTAAAAGATATTTTATCTAATCATCAAAGTGATTGCTGCGGAACGGTTGCGGAATGTGAACAGGTTGAACGTTTAATTCAATCAATGTTAGCAAAAGGATACGCTAGCACAGACGTACAAGCAACACTACAAAACGTGTATAAATACACGCAAGATGCAAAAAGTGCTGCTCATTTAGACGAACATATTCAAACCAATCAACAAAATTTATCACAATGGGTCCAAGAACTATCTACCTTGTCATAATCTTTGCTACTGTGCTTGAATGTCGTTGACGAGCAACATCCGAAGATATTCAAGCCAGTAATTCATTTCAGAATGTTCATTTTTCGAACGATGCCATTCAACGAATAAAATGGTTTGACTTATCACATACCACTTCATTCTCTTTTTCAAGTTCTCGGTTAGTTCAACTCCATAATGCTCAAGCCATTCTTCCCACTGAGATGGATTGATGTACCAATAAAGCAGTAAACCTAAATCAATAGCAGGATCTGCAATCATCGCTCCGTCCCAGTCGATTAAATATAGCTGCGTATTCTCTCCAAGCATCCAGTTATTGTGGTTCACATCACAGTGACACACAACATATTTATCTGTCTGAACGGACGGAAGCTCTGCTTGTAAATAACTGATTCCCTGCTCTACAATACTTTCTTTTTGAAGTCGCTCGTCCACATTCTCTACGATATCGGCTAGCACGTCTTCGGGAAGAAGCGGTGTTTTCCCCAACCTTTTCAACATATCTAATAACTCGTTTGAATGATGAATTTTACTAAGCAATTCTGTCACTCGACTCGAATTCATATCTTTTGGTTTTAATTCTCGACCATCTAGCCAGTGCTGAGCTGTGATCACATCTCCATTTTCCATTCGTCTTGTCCACACGAGCTTCGGTACAATTCCTTCAGCTGACAATACTGCTAAAAAAGGTGATGAATTACGCTTTAAAAAAAGCTTTCGGTCTTGAAATTTTGCAAAATAAGCTTCTCCTGTCGCTCCGCCAGCAGGAGTAATTTCCCATTCGCTTCCTAATATATCTTCCAACCAATTCACCTTCAATTTCAACACACACATTTCGTTTAAAAATTTCACTCAATAAAGCAATCTATTAAGACATCATGACGTTATTTTCTTAGTAAATAAAAAAGACGGCTATTGAGGATATGTATCAATAGCCATCCTTTATAAATATTATCTCCATCATACTTTTTTCGTCAAGTGGTTGAAGACAATAATTACGTTTGAAATAAAATAAGAACGCTAAGCTTTGAAACGTTTATAGCATTATCCTCTATAGTAGGATACCCATTTTTATATACTTTACAATGATCAAGTGCTATTTTCCATGGTCCTTCTGGCAAAACTACTTTTTCTTCCATTAGGCCTTGATTAAAAAACACAATAATATTCTTCCACGGACCGTAAGCCAATACGTTTGATAAGCAATAGCCAATAACGGATTGCGGCGTATTTAGGAAAGAGACATGCTGCCTAATCGCTGAAGCATCTCCCAAGCGAAATGCACCGTGCTGTTTGCGAATACGAATCAGCTCTTGGACCCAATTCACATCAGGAGAAAATTTGATTCGTCGATTCCAATCAAGTGCATTAATATCATCGGGTGAATTATAGCTGTTCTCTACGCCTTGTTTAGTGCGGTAAAACTCTTGACCACTATGAAGAAACGGTATGCCTTGTGAAAGAAGTACAATAGCAGTAGCAAGGCGGTGACGACTTCTACGAGTGTCTTCGTCTTCGTCTCCGTTTGAACTCATTAACTTATCCCACAGCGTATGATTATCATGTGATTCAACGTAATTAACTGATTGTGCTGGATTTATAAATAAAGCCCGGCTGTCTTCTTTATCCAGAATGCTCCCCGCTATAACGGATTGCACGGTCTCTTTTTGATGAATATTTCCGCTGATAAAACCTTTTTCATACACATCAAACGTGCTTCCTTTTACAGAATCTCGAAAGCGATCATTAAAATAGCCGATTTGAGGCGTTTGGCGGGCATTAGCCATAATTGCTTTTTGATTGTAGGGGAGAGGAGTATTTAAATCCCAACCTTCGCCAAACACCAAAATAGTAGAATCGATTTCATTTATTTTTTCCCGAATGATGTTCATCGTTTCTATATCTAAAATCCCCATGAGGTCAAAGCGAAACCCATCAACGTCGTACTCTTTTATCCAAAATAATACTGAATCGATAATAAACTTTTGCGCCATTTTCCGTTCAGAAGCAAAATCATTTCCTACTCCCGTCCCGTTCGAAGGCATCCCAAACTCATCATGTCGAAAATAATAGCCCGGAACAATTTTTTCAAAAGGTGATTCCTCTCGTACAAATACGTGATTATAAACTACATCTATAATAACACGGAATCCCTGTTGATGAAGTGTTGATATTAATTGTTTCACTTCAGCAATACGAGTGGCGGGATTTGAAGGGTCAGCGGAGTAGCTTCCTTCTGGTACATTAAACAACAATGGATTATACCCCCAATTATAAGAAGCCCGAGGATTTAATTCATCTACTCCGCCAAAGTCGTTAATAGGAAGAAATTCAAGGTGGGTTACTCCTAGCTCTTTTAAATAATGAAAACCTGTTGTTTTGCCTGGCTGCCCGCTTGATTCAGTAACAGCTAGGTACGTACCTTTTTTTTCTATCCCGCTTGAAGGATGAATAGAAAAGTCGCGAACGTGCATTTCGTAAATAACGGCATCCGTTGGCTGAAGGAAAGGCGGCTTTTCATGGAGATGAACATAGGCTGTATGAAGATTTATCAGAACTCCGTATTCACTATTTGCTGTAGCTGCAACGGCATAAGGATCCACCGCTTCATTTGTCCGGCCGTTTACATCTATTAAAAATCGATAATAATACCCTTCTTTATCTAAGGAGAGTTCCTTTTCCCATACGCCTTTTCTTTGACGAGCCATAACGTACAGTTCTTCTTTCCCGCTGTTTGCATGTATTAATTTTAAAACCACTGCTGATGCAGTCGGGGCCCAAATTTTTATCATAATATGATCTGAATAAAATGCTGCACCCAAATCATTTTGATTATAATAAAATCTCTCATCAAACTCTTTGGTTCGTATAACAGCCCCTACCTGCAGGGGAACTTTCTCCCCGTAATTATCACAGATAATGTACGACTGTCCAATTTCTATGCTACCTTCAACCTTGCCTTCATATTTGATAAAACCTTCTAATTCATGTACGTTTTCAATAGAGATGGTCTCATGCATTTGTGTACTTTTAATCACAAAAAAATCAATTTGACCTTCATGATAAGAAGTTGGAACTAAAAGAGTAATACGATCTATTTGATCTAAATAAGCCTGAAACTTATTATCACCAGTCATCCTTTTCTCCTCCTTATGCCAATTACCTCTTTAGTAGCATTATATGTAGCAAACGCAAAAACGAAAGCACTTTCATAACGTGAATGTTCGTATTATTCACCTGCTTCGAATTCCCGGTCAAAATAAATACTCTGGCTGTGTTCGAGTAATACTTGAGCTGCTTTCATCTGCTTAAACTTTAAAGGTACTTTAGATTTCCTAAGTTCATAAAACCATTCTTCATACTTTCTAGCATCTACAAATTCAACCTGATAAGGCTTCGCAGCGTAATCAATGTATCCACTTCTGCTCAGTAATATTTTCTTTACGTTATGTTCAATATCGTGAGTACGATAGATGCTTCGGACAATTTGCTCCGTTCGATTTAACCCAATTAAAGGATTTAATATCTTTTTTTGATCTCTTCCTCTTAACTCTGTCCAAAAATTTTCTTTTGAATACTGAAAAACAGCACTTTTATATGTTTCTATTAAACAAATACAGAGGGTTTCCGTTGGAGTAACAATAATGATATCTCCTTCTACCGGAGCTTTATTAATCAGGAAAACAGGTTTGTACATCACGAGACACGTATCAGGAAAGCGCTGGATAAAATAACGGAGAGCTTCATCATGGTAATATTTACGATCTGCTTGTGAGAACTCAAATAAAGTGGATGTAGCCCATTTCATTTGAAGATCAAATACATTTTCTAAAAACAATATTTTTAAGTCTTCCGCTGTTTGTGGAAGAGTTGTAAACCTCAATAGCTCTTGATTTTCCACGCTATCGCTAGAGAACGCTTCTTCCACTTCACACGTTTCTTTTTTTCTTGTAAACCGCTCTTTTGCTTTTTGCAAAAATGAACGTTGATCTTTTGTTTCTTCTTGTACAGGCGGCTCATGTAATAGCCCTTCTTCAAATAATTGCTTTGCTTTCTTCCAATTATGCTTTTTTAAGTGATTAAACTGAGACGTGTAGTGATAAACGTCTTTTTCATAACGGGAAATATAATCTTGCACCTTAAGTAGCTGCGCCACGTTTACATCAATCCCCTAATTAAAATTCCTCTAAAACTTTGTTCGCCGATGATTTCTCTATTATCATCGGCGTTTTCTTTCCTTTGATGAGAGTGATTTTTAAATAACCTCTCTCCATGCTTGTATGTTCATATGCTACTGTGACTGCAAGGAAAAAGATAGTATTTTTTTATATTTAGGTTTGCTAGCAGGATGAACTTCAAAAAGGGCAAACGAACTTACTTGAAACTGTTCTTCAATTGACGTTTGCTTTAACTGTTCTTTCAAAAGTCCGGCTTCCCCTCCCCACTTCTTTGCAATCGTAATATGAGGACGATAAGGACGTTTTTCGTATAAGCCGCTTAGATCTTCCCATACGGCCTGTATATCCCTTTGCAGATTCATAAGCTTATCACTTGCCCTAAGGCTTACATAAAGCACTCTAGGCTTGTTATACGCACCGAACACATCATATTGATCTGCCTGCAGTAAAAAACTTGAATGACGGAAGGCTACTTCTTTTAAGCGGGTAATCAGCTTTTCCTTTTTGTCATCTAAAAACCCTAAAAATTGTAGCGTTATATGATAATCATCAGGGTATGTCCATTGTTTGAAAGGAAAAGGTATTAATTCCTTTGCCCAATTTTCTGCCTGATGGGCAATGGATACAGGCACATCGATTCCAATAAAATAATGTTTATCACCTTTCATCAAATCTCTCCTTTTCTTTTCATTATCTTTCCCCAATTGGTTATGTTCAAAAAGAGCTAGATCTATTTTAAAGGTTTTTCCGTATAAAATAGAGAGGTTTTTCTGAAAATTTGTCATGTGCTTAAAAAATAAGAATTTGTGTTATCATAGAAATAATACAGAGAATTTTTATAAGAAAAGGATGAGAAAAATGAAAGTTGTTAACAATATGGCTGATTTGATTGGCGAGACACCTCTTGTTAAGTTGAATCGTCTTCAACCTGCAGATGGAGCATCCGTTTACTTAAAACTAGAGTTTTTTAATCCAAGTCGTAGTGTAAAAGACCGTGCTGCTTTTAATATGATCGTGGAAGCTGAAAAAGCAGGCTTGCTCAATGAAAATTCTACTATTATTGAACCAACGAGCGGAAATACAGGTATTGGCTTAGCTATGAATGCAGCGGCAAGAGGTTATCGTTCTATTTTAGTCATGCCAGATACCATGACTCAAGAACGAATTAACTTGTTAAAAGCATATGGTGCTGAAGTTGTTCTCACACCGGGTGATGAGAAAATGCCTGGAGCAATTCGCAAGGCAGAAGAGCTTACAAAAGAAATTCCAAATGCATTTATGCCTATGCAGTTTGAAAATAATGCAAACCCTGACGCTCATCGAAAAACGACTGCTAAGGAAATTATTGAGGCAATGAACGAGTTAGGCAAAGATCTATCTGCTTTTGTTGCTACTGCTGGAACAGGCGGAACGATTACAGGAACTGGTGAAGTCCTAAGAGAAAACTACCCAAATATGACCGTTCATGTTGTGGAACCAGCTGGGTCTCCTGTATTATCTGGAGGAAGACCTGGGAAGCACAAGCTTGTAGGAACAAGCCCTGGATTTATTCCTGATACGCTTAATGTAGATGTTTACGACGAAATTTTAAAAATTAAAGATGAACAAGCCTACGATATTACGCGACGCTTGGCTTCTGAAGAAGGAATTTTAGTCGGTCCTTCATCTGGCGCTGCGTGCTATGCTGCTATCGAGGTAGCCAAAAAATTATCTCCTGACCAAGTGGTCGTATGTATCGCTTGCGATACAGGTGAACGTTATTTATCAAGCGACCTGTTCTCATTTGAATAATAAAAAAGCGAACGCAAAGGCGTTCGCTTTTTTATTTAGCTAATTCGTAAATAGCCTGTGCATAGATAGCTGTTGCGCGAAGTAAATCCTCGATTACCATGTACTCATCTTTTTCGTGCGCTACTTCTTCACGGCCTGGGAAAAGAGGGCCAAATGCCACGCCTGCTTCTAATGCTCTGGCATATGTTCCTCCTCCAATTGAAATAAGTGTAGGTTCTTCATTTGTTTGTTCTTGGTAAACCTTTTGAAGCGTTTGAATAAGCTCATGTTTTTGATCGACGTGATGTGGTTTAGAATCTGTAAAATGTTTGATGGTCATTTGATAAGATTCATTTTTTTCTTTAATCGTATCAATAATATCGTCAATATGAGCTGATACAGGATAGCGAATGTTTAAACCAAAGTGCCCCGCTTCTTCTTGATTGTAAGACATGATTCCAACATTTATCGTTAAATCACCCGTGACCTCATCTTTGCGATTTAAACCCATTTTTTCTCCTAGTGCATCTTGGACTAAATACGCATTTGCATAACCTACAAACTGATTAGCTTGTTCATCAAGTTCTAATGTGTGTAAAAAGCGAAGAAGCGTAAGTCCAGCATTTTTCCCTTTATCAGGCACACTGCCATGTGCTGAAACGCCTTCTAAAGTAAGTGTGTATACACCGCTCTTTTCTGTTATTGAACCTTTTAAAGACTGATCTTTTAAAAATTGATCATATTTATTTTTAATATCCGTTTCACTATGGAATTCAAGAACAGCTGTTGCAAGATCAGGAACCATATTGTAGCGTCGCCCAGAGACAAATGATGTAAGCTGAACGCTTCCCTTTGTTCCTTCAATTGGCTGCTGGCGAATTTCTACGTCTGTAATGCCTTTTTCAGCAAAAATGATAGGAAAATCCGCATCCGGCGCAAATCCCATCGTTGGCATCTCTTCATGGTTGAAGTAGTGGTCCACACATCTCCAGTCACTTTCTTCATCCGTTCCAATAATTATTCGAACCCGTTTAGATAGAGGAAGCCCTAAATCTTTCACAATTTTCATCGCATAATAAGCAGCCATCGTCGGGCCTTTGTCATCGATTGCTCCTCTAGCAAAAATTTTCCCGTCTTTTATTTCACCGCCGTATGGATCAACCGACCACCCGTCTCCTTCAGGAACAACGTCTACGTGACAAAGAATGCCAAGAAGATCTTTCCCTTCTCCTGCTTCAATATGACCAGCATATCCGTCTACGTTCTTGACGGAAAACCCGTCATTTTTTCCTTTATTTAAAAGAAAGTCAAGCGCTTGAGCAATTCCAGGTCCAAATGGCTCTTCTGGTTTGTTTGTCTCTGTTAAAACACTTTTAATTTGCAAAAAACGCTTCGTCTCAGCTAGAATTTCAGCTTCTCTTTTTTGCACTTCTTCTTGCCAATTAATTGCTGTCATCTGTTTGTCTCCTTTGCCTGCTTTACAGATTGTGTCTATCATTACTATTGGTAAATTTAACTTTATCATACCTTTATATAGAAAGAAATAATTGTCTCTTTCCTTTCATATCAAAGGTTTACAGAGTCAAAATTTCGGGAAATAATTTGTAGGCACAATCGATAAAAACGGATTCTATTTGTTTATTGTTTACATATACTATAAAAAATGTGCAAATAGAGGAAGGAGATGTTACGAAAGGATTACATATTTATATCATTTTTTGTAAATATTGTGTTAATTTGCGTTTTCTCTTTTATTTTTCTGTCGATTTTGTGTACAATAAGGATAAGGACTGAAATAGTGCTTGACATCTCAGAGTTATAAAGAAGTTGTGCCTTACGAAAAACGAATAAGGAAGTGGTTTTTTGAAACCTTCAACTAATCGAATGCTAACTCGTATCAAATCGGTCTATATGTTCATTTGTAAAAATGGAACAGTTACAACGCAAGAGCTCGTAGACGAATTTGGTATTACACCAAGAACCATTCAGCGTGACTTGAATGTGTTAGCATATAATGATTTAGTTCGCAGCCCAAGTCGCGGTACATGGACGACTACGCAAAAGAAGGTCAAGATGTCATCCTAGTAAGTTTATTTCAAGGGTAGTAAGTGATTTATATATAGAGATAAAATTCTACGCAGTAGAAAGTCAAGACTTGGACGAGTGCATAGTCCCCCGCTCCATTTGCACGTCAAGCAGAGTTGGTACTCGTTTAAGTGCTTTAACGTGAAATGTTTCACTTGTCTAATAAAGTGGACAAAAAAAGGAACCATTTTAGACTTAGGTTCCTTTTTCTTTCGCCTCTTCTTAGGCATTTGATTTTTGTAATAAAGCTAGTTCTTCTTCGGTTAACTCCCTGTACTCTCCTAAATCTAACGACTCGTCTAATAGCAAAGCTCCCATAGATAAACGTTTTAAATACGTTACTTTTTTTCCTCTTGCTTCAAACATACGCTTCACTTGATGAAATTTCCCTTCAACGATCGTTAATTCAATTTCTGATTCCACATCGCTTGTTAGTATCTTTAACTCTGCTGATTTTGTTACGTATCCATCATCAAGAGTGACACCCTGTCTAAATGCTTCAGCATCTTCTTCAGTCACCGGTGCATTAATTTTTGCAAAATACGTTTTAGGAACGTGCTTTTTAGGAGATAGCAGCTGATGTGCAAGCTGACCGTCATTTGTCAGCAGCAAGAGCCCTTCTGTATCTTTGTCTAAACGCCCTACCGGAAATGGATCGTACACAGCATCGTCAATTTCCAGTAAGTCCAACACTGTTTCATGAAGAGAATCTTCGGTCGCTGATATGACACCTTGCGGCTTATGCAGCATAAAGTAAACAAATTCTCGGTAAGAAACGGCTTCGCCATGTACAGTTATTTCTTGTTCATCTGGATTAACGTGTACCTTGGCACCTTTAACCGCTGTACCATCTACCTTAACAGCTCCAGTCTTTAAAAGACCTTTCACTTCTTTTCGGCTTCCGTACCCAATAGTAGAAAGCAATTTATCCAAACGCATGTAATATCCTCCTCTTTTTTGAAAAGAAGATGACTCTAACGAGTCATCTTCTTACTTAGGCACTGCGCTGTTTATTTCGGCGCAGTATCTTTCTTTCAATTGCACCTGTTACCCTCGCTCCCATTACTTTTTCAAGCAGGCTTGAACGATAGGTAATAATAAAGTAAATAAGGCCGCCTACTGCTGCTCCTATAATCGTAATAACAGTGGCAGAGAATCGTCCTGGCGTTGTAAACAGACCAATCACTGCGGCGACAATTTTTACGCTGATTCCCATACTCGCAACAAAAATGAGAATAAGCACAGAACGTTTTATAAACTCACTGTAGTTATATTTTGCGTGTTTTTGAATAAGCGCAAACATATAAACAAGAGATACGATATAGCCTAGTGCTGTCGCTAAAACTGAACCAATCTCGTGGAACATAAGAATAAATGGAACGTTCACCACAATTTTCACAATCAATCCAAATAATAGACTTAAAACAGCATATTTTTGTTTGTTGATTCCTTGTAAAATAGCTCCATTAACCGTAAAAAATGAGAATAACAAAGCTACCGGTGCATAATAAAGCAAGACATTACCACCCGCATCCGATGCATCTGTTCCAAAGAAAAACGTATAGGCTGGGCCAGCTAAAGCCATTAACCCTACAGATGCTGGCAGCACAAGAAACATAATCGTTTGATATGTTTGATCAATTTGCTTTTGCAATACATTATAATCTTTATTCACAAATGAACGTGTAATCGTTGGTACAAGAGTCAAACCAAACGCAGTAGCTAATGAAACAGGAATCATCACAAGCTTTGGAACATAAGACTGAACAATTCCGTTCATGGACTCCGCTATTTCTTTTTGTCCAGCCGCTACCATCGCACGGTTAAATGTGAATTGATCCACATACTGATACAGCGGAATAGCTAAGCTGACAAATACATATGGCAATGAATACGTAAGCAGCTCTTTAAAAATGGATACGGTAGAAATACGCGTAGGCGTTACCGTCTGCTCGTTCACCATTTTATCAAGATAAGGCTTTCGTTTTTTCCAGTACCAAATTAATACGGCCAGTCCAGCAAGAGCTCCTACAAAAGCCCCCATCGTAGCAAATCCAACGGCTAATGCAAGACTTCCATGGACAACTTTGATGACGATATAGGTAGATGCCAATAAAAAGACAACCCGCACAAGCTGTTCAACTACTTGTGAAACAGCTGTTGGTCCCATAGACTGGTGACCTTGGAAAAATCCTCGCATTAAACTCATCATCGGTACTACAATTAACGCAACACTAACCATTCGCATAACCATTACTACATCTTCTAAGGAGTTATTTAAATCAGAACCTCCCAGCGTAATTCTAGACATAACAGGAGCTAACGAATATAAAAGTAAAAATGCAAGTATTCCTGTGACAAGCATTAATTTCATGCCGGCCCGGTACATTCTTCTACTCGTATAGTAATCACCGAGTGCATTATATTTTGATACAAATTTCGATACGGCCATTGGCATACCGGCTGTAGCAATACTTAAATAAATAGCATATTGGTTATATCCGTAACCAAACAGTGCTCCCCCTACGGTTCCAACAAGGATCGCGAATGGAAATAAATAAATCATTCCCAAGATTCGGGATACATAGGTGCCAAGCGTCAGCACAAAGGTCCCTCTTAACAATTTTGAATCAGACATACGTTTGCCTCCGATACTTAATGTTACATACTGATAATAATGATAGAATTGAAAAGAAGCAAGTGACAGTATACACTAAGAAAGGTCTTATACTCACTCGCACTCGTCAACAAACTAAAAAACAAAGACTATAGCCCATTTTATCCAATGTTGAGAGATTTGTCAGTGAACAAACTAAAATTTTTTAAGAATAGACAGGTTGGTGAAAGTATGATATATGATGTAGTCGTAATCGGAGGAGGACCTTCTGGTTTGATGGCATCGATTGCAGCTGGTGAGTCAGGTGCAAACGTATTATTAATTGATAAAGGCAATAAACTTGGACGAAAGCTTGCCATTTCTGGAGGCGGACGCTGTAATGTGACAAACCGTCTTCCCATTGATGAACTTATTAAACACATTCCAGGAAACGGGCGCTTTTTATACAGTGCGTTTTCTGTTTTTAATAACGAAGATATCATCTCTTATTTTGAAGGCCTTGGAATTAAATTAAAAGAAGAAGATCACGGCCGTATGTTTCCGGTTAGCAATAAAGCGCAATCTGTTGTTGACGCATTAATTAGCGAACTTCACCGTCTTCGTGTGACGATTCGCACAAACACAGCCGTTAAACGCGTAAACTATGAGAACAACACCGTGAAAGAAGTTGTGCTTCAAAACGGGGAAGCAATCCAAACGAAAAGCGTTGTGATTGCAGTAGGTGGAAAATCAGTACCTCATACAGGTTCGACAGGAGACGGTTATCAATGGGCAAAAGATGCGGGACATAAAATTACTGAGCTTTACCCAACAGAAGTTCCTATTACATCTAGCGAACACTTTATTAAAACCAAAACGCTTCAAGGTCTATCGCTTCGCAATGTAGGACTAAGCGTGCTAAATAAAAAAGGCAAGCCTGTCATTACTCATCAAATGGATATGATTTTCACTCACTTTGGCATCTCTGGCCCTGCCGCTCTTCGCTGCAGCCAATATGTTGTTAAAGAGTTAAAGAAACAAAAAAGCAATACTGTTCAAATGTCTCTTGATTTATTTCCTAGCCAAAACGAAGAAGATATTTTTCAACAATTAGTCAAAACAACAAAAGAAGAGCCGAAAAAAGCAATTAAAAATGTCTTAAAAGGTTTTGTATCTGAACGCTATCTATTGTTTTTACTCGAGCAGACAGGCATTGATAGTCAGGCGCTAGCAGGACAGCTTCAGCATGAGAAACTGAGAGAATTCGCAAGACTGTGCAAGCGATTTGAATTTGCTGTAAACGGCACGCTTTCTTTAGAAAAAGCATTCGTCACAGGAGGCGGCGTATCTGTTAAAGAAATTCACCCAAAAGAAATGTCTTCGAAATTTATGCAAGGCCTTTACTTCTGCGGGGAAATTCTTGATATCCATGGATACACTGGAGGATACAATATCACTTCTGCTCTTGTAACAGGCCGTTTGGCGGGGAGTAATGCAGGAGAATTTGCAACAAGCCTAGCATAATATGCTAGGCTTTATACATAACCATGGCTGAAAAACAGTACACCTGCTCATCACGATCAACATCAACTGTCACTTGGTATTTAATATCAACGACGTCTTCATCCTCTAATTTCCGTAAAAATCGATTCACCGCAAATTCTAAATCTTTTTCATGCTCTTTATCAAACATTTTTACTTGTATCACAGCTTCGACCACCTTGTCCTATCAAATTTGTTTCAATCAGAATGGACTGTTTCTCTTGATGATGGTTTTTGTACTGATTTTCAATCTCTTACTACCTCTATTTTTATGAGGGCTTTTATAGATTTAGTCATCATTTGTTTTCCTGCTATCATTTTAGTCGGATGGCAGAAGTTTCATTCAAAAAAGAGAGTGAGACATAACGAAATGAATCCAATCTAAAGACGAACAAATGAGATACATGAGCTGAACCGCTTGTAATACGGAAGCCGATTTCCGTGCAAGACTTCGCTTTCCGCAGGGTCTCACCTGTTCTGCTTTTCCCGCAGGAGTCTTCCCCTTACCCTCCAATCAACTGCTAGGAGAAACGAAACAAAAAAATGAACCACTAATCAAACGTGTTGATCAATGGTTCATTTTTCACTTCAGCTAAGATACTTTTGTCCCAGCCTCTTTTTTATTTATTAACCGTTTTTCCTTCCCACTCTAACATACCGCCAACCATATTTGTTACTTTATATCCTTGTTCTTGAAGGTAGTAACATACGTTTTCACTGCGGCGGCCCGAACGGCAAATGAAAATATATTCTTTGTCTTTATCGAAATAATCCACATTAGCTGGAATATCATTCATACGAATGTGTTTAGCAGTTGGAATCATTCCTTCTGCTACTTCTTCATCTTCGCGCACATCAACTAAATGAAGTTCTTCTCCATTTTCAACGCGTTTTTGAAGTTCTTCAGGCGTAATTACTTTTACTTCTTCCATCTTCGTCATTCCTCTCTATTCTTTCATTCAGCTTGCTATCGCTATTGTAGCAAATTCAAATACCTTTATGCCACTAAATAAGAAAAGCTTAAGCAGCAAGATGCCTAAGCTTTTCCAATCGTAGTTAAAGGTTTGACTAAGCGCCTGATGTCAAACCCGAAAGGCGGACATCAGGCGCTTAGGTCTAGAACAGAACCCCTGACTGCTCTTTAGTCAGGGGTTCTCTTCTACATCCATACTTAATTAGCTACGATGTTTACTAATTTACCAGGCACAGCAATCACTTTGCGCACTGTCTTACCTTCAATGAACTCTTGAACATCTTCATTAGCCATTGCAATATCTTGAAGCTCTTCACGAGATGCCTCAGCAGGTACATTAACTTTTGCACGTACTTTACCGTTAATTTGAACGACAATTTCCACTTCATCATCTACAAGTTTCGCTTCGTCAAACGCAGGCCAAGCCTCATACGAAATTGTATCTTCGTTACCTAGTTTGCTCCATAATTCCTCAGTCGTATGAGGACAAATTGGTGCTAATAGCTTCACAAATCCTTCTACGTATTGCTTTGGCAGCACGTCAACTTTGTATGCATCATTGATGAATACCATAAGCTGAGAGATACCTGTATTAAAACGGAGGCCTTCGTAATCTTCCGTTACTTTTTTCACCGTTTGGTGATACACGCGTTCAAGCGTAGTGTCACTGCTTTCTTGAACCTTGCTGCTTAATTCACCGTTATCGTCAACAAGTAAGCGCCATACACGATCTAAGAAACGGCGTGCACCATCAAGCCCTTTTGTTGACCAAGCGATTGATGCATCTAAAGGTCCCATAAACATTTCGTAAAGGCGAAGCGTATCTGCACCGTGGCTTTCTACGATTTCGTCTGGGTTTACAACGTTACCTTTTGACTTACTCATTTTTTCGTTGTTTTCTCCAAGAATCATACCTTGGTTAAACAGTTTTTGGAACGGCTCTTTTGTTGGAACTACGCCGATATCATATAAAAACTTATGCCAGAAACGAGCATATAATAAGTGAAGAACAGCGTGTTCAGCTCCACCGATATAAATATCAACCGGCAACCATTCTTTTAATTTATCTGCATCTGCTAACGCTTCACTGTTTGTTGGATCAATGTAGCGTAAGTAATACCAGCAGCTGCCTGCCCATTGAGGCATTGTATTTGTTTCGCGGCGCCCTTTTTTGCCTGTTTCCGGATCTACAACGTTCACCCAGTCATCAATGTTTGCTAACGGAGATTCACCTGTGCCTGACGGTTTGATTTCAGTCGTTTTTGGTAACACAAGCGGAAGCTGATCTTCAGGAACTGCCGTTGTTGTGCCATCTTCCCAGTGAATAACAGGAATTGGTTCACCCCAGTAGCGCTGACGGCTGAATAACCAGTCACGCAGACGGTACGTTACTTGTTTTTCACCTTTTTCATTTGCTTGAAGCCACTGAATCATATTTGAAATTGCTTCTTCTTTATCTAAACCATTTAAGAAGTCTGAATTAACGTGCTCGCCGTCGCCTGTATAAGCTTCTTTTGAAACGTCTCCGCCCGCTACCACTTCTTTAATCGGCAGTTCAAATTTAACCGCAAATTCATAATCACGCTCATCATGAGCCGGAACAGCCATAATTGCACCGGTGCCATAGCTCATTAAAACATAGTCAGCAATCCAAATTGGCATTCTCTCGCCGTTTACAGGGTTAATTGCATAAGCACCAGTGAATACGCCAGTTTTGTCTTTAGCTAAGTCTGTACGTTCTAAATCGCTTTTGCTTTTAATTTGATCTAAATACGTTTCTACTGCTTCTTTTTGTTCGGCTGTTGTAATTTTTTCTACAAACGGATGTTCAGGTGCTAAAACGGCATACGTTGCCCCAAATAGCGTGTCAGGACGCGTTGTAAACACAGTAAACGTGTCCTCGTATCCATCGATTGTGAAGTGTACGTGAGCTCCTTCAGAGCGGCCAATCCAGTTGCGCTGCATTTCTTTAATACTTTCTGGCCAATCAAGCTCATCTAAATCTTCTAGTAAACGATCTGCATAAGCTGTGATTTTAAGCATCCACTGCTTCATTGGACGACGCTCAACCGGATGTCCTCCACGCTCACTTTTGCCGTCAATAACTTCTTCGTTCGCAAGTACTGTTCCTAGAGCAGGACACCAGTTAACAGCTACTTCATCCACATAAGCTAAGCCCTTTTTATATAGCTGTAAGAAAATCCACTGCGTCCATTTGTAGTAGGTAGGATCCGTTGTATTAATTTCACGCTCCCAATCGTAAGAGAAACCTAACGATTTGATTTGACGACGGAAATTATTAATGTTAAGTTCAGTGAACTCAGCCGGATCATTTCCTGTATCCAATGCGTACTGTTCAGCAGGTAGTCCGAATGCATCCCATCCCATTGGATGAAGTACATTGTATCCTTGCATACGCTTCATACGAGATAAAATATCCGTTGCTGTATAACCTTCTGGATGCCCAACGTGTAAACCCGCTCCAGATGGATAAGGGAACATATCTAATGCGTAAAACTTACGCTTTCCTTCATCTTCTGTTGTTCTAAATGTTTTATTTTCTTCCCAAACTTTTTGCCATTTTTGTTCGATCTTTTCATGATTAAAAGCCATACATAATCCTCCTTGTACGCTCCAGCTGTATTTAATTAAACTAAAAAACCCCTCATCCCTCAAACAAAGGGACGAGAGGTTGAATAAACTTCCCGCGGTACCACCCAAATTAGCACAATTATGTACTCACTCATTTTCCTTAACGCGGATAGACGGCAAATGTTACTTTACTTCACATTTACAACTCCAAGGTGAGTTCATGAACGCTCGTTTGCTGACTCGCACCACCCGTCAGCTCTCTTAGCTCGCTTCGTTCACTACTATTCCTTATCATAGTTTTTACATCATACTACCTTGTATTGTAAATAATATGTTCGTAAACTGCAAGTTGTTCAAGGGATTTTGTAAAAGTTTCTGCACTGCAGCACTGCTTTGTTGCTAAATCCTCTCTTTTATTCTTATATATGAACAACTTCTCCCAAAAACATACATCCACGGCCAAACAAAAAAGAGAGTGAGACATAATTAAATCAATCCAATTTAAAAACGAACAAATGGGATAAATGCGCTAGTATGAATTTCTTGGTTACACCGCTGTTGATTTCCGTGCAAGGCTCCTCTTTCCTCTGGCAGCCGATGATCCTCCTCGTTTCTTACACTCATGCGGGGTCTCACCTACTTCAGGAGTCTTTGTCTTGCCCTCCACTCCGCAGCTAGAAGCACCTAAACAAATGAAACCTACGTTCACTATAAACATGAAAAAATCCGAACGATTCATCGTTCGGATCTTCTTTCACCTAAAATACTTTTATCCCAGTCCCTACTTTCTTTAGCTGCTATTATTAAATGCCAAATCCAAAAGAAAACAGGATGATCGCAAGTACAAGACCAACAAGCGGCACAATCACCGTCATTGCTGCAACTGATCCATACGCATCTTTATGAGTTTCTCCGCAAATAGAATTAATTGTTGTTACGACATAACCATTATGAGGCAAGGAATCTAATACTCCAGAGGAAATAGCTACTACGCGATGGAGAGCTTCTGGATTTACACCAGCATCTAGATAGTGAGGCGCTAAAATTGGCAAAGCAATCGCCTGACCTCCTGAAGCCGAACCAGTCATCCCTGCGATAACACTCACGGCAATAGCTCCTCCAATCAACGGACTTCCTGGAATATGCGTCATGGCATCTACAGCCACTCCAAACGCGGGAACAGCCTTAGCAACCCCTCCAAAACCTACGACAGCAGCTGTATTCCCAATAGCAATTAACGCACCCAGCGTTCCTTCTGAAGCTGCATTCCAAAATCCTTTAAAATGCTTTCGATTTACAATGTATGTGACAATGATGCCGCTTAAAAGTGCGACAATCAGCGCAGATTGCTGAAGGGGCTTATGAAGTGCAAAAGAAATAATGAGCACGACCACAAGCGGAAGCAAACTTAATAAAGGATTAGGAAGAGACTGATTTTCCGTTACTACTGGATCTTTCTCGCGTGATATAAAACGCTCCCCATTTTTAACTGCTTTTGAAATCAAGCGCTTTAACCACCAGTAGCCGAATACAGCCATCACTACCGCTACAACTAAACTAACTTCCCATCCTGCATACGGACTAGTCTTTAAATATTCAATTGGAATCCAGTTTTGGATTTCAGGCGACCCAGCCGAGGTCATCGTAAACGTAACCGAACCAAATGCTAAAGCAGCAGGAATAAACCGCCTCGGCAAATCGGCTTGTTTGAATAAGCTTAAAGCCATTGGATAAACAGAGAATGCTACTACAAACAGACTGACTCCTCCGTATGTTAAGACCGCACAGGCAAGTACAATCGCCAACACTGCTCTTTTCATTCCTAGTTTACTGACAATCCAGCGGGAAACACTATCAGCGGCCCCGCTGTCTTCCATTACTTTTCCAAAGACGGCCCCCAATAGAAACATTAAATACCAAGCCGCAATAAATCCTGTGAAACCAGACATGTAATTTCCAACAAAATTTGCTTCTCCTTCTTTCACAAGCTGTGGAAATAAAGGCATTCCGCTTGTTAACGCAACAACTAAAGCACTGAGCGGACCTGCTATAAATAAATTCATGCCTCTCATCGTTAATACAATGAGCAGCAATAATCCTCCAATTAATCCAATCATACTAAGCATGTTTAGCCCCCCATGAAGTCATATAATTAGAAAACGCTTACATATTTACAGGTATATACTCCTTTCTTTGCTTGTCACGACCCTTACTATATTATTAAAGGAATACTGAAGACATTCCTACGTTTATTAAGCAGTCAAAAATAAAACCATCTCTATTTATTTAGAGATGGTTAACGAACGCTGACGTTTTTCTTTTAATTTATAATCGTATATCCATGTTGTACACATGCTGAATAGCAATAGCCCAATTAATAAATAGCACAGCGTAGACATATTAAAAGCATCGAAAATAACGCCTCCAAAGAGAGGACCAATCATTTTACCTGCAGTAGCCATGCTGTTAACTACACCTTGATAAAATCCTTCTTTTCCAGATGGAGCCAACTGACTTGCAACAGCTGGAATGGCCGGCCAAACGAACATTTCTCCAATTGTTAACACAACCATTGCTGTTAAGAACTGCGGAAATGTTGTAGCATTCACCACGATAACAAAAGAAGCCACAAAAATAACCGTTCCAATTAGGACCTGTACTTTTAACGTTTTTGCTACTTTTTGAATGATGGGTACAATCAAAGGCTGACCGACTACAATTAAAATCCCGTTAATCGTCCAAAGCAAACTGTAGCTGGAAAGAGGTATATTCAGCTCACGCGTATGCGTAGCAATCGTTGTTTGCCACTGAACATACGCCACCCAGCATAAGACATACCCCGTACATAAAATAAGAAGAGCAGTCAGCTTCGTTCTATGCCCAATGCTCCCTGCTTCATTAAGGACATTCGTTTGTCCCACGGTAACCGAAATATGACGATATGAAAAAATAGCAATAAGCAGAAAAATAACGTATAAAATTGTATTAGCTAAGAAAATATACGTAAATGAATAAGACGCTACAATGCCCCCTACCGCGGCGCCAATAGCTACTCCTGCATTTTGAGCAACGTACATCGCATTAAATGCTTTTCTTCCGCCTTGTGGCCAAACGGACCCTGCCATTGCATACATAGACGGAAACACAATACCAGATCCAAACCCTACAACAACCAAGAGAACAACGTATGTAGGCCAACCATGGAAAAACACGAGTCCCACTAATGCAATAAGAGTAATAATAATCCCTGATAAAATGGATTTATATCCTCCAATTTTGTCAAAAAGCGTTCCTCCAAGCAAATTTCCTACTACGCTTGCCGCAGAATTCAGCATAAGAACCACTCCTGCGACGGATAACGACTTTCCTAAATGTTCATTTATATAAATTGTATTGAGAGGCCATAAAAATGAAGCTCCCGTTACGTTTACAAGCATACCAATAATCAAAAACCAAAGTGATTTGGGCATTGATCTCCCCCCTATCTATTCGAATGCCAACGTACATTCTAGTCTTTTCTTAAAGGGTTCGCAATGCTTTTACATATAGACAATTTATTTGAAATTCGCTGACTATTTAAAAAGGTGATTTCACATGACAATATCATGCAAAACCACCTTTTTATCGCTTATTTTTGCTTCGAACGAACCGGCTGTGCACGCTTGCTGTTTCGTGCTTTTAATTCTTTTACCGGATCAAAATCTTTTCCTAGCTCAATGTCATTGCTGTTGATCCCGTTTTTTGTTTTTTGTTCCGGATTATTTTGATTTGAACGCGTTGCCATAAAATCCTCTCCTTAATGCTGAGTTGTGATCAATTTATTTTGCAGCTGCTGAACTTGCAGGCGCATGCGATATAGCTGCTCTCTTTGCTGTGCATTTGCACTGTGAGAAAACTCTTCAATTTCTTTATAAGCATTTTCTAATTTTTCCTGTGCTTTTGTATATTCAGTGTCGTTATAATGTTCTTGCTTCATGCCTTCCTGCAACTGACCTTGTCCAAAGCGAATAGCATCTTCACACTGTTGCATAAGTTGATCCACTGCTTGACGAGTTGTCATTCTCTATTCCTCCTATTCGTTCATTTCTGTCTTATATTGCGCAACTTTACTTCCCTTTACGACAAGAAGAACCTGTTAAATATAAGCATCCTTAAATTTGTTTGGCACTTTTTCACGTTTTTGATACAATTTGTTGATGTATATTGCATGTAAAAAGGAGGTTGCTGATTTGAGTCAGACAAACCCATTTCCGTATAAATCTGAAAACAAACGTTATCACACCTGGAATTACCACTTACGTAACCACTTTGGCCATAAGGTATTTAAAGTAGCCTTAGATGGAGGATTTGATTGTCCAAACAGAGACGGCACGGTAGCTCACGGCGGCTGTACGTTTTGCAGTGCTGCCGGCTCAGGGGATTTTGCCGGAAACAGAGCGGATGACCTCGTGACACAATTTAATGAAATCCGTGAAAAAATGCATCATAAATGGAAAGACGGAAAATACGTTGCTTACTTTCAAGCATTTACTAATACTCATGCTCCTGTCGAGGAGCTTCGTGAAAAATATGAAGCCGTCTTAAAGCTTCCCGGAGTTGTTGGGCTTTCTATCGCCACGCGCCCTGACTGTCTCCCCGACGATGTGGTGGAATACTTGGCTGAATTAAATGAACGAACTTATCTATGGGTAGAACTTGGACTGCAAACTGTGCATGAACGAACTTCACTGCTTATTAACCGGGCACACGATCATCAACGCTATGTAGATGGGGTAGCTAAGCTTCGAAAACACGGTATTCGCGTTTGTTCTCACATCATTAATGGTTTGCCTTTAGAAACACCTGATATGATGATGGAAACCGTACGTGAAGTAGCAAAATTAGACGTTCAAGGAATTAAGATTCATCTGCTTCATTTGCTAAAAGGAACTCCTATGGTCAAACAGTATGAAAAGGGCCTTGTTGAATTTCTTTCATTTGAAGAATACGTAAAGCTTGTATGCGATCAGCTCGAAGTAATCCCTCCTGAGATGATTGTTCATCGTATTACAGGCGATGGACCGATAGACCTCATGGTTGGACCGATGTGGAGCGTAAATAAGTGGAGCGTATTAAATGCCATTGACCAAGAGCTCCAACGTCGCCAAAGCTATCAAGGAAAATATTACGAAAAAGAGTTGATGGAAAGATGAAAATAGAACGTATCCTGCCTTTTGCCCGCAAATTGCTCACTAATGCTGTGGCCCCAGGAGATGTCGCGATTGATGCCACAGCAGGAAATGGACATGATACATTGTTCTTAGCTAACTTAGTCGGAGATACAGGTCATGTATATGCATTTGATATTCAACCTCAAGCCATTCAAGCAACTCAGCAGCGATTGACCGAACACCATGTAGAAAACAGAGTAACACTTATCCAAGAAACCCACAGCAATATAAACATGCTTCCTCGTTCTATTAAAGGACGAGTCACGGGCGCTGTCTTTAATTTAGGTTATTTACCAGGTGGAGATAAAGACATTGTCACCACTTCTGAAACAACAATCTCTGCAATTGAGCAGTTACTTGATTTGCTAGCACCTGAAGGAGTGATTGTGCTCGTTATTTATCATGGACACGAACAAGGGAAACAAGAAAGAGACGATTTACTAACATATGTCCAAAATCTTGATCAAAAAGACGTTCACGTTTTACAATATCGTTTCATGAATCAGCAAAACAACCCTCCCTTCATCATTGCTATTGAAAAAAGATAAGCCGCATATGGCTTATCTTTTTAACATTCGGTACAAGCGTCCGTTGATATAGAAAAAGTAGCTGAGGGCTCCCCCCGCTTTTATTAACCTACGTGCATTCACATGAACATGTTTTTGTGCCCGCACTTTTTGATCCGACAAATAAACGCCCAAGAGTCCTTTATAGATAAAGCAGTGAAAGTGATAATCCGGCAGTTTTTTAGCATATTCGTCCGCTTTTACGACAAAATGCAAAAAGCGATCCATCATTTGCTGATAATGAGGATAATAAAAACAAAAGTTCAAATCTCCTCCTGCTTTATCTTCTTCTTGGTCAATTAAATAATCGAGTAAAATATGTAAGCCTTGAATATAAGGAAAATATCCTGCTTTTATTTTCTGCGTCATTTCTTCGGTCATCTCTTCTTGAAAGCTATAAGCAACTAAACAAAAAATTCCTAACGTTGAACCAGAGCACGCTGAAAATTCATACCACTCCATTTCAGGAACACTGTGCCGGTGAGCATCGAACCAATTCTCTAATCGTGGAACTCTTTCCTTGATTTCAACATGCTTATGTATTTGCAAATCACAATAATAATTAGCTAGTTCTAATAAATGTGAAGAGACTATATGGTAATTACAAGCTTTTCGCAAGGACTGCTGACAAGTCTGGACAAGTCCGGCTAAGTATCCTCCGTCGTCTTTATCCGTTCGAAAACGATAGTAATCCCCAAGAGGTGCATGAGGATTCAACGCATCTGGCATTGATTCATGTAAGGCGGCAAAATCTTTAGGGTCAAGCGAATTGCTGCGGTCACATAAGTTATCTAAGTAATCGCTGATTGTTTGGTAGGCAACAATAAATTTCACGCATTCAATCATATTTTCTTTCGCTAAAATCGATAGGATACCGCCCCCTTCACAATGAAAAGTTTTTGTATCGATACTTGCCAATGCTTGAGTACGCAATTCTTTATTAGGAATCTCTTTTGCTCGTCCGCGCCAATAATTAAGCTCATGATGAACGACAGGAAACACTTCTCGATAAATTTTTCTCATTAAGGAAATAGGATGAGACGGAATCTTCATTTATTTTCACCTCAATTTCTTACCGCACTTATTAAATGTGAAGATCGACAAAACTTTTTGCATATGTAAAAACGTATTCTCTTTCAGGCTCATTAAAGATTTCATGATACAGCTGAGACCATTCTTTGTAGATTTTTTCACTTAGCTCTATTTCATCAAACCACTGCCTAACAATCAGCTTTTCAATAATTTTATCTTCTCCTGCCTGCATCACAAGAAGCGGGACATCAGGCAAACGATCGATATCTTTAAAAGCTAAGTTGACAGCTTGGATCAATTCCCGGTACCATCTTACAGAAACTTTTGTAACATACAGTGAGTCATTTTCATCTTCATCTCGAACTTCTTGGTTTCTTGTTGCTTTTTCAACAGTGAGACCTAAATCGAAAAGTTTGTTCGGCATGACTTTATTTAACCCTTTAGATAGCATATCTAAATAAGCCGGTACTTGCTCTTTTAATCCTAGACAAGGAGAGGAAAGAATCGCACCCCATATAGGGAGGTTTTTTGTCTGGAGCGTACGAATAACCGCCAGCCCTCCCATACTGTGACCTAACAGGAAAATAGGCAAATCATATTTTTGCGCTTCACGTACCCATTCTTCCACTTCATACACATATTCATCAAAGGATAGGATATGTCCTCTTCTTCTTGTTGTTAAGCCTTGGCCAGGAAGGTCTCCCATAATTACGTGCATTCCAACCGAACGCCACATCTCAATCAGCCAGCGATAGCGTCCGTGATGCTCCGCTGCTCCATGGACCATGACAATAACGCCTTTTGGATTTACTGCTTCCCATTTATGCATTTGAGTTACTCCTTCTTCCTTTTTTTTGTTTACCTGCTTAAAAAACCTTTGTACACTTACATTAGAAGATTTACTACTTTTTTTCAACTAATAAAGGGAGATGATTTGATGATTTATCCATATAAAGAAAAAATGCCTACCATTGCACCCAGCTGCTTCATCGCAGACTATGTCACGATTACTGGAGATGTCACCATTGGTGAAGAAAGCAGCATTTGGTTTAACACTGTTATTAGGGGAGATGTTTCACCTACGATTATTGGTAAACGAGTAAATATACAAGATCAATCAACACTCCACCAAAGCCCAAATGCTCCTTTGCTTATTGAGGATGATGTAACAGTAGGACATCAAGTTATTTTACATAGCTCCATCATCCGCAAACGCGCGCTCATTGGCATGGGTTCTATTATTTTAGACGGTGCGGAAATTGGTGAAGGTGCTTTTATCGGTGCTGGAAGCTTAGTGCCTCCCGGTAAAAAAATACCGCCTAATACTCTCGCACTCGGCCGACCTGCTAAAGTGATCCGCACTCTGACAGAAGAGGATTTAAAAGATATGCAGCGCATTCGTACAGAATATGTAGAAAAAGGGCAGTATTATAAGTCTATTAAGAAATCTGATTCTTCATTATAAAGGAAACGTTCCCTCAGAAAGTCATACTGAGGGAATTTTTTTAGTATCTCCACAAACTCTCCAATCATGTTCTATTCTCTCCACAATTGTAAAGAAATTTCCATATTAATTTACATCGTTTTAGTACTGCCTCCACAATTAAAGATTAAACTGAATAATAAAGACGTATCTATTGAAAAGGGAGCGACTCTATGAAAGCCAAGTTAATTCAGTATGTATACGATGCCGAATGCCGATTATTCAAAAGCGTAAACCAACATTTTGATCGAAAGCACTTAAATAGATTTTTACGTTTACTCACTCACGCCGGCGGAGCCACGTTTACCATTGTGATAGCGTGCTTGCTGTTATTTCTGCATCCTTCATCTGTCGCTTACGCTTGTGCGTTTTCTCTAGCCGTTAGTCATATTCCTGTGGCCATTGCTAAAAAACTATATCCGAGAAAACGACCTTATATTCAATTAAAACATACAAAAGTATTAGAAAATCCATTAAAAGATCATTCATTTCCATCTGGGCATACAACAGCTATTTTTTCGTTGGTTACCCCTCTTATGATTGTTTATCCAGCCTTCGCTGCTGTTCTTTTGCCTCTTGCAGTAACGGTAGGAATTTCAAGAATTTATCTCGGTCTGCACTATCCGACGGATGTCATGGTAGGCCTGATACTGGGCATCTTTTCAGGTGCTGTTTCACTGAACATATTTTTAACTTAATTAATAGGAGGAGTACTAATGAGAATTGCTTTATTTACGGATACATTTGCTCCAGAAGTTAACGGAGCTGCTAAAACACTTTATCAGTTTACTCAGTACGTCAAATCAAAGCAAATTCCCATCCAGGTATTTGCTCCTGAATTTGCTCATGATCAGTCATTTTCAACGTATGTTCACCGTTCGCCCAGCATGCCGTTTTTTCTTTATCCAAACAGCCGCTTTTCATTGCCAAACGTTCTAAAAATTAAAAAGCAGCTGCAGGAATTCAATCCTTCTATTATTCATTTGGCCACTCCTTTTACAATGGGGCTTTGCGGCTCCTATTACGGGAAAAGATTAGGTGTTCCTCTTGTCGGCTCTTATCATACCAATTTTGATGATTATTTATCTCACTATGAACTTGAAAAAATGCGTGTACCACTGCAAAAATATATGAAATGGTTTTATAAACCTGTACAAAAAATATTCGCTCCCTCTGAAGTGACCAAACAGCAGCTAGAAGAACAAGGGTTTCACAACGTATCTATTTGGTCGCGAGGAGTAAATCATAAATTATTTCACCCCCACTATGACCGCTTTGATATTCGCATTAAATATAATATTAAAAAGCCCTACATTTTAACGTATGTAGGAAGATTAGCTAAAGAAAAGAACGCTGATTTTTTAATAAAAATCGCACGATCTCTACCGGATCATATCCGCCATCAAATTCACTGGGTTATTGTGGGAGACGGCCCTTTAAAAGAACAAATGCAGCAGCAAGCATCTGAGCATATGACATTTACAGGCTTCCTTGAAGGTAAGCAACTTGCTCATATCTATTCATCATCTGATTTGTTTGTTTTTCCTTCAGAAACAGAAACCTTCGGAAATGTTGTACTGGAGTCTCTTGCTTCTGGAACTCCTGTAGTGGCAGCAAATGCAGGAGGAGTTAAACAGATGGTTCAGCATGGGCGAAACGGCTACCTTTGCAAACCTCACTCCTTAGAAGAATTCAGTTCGGCTATTACAGATTTACTCGATGATTTGCATCAGCGGCTTCACTTTGGCCATGCAGCGAGACAATACGCTCTTACTCAATCATGGGACGCCATTTTTCAGCATTTGCTTTCAGAATATGAAGGTGTCGTAGAAAAATCTGCTGCAGGTATTCAATGGGCATAAAAAAAATCTCCGTTTTCACGGAGATTTTTTTATTATTTAGCTAAAGCTTGAGTTTTTAATGCTTCCGCTTTGTCTGTGAACTCCCAAGGAAGCTCCACATCCGTACGACCAAAGTGGCCGTAAGCTGCTGTTTGCTTATAAATTGGGCGACGTAAATCAAGCATTTTAATGATGCCTGCTGGACGTAGGTCAAAGTTTTTGCGTACTACGTCTACTAGTACTTCTTCAGAAACTTTTCCTGTACCGAATGTATCAATTGAAATAGATACTGGTTGTGCAACACCAATTGCATATGCTAGTTGTACTTCACATTTATCAGCAAGATCAGCTGCTACAATGTTTTTCGCAACATAACGAGCTGCATAAGCTGCTGAACGGTCTACTTTTGTTGCGTCCTTACCAGAGAATGCACCGCCGCCGTGACGAGCATATCCGCCGTAAGTATCAACGATAATTTTACGACCAGTTAAACCAGCATCTCCTTGAGGACCGCCGATTACGAAGCGTCCTGTTGGGTTAATGAAATACTTTGTATTTTCATCAATTAACTCGTTTGGAACAACTGGATTAATAACATATTCTTTTAAGTTACGTTGAATTTGCTCTAACGTTACTTCTGGGTGATGCTGAGTTGAAATAACAATTGTATCGATGCGAACAGGTTTGTTGTTTTCATCATATTCAACTGTTACTTGTGTTTTACCATCCGGGCGAAGGTAAGGAAGAATTTCTTCTTTACGTACTTCTGTTAGACGGCGAGCAAGTTTATGAGCTAATGAAATTGGAAGAGGCATTAGTTCTTTTGTTTCGTTACATGCATAACCAAACATTAACCCTTGGTCTCCAGCTCCGATTGCTTCGATTTCTTCATCTGACATTTGACCTTCACGTGCTTCTAACGCTTGGTCTACACCAGCAGCGATATCAGCTGACTGCTCGTCGATAGATGTTAATACTGCACAAGTTTCAGCATCAAATCCATATTTTGCACGAGTATAGCCAATTCCTTTAATTGTTTCACGAACTGTTTTAGGAATATCCACGTAAGTAGAAGTTGTAATTTCACCACTTACTAAAACTAAACCAGTTGTTACGCTTGTTTCACAAGCAACACGAGCATTTGGATCCTTTGCTAGGATAGCATCAAGAATTGAGTCAGAAATTTGGTCACAAATTTTATCGGGATGTCCCTCTGTAACAGATTCTGACGTGAACAGACGACGTTGTGTTGACATCAGTTTTCCTCCTTATAAATACGATACATTGTGATACGGTACTCATTCCCTTATTTTCATTACACGTTAAAAAATATAAAAAAACCTTTCCTTGTATCGAGGAAAGGTATCAAATTCTACATAAGCCTTTCACTCTTATCGATCAAGGTTGTGCCCTTGCATCAGGTTAGCACCTTATCGTCTACACAAAAAAATGACGATGGTTGCTGGGTTTCATAGGGCCTGTCCCTCCACCAGCTCGGGATAAGAGAGTATCCGTTCAAGGACATATAATACATGAAAAAGCGCTTCACTGTCAACAACATTCAAATGGAAATCATCTCTTTATGTTTGAATCTGTTTTAATGTAACATACTCAAATTCTGAAATAGTACATCTTATTAAGAATTATCACTAAGTTTAGTTAATAAGACAGATCAAAATAAGGCTTTCATTTAAAACAGCTTCACTTTTTTCGCTTCTAGCACATATACATGTGTCTAAAATAGGTATAACGTACATTTTTTTATAATACACAAACATTTTTAGTTAAATAGTATAGAATAATTAAATAAATGTGTTATACTAATTATAAATTTCAAACATTAATGAATAAATAATAGCTAAAAAAGGAAGGTAGTGCACATGAGTACTGTTGATATGTCTATCGAATTAAATGGTTTGCTTCAATTAAAAACAACAAAACACCAATTATCTGTTCCACAACTTGTTGAAAAAATTCTAGCTCGACGCGAAGGAACGCTGACTTCTACAGGTGCTGTGTCAGTCGAAACCGGAAAATATACAGGTCGCTCTCCTTTAGATAAATTTATTGTAAGCGATGCTGTGTCTTCAAAAACGGTTGAATGGGGACCTGTCAATCAGCCAATTTCTGCTCAGCGATTCGATGCGCTATACAAAAAAGTCTTAACCCACTTAAAGAAGCAGGATGAACTTTTTGTTTTTAATGGATATGCTGGAGCTGATAAAAAGTATCAGTTACCAATTCAAGTAGTTAATGAATTTGCATGGCACAACCTATTCGCTCAGCAGTTATTCATTCGCCCTTCAGCCGAACAAAAAACAAATGATGATGTGAAGCCGTTTACAATTGTAGCAGCTCCAACGTTCAAAGCTGATCCTGAAACAGACGGGACGAACTCTGAAACCTTCATTATTCTTTCGTTAGAGCGACGTATTGTGCTAATTGGAGGAACTGAATACGCTGGTGAAATGAAAAAATCTATTTTCTCAGTGATGAACTTCTTGCTTCCTCAAAACAATATTCTATCCATGCACTGTTCTGCTAACGTAGGAGAAGAAGGTGACGTTGCATTATTCTTTGGTTTATCTGGAACGGGTAAAACAACGCTTTCTGCTGATGCAAACCGTCGTTTAATCGGAGATGACGAGCACGGTTGGTCAAGCTCTGGTGTATTTAATATTGAAGGAGGATGCTACGCGAAGTGCATTCAGCTTTCCGAAGAAAAAGAACCGCAAATCTTCAATGCAATTCGCTTCGGCGCCGTACTGGAAAATGTAGTGTTAAATCAAAATACGAAAGTAGCAGATTACAATGATAATAGTTTAACAGAGAATACTCGTGCCGCTTATTCAATTGACTCTATTGATAATATAGTATTGCCAAGCGTTGCTGGGCACCCTACAGCTATTGTCTTTTTAACTGCCGATGCTTTCGGGGTCTTGCCTCCAATCAGCAAGCTTACAAAAGAACAAGCGATGTACCATTTTCTGAGCGGATACACTAGTAAGTTAGCTGGAACAGAGCGCGGCGTAACATCGCCACAGGCTACTTTCTCTACATGCTTTGGTGAGCCTTTCTTGCCTCTTGCTCCAACAACTTACGCAGAAATGCTAGGAAAGAAAATCGATGAACATAATGTAAATGTCTACCTTGTAAATACTGGATGGACCGGTGGTGAATACGGCATCGGCGAACGAATGAAGTTAAGTTACACTCGAGCTATGGTTCAAGCAGCCCTTGAAGGAGAACTAGCTAATACCGAAACAGTAACAGACGCTATTTTTGGTTTATCGATTCCAACTCATGTTCCGGGAGTTCCTGATGAAGTGCTTCAGCCTTCTAAAGCATGGAACGATGCAACAGCTTATAATCAAAAAGCAACTGAGCTTGCTGCTAAATTCAAAGCGAACTTCAAGCGTTTTAATGATGTGGCATCTGATATTTCCACATTAGGAGGACCTAGGGTCTAATAAAAAACCGATCGTCTTAGAGACGATCGGTTTTTTAGTTAGTCGAATGTAATTTTGTCAGTTCATATGTGACAATGGTTTTTTCCTGTTCCATTTCTACCTTACGCACAACAGCAGTTCCAATACATTCTCCAGTTTTCGTTTTGTGAATGTTTAATGGAATATCTAACGGATACAAGCGATATCCTTTTTTCTCAATTTGAAAAATGTTATCCGTTACACGCTTTTCGTTGCCTTTTGTCACAATCATTGTATTTAATTCTAGCGGCATCCCCATTTTTTCTCACTCCTCACTGTTATTCTACTTGTTTTCTCTATCGTAGCATATCTTTTATTGCGCTTTCATCCACTTCGTTAACTTCTTCACCGTTTCTCGGTTTTCTTTTGGTGGAAAAGCATGTGGAAAGTTTTCGAAGTACCAGCTGGTAACTTTTTTATTGGACTTCTTTAGTTTAGATTCGAGCTGATAGGAATGATCAATCGACACGTTTTTATCTTCTAAACCATGAATAAGCAAGACCGGCGGCTCGACGAGATGAGCACGGTGCAAAGGTGTCCTCCATTCGTATCTTTCAGGATATTTAGAAGGAGTTCCTCCAATCACCCGCTTCATCATTCTTCTTAAATCTTCTCTTTCTTCATATGTCAGCACCATATCCGTGACGCCTCCCCATAACACAAGAGAGCGGCTGTCGTTTTTTTCAATGGCTGTGAGTAAAGCCATCACTCCCCCTCTTGAAAACCCAAAAATATGAATGCGGTCATGGTAGACGTTGGGGAGCTGTTTCAGTAAATCGTAAGCAGCAAAAGCATCGTAACGATCATCTCCTGCAAAATCTTCGTTTCCTTCGCCTCCTTGATTTCCCCTATAGAACGGAGCCATCACAATAAAACCTTGAGAAGCAAATTGAATGAGTCGAGCAGGACGAACCGTTCCTACGTTCTTAATACCTCCTCTTAAGTATAAAAAGCCGTCATACATTCCTTTTTCTTTTGGCTCTGCGAGCATTCCTTTAATCTTAAGCCCTTGACATGCATATGTAATCACCCACAGCGCCACACGAGGGTTTGATGATGGGAAACGCTGTTTATGAAGAATTGTTCCATCTTTCATTTTTTTCCTCCATTCTTTATATAACTAGCCTGCTTTCTCCCGCTAAGGTGTACTTTCAATTGTTGGCTAATACTTCTTTGATTTTACACATAGTTATATAGGCACTCACCTTCTTCTACTTTCTTACATACATTATCATAAAATATTTTATTCTTTTAAGGAGGTTTGCTTTATGAAACCAATCAAATGGCTTTTTTCTTTGCTTGCTATTATGATTTTACTCATTCCACTAATTAGCTGCAGCAAAACAACATCTGTACAAACGGTTCGTGTCGGCGAAGTAACTCGCTCTATCTTTTATGCTCCCCAGTACGTTGCTATTTCAAAAGGCTTTTTTGAAGAAGAAGGACTAAAAGTAGATTTAAAAACAACGTGGGGCGGAGATAAGACAATGACGTCACTTTTATCTGACGGCATCGACGTCGCCTTAGTCGGCTCGGAAACTTCAATCTACGTATATGCACAGGGGTCTAGTGATCCCGTCATCAACTTTGCACAACTAACCCAAACCGACGGAACATTTCTAGTAGCGCGTAAAAAAGTCGATCACTTCTCATGGGATCAGCTTAAAGGCAAAACGTTTCTTGGTCAACGTAAAGGCGGTATGCCGCAAATGGTAGGGGAATATGTGTTGAAACAGCATAATATTGATCCTAAAAAAGATGTAAAACTCGTTCAAAACATTGATTTTGCTAACGTTGCGAATGCTTTTGCTTCTGGTACTGGAGATTACGTTCAATTATTTGAGCCAACGGCTAGTATTTTAGAGCAACAAGGAAAAGGACATATCGTTGCTTCCTTCGGAAAAGAATCAGGAACAGTTCCTTATACAACATTTATGGCCAAAGAAAGCTATTTAAAAAATAATCCTGAAGCGGCAGCTAAATTTACTCGAGCTATTTACAAAGCACAAAAATGGGTGAATACACATAGCTCAGATGAAATTGCTGAAGTGGTTGCACCGTATTTTGAAGATACACCTAAAGACACGCTAAAAACCGTGATTGACCGCTATAAATCCCAAAAATCTTTTGCAACCAACCCTTTATTAGATCAAAAAGAGTGGGATCATTTACAAAAGATCATGGATGAATCTGGAGAACTTCCAAGACACATCGATCACAACAAGCTCGTCAACACAAAATTCGCAAAAGATGCAATGAGTGAGTAATATGACAAAACTTCACATTCAAGATGTTCAGCATATGTATCTTACGACAAAGTCTGCTACCACTGCACTTGAACATATTAATTTGTCTATTGAAGAAGGAGAATTTGTTTCCTTTCTCGGCCCAAGCGGATGTGGAAAAACGACGCTTCTATCGATTATTGCAGGCTTGATTGAACCAACGTTCGGCTCTGTCACAATAGACGGTGAAAATATCGGAACATCAGTCCCAAACATCGGTTATATGCTTCAACAAGATTATTTGTTTCCGTGGAAAACCATTAAAGAAAATATTTTACTTGGTCTTGAAATTCGCGGACAGCTAACAGATAAAACAGAGAGTAAAGCACTGTTACTCCTAAAAGAAATTGGTCTACAAGGCGTAGATGACCTATATCCACACCAGTTATCCGGAGGCATGAGACAACGCGTCGCTTTAGTCCGAACACTTGCCATTGACCCCGCTATTTTACTCTTGGATGAACCTTTTTCAGCACTTGATTTTCAAACAAAACTCAAGCTTGAAGAACTTGTCTCCAAAACGCTGATGACTTATCAAAAAACGGCTGTTTTGGTCACGCACGATATCGGCGAAGCCATTGCTATGAGCAGCCGAATCTTTTTATTCTCAGCCAAGCCGGGAAAAATCGCAAAAACATTCACGGTTCCTTCTATTTTACGAACCCTTTCTCCGTTTGAAGCACGACAGCATCCTGTCTATAACGATTTATTTATGGACATATGGAAGGAGCTTGATCAACTTGAAACCCACTAGTTCCCTAGATACTCTTCACGAAAGCTACCTTCGCAAGGTTCGGGGCGAAAAACGATTAGTACTGAGCGTACAGCTGGTCATTTTCTTAGCCTTTTTTAGCTTCTGGGAACTGGCTTCTCGTTTAAAGTGGATTGACCCTTTAATTTTCAGTTCCCCTACTAAAGTATGGCATTTATTTTTAATTAAACTTGCCGACGGCTCGCTGGCAGAACATATTGGTTTTACATTATTTGAAACGGTTCTTGGCTTCATTCTAGGCACATTACTAGGTATTTTACTTGCAACGGCCCTTTGGTATTCAACTAGGCTTGCCCATATATTAGATCCTTACCTCGTTATTTTAAACGCCATGCCTAAAGTAGCGCTGGGCCCTATTTTAATTGTAGCAATCGGGCCAGGGTTTTTCTCAATTTTAACGATGGGAGCGATCATATCCGTTATCATTACATCCATCGTCGTTTACACAGCCTTTAAAGAAGTTGATCCAAACTATATTAAATTACTAAAAAGCTTCGGGGCAACAAAAACCCGCTGTTTTAAAGAAGCAATTCTTCCAGCTTCCATGCCTGCCATTATTTCCACATTTAAAGTAAATGTCGGCTTATCTTGGGTAGGCGTCATCGTAGGAGAATTTTTAGTTTCTTCGAAAGGGCTTGGATATATGATTATTTATGGTTTCCAAGTCTTCAACTTTACCCTTGTTCTTCTCAGCTTATTATTAATTGCCATTTTCGCTACGATTATGTACCAAGGCGTTGCTTATTTAGAAAAGAAATTGATCCGACGCTCATAAAAAATCCCCCCGTACAAACGGGGGGATTTTTATTGATACGATGCTTTTACAAAAATGTTCTCTTTACATATTTCATTACATATTGTAAAACATTATCTTTCATGATGAAGCTGTATGCATCATCTTGTTGAATGCCCGAAGGTAGTTCATCAATCATCACGGGACCATCTGTTTCCATATAGTCTTCTTTTTTAATTACATTTCCAATAGTAGCAAAATAAATATTTTTAATAATGGTCTTTCCTTTACTTACTACTTTGTACTGACCAATATAAGTCAAAGAAGAGACTTCTCCGCCTGTTTCTTCAAATACTTCTCGAACCGCTGCTTCTTCTGGTACTTCATTGCCTTCTAGTTTTCCTCCGGGAAATTCTAAACCTCGTTTTGAGTGATTCGTTAGCAACCATTGATTTTCATACCTGCATACGACCCAAACATGACGTGGAGTTTTCGAGAATGGATTTTTTTCAAATGATAAAAATACTTGATTATGATATGCATCCTTAAATGTGTACATGGTCGACTCAAACTCCATTTGATTTTTCCCTTATTTTATCATACATTACGGTCATACCTGATAAGAAAAGTATGCTCGTACTTTTTTTATTTACTTTTTACCCCTTATTCCATTCTATCTGAAGATAAAATATTCATCTGTTTGATATGTGATTTTGTTTCATCATCTCCCAGCTGATAAAGCATGGCATATATGTCAACTGTTGTTTTATCGTACATATCATTTTGAGAATCATGATGATACTCCAGATACGGAATATGTGATCGCCAAAAGCTTGACCAATCGCTTGAAGCGCGCTGATCTAAATAGGTTCTCAGCTGCTCCACTTCTTCATCTGTTGCTTCAATCGCATAATTCCAATCTGAAGCAGTATTTGACTGATTGATTTCCCCTGAACTCAGAGATACATAATATTTTTTTGTCATGAAAGATATTCAGCTCCTTCTTTCTAGTGCCAACTTATCTTTCTTATTTGTATCTTATTCTTTTTTTATACACTCTAAGATTTAAAGCGGTCTTTTAAAATCGCTATTGCTTTTTTTAACGGCTCTGGAATCGGAACCCCTACAATTCTTGCGTTTTCTGTAATTGAAATCATTTCGTTTAAAATATAGAACAAAATAGCTCCATCTCGAATAATATGACCGTTTTCCCAAAATACAGAATCGATAAAGTTTGCTACAGCAATCATGGCAAAAATAAAAATCTTTTTGGCAATTCCTTTAAAACCTACTTTGCTAGATAAACGTTTATTTATAAAAGCTGCAATCGTGCCTGTCAAGTAATCCATTGCCACTAATGCTACTAAAGCCATTAGTAAATAGTCCCACTCTCCAAATAAAAAAAAAGCCAGTGAACCTAAACTTGAAATTATCAAGACAGAAAGCTTCTGCATATCCACTTTTTTCACCCTTTCAGCAGTCATATCCCTACAGTATATGCCGGTGAAAGAAAAGTGTTCGTCCATCTTATCATAAAAAAACCTGCGATTACTCGCAGGTTTTAATTATTTGCCTAGGAATGATTTTAACATCCACGTATGCTTTTCTAAGCTTTGATGAATGGCTAACAGCATGTCTCCTGTTGTTTCATCGCCCGCTTCACCGGCTGCGTCCATTCCTTCTTTTAATTCAGCAGTTAGCGTATCAAAATCGCTTACTAAAGAAGCAACCATGTCTTTAGCCGTTTCGCTTCCATCCGCTTCTTTAATAGAAGAAAGTTCTAACGATTCTTTCATTGTTGCCACAGGTTTTCCTTCTAATGCTAAAAGGCGTTCTGCAAGGTCATCAATAATTGTAGCTGTTTCCGTATACAGCTCTTCAAACTTTTCATGAAGAGTGAAGAATTGTTCACCTTTTACGTACCAGTGAAAGTTATGAAGTTTTATGTACATTACACTAAAATTCGCTACTTGTTTATTAACGATTTCATTTACATTTGCTGCCATGTTTTTCGCTCCTTTGTGAACTCTTTATATAATATAGTTGTACCCTTTTTTAGTTGATTAAAACATTTTTTTCATAAAAAGAGACATTTCCCTTTCTTTAGACTCAGCGAAACTTCTTCAACTTTTTTCAAATAAAATAAGCAGCCCAGCGGACTGCTTATTTTTTAACCAAATACTTTTTCTAAATCTTCTTTGTCCTGTTCTAGCCAGAACTTCATCAAGCGTTTTGCTCCTTCTAAATCGTGAAGTTTCGCTTGACCGCACTGCTTTTCGTTTGCTGCTGGAATTTCAGTAATGTTAATTGCATCTTTTAACGTATCGTCTAACAAGTCAATAATTTCACGCACAGTTGGCTCGCCGCTCACTACTAAGTAGTACCCAGTTTGACATCCCATAGGCGAAATATCAATAATATCAAAGTGATCGTATTTTTCTACATGAGTACGAATATTAAAAGCTAATAAATGCTCTAGCGTATGAATAACGTCCGGCTTCATTGCTTGTTTGTTTGGCTGGCAAAAACGAATATCAAATTTATTTACAACGCCGTCGCTTCCCACTTTGTGAACACCGCAGTGTCTTACGTAAGGTGCTTTAACCGCATTATGATCTAGCTCAAAACTTTCTACTGATGGCATAATCCCACTCCTTTTTTCTTCTTTCACCTATCATAACATGCAATTCCGATATATTTCATCCATTTAATAACCTTTATTTCTTTTAGTTGCTTTTTATTCCTTCTATCCCTTATAGTATGAGCAAACACGAAAGAAAGAACGTGATAATAAATGATTGCAAAGCTTTTGCTTTTACTTATAAAAGGATATCAAAAAGGAATTTCACCTTTTCTTCCGGCAAGGTGCCGGTTTTACCCTACTTGCTCCCAGTACGGAGTTGAATCCATTAAACGCTTTGGTGCCGTAAAGGGATCTTATTTGACTGTAAAACGCATTTTAAAATGCCACCCGTTCCATCCGGGTGGCATCGATGAAGTACCTGAGAAAAAATCACACTAAGCTTTAGTTGTTTTCGATTGCTTCATACCCATTTACAACAACGTCTAGCTTTCCTGTATTTGGATCAATAACTAGTCCATGTACAGGAGTATCTTTTGAAAATAGAGGATGATTACGGATTGTCTCTACACTATGCTGAACAGTCTCTTCTACTGAATCAAAACCCGTTAACCATTGTTTCAAGTCCATAGAATATTCAATGGTATTAATCACTTCATCTGAGATGCCTTTTGCTCTTACTTTCTCTAAAAAAGGTTCCGCCTGAAGTTTACCTGCTCCGCAGTCATGGTGACCAATTACACATACCTCATCAGCTTGTAGCTCGTACACAGCTACTAAAATGCTTCGCATAATACTTCCAAATGGATGTGAAACAAGTGCTCCTGCATTTTTAACAATTTTCACGTCTCCGTTGCGCAGATTTAAAGCGTGCGGAAGCAATTCTACTAATCTTGTGTCCATACACGATAAAATAACCATTTTTTTATCAGGGAATTTGCTTGTTTCGTAAAATTCATACTTCTTTTCTTCTACAAATTTTTTGTTGAATTCTAAAACATCTTGTAATAAGCTCATTTGCTGTCTTCTCCTTCATAAAAAAAATTCTTTCTTGTATTATAATACTTTTTCCTATAAGATGAAAAGTGTTAAATCGTAATCATTATTATTTAAAGACAAGAAAGTAGGTTAAAACAGTGAAAAAAATTCCCGTTACCGTTTTAAGCGGATACCTTGGTTCAGGTAAAACAACGCTTTTGAACCATATTTTAAAAAATAAAGAAGGTTTAAAGGTCGCGGTCATTGTCAATGACATGAGCGAAGTAAATATTGATGCAGACTTAGTTAAACAAGGCGGATTTTCTCGAACAGAAGAAAAACTTGTTGAAATGCAAAATGGCTGTATTTGCTGTACGCTCCGAGACGATCTAATGAAAGAAGTAGAACGCCTAGCTGACAATGGTGATATTGATTATATTGTCATTGAATCCTCCGGAATCAGCGAACCGATCCCTGTTGCTCAAACATTTACTTATATTGATGAAGAGCTTGGCATTGATTTAACTCAGAAATGTTCGTTAGATACGATGGTCACTGTGGTAGATGCTAATCGCTTTTGGGAAGACTTTTCATCCGGCGAAAGCTTATTAGACCGCAAAGAAGGAACAGATGAAAACGATACAAGAGAAGTGATTGATTTATTAATCGATCAAATTGAATTTGCAAACGTCATTTTATTAAACAAAGTTGATTTGTTAACAAAAGATGATGCAGATGAGCTGCAAGCTGTTCTTCACAAATTAAATCCAGAAGCCACTGTTATCCAAACAATTAATAGTGAAGTAAGCCTTGAAGCCATACTTCATACTGACTTATTCGACTTTGAAAAAGCTAGTCAAGGAGCCGGATGGATTAAAGAATTAAATGAGGAACACCATACGCCTGAAACGGAAGAGTTTGGTATTTCTTCTTTTGTATACAGAAGGAATCGTCCCCTTCATCCTGAACGCTTTATGAAATGGTTAGAGAACTGGCCGGTTGATATCGTACGTGCAAAGGGATTTTTCTGGCTTGCTTCGCGTAATAATATGGCAGGACTTCTTTCTCAAGCGGGTACGTCCATTATGATTCAAGCAGCAGGTGAATGGATAGCAACTTACGCACCGGAAGAAAGAGAACAAACCTTAAAAGAAGAGCCTGAATTACGAGCAAAATGGGATGAACAATTTGGAGATCGTATTAACGAGCTCGTGTTCATTGGTATTGATATGAACAAAGCGGAAATAATTGAAACTTTAGACCGCTGTTTGCTGACAAATGAGGAAATGAATCAAGATTGGGCTACTCTCAAAGATCCCCTTCCGAAGTTTACAGTAAGCGCGTAAATTTTTAGTTTTCAAATCGTAATAATTACGATATAATAACATAGGTCATAAATGGTTACGATACAAACGGAAGGAGCAACATAATGAAATTCAAACCACTTTTAATGGTGCTGGCATTAGGAATTGGAACAGCTCTTGCAGGGTGCAGTTCAAGCAGTGCAAATAACGCATCTGATAATAAAAACAAAAAATTAGAAGTTTATACAACAATCTACCCTTTACAGGACTTTACTGAAAAAATCGGTGGAAAATATGTAGAAGCTAAAAGCATTTTACCAACCGGTGTAGATGCGCACTCATTTGAGCCTACAACAAAAACAATGGTCAAAATCGCCAACGCGGACGCATTTGTTTACTCAGGAATTGGACTTGAAGGTTTTGCAGATAAAGCACAGTCTACACTTAAAAATGAAGATGTAGCTTTAGTAGAAGCTGCAAAAGGAATTAAATTAGCAAAGAGTTCTGAAGATGAGCATGCCCACGAAGACGAACATGCCCATGAAGAAGAGCATAACCACGGAGATACAGACCCTCACGTTTGGCTTGATCCTGTTTTAGCTATTCAATTAGCAGAAAATATTAAAGACGAACTTATTGAATTAAAACCAGATAAAAAAGCAGAGTTTGAAAAGAACTTCCAAGCGTTAAAGACTCAGCTTGAAGATGTGGACCAAGAGTTAAAAACAACAATTGGCGACGCACCTCATAAAGAAATTTTAGTATCACATGCAGCCTATGGCTACTGGGAAAAACGATACGGCTTAAAGCAAATTAGCGTAGCGGGTTTATCTCCTACAAATGAGCCGTCTCAAAAACAATTAGAAAACATCGTAAAACAAGCAAAAAAAGACCATATCAAATACTTTATCTTTGACCAAAATTTAAAGCCTAAAGTGTCTACGCTTGTAAAAAATGAAGTAGGAGCTCAAGCTTTAACACTTCATAACTTAGAGTCATTAACAAAAAACGATGTTAAAAATAAAGAAGATTATTTCTCCATTATGCAACACAACATTGATACGTTGAAAAAAGTATTATATTAATAAAAAAACTAGCCTCCGGGCTAGTTTTTTTATTGTAATTTATATTTTTGCTTAAAGCGTTCTACACGGCCGCCTTTATCAGCAAATTTTTGTTTTCCTGTATAAAATGGATGTGTATCCGAACTGATTTCAACTTTTAAAAGCGGATATGTGTTGCCATCTTCCCATTGAACGGTCTCATTTGATTGTTTTGTAGATCCTGATAAAAATGATGTTCCGCTATTTGTGTCCATAAATACAACTTTACGATAGTCTGGATGAATATTGGTTTTCATAAAATATCTCTCCTTTAAAACAATATACGTTCATTATAATCGTAATGATTACTATTATCAAGTGATATGTTTTACCAATTCCGATGCATAAAGCGTGGTAAAAAGTGGACAATAAGGTTTATCAATACTTTACTGGAAAGGTTGAAAAATGAATGGATCATTTAGTTACTGCACGTTCAATGTTTGGCCTGAACATGGGAGTACATATCATTTTTGCCACCCTTGGTGTTGGCATTCCTCTCATGATTTTATTGGCTGAAATTCTTTACTACAAAACAAAAGATAAAGATTATGAACTTATGGCACAGCGCTGGACAAAAGGAGCTGCCGTCCTGCTTGGAGTCGCTATTCCTACGGGAACAATTGCTGGTGTACAACTAGCGTTGCTTTGGCCGGGTTTTATGGAAATTGTAGGAAAAGTAATGGCTCTTCCCTTTCAAATTGAAATTTATGCTTTCTTTATTGAGGCTCTGTTTCTCTCTATTTACGTATACGCAGCGGACCGTATTTCTCGAAAAATGAGGATTATCAGTCTGATTTTAGTAGCAATAGGAGCACTTGCCTCTGCCGTTTTAATTACCAACGTGCATGCATTTGAAGGGACACCTGCTGGCTTTCGAATTTTAAATGGAGACATTGTAAGCGTAGATCCTTGGGCAGCTTTCTTTAATCCGAGCTTCTTTGTAACGTCCGGTCACGTAGCCGTTTCTGCTTATACAACCGGAGGCTTCGTCATTGCTTCAGTCGCTGCCTTTAAAATGCTTCGTGCGCGAAAACATAATCCAAGAGAATATAAGTTTCATCATAAAGCGTTGATGATGGGATTAGTAATCGGCGGGATTTTCTCTTTTGTAACGGCTTTGAATGGACATGAATCTATGCAAAAAGTATACGAATATCAACCCGAAAAACTTGCAGCAGCTGAAGGTCTATTTGAAACGCAAGATCATGCGCCATTAGCTTTAGGCGGATTTACAGATGAAAAAGAACAGCGAGTCAAGTATGGAATTGAGTTTCCATGGATGCTCAGCTTCTTGTCGGGTAATAGCTTTAATACAGTGATTACTGGACTCAATGACTTCCCTAGGGATTATTGGCCGCCGCTTTTTGTGCATACCTTGTTTAACGGTATGGTCATTATCGGATCGATTTTAATTTTAGTGGCGCTAGTGGGCGTTGTTTGGTACAAGTTTTTAAAGAAGAAAAGCTTCCCGAAAATTTTCATGTGGGCATTTGTCGCAACCGGTCCTCTTGCAATCATGGGCATTGAATTCGGATGGATTTTTGCATGTACAGGAAGACAGCCTTGGGTCATTTACCGCATAATGCGTACATCAGAAGCTGTTACTACTTCTGCTAATTTGCATATTCTATTTTTTTTATTTTTGCTTGTTTATATCGTACTTGTGGCCGCAGTCGCCCTTGTACTGGTGTTTTATTTCAGAAGAAATCCGCTTTCTAAAGAGCTTGCTGCGCAAGCAGATTAAAAAGGATGTGAGAATATGGGTGATTCATTACTAGCAATTACTGTAATATGGGGCTTCATTTTTATCTATGCCGTAATGGGAACGATGGACTTTGGAGCTGGTTTTTGGTCGATGGTATATATTAACCGTACGAAAACAAATGCTACAGATGTAGCAAACAGATATCTATCGCCTACTTGGGAAGTAACCAATGTATTTATCGTTGCGATTGTTGTTGCGCTGTTTAGCTTTTTTCCTCGAGCTACATTTACGCTTGGAACAGTGCTACTAGTACCGGGAAGTATCATTTTACTTCTCTTATCTATTCGAAGCGGATTTTTAGTGTTTTCACACTATGCTAGCAGCTTCAAATATCGGAGAGCGTTAGTTTATATATCCGGTATCTCTGGCGTGTTAATTCCTGCTTTTTTAATCGCCGTACTGCCAGTAAGTCAAGGGGGATTTATTGATGTAATTGACGGCACGCAGCGATTAAATTTAGCAAGAGTGTTTTCAAGTCCGCACGTTTATTCATTTATTGGTTTTGCCATTACCTCTTCCCTGTTTCTTTCGTCTCTTTTATTAGCAGATTACTCGAAGTCATCTGACGAAATGGAAGCTTATGCGGTCTATCGGCGCGATGCGCTCATTACAGGACCTCTTTCACTGCTAATGGCTATCTTTATTATGATTACAATGCAATCAGAAGCCAGCTGGTTATATGATAAAATGATGCAGTTTAAGCCTCTTCTTTACGGATCTGTAGGTCTATTTGTAGTAGCTGGTATTGCTCTGCTGCTTCCTTCTCAAAAAGGAAAAGGAATGCCTCGTTTAGCCGTGGTATCAATCGTCCTTCAATATTTCTTAGCAAGTTACGTATACGGACGAAGTCATTTACCGTATGTCGTGTATCCAAACGTAACGATTGAGAATGGATTTACACATCCCGATGCGTTCCATTCGTTATTTATTGTGTATATTGTTGGCTTTGCGATTTTATTTCCTGGATTCTTTTATTTCTGGCGTCTATTTATGAAAGATAATAAAGAATACAGCAAAAAGAAGCCATATTAAAAACCCGGTCAGCACTTGACCGGGTTTTCTTATGAAGCAGCAGATTTTGCTACTATTTCAGCAAAATCTTTAGCAAATACCTTACATTTTTCTACATCTTCTCCAAAGGGAGAGAGCTCAATTTTCAAACCGGGAACGGCTATATTTCCGTTGCGTTCCTTTATTTTTTCTTCAATTAAATCAACTGCTCCGCAAAAAACATCATATGAGGAATCACCTGAGCCAAATACAGCCATCTGCTTTTGAGTGAGATCTATATCATCCATTTCATCATAAAGATCTAAAAAATCATCTGGCAGCTCTCCATCTCCCCACGTATAAGCTCCAAAGATAATAGATTCCGCGGATACAAGGTCAGAAGCATCAATGTCATATACTTCTGCTCGTTTTACATGCAATCCATGCTTGACTAATTCTTCTTCGATCAAATCGGCTATCGCTTCTGTGTTACCTGACATACTCGCATAAGCTAGTAAGATTTCCTTCATGTAAACAACGCTCCTTTACACCAGCAGTGTTGGCCGCACATCCCCTTCTTCAGCACATTCTTGTTGAAGAGGACAGTTTTCACACTCACTGGATGCATAATTCTTTTGAAAATGTTTTGGTTCCATTAACACACTTTTGACAATATGTAGTTGAAGTATGGCTTTTTGATAATCGTCTGGGGCAATATGATAAGTTGTTGTTTCTCCAGTTAATAATGAATAAAAACGAATTTGTTCAGGAACCTTTTTAAAAGCTTGTTTCGAAAAAACGATAATAAAGTCTTTCATTGCGTTTTTCACTTCTTCATGGTCATCTAGAATGAATTTTGTTAGCGTATAAGATTTTTCTGTCCATGCAGCAAAATCAATGGTTAGAGAAAGGTTGCTTTGAATTTCTTCTACATAAACGCTGTATTTCTCAAACACAAAAAGCGGTAGTTCCACATGTGCTTTCTTTCCTAAAAACCTTAGTAAATAATCGCTTACTTTAGCTAACACATCGTAATAGTGAACGGGTGATGAAAACATATTTGGCTTTAGGCGCCAATATTTTTCAATAAGCTGTAAAACATAGAGGTTTGAGCGATACTCAACCGGCTTGCTATAGTATGTTTTAATGATTTGATGGACAGTTACTTGAACGAGCTGTTTCCAATCTATAGATGTTTTTTTCAAAAGAAGCTGCTGCTGATAAAATTTGTACGGACATCGAATAAATTGTTCGACGTGGTCGTTAGAGAGTGTTTTTATATGTACTTTTATCGGTTCCACCTATGTCTCACCACCCTAATTGAAATTCATTCTCAATAATAAGTAAAAATTAAATCATGAAATCTGCTCAATTACTTTACGAATAGCACTCCATGAATGTTTGACGAAATAAATGGGTTTTTTTTGTTTTTTTGCTTTCTCTTTAATGACTTTTGCCATATTGTGATTAATAAAATCCGTAATAACTAATACAAACCCAATATGTTCGGGTATTTCTCGCTTCACCATATTGCTTTTACGGCCATCTAAATGAATGACTTCATTAAACCCTTCTCCCGCTAAACGATCTGTAATATGCTTTAACCTGTCTCCTCCTACAACCATAACTGATGACATGTTTGTTCCCTCCCAATTAATTATTCATTTAATGATTTGCCAACAACTTGTATTCTTTACTATATACACAGTTTAATTGAGAATGATTCTCTTTGTCAATGTTTAATTGATAAAAATTCTCAATTAAAATGAAAGTCTACCACCTTTCTTATAAGTTGGTTGAATTTTGACCATACTATAGCTATCACATACGAAGGAGGGTTAACGTTGGAACAAAACATTCTTTGTGAAGTAAATAACTGTCACTTTTGGAAAAATGGAAATCACTGCAGCGCAGAAGAAATTTACGTGGTAAGTCATAGCGGAAAACATGCAGCAAGCAGTTATGAAACAGACTGTAAAACGTTCAAGCCAACTGAAGCGTAACCCGCAAAAGGACAGCCTCTGGGTTGTCTTTTTTCTCTCTTCAAAATCATAAAAAAGGAGACTAATATGAAAACTGAACAACTGATTCATTTTTTTAAAGAAGAAGCAATAAAAGCAAATGAACAAACCTTTCCAATCTATGTACAATCGTTCACTCATTTATGGACATACAAATGGGGAACACTTGAAAACATTCCAGAAGAAATTGATGACTTAATTACTACACGTGCGTTAGAACTTGGACTTATTCACTTAAAAAAAGCTGACTAATCAATAAGAAAATTAGTCAGCTTTTGTGTTTATAGATCATCAAATCCATTCGCATCTGATGCTTTTGTATATTGTCGTGATTTCTGTTCAAAGAAATCCGTTTTCCCTAAATCTACCTCTTGGTAAGCAATAATCCAACGAAGGGGATTTTCAATCGGTGCTTCTGGGAAAGCAGCTCGGCCGAAGCCTAATTGATTACAGCGTTTATTAGCCATGTATTCAATATACTGCTGCAGTTCTTTCATCGTGATGCCGTCGAATTTTTCTCCGATAACAGATTCCGCCCATTCAATTTCAAGACGAGCTGCCTCTTGGAACGTTTCAACTACAAACGTTTCTAGCTCCTCCGTACGATAAGCTGGATTTTCATTTAGTACTTCCTTGAAAATCTTTTCAAATAACCCAACGTGAAGCTGTTCATCACGATTGATATAGTTAATCATCGTAGATGTCGCCACCATCTTTTGATTTCTCGCAAGATTATAGAAGAACGCAAATCCACTATAGAAGAAAAGGCCTTCTAAAATAACATCATATACCATAGACTTCAAAAAGTTTTCAACCGTTGCTTCTTCGCTAAATGCTTTATATCCGTTTGTAATAAAGTCATTTCGAGCGCGAAGCTTTTCGTCTGTGCGCCAGTATTCAAATACTTCATCTTGTTTTCCTTTTGGTACAAGACTTGATAAAACATATGAATACGAATGATTATGAACCACTTCTTGCTGCGCTAAAATAATCATTAAAGCATTAATCGAAGAATCGGTTACATAATCAGCTACTTTGCTAGCATAATCTGATTGAATACTGTCCAGTAGCGCCAGCAAGCCAATAATTTTTAAAAAGCTCTCTTGTTCGTCAGCCGTTAACTGAGGGAACTGCTTAATATCTTGACCCATATTAATTTCAAACGGCGTCCAGAAGTTAGCTAGCATACGCTTGTATTTAGGGAACGCCCATGAAAATCGGACGTCATCCCAGTTTAGAATATTTGAGCTCTTGCCGTTGATGATTCCTGTCGAACGGTTCGGAGCTGTTTCATTCATTAATTCTCGTTTTAACATGCTTGTCATCAATTATTCACTCCTTTTAACTATGACAGCTTTCACATTCTTCAATGACTTCACTTGATGTTGAACGTACGTAGTAGGTCGTTTTTAACTTTTCTTTCCATGCCGTCATATGAAGATCCAGCAGCTCTTTTGCTCGGATATCATTTTGTACATATAAGTTGAATGAAATGGATTGATCAATATGGCGCTGGCGCTTGGCGTTTTGCTTAATGCTCCAGTGCTGATCAATTAAATAAACGGACTTATAATACCAGTTTGTTGCTGGCGATAAATCCGGTGCCGTCACCGGGATTTTATAGTTTTTCTTTTCCTCTGAATAAAACTTACGGAAAATCGGATCAATACTTGCAGTAGAACCCGCAATAATAGATGTTGATGAATTAGGTGCTACAGCCATTAAGTAGCCATTTCTTATCCCATTGTTTTGAACTTCGTTACGCAGTTCACTCCACGCTTCGCTTGTGTATTTACGTGTTTCAAAATAAGCGCCTGACTCAAAATCTGAGCCTTTAAATAATGGATATGCGCCTTTTTCTTTAGCTAAGTTCATGCTTGCCTGTACGGTTAAGTAAGCGATTTGCTCATACAATTCATCGCAATATGCTACCGCTTCATCTGTTTCCCATGCTATTTTCTTTAAGGCAAGCAAATGGTTCCAACCAAATGTGCCAAGCCCTACTGCGCGGTACTTTTGGTTTGTTAGTTTTGCTTGAAGTACCGGCAAATCATTTAACTCAATAACATTATCAAGCATGCGTACTTGAATTGGAATTAAACGTTCAAGCACATCTTCAGTTACGGCTCTCGCTAAGTTGATAGACGAAAGATTACATACAACAAAATCGCCCGGATTCTTTGTAATAATAATTTTTCCGTCTTCCGTAATTTCCTCTGTTACGACCGTTGTGCTTTGGTTTTGCGTAATTTCTGTACATAAGTTGCTGCAGTAGATCATGCCCTCGTGGCGGTTTTGATTAGCTCGGTTAACCGTATCACGATAGAACATATAAGGCGTCCCTGTTTCAAGCTGCGAAAGCATAATGCGCTTGAAGATTTCAATAGCAGGTACTGTTTCTCTTGAAAGCTGTTCATTATTTACACACTCAGCGTAACGAGTGCGGAATGAACCGCTGCCTTCTTCTTCATCATAAAAATCTTCTAACGAGTAGCCCATCAGCGTACGAACTTCGTGAGGATCGAATAAGTGCCAATCTTCACGTGCTTCTACTTTTTCCATAAACAAATCTGGCAAACATACGCCAGTGAATAAATCATGCGTGCGCTGGCGTTCGTCACCATTGTTCAACCGCGCGTCTAAGAATGAAAAGATGTCTTTATGCCATACGTCTAAATATACGGCAATAGCTCCTTGTCGTTGACCTAGCTGATCGACACTTACAGCCGTATTATTTAGCTGTTTCATCCATGGAATTGTTCCTGATGATACGCCTTTAAAACCTTTTATATCACTTCCTCGGCTTCTAATATGACCGAGGTAGACACCAATTCCGCCTCCATTTTTACTAAGCGTGGCCAAATCTGTATTGCTATCATAAATACCGCGTAAGCTGTCATCAATCGTATCAATAAAGCAGCTAGATAGCTGTCCGTAGCTCTTTCCTGCGTTTGAAAGCGTTGGTGTGGCAACCGTCATATATAGACTAGAAAGCGCCCAGTACGCTTCTTTTACTAATGCTGTTCGATTTTCTTTCTTTTCTTGAGACATCAGCGTCATAGCAATGATAAGAAAACGTTCTTGCGGTAATTCGTATACGCGCTTATCATGTGATGTCGCTAAATAGCGATCTGCTAATGTCAACAATCCAATGTATGTAAATAAACGATCGCGTTCAGGAATAATGACTGAAGCAATTTCATTAATTTCTTCTTCTGTATATGTTTTTAATAGCTGTTTATTATAAATACCGATTTTTGTTAGTTCTTGAATAAGCTGATAAAACGAACCGTATTTCTCTTTTTTATCATAGCCTCGGTTGTCCGCTGCTTTTCGATATAGTTCGTTTAAGTAGACGTCTGCCGCTACGTACGTCCAATCTGGTTCTTCCATTGAAATACGCTCTAAGGCTGCTAAAATTAGGACGTTTGCAACCTTTTCGTCCGTCATATTTTCCTTTACTGTAACAGTTTGAATAACCTTTTCCTCATACAAAGAAAAATCAAGCTGCGTAAATTCTTTTTTTAAACGTTCAATATATGCAGTTAATTCATGTAGAATTGTAGGCTTTAATGTATTCACCATAAATATGGCTCCTCTCTTCACTTCAAAATAAAAAATCGCTCACCGTACCTCGGTGAGCGAATAGAACGAAGATAGAAGAAGACACTAAGTCTTTTCTCAATCCTCGCTCTACCCTCTCACCTCCCGAAGAAGATAAAACGACATAAAAAAGGCAGGTCTCCTGACTTATGCTTCTTTTTACTTTAAGGCCTTCCCATGATGTTTACTCACAGTGGATCTCCTTATTTCATCAGCATTCACAGTTGCGGGGACAGCTTTGGATTTTCACCAAATTCCCTTTTAAGTCTTTTTATCAGACACCTTTTTCACTGGAAAACACAAAATATAGTATTTTATTATCGATTTCAAAACAACATATTGTGTTATGTTATAAACACATTATATAGGACAACTTAGAAAACTATCAACCTATTTTCAAAAATAATTTTGTTTTTTACGATAAAATCCTTCGACTTTTTTCATCAAACTATTCCATCATAACATGTTTTGACACGCTTGATGGAACAATGTGCTCTTTTTAAAAAATTTGTCCTATTTTTCTACTAAACATTGACAACCTCAATAAAAAAACCGTTTTACATAAAAAACGGTTTTTAATTATTTGTATTCTTTTTCAAATGCTGTGATTGTTTTGATAAAGTTTTTATCAATATCGTATCCTATCCCCGGTTTTCCCTTCACCTTTATTACTCCGGCTTCTACCTCTACTTCGGGCTTAATAATATCTTTTTCCCAATAGCGAGACGACGCAGAAATATCACCTGGTATCGTGAAAGAAGGCAATGTCGCAAGGGCGATGTTATGAGCACGTGAAATGCCGGCTTCTAACATTCCTCCAACCCAAAGTCTTACACCATGCTGGGCGCACAAATCATGAATTTGCTTTGCTACGGACATTCCGCCAACTCGACCGATTTTCACATTGATAATCTTACAGCTTCTTTGTTCAATTGCATGACGTGTATCTTCATAGCTCACAATACTTTCATCTAAGCAAATTGGCGTCTGCATTTGCTTTTGTAACAATCGATGATCAAGGATATCATCAGAACTTAACGGCTGTTCGATCATCATTAAATTCAAGTCATCTAGTTTCTTCAATGAATCACTATCGCTTAACGTATAGGCTGAATTGGCATCAGCCATAAGAGGAATGTTTGGAAATTCATCTCGAATTTGTTTCAGTAGCTCATAGTCAGCACCCGGCTTAATTTTCACTTTAAAGCGCTTATAGCCATCTTTCATGTAAGTCTTTATTTGTTCTTTCATTATGGAAATATCATTTAAGCCAACTACCACTCCAGCTTCTACAGCAGACCTTACTCCTCCAATTACTTCAGATAACGGCTTGTTTTGCCTCTTTGCATACAAATCCCATACAGCACAGTCCAAAGCTGCTTTAGCCATGTTATTTCGCTTTAGAGGTTTGAATAACTTTTGAACATCCTCTGGTTTTTGAAGCTGCTGATGAAGAAGCGAGGGAATTAAAAAATCGTCTAACATATGAAAACATGTTTGAATCGTTTCTTCCGTATACCAAGGAGATGAAAAAGCAACTACTTCTCCCCACCCTGTAAATCCTTTTTCATCTTCTACTTCAAGCAAAATCAATTCTCGATCCTGCACTGTACCATAGCTTGTTGAAAAAGGAGAAAGAAGCTTCATGTCAATTTTATAAAGGTGTACTTTTTTTATAATCATCGATTAGCTCCCTTTCTGTATGAAAGATGATAGCTTCCGGCGTATGATTTTATTAGAAGCCGTTCGCGGCAGCTCCTCTACTCGAACGAAATACTTTGGAAGTTTGTACTTTGCTAAAAATTGTTGAATGTGTAAAGATAATTCTTCATCTGAAACGTCTTCGTTTACAACAATACATGCAGCTGGCACTTGTCCCCATTTTTCATCAGCTACTCCCGTTACACCGGCCTCTTTAACAGCGGGATGCTTCAACAAAACATTTTCAATTTCAGCTGGATATACATTTTCTCCACCTGAAATAATAAGGTCTGAACGTCTGTCTAACACATATAGAAAGCCTTCTTCATCCACTTTCCCGATATCTCCTGTATAGAACCAGCCTTGTTGAAGGGCTTTTTCAGTAGCTTCAGGTTTATTTAAATATCCTGTTGTAACATTTGGACCTTTAACAATGATTTCTCCTGCTTCGCTGGTCTCATTTCCTTTTTCATCTACAATTTTCATTGCACATGGAAATAACGGTTTACCTGCTGATCCCAGTTTTCGCAAACTATCTTCAGGTGAAAGCGTAACGAACTGTGAAGATGTTTCTGTCATTCCATACGTTTGATAAACAGGAATTTCTTTATTCACACAAGCCTCTAAAATAGTAAGCGGTGCAGGTCCTCCTCCTAAAAGCATGCACCGAAACGTATGCGGATATTTTCGTTCCCCTAACTCATCGAGCATATTAGACAGCATGGAAGTGACAACCGAAATAATCGTTACCTCTTTGTTTTCAATCGCTTCATTTACTGCTCCTGCTTCAAACCGTTCTTCTAAAATGATTTTCATTCCGTAAAAGACGCTCCGCATTAAAATAGATAAGCCACTAATATGAAACAAAGGAACCGCTATAAGCCAGCAGTCTTTTTCATTTAATCCTAAATTAAGCGCTGAGCCAACGGAACTCCACCAGTGATTTCCATATGTCTGCAGCACTCCTTTTGGATGACCTGTTGTTCCAGACGTATACATAATGGTGAATGTGTCCTCGAGATTCCACGTTTTTTGAAAATCCGTTTCTGCTTCTGGAGAACTTTTTAAAGCAGGTAAAGTAAGCTGAGTAATGGAACTTTGGAATTCTCTCATTAAAAATGTTTCATCCGTAATAAGCAACGACACGTTTGCATCTGTTAGCTGATAATTAATTTCTTCGTTTGTCAAACGCGTGTTGACGAGCAGCAACTTTGCACCAATATAAGAAACCGCATGTAAAATCTCAATAAACTCCACGCTATTTTTCATGTATAAAGCAGTCGTATCGCCTTGCTTTACACCGTTAAACGAAAGCTGATGTGCTACTTTTTGAACACGTTTATGAAGCTCTTGAAACGTAAGAGACGTTTGCGGTGTTTCTACCGCCACTCGATTTGGCGTCAAATATGCTCTTTGCATAAGCCCATTGGGAATCGTTTGGCTACTCATGAATTTCTCTCCTTTTTATACTGATTAACTAAATTAAATTGAAAAAACAGCCTGATGATAATCACCAAGCTGTTTCAGCTGTTTAAGGGAAACGTGGGAACTGTTGGAAGTCTGGATTGCGTTTTTCCTTAAATGCATCGCGACCTTCTTTTGCCTCATCGGTTGTGTAATAAAGAAGCGTTGCGTCACCCGCAAATTGCTGGATACCAGCTAAGCCATCCGTATCAGCATTAAATGCTGCTTTTAAGAAACGAAGAGCGGTTGGACTTTTTTCTAACATCTCTTCACACCATTGAATTGTTTCAGCTTCAAGCTGTTCTAATGGAACGACTGTGTTTACTAATCCCATGTCTAGTGCTTCTTGAGCGTTGTACTGACGGCATAAGAACCAGATCTCACGCGCTTTCTTATGACCTACGATGCGAGCTAAGTAACCAGAGCCATATCCTGCATCGAAGCTTCCAACTTTAGGACCTGTTTGTCCAAAGACTGCGTTATCCGCTGCAATTGTTAAGTCACATACAACGTGAAGAACGTGGCCACCACCAATTGCATAGCCTGATACCATCGCAACAACCGGCTTTGGAATTACGCGAATTAAACGCTGTAAATCTAGAACGTTTAGACGTGGAATTTCATCTTCTCCTACATAGCCGCCGTGGCCGCGAACTCTTTGGTCTCCGCCTGAGCAAAATGCTTTATCTCCAGCACCTGCTAATACAATTACTCCAACGCTTGCATCGTCACGAGCATAAGCAAATGCATCGATCAATTCCATTACTGTTTTTGGACGGAATGCATTGTGCACTTCCGGACGGTTAATCGTAATTTTAGCGATTCCGTTATATGTTTCGTATAAAATGTCTTCATACTGACGTACTGATGTCCATTCAACTGTCATCTTTATTTCCTCCTAATTATGTAGTAGCTAAGAACTCAATTACTATTCTACCAAAAATCTCGGGTTGTTCCACGTGAATTGCATGGCCTGTCCCTAAAATAATTTTAGAAGTAGCATTTGGTATTAATGTTTGCATTTCTTTGGAAATTAAACAAAACTTTTGATCTACTTCTCCTGTAATAAGCAAAACCGGCATCACCAGATCGTCCAGCTTCTCCCAAAGGGACGGCTGGACTCCTGTCCCCATTCCTTTCAAACTGTTGGAAAGGCCGATCTCTGTATGAGAAAGTCTTTCTTTACGCACCGCTTCTTGAACATGACGAGGCAATTGCTTTTGAGAACGAAAAAGAGGGATTTCCTCCCAATCGTTCACAAACTCTTCAATCCCATTTTCCATAATGCGGCTCGCCAGCTGTTCATCTTTTTCTTTTCTTAGATTTTGTTCTTCTCGTGTTTTTAAACCAGGCGATGCGCTTTCTAATACCAACTTTTTCACAAGGTGTGGATATCGCTGAGCAAATGAAAGAGCAAGTCTTCCTCCCATCGAATATCCGATTACATTCACCTGTGATAAAGATAGCTGTTGAAGCAGCTCATGCAGTGCTTCAACAACTGCTTCCATTGAATATGGTTTGATTTCTTTCGGAGCTGCTGATTGGCCATGACCAATAATATCAACAGCAATCACCTGATAGTCTTTAGCGAATTTCTTCATAAAGGTACGCCAGGTTTGAGAAGAACCGGTAAAACCGTGAAGCAGAAGGAGCGGCTCTCCTTTCCCCTCGGTGTGCACATAGTAAGATACACCACTTAATTGATACCTCATTGCTTATTCCTCACCGTTTGACAAATTTATTTCCTCGGAAACAAGTTTCCACAAACTGCGATGAGTCTCTACATTTTCTGTACGAGTTGTACGAATCTCTACAACATGCAACCCGCCTTTTGCAAAAGCATGATTCATTGCATGTCGAAATTCTTCCCAGCTGCTTGCTGAAGAAAATGTGCCATCATACAGACGAGTGGCATGCTCAAAGTTTAATCCAGTTGGCGTACCGAATAAAAATTCAAAGTGCTTTTCTTGTTTTGACTGCGGTAAAAATGAAAAAATTCCTCCGCCGTCATTATTAACTAGCACAACGGTTAAATTTAAATTATGCATTTTAGCTGCCAAAAGACCATTTAAATCGTGATAAAACGATAGGTCACCAATAAATAAAACGGTGTGATCGTAAGCCGTGCTTACGCCTAGAGCAGACGAAACTACACCATCAATTCCATTTGCGCCCCGATTTACAAAGAGTGGAATATCTTTTTCCGTATTTAAGAAGAAAGAATCAATATCTCGAACAGGCATTGAATTTCCAGCAAACAACGCCGTGCCTTCAGGTACTACATCAACAATTTCTTGAACTACTTGTCCTTCGAACCATTCCTGGCCAGAAGTTAATGTCCTCAGAGCCTGTGCAGTTTGAGCATTAATCTTTTTCCACAGACTCAGCCATGAAGTAGACTCCTCTTGATTCGCTGAAAGACGCTTGATCAGTTCTTCACAAAATAATATCTCATCGGCTTCAATCATCACTGTCGAACGTAAAGTAGGGTCTCTCCAGCCTTTACCTTGGTCAACTACAAACATTTCTGTCGGCTCGTGTGCTTTCAAAAATTGCAATAGCGGTTTCGATACCGGCATCGCGCCAAAACGAATGACAACTTCCGGGTAAAAACGCTCATCAACCTTATCACTTTTTAAAAATGTATCATATGTCTCTATTACATTTTCTTTTGAATGCTTGCCGCTTCTTAATTGTGATAACGGATCTGCGAGCACCGGAAAGCTTAAAGATTCAGCTAAATGGCATACGCTGTCTACTGCTTTTAAAGACATTTGATCTCCGCATATAATAAGTCCTTTTGTTGTTCCCTCTAAGCGCTTCGCAATTTCTTCGAAACCTTTTTCAGATAGAGATGCTTCTCCATGAATAGCAGACACATATGATTTGCCGCGTTTCCCTTGACTCCATAAATCTTCAATAGATAAATCTGGTACAATCGGTTCACGTAAAGGTACGTTAATGTGTACAGGACCGCTCGGTATAGCTTGAGCTGTATGAACAGCCCTTGAAGCTACTGTTCGGATATAACGATTCATATCTGCACTTTCTTCTGGTAAAGCTGTATCTACAAACCACTTCGCATATTGACCGAAAAGATGATTCTGATTAATGGCCTGGGGGGCACCTATATCCCTTAACTCATGCGGCCGATCCGCTGTGATAACTACTAAAGGAATGCGTGAGTAGTGAGCTTCAATTACTGCAGGATAATAATTCGCTGCAGCTGTTCCAGATGTACATACAAGCGCCACTGGTTTTTTCTTTGCTTTTGCTATTCCTAGAGCAAAAAAGCCGGCGGAACGTTCATCAATATTTAAGTGTACATGAATATCAGGGTGCTCAGCCATAAGCATCGCAATAGGTGTTGAACGTGACCCTGGACTGACCACTACTTCTTCAACATTTGCTTCTACTAATTCATCCACGAATGACGCAATATACGTTGTTAATGATTTAATGTGTTCCACGCATAATCCCTCCTAAAGCTGAAAGCATCGGGTTGAATTTAATTCTTGTTTCTTCATATTCACTTTTAGGCGTAGAATCTGCTACAATTCCACAGCCCGCAAATAAAACGGCTTCTTTCTGCTGAATAACAGCGGAGCGGATTCCTACTATAAACTCACCGTTTCCGTTGATATCCATCCATCCTAAAGGAGCTGCATACCACCCTCGGTCAAAGGATTCTAGCTTTCGAATAATAGGCAGGGCCTCCTGTTGAGGATATCCTCCTAGCGCTGGTGTTGGATGGAGCTTTTGAATAAATGAAAATAGCGTCACATCTTCCTTTATACGTCCTTTAACAGGTGTATACAAATGTTGAATATGCTTTGTTTTATATAAACTTGGCTTACTTGGAATTTCTACTTCATAACAGTAAGAATTCATCGCTTCTTTAATCATATGAACAACAACATCGTGTTCAATTAAGTTCTTTGGATCTTGAAGCAATTCCTCACCTAGTTCGTGATCTTCCTGCCTTGTCTTTCCTCTTGGAATCGAACCCGCTAAACACGTGGAAAACACATAATCTCCTTGTTTTTGCACTAGCCTTTCTGGGGAAGCGCCGATAAAATGCTGATGCTCCCCCTCTAAAATATATGTGTAGCTAGTTGGCTGTTCCTTTAACAGACGCTGAAGCACGTATTCAGTAGAAATATCTTCATTAAATTTTACTTTTAATTGACGAGCAAGAACCACTTTCTCTATAGCCTGTTGCTTAATTAAAGTAGTAGCTCTTTCAATATTTCCTTTAAATTTCTCTACCCCAATTTCCTCTTTTTCCAACAGCAAAGGTGAAATATGCGATTCCCCGTCGTACTCTTCACAAAGAACAAGTTTTTGGACCTCTTCGAAATAATTGATGTGCTCTTTTACAGAATCTTGTCCTTTAACCATCATATTAACGGTAAAATATCCTTCTTTATCTACCTGGGTATATAACACTGTTGGAATCATAAATTTTGAACTCGGGAAATCACTCCAATAGTTTTCTCGATACTGATTTGGGTCAAATGAAAATCCTCCAAATAAAAGAGGACCTGTCCCATCCGGGAAAATTTGGTTGTTTTTATAAAAGTCTTCTTTTATAAAGCGCTTCCATTCATTTTCAATGTGGAAATAACGTTCTTTTGCCGCATTGGTGCAAATAGTATGCGCATATCCTAATCCAACAAATGTATAATAACTGTTGGGATCTTTCCAAAAAAAGCGTTCTTTATAAAACTGGTCATGTCCGTTCGCATAAAAAATAAGGGGGTCAATAGGTCTTACTTTTTTTACTAAACTGACCAATTTTGGCTGATTTTCATTTTTTGCACACTCAATCGCATCTTTAATGTATTCTTGTACTAACTGTTCGGTCGTTGCAATCACACTACGTCCCCCCGTTCATCTTTTTTCTTAAGTCTGTAACTAATTTATTATAAACTTTCAGTTCAAAAAAATCTAGCATCGCGATTCACGAGAAAAAATTAATTTCGCTTGTCTAAATTATGCCTTTTCATTAAATGAATCAAAAATCTTTATGATCTATTTAGTACTCCTTACACCTCGAGAACGTTATTTTTATCGTACCCTTTTCTATAACCTTTAACTTTCTTTAATTTTCCACTCCTTTTCTCTCTTAGGTTCATGAATACCCCAAATACTCCTAATATGAATCGTGTTTTTTTGAATTTTTAACACATACTACAAAAGCACAATAAATTTTTAAGGGGGAGCTTCATGACACTTTCAAAACAAGAAATCAGTCAGTTAAAACAAAATTTACAGCAGCAGCAGGCTGATGTTCAATCGCACTTTGACCAAAATGATCATTTTGGTCTAACTCGAAGCGACGCTCACGATGCTGTAGGAGAACTTTCAAGCTACGATAACCACCCTGGTGACACAGCCACGGAAACATATGAGCGTGAAAAAGACCTTGCACTAAATGAACATGCAAAACAAGAGCTACATGAAATAGAAGAAGCACTTCAGGCAATCGCTCACAGCACGTATGGAACATGCAAAGTATGTGGAACAGATATCTCGTTTGAAAGACTTCAGGCTGTACCAACTACTTTATACTGTAGAGAACATAGTCCATCACAGGATATTCCAAAGCACAGACCTGTAGAAGAAAATGTTCTCCATCACCCATTTGGTCAATACGACTATGACGATACCGAAACGACAGGATATGACGCAGAAGATTCTTGGCAAGACGTTGCGCGTTACGGGACGTCTGAATCTCCTTCTGATTTTATAGAAGATACGTCTAACTATAGTGAAACCTATATTGAGGCAGATGAAGCTATCGGGTACGTTGAAGATTATGAAAACTTTGCCGCTACCGATTTATATGGACAGCCTCTTCCTATTTACCCTTCAAAAGAGCATGAGCGATATGAAAATGCATTGGATGAAGAAGGTACGATGACCATATTTGGAGACTTACCGGCCTATGAGAAAGATCCATACACTGAAAAGGAGTAGTTCTTCATACTACTCTTTTTTCTATTTTTAGTAGGAGCTATAGGAGATGACATCGAATGAATAGGAGATTAGAATTATAATGAGGTGAAAATGATGAATGCACATGAAATTGATTACAAATTGTATGGAGATGACATGCAGTTTGTTGAAATTGAATTAGATCCTTCAGAAAGTGTTATAGCAGAAGCTGGAGGAATGATGATGATGGAAGATGATATTGAGATGGAAACCATTTTTGGTGACGGTTCTTCCTCCAACAGCAGCGGGCTTTTTAATAAACTAAAAGGAGCTGGGAAACGCGTATTAACTGGTGAAAGTTTATTTATGACGGTATATACAAATAACGGATATCACAAACGAAAAGTATCTTTCGCTTCACCTTTTCCAGGCAAGATTATTCCTGTCGATTTAGAGCAGCTCGATCATAAAATCATTTGTCAAAAGAGCTCCTTTTTATGCGCTGCCAAAGGCGTATCCGTTGGCATTGATTTTCAAAAAAAACTAGGAACGGGCTTCTTTGGCGGTGAAGGTTTTATTATGCAAAAATTAGAAGGTAATGGCTTGGCATTTTTGCATGCAGGCGGGACCATTCATAAAAGACAGCTGCAGCCGGGTGAACGCCTTCGCGTGGATACTGGATGTTTAGTGGCCATGACCCGTGATGTAAACTACAACATCGAATATGTAGGGAAAATTAAAACAGCTCTGTTTGGAGGAGAAGGCATGTTTTTTGCTACTCTGTCAGGACCAGGAACAGTTTGGATTCAATCTCTTCCTTTTAGCCGACTAGCCGATCGCGTTTTATCAAGTGCAGTTTCGCCAACGGGAGGTAAAGGTGAAGGCAGTATCCTTGGTTCTTTAGGTGATTTCTTAAACGGTGACAACAGATAAAATAAAAAAGGTGTAGTCTTTGACTACACCTTTTTTATTTATTGATTTAATAAATTTTTAGTGGAGTGAATTCCCCAAATATCAGATGCATATTCCTCAATCGTTCGATCACTAGAAAAAAAGCCGGAATGTGCAATGTTCGTCGCACTCATTTGAAGCCATTTATTTTCATTTCTATAAGCCTCGTTTACTTTTTGCTGTGCCGTAACGTATGAGTCAAAGTCACGGAGTACATAGTATTCATCATTTTGCATTAATAATGAATCATATATAGGCTCGAACAAGTCATATGTGTCTGGTAGGAAGCCGTTTGTAAGCTGCTCGAGCACTTGTCGAATCCGCTTATCATGATGGTAATAATCATAGGCACGGTATCCCCCATTTTGCTGATAGCTCAACACTTCTTCGGCTTTTAATCCAAAAAGAAAGGCATTATCTTTTCCTACTGCCTCGCTAATTTCGACGTTCGCTCCGTCCAGCGTGCCAAGAGTTAACGCTCCGTTCATCATGAATTTCATATTTCCCGTTCCCGAAGCTTCTTTGCTGGCGGTTGAAATCTGTTCACTGACATCCGCTGCAGGAAAGATATACTCAGCAAGTGACACCCGATAGTTTTCTAAAAAAACGACTTTTAAAAACGGTGATGTTTGTGGATCATGATTGACAACATCAGCTACAGAATTAATTAGCTTGATGACTTTTTTTGCATAATAATAACCGGGAGAAGCTTTCGCACCAAAAATAAATGTACGAGGAACGATTTGAAAATTAGGGTCTTCTTTTAATCGATTGTACAAATACATAATGTGCAGCACATTTAAAAGCTGTCTTTTATAAGCATGAAGCCTTTTAACCTGCACATCAAAAATAGAATTAGAATCGATTTTAATTCCCGTTTGCTCTTGAATAATATCCGCAAGCAGCTTTTTACGCTGTTGTTTTACTGTTTTTAGTCCTTGTAAAAAGCTTGGATCTTCCACATACTCTTGGAGCTTTATAAGAGAATGCGGCTGTTTAATCCATTTATCTCCTATCACCTCGGTAATAAGGGAGGAAAGCTGCGGATTAGCTTTTAACAACCAGCGCCGGTGGGTAATTCCGTTCGTTTTATTGTTAAATTTAGCAGGATAAAACTGATAAAAATCTTTCATTTCTCGTTCTTTTAAAATATCAGTATGAATCTTTGCCACGCCGTTTACTTTGTAACTTCCCACAATTGCTAAATGAGCCATCTTTACTAACCCGTGCGCTAAAATAGCCATATTTTCAATCCGCTGCCAGTCTCCTGGATATACTTCCCATAATTCTTTACAAAAGCGTTCATTAATTTCTTCAATAATCATATACACGCGTGGAAGCAAGGGTTGAAATAAGTCAATCGGCCATTTCTCAAGGGCTTCAGAAAGAGTCGTATGATTTGTGTATGATATGGTATTGGACGTAATATGCCATGCATCTTCCCATTCCATTTTTTCTTCATCCAGTAAAATTCTCATTAGCTCAGGAATCGCAAGTACAGGATGCGTATCGTTAATATGAATGGCTACTTTTTCGTGAAAATTTGTAAGTGTTTGATAGGTATTTCGATGTGCTCTGATAATACTTTGTAAGCTAGCTGACACAAGAAAATATTGCTGTTTCAATCTTAATATTTTACCATCTTCATGTGTATCATCTGGATATAAAAATTCTGATACAGCCTCTGTTTGACGCTTATACTCCATCACATCTTTATGTACTGGAAATGATGAAGGTTCCGCATTCCAAAGGCGAAGTGTATTCACTGTATCTGTTTTATATCCGATAACCGGGATGTCATAAGGAACAGCAGAGACCGGTTCTCCTTTTACATGACGAAAAGAAAATTTTCCGTCTTCCTGTACCATTTCAACTTCGCCCCAAAAATTCACTTCGATAGCTTGATCTAATTTGCGTACCTCCCATGAATTCCCATGCCTTAACCACTGTTCTGGGAGCTCAATTTGAAAGCCGTTTACAATCTTTTGATCAAACAAACCGTGTTTATAGCGAATCCCATAACCGTGGCCAGGAAGATTAAGTGAAGCAAGAGAATCTAAAAAACAAGCAGCCAGCCTGCCTAATCCGCCGTTTCCTAATCCGGCGTCTACTTCTATCTCTTCAATATTTTCAAGTGAAATATTCAGCTCACTTAATCCTTCTTTTACAACTTCCCGAATTCCTAAGTTCAACAGATTTTGACCTAATAGTCTGCCTAATAAAAATTCGATAGAAAGATAATACACTTGCTTTGTATGTGAAGACCTATGAATTTCATTGGTTGAAATCCAATCGCTGCTAATATACTCTCGCACCATATTTCCTAATGTATGATAGTGATCTTGAACAGTAGATTCTTTAAAGCTCTTTCCATATGTCATTTCCAGCTTTTTTAAAAAAGCCTCTTGAAAGCTTTTTTTATCAGAGAACAATCTGCTCACCCTTTCACGATGGAGTAGATGTCAAATTTGAATACAATTGATTATATTTAAATGCCGATTGCCCCCAGCTATAATCCTGACTCATAGCATCCATCATTAATTTTTTCCATACATCTTTCTGGTGATAAAATGAAACAGCTCTTTCTAACGTATGAAGCATGTCATGAGCATTATAATTTTTAAAAGAGAAGCCATTTCCCTCTCCGCTATATTCATTATAAGCTTTGACCGTGTCATTCAGGCCGCCCGTTTCACGAACGACTGGAATGGTTCCATATTTTAAGGCTATTAATTGTCCGAGTCCGCAAGGCTCAAAACGGGAAGGCATTAAAAATAAATCCGTACCGGCATAAACTTTATGAGCAAGTTCCTCATTAAAACCAATAATGGCTTTTACTTGTTGCGGGTACGTATCTTCCATCTCACGGAAAAACTGCTCAAACTCGTGTTCTCCAGTTCCTAAAATAACAATTTGGGCCCCTAAGTTAACCGTCTCATGGAAAACGTGCTTAACTAAATCCAATCCCTTCTGCTGAGTTAACCTTGTAACCATCGAAATAATTGGAACATCCTTATTTTCTTCTAATTCAAGATAGCGCTGGAGCTCTTTTTTATTTTTATATTTTCCTTCAATCTCTTCTACCGAATAAGGATAAGATATAAGCTGATCTGCGTCTGGGCTATAAGCTTCTTCATCGATTCCATTTACAATCCCAATCAAATCTTGATTTCGCTGACGCAATAATCCATCTAAACTTTCTCCGTAATATGGCATTTGAATTTCATCTCGATATGTAGGACTTACCGTGGTAATTTTATCAGCTGATACAAGCGCAGCTTTCATAAAATTAATATTCCCATAAAACTCGAGCTGGCTTGTAGTAAAATAATAATCATTTAAATTTAATAACTCATATAAATTGCTCTTAGGGAAAATTCCTTGGAATTGCAAGTTATGAATCGTAAAGACCGTCTGAATATGATCATACATATCATAATTAGCACGAAGTAAAAATGGAATCATAGCCGTATGCCAGTCGTGACAATGAATAATATCAGGCTCATTCTCTAAAAATGGGATAGCTTCAAGCACAGCTCTACTGAAAAAAGCAAATCGTTCAGCGTCATCGTAGTGCCCATATAAGCTATCTCTTTTAAAATAATATTCATTATCAATGAAAATATATTTAACGCCATCCATCGTTAACGATTCAATTCCGCAGTACTGTCTTCTCCACCCAACCTGCACATGAATAACTTTTTCAATCACCATTTCATCTTGATAATGTTGAGGAATCGTTCCGTACTTTGGCATGACTACACATACGTTCGTTCCTAACTTTTTTAATTCTTTAGGCAGGGCACCAGCTACGTCTGCTAATCCTCCTGTTTTAATAAAAGGTACACATTCTGATACAGCAAATAATACATTCACGACTTCATCAACGCTCCTTGAGTTGTTCCTTTAGCAATGACTCTAGGTAGACCTGACTCACCTAGCAACGTTTCATTACTTCCTATTTTCACATCTTTGTCTAAAACAACATTTTCTAATACACTATTTTCTAAAATAACGCCTTTTTGCATCACAATGCTATTCTTAACGACCGTACCTTTTCCAATTTTAACGCCTCGGAAGATAATACTATTTTCCACATACCCTTCAATCACGCACCCGTTTGCGATCATTGAGTTTTTCACAACCGCTTTTTTTGCGTAACGAGTAGGCGGTTCATCTTTTACTTTAGTGAAAACAGGACGTTCGTTAATAAATAGCTGCTTCCAAACATCTGGAGATAAAATTTCCATACTTGTTTTATAGTAGGCATCTAAGCTAGAAATCTCAGCCGTATATCCATGGTGCTCATACTTTTCTACACGATGAGATTGTGCCATATATCGAACCATTTCTTTAATCGTATAAAAATCATGCGATTCATTTTGCAAAATATTAACTAAAATCGATTTATTAATAATATACATATTAAGCGATTTATCACCCTGCTTCATTTCAGTAATATCTGCATTTGAAGCAATATGACGTTGTAGCACGTGCTCAAAGTCAACTGTACATATCGTATAACTATTCGCAATTAATACGTATTCCTGCTTACTTCTTAAGAAATAATCAATATGGTAACGGAACTGCGTGAATAGTGATGGACTTTCTAAGTGTAAATCACTTGTCATAGGAGGGAAGATAAACAATCCATCTCGCTTTCGATCCAAATCCCATTCTTTTCCTGAACCTATATGATCCATCAATGCGCGGTAGCGGTCACGAGGAAAAATGGCAACGCTCGAAATTCCAGAGTTCACCATATTAGAAAGCGTAAAATCGATTAATCGATAGCGCCCTGCAAAAGGAATGGCAGCAATCGATCTATAAAAAGTTAAAGGCTGCAGCGCTGTTGTGTTTGTACAAGCATCAATAATACCAAGCATTTGATTATTCAATGTCGTTCATCCTCTCTGTTCGTTAAATGCATTTAGCAACTGATTCAATCAATTCTTGAGTAACAAGAATTACTTCTTCGCTTCCTTTGGTCGGTCGAATAATAGTACCGTCTGGAACTTCAATATCCGATGGAACAATTGCGTTTTCAATATATACGTTAGAACCTATCTTTGCAGTAGGCATGACAACCGTTTTCTTAACCTCAGAACCTGAGCCGATTTGTACACCTGGAAATAACACGGACTGCTCTACGTTTCCTTCGACAACGCACCCTTCATTTACTAATGACTCCACCACGCAGGCGTTTGGCGCGATATATTGAGGAGGCTGATTAGGGTTAACAGAGTATACTTTCCATGAAGAGTCAAATAAATTAAGCTCATCTTTATCACATAACAAATCCATATTCGCTTCCCACAAGCTTTTTACAGTTCCTACATCTTTCCAATAACCTTGGAATGGGTATGCAATTAGCTTTTTCTTTTCATCTAGTAAAAGCGGAATAACATCTTTACCAAAATCATGGCTTGAATACGGATTGCGTGCATCCATTTCTAAATATTCTTTTAAAATACTCCATTTAAAAATATAAATTCCCATGGAAGCTAGATTATTTTTAGGACGCTGTGGTTTTTCATCGAACTCCATTACGTCTAGATCACTATTTGTATTTAAAATACCAAAGCGGCTCGCTTCTTCCCAAGGTACTTCAATAACAGAAATCGTTACGTCTGCTTCTTTGTTTATATGATAATCAAGCATATTTTCATAGTTCATTTTATAAATGTGATCACCTGATAGAATCAGTACGTACTCAGGATCATATTGTGTCAAATAGTTTAAATTTTCATAAATAGCACTAGCCGTGCCTTTATACCACTTTACTCCATCTGACTCTGCATATGGAGGCAATACCGTGACGCCACCATTCCGTCGGTCCAAATCCCAAGCGCTTCCGATTCCAATGTATGAATTGAGAACTAGCGGTTGATATTGGGTTAATACACCTACTGTTTCAATACCTGAATTTGTACAATTACTTAAAGCAAAATCAATAATTCGATACTTACCACCAAATGGTACAGCTGGCTTTGCTAGATTTTTTGTAAGCGAACTTAGCCGACTACCTTTTCCTCCTGCCAATAACATCGCTACGCATTTCTTTTTTAACATGTTGTTTTCTCTCCCCTCGTTTTCTCTTTGCTCGTAGTATACTAATGCCAAACGGCGGAATATTCATTTCAATGCAAAAAGGTTGGCCGTGAAACGATTCATCCACTGATTTTAGTGCCTTTTTATTTACAATGCCTGAACCGCCGTACACTTCGTCATCACTGTTAATAACTTCAATGTACTCTGTCTCAACTGGAACTCCAACTTTGTAAGAATGATATGGATGCTCAGAAAAATTGCTAACAACTATAAAAATCTCTTGATTTTCTTTCGACTTACGAATAAAAGAGAAAATTTGTTGATGATGGTTGTTAACATCAATCCATTCAAATCCATCTGGATTATGGTCTAATTCGTATAAAGGCTTGCTTCTTTTATAAATCTTGATGAGATCCTTCATATATCCGTTAAGATTGCGATGCATGTCAAAGTCATAAAGCATCCAATCCAACTCCTCTAAATCTTTCCACTCATCAAATTGGCCAAACTCTCCGCCCATAAATAAAAGCTTTTTCCCAGGGTGTGCAAAGAAATATCCATATAGCAGTCGAAGCTGTGCAAACTTGCGCCAGTAATCACCTGGCATTTTATTAAGTAATGATTTTTTCCCATGTACGACTTCATCATGAGAAAGCGGCAAAATAAAGTTTTCGTTAAACGCATACATTAGGGAAAAGGTCATTTTATCGTGAAGATAGGGACGTCTTTCCACGCCAGCTTCCATGTATGTTAAAACGTCATTCATCCATCCCATGTTCCACTTATAATTAAAGCCTAAACCGCCCTCATACGTAGGTGCTGTAACAAGCGGCCAGTCCGTTGAATCTTCTGCCATCATTAATACCGTTTCATCAGATTCAAAAACAGCTTCATTCAACTTTTTCAAGAAGCTGACAGCTCCATCATTCACTGCTTTTCCAGAAGAATTTTGCCAATAAAGCATATTAGCTACAGCATCTACTCGAAATCCATCTATATGGAAGTACTCCAACCAAAACAAAGCATTCGAAATCAGAAAACTTTGTACTTCAGGCTTTCCTAAATCGAAATTAGCTGTTCCCCAAACGTAGTTTTCACGATCGGGTTCTTGTTTGTATTCATAAGTAGGTTCTCCATCGAACATATACAGACCATGTTCATCCTTACAAAAATGCCCGGGTACCCAATCTAAAAGAACCCCTATATTGTTTTGATGACACTCATCTATAAAGTTCATCAACTCTTTAGGTGTACCGTATCGACTGGTAGCAGAATAGTATCCAATTCCTTGATATCCCCAGGATCGGTCGAGCGGATGCTCAATGACTGGTAATAACTCAATATGTGTAAAACCTTGTTCAGCAATATAAGGAATAAGCTCCTGTGCTAATTCACTATATGTATAAAGGCTGCCATCTTCATGAGTCCTCCAAGACCCTGCATGCAGCTCGTAAATACACAGTGGTCTTTCATATATATTTTGCTGTTTTTTCTTTCTACGCCAATATTGATCGTTCCATTTGTACCCATCCAATGAGTAAACAATAGACGCAGTGTTTGGACGTACTTCACTGAAGAAAGCGTATGGATCTGCTTTTAATTTTTTTTGATTGCTTTGTGTAATGATTTCATATTTATAAATAGTCCCTTGTTCTAATTCAGGGATAAATGTCATCCAAATACCTTCTTCATTAACTTTAACCATTGAATGTTGAAAACCGTTCCATTTATTAAAATCACCTACAACGCTTACACCCTTTGCATGAGGTGCCCACACGCAAAATCGTACGCCTTCAATTCCTTCTACCGTTACCTGATGCGCACCGAAAATAGAGTAACTGCGAAATAAGTTTCCTTCGTGATACAAATGAACATCAAATTCAGTAGGCTGAACCGCTAGATTCACTTTTGCCACCCCTTTAACTTCAAACATAATATACGCACATAATACATGCTTCTTACCACTCATTCCCTTTTACAGTAAAAACATAAACCTTTTCTACAAATATAATAGAATAAATGTTCTTTTAAATTGCTCTTTATCCCATACTCTTCATACTTTATTACTTTATGAATAATTCCATATAACATAGGGAAAATCCTGCTTAAAACTTACTTTTTATTCTGAAAATTCATGGTAATTATTCCTAACTATTATTTCTGTTTACTTAATCTTTAAAAAAGCGCAAATAAAAAAGGTTTGCATATATGCAAACCTTTTTGAGATGACCCGTACGGGATTCGAACCCGTGTTACCGCCGTGAAAGGGCGGTGTCTTAACCGCTTGACCAACGGGCCATATTTAAATTTAAAACGACTGGCGGAGAAGGAGGGATTTGAACCCTCGCGCCGCTTACACGACCTACACCCTTAGCAGGGGCGCCTCTTCAGCCACTTGAGTACTTCTCCGTATGGCTCCACAGGTAGGACTCGAACCTACGACCGATCGGTTAACAGCCGATAGCTCTACCACTGAGCTACTGTGGAATATGGTGGGCCTAAGTGGACTCGAACCACCGACCTCACGCTTATCAGG